>NZ_JAANOQ010000001.1:0-459533 GCF_011305415.1 Flavobacterium bernardetii
GGCATCCTTTTTTTTACTTATATCTAGTCCCGATGGGACTTTTTTTTGTTTATAGCAGTTAATATCTTCTGAAAACCAATGCGTTAGTGGGTGGAGTGGCATCCTTTTTTTTTGTTGCTAATCTGTTTTACCTATCTCGATACCAAACGTTTGCAACAAAATAAAAGATATAGCGGAACACACGACCTCGTTGTAAGACTTAACGTCTTGTTAAAACAATACTTATGAAACGAGGGAACGCCCAAGAAAGAAACAAGTATTGATTAGTTGAATAATAACTAAGTGAATTTACTTATAGATTGAAGTATAGAAAAAAAAAGCACTTTCAATTGAAAGTGCTTTTATATTAAATATCGTCGAAATTAATATCAGTGTAACTGTTTGAGGAAGTTGTAGTAGTTTCTTCTTCTTGATATAATGCTTCAGAATAATCAGATTCTTTTTTAAAGTCTTTTTGATGTCTTTCGGAAATTACTTCTTCACCTTTATGGTTGATTACATATTCTGTCATTTCACCTAAAATTTCATTGAAAGCAGCAAAATCTTCTTTGTATAAATAAATTTTGTGTTTCTTGAAATGGTACGAACCATCTTCTTCAGTAAACTTTTTACTCTCTGTAATGGTAATGTAGTAATCGTCAGCTTTTGTTGCTCTAACGTCGAAGAAGTACGTTCTTCTTCCTGCTCTTAATACTTTAGAAAAAATGTCTTTTTCTAATAATTCTTTGTCATTCATAATCCTTCGTTCAATTATTAGTTGGTTTGGTGTTTCAAAAATCTAAAAAAAAATAATAGTAAACAATTTTTTAGGCATTTTCTTTTTCAGAAAGTTGTTTAATGAATAAATTTTTATAAAAACCTTCTTCATTTACTAGTTGATTATGAGGGCCTTCTTGAATTATTTTACCCGAATCTAACACAATAATTTTGTTTGCGTTTTTTGCAGCAGAAGCACGATGTGTTACGATTATAGTTGTTTTCTTGTTGAATATACTTTTGAAGTTATTTACAATTTTTTCTTCTGTTTCTGTGTCAACTGCACTTAAGCAATCGTCTAGAATTAAAATTGGCGCTTCTTTTATGATGGCACGTGCAATGGAAACTCTTTGTTTTTGTCCACCGGATAACGTAATTCCTCTTTCTCCTAAAATGGTTTCGTATTTGTTAGTGAACGATTGAATGTTATCATCTACTACAGCCATTTTTGCTGCAGTTACGATTTCTTCATCAGTTGCGTCTTCTTTTCCGAATTTGATATTGTTTTTTATAGAATCAGAAAACAAAAAAGGATCTTGAGGTACAATACTCATACTATTTCGTAAATGATACAAATCGTATTCGGTTAAATTATGATCGTCAATTTTAATTTTTGAATTTCCGGTAACATCGTGAATTCGAGTTAATAAAGATAATATGGTTGATTTTCCAGAACCTGTTTTTCCCATTATTGCAACTGTTTCTCCTTTATTAATTGTAAAACTGATGTTATCTAAAGCTTGAATATTGGTGTCGTCATAAATATAACACACATTTTCAAAAGTTATTTTCCCTTCAATTTCGGTTGTAATATGTCCGACATTCTGAATTTCGGGTTGTTCTAATAAAAATTCGTTAATTCGTTTTTGTGAGGCTTCTGCTTCTTGAACCAAGGAAGAAACCCAACCAAACGAAGCAACTGGCCAAACCAACATTCCAATATATAAAAGGAATTTCGCAATTACACCAATGTCTTTTATTTCGCCACGAACATACATTTGACCGCCGACGTAAATCACAATTAAGTAACTTAAACCTATTAATAAAACCATTAATGGTCCAAATAATGCTTGTGTTTTTGCTAGTGATAAGTTTTTTTGCTTACTAATTTCAGAAAGTTTGATGAAGTGATTGTTTCTGTCTTTTTCTAATGCGTAGGCTTTTATGACTCTAATACCAGAGAAAAATTCCTGTGTAAAAGAAGATAATGTCGATAAGTTTTGTTGGTATTCGGTGCTTTTTTTATTGATACGTTTACTTAATACAAAAATACTATAAGATAAAATAGGTAAGGGTAATAAAGAATAAACGGTCAATTTTACATTGATTGCCGACATACTAATAATAATGGCAGCAAATCTAATCACAGTATTTATGGTATACATTACGGCTGGTCCAACATACATTCTCACTTTTCCAACATCTTCACTAATTCGATTCATTAAATCTCCTGTTCTGTTTCTTTTATAAAAATTTTGAGAAAGATTTTGGTAATGATTAAATACTTCATTCTTTAAATCAAATTCTACAAATCGAGACATTACAATTAAGGTTTGACGCATCAAGAAAGTTAAAAACCCAGCAATTAATGTGCAAATGAAAATAAGAGCAATGTTTTGAAACAACTCTTTTTTTAATAAAGTAGTGTCTTTGTTTCCTGATTTTAGAAATGCTTCAATGGAAGAAATTGATTTTCCGACTAATTCTGGCGTATATAAAGCAAATATTTGAGCAACAATTGTGATAATTATTCCAAATAGAAATCGGTATTTGTATTTTATGAAATATTTATTTAAATATTGTAATTCTTTCATTTAAAGTAATATATTTTAAAATAATTGGATTTTTGTTAATTAATTTATGGTTTTTAACATTTATTTTGTAACATGTTAAATTATTGTATTCGTAAAAATAAAATAAAAAACAAGAATTATATATAATTTATACATATTTTTGTATCTTATTATTGATAAAAAATCAAACATACTCATGACAACAGATATTATAAATTCAAATGAACTACACAAAGTAGATCCTGTTTTTGGTCAAATTTCTTTCGATGGACACGAGCAAGTTGTGTTCTGTAATGACAAAGATACAGGTTTAAAAGCAATAATCGGAATTCATAATACAGTTCTTGGACCTGCATTAGGAGGAACAAGAATGTGGAAATATTCTAACGAATGGGAAGCTTTAAATGATGTATTAAGATTATCTCGTGGGATGTCTTTTAAATCTTCAATTTCAGGTTTAAATTTAGGTGGTGGAAAAGCTGTAATTATTGGTGATGCCAAAACAGAGAAAACACCTGAATTAATGAGAAAATTTGGTGAATACGTAGACTCTTTATCAGGAAAATATATTACTGCTGAAGATGTAGGAATGGAAACGAAAGACATGGATACAGTTAGAGAAGTGACAAAATATGTTACTGGTATCTCTGAAAGTAAAGGTGGTTCTGGAAATCCTTCTCCAATTACTGCTTATGGTGTTTTTATGGGTATGAAAGCCGCTGCAAAACATAAATTTGGAGTAGATAATTTAGCTGGAAAAAGAGTTTTGGTTCAAGGTATTGGTCACGTTGGTGAAGTGTTAGTGCAACATTTAACAAACGAAGGTGCTATCGTAACTATTTCTGATATCAACGAAAACAGATTACACGAAGTTGGTTCAAAATACGGAGCTAAAATTTTTACAGGAAACGATTTATATAGTTTAGATGTAGATATTTACGCACCTTGTGCTTTAGGAGCAACTATCAATGACGATACTATTAGTAAAATTCAAGCAAAAGTTATTGCTGGAGCTGCTAATAATCAATTAGCAAATGAAGTAATTCACGGTAAATTATTAAAAGAAAAAGGTATTTTATATGCGCCTGATTTCTTAATTAATGCTGGTGGAGTAATTAATGTATATTCAGAATTAGCAAGTTTAACATCTGCTCAGGTAATGGAGAAAACAGAAAATATTTACAACACTGCAATGGATATTTTTAAATTATCGGATGTTCAAAATATCACAACACATCAAGCAGCATTAAATATTGCTCAAAAAAGAATTGATGACAGAAAAAAAGAATTACAAAACAAATAATTCTTTAAAATAAAATATTGTAAATTTGTCCCGAAATAATTATAAAAATTGTTTCGGGATAATTTTTTAAAGTTCTTAGCCATGCTTAACAGAAGACATTATAGAGTAAAAGTGATGCAAACCATTTACGCGATGCATCAGCACGAATCCGATTCATTAGATAAGGAAGAAAGATTTTTATTACAAAGTATAGACAATTCTCAAGATTTGTATTTAGTAATGCTTTCTATTTTCGATGAATTACAATTGAAAGAAAGAACCTATTTAGAACTTGCTTCTAAAAAACATTTGGCTACCAAAGAAGAACAAAATCCTAATTTTAAGTTTGTAAATAATAGCTTTTTCAAAATTATAGCCAATCATGCGGCTTTTTATGATAAGTTAGAAGAAAGAAAAATTGACAACTGGAAACGTAACGACGATTGTATTCTCTTTCTATTAGAAGCTATTAAAGCATCTGATTTGTATAAAAGATATATGGCTGTCGAAACAACAGAATTCAAAAAAGACATTTTCTTTATGTACGATGTTTTTAATGAAATTATTGCGCCAAACGAAAAATTATACGATTATTTAGAAGATTTTAAAATCACTTGGGTAGATGATATTCCAGTAATTAACACCTTAATTTCTAAACAAATCAAAGCGATTAGAAGTTTTGAAGATTCTATTGAATTACCACAAGTTTTTAAAGATTTAGACGACAAAGAATTTGTTAGAAATTTATTTAGAAAAACAGTTTTAAATGAAGTAGAATTCGCTAAAGAATTTGAAAACAAAACACCAAATTGGGATAAAGAACGTATTGCAGAATTAGATACGATTATTCTTAAAATGGCCATTTGTGAGTTGTTAAAATTCCCTTCTATTCCTGTAAAAGTAACTTTAAACGAATATTTAGAAATCGCTAAAGAATATTCTACTCCAAAAAGTAGTATATTTATCAATGGAATTTTAGATAATTTGGTGAAAGATTTTCAAGCTTCTGAAAAGTTTAGTAAATCTGGTAGAGGATTATTGTAAAAATAATTATGATGAAAAAAATAGTTAGAATTTTCGTAGTTGCTTCATTGTTAATGACTTTTTCTTGTAAAAAAGAAATTGAAAAAACAGAGGAAATCACAACTACAACAAGTTTAGAAGATAACGCAAAAGTGCCAAAAACTAAAGTTGAATTTGATAAAGAAATTCATGATTTTGGAGAAATTGAACAAGGCGAAATTGTAGAAACTACTTTTTTAATCAAAAACGTTGGCGATAAAAATTTATATATTGTTGACGCACATGGTTCTTGCGGTTGTACAGTTCCAGAAGTTACTAAAGAAGCAATTGAACCAGGTAAATCAGCGCCAATTAGTGTTAAATTCGATTCCAACGGAAAATCAGGTGAAGTAACTAAAACCATTATGGTTACTTGTAACACGGAAAAAATTGTAGAAAATATTAAAATTAAAGCAAGTATAAAAACTAAAAAATAAATAAATGAACCCAACCTTAATTATTCAGTTGGTGTTAATGTTAGGAGTGTTTTACTTCTTAATCATTATGCCAAAAAACAAAAAAATCAAATTAGAGAAAACTTTTTTATCGAATTTAAAAGCCGGCGATAAAATTATTACTATTGCTGGAATTCATGGTAAAGTTTCTGAAATTGCGGAATCTACAATCGTAATGGAAACCATGTCTGGTAAATTGAAAATTGAAAAAAGTTCAATTTCTGCAGAAATGAGTTTAAAATTAAATGAGAAGAAATAGTTTTAAATTATAAGTAATAAAAAATCCCAAATTCAGTAGTGAGTTTGGGATTTTTATTTTTAAAGAAGTTCTCTTATTTTTTATTCTGAATTGCATTTAATTCTGCAATCTTAACAATTACTTCAATAGCTTTTTGCATACTTTCTACAGGAACATATTCGTATTTTCCGTGGAAGTTATGTCCACCTGCAAAAATATTCGGACAAGGTAATCCCATAAAAGATAAACGAGAACCATCTGTTCCTCCACGAATAGGTTTAATTAATGGCTTGATGTTTAATTCTATCATCGCTTGTTCTGCTAATTTTACAATATGCATTACAGGTTCCACCTTTTCGCGCATGTTGTAATATTGGTCTTTTATTTCTAAAACAGCAATATCTTCACCAAATTGTTTTTTATGTTTTTTGTTGATTTTCGCTACAACTTCTTCAATATATTCTTTACGTTTTTCGAATTTCTTACGGTTATGATCTCTAATAATCAATTGTACTAAAGTGTCTTCAATACTTCCTTGAATATTCGTCACGTGATAAAATCCTTCGTAATTTTTAGTCGTTTCCGGAGTTTCGTCTTTTGGTAATTTATTGATAAACTTATTCGCTAAAAGCATAGAGTTAATCATTTTTCCTTTCGCATAACCAGGATGTACACTTTTTCCTTTGAATCTGATTTTTACACCAGCGGCATTAAAATTTTCGTATTCTAATTCTCCAATTTGACTTCCATCCATTGTATAAGCCCAATCTGCACCAAATTTTTCTACATCAAAATGATCGGCACCACGACCAATTTCTTCATCAGGTGTAAAACAAACTTTTAATGTTCCGTGTTTAATCTGAGGATTTTGAACTAAAAATTCCATCGCAGTCATAATTTCGGTAATTCCCGCTTTGTCGTCAGCTCCTAATAAAGTTGTTCCATCAGTTGTAATTAAAGTTTGACCTTTGTACAACAACAAATCTTTAAAATAAGAAGGAGAAAGAATGATGTTTTTTTCTGCATTTAAAATGATATCACCACCATCATAATTTTTTATAATTTGTGGCTTTACGTCTTTTCCAGTAAAATCTGGAGTCGTATCAAAGTGAGAAACAAAACCGATAGTTGGTACTTCGTAATCTAAATTACTCGGTAAAGTCGCCATCACGTATGATTTGTCGTCAATAGATGCGTCTGTTAAACCAATTTGTTTTAATTCTTCAACTAATTTATTGGCTAAATCCCATTGTTTAGCAGTACTTGGTGTAGTGTTTGATTCTGGATCTGATTCTGTATCAACAGTTACGTATCCAATAAAACGATCAATTATATGTTGCATTTTTTAGTGTTTTTTAAGAGATGCAAATATAGTAAAAAGTACGAAGTATGATTTACGAAGTTCGAAGTAAGATTTACGAATATTTAATATGAAAAGTTATAAGTAATAGTTCCAACTTGTTTTTCTGGTGCTGTTTCACTTGGTTTCCATTTCGTTTTTAAGGCATATTTTATTGCTAGTTCAATTAAACAATTGTCGGCCGTTGAATCTTTTGAATTTACAGCGGAAATAGTTTTCCCAGATTTGTCTACAGTTATTTCTAATACTACTTTTCCAACTGAATTACAATTGTTGTCAATTGTTGGTGTAAATTGTACACCACGTCCTGTTAATTTAGTATTGCTTTTGTTTTCTTGAGAATTTTGTGCAAAGCTAAAAATCGAACTTAGTATAAAAATAAGGACTAAAATATTTTTCATAATTTTTATTTAGGTACTAAATTTAATATGAAAAGTTATAAGTGATTGTGCCGACTTGTCTTTCAGCAGCAGTTTCGCTAGCAGACCATTTAGTTTGTTTAGCATATTTTCTTGCTAAATTAATTAAGCAAGCATCAGCAGTTGAACCTTTACTGTTTACTGCAGAAATAACATTCCCAGAACGGTCAACTGTAACTTCAATTGTTACACGACCTGCTTGATTACAGTCATTATCAATTTGTGGCTGGGATACGAAGCGTCTTCCAGCTAAACTGTGATTTCCTTTTCCATTACCACTTCCATTTCCACCACCTGATCCAGAACCGCTTCCGGCTCCAGAACCTGTTCCGTTTCCAGTTCCGTTTCCGCCACCCGTTCCACCTCCAGAACCACCATTTCCGTAGTATCCGTTAGAATTAGTACTTCCATTAGCTGAACCTTGGTTTCCACTTGTGCCACTATTCCCGTCACCACCTTTTTTATTACCTTTAATCATATTTGATAAGGCACTATTAGTTTTCTTAACTGGAATTTTTGGAGTTTCCACTGGCTTGGTTACAGTAGGTTTTTTATCTTTTGGTTTAACGTTTGTTTTAACTGGAGTAGGAACATCTGCACCAACATTATCTTGTGTTAAAATTTCATCAGGAGTAGATTCAACAGGTTGAGCAGCGACTTCTTTCATATTGACTTCTAAAGTTTCGCTCAAATAATCATCACCTTTGCCTCGATCGGTATTTCCGAAATTAAGTTCAACTCCACCTCCGCCACCGCCTTGAGCAATAAGCATTTCGGTTTTGCCATAAGGAGGCCAAAAACGAAGGAAAAACAATAGAAGTAAAATACTTCCAAAAGAATAAATAGTTATGATAAGTGATTTTCTAGAATCAGAGAAATCTTGTTTTTTTAGATATCGAACAAGAAAATATAAAATTATAGCTAAAATCGCAAATATAAGTAGCAACATTGAGCCGTGATCATTAATGTATTTTAATATTTTTATAGATTTTCTCATTCAATAAATTTATGTTATAATAACGAATAAATGTAATAAAAATTGTTGAAACAAAAAAACTACGTCAAAAATTGTTCCAACGTAGTTTTTTTTAAGAAAAATAGTAGTGTGTGTTTACACCAATTGTTTCAATGCAATTTCATAAGCTCTTGCACTGATATTTGTTTTACTTGAATTGGCATCAAATGTTTTTTGAATCGCTTTTCCAATAATTTCTGAAGCATCATTAAAGATAGCATCATCAGTCATTTGAACTTTTTTCTCCATGAAGTAAGCGAAAACTCTCGCCATTCCACAGTTAGAAATGAAATCTGGAATCAAACTTACTTTGTTGTCCGTTTCTTCCATAATTGGTCCGTAGAAAATTTCTTTATCGGCAAATGGAACATTCGCACCACAAGAAATAACTTCTAAACCAGAAGCGATCATATTCTCAACATTGTCTTTAGAAACAATTCTTGAAGCGGCACATGGAGCAAAAATTTGCGCACCCATTTTCCAAATTTTATCATTGATCTCAGTAAAAGGAATCATTTGGTCAGAAACCAATTTGTTTCCATCTTTATTTCTGAATAATTCTGTAATTTCTTCGAATGTAAATCCGTTTTCGTTAATTACACCACCATCTCTATCGATAATTCCAACTACTTTCGCACCCATTTTAGCTAAATAAAAGGCTGCAGCTGAACCTACATTACCAAAACCTTGTACGATGGCTTTTTTGCCCACAACGCTTCCGCCATAAATTCCGTAGAAATGTTTCACTGCTTCAGCAACACCGTAACCTGTAATCATATCGGCTACTGTGTATTTTTTAGATAAATCTGGAGTGAATTCTCCGTTTTCAATCACTTTAATTACTCCTTGACGTAATTGTCCAATTCTATTAATTTTATCCGCTTCAGTTGGTTTGAAGTGTCCGTTAAAAACACCTTCTTGTGGATGCCAAACACCACATTCTTCCGTCATTGGAATTACTTCGTGAATTTCATCTACATTTAAATCACCACCTGTTCCATAATAATTTTTCAATAATGGAGAAACGGCTTTGTACCAACGTTCTAAAACTCCTTTTTTACGAGGATCTGCTGGGTCAAAATTAATTCCAGATTTAGCTCCACCAATTGCAGGACCAGATACTGAAAATTTCACTTCCATAGTTTTCGCTAAAGAAAGTACTTCATTTTGATCTAAACCTATTCTCATACGTGTTCCACCACCAGCGGCACCACCACGTAAAGAATTAATAACTGTCCATCCTTCTGCTTCGGTTTCTGGATCTTTCCAATTGAAAACGATTTCTGGTTCTTTATTTTCGAATTTATGTAGTAAATCTTTCATATATGATATGTTTATTTTTTTAAGGTATATATGGTATCGCTTATTTTTATTTGAGTTTGCAAACAAACATTTTATTGTTGCGATTTCATAATAAGTCAAGTTAATTTTGATATGCAAATTTAGCTTTTTCAAACAATGTAAAAAGAAATTTTACTTTTTTTTTGTTATTTTGATACCGATTGGTATCTTTGCATATGCGATCCTCAGAAATAACTAAAGCAAAAGTGCTAAAAGAAGCGACAAACCTTTTTAATACAAAAGGGTATAAATCTACGTCTTTGAGTGATATTACTGATGCTACGGGCTTAACCAAGGGTGCGATTTATAGGCATTTTGAGAGTAAAGAATGTTTAGAAATTGAAGCTTTTCAGAAAATGATGCAAGCTATTTTTGTGGCGCTAAATGAGAAAATTAAGGCTCAAAATAACACAAGAGATAAGCTGTTTTGTGTATTGAATTTGTTTCAAAGTTACATTACAAATCCACTAATTATTGGCGGTTGTCCCTTGCTTAATGTTGCTGTTGAAGTAGACGATACTAACTTAGAATTGAAACAAAAAGCACAACAAGCTTTAACTGTTTTTCGTGATTCTGTTGAAAGAATTATTATCAATGGAAAAACACATAAACAAGTCGGGGCTTTAGTTAATGAAAAATTAGTGGCAACTATAATGATTTCAACCCTTGAAGGAGGCGTGATGATGAGTAAATTACAAAATTCCAACTCCGATATTGAGATTGTAGTCAATCATTTAAAAAACTGGATAGTTTCCGATATATTACTATAAAAAAATTTAAATAATTTGATACCAATTGGTATCTTAAAATATAAATAAAGATGAATTTTAAGAAAATAATGCAAAAATCAATGGGTTTTTATTTCAATTTATTGTCATTTGTGTACCCAAAAAAGCTAAAAAAGGATGGTTTTCTACTTTTTTGTAATCCGTTTGCTCGAAAAGTAAAACCGCATCAATTGGAATTTCTACAAAAAGGAATGTCGGAAGTTTTGGATTTGGAAGGTTATAAAATTCAAACCTATAAATGGGGTAGTGGTAGTAAAAAAATATTGCTAGTTCACGGTTGGTCGAGTCATTCTTTTCGTTGGAAAAATTACATAGAACATTTACTTAAAAATGATTTCACCGTTTATGCCTTAGATGCGCCCGCACACGGTTTGTCATCAGGAAAATCGATTCATGTGGTTTTATATGCGAAAGTGATTCATGCATTTTTAAAATTAAATTCAGAAATTTCATCTATAATTAGTCATTCTATTGGAGGATTTGCCACGACCTATTTTTTAGATCAATATAAAGAACATACGATTGAAAAAGTAGTAATTATGGGTGCGCCAGGTGAAGCTTCTGATTTCTTCGATTTTTATAAAGAAACTTTAGGATTAACAATGAAATCTCTAAATTTAATTATTGATGAATTTCAAACACAATTAGGAAAAGCACCAAGTTATTTTTCGAGTGCTAGATTTGCAGAAAGTATTTCCATTCCAGCTTTAATCGTTCATGATAAAAATGATTTAGCTACGAATTATAACTATTCTATCCGATTAAATAAACATTGGACAAACAGTCAATTAATTTTGACAGAAGGTTTAGGACACGATTTAAAAAGCAAGGATTTAATTAAAAATGTAACTGATTTTATTAAGAACTAAATTCAAAAATTTCACCTGAACTATGATTATATTTCGCACCAGTTACACTTGCTAAAACATTAATTTCGTTTCGTAGTTTTAGAACACCCAATAAAGCAAAAATTAAAGCTTCTTTAAATTTTATGGTTTTTTCATCTGGAATGATGATTTCAATAGTTGGTAAATGTGCTTTCATTCTGCCAATTAAAAAATCGTTATACACACCGCCGCCAGAAACTAATAATTTTCCTGATTTTGATTTTAGAATTTTCCCAATTTGAAACGCAATATGTTCTGTAAAAGTTCGCATTTTGTCTTCGGTTGAAATGGTATAACTTTCTAAAATTGGTAAAACGGTTTCTTTTACGAATTCGAAACCTAACGATTTCGGAAACGATTTGTTGTAAAATTCTAGTTGATTCAATTCGTATAATAATTCCGAATTCAATTTTCCTGAAGCAGAAATTTTACCTTTATCGTCATATTCTAATCCGAAAGTATTCGCATAAAAATTTAAAACGGTATTGACAGGTGAAATGTCAAACGCAATTCTTTGATTGTTTTCTTCGAATGAAATATTTGAAAATCCGCCTAAATTCAAACAATAATCAAATTCTGAAAATAAAATTTCATCCCCAATCGGCACTAAAGGCGCGCCTTGACCTCCAAATTTCACATCTTGAACTCGGAAATCGCACACCACTTTTTGTTGAATGATTTTTGCAATTTCAGGTAAATTTCCAATTTGAAGCGTGAATCCATTTTGAGGTTGATGTAAAATCGTATGTCCGTGTGAACAAACTGCATCAATATTTGAAATGTTATTTTTGGTAATGAAGTCAGAAATAATGTTTCCAAGTAAATTGGTGTATTCAATATTTAAATCTGAAAGTTCAGTTGTGTTGAAATTAATTCCGTTTTTTAGTTTAGAAATGATTTCAGTTGAATAAGAAATGGTGTCGCATTCGTAAATTTTGTACGACCATTTATTATTATTTATTTCAAATTTTATATGTGCCAAATCCACTCCATCTAATGAAGTGCCCGACATTACTCCGATAACATTATAGCTCTGCTTAAACATGGGTTAAAAATACAATTTCTTATTGAAAATTTCATATAAAATAACTACATTTGAACGAAATTTTTCAGATATATTCAATTAACCTATAGTAAAATAATGGATTTTAAATTAAACGAAGAGCAATTAATGATTCAACAAGCGGCAAGAGATTTCGCTGTTACAGAATTGTTACCTGGTGTTATAGAAAGAGATGAACATTCAAAGTTTCCGACTGAACAAGTTAAGAAAATGGGAGAACTTGGTTTCTTAGGAATGATGGTTGATCCTAAATATGGTGGAGCTGGTTTAGATAGTATTTCTTATGTTTTAGCAATGGAAGAAATTGCTAAAGTTGATGCTTCTGCCGCTGTTATCATGTCTGTAAATAACTCATTGGTTTGTGCAGGTTTAGAAAAATATGGTTCAGAAGAACAAAAAATTAAATATTTAACTCCGTTAGCTAAAGGTGATGTAATTGGAGCATTCTGTTTATCTGAACCAGAAGCAGGTTCTGATGCTACTTCGCAAAGAACTACTGCTATTGATATGGGTGACCATTATTTAGTAAACGGAACAAAAAACTGGATTACAAATGGAGGAACAGCTTCTACTTATTTAGTAATTGCTCAAACTGACGCTTCTAAAGGTCATAAAGGAATTAACGTTCTTATTATGGAAAAAGGAATGGAAGGTTTTGATATTGGACCGAAAGAAAAGAAAATGGGAATTAGAGGTTCTGATACGCATACTTTATTATTCAATAATGTAAAAGTTCCTAAAGAAAACAGAATTGGTGCAGATGGTTTCGGATTTTCATTTGCGATGTCAACTTTAAATGGAGGAAGAATTGGAATTGCTTCTCAAGCTTTAGGTATTGCTCAAGGTGCTTATGAATTGGCTTTGAAATATGCTCAAGAACGTGTAGCTTTTGGAAAACCAATTTTTCAACATCAAGCGATTGCTTTTAAATTAGCTGACATGCATGTAAAAACTACGGCTGCAAGATTGTTGATTCACAAAGCTGCGGCTGAAAAAGATTTAGGTGAAGATATTGCACATTCTGGTGCAATGGCTAAATTATATGCTTCTGAAATTGCTTTAGAAGTAGCTAATGAAGCGGTTCAAATTCATGGTGGAAACGGTTATGTAAGTGAATACCATGTGGAAAGAATGATGCGTGATTCTAAAATTACTCAAATTTATGAAGGAACATCTGAAATTCAAAGAATTGTTATTTCAAGAGGATTAGTAAAATAATTTATTTCAATTATAAATATATAAAGGCCCGATTTTTAAGTCGGGCTTTTTTGTGTCTCATTTTTTTTACTACTTATGTTGTTTTTTTGTTTAGTATTCTAGTATTCAAAATTGCAGAAAAATTGTTTAATCCATCACAAATAATTAAAATAAATTATATATTTGTTCGACAGCTAGTTTGTTGTTAATTAGTAGTTTTATAAATTTAATTGTATATATAATGAAAACAAAAAATATTCTTTTTAAAATTCTTATACTTTTCTTTGGTTTCTTGCAAAATGTAAAAGCTCAAGACGCTAAAGATGACACTCCAGAGTGGATAAAAATGATGAACGATCCAAATGTGAATTATTTCGAAGCCGTATCTACTTTTAATGAATATTGGAAAAATAAAGAAAAACCTGTTGGAGAAGGAGAGATTTTTGCTGCAAAGAACTCTAAAATAAGGGAAAATAAAGAAAAAGAAGCGATACTTTACAGTTTTGAATATAAGAAATTTCTTTTATGGCAGAAAAAAAACTTAGCTTATGTAAAAAGCGATGGAACACTTTTAACTCAAGATGAGAAATTAGAAATTTGGGAAAAAGAAAAAAAAGCTAGAAATTAAAAATTAAAAAAAAATGTTACTACATCTAAGAAAAGTACTTCTATTATCAATAATTTTTTTTACAAAATTTGCGTTTGCTCAAAATACAAGTGGAAACTGGACAATTAAAGGACCAGTTTTATTTCCAACAGACATCTCTGGACAAATAAACGGAATTGGTAGAGTTAGTCAAATAAAATTTCATCCCACAGACAATCAAAAAATATATGCAGTTAGTGCTTCTGGTGGTTTATGGATAAGTAGTGATGCTGGTTCAAGTTGGATTAAGACATCTACAGATTTTCAGATTCCACAAGGAAGTTGTTCTGCAATTTGTGTAGATCCTACTAATGATAATATACTTTATTTATCTACAGGAGATGCTAATTATTATTCTGATGAATATGGTGTTTATAAAAGTAGTAATGGAGGGGTGACATGGTCTATTTCAAATTCAGGAATTAGTAATCGTATGGCGCTTGAAATTCTTGTTTCCCCAAATAATAATAATACCATATTAGCTGCAACAACTGATGGAATATGGAAAAGCACTGATGCTGGTGCTACTTGGACTGTTAAAAAAAGTGGAGGTGCCTTTAAAGATATGGAATATAAACCAGGTTCAACAACAATAATTTATGCTGTTAACGATAACCAATTTTGGAGAAGTACTAATGATGGAGAAACATGGTCGCAAATTGCATCTGTAAATCCTGTTCCTGGAAATGGAGGAAGAATCACTACTTCGGCTTCTAATAGTTCTGTTGTATATGTTGGTTTTGTGGGAAGTAATAATGATTCTGCGACAACATCAAAAGGAGGAATTATATATCAATCTACAGACTCAGGAGTAACTTTTACATTAAGAAAAGGAAATAACCAACCCAACCTAAATGGTTATGAACCAACTGAAAACGGACAAGGTAACTATAACTGGGATATTTTTGCAGATAGAATTAATGCAAATATAGTATATGCAGTAGGTCATGTAGTTTGGAAAAGTACGGATGCAGGAGTTACATGGTCGAAACTGACTAACTGGTATGAGAATTGTCATACAGATATGCATCAAATAATAAGTTCTCCTTACGATAATACTAAGTTATATAATATTAATGATGGAGGTATTTTTTCAAGTACAGATGGAGGAAATAATTGGGTACAGAGTTCTAACGGTTTAAGTGCAACTGAAATTTATCATATGGGGCATAGTAAATTATCTCGAAATATTGTTACTGTAGGTACACAAGATAATGGGGAAATTTATTTAAATAACAATGCATGGTTTTGTAATCGTGGAGGAGATTGGGGATCTAAAGTGACATTTGATTACTCTAATCCAAATATTGCATATTACCACGAAGATGCAACAAAAAAAGATCTTGTTCTAAATGATCCTGAGTCTTCATATGGAATCACATCTCCTAGTAATAATGATAATTATGTTTTTACAGATCAGAATACTAGTTTTGGATTAGTAAGTCAAGGAGTTGAACTTAAAAAAACCATTAATCTTCTTACCGCTTCTCCTACTTGGACTACTGTAAAAATATTTACAGGAACAATAAAAAGTGTTGCAGTCTCTCCAACAAATTTAAATGAAATATATGTTGTTCTTGATAATGGTCAAGTTCATTATACTTCAAATGGAAGTGCTTTTGCGCAAGTTTCTACGGCACCTTCTGAAACAGATGTTTACAGTACAATAGTTGTTAATAAAAACAATACTAATATTGTTTATTTAACCTGTGGGAATAGAGTGTATCGTTCTATTAATAAGGCTATTAACTGGTCAGATATTTCAGGAACGCTCTCAAGTAGTAATATTCTCAATTTAATTCATGATCCATATAAATCAGATGAAAGTTTTTATTTAACAACTCCATTTGGTGTGTATTACAGAAATAACACAATGACTGATTGGGCAAGTTTTTCTACAGGATTGCCGGTTATTGCAAGGATTACTGATTTGTTTGGTTATTTTGATGGGACAAGTAATAGTGTAATTAGAGTTTCTTTTTATGGAAGAGGTGTTTGGGAAAGTGATTTGTATAATGTTTTTCTTTCAGCAGATGAATATGTAAATAGTATTGGAACAATTAGTGTTTATCCAAATCCAAGTACGGATATTATTACAGTTAACGTAACACAATCAGAACTTATAGATTCAAAAGCAGTATTATTTGATACTACGGGTAAACAGATAAAAGAAATATCAATTAAAGAGCCGATAACATTATTAGATTTTTCAGGTTATGCTAAAGGAATATACTTGTTGAAGTTTAAAAACAATACAATCAAGAAAATCATAGTAAAATAATTTTATTGATTTTCAATATTATAAAAAAGAGCAACCGAATACCGGTTGCTCTTTTTTTATAATAAATCTAAAGTTCTTTCTAAACTCATGCCACGTGAGCCCTTTATAAGTAAGAAACTATTTTCTATTTTTTGATTTGGAAATGCAGATTGGAAAGTTTCAAAAGTTTCATAAAAATTCATATTTGTATTTGAATTTTTATGTGCGAAAAAATCCTTTCCAATAAAATGGAAGTTGATATCCTCTTGATTGAAACAAAATTCAATCAGTTTTTTGTGTTCGTCTGAACTTTCAATTCCTAATTCAAACATATCTCCTAAAATAGCTACTTTGTATTTTTCTTCTAACTGAAAGAAGTTAGTTAAAGCTGCGTTCATGCTGCTAGGATTCGCATTATAAGCATCCAAAATTATTTTGTTCGTATCCTTTTCTAATAATTGAGATCGATTGTTATTAGGAATATAATTTTCTAAACCAAATTTAATCTTATCATTTGTTATGCCAAAATGTTTTCCAATTGTGATGGCTGCATTAATATTATTGGCATTATATAATCCAATTAAGTGCGATTGAATTGTCGTGTCTTCAAATTCAATTTTCAACATCGGATTGGTTTCTATTTTTGTAATGTTAACAAAATTAGCAGTATTGTTTATACCAAAAGTAATTCTGTTGATGTTTGTTGTTTTTTTATTTTGAATGGCATCATCTGAATTTACAAAAACTGTTTTGTGGTGCGAAGATAAATATTCGTACAATTCACTTTTCCCTTTTATAACACCTTCAGTTCCACCGAATCCTTCTAAATGTGCTTTTCCGAAATTAGTAATGTAACCGAAATCAGGTTGGCAAATTCCGCAAAGCATTTCAATTTCTTTTTGATGATTGGCGCCCATTTCTACAATACCTATTTCTGTAGAAGAGTCAAAAGAAAGTAGCGTTAAAGGAACTCCAATATGGTTGTTTAAGTTTCCAATTGTAGCTTTGGTGTTAAGTTTTTGAGATAAAACAGCGTTGATTAATTCTTTGGTTGTTGTTTTTCCGTTACTTCCAGTTAAACCAATTATAATAATTTTTAATTGATTTCTATGGTAGTTTGCTAATTGTTGCAAGGCAGTTAATGAATCTTTTACCAGAATAAATCTATCATCTATTTTGTATTCTGATTCATCAATAATTGCAAATTTAGCGCCATTTTCTAAAGCACTTAAAGCAAACTTATTTCCGTTAAAGTTGTCGCCTTTAAGGGCAACAAATAAGTTGTCTGTGTTGATTTTTCTGTTGTCAGTTGCAATACCAGTGGTTTGCAAAAAGTTATTGTAGATTTCTTTTATTTCCATACTGCTAAAATAAAAAAAAGCCCTTTAAAATTAAAGGGCTTTTTTAAAAAATTTTGAAGAATTATTATCCTTTTACGTTTCCTCTTGGAGTTTTCTTGTTAGATTTTGGTCCAACTTTAGACATTGCACATCTAAATCCAATGTAGTCAGTTGCCATATCTTGTGGGAAATATCTTCTTGAAGCTGGATCTAACCAGTAAGCTCTATCTCTCCATGATCCACCTTTGTATACTCTTACATTATCATCAACTAAAGTAGTTCTGTTGTCAGCCTTGTCAAATTGCTTAACTTGGTTTCCAGCACTATCTACAGAAATTTTATGTAATGGAGATTTGTACATTCTTTTGTTTGGATCATCTGCTTTATCTTTTTCTTCTTCAGAAGAACCAAAGTCAAAGTATCTTGTAGATTGTCTATCACCATCTCTGTAATTTTTGTTATCAGAAGTAGAGAAGTTTTGTCTTAAATATGTTTCATTATCATCAACTGGAACTTGAGCAATAGATCCTGGGAAGTTTCTAGCCATTACTTTTCCGTTAGGTAAAGTGTCATATTTAATGTTGTCAACAGTAACCATTTCTACAGTTCCGTCTTCACCAATTTTGTTTTTTGTATATACGTTACCTCTAAAGTAGTTGAAGTCATTTCCTTCATCATCAATAATAGGTCTGTAAACGTCTTGTACCCATTCAGCTACATTTCCACCCATATCGTATAAACCGAAATCGTTTGGAGGGTAAGCTTTTACGTAGTTTGTAATATCAGCACCGTCATCAGACCATCCTGCGATTCCACCGTAATCTCCTTTACCTTGTTTAAAGTTAGCCAATTGATCTCCTCTTAATTGTCTTTTACCTGAACGAGTATATTGACCTTTCCATGGGTATTTCTTTTGACCTTTGTAAATATTGTATTCTCTGTTTCCTACTAAAGCTAACGCAGCATATTCCCATTCTGCTTCAGTTGGTAATCTGTATTCTGGTAAGATTAAACCAGAACTTCTTTGAGCGTATACGTTTTTAGCTTCTGATGAACCTTCAGCAGCAGCACCATCTTTAGCAGGTCTTCTTCCGCTACTTTTAGCTCCCATTGGTTTTTTTAATACAATTTCTTCATTACCAGCAAAAGTTTTTGATGGTGAGTTAATGTAAGATTCTGTATCGAAATTAGATTCAGCTGTTACGTCAGAACTAATTTTATTACCTTTTTTAAGGTAACCTTCTTTTTCAAGAATATTTTCGTTAACACGGTTTGTTCTCCATTCACAAAATTCAGTTGCCTGAATCCAGTTAACTCCAACTACTGGATAGTTAGCATAAGCTGGGTGTCTTAAATAGTTGTTAGTCATCGTTTCGTTATAACCTAAACGATTTCTCCATACTAAAGTATCTGGAATAGTTCCGTTGTAAATATGCTTGTAATTATCTTCTGTCGGAGGATAAACAGATTTTACCCAGAATAAATATTCTGCATACATCATGTTTGTAACCTCAGTTTCGTCCATAAAGAAAGATTGAACGTGTTGCTTAGTTGGACTGTTGTTCCAATCGTGCATAACGTCGTCTTCAACTTTTCCCATTGTAAACGTACCACCTTCAATAGAAGTCATTCCAGGAGGAGTTTCTTGCTTTTTGAATTTTGTGTTATACTGGAAACCACCTTTTTTGTCGTTGATTTGCCATCCAGTTGCGCTAGAACCACCTTTAGTGCTTCCTTTTTTGCTACAGCTGGTAAAACCTATTGTTAAAGACAATGCTAATAACAATTTTAAAGTCATAATTTTAGTAACTTTCATACTTTTGTAGGTAATAATTTAAGTGCCGCAAGATAGTAATAAACCATTAATATGCAACAAAAAAATAAAAAAAATTAAACATTATATAAACTTGATGTAATACTAACGGATAAACGTGTTAAATATTGTATAAATTTATATAAATTTTTAATATTAACAATATTTTATTTTATTTTGCGTTACTATGATAATGAAAAAGAATTTATTTATACTGTTGTTTGCTTCGTTTATGAGCTTTGCTCAAAATTCGAAGGATTTTTCACTTGTTTGGACAAATAATTCCACATTTGTAATAGGTGAAATAAAATATAATTTACCGCAATTTGAAGCGGAGAATTTTGAGTTTGATGAGTCTAAGAAAACTATTAAATACTCTAATAGTATTCATGTTGAAGGATTAGTTTCTGAAGGTGGCGCATCGCTTACTAATGTAGTTTATGAAACTATTGATGTCTCTTTATTAGGTGTTTTGAATCCATCTAAAATTAATTCAAAATTAGATTTTAAAACATTTTCATCTTTTGCAAGAGATAAACCTTATTTATCTTTTAGTTTTAATCCTATTGTCAAGGAAGGCTCAAGCTTTAAAAGGGTTAAGTCTTTTACACTAGAATATACAATTTCAAATTCAAATAAATCAATAAATACTGTAAATGCTATTCAGAATTCTGTATTAGCGAATGGTAATTGGCATAGATTTTATGTTGAAAAATCAGGTGTTTATAAAATTAGTAAAGGTTTTTTACAAAGTTTAGGGGTAAATGTCGGCGTAGATCCAAGGAATATTAAGATTTACGGAAACGGAGGTAGGATGTTACCTTTGTTAAATAGTATTCCATATCCAATTGATTTGGAAGAAAATGCTGTTCAATTTATTGGTGAAGATGATGGTGTTTTTAATGATGGTGATTATATTTTATTTTATGCCGAAGGTGTAGATACTTGGAATGAAGAAAGTTTAACTCATGTAAATCAATTTACAGATAAATCGTATTATTATGTAACGTCGTCGAGTTCTTCAGGAAAAAGAATGCAACCTTATACGGAGCCTGCTGTTGCAGCAACTTTATTGATGTCAAATTACGATGGTTATCAATTTCATGAAGTTGATTTGGTAAATGCTGGTAAAATTGGAAGAAGATGGTTTGGTGAAAGTTTTAATGTTGTAGAAAATCAAAGTTTTAATTTCACTCTGCCTAATTATGTTACTGGTTCTGCAGTTGATTTTTCAGCAGATTTTGCGGCAGTTTCATTTGTTACAACTTCTTTTAAAGTGAAAGCCAATAATATTGAAATTGGAAACGTACCTATTAATGCGGCTTCTGGTTCTGCTTTAGGTTTTGAGAATATATTAAATACAACTTTTACACCAACAAGTAATTCAGTAAACATTAATTTAGAGTATAACAACAATGGTGTGCCTTCATCTAAAGGATATTTGGATTATATCATTTTAAAATATAATGCTGAATTAAAAGGGTATGGTAAACAGTTTTTGTTTTCGAATGAATTAATAAAAACGAATGTTGGTGTTGGTCAATTTACAATTACTAATGCAACAAATATCAAATCGGTTTGGGATGTAACAGATATGTATAATGCAACCAAATTAGATAACACACAAACAAGTATTTCTTTCAAATTACCTTTAGGACAAGAGAAAAAATTTGTAGTTGTTGATTATTCAGACACGTATTCTCCATTAAAAGATGCTGATACAAATGTTGCAAATCAGAATTTAAAAGGGACAATTTTTAATAATAATCAGGGTGTTTTTCAGGATATAGATTATTTAATTGTTACTCCATCAACTTTAGTTGCTCAAGCGGAAAGTTTGGCTAATTTTCACCGAAATAATTCAAATATGAATGTGAAAGTTGTAACACTTTCCTCTATTTATAAAGAATTTGGTGGCGGAAAACAAGATGTTGCTGCTATTCGGAATTTTGTAAAATATGTTTATGATAATGCGTCAAGTACTTTAAATAGAGTGAAATATTTAAATTTATTTGGTGACGCTTCTTATGATTTTAAAAATAGAATTACTAATAATAATAACATAGTGCCTATTTTTCACGGATTTTATGTTTCGCAATCTTTGAGTTCTAATAATAGTAGTAATTTCTCTTTGTTTTCATCATTTATGTCCGATGATTTTTTTACACTAATGGACAATAATGAAGGTGATATGAATTCTTCAATAGATCATATGGATCTTGCGGTTGGTAGAATGTTGGTTTCTTCTAATGTTCAAGCTGCGGAAATGGTAAACAAAGTTAAAGAATATCATGATGAAAAATCATATAAAAGATGGCGTAATAATTTAGTGTATTATGCAGATGATCCTAATCCGTTTTTATCTGGAGATTGGTTCTTGCAAAGAGATTTAAATAATTTAGCAGATCAAGTTACAATTGCTAATCCATTCTTTAATACCAATAAAATTTTCACAGACGCTTACTCGCAGCAAGTAAGCGCGGGTGGACCAAGATATCCTTTAGCTAAGAAAGCGTTTATAGATGCAATTGAGCTGGGAGCTTTAGTTTTAAATTATTACGGTCACGGTAATGAAGAAAGTTTTGCGGTGGAACGTATTTTTGAAAAAGCAGATGCTCAAGTACTTAATAATAGATATAAATACCCTTTGTTTATTACTATAACATGCGAGTTTACGCGTTTTGACGATCCAAATCGTCCAACAGGTGGTGAATATATGTATTGGAATAAGGCTGGTGGTGCAATTGCGCTTTTAGCAACAACAAGACAAATTGGACAGTCGTTAGGAATTCAATTAAACGAAGAAATTTATGCTAATTTGTTTACTATGGAAAATAATTCTTATTTATCCATTGCAGAAAGCTTACGTCGTTCTAAATTGGATGTTGGAGGTTCTAATAAAAGAGTGGTGTTTTATATTGGTGATCCAGCTTTAAAATTAGCCATTCCAAGACCAAAGGTTGTTCTTACTAAAGTAAATGGTCAAGATATTAACACTACAACACTTTCTTTACAAGCTTTGTCATTAGCCATTTTAACAGGTGAAGTTTTGGATGAAAACAATGCGTTGATAGGAAATTATAATGGTGATTTAGCCGTTCAAGTTTATGATAAAAATTTGAACAGATTAACTTTAGATAATGATAACGCTTCGTTACCGCCATATAATCAACCAAAATTAAATTTTGCCACTTTAGGTGAAGTGATTTACAGAGGAAATGCTTCAGTTGTTAACGGTAAATTCGAATTTAGTTTCATCGTGCCACAAGATATTCAAATCCCTGTTGGTAATGCAAGAGTAAGTTTTTATGCGAAAAGCAGTAATCCAATTTTACAAGATCAAACCGGATATAATAGTCAGATTAAAGTAGGTGGAGTTAATATAGCTGCTCCATCAGATACCACACCACCAAAACTAAAATTGTATATGAATGATACTAATTTTGTAAATGGAGGAATTACAAACAAATCACCAATTTTCTTAGCCTTTTTGGAGGATGAAAATGGTATAAATACAGCTAGTGGTATTGGTCACGATATTGTGGCAATTTTAGACGGAAACGAAAATAATCCTTATATTTTAAATGATTATTACGAAACAGAAACGGATAATTATAAAAAAGGAAAAGTCACTTATCCTTATAGAGATTTAGCTCCAGGTTTGCATACGATTTTGTTTAAAGCTTGGGATGTTTACAATAATTTAATAACCGCTGAAATTCAGTTTATTGTAATTGGAGATGGCGAATTGGAACTGGAACACGTGTTAAATTATCCAAATCCATTTGTAAGTTATACGGAGTTTTGGTTCAATCATAATAGACCATTTGAATCTTTAGATGTGCAAGTGCAAATATTGACAATTACTGGTAAATTGGTAAAAACTATTAATCAAACAATTGTAAATGAAGGGTTTAATTCTAGAGATGTAAAATGGGATGGGAAAGATGATTTTGGAGATAGAATTGGAAAAGGTGTTTATGTTTATAGATTAACTGTTAAATCATCCGTAACAGGTAAAACATCAGAAAAAATAGAAAAACTTGTTATCCTATAAAAAAAATGTATATTTGTCGGCTTACTATAAAAATTAAAAAATATTGAAGCAAAATTACATCTGAAATAACTATTAATAACCAAAACCAACAGATGAAGAATCTATTTAAATTTTTATCAATTGTTTTAATTGCTCAGCTTTCAAATGCGCAAGACAGAGTAATTACAACTGGAGTTCCATTTTTACTAATTGCTGCCGATGCACGTTCCGCGGGTATGGCAGATATGGGAGTTGCTACTTCAGCGGATGCTTATTCACAACAATACAATCCTTCAAAATATGCTTTTTCTAAGCAAAAACAAGGGTTTTCAATGAGTTATACGCCTTATTTAACAAGTATTGCTAACGACATTTCATTAGGTCAAATTACTTATTTTAATAGATTTAATGAGCGTAGTGCTTTCGCAGGAAGTTTACGTTACTTCGGTTTCGGAGATATTGAGTTAAGAGAAACTGGTAGTCCAGATGAAGTTCCTGTAATTACAAGTCCAAATGAATTTGCTTTAGATGTTTCGTATTCATTAAAACTTAGCCCAGAATTCGCAATGGGTGTGGCAGGACGTTACATTCGTTCTAATCTAAAAATTGCTAATCAAACTTCTGATGCTAAACCAGCTTCTACATTTGCTGTTGATATTTCAGGTTTATATCAATCTGAAGAAGAAGCCTATGATAGCTTCAACGGAAGATGGAGAGCAGGTTTCAATTTTCAAAATTTAGGTCCGAAAATTTCTTACGATAATGATCAGTTAAATGAAAATTTTCTTCCTGCAAATATGAGATTGGGTGGTAGTTTCGATTTTATTTTCGATGATTATAACAAAGTGAGTCTTATTGGAGAAGTTACTAAATTATTAGTGCCAACACCACAAATTCCAGATGCAGCAATTGATAGTAATAATGATGGTGATTTTACAGATCCAGATGATGTTACTCAAGATGAGCAAAATGCAATTAATAATCAAAACTATAGACAAATTAGTTGGACAAGCGGAATTTTTCAATCATTTGGAGATGCACCAGATGGTTTTTCTGAAGAAATGAAAGAGTTTACTTGGGCTTTAGGAGCAGAATATTGGTATCAAGATTCATTTGCTTTTAGAGGAGGTTACTTTAATGAAAGTGTAGAAAAAGGTGCGAGAAAGTATATGACTTTAGGTGCTGGTTTCAAATATAACATCGTAAAAATTGATGTTTCATATTTGTTCTCTGCTTCGAAAGTGAGAAACCCATTAGAAAATACATTACGTTTTTCTCTAACATTTAACTTCGGTGACGAATACGAAGATAATTAATAGATATAAAAATAAACTTTAATCCAAATTCAATTTTTTTTGAATTTGGATTTTTTTTCCTAAAAAATTTAATAATATAGAGCAAAAGTATGAAGGAAATCCAAATAGAAACTAAATTATCAGTTTTCGAATCTTTCGATGAATTATCGCAATCAGAAAAAGAATATATGAATCAAGCTATTGAAATTAGAAAGAAAGCTTATGCTCCTTATTCTAAATTTCAAGTAGGAGCTGCAATAGTTTTGGATAATGGAATGGTTTTACAGGGTTCTAATCAAGAAAATGCAGCTTATCCTTCCGGACTTTGTGCTGAAAGAGTTGTAATTTTCTATGCAGGTGCAAATTATCCAAATAATAAAATTGTGAAACTTTTTATTACTGCAACACCTTCAGATAGAGATTCAGAAAATCCAATTCCTCCATGTGGTTCTTGTCGACAATCAATTGCTGAGTACGAAATTAAACAAGACTTACCAATCGAAATATATTTTATGGGAGCAAAAGGTGAAGTGTATAAATCAGATTCTTTGAAAAATTTATTACCTTTCATGTTCGATAAAAGTAATCTATAACAAATTCGTTCGCAAAATTTACATTAAATTGATTAAATTCTAAATTTAAACCGCAATTAATTTTTAGAATAAAATACGTTGTAGTATTTTTGTGGTTCGAAAAAAAATAAAAAAACACATATGAAACCAATTACAAAAGAAGTATATCTAAAATGGTATGAAGAAATGCAGTTTTGGAGAAAGTTTGAAGACAAATTAGCTGCGTTATATATACAACAAAAAGTAAGAGGATTTCTTCATTTATATAATGGACAAGAAGCTGTTTTAGCAGGTGCATTACATGCTATGGAGTTAGGCGGAAAAGATAAAATGATTACAGCTTACAGAAATCACGTACAACCAATTGGTATGGGTGTGGATCCAAAAGCAGTAATGGCAGAATTGTTAGGTAAGGTTACTGGTACTTCAAAAGGTATGGGTGGATCTATGCATATTTTTGCTAAAGAACACGGTTTTTATGGAGGTCATGGTATCGTTGGAGCGCAAATTCCTGTTGGTGCTGGTATGGCTTTCGCTGATAAATATTTTGAAACTGGTGGAGTTACTTTAACTTATTTTGGAGATGGTGCTGCACGTCAAGGTTCCTTACACGAAGCTTTCAATATGGCAATGTTATGGAAATTACCAGTAGTGTTTATTTGTGAAAACAATGGATATGCGATGGGAACTTCTGTTGAAAGAACTGCCAATCATACAGATATTTGGAAATTAGGTTTAGGGTATGAAATGCCTTCTGGACCAGTTGACGGAATGAATCCAGTAAAAGTTGCTGAAGCTATGCATGAAGCAATGGAAAGAGCACGTCGTGGAGACGGACCAACTTTCTTAGAAATGAAAACATACAGATATAGAGGTCACTCTATGTCAGATGCACAGCATTATAGAACTAAAGATGAGGTGGAAGAATACAAAAAAATCGATCCAATTACTCAAGTTTTAGATATCATCAAAGAAAACAATTACGCTACTGAAGCGGAAATCGAAGCTATGGATCAAAGAGTAAATGATTTAGTAGCTGAATGTGAAAAATTCGCTGAAGAATCTCCTTTCCCAGAAGCACAACAATTATATGATGTAGTTTACGATCAAGAAAATTATCCATTTATTCCTCACAGACTATAATTATGGCAACAGTAATTACAATGCCCCGTTTAAGTGATACCATGACTGAAGGAGTGGTAGCAACTTGGTTGAAAAAAGTGGGTGATACAATTAAAACAGGTGAAATTTTAGCTGAAATCGAAACAGATAAAGCTACAATGGAATTTGAATCTTTCTATGATGGGGTTTTATTACACATCGGAATTCAAGAAGGAGAATCGGCACCAGTTGATTCTTTATTAGCAATTGTTGGTAAAGCAGGAGAAGATATTTCTGCATTATTATCTGGCGGCGCTCCAAAAGAAGAAGCTGCTCCAGTTACAGAAGTGAAAGCTGAAGCTCCAGCTGCAACAACTACTAAAGCTGAAATTCCAGCAGGTGTAAAAGTAGTAACTATGCCTCGTTTGTCTGATACAATGACAACAGGAACAGTTGCAACTTGGTTGAAAAAAGTAGGTGATACTGTAAAAGAAGGAGATATTTTAGCAGAAATCGAAACGGATAAAGCTACAATGGAATTCGAATCTTTCAATGCAGGTACTTTATTATATATTGGTGTTGAAGAAGGAGGAACAGCTCCAGTTGATACCATTTTAGCAATCTTAGGTCCAGCAGGTACTGATGTTTCTGCAATTGCTACAAATTATTCAGTTGGTGGAAACGCTGAAGCTCCAAAAGCTGAAGAAGTTAAATCATCTACGCAAACTGAAACAACTTCAAACACCCAACTTCCAGCTTCTAACTCAAATGATAGAATTTTCGCCTCGCCATTAGCTAAAAAAATAGCTTCTGATAAAGGAATCAACTTATCTCAAGTGAAAGGTTCTGGTGAAAACGGAAGAATTACAAAATCAGATGTAGAAAACTTTACTCCATCAACAGCTAGCGCTCCGGCTCAAACAGTTGTTGAAGCAAAAGAAACTCCAGCTGCAGCAAAAGTATTTGTTCCAAACGGAGAAAAATTTACAGAAGAAATTAAGAATTCGCAAATGCGAAAAATTATAGCGAAACGATTAGCAGAATCATTATTTACAGCACCACATTACAATTTAGTAATTGAGGTGGCTATGGATGAAGCAATGAAATCTAGAGTTGTAATTAATACAGTTCCAGATACAAAAGTTTCATTTAATGATATGGTGATTAAAGCATCGGCAATGGCATTAAAAAAGCATCCAAAAATTAATTCACAATGGAGAGAAGAGTCAATTCTTATCAATCATCACGTGAATATTGGTGTAGCTGTAGCTGTGGAAGACGGATTAGTAGTTCCTGTTTTAAACTTTACAGACCAAATGAGTTTGTCTCAAATTGGTGCTGGAGTTCGTGATTTAGCAGGTAGAGCGAAATCTAAAAAATTATTACCTACAGAAATGGAAGGTAGTACGTTTACGATTTCTAACTTAGGTATGTTTGGAATTACAGAATTTAATTCAATCATAAATCAACCTAACTCTGCAATTTTATCTGTTGGAGCAATTGTTGAAAAACCAGTAGTGAAAGACGGACAAATTGTCGTAGGAAATACGATGATGCTTTCTTTAGCTTGCGATCACAGAACAATTGATGGCGCAACTGGAGCTCAATTTTTACAAACATTAAAACAATTTATTGAAAATCCAGTTACAATGTTAGCATAAAATTTTCATAAAATACATAAATAAAAATCCCGTCTTGTAAATACTTGACGGGATTTTTTTATTTTTACTAAAATTTAAAAATATGAACAAAATTTCACTAATTGCTTTTGGATTACTAATTGCATCTTGCGGACCCGCTAAAATGATTCCAACTCCTGATGTGATTTCAGAAGTGCAAGAAAATAAGTCTAAAGAAGTAATTGCTTTTGCTCAAGAAGCTAATGTTTCTAAAACATTAAAATATTTAACTTCAGATGAATTGGAAGGAAGAGATTCTGGAAGTAAAGGCATCGAAAAAGCATCCATTTACCTTGAAAATCTGTTAAAAGAAAACGGTATCAAACCCTATTTCAAAACCTATCGTGATACACTTTCGAATTTTGAAAAAACATCATATAATATTGTAGGCTATATTGAAGGAACGGATCCAGTTTTAAAAAACGAATTTGTAATTATTGGTGCACATTATGATCATATTGGTAAAATTTCTGCCGTAAATGGAGACGATATTGCTAATGGAGCCAACGATAACGCTGCAGGAACTACATCAGTTTCAGAAGTTGCGAAATACTTCGCGAAAGCAAAATCTAACAAAAGAAGTTTGTTGTTTGTGTTCTTTTCTGCTGAAGAAAAAGGATTACTAGGTTCTAAACATTTAGCAGCAAAATTGAAACAACAAAATATGAATTTATATTTCATGTTCAATTACGAAATGGTTGGCGTTCCTATGCAAAATAGAGATATGCTAATGTATATTACCGGTTTTGGAAAAAGTAATATGGCTGCCAAAATGAACGAATATTCTGGAGATAAATTAGTGGGTTATATACCAGCTGAAACGAAATATATGTTATTTAGAGCGTCAGATAATTTTCCTTTTTATGACGAATTTAATGTGCCAGCTCAAACGGTTTCCACTTTCGATTTTGAAAATTTCGACTTTTATCACCAACCAGATGACGAATTCGAATTGATGAATACAGCACATATTACTACTGTCGTAAATAAAACAATTCCAGTTTTAGAAAAAATGATGAATGCACCAACTAAAGAAATCAAATTAAATGCAAAATAAAAATATAATCATTACAGGAACTTCTCGTGGAATTGGCTATGAAATGGCCTTGCAGTTCGCAAATGCAGGTTACAACGTTTTAGCAATTTCTCGTAAAACACCACAAATTTTAATCGAACACGAAAATATTACCTGTTTGCCAATTGATATTTCAGACGAAAATCAGTTGCAACAAGTGAATGAATTCATTTCGAAAACTTTGAAAAAAGTAGACGTGTTAATCCATAATGCAGGAAGTTTATTGCATAAAAATTTTACTGAAATTACCACACAAGAATTTCAAAATATCTATAAAGTAAATGTTTTTGCTGTTGCCGAATTAACCAAAATCTGTATTCCGTTTATGGAGAAAGGAAGTCATGTTGTAACCATAAGTTCTATGGGCGGCATCCAAGGAAGTATGAAATTCGCAGGACTTTCAGCCTACAGTTCAAGCAAAGGAGCAGTAATTACATTGTCGGAATTACTAGCAGAAGAATATAAAGAAAACGGAATTGCGTTCAATGTTTTAGCACTTGGATCCGTAAATACAGAAATGTTGCAAGAAGCTTTTCCTGGTTATGAAGCACCACTTTCAGCAAAAGAAATGGCCGATTATATTTATAATTTCGCCTTAACTGGAAACAAATATTATAACGGAAAAGTGTTGCAGGTGAGTTCTACAACGCCTTAAGGTTTTTTGTAAATTGTAATTCAAATTAAACTATACACCTATGACTAAATTAAACGCCATTCAATTATTTGAAGACAAAAAAGTAAGAACTGTTTGGGATGCTGAACAAGAAAAATGGTTTATTTCTATTATTGATGTAATAGAAATTCTAACGGGAAGTGACCGTCCAAGGAAATATTGGGGCGACTTAAAAAAGAAATTAGAAAAAGAAGGAAGTCAGTTGTCCGAAAATATCGGACAACTGAAAATGCAATCCTCAGATGGTAAATTTTACAAAACGGATGTTGCTCATGTGGAACAATTATTTCGTTTAATACAATCTGTTCCGTCGCCAAAAGCAGAACCATTTAAACTTTGGTTAGCACAAATCGCAGCAGAGAGATTAGATGAAATGCAAGATCCAGAACTTACAATTGATAGGGCTTTGGAGCAATATTTGCAATTAGGTTATTCTGAAAGCTGGATAAATCAACGCTTAAAAAGTATTGAAATCCGAAAAGAATTAACGGATGAATGGAAAAACAGAGGTGTAAAAGAAGGGCAACAATTTGCCATTTTAACCGATATAATTTCAAAAGCTTGGTCAGATAAAACGACAAAAGAATATAAAATTTTAAAAGGTTTAAAGAAGGAGAATCTTCGGGACAACATGACAAATACCGAGTTGATTTTAAATATGTTGGCAGAAGCATCAGCAAAAGATATTTCGCAAGCAGTAAATCCAGAGACTTTTGAAGAAAATAAAATAGTAGCTGAACAAGGTGGAAATGTAGCTAATGTTGCTAGAAAAGAATTAGAAGCAAAAACTGGAAAAAAAGTGATAACGGAAAGTAATGCCAAATCAATATTAGGATTAAAGAATAACAATAAATAATTAATGTCAGACGTATTACAAAAATATTTACCAGAACACGCTGTGGAACCAGTTTTCGAACTGATTAAACAAAATCAGGTGCACTTGAAAATTGTCAATGAACGAAATACACGTCATGGCGATTATCGTAGATATCCTGATGGTTTTCATCAAATTACGGTAAATGCTAATTTGAATAAATACCGATTTTTAATGACGTTAATTCATGAAATCGCACATTTGGTAGCTTTTGAAAAATATGGTAGAAATATTTTACCACACGGTACGGAATGGAAAATTACATTTCAGCATTTAATGATTCCTTTTATTCGTCCAGAAATTTTTCCACATCAAATTTTACCTTTAATGGCAAGGCATTTCAGAAATCCAAAAGCGAGTTCTGATACGGATGCGACTTTGTCCTTAGCTTTAAAACAATTTGATGAGAGAAATACAGAGAATAATTATATCTTTGAAATTCCATACGGGAGTACGTTCCGAATTAAAAACGGGAAAGTATTTAAAAAGATTGCATTACGTGTCAAACGATACGAATGTTTAGAAGTAAGTTCAGGTAGAATGTTCTTGTTTCAACCCAATGCAGAAGTAGAAGTGATTTCAAATTAAAATGAAAAAATATCTTTTAATAGTATTTATTTTCAATAGCCTTTTAAGTAATGCTCAAAATTATATTTTAGAAAATGAAGAATTAATTTTTTCATTTAATACTAAAAACGGTAAAAAATTAGTTTTAGCTAAAGATAAAGAAAACGAATATATTGTATATCGTTTTGGAACAAAAGAAAAAATTGAATTAGAATATCCTGAGAAAAATATAGAAAGTTGGAGTAAATTTACTTACGGACATTATTTAAGAGGTGGCGGAAAACAAAATGCTGGAATGGAATTAGAATCTATTTTTTTTCAAATTAATAATTTCAGTTATACAATATATAAAAATTACCATTCCGAAGACAATAGTTTTGAAACTGGGATTAAGATTAGAAATTTATCTGATGATAAAATAATTGATATCACAGGAAAATATAAAACAATAAAAGGCTCTTTTTATAAATTAAGAGATGAAGAATTAATAGAAGAAGACAAAGATAGAATAGATGAATAAAAATTATTACGCCATATTAATGGCAGGTGGAGTAGGTTCTAGGTTTTGGCCAGTAAGTACAGCTGAATATCCGAAACAATTTCATGATATGTTAGGAACGGGTGAAACGCTAATTCAGAAAACATTTAGTCGTTTATCTCAAATTATTCCAAAAGAAAATATTTTAATTCTTACTAACGAAAGTTATAACGATATTGTTTTAGAACAACTTCCTTCTGTCACACAAGAACAAGTTATTTTGGAACCAGCCATGCGAAATACAGCACCATGTATTTTGTACGCTTCATTAAAAATAAAAAAACTAAACCCAGATGCTTTAATTTTAGTGGCGCCAAGTGACCATTGGATTGAAGATGAAATGCAATTTGCTGCCAATTTAAAACAATCATTTAATTATTGTGAAACCCAAGATACGTTAATGACTTTAGGTATTTTGCCTACTTTTCCAAACACGGGTTATGGTTATATTGAATACGATAAATTAGATTCTCGATTGATTAAAAAAGTAGTTCAGTTTAGAGAAAAACCAGATTATAAAACCGCTCAAAAATTCATTCAGAGTAGAAATTTCTTATGGAATGCAGGGATTTTTATTTGGAGTGTGAAATCAATAGTTACAGCTTTTGAAAAGTTTCAACCAGAAATGTACGAACATTTCTTAAAAGGATATGATGCCTACAATACAACTGATGAAAAAACTTTTATTACTGAAAATTATCCGTTAGCAGAAAATATTTCAATTGATTATGCGATTTTGGAAAAAGCACAAAATGTGTTTGTTTTATCAGCTACTTTTGATTGGAATGATTTAGGAACTTGGGGTTCATTATACGATAAATTAGACAAAGACGAAGCAAATAATGCCATTGTTAATGCTACTGTTTATTTAGAAAACGCCACTCATAACATCATCAGAACAGAAGGTAAAAAACTAGTAGTTATTGATGGTTTGAGAGATTATATTATTGTAGATAAGGAAAATGTACTTTTTATTTATCCGAAATCTAAAGAACAAGACATTAAGAAAATTGTAGGTAAACTAAATCTATAAATAAAAAGGCTCCGAAATTTCGGAGCCTTTTTAATTTATTTTTGTATTTTTTATGCTTCTTCAGTAGGAGTTTCTTCTTTGTTTCCTTTTAAGTCTTCTACTTTAGCCTCTACTGTTTCCACAACTTCAGCAATTTTTTCTTTAGCAACTTCAGCTTTTTCTTCCGCCCAATTTGTTACTTCAGTAATTTTATCTTTTGCAGAATCTACCAATTGCGAAACTTGTTCTGGCACACCCATTTCTTCTAATTTTGCAGAAGCTGTTTCAGCAACTTCTTCTACTTTTTCTTTTACATCAGCCACAACTTCTGTAGCCTTATCCATTGCAGAATCTGCAAATTCAGAAATATTTTCACTTGCACTTTCTGCAGTTTGTTTAGCTTTTCCAAACAAAGAGCTAAAAAAATTTGATAATCCCATAGTAAATTAATTTTTAGTTTTCTCAAAGATAAAATATTAGTAATCAATATGCAACATAAAATTTTTAGGTAATAAAAATTAATAATTTGCTAACAATTGAATAATTAATGTAAAAGCAACTTTCAAACTTTCTCAATCGTTTTCAATTTTCTATATTTGTAAAATAAGCAACATTATAAATTTATGAGCAAAGATATTGTACTTTTAATAAATCGGTCTGAAATCACAGCCGGAACACGGGGAGCTTCTCTTGGGCCAGATGCCATTTTTACAGCCGCTAGGAAAAATCAAAAATCATTTTTTGTTAAGTATCCAATAGAAGAAATTAAAGAGGTAAATTACTTATTAGACCGTCCGACAGAATACAAATTCGCAAAACGAATTGACGGATTATTGGATGTTTATAATTCGTTAAATGACAAAGTGTCAACCTTACTTTTAAATCATAAATTCCCACTGGTTTTAGCTGCCGATCACGGTTCAGCAGGTGGAACTTTAGCAGGAATTAAATCTGCTTTCCCAACTAAAAGAATCGGAATTGTTTGGATTGATGCGCATGCTGATATTCACACACCTTATACTACTCCTTCTGGAAATATTCACGGAATGCCTTTAGCTACTGTTCTTAATGAAGATAATTTGCCTTGTAAATTGAATGAATTATCTGAAGATACAATTCAATATTGGGAAAAATTAAAGCAGGTAGGTGGAATTGCTCCTAAAGCATTAGCGGAAGATGTTGTATATATTGCTGTTAGAGATACCGAAGATCAGGAAAATAAAATAATGGAGCGTCTCCAAATGAAAAATTATCCTGTTGCTGAAGTTCGAGCAAAAGGAGTGTCTACTATAATGAACGAAATTGAAACGAAATTAGCCGATTGTGATAGCATCTATGTTTCTTTTGATGTAGATTCAATGGATCCAGATTTGACTTCTCATGGAACAGGAACTCCAGTTAAAAACGGTTTACGTCCTGAAGAAGCCAATGAAATCTTAACGTTATTAGCCAAAAATGAAAAGACAGTTTGTATCGAATTTGTTGAGGTTAATCCTTGTTTAGATGAGAAAGTCAATAAAATGGCAGAAGTAACGATGAATTTAGTCGAGTCTGTAATTAATACTTTAAATGATTAATTTTAATTAAAAAAATACGCTTTTAAATATGAATTTTCTGATTCTTAACAAATAAAAAAATGAGACAAACTACCAACACCGTATTAATGATTCGTCCTGTGTCATTTCGCATGAACGAACAAACAGCTGTGAACAACTATTACCAAAAAGTTTTAGAACATGGGAATCCAGAAACAGTAAACTTTAAAGCGATTCAAGAATTTGATGCTTATGTTGAAAAACTAAAAAGCGTTGGTGTAAACGTAGTTGTGATTCAGGATAAAAAAGAACCAGATACTCCAGATAGTATTTTTCCAAACAATTGGATTTCATTTCACGAGACTGGTGATGTTGCTTTATATCCAATGTTTGCCGAAAACAGAAGATTAGAACGTCGTGAAGATATCTTAGATGTTTTGGAAGATAAAGGTTTTGAAATCACTGAAATTATGGATTATACTTCTGCAGAAGAAGATAATGTGTATTTAGAAGGGACTGGAAGTTTAATTTTAGATAGAGAATTCAATAAAGCCTATTGCGCACTTTCTCCAAGAGCTGATGAAGAATTATTCATTGAGTTTTGTGAAGATTTTGACATGTCGCCAATTATTTTCGAAGCATTCCAAACTGTAAATGGTGAAAGAAAAGCGATATATCATACTAATGTAATGATGAGTGTTGCAGAAACTTTTGCTATAATTTGCGCAGATAGTATTGACGATAAAAAAGAACGCAAAATGGTTTTGGAAAACCTAAAAGCAGACGGAAAAGAAATTATTTTAATCACGGAAGAACAAGTAAACAACTTCGCTGGAAACATGTTACAAGTTCGAGGTAAGGAAGATAAACGTTACTTAATCATGAGTGATGCTGCTTTTAAAAGTTTAACAAAAACTCAAATTGATAAAATTGAAAAACACTGCGAAATTTTACACGTCAATTTAGATACTATTGAAGCTTGTGGAGGCGGAAGCGCTCGTTGTATGATGGCTGAAGTTTTCTTACCGAAAGTAGAATAACCAATTAATAGATAAGAAAACCCCGATTTCAAGTAAGAAATCGGGATTTTTTATTTAGATGTGGTTTTAAACTTGTTTATGTTTTTTATCATCCCATCGAAAATAAAATAATGAAAAGGTAACATCGCATACCAATATAATCTGCCCCAAATACCATGTGGTCTGAAAGTTGCCGTTTGATGTAAGGTGTTGGTTTTGTCAATTCTAAATTCTAGCCAAGCTTCGCCTGGAACTTTCATTTCTGCAAATAATAACAAACGTTTATTTTCTTTATCAGCTAATAATACACGCCAAAAATCTAAAGCATCACCATTGTCTAATTGAGTTGGATGTGTTCTTCCTCTACGAATACCAATTCCGCCAAAAGCTTTATCTAAAATTCCTCTAATGTTCCAAATCCAAGTCGCATAATACCAACCTCGATGGCCTCCAATAGACCAAATGTTTTCTAAAGTTTGTTCTGTATTGGTAATTTTGATTCTCTTTTTATCTTTAAAGCAACCATATTTTGGAATTTGTATATAATTAGAAAGAGGTTGATTCAATCGACTGCTAGTTAAACTGTCTTTCCAACTCGAAATTACAGAATTTTGTTCAATTTTATCAAACGCTAATCGTATCGCTTCTTTGTAGGTTGTCCCTTCAAACGGAATGATTTTTTTTATTTCTGAATCTTTTGCAATCACTTCTACTTTCAAACTGTTGATTAAATTCACCGCTAAATAATAAGAAGTTGAGGTCACAAAAAATAACCAATATGAGGACAATCTCGGAGTCATTAATGGAAAATTATAAACTTTTAAATTCAAGTTTCTAACTTCTGCATATTGTTCCATCAATTGTTTGTAGGTCAGAATGTTTGGTCCGGCAACATCAAAAGATTTATTATACGTTTTCGGGTTTTCAATAACGCCTATTAAATATTTTAAAACATCTCTAATCGCAATAGGATGTGTTCGAGTTAAAACCCATTTTGGTGCGATCATAATTGGTAATTTCTCACATAAATCTCTAATAATTTCAAAAGAAGAACTTCCAGAACCTACAATAATTCCAGCTCGTAAAACCGTTAAATTATACCTTCCAGAAAATAAAATTTGTTCTACATTTAAACGAGATTGTAAATGTTTTGAAAGGGAATTATTATTCACAATTCCGCTCAAATAAATCACTTGTTTGATAGTGGAATTATCTAAATATTTATTGAAATTTTTAGCTGAAGTTTTTTCTAATTCATCGAAGTCTCCGATTGATGTCGACATAGAGTGAATCATATAATAGGCGATATCTACACCGTTTAAGATAGCTGTTTCTTCATAAGGTTTTGTGAAATCAACTTCCCAAATGGAAATTTTTTGCAACATTTCGTCGTCAATTCCTAATCGGTTTTTGTCTCTAACCGCGCATACTACATCATGACCTAAAAGTAAAAGTTCAGGTAATAATCGTCTAGAAACATAACCATTGGCACCAGTTAGTAAAATCTTCATATAGAATTATTTCTATGAAGATACGATATTTTAAACTTTATTAGGGTAAAACAAAAGTTAAAATTGAAAAAGGTTGTGTTGAAATTGTGCGATTAAATTCCTCTAATTATACTTAAAGTAGCACTAATAATGTATTGAATACCAATTGCAATTGTTAAGAAACCAATGATTCTTGAAATTGCCACGATTCCTGATGAACCTAAAATCTTAGCTAAATAGTGTGCACTTCTTAAAACGATATAAATTAATGCTGCGACTGCTAAAATAGCTAAACAAGAAAATAAGATTTCCGTTGATGTAATTGCATCGCCTGATTCGCTTAACTCTTGATAATAAGCAATTAATAGCGATATGGAACCCGGACCAGCTAACATTGGCATAGCTAAAGGTGTTAAGGCAATATGTTGACGGGCTTCAGCTTCTTTTTGTACTTTTTTATTGATCCCTTTATTCTTGCTGAAATTTCCATTTAATAAGGAGAAACCTGAACTCGCAATGATAATTCCACCCGCAATTCGTAACGCAGTAATCGTTATTCCGAAAAAGGATAAAACGTATTGACCCACAAAAAAAGATATTATTAAAATAATAAAGACATTGATAGAAGTAACAAGTGAAGTTTTTGAGCGTTCAGAAGAAGTGTAGCCTTGCGTTAATCCTACAAATATTGGAACAGTTCCAATTGGATTTAAAACGGAAAATAAAGCAACAAATAAATAAATAAAAATGTCCATAGTTTTTTTGCAAATATATCTTGTTAACCAAAGATAGAATTTAAAATAGAATTATTTAAATGTAAATTAAAAAACATTTAGTAATTTAGATAAAAATAAAATCTTGCAATATGAAAACTTTAGTATTAGGCGCAACCACCAACAAAGAAAGATATGCTTATAAAGCGATTCATAGTTTAATTGATAAAAGTCATCAAGTTGTAGCTATTGGAACAAAAGAAGGTATGGCTTTAGATGTGAAAATTGAAACGACAAAAGTTCCTTTTAGCGGAATTGATACGGTTACCTTATATCTTAATCCGAAAAACCAACAGGAATATTATGATTATATTATTTCGTTAAAACCAAGACGTGTCGTTTTCAATCCAGGAACTGAAAATCCAGAATTTTACGAAATTTTAAAGAAAAATAACATTGATTTTGAAGTCGCTTGTACGTTGGTTTTGTTAGCTACGAATCAGTATTAAATTTATTGATCTTTTTGTAATGACCAATGCATCATTTCATTGTCATTTTTAGTTATCTCGAAATTTAGTTTTTTTAGTAGTTTGATAGAACTTGTATTGTCAATCAAGCAGCGAGCCGTTATTTCTTTAACGATATCTTGGGTAAAAGCCCATTTTATAAGTGTTTTTGTGGCTTCTTCTGCATAGCCATTTCCTCTTTCTTCTTTTATAACGCCATAACCAATATCAATATTTTCTTTTTCGTAATTAAACCCTTTAAATCCAAGGTCTCCAATTATTTCTAAGGTGTCCTTTTTGATAATCATCCACGATTCAAAACCTGTTGGTGCTTCAACTAAAGATAAATTAGTAAGTATTTTTGGTAACGTTTCTAAAACATCCTCATCAGGCCAGCTTTTTCCTTTTTTTAAACCGATAGTTTGCAAATCCGTAAAATTGTTATGAATCAGATTTTTGCAAATTTGTGTTGTAAACGGGATAAGAATTAGTCTTTCAGTTTGAAGTTTATCAATTTGTAATATTTGTACTTTCAACTTGTGAGAAGTTTATTTAGATAAAAAATTTAAATTGTTTGTTCTTTTTTACTGATTAAAAACAATCCTATAAAAGTTATCAATCCGTTTACGATAATTAATTCTTCCGCAAAAGCGTATGGAATTAGTTTTGGAGCTTCTGCATCAATTCCAGAATTCATACTAATTAAATAGGTAATTGCTGGTGATAGCAGACAAATAAAAGGAACCAATTTATCTTTTACGGAACGATGTTTAACCAAAATTCCAAAAGCAAATAATCCTAATAAAGGTCCGTAAGTATACGACGCAACTTTGAAAATCAGTTTTACAACTGATTGATTGGTTAACGAATTAAATATCAGAATCACGACGAATATGGCCAAAGAAAAACCAATGTGAACTAAATGTCTTGTTTTAACCGTGTTTTTCGTTTCTTCCTTTTTCTCCATTCCTAAGAAATCAATACAAAAAGATGTCGTTAAAGCAGTTAAAGCCGAATCAGTTGTTGCGAAAGTTGCCGCTGTTAATCCTAATAAAAAAACAACCGCTGGAACTAAAGCAAAATGATTGAAAGCAATTTCAGGAAATAATAAATCGGTTCTAACAGCTCCATCTAACATAGGAACTGGAATGTTGTTTTTTGCTGCATATAAATATAAAAGGGCACCAACACTCAAGAAAAATAAATTGATTACCACAAAAATTCCTGTAAAAGTAAACATGTTTTTCTGCGCTTCTTTGATGTTTTTACAGCTCAAATTTTTCTGCATCAAATCTTGGTCTAAACCAACCATAGCAATAGTTACGAAAATCCCACCTAAAATTTGTTTTACAAAATGTTGTCCCGAACCAATGAAATCTTCAAAAAAGAAAATTTTAGAATATTTTGAGTTGTCAATTTGTGTAATCGCTTCACTTAAACCAAAATCTAAACTATCACAAACAAAATAAATCGTGAAGAAAACCGAACTAACTAAAAATACGGTTTGTAAAGTATCGGTGATAATAATGGTTTTTAATCCACCTTTATAAGTGTAAGCAAAAATTAATCCTAAGCTAATTAAAACCGTTGCAGAAAAAGGAATTCCAAACTTATCGAAAACAAAGTGTTGCAAAACTAAAACCACCAAATATAAACGGAAAGCTGAACCAATTGTTCTACTCAATAAGAAAATAAAAGAAGCGGTTTTATAACTAAAATAACCTAATCGTTGTTCAATATAGGTGTAAATTGAAGTCAAGTTTAGTCTGTAATATAAAGGCAATAATACGGTTGCGACAATTACAAAACCAATTGCATTTCCTAGAATAAATTGAAAATAAGCAAATTGATTGGCTTCAACTGCGCCAGGTACGGAAATAAAAGTTACACCTGAAAGCGCGGTTCCAATCATTCCAAATGCTACCAAATACCAAGGTGATTTACTATTCGCTTTAAAAAAAGTATCGTTACTGCTTCCAGATTTTTTATTCATGAAATACGAAATTCCGAACAAAACAATAAAGTACGATAAGAAAAATAAAAGTATAGTAATTGGCTGCATAAGTTTTTTTTACAAAAATAGCAGAATAATGCAAATTCAAAGCATATTTGTTTACATTTGAAAAAATTAATTTATTTAAGGATGAAAAATATACTTACAAAGAAGTTGTTTTACTTTTTAGCATTATTTATGGTGTCGCTTACTACTGTTGCTCAAGATGGAGAAGGTAGTGAAGAAATTGCTCCAGAAGTTGTAATTGATATGGATTTCAATAAATCTATTTATCCTGAAAACGAAGGAAATGCCTATTTTTCAAATGAACCAAAAGCGGCTTTAATTGGTATGATTGTCCCAAAAAAGTATTCAGAACTAATTGCTGAAATGAAAAAAGATCCTTCAGAAGGTATTAAAAATTTAAAAACAGGAGAATTTGATAATGCGGGTAAAAAAGTTTTTTTTTATTCGGGTAATATTACTGTAGAAAATGATAAAGAAATTTTTATGGAAGTATTAGTAAAGCATTCAGATGAAAACAAATGTATTGTTGTAACATCAATGTACGAACCATCAGTAAAAGAAAAATTTGGTAAAGAAGCTAAAAGAGCCATTATTTCTGCTAAAGTTAACGAATAAAACGAAATAGAATTAGTAATAAACCTATTTGCAGAAATGTGAATAGGTTTTTACTTTTTAATATATTTGCAAAATGGAATTCTCATCAAAATTATTAGAAAACGCGGTTAATGAAGTGGCAATGTTACCAGGAATTGGTAAACGAACTGCTATGCGTTTAGTTTTGCATTTATTAAAACAACCAAGTGAGCAAACTCTATTGCTAACGGAAGCATTAACTAAAATGCGAAACGAAATAATTTATTGTCAAAGTTGTCATAATATTTCAGATAATGCTATTTGCGAAATTTGTAATAATGCCACTCGTGATCATTCAATTGTTTGTGTGGTGGAAGATGTTAGAGACGTTATGGCGATTGAAAACACTAGAATGTATAAAGGAATTTATCACGTTTTAGGTGGGAAAATTTCGCCAATTGAAGGTGTTTCTCCAAGTCAATTAAATATAAACACATTAGTAGAAAAAGTGAAGGCACAAAAGGTTTCTGAAATTATTTTTGCATTAAGTTCTACAATGGAAGGTGATACCACAAATTTTTACATATTTAAGCAAATAAAAGAGTTTAATATTAGTGTTTCCGCTATTGCTAGAGGTATTTCCGTAGGTGATGAATTGGAATATGCAGATGAAGTGACACTAGGAAGGAGCTTATTACACAGAATTCCTTTCGAATCCTCAATTAAATCAATGTAATTCTTTTAAATTAACAAGGAAAAAGTATATTTGTAAAATCTAAAATAATGCTATGAAGTTTTTTAAACGAATATTAAATATAATTACCATTTCACTATTATTAACCTCTTGTGTACCTTTTAAAGACACGCTTTATTTAGAGAAAAATAAAGATAGAGTGGCTGATATTGAGATTAATGCAGATGCTTACAAGCCTTATCGACTTCAGGTTGACGATATTCTTTCTGTAGAAATAAAATCGAATAATAATAAAGATGTTGAGGTTTTTAGTAAAACTGGAAATAATACATCAGGAATAGTTAATCAAGATCAATTATACTTTGACGGATATCAAATTGATGGTTTTGGAAATATTAGAATTCCTGTAATTGGTTTGGTTAATGTACAAGGTCAAACAGTAGATGAAGTTGGTAAGTTGTTAGAAAAAAAGTTATTAGAAGAATATTTTACTCCTGCTTCAAATCTTTTTGTTAATGTAAAATTAGCAGGAATTAGATACACAATTAATGGGGAAATTGGAAGTACTGGTACTAAAACAGTATATCAGGATAAATTAAATATTTTAGAAGCTATTGCAAATTCTGGAGATATCCCAATTACTGGAAATAAGAAAGATGTTGTAGTAATGAGAAAAATTCCTACTGGTTATCAGTCTGAAACATTAGATTTAACAGATGCTAAAGTGATAAATTCACCATATTTTTATTTAAAGCCGAACGATTATATTTACGTGAAGCCATTAAAACAAAAAAGCACAGGATTAGGGTTAAATGGTTTACAAACCTTAACAACCGTAATTTCTTTGTTTGGAATAATAACAACAACTTACTTATTAGTAAAAAGTTTATAAAAGCATACTATGTTCGATACTAAAGATATAAAATTAATAAGTGAAGGAGCAAGTTTTGATGTAAAAGCATTTTTAGTAAAATTGCTTGGACATTGGAAAATATTTTTGCTTTCTATGTCAATTGCAATGTATTGGGCATATCATGTAAATATTAGAAAAGAAAGTATTTTCGGAATGGATGCTTCAATTGTTGTAAAAGATGATAGTAATCCTATGTTTTCTAATAATACTAGTTTAACTTTCAATTGGGGTGGAACTTCAGATAAGGTACAGACAGTAATCACAACCTTACGCTCTAGAACGCACAATGAAAAAGTTGTTGATAAATTACAATATTATATTAATTACTTAAGAAAAGGAGATTATTTTTATTCAGATGCTTATGGATCCATTCCATTTAAGGCAGTAATAAATAAACAAAGAGGTCAATTAGCCAATACGCATATTAGAATTAAACCAGTTTCAAATACAGAGTTTGAATTTGAAGTTGATTTTGGTGAAGCTAAAGAAGTCATGTTGTACCATTATAGTGATTATTCAACAAGCGTTGTAAAAACACCTGGCAAAAAATTTTTAAGTAAATTTAAATTTAACCAAGAAATTAATCTTCCTTTTTTTAATGGGCAAATTACTTTAGATTCTTCAAAACCTCTAAATCTTAATGAAGATATTTTTATTCAATTTATTGATTTTAATGGAGCTGTAGGCGCTTATAGAGGAATAGGTGTAAATACAGATGTGAAAGCACTTTCTGTTATTATATTGGATATGCAAGGTTCTAATAAAGCGCGTTTAGTGGAGTATTTAAATTCTACAGTCGATATATTAAGAGAAAACGAATTACAAAGTAAAAACCTTTTTGCAGTAAACACAATCCGATTTATTGATAGTACTCTAAATGTAATTGAAGGACAGCTTAAAAATACAGAATCCGATTTAAAGAATTTTAGAAAAAGCACAAATGTCTATGAATTAGAAGGCGGTGGCGTTAAACTTTCAGATGAAATTTCAAGTTTAGATTTGGAGCAAGATAATGTTAAACGAAAATTAGCCTTTTATAATTTTCTTAAAAGCTATTTAGAAAAAAATACAGATTATTCTAAATTACCAGCACCTGCAGTTGCTGGAATTGAAGATCCTAATGTAATTTCAAATGTTTCAAGATTAATTCAGTTGTCTATTGAAAGAGCAGAAAAAACATTTACGGTTAAGAATCAAAATTTATATAAAGAATTAGATTCTCAAATGGAATCGATAAAAAAAGTACTTTTAAATAATATTGAAAGTTCAAAAAATGCTTTATCTGTTGACTTAAGAATTATCAACGGAAAAATAAACAAAGCAGAAGGGTCAATAAGTCAATTACCTGAAAAAGAGCAAGATTATATTAATATTTCTAGAAAGTACGATTTAAAGGAAAAAATTTATAGTACATTTTTAGAAAAAAGAAGTGAAGCTGATATTGTAAAAGCAGCAAGTGTTTCTGATATCGAATTTATCGATTCTGCAAAAGATGTTGGTGGTGGTTTCAGAGGTCCAAAACGTTCTATAAATTATGTTTTAGCCATAATTGTTGGTTTCTTTTTGCCGTTTTTATATGTTTTAATTATTGCGTTATCTGACACAAATATCAATACAACTCAAGAAATTTTACAATTAACAAAAATTCCTATTATCGGAGTTATTGGTAAGAAAAATACCGAAAATAACTTATCAGTATTCGAAAAACCAAAATCACCATTAGCAGAATCTTTTAGGGCAATTCGATCCTCACTACAGTTTTTGTCCAAGAAACATAATGTTGAAGGAACTAAAATCTTAATGCTAACTTCGTCAATTTCTGGAGAAGGTAAATCATTTTGTTCTATAAATTTAGCAACTGTTTTTGCGTTAAGCGAAAAGAAAACGGTAATTGTAGGTTTAGATTTAAGAAAACCTAAAATCTTTGGAGATTTCAAAGTAGATAATAATTTAGGAGTAGTAAATTATTTAGTTGGGCAAAAAACAGTCGATGAAATCGTATATAAATCGCACATTCCAAATTTAGATATTATTACCTCTGGACCAATTCCTCCAAATCCTTCAGAATTATTAATGAGTGATGCCATGGGAGAATTAATCGACGATTTAAAAACAAAATATGATTACATTATTTTAGATACACCTCCAGTTGGTCTGGTTTCAGACGCATTAGAATTATCTCATTTTGCTGATGCTACTTTATATGTGGTCAGACAAGCTTATACAAAACGCGGAATGCTTTCAGTAGTTAATGAAAAACACGTACGTGGTGAGTTGAAAAATGTGAGTATTATTTTCAATGGTTTCCAAAATAAAGCCAAATATGGTTACGGGTATGGTTACGGGTATGGTTATGGAGCATACGGTTATGGTTATGGAGCGTATTATGAAGAAGAAAAAAAGCCAAAAACAAGAAAAGAAAAATTTTTAGATATGCTTAATTTCTCTAAAAAGAAAAATTCATAATCTAAATGCAAAATTCAATTCAAAATAAAAAAATAGTTATTACTGGTGGAGCCGGATTTATAGGCTCTAACTTGTGCGAGTACTTTTTGAAAAATAATAACCAAATTGTTTGTTTGGATAATTTTTCAACAGGATTTAAGCATAATATTGATGGGTTTTTAAATAATCCAAATTTTACTTTAATTGAAGGTGATATTAGAGATTTTGAAACTTGTAAAAAAGCAGTTGAAAAAGCAGATTATGTTTTGCATCAAGCGGCTTTAGGAAGTGTGCCTCGTTCTATTAATGATCCAATTACTTCAAATGAAGTCAATGTTTCGGGTTTTTTAAATATGTTACAAGCATCCAAAGAAGCGAATATAAAACGTTTTGTTTATGCCGCAAGTTCGTCAACTTATGGTGATTCTGAAGCATTACCTAAAGTGGAAGATGTTATTGGGAAGCCTTTGTCGCCATATGCAATCACTAAATATGTAAACGAATTATACGCCGATGTTTTTAGTAAAACATACGGAATAGAAACTATCGGATTAAGATATTTTAATGTTTTCGGACGTCATCAAACGCCAAATGGAGCTTATGCGGCTGTAATCCCGAAATTTATTTCATTATTTATAAATCACGAAAGTCCAATAATTAATGGTGATGGGAATTATTCTAGAGATTTTACCTATATAGACAATGTAATTCAAATGAATGAATTAGCTTTGCAGGCTCAAAATTCAGAAGCGATAAACCAAGTTTATAATACCGCTTTTGGAGAAAGAACAACTTTAAACGAATTAATAAAATATATAAAAGAATTTCTACTACCATACGATTCTGAGATTGAAAATGTTTCTTGTATTTACGGCCCAAATAGAGGAGGAGACATTCCTCATTCTTTAGCAAGTATTGATAAAGCGAAAGAATTATTAGGCTATAATCCGAAATATTCTATTAAAGATGGATTGAAAGAATCAATTGATTGGTATTGGAAAAATTTAAAAAAAGAATAAAATGATTAAAAATATTTGTTGCATAGGCGCAGGATATGTAGGTGGACCTACAATGGCAGTAATTGCTCAAAAATGTCCACATATTAAAGTTACAGTTGTCGATTTAAATCAAGATAGAATAAACGCTTGGAATAATGAAGATTTAAGTTTATTACCTATTTATGAACCAGGTTTAGACGCAGTTGTTGGTGAAGCGAGAGGAAGAAATTTATTCTTTTCAACTGAAGTAGATAAAGCAATTGACGAAGCTGATGCGATTTTCATTTCTGTAAATACACCAACAAAAACATATGGTGTTGGAAAAGGTATGGCTGCTGATTTGAAATATATCGAATTATGTGCCAGACAAATTGCTCGTGTAGCTAAAACAGATAAGATTGTTATTGAAAAATCTACTTTACCAGTTAGAACAGCTCAAGCAATTAAAGATATTTTAGATCATACAGGAAACGGTGTAAATTTTCAAATCTTATCTAACCCAGAATTCTTAGCAGAAGGAACAGCAATTGAAGATTTATTTGCTCCAGATAGAGTGCTTATTGGTGGCGACACTACTCCAGAAGGACAAGTAGCCATCAATAAATTAGTTGAGGTGTATGCCAATTGGGTAAACAGAGATAATATTTTAACCACTAATGTTTGGTCTTCAGAATTATCAAAATTAACGGCAAACGCTTTCTTAGCTCAGCGTGTTTCTTCAATCAATGCGATGAGCGAATTGTGCGAAAAAACAGGTGCTGATGTAAATGAAGTGGCAAAAGCAATTGGTTTAGATAGTAGAATTGGTTCAAAATTCTTAAAATCATCTGTTGGTTTTGGAGGTTCTTGTTTCCAAAAAGATATTTTAAATTTAGTATACATCGCAAAATCTTACGGATTAAACGAAGTGGCCGACTATTGGGAACAAGTAATTATTATGAACGACCACCAAAAACGTCGTTTCTCAAAAAATATTATAAGTACTTTATATAATACCGTTTCAGGTAAAAAAATTGCTTTCTTAGGTTGGGCTTTCAAAAAAGACACTAATGATACTCGTGAATCAGCCGCGATTTATGTTGCCAATGATTTAATTAGCGAGCAAGCAAATATTGCTGTTTTCGATCCGAAAGTAGAAGCAGATCAAATTCATTTCGATTTAAATTATTTAGAAACTCGCTCTGATGCTGAGAATAAAAAATATATTTCTATTGAAGATAATGGCTACAAAGCTTGTGAAAATGCACATGCTATTGCCGTTTTAACAGAATGGGATGAGTTTAAAACTTACGATTGGCAAAAAATATATGACAATATGTTAAAACCAGCATTCGTTTTTGATGGTAGAAACTTATTGAACAAAGCTGAATTAGAAAAAATTGGATTTATTTACCAAGCAATTGGGAGTTAGATTTGAGACTTTGAGAAGGGGAGACTTTGAGAAGAGGAGAGTTTGAGAAGGGGAGATTTTGAGAAAGGGAGATTTTGTGAAGGGGAGACTTTGTGAAGGGGAGACTTTGAGAAGGGGAGACTTTGAGAAGGGGAGAGTTTGAGAAGGGGAGAGTTTGAGAAGTGGAGAGTTTGAGAAGTGGAGATTTTGAGAAAGGGAGATTTTGAGAAGTGGAGACTTTGGGAAGAGGAGACTTTGAAAAAGAGATTTTGAGATTGAAAAATTGATAAAAGAATGGCAAAAATTAGTACGCATAAAGATTTAAGAGTTTTTCAATTGGCTTTTGAGTTAAGTATGAAAATTTATAAAGTTTCGAAAAGTTTTCCTGTTGAAGAAAAATATTCATTGACAGATCAAGTTCGAAGAAGTTCTCGCTCCGTTTGCGCTAATTTAGCAGAAGCATTTAGAAAAAGAAGATATCCAAAGAATTTTGTGTCTAAATTATCTGATTGTGAAGCAGAAGCTGCCGAAACTCAAGTTTGGTTAGATTTTGCATTAGAATGTGAATATGTAGATAATGAATTCTATAATGAGATTTATAAACAATACGATATGGTATTAGGAATGTTAGTAAAAATGATTGTTGAACCCGAAAAATGGAGTATTTAATGTCGCCAAATCATCAAATCACCCAATCACCAATTCGCCTTGCCATACTTGGTTTAGGATATGTTGGACTTCCGTTAGCAAGATTATTTGCCACGAAGTATCCTGTAATTGGTTTTGATATTAATGAACAAAGAATTTCCGAATTAAACAACGGAATCGATTTAACGTTAGAAGTTGAAGAAGATTTATTGAAATCGGTTTTAAAAAAGCATAATTCACAATTGACGACTAATTATTTACATTGTTCAAATAAATTAGAAGACATAGCCGATTGTAATTATTATATCGTGACGGTTCCAACTCCAGTTGATAAACACAATAAACCCGATTTAACTCCACTTTATAAAGCGAGTGAAACTGTTGCGAAAGTCTTAAAAAAAGGAGATATTGTGATTTACGAATCAACTGTTTATCCAGGTGTAACAGAAGAAGAATGTGTACCCGTTTTAGAAAAATTATCAGGATTTAAATTTAATGTTGATTTTTTTGCAGGTTATTCTCCAGAAAGAATCAATCCAGGAGATAAAGAACATACTGTAGATAAAATTCTAAAAGTTACCGCAGGTTCCACTCCAGAAATTGGAAAAAAAGTTGATGCTTTATACAATAGTGTAATTACTGCCGGAACGCATTTAGCTCCAACAATTAAAGTTGCGGAAGCAGCAAAAGTTATAGAAAATTCACAACGTGATATTAATATTGCATTCGTAAATGAATTAGCAAAAATATTCAATATTCTAGATATTAATACACAAGATGTGTTAGAAGCTGCTGGTACAAAATGGAATTTCCTTCCTTTTAAACCTGGTTTAGTAGGCGGACATTGTATTGGTGTTGATCCTTATTATTTGGCTCAAAAAGCAATGGAAGCGGGTTATCATCCAGAAATTATTTTAGCGGGTCGTCGTATGAATGATAGTATGGGCGAATATGTTGCGTCTGAAGTTGTGAAACTAATGATTAAAAAAGAAATCGTTTTGCATAAAGCAGAATTATTGCTTTTAGGAGTTACTTTCAAAGAAAATTGTCCAGATGTACGAAACACAAAAATTGTAGATATCGTTCACGCTTTAAAAGAATACGGAATAAATATCACCATTTACGATCCTTGGGCAAAACCTGAAGAAGTACTTCATGAATACGGAATTGTTACAACTAAAACGTTACCAGTATCTCAATTTGATGCCGTAATTTTAGGCGTTTCTCATGACGTTTTTAACGATCTTGATATCAGTTCATTAACAAAAAGTAATAATGTTGTTTATGATGTAAAAGGTTTCCTTACAGCTGAAGTTGACGGAAGATTATAGATTTTTAATTTTAATACATCCCAAATCTATTGAAAGCAAAAATTAAATTCCTGCTCAATTCACAGTTGATAAAAGTTTCTTCATTTACTTCAATTTCTACCTTTATAAAAATTGTAGCAACCTTTATTTCTGCAAAAGTTTTGGCTGTTTTTACTGGTCCAGCCGGTGTAGCCATGCTAGGTCAGTTAACTAATTTTATTACAATTTTAATACAAGTTTCTACTGCAGCAACAGGAACAGGAATTGTAAAACTAACCGGTGAATTCAAAGACGATAAACCACAACTTAAAAAAGTAATTGATACTTCTTTTACCATCAATTTACTGTTTTCAGTTGTGGTTTTAATTGGATTTTTTCTTTTCCAAAATCAATTGACTCTTTTCGTTTTTAACGATTTAAAATACAAATGGTTGCTTTATTTTATCGCCATTGGAACGCCTTTTATTGCAATTAATAATTTTATTTTATCCGTAATTTCAGGATTGCAGTATTTTAAAAAATATGTAATTATAAATATTTTTGCTAGTATAATTAGTGTTTTACTAACCGTTTTTTTGGTCTATTTCTATAGGATTGATGGCGCACTTTTGGCTTATGTTTTAACGCAAACAATCATCTTTTTTGTAAGTTTGTTTTATAGCAAATCTGTACAATGGAGAGAAACTATAGCTTTTCATGTTGATAAAACCATCGTAAAAAAACTATCTCACTTTTCTTTATATGTTATTGTGAGTGCCTTCTGTTTTCCTTTTGCACAAATCCTAGTAAGAAACCTAATTATTGATAAATTAGGAATTGATTCTGCCGGAATTTGGGAAGGAACCAACAGAATCTCAAGTATGTATTTACTACTAATTTCGAGCGCTATTGGCGTTTATTTTTTTCCGAAAATTAGTAGCGTTACAAATTCACAAGAAGTTAAAAGTGAATTAAATTTTGCTCTTAAAGTTTTTGGTTCTGTTACAATTATTGCAGGTTTACTTTTATTACTATTAAAGAGTTTTATAATTCCTTTAGTGTTATCAAATAAGTTTTTACCAATAAATGAAATACTAGTTTTTCAAGTTTTTGGCGATGTTTTTTTAATCGCAAAAATGTTATTGTCGATGGTTTTATTGAGTCGAGCTAAAACTAAGATTATGATATTTTTTGAAATCATTTTCACTCTTATTTACGTTGTTTCAAACTACTATTTTATTACAAATTTCCCAGAATTAAAAATGATTATTTTAGCATATCCTATATATTCAATTCTTTATTGTCTAACTTTGTTTTTAACATACAAAACGATAATTGATGATTCTAAAAATTAAATTATTAGTTGCTAAAATTCTAGTTAACGATTTTTCTGGAAAACTAATTTCTATTTTATTCTCAAATAAAATTCCTTTTCATAATTTAAGAATTGATATTTCAAATCCTGTAATTAGAAAAAGAATCGCGGCATCTTTATATTTTAAAACCTACGAAAGTGCTGAAGTACGTTTTATTTCTAAATATTTAAAAGATTACGATGGAACAATAGTAGAATTAAGTGCAAGTATTGGTGTCGTTTCTTCCACTTTAGCCAAAGCCAATCCTAAAGCTACTTTGTATTCTTTTGAAGCGGATAAGCGATTTATTCCTATCATTGAAAATAATTTCAAAATTAATAACATAACAAATGCGAATTGTTTTAATGAAATTATTGGTGCTTCAGGTTACGAATTCATTCCTGGTGAAGATAATACCATGGGGAAAATTTCAAAAACAACTTCGGAATCTAATCAAATGACTTCGTTATCTTTATTGATTAAAAAATATAATTTTTCAGAATTTGTTTTAGTTTCTGATATTGAAGGTGCCGAATATTTTGTACTAAGTGAAGATAATGCTGTTTTTAATGCTATTCCATTATTGATTATTGAATTGCATCCTATTATAATTGAAAATAAATTGATTTCAGTTGAAGCTTTAAAAGCAAGAATTGAATTTTTAGGATATCAAATTTTAGAGCAATATGGTTCAAACATTGTTGCTAAAAGAAAATAAATGAAATTAATAAAATCCATAGTGTCCGATTTATTGCTTTTTTTTGAAAGAGTACTTTCTTATTTATTTTGGAATGCGAAAGGTGTTAGAATAACATTTTCTTGTAATGTTTCAAGAAAAGCAAAAATAGCTAAAGGTTGTGTTTTTTCTGGGCACTCAATCATTACTGAAAATGCTAAAATTGGAGTTTTTACTTATGGTTATAACGTGAATATAAATAATGCTATTATTGGTGAATATTGTTCCCTAGCTCCAGATGTAAAAATTGGCTTAGACGAACATCCTTTAAATAAAATCTCTACACATCCACATTTTTATGATAAAATAGAACAAAAAAAAGCTATAATTGGAGACCATGTATGGATAGGTGCAAATGCTATAGTATTATGCCATGTCGAAATAAAAGATCATGCTGTAATTGCTGCTGGTGCTGTTGTAAATAAAGATGTAAATGAACATGTAATTGTAGGTGGTGTTCCAGCAAAAGAAATTGGTAAAAGATACCTAGATGCAGAATAATTCCAATAAAAAATATATAGTAGTTCATGCCGGTAAACGTGATGATTATCAGGTTGCGTTAGCATTGGCAGAATCTGATTTATTATTTGCATTAGTCACGGAAGCTTATTTTCCATTAGATAAAAAATGGTTTTTATCGTTTGCTAATTTTTTCGGATTGACTTCAAGTTTACATAAAAGATATAAAACAGGTTTGCCATCAAATAAGGTGATAATTTCTAAACGAGCAATGTTTTATCAAATCTTATTTTCTTTTACAAAAAACATTAAATTCGATTTAAAAAAAGGGTATGTATTAGGCGAAAAAGCTAAAGCATTAAGTCAAAAAAATAATGTGCCAATTATTGCAGTAAACACTTGTGCTTACCACGCTTTTTTGAATAATTCGGTGGAACCAAAAATTTTATTTCAATTTCATCCACAGGCCGATTTTGTAAAAGAATTGTTTCTTGAAGAAATGCAATTGAATCCAAAAGCAACAAAAACGTTGAATCAAGAATACGAATTTTCCTTGTCAAATTTAGAATTAGAAGTATTATCTAGAGAAGTAAAATTGGCAACTCATTTTCTTTGTGCGAGTTCATTAACTAAAAAATCATTGACTTTTAAAGGAATTTCTGAAGATAAAATTAAAGTCATTCCATACGGAGTGGATACTAGTAAATTTACTTTTTCGGAAAGAAAACAATCAGAAAATTTTAAAGTAATTTTTATCGGAAGTTTAAATCAACGAAAAGGAATTACCTATTTGTTAGATGCGTTAGCCGAAATGATTAACGTGGAATTGACCATTGTTACCAGAGGAATTTATGATGAAACACTAATTCAGAATTATAATTTCCCAATTCATGTTGTAATTGATGTGCCACACGAAAAACTTCAAGATGAATTACATAAAGCGCATTGTTTTGTTTTACCATCCATTTTAGAAGGTTTCGGACAAGTGATTTTAGAAGCCATGGCAACTGGAATTCCTGTAATCGCTACTGAAAACACTGCAGCAATTGATATTATTGAAAATGAAGTTGACGGTTTTGTAACACCAATTAGAGATATTCAAGCTATAAAAGAAAGTTTAGAAAAATTGCAATCTGATTTTTCTTTCGCACAAACCATGGGAAAAGCCTCTTATGAAAAAGCGAAAGTATATTCTTGGGAGAAATTCAGAAACGATTTTGTAACGCATATTCAATCTCTTTCTTAATGAAAATACTAATTGTCACAAATATTCCAACACCGTATCGTATTGCATTTTTTAATGTTTTACAAGCGCAGTTGCGAAAAATTGGCGGCAATTTAAAGGTTTTGTATTGTGCGAAAAGTGAACCAGATAGACATTGGAAAATTAATTTACAAGAACAACAATTCGATTATGAAATTCTAAATGGTTTTCATAAAAACATCAAAGGTTTGCATTTACATTTTAATCCTTCTGTTATAAAAAAAACTGCAGCATTTCAACCAGATTATATTTTATACGCAGGTTCTTGGAATATGCCAACGGTTGTATTTAGTTTACTTTTCAATTCTTTTTTCAATAAAAAGTATAAGAAACTATTTTGGAGCGAAGGACATGATGGAAGTATGTTACATAAAAGCGGAATTATTCCAATGATTAGAAAATTCATTCAAAATAAATTTGATGGTTTCGCCGTGCCCAACGAAAGAAGTAAAAGCTATCTTTTCGAATTATTAGGATTAAACAAGAAACCCATTGTAATTTTACCTAACACAGTTGATGGTGATTTTTTTACAAAACCTGATACTTGGAATGAAGTCCATTCAAATACTATAAAATCAAAATTTAATATTCCATTTGATTCAAAAATAATCATTCAAGTAGCTCAAATTGAAGACAGAAAAGGTATAAATGAAATTGTGGAATTTTGGAAGAAACTTTCAAATAAGGAAAACTATCATTTGGTTTTAGTTGGCGAAGGTGCTCTTAAAAACGAATTAATTCAGAAAACTCAATCAGATTCTACTATTCATTTTCTAGGAAATCAATCTAAAGAAATGGTCAGAGAATTATTATTTGCGTCAGATGTTTTTCTGCTTTTAACCAAAAATGATCCAAATCCATTAACTTTAATTGAAGCAAGTTTTGCGAAATTACCCATCTTAACAACCAAATTTGCAGGAAATTGCAACGAAATTGTAATTGGAAATAATGGCGTGATTATGAATGGAATAAATTTTGATACATTTGAAAAAGCGTTTCATAGTATCAAAAATTTTGTGGAACAAAAAAATGGTATATTTTCGTATGAAAATGTAAAAACAAATTTTGATATAGAAAACGTTGCATTTAACTTCATTCAACAACTTCAAAAAATATAAATGAGTATCTATTTAGACCTATTTATTGTACTTCTTCTTTCAATCTATTTAGTTAAAGAGAAGCAATTGAATATGCTAAATTCGTGCTTAATCTATTTGTTTATTCATGTTTTCTTCGTCACATTTAAAGGAATTCAAATCTTCTTTTTTGGAACAAAAATCATTTCAAATAAATGGTATGCTACTTATATAACTTTAGAAGAAATTGATAAAGCCATTTTTATTGCAGACATTTCATTAGTGGCTTTCTTTATCGGTTTCAATTTATTTGTGAGTAAGTTTAAAAAGAACGGAAACCAATTATTAAAAAAATATAGCAACATAAAAGACGCCAAACCCAAACGAATTAATTATTATTTAATTGCCATTTTTATTGTAGGTTTAATAGGAATTGCAACGTATCGTTCCATTGCTGATAGAGATGTTGAAGCTGCAGATTATTCCACATTTTCTAATATGATGACTGGATTAGGTATTATTTCAGCTATAGTTTTGTTATACGAAAAAGGATTCAAAAAATATTATCTGATTTATTTTGGACTATTAATTGTCTTTTATTCTTTACAAGGAGAAAACAGATTTCGAGTAATTTTAGCACTTTTGTTCGTGTTGATGTATTATTTGAAAACGATAAATCTAAAAATGCCGCCTTTTAAATATTACATTTTAGGTTTTGTTTTTATCTTATTTAGTTTTCCATTAAAAGAAGTTGGAAAAGCTTATCAAGAAACAGGAAAGATTAATTTTTCTGAAGTGATACAAGATTCTTTTGATGAATTTACAGAAGGAGAATCTGGTGATATGTCATTTATTGAACAAAGTGCTGGAATGATTGGCGCCATTGATATAAAAGATAAAATATTTTATGGAAAAACCTATGAACCTATTTTTTTCTTTTTTGTACCTAGAAGTTTATGGCCAGAAAAACCCATTTTAAATCAATGGCAACATGACATTTCAATTACTGGTAGAGATTTTGGTGAAATGGGACAAATTTCATTAATAAGTGGAGAAGCCTATGCCAATTTCAGATATATTGGCGTATTTTTAATTTCGTTATTGGTTGGCCGTTTTTATTCCTTTTTATATAATTCGTATTCTAATTTACCTGCTAAACACAAAGGTTTCTTATTATTATTGCTTTTTAATATGGTTCTTTTTCAAGTTTGGAGAGATGGAATGATTTCTTTAATTTTATTTCCATTTTTAAATTACCTGCCTATCATGATTTTATATTTTATTAAAAAACCAATTCCAGTAAAATGACAATCCTAATTAATTGTTCCAATTTAAAAGTTGGTGGAGGTTTGCAAGTCGCACATTCGTTTTTATATGAAATTAAAAATAATGTGGAACACCAATTTATTGTGGTTTTATCCGATTTTTTAAAATATCAAATCAACCAATCTGAATTTCCAGATAACTTTAAATTTTTTCATTATTCGATACAACCATCTGCGTTAAAAGCCTTAAATGGTAACGATAAATTTCTGTCAGATATTGAAGATAAATACAATCCAGAAGTAGTTTTTTCGATTTTCGGACCCACATACTGGCAACCAAAAGCCAAACATATTTGCGGTTTTGCTAAACCAGATTATATTTATAAAGATTCTCCGTATTTTAATCAGATTTCATTTTTTCAAAAGTTAAAATTAAAAGCAATGGAGTTTTTCCATATGTTTGATTTTAGAAATAATAATGAAGGTTTAATTACAGAAAGTGCTGATGTAACTAAAATTCTACAAGAAAAAGTAACGCAAAAAGTGTTCACGGTTACTAATTATTACAATCAAATTTTTGAAAACGAATCGCTTTGGGATAAAAAAATAGTGATTAATGAATCGGAAGAAACCATTAAATTACTGACTATATCTGCCAATTATCCACATAAAAACTTAGCAATAATTAAAAAAGTAATTCCAGTTTTAAAAGAGAATTTTCCTGAGTTCCAATTCAAGTTTTTTCTAACCATTGATAAAAACGAATTCGGAATTTTGGAATCAGATACTTTAAATGATAATATAGAATTTTTAGGAAAAGTGACAATTAAACAATGTCCAAACTTATATTCTCAATGCGATTTCTTATTTTTACCCACATTGTTAGAATGTTTTTCAGCATCGTATTGTGAAGCTATGTTCATGCAAAAACCAATATTAACATCAGATTTGTCGTTTGCAACAGGAATTTGCGGAAACGCTGCTTCTTGTTTTGACGCGACAGATGCGGAAGATATTGCTAATAAAATTGTAGATTTAGCTTCGAATAAATCTTTACAAAAACAACTTATTGAAAATGGCTTAGAACAACTTAAAACCTTTGATACGGCGAAAGTTAGAGCTCAAAAATATTTACAAATAATCACATCAAAAGATGCAAATTAAAGACAAAATATTATTAATCACTGGCGGAACAGGTTCTTTTGGGAATGCTGTTTTAAGTCAGTTTTTACATACCGACCATTTTAAAGAAATCCGAATTTTAAGTCGTGATGAAAAAAAGCAAGATGATTTACGAAAGAAAGTCAACAACAATAAAGTCAAATTTTACCTTGGTGATGTTCGTGATGTGCATAGTATTGATGCTGCCATAAAAGGTGTCGATTATATTTTTCACGCAGCTGCATTAAAACAAGTGCCTTCTTGTGAATTTTTTCCAATGGAAGCAGTGAAAACGAATATTATCGGAACGGATAATGTGCTAACTATTGCTGAAAAATATGAAGTCAAAAAAGTAGTAGTTTTAAGTACTGATAAAGCCGCTTATCCAATCAACGCGATGGGAATGTCTAAAGCGATGATGGAAAAAGTGATGGTAGCCAAATCTCGTAACTTAGACGATAGCAAAACTATTTTTTGTGGAACTCGTTACGGAAATGTAATGGCTTCTCGTGGTTCGGTAATTCCTTTATTTATAGATCAAATTAAAGCTAGTAAACCAATTACTATTACCGACCCAAATATGACGCGTTTTATGATGACGTTAGAAGACGCGGTAGATTTGGTTCTGTATGCTTTTGAAAACGGTAATCAAGGCGATTTATTCGTGCAAAAATCTCCAGCTTGTACCATTGAAGTTTTAGCAAAAGCTTTAAATTCACTATACAATTCTAACACAGAAATAAAAATTATTGGTACACGTCATGGTGAAAAATTATTCGAAACTTTAGTCAATCGGGAAGATATGGTGAAAGCGGAAGATTGTGGTAATTATTTCAGAATTCCAGCAGATAACAGAGATTTAAATTACGAACAATATTTTTCAGAAGGTGATATAAAACTAACCGAATTAGATGAATATCATTCTCATAATACAGATATTTTGGACGTTGAGGAAATGAAACAGTTATTGTTGAAATTGCCTTTAATCAGAAAAGATATCTACGGAGAAGAAATCAATAAATATTTTGATTTATAATGATTAAAGTTGGTATTACAGGTCAAGACGGTTTCGTTGGCAAACATTTATACTATACATTAGGTTTATTTCCTGATGAGTTTTTACGTGTAGAATTTAAACGTGACTTTTTTGAGAATGATAAGGAATTAGATCATTTTGTTTCTCAGTGCGATGTCATTGTGCATTTAGCAGCTATGAATCGTCATGAAAGTCAAGATGTAATTTATGAAACTAATGTAAATTTAGTTCAGAAATTAGTTAATGCTTTAGAACGAACAAACTCAAAACCGCATGTTTTACTTTCCTCTTCAAGTCAGGAAGAACGTGATAATTTATACGGAAAATCAAAAAAAGAAGGTAGAGAATTAATTGCGAATTGGGCTGAGAAAAATCATGGAATTTTCACAGGTTTAATTATTCCAAACGTTTTCGGACCTTTCGGAAAACCTTTTTATAATTCGGTTGTCGCCACATTTTGTCATCAAGTTTCTCATAATGAAACACCAAAAATTGATGTGGATGGCGATTTAAAATTGATTTACGTTGGCGAATTGGTTCAAGAAATTATCGCACAAATTAGAACAAAAAATCATCAATCAAAACTAGAAATTCAACATACTTCTGAAAAGAAAGTTTCTGAAATTTTAGCAATATTGCAACAGTATAAATCAGAATATCAAGATAAAGGAAGCATTCCGACTTTACCATCAGTTTTCGAATTAAATTTATTCAACACTTTTAGATGTTATATGGATATTGCCACTCATTATCCAGTAAAATTGATGCAACATACAGATGATAGAGGAAGTTTTGTTGAAATTATTCGATTAGAAGTTGGCGGACAAGTTTCTTTTTCCACAACTAAACCAGGAATAACTAGAGGGAATCATTATCACACCAGAAAAATTGAACGTTTTGCAGTGATCAAAGGAAAAGCTTTAATTCAATTGAGAAAAATTGGAACGGATGAAGTTTTAAATTTTGAATTAAATGGAGACGAACCTGCTTATGTGGATATGCCAATTTGGTACACACATAACATTAAAAATATTGGTGATGATATTTTGTATACCAATTTTTGGATAAACGAATTCTTCAATCCAAATGATGCAGATACGTATTTTGAAGAAGTTTAAAATTTAATTTTCACGCGGATTGAAAGGATAAAAAGGATTTTTTTTATTGTGCGTAATTTTTAAGATTTAGTAAAGACAAAATTTATATAAGCCACGTGTAAAATGAAAAATATGGAAGAAAACGATATCACATATAAAATTAGAGGTTGCATTTTTAATGTTTATAATAATTTAGGACCAGGATTATTTGAATCTGTTTATGAAGCAGCGTTGCTTTATGAATTAAGTAAAGCTGGATTAAAAGTTAAAAATCAAGTTGAGTTAGCGGTTCACTATGATGATGTTCTTTTGGATGTCGCTTTTAGAATTGATATTTTAGTTGAAGACAGCGTGTTAATTGAACTTAAGTCTGTTGAGGAAATATCAAAAGTTCATTATAAACAAGTTGTAACCTATTTAAAATTATCAGAAATTCCTATTGGTATATTAGTGAATTTCAATACTGATAATATAAATTTGAACACCAAAAGAATAGTAAATAATTTTTTTGAATAATAAAATATAAATTACGGATAAAGTAAAGAATCCATGAATCCTTTCAATCGGCGTGAAATAAAAATAAAAACAATATTACTCACAAAGTAAAGAATTCATAAATCCTTTCAATCGGCGTGAAATAAAAATAATATTCCGCACAAAGTGAAGAATCCATAAATCCTTTCAATCTGCGTGAAATAAAAATAAAAACAATATTACGCACAAAGTGAAGAATCCATAAATCCTTTCAATCTGCGTGAAATAAAAATAAAAACAATATTACGCACAATGTAAAGAATCCATAAATCCTTTTAATCTGCGTGAAATATAATAAAAATGAAAAAACTAAAACTTATAACTGTAGTAGGAACTCGTCCAGAAATTATTCGTTTGTCACGTGTGATGTCAGCATTAGATGATTCTGAAGCTATTGAACATATACTTGTTCATACAGGTCAAAATTACGATTACGAATTAAATCAAATATTTTTTGACGATTTAGGTATTCGTAAACCCGATTATTTCTTAAATGCTGCTGGAAAAACCGCAACAGAAACTGTTGGACAAATTCTAATTAAGATTGATCCGCTTTTAGAAGAAATTCAACCAGATGCGTTTTTAGTTTTAGGTGATACGAACAGTTGTTTGTGTGCGATTCCTGCTAAAAAACGTCAAATTCCTATTTTCCATATGGAAGCTGGAAACCGTTGTTTTGATCAAAGAGTTCCTGAAGAAACGAATCGTAAAATTGTAGATCATATTTCCGATGTAAATTTGACTTATAGCGATATTGCCCGCGAATATTTACTTCGTGAAGGCTTACCTGCGGATAGAATTATCAAAACGGGTTCGCCAATGTTTGAAGTTCTGAATCATTATTTACCAAATATTCAAGCATCAGAAATTCTGTCTACTCTAAAATTAGAAAAAGGGAAATATTTTTTGGTGTCTTCACATCGTGAGGAAAACATCAATAATCCTGATAATTTTAATGGTTTAATTGAAAGTTTGAATCAAATTGCAGCACACTATAAATTTCCTATTATTGTAAGTACACATCCTCGAACTCGAAATAAAATTGAAAGTGAAAATGTAAAAGTTCGTGAAGAAGTTCAGTTTTTAAAACCAATGGGTTTCAACGATTACAACGCCTTACAAATGAATGCTTTTGCTGTTTTATCAGACAGCGGAACGATTTCGGAAGAATCTTCAATATTGAATTTTCCAGCCTTAAATATTCGTCAAGCACACGAACGACCAGAAGCTATGGAAGAAGCATCAGTAATGATGGTCGGACTTTCGCCAGAAAGAATCATGCAAGGTTTAGTACAATTACAAACGCAAAAAACAGGTGCAGAAAGAAATTTCCGCCCAGTAGCCGATTATTCTATGCCAAATGTTTCTGTAAAAATGGTTCGAATTATCTTGAGTTATACCGATTATGTGAATCGAGTGGTTTGGAGTAAAAAATAGTTAGCAGTGTTCAGCTTTGAGTATGAAGTAAAATCATTATAAATTCTTCATTTTAGAGTAAAATTAATTCAAATTCAAAATTACGCACAAAGTAAAGAATCCATAAATCCTTTCAATCTGCGTGAAATAAAAAACATTTCGTGAAACCAAACAGTAAAATTCTTTTCTTAGCTCTGGCTTATCCGAAAATTCCAAATTCGAGTAATTTATATACCGATTTAATGGAAGAATTTCGTGATCAAGGTCATGAAGTTTTTGTGGTGGCACCAACAGTAAATGAAAATGAAGTCGGTTTAAATGAGGAAGAAGGAATTCATGTTATCCGAGTAAAAACACTTCCGTTATTAAACGTAAACCCAATTCAAAAAGGAATAGCAAATGTGCTTTTGCCGTATCAATATAAAAAAGCCATCAAAAAATATTTTAAGTCGGATTCTTTAGATTTAATCATAATGCCAACACCACCAATTAGTTTGATTGATGTAGCAAGTTGGTTAAAAAAGAAATATCAATCGAAACTGTATTTAATTTTAAGAGATATTTTTCCTCAAAATGCTGTCGATTTAGGTATGATGAAGAAAGGCGGAATGCTATACAATTTCTTCCGAAAAAAAGAACATTTATTATACGAAGTGGCTGATGAAATTGGTTGTATGTCACAAGGAAATATCGATTATGTAATTAAACATAATCCGACAGTAAAAACCGAAAAATTACATTTATTACCGAATTGGCAAAAAGAAATTCCACAGTTTTCTGATGATAAAGTTGCTTTAAGAAAAAAATATAATTTTGATGATAACTTCGTTATAATTTTCGGTGGAAATATTGGTTTGCCTCAAAAGTTAGAAAATATTTTGGCTGTAGCCGAATTGTTTCAACCAGAAGATAAAGTGTTATTTTTCATAGTCGGACAAGGAACGGAGAAAGCGAAAATCGAAAAATTAATTAATGAGAAGAACATTCAAAACGTTGTAATTAAGAATTCATTACCACGTGATGATTATCAAAATATTATTTCGGTGGCCGATTGTGGTTTAATTTCTCTCCACGAAAATTTCACCATTCCGAATATTCCATCTAAATCGTTAAGTTATTTCAATGCAAAAATTCCTGTTTTAGCAGCAATTGATGTAAATACAGATTACGGAACAATCATTCAAGATGAAGTGAAAGCCGGGGTTTGGGCTCCATCAAACGAACCGAATCTAATCAAAGAAAAAATTGATTTATTGCGTTCAAATCCGCAACTTTGTAAACAAATGGGAGAAAATGGGTATCACTATTTTGTAAATCATGTGACGCCAAAACATAGTTATGAAGTTGTTAAGAGCCAAGTAAAAAGAGCCAAGTAAAAAGTAAAAAGAGCCAAGTAAAAAGTAAAAAGTTAAAAGAGCCAAGTAAAAAGTAATATGTATTCAAAAACAGTAAAACCAATTTTAGATTTTATACTTGCCGTAATAGGATTCATCATCTTATTGCCGGTGTTTCTATTGGTTACTGTTTTGTTGTTTTTTGCGAATCAAGGAAAACCGTTTTTTATTCAACGTCGTCCTGGAAAAAAATGCCAAGTATTCTCAATTATCAAATTCAAAACTATGAATGATAAAAAAGATGCTTCAGGAAAATTATTACACGATTCGGAAAGATTAACTACTGTTGGAAGTTTTGTACGAAAAACATCTTTAGATGAGATTCCGCAACTAATAAATGTTATTAAAGGCGATATGAGTATTATTGGTCCACGACCTTTGCTAACAGATTACGTACATTTGTATAACGAGTTTCAAAACCAAAGGCATAACGTAAAACCTGGAATTACAGGCTGGGCTCAAGTAAATGGAAGAAATGCTATTTCTTGGGATAAAAAATTTGAATTAGACGTTTTTTATGTCAATAATGTTTCTTTTTGGTTAGATTTGAAAATCCTTTTCTTGACGGTTAAAAAAGTACTAATCAGCGAAGGGATTTCAGCAGAAGACGCTGCCACAATAGAACCATTTCAAGGACAATATTAACCATATTAACCCCCCAAATATGAAAAAAATTGCAATAATAGGAGCAGGCGGTTTTGGTAGAGAAGTGAAAATGCTTATCGATCAAATCAATGTTGTTTCACCAAAATATACTTTCATCGGGTATTACGATGATGGAAAAGAAGAAGGGATTTTAATAAATGGTTTTCCTGTTTTAGGAAAAGTTTCAGATTTGAATACTGTTTCTGAAGAGATTTCTGTGGCATTAGCATTGGGTAATCCAGTTTATAAAAAGAATGTTGTGGGTTTAGTCGAAAATCAAAATATCAGTTTTGAAACCTTAATCCATCCTTCAGTATTAATTGGTAATGACGAAGTTTCAATTGGAAAAGGAACTGTCATTTGCGCAGGAAATATAATTACGTGTAACATTTCAATTAAAGATTATGTAACGCTAAATTTAGCTTGTACAATTGGTCATGATACTGTTTTAGAAGATTTCGTTTCGTTAATGCCAGGAGTAAATGTTTCAGGTGAAGTTGTTTTAGAAGAAGCCGTTTATGTTGGAACTGGAGCGAAAATAATCAATCAAGTTTCGGTTGGAAAAAACACTACAATTGGAGCAGGAGCAGTGGTTTCAAAATCTCTTCCAGAAAATTGTACAGCTGTGGGAATTCCTGCTAAACCTATAAAATTTCATTCGTAATGCAACAAGAAAAAATATGGTTATCGTCGCCACATATGGGTGGAACCGAACAAAAATATGTTAATGAAGCGTTTGATACCAATTGGGTTGCGCCTTTAGGTCCGAATGTGAATAATTTTGAAATTGATTTAGAAAAATATTTAAATCAAAATGTTTTTGTTGGTGCTTTAAGTTCTGGAACTGCCGCTTTGCATTTAGGTTTAATTTTGTTAGATGTAAAACCTGGAGATGAAGTGATTTGTCAATCGATGACTTTTTCGGCTTCAGCCAATCCAATTGCCTATTTAGGAGCGACTCCCGTTTTTATTGATAGCGAAATGGATACTTGGAATATGTGCCCAATTGCTTTAGAAGAAGCTATAAAAGATAGGATTTCAAAAGGTAAAAAACCAAAAGCTATTATACCAGTTCATTTATACGGAATGCCAGCGAAAATGGATGAAATAAGAGCCATTGCCAATCAATACGAAATTCCAATTTTAGAAGATAGCGCAGAAGCTTTAGGAAGTTCGTACAAAAATCAAAAATGTGGTACTTTTGGAGATATATCAGTCTTGTCTTTCAATGGAAATAAAATTATTACCACTTCTGGTGGTGGAGCAATGGTAACACATACGAAAGAATTAAAAGACAAAGCGGTTTTTTTATCTACTCAAGCCAGAGACAATGCACCACATTACCAACATTCAGAAATTGGTTATAATTACCGAATGAGTAATATTTGTGCTGGAATTGGTCGTGGACAAATGGAAATTTTAGATAAACATGTTAATCTTAGAAGAGCGAATCATCAATTTTATAGCGAGATTTTTTCCAAGATTAATGATGTAGTAATATTAACTGAACCTAATTCTGATTTTTATTCGAATCATTGGTTATCTGCCATTTTATTAAAATCTTTCGAGCAAAGAGAAGCTTTAAGATTAGCTTTCGAAGCCGAGAATATCGAAACAAGACCGTTATGGAAACCCATGCATTTACAACCCGTTTTTGAGAATGCACCTTATTATGGTGAAAAAGTTTCAGAAAGCTTATTTGAAAAGGGTTTGTGTTTGCCTTCAGGTTCTAATTTAACCGATTCAGACAGAGCAAGAATTTCAAATGTAATTGATGATTTCTTTACTTAATAAAATCACAATGTTTGATTGGTTTTTATTACATTTGTAACCCAAATTTTAACAGTGAAAAACAATAAAACATCTAATAAATCTATATTTTCAGAAGTATTCTTAAAAGATAAGATGCTGCATTTTGGTTATTTACCAAGATGGATTATTTTTTCTATTGATATTTTTATTGTCATTTTCGCTAATGTTGTAACGTATTTTTTAATTTCTCTATTAACGTTCAAATATTACTATACACTTGATTTAACAAGTAGAACGATAATCATTTTAGCCACACAGTCTTTTTTCTTTTTTGTGTTTAAAACCTATGCAGGAATTATAAGACATTCTACTTTAAATGATGGATACAACTTATTTAAATCAACATTTAGTTCGTTTTTAGCATTATCAGCTTTAAATTATATTCATTTTTATAAAGCAGGCGCTAAAATATTTTTAATGCCCGCTTTGTTGCTTACATTTTTGTTTTCCTTCATCTTTTTATTGTTTTTTAGAATTGTGGTAAAAGTGGTGTATCAAGTTTATCTTGATGCTGGAAATCAGAATAATTTGGAGAATATTGTTATTTATGGTACAGATTCGAATGCCATTTCGTTAGCTAATGCCATAAATGCAGAATACCCAAAAAGATATAAATTGGTTGGTTTTGCTGATAATTCTAAAAAAAATGTTACCAAACAGATTTTAGGATTGCCAATTTATTACCACAATAAAAATATTAAAACAATTCTTTCCGATTTAAATGCAAAAGTGCTTATTATCTCAAATAACGTCTTTTCTAAAAGTGAGCAATTAGTTTTGGTTGATGAATGTTTAGAAAACAATATTAAGTTATTAACTGTTCCTGTAATTGCAGATTGGAATTCACAAAAAAATATTTCTAAAAAAATTAAATCTTTTGAAATTCAAGATTTATTGAATAGGGATGAAATTGTTTTAGATACCATAAATATTTCTAATAAAGTTTCTAATAAAGTAGTGCTAATTACTGGTGCTGCAGGTTCTATTGGAAGTGAAATAGTAAGGCAAATTATTTATTTTTCTCCTTCAAAAATAATTTTATTAGATCAAGCTGAAACGCCTTTACATCAGTTGTCACTAGAGTTAAATCAAGTATATTTAGAAATAATTCCAGTAATTGCAGATGTGCGAAATAAAGAGCAGTTAGATGTTGTTTTTCAAGAATACAACCCAGAATTTGTATTTCATGCAGCAGCATACAAACATGTGCCGTTAATGGAAAAAAATCCAAATCAAGCCATTTTTACAAATGTATTAGGTACAAAAAATTTAGCAGATTTAGCGGTAAAATATAAAGTAGAACGTTTCGTATTAATTTCTACAGATAAAGCCGTTAATCCTAGTAATATTATGGGAGCAAGTAAACGTATTGCGGAAAAATACGTGCAGTCCTTGTCTATTTATTTAGATCAAATGGGCGAATCATCTACCAAATTTATTACCACTCGTTTTGGAAATGTTTTAGGTTCTAATGGCTCGGTTGTACCCTTGTTTACTAAGCAAATTAATGCAGGCGGTCCAATTACAATTACGCATCCGGATATAATAAGATATTTTATGACCATTCCAGAAGCTTGCCAATTGGTATTGGAAGCAGGAACAATGGGGAATGGAAGTGAAATCTTTATTTTTGATATGGGTGACCCCGTAAAAATTATAGACTTAGCCCATAAAATGATAAAACTTGCAGGTTTTATTCCTGAAGTGGAAATTAAAATTAAAGTTGTAGGCTTAAGACCTGGAGAGAAATTATATGAAGAATTATTGACAGACGCTTCAACAACTTTACCAACGTATCATCAAAAAATTATGATTGCAAAAGATAGTTCGGAAAATTATATTTCTCTAAATGAAGATATTCTAGAATTGATTGATTTGTCAAAAGAAAATAATTCAGATGCATTGGTAATTAAAATGAAACAGATTGTACCTGAGTTCGTTAGTTTAAATTCTAAATTTGAAAAGTTCGATAATTAGTCGAAAAATAACATTTATCAGTAAAAAAATTATCTTTGTAAAAAAAGTACCTAATGAATAAGCAATTATACTGTCTCTTAGTAGTTTTCATAACATTAGTTTCATGTACATCACCTTCTAAAATGGTGTATTTAAATAGTACAGGTAACTTAGATTCGAATGTGAAATTTGAAACAACTTTACAACCTGATGATCAATTATTAATAATTGTTTCTTCTGAAAATGCGGAAGCAGCTTCACCATATAATTTAAAAACGGTTGCTTATCAAGGTAATTCAGAAAATATAATCGCGCAAGAAAGAAATCAAGCCTACATCGTTGATCAAGATGGAAACATAGAATTTCCAATGTTGGGAACGATTAAAGTTGGTGGCTTAACACGTATTGAAACTACAAATAAAATAAAAGCTCTTTTAAAAAATGGACACATTTCAGATCCAATTGTAAATGTGAGATTGTTAAACTTTAAAGTTTCAGTTTTAGGAGAAGTAGCTAAACCGGGTGTGTTTTCTATTTCTGGAGAAAGAGTTACTTTAGTAGAAGCTTTGGCTTTAGCTGGCGATTTAACTATATACGGAAAAAGAAATAGCATACTATTAATTAGAGAAAAAAACGGAGTGAAAACTTACGAAAAAATTGACATTACCAAGACCGATTTTATCAACTCAAAAAATTATTATTTATCTCAAAATGATGTAATTTACGTTGAGCCAAATAAAACAAAATTGAATTCTTCTGCAGTTGGTCCCAACTTAACAATTGGTATTTCGGCACTTTCATTAGTTGTTACCATCTTGGCATTAACCTTAAAATAAAATATGCAAAAATATAGTCAAAATTTTGATGAAGATTTAGATCAAAACATCAACATTAGAGAACAATTAGAAAAATATTTAATCCACTGGAAATGGTTTGTATTTGGCGTAATTGTATCTTTATTTTTGGCATTTGTATATTTAAGATACGCGGTTCCAATGTACAATGCCACTTCTACTATTTTAGTAAAAGATGATAGAAAAGGCGGTTTAGCATCTGAACTTTCTGCTTTTTCCGATTTAGGAATGCTGAAAGGAGCGAAAAGTAATGTGGATAATGAAATTGAAGTTATAAAATCCAGAAAGTTAATTAAGAAGACGCTTAACGAACTTGGTTTCAATATTATTTACATCAATGAAGGAAGAATAAAAGACGGAGAAATTTATAATAATTGTCCAATTAAAATTTTATTCTACAACCAGAATTCTAATTTTTATAACGAATTTCATCAGTTTAGAATTGTTTCTCAAACCTCAAATTCATTTGAAGTTTTTATTGGTTCGAAACTTTTCGGAACATTTAAATACGGAGAATCAATAAAATATTTAACTGGGAATTTCACTGTTGTTAAAGATAAAGTAAATACAAAAGATGCATTAAAAGATTTTTCTATTCGTGTAGAAGTTTTGCCAATTGAAGGTTTAGCGGATAATTACAGAGGTCGACTTAAAGTCATGACATTAAGTAAAAACACGAGTGTGATTGAGTTGAATTTCGTAGATCCAATTCACTTTAGAGCCAAAGATTTCTTAAATGCTTTAGTGAAAAACTATAATCAAGATGCTATAGAAGATAAAAACTTCATTGCTGAAAACACTTCTAAATTTATTGAACAACGTTTGCGTTTAATTTATGGTGAATTAGAAGGTGTAGAAAAAGACGCAGAAAGTTTTAAGAAAACAAACAGAGTAACAGATATTACTTCTGAAGCTGGACTGTTTTTAGAAAATGCTAGCGAATTTGAAAAGCGTGAAATTGAAACGGAAACGCAATTGAAAGTAGTCAATACGATGATTGATTATTTAAAAGCGAACAAAGTGGAAAACTTGATTCCGGCTAATATTCTAACAGCTGATGTAGATGCTTCTGAAGTTATCAATCAATACAATAATTTAGTTTTAGAAAGAAACAGATTGCTAAAAACAGCTGGTGAAAAAAATGCAGTTGTTTTGGCAGTTGATAAAAAAATAGAATCGCTTCGTTATACGGTTAGTGCTAGTTTACAACAATTGAAAACATCGTTACAAATTAAAAAGAACGATTTAGCGCGACAAAATGCTATTGTTGAAGGTAGAATTTCACAAATTCCAACGCAAGAAAAAGAATTTAGAATTATTGCCAGACAACAACAAGTTAAAGAAGCTTTGTATTTATATTTGTTAGAAAAAAGAGAAGAAACAGCCATTTCATTAGCAGTTACCGAACCAAATGCTAAAGTTATTGACGATGCGAATTCATCAAATAGTCCAGTTTCTCCAAATAGAACGGTGATTTATTTAATTGCATTGGTTTTAGGTGGACTAATTCCATTCGGTATTATTTACTTAATTAATTTCTTCGATAATAAAGTCAAATCAAGATTAGATATTGAACGAAATACTACGATTCCTTTCATTGGTGATGTGCCAAAAGCAGATAATCCGAATGAAATTATTCAATTAAATAGTAGAACCAATACGGCTGAAGCCATTCGTATCATTAGAACTAATTTAGAGTTTTTATTAAAAGATGTGCCAGATGGAATTGCGAAAACAATTTTTGTAACGTCGACTTTTCCAAAAGAAGGAAAAACCTTTGTTTCTGTAAATTTAGCTTCTACAATTGCGTTGTCTGATAAGAGAGTTTTGTTGGTTGGATTGGATATTAGAAACCCTAAAATTGATAATTACTTACAAGTTCCAAATGTTGGATTTACCAATTATTTATCGTCAAATAAATATAATTCTATTGATGAATTAATTGTAAAGATTGATAATTATTCTAATTTTTATGTGCTTCCTGCTGGAATTATTCCTCCAAATCCTGCGGAATTATTAATGGATAAGAAAGTAGGGAAGTTGTTTGAAGAACTTAGAACTAAATTCGATTATATTATTGTAGATACCGCTCCTGTTAGTTTAGTTACGGATACACTTATAATTGGCCACTTGGCGGATGCTTTTGTATATGTAACTCGAGCGAATTACCTTGACAAGCGTATGCTGAAATTACCACAACAATTATACAACGAATCGAAATTACCAAACATGTCTATTCTTATTAATGATACCGATTCTCAAAAAGGATATGGATATGGTTATGGCTACGGGTATGGATATGGTGTTGAGGTTGAAGTCAAACCTTGGTGGAAGAAGTTGTTTACTAAATAATAACTACTGTTTCAAGCATATTAACAAGGTACTTTTCATACACTATCTATGCTTTATCTATACATTAAACATAGCGTATTCGTATAAGATTTTTAGTTGTTTAATTTTATTCTTGATTTATTCTGATTTAGATTTCTTCGGGATATACTAATGGGTGATTCTATTTTACCGTACTTACAAGAAAAACTGATTGTTTTCTATCGCAGTTTCAAATGCTTTTGTTTCTTTAATAGCAACTTTCCTTGCGAAAGAATCTATGTGTTGTTTGTGGTGAATATCTGAACCTACAAAATCAATAAAGCCAGCTTTTAATAGGTTGTCTGAAGCTTTGGTTGCATCAGGACCGTAATAACCTACACTTGATAACAAATTCATTTGAAATTTTAAGCCTGTTTTTTTTAGTTTTTCAAAATCTTTGAAATTATTATGATAAAAGCTATATCTTTCCGGATGCGCTAAAACAGGTTGGTAGCCTGCTAGTTGTAATTCAAATAAGTATTCGTGAAGTTGAATTGGTGGGTTTAAAAAAGACATTTCTACCAAAACATAATTGTCTTTAATTGTCAGTAAGGGATTTGATTTAAAATTTTCTATAAAATTTTCATCTATAAAATATTCTGAAGCCGCTCTTAAATCTAATTTTTTTGCTAATTCAGGTAATTCATTTTCAACTCTTTCTTTAGCGCTATTTATGGTTTCAATCGTGTTGTTGTACACATTTGCCATTGTATGTGGCGAAGTAATACATTTTTTAAACCCAAAACCAATCATCGATTCCATTAAAAACTGACTGTCTTTAAGGTTTTTGGCACCATCATCAATTCCTGGTAAAACATGAGAATGTATATCCACATAATTATTTGGAATTAAAGCTGATAATGTAGGCTTCGATTTTAAAAAGGAAAACATAAATATTTTTTTACAAAGATAGTTTTTGTTTTTTGATTTTCGTTATGGGATTTGAGAATTTGGATTTGAGAATTTGGATTTGAAAATTTTGATTTACGAATTATGAAGTTGTTATTTATCTTGCTTTTTTGATGCTATTTCTTTTAATTTTTTTATTTGGAACTTCTTTAAAATAGTCTAATTTTGGTGATTGGTTTACGTGTTTGATTATTTGCAAAAAATGACTTATATTACTACACTTTTACTTTGCAAAATGATTTTTAAAAATCATGATGCATTTTGATAAAATAAATAAAAATAAATGAAAAAAAAGCATACAAATACTTCCGAATGGGATACTGTAATCGAATCTCAACATTCTCTTTTTGATGTTAACTTTAAGGAATTATGGCATTATAGAGATTTATTGGTTTTGTTTGTAAAAAGAGATTTTGTTACGGTTTATAAGCAAACTATTTTAGGACCTTTATGGTTTTTTATTCAGCCATTATTAACGACTATAACTTTTACGGTAATTTTTGGTAATGTTGCCCAATTGTCAACTGATGGTGCGCCAAAAATAATTTTTTATATGGCGGGTATTACTTTATGGAATTACTTTGCCAATTGTTTGACTTCTGTTTCTGGAGTGTTTAATGCCAATGCTGGAATTTTTGGAAAAGTTTATTTTCCAAGATTAATTATGCCTTTAACCATAGTTATTTCTAATTTAATGAAGTTTGGCGTACAGTTTTTGCTGTTTATTTGTTTCGTCGGATATTATACTTTAAATAAAGAAATTTTACCAAATAACTGGATCTTATTAACGCCATTTGTAATTTTATTAATGGCACTTATTTCTATGGGAATTGGACTAATATTGTCGTCTATGACTACAAAATATAAAGATTTAAATCAATTAATTGGATTTGGAATACAATTATTCATGTACGCCACACCCGTTATTTATCCAAGTTCCTCCGTTCCTGAAAATTTCAGATGGGTTTTGGATTGGAATCCTCTTGTAGGTTTGTTTGAATATATGCGTTATGCGTACATGGGGATAGGCAAATTTGATGTATATTCACTTCTATATCCTTCTTTATTTTCAATAGTGATATTGTTTTTTGGGATTTTAGTTTTTAATAAAACACAGAAGACGTTTATGGACACTGTGTAGAGTGAGGAGTTAGAAGTAGGAAGCTGGGAGACGAGGAGAATGGTTGACAAGGAGAATGGATGACGAGGAGAATGGATGACGAGGAGATGGGGGATTATAGAACTTTTGTGTCTATATGTTTAAAAAAAGCATCAAATGTTGAATTTTGATTAACGAATGTTGAATTTTGAATAAGTAATGAGTAAAGTAGTTATAAAAGCGGGAAATATATCTAAGCAGTATCGTTTGGGACTTGTGGGAACAGGTACCGTTAAAGACGATATGAAAAGATGGTGGTATAAAATGCGTGGAGCGGAAGATCCGTTTTTAAAAATTGGAGAAGCTAATGACAGAAGTAGTAAAGGTGAAAGTGATTATGTTTGGTCATTACAAGATATAAATTTTGAAATCAACCAAGGTGATTCTGTTGGAATTATTGGAAGAAATGGAGCAGGGAAATCCACTTTATTAAAAATCTTAAGTCAAGTTACACAACCTACAACTGGTAAAATATTTACAAAAGGACGAATTGCTTCCTTGCTAGAAGTGGGTACAGGCTTTCATCCAGAATTAACGGGTAGAGAAAATATTTTTTTAAACGGTGCTATTTTAGGAATGCGTAAACATGAAATTGCTAGAAAATTAGACGAAATTATTGCTTTTTCAGGAGTTGAACGCTATATTGATACGCCTGTAAAACGTTATTCTTCAGGTATGTATGTGCGATTAGCTTTTGCAGTAGCAGCTCACTTAGAATCTGAAATTTTAATTGTTGATGAAGTTTTAGCCGTTGGTGATGCCGATTTCCAGAAGAAATGTATAGGTAAAATGAACGATGTGAGTAAAGGTGAAGGAAGAACGGTTTTGTTTGTGAGTCATAATTTAGACGCAGTAAAAAAATTATGTAACAAAGGGCTTTTATTACATCATGGTCAATTAATTCATGATGGAAATATTGATAGTACTTTAGATTCCTACCTTTTAAACTATTCTTCTAATGAAAAACAATCAGGAATTAGTTATGAATTAGATGAAAGTAAAGAAGCACAAATTTTAAAAGTTGCATTAAAAGATAAAGAAGGAAAAGAAGTTTTAGAATATTTTTCTGATCAAGAAATTTGTATTCATATTACTTTAAAAAACACATTGTTAAATAAAGGCGCAAGATTAAATTTTTCTATTTTAGATAAATTTGAAAATGTAGTTTTTGTCAACAGAAAAGATTTAGACTTTACTGGAACTACGGAATGGGTTGTTCAATTACCAGGTGATACTTTGATAGCAAATTTCTACAAAATAGGTTTAGCTTTAGATATTCCAAAAGTAAAAGTTTTAGATTTTCCTGCAGAAAAAACCAATTTAAGTATTGTCAATATTGCTCAGGACGAGTTTAAGTACGGTGATAGTGAAAACGGAATCTTCAAAATGCCAATTCAATGGAGCAAGTAAAGAAAAAAATACTATTACTTTCATCAGGAGATGTCAACGGTGCCTATGAAGCCATTTACAGATTGGCAAAATATTTTGTTTCTGATGGTTTCCAAGTCAAAATGTTGGTTAAAAATAAAACAAAACCTGATGATTTTATTATTGCTTATTCTGATATTCCAAAACCCTTTAAAAGAAAAAGCATTCTTGAACTTTTAATATTAAAAATAAAACAAAAGTTAAAAAAACAAGAGTCTACACCTAAGATAAAATTCGATTTAAATTATGATTTTATTAGTGTTGATGAAACTTCTGTAAATGTTTCAGCGGAAAGAATTGTTGATTTAATTGGTTTTACTCCAGATTTTATTTATTCTGGAATGATTGATAGTTTTATGAATTCTACAGATTTACTTAATTTACAACAATTAACTAAATCTCAAGTTTATAATATTACAGTTGATATGAATCATTTTACTGGAGGTTGCCATTTTGCTTGGGATTGTAAAGGTTATATTGAAGGATGTTCCAATAAATGTCCAGCTATTTTAAGTGAATTTGGAAAAGATTTACCCAAAATAAATTTTGAAACTAAACTTAAAAATGCGGAGATAGGAAAATTTAAAATCATTTCCGGTTCTGGTTGGACTTTAAATCAAGCAAAAGAATCTAAAATATATAAAAATCAGAATGTAATACTTAATATTAATAGTTTGATTGATGTGAAACTATTTAATAATAAAAGTAGAAGTTTTGCAAAGCAAATATTTGGTTTATCAGATTCAACTTTTTATATACTAATGGGTTGTCAGAACTCAAATAATAAAAGAAAAGGCTTTGAATATTTAATAGAATCACTTCATATCTTACATCAATCTTTAAATCAAGAGCAAAAATCAAAAATAAAAGTTTTATTAGTTTCTCGTTTAAATAACCTGCAATTTGATGAAATACCTTTTGAAAAAGAATATATAGAATATATAAATGATTATAGATTACTATCTTTATTATACCAAGCTTCAGATTTGTTTGTAAATTCTTCAATTGAAGATTCAGGTCCAATGATGGTTTCTGAAGCATTGGCTTGTGGAACACCAGTTGTTGGGTTTGATATGGGAGTTGTGAATAATATGGTAATTACTGAATTCAATGGATATAAAGCCATATTGAAAGACAGTGCCGATTTAGCAAATGGAATTAAATCAATATTAGAATTAACTCCTGAAGCATACAAAGAATACTCTGAAAATGCTGTAAAACAAGTGGAACAGTTTTCTTCGTTAGAAGCTGTAGGAACAATTTTGAGAAGAGACATGCTAAATTAGAATTTAGGAAAAAAAATAATGATTGAAAATTCAAATAAAATATATTTTCCAAATCTAAATGGAATCCGGTTTATAGCTGCATTTGTTGTAATCATTCACCATTTAGAACAGATTAAGAAAATATTTGGTTTTAACAACCATTGGGAAAACCCTACAGTTCAACAAATTGGCCCTTTAGGTGTAGTTTTATTTTTTGTTTTAAGTGGTTTTTTAATCACTTATCTTTTATTAGTTGAAGAAAAACTTACTAAAACAATTTCTATAAAATCATTTTATATGCGACGTATTTTAAGAATATGGCCTTTATATTATTTGATTATTTTGTTAAGCTTTTTTGTTTTATCAAAAATTTCTTTTTTCAATTTAGGCGAGTGGTCTGGAATGGTCTGGAATGATCTTTCGCTTAAATTATTATTTTTCACTTTGTTTTTGCCCAATATTGCTTTAATAATTTTCCCTCCTGTTCCATACGCTAGTCAAAGCTGGTCAGTTGGAGTTGAAGAGCAGTTTTATCTGATTTGGCCCATTTTAATCAAAAATGTCAAAAACAAAAAACAATTATTAATTTCAATAATTGTTGGCTATTTAATAATTAAAATATTCCTTTTTAATCTTTTAGAGAATTATATTTTTTGGAATGATGCTTTAGAAAAAACAAGAGAGATTTTTAATAGTTTTAGTATTGATTGTATGGCAATTGGCGGTTTATTTGCTGTTTTTTTGTTTGAAAAAAACAAAATATTAAAATTACTTTTTTCTAAGTATTTTCAAGTAATAATCTTTTTAATTTTAGCAGTATTTATTCTGAAAGGAATAGAGGTTCCATTTGTGAATTTTGAGTTTTATGCCGTATTATTTGGTATAATAATTATAAATTTAGCTGCAAATGAAAATACAATCGTAAATTTAGAAAATAAGGTGTTTCATTATTTAGGTAAAATATCCTATGGTATATATATGTTTCATCCAATTGCAATTGTGTTAACGTTAAAAATTTTATATAACTATAATATTTCAAATATATTTATTCAAATGTTTGCAGCTGTAGCTACCACAATAATTATTTCAAGTATTTCATATAAATATTTTGAAAGTTATTTTATTAAAAAGAAGAATATCTTCACCAAGATTATTAGCGGTGATGAAGCAAAATAACAGTAATAATAATGATTAAAAAACTCAAAAATAAAATTATAAATTATCTCTTTTTGCAAATTCAAGATTTGCAAAGGAAGAAAGAGCAACAACAGCTTGATGTACTATTAAAATCTTTTAAGAGTTCAGGTAAAAGTTTTGTTATAGGAAAAGATTATAGTATTAAAAATCCTCAGTATATTTCATTTGGGGATAATTTTTTTGCTTTGGATAGATTTAGAATAGAAGCTTGGGATAATTACCAAAATCAAAATTTTAATCCCGAAATTATTATTGGAAATAATGTTGTTTTTAATACAGATATACATATAGGTTGTATTGATAAAATAGTTATTAATGATAACTGTTTGTTTGGAAGTAGGATTTTTATTTCTGATCATGATCATGGAGGTTTTGATGCATTGTTGTCAAATATTCCACCAGTCGAAAGAAAATTAACAAGTAAAGGTCCTGTAATTATTCAAAAAAATGTTTGGATAGGTGAAGGAGTATGTATTTTGGCAAATGTTACCATAGGTGAGAATAGTATTATCGCGTCAAATGCAGTTGTAACTAAAGATGTTCCTGCAAATTCAATTGTAGCTGGTATCCCAGCTCGAGTAATAAAAGAAAAAAAGTAAACTAAGAATGTCTTTTTAAATATATGATGGAAAAAATAAAACCTATAGCCATTCATTTACCACAATTTCACCCCATTCCAGAAAATGACACTTGGTGGGGGAAAGGATTTACCGAATGGACTAATGTAACCAAAGCTATGCCAAGATTTGAAGGTCATTATCAGCCACATTTACCTGCCGATTTAGGATTTTACGATCTTAGATTAGAAGAGGCAAGGTTAGCACAGGAGAATTTAGCCAAAGAGCATGGAATTTACGGATTTTGCTATTATCATTACTGGTTTAATGGTAAAAAAATTTTATATGAGCCGCTTGAAAGAAAATTAAAAAATACCAAAGAAGATTTTCCATTTATGTTGTGTTGGGCAAATGAAAACTGGACACGAGCTTGGGATGGTTTAGAAAAAGAGGTGCTTTTAAAACAAGATTATTCTGATGCAGATGATGCGAATCATATGTCTTATTTATGCGAAACGTTTTTTAAAGATGAACGTTATATAAAACAAGATGGTAAACCTATTTTTTTAGTTTACAGACCAACCTTGTTTCCTGATATTAAAAAAACAATTGAAACTTGGCGTAAAATTGCAAGAGAAAAGGGTGTTGGCGAAATTCATTTGGGATATATGCAAAGTTGGGGATTACGTGTAGAGCCTGAAAGTTTAGGATTTGATTTTGCAGTTGAATTTCAACCTAATTTTCCTTCACCCATATCTGAACCAAAAAGTATTTTTAATAGAATTATTACAAAATTGAAGCGTTTATTTATAAAAGAGAAGATAAAAACAGATATTAAAGACAGGCATTTTGATTATCAAACATTTGTTAAGTTGCAAAAGCAAAATCAATTTAAATCAAATATTTCCCCTTGTTTAGTACCCATGTGGGATAATAGTTCAAGAAGAAAAACAAACGCATTTATTTTTACAAATGAATCTCCAAAACATTATGGAGAATGGTTATCACACATAAAGACAAATTATCCATGGTCAGAAAATAAAGAGAAATTTTTATTTATTAATGCATGGAATGAATGGGCTGAAGGAAATCATTTGGAACCTTGTCAAAAATGGGGTACACAGTATTTAGAGATGACAAAAAAAGTTTTATTGGAAAATGAAAGCAGATAATAAAATAGAATTTTTAGCTTATTATTTGCCACAATTTCATCCGATTCCTGAAAATGACGAATGGTGGGGAAAAGGGTTTACAGAATGGACAAATGTTACAAAAGCCAAACCTTTATTTAAAAATCATTATCAGCCTATTTTACCATCAGATTTAGGTTTTTACGATTTGCGTGTACCAGAAACTCAAGAAGCACAATCAAAATTAGCTTTAGATTATGGTATTGACGGATTTGTATATTATCAGTATTGGTTTGGCGATGATAAATTCTTGTTAGAAAAACCCGCCGAACAAATGTTGCAAAACCCAAAAGTAGAAATTCCTTTTTGCTTTTGCTGGGCAAACGAAACTTGGAAAGGTATTTGGCATGGTTTAGATAATCCTGATGTATTAATCGAACAAAAATATTTAGGCGAAGCAGATTATAGAAAATATTTCAATTATTTATTGCCTTTTTTTAAAGACAAAAGGTATATTAAAGTAAATAATATGCCCATGTTTCATATCTATAAATTGGACGATATTCCAGATTTAGATAGTTTTCTGAAATTATTTAATGAACTAGCTATTTCAAATGGTTTTGACGGGATTTATTTTGTTGCTACTCATGGAAATTCTCAAGTTGTCATTTCAAAGCCAGAACTATTTGGACAAGTGGGAGTAGACGTTTTTAATACCATGCGTTACGAGCAATCTTTTGTTTACCGTTCAGGAACTTTACTTGGAAAAATAGAAAGAAAAATATTTCAAAAATTAAAATGGACGTTGGTTAACAGATTTCCTTTTGTTTTAGATTATAAAATTGCCATTGAAAAATTAAATGTTCAGTTCAATCATGATAAATATATTGCTTGTGTTTTTCCAAATTGGGATAATTCGGCAAGAAGTGGTAAAAAATCAATGATTTTTAAAAATGCAACTCCAGAATTGTGGAAAACTCATTTAAATAAAACGGTTTCAGAATTAAAAAAGCAAGTAAATACGCCTAAATTTGTGATAATTAAATCATGGAACGAATGGGCGGAAGGAAATCATTTAGAACCCGATTTAAAATTCGGACATAAGTGGTTAAATGCGGTAAAAGAGGTGAAAGATGAGTGTATCTAATTTTGAAGAAAAAATGGTTTCCATAATTATTCCTTGCTATAACGATGCAAAATACATTGAGCAAGCTGTAAATTCTGCATTAAATCAAACCTATAATAACATAGAAGTTATTGTGGTTGATGATGGTTCGAATACAGAAACTAAAGATGTTCTTAAAAAGTTAGAGCACAAAATCACAAAACTAATTACTCAAGAAAATAAAGGTCAAAGTACAGCAAGAAATGTTGGAATTAAAGAAGCTAAAGGAAATTATATTTTAGTTTTAGATAGTGATGATTTTTTTGAACCCACATTTTGTGAAAAAGCAATTCCAGTTTTTTTAGAAAATAAGGATGTCAAATTGGTTACTTGTGAAGCAAATTTACTGCATACAAATGGTTCTATAGAAATTTATAAACCTAAAGGCGGAACAATCTCAAATTTCATGTATTACAATGATGCTTTAGGAACCTCGTTATTTAAAAAAGAGGAATGGCAAAATTGTGGTGGTTATGATGAAAGTATGAGAAAAGGATTTGAAGACTGGGAATTTTTTATTCGACTTTTGAAAAATGGAGGAAAGTGTTATGTCATTCCAGAAGTTTTGTATAGTTACAGAAAAAGAAATGATTCAACAACTAGTAAGGCAAATATAATTAAGTACGATTTACAAAAATATATTTATATAAAACATAAGGATATTTATATTACAGATTTCGAAAATTTTACTGAAAAATTATTAGAAGTATCAAAAGGTCAAGAAAAAAATAAATCCAAAATTCTTAAAACAATTGATTATCAATTGGGACAAAAAATTTTAAAACCATTTCGTTTTATAAAATCACTTTTCAGATAAATGAAACCAATAGTAACAATCATAATGGCTACTTATAATAGAGCACATTATATTAAAGAAACCTTAGTTTCTATACAAAATCAAACGTTTGAAGATTGGGAATGTATCATAATTGACGATGGCGGAACTGATAATACTCAAGAAGTTATTACTCCAATAATTGAAAAAGATACTCGTTTTCAGTTTGTAAAACGTAATGATTCTTATCAAAAAGGTTTGCCAGGATGTCGAAATTACGGATTGGATTTAGCTAAAGGCGATTATGTTATTTTTTTTGATGATGATGATATAGTGCATCCTCAAAATTTAGAATTGTGTACAAATGAACTATTGAAAAATAAGTATGCATTTTGTCGTTATGATAGGACTGTTTTTACAGGAGATTTTGATTATAAATTTGACTATTCAAAAGAATATAACTCATTTACAATTGGAACAAAAGATGTTGCAGCTTTATTAAAACATAAGCTTCCGTTTAACTCTTGTGCAGTAATGTGGAAAAGAGAATGTTTTGATAAAAACAGGTTTGTGGAACATTTAATGTATGCTGAAGAATGGGAATTATATTCAAGAATACTTTCTTCAGGAGTTCAAGGAATTTCCATTGAAAAATGTTTGTTTTTTGGAAGAAAACATCCCAATTCTAATACTGGAGAATTTTACAACAATAATCCTATTCGTAAGGCTTCAAATAAAGAAGCTATTTTATTAGTCATTCAGAATTTAAAAGAAAAAGGATTACTTACAAATAGTTTATTGCACTATTTTATTCAAATATCACTAGATTATAAAGAATTTGATTTATTTGAATCCATATTAAATACTGCCAAGTTATCTTTTGTAAATCGAATTAAATGGAAATTATTTTATGTTTTTTTACCTTTAAGATTATATCTTTACCGCATTAAGAAAAAGTTAGTTTCATGAAACATCCCGCTTGCGATTTGAAATAAATAGTTTATTTATATTGGATGTTCCATTTGACAATTAAAAAAACAAACAAATCAAACAAATGAAAATATTACTTTGTTTCGGAACTCGTCCTGAAGCTATAAAAATGGCGCCGCTTTATCATCAATTAAAGAAAGATGCTTTTTTTGATGTTAAAGTTTGTGTGACAGCTCAACATAGAGAAATGTTAGATCAGGTTTTAGATTTCTTTGAAATTACACCTGATTATGACTTGGATTTAATGGAAAAAAGTCAAACATTAAACGAACTGAGTGCACGCATTTTATCAGGAATTAACACTGTTTTTTTAGAGGCTAAGCCAGATTTAATTTGTGTTCATGGCGACACAACAACTTCTTCAATAGTAGCATTAGCGGCTTTTCATTTGAAAATTAAAATTGCTCATATTGAAGCAGGTTTAAGAACTTACAATAAAAAATCTCCATTTCCAGAAGAAATGAACCGTCAAATTACTGGAAGATTAGCCGATTATCATTTTGCGCCAACAACAGAATCTTTAAATAATTTGTTAGAAGAAAAAGTAGCAAATACTTCTGTTTTCAATGTTGGAAACACCGTTATTGACGCACTTTTATGGGCGAAAAATAAAATTAGCAATAAGTATACTAACAAGGAAGTTGAAGCATTCTCTAATAAAATTGACGCGTCTAAAAAATTAGTATTAGTAACAGGTCATCGTAGAGAGAATTTTGGAGCAGGTTTTGAAAATTTATGCGATGCGCTTCTTGAGTTAAGTTATAGAGAGGATGTTCAAATTGTGTATCCAGTACATTTAAATCCAAATGTTTTAGAACCCGTAAACAATAAATTGTCGCAACGAGAAAATATATTTTTATTGCCTCCAGCTGATTACCCTTTTTTTATATGGTTGATGCAAAATAGTTTTCTAATTATTTCCGATTCTGGAGGTATTCAAGAAGAAGCACCCACTTTAGGAAAACCTGTATTGGTAACCAGAAATGAAACCGAAAGACAAGAAGGTGTAGCTGATGGTTTCTCTTTTTTAGTTGGAACAGATAAACAAAAAATTGTTGAAAAAGCAACTGATTTATTAGATCATTTTAAAGGTTTTTCAAATAAAAATAATCCTTACGGAGATGGTTTAACCTGTGAAAAAATTGCAGAAACATTAAAGCATCTAAATCAATGAAAAATATTTTAGTAGTTGTTGATTCCATAAATCAAGAAGATAGCAGTGGCTCTAAATGCAATGTAGCGCTTATCATAAATTTGGTAAAAGCAGGTTATAGTGTTAAAGTGTATCATCATTCTAGAAAAACCATTTTAATTGAAGGTGCAGAATGTGTGAAAATAAATGTAGATAAATTAAATTTGGTTTATGTTTTTGGTGGCTTTTTACGATTTTTAACTAAAAAATTTAATATAGTTACGACACCTTTTATAGAAAGAAAAATAGGTTTTTCACCTGCTTTCTTAAGTGATGTTCATGATTTTACAAAAGCCTTAAAAAAAGATGCCTTTAACCCAGATTTAGTCATAACTTTAAGTAAAGCTGCAAGTTTCAGACCTCATAAAGCATTATTGAATATTAAAAAATGGCACAGTAAATGGTTGGCATACGTACATGATCCGTTTCCTTTTCATTTTTATCCAAAACCATACGATTTTTTAGTTCCAAGTTATAAGTATAAAGAACAACTTCTATTTGATTTTGCTAATAAAGCGGCATATTCAGGATTTCCAAGTCTTTTGTTAAAAGAATGGATGGGGAAATTTGCCCCTAATTTTCTAAAAACTGGAGTTGTAATTCCACATCAATTAGTTGAAATTGAGAATAAAAAGGTACAGTTACCTGATTTTTTTGATCCAAATAAATTTTCATTATTACATGCAGGTTCATTATTTGGAGAAAGAAATCCAGTTGGTTTAATTGAAGGATTTTTTAAATTTTTAGAAGCTAATCCAGAAGCTAAAAACACTACTCAATTAATTTTGATTGGTAGTATTTCAGAAAATCATTCAGATGTATTTGAGAAACACAAAAATAAGGAAGGCAATTTAATCTCGATAAATAAAAGTCTACCTTTCAATACAGTTTACCAACTTCAATATTCTGTATCCATTAATATCATATTAGAAGCAAAATCGGATATCAGTCCCTTTTTGCCAGGGAAATTTCCACACTGCGTAGCAGCAAATAAAAAAATGTTAGTTCTAGGTCCGGAAAATAGCGAAACAAGAAGACTTTTAGGAAGCGATTATGACTATTGGTCTGAAATTGATAATGTAACTCTTATTTCAAAATTAATTGAAAAATTATATTTCGAATGGAAAGCCAATCCAAATGAAATGTTACTTAATAAACCAGAACTTTTAGATTATCTTGGAGTAAATCATCTTAAAAAAATTATTGATAAAATTATACATGAATAAAAAATTCGCCATACATATTTCTACAAAAAACAGAGTGGAAGACTTAGTAATTACATTAAATAGTTTAACTGAAATTCTTTCAAATGATGCTGTGGAATGTGTTGTGTACGATGATGGCTCTACAGACGGAACGGATAAAATGGTTTTAGAACAATTTCCTAAAGTGAAATTTTTAAGAAATAAAACTTCTAAAGGTTATATTTATTGTAGAAACTATATGCTAAATGAAACTACATCAAAGTATGTTTTAAGTTTAGATGATGATGCCACCTTACTTTCAAATGATGTTTTTGAAATTGCAGAAAAGCATTTTATTTCAAATCCAAAATGTGCCTTAATTGCTGCAAGAATTTTTTGGGGAAAAACTTTGCCTGAAAACTACACAGCAACTAAAGAACAAATCAGTAGGGTTAATGGTTTTGTGGGTTGCGGACATATTTGGAATTTAGAATCTTGGAACAAAATTCCAAGTTATCCCGAATGGTTTGAATTTTATGGTGAAGAAAATTTTGCCTCTTTTCAAGTTTTTAAAGCGGGTTTGGAAATTACCTATCATCCAGAAATTTTTATCCAACACAGAGTAGATGTTAAAGCAAGGAAAAAAGGAAAAGAGTATCAATCTAGAGCAAGAAAATCACTTCGATCAGGTTGGTATTTATACTTTTTGTTTTATCCATTAAAAGTTATTCCTAAAAGTATGGCTTATACGCTTTTTACTCAAATAAAAAACAAGACTTTTAAAGGAGATTTTAAAGCAACTTTAGCAATTGTACAAGCACTTTTTGATGTTGTGAAAAACATTCCAAATTTTATAAAAAATAGTAACAGACTAACTATTCAAGAGTTTAAAGAATTTACTAACTTGCCTGAGGCTAAAATTTATTGGAAACCAGAAAATGAATAATATAAAATTACCCTATTTAATTACTGAAATAGGACAAGCACACGAAGGAAGTTTAGGAATCTTACATTCTTATATCGATGCTGTAGCGGGTACTGGTGTTAATGCTATTAAATTTCAATTGCATCTTGCTGAAGCCGAAAGTAGTTCATACGAACCTTTTCGTGTGAAGTTTTCTTATGAAGACAAAACACGCTATGATTATTGGAAACGTATGGAATTTACGTTGGAACAATGGGCAGCAATTAAAACACATTGTGATGAAGTAGGTTTAGATTTCATTTGTTCACCATTTAGTAATCTTGCAGTAGATTGGCTGGAAGAAATTGGTGTAAAATGTTATAAAATTGGTTCTGGAGAAGTAAATAACTTATTGTTACTAGAAAAAATTGCAAAGACGAAGAAACCTGTTATCATTTCTTCTGGTATGAGTAGTTTTTCAGAATTAGATAAAACGGTTTCTTTTCTAAAAGATAGAAATGTTGATTTTTCCATATTACAATGCACCACATCGTACCCAACTCAACCGGAGCAATTTGGGTTTAATGTGATAAAGGAATTAAAAGAAAGATACCAAGTTAAAGTTGGTTTTTCAGATCATTCTGCCAAAATTGCTACAAATATTGCGGCTGTTGCCTTAGGTGCTGAAATTTTAGAATTTCATGTGGTCTTTGACAAAAGAATGTTTGGTCCAGATACAAAATCTTCATTAACTATAAATGAAGTTTCACAATTGGTTGAAGATGTAAATGCTACTTATAAAGCTATTCAAAACCCAATTAATAAAAATAATAACGAACAATTTTCCGAATTAAAATCTATTTTCGAAAAATCGTTAGCCATAAATAAAAATTTACCAAAAGGACATAGTATCACTTTTGAAGATTTAGAGGCGAAAAAGCCAAAAGGTTACGGAATTGATGCTTTGAAATTTCAAGATATTATAGGAATGAAGTTAAAAGAAGATATGAAACAATGGGATTTCATTAATGAAAATGACTTAACAAATGACTAGTAAAAGAAAAATTGCCGTTGTAATTACAGCCAGACCATCATATAGTAGAGTCAAAACGGTTTTAGAAGCGATAAAAAATCATCCAAATTTAGAATTGCAATTAATTATTGCGGCTTCGGCATTATTAGACAGATATGGTTCTGCCATCAATTATATTGAAAAAGATGGATTTCATATTTCTGCGAAAGTTTTTAATGTTTTAGAAGGTGAAAATTTAACAGCTGCTGCCAAAACAACAGGAATTGGAATTCTTGAATTGTCTACTGTTTTTGATAATTTGAGTCCTGATGTTGTAGTAACCGTAGCAGACAGATTTGAAACTATGGCAACGGCCATTGCAGCTTCCTATATGAATATTCCACTAGCGCATATTCAAGGAGGTGAAGTAACAGGAAATATTGATGAAAAAGTACGTCATTCTATTACAAAATTAGCAGATTATCATTTTGTAGCTTCAGAAAATGCTAAAGAAAGAGTCATCAAATTAGGAGAAAATCCAGAATTTGTATTTAATACAGGTTGTCCATCTATTGATTTAGCGAAACAAGTTAAAGAAAATAGTAAATCATTACCCTTTGATCCATATGAAAAATATGGTGGTGTGGGTGCGAAGCCTAATTTAGATAATGGCTATTTAGTGGTGATGCAACATCCAGTAACCAACGAATATCAAGATTCAAGAAAACATATAGAAGCAACTTTACAAGCAGTTTACGAATTAGATAAGCCAACTTTATGGTTTTGGCCAAATGTAGATGCTGGAGCAGACGGAACTTCAACAGGAATAAGAGCTTACCGAGAAACACATCAATTACCAAATGTCCATTTCTTTAAAAATATGGAAGGTAAAGATTTTTTACATTTATTAAATCATGCCGATTGTTTAATTGGAAATTCTAGTGTTGGAATAAGAGAATGTGCTTATTTAGGTGTTCCTGTAGTAAATATCGGTTCTCGTCAAAATAGAAGAGATAGAGGAGAAAATGTAGTAGACACCATATACGAAGTTGAAAATATAAAAAATGCCATAGCAGAACGAGTTCAAAATGAATCTAAGTTTGTTTCTGATGTTTACGGTGGAGGAGATGCTGGAAAACAAATTGCTAATTTATTAGAAACACTTCCCTTACAATTTCATAAAACAATAATGTATTAATGAAGATTTTAGGCCTCATTACAGCGCGTGGCGGTTCCAAAGGTGTTCCTGGTAAAAATATAAAATTACTAGGAGACATTTCTCTTTTGTCCTATACTGCCCATGCTGCTAATCAATCCAAATTGTTACACAAATCGATTCTTTCTTCCGACGATGCTGAAATTATTGAAGTTGCCAAAAAAGAACAAATAGAAGTGCCTTTTGTTAGACCATATGAATTAGCAAACGACACAGCAACTAGTATTTCTGTAGTGCAACATGCCTTAGAATTTATGGAAAGTAAAGGCGAATTTTATGATGCTGTTTGTCTACTTCAACCGACTTCGCCATTTAGAGAAAAAGGTTTTATAGATGCAGCTATTCAAAAATTTATAGCTGAAGATGCTGATGCGTTAGTTAGTGTTTTGCCTGTTCCTCACGAATATAATCCACATTGGATTTTTGAACCAAATAGTTCCGGATTTTTACAAATTTCAACTGGCGAAAAAACAATTATTTCCCGCAGACAAGATTTACCAAAAAGTTATTTTAGAGATGGTTCTGTTTACATTACAAAAACAGAAATTATTAAAAAAGGTAGTTTTTATGGAGAAAAATTAAGTTTCATAGAAAGTAATCCCGATTTTTATGTCAATATTGATACTTTAAAAGATTGGGAAATCGCCGAAAAAAAGTTACATTTTCTTAAAGATAAATTATAATGTGCGGAATTGTAGGAATTATTTCACTTTCAAAATCTCTTGATGAAAGAAAAAACACGTTGCATAAAATGCTTCAAGCACAAGCGCATCGTGGACCAGACGCTCAACAAGATTGGCATGATGCTACTTGTAGTTTAGGACATAATCGTTTAAGTATTATTGATTTATCTGAAGAGGCCAACCAACCTATGCACAGCCATTGTGGTAGATATGTTGTGGTTTTTAATGGTGAAATTTATAATTATATTGAAATAAAGGCAGCACTTCAAAATCATTTTGTTTTTAAGACACAATCTGATACGGAAGTTTTACTTTCAGCTTATATTCATTGGGGAAATTCATTTTTAGATAAACTAAACGGAATGTTTTCTATCGCCATTTGGGATAAAATAGAACAAAAATTATTCATTGCTCGTGATAGATTTGGGGTAAAACCCTTTTACTTTTATAAAAATGAGGAACAGTTTGTTTTTGCCAGCGAAATTAAAACACTATTTGCTGCTGAGGTTCCTAAACTAAAAAATGATAAAGTTTGGTCAGGTTATCTTGTAAATGGAACTTATGGATTACCAGATGAAACCTTTTGGAAAAACATTTATCAACTTTCTCCAGGCCATTTTGCAGAACTTTCACCTGTAAATAAATATGATTTTCAGCCCAAAAAATGGTACAATTTTGAAGATAGGATACATACTATTCCTCAAATGAATGCCAATACATTAAAAGAAGAATATTCTGCTTTATTAGATGATGCTATTCAATTGCGTTTTCGCGCTGATGTTCCTTTAGGAATGAATGTAAGCGGCGGTTTAGATTCTTCAACATTAATTGCGTTGATTCATAAAAACTTACCATCGAAACAAAAAATTGAAGCTTTTACTTTTTATTGTAATGATACTAATTACGATGAATTGCCATGGGTAAACGATTTACTAAAAGATAAACCCTATCACTTAAATAAAGTTTTATTAGAGGTAAATAAAATTCCTCAATTAATAGAAGAATCATGTTATTATCAAGATGAACCTTTTGGTGGTTTTCCAACATTAGCATATAGTCAGTTGTTTAAAAGCGCAAGAGAAAAAGGAATTAAAGTTTTATTAGACGGACAAGGAATGGATGAAGCTTGGGCAGGCTATGATTATTATCATAATAATTCCAACTCTCTAATTCAAGGAACTAAATCTAGCCCAGTAAAACCAGAAGTTTTAGATGCTGATTTTAATTTATTAGCGAGTAAAGAAGTTTTTCCAACACCTTTTTCATCTAAATTACAAAATTTACAATACAGAGATATTTTTTATACCAAGATTCCGAGAGCTTTAAGGTTTAATGATAGAATTAGTATGCAGCATGGTACTGAACTTCGTGAGCCCTTTTTAGATTATAGATTAGTCGAATTGGCTTTTGCTCAACCCGATAGTGTAAAATTTGATAACGGAAATACGAAATGGATGTTGCGTCAAATTAGCCAACAACTTCTCGGAAATAAAATTGCTCTGGCTCCCAAAAGAGCTTTGCAAACCCCACAAAGAGAATGGATGGCAAATGAACTAGAAACTTATGTTCAGGAGAGGATTTCTGAGTTTTCTAATTTTGATTTTGTAAATAAAAACCAAGTTCAGAAAATTTGGGAGGAATATAAAAAAGGAAATCAAGAAAATAGTTTCTATCTTTGGCAATGGATTAACCTCTCTTATTTGAGGTAATTCAATACAAATATTTTTTATCATTTATGTTTTTTAACTCCTTACACTTCGCGGCTTTTTTGCCAATTGTCTTTATACTATATTGGTTTGTTTTTAATAAAAATAAATCGTGGCAAAATAGTTTGCTAATTATTGCTAGTTATTATTTTTATGCTTGTTGGGATTGGAAATTTCTTTTTTTATTAGTGTTCTCCACATTTTTAGATTATTTCACTGGTATAATGATAGAAAAAAACGAAACCGATTCTAAAAGAAAATTTTGGTTTTGGTTAAGTATAATTATTAATCTTGGGTTTTTAGGAATTTTTAAATATTATAATTTCTTTGCTACTTCTTTTACAGAATTAATTAACGGTTTTGGTTTTCAAGTCAACCCATTATTAATAAAAGTAATTTTACCAGTTGGTATATCTTTCTATACTTTCCACGGTTTATCCTACGTAATTGATATTTATTACAAAAGAATTAAAGCCGAAACTAATTTTATCGATTATTCCCTTTTCGTAAGTTATTTCCCTTTGTTAGTTGCTGGTCCAATTGAACGTGCCACGCATTTATTACCTCAAGTTAAGGTAAAAAGAGAATTCAATTTTCAAAAAGCAAAAGAAGGAATCCATCAAATCATTTGGGGATTAGTTAAAAAAGTGGTGATTGCTGATTCTTGTGCCATGTATGCTAATGAAGTGTTCAACCATCAAGAAGATATGAATACCTTGTCCTTAATTTTAGGAGCGATTTATTTTGCTTTTCAAATTTATGGTGATTTTTCAGGGTATTCTGATATTGCATTAGGAACTTCCAAATTATTTGGAATCGATTTATTAAAAAACTTCAATTTCCCTTATTTCTCAAGAGATATTGCTGAATTTTGGCGTCGTTGGCACATTTCGTTATCGTCTTGGTTTAGAGATTATTTATACATTCCATTAGGTGGAAGCAAAGGTGGGAAATGGATGCAAGTGCGTAACACTTTTATCATCTTTTTAGTCAGCGGATTTTGGCATGGCGCCAATTGGACTTTTATTGCTTGGGGATTAATTAATGCTATTTATTTTTTACCCTTGTTGTTGTTAGATAAAAACAGAAGCAATATGGAAGACATTAATTTTAAATGGAATGTTACCGGTTTACAAACGATTTTAAATATTTTATTTACGTTTTCAATCACCACATTTGCTTGGATATTTTTTAGAGCGAAATCTATTTCAGATGCTTTATTGTATATCAAAAAAATGTTTACCAACTTAAATTTTAATATTCAATATTTAGGAAATGAACGATATGCTCCAGAATTATTAGTATTAATTGGTGTTTTTGTTGTTTTTGAATGGTTTCATAAATACAAAACGGAACCGATTTCTGGTAAATACGAAAATGTAAAACTATTGTTTTGTATCATGGCTATTTTGGCTTTAGGTGTTTTTTCTGATTATAAAGAATTTATTTACTTTCAATTCTAATGAAAATATTCTTTTACTACATTCTAAAAATAGTACTTATGCTTGCCATAAGCGCTTATGTGTTAGATTATTTTTATACCAATGTTTTTGAAAAAGCTTTGCCTAGAACTAAATTTCAAAACATAAGAGCGTTAGGAAATGAATCGATTGATTATGTTTTTTTAGGTTCCTCTCGAGTAGAAAATGGAATATCTCCTGAAGTAATTAAAAATAAAACAGGAAAAAACGCAATGAATTTAGGTTTTCAAGCGTCAAAAATGTCAGATATTTATTTGATTCTTCAACTTTTAGACGAGTATAAGATTAAGTATAAAAAAGCATTTATTCAAGTTGATTATATTTTTAATATTGAAAATGGTTTTTCAAATGTTCTGAGTTACGAAATTTTACCTTTTATTCATGAAAATGAACTGATTTCTAATCATTGTCAGTTTAATGATAATATTAATTTTTGGAGAAATAAATATCTTCCTTTTTATAGATATAGTATCACTTCTCAAAAAATTGGAATAAGAGAAATTTTTTCAAATCTTATAAGAAAGAAAACTCCAATTCTTGAAAATAAAGGATATTCGCCTTTGTACGGGCATTTTTCAGGAGGAAATTATACTTTACCAGAAACGATACTACAAAAAAATAAGTATTATGATTCGATGGTAAATTATAGTTTAAAAAATAAAAAAGAAATCATTTTTTTTACTGCGCCATTCAGAATATTAAACAATGATTTTAGTTTTGTTCAAAAATTGGAAACTAAAATACCTGGTCTTAAAAATTTTTCAAATGAATTGGTAGATAACAAATATTTTGAAAACAATAACCATTTAAATCATCAAGGAGCTATTGCTTTTACAACTATTTTGATTGAAAAACTAAAATTATAAATGCAAAAATTTGTAAAACATATTCTAAAAATAGTACTTCTGCTTATTTTAAGCGCGAGTTTGTTAGATTTTATATATACAAAAGTATATGCAACTTCTAAAGAGAGAAACAAAGTACAAGCTATCATTAACGGGAATACTGGTAATTTTGATGTTGTAATTTTAGGTTCTTCAAGAGCCAATAATCATCTCGTTACAAGTGAATTTACCAAAGATCGTATCAAAGCCTTTAATTATGGAATGAGTGGCTCCAGCTTGGAAGAATCTGCTTTGCTTTTACAACTAATGCTTGAAAAGAAATGGAGCATCAAAAATGTATTGTTAGAAGTTGATTTGAATGTTAATTCAGAAAGTTATTCAGATGGAACTAGAGCTTTATTTATGCCTTATTTTAGAAATTCAATAATATCAAATTACTATCACACATCTGAAAATTTCAATCCACTTTATTATATTCCATTTTACAGATATGTTGCTTATGAAACTAAAATTGGAGTTAGAGAAGTTTTTTTTTCAATACTTAAAAGAAAATCAAATAGTCTACAAAATGGAGGTTTTTATCCCTTAACCAATGTAGGTAAAAACATGACATATGATTTGTCTAAATACAAACCAAAGGCAAATAAAAATTATAAAAAAATAAAGGATTTGTGTCTAATGCATAAAATCAATTTAATTGTAATTACAACTCCAATGTGTAAAAGCACTTTAAATAGAAATTACTTTAAAGAATTGAAAAAAATGTATCCTGAAATTCATAATTTTGAAGATGTAGTTACAGATGATAAGTATTTCTCATCTTGTGGACACATGAATGTTACTGGTGCTACCATTTTCACCAACCAAATACTCGCTTCTTTAAAAAATTCCAAAAAATTATAAAATGAAACGTTTTTTTAAACAAACTATACTATTTCTTGTTATACTTTTTGCGGCTTCTTTGTTGTTAGATGTGATTTATACTATAGTTGTTTCTAACTCATCTGAAAGAAATAAAGTAGAAAATGTGATTCATACCACAAATAAAAAGTATGATGTTGTTTTTATGGGGACATCTCGTGCAAACAATCATTTTGTGACTAAAATATTTGAAGACAAAGGTTATAAAGCTTTCAATTATGGTATAAGTGGTGCGCATTTGTTTGAAACTTCTTTGTTGCTGAAATTAATGATTGCAAATAAATATGAAATCAAAAATTTAGTTTTAGAAGCTGATTTAAGTATTTGTAACGAGAAAAGGGACGAAGGTACAACCGCCCGTTTTATGCCTTATATTCATCAAAATGAAATTATAAAAGAACATTATAAAAATGAATCTGATTTTTATCAAATGTACTACTTACCCTTTTACAGGTATATTAAGTTTGACAATAAAATAGGCTTTAGAGAATTATATGATGTAGCTGCAAAAAAGCCAACAAATGCATTACATAACAAAGGATATTATCCTTTAATATCTAAGAAAAAAGGAAATATGAAAAATGATATTTCTTCTTTAAAAGTGATTCGAAATAAGTTTTATGAAGAGATTAAACAAATTTGTAAACAGAACAATATCAAATTAACGGTAGTAATGACACCAATGTGTGCCAATACAAAAGGTTTGAATTATTTTGATAAAGTACAACAACTCTATCCAGAAATTCATAATTTTGAAAACGTAATTACTGATGATAACTATTTTGCTTCTTGTGGTCATTTGAATGATGAGGGTGCGAAAATATATACAAACGTAATACTTATGCAATTTTTTAATCTTAAAAAAGTAAATCAAAAATTTTAATGAATAATAAAAAGATTTTTATCTTATTACCTGATGGCATTGGACTCCGAAATTTTGCTTTTTCAAATTTTCATAAAATTGGAGAAGAAAAATTTGATGTTACATTTTGGAATAATACGCCATTTAATTTAACAGATTTTGATTTTTCTGAAGTTAAAATAACAAACGCGAAAGTACATTTAGCATCAGATGTTTTAAAGAATGCTATAATTCAATCTACTTTATTATTAAGTAAAAAAGATGAAAATGACACCGTTTATGATTCTTACAGATTCAAACCAAATACGAATGGCATAAAAAACAAGGTTAAAAATTTTCTAGTTTCTGTTTTAATTCAACTTTGTACGAATAGAAAAGGAATCTCTTTTTTAAGAAATTATTTAAACAAACTGGAACTAACTACAGCTTATTTTAAAACGTGTAAAGAACAATTGATTTTACATAAACCAGAATTTGTATTTTGCACCAATCAAAGACATTTAAGTGCCTTGGCGCCTTTGTTAGCAGCCAAAGAATTAAACATTCCAACGGCGACTTTTATTTTTTCTTGGGATAATTTGCCAAAAGCGACAATGGTTGTGGAAACAGATTTTTATTTTGTTTGGAGTGATTTTATGAAAAATGAATTACTAAAATATTATCCGAATATAAAAGAGGAACAAGTAAAAATAACGGGTACACCACAATTTGAATTTCATTTTGACGAGGAAAATTATGTATCTCGTGATGCTTTTTTTGCAGAAAATGGTTTAGATACAAATAAAAAATATATTTGTTATTCGGGTGATGATATCACCACTTGTCCAGATGATGAAAGATATTTAGAAGATGTAACACAAGCTGTTGCTAATTTGAATGCAAAAGGAAATAATATCGGAATTATTTTTAGAAGAAGTCCTGTTGATTTTTTGAATAGATACAATGAGATTTTAGAAAAATTTAAAGATATAGTTGTTCCTATTGATCCTAAATGGGCCAAGATGGGAGAGGAATGGAATACTGTTTTACCATTAAAAGAAGATAACACTATTTTAGTAAATACAATTAGATATTCAGAAATGGTTATAAATTTAGGTTCATCTATGGTTTTTGATTATACTGTATTTGAAAAACCTTGTTTGTATATCAATTATGATGTTCCAAATAAAAAACAAGAAGATTGGTCTGTAGATAAAATCTATAAATTTGTTCATTTTAGATCAATGTTTTCTAAAAATGACGTAATTTGGATAAATGAAAAATCCGAAATTGAAGAAAGAATTGAACTTGCTCTAGAAACAAATTCTTCAATTGAAGGTGCTAAGAAATGGTTTGAAAAAATAAATATGCAACCAGCAAATAAAGCATCGTATAGAATTTGGAAAGAAATTAACACCATTCTCAACAATGAATAAATTAATTGTATCAGATTTTAAAAGACACGGAATAGATAAAGTCACTTTTTCTAAAATGCTTTCTGTTTTTTTGTTTTTTCCAAATCCAGGATTAAAATTCATGACGATTTTTAGATTGTGTCAGAAATACAGAAAAAGAAATAAACTATTATTTTACTTTTATTTTCTGTGGCTTCGTCGTTTGAAATTTAAATACGGAATGGATATTTCTTATAGAACTTCTATTGGTACGGGATTTTATATTGGACATTTTGGAGGAATCGTTGTTCACGGTGATGTAATTATTGGAAACAATTGTAATATTTCTCAAGGTGTAACTTTAGGGATTTCAAATTCTGGAAACGTCGGCACACCAATTATTAGAGATAATGTTTTTATTGGTCCAAATGCCGGTGTTTTTGGAAATATAGAAATTGGAAATAATGTTACTATTGGAGCTAATTCAGTGGTTACAAAATCTATATCTTCACATACAACTGTAGTTAGTTCAGCTATTACAGTTATTGATAAAGACTTATCTGAAAATTATATTCACAACAGATATTAAACTTATGAAAATTGGCTTTCTTACACCAGAATATCCACACGATAAAACAGGTAATTCTGGAGGTTTAGGTACGAGTATAAAAAATTTGGCTCATGCACTTACTGCTTTGGGTCACGAAGTTGTTATATTGGTATATGAACAAAAACAAGATGCCGTTTTTTTTGATAAAGCTGTTGAAGTTCATCAAATAGAAAACATAAAAATTAAAGGACTTTCGTGGTATTTGACTAGAAAAAAACTTGAAAAAATAATCAATTCTCTATACGATAATAATAAAATTGAAATTATAGAAGCTACCGATTGGACAGGAATTACGTCATTTATTAAACCAAAAAAATGCCCGCTTGTTATTAAGTTAAATGGTAGTGATACTTATTTTTGTCATTTAGATAAGCGTCCAGTAAAATGGATTAATAAATTTCACGAAAAACGTGCGTTGCAAAATGCTGATGGTCATGTTTCAGTGAGTGCGTATACCGCTAAAATGACGAATGAAATTTTTAAACAAAATAATAAATTCACAATCATTCATAATGGAATTGATATGAGTTTATTTCAAAAAAATGATGACATTACAACGAAAAACATTAATGTGATTTTATATTTTGGAACCTTAATTCGCAAAAAAGGTTTGTTAGAATTGCCTCACGTTTTCAATATCATTCATCAAAAAAATCCAAATGCACAATTGGTTTTAGTTGGTAAAGATGCTTCTGATATTATTTCTGGAAAATCTTCTACTTGGCAAATGATGCAGGAATTATTTACACCAAGTGCTTTAAAAAAAGTCACTTATTTTGGTCCAGTTGCCTATTCTGAAGTCAAAAAACAAATTGAAAAAGCGACAGTTTGTGTTTTTCCAACTTATGCTGAAGCATTGCCTGTTTCTTGGTTAGAAGCGATGGCCATGGAAAAAGCTATCGTAGCTTCCAATATTGGTTGGGGAAATGAAATAGTAGAAAATGGCGTTTCTGGATTTGTAGCGCACCCATCCAATCATCAAGAATATGCGGATAGAATTTTGCAATTATTAGCAGAACCTTCTTTAAGAGAAAAAATGGAACACAATGCTAAATTGAGAATTACATCGCATTTTGAGATCAATCTCATTGCTAATCAGAATCTTAATTTCTACAAAAAAGTAATTGAGAAGTAAGAAATACACTAACTTTTTCGACTAAATAAAATAGAAATTATACAACTGTATTTATACAGATAATGTTATATTTGGATATTCAATTCAAGCGGTTAAAATAAATGATTCAAGTTTTTCATAATTATAATACGGTATTAAATATTTCTAAAGACAAAGAATCTTTAGTTGTTTTTAAAGACTTGAATATTTCAGAAACCATTTATAAACTTGCTGAATTATATCCTTCCGAATTCATTTTATGGTGTCACACAGAATTAGTTTCATTTATAAATTATGAGCAAATAGGTACCATTTGTAACTCGAATAGTGAAATTATTTCCTACTCCAATTCAGATGAGAATTACATTTCTAAAAATATAGGTTTTGTAGAACAATCTATATTTATAAATTTTTCTAAAGAAGTAAAATTTGCCACATGGCAAATGAGTAGCGGTATTGGTATTGCTCATTCGGATGTTTTTTCTGCTGTTAAAAACACCATTAAACCCGTTAAAGATTTTGATTATTTCTTAAATTCAGTTGCAAAAATAGCCATGCCACTTGGTGTTTTTTGTTATTCAGATCCAAATCTTTTAAGAGATAGTAATAAAGATTTTACCTTTAATCATAAAATAAATTTCACGAAATTATTTAAGTTTGTTAGCGAACATTATAAAAAAATTTGGTTATTGGTATTGTTGGTTTGTTTAGTTTTTAAAAAAGGAAAGTTTCCAATATTCGCTTTATTTAAATCTTTATTTTATTCTAAAATTAATACCGAAAAAGTTAAGATTAAAGATTTCCACTTATTAACAACTAATGATGTAAAGTATTCAAAAGATATTGATGTATTAATTCCAACAATTGGTAGAAAAGAACCTCTGTATAATTTCTTAAAAAATTTATCTGAACAATCTATTTTACCAAAAAACGTTATTATTATTGAGCAAAATCCGATAAAAGATGCTGCTAGTGAATTAGATTATTTAGTCAATGAGCGTTGGCCGTTTCAAATTAAACACCAACTAATTTATCAGTTAGGCGCTTGTAATGCAAGAAACTTGGCACTAAAAGAAATTGCTTCAGATTGGGTTTTCTTTGCAGATGATGATATTGAAATTAAAAGTGATTTTCTAGAAAAATGCCTAGAAAATGCCAAAAAATATAAGCAACAAGTTTTTTCACTATCTTGCTTGTTACGACAGGAGAAAAAGTCTTTTAAAACTAGCTTTCAATGGGTAAGCTTTGGTTCGGGTGCCAGTTTTGTAAATGCAAATGCCATCAAAAACTTAAAATTTGATTCGAAATATGAATTTGGTTTTGGAGAAGATGCCGATTTTGGAATGCAAATTAGAAATAATGGAAATGATATTATCTATTTTCCAGCTCCAGAAATTATACATTTAAAAGCTCCAATGGGTGGTTTCAGAACAAAAGTTACTAGAAAATGGGACAATGATTTAATTGAACCTAAGCCATCTCCAACCGTCATGGTTTATAAGTTAACTTACGATTCTGAAGAACAATTGTTTGCCTACAAATTCATGTATTTTTTCAAAAATTATAATTTCAAAAATTTAAAAAAACCAATAAAAAATCATAAAACTGCTATTTCAAAATGGAATAGAAGTGTGTTTTGGGCTCAAAAATTAATGCAAGAATAAAATGAATTTTAGTTTAATAATTTGTACCTATAATAGAAGAAATGCTATAGAAACTCTTATGAATTCTATAGTTAATCAATCCCTATATCCAAATCAGATTGTTATTGTTGATGGTTCTTTAAATCATGAAACTAAAGCGTATTTTGAAACTGCAAATTATGAAAATTTAGATTATTTCTTAGTAGATGATTCTAATAGAGGATTAACCAAACAAAGAAATTTTGGTATTTCTAAAGTAAATGCGGCTTCAGAAATCATTTGTTTTTTAGATGACGATACTCTTTTAGATGAAAACTATTTTTCTGAAATTATAAATGCCTATAAACTATTTCCTGATGCATTTGGCGTTGGAGGTTGTATTACCAATGAAGTTCATTGGGAAGAAAATGCAATTGACTATAAGAGAAGTAAAAACTGTTTTACCTTTGATGGCTTTCATAGAACTGAAGATAAAAGATTTATTTTAAGAAAAAAGTTAGGTTTAGATTCAGATGTTTTACCTGGTTTTTCACCATTGTTTTCTCATGGTAGAAGTCTTAGTTATCTGCCATTTTCTGGTAAAATTTATAAAGTAGAACAATTAATGGGTGGTGTTTCTTCGTTTAAGAAAGAAGTTCTTGATACTCATAAATTTTCAACGTATTTTGAAGGTTATGGTTTGTATGAAGATGCAGAATTCACCATACGAATTTCTAAACTCGGACAATTATATTTTAATACCAATGCAAAATTAGAACACCATCATGATGCAGCTGGTCGTCCAAATCAGTTCAGTTACGGAAAAATGGTTGTTAGAAATGGTTGGTATGTTTGGCGTACCAAAAACCCAAACCCTAAAATGATACATTGTGTGAAATGGCATACGATTACTATTTTACTTACTTTCATAAGAATTGCAAATATTCTAACTACCAAAAAACGCAAAGAAGCTTTTACTGAAAGTTTAGGAAGAACCGTTGGATGGTTTTCCATTATTTTTAATAAACCTATGTGAGTTTTGGGTTTTGGGTTGTGAGTGGGTGATTTGGGGAATGGGTGATTTGGTGATTGGGAGAATGGGAGATTTGGAGAATGGGTGATTGGGAGAATGGGGGAATGGGGGAATGGGTGATTGGGAGAATGGGGGAATGGGAGATTTGGGGAATGGGTGATTTGGAGAATGGGGGATTTGGTGTGTTTGATACTTTAGTTTTTTAATTTGATATTGTATTATTTTCAAGTTGAGTAGCTACAAAATTTTTTGAAAACTAGTTTTATAGGTGTGTAGGTTTAGAATTAAATGAAGTTATTACCTATAAAAAATTATTTAATTGGAAAGCAAGAGATATTATGTTATTTTTATCCCATAAAACTTCAGAATGAATTTCGTTATCATCACACATGTGCAGCATATTAAAGAAAATTCCAAGTATTATGGGTATGCACCATATGTTAGAGAAATGAATATTTGGCTAAAATATGTCAACGAAGTTACTGTTGTTGCTCCAATTGAAAAGTCTAAATTGGATAACATCCATTTAGACTATCATCATAAAAATATTAAATTTAAAGAAGTTCCAAATTTTAATACTACTAGTTTTTTAAATTTACTTCGAACACTTTTTAAATTACCGTTTATTGTATGGACTATTTTTTTGGCCATGAAAAGAGCTGATCACATACATTTACGTTGTCCTGGAAATATGGGATTGTTAGGTTGTTTGGTTCAAATTTTATTTCCAAATACTCCAAAAACTGCTAAATATGCTGGTAATTGGGATCCGAATGCGAAACAACCTTTTAGTTATAAAATACAGAAATGGATTTTAAACAATACTACTCTAACCAAAAACATGCAAGTTCTAGTATATGGTGAATGGGCAGGAAGTTCTAAAAATATAAAATCCTTTTTTACAGCTACTTATTCTGAAATTAAAAAAGAAAGTATTCTTCCGAGAAGTTTAAAACAGAAAATTAACTTTGTTTTTGTTGGAACTTTATCTATTGGAAAACAACCTTTATATGGTATTCAATTGGTAGATAAATTGAAAAATTTGGGATTAGATGTGCAGTTAAGTTTGTTTGGTGACGGTGTTTTGAGAAATGAATTAGAAAAACATATCGAATCAAATGGATTGAAAAATTTTATTTTTTTAAAAGGAAATCAAAACAAAGAACATATAGAGCAAGCATATAAAGAAAGTCACTTTTTAATTTTGGCTTCTAAATCTGAAGGTTGGCCCAAAGTTGTTGCTGAAGCTATGTTTTGGGGTAGTTTGCCACTAACTACTAATGTTTCATGTGTAAATTATATGATTAACTCTGAAAAAAGAGGTAAATTATTGAGTTTGAATCTTGAAGCTGATACGCAATTGGTTTATGATTTGATACATAATGAAACGCAGTATTTAAATATGTGTATTGAAGCTAGAAATTGGTCGCAACATTATACCACAGAATATTTCGAAAATGAAATTATAAAACTTCTTGCTGTCTCATGAGAATTGTACAATTAATAGATAGTTTAGAGGCTGGTGGTGCTGAACGCATGGCAGTAAATTTCACGAATGCCTTAACTGGAAAAGTTGCCTTTTCAGGCATTGTAGCTACTCGTAAAGAAGGTGTTTTAAAACAAGAAATTAATCACATTGACACGTATGCTTTTTTAGGAAGAAAAAGTAAATTCGATCTTAAAGCTATTGGTTTGATGTCGGATTATATCAAAAAAAATCAGATTGAAATTGTTCATGCCCATGGAAGTTCATACTTTTTTGCTGTTTTAGTTAAACTATTTAACCCGAAGATAAAATTAATTTGGCATGACCATTATGGAAATAGAGCAGAAGATAACAAGCAAAAAAATGTATTGAAAATTTGCTCTTACTTTTTTTCTAAAATTTTAACTGTAAATGAAGACTTGAAAATATGGTCATTAAAAAACTTAAACTGTAATCAAGTTTTTTTTATTCCTAATTTTTCAGATTTAAAACCAACTCAAGAGAAAACAATTTTAAAAGGTGAAATTAATAAACGCATTGTGTGTTTGGCCAATTTAAAAAATCCAAAAAATCATGTTACATTGCTTACTGCCTTTATTTCTAGTGAAGTTTATAAAAAAAATTGGACTTTACATTTAATAGGAAAAGATTTTAATGATGCCTATTCTAATAATTTGAAAGCTATTATTAAAGAGAATGGATTAGAAAATTCAATATTTATTTATAATGCTTGTCAAGATGTGAAATTTATTTTGAGTCAAGCTACAGTTGGCGTTTTGTCTTCCACTTATGAAGGTTTTCCAGTAACTTTATTAGAATATGCTCAGTCAAAATTAACAGTAGTTTCTACTAATGTTGGTTATTGTAAGAATTTAGTAAATCATTATTCAAACGGAATATTATTTGATCCTTTAGATTCGGATAATTTATCAAACCATTTGATGTATCTTGCTCATAATCCTGAAATTTGTTCTAATTTTGCAACTCAGTTTCAAAAGGATATTGAGGCAAATTATTCTAAGGAGGCAATAATAAATAAATACTTAAATCTAATTTAATTGAATTTTTCTAAAACAAATAAAATTACTTATCTAGCCTTTCATGTTTTATTGGGCTTACTTGTGCATTTTATGGGTTCATTTGTATTTATTTATTTTGCTGTTTTTTTAGGTGTGGGAACTTATTGGCTCATTAAAAATAATGATAGAGATTTTCAAGCACTTACTTTGATGCTATATGTAGTAGGTTTGGAAGTTTTGTTTCGGATGCGGTCTGATGGAGCTTTATATGATTTAGGGAAATATTCGGTTATCTATTTTTGTGTTTTAAGCTTTGGTTTTATTCGGATTAATTTAAAAGCTTGGCCCTATTTTTTGATACTACTTCTTTTTATTCCAGGAATTGTATTAACCGTAAACACTTTCTTTTTTGAAATTGATGTTCGTAAAAAAATCATGTTTAACTTATTAGGGCCGTTTAGTTTAGTTGTGGCATCATTATATGCTTATAATAAGCCCATTTCTCTAAGTAAATTGAATGAATGTTTGTTTGTTGCTTCAGGACCACTAATTAGTATACTTTCATTAATTATTGTTTTTACACCATCTAATAGTGCAGAAGTATTTGAGAGTACTAAATCAAATTTTGCTACTTCTGGAGGATTTGGTCCTAATCAAATGTCTGTGATATTAGGACTGGGAATGTTTATCTTTTTTATTCAGTTTTTTTTTAATTCTAAAGAAAAAATTTTTTCTTATCTCTGCTTGTTTTTAGTTTTTGTTTTTGCTTACAGAGGATTAATTACCTTTTCAAGAGGTGGAATGTTAACCGCTTTAGCTATGGTTTTGGTGTTTTGTTATATGGTTTTTAAATTACTCAATAGTCAAGCTCGGTCTAAATTTTTAGGTGTTTTCTCCTTATTAGTTGTTTTAGCTATTGGTGCTTGGTTTTATAGTTCTTATCAAACGGGAGGTTTAATTGATAAAAGGTATAATAATCAGGATGCTGCAGGGAGAATGAAGGAATCTCGAATGTCAGGAAGAGAAGATATTATGGAAACAGATTTGAAGTTCTTTGAAGAAAACCCTGTTTTTGGTGTAGGCCCAGGTATTGGTGGAATGTTGAGAGGTGAAGAAGGATTGACAGGTGTGCAAGCCCATAGTGAACCTACGCGGCTTTTAGCAGAACACGGCTCTTTGGGGCTTGTTATTTTATTGTTATTGGTTTTTGTACCTATTTTAAAATACTTTAGATTTAGACAATACCATCATGTTTATTTTTTTCCATTTTTAATATTTTGGGGATTAACCATTAATCATGCCGCTACACGTATTGTTGCGCCTGGAGTTTTGTACGCTTTGTGTTTATTAAATGTATATATACCAAACAAAGAAGAGGATGAAGAAGAAGATTCTGTACCTAGGCAATAAACTTTCCAAACATGGTATAAATAAAACTACAGTTGAAACTTTAGGTGAGAACTTAACTAAATCTGGTTTTGAAGTTGTTTCTTATTCTTCAAAAAAAAATAGTTTTTTAAGAATTTTAGATATGCTTTTCGGAATTCTTAATCATAGAAATTCGGATTATATTTTAATTGACACCTATAGCACCTCTGCGTTTTGGTTTGCTTTTTTTGGTAGTCAATTAGCCAGAATATTACACATTAAATACATTCCGATTTTACACGGTGGTGATTTGCCAAATAGATTAGCTTCTAACCCCAAATTGTGTAAAATGATATTTAGTAATTCTTTTACAAATGTTTCGCCATCTGAATATTTAAAATTTCATTTTGAAAAATTCGGATTTTCTAATGTGATTTGTATTCCGAATTCAATAAATTTATCAGATTATTCCTTTAAAGAAAGACAAAGTTTTGCTCCTAATTTACTTTGGGTTCGTGCTTTTGCTGAAATCTATAATCCAAAAATGGCTGTTGATGTATTACAATTAATTCAGAAAAAATATCCTTCAGCAACTTTAACAATGGTTGGTCCAGATAAAGATGGTAGTTTGGAAATTACAAAAAATTATGCCAATCAATTGAATTTAAAAGTTACTTTCACAGGTAAATTATCAAAAACAGAATGGACTGATTTAGCAAAAACACAAGATATTTTTATAAATACCACACATTTTGATAACACACCAGTGAGTGTTTTAGAAGCTATGGCATTAGGTTTGCCTGTTGTTTCCACAAATGTTGGAGGTTTACCTTTTTTGATTTCTCATCAAAGAAACGGCTATTTAGTAAATGACAATATTACATCAGAAATGATTGAGCAAATTGAAAATATTATCAATTTTCCATCTCAAACTATTGAAATTATAAGTAATGCTAAAAGCATGATTTCAAAAATGGATTGGGAAGTAGTTGAAAATCAATGGACTAAATTATTGAGATAATACCGAAAAAATGTTTGCTTTTTGAGCATTTTTGAGTATATTTCGTTTTCAAAGTTGAGTAATGACAAAACCTTATAAAAAACATTTCGAAATATCTGAACGTAAAATTCTTTTGCGCATATTTGATATATTTTTTGTTGTCATGTTTTTGTTTTTAATAAATACTTTCACAGATTTAAGATATTTTGCAGAATTATGTGAAAACTATTATTGGATTGCGGTTTTAGGTTTATATTTGACTTTGTTGGGTACCGTTTTTGAAATGTATAATCTGGTAATAGTCAGTTTTGCTAATAAGATTACTAAAGGTTTGTTGTTGACTTCCTTTTTTACAACTTTATTTTTTATTTTTACTCCTATAGTAACTCCATCTTTTCCTAAAAAAAGAATAGAGCTATTTTTGCTTTTTCTTGTTGTTTTATTAGCATTAACTATTTGGAGATTGCTTTATATCTATTTATTAGCTTCAAAGCGTTTTTATAAACCTATAGTTTTGGTTTGTCGAAGTAAAGATTTTAATAAATTATCCAAAGAGCTTATTATCAATGATCCACATATTCGAATAGTTAAATTTATTGATGTTGATTTTAATAATCAAAATAGTTTACTTTCAGAATTTCAATTGAATTTAATAGAAATTAATGGTTTTTTAGCCACTCACTTTATTTCTGAAATTGTTGTGGCTAAATATTCTAAAAAAACCTCTATTGAAGTGTATAATAAGTTGCTTGAAATTTCGGAAAATGGTATTCCTATTACTCAATATGAAGATGTTTATGAAGATTTAACCAGTAGAATTCCTCTACACTTAAAAGATAAATCGTTATATAAATTTTTTCCTTTTTCAAAAAAACAAAACCAACTGTATTTATTATTAGTTAGATGTATAGATATTGTAGTTTCCATTATTGGATTAACTGTTTTAGTAGCTATTATACCATTTATTTTCTTTTTTAATTTAATTTGGAATAAAGGCCCACTTTTATTTCATCAAGAACGTATTGGTAGAAAAGAAGTGCCATTCAAAATTTTTAAATTACGTACCATGATCGTGAACGCCGAAAAGAATGGTGCTGTTTTTGCAACTTTAAATGATAGTAGAATTACACCTTTCGGAAAATTATTACGTAAAACTAGAATTGACGAATTTCCACAATTTATTAATGTTTTAAAAGGCGAAATGTCAATTATTGGACCAAGACCAGAACGTAAAGTTTTTGTAGATCAAATTGCAAATGAAATTCCTCTATATCACACAAGACATATTGTAAAACCTGGATTAACTGGTTGGGCTCAAATTAACTATCCTTATGGGGAAACTTTGGAAGATAGTTTAATGAAATTGGAATACGATTTATACTACATCAAACATAGAAATATTTTCTTAGATATTAATATTGCCGTAAAAACTTTCGGAACCATTTTATACATGAAAGGCCAATAAAATTGTAAACATTTTCTTTCTATTATAGCTCTCATTTTTCTATTTTTCATACAAAATTCTTAAAATTTTATTAACAATTTTTTAAACTTAATCACTTGTGACTCAATGTGATTATAGCTGTTTATATCGTATTGCAAGTTCTTAAAAAAATGTTAACAAGTTGATTTTCAGAAAAATAATAAAAAAAGTTGTATCTTTGCGCCAGTTAATTCAATTGGTGTTGTCTGATTTATGTCAATCAGACACGTTGTTAAAAACTTGTTTTTTGCCCAATTGAGAAATAAATTTACATGAGAAAAGACATTTTTTATTTTGGAGTTGCAATTGCTTTTATTGCCATAATTAGTTCTGGTTTTAAAGCATTTAAAGATGAATCAGTAGACGGGTTTCATATTGAAGACACAGAAGTTTATGATTATCGAGTTCCTTCAAAAGACGAATCGGTAAAGTTAAGTCACAATATTCCTTTTACAGGAAAAACTTTCACCGGATTCAAACAAGCATTAGCAGTAAGAGAATCTGCAGGATTGTATGATTTAGTCAATGCTTACGGTTATATGGGTAAATACCAATTCGGAAGAAGTACATTGAGAAATGTTGGTGTTTACGACTTTAAAAATTTCCTTAAAAACCCAGCTTTACAAGAAGAAGCAATTGAAGCTTTATTAAGCATCAATAAGTGGGAATTAAGAAAAGAAATTAGAAATTACTCAGGTAGAGTAATAAACGGAATCAAAATTACAGAATCAGGTTTATTAGCTGCAGCACATTTAGCTGGAGCAAGTTCTGTAAAAACGTATCTTAGAAGTAATGGTAAAAACGGATTTAAAGATGGTTTTGGAACCTCTTTAAAATCTTACATTAGAAAATTTAATGGTTACGATACTTCAAACATTAATCCTAATAGATTTGCGAAAGTACTACTTTAATTTTTTTGGATAACAAAAATACAAGGTCGATTGTGTAAATCGACCTTTTGTTTTTTCCAGTCGTTTACCGTTTTTGTTTTAATGAATTCTGTTGGCAACGTAATATCACAAGCCACACATAAATTAGTTTGTGGATGAAGCGTTCCTAAAATATCTTCTAAAAATTTATTGTTTCTATAAGGTGTTTCCATGAAAATTTGTGCCTGATTTTTCTCTTGTGACCATTTTTCAAGGTTACGCAATGCACTTTTCTTTTCATTTTTATCGATTGGTAAATAACCTGTAAATGCAAAACTTTGTCCGTTCATTCCACTCGCCATTAAGGCTAATAAGATTGAACTTGGTCCCACTAATGGTACTACTTGAATCCCTTTTTCATGTGCTAATTTTACAATAACTGCTCCAGGATCTGCTATACCAGGACAACCGGCTTCGCTCATTAAACCTACGTTAATTCCGTTTAATAGCGGCTTAATCATTTCGTAATGTTCACTAACTTCTGTATGTTTATTTAATAAAGAAAGTTGTAAACTGGGTTGAGATTTTTCAGGTAAAATTGCTTTTATGGCTTTACGAGCTGTTTTTTCGTTTTCAACAATATAATGATCAATCAATTCTACACATCTTTTGATGGTTTGTGGTAAAACATCTTCTGGATTTACAGTAACTTCACCTGGATTAGATAAAGTACAAGGAATTAAATATAATTTACCAAGTTTTGAATTAATTGACATATAAATTGATTTTGAATTGCAAAAATACAAAAATAAAGAGATTATATGATTTATTTTGGATTGGGGATTTTGGATATTTTATGGATATTATAGGGACAGGTCGCGACCTGTCCGTACGAGGGTGTTATTTTTTTTAGGTTTGGGATAATTTGATATGGGACAGGTCGCGACCTGTCCGTACGGGGGAGTTATTTTTTTTAGGTTTGGGATAATTTGATATGGGACAGGTCGCGACCTGTCCGTACGATTTGATAAATTGGAATATTTTGTTATTTTTGATTTGTTAAAGCCATTAAAATAGTATTTGCCATGAAAAATCGAAAAAGAAATCGAATGAATGGATTCGATTATTCTAGTAATAAATTGTATTTTATTACGAATTGTGTGAAGGATAATTTATGTTGTTTTGGGAATGTGATTTGTAAACCTGTAGATGATATTGATGGTTTTAATGATTTTGATGAAGAATTGAGGACAGGTCGCGACCTGTCCGTACTGTATTTGATGGAATTAAATCCATTTGGTAAAATTGTTAAAAATCAAATTGAATGGTTAATGATTCAATATCCTTATGTGGAAATTCATAATTATGTTATCATGCCTAATCATTTTCATTTGATTCTTGCAATTGATAGTTCGCTTGTGGATTTGAATTTGATAAAAATTAAATCATTATCAAGTTTGATGGGTGCTTTGAAAACAACTACTTCTAAACAAATTCGCGAATCAGGTTTTGAAGATTTTAGCTGGCATCGCTCTTTTCACGATCATATAATTAGAAATGATATAGCATATCATTCGATTTCTAACTATATAGATATGAATCCGCAAAAATGGTTTCAAGATAGGATTAAGAATTGTGAATATACAAAAAGCTAACTGTTTGTGATTTGCTTTTTTGTTTAACAGTCAACATTGCTAGAATGATTTTAGTGTTTGTTGTGTAATTGTAGAAATTATTTTGAAGAAATTTTGTTGTTTTACAGATTCAAAATAAATTCCTTTTCTTAAAAAGAAAGGGACTGGTTTAGGATTTTGTAATTTTTTCTGCAATTACTTCGCAAACTTCGTCTAACAATTTGTAAACGTGTTCAAAGCCTTGTATGTCGCCATAATAAGGATCTGGAACTTCTAAATTTTTATTGGGATGTAATTCGTTTAAAATTACTTTTACTTTACGTTTAGCTTCTTCATTTGGTGCAATTGCCAATACATTTTTGTAATTAGAAGTATCCATTACATAAATATGATCAAAAGTTTCAAAATCTGAAGTGCTAATTTGTCGGCATTTTTGTTGACTTATATCCACACCAAATTTCTTAGCAGTTACCACAGAACGTTTGTCTGGAGCTGTACCCACATGATAATTTGCTGTTCCAGCACTATCAACAATGTAATTATTTGGAAGTTTAGCTTGTAAAATACCTTCAGCTAATGGCGAGCGACAAATATTGCCTAAACAAACCATTAAAACTTTAACAGACATGTTTAAATACTTAGCTTTTTGTTAATGTCTTCTACAAACTTTTTAAATTGTTTGTCTGTAGATACCAAGTTATCAACCGTTTTTACAGCGTGTAAAACCGTAGCGTGATCTCTATCTCCAATTTGTGCACCAATATTAGCTAGAGAGGCTTTAGTGAATTTTTTAGAGAAGTACATCGCTAATTGACGCGCTTGAACAATATGACGTTTTCTGGTTTTAGATTTTAAAGTTTCCGTGTCTAATTGGAAATAATCTGAAACCACTTTTTGAATATAGTCGATAGAAATTTCGCGTTTGATATTTTTTACAAACTTTTCTACCACTTGTTTGGCTAATTCTAAATTTACTTCACGTTTGTTGAAAGAAGATTGTGCAATTAATGAAATAATAGCACCTTCTAATTCTCTAACATTCGATTTAATATGTTTGGCAACGTATTCTAAAATTTCTTCTGGCATTTCTACACCATCTCTGTACAAAATATTTCTTAAGATAGAAATTCTTGTTTCATAATCTGGTTGGTGTAATTCTGCAGATAATCCCCATTTGAAACGAGATAATAAACGTTGTTCAATATCTTGCATGTCAACAGGCGCTTTATCTGAAGTTAAGATAACTTGCTTTCCGTTTTGGTGTAAGTAATTGAAAATGTGGAAAAATACATCTTGTGTTCCGGCTTTACCAGATAAAAATTGCACATCATCAATAATTAAAACATCAATTAATTGATAGAAGTGAATGAAATCATTTCTAGTGTTTTTCTTTACTGATTCGATATATTGTTGCGTGAAAATTTCAGCAGAAATATATAAAACAGTTTTTTCTGGATATTTATCTTTAATTTCTACACCAATTGCGTGGGCCAAATGCGTTTTACCTAATCCAACACCTCCAAAAATTAATAAAGGGTTAAAAGACGTTCCGCCTGGTTTATTTGCAACTGCCATACCAGCACTTCTAGATAATCTGTTAGAATCACCTTCTAAAAAGTTATCAAAGCTATAATTGGCATTTAATTGCGATTCGATTTTTACATTTCTGATACCAGGAATAATAAACGGATTTTTTAATTCCGGATTTTTGTTAACAACTGGTACATCAATTTCTTGAGTTTTAACAGAACTACGGTGTGTACTAGGAATTTGCTCTGTAAATGGAAGTTTATTTCCATAAGTGTTTTCCATTTTAATTTTATACACTAGCTTTGCTTGGTTTCCAAGTTCTTTAGTTAAAGCTGTTTTTAAAATTATGACATAGTGCTCTTCAAGCCACTCGTAGAAAAATTTACTAGGTACTTGAATATGTAAAGCATTGTCTTCTGATAGGCTAATTGCCACAATCGGTTCAAACCAAGTTTTGTAGGCTTGTTCCTGAATGTTGTCCTTTATAAAAGACAGACAATTATTCCAAACAGATTTTGCTGCTTTAGTCATAGTTTTTAATTTTTTTATAGTTTTTTGTAGTCTAATTCAGAATAAAAACTAATCAATTTTTATGTTGATAAGTGTTTCATATTAGGAAGGCAAATATGTGAACAATTTTCTGTAAAAAAAAATGAATTGCTATTGTAAATTAAAAATTATTGTTGTAAACAGAATTAAGAGTTGTTTAATGATTTCTTAACATAAAATTTTTAGGATTTTAAATATAAAATAATATAATGAAAGAATACGAATTTACGGTACGAGTTAGGTATGCAGAAACAGATCAAATGGGCGTGGTGTACCACGGTAATTATGCTCAGTACTTTGAAATGGGTAGAGTAGAGTGGTTAAGAAATTTAGGAATTTCCTATAAATGGATGGAAGAAAACGGCGTTATGCTTCCCGTAGTTTCATTGCAAATGAACTATAAAAAACCAGCTCGTTATGACGATTTATTACGCGTAAAAACGATCTTAAAAAGTCAGACTTCTGTTAAGATAGAATTTGATTATGAGATTTATAATGCCGAAAATCACTTGTTAACAACTGGTTATTCGATGTTGGTTTTTGTGGATATGAAATCGGGTAGACCGATGGTTCCTCCTTCGTATGTAACTGAAAAAATAAATCAATTATTATAAGATGGATTTAACCGAATTTGATCGCTTATTTGATAAAGAAAATTATAAAAGACATCCGTGGGAAATTTCACGAAGGGATGTAATGTTTCAATTATTAAAATCTTCTAAAATTAAGTTTCCTGTAAAACGAATTGTTGATATTGGCGGTGGTGATGCTTTTATAATTAATGAAATTTATAAACAAAATCTTGCCGAAGAATATTTTACCATTGATACCGCTTATTCTCCAGAAATCATTTCGCAATTAAAAACGAATTATGGAGAAAATCCTATTCAGTATGTGCAAAACTTAACGGATTATTTAGCGAATTTTTCTTCTGAAGAAAATACATTGTTTTTATGTATGGATGTTTTAGAACATTTAGAAAATGAAGACGTAATTTTAAATCATCTAACTCAAAAAAACAATTATTTCTTGTTTGCCGTTCCAGCATTTCAATCGGTTTTTTCTAATCACGATGTATTACTTGGACATTACAGAAGATATAATTTAAACCAATTGCAACAAGTTTTAAAGCAACATCATTTCCAAATTCAAGATAAAGGCTATTATTTTACGTCGTTATTATTTGTAAGATGGTTGGAAAGTATTTTCAATAAAAATAAAAAAGCATCTATTGATAATTGGACAGGAAGTACATTTAAATCCAAGATAATTACTTCAGTGTTGCAACTCGATTTTGGTTTTACGCAGTTGTTGCAAAAATTCGGAATTAGAATTTACGGGTTATCGTGTTATTGTATTTGTAAGAAGTAATAAGTTTACTCTTCAACTTCTTTAATCTCAATTTCAAATAAAGTAGAAAAAATGTCAAATATTTGTTTGGCATTTTTTTTTCTAGTGGCGATTTCAATTTCGCAATTCAATTCCATTTTCTGATTCACAATATCAATATTTTTTTCTTTTATAATTCGCATGACTTTATTCATGTTTTTGTAATCGAAAGTAATTTTAAAATGTTTGTCAATAGTTTTTTCAACAATATCGGCTTCTTCTAAAGTAAGCTGCGCTGTAGTTTTATATGCCGAAATTAAGCCGCCAACACCTAGTTTTACACCACCAAAATATCGAACAACCACAATTAATACATTCGTAATGTCAAACGACTGAATTTGTCCGTAAATAGGCATTCCGGCAGAATTACTAGGTTCGCCATCGTCATTAGCTCTAAACTTAATATTTTCCGTGCCAATTTGATACGCATAACACCAATGGCGTGCGGAAAAATGGTCTTTTTTTAGATTTTCTATTTGAGTTTTAACTTCATTTTCAGAAGTAATTGGAAAAGCGTAACCTATAAATTTGCTGTTTTTTTCTTTGAATAAAATGTTTTCAACAGCGTAATCAATGGTATTGTAGGTGTCTTTAATTTCGGAATCTTGCAATTTTTATAATATTTTTTTATCAAATAAATTGGTCACATCTTCTTGTCCAACTATTATTTGCCATGTATTTATGCCTAATGATTTAGCAGCTTCAATATGTTCTAAAGTGTCGTCAACAAAAAGTGTTTTGGCTGGTTTTAAATTGTTTTGCTGAATAATTAAATTAAAAACTGCTTCTTCTGGTTTTCTCACTTTCGTTTCGTACGAAAAATAAATTTTATTAAAATGAGCATAAAATTCTCGGGCAAAAGTTAATCCAACACGATGTTCAAATTTGTCAATATGTGTTGGATTGGTATTACTCAATAAAAAGATATCATACTTGTTTTGTAGTTTTTCTAAAAACTCTAATCTTTCTAATGGAAAATCTCCAATTATGGCATTCCAAGCGTCTCTAATTTCAGATAATTCATGATTGGGTAAATATTTCTGAATGGCCTTCATAAAGTGAAGCTCGTCCATTTTTCCTGTCTCAAATAAAATGGTTTTAGCTTTTAAATCGTCATTCCATTCGTTTAATCCCAATTTTTTAAATGCATCAACACTTGCTTGATGATTCAAGTTTAAAAACACATCTCCTAAATCAAAAATAATGGCTTCAATCATAATTTGTGTATATTTTTAATTGGTTATTTTTGATTTTAACTTCTTGAATTGGTTTAAAATTAAAATCAGGTTTTTTTACGCCTTCAATACTATTATTTTCTGAAATAAAGATTTTTGCTTCATCCCACAAATTGCTATCAATAAACTGTTGTAAAGTAAATGTACCACCTTCTATAATAACGGATTGAATATTTTTATCATATAAACTTGTTAAAATATTCGAAATTAAAAGGGTATCAAATATACTAAATTCATAAATACAATTTTCCGAATTTACATAATTTTCTTCTTCTGTAAAAATTATTGTAGGATTTTTTTTGTTTTTCACATTATAATCAGCCGGAATTTTATTCGTTTTATCTATAATAATTCGAGTAGGGTGGTTTCCAAACCAATCTCTGGCATCTAAATTAGGATTGTCCTTTAAAACCGTATTCGTACCCACCAAAATAGCTTGTTCTTCCGTACGATATTTATGCACTAATTGTCTAGAATATGGATTAGAAATAGCAATTGAAGTTTTTGATTCATTGACTAAAGGTGCAATAAATCCATCAGCTGTTTCTGCCCATTTTAAGATAATATAAGGTCTTTTTTTGTTGTGAAAAGTAAAAAAACGTTTATTGATTTCTAAACATTCCTTTTCTAAAACATTCAAAATGACTTTGCAACCAGCATTAGTTAATTTCTCAATACCTTTTCCAGCGACTTCCGAAAAACTATCGATGCAACCAATAACAACTTTCGGGATTTTATGTTCAATAATTAAATTGGCACATGGTGGCGTTTTTCCAAAATGACTACAGGGTTCTAAATTTACATAAATAGTACTTTCAGAAAGTAAATCTTTGTTTTTAACAGCGTTTATAGCGTTCACTTCTGCATGAGGTTCGCCCGCTTTTTTGTGCCAACCTTCACCAATTATTTTTCCATTGTGTACAATCACACTTCCTACTAACGGATTCGGATAGGTAGTTCCCAAACCATTTTTAGCCAATTGCAAACAACGTTTCATGTAAATTTCATGCTTGTCCATCTTACAAATTTAGTACTTTTACATTTTATATTTGCAAATGAACTACACAATACGAAAAATTGAACCTAAAGATAACTTGAAAATTGCTTCTGTTATCCGAAATATATTTGAAGAATTAGACGCGCCAAAAGTCGGAACCGCTTATGCCGATCCACATTTAAACACCTTATTTGAAGTCTATCAAGCTGAAAATGAAATTTATTTTGTTGTAGAGATAAGTCGCGACTTGTCTCTACAACAAAATGATGAGTCAATTATTTTAGGTGGTTGTGGTATTGGAAATCTAATTGACTCCAAATTTAAAATATGCGAATTGCAAAAAATGTATTTAGCAAAAGAAGCGCGAGGAAAAGGAATTGCTCAAGAATTAATGGAGAAATGTTTAGAATTTGCCAAACAAGTAGGTTACGATAAATGTTATATTGAAACTTTGCCTTTTATGAAAGACGCTCAAAAATTGTATATAAAATCAGGTTTTACTTATATTGATGCGCCAATGGGTTCAACCGGACATAATGCTTGTGATGTCTTTATGATAAAGGATTTGTAAAAGATTTAACACAGATTGTCACAAATTTTCACGGATTAGATGGTGATAATCTGTGTCTAAAAACTTAATGATATGCAAATTAAAAATTTAAAAAAATATTTTTTCTCTGAATTACAAAACATTCAGGAAGACTCGGAAATAGAAAGTTTCTTTTTCATTTTAACCGAATATTTACATGATTTAAAAAGAATTGATGTTTCCTTAAATCCAGATTTTGAAGTTTCTGAAGCGGATTTAGTGAAATGGAATACTATCATTTCGGAATTAAAAACCGAAAAACCAATCCAATATATTACTGGTGAAACTTGGTTTTATGGCTATCGTTTTGAAGTCAATGAAAACACTTTAATTCCTCGTCCAGAAACAGAAGAATTAGTGGAGTGGATTATAGAAAGTCAAAAGTCAAAAGTCAAAAGTCAAAAGTCAAAAACTGAAAATCTAACAATCCAACAATCTAACAATTTAAGTATTCTAGATATTGGAACAGGTTCTGGTTGTATTCCGATTTCACTTAAAAAAGAAATTCCGAATGCGATAGTTTCTGCGATCGATGTTTCAGAAAAAGCATTAGAAATGGCTAAAAAGAATGCTTTTGATAATGAAGTAGAAGTGAATTTTATGCTGAAAAATATTTTAGAAACAGACTCACTTGTTGAAAAATATGATGTCATTGTTTCTAATCCACCTTATGTTCGAAATTTAGAAAAACAAGAAATTAAAAAGAATGTGTTGGATTACGAACCGCATTTGGCTTTGTTTGTGGAAGATACAGATGCGTTATTGTTTTACAGAAAAATAGCAGAACTAGCTTTAACAGGTTTAACTCCAAAAAGAAAACTATTCTTTGAAATTAATCAATATTTAGGAAAAGAAACCGTTGAATTATTAGAAAACTTAGGTTTCAAGAATATCGAATTGCGTAAAGATTTTGTGGGTAATGACAGAATGATTTGTTGTGAAGCCCCCTAACCCCAAAGGGGGAAATTGAAAGATTGTAAAATTTAATTCAAAATATTTTTAAATTATAATCCATCACGTTTGATAGAATATTCGATGTATTTTTCATCAAATTCTAATTCTAAAGCTAGTCGAAGCAAAGCTGAATAGGAAAACCAAAATTTATTTTTGATTCTTTCGTTTACAAATTCTTCGCCAAATTCTTCTTTGTAGGAGTTAATTTCAGATTCTTCCAATTCTTCTGAATCTATTTCTAAAAGACTTTCTTTATGTTTAACTATTAAATTTTCTAAAGTACTCTTAGTGTCAATTCCAAAATCTAATAATTCTTGTAATTCCTCAGCATAATCTGTTTCGAAAAAGTCATTTTGTTTAGGTAGGGTTTGCGATAGAACGGAATAAATTTCGTTTTGATTTAATTTTTCCAAGATTTAATGATTTTTAATGATGAATAATGAACTTGTAACAACGAATTTTGAATTTTGAAATTTTTTACTCATAACGTAACGCCTCAACAGGATCCAATTTCGAAGCTTTTATTGCTGGATATAGTCCAGAAATAATAGTTACAACGAAAGTTGTACCAAAAGCAATAAAAATAGCTAGCCAAGGTGTTACGAAATCAAATTTAGCTAAGGATGCAATTAAAGAACCGAGTAATAAACCTAAAATGATTCCTATAATTCCTCCAATTTGACTAATGATAAATGTTTCGGTAAAAAACTGCCAAGCAATTGTACCTCTTTTTGCACCAAGTGCTTTTCGTATACCAATTTCACGCGTTCTTTCTGAAACGGAAACTAGCATAATGTTCATCAAAGCAATTGTAGAACCAAAAATGGTAATCGCACCAATAGCAATAGCTGCAATGTTAATTACGGCAATATTTTCTCCTAATCTTTGAATTAAATCGTCACTACGACTAATTCCGAAATTTTCTTTTTCTATCGGATTTAATTTTCTTATTCTTCGCATAGCTAAAGTAGCATTATCAACCGCTTCATCTAATAATTGTTTGTTGCTAACTTTTACATCAATATCGTAATTGATATTGGGTTGCGAAAAAATTGAACGCGCAATTTGAATTGGAATGATAACCCGTAAATCTTGGTTGTTTCCAAATGTTGCTCCTTTTTCTTTCAACAAACCAATCACTTTAAATTTTGCGCCACGAACAGAAATTGTTTTGTCAATTGGGTTGATTCCTTCGAATAAACCATCTTTAAAATTCGCACCAACAATACAAACATAATTGTTGTTATCCACATCAAAAGAATTAAAATTTCTACCCGATTCTAATTCGAAACCATTATTTGGAATAAAATTTTCATCAGAACCTAAAATAGTAATTTCTGGATCGGTTTTTTTATTATCAAATTTCACTTCAGCAGTGGCAGCAGCAGTAAATGATAGGGAAGTCGTAGTAAGAGGGAATTCAAATTTATCTTTGAAAGCTTTGGCTTGCGGATAACTAATAATTGGATTTACTTTTTGTTCGCCGTCATTTTGGTTAATTTCTTCCGAAAAATCATACTGACTTATAGAAAAAGTATTCGCTCCCATAGAAGCAAAATTCCCAAACAAACTGTTTTCTAGGGCTTTGGTTAAGGTTAAAATTCCTACCAAAAAAGTTATTCCAATAACAATAATAAATACTGTTAAAAACGTACGTAAAGCCTGACTTCTAATCGAGTCGATAGCTATTCTTGCATTTTCTTTATATAATCCAACCATGACTATTTGTAGTTGGTTTTGTCTTTTTGTTACAAAAAAAATTAAAGAACCAAGTAAAAAGTAAAAAGGTAAAAGTTTTGGTTTGTAATTTTATAGAAATTGCTTTTTGTTCCCACTTTTTACTTGTTTCTTTTTACTTGTTTCTTTTTACTTTTTCCTTGGCTCTTTTCGTATTGTCATTTAAAAGTAAGATATTTGCACCGATTACAAATTATATTACACAAAGTACACTTTACAATCCTAACAAAATGGCTCAAAAACCAAGTATTCCTAAAGGAACTCGCGATTTTTCTTCTACAGAAGTAGCAAAAAGAAACTACATTTTTTCTATCATAAAATCTAATTTTGAAAAGTTTGGCTTTCAACCAATTGAAACACCCTCTTTTGAGAATTCAGATACCTTAATGGGAAAATATGGCGAAGAAGGTGATCGATTGATTTTTAAGATATTGAATTCTGGTGATTATTTGGATAAAGTTTCTGATGAAGATTTAGCGGCTAAAAATAGCAAAAAAATTACTTCATCTATTTCGGAAAAAGCCTTGCGTTACGACTTAACCGTGCCATTTGCACGTTATGTCGTGCAACACCAAAATGAATTAGAATTTCCATTTAAGCGTTACCAAATTCAACCCGTTTGGAGAGCTGATAGACCACAAAAAGGACGTTTTAGAGAGTTTTTCCAATGTGATGCGGATGTTGTAGGAAGTAATTCACTTTGGCAAGAAGTAGAATTTGTACAATTATACGATACGATTTTCACGGCTTTAGGTTTAAAAGGTGTGAACATAAAAATTAACAACCGTAAAATATTATCTGGAATTGCAGAAGTGATTGGTGCTTCAGATAAATTAATTGATTTTACAGTTGCTTTAGATAAATTAGATAAAATTGGTGAAGACGGTGTGAAGAAAGAAATGCTTGAAAAAGGTATTTCGGAATCGGCAATTGAAAAAGTACAACCGCTTTTCAACTTCACAGGAACAATCAATGAGAAAATTGAAAAATTAGCAACACTTTTAGCTTCCTCAACAGAAGGAACAAAAGGTGTAGAAGAATTAAAATTCATTTGTAACGCGATTAACGAATTAGGTTTGCAAACCGCAAATTTAGATTTAGATGTGACGCTTGCTCGTGGTTTAAATTACTATACTGGCGCTATTTATGAAGTTGGAGCGCCTGAAGGTGTTGCGATGGGTTCTATCGGAGGCGGTGGTCGTTATGACGATTTAACTGGTATTTTCGGATTGAAAAACATGAGTGGTGTTGGAATTTCTTTCGGATTAGATAGAATTTATTTAGTGTTAGAAGAATTAGGTTTGTTTCCAGAAACAGTTTCAACTACATCAAAAGCAGTATTCATTAATTTCGGAGAAGCAGAAACCTTATTTTCTTTAAAAGCCATTTCGAACTTAAGACAAAACGGAATTAAAGTAGAAATGTATCTTGATAAAGCAAAAATGGACAAACAGTTTAAATTTGCAGAGAAAAAAGGAATTCAATTCGCCGTTTTAGTAGGTGAAGAAGAAATCAAACAAAACCAGTATAAAGTCAAAGATTTAGTTTCTGGAGAACAAGTAACGGTTTCGTTAGAAGAATTAGTAGAAAAATTAAAATAAGATATTACGCAGAGATACACAGAGAAAAAACACAAAGACACGCAAAACTTTTTAGTTTAAACTTTGTGAAACTCTGAGAATTCTTTGCGAAACTCTGTGTAACAATCATGAAAAAATACTTCCAAGAATTCAAATACAACTTCAACTTAGCTATGCCTGTAATTTTAGGTATGGTTGGACATACTTTGGTTGGAGTAGTAGATAATATTTTTGTGGGACAAATAGGTACTACAGAATTAGCAGCGGTTTCTTTAGGGAATAGTTTCATATTTATTGGAATGTCTATCGGAATTGGATTTTCAACTGCGATCACACCAATTATTGCAGAATTTGATAGTACGAAAGATAGAGAAGGCGGAAGAAGCGCTTTTCAAAATGGATTAATTTTATGTACCATTTTAGGTTTCGCATTGTTCTTTTTATTGTTTTTAGCCAAACCGATTTTATCTTACATGAATCAACCAGAAGATGTGGTGAAATTAGCCATGCCTTTTTTAGATATTGTTGGTTTTTCATTGGTTCCACTTGTGATTTTCCAAGCCTACAAACAGTTTGCAGATGGAATGAGCGAAACCAAATATTCTATGTATGCTACAATTTACGGGAATATTATCAACGTAGTAATTAATGCTTTATTGGTTTTTGGATTGTTTATGTTTCCTAAAATGGGAATTGTAGGTTCGGCAATCGGAACATTAATTGCTCGTGTTTTTATGGTAATTTATATGCATTATATTTTATCTAAAAACAAAAAATTCAAATCGTTTTTCCAAAATTTCGGATGGCAATCTTTTCAAAAAAGTATGTCGGATAAAATCATTAAGTTAGGAATTCCATCTTCTATGCAAATGTTTTTTGAAGTGGCATTATTCACTGGAGCCATTTGGTTGAGTGGAATAATTGGTAAAACAAGTCAGGCTGCCAATCAAATTGCTCTTAATTTAGCTTCGATAACTTTTATGTTTGCTATGGGATTAAGTGTTACTGCTATGATTCGAGTTGCCACCCATAAAAGTTTAAATGAATATAAAAAATTAAATACAGTTGCTCATTCTATTTTCTTAATGGTAATAATTATTGAGATTGTATTTGCTGTTATCTTTATGTTGGGAAGTAATTTTTTTCCTATGTTTTTTGTTCCATTAAATATGAAATTATCTACAATTGAAATTAAAGAAGTGCTTTCTATTTCTTCCAAACTATTAATTGTTGCCGCTTTTTTCCAAATTTCAGACGGAATTCAAGTTGTAGTTTTAGGTGCTTTACGTGGTTTACAAGATGTGAAAGTCCCTATGTATTTAACTTTTGTTGCGTATTGGATGATTGGTTTTCCTATTTCAATTTATTTAGGATTATACACAGAATTGAAAGCAGAAGGCGTTTGGATTGGCTTATTAGCAGGATTAACAGCAGCTGCTATTATGTTGTATTTACGATTCAGATTTTTGCTGAAACATCACCGATAATTTTATTTACGATTTACGATTTGGGATTTACGATTTGGGATTTAGATTAAATTAAGAATTAGTATCTTTGAATTTGATAGCATTTTGACATGCTCGATGTAACATTAAACAAAATAAAAACATAATACAATATAAAACATGGAATTACCAAAATTTGTAACAGGCGATAACACTGATTTTCCGGATGATATTTTTGTCATTCATTTAGAATATCCTAGATTTTTCATCAATTTAAAAGATGATTCAGTTGAGTTTTTAGAAGATATTGAAGAAGAAGATCAGACCGAATTAGAAGCAGAAATGGAACATTTAATTACACTGGCTGGTGAATTTTATGACCGCGAAATGGAACGCTACGAACAAGCATAAAAGAATTTAAACCGATATATGAAAATGTATCGGTTTTTTTATTTTTTTTAAAATTGTGAATATCTAATTTGCGAAACACTTCCTTACTTTTTTTGTAAATCTTACCTTTGGTTTTTAAATAAAAAAACAGAAAAAATTATGAGTGCAATTTGGTTTGAATGTAAAGTGAAATACAGAAAAATGGATGATTCTGGTGTGCAAAAAGTAGTCACTGAACCTTATTTAGTAGATGCTTTATCTTATACAGAAGCGGAAACAAGAATTAATGAAGAAATGTCCGCTTATGTTAGCGAGGAATTTAAAGTGACTTCAATCAAATTTGCCAACTATTCAGAAATTCATCCTTTTGAAAATGCTGATCGCTGGTTTAAATCGAAAGTTTCCTTATTGGCTTATGATGAAGAGAGTGGAAAGGAAAGAAAATCGAATATCAATATCTTGTTACAAGCAAATGATATTAAAGAAGCTTTTGATAATACCGTTTCTGTAATGAATGGTACGATGGGTGAATATACCATACCTATGATTTCAGAATCGCCAATTATGGATGTTTTTCCTTATTTTAATGGAGAAGATGAAAAATTAGAGCAATTCGAAAAGTTTAATTTATTAAAATTATCTAAGCCTGAGATTTCAGAAGAAATTATAGATAATATGGAGTTTGATGAAGCTCTACTTCAAGAAAGAGCCTAAAAAAAAATCCCAATTTGAATATTTCAAATTGGGATTTTTTTTAATTAATCACGGCGCTTATTTTTTGCCATAGTGTTTCGTCAAAATCAGATAAAGCAAAGTTTGAAGTATCTGCAGCATCTCCCATTCTGATAATTACTAATTTTTTGCTAGGCACTACATATATTTTTTGGTCGTTTTTTCCTAAAGCACAATACATGTCTGAAGGTGCAGTTGGAATTAAAGTTCCAGGAATTTGTAATTGACTTTGAGGCATGTGATAGCTTGTTTTTCCGTTCAACCACCATAAATAACCATAAGCTTGATTAATGGTTTGTGAAGTATTTGTGGCGCTATTTAAATAGGCTGAATTTATAATTTGTGTGCCGTTCCAGTTTCCTTTGGCTAAAGCTAATAAACCAAAACGTGCCATACTTCGTGAATCACTACTGTAAACACTTAATCCTTGATACGGAAGCCAATATCCTGTCATACCAATTTTATCTCTTAATTTAGTGTTGAAATAAGCATTCCATGTTTGTCCAGTTGCTTGTGCTACCACATCTTGTAGTTTTACATAAACATTATGATACGCCCATCGTGTTCCAGCATCAGCTACATATTGTAAGTTTGCTGGTGAAACATCATCTCCTAACGCATCATTTAGACCAGAATTCATGCTTAATAAATTTTTACAAGTAATTAGATTTTCTTTGGCTAATGGTGCACTTGTCCAACCCGTTCCTAAATAATTGGAAACTTTAGTATTGATATTTAAAAAACCTTCTTGTTCCGCAATTCCAGTCACAGTTGAAGTTAGTGTTTTTCCAGCACTAGCCCAATATCTTGGTGTAATAGCATCATGACCGTTAAAGTATTGTTCCATTACAATTTTACCATTGTGTAATACTATAAAACTTTTTGAGTTTTTATCACTTAAGTAAGTGTTTAAAGCGGCTATATTGGCTGTATTCCATCCTAAACTTTCTGGTGTTTTAGTTTCCCAAGTTGTACCAGTAATTGGAGGAAAGTACATGGCTTCTTCAGTTGGTAATACTGTAGAAGTGTCATCACTACCACATGAAATAAAAAAAGATAATAAGCTAATTAGAAATAGATGTTTTAGTCTCATGATTTAGTGTTTAATAATTTAGACTTATAATTACATAAAAGGTTTAATGTTGTATTTATATGTTTTACAACAAAGATTGGAGAAATCTAAATAATCCTGTTTACTTTTGATTATATGGTAATTTTTTTCAACACAGATTTAAGAAATTTTAATAATTAATGTAATTTTTATAATCTTGTTATGATAAATTATAGTTACATTTTCTTTGCTTCTTCCCAAAATACATCCATTTCTGCTAAAGTCATGTCTGATAAAGATTTTCCTAATTCGGAAGCTTTACTTTCTAAGTACATAAAACGTTTAATGAATTTTTTATTAGTACGTTCTAAAGCGTCTTCTGGATTTACATTTAAAAATCGCGCATAATTTATCATAGAAAATAAAACATCACCAAATTCGGCTTCAATTTTATCTTGATTGTTCGCGGCAATTTCCACTTGTAATTCGGCAATTTCTTCTTCTACTTTTTCCCAAACTTGATGCGATTCTTCCCAATCAAATCCCACACCTTTTACTTTATCTTGAATTCTACTGGCTTTGACTAACGCAGGTAAACTTTTCGGAACACCTTCTAAAACAGAAGTTCTGCCTTCTTTTAGTTTTAATTTTTCCCAGTTTTGTTTGACTTGTTCTTCATTTTCCACTACCACATCGCCATAAATATGTGGATGACGATCAATTAATTTATCGCAAATACTATTCGCCACATCAGCAATATCAAAGGCGTTTTTTTCAGAACCAATTTTCGCATAAAACACAATGTGTAATAACAAATCACCCAACTCTTTTTTAATTTCGGGTAAATCGTTATCTAAAATGGCGTCACCTAATTCGTAAGTTTCTTCAATGGTTAAATGACGTAAACTTTCTAAGGTTTGTTTTTTATCCCACGGACATTTTTCGCGTAAATCGTCCATGATGTCCAATAATCTTTCAAAGGCTTGTAGTTGTTGTTGACGTGTGTTCATTTTGATAGTTTAAAAGTTTAAAAGGTTTATGAGTTTAAAAGGGTTTGTGTTGATAAAAATACGGATAAAATATGATTTGAAAAAATACACGTGTAATCTAGCCGTGGTTGTAGCGGCATCCTTTTTCTTTTGTTCCATTCGATAACTTTAGGAAAAAAAAAGAAAAAGATATAGCGGAAGACGCGACATAAGTGTTTTGAAAAGTAATGTATCTGCTACAAAAAAAAATCCCAATCTAAATAAGAATGGGATTTTTATATAATTTTTGAACAGTAATAAATTACTCAGCTGGAGTTTCTTCTGCTTTAACTTCTGTGTTTAAGGCATCAACTGAAACATATCCTTTTGGTTGTAAAATGTTATACCAATTGAATATTTTTTTGATGTCTGAAGTATATACTCTGTCTTCATCAAATTCAGGTAAAATTTCTCTGAAATAACTTCTTAATTTATCGTCGCTTTCTTTATGAGAAATTGTTGGTTCCCCATTTTCTTTGGCAGCAATAGTTTTGAAGATTTCGATTAATTTTACTTCTTCATTGTATGTGTAAACGGCAATTTCAGATAATAAACTTACATTACTTCTTAATCCAACAGTAATTTTTTTACCGTCTAATAAAGCTTCAGCAACAAATCCAGAACGAGTTTGTACTTTTAATTCATATAATCCTGGTTTACCAGAAATGGCTAATATTTTTTGAAAACTCATAGTTTTATAATTTTTAAAGGATGGCAAATATATATTTTAATATTTCAAAAACAAACTTGAAATTCTTAATTTTTACTTAATTTTTAAATTGGCAAATTTCATACGGTAATCTGGTCTGGCTTTACCTTCCATAATATTTTGCAATTTCTTACCTACTAATTTTTTCTTTAACATAGAAAGATGATCTGTAAACAAAATTCCTTCAATATGATCGTATTCGTGTTGAATTACACGTGCGATTAATCCGTTATAAACTTCCGTTTTTTTAACGAAATTTTCATCAAAATATTCAATTGTGATGGTATCATGACGAAAAACATCTTCACGAACATCAGGAATGCTTAAACAACCTTCATTAAAACCCCAAAGTTCACCTTCTTCTTTTATAATTTTCGCATTAATAAAAGTTTGTTTGAAATCTTTTAATTGTTCTGCTTCTTCTTTTGAAACTTCGTCGCTATCTGCAAATGGAGTAGTATCAATTACAAATATTCGAACAGCTAAACCTACTTGAGGGGCAGCCAAACCAACGCCATAAGCATTATACATGGTTTCATACATGTTGCTTAAAATTTCTGTTAAGTTTGGGTGATCTTGTGGAATATCAACGCAAACTTTTCTTAAAACTGCTTCGCCGTATCCGTATATTGGTAAAATCATGATTCAAATTTTTTGCAAAATTAGGAAATTTTCTTCTATTGTTAGAATTTTAAAAGTCTAATTTGTAGCGACAACTTCATTATTTAACCATTTTTTAAGAAAAACATCGTTATGTGTAATATTGCAAAAATGATAAACGTTACTTTTCATAACTTTAGAATCTTCAATTTTTTCTTTTACTGGTCCTGAATTATTAAGATAATTAGAGTGAATAAAATAGATGTTTTTATCTTTTTTTAGAATAAATCCTACATGGAAATCTAAGCCAATAAAATATAAGCCGTCTTTTTTATTACTAATAAAATAAGACTTTAATTCTTCTTTTGTTTTGTTTTGAAGTGTTTCAATTGTTGTACCACAAGCAATAATTTTAGCTTCATGATAAGGCGCTTTTTGAGCTAGTTTATACCTGTTAATGTTTATCCCAACATCTCTTAAAGTAGTAGAAACGAAATAGCCACAAGCAATACTTCCCGATTTTGGAGTTTCAGTATTGCCATCAAATGACCATTTTGTACCATACCATTGCGGAATAATATCCTCAACTAAATGATTGGTAAATTTGTCTCTAATTTGATTAAGAAATTCTGTTTTATTCGTTGCGCTTGAATATGATTGTGACAATTTTTTTCTGTTCGTGTTAATATTGTTTTTTATCGAAGCATAGCTAATAAATAGAATCGAAAATATTGTGAAAACTGATTTTAGTAACATTTTGTTTTTTATTTAAAAACGAAAATTTTATAAAATTATTGTTGTTTTAAATAGTCAAACTTCGTAAATCCCAAATAGTAAAATTTAGCTACACATTGGCAAAAACCAACATTATTGTTGTTTAGTTTTATTGGATGTTTTTTATAAAAAAAAGGCAATTTCAATTAAGAAATTGCCTTTGTATATTTTGAATTATAGTTCTTTATTTTTTTAAATTCTTAGCAAAGAAACCTAAAGTTGCTTCATACATGTCAATAGAGTTTTCTTCTTTACCAAAACCATGTCCTTCATTGTATTTTACCATGTAAGGCACATCAAAACCTTTGCTTCTTAATCCAGTTACAATTTGATCCGATTCTGCAATATTTACACGAGGGTCATTAGCTCCTTGAATTACAAATAAAGGTTTCTTAATCTTGTCAATTTGGAACACTGGAGAAACTTCTTTGGCAATTGCTGCCTCTTTCGGATTGTCTAAATCATACCAAATTTGTTTCACAATTTCTTTATACGGTTTCCAATATTCTGGGAACGAGTCGAAGAAAGTGAAAATATTAGAAACTCCAACATAGTTCACACCACAAGTATATAAATCTGGTGTTTTTACTAAGCCCATTAAAGTCGCATAGCCACCATGACTAGCTCCATATATAGCTATTTTGTCTTTTTCTACCCAGCCTTGTTCAATTGCATATGCTACACCGTCTTCAACATCGTTCATAAGTTTTCTTCCAATTTGTTTGAAACCAGCGCTTAAAAAATCTTTTCCATAACCTCCAGAAATTCTGAAGTTTACTTGTAAGGTTGCATATCCACGACTAGCAAATAATTGTGTTTCTGGATTAAAGCCCCATGAATCTCTTACGCCTTGCGGACCACCATGTGGATTTACAATTAATGGCACTTTTTTACCTTGCAATGCTTCTTTTGGTAAGGTAATGTATCCATAAATGGTTTTTCCATCTCTACTTTTAAATTGAATAGGTCTCATTTCTGCCATATCAGCTTCTTTTAACTGAGGCATTAAATCGTATAGTATTTTGAATTTTTTCGTTTTAGCATCATATTGATAATATGTACCAAATAGCTTATCGCTTTGAACGGTTATTAGAAACTGTGTCTCATTATCATCATAATCAACGATGCTGACTTCTTTATTTGGGAATTCTTTTTGCATTCTACCATAAATATCTTTGTATAGTTTACTTACAGGAATGATTTCATTTTTTTCACCTTCATAAGAGAAATTATCGATTTCATAGTTTCTCTTTCTAGCTAGGTTTAATCCACTTACATCAAAAGTAGGATTAGAAAAAACTTCTTTGATGATTTTTTTGGTAGCCAAATCATATAAAACAATTCGTGTTTTATCACTATCTAAATTGGTTAACGCATAAGCTTCATCTTTATTTTTAGAAGCATAATTAAAACTGATTATGCTAAAAGTATCATTCCAGTCGGTAGTAGTATGCAATTTAAAATCACCTGTTTTTTGATCTTTATAATAGAACTGATTTTGAACACCATTAACCAATTTAGTATATCCTCTAAGATTTCCGTCTTTATCAAATTGATACCCTTGAATTGGATTTGCTATATCCTCATTTTTATATAACTGGACTAAATCTCCTGTTACAATATTTAGTTTGAAGGGTTCAAAAACTTGTTTGTTGTTTTTGTTCATTGAAACAATGATGTAATCTTTCTGTTCTTTTAATATGTTTTCAATACTTGCTTGTACACCATCAAAAGGAGTTAGGTCTTTTAAATTGCTACCATCAATATTTACTCCATAAATATGAAAATTCTCATCTCCACCTTTGTCCATAGAAAAATAGAGACGCTCATCATTTATCCAGCCATAACCACTAATTAATTCTTCTTTTTCTTCAATTGCTTTTTTTACTTTTCCAGTAGCTAGTTCTTTAACATATACATGACGTTTTTTATTTTCATCTTTCTCGCGATAAGACATATATTTTCCGTTTGGAGATAGTTGAAAACTAGATGCTTTTGGTTTTGCAAAATAATCGGAAACAGAATAGTTGAAATTACCTTTTTCAAAGGCTTTTAGCTTTTCTAATTCTTCTTTAGAAGAAGGTAATGTTGTGTTTCCTGGTAGTTTACTTTCAAATGAGGTAAGTGTTAATGGAAGATTCATACCAGCTTGATGGAATTCACCTACAATTTGATTGTTAGCAATAGTTCCAACATATTCAATACTCATTTGCGATAGTTTTAACGTGATGGAATTGTTGTTAACCTCTGTTTTGTCAAGGGTTATTCCAGAAGCACCTTGCATTGGCACATCCATCGTAGAAGTATATACATTGTCTTTTTTTGTAATATGGAAAATAATTTCCAATTTTTTCCCTTGAACGTCTAGTTCTCCTTTCCAATCTCCAACAAATTGTTGGGCTTGAGAGGTAATGCTCACAAGTAGTAAAATGATTAGATTTCTTGTTTTCATAAAATGTAATTTTTAAGTTTTTATAGTAGTCTAAATTAAAATACTTTTAAACTATTGATAAATAAGCAATAATATGAAACAGTCTGTACGATTACATTATTATCATTCATTTGTTTTATTTGACGTCTTTGATTTGTAAATGTTACGTTTTTTTATGTTTTTTTTATTTAGAATAGTAATTAAATTAACAATTATTATTCATTTAATTTATCAAACTTCGTAAATCCAAAATCGTAAATTTCAAATTCTAATTACTCATTCGCGCCACTAACATCGCTATCGTCTAGTTTTATTGGATATTTTTTATTGAATAATGCGATGAATTTTTTAGTTTGATAGGTTTTATGGGTCATTTTGTTAGACAACGCAATAATTGTAATTGAATCAGTTTTTTGAGTAATATAAGAAGATGTGTTTCCATGCCACCAACCGTTATGATAGGTTAAAGTTGGTGCTTCTTTCCATTCGCGTAAACGAATACCTAAACCGTAGTTTTTTTCACCTTTAGCTTCATAGCTATAACCTTTAAAAATTTCTTTTCGAAGTTTATCACTGAAGAATTTATTCGAATAGGTAGCTAAATCAAATTTTAGTAAATCGCGTGCAGTAGAATAAATGTTTTTGTCTCCATAAACCAAATCTAAATGATCAAAAGCCAATCGTAATTTACTTGCTTTATACGTTTGACTCACCGTATCGTGATGTTTTTCGTAATCGAAAACAAAACTATTTTTCATGCCTAAAGGCTTAAATAGAAGTTTGTCCATAGCTTCATGATAACGCATACCTGAAACTTTTTCAATGATTAATGCTAATAAAGAATAATTGGTATTGCAATACGCAAAACGAGTTCCTGGATTACTTTCCAAATGAATTTTTCCGGAATTAATTAAATCTAAAATATCCTGATTGGTAATGCGTTTCGATTTGTCCCATTTTACATCGCGCTCAATGAAATAGCCATAATGACGTAAACCACTTCTGTGATTTAACAACATTCTTACGGTAATATCGTCGTGATAAAAACCTTTTAAATATTTAGAAACTTTATCGTCTAAACCAATTTTTCCTTGGTCGACCATTCGTAAAATAACGGCGGCAGTTAATACTTTACTTACCGAAGCAATGTGTAAAGGCTTATCTTTTCTGTTTTTATCGTCTTTTTCTTTGTACGCAAAACCTTCATAGTCTTCAAATAAGATTTTCCCGTTTTTGGCCACTAAAAACTGACCATAAAAATCATTTTTGTTGATTAATTGGTTATATCGATATTCAATTTCTTTTTTCTGTTTTTTGCAATATGTTGAATCTAAAGGATTGAATTCTACAAAAAATTCTCCTTGCTCTTTTTGAGTGCCGTTTTTCTTTGAAAAGTCTTTTTCTTTGTCTTTGCAAGCAATTAGTAGGAACGATAGTAGTAGTAAACGTAAAAATTTCATTATTTTTTTATTTCAATGTTGGGGTTGGTTTCTAGTAATTGGGCAATAAATTGTTCTTTGTTTTCGGGTGATATAAAAATGTCGTCAAATTTGTTAAAATGAACAATTAATCCTTTGTTGTCCCAGCCTAATTTTGTAGTTGTACTTACAAAAATAGTATGGTTGTATTCGATTTTTCTAATAGTTTCAATAGTAACTTTATACTTGTAAAATAAAATCTGACATACTAAAATAGAATCTTCTATGTAATATTTGGTTTTTGAAATGGCTAACATAAAAATTCCAATCATAAGAGGTAAAAATATAATAGGAATTAGCGTTTCATTTCCGTCTTCTCTTTTCGGAGCTAAATAATGTAACATAAAAACGCCAATAATAAATAGAGGAAAAATTACATAAAAAACTTTTGAAACACTTGATTTGTAATGCATTAATAAATAATATGTGCGGATTGAATTAATTCTAAAAAACGATTGCAATATAAGAGAAAAATGAATTATTTTTACTGAAAATATTATAAAATATAATTTCAATACTAATCTCGAAATTTCGAGACAATTTCAATATAAAATTATGTCAAATATCAACTGGAAAATCGTAAAAGAATACGAAGATATAACGTATAAAAAATGTGATGGCGTTGCCAGAATTGCTTTTAACAGACCTGATGTGCGAAACGCATTCCGTCCAAAAACCACAAAAGAATTAATTGATGCATTTTATGATGCACAAGAAGACACTTCAATTGGAGTTGTTTTACTTTCGGCTGAAGGACCAAGTTCTAAAGATGGCATTTGGAGTTTTTGTAGTGGTGGCGATCAAAAAGCACGTGGACACCAAGGTTATGTAGGTGAAGACGGTTATCACAGATTAAATATTTTGGAAGTGCAACGAATGATTCGTTTCATGCCAAAAGCTGTTATTTGTGTCGTTCCAGGTTGGGCAGTTGGTGGCGGACATAGTTTACATGTGGTTTGTGATTTGACTTTAGCGAGTAAAGAACACGCTATTTTTAAACAAACTGATGCCGATGTAACGAGTTTTGATGGTGGTTATGGTTCTGCTTATTTAGCGAAAATGGTAGGTCAGAAAAGAGCTAGAGAAATTTTCTTTTTAGGAAGAAATTATTCTGCGCAAGACGCTTATGAAATGGGAATGGTAAACGCTGTAATTCCACACGCAGAGTTAGAAGATACGGCTTTTGAATGGGCTCAAGAAATTTTAGCCAAATCACCAACTTCAATCAAAATGCTAAAATTCGCTATGAATTTAACCGATGATGGCATGGTGGGACAACAAGTTTTTGCAGGTGAAGCCACTCGTTTAGCATACATGACTGACGAAGCCAAAGAAGGTAGAGATGCATTCTTAGAAAAACGTAAACCCAATTTTGAAAAGAAATATTTACCATAAATGAGTTAGAAGCTGGAAGTTGGAAGTAAGAAGTTACTCCAGTCTTCCAGCTTCCAGCTTTCAACTTTTTCACATGAAACACTGGATTCAAGCCGCACGATTAAGAACCTTACCACTTTCCATTTCTGGAATTTTGGTAGGAAGTGCGTATGCCTATTATCAACATAAATTCGAATGGATAATTTTTATTTTGGCTTTATTAACCACATTGTCTTTTCAAATCTTATCTAATTTTGCGAACGATTATGGCGATGGAATTAAAGGAACAGATGCCAACCGAATTGGTGAAAAACGCTTAGTGGCTTCTGGAGAAATTACTTCTGCTCAAATGAAAAAGGCGATTATTATCATTGGAATTATTGCTTTTGTTTTAGCCGTTGCTTTAATTTATTTCGCATTCGGACAAGAAAATTTTGTGTATTCTTTAACCTTTTTAGTATTAGGAATAGCCTCGATTGCTGCAGCGATTAAATATACGGTTGGGAATAACGCCTACGGATATAGCGGATTCGGAGATGTTTTCGTTTTTATTTTTTTCGGTTTAGTTGCTGTGATTGGAAGTAATTTTTTGTATTCAAAAACTGTTGATATAAAGCTGTTTTTACCTGCAATTTCCATTGGAATGTTGAGTATGGCTGTTTTAAATTTAAACAATATGCGCGACATTGAAAATGATAGAGTAGCCCAGAAAAATACTTTAATTGTGAAATTCGGATTGAAATTTGGGTTGATTTATCAAAACATTTTAATATTTACACCAATTATGTTAGTTGTTGTATTTTTTCTAATGATGAACGATAAACTTGCTTTTGGATTTGCCTTATTTGCTGGATATTTATTAGTTCACAAAAATTATATTTCAAAAGTAACAAATCCAAAAGATTTTGACCCAGAGTTAAAAAAAATTGCATTGACAACTTTCTTTTTATCTATTTTTATTGCGTTGAAATTAGTTGCAAACTAAATATAAATCATGAATACTATCATTAAACCAAAAACAACATAACTATGAAAATCACCTTTTACGGACACGCTTGTTTAGGCATTCAAATCAATGACATTCATATTTTGGTAGATCCATTTATTTCGGCTAATGCAAAAGCTTCGCACATTAATATAGATGAAATTGAAGCCGATTATATTTTGTTAACCCATGCCCATCAAGATCATATTTTAGATGTGGAAAAAATTGCAAAAAGAACCGACGCTGTGATTGTTTCAAATTATGAAATTGCGACTCACTACGGAAATAAAGGATTTCAAAATCATCCCATGAATCACGGTGGAAGTTGGGATTTCGAATTCGGAAATGTAAAATATGTAAATGCTATTCATACTTCTTCTTTTCCAGATGGAAGTTATGGTGGACAACCTTGCGGATTTGTCATTGAAGGCGAACATAAAAATATATACATTGCTGGTGATACGGCTTTATCAATGGATATGAAGCTAATTCCAATGCGAACTAAATTAGATTTAGCGATTTTACCAATTGGAAGTAATTTTACTATGGATGTTGAGGATGCAATTATTGCTTCTGATTTTGTGGATTGCGATAAAGTTTTAGGTTATCATTACGATACTTTCGGATATATCGAAATCAACCATGAAGAAGCCAAACGTAAATTCTTCCAAAAAGGAAAAGATTTAATGCTACTAGAAATCGGTCAAAGTATTGACTTATAAACTTTGGTATAAAAATTGCTTAACAAAAGAAAAAATTATTTAATGAAAAAAATATTCCTATTATTATTGATTACTCAATTTACCTTCGCACAAAAAGATGGTTATTGGGATAAAGAACGCGCTTTTACAAAAGAAATTAAACTATCATCGGGCAACCGAACTTTAGTCAAAATTGACGATTTGCCAGAAGGCGCTTCTGAATTTGTATTCCGAATTTTATTAATTGATGAAAACGGAAAAATCACAACAAGTTTAGCTTCAATTTTAAAAGCCATTCCGGATCCATCTGGTGTGAGTCAAGGCGCTGCTGGAGCTATTACTTTAACGAATTCACTTTCTGGTGACGATACGTGTTTGTATGGAATTTATACTTCTGAAAAAGCGGGTAATCAGTTTTTAATCGACGGAAAATTAGAAACAGCTTGTTATTTTGTTAAAGAAGCGGTGAATAAAGACAGTAAAGTGATTTCAATAAGAAATACAAAGTGTTTTGCGAATGCTCCAAATATTTGGTTTGCTTTTGAAAATAAAAATTGGGTAATGAGTACCAAAATTGTTTTGGAAGTTGTTTCTTGGGTTGACTATAATGCAAGTCGTGGTTGGAATACTAAAGCAAAAAAAGTTCTTTTACTTGAAGCTCAAAAGTTATCAATTATAAAAACAATGGGGCATAATAATAATTTTTTAGCTACCTTTTTAAAAATATTTGCAGGAAAATACAAGTTTAGCGAATACAACCAACTGTTAGATATTGAGAAAACAAATGTTATAGAAAGTATAGGTATAGAAAGTTTAATTCAGTCAGGAGAATTGCAAAATTATTTAGATAAGATTAGAAGTGAATCTTTGGATTTGTATAAAAAAGGTAAATCTGATGAAGCGATTGCATTAATTCAAAAGGAGATTATTGAGAAAAAATATGCCAAAGATATTGATTATAGTGCTTTAGGAGATATTTATTTGTTTAATAAACAATTTGTAAAAGCCGAAGAACAGTACAAAAAAGCCATTGAAAAAAATTCTTCAGAATTACAATATCAATTAAAATTGGCTCATGTTTATTTGTTTTCTGATAAAGTTGGACAAGCAAAAGACATTCATAAATTGTATAAAGACAATAATATTTCGACAAATAAAAGTTGGATTGCTCAAACTAAATCTGATTTTGAAGATTTTGAAAAAAGAGGTTTTCCTACCGATAATTTTAAAAAGATTTTAAGAATTCTAGAGTAATAATTTCGCAGAGCAACACAAAGAAAGCGCAAAGTCACACAAATTTTTTTGCGAATCTCTGTGAAACTTTGCGTAACTCTGTGTAACAAAATGAAAGTAACCTACAAAAAACACATCCTTAATTTTAAACGTCCAAGCGGTACTTCACGTGGTGTTTTGACGGAAAAAGAAACTTGGTTTTTACTATTGGAAGAAAATGGTAAAAGAGGAATAGGAGAGTGTGGTTTGTTACGCGGTTTATCTGTTGATGACCGACCAGATTATGAAGAAAAGCTACAATGGGTTTGTCAAAATATTCATTTAGGAAAAAATAAGCTTTGGCAAGAACTAATAGAATTTCCTTCGATTCAATTTGGAGTTGAAATGGCATTTTTGTCGTTACAAGCTGATAATACTTTTGAATTATTTCCTTCCGATTTTATCAAAGGAAAAGATTCGATTACAATTAATGGTTTGGTTTGGATGGGCGAAGAAACCTTTATGAAACAGCAAATTGAAGAGAAATTAGCTGATGGTTTTACTTGCATCAAACTAAAAATTGGTGCCATCGATTTTCAACAAGAATTAGATTTATTAGCATTTATCAGAAAACATTTTGATGCTAATACAATTGAAATTCGAGTAGATGCCAATGGTGCATTTTCTCCAGATGAAGCGTTGGAAAAATTGCAATTACTATCAAAATATCAATTACATAGTATAGAACAACCCATAAAAGCATGCCAGTTTGAAGTGATGCAACAACTTTGCAAACAAACACCTTTTCCAATTGCTTTAGACGAAGAATTAATTGGAATTTATACATACGAAGACAAAGTAAAACTTTTAGAAACCATACAACCACAATATATTATTTTGAAACCTAGTTTTATTGGCGGTATAAAAGGCAGCTTAGAATGGATAGAAATTGCTGAGAAAATGAATATTGGTTGGTGGATAACTTCCGCTTTAGAAAGTAATGTAGGTTTAAATGCTATTGCACAATTTACTTATACTTTAAATAATAAAATGCCTCAAGGATTAGGAACTGGCGGATTATATACCAATAATTTTAATTGCCCGTTAGAAATTAAAAAAGGACAGTTAATTTACAATACGGATTTGAATTGGGATTTTGTGGTTTGATTTACATTAAATTTAATTTTCTAATATAAAAACCAGTTATTACACCAAGTTTATCAATATAAAATTCTACAGAAAGATTTTCATTTTCAAAAGTTCCATTATATCTATAATAGGTATAATTCGGCTTTTCTTTTAGTTCTAATAATTGAAGGAAATTTATTTTACCAGAATGACTTTTCACCATTTCAAAGAATTTCGTTTTAGAATTTCGTTTATCTAAAACGTATTTTTGCATTTTTGCAGAATATTGATTGAAAATAGCTTCGAAATTTTCTTGGTTAAAATTAGAAATAAAAGTATCAATGGTTTTCTGATGTATTTCGTTTTGAGCAAACAAAAAAGTTGAGTTACTTATTAAAAATAAAATTACAAATAGTTTTTTCATTATTTTGTTTTTGTAAACATACAAAATTCACACAAAAAAAGCGACAAAAATAATTTAGTCGCTTTTCGTAAATCGTAAATCAAAAAATTACAATTTTGTCATATTACTTGCTAAAGTTTCAATAAACTTGGTAATTGGTCCTTTAATCATCATCGCCATCATCGCATTAAATTCACCTTCAAAAAATAATTGAATGTCAGTTGAGTTTTCTGAAATTGCGTCAATATTTGCGGTTAAAGTAAACGGTAATTTACTTGATGCTGCACCTAATACTAATTTTGAGTTGGGTGTAGCTTCTTTTTTAACCAATTTAATTTCTGGCATACCTTTTAAACCAAATTCGAAGCAATTTTCGTCAATGACTTCAAATTTTGCAATGTTTTCTGGCATTAATTTTTCGAAATTTTTAATATCTGTTAACGCATTAAAAATATATTCTGCTGATTTTTCTACGTTTGTTTTTGGGCTTTCTAAATTCATTATGTTATTTTTTTGTTTCAAGTTTCAGGTTTCAAGTTTCAAGTTTCAAGTTTCAAGTTTCAAGTTTCGTTAATCTAAACTCGTAAATCTTAAATTCAAATTTACTATTTATTTCTTGTAATTCAAATAATCTTGTAAGAGAATTGTTGCGGCAATTTCGTCAATTAATCCTTTGTTTTGGCGTTGTTTTTTCTTTAAACCGCTATCAATCATGGTTTGAAATGCCATTTTTGAGGTAAAACGTTCATCCACACGTTCCATTTTTATAGTTGGAAATTCGGCGTGAAATTGCACTATGAATTTCTCAATAATTTCGGCACTTTCGCTTGGTAAACCGTTCATTTGTTTGGGTTCTCCGATAATTACAGTTTCTACGTTTTCTTTTGAAAAATAGGTTTTTAAAAACGCAATCAAATCTGCAGATGGAATAGTTGTTAAGCCACTTGCAATAATTTGAAAATCGTCTGTTACCGCAATCCCAGTTCGTTTTAATCCGTAATCTATTGATAAAATTCTTGCCATTATTTAAATTTAATTACAAAAGTAAGCAAATACAATGCCTTTTTCTTATTTTAGTACAAACTTTAACCTACAAATTATGAAATCGCCACTAACAAAAGTTTGTTACAAACAAACACCAATAAATAAAAAGGCGATACCATATTTGACCACTAAAAAATAAATTTTATAAATATGAAAAAAGCAATTGTATCAATTTTTGTGATGTTTGTTACTTTATCTTGTGATAAGAAACAAGTGTATAGTGATTTTGAAAATGATATCGAGTCTCAACGATGGAATGAAAAAGATGTGAAAACTCATGATTTTGAGATTTTAGAAGATGCTAAAAACTATAATGTTTTTATTGAGATTAGTCACGTTCGTGGAACTGAAATGGATGAGTTTCCAATAGTATATGAAATTTCAAAACCTGATGGAACTCTTGAGAAAGCTGAAGTTATGATGAGTCTTAAAAAAACGGAATGTTTAGGAGATATTTGTGATGTGAAATTTTTAGTAAAAGAGAAAGTTCAACTTAATAAAGGAAAATATACGGTAAGGTTTTCTCCAAAATCTAAATTCGGATTTGTACCAAATATTATTGGTTTGGGTTTAAGTGTTGAAATTAAAGAATAGTGCTTTCTTGTTTTTATAAAATAAAAAAACTCATCTCGTAAAAGAACAAGATGAGTTTTTTAAAATTATATATGTTTTATTGTTTTACAGCTGTTGGTGCAGTTGGTAAACTTTCTAAAATTTCAACTTCAAAAATAATGTTACTATTTGGTGGAATTACATTTCCAGCACCTTTTTCACCATATCCTAAATTTGCAGGAATGAAGAAAATAGCTTTATCATTAAAATTCATATTGTTTATTCCTTCTAAAAATCCTGGGATTAAACCACCTTTGTTTCCGTATTGAAAAGGGAAAGGTTGGTATCCGTTAGCATTAGCTCTATTTTGGTCAAATTTTCCGTATACTTTATTGATTGCTTCGTAGCTACTATCAAATAAAGTTCCATCTTCTAAATAACCAGCATAATGAACGTAAATTTCTTTTCCTTCAGTTGGTTTTACACCAGATCCTTTTTTCAATATGCTATATTGTAAACCTGTTGACGTAGTAGTAGATTTTGCTTTTAAAGCTTTAAATTCAGCAACTTTTGCAGTTAAAATTGGACCTAATTTTGCTTTAGTTTCCGCATCTGCAATTGCTTTCGCTTGCGCTTCTTTTTGTCTTCTTTCTGAATCTAATTTTGCTTGTGCGTCTGCTTTAACTTTAGCTTCTTCAGCTAATTTTCTGTCTAATTCTGGTTTCAATTTCATGTATTCTGAAAATACTTTAACAGCGTTAAAACCTTTTGCTAATTTTCCTTTTCTTATGATAACTACTTTTTCAATTACATCATCTTGAGCTATAGCATCAACTACAGCTTGACCTTCAATAACGTGTCCAAAAACACTGTGTTTATTGTCTAACCAAGGTGTGTCTTTATGTGTAATAAAAAATTGAGAACCATTAGTTTGAGTGTTGACTCCTGAATTTGCCATTGACAAAATTCCTGGTTTATCGTGTTTTAAACTTGGATCAAATTCATCATTAAATTTGTAACCTGGATCACCAGAACCATTTCCTAATGGGCAACCACCTTGAATCATAAAGTTAGCAATAACTCTATGAAATTTTAAACCATTATAATATGGTTTTCCTTTTCTATCGTTTGTAACGAAAGTATTTGTTCCTTCTGCTAAAGTGATAAAGTTAGCAACTGTAATTGGTGTTTTTTGGAATTCTAATTGCAAAGCAATTTTTCCTTTGTTTGTGTAAATTTCAGCAATTATGCCTTCTAAATTTACTTTTTTAGGTTTTGCATTTTTTGTTTGTGCAACTGTAACTGTTAAAGTCAAGGCACAGAATAATAATAATAACTTTCTCATAGGTAAATATTTATTGTTTTTCTAATAGTTCAATTTCAAATAATAATGTTGCATTTGGTGGAATTGCTCCGTAACCTTGTTCTCCATATCCTAAATGACTAGGTATAATAAGAGCCATTTTGTCGCCAATTTTCATATTCTCTAATCCTTCAATAAAACCTGGAATTAAGCCAGTTTTGTTTCCGTAACTGAATGGAAATGGTTTGTATTCATTAGCTTCTTTTCTCGCTAAATCTAAAATACCGTTTTCTTCTGCTACAGTTTCGTAACTGGTATCAAATAATGTACCATCTACAAAAAATCCTGCATAATGTACAAAAACGTTTTGCCCAGCATTTGGTTTTTTTCCCGTTCCAGATTTAATGATTTTGTATACTAATCCTGATTTTGTTTTCGTTCCAGTAGCTTTAATATCTTCAATTAGAGCCACTTTTTTTGCTTTTACAGTTTCAAGTTCTTTTTGTAATTCGGCTTGTTTTTCAAAATATTCTTTAAATACTTTTACGGCATCAAACTTTTTTGCTGCTTCACCAATTCTAACAATTTTAATTTTGTTAATTTGATCACCAACTACAATTGTACTTGCGATATCTATGCCATCAGTCACTTCTCCAAAAACAGAATGTTTACCATCTAAATAGGATGTTTGATCCGTTGTTATGAAAAATTGTGAACCATTTGTGTTAGGTCCAGAATTAGCCATAGATAAGATTCCAGCTTTTCCGTGATTTAAATCGGGATGAAATTCATCTTTAAATTTATAACCAGGTCCACCTTGTCCAGAAGCTGTAGGATCTCCACCTTGAATCATTGGCGGATTTGATTCTACTCTGTGGAAAGTTAACCCATCATAAAAATGAATTCCTTTGTAGTTTGGACTTACATAATTGTTTTTTCCTTCTGCAAGTGTTACAAAATTGGCAACGGTGAAAGGAACTTTTTCGAATTCTAATTTTACGGTAATATCTCCTTTTGAGGTTTCAATTAAGGCATATAAACCATCAGGTAATTCTCCTTTTTCTATTTTATTGTTGCATGAAAGTAATATCGTACTTAAAAAAAATAGGGCAATTAATAATCTCTTCATTTTAAAATCTAATTATTCTGGGGTTACTGTTTTAATTTCGTTTAACGTTACGATACAAATAATTGGTTGATTTGTACCAATTTTTTTATCATCACCGTGGTATCCATATGCAGATTGTGAAGGAAAAATAAATTTCACTTTATCACCTTTATGCATTAATTTGATACCATTTCTTAAACCGCTCATGATATTTTGTTTGTCAACGTGATAAGTTTGTGTTTTTAATTCGGCAACAGAATAAATAGTGTTTCCATATAAATCAGTTACTTCGTAATCAAAAGTAACTACATCACCTTTTACTGGAAATACATTTTCAGAGCTTTTAGTTTTATAAGCATACCAAAATCCCTTTTCAGAAATATTATAAATGTGCGCGGTATCTTTTTTTATGATTTTAGCAATAGCCTCTTTTTCTTGCGAATTCATTTTTTTATTTCTATCAATTGATTCTTTCATAAAAGTACCAGATGAATGAGAAATAGGTTTACGAGCTTGTTGTTCTGAACATGAAGTTAAGAAAGTGCCTAAGCCAACAACTAATATATATTTAAATGTTTTCATTTTTTTGAAAAATTTATTTTTTTTCGATTGCTAAAATAGTAATAAATTTAGTTATAGTATCTTCTAAACTGTCAAAAGATTTTCCTCCAGCTGCATTTTTATGTCCGCCGCCATTAAAATGATTTCTTGCAAACTGATTTACATCAAAATTTCCTTGTGAACGGAAAGAAATTTTAATCATATTTTCTTCTTTTACTTCCGTGAAAAAGGCTGTAAAATCAATGTCTTTAATTGTTAAACCGTAATTTACAATTCCTTCAGTATCTCCTTTTTTTACATTTAGCGCGTTTTGTTCTTCTTGCGAAAGCGTAATGTAACTCGTTTTGTATTCTGGTAAAACTTTTAAATTGGTTAAAGCTTTTCCTAAAATTTGCAATCTGTTATAATCGCCATTATCGTATAAATTGACATGAATTTGCGAATTGTTTACCCCTTTATCAATTAAATCAGCTACAATTCTGTGTAAATTTCCTGTTGTTCTTGGAAAACGAAAACTACCTGAATCTGTAGCAATTCCAGTATATAAACAAGTTGCTGCATCTAAATTGATATATTGACTAATTTCTAATTGTTGAACGAAATCGTACACCATTTGGCAAGTAGAACTATATTCAATATCGGAAAATATATATTTGGCATACCCATCCGGTTTTTCGTGGTGGTCAATCATTACGAAAGTTGTTTCTAACGTTTTTAAAACACTTTCCATTTGTTCGCCAGTACGATGAAACGCGTTGAAATCTAAAGTAAAAATAAGATCCGCTTCTATTAATGTTTTAATTGCTTGCCCAACATTCGAACCTTCGTAAACTAAAGTTGCTTCTTTTGTTCCTGGAATCCATTGTAAATAATCTGGAATTTCATTTGGAACAACCACTGTAATATTGTGGTTTAATTGTTTTAAAATATGATATAAACCTAAAGTGGAACCCATAGCATCTCCATCAACATTTCTGTGTGGAATGATGGCTATTTTTTTTGGATTAGCTAAAAGTTGTTTTAACTCAGTAATTTGAGTTTCGTTTAAATGTGTCATTAATTAAATATTTTAAAACCTATAATAACTGCCAAAAATCCTACAACTATGGATGTTAACGTATAAATTAAGGCTAAGTTATAATTTTGATTTTGAATGAATTGTATATTTTCTAAACTAAAGGTTGAAAAAGTGGTAAATCCACCACAAAACCCAGTTATTAGTAAAAGTTTTAGTGTTTCGTTTTGTAAATTGTTTTTTTGTATATAACCAAAAAGTAAGCCAATTAGTAAACAACCAATTGAATTCGCGATAAAAGTCGCCCATGGAAAATGGATAGCATTATTTTTGGTAAAAAAATAGCTTAACAAATATCTGGCAATACTACCAAATCCGCCTCCAAGTAATACTAAAAGTAGGTTTCTAATCATCGTTTTAAACTAAAATGCCCTTTTATGGTTTTTCCGTTGGTTAATTCTAAAACAAACCAATAATCAGATGAGGAAAGTTGGTTTCCATTAAATGTTCCATTCCAACCAGTTTCGCTAACTTTTATTTGCTTCAATAGTTTTCCAAATCTATCAAAAATAGTTAATTTATTATTTTCTAAACCTTTTTTATCTAAGTTTTTAATTTGCCAAGTATCGTTATAATTATCGCCATTTGGTGTAAAAAATTTAGGGTAACTTAATGCATAAAATGTTTCGAAAACAACACCACAATTGTTTTTATCATTAACATAAATGGTATATTCTCCAGCATCTAATAGATTGAAAATTGGACTGTTTTGAAAAGTAATTCCATCTAATGAATATTCATAATTTCCGTTTCCAGATACTGAAATTGTTGCTATTAATTCTTCATTAAAATCGGTTACATCAATATTTGTAATTGTAGCTACTTCAGAAGTTACTACAGTAAACGTTTTAGTTTTTGAACAACCAACAGCATTCGTAATCGTTACAATATAGGTTCCTGAATTTGAAACAGTAATACTTTGAGAAGTTTGTATTGGATTTGTATTCCAACTATAACTAAAAAAACCACTTGGCGCACTAATATTTGTTGGTGTATTGTTACAAATTCCGATAGTTTCATTACTAAAAGTTTCTGAAAATACATTTACGTTTAGAGTAATTGGAGTGTTTCCGTAACAATTTTGAATATTTATAATTCGAGCATAAATAATTTGCTGAAAAGGTGTTGTATTGGAATAACTTGAAGGTAATGGTGTAGTTGATATTGGCGAATCAAATAAAGCAACTGTAAAATTAGCTGGTAAATTGCTGAAAATTTGTGTTTGAATTGTAGCTAAATCAAATGGAGCTAAACCATCACTGTTCGTATCGCAAACTTTAAAATTATCTTTAAGAACTACTAAATTTGGAGCATATTCAATTTCAATAGAACCTGTTAAAGTACAACTTGTATTGATGTCAATTTGTACATCATATGTTCCCGCTGAAGTCACATTATATGTTGGGCTATTTGTACCAACCGGATTTCCATTTTGAAACCATTGATAATTTGTTGCGCCAGTTTGGGTTGCATTTAAAGTTAAGTTTTGTCCATTACATAATGGATTTCCAGTGGCAATTAATCTATCAGCACCTAAATCTTTTTCAGAAATAAAACTTCCAGCTCTTAGGAAAATACCTGAATCGAAGCGCCCATTTCCTTCATCGGCAATGACTAGTTTAATATGATATAAAGTTCCTGGAGTTACAACGGATTGTGCCGTTAAAACTTTGGTTTGTCCGTCATAAGAAGTTGGGTAGGAACCTGTATTGAAAGCATCAAAATAGGCATCGTTTGCAGATGGACAAATCGTTCCGTTTCCGCGAACAGTGTTAACTCGAACAGGAGTTGATGTTCCAGGAATTAAAGCTAAATTTTGATAAGTTGTGGCCGTAGCTTCTTTTAATAAAAAGGCAAAACCATCTGTGAAATTACATTGATTAGGTTGCGGATTTAGTAAATATTGCTCGGAAGAAAAGATGTATTCAAAGCTAATGTTATTGGCATTTGGTACAAAATCGAATTCTAAAGCTGTAGCGTTAAATGTGTTTGATAAACCTAAGGCGGTATTTAAATCTGAATCGCCTGTCCAGCCAATTCCATTTCCATCATCTGAAAAATTTGAGTTGGGTCCAACAGCTGAGTTTAATTTACCTGTGGAAAGAATTATTCCATCTTGAAAAGGAAATGAGGAACCATTGGCATTAAAATAGCCATAGCTTAATTCTCCAGTACCAAAATTTCCACCACTTGTAGAAAAATTTGAAACCGAAACACAACCGCTGTTTACTAAAATGTTTTCAATTAATTGTTGAGGGGTAAAAGTTTCATTTACAGTTATATTTTGAGAAAAACTAACTGTAAATGAAAAACTAAAAAGTATAAATAGTATTTTTTTCATAGCATCTGCAAAGATACTATAAATCTCGTTTTTTAAGAATGTAAAATGATAAAAATAAGAATAAAGTTGTCCAGAAAATTACAATAGCAACTGTGATAGGTTGCACGTCATAATTGTTTTCAAAATTAGCTCCTACGGTTGTTGTTATCGATTTTATGAAGTTCAATCTTGTAAATGGCTCTACAATTAAATTCGACATAGATTCTAAAGGTAAGGCATCTTTTACCCAGTCAATTACAACAGTATCTTTATCACCGTGTTTGTAGCCTAAAATATTATATTTTAAAATAGCATGTCCCACGTTTTCTGCCATAAACCAAACGAAAATGAAACCTAACGTAAACGCTGAACGCTTTATTAATAAGGCTAAAAACATACAGAATGAGAAAAAAGCAACATGTTTTAAAAAGTAAGCAAATAAATATTCTAAATCAGAAAAAATGATACTCATTTCAGTAAATGACGAATATTTTAATCCTAATATCAAACTTATTCCAAAGACTAATATCGTTGATATAAGAGAGAATAAAATGATGGTGTAAATTTTTGAGAGTAAAAACTCTTTTTTAGACATTCCGTCAATTAAGTTTTGTTTTAAAGTTCCATAACTGTATTCATTGGCAATCATGGAAACAATTATTACGGCTAAAAATATTTTTAACCACGAAGCAACATAAGTGGTAAAGTGCCAAATATATGGGAAATTGAAAAAACCACTTTCAGCAGCTTTGAATTTAAAGGGTCCAAATTCAAATTCAACTAAGGCGATAGTTGCTAATAAAGTTAATGACAAAAAGTAAATAATAGTTAATATTTTACTTGAACGGTTTTGCCATATTTTTTGTAATTCTATAGAAAGTAATCGTATCATTTTTTTAGTTTATTTAGTTTAAAAGTTGCCTGAGGCTCTCGAAGGCAATTGTTGAATTAATTTTGTTGCCTTCGAGAACCTCAGGCAACAAAATTAATGTTTTGTTAATTCTAAAAATTGTTCTTCTAAACTGTGTTTGCGTTTTACTAAATGGGTTAATGTGATATTTTGTTGGAATAAATACGAATTTAATTCGGCTGGTTCTAAATTATTATTTAAGTACACTAATAATTTATTTTCGTCTTTCTCTATTTTTTCAATTTGAGAAAAGTGTTGTAAAGCCGATTTCAATTGCTCTAAATTTTCAGATTCTAATTCGAAGAAACCTTCATTAGCTGTAATTCCATCAACCGTTCCTTGGTATAAAGTCACGCCGTTTCTAATTACAATTACGTGTGAACACACTTTTTCTACTTCATCTAATAAGTGAGAAGCTAATAAAATTGTAGTTCCTTGATTCGCAATAATTCGGATTAAATCTCTAATTTGTCTGATTCCTTGTGGATCTAAACCGTTGGTTGGTTCGTCTAAAATTAGAATTTCTGGATCGTTTAGTAGGGCAGAAGCGATGGCTAAACGTTGTTTCATACCTAAAGAAAACGTTTTGAATTTGCTGTCTTTTCTTTCTAAAAGTCCAACTAATTCAAGTTTTTCAAAAACTTTAGTATATGGAATGTTTTTAATTTTGCAGACCAATTTTAAATTGTCTTCTGCGGTCATGTATGGGTAAAAGTTTGGTCGCTCAATGATTGCGCCTACTTTTTTTAAAGCATCGTGAGTAGAATATTTTCCATCAAACCATTCGAATTCTCCTGACGTTTTGTTTACAACATTCAGTACAATTCCTAAGGTGGTTGATTTCCCAGAACCGTTTGGTCCTAAAATTCCGTAAACATTTCCTTTTTTAATTTCAACTGAAACGTTGTTTACCGCATGAACTTTGCGGTATTTTTTATGTAAATTGGTAATCTTTAATATAGTTTCCAAAGTGATTTCGTATTAAATTTAATAGTAAGACGATGGAAACTAAAACTTGTTACATCAATTAGTTCAGAAACTTAGTTTTATTCTTTTTGATGTATTCCACAATTAGTCCAACTACATCTTCCTCTTCTTCTGTGAAGAAAATTTCATCTAAATCTTCCCAACCTGAGATGATTTTTTCGTCCATTTTTTCAATTACTTTTTTTCGATCTTCTGTATTTGTAGTGTATTTAACCGTAAATAATTGAAAGGCTTTAGTTAATAAAGTTGCCGTTTTTGTTGCATCAATATCTTTATAAGCTTGAATAATTTCAGTAGCAAAATCGCCACTTTCGTTATCGAAAAAGTAATGTAAACCGCCTTCATTCATTGCTGCTTCAAAAATGTCAACATAAACGAAAGTTAATTCAGCTTTGTTTAAATCTGTTTTTTCTTTTTTATCCCAAATGTGCGTTCCAACTGCTTCAATAATTGCAATTTCGTCTTCTAATTTTAATACAGTTTCAATGTTTTGCATGATGATGGTTTTATTTTGGACAAAAGTAGCTTATTAGCCACGAATTTTCGAAGTTTTCGAATTGTTTTTTAATTTCTAAACATTATTTATGCTCTTAAAATTTTTTCCATTTTTCTCCCTTTGGCTAATTCGTCTACCAATTTATCTAAATAACGAACTTGTTGTACGACTTTATCCTCAATGTCTTCCACACGATAGCCGCAAATTACACCAGTAATTTTAGAGGCATTTGGATGCATTTGTGGAGCTTGTGCGAAAAAGGTTTCAAAGTCATTCTTCAAATCAATTTGTTGTTGTAAGGTTTGCTCGTTGTAACCTGTTAGCCAATAAATAATGGCATTTAATTCTTCTACAGTACGACCTTTTTTTTCTACTTTTTGAATGTATAATGGGTAAACGCTTGAAAAAAGTAGTCGATATATTCTGGATTTGTCCATATTTTAATTGAATTAAACGAATTGCTAATCCAAACAAAGTTATGAAATTTTATTTTTCAATGGTCAACAATATGTTTGTTTCAAGGTGTTTAGATACTTGTGATTTTTTTTTAAAAATTTTAAAAAGGACACACTTTTTGTAGTCATGGTCGGAAGAAAATTCTTCCGACTTTTTTTGCTTAGTACTTTTAAGGCAATGTATTTTGTTGTAATTTTTAACAAGATATTTCCTATTTTAATATTTAATTTTTCGTATATTTATTACCATAAACTAGTAATTTATGACGAATTTCAAAGACCATAAAATTTCACTTAAACTTCTTTTAGAGTTTATTCCTAAAGCCTTAATGAGCCATCTTTCAGCTACAACAAAGGTGGATTATTACAGCAAAACTCTCCATGGAGAAAAAATGTTTTATCTGTTGTTATTTAGTATGTATGATAATGAAAAATTAAGTCAAAGGACTTTAGAAGATACTTTTAATAGTAGCGGATTCAAGGCTTTGTTTGGTTTAGGTGAAGATGAAAAAATACGAAGAAGTTCAATCTCGGAAAGATTATCAAAAATAGATTCCAGCTATTTCAAAGAAATCTACGAGCATATGTATGAGCGATTTTCTGGTCTTTATGATAAGACTGAGATAGAAAAATATAACTTAATACGGGTTGATAGTACGATTGTTTCCGAAGCGTCATCAAAAATGAAGGAAGGAATCGAACAAAAAAGCGGAAAGAAACTCGTTAAGTTCAGTTTTTCCTTCGACGGAATTTTGCCTTCAGCAGTGCAAGTGTTTAACGCTCAAAAATATTCTTCCGAAGAAACTGCTTTACCAGAAGCTATCCTTGAACAAGTAAAAAAAGAAGAGCATCATGATAATATTTACATCATTGATAGAGGTTTACAGTCCACTCGCGTAATGAAGAACTTTGAACAAAAAGCTGTTAAATTCATTATTCGATCTAAAGAAAACCGGAAATTTATAGAAACCGCATCTTTTCTTGATCCCCAGAATACTCAAAAATGGGAAGATTGGGAAGTTATCAAAGACAGCAAGGTTAAACTATATACTGGAAAACCCATACAAAATAAGCGTGGGAAGATACACTATCGGGAGGAGTTAGTAGAAAAAGAGTTTCGTTTAGTGGTTATCAAAAACGAAAAACAAAACAAGGAAATGTGGTTTCTGACCAATGAATTTGAGCTTTCTGCAAGAGAAGTATCCGATTATTATCGCAAAAGATGGGATATTGAAGTGTTTTTCAGGTTCCTGAAACAGGAACTAAACCTAAGTCATTTGGTTTCGCTAAATAAAAATGGTATTGAAGTAATGGTTTATATGACCATGATTGCATCAATGTTGCTATTAATCTATAAAAAAGCTAATAATCTAGGGTACAAAACCGCAAAAAGACGTATTGCAATGGAACTTCGAGATATGATAACGGTTATATTAATAATATTTGCAGGTGGCGACCCAGATAAAGTTTTTAAAACATAAAAAAAATGGTCGGAAATTTCTTCCGACCATGACTACACTTTTTGTGTCTTTTTTTTATTTTTTATTTTTTGGACACAAAATACGTGTCCTTTTTTTATTTTATTTTTTTTTGAAACAAGATTTGTAACATTTTTATTTTTTTTAAATTTTTTGTTACACTTTTGGTAACAAATTTTTTATTTTGAAAATTTTGTTACCATTTTTGTAACATTTTTTTAATTTTAATTTTTTTGTTACAAGGTTTTAATTTGTAGATATAAAAAAAGCACGAGCAAGATGCTCGCGCTAGCGTAGGGATTGTTTTTAGACTTTAGCCGAACTGAAGAAGTAAATCCTCTATTTTATTAAATCGAAGTCCATAAAAGTTAAAGTAAACATACCCTTACCATTTTCATAATCTTGCATAGAAGATAAGAGTAAAGATTTTTCACCTTTTGTAAAAGTTAATATCTTCATTGTTTCATTGTCTTGAACATCAGTATTTTCATATTTCATATTTTTTATTTCATTTATAAAGGAATCATATCTTGATTTAGATTCAGTCTGGAAAGTTAATGCACCAGTTCCACTAAAATGTATTGCCTCATTATCTTTTTTAGATTTCCAACTATAAATACTATCCTCTAAACTTTGAAATTTAAAATCATGCTGTTTTAGGTATTTTTCAATTTCTGTTTTTGATTTGGAGTGAATAGAATCGATACCAGAAAATGTTACCGATTTACTTTCGTTAGCAGCTTTTGATTGTGTGCCTTGATTACACCCTGATAGTAAAATTGCAAAAATAAGGGTTGACAGAAAATTTCTCATAATAGCTATAATTTTTTAAATGTTATTTTAAATTTTTGCTAATGTAAGATTTTTCAACTTAAAACAAATTAATGGTTTAAAGAAATGCGGCAAACTTAGCAAAGATAGCTTCGTAAGTTCGCTGGCGCTTGAACCCTTTCGCGTGGATTTGTTTTTGATTATTTTATGCCACGCGAAAGATTGACTTCGTCGAATTTCATTTCGCGCGGTAGCGGGCTATTTCAAATTTAGAAATATTCAGAATAATATTTTATATCTCTCAAATTATTAGAATTATTTTCTTTTGCGCTTTTTAGTGATTTAGCCAATTCGTTTGTTAAGGTTAAAAAATAATAAAAAATCCCCTCAATAGTAAAAAAGAAAATTGACAATAAAATAAACTTTAGAGAAAAAAATGATTCAACTATAGTTATTAAATTAAATGTTATTTCTGGATTTTGATTTGTAGCAATTGGCATAAAATGCAATGGATAAATTACTGTTAACGGAAATGCAATCATTAACATCTTAATTATAATTTTTAATGGTTTAATAGTATTTTCAAATGAATTTAGTTCTTGTAGATTTTGATGGAAATACTCTATTAAGCTATTTGCTTCTACTTCAAGTTGGTTAATATTATCCTTTTCTTGATTTATCCTTGTCCAAATTCCATCAGGATAAATATCTATTTGCGGTAGTATTGCAAATCCTCCTTTTGGAGCTGGTTTATGGTTTTTATATAGTTCGTCAAATGCCTCAATAATAGCATTGTCAACTTTGTAAAGTCTTTCATCAGCTTCAATAATTTTGTTAATTATTTCGTCCTTTGTCAAGTTCTCATAATCACCATTTTTAATTCCGTCTTTAATATCTTGATCATAACGAACTATAGTTTTAGTATACCAATAGAAACGTCTGTTTGATATACTTGATATTATTTTATTTGATTCAATTACATAATTGTCAAATTGTCAAATTGTTGCATTTATTTTTTCTCCAAGACCTAACAACCTTGAAATTATAAAAGCACCAATAATACCAATCAATGCAGCAGCACTTTGGCAAAATGAGCTAAAAAACCAATTCCAATCTATACTCATAATAATTTTTAAATGTAATTTTGGTCTTGCGGATAAATTATCGCGATTTGTTACAGGTAACGTTTTCCAAATATATAAAAATCCTACAACTTCTCCTGCAATTCCTTAATCTCATCTCTAAACTTAGCGGCTTGCATGAAGTCTAATTCTTTGGCGGCTTTTTCCATGAGTTTGCGTTTGTCGCGTATTTTCTTTTCGATTTCAGGTTTGCTTAGGTATTCACTTTCGGGTTCAGCGGCTTTGTAGGCTTGGTTTTCGTAGTATTGAGTAGAAACCGAATTAGCATTAAACGCGTTTCCTAAACTTTTATTTAAAGATTGCGGTACTTTTCCGTGTAAGGTATTGTAAGCCGTTTGTTTTTCGCGTCGGTAAATGGTTTCGTCAATGGTGTGTTGCATACTTGCTGTGATTTTATCAGCATACATTATCGCTTTTCCATTGATGTTTCTCGCAGCTCTACCAACAGTTTGTGTAAGTGAACGTTTGCTTCGTAAAAATCCTTCTTTGTCGGCATCCAAAATGGCTACTAGCGACACTTCGGGTAAATCTAAACCTTCACGTAATAAGTTGACACCAATTAAGACATCAAAAACGCCTTTACGTAAATCTTGCATGATTTCCACACGCTCCAAAGTATCCACATCCGAGTGAATGTAACGACAACGGATAGAAACTTTAGTTAAATATTTTGACAATTCTTCCGCCATACGTTTGGTTAAAGTAGTGACTAAAACACGTTCGTCAGCTTCGCAACGCAATTGAATTTCTTCAATTAAATCGTCAATTTGATTCGCACTTGGACGAATTTCTATAATGGGGTCTAGAAGTCCAGTTGGACGAATAATTTGCTCCACAAATATTCCTTCCGATTTTTGCATTTCATAATCGGCTGGCGTTGCTGAAACATAAACGACTTGATTTTGCAACGCTTCAAACTCTTCAAATTTTAAAGGTCGGTTGTCCATCGCAGCTGGTAATCGGAAACCGTATTCTACTAGATTTTCTTTTCTACTTCTGTCGCCGCCATACATCGCGTGAACTTGTGAAATGGTAACGTGACTTTCATCGACAACCATTAAATAATCGTCAGGAAAATAATCTAATAAACAGAAAGGTCGCGTTCCAGGTTCACGACCATCAAGGTAACGTGAATAATTTTCAATTCCAGAACAATAACCTAATTCACGAATCATTTCTAAGTCGAAATTCGTTCGTTCTTCTAGTCGTTTGGCTTCTAAATGTTTTCCAATTTCTCGGAAATATTCCACTTGTTTCACCATGTCTTGTTGGATTTCCCAGATGGCTTTTTGTAGCACGTCTTGAGAAGTCACGAACATGTTTGCGGGATAGATGCTTAGCTTTTCGTATTTTTCTAAAACTTGAGAAGTTTTAAAATCAAAAGCTTCAATTTCTTCAATTTCATCACCAAAAAAGTGAATTCGAAAAGGTTCATCGCCATAACTTGGGAAAATTTCCACGGTGTCGCCTTTGATTCGGAACGTTCCTGGAGTGAATTCCATTTCTGTTCTGGCATATAAACTTTGAACTAATTGATGTAATAATTTGGTTCGAGAAATGGCTTGACCGCTTTCGATATTAATTACATTTTTTTGAAATTCTACTGGATTTCCAATTCCGTATAAACACGAAACGGATGAAATCACTATGATATCTCTACGACCTGAAAGTAGGGCAGAAGTGGTGCTTAAACGAAGTTTTTCTAATTCTTCGTTGATAGATAAATCTTTTTCTATGTAAGTTCCAGTTACCGGGATAAAGGCTTCTGGTTGGTAATAATCGTAATACGAAACAAAATATTGTACGGAATTATTCGGGAAAAATTGCTTGAATTCCGAATACAATTGCGCGGCTAAAGTTTTGTTGTGTGCTAAAACTAAGGTTGGTTTTTGAACTTCTTGAACCACATTCGCTACCGTAAATGTTTTTCCTGAACCTGTAACTCCTAATAAAGTTTGGTATTTTTCGTCATTGCGAATTCCTGCGGCTAATTTTTCAATAGCTTGAGGTTGATCGCCTGTTGGAACATAATCGGATACTACTTGGAATTTCATTTGGATTTACGAGTTACGATTTTGGATTTACGATTTTGGATTTACGATTTGCGAATTTACAATTTACTATTTGGGAATTTCGATTTTGGTGTTAATTTATGATTTATTTCTTACCGTTTTTAGTGTTGAAACGATTATTGCTGTAATTTCATTTGCTTCTTGGATTAATGGTAAGAATTGTTTTTCAAATTGTAGATTTTCCAATTTAGAAACATCATTTAATAATTCTAAAAAGAAATGACTTTCATCGGCTTCTTCTTCAACAATTTTTAATTTATTAATGAAGTCAGCATTAGATTTTGCTCTTTGAAGCGCTCTGTAATTTGCTCCTACAGAACTAGAACATCTAATTAATTGAGAAACATATGCATTATATTCTCTTGATTTTGGAAGTTTAGAACATAAAATCCAACAATCTAATGCGAACTTTTTTGTTCTTTGTTTCATTATTTCTTTCATGATTTTTTTATATGGCTTATACAAAAGCAAAAATCGTAAAATAAATTTATAAATCAGAATTTAAGTCCGTAAATCGTAATTCCCATATCGCAAATCCCAAATCGTAAATCGTAAATCCCAAATTAAAAAGTATGAATATAACCCAAAGTAAATTCACTATAATCCGCTTGTCCTAGTCTAGAAACGATATGTCCGCCAACGTAAAAATTGTTTTTTGGTGCTTTGTTGGTGTTAATTAGGTAATATTTCATTCCTAATTTTCCTGAAACAAAACGTTTTAATGTGTAATTCATTCCTTCCGCTTTGCCATTTTCGTAAAGTCCAGTTTTTTTGTTGATTAAAGTGGCATCCAAACGGTATTCAGTTTCAAAAAATGGTCGGAATAAAGTTATGCCTAATTCTGTTTCAACTGAAAAATGTTGCATTAAGAATTCGTAATTTAATGCGATTCCTAGACTGCTGGCATTTAAAAAAGGATTTTTTTGTAGTTCTGGATATTCTTCAGAAACTAAATTATTTCCTTTTTTAATGTAGTTGTAATTGTTGGTGTAATGTCTCATGTACAATCCTAAACCGACTTTATGTGTTTTATTATAGATTTTTCCATACATGAAATCAACAGAATATACATTTCTTCTATAGTTGTAAAAGCGATACAAAGCGTGTTCACCAATTCCAGATTGCACGGAAAAGAAAGATTGTTTACTTTTTTGAATCTCTTTTGGAGTAACCGTTTTATTAACTGGATTTGTGTTTTTAATAAATCCGTCATAGGTAATATTCAAACCTAAAGCTAAAGTATTAATTCCGTTATTTGGCCATTGAATATGTCCGTTAGAATAATGTAAATAGTTTACATTTAATCTTGTATGAAAATCACTTTTTTGGAAAACATCGTAATACAATCCTAATCTGAATGCATAAGTAAAATCGGTTGAAATGGCTTTATTTTCCCAATTGTCTTCTAAATCATATTTTTTGGTATGATAAGCGACTCCAAGTGCAGTAAGTAATTTAAGTTTTTCGTTTTTAAAGAGAATTGGCGTTTCAATATATGGAAGTAAAGAAATGGTATGTCCAATTTTTTCTGTATTTCCGTGATTGGCAACTTGTAAAATCACACCTGTAAATGGATTTCGTAATTGCTTGACCCAATTTAAAGAATCGTTATGTTGTATTCCGAAACCTATTCCAAAAGTTTGACTCGATTTTAAAGTAATAAAAGTATTATCTGCTGATGAAGTTTTACCAATAGAATATTCGGTAAAAAGTTGTTTTTTTTGAGCGAAAACACTCGTGATTCCTAATAAGAAAAAGAATATTATTTTGTTCATTGTAGGTTTAAGTTGTTAAAAACTCTATGAATTTTTATAAGCTTTTAGGGTTTCGTTTCGTGTGTCTTATTCTAACTATAAAAATTTCATTTGGAGTAATTTTATATGAAATTCGGTAATTATAAATTTCATAAGCTCTAAAATTCCCTGAATTAGATTTTTTCATTTTATCTAATTCATAAATTTCCCAATTTGATTTTAGAATTGTTACAGAATCATATATAGTATCAAGAACTTTGTTAGAAGTAGTTTTACTTTTTGTTTTTTTTATTAAAAAGAAATAAATATTTTCTAATTGTTCTAAAGCAGTTTTAGACCAAATTATTTCTTTTTCCATTCGTTAATTTTATTTTTAACATCGTCGTGAGAAATAGTGTGGTTTTTTTCAATATCTTCTTCTGCCATTAAAATCTCTGAATTATATTCTTCATAAAGATTTTCTTTTTTAATTTTTGATTCAATTATTGTTCTCAAAGCATTTAAAAAAGATTTGTCTTCAATTTGATTTATTTCTTCAATTAATATGTTTTTTAATTCTAACGTATTCATACACCTGAAATTTTATCGAAATTACAATTTTTCTGCTAAATACTTACCTGTCAACGATTTTTTATTTTTTGAGACTTCTTCCGGAGTTCCGAATGCGACTAATTGTCCGCCGTTTTCACCACCTTCTGGTCCGATATCGATAATATAATCGGCACATTTTATTAATTCTAAATTGTGTTCAATTACGATGATAGAATGTCCTTTTTCGATTAACGCTTCGAATGATTTTAATAATTTTTTAATATCGTGAAAATGCAGTCCTGTTGTAGGTTCATCAAATACGAATAACATTTTTTCTTTTGTCGCACCTTTCACTAAAAACGAAGCTAATTTAATACGTTGCGCTTCACCACCAGAAAGTGTAGAAGAAGATTGTCCTAATTGTACATATCCTAAACCAACATCTTTTAGTGGTTGTAATTTCTGTGTGATTTTTGCTTGACCATTTGTTTCGAAGAACGTTACCGCTTCATCGATGGTCATTTTTAATAAATCGTCGATGTTTTTTCCTTCGAAATTGACTTCTAAGACTTCTTTTTTGAAGCGTTTTCCGTTACACGTTTCGCATTCTAAATGCACATCGGCCATAAATTGCATTTCAATCGTAACTTCTCCGTCACCTTTACACGTTTCGCATCTTCCGCCATCTACGTTGAAGGAGAAATGTTTCGCTTGGTAATTTCTTAATTTGGATGTGGTTTGTTTGGCGTATAATTCTCTAATATCGTCGTATGCTTTGATATATGTAACAGGATTTGAACGCGAACTTCTTCCAATTGGATTTTGGTCTACGTATTCGATGTTTTTAATATGTGAAAAACTACCTTCTAAATCGGTAAATTGTCCTGCTTTTTCACCTAAACCAGTTAATTTTTTTTGCATCGCTGGAAACAAGATTTTCTTCACCAACGTACTTTTTCCACTTCCAGAAACTCCTGTAATTACGGTTAAGCAATCTAAAGGAAACGTAACATTTATGTTTTTTAAATTGTTTTCACGAGCGCCAATCACATCAATATGATTTTTGAATTTTCTTCTCGTTTTTGGAACTGATATTTCTGCTGTTCCATTCAAATATTGCGCAGTTAACGAATCCGATTTTAGAATTTCTTCATAGGTTCCTTGTGCGACTAAATTTCCACCTAAAGTTCCTGCTTCTGGTCCGATATCGATAATCATATCGGCAGCTTTCATGATATCTTCGTCGTGTTCTACGATGATAACGGTGTTGCCTAATTTCTTTAAATTTAATAATACTTCGATTAGTTTTTCGGTGTCTTTTGGATGTAAACCGATACTTGGCTCATCTAAAATATACATCGAACCTACTAACGAACTTCCTAATGAAGTCGCCAAGTTAATACGTTGTGATTCACCACCAGAAAGTGTAGCTGATTGTCGGTTTAAACTCAAATAATTTAATCCAACATTATCTAAAAAGTCTAATCTGTTTCTGATTTCTAATAACAAACGTTTTGCGACTTTTACATCATATTCCGATAATTCAATCGTATTAAAAAACGGAATTAATTTAATAATTGGCAAATCGACTAAGTCAGAAATGGTTTTTCCAGCTACTTTTATATTGTTGGTTTCTGGACGTAAACGTTTTCCATTACAGGTATGACATTTTGTTTTTCCTCTGTAACGAGAAAGCATCACACGATTTTGTATTTTATAATTATTCGCTTCTAAATCGGCGAAAAACTCGTTTAAACCTGTAAAGTATTTATTTCCTGTCCAAATTAAAGCTTTTTGTTCATCAGATAATTCGAAATACGGTTTATGAATTGGGAAATCAAAATGATGCGAATTGTTTACCAATTGATCACGATACCAACCCATACTTTCTCCACGCCATGGGAAAATAGCATTTTCATAAACAGAAAGTGCGGTATTGGGCACGACTAATTCGATATCAATTCCAATGACACTTCCGTAGCCTTCGCAAGTTGGACAAGCGCCGTATGGATTGTTGAAACTGAATAAGTGAATGTTAGGTTCTAAGAAATCTAAACCGTCTAATTGGAAATTAGAATTAAATATTGAGCGGTGCGAATTGACAGGTTCTTGTAAATATAATTCGCCTTTTCCTTCATAGAAAGCAATTTGCAACGCATCGGCAATTCGGTTTAAGAATTCTTCATCGGTTTTGACAACAATTCTGTCAATAACTAATAAAATTTCTTTGTCGGCCATTGTGTTTTCGTCAATCATTTCTAAAGTCGAAACAAAATCGTCTAAACGAACCGTTTGATTATCTACTAAAACACGCGCAAAACCTTGTTGTAATAAAACTTTTAGTTTGTCGTGTAATTTTCGGCCTTCTTCTAAATGAATAGGAGCTAGCAATAACCATTTGGAGTCGATTTCTAAAGATTGAATGTGTTTGACCACATCTGAAACCGTATGTTTTTTTACTTCTTCGCCAGAAATAGGAGAATACGTTCTTCCAATTCGGGCAAATAATAATTTTAAGTAATCGTAAATTTCTGTTGAGGTTCCAACTGTTGAACGTGCATTTGTAGTGTTTACTTTTTGTTCGATAGCAATAGCTGGAGCGATTCCTTTGATGTATTCTACTTTTGGTTTGTCTAATTTTCCTAGGAATTGACGGGCGTAAGAAGATAAACTCTCGACATAACGACGTTGTCCTTCAGCATATAACGTGTCAAATGCTAAACTTGATTTTCCAGAACCAGAAAGTCCAGTAATGACAACCATTTGATTTCTCGGAATGGCAACATCTATATTTTTTAAATTGTGCAATTGCGCACCTTTAATCAATATAAATTTCTTTGGTTCTAGTATTGTAATGTCTTTTGGTATCATACAAAAAAGCGAATTTTTGCAAAGATACAAATAATAAGTACCATTTTTTGAATTATGAAATCCCAAATTTGATAAAAATGTTTTGCGTTAAATTTAGATTTATTGTGTAAAAAGTGTTAAATGTTTAGACAATATTTGTATTTATGAAATATTTAACATTATATTTGCTCTTACTAATCTCAAAAACAAATTTGCTTATAACATAAAAATACTTTTTTTAGAAACATTATTCTCAAAATCTAAGAGGTATATTTATGGCAAATATTGTACAAAATCCAGACGCGGTTTTATTGCACAACTACATTAGTGGAGATGAATCTGCTTTACAAATTTTAATCGACAGACATCAATCTAAGATTTATGGATTTATTTATTCCAAAATCCAAGACAGATCGGTTTGTGATGATGTTTTTCAAGATACTTTTATTAAAGTCATTAAAACTTTAAGAACAAAAGGCTATAACGAAGAGGGTAAATTTTTACCTTGGGTGATGCGTATTGCTTCTAATTTAGTGATTGATTATTTTCGTCACAATAAAAAAATGCCATTTCAGAGAGAAACTGACGAGTATAGTATTTTTAATTTTATGACAGATTCTACTTTATCTATTGAAAATCAATTAATTGAAGAACAAGTAAAATTAGATGTTAGAAAATTAGTGGAACAATTACCAGAAGACCAAAGAGAAGTAATTAAAATGCGTTTTTACGAAGATTTAAGTTTTAAAGAAATTTCTGAAATAACTGGCGTTAGTATTAATACAGCGTTGGGAAGAATGCGTTATGCGGTTATCAATTTGAGAAAGATTATTGAAAAAAATAGCATTATTTTGACAAATTAAATATTGCAACACAATAACAGAGAAGTTTTTACGTTATAGTTTAATAAATAATTAAATATATAAATGGCAAAACTCTACTCTAAAAAAAGAAAATCAATTGAAGAAATGAAACCCAGTGCAGCAACAGTTAGTTTTATTTTGAGTTATTCGCAGGCAATGAAAATAGTAAAGGTCGGTAAGTTGACTTTTGAAAACATTGTAAATTGATAAAAATGCTTCGGAATTACTTCGAAGCATTTTTTATTTTATTAAGATTGAAATTATTTCGAGATAATTTTTTTATCGTATTCTTTTAAAACCGATTTTCTTCCAATAGTTTTGGTGATAATATCTTTTTCTAAATCCCAACCACGAGCAGGAGAATATTCTCTTCCATACCAAATGATTTGTAAATGTAAATCGTTCCAAGTTTCTTCTGGGAAAATATTTTTAGCATCTTTCTCCGTTTCTACTACATTTTTTCCTGATGTTAAATTCCATCTGTACATCAATCGGTGAATATGTGTATCGACAGGAAATGCTGGAACACCAAAAGCCTGACTCATCACCACACTCGCTGTTTTATGTCCGACAGCAGGAAAACTTTCTAAAGCTTCAAAACTTTGCGGTACTTCACCATTGTATTTGTCAATTAAAATATGTGACAATCCGTGAATTCCTTTTGATTTCATTGGCGATAAACCACAAGGACGAATGATATCCTGAATTTCTTCCACACTCATTTTTATCATATCGTATGGATTATCTGCTTTTGCGAATAAAATTGGTGTAATTTGATTGACGCGAACATCTGTGCATTGTGCCGAAAGTAAAACCGCAATCAATAAAGTGTATGGATCTTTATGGTCTAACGGAATTGGAATTTCAGGATATAATTTGTTTAACGTATTTATAACAAATGTTGCGCGTTCCTTTTTGGTCATTTTAGTATATTTGAATTCGTAAAGTTATAAAGTTCAAGTTCAATATCAAAATTTGTTGACTTAGGTTATCAAAGTCAATAAATTTTTTAATTAATAAATTTTTCAATATGTTGGCTTCGAGTGCCTCAGCCAACTTAAATTTTTTAGGAAATCAATTTTTAAACGCAATCCTTTTAACCTTATAAACCATTAAACTTTTAAACACAAAATAATGACACATTTAAAAATAGGCGATACCGCCCCAAACTTTTCAGGAACAGATCAAAACGGAAAAGCACATTCATTAGCAGATTATAAAGGTAAAAAATTAGTGGTTTTCTTTTATCCGAAAGCAAATACGCCAGGTTGTACAGCTGAAGCGTGTGATTTGAGAGATAATTACGAGCGTTTTCAAGCTAATAACTACGAATTGCTAGGCGTAAGTGCTGATAGTGCTAAAGCCCAAAAAAAGTTTGAAGAGAAATACAGTTTTCCTTTTGCTTTATTAGCTGATGAAGATAAATCTGTGATAGAAGCTTTCGGTGTTTGGGGACCAAAAAAGTTTATGGGAAAAGAATATGATGGTATTCATAGAACCACTTTCGTAATCGATGAAAACGGAATCATTACAGATGTAATTGAGAAAGTAAAAACAAAAGAACACGCGAGTCAGATTTTGTAGAAAATACATATATTAAAAAAGCCGTTCAAATATAATCTGAACGGCTTTTTTAAGGTCGTTTTACTGTTTGAATTCCTGCTGGAATTTCGAATGTCTTTAAATCTAATTTTGTTGGAATTATTTCAGTAACTATACTCTCTAAGGTATATTGATTTGTTTCAATAATTGTTTTTAGTGCTAAACAATTAGTTATTTTCATTAATTGATACCAATACGAATAATTTTGATTTGAAAATAAACTAGTATCAGATTTTAAAACTGAAGAATTGTAGTAATATTTATGAATACCACTTTTACAAGTCAAAATTAGTTCGTCACATTCATATCCTAAAATTGATGTTGAGTTTTTATTGATTTCTGTTTTTAGAATTTCCTCACTACCAAGGCTAGCATCAATCCATATTGCTTTTTCTGTGTTATTGTATTTAGTATAAATTTTATTTTCTTCATTTCTATAAAGTTCCCATTGAAATATAGTTCCATTTGATATGTTTTTATAATTACCATTTTTGATAGAATACTCAAATTTTGATCCCAACTTGATACTCAATTGTTGGTCGGTATAATATGGATCTTTAGTTTTAAAAGTGTTATTATAAATTACTTTTCCTTCAAAAATTTGCCCGAAACTAAGTATGGTAACGAAAAAGAATAATATGAATATGATTTTTTTCATTTTGTTATTTATTACAATTTACGTTTTGTTTAATATGTAAAAACCGTCGTGAAAGACGGTTTATATAGTTATGTTTATTTGAATTTCTTACAAATCAAATCCCATATTTACGCCTAATTTATCGGCAATAAGACGAGCAATTTTTGCTCTTAATTCAGGAATTTTTACACTATTTGTTACTTCACTTGTGAAAGCGTACATTAATAAGGCTTTAGCTTCTTTTTTACCAATTCCACGTTGTTGCATATAAAACATTGCATTTTCGTCTAATTGTCCAATTGTACAACCATGAGAACATTTTACATCATCTGCAAAAATTTCTAATTGTGGTTTAGCATTAATTGTCGCTTTGTCGCTTAATAAAATGTTATTATTTTGTTGAAATGCATCTGTTTTTTGAGCTTCTTTTTCTACGTAAATCTTACCATTGAAAACTCCAGTGGCACTTCCATCTAAAATGGTTTTATAATTTTGGTGACTTTCGCAATTTGGTGTTGCGTGTTGTACTAAAGTATAATGATCCACATGTTGTTTGTCGCCAATAATTGTAATTCCTTTTAAAGTAGAATCGATATGTTCCCCTTGATGGTAGAAATTTAAATTGTTTCTCGTGATATTTCCTCCGAAAGAAAAAGTATGAACTGAAACATGACTGTCTTGTTTTTGAGAAATGTACGTGTTGTCAATTAAATTCGCAGTTTGTAAATCATTCTGGATTTTATAATAGTCAACAATCGCACGTTTTTGAGCAAAAATTTCTGTAACCGAATTCGTTAAAACAGGATTGTCATTTAAACTCTGATGACGTTCTACAATTTGGATATGAGAATTTTCTCCAACAACCACTAAATTACGAGGTTGCGTCATTAAAGCTGCTTCAGAACCTGTTGAAAAATAAATAATCTCAATTGGTTTTTCTACAACTTTACTTTTTGGAACATGAATATAAGCTCCTTCTTGAGAAAAAGCGGTATTTAATGACGTTAAACTATCTTCCTTATTTGCAATTTGGTTAAAATACGCATCAATAACCATTTTGTATTTAGGTTTAGTTAATGCTGAAGACATCAAACAAACATCTAAACCATCGTGAGTTGTTGAAGATAAATACGAGCTGAATTTTCCGTCAATAAATATTACTTTATACGTATCAACATCGTTTAAGAAGTATTTTTTTACATCTGCAAATTCAACAGAATTTTCATTTTTTGCAAATACACTAAAGTCATTTTTTAAGATGGCGTTTAACGAAGTGTATTTCCAAGCTTCCTCTTTTTTAGTTGGGAAACCTTTATTTTCGAAGTTTTTTATAGCCGAAGTTCTAATGTCGTGTAACTCATTGTTTACATCAGCAATTTTTTCTTCGAACGCCATAAAAGACGATATTAATTTTTCTTTTAATTCCATAATTTTGTCTTAAAGTCGAAAGTCGAAAGTCATAAAGACTAAAGTTTATCGACAAATTTTGTTTTAAAATCGAAAATGTAATATTTTACAATTTTGGGCTTAAATATTTTATAAAACCACTTAATAGTCTCGATATTTCGGAAACTGATTCTAATAGTTCTTCAAATTCTTCTTTTGTAATATATTCTAAATCAATAGCTAAATATAGTTGTGAACGAACTTCTCCAGCAGATGCTTTGGCTACATATAAAAAATAAATAAATTCTTTATCTGTGTTTCTTTCAAATCCTTCTGCAATATTGGATGATATAGAAATTGAAGCACGTCTAATTTGTCTAACTAAGTCAAAGTCTTTTTTGAAATTTATGTTTTCTGTAATTTGATAAATTCGTTTATTAAAAATTCTTGATTTTTGCCATGAATTAATTTCCTCGAATGAATTAAATTTCCCCATCTTTTGACTTTACGACTTTTGACTTTCGACTACTTCGTTTTTAATCCAATCGTATCCTTTTTCTTCTAATTCTAATGCTAAAGAAGCGTCACCAGATTTTACAATTTTTCCGTCCATTAAAACGTGAACGAAATCAGGAATAATATAATCTAATAAACGTTGGTAGTGTGTAATTACTAAAACCGCATTCTTTTCGTTTTTCAATTTGTTTACACCGTTTGCTACAATACGTAAAGCATCGATATCTAAACCAGAATCTGTTTCATCCAAAATAGCTAATTTTGGTTCTAACATGGCCATTTGAAAAATTTCGTTACGTTTTTTCTCACCACCAGAAAAACCTTCGTTAAGTGAACGAGATAAAAATTTACGATCAATTTCTAATAATTCAGATTTTTCACGAATTAATTTTAGCATTTCATTTGCTGGCATATCTTCTTGTCCACGTGCTTTACGAGATTCGTTGATAGCTGTTTTCATGAAGTTAGTTACCGAAACACCTGGAATTTCTACCGGATATTGGAAAGATAAGAAAACACCTTTGTGTGCTCTTTCTTCTGGTGCTAATTCTGAAATGTCTTCGTTTTCTAAAAGAATTTCACCAGAAGTAACTTCATACGTTTCGTTTCCAGCAATGATAGAAGAAAGTGTACTTTTTCCAGCACCATTTGGTCCCATAATCGCATGAACTTCTCCAGCTTTTATCTCTAAATTAATTCCTTTTAATATTTCCTTATCTTCAACTGAAGCGTGTAAATTTTTTATTGATAACATATTTATTTTTGTTTCAGATTTAAAGTTTCAAGTTGTTTTTGTTCCTTGATCTTTAAATACTTGTTTTAATTTTTTTACTTTATACTTGTTTTTTTTTCAGGTTTAACTTGAAACCTGAAACTTGAAACAAATTTATCCAACAGAACCTTCTAAACTAATTTCCAATAATTTCTGAGCTTCCACTGCAAATTCCATTGGTAATTTATTTAATACTTCTTTACTGAAACCGTTTACAATTAAAGCAATCGCTTTTTCAGTTGGAATTCCACGTTGGTTGCAATAAAACACTTGGTCTTCTCCAATTTTTGAAGTCGTAGCTTCGTGTTCAATTTTTGCAGTTGTGTTTTTACTTTCGATATATGGAAAAGTATGTGCACCACAATTATTACCCATTAATAAACTATCACATTGTGAAAAGTTACGCGCATTGTCTGCGTTTTTACTAATTTGGACCAATCCACGGTAACTGTTTTGCGATTTACCAGCCGAAATTCCTTTAGAAATAATGGTTGATCTTGTGTTTTTACCTAAGTGAATCATTTTTGTTCCTGTATCCGCTTGTTGGTAATTATTCGTAACTGCGATAGAGTAGAACTCACCAATTGAATTGTCACCTTTTAATACACAAGATGGATATTTCCAAGTTACTGCTGAACCAGTTTCGACTTGTGTCCAAGATATTTTTGCGTTTTTCTCGCATAAACCTCTTTTCGTTACGAAGTTGAAAACCCCACCTTTTCCTTCTTTATTTCCAGGATACCAGTTTTGAACCGTTGAATATTTGATTTCCGCATCGTCTAAAGCAATTAATTCTACAACCGCAGCGTGTAATTGATTTTCATCACGACTTGGAGCCGTACAACCTTCTAGGTAAGATACATAACTTCCTTCATCTGCGATAACTAACGTTCTTTCAAACTGTCCCGTTCCACCTTGATTGATACGGAAATAGGTTGATAATTCCATTGGGCAACGAACGCCTTTCGGAATATAACAGAAACTTCCATCAGAGAAAACGGCCGAATTTAAAGCGGCATAAAAATTATCTTTTTGAGGCACAATCGTACCTAAATATTTTTTAACTAATTCTGGATGTTCTTGAATGGCTTCCGAAATTGGACAAAAAATAATTCCTTTTTCTCCTAATGTCTTTTTAAATGTTGTAGCTACAGAAACAGAATCTACCACAATATCCATGGCGATATTGTTCATTTTTTTCTGTTCATCAAGAGAAATACCCAATTTCTTGTACATTTCTAATAATTCCGCATCCACATCATCTAATGTTTTGTTTGGATCAGATTTTTTTGGTGCTGAATAATACGCGATAGCCTGAAAATCAGGTTTCGTATAATTCACGTTTGCCCATTCTGGTTCTAACATTTCTTTCCAAGCAGCGAATGCTTGCAAACGCCAATCGGTCATCCATTCTGGCTCATTTTTCTTTTTAGAAATAGCGCGCACAATGTCTTCGTTTAAGCCAATAGGAAACGTCTCCGATTCTAATTCAGTGTAAAATCCGTATTCGTATTCTTTATTTTCTAATTCGACTTTTAAGTCGTCTTCGGTGTATTTTGACATATGTATTTATTTAACCCAATTGGGTTTTAATCTTATTTGGGCTGATATAATTATAATGAAAAACTTTCTCCACAACCGCAAGTTCTGTTTGCGTTTGGGTTATTGAAAACAAAACCTTTTCCGTTTAAACCACCAGAAAATTCTAATGTTGTTCCAACTAAATATAAAAAAGATTTTTTTTCAACTGCAATTTTTACATTGCTATCTTCGAAAACTTTATCGTTTTCAGAAATTTCTTTATCAAATTTTAACTCATAAGAAAGTCCAGAACAACCACCACTTTTTACGCCTACTCGTACGTAATCATTGGTAGCATCAAAACCTTCGTCTGTCATCATATCGACAATTTTTTTACTTGCTGATTCAGATACTTTTATCATTTTATTTTGATTTTGTCTAAATTAACTGCAAATATAAGTCATAAATTGCTTTTTACAAGGTTTGATAACATTTTTATAACTTATATAAGGATAGTTTCAATTTATTGAAAATTTTGTAATTTGGCTAAAAATTATAAAAATGAAATTATATCCAATAGAAGCAGGAAATTTTAAGTTAGATGGAGGCGCAATGTTTGGTGTTGTACCCAAAACAATTTGGAATAAAACCAATCCCGCTGACGAAAATAATTTAATAGATATTGCCGCAAGATGCTTGTTAATAGAAGACGGAAATAAACTGACTTTGATTGATAATGGAATGGGTAACAAGCAATCTGATAAGTTTTTTGGTTATTATTCGATTTGGGGCGATGAAAGTTTAGATAAGTCATTAGCCAAACTTGGATTTCATAAAGATGATATCACAGATGTTTTTATGACCCATTTACATTTTGATCATTGTGGAGGTTCGGTAGTTTGGAATAAAGACAGAACGGGTTATGAAGTGGCGTTTAAAAATGCTAATTTCTGGACCAACGAAAACCATTGGGAATGGGCAACGAAACCCAATTCTCGTGAAAAAGCTTCTTTTCTACATGAAAATATAATTCCTATGCAAGAAAGTGGACAGTTGAAATTTATTAATCGTCCTAATGGAGATTTCTTAGAAAAATCTGAACTTGGTTTTGATATTTTCTTCGCTGATGGACATACTGAGAAACAAATGTTACCACATATTAATTATAAAGGAAAAACAATTGTTTTTTGCGCTGATTTGTTAGCAACTGCTGGACATATTCCTATCCCTTATGTTATGGGTTATGATACGCGTCCTTTATTAACTTTAGACGAAAAAGCTAAGTTTATGAATGCCGCAGCAGATAATAATTACTATTTGTTTTTAGAACACGATGCTCATAATCAAATCATTACCGTTGAAAGAACTGAAAAAGGAGTAAGACTTAAAGAAGTTTTTACTTGCGAAGATATTTTTTAAAAAATGCACTAAAGTGTAACAGAATACAAGTTAGACCTACTAATATCAAACAATTTGAATAATTAAATTAATATATATGAAAATACAATTTAAACCTTTGTTTTTATCTGCAGCTATTGCGTTAGCATTAACAGGTTGTGGATCAGCTAAAATGGTTTCAGCCCCAGTTGAAAGTATTGATAAAATGCCATTAAAAACTACTCCGTTAGCAGAAAAAGATTTGCAACGTTGGAGTCATTTAGATTTAGTAAAAGATACTGTTCCGGGAATGAGTGTGGACAAAGCTTACACTGAATTATTAAAAGGAAAAAAAGGAACTAAAGTTATTGTTGGAATTGTAGATTCTGGTGTAGATATCAATCATGAAGATTTAAAAGCTGTAATTTGGACAAATCCAAAAGAAATCGCAGGTAATAAAATTGATGACGATAAAAACGGATATGTAGATGATATTCATGGATGGAATTTTTTAGGAGATGCTGTTCATGAGCAATTAGAAATGACACGTATCGTAAAAAAAGGACCAAGTACTCCAGAATATGCTAAAGCTAAAGCGAAATTAGACGAAGAAATTCAAGGTTTACAAGGTAATAAGCAACAATTAGATATGATTTTAAATGCTGAAAAAGCAATTAAAACACATTTGAAAAAAGATAATTTTACTTTAGAAGAAGTTAAAAAAATTGAAACCACTGATAAAAGTTTATTGCAAGCAAAAGCAATGTTTTCTCAGTTTTTAACTGGAATGACAAAAGTTGAATTCGATAAAGAAATTGAAGGTTTTAAAGATCATGTTTACGGTCAATTGAACTATAATTTAAATGTAGATTTTGATGGTAGAAAAATTGTTGGTGATAATCCAAATGATTTGACTGATACGAAATACGGTAACAATAATGTTGTAGGTCCAGAACCAAAAGAAGCAAAACATGGAACGCACGTTGCTGGAATTGTGGCTCAAGTTAGAGGTAACAAAAAAGGTGGAGATGGTGTTGCAAGTACAGTAGCAATTATGGCTGTTCGTGCGGTGCCAAATGGTGATGAATACGATAAAGATATTGCTTTAGGAATTCGTTATGCTGTAGATAATGGTGCAAAAGTAATTAACGGTTCTTTTGGAAAATATTTTTCTCAAAATAAAGAATGGGTTATCGATGCTATCAAATATGCAGAATCTAAAGATGTACTTTTAGTAATTGCTGCAGGTAACGAATCTTTTGATTTAGATGTTACAAATAAATATCCAAATGATACGTATGATAATTCTCCTGAGTTTGCTAAAAATGTATTAATAATTGGTGCTCTTTCTCCAGAATATGGTTCGAAAATGGTGGCAGGTTTTTCTAATTACGGGAAAAATAATGTAGATATTTTCTCTCCTGGAGACAAAATTTATGCAACAACACCTTTAAATACTTACGAATATTTACAAGGAACTTCAATGGCTTCGCCAAATGTTGCTGGTGTTGCAGCATTGGTTCGTTCTTACTATCCAAGTTTAACTGCAGTTCAAGTAAAACAAGTGATTATGGAAAGTGGAACATCATTGACAAATACTGTTTCTATTGGAGAAGACAAACATAAAGCAGGTTTTGCTGACGTTTCTAAATCTGGTAAAATTGTAAACGCATACAATGCGTTACTTTTAGCTGAAAAAATGGCTAAAAAATAATTCTTATAAAATCGTTAAAAAACCACAAAGTTTAAACTTCGCGTTTATCTTTGTGGTTTTCTTATTTTTACCAAATTATCATTTATGAAAAATTTACTTACTACTTTTTTTGTCCTTGTTATAGGATTTTCGTTTGCACAAAACAATCCAAATTCGGGCTATTGGCAACAACACGTTGATTATAAAATGAACGTAAATATGGATGTCAAAAAATACCAATATAAAGGTAATCAAGAATTGGTATACACAAATAATTCCCTTGATACTTTAAGAAAAGTATACTATCATTTATATCCTAATGCTTTTCAACCAGGAAGTGCTATGGATATGCGATTGCAAGCGATTTCTGATCCAGACAAGCGTATGGTTCGAAAATTTATTAAAGAAAATAAAGAAGTTAAAGAAAGTAGAATTAGTACTCTAGAGCCTAACGAAATTGGCTATTTAAATGTTACTAATTTCAAACAAAACGGAGTTGCAGCTCAAACTAGAGTAGTAGGAACTGTTTTGGAAGTAACTTTACCACAAGCTATTTTACCAAAATCATCTTCAAATTTAACTTTGGATTTTGCTGGACAAGTTCCTTTACAAATTCGTCGTTCAGGAAGAAATTCAGAGGAAAACGTAGCGCTTTCTATGACGCAATGGTTTCCAAAAATAGCAGAATATGACTTTGAAGGTTGGCATGCGGATACTTATATCGCTAGAGAATTTCACGGTGTTTGGGGAAATTTTGATGTAAAAATTACAATCGATAAAAACTATACAATTGGTTCTACAGGATATCTTCAAAATAAAAATGAAATTGGAAAAGGGTATGAAGATGCTGGAGTTGTAGTGACTTATCCTAAAAAAGCTAAAACCTTAACTTGGCATTTTGTAGCCCCTAATGTGCATGATTTCGCTTGGGGAGCAGATCCAGAATACATCCACGATAAAATTATGGGTGAAAACGAAACAGAATTGCACTTTTTCTATAAAAATAAAAAAGAGAATTTAGAAAATTGGAAAAAAATGCAACCAAAAACAGCAGAATTATTGGCCTATTTCAATAAAAATGTGGGGCAATATCCATACAAGCAATATTCAGTTATTCAAGGTGGAGATGGTGGAATGGAATACGCAATGTGTACTTTAATTACTGGAAACAGAAGTTATGGAAGTTTAGTTGGTGTTACCGCTCACGAATTTGCACACAGCTGGTTCCAACATATTTTAGCTACAAACGAATCGAAACATTGTTGGATGGACGAAGGTTTTACATCTTATATTTCAAATTTAGCAATGGACAAAATTTTACCTCCAAAAGAACCAGAAAGTCCCTTTGCAGATTCGTATAAAAATTATGTTTATTTGGCCAATTCTGGAAAAGAACAACCTTTAACAACTCACGCCGACAGATACGATTTAAATCAAACATACGGAATTGGCGCTTACAGTAAAGGTGAAGTTTTCTTGGCGCAATTAGGTTATATTATTGGCATGGAAAATCTTCAAAAAACAGTTAAAAGATTTTATTCTGATTATAAATTTACGCATCCAACTCCAAACGATATTAAAAGAACAGCTGAAAAAGTTTCTGGTGCGAATTTAGATTGGTATTTAAACGAGTGGACGCAAACTACAAACACAATTGATTACGCCATAAAATCTGTAGAGACTAATAAAATTGTTTTAGAAAGAAAAGGTAGAATGCCAATGCCTATCGATTTAATTGTTGAGTTCGAAAATGGTAAAAAAGAATATTTTTACATTCCGAATACGTTAATGCGTTGGGAAAAAGAAAATCCATATACGACTTTAACAAGAAACGTATTAGCAGGATGGGATTGGGCAATACCAACTTATTCTATTGAAATTGCGAAAGAAAAAGGTGCAATTAAATCTGTAATTATTGATCCAAGTGATTTAATGGCTGATGTGAAAAAAGAAGACAATGTGTTTCCAAAAAAATAACAGAAACAACAACATATTCTAAAAAAATAATATTAAATTAGATTTCAAATTACTTACAGATGCAAGATAAAACATTAATTGGTAGTGAAGAATGGTGTTCGTTTCCGCAATTAGGAATTCCAGCTATAAAAGCCCGTGTTGATTCTGGAGCAAAAACTTCAGCGTTACACGCTATCAATATCAAGATTTTTGATAGAAATGGTGAAGAATGGTTAAAATTCGACATCAATCCGATCCAAAATAACTCGAAATCAATTATTCATTGTGAAGCACAATTAGTGGATCAAAGAATTGTAAAAAGCTCTAACGGAACGCGAGAAAAAAGATACGTTATCCGAACAGATGTTGAGCTTGGAGCTCATAATTGGATAGTTGAGGTGACGTTAACTAACAGAGATTCCATGGGATTCAGAATGTTGTTAGGTAGAGAAGCTATGGTGGGAAGATTAATCGTCGACCCAGAAAAAAAGTTCGAATTAGGACAACCTTCAACAGAAAGTTTGAAAGAATATTATTATAATGAACCTAGTAAAAAAGGATTAAAAATTGGACTTTTAGCCAGTAATCCTGAATTATACAGCAACAGAAGAATTATTGAAGCTGGTGAAATGCGCGGACACGAAATGCATTTCTTAAACCTGAAATATTGTTACATGAAATTGAGTGCTTCGAATCCAGAAATCCATTATCGTGGTGGTTTGGTTTTGAACGATTTCGATGCAATTATTCCACGTATTCGTCCAAGTATGACCTATTACGGTTGTGCATTAACGCGTCAGTTTGAAGCATTAAAAGTTTTTGCTTTGAACAATGCCGCAGCGATTACACAATCCAGAGATAAATTATTTTCTTTACAATTATTATTAAATAGTGGAGTAGATATTCCTACAACAGGTTTTGCGAATTCACCATTAGATACGGACGATTTAATTAAAATGGTTGGTGGTTCGCCATTAATCGTAAAATTATTAGAAGGGACTCAAGGTAAAGGTGTGGTTTTAGCTGAAACTAAGAAAGCGGCGGAATCTGTAATCAATGCTTTTAAAAGTTTGAATGCGAATATTTTAGTGCAAGAATTCATCAAAGAAGCGAACGGAAAAGATTTACGTTTGTTTGTGGTGGATGGAAAAGTGGTTGCGGCAATGCAACGTGAAGCGGCTCCTGGAGAATTCCGTGCCAATATCCATTTAGGCGGAACGGCTTCTGTTGTGAAAGTCACTGCAGATGAGAAAAAAATTGCAATAAAAGCAGCTAAAGCGATGAATTTAAAAGTCGCTGGGGTTGATATTATTCGTTCAAGTAAAGGTCCGTTGTTGTTAGAAGTAAATTCTTCTCCTGGATTAGAAGGAATTGAAGGCGCGACTCAAAAAGATATTGCTGGAGAAATGATTAAAGCCATCGAGAAAAATTTTAAATAATGAATCCATATATAGACATTGTTATAAGAAGCATTTGTGTTTATTTTTTTATGGTAATTGCTTTGCGCATTTTCGGTAAAAAAGAATTATCACAATTAAATGCTTCAGACATTGTCTTAATTTTATTGATTAGCAACGCTGTTCAAAACGCCATGGTGGGAAGTGATATTTCATTAGAAGGTGGAATTATAGCAGCATTTTCTCTGTTTTTAGTCAATTTTATATTTAAAAAAACGGTTAATAGATCTGCTTTTTTAAGTCAATTGGTACAAAGTAAACCTGAGATTTTAATTCACGACGGAATAATCGACTTTAAAGCATTATCAAGATTGGACATCACTTCAGATGAATTAGATGAAGTAATTAGAGAGCATGGTTTGGAAAATTATAAGCACGTAAAGTTAGCTATGTTTGAGATAAATGGAAGCATTAGTGTGATTTCAGGAAATGACAATTTAATACAAACCAAACATAAAAGAATTCATAAATCACTAAGTTAATGGACGATAAATTTAGAAAATTATTACTCATAATTATTGCTTGCAGTTTTATTGTAGCTATTGGTGCTTTATTTAAAATTATGGAATGGCCAGGCGCGACATTAATTTTCAACGTTGGTGTAGTTTTAGAAATCATTTTCGGAGCTACAATTATGGTTTATTTACTGAAAAATAAAAAATAAGTAATGGCTTTAGAATACAAAACAGTTTGTGAGAAATGCGACACTTCATTAAACATGCAATCTGAAGCTTGTATTTGTAGTTATGAATGTACTTTTTGTGAATCTTGTTCTGCTAAAATGGAATTTATTTGTCCGAATTGCACAGGCGAATTGGTTAAAAGACCTAAACGTAAAAAAGAAGTATTATGAAATATAAACACATAATCGTTCTCTTTTTAATTGGTTGTGTTTTTTGGTTAATTGGAGCTTTAATAAGACTAATGCATTGGCCTTTTGGTCATGAAATAATTACATTTTCAACTTTTATTCAAATAATTTCTATTATTATTTTAATTGTGAAGTTATTAAATAACAAAGATGTTAATAGCAAACTAAATCAATAAACTATGGAAATTCTATCAAAAATTAGCATAGTAATTGTAGTTTTACTTCATATCTATTTTTTATGGTTAGAAATGTTTGTTTGGACAACTACTGGTAAAAAAGTATTCAAAACCTTACCTGAACATTTATTCGAACCCACAAAAACATTAGCTGCTAATCAAGGTTTATATAACGGATTTTTAGCCGCAGGTTTACTTTGGTCTTTATTTATTTCCGATGCGATTTGGAGTAAAAACATCGCTTTCTTCTTTTTAGGTTGTGTTTTAGTCGCAGCTTTATATGGTTGGTACTCCGTTTCTAAGAAAATCTTTTTCGTACAAGGAATTCCTGCAATCATTGGTATTGTGTTGGTATTTTTGAGATAATTTAGAAAAGTCAAGTTATAAGGGATAAGGCATAAGTAAAAAGTCCAAAAAAAGGGAAAAGGCAAAAGTTCTAATTAAACTTTTGCCTTTTCCCTTTTAACTTTCCCCTTAATTTAAGCTTCTACTTGAAAACTTTTCAAAAAGTGAATCGACTTTTCAATATCGTAATGTAAAATTCTATCTTCTGTAACCAATGGCACATCTTCTCTGTAAGTTTTTACAAACATTTCAATGAAATCACTTGATTTTAAAGGTCTTCTGAACTCAATTGCTTGTGAAGCGTTGAATAATTCAATTGCTAAAATACGCTCTAAATTCTCTACTATTTTTAACGTTTTTGTTGCTGCATTCGCACCCATACTCACGTGATCTTCTTGTCCGTTGCTCGAAACAATACTATCAATACTTGCTGGTGTTGCCAATTGTTTATTCTGACTCACAATACTAGCTGCTGTATATTGCGGAATCATAAATCCTGAATTCAATCCCGGATTGCTTACTAAAAACGCAGGTAATTCTCTTAAACCAGAAATCAATTGATACGTTCTTCTTTCCGAAATACTTCCTAATTCTGCTAAAGCTATTCCTAAATAATCTAAAGACATCGCTAAAGGTTGTCCGTGGAAATTTCCACCAGAAATAATTTCATCTTCACCTACAAAAATATTCGGATTGTCTGTTACCGAATTAATTTCCGTTGTGAATACTTTTTTCACATGGTCAATCACATCTTTAGAAGCACCGTGAACTTGCGGAATACATCTGAAAGAATACGGATCTTGTACGTGCTTTTTTGGTTGTGCGATAATCTCACTATCTTCTAACAACTCTAACATATGAGCTGCAGTAGATAATTGTCCTTTATGTGGTCGAACCAAATGAATCAATTCATTGAATGGTTCTTTTCTTCCATCAAAACCTTCTAAAGAAACTGCTGCTACGATATTGGCTAATTGCGATAATTTATCCGCTTGAATCAAATTATAAACGCCATAAGCACTCATAAACTGCGTTCCGTTTAATAAAGCTAATCCTTCTTTAGATTTTAAAGTAATAGGAGCTAAGTTTAACTTTTCTAAAACTTTATGAGCTGGCTGACGGAATCCATCGTAATATACTTCACCTTCATTAATTAAAGGCAAACATAAATGGGCTAAAGGCGATAAGTCACCACTTGCTCCTAATGAACCTTGCGTGTAAACTACTGGTAAAATATCATTATTGTAAAAATCAATTAAACGAGTAACAGTTGCTAATTGCACACCTGAATGTCCGTAACTCAACGATTGAATTTTTAACAACAACATTATTTTTACAATCTCGTGTGGTACCTCGTCACCAGTTCCACAAGCGTGAGATTTCATTAGATTTTCTTGTAATTTCGTTAAGTTTTCTGTCGAAATTTTAATATTGTATAACGAACCAAAACCGGTATTAATTCCGTAAATAGCACCATCATGTGAAGCCATTTTTTCATCTAAATAGGTTCTACATCTTTCAATTTTTGAAGTAGCTTCTTCTGAAAGCCCTAATTTTTTGCCTTCGAAAACAATTTCTCTAACTTTATCTATGGTAAGTAATGATGAATCTATATAATGCATTTGTCGAATTTTTAGATGCCAAAATTCCATAAACAATTCTTAAAATGCAAGTGTTATTGCGAGTATTTTAATATAATTGATTTATAACCAAATGAATTAACTATTTTAAATGTTTACTTAGTTATAATAAGGTTCTTTTTAGAAGAATATTTAAATAGTTTGAATTATTTTAAATTATTCTAAAAAAAATAATTACATTTACAAAATAATGAGTCACAAAAACACAAATATTAAAAACGCTTCAAGCCTAATCTTAGGTGGTTTTTGTGTTGCTCAAACTTTAAAAACAGCTACAACTACAGCTACTACTACCCCTTAGGGGTATACTTTTTTATATAATCCTAGCTATTATATTTTTTCTTAATTGAAAAAATAAACAATTCAATTATTCTTAAAAATAAAAAAAATGGACATATTAAAGTTCGGGGGGACTTCTGTAGCCAATGCCCAAAACATAAAATTAGTTATTGATATACTCAAAAATAAAAAAAACAAACTTGTAGTTGTGGTTTCTGCATTTAGTGGAGTCACTGATTTGTTAATTCAAGCAGCACAAAAAGCTGCAGCTTTAGATAATGATTATAAAGTTTGTCTTCAACAAGTCAATCAAAAACATTCTAATGCAATTTCAGAATTAATTAACAAAAATCATCAAGAGACTGTTTTTGATCTAATAAATATCCAAACAAGTCAATTAAGAACATTATTAGATGGATGTTATCTTGTCGGAGAATTGTCTCTAAGAACATCGGACGCAATTGTTTGTTATGGGGAATTACTCTCTTCACTTATCGTCGCTGAGGCTATAAATCAAGAAATTGGAAACACAAGTTTTAAAGATAGTAGGTCATTAATTATTACAGATGATTCTTTTGGGAAAGCATCTGTCGATTTTGAAGCAACCAACCAACGTATAGCTGCTTTTTTTGATGAAAACAAATCGCAAATAGTAGTTTTTCCAGGTTTCATAGCTTCCGATTCTAAAGGACAAACTACGACTTTAGGTCGTGGTGGTTCAGATTATACCGCAGCTATAATTGCAAATGGAGCAAATGCCGAAATATTAGAAATTTGGACTGATGTAAGTGGTATTTACACGGCTAATCCAAGAGTTGTTAAACAAGCCAAACCGATTGATTATATTTCATATCAAGAAGCTATGGAATTGTCACATTTTGGTGCAAAAGTATTGTATGCGCCTACAATTCAGCCAGTGCTAAAATCAAATATTCCTATAATAATTAAAAATTCTTTCGAACCTGAAGCCAAAGGAACTTATATATCTAGGCAAACGATCTCAAATGGTAATCCTGTAAAAGGTATTACTCATATAGATAAAATTACATTATTAACTCTTGAAGGTTCAGGATTAATTGGTGTTTCAGGCTCTTCGAAGAGATTGTTTGAAGTTTTATCGAACGAAAATATTAATGTTATTTTTATTACTCAAGCTTCTTCTGAACATTCTATTTGTGTTGGAATTTTAAACGATAATGCAGATGCAGCTAAAATAGCAATTGACAAGGCTTTTAGTTTAGAAATTTCACAAGGTAGAATAGATCCATGTATTGTTGAAAAAGGACTTTGTATTATAGCAATAGTTGGTGAAAGAATGAAAAATCATCAAGGATTAAGCGGGAAAATGTTTAGTACTTTAGGTAAAAACAATGTTAATATTCGTGCAATAGCTCAAGGTGCTTCCGAGAGAAATATCTCAGCTGTGATAAATGAAAAAGATGTTAAAAAAGCATTAAATACACTTCACGAACGCTTTTTTGAAGATAATACTAGACAATTAAACCTATTTGTAATGGGTGTCGGAAATGTAGGTGAAAAGTTTATTAATCAAATTAATCAGCAAAAAAAATTCTTAAGAGATAATTTAAAAATCAACATTCGAGTAATCGCTATTTCAAATTCAAAAAAAATGCATTTTGATGAAGATGGAATTGATTTAAAAGATTGGAAAACTACATTAAAAAATAGTAGTGATGCCAATACAGAAAAATTTATTTCCAACACCAAAGCATTCAATTTACGCAATAGTATTTTTGTAGATATCACTGCAAATAAAAGTGTTTCTGAAACTTACAATCAGTTTTTAATGCAAAATATCGCTGTTGTTACTTGTAATAAAATAGCTTGCTCTTCTGATTTTGAGAACTATAGTAATTTAAAAAATCTTTCAAGAAAATACAATACACCTTTTTTATTTGAAACTAATGTTGGTGCTGGATTGCCAATAATAGATACACTAAAAAACCTAATTGCATCAGGAGATAAAGTACATAAAATACAAGCTGTTTTGTCTGGAAGTTTGAACTTTATTTTTAATAATTTCAACGAAAATAGTACTTTCCATGATGTGGTAAAAGAAGCAGGAGTTCTAGGATTCACTGAGCCTGACCCAAAAATTGATTTGAGTGGTGTCGATGTTATGAGAAAAATATTAATCTTAATCCGAGAAAGTGGTTATCAAATGGAGCTAAATGATATAACAAACGAATCGTTTATGCCAGAATCTTGTTTAGAAACTAATAACAATGACGATTTTTTTGCTTCATTAAAAGCGAAGGCTTCGCATTTTGAAAATATTTACAAAGAAGCAAACGACAAAGATTGCCGATTAAAATATGTCGCTCAATTTGAAAACGGCAAAGCTAGTGTTGGTTTACAGTTTATACCTAAAGATCATCCTTTTTATAATTTAGAAGGTAAGGACAATATTGTTTTGTTTTTTACAAACAGGTATTTAGATCAACCTTTATTAATTAAAGGAGCAGGCGCAGGAGCAGAAGTAACAGCTTCTGGAATTTTTGCCGATGTAATCCGAATCGGAAATAATTAATGTTTTAAATGTTTATTAGCATTTTATAAAAAGAAAAAAAATGAAAGAAATAAAAATATTTTGTCCAGCATCTATCGCAAATTTATCGTGTGGATTTGATGTTCTTGGCTTGTGCTTGGACAATATAGGAGATGAAATGATTATTCGAACAGTTGCAGAAAGAGGTATTCGAATAACAAAAATAACGGGTGCTGATTTACCATTAGAAACGGAAAAAAATGTTGCAGGAGTGGCTGCTTTGGCATTGATAAATGAAATCAATCCTGGTTGTGGCTTTGAAATTGAAATTCATAAAAATATAAAAGCGGGTAGTGGTATTGGAAGTTCAGCAGCTAGTGCAGTTGGTGCCGTTTTTGGAATTAATGAATTACTTGGCAAGCCATTCTCAAGAAAAGAACTAGTTTATTTTGCAATGAAAGGGGAAGCATTAGCCAGCGGAAGTGAACATGCAGACAATGTAGCGCCTGCATTATTAGGAGGATTTACTTTAGTTCGTGGCTATGAACCATTAGATATTGTTCAAATAGAAAGTCCATCGGAATTATTTGCCATTGCCTTGCATCCTCAGATTGAAGTAAAAACTGTCGATGCTAGAGCGGTATTACATCCAATGATTTCTTTAAAAAGTGCCATAACACAATGGGGAAATGTTGGTGGATTAATAGCTGGATTGTGTACTAATGATTATGAATTAATTGGACGTTCTTTACAAGACGTTATTGTAGAACCTTTACGAAAAGTTTTAATTCCAGGGTTTGACGATGTAAAACTAGCAGCATTAAAAGCTGGTGCATTGGGATCAGGAATATCTGGATCTGGGCCTTCTATTTTTGCATTATGCAAAGGGGAAGAAAATGCCAAAAATGTTTCTATTGCAATGAGCGAAAACTATAAAAATACAGGTATTTCTTTTGATATTCATGTTTCTCGAGTTAATCCAATTGGGGTAAAAATAATTAATTAATTTTTTCAAAACTAAGAATGAAATATTATAGTCTAAATAATAAACTGCAAAAAATATCTTTTCAAGAAGCTGTTATACATGGATTAGCATCCGATAAAGGTTTGTATTTTCCTGAAGAGATAACGCCATTAGCAGCCTCTTTTTTTGACGAAATAGAAAACTTAAGTAATGAAGAAATCGCTTACCAAGTCATTCAACAATTTGTAGGAAATGAAATTCCAGAACTCGAATTGAAAGCTATCATCAAAGAAACCTTGTGTTTTGATTTCCCAGTTGTATCAGTCGAAGAAAATATTTATTCACTAGAGTTATATCACGGGCCTACAATGGCTTTTAAAGATGTTGGAGCCAGATTTATGTCACGTTGTCTTGGTTATTTTAATAAAAACAATAACAAACAAGTCACTGTTTTAGTAGCAACTTCAGGAGATACAGGTGGTGCTGTTGCTAGTGGCTTTTTAGGAGTAAAAAATCTAGAAGTTATTATTTTGTATCCAAGTGGAAAAGTGAGTGATATTCAAGAACGACAACTCACAACATTGGGACAAAATATTACTGCTTTAGAAATAGACGGTGTTTTTGATGATTGTCAGGATATGGTTAAAAAAGCATTTCTAGATAAAAGCTTAAGTCATAAAAATTTAACCTCTGCCAATTCTATAAATATTGCACGTTGGTTGCCACAAATGTTTTATTTTTTCTTTGCTTACAAACAATTAAAATCAAAAAATAAATCGTTAGTATTCTCTTGTCCAAGTGGAAACTTTGGTAATATTTGTGCTGGAATTATGGCTAAAAAACTAGGTTTACCTGTTGAGCATTTTGTAGCTTCTACAAATGCAAATGATACAGTTCCTAGGTTTTTGGAAAATGGGCAATACGATCCAAAACCATCAGTATCTACCATTTCAAACGCTATGGATGTTGGAAATCCTAGTAATTTTGTACGAATACAAGAATTGTATAATAATGACTTAGAAATGATTAAAAAGGATTTCTCTTCGTATTCATTTACTGATATCGAAACTAAATCCGCTTTAAAAGAAATATTCAAAACAAACGGATATATTACAGAACCTCATGGAGCAATTGGTTATCTTGGTCTTAAAAAAGAAATGAATAGTCACACTAATTCAATTGGAGTTTTTCTTGAAACAGCCCATCCAATTAAGTTTTTAGATATTGTTGAAAATTCTATCAATTTAAAACTCGAAATGCCTAATCAAATAATGAGTGTTATGAATAAAGAAAAAGCGAGTATTAAGCTGAAAACATATGATGAATTTAGAAATTTTATTACGAACTAAAATTTTTCTCAAATTGACAGATGCATACTTTGTTACGAAAAATAAAAGCAATACTTTAGCAACTTCAAATTTTATAACTACATACAATGAAAAATACAGCATTAACAGCTATTCACGAAAGTTTAGGAGCAAAAATGGTTCCGTTTGCAGGTTACAACATGCCTGTGCAATATGAAGGAGTAAACGCAGAACACGAAACGGTGAGAACTGGTGTGGGAGTTTTTGATGTTTCACACATGGGTGAATTTTTCTTAAAAGGAGAAAATGCTTTAGCTTTAATTCAGAAAGTAACGTCAAACGACGCTTCAAAATTAGTAGATGGAAAGGCACAATATTCATGTTTACCAAATAATGACGGTGGAATTGTTGATGATTTAATCGTATACAAAATTGCAGACAATCATTATATGTTAGTCGTAAATGCTTCTAATATTGAAAAAGATTGGAATTGGATTTCTTCGCACAATGATTTAGGAGTTGATATGCAAAATCTTTCGGATGGCTATTCTTTATTAGCGATTCAAGGTCCAAAAGCGGCTGAAGCTATGCAAAGTTTAACAGCTATTGATTTAGTGAATATGCCTTATTATTCTTTCCAAATTGGGGAATTTGCTGGTAAACAAGATGTAATTGTTTCGGCAACTGGTTATACAGGTTCGGGTGGATTTGAAATTTATTTTAAAAACGAAGATGCGGTAACGATTTGGGCAAAAGTTTTTGAAGCTGGTGCGCCTTTCGGTATTAAACCAATTGGTTTAGCGGCTCGTGATACGTTACGTTTAGAAATGGGATTCTGTTTATACGGAAACGATATTAATGATACAACTTCTCCTTTAGAAGCAGGTTTAGGTTGGATTACGAAATTTGACAAAGAATTTACGAATTCGGAAAACTTGAAAAAACAAAAAGAAGCAGGTGTTTCTAAGAAATTAGTTGGTTTTGAAATGGTGGACAGAGGAATTCCTCGTCATGATTATGAAATTGCTGATGCGAATGGAAATATTGTTGGAATTGTAACTTCTGGAACGCAATCACCATCATTAGGAATTGCTATTGGTATGGGATATGTTCCAACAGAATTAGCCACTCCAGATTCTGAAATTTATATTAGAATTAGAAATAAAGATATTAAAGCAAAAGTGGTTAAAACACCATTCTTGAAGAAATAAGATTTTTAGTTTACAGATAAAAAAAAACCTGCTAATTAGCAGGTTTTTCTGTTTTTTCTATTGTGATATTGAGTTCTAAAGCTTCGTCAGCTAAATCCATAAAGATGATATCACCTTCATGAATTTTTGAAGTAATAATTTCTTCTGCTAAAGCATCTTCCACATATTTTTGAATCGCTCTTTTTAACGGACGTGCTCCAAATTGTTTGTCGAAACCTTTTTCAGCAATAAAATCTTTTGCTTTTTCAGAAACGTTTAATGTGTAACCTAAGTCTTTTACTCTTAAGATAAGTTTTTCCATTTCAATATCGATAATTTTATCAATATCGTGTTTTTCTAAACTGTTGAATACAATTACATCGTCAATTCTGTTTAAGAATTCTGGAGCAAAGGCTTTTTTCAAAGCATTTTCAATTACTGATTTGTTGTGTTCGTCTGCTGATGCCACTTTTGCTGCAGTTCCGAAACCAACACCTTGACCGAAATCTTTCAATTGGCGTGCTCCAATATTAGAAGTCATGATGATAATTGTATTTCTAAAATCGATTTTTCGACCTAAACTATCTGTTAAAAAACCATCATCTAAAACTTGAAGCATCATATTAAACACATCTGGATGCGCTTTTTCAATTTCGTCTAATAAAACAACAGCGTATGGTTTTCTTCTGATTTTTTCTGTTAATTGTCCGCCTTCTTCGTAACCAACATATCCTGGAGGTGCACCAACTAAACGAGAAATAGCAAATTTCTCCATGTATTCACTCATGTCGATACGTACTAACGCATCTTCAGAATCAAATAATTCTTTCGCTAAAACTTTCGCTAATTGCGTTTTTCCAACACCAGTTGAGCCTAAAAAGATAAACGAACCAATTGGCTTGTTTGGATCTTTTAATCCGGCTCTATTTCGTTGTATTGATTTGGCAATTTTTTGCACCGCATCATCTTGTCCGATTACTTTTCCTTTAATAAGTTCAGGTAAATGGGCTAATTTATTACTTTCAGTTTGAGCAATTCTGTTAACAGGAATTCCGGTCATCATAGAAACTACATCGGCAACATTATCTTCTGAAACTTCAACTCGGTTAGATTTTGAATCTTCTTCCCATTTCTCTTGAGCAATGGCTAAGTCTTTTTCAATTTTCTTTTCGTCGTCACGTAATTTTGCAGCTTCTTCAAATTTTTGTTTTTTAACAACTGAATTTTTCAATTCACGAACTTCTTCTAATTGTTTTTCTAATTCTAAAATTTGTTTTGGCACTTCAATATTCGTAATGTGAACACGAGAACCAGCCTCGTCTAAAGCATCAATAGCTTTGTCTGGTAAAAAACGGTCGGTCATATAACGACTTGTCAATTTCACACAAGCTTCAATCGCTTCAGGAGTATAAGTTACGTTATGATGATCTTCGTATTTACCTTTAATGTTATTTAAAATGATAATCGTTTCATCAACCGTAGTTGGTTCTACAATTACTTTTTGAAAACGACGTTCTAAAGCACCATCTTTTTCTATATACTGTCTGTATTCATCTAAAGTCGTTGCGCCCACACATTGAATTTCTCCACGTGCTAAAGCGGGTTTAAACATGTTACTTGCATCAAGCGAACCGGTTGCTCCACCTGCACCAACGATAGTGTGAATTTCGTCAATGAAAAGAATAATATCGTCGTTTTTCTCTAGTTCGTTCATTACCGCTTTCATGCGTTCTTCAAACTGACCACGATATTTCGTACCAGCTACTAAAGAAGCTAAATCTAAGGTAACAACTCGCTTGTTGAACAAAATACGAGATACTTTTTTCTTTACAATCATTAAGGCTAAACCTTCTGCAATGGCAGATTTACCCACACCTGGTTCACCAATTAAAAGCGGATTATTTTTCTTTCTTCTACTTAAAATTTGCGAAACACGTTCAATTTCTTTTTCACGCCCAACCACTGGATCTAATTTTCCTTCTTCAGCCATTTCGGTTAAATCTCTTCCGAAATTATCTAATACAGGAGTTTTAGATTTTTTAGTGGTTTTACTTCCGCTATTACTTGGCGGAGTTGCACCGCTGTCTTTAAAATTATCATCGCCAGAATCGTCAAAGTTTTCTGCTCTTGGCGAATTTTTTAAAATATTGTCATCTTCACTGTTGTTCAGGCTCATATAAATATCTTTTACGTTATCATAATTAATTTTCAACTTGTTTAATAACTTAGTTGTGGGATCATTATCATTTTTTAATACACATAATAGTAATAAAGCTGTGCTTATCGATGTTGTATTAAAAACTTTAGCTTCTAAAAAAGTATATTTTAAAGCTCTCTCTGCCTGTCTAGTTAAGTGTAGGTTTTTTTTGTTGTTATTTGTTACTCCGCTTGGATTCGCTGGACTCAATACTTCAACTTTTTTTCTTAAGATATCAAAATTGATATTTAGAAAGTTTAAAATATCAATCGCACTTCCATTCCCATCTCTTAATATACCTAAAAGTAAGTGTTCGGTTCCAATAAAATCGTGGCCTAAACGTAAGGCTTCTTCTTTACTAAACTGAATAACATCTTTAACTCTTGGTGAAAAATTATCTTCCATAAATTTTTTAAATCTATTGTAAAAATACAAAATAGAATAGTACGATTTAAAATTAGTACTATCATATTGCTAATTGACAAAAAAAAATTGAGAAATAAAAACGAAAACTGTTATAATTTGTTAAAAATTTCATCTGTTATTGTTGATAAGTATTTAGATTTTGTTGGAAAATACCCTTTTAAAAAACGCAAAAAATCGTATATTGGCACGTTTAAAAAAAATGAGTAAAAATTAAATAAATACCTATGTCTGACGGAGAAAAGTTAATTCCTATTAATATTGAAGATGAAATGAAGTCAGCCTACATCGATTATTCGATGTCGGTTATTGTATCAAGAGCATTACCAGATGTGCGCGATGGTTTAAAACCAGTTCACAGAAGGGTGTTATTCGGAATGTATGAGTTAGGAGTTTTTTCTAATAGAGCCCATAAAAAGTCTGCCAGAATTGTTGGAGAAGTTTTGGGTAAATATCACCCACACGGAGATACATCAGTATATGATGCTATGGTTCGTATGGCGCAAGAATGGAGTTTACGTTATTTAATGGTTGACGGTCAAGGTAACTTTGGTTCGGTTGATGGTGATAGTCCTGCAGCAATGCGTTACACCGAGGCTAGAATGAGAAAGATATCTGAAGAAATGTTAGCTGATATTGACAAAGAAACAGTTGATTTCCAGTTAAACTTCGATGATACTTTAGAAGAGCCTAAAGTTTTACCAACAAAAGTGCCAACTTTATTAATTAATGGTGCTTCTGGTATTGCGGTGGGAATGGCAACAAATATGGCGCCTCACAATTTATCTGAAGTAATTGATGGAACGTTAGCGTACATTGACAATACAGATATCGAAATTGACGAATTAATTAAATATATAAAAGCACCAGATTTTCCTACGGGAGGAACTATCTACGGATATGAAGGTGTGAAAGAAGCTTTTAAAACAGGAAGAGGTCGTATTGTAATGCGCGCTAAAACAATGTTTGAAGAAGTGAATGGTAAAGAATCTATTATTGTAACAGAGATTCCGTACCAAGTTAACAAAGCCGACATGATTAAGAAAACGGCGGATTTAGTTAACGAGAAAAAAATTGAAGGTATTTCTACGATTCGTGATGAATCGGATAGAACAGGTATGCGTATCGTTTACGAATTAAAACGTGATGCTGTACCAAATGTGGTTTTAAATACACTTTATAAATATACACAATTACAATCTTCTTTCAGTGTAAACAATATTGCTTTAGTAAAAGGAAGACCACAAATGTTAAATCTAAAAGATTTAATTCACCATTTCGTGGAACACCGTCATGAAGTTGTGGTTAGAAGAGCACAATACGAATTAAGAAAAGCAGAAGAAAGAGCTCATATCTTAGAAGGTTTAATTATCGCATCTGACAATATTGATGAAGTAATTAAAATCATTAGAGGTTCGAAAGATGGAGAAGAAGCAAGAGGTAGATTAATTGAAAGATTTAAATTATCTGAATTACAAGCTCGTGCTATCGTTGAAATGCGTTTACGTCAATTAACAGGTCTGGAACAAGATAAGTTAAGAGCTGAGTTTGACGAAATCATGAAGTTAATTACTGGCTTAAAAGAATTATTAGCTAGTAAAGAATTAAGAATGCAATTGATTAAAGACGAATTAGCTGAAATCAAAGAAAAATATGGAGATGCGCGTCGTTCAGTAATTGAGTATTCTGGTGGAGATGTAAGTATTGAAGATTTAATTGCTGATGAAAATGTAGTAGTTACGATTTCTCATGCAGGTTACATCAAACGTACTTCATTATCAGAATACAAAACTCAAAATAGAGGTGGAGTTGGTCAGAAATCTGCAGGAACAAGAGATCAAGATTTCTTAGAGCATTTATTTGTAGCAACCAATCACCAATATTTATTATTCTTTACTCAAAAAGGAAAATGTTTCTGGATGCGTGTGTACGAAATTCCAGAAGGAACAAAAGCAAGTAAAGGTCGTGCCATTCAGAATATTATCAATATTGAACCAGACGATAAAGTTGCCGCATACATTTGTACGCAAGACTTAAAAGACCAAGATTACATTAAGAGTCATAATCTAATTATGGTTACGAAACAAGGTCAGGTTAAGAAAACATCTTTAGAGAAATATTCAAAACCTCGTATAAACGGAGTTGCAGCTATTACAATTAAAGATGGTGACGAATTATTAGGAGCTAAGTTAACAAATGGTTCTAGCCAAGTGTTAATTGCTGGTAAATCTGGTAAAATGGTTCGTTTTGAAGAAGAAAAAACACGTCCAATGGGTCGTACCGCTTCTGGAGTTAGAGGAATTACTTTAAAAGATGAAGCAGACGAAGTAATTGGTATTGTAACTGTAAATAAAGAAGATGTAAACGATACTCAAATCTTAGTGGTAACTGAAAATGGATACGGTAAACGTACCAAATTAGTAGAAGAAGATGGTGAAGATGTATACAGAATTACAAACCGTGGTGGTAAAGGTGTGAAAACATTAAATATCACAGAAAAAACAGGTTCGTTAATTGCTATTAACAATGTTACGGATGATGATGATTTAATGATTATCAACAAATCTGGATTAACAATTCGTATGATGGTTTCAGATTTAAGAGTTATGGGTCGTGCCACTCAAGGAGTTCGATTAATCAATATTAAAGGAAACGATTCTATTGCTGCGGTAACTAAAGTATTACGTGAAGACGAAGAAATAGTTGACTTAGATGAAGATGGCAATCCGATAGTAACATCGGAAAGTGAAACTTCAGAAGACGATGCTACAGAAAACGATGGCACGGATATTGAAAGTGACAACACAGAAGAATAGGAATAATTTTAAAAGCCCAATTCGTTGGGCTTTTTTTTAACTTAAAAAATAATTAAAATGAAGAAATTAGTATTAGGAATTTCACTTTTAGTAGCAACAACTACTTTTGCTCAAAAAGACGAATTAAAATCGTTAAAGAAAATATACGATAAAGAACAACCTTCTGCAGAAGAGTTTGCTAAGTATAAAGAAACGCTTACGAAATTAGAAGCTGTAGCTACAACTGAAGATGATAAAACGGCTTCAAACTTTTACAAATCAATGTCGCCATTAGTGGAAATGTCAACTTTAGGAGCCACGCCAGCGCCAATGCAAATTGCAAAAATATTAAATCCAGATGCATTTACTAAAATGGTTGATGGAATGCGTTCGACATTAGATTATGAAACTAAAACGGGTAAACAAGTTTTTACATCAGAAATTAACGAAACTATTAAATCTTTTAGGCCAATTTTCACACAAATGGCTTTGACTTACAATAATGCTAAAAAGTATAAAGAAGCGTCAAGAGTATTTTACAACAGCTATAGACTAGATCCAAAAGATGTTTCTTATTTGGAAAACGCTGGAATTACTGCCTTACAAGCATCAGAATTTGTTGATGGCGAAAAATATTATAGAGAAATGAAAGCGGTTGGTTTCAAAGGAACTGGTTTAGGTAAATTCCATTCTAAAGAAGCAGAAGTTTTAAAAACAATTGCAGCTTTAGCTTCAACTAATAATAATATTGAGCAAGCAAAAATTGATTTCAAGGAAGCTTTAGCTTTAAATCCAGACGATCTTCAGTTAGAAATTGATCACGCTAATTTGTATTACAGATTAAATGATATCGAATCATATAAAAAGTTAATTACAGCAGTTATTGCAAAAGATCCAAACAATGCACAATTGCAATATAATGTAGGTTTTTTAGCATTATCAGATGATGAAAAATTAGTAGAAGAAATTAATGCTAATTTAAAGAATAAAGCTAAATATGATGAGTTAATGACTAAACGTAAAGCAATGTTTACTACTGCCTTACCATACTTTGAAAAAGCACATCAATTAGATGCGGCTAATGAAGATACTAAAACAATCTTAAGATTAACCTACGAAACATTAGGTATGAAAGATAAAGCTGCATCTGTGAAATAATAAAAAAATGCCTTAATGAAAATTAGGGCATTTTTTTTTTGGGAAATAATTTTTAATTCACACTTTCTACTAATCGAATAAATTCACTTCTATAGCCATCAATATCTTTAGCTTTTGACTTAGTTGCTAATTCTATAATTTCAGTTTTATTTTTGTTGACTATTAATTTTGAATCTCTAAGTTTAAGTCCAAACCAAGCAACTGCTGAACAAAATTTGAAATCTTCACTGCAGTTTTCAAGGTTAACAACATTGTTTTCAATAGTTTGAATAATTTCAATACTTTTATTTCCATCTGGTTTTTTATATCTGAATTTTATGGTTGCTAATTCGTTAGAAACTATATTGTTTTTTGTATTTGAATATTTTAGTTCAATTGGTTCTGTAGTAAAATCACTTTTTACACCAACTGGAATTATTTCATATAAAGCTGTAACGGTATGTCCACTTCCTAATTCGCAAGCATCTATAGTATCATTTGTGAAATCTTCGTTTCGTAATTTTCTGTTTTCGTAGCCAATTAAACGATAGTTTTGAACGTGTTTCGGATTAAATTCAATTTGAATTTTTACATCTTTCGCAATTGCAAACATACTTCCTTTAAATTCTTTTACTAAAAAGCGATTAGCTTCTTGCATATTGTCAATATAGGCGTAGTTTCCATTTCCTTTATCAGCTAATTTTTCTAATTTCGAATCTTTGTAATTTCCCATTCCGTAACCTAAACAGGTTAAAAAGACATCGCTTTCTCTTTTTTCTTCAATTAGAGAAATCATATCACTGTCAGAAGAAGCTCCCACATTAAAATCGCCATCAGTTGCAATAATCACACGATTATTTCCGCCATTAATGAAATTTTCTTCTGCAACCTTATAGGCTAATTTTAAACCTGCACCACCAGCTGTACTTCCACCAGCTTTTAAATTTTCTAATGAAGCAATAATTTTTTCTTTATCGTTTCCTGAAGTTGGTGGTAAAACTAAACCAGCTGCTCCAGCATATACTACAATACTAATTTTGTCTTCTTTGCGTAATTGTTTAGTTAGAATTTTTAGAGATTCAATAACTAAAGGCAATCTGTTTTCGCCACTCATAGAACCCGAAACATCAATTAAAAACACAAAATTTGAATTGGGTAAATTTCCAGTGGCGATTTCTCTTCCCTGTAAACCAATTTTAACTAATTTATGGTTCGTATTCCAAGGACAATCTCCATATTCTGTTTGTATAGAAAACGGATCATCGTTTTTTGGTTTCGCATACGAATATTTAAAAAAGTTCATCATTTCTTCAATTCTTACAGCATCTTTTGGAACATCATTTCCGTCGTTGATGAATTTTCTAATGTTGGTATAAGAGGCATTGTCAACATCAATTGAAAAGGTTGAAAGTGGATTGGAAGTTGAATTTTCAAATGGGTTTTCTAGAAACGCATCATACTCATTATTTAAATTATCGAAATCTAATTCGTTTAAATTTACTCCTTTTCGACCCATTTTATTGAAAAATTTTTCAACAACATTATAATTGTTAACTTCTGTTGTAATTATTATTACACCATTCTTACCTTTTTGTCCAAAAACTTTTATGGCATCTTCAACATTAATAACTTTGATTGAGTTTATTGTTTTGTTGTCAATTAAATCCAACTCTTTTTTCAAAGCTTTTTCACCGTCGATATAAAATAATGGTTCGTTTTTAGTCTCAAATTCTTCACTACTTAATTTAGTAATTTCATCAGAAAAAGTTGCGCTAATTTCGATTGTTGAATTAGATGTTTTAGTTGCTTTAGCGGGTGCTCTATGTTTGCTGCTTTTTTTGCTACCGCTGTAACCCATTGTCACTACCAAACATTCAATAGCATTACTAGAAGTTGCTAAAACTACATTAATTACGTTTTCAGTACCAACTGTAATTGCTTTAGTTTCTTTCCCCAAGAAAGAAAATTCTAGAACATCACCTTGATTGGCTTTTAAACTGTATTTTCCTTTTTCATCGGTTTGTGTGCCTTGTTGCGTTCCAGCAATTGATATTATAGCACCTGGTAATGGCACTCCTTCAGAAGTCACCGTTCCAGTGATTGTTTTCTGTTGTGAAAAAACGGTATTTACTACTAATAGTACGAAGATTAAAATTTTTAGTTTTGTCATAAGGTTTTGTTTTTTTGAATTTGACTATTTTTATTTTTCCGCCGGTTTCCCGTCTTTTGTGGTGATGATTACAATTCCGTTTTTACCTTTTTTGCCATAAATTTTAGTAGCATCAGCAGGTTTTAAAATGTTAGTTGAAGTTATTCTTTGTTTATCTAAAGGCGCATAAGGACTCGTTGGGTTTTTCCCAAATAACGATTCTTCCGAATATTCTATTCCGTTAATTATATACAATGGATTTGGTAAATAAGTGAATTCCTCAACATCTTCATCATTTATTTTGTTTAATTCTTTTTTCGCATTGTAGCTTTTGTCCATAGCCACGCCATCAATTACCACTAAATCTTTATTTTGTTGAACAGGAGCTACTTCTGCCGTTTTAGATTTAGCGGGCTTATATTTAGATTTTACTTCTTTAGCAGTTGCATCATATTTTTTGTTTGGAGCCAAATAACCATTATTTGAACTCGAAGAGTTAAGTGCACTATTTCTATAGCTAACTTCGTTTTCTGTAGTGCTATTTTTATTCAATTCGTTTGAAATTATTCCTTTTTCTTCCAAAGTAGAATTGTCTTCTCTCATTTCCATTTTTGCGGCAGCATCATCAATTACTTCTGATGATGTAAGTACTTCTGGATAAAAACTACTTTCTGCAGAGGCTACTCCAGAATTATAATTTGGATTTATCGCTTTTTTCGGATCGTTATTGTCAACCACAACTTCTTTTGCTTCATCAATAATTTTCTTCACAGAATCATTAGAAACAATAACTGGATTTGTAGTGTTATTGATGACTTTGCCTTTGATTGTTTCATCATTGGAAACAAATTGGTAAATGATAGAAAAACTTAATAAAACCGTTGCCGCAATAGCTAGTTTTTGCCAAGTGTTTTTCTTCTGAACCACAATAGTGTTGTCCAGTTTCTCTTCCACACGATTCCAAACCTTATCCATTCCAGGAAAGTCTTTTTCGCCATTGTGGGAAGCGTTTTTTATTTTGCAATATATTTTTTCTTCTGAGTTCATTTTTTGTTTTTTAATTTATTATAATTTGACTTCGAGAACCTCAGTCACCTTATCACTCCATCTCCAAATCGCCTTTTCTTTAATTTACTTTTTGATAATAAAACGTATTTACCAAATCTTTTAATTTTGTTTTTGCCACATTGAGTTGCGATTTTGAGGTGCCTTCCGAAATTTGAAGCTTCTCAGCAATATCTTTGTGTGAAAAACCTTCTATTACAAACAGACTGAAAACCGTTTTGCAACCATCGGGCAAATAATTGAGCAAGTTGAGTAAATCTTCTTCCTCTAATTCACACATTTCATCTGTTAACGGCTGGTCTTTTAAACTCACATCTTCCAAATACAAATTAAAATTGACATTCTTTTTCAATTGCATCAAACACTGATTCACCGCAATTTTTTTCGCCCAACCTTCAAAAGCTAATTCTTCTTTCAATTGGTCAATTTTGGTAAAAATGATGTAAAACGCATCGGCCATAGCTTCTTCAATTTCTTCTTCTTTTTTCAAATAACGTGAACACGTATAGTACAATTTGCGTGCGAGCAATTCGTACACTTGCCGTTGGGCATCGCGTTGCTGTTTTTTGCAGGCTTGTATGAGTTGTATGTCAATCATTTATTTTGTTTCAGGTTTTAAATTTTTGGTTTCAAGTTTCAGGTTTCAAGTTTCGAAATTCAAAATTCAAAATTCAAAATTCGTTGTTCAATGTTTGTTTCTTATATAGATGACTTTTTTTACCAAAAGGTTGGGACGACTTTAAATTATTTTAAAAAAAAAATCGCAAGTGGTGAAACTTACGATTATAAAAATACAATTTTATTTAAAATTTATTCTTTAAATACCATATCAATACACATTACAGCGGCAATCATCAATTGACGTAATGAATTATCTTGTGGAACATCTGAAATATTAATGACATAATTATCAGCACTTGTAAAAAATTCTTTTCCTAAACCAGCCCATTTTTTAGAAACATTGGCTAATTCTTTGTTGTCTTTACTGAATTTAAAATCCCATCCGGTCCATTTACCTTGAAGTGTACATAAATTTTTATCCTGTTGGTCGTGGATTTCAAATCTTCCACCAAAAGAAAAGAATTGTTGCTTAAACACACCAATTTTTCTTCCTCCACCATCAAAAACATCAATATCTGAACGAAAAATAGTTACGCCTCTTTTAATTTGAATAACCAATTCTCCAGTTGCAGTTCTAATTTCAATATCAAATGGTGTCATTCTTTTGTAATCTGTAAAACGGAAAAGTTTGGTAAAGAAGCCTAAGTTAGGTTCTCTACAAGTTAAAACTAATTCGTTATTTTCTGGATTAAAAATGTCGAAATTATTGGAAGCTTTAAACATGCCGACTTGTTCTTTGACAAGAAAAATGTTTTGATTGAAAATTGGATGCATTCTTATTTTTTAATAGTTAATTTATAAATTTTTGATTCTAATACTTCGGTATCAGTATCTTCGCAAAGTAAGAATTTTATTTCATTATCATCGTTTTCATATAAAGTAATTCCTTCAAATTTATGAGAAATGGAAATGATTTGTGTTTCAATAACTTCGAAAGTTTCCGCATTCATTTTTCCGATAATCGAACCTAAAACTTCGCCGTCTTCATATGTCGAAACTGTATCTTCTGCAGAAGCTAAGAAATAAATAAAATTATCGACTAAAATCGCATCGGTAAAAGTAGTTTCAATTTTTGAAATTTCTGGAAGTTTTACGGCAACAAAACCTTGTGGTTGTTCAGGGTTATCTGGTACAATGAAAATTCCGTTTTTGTTATTTGCTCCATTTCCTCTTTGAAAAAGCAACATAGTTTTATTAATGCAAATGGCACCTTCAATATTTAATTCATCTTCTTTTAAAGTAGCTAAATTTCTTAAATGTTGGTATAATTGAGACAAATCGTTTTTATGTAATCCATCATTTTCTAAATTTAAAGAAAACATCGTGTTGCGTTGCGAAGTCGAACCTGAACCAAAAATAAAAATTTGATTGCCATAACTTGTCATCGCTTCTAAATCTAATTTGTCTTTCTTGGCAATGTTTTCTTGCGGATTCTCCACTAATGGAAATTTCAAAACCACATCTTTATCAATGACATATTGATATAAAAATGTACTGTTGTCTGAAATAATAAAAAGTACATCTTGATAATAAATTAAACCTGAAGCGGAACCAATTCCTTTAATGTGACAGAATTCTGTTAATTGAAAATTTTGCATATATTTATGTTTTGAAAACGAAAGCCTAGCCCTGATAGTAGCGGCATCCTTTTTATTTTAAGTTGCTTGAATTGTCACACTGAGCGGTGTCGAAGTGGCGAAGGTAACTTAAAATAAAAAGATATAGCGGATAGCAGGATATAGCTTCAAATTATTGGTATAAAAATATGGAAAATTTTAATTTAGAAGATTATAAAGTTACAAAACCTATACAATTATCGGATTATAAAACAGAATTGGATAGTTTTTGGGATGATGATAAAAAAGAAAAAGAGTTAGACCAACTTCGTAACAAGTTAAGCGAATGGCAAGATATTATGTATGCGCATAATAGATATGGTGTTTTAGTTGGTTTACAAGGCATGGACACGAGTGGAAAAGACAGCTTGATTCGGGAAGTTTTTAAGGAATTTAATCCGCGTGGCGTAGTGGTGCATAGTTTTAAAACTCCAAATAGTACGGAATTGGAGCATGATTATTTATGGCGTCATTATTTAGCACTTCCAGAAAAAGGAAAGTTTGCGGTTTTTAATAGAACACATTATGAGAATTTATTAGTCACTCGCGTGCATCCAGAATATATTTTAAATGAAAATATTCCCGGAATTGAAAAAGTGGAAGACATCCAACCTGAATTTTGGGAAAACCGTTTCGAACAAATCAATAATTTTGAAAAACACATTTCTCAAAATGGAACCATTGTGATGAAATTTTTCTTTTATATGAGTAAAGACGAACAAAAGAAACGCTTATTAAAACGTTTGGAAGACGAAGATCATCAATGGAAATTTTCTTCTGGCGATTTAAAAGAAAGAGGATTTTGGGATGATTACATGAAACATTACGAAGAAATTTTAAACAAGTGTTCAAAAGAAAACGCACCTTGGTACATTATTCCAGCGGATGATAAAGATATGGCGCGTTATTTAGTAGCGAAAATTATGTGGGAAGAATTACAGCAATATCCAGTCAATGAACCTGTTTTGTCAGAAAAAGATAAAGCGAATTTTGCGATGTATAAAGAGCAATTGAAATAATTTTGAATTAATCAACTAATGTTTTAAAAAAAAACGATGTTGTCTAAAAGGTCTGAAAACCTGTCATTCTGAATTTATTTCAGAATCTCAAAAAAATGGTTATCAATAATATTTAGAATCTGAAGCAGTTCAGATTGACAAAATAATTATTTTTTAGACAACATCGTTTCTTTTTACTCTTTTATAAATTGTTTAGTATAAACTGAATTTTCGGTTTTAATTTTTAAGAAGTACGCTCCATTTTGTAATTGCGAAACATTTATTTGAAAAACGTTTCCTAATTCTTTTTGTACAATTTGTCCTAATTGATTGTAAATTTCGATGGTTTGAATTTCATATTGATTGGTGTTTGAAATATTTAAAATATCAGAACTAGGAACAGGATAGATATTAAATATATTTGAATTTTCAAAAGATGTGTTGTCAAGAAATGAACAGTTAGAATTTACTTGCACTTGGTTTTGTAAACCTAATTGATTAATTTGATTTTGAATATATTGTTTTTCGCCCTCATCTACACAAAAAAAGTTTAGGTTTGGACAGTTTTGTATTCTTACAAAAACATTTTCACTACAAACTGTTTCTCCCATTACTTGCCAGCAATTGATAAAAAAATTATGCTCATTTTTAGCATAAATTGTTTGTAAATTAGTACAGTTAATAAATTCTATGGCAGTACTATTATATTCTGAATTTCCACCAACAGGATCTTTATATTCGGTTAAGTCTAAATAGCTACTTGATATATTTTCAATATTTATTAAATTTAAAGCATGTCCAGTAGATATTAATTCCGTTAAAGGGTTGTTATTTAGGTAAATAGCTGAATATCCACTATAAAAATTTAAACCAGTAATATCAATTTCATTTATTAAATTACTTTGAAGATATAATCCCTGACTTATATAAATATTTCCCGATATATTAAAAGATGTAATTTGATTATGATTAAAACTAAAACCACCACCGCCAGCTGTAACATTGTTTAATGTTACGGTTTGTAGATTGTTATAACTAAAATCACACTCGCTAAACATTGTTCCTGAAATTGACAAATTTATTATTTGATTATGAGTAGCAATTACATAAACATTATTTGGTATTGTATAGTTGAAATGATTTAAATTATTATAACTACAATCTAAGAAACCTAAATTAGTAAAACTTTCAACTCCTGTTAAATCCGAAATATTACTGTTTGAAATTGTTAAATTATAAACAGTTAATGCTTCACTAACTTCAATTTCACTATTGTTATTTGTATCAATTTTTAAATTATTTTCACTGTCATCTTGAGCAATAATATTTGTAACATCTGCTTGTAACAATTTTGCTTTAAAATTTGCGTCAGGAATATTGATGATTTGTGAAAATGAAAATGTACTGAAAGTCAGAAGTATAAATAAGTAGAATATTTTCATAATTTAGATTTTTTTTTAAAAAAATAAAAAAAATCTGATATTTACTCAAAACTTTCAATCAAAAGTAAATTTCCTTTTTCATGAGTAATAGTAACGATTCCATCTTCGGAAACATGGTTACTACTTCCAGTTCTATAGCCTAATTCTAAGCTTCCGTTTTGTAGAGGATAAAAAAGATTTTCTGTTGTAATTCCTTCCACTTTTCCTAAAGGAATCAGCGAAATAATTGCATCTTTTGGATACCATTTTTTGAAGGAATTTGAAAGTAAAAAGACTTTAGAATGGTCATCGAATAAAACAATTTTTAAATCATTTCGGTACGATGCTAAAGTGGATAGGTTGTTTAAAGTATGGTCAGCACGTTTACCAGTTGCCCAAACTACATTTACCGCTTTATGCCCTTTTTCAATCAGAAAGTCAAATGCTTTTTGTAAATCGGTTTTGTTTTGATCTGGCGTATGAACAATTTCAATCGGAAAATGATTTTCTTTGTAAAATTGGGCGTCAAAATCTCTGTCAAAATCTCCTAATAAAACATCCACTTTTATGCCTAATTCAATCACACGTTCTATGGCAGAATCTAACACAATTACATAGGGTGACCATTCTAAAAGTTGGCCTAATAATTCGTTATTGCATTCTAAACCATTCGCAATTATTAAAGCAGGTTCTTGATCGTCGCGAACAATGTGGTGTGATGACATGTTTTTTGTTTCAGGTTTCAGGTTTCAGGTTTCAAGTTTGAAGTTTGAAGTTAGAAAATATTAAATTCAAAGATATTCTTTTTTATTGATTTTTGGAATTTGACGAAAAAAAGAAACACAGATTTAAGAAATTATAAAAATTACTATAATTTCTTAAATCTGTGTTTAAAATAAATGTTGATTTTGCTATTGAATGGTATAATTTCTCACATCCACTTCAGACAATCTGAAATACCCTAAAGGGAAATTTGATGCGTTACTTTGATTGATAATATTTCCTTTTACAGAGGCTGGTGGCGTGCTGAAAGGTCCATTACTTAATCCGCCAGAAATACCAATTAAAATATTCATAAAATTATGATATCGTTCTGAAACGCCGTGTAGCGTAAAATTGATATTTTGTCCTGCAGCTAAATCTTCATCAATAATTAACGAGAACATTTCATTTCCGTTAGTAAAATTATCATCAAAAACGCCTAAAAGAGGAAAAGGTCTGAAAGGCACTTTATATTCTTCCATATAGAAATTTTCTTCGGCTCCGTTATCTTGAAAATTAAATTTTAATTCGATTTCGTTACCTGTAATCCCGTTTAAATCTTGTTCAATCGAAGTAATCGTTGGAACTGGATATAATTTATCTGTAGACGTATAGTTTTGTCCTTTGTAACTAACAGAAAGTGTATACACCCCATTTATAACAGGGTTGAAATTGGTGCATTTGTAATATCCAGTTGCTCCATCTTCGATAAAAGCATAAACAATTGCATTCGAATCTGTAATAGTAACTGTTGCTCCATTTGCTACAGGAACGCTATTGTTAAAATACTCGCCAGTAGTTGTTAAACGTATGGTTTGATCGTTTCCAGTTGTTCCTTTTTCCCATTTAATGGAAGCGTCAATAACCAATTTTGGTTCACTATTGTTTAAATCTACATCAACCACTTCTTCGCAGCTAATAAAAGCAAAGCTAATTGCTAAAATGGAATATTTTATAATTGTCTTCATCGTCTTAAAATTTAAAATTATAGGTGATACTTGGAACCATTCCGAAAATAGATAATCTCACGGCTTCATTTAATCCTGTATCTTGATTTTGTCTGAAATTGATAGAAGCTGCATTTTTTCGTCCATATAAATTATAAACTGAGAAAACCCATTCGCCTTGCCATTTTCTATCTTTGTTTTTGGTTGGATTTAGAGTAGCTGAAACATCTAAACGATGATATGCTGGTAAATTATCTTGGTTTCTATTTCCATAAACTGGAACATTTATACCTTGATATTGATATTGTGCTGTTGGAAAAGTTACTGGTTGTCCAGTTTGATACGTGAAAATACTTCCAAAACTCCATTTTTGATTGAGTTTGTAGCTTCCCGTTACGTAAATATTATGTGTTTTATCCCAACCTGTTTTGTACCAATCTCCATTGTTTATTCCGGTTTCAATTGGTGTTCTTCCTTCTGTTAATTGTTCTGAACGAGACAGTGTGTAGGAAATCCAACCTGAAAGTTTACCTACGTTTTTCTTAACCATAACTTCTAATCCGTAAGCACGAGTTTTTCCTGTAAGTAGAACTTGTTCAATGGCTTCGTTGGCAATTAAATCGGCACCATCAATATAGTCTAATCGGTTTTTTACGGTTTTGTAAAACGATTCGACTTCCAAAGTATAATCTCCATTTTTGATATTTTTGAAATATCCAACGGCAAACTGATCTAAAATTTGAGGTTTCAAAAAGTTATCACTTGGTGTCCAAATGTCTAATGGAGTAGGCGACTGCGTATTGGAAATTAAATGTAAATACTGACTCATACGGTTGTAACTCGCTTTTACAGATTGATTGTCATCAATTGTGTATGCTATTGCTACTCGAGGTTCTAAATTGTCAAAACTTGCTATAGTTTCGTTTTTACCATAATATTTGGTGTCAATTGGAGTGGCCTTTTCATAAATACCTAAATCTGCATCATAAGTTACAGGCTGGTCATTGGCATAAATATTTACTGTTTCTTCACCTAAACGATAAAACATACTATATCTTAATCCGTAATTTACTGAAAGTTTATCTGAAAGTTTTTGTTCTGCATCAATATAAATAGCAGGTTCGAAAGCGTGTTTTTTGGCTAATTGTTTTTCATTTATTCCTGAATCTGAATCAATTGGTTCAATTTTTCCTGGATTGAAGTCGTAATAAATAGCATTCGCACCGTAAAACAATTTGAAATTATCTGATAAATAATGTTTGAAATCGTATTTGAAGTTATAATTTTTAATACCGCTTTCCCAATTGAAACCTATGAAATCTAATGTCAAACCGTAATAATAATCGCTATAAATGAAGGAAGCATTGGAGAATAATTTATCATTAAATAAGTGATTCCAACGTAGGTTTAAAACCGAATTTCCGTAGGTGTTTATGAACTGTTTGTTTAAACTAAAAACATCTCTACCAAAATATCCCGATACAAACAGATTGTTGTTTTCGTTTAATTTGTAATTGATTTTAGTGTTTAAATCATAAAAGTAAGCGGAATTATTATTGTCGGCAAGTTTTAAAAACAAATGTGCATAACTACTTCTTCCTGCAACTAAAAAAGAACCTTTATCTTTTACAATCGGACCTTCGGCTAAAAGTCTACTCGAAATTAGTCCGATTCCGCCCGTCATACCGAACTTTTTACTGTTTCCTTCTTTCTGATAAATATCTAAAACGGAAGCGACTCTTCCTCCAAATCGTGCTGGAATTCCACCTTTATAAAGTTTTAAATCTTTAATCGCATCAGCATTAAAAACCGAGAAAAATCCAAATAAATGGGATGAATTATAAATGGTAGCTTCGTCTAATAAAATTAAATTTTGATCGGCAGCACCACCTCTAACATTAAAACCTGATTGTCCTTCACCAGCATTTGTTACACCAGGTAAAGTTAAAATAGATTTTATGACATCTACTTCCCCTAAAATAGCAGGCATCGATTTTATTTGGGCGATAGAAAGTTTATTGACACTCATTTCTGGTTTGTCAATTTGAAGTTTTTTCGAATTTCCGGTAACTATAACTTGTTCAATTTCATTGTTTTTTTCAGCTAAAATGAAATCTTTTTTAGTGTTGGCATCTAAAGTTATGGTTTCAGAAAATCCAGCATAACTTAAGGAGTTAATTTGTACTGTGTATTCACCTTTTGGTAAGGAAATGGAATAAAATCCGTATTCGTTGGTTAACGAAGTTCGAATTGTTGTACTGTTTTCAAATGAAACGGTTACACCAATTAAGGTTTCATTAGATTTTTGGTCTTTTACAATTCCACTTAAAGTAACTTTTTCTTGAGAAAAGGCTGATGATAAAAATAAGGAGAATAGGAGAATAAGAAAATTGACTTTTTTCATTATAATATGTTTTTGATTTGACGCAAATTTCGCACAAATGTTACAAAACATGTGTTAAGTTGTAGTTAATAAAAAAGGCGATATGAAATTAATTCACATCGCCTTTAAATATTTAAAAAAATAAAAATTACATTTTATTTATAATAGCATTTAATGTTGCGCTTGGTCGCATAGCCGCGTTTAACAAGTCTTCATTTGGTTGGTAATACCCGCCAATTTCTTGTGGTTTACCTTGTGCGTCAATTAATTCGGCGTCAATTTTTGCTTCGTTTGCTGTCAATTCTGTAGCAATAGGAGTGAAGTGCGCTTTTAACTCTGCGTTTTTATCTTGAGCCGCTAATGCTTGTGCCCAATATAAAGCGATATAAAAGTGAGAACCTCTATTGTCTAATTGTCCAATTTTACGAGCTGGAGATTTATCGTTAGCTAAGAATTTTTCTGTAGCTTGATCTAAAGTATCTGATAAAACTAATGCTTTTTCATTATTTAAAGATTGACCTAAATGTTCTAAAGAAACACCTAACGCTAAAATTTCACCTAATGAATCCCAACGTAAATAGCCTTCTTCTACAAATTGATCTACGTGTTTTGGAGCAGAACCACCAGCACCAGTTTCAAACAAGCCACCACCATTCATTAATGGAACGATAGAAAGCATTTTTGCTGAAGTTCCTAATTCTAAAATTGGGAATAAATCTGTTAAGTAGTCACGTAAAACATTTCCAGAAACTGAAATAGTATCTTTTCCTTCTCTAATTCTTTTTAATGTTTCCGACATGGCGTCCATTACATCTAAAATTCTGATGTCTAAACCAGTTGTGTCGTAATTTTTTAAGTATTTTTCAACTTTCTTGATAATTTCTCTATCGTGAGCTCTGTCTTTATCTAACCAAAATAAGGCTGGAGTGTCTGATAAACGTGCTCTGTTAACCGCTAGTTTTACCCAATCTTGGATTGGCGCGTCTTTAGTTTGGCACATTCTGAAAATATCACCAGCTTCTACTTTTTGAGAAAGTAAAGTTGCTCCGTTTTCGTTTTCCACTTTAACAATTCCAGCTGCAGACATTTGGAATGTTTTATCATGCGAACCGTATTCTTCTGCTTTTTGAGCCATTAAACCAACATTTGGTACAGAACCCATAGTTCTTGGATCTAAAGCGCCATGTTTTTTCATATCGTCAATAACTGCTGTATAAAAACCTGCATACGAACGATCTGGAATCATGGTAATGGTATCTTCTTCTTTTCCTTCTTTGTTCCACATTTTTCCACCACTTCTTGCTAAAGCAGCCATTGAAGCATCAACAATAATATCAGACGAAACGTGGAAATTAGTAATTCCTTTATCAGAATTTACCATCGCTACTTTTGGTCCGTTGGCTAATGCAGTTGCCAAATCTTGTTTGATTGCTTCTTCTTCGGAAATTCCAGCAATTTTGTTATACAAATCTTGTAAACCACTATTTGGATGAATGTCTAAAGATTTGAATAAGTTTGCATATTTAGTGTATACATCTTCAAAATACGTTTCAACAATAGCTCCAAAAATAATTGGATCAGAAATTTTCATCATCGTTGCTTTCAAATGTGCAGAAAGCATCACGTTTTTTTCTTTTGCGTAAGCAATTGTTTTCTTTGTATATTCTTTTAAAGCTCTTAAATTCATTACTGAACTATCGATAACTTCACCAGCTTTTAAATTTGCAAAATCTTTTAAAACAGTTGTTGAACCATCAGTTCCTTCAAAAACAATTCTGAATTTCGAATCATTTTCTACTGTTGTAGAAGTTTCAGTTCCATAGAAATCACCTTCATTCATGTGTGCGACTTCTGTTTTAGAATCGGCACTCCAAGCTCCCATTGAATGAGGGTTTTGTTTTGCGTAATTCTTAACAGCTTTTGGAGCACGTCTGTCAGAGTTTCCTTCACGTAAAACCGGATTTACAGCAGAACCTAAAACTTTAGCGTATTTGGCTTTGATTTCTTTCTCGGTATCATTTTGTGGATCTTCTGGGAAATTTGGAATAGCAAAACCATGTGCTTGTAATTCTGTAATCGCATCTTTTAATTGAGGAATAGAAGCAGAAACGTTTGGTAGTTTGATGATGTTTGCTTCTGGTGTAGTTGCCATTTGACCTAATTCGGCTAAATTGTCGGCAACTTTTTGGTCGTCTTTTAGATATTCAGGGAAGTTAGATAAAATTCTACCTGCCAAAGAAATATCTCTGGTTTCCACTTCAATATTTGCTGTCTTCGTAAAAGCTTTGATTATTGGTAAAAACGAGTGAGTTGCCAACATTGGTGCTTCATCCGTAATGGTATAAAAAATTTTTGACATGATTTATGTAGTTTGTTTGTTTCTAAAATTTTAGGTTAGCAAATATAAGAAATTCGAAGACTAAATTAAAGACTAAAATGCAATTAACGTTACATTTTCGAATTTGATAATTTAAGTTCGAAAAAATACAGAATTGATAATTTTGATATACGAAAAATAGGGATAAAAAAAAATCCCGACAGAATCGGGATTTTTTATAATAACAAATAAAAAGATTAACCTCTTCTTTCTTTGATTTTTGCTTTTTTACCAGTAAGTTCTCTAAAGTAGTAAATTCTAGCTCTACGTACTTTACCTTTTTGGTTCATTTCAATTTTTTGTAAAGCTGGCATGTTAACTGGGAAGATACGCTCTACACCAATTGCTCCAGACATTTTACGAATTGTAAACGTTTCAGTAGAAGAAGATCCTCTTTTTTGAATTACAACTCCTTTAAAAAACTGAGTTCTTGTTTTTTCACCCTCTTTAATTTCGTAGTACACAGTAATTGTGTCTCCAGCGCTAAAGTTAGGAAAGTCTTTTTTTGATACCATTTCGTTTTGAACGAAATCCATTAAATTTGACATAATAATATGTATAAATCATTAATTTTAAGTAACATACGCGTCTTTCGCCAGAGGTTAGTTAAAGTGGATGCAAAAGTAATACTATTTTTTATTTCTGCAAAACATTTCTCAAGCAAAATGCTTTGAAGCGTTAATTTTATTGTAAAGTTGTAAAAACTTCCAACTTCTAACTTCTAACTTCTAATCTTTTAAATTATATTTGCCACTTAAAATTACCTCATGAAGTTTGATTTATTAAAAACAGATGCTCAAAGCCAAGCCAGAGCAGGGCTTATTACTACTGATCACGGTGTTATTGAAACACCAATTTTTATGCCTGTTGGTACGGTAGCTTCTGTAAAAGGAGTGCACCAACGCGAATTAAAAAACGATATTAATCCAGATATTATTTTAGGAAATACTTACCATTTATATTTAAGACCTAAATTAGACGTTTTAGAAAAAGCGGGTGGTTTACATAAATTTATGAATTGGGATAGAAATATTTTAACCGATTCTGGTGGATACCAAGTTTATTCTTTGTCTGGACGAAGAAAAATTAAAGAAGAAGGTGTGAAATTTAAATCGCATTTAGATGGTTCATATCACTTTTTTTCTCCAGAAAATGTAATGGAAACGCAACGTGCAATTGGTGCCGATATTATTATGGCTTTCGATGAATGTACGCCTTATCCTTGTGATTACAGATATGCACAACGTTCAATGCACATGACACATCGTTGGTTAGACAGATGTATCAATCATTTAGAGACTTTACCTTTTAAATATGGATATTCTCAAGCTTTTTTTCCTATTGTTCAAGGAAGTACGTATAAAGATTTACGTCAACAATCAGCGGAATTTATTGCAAGTAGAAATCAAGTTGGAAATGCAATTGGCGGACTTTCTGTAGGTGAGCCAGCAGAAGAAATGTACGCAATGACAGAAGTTGTTACAGCAATTTTACCAAAAGATAAACCACGTTATTTAATGGGAGTTGGAACACCAGCTAATATTTTAGAAAACATTGCTTTAGGTATTGATATGTTTGATTGTGTAATGCCAACTCGTAACGCAAGAAACGGAATGTTGTTTACATCGGAAGGTTTTATCAATATAAAAAATAAAAAGTGGGAAGAAGATTTTTCTCCAATTGATACAATGGCTCATACATATGTTGATACAGATTATTCAAAAGCTTATTTACGTCACTTGTTTATTGCTAACGAATTTTTAGGAAAACAAATTGCTACGATTCATAATCTTGGTTTTTATATGTGGTTGGTTCGTGAAGCAAGACGACAAATTTTAGCAGGAACTTTCAGGGAATGGAAAGAAGCAATGGTTAAAAAAGTAACAACAAGATTATAATTTGAAAATTAGAAGTTAGAATTCTGAATTTAGAAATTGACTTAGGCACTCGAAGTCAAAATAATTGAAGTCAGAAGATGTAACTAAAAAATACAAATATGAAAAAAATAGATTGGTACATATTTAAAAGATACTTAATCACATTTACAGCGATGTTGTTAATGTTTATTCCTATTGGAATTATAATTGACGTGTCGGAAAAAATCAATCGAATGATTGAAAATAAAGTCGCTTTTAAAGATGTTTTGGTTTACTATTACGGATTTACCATCTATTTTGCTAATTTATTATTTCCTATTTTTCTGTTTTTATCCATCATTTGGTTTACATCCAAACTGGCAAATAACAGTGAGATTATCGCCATTTTAAGTTCTGGAATTTCATTTACTCGATTTTTACGTCCTTATATTGTTGGTGCTACTTTAGTTTCTTTTATTACTTTATTAATGGGGTTCTTCATATTGCCTGATGCGAGTGAAAAGTATTGGGATTTTAGATATACTTATCTAAAAAAGAACGTAGAAACAAGGCAAACTTCCGATATTTTCAGACAAGTTACGCCAAATGAATACATGTATGTAAGTAGTTATAATGTGTTGTCTAAAACAGGTTTCGATTTTATTTACGAAAAATTTAATGGCAATAAGTTAGAATATAAATTATACGCCAATCGTGTAAAATATAATGAAAAAACCAAAGATTATTCGTTGTTTAATTATGTTAAAAGAACAGTTGGTAAGAACGGAGATGTCATTGAAAAACAAGAAAAATTAACCAGAAAATTTGAATTTGAACCAGATGATTTGACTCCAGTAGTATATGTAGCTGAAACCATGAATATTTTCGATTTAGTTAAATTTATCGATAAAGAGAGAGCCAAAGGAAGTTCTAATTTAGATGTTTATTTGGTGGTTTTATATAAGAAATTTAGTATTCCAGCATCAGCTTTTATATTAACGATTATTGCTGTAGCGGTTTCTGCGATGAAACGACGTGGTGGAATGGGAGTGAACTTAGCTATTGGTATTTTGGTTGCTTTCTCATTTGTGTTTTTCGATAAAATTTTCGGAACACTAGCAGAAAAATCAAGTATTCCGCCAATTGTTGCGGTTTGGTTTCCAAATTTTGTTTTCGGAATATTAGCTTTTTACTTATTAAGAAATGCCAGACGTTAATTTAAAACATAACTTACATCTTCATTTAATTGTATTTATTTGGGGATTCACAGCTGTTCTAGGTAAGCTAATTTCATTAGATGCTTTACCATTAGTTTGGTGGCGTATGTCGTTAGCGGTTTTACTAATTTTAGGCTATATTTATTATAAAAAAACAAGTTTCAAATTATCCAAAAAAGACATTGTTTTATTACTGATTTCAGGTTTAATAATTGCTCTGCATTGGATTACGTTTTTTAAAGCTATTAAAGTTTCTAACATATCCATCACATTAGCTTGTTTGTCAACCGGTGCGTTTTTTACATCCATTTTAGAACCTATTTTTTACAAACGAAAAATGGTTTGGTACGAAATCGTTTTTGGATTAGTGGTTCTTATAGGTTTATATTTTGTAATTGAATCTTCCGAACCCAACTTCATTCAGAAAAGTTTTAGTGATAATATGTCGGGCACCATGCAAGGTGTGCTTTTAGCCTTAACTTCTGCATTTTTGTCAGCGAGTTTTTCTATCATCAATGGAAAATTTGCGCAAAGAATTGATGCTACAATTGTTTCGTTTTACGAATTGTTTGGTGGTGTGTTATTTTTAAGTGCATTTCTATTGTTTAGTGGACAATTCACTACAGAATTTTTCACCATAACAGCTTCAGATTTAATGTGGTTGTTTGTTTTGGCTTCTATTTGTACAGCATATGCATTTATTGCTTCAGTTGCGGTAATGAAGTTCATTTCTCCATATACAGTCATGCTTACCATAAATTTGGAACCTGTTTACGGAATAGCGTTAGCCGTCTTAATTTTCGAGAAAAACGAACAAATGAGTTTCTCCTTTTATATAGGCGCAGCAATTATTCTTATGACGGTGATTTTGAATGGGTTAATACGAAATAACAAAAAAAATAATTAGATAAGGGTACAAAAATTATTCAAATAATTTTTAAATAGTATCTTTGTCATTACAAACAAATTAAACAAAACTAACTTTTATGGAATATTTAGATTTTGAATTGCCAATAAAAGAGCTGGAAGATCAAATGGAAAAATGCGTTGTTTTAGGGCAAGAATCCGATGTTGATGTTTCTGCAACTTGTAAACAACTAGAAGAAAAATTAGAACAAACTAAAAAAGATATATACAAAAATCTTACGGCTTGGCAAAGGGTACAAATGTCTCGTCACCCAAACAGACCTTATACCTTAGAATATATTACAAACTTAACTGACGGTACATTTTTAGAATTATTCGGAGACAGAAATTTTAAAGATGACAAAGCAATGGTTGGTGGTTTAGGAAGAATCAACGGTCAGTCGTATATGATTATCGGACAACAAAAAGGTATTAATACTAAAATGCGTCAATTGCGTAATTTCGGTATGGCGAATCCTGAAGGTTACCGTAAAGCTTTACGTTTAATGAAAATGGCAGAGAAGTTCAACCTTCCTGTGTTAACATTAATTGACACTCCTGGAGCTTATCCTGGTTTAGAAGCGGAAGAGCGTGGACAAGGTGAAGCAATTGCAAGAAATATTTTCGAAATGGCTCGTTTAAAAACACCAATCATCTCAATCATTATTGGTGAAGGTGCTTCTGGTGGAGCATTAGGAATTGGAGTAGGAGATAGAGTATTTATGTTGGAAAACACTTGGTATTCTGTAATTTCTCCTGAATCTTGTTCTTCTATTTTATGGAGAAGTTGGGAATTTAAAGAACAGGCAGCTGAAGCTTTAAAATTAACGGCTATCGATATGAAAAAGCAAAAGTTAATTGACGATATTATCCCAGAACCATTAGGTGGAGTTCATCGTGATAAAGAAACGATGTTCAAAACTGTTGAAAAGTACATTACCAAATCATATAAGGAATTAAAAGACTTATCAACAAAAGATTTAGTAGCGCAAAGAATGGATAAATACTGTAATATGGGAGAATTCTCCGATAAATAAGTAAAATATATTATAAAGCGCCTTGTCAATCACAAGGCGTTTTTTTTGACATGTTAACAAATAGTAGTAAGTTGTTAACAGTTTTTCATTAACAAGTAAAATTTATTTTTTCTACTAATTACATTACATTCGCAGTATGGAAAAATCGTTAAATATAAACCCTGTTCGAGTAGATAAAACTACTATTATTAATTTAGAAAAAGGAAAATTACCTCCTCAAGCTGTAGATATTGAAGAAGCAGTTTTAGGAGCGATGTTAATTGATATAAAAGCACCAGGTGAAGTAATTGATTTACTAAATCCAGATGTTTTTTATAAAGAAGCACACAAATATATTTACGAAGCGATTAACCAATTATTCCATAGCACACCACCGCAACCTATCGATTTATTAACTGTTTCTGCACAATTAAAAAGAAACGGAAAATTAGAAATGGCAGGTAGCGATTTTTATTTGATTCAACTTACACAAAAAATTGCCTCTTCGGCGCATATTGTTTTCCATGCTCGTATTATTCTTCAGAAATTTATTCAAAGAAGTTTAATTACTATTTCAAGTAAATTAATTGAAGATTGTTACGATGAAGGAATGGATGTTTTCGATTTATTAGATACAGCCGAAACGAATTTATACGAAATCACACAAGGAAATCTTAAAAAAGGATACGAAACGGCTCAGAGTTTAGTAAACCAAGCTAAACAACGTATTGAAGAAATTTCCAACAAAGAAGGTTTATCTGGAATTCCAACAGGATTTAGAAAATTAGATGATTTAACATCAGGTTGGCAACCTTCCGATTTAATTATTATTGCAGCGCGTCCAGGTATGGGTAAAACCGCTTTCGTATTGTCGATGGCAAGAAATATTGCTGTTACGAATAACGAACCTGTTGCTTTATTCTCATTGGAGATGTCATCTGTACAGTTAATAACGCGTTTGATTTCAAGTGAAACCGGATTAACTTCTGAAAAACTTCGTAAAGGAGATTTAGAACCTCACGAATGGGAACAATTAAACGTTAAAGTTAAAGATTTAGAAAAAGCACCTTTATATATTGACGACACACCTTCGTTATCAATTTTCGATTTACGTGCCAAAGCCCGTCGTTTAGTTTCTCAACACGGAATTAAACTAATTGTAATTGACTATTTGCAATTAATGTCTGCTGGTCAATCTGGAAAAGGTGGTGGAAACAGAGAGCAAGAAATTTCGATGATTTCTCGAAGTTTAAAAGCTTTAGCGAAAGAATTAAGTGTGCCAGTAATTGCACTTTCTCAGTTATCTCGTGCCGTGGAAACTCGTGGTTCTAGTAAAAGACCTTTACTTTCCGATTTACGTGAATCTGGAGCGATTGAGCAAGATGCCGATATCGTTTCGTTCATTTATCGTCCAGAATATTATAAAATTGACAATTGGGATGATGAAGAAGCAGCTCCAACCACTAATCAGGCTGAATTTATTGTAGCTAAACACAGAAATGGTAGTTTAGATAACATTCGTTTAAAGTTCTTAGGACAATTTGGTAAGTTTGACAATTTAGATGAATTTGGAATGTCTTATGATGATTCTTTTACATCTAAAATGAATTTAGACTCACAAGCCAACCCATTTGCAACTCCAAATTTACCTTCACCAAATGATGCTTTTGGTAGCAGTATGAATAGTAGCTTTGATGAAAATAGTGATGTTCCGTTTTAATTGAAATTTTTGTTAATTTTTTGTTTTTTGTGTTAGTTTTTTTATTAATTTTAGGAAATTAACTATAAAAAATTAACAACTATGCCTAATTACATCATCCCCCTATCCGATGCAGAAGCATGGGCAAAATCATGGCAAACAAATCCGCCAAAACCATTAGCAAAAGCACATTTAATTCCATTAGATGTTTTAACAGAATTACTTGTCATTCCAGAAGTTGTAAATGTTAGAGCTTATATGGGAGTTGACACAACTGGAATGCAAAAATTAATGTTTGTAGGTGTTGATAGAAACGAAAATGACATGACTGATACTATTTATAGTGGCACAATGCCTTGTCCTCAAACTTGTGATATAACAAGCCCGCTTTATAATCCTTAAGATTTGAAATCAAAATACTATTTTTTATTATTAGCATTTTTTGTTGCGATAATGTATCTTATAGGCTTTAAAAACAAAAGCAAAGCCTATAAGATATTTTCAATATATCTTATTGTTTTATTTATTCTTGATTTTATAAGTAAACATCTTTATTCTTGGTTTAAAATGTATAATCATTTTTTTATAAATATTATATTTATGATTCAATTTGGTTTATTGAGTTTATTTTATTCTTATTCGTTTGAAAGTAAAAAATGGAGAAATATTGTTGAAATTTTACTTATTTTAGTTTTAACATATTTAATAATAAAATATAGTATTTATCCTAAATCTTTTTTTGTTTTTCATTATCAAGACATTTTTATTACAATATTTCCACTTATTGTTTATGGTATGGTTTACCTATATAATGAATACGATAAACCTCAAGAATTATACTATGTAAATTTAGCCCTGTTAATTCATTTTATAATTAATTTTTTTTGTTATTTGAGTTGGCCTCTGCAAAGTATTTCTATCTATGATAATTACATGATCGAGTTTGGAAATGTTTTTAGTAGATTAAATTCACTTCTGACTCACTTTACTGCTGTGATTTATTCAATTGTTCTACTTTATCAATTAAAAAAACTAAATTCTAAATAAATATGGAAGTTACTCATATTGCTGTTGAGCAAATTATAAAAGCTTTTCTGTTTATATTATTTGCTTTTTTTAGTGTTTTTTTAACTTTAGTACTTTTCTTTTACTTTTCACGTAAGAAAATTGTGAAAATTGCTGTTGAAAAAAAAAATCAAGAAATTATGTATCAAAAGGAAATATTGCAATCGGTAATTCAAACGCAGGAAGAAGAACGCATGCGAATTGCTCAAGATTTACACGATGATATCAGTTCTAAATTAAATATCGTTTCTTTAAATACACATTTGCTAAAAACACCAAATTTATCAGAATCTGAACATACTGAAATTACTAATAATATTATTGATTTAACTAAGAAAGCATTAGAGAATTCGAGAAGAATTGCGCACGATTTATTGCCTCCAGTTTTTGAGAAATTTGGATTACATGCTGCGATTGAAGAATTAGTTTTAGAATTTTCAACAGCTAAAAATGTAAAAATTAATTATGAAAACGAATTAGAATTCAGTGTTTTAGAAGTCAAAAAGCAATTACACATTTTCAGAATTTTACAAGAAGTATTAAATAATTCAATGCGACATGGAAAAGCAACTAGTATTTCAATTACTTTTGTAAGTAAAAACAAACAAAACACTTGTTTATATATAGATAATGGGGTTGGTTTTAATGCGAGTTTAGGTAATCAAAAAAGAGGAATCGGAATGCAAAATATTGAAAGTAGAGTAAATTACTTAGGTGGGAAATTAACTGTCCAATCGGAAATTAATAAAGGTGTTCTAATAGAATTTAATTTTTAAAATATGAGCACTATAATAAATATTGTTTTAGCAGACGATGAGGTGCTGTTTAGAAAAGGAATTTCTTTTTTATTGCAACGTGAACCCAACTTTAAAATAGTTTTTGAAGCCAATGACGGTCAAGAATTAGTAGATTATTTAAAATCTACAGCTGTTTTACCAGATATTGTTATTACCGATTTAAAAATGCCAAATCTTAATGGCGTTGAAACTACAAAAATCTTACATGCAGAATTTCCAGAACTGAAAGTTATTGCATTAACAAGTTATAATACACCATCGTTTATTTCAAACATGATTCAAGTTGGAGCGGTTTCTTATATTGTTAAAAATGCATCACCTGAAGAAGTAGTGCTGACAATAAATGAAGTAGCAAATAAAGGTTTTTATTATAATGATGAAGTAATGAAAGTCATTTATAAAGATATTATTTCTGGAAAACATCCTTCTAAAAGCGATTTTGATACGACGCAATTAACTACAAGGGAAATTGAAGTGTTAAAATTAATTTGTAAACAATATAATGCGGTTGAAATAGCAGAGAAATTAAGCATTAGTCCGAGGACTGCAGAAGGACATAGAAATAATTTGTTATTAAAAACTCAAACAAAAAATATTGCTGGATTAGTAGTCTACGCTATCCAAAACAATATAATCACATTAGAGGAAATAGATTTGTAATTTTTTTTGAATTCAGTTTGAACAATTTAAATACATAAAGAATTGTTGAATATAAATTGAATAATCAGGTTTTCCTAAGGACTAGGAGAGGAAAATTATCCGAACTGAATTCAAAAAAAATATACTAACTTATTATTAAAAATCTAGCTACCAAAACAGCATAGATACATATCGTTATACCAAGTAAAACTAATCCAATTAGTCTTAACGTATTGTTGTATTTTTTTTCAAACATGGGGAGCAGAGTATTCATATCATTAATTTTTTACTAAATTATAGCGTTTAAATTAATTATTTTAGAGTAGAATTACCTGATTTTTTATACAGGTAGAAATACCTGGTTTTGCAAATGTAGAATTACCTACACTTTAACATTTAATTATTTTATCTTTTGCTTATCTTTGGTTTGTTATTAGTAAATCAACGAATTATAACTATTTAATGAATTCAAAATTTAAGTTTTTTGCACTAGCAATTTGTTTCGTTTTCTCTAGCTTTCAAGCTAAGGCATCTTCTATATTGCTACCCATGGATGATGAAGGACAACAAAATCATCTAAAGGCTTACGGAATTACCTATTGGGCATTAGCCAAAAGTTATAAAGTAAATTGGTTGTTAAATTATAGAGGTGGTTCTTTTTTATTACCAGATGGTGACGATATTAGAAAAGAATGTCAAATTCGTGGTGTTTCTTTTGAAGTTTTAACAGATGGAGCAACGGCGTCAATTTTGGAAGAAATAAGTAGTCCATCTCAAAATATGGAAACGGTAGTATTAGAAAAAGCACCAAAAATTGCAGTTTATACTCCAAAAGGGAAGCAACCTTGGGATGATGCCGTAACTATGGTCTTAACCTATGCTGAAATTCCTTATACCGAAATTTATGATGAAGAAGTACTTTCTGACCAATTGGTTTTGTACGAATGGCTGCATTTACATCATGAGGATTTTACAGGACAATATGGTAAGTTTTTCGGAAATTATAGAAATGCACCTTGGTACATTCAACAAAAACTTGAAGCCGAAGCATTAGCTAAAAAACTAGGTTTCAGTAAAGTTTCTGAAGAAAAGTTGGCAGTAGCTACAAAAATTAGAGACTATGTTATTGGTGGCGGATTTATGTTCGCGATGTGTTCTGCTACTGATAGTTTTGATATTGCACTTTCTGCAGAAAGTACAGATATATGTGAACCAATGTTTGATGGTGACGCAAGTGAACCCAATTACCAAGCAAAAATCGATTATAACAACACGTTTGCTTTCAAAGATTATATTTTGGAAAAACAACCCATGAAATATGAATTTTCAGATATTGACACCACAGAAGAACACGGTAAAGGAAGTTTTTCTATGGAAGTTGATTATTTTACTTTAATGGATTTTTCAGCAAAATGGGATCCAATTCCTACCATGTTATGTCAAAATCATACGCAAATTGTAAAAGGTTTTATGGGTCAAACTACAGCTTTTGCTGCTGATAAAATTAAATCAAATGTGCTATTAATGGGCGAATGTAAAATAAATGGTGAGGCAAGATATATTCATGGACAAAAAGGAAAAGGAATGTTTACCTATTATGGCGGGCACGATCCAGAAGATTATCAACATAGAGTAGGAGATGCGCCTACAGTTTTAGACTTACATCCTAATTCTCCTGGTTATCGTTTAATTCTTAATAATGTTTTATTTCCAGCAGCTAGAAAAAAGAAATTGAAAACATAGAAAATAAAAAATCCCATATTCAAACTGAATATGGGATTTTTAAATTTTAAAGGTTTTGAATATTACATTCCACCTAATTCTTTTTGTAATTCTTCTTGAGTTACTTTTTTATAACCTTCTGGAATTACAAAACAGTTAGCAGTTGGTGCTTTATCAAAAGCAGTTGCTAACAATATTATTTTTCCTTTTTCACTATTTACTTCAATTTCTAATGGAAAACCTGATAATTTTATTTTGTCATCAGCTTTTGTTTGTACTGTAATGGCTTCCGTTACATAAAAATTAGAAACCGTTCCATCTGTCATTTTAACAGTTGCATTATAGCATTTGTATCCTAAAATTTCTTTAGTATTTTTTTTGTCATAAGTAACAGATACAGCATCTTTTAAAGAAGCAATATCAGAGTTTCCAAATCCCTGAGAACCGCCAGTTACTTCATATTTTTTACCCATCATGTCCATCAACATTCTAGTGTCAGTTGCATTGCTTTTATCTGGAGTAATGGTTTTGATTGAAATCATTCCGCCCATCATATCCATTTGTGTAGCAGTAGATTTTTCACTAAATGAAACCTTAATAGTATTAGTTCCCATTGCTGATAATTCTGCATTGTCTGGCATTGACATTTCATAAGTTACGGCACCAGTTTTTGTTTGTGCGTAAAATTGTGTAGAGAAAATTGCGAATGCAACTAGAGCAATTTGTTTTAAATTTTTCATATTTTTTTGGTTTAATTTTAAGATTAGTGTGCTATTTTAATAAAAAGTTACAATCTATAGAAACTTTTTTGGCTACCTTTTTTGAAACAACACTTGGGATTTCAATTTCGAAGTCGGAAACATTTACTGGAAAAGTAGTTTTTACTTCAATATCAGTTCCTATTTTTTTAATTTTTGCTACAGTGGTAATGTCTTTACTTTTTCCATGAAGTTCTAGTTTTCCTTTAAGAGTGAACTCTTTCGTTGTTGCGGTTAGTTTTGAAATATCAAAATTTTCAATTTTTCCTTTAAAAGTTGCTTTAGGATATTTAGAGCTTTCCATGTAGTTTTCATTAAAATGTTCTTCCATCAAAGCGATTTTAAATCGGAAACCTTTCATTAGTGCCAATGCTGCAATTTCTCCATTTGAAGTATTTAAAATACATGTTACTGCCGTATTTTTTCCTTTCACTTCTTCGAATGATGGAACAGAAGCTTCAAATGTAATTGTACCTGTTTTAGTTATTTTTTTTTCTTGTATTGGAACAAAACTACACAGTGTAACCAATATTAATAATGAAATTTTTTTCATATTTTATTGTTTTAAATTATTATAATTTTTTATATACAAATACTATTCTAGTAATCCGTCTGTATTCCAATCTGAAATTTTTAGTAATGTGTTTTCTGGTAATTTCCCAGAAGTTGGCATAACAGATGATGCGTCATTTGAATTAATTCTATCTAATAAATTATTGTTCAATACAGCGTTTTTTACTTGATTATATGTTGTTAATGTCAAGCCACCGTACGGGCTTGTTGCACCATGACAACTTATGCAATTATTGTCAATTACAGATTTTACATAATTATTGTAAGTTGTTATTTCACCAGAATTTATAGGTGTTGTTAAGTCATCTTCTGAATTATTACTACAACTAATTCCAGAAAATACGGACAGAATTATTAGGTATTTTGCTTTTTTCATGTTAAATTTTTAATATTTAAGCAATATTACAAAAAAAACATTAAGTTTGTATATACAAATGAAAAAAAACATTATGTTTGTAATCACAAATACAAAAAGAAGAGTATGAAAAAAATAGTTGCAGGTTTTCTTATTTTAATTTTCGGATTATTTATTACATATAAGTATTTATATCATGATCATCGGGATATTTCTTCTGAAAAATCATTATATACTTTAACTGTAAAAGATCTTTTGAAAGAATTTTTAGCTAACGAAAGTTCTGCCAATAGAAAATATTTAGATAAAGCAATTACTATAAAAGGAAAAATTACAAGTATTGATGATAAAAACAGTACAATTGTTATAGATGATAAAGTATTTGTAATAATGTCAGAATTAACAAAAATAGAGTTGAATTCTAATGTTTCTGTACAAGGTAGATTAATAGGATTTGATTCTTTATTAGAAGAAATTAAAATAGACCAAGCCCAAATAAAATAGAAATTATGTTTAAAAAGAATATAGTAGTATTGTTTTTTGTTTTCCCTTTATTAATGGTTGCTCAAGGCGATTTGTTAAATGAAATAGATACAGTTGCTCAGCCTAATGAAAGTGTTTCTTCAGCATTTAAATCGTTGAAAATTGTAAACTTAGAATCAACAAAATTAGCTTCTAAAGGTGATTTGTTTTTTGTAGTTGCTCACCGTTTTGGATATTTTGATAAAGGCTTTGATAACTTTTTTGGTTTAGATAATGCCAATACTCGTTTACAATTTGTTTATGGTTTATCAGATAAAGTAAATTTGCAAATATCGCGTTCAGGATTTCAAAAAGCCTATGAATTTGCTGCAAAATATAAATTAATTAGTCAAAAGACAACAGGTTCTCCTTTTGATGTTGTTGGATTTAATAGTGTCACTATAAATTCTGAACTTGAAAAAACTGTTTTACCCAAAATAGAATTTTCTGATAGATTAGCATATGTTACGCAAATTTTAGTATCAAGAAAGTTTAATGATAATTTGTCATTGGAGTTGGCCCCAACACATTTTCATGAAAATTATGTTGCTAATAATTTTCAAGATAATAGTCAATTTGCTTTAGGTTTAGGTGGAAGATATAAGTTTACGAAGCGTTGGTCATTTAATATGGATTATGTGGCTCATTTAAATAGAACTGAAACATCTGATTTTAAAAATCCATTATCAATTGGGTTTGATTTAGAAACAGGTGGGCACGTTTTTCAAATGCATTTTACCAATTCACAAGCCATGCACGAATCAGGTTATTTAGGAAGTACATCTGGTGATTGGGGAAAAGGACAAATTGCTTTTGGATTTAATTTAATTAGAGTTTTTTAAAATGCGTATAGTACTTATTTGTTTTTTTATTACCAATTTAGTCTTTTCACAAAAGGATGTATTTGATGTTGCTAGAACAGGAAATGTTGTTGAGTTGCAACAATTAATTAAAGAAAATGCTAATTGTATTAATGAAGTAAGTCCTAGTGGCTATACACCATTGATTTTGGCTACATATAGAGGCAATACAGAAGTTGCAAAATATTTAATAAATGAAGTAAAAGATATTGATTTTATTTCTACTAGTGGAACTGCTTTAATGGCAGCAGTGATGAAACAAAATTTAGAATTAATAAAGTTGTTTGTTAGTAAGAAAGCAAATTTAAACATACAAGATAACAACGGAACTACAGCTTTAATGTTAGCTATAACTGTTCAGAACACAGAAATTATTAAAGAGATTTTAGTAGCAAAGCCGGATTTAAAAATTAAAGATAAAAATAATAAAGAAGCATTAGATTATGCTTTAAATACAAATAACCAAACTATAATAAAATTATTTAATTATGAAAAATAAATTACTTTTAGGCTTTTTACTTTTTTGTGCATTTACATCAGCTCAAAATTACACTACAAATTTTATTGAACTTAGTGGTACAACTTTTAGAGTAAAATTTGATACTAATCCTACAACGGTTACAATGACAATGGTTGGTCCTTCCGCTAATGGTTATGCAGTTGGTTTAGGTATGACTTCAATGTTTACTGCTGGTGGAGATTGTGCATTTGTATCTGGTGCAAGCGTTGCAGCGGCAACTTTATCCGATAGAAGATTTAGCGGTTCTGGTGCTCAACCTGCTTTAGATTCCGCTCCAAATAACTGGACAGTTACCTCTAATGTTGTGGCATCTGGAGTAAGAACATTAATTGCAACACGTGCTTTAAATACAGGAGATACTGCTGGTGGAGACTTTGTTTTCACAAACGGACCAAGTACTATTGATTTGATTTGGGCTCTTGGAAGTAGTATTACTTTTACTTCACACAGTTCAAGAGGTAATGGTGTTTCTGCAAATTTTGTATTGAGTACAGATTCTTTTTATTTAGCTGGCTTTAAAATGTATCCCAATCCTGCAGATGAAATATTTGCGATTGATTTACCAAATGGGACAGAAACTGTAGAAGTTAAATTGTATGATATTTTAGGAAAACTTGTTTTAGAAAAAACTATTACTAAGTTGGAAAATAAAATTATAACAAATACTTTAAATTCAGGAAATTATATTGTAAAAGTAACTTCAGACGATAAGTCTTATTCTACAAATTTAGTTATTGAATAAAAAGATTATACTATTTTTACAAAGTCCCATAATTTGGGACTTTTTTAATATATGGCACTACTTAAAAAAATAAATAAGAAAGCAAAAGCTGAAACTAATACGGGATTTGGAACCAATTCTCAAAATTATGGTGGCCGATTTATAAATAAAAACGGAAATGCCAACATTCAAAAAGTAGGTATTGGATTTCTAGATAATATCAGTTGGTATCATATTATGCTAAAAATTCCGAGATGGAAATTCTTTTTTATCATCATACTTTTCTATTTTATTGTAAATATATTTTTTGCTTCAATATACTTGCTTATTGGTGTTGAAAATTTACGTGGTGTAGATTCAATCACAAGAATGGATAAGTTTGGAGAAGCTTTTTTCTTTAGTATTCAAACCTTTACCACAGTTGGATATGGTCATATTAGTCCTTCCGGTTTTGCAGCTAGTTTTGTAGCAGCTGTAGAAGCTTTATCGGGATTGTTGAGTTTTGCTATTGCAACAGGATTATTCTATGGAAGATTTAGTAAACCAAATGCTCATATTCAGTTTTCAGAAAATGCATTAATTGCTCCATATAAAGAGGGTAAAGCTTTAATGATGCGAATGGCTCCTCATAAAAACACGAATTTGACAGACGCAGAAGCTTTTATAACAGTTGGTATTTTAATTGAAGAAAACGGCATTTCTACCAATAAGTTTTATAGTTTACCATTAGAGATGACAAAAATTAATTCCCTAACTTTAAGTTGGACATTAGTACATCCAATTAATGAAGAAAGTCCTTTGTTTAATTTGAATATAACTGATTATCAACAAACTATTGGGGAAGTATTAGTATATGTGAAAGCTTTTGACGATATGTATAGTGCAACTGTAGTAAAACGAACTTCTTATACTTTTGATGAGATTGTTTATGGTGCAAAGTTTTTACCTATGTATGACAAAAACGAATCGAACACTAAAACCATTTTACATTTAGATTATCTAAATAAATTTGTAAATGTAGATTTATAAAAAAATGGCTGCCTTAAAAGACAGCCATTAGATTAGTTTTTCTTGAATAATATTTTTTCCTGAGTAAACTGATAAGATAAATTTAAAAAATCTACCATTTTTGACCAATTGCTCGAAGGTTCGTAGCTGTTTTTGTAAAATTTATTAGCTTTAATTATTAGTTTGTTATCTTTAATTACTGCTGTACTAATAAATCCTCCAGTTTCATTTTCAATAGATGTATTTAATTTTTCAATTCCAGTTACAGTAAATCCTGTTGGAATATCTAAAGTTACATTATAATCAAAAGTTCTTGGAAAAATAGAATAGATATTATTAGTTCTATTTTTTTCTTTTTCTTCAATTTCTACTTGTGAAGTGATGAATTTACCTATTTCTAAAATATAATTTGAACCTGCTTTTTTAATTAATTCATTAGAAATTGTAAAATCTGCATTATAATGAAGTGGATTGTTTTTATCAAAACGACCTGTATTTACTAATTCATATTTTAAATCTTCAATTTTAAATCCGAATTCACTTTCAATACCTTGTTTAGTACTTTCTAATTGATTGTCTTTTATCTTTTTTAATAAGGCATCATATTCTTTTTTATACTGCTCTTTTTTCTTTTTATTTTTTACTAAATCTAAAAGTGGTGTTGTACCATATTTTTTATAATCTTCATTTACAAAATCAATAAAATTTACTTTGTCTTCAATTTCAAATTCTTTGTTATGTCCGAATAACTTTTCTTCACGCTTAACAGAAATTTTATTAAAATCGGCATTGATAGTTAAATAAGTTGTTGAAGTTGAAACGTTGTCTTTATGAGTTGTTTTTGGTAACGTAATTTCTTCTATCGCATTTACTTTTTTGTTATTTGAAACTTTTAAAGCAAATGCTTTAGTGTTTTCAATGTTTGCATTAAAAATATCAGGCGTAGAGTAAGGAGTAAAGAAGCCAAAAATTAACGGATTTTCAGTTTGAATTTTTAATAATACTTTAGCATTTCTTTGAATTAAAATATCACTAATTGGACCGTTTTCTCTATCTGTTGCAATAATAATATCAAAATTTATTTTTTCACTTTTTAAATATTGCATGAAAAAGTTGATAAACTGTTGTTCGTAAGTAAAGAAAATTGGGTACGATTCAAACAATTCATACGGATACATAATTTTAGCTTCATCAACTACAAAAGCTTCTACATATCTAGTATAGTATTGATGACGACAGAAATAATAAACTTCTTTTACTTTTTCTTCATCATTTTTAAACGTTTTTCCTTTTAAAAATTTTTCAATATCCTTGATATCACCTAAAGGTTTGAATTTCGTATCGTAATAGTTGTAAACATCATCTTTTGAAACTCTCGATTTAATAACGCTTTCTTTGTCAGATAAAAAGGCATCAGCTAATTTTTCAAATTTTCCAGATCTTGCAAAAAACACTTGAAATTTATAACATGGTAATTCTACTAAAGGTAAAAACCATCTTGGGAAATCGTTTTTAGCTACATCTTTGGCAAGTAATTCATATTTTCTTGCACTACTTTTTCCAGTATCTACTTGTTTTAATTTTGGAGCACCATTATAGCTTTCAAAATTCACAAAAAAGTCATTTTCAGTATTGAAAGATAGTTTTAAATCTAAAATAGGATAAGTTTCACCTAAAGTAGTTTCCACTGGGTCGAAACCATATTCTTCAAAAGATTTAAATGGTTCAGTAATGTGAACATAGAAATCAATAATGTCATTAACTTCTAAATTTGAAATCGCAATTTTTTTAGATTTGTCTTCCGTTACAGCTTCTTTTTCTACATCAATTTCTACTTCTTTTCCGTCTGGTTTTATAACTTTTACACCTAAAACTAAAGTTGAAGATCTTAACGAATAATTTCCTTTACTTGAAACGAATTTATCATCATATGAAAATTCTGAAAATTCTTTAACCGCTGCTTGATCTAATAATTTGATTCTTTTTCTGTTGGAAGAAATGAAAGTAACGCTTTTACCAAATTTATGATAATCGAAATTTTGATTTTTATATATGATTACAGCTGATTCATTTTTATATTTTTCGGGTATGGTGTTTGCGGATTTGTAAGTGTCATTTTTTCCCCAAAAAAACTCTTTAATTTCTTCTTTTGTTTGAGAATGTGATAGTAATGAACTTAAAAATAAAACTATTAATAATTTGAATTTCATTTGGTTAAGGTTATTTAGTTAGGACAATTTGTTCAGAATAATTTTTGTTGATAGATTCAAAATGATTTTTCCAATCATTAAATTTTGCCGATTTTATAATTCCATTTTTGAAGTTAAAAATCTTTTTATATTTGATTGTATTTCCAACAACTTCATAAGTTAATGAAATAGAATAATCGTCTGTTGTAATATTTATATTTTGTGGCAATTTTGAAACTTTATAATTTTCTGGAATTTGAAAGATTATTTCAACATCATTGTATTTTTTAAAATCAAATTCGAAATCTTTTTTTCGCTCTTTAAAATCTAGTGAACTGTATTCTTTTTCGTAATCTAAATCTACATACATTTCATTATCAAAAGTGGAAACTTTATTTAAAATATTTGCTTTGTATTGTAAATTCAGCTTTTGATCTCTGTTATTTAAATCTGAAGTTACAATATCAGAAATGATGAAATTTTTATCATTATTGTTTAAATAGAATTTTAGGGCATCTTCTTTTTTATCGTTTTTAATTACATTGTAACTATATAAAAAACTCGATTTACTTTCTCCAATGAACTCTTTTGTAATATGACCAACAAGGTTATCGTTATTAACACTATAATTAATGATGGTTTTTTCTTTGTTGTCAATAGATTTTTGCAAAGGAATTTTCTCTAAAATATATTTTTCTCCATCTTCAATTAAAACTTCTTTACCTTGAATTCTCTCTGCATATTCACCAAAAGGATTATATTTTTCAGTTCCATCTAAGAAATATCTTTTACCATTTAACTGTAAAGAACAAATCATATGATTGTCAACACATAAAGAAGGAATAGAATAATTATAAGCAATATGTTTTGTACCAATCCAGCACAAACGCGCATCATAACCAGCAATTTTCAGCATTTGTTTGGTTAAATTTGCCATTCCTTTACAATCTCCATATCTTTTATTAAATACATTCTGTGAATCGTCTGGTTTGAAGCCGGCAATACCATTTTCAAATGCAATATATCTAATGTTATCTTGCACCCAATAATATATTTTTTTAATTTTTTCTTCATCTGTTTTTGTGTTAGCAATAAGCTCTTTCACTTTGCTTTCAAATACTTTAGAATCATCTTTCATATCGTTAACCAAAGATTTATACCATTGATATAAGTCTAAAGTGGTACTAAATAAAGTATTCTTTTTTGTTTTATGTGTGAAAGATTTTGCCACAAATAAAATATGCGGATATAAATAACTTGGACCACTTGTGAAGTCTTCTGTACTGTTAGGATCTAAGTTTTGAATTTTATATTTGTGTGTCGTGATTTCACCTAAAGTTGACGAAGTTTTGCTAATAGTATGTCCAGCAAAATTCATTTCTTTAATTTCCAATTCTAACCATTTCGGAACTTCAATTACAATTTCTTTATTCAGAACTGGATATTCATCTACAAAATAAATGGAAGTGAAATATTTTATATCTTTTGTTTTCTTTTCTTGTTCAAAATTATACGAATAACCTTGAAGTGGAAAGTCAACAACAGCATATTTTACTCTTGCATCATTGTAAAACAAGTCGTCGCTTTTATAAAACTCATCATGAATAGGAAAGAAAACTTCCTTGTTCGTTTTATATTTAAATTTGAAGGCATTTATTTCAGATTGACTGTCGTAAAACTCATATTTATGAATATCAGCACGGTGATTAATATTCATTAATTTTTCGTTGATTTGACTTGTAACTTCAACGTTTTTTTCATCTTTTGAAACGTTAAATTTTATTTTTTCCGAACTTTCTAAAATAGCAATATCAGATTTCTTGTATTGTTCTCTTAAAGCTACTGCTTTTTTAGTTTCTTCTGTAGTTGGTTCGTATTGTTTTTGAGCATAGGTAATACATCCAAAAAGCAGGAAAGTCAAAGATAGTTTTTTCATTTATTTTGTATTAATTTGTTCAACAAATTCAATTTCAATAGTATCAATTCTAGTTTCTTTTTGGTCTTTTATATCAATCTCAACTCTTCTGGTATTGATTATATACATTGGAACACCTGGATTATAAATGTAATCAAATCCATTAGAATCATTTATTTCATACTTCGATTTTTTAATTTGTTTTTTTATTTCTTCATCTTTTATTCCCATGTTTTTAAATAAAGAAGTAATCATTTTTTTAGAATCATCTGGGTCGATATTTAATTCTGAATAAAAAGTACAATGTGAGTCTTTATAATTATGATCTTCAAAATAAACTCTAGTTTTAGCTTTTAAGCCTTCTTTTGAATAAGGACTTGGAATAATTTGGTCATAGGTTATTTCTTCTTCTGGGTCAAATTCTACACCAAAAGGAAAATGAAACAAGTTTAATTCTTTTGCACAATATTCCTCAATTCCTTCTTTTTTTGATAAGGCATTTAGCATTGGATCTAAAACGCTAGTGTAAATTTTTTCTTCTTCAGCAGTTAGATTGTTTTTTACATCATTTATTACTTTAGTGTAAATATCAGATATTGTTTTCCAGTTTTCAATATCAACACCCATTCCAGTTTCATCAGTTGTGTAAATAACTTCAATATTAGTAATTGATTTTTTATCTTTTTTAAGTCTTTCTGGAAGATTTAACGAATACAAAATATCACAATTATATTTCCAACTTATTTTGTAAGATGTTGAAGTAGAATCCAAAACTTTAAAAAACGCATCATAAACTATAGAATCATTTCTAATTGATTTGTCATTTTTAAGTCTTTCTATAGACTTAACCATCTTAAATTTATGATTGTCACCTTTCGCCCAATAGGCAATAAAAGCAATCTTTGTTGTGTCAACTTCCTTTTTTGTTTGAGAATAGTTTTCTATAGTAAAAACAAGAAACAAAGCAAGAAATAAAGTTTTGATTGTATCGTTTTTCATTATTTTAGGTTAATTATGATATTGTATTTTTTTAAATTTTCTAATGCTTCATCCGATGAAAAATCTAAAGTAATTTCGTCTTGTAAGGATGCTTTTTTAGCTGAAATTCGGTTAATACTTTCGTAAAAACGACGTACTTCTTCTAAATTTGATAATATTAATTTCGGAACTTGAACATTTTCGCCTTCTGAGTTTTTGGCAACCATTGTAAAATAGCTAGAATTAGTATGCTTCACTTTTCCAGTTTGGATGTTTTGCGAAGTCACTCGAATTCCAACAACCATAGAACTATTTCCAACATAATTCACACAAGCTTTTAAGGTTACCAATTCACCAATTTCTACTGGATTTAAAAAGTTTACGGTATCAACAGAAGCAGTTACACAATAACTTCCACAATATTTGGAAGCACATGCAAACGCAATTTGATCCATCAAACTTAGCAAATAACCACCATGAATTTTTCCACTAAAATTGCTATGTGAGGGCAACATTAATTCCGATAATGTGATTTTTGAAGCGGAAACAGTATTGGTTTTATTCATTATTTGACATTAAAATAAGGTGATTTTTCTGGAGTAACTTTGGTGATGTAATAATTGGTTTCGCCCCACCATGAAAAGGTTCCGTAGCGTTCGATATATTCAATTTTTACAAATTTTCCTTGATTCAGTTTCATTTGTTCAATTACTTCTGGTTGATTGTCCATTACAGAAAATGCAAATTTTTGTGAACCTGAAAGTCCTTGACTTAATTCGCCTTCCCAAGTTTTAAAAATATATCCTTTATGACTAAATTTAATTAATTCGCCAGTTCTAATTCCGTCACTAAAAGTTGCGTAATATAATGCGGCGATGTACGCTGAAGCAGCTAAAACTATTGCTAATATTCCATACACTAAAATCTTTCGTATTATAGTCATATTGTTTGGTTTTTAATCTGAGTTAGTTTTCAGATTCAGTTAGTAATTCTTCGTTGTTTTCGGCTCTTTTTAAAATGGCTTCTGGTAAAGCTTTTTTTGCTTTAGCACCCATTTTCTTTAGTTTTTCTGCACTTATTACTAAGTTTCCTTTTCCTTCTGTCAACTTATTCATAGCTGAAGAATATTCTACTTTGGCTTCATCCATTTTCTTTCCAATCTTAATTAAATCGGAAACAAAACCTTCAAATTTATCGTATAAAGCTCCAGCTTGACGCGCAATTTCTATCGCATTTTCTTGTTGCTTTTGATTCGTCCACATGCTGTCAATTGTACGTAAAGTCGCCAAAAGAGTAGAAGGTGTTACAATCACAATGTTTTTCTCAAATGCCTTGTTGTATAAATTTAAATCTTCTTGTAAAGCCAAGGCAAAAGCGGGTTCAATTGGAATAAATAACAAGACAAAATCCGGACTTTCCATGTGATAAATATCTTGATAACGTTTGTCACTCAATTGCTCCACATGACGTTTTACAGAATTTACGTGTTCTTTTAAATAGATATTTTGTTGTGCATCGTCTTCTTCATTTACATATCTTTCATAAGCTGTTAACGAAACTTTACTATCTACAATCATCTTTTTTCCATCAGGTAAATTGATAATCACATCAGGTAAAATTCTAGTTCCTTCTTCGTTAGTAAATGATTGTTGCACTTCGTATTCGCGGCCTTTTTCTAAACCTGATTTTTCTAACACACGTTCTAAAACTAATTCGCCCCAATTTCCTTGCATTTTACTATCGCCTTTTAAAGCTTTAGTTAGGTTGATGGTTTCTTTACTCATTTGTGCATTCATTTCGCGTAAGCCTAATATTTGCTGACGTAAAGCGGCATGATAATCAATGCTTTCTTTATGAGTATCTTCAACTTTTTTCTCAAAATGTAAAATTTTATCTTGTAAAGGCGATAAAATATTTTTTAGATTTTCTTTATTTTGTTCGGTAAATTTCTGTGTTTTTTCTTCTAGAATTTTATTTGCTAAGTTTTCAAATTCTTTGCTGAATTTTTCTTGAAGTTCGTTTACTTCTTGTTTTTGTTCTTTATTTCTTTCCAATAAATTATCGAAATCATTTTCCTTTTTCGCTAATAAAATGGCAAATTCTTCTTTTTCAGCTTGTACTTTTTGCTTCTCGATTTGTAAATTCTGAAGTGTAATTTTTAATTCGGAAAGTTGGTTGTTTTGTGAAGTTAATTGTCCGTCTAAATTGCTTTTTTCAGCATTAGATTGGGTTTTTGAAAGCAGTTTGCCAATGTAAAAACCAATGGCTAACGAAACTAAAATGGCGAATACTAAGAGAATAGATGTGTTCATTTTTGGGATATAATTTTATAAAAAGTAAAAATAGTATTTTTTTTAAATTTTACCGCAGGTTTTTATATTTTCCTTTTTAATCTTTATTAATCTACGTGAAATTATTTTTATGATTGTTTGCCACGAATTATCGAATTAAAAAATCTTGATTTGTGAAATTTGTTCATTTTCGATGAAATTCGAATCTTACTAATTCCAAGAGGCAAAAAATATTCGTGAATTCGTGGCGTTTTAAATTAAAAATTAAAACTATTTTTGCAAAATGGAGTCACATCAACATTTTATTTTACACAAACCACACGGATTTATCAGTCAGTTTATTTACGAACTAAAACGTAACAAACGAAAACTAGGTGAATTATACGATTTTCCGGAAGGAACTATGGCGATTGGTCGTTTAGATGAAGATTCGGAAGGTTTGTTATTACTGACCACTGATGGCATGATGAGCGAATTAGTTCGAAGTAAAAAAGTAGAAAAAGAATATTATGCGCAAGTCGATGGAATTATTACCGAAGAAGCTGTCGAACAATTAAAAAATGGTGTAGAAATCGGTTTTCACGGTAAAAAATACATCACTAAAAAATGTGATGCGAAGTTAATTCCAGTTCCAACACATATTGGTGAAGGTAGAAGAATTAGAGATGAACGTCATGGTCCAACAAGTTGGGTTTCGATAACTTTAACCGAAGGGAAATTCCGTCAAGTACGAAAAATGACTTCAGCTGTTGGTTTTCCAACGTTGCGATTAATCCGAGTTCGTGTAGGAAATATTGAATTAGGAGATTTAAAAGCGGGTGAAGTGAAGGAGATTAAAGGATTTGATTATGAATAATTTATATTATAACGAAAGTCAGTATCCTGAAAAATTAAATATTTTTTATAGTAAGACAAATATACAGTTGGGTTTTCTTTTGTCTCTAATTTTCTTCGTTTTTGGGGTTTATCAACTTGTAAATAAAAATTATTTAGGAGCAATAATTATTTTAATTTCTTTGATTAATTTATTTTTCAATAATAAAAAAAGGAAAAGGTTACATATTATTCTGTTGAGTATTTCAAATAAAGAAATTTACATTCGTGAAAAATATTGTTATGAATGGCAAAATGTAAGTGGTGAGAAAATTGAAATAATCCAAAATGGAGATACTTCAGTGCAATATTTAACTTTCTACTATGAGGGAAGAAAGATAAAACTTAAAACGGATGATTTAGATTTTGATAGTAAGCAATTAGAAACAGCTTTAAAAGTTTACAGAAAACGTTTTGAAAACCCTATTTCACAATAAACTTACCATAAGTTTTATCAAAAACGATATGTTCATCTTTAAATAAAGTATCAAAAATACCTTTTTCTATTAAATTACAAGGTTGGTCTTGAATGCAAAAATCTTCAGTCATCACAATCATTTCATCACTTAATTGAATCGCCAAATCGATATCATGTGTCGAAAATAAGATGCATTTATTGTTTTCGTTGGCTAATTTCTTCAACAATTTAAAAACCGTCACTTTGTGAAATAAATCTAAATGAGTTGTTGGTTCATCTAAAATAATTAGCGGTGTATCTTGTGCTAAAGCTCTTGCAATCATCACTTTTTGCAATTGACCATCGCTTATTTCGTTGTATTTTTTATATTGTAAATGACTAATATTTGTGATTTTTATCGCTTCTTCAATATGATTCAAATCGGTTTCTGTATAGTTACCCATCCAATTCGTATAAGGATGTCGACCTAAAGCAATTAATTCCGAAACCGTTAAATTACTGGCTGGTAATTTTTCAGTCGTAACAATGCTTAAATTTTGCGCTAAAGTTTCTGGAGAATACTCCGCTATTTTTTTATCAGAAAGAAAAACTTCGCCTTCCAATGCTGGAATAATGGAAGTGATGGTTTTTAATAAAGTCGACTTACCAATTCCGTTTCCTCCAATTAAAGTAATTAATTTTCCGGCTTCTAATTCGATGTTGATATTTGAAGCAATCTCGATTTTCCCTTTTTTAGAGGTGTATCCGATGTTTAGATTTTCTGTTTTTAAGATGGAGGTTTTCATTACTTAGTTTTTTTATTTGAACCACATAGGCACATAGTTATATTGAGGTTAAAGGAAGGCGCTCCGCTTTAAATAATAAACATAAGCTATTTTGGTATGTTTTTAAAATGTTCGTTAACCAAAGTTTTTTGACCTTCACGAAAAATATTATTACTATGAAAATTTAATATTAGTCCTTTTGGAACGGATAATAATTTCATATAAGTTAATAATTGTGCATCGTGTATTGGTAAAATTTCATTTACAGCTTTTAATTCTACTATAACCAGATCTTCTATAAATAAATCACATTTAAAATCAAAGTCTAAATCAACTCCTTTATAATTAATTGGAACTTTAAATTCTGATTTGAAATTTATCTTTCTTATTTTTAATTCTTCAATCATGCATTTGTGATACACACTTTCTAATAAACCTTTACCAAGAATTTTATGAACTTCTATTGCTGCTCCAATTATTTCATACGTTAATTGATTAATAGAATTTTGTGTTATCATATTTATTTTTCTATGTTTATTATTTTAAGCGAAGCGCTTTTATTTATTAAATAAATCTATGTGCCTATGTGGTTAAAAATAATTAAATTTATCTAATTCCCTTTTTTCTAATAATTAACCAAATCACAACCGGTGCGCCTAAAATAGAAGTAATCGCATTAATTGGAATAGTGAAATCTTGATTGGGCATTTGCGAAATCGTATCACAAACTAACATCGTTATTCCGCCTAAAAGCAACGTCGCTACAAAAAGTGTTTTATGCTGACTCGTTTGAAAAATCAACTTCGCCATATGCGGAATCGCTAATCCAACAAAAGCAATTGGACCCACAAATGCGGTAATTGTTCCAGCTAAAATACTAGTAGCTATAATGCTGATATTTCGTGTTCTTTTGATTGAGATTCCTAAACTTCTCGCGTAATTTTCACCTAATAATAAACCATCTAAAGGTTTGATAATCGTAAAGCTTAAAAGTAAACCAATTAAAACTACGATAGCTAATAAGTACACTTGATTTTGGTTTAAATTACCTAAACTTCCTAAAGTCCAAAAGGTGAATTTTTGTAATTGTTCTGCACTCGAAAAAGAAGTTAACACATTGATAATTGCACTCGTTAAACTGCTAAACATCAATCCGACAATCAAAATAGACATGGTGTCTTTTAATTTTGAAGCTACGAAGAAAACCAATAATAAAACTAAAAAACTTCCGAAGAAAGCACCAATTAAGATTCCGTAATCATTGACTAGAAAATCTGCTACAAAAGTGGGCAATAAGAAAGAACCCATAATCACAATGGCAACGCCTAAACTTGCGCCAGAACTCAAACCTAAAACATAAGGTCCAGCTAATGGATTTCTAAAAAGTGTTTGCATGATTAACCCAGAAATGCTTAGTCCAACTCCAGTTAAAATCGCAACAATTGCTTTTGGAAATCTATACTCTAAAACGATATACGTCCAAGTTTGCTTTTCATGAGATTGATGGATTAAAATTTCGCACACATCTCCTAACGGAATTAATACGTTTCCTAAAGCTAAATTCGCTAGAAAAGCTAAAATAAGAATGGTAAACAATCCAATAAATAGCGAGCTGTTTTTGAAAGTTTTTTGCATTTATTTGATTTTTGTAGCAAAGGTAAATTCGTAATTTTCCATCAATTCTGGATGTAAAATTTTAATAAAATCTTTCAACACTAAGTCAGGACGAGAGGGACTTTGTTCGTAATAAATTACACCACCTGTTTTTCCTTTCTTAACTTCAAAACTATATACTTCTCCTTTTTTAAAGGCATCGAAAGCAGCATAATTTGGGTTGGTAGTTTTCATGTTATTTAAAGAACTGAAACTGCTTGTTATCCATTTATCTGCGGAGTGAGCGGTTTCTAAAACTTTTTCAAAACCTAAAGGCGTACTTCCGGTTCCTTCTGTTTGTTTCCATAAATAATCGCCTTTTGCCTCTTTCATATAATACGCCAACCAACTATTTCCATTCGGCACAAACCATTGATCTTGATACAACGAACCTAAAAAGATAGAAGGTTGTTTCTTTGTATTTTGAACTAAAGCTAGGGTTTCATTATAATTTTTTTCAATCGAATTAAAAATATCATTGGCTTCTTTTTCTTTTCCGAATAAAGCGCCGTATAATTTGATCCATTCTGCTTTTCCAAGTGGGGTTTGTTCCATCCAATCCGCTTGAATGACAATTTTGATTCCGTTTCGTTCTAAGTTTTTTAAGGTCGGATTTACATTATCGACACAAAAAGAAACTAAAACATCCGGATTTAATTCTATGATTTTTTCAATATTTAAACTCTCGTTCTGACCCACATTAGCAATCTTTTTTTGCTCAATTAACGCTCTTGTTTTTTCTGACGAAATGTAATCGGTATGAGGAAATCCAATTAATTTTTCTTCAACTCCTAATTGCTCTAAAAATGGAATGATAGTCGTAGAAGTAACTATAGAATTTTTTAGAGGAACGTCAATAACTGGAAATTTTGAATAAGTACTTGGGATTTTACTATTATTTTTTCTTAAAACATAAGTAAACGTTTCTTTAGCATTCGGCCAAGGATTTGAAACTTTTACGATTGTAAAATCATCACCTTCTTCAATAGATAAACTTTTAGCATACTTGATGTTGTTTTTCGAAAGTTCAATTTCATTTGTAGAAGTTTCTTTCTTACAATTAAATAGGAATAAGGATAAAAAGGTAAAAATAAATAAGTAAAAGCGATTCATTGTTGTTGTTTTTGCAAATGTATAAAAAAAATGAGGGTTTAATTTTTGAAATTCGTAAAAATACTATCTTTACGAAGTGAATACAATTAGACAAAAATACTGCTCCGTTTGTGAATCTCCATTTGGTTGTGGAAATGAATCGGAAGTAAAAAAATGTTGGTGTAATGATTTACCACCTATATTTACTTTAGATGGCATTTCTGACTGTTTATGTCCGCCGTGTTTAAAAGATGCTACTGTTGCAAAAATTGAGGAATATATTGAAACAATTACTCCTGAAAACGCGAAAGATAACAAAGCGAAAGATTTACCTAACACCACTCATTTCATTGAAAATATTGATTATTATATCGAAAATGAAAAGTATGTTTTAACAAAATGGTTTCATTTAAAAAGAGGAACGTGTTGCGAAAATGGTTGTCGTCATTGTCCATATGGTTTTGTAAAAAGTAAAAAGTAAAAAGTAAAAAGTAAAAAGTAAAAAGTAAAAAGTAATTTCATTATTAAAATTGAATTTTGCCATTGCCATTGTGATTGCCATTGAATTTTGAAATTGTTATTGCCATTGATATTTAAAAAATTATGATATATTTAATTACTGGTGGAGAACGTTCTGGAAAAAGTAGTTATGCTCAAAATGTAGCATTGGAACTTTCTGCAACCCCAATGTATGTGGCTACAGCCCGAAAATGGGATGGTGATTTTCAGAAAAGAATCGACAGACATCAAAGTGAAAGAGACGAAAATTGGACTAATATTGAAGAAGAAAAAAACTTGTCTCAAATTGATTTTAAAGGAAGAGTGGCCATTATAGATTGTGTGACTTTATGGTTAACCAACTTTTTTGTAGATACGAAAAATGATGTAGAACTTTCTTTAGCATTAGCTAAAGCTGAAATTGAAAAGTTAGCTTTAATGGAAGATACAACCATCTTAATCATCACAAACGAAATCGGAATGGGCGTTCATGCAGAAACCCATATCGGTAGAAAATTTGTTGAATTACAAGGTTGGGTCAATCAGTTTATTGCTAAAAAAGCAGATAAAGTGACTTTTATGGTTTCTGGTTTACCGATGCAAGTCAAATAAGATGCGAGTACTAAGTTCTTGGAGCGGTGGAAAAGACAGTTGTTTCGCCTTAATGAAAGCAGCTGAACAAGGTTTAAAGCCAACCGTTTTACTAAACATGATGAATGAAAACGGAAAAGTTTCGCGTTCACACGGTATTCCATTTTCTGTATTAGAACAACAAGCTAAACAAATTGGTGTGCCTTTAGTAGCAGTTCCGGCATCTTGGAATGACTATGAGAAAAATTATATTGCAATTTTGCACGATATAAAAAAACAATACGAAATTGAAGGTGTTGTTTTTGGTGATATAGATTTAGAACCGCATCGTGAATGGGAAGAAAAAGTTTGTAATGCGGCTGAACTAAAAGCGTTCTTACCATTATGGCAACAAGATAGAATAGATTTGGTTTTTCAAATGATTGATGCTGGAATTGAAACGATGATAGTTTCCTGTAATTTAGAAATGGGCGAAGCATATTTAGGTAAAATCATAACCAAAGAATTAGCACTCGATTTACAACAAAAAGGAATTGATGCTTGTGGAGAAAATGGAGAATATCATACGTTAGTGATCAATTGTCCTTTGTTCAAAGAGAAAATTAATTTACCAAAATATCACAAACAAACGTATGAAAAGTACTGTTTTATCGTTTGGCAAGAAAATAAATAAATTTAATGAAGTCATTATACGATATAATTTCCGAACGAAGAGATACACGCCATTTTACAAATGATGAAGTTCCTGCTGAAGTGTTGGAAAAAGCATTAGAAGCCGGACACAAAGCACCATCCGTAGGATTAACTGATGCGACTAGATATTATATCATTGAATCTGAAGAAATTAAAAAGCAAGTCAAAGAATTATTTACTTCATATCATAAAAAATCAGCCAATCAAACCGATTCTGAAAATCAAAAAAAATCATATTTAGAATTAAAGTTAGAAGCGATTGAAGAAGCACCAATCGGATTAGTGATTGCTTACGACCGTTCGGTTTTAGATAAATTTACTATTGGAACTGTTGGAAGTAATGAATCTGTAAAATTTAGTTCGGTTTGTGCGGCTCAAAATATTTGGTTGTCGTTGACCGAACAAGGTTATTCTATGGGTTGGGTTTCGATTATCAATTACCATCATTTTAAAAAGTTATTAAATTTACCCGATTATATTGAGCCTTTGGGTTATTTCTGTATCGGAAAACCAGCAACAGATTACGGAAAACAACCGATGTTACAACAATTAGATTGGAAACAAAAATTGGATAAACCAATCGTTACTAAAATTGAAAATTTCACACCAGTTAATCATTTAGAATTAGAGAATTTTGCGGTTTTACATTCGCATTCTTCTGTTTTAAAAGATCAATTGAATGATAAGATTAATCAGAAGACAAAACCTTTAGGTTCATTAGGCGTTTTAGAGAAATTGGCGTTACAAATTGGTTTAGTATTTCAAACAGAAACGCCAAAAATTGTAAATCCAACGATTGTTGTTTTTGCTGCTGATCACGGAATTGCTAATCACGGTGTAAGTGCTTATCCGCAAGAAGTAACGCGACAAATGGTAGAAAATTTCTTAAAAGGTGGCGCGGCAATTTCAGTATTTTGTAAACAAAACAATATCGATTTAAAGATTGTTGACGCAGGTGTTAATTACGATTTTCCAACGAATACTCCAATCATGAATAAGAAAATTGCAAAAGGAACGCAATCCTTTCTAACTACTTCAGCAATGAGTAGCAATGAAATGAATTTATGTTTTCAATATGGTGCCGAAGTGGTAAATGAAATTCATCAAAACGGAAGTAATTGCATTGGTTTTGGAGAAATGGGTATCGGAAATACTTCTACAGCTTCAGTTTTAATGAGTGTGTTAACCAAGATACCAATTGAAGATTGTGTAGGAAAAGGAACTGGAGTTGTAGATGAAAAATTAAAAAACAAAATTGAGATTTTATCAAAAGCGATTTCTAATTTTGAAGAAGAAGCGAATTGGGGAAATTTAGTTCAATATTTTGGTGGTTTTGAAATTTTGCAAATGGCAGGAGGAATGTTGCAAGCCTATCAAAATAAGATGCTAATTTTAGTGGATGGCTTTATTTCTACGGTTGCGTTTTTAATTGCTTATCAAAAGAATCCAGCAATCAAACAAAATGCTATTTTTTCACATTGTTCAGAAGAAAAAGCACACATCGATTTGCTAAATTATTTACAAGTAGAACCTATTTTATCTTTAAATATGAGATTAGGTGAGGGAAGTGGTTGTGCAGTTGCATTTCCTGTTATTCAATCTTCGCTAACTTTTTTAAACGAAATGACAACTTTTGAAAGTGCCGGAATAAGTAATAAAGAGTGACTTCGAGAACCTCAGTCACCGGTTGGCTGAGGCTCTCGAAGCCAAGTAAAAAGTTAAAAGAGTCAAGTAAAAAGTAAAAGAAATACTTTGCGAGCCTTGCGAAAAACTTTGCGTTCTTTGCGGTTAAATATAAAAAACATGAAAAAACAATTAGATATATTTTTTACAGCCTTAATGTTTTACACAAGAATTCCTTGTCCGAAAAACATCACACACGATCCAACTTATTTAAACAAAGCCACCAGGTATTTTCCTTTAATTGGATGGATTGTTGGAGGAATTGGAGCTATATTTTTTGCCATTTCTTATAAAATATTTTCTTTAGAACTAGCGATTCTTTTTAGTTTGATAGCTAATATTTTAACAACAGGCGCGTTTCACGAAGATGGTTTCGCAGATGTTTGTGACGGTTTTGGTGGCGGTTGGACGAAAGAAAAAATCCTAAAAATCATGAAAGACAGCGCCATTGGTGCCTATGGTGCGATTGGTTTGGTGTTGTTATTTGCGATTAAGTTTTTCGCGATTAAAGAAGTTATTGATACTGATAGTAACTATTATATTGTAATTACCGAGTGTGCTTTCTTATTTGTAATGGTTCACGCGTTAAGCAGATTAACTGCCATATCCATTATTTTCACCACAGAATATGTACGAGAAGATGAATTGTCCAAAAGTAAACCCATCGCAAAACAAAACACTTGGAAAGAAATTGTTGGTGCTTTTGTTTTTGGGTTAGCTCCTTTGTTGTTTCTTACTTTTTTTAACTGGAAATATATTTTAATCTTAATTCCTTTATGTGTTTTACGTTTTTTCTTAATTCGTTATTTTAAAAAATGGATTGGCGGCTATACTGGAGATTGCTTAGGAGCCACACAGCAATTAGCTGAGGTAATTATCTATTTATCAATTATTGCACTATGGAAATTTATTTAGTTCGTCATACGGAAACTATTTGTGAAAAAGGGATTTGTTACGGTCAAGCCGATATGGACATAAAAGAACCATATTTAGATGTTTTTGAAGAAATAAAAGCACAACTTCCTACTGATGCTATTGTGTATTCGAGTCCTTTGATGAGATGTAAAAAAATGGCTGAATTTATTTCAAACGAAAGTACTTTCGATAAACGTTTGATGGAAATGAATTTCGGCAATTGGGAATTACAACCTTGGAATGACATTTCGCAAGAAGAAATTCAATCTTGGATGGATAATTTTGTTACCGTAAGTGTTCCTAATGGCGAATCATTTGAAGATTTACATGAACGTGTAGGTGAATTTTATTCCGAATTACTTCATAAAAAAGAAGCTAAAGTCATAATTATTTGTCATGCTGGCAGTATAAGAAGTATTTTATCTCACTATCATAAAACCAATCTTATAGATGCTTTTTCGTTATATTCTATTAAATATGGAGAAGTAATAAAACTTAGTTTTTAATTATTTTATGAGTTGACTTAGAGCTGTCATCATAGTTTAGTTGAAGAAAATATATTCCATTATTTAATTGTGAAATCGAATTTTCAAATTCAGTTTTACTTTGAGAATTAATTATCATTTTCCCAGAAATATCAATTACTTCATAATTTGAAATTGTTTTAACAGATTCTATTTTTAATTCATTTTGAAATGGATTCGGATAAATTGAAGTTGCTTTGTTTTCAAATGTTTCGTTGTTTAAAACCAACTGACTGGTTACGTATTCTGTATTTATAATTCCAGTTACATAAGACTCTAATTCAGTTTTTAAATTGTTTAAATTGCAATCATTACATTTAATAAAATATCTGTCTTGCATAGAATATGCATTATTCATTAAATAAACATTATGATTTTGAAATATTGAATTTAAGGGACTATCATTTGTTTCAATTATTCCATTATTTGGATTTATACTTGTTATAAAATTATTATTTATAAATCTTACAATCAATGTATTATTGAAATAATAATATTCCGAAATACCCGCACTTTGAATTACGCTGTTATAATTAATTAAATCTTGTTTTAAATTTTGTAAGTTACAGTTTCCGCAATCAATTGCCATATAATGTAAATTGTCTGCAGCATTTATTCCTTTATCTGCATAAGTCATAACATTATGGTTTAGTAATATTGCATTTAATCCAGCATCATTAGAGTTTGCTCCATAAATACCTGCCATAGAATTATAAAATGGTGTACCAATATTATCATTCACTAACTTTAGTTCAATCGATTGTTGTGCAAATCCCACAAATGAACTCAATAATAATAGTATAAATTTTTTCATAATAATTTACGTGCTTAAATTCTTACGTAAAGATAAGGAAATAATTTCAGAATGTTAATAATTTTATTAATATATTTGCAATGCTTTAGGGGTGTTTGCGAATTAGCAAGCTGAGATTTTACCCTCTGAACCTGATCTAGATCATACTAGCGTAGGGAAAAGTAAATGACTTCTTTCTGTATAAGTGTATTTCATACGCACTTTTTTGAGTAGCCATTCCTAAAGCTTTTTTTAAAAATTTAGGTAATGGAATTAAAAATCAACAATCAATTAAAAAGCTTCGAACAAGAAACTATTTCTGTTCAAGAACTTTTGGATTTAGAACGTCCAAACAAACAAAATGGTATTGCCATTGGTGTTAACGGCTCTATTGTTTCCAAAATTCATTGGGAAAACACTTTCCTATTTCCTTCAGACGATATTCTAATCATTACTGCAACTCAAGGCGGTTAACTAATCTATATATAAAATGCAAGAAGAAAAAATTTCAACAAAACCTTTTCCAAATTCGAGAAAAGTGTACCTCGATGGGGAAATTCATCCGATAAAAGTTGCGATGCGAGAAATCGTATTGTCAGATACTAAATTAGCAAATGGTAATGTAGAACACAATCCACCCGTAACAGTTTATGATACTTCCGGACCGTTTACAGATATTGATATTAAAGTTGATGTGCGAAAAGGTATTCCAAGAATTCGTGAAGAATGGATTTTAGACAGAAATGATGTAGAAATTCTAGACGAAATCACTTCCGAATATGGTAAGCAACGTTTATACGATGAAAAATTGAATCACTTACGATTTGAATACCAACATAAGCCAAAACGGGCGAAAGAAGGTCAAAACGTAACACAATTGTATTACGCAAAACAAGGAATAATCACTCCAGAAATGGAATATATCGCCATTCGTGAAAACCAACGCATCGAGCAATTAGAAAATCAAACGAAAGCGATGCAATGCCAACATGCAGGAAATAGTTTTGGTGCGAATACGCCGAAAAGTAAAATTACACCAGAATTTGTTCGTAACGAAGTAGCATGTGGTAGAGCAGTAATTCCAAATAATATCAACCATCCAGAAAGTGAACCGATGATTATTGGTAGAAATTTTTTAGTGAAGATTAATGCCAACATCGGAAACAGCGCCGTGACTTCAAGTATTGATGAAGAGGTAGAAAAAGCAGTTTGGGCTTGCCGTTGGGGAGCTGATACGATTATGGATTTATCAACTGGTAAAAATATTCACGAAACTAGAGAATGGATTATTCGTAATTCGCCAGTGCCAATCGGAACAGTGCCCATTTATCAAGCGTTAGAAAAAGTAAAAGGTGTAGCCGAAGATTTAACTTGGGAAATTTTCCGCGACACAATAATTGAACAAGCGGAACAAGGTGTTTCTTATTTTACGATTCATGCTGGTGTACTTTTAAGATACATTCATTTAACCGCAAATCGTGTAACCGGAATTGTTTCTCGAGGTGGTTCTATCATGGCAAAATGGTGTTTGTTTCATCATCAAGAAAATTTTTTATACACACATTTTGAGGAAATCTGCGAAATTCTAAAAAAATATGATGTCGCTTTTTCATTAGGTGACGGACTACGTCCAGGTTCTATCGCCGACGCGAATGATGCCGCACAATTTGCAGAATTAGAAACATTAGGTGAACTAACAAAAATCGCTTGGAAACATGATGTGCAAGTCTTTATTGAAGGTCCAGGTCACGTGCCAATGCACATGATTAAGGAAAATATGGAGAAACAGTTGGAACATTGTGATGAAGCTCCTTTTTATACTTTAGGACCATTAACCACTGATATCGCGCCAGGTTATGATCACATTACTTCAGCAATTGGAGCTGCCATGATTGGTTGGTACGGATGTGCCATGTTGTGTTATGTAACGCCAAAAGAACATTTGGGATTACCCAATAAAAAAGACGTGAAAGATGGTGTAATCACTTATAAAATTGCGGCTCATGCTGCCGATTTAGCTAAAGGGCATCCAGGATCACAATATAGAGATAATGCTTTGAGTAAAGCACGTTTCGAATTCCGTTGGGAAGATCAATTTAATTTAGCACTCGACCCAGATACAGCAAGAGAATTTCACGATGAAACCTTACCTGCTGATGGTGCGAAAGTCGCGCATTTTTGTTCGATGTGTGGACCGAAATTCTGTTCGATGAAAATCTCTCAAGAAATTAGAGATTCCGCTGCCGCAGAAGAAGGTATGAAAGCCAAATCGGAAGAGTTTGTAGAAAACGGTAAAGAAATTTATTCATAATGATTGTCATCACTAATCCTTTTTCAATCGAAAATGAATTTCAAATACTTCATCAATTGTTTGAAGAAGGATTAGCATTATTACATGTTAGAAAACCAACGTATTCCGAAAAGGAGATGAGAAGTTTTCTTACTAATATTGATGAAAATTATCGTTCTCGAATTGTGTTACACAAGTATCATAAACTGGCGGAAGAATTTCAAATCAATCGAATTCATTTTTATGAGAAAGAGCAAGTTAATCCTGCAAGGTTTCAAAAACCTTGTAGGTATGTTTTCTCAACATCAACACATAATATGACAATATTTAATGATTTAAAAACCGAATTTTATTCTGCTTTTTTGAGTCCTGTTTTCCCAAGTATTTCGAAACCAAATTATAAGTCAGATGAAAATCTTTTAGAAACAATAAGTAAAAGAACCAATTTTAATACAAAGTTAGTAGCACTTGGAGGAATAAATGAAAATAACATCAAAATCGCTTTAGATTCTGGTTTTGATGATGTAGCGCTTTTAGGATGTATTTGGTTAAACGATAATCCAATTCAAAAATTTAAAAAATGTCAGAAAATCGTCCATTCGTATTAACCATTGCAGGATTTGATCCTTCAGCTGGAGCTGGAATTTTAGCGGATATTAAAACGTTTGAACAATTGAAAACGTACGGAATTGCTATTCCAACAGCTTACACCATTCAAACGGAAAATCAGTTTATAGAAATGGAATGGGTTGCTATTGAAAAAGTAGTATTTCAAATTGAATTGTTCCTGAAAGCATATAAAATTAAAGCCATCAAAATCGGAATTGTTTCTTGTTTGTCGGATTTGAAATTTATCATTCAAAAAATTAGAAGTATAGATTCAAAAGTTCCAATAATTTGGGACACTGTTTTAAAATCGACAACCGAATTCTCTTTTTTAGAAATAGAAAACCGGCAAGATTTACAATTTATTTTACAAGCAATTCAATTAATTACACCAAATAATGATGAGGTTTTAAAATTAATTCCGAGTGCCATTTCAGTGGAAGAAAATCTGAATTATTTAAGAAATCATACTGCAGTTTTATGGAAAGGCGGACATAAAAAGGAAGCAAAAGGAACAGATATTCTTCTTACCAAGAATACAGAAATTAGTATACATCCAACTTTAAATAATTGTTCAGAGAAACATGGATCTGGTTGTGTGTTGTCTTCGGCAATTACAGCTTATTTGAGCTTAGGTGAAAACTTAGAAGAAGCTTGTAGAAAAGCAAAATTATATACAGAAAAAATATTACAATCCAATTTATCAAAATTAGCGTATCATGCTTGAAAAAATTCAATACATCTCGCAAGGAGATTCACCTGAACAACAATTAGCCAATATTAGTAAGGCTTTAGACGCTGGCTGCAAATGGATTCAGTTACGCTATAAAAACAAAGCCATAGAAGAAGTACAAACGCTTGCTAAAATGGTACAAAAAATTTGTAGAGCGTATGACGCCACATTCATAATTAATGACCATGTGCAAGTGGCTAGTGAAATTAATGCAGATGGAGTGCATTTAGGTTTAGATGATATTTCTGTTATGGAAGCAAGAATATTATTAAAAGACAAAATCATTGGCGGAACTGCAAATTCATTAAAAGATGTTTTACAAAGAGTGAATGAAAAATGCGATTACATCGGATTAGGCCCCTTTCGATTTACAACAACTAAAGAAAAATTAAGTCCAGTCTTAGGAATTGAAGGCTATCAAGAAATTTTAAAGGAAGTAAAAAATAGAAATATTGACATCCCAATTTATGCTATTGGCGGAATTGAAATAGAAGATGTTGAAAAATTAGAGCAAGCGGGTGTGTATGGAGTAGCAGTATCTGGTTTAATTACACATCATAAAAACCCAGAAATTTTATTTAAACCCAAAGAAATATGCAACCATTAAAAATAGGAAATACCACGTTCAACTCGCGTTTGTTTTTAGGAACTGGAAAATTTGGTTCGAATGTAGAAATGGGAAAAGCGATTTTAGCTTCGGAAAGTGAATTGGTAACAGTTGCTTTGAAACGAGTCGATTTTGAAACAGAAACGGATGCGATTTTATCAAATCTCCCAAATAATATTAAGCTATTACCAAATACTTCTGGTGCGAGAAATGCTAAAGAAGCAGTTTTTGCTGCTCAATTAGCCAGAGAAGCTATGGAAACAAATTTCATAAAATTAGAAATTCATCCCGATCCAAAGTATTTAATGCCTGATCCAATCGAAACCTTAAAAGCAACAGAAGAATTAGCAAAACTAGGTTTTATTGTATTACCATACATTCACGCCGATCCCGTTTTGTGTAAGCTTTTAGAAGAAGTTGGAACTGCAGCTGTTATGCCATTAGGTGCGCCAATTGGAAGCAATAAGGGCTTAAAAACCATCGATTTTTTAGAAATTATTATCGAACAAAGTAAGGTTCCTGTAATTATTGATGCAGGTTTAGGTGCGCCATCTGATGCAGCAAAAGCCATGGAATTAGGTGCTGATGCGGTGTTAGTAAACACGGCAATTGCAGTTGCTGGAAATCCAGTTTTAATGGCGCAAGCTTTTAAAGAAGCTGTAATTGCTGGGCGACATGCCTTTGAAGCTCAATTAGCACAACCGATGAAATTTGCAGTGGCTTCAAGTCCGTTAACAGCCTTTTTAAATGATTTATAATGAATACTTTTAAAGCTGTTTTTGAACACTATAATTGGAAGGAAATCCAAACTAAAATCTATCAAACGACCACAATTGATGTGGAAAGAGCGTTAGCTAAATCAAAGAAAAGTTTGGAAGATTTCATAGTTTTAATTTCACCAGCCGCCCAACCTTATTTGGAAGAAATGGCACAAATGAGTCATTATTTAACGAAAAAGAGATTTGGAAAAACGATTCAAATGTATGCGCCGTTGTATTTAAGTAACGAATGTCAGAACATTTGTACCTATTGTGGTTTTAGTTTAGATAATAAAATAAAGCGCATTACTTTAAAAGATTCAGAAATTTTACTAGAAGTGGCTGAACTCAAAAAAATGGGGTTTGATCATGTTTTATTAGTAACAGGCGAAGCGAATTATACCGTTAATATCAATTATTTTTTAAATGCGATTGACTTAATTAAGAAGGATTTTTCTAATATTTCTGTTGAGGTGCAACCTTTGTCAACGGAAGAATATTCACAATTACATGAAGCGGGTGTGTATTCGGTTTTAGTCTATCAAGAAACGTATCATCAAGAAGTGTACAAAAAGTATCATCCAAAAGGAAAAAAATCAAATTTCGATTTCCGATTAGAAACACCAGACCGAGTGGCAAGGGCTGGAATTCATAAAATAGGTTTAGGGGTTTTGTTGGGTTTAGAAGATTGGCGAACCGATAGTTTTTTCAATGCTTTGCATATTGATTATCTTCAGAAAATGTATTGGAAGAGTAAATATTCGGTTTCTTTTCCAAGATTGCGACCAGCAGAAGGAGTAGAACAACCTAATTTTATTATGGACGACAAAGATTTATTACAACTAATTTGTGCGTACAGAATTTGGAATGAAGATTTAGAAATTTCCATTTCGACTCGTGAAAACGAAAAATTCAGAAATAATATTATTCCGATTGGAGTGACAAGCATGAGTGCCGCTTCTAAAACAAATCCTGGAGGTTATGTAGTGAATGTAGAATCTTTAGAACAGTTTGAAATTAGTGATGATAGAAGCGTTGATGAAATCGCAAATCTGATTAAAAATGCTGGTTATGAACCGGTTTGGAAAGATTGGGATTTGGCTTTTTCTTCAAAATAAAGTAAATAATTGGAGATAGTATAAAAACAAGATTGCAAAATAAATTCTTTGCGACTCTGCGTCTTTGCGTGAAACTTTAATCACTTAGTATATCTTCAATAAACAAAAATAAAATGATAGAAATTCAAGATTTTTTAAGATATAGTAAACAAATACAATTGCCTGAAATTGGCGAATCAGGTCAACTAAAAATCAAACAAGCTCGCGTTTTAGTAATCGGTGCTGGTGGTTTGGGTTGTCCGGTTTTACAATATTTAGCGGTAGTTGGAGTTGGAAATATTGGTATTGTAGATTTTGATAAAGTGGAAGTACACAACTTGCATCGTCAAATTTTATATACTGAAAATCATGTTGGGCAATTAAAAGCATCGACTGCAAAAACAATTTTAGAAAACTTAAATCCGAATATCAATATTCAATCTTTTAAAGAAAAATTGACTTTAGAAAATGCAAAAGAAATCATCACGAATTTCGATTTGGTAGTCGATGGAACGGATAATTTCACCACCCGTTATATTATCAACGATACTTGTGTGTTACTTAATAAACCATTGATTTATGGCAGTATTTTTAAATTTGAAGGACAAATTGCTGTTTTCAATCACAAAAATTCTAAAAATTTAAGAGATATTTTTCCAGAACCACCGAATCCTGAAGATGTTCCAAATTGTTCATTAAATGGGGTTTTAGGAACTTTGCCTGGAATAATTGGAACGCTAATGGCACAAGAAACCTTAAAACTTATTTTGGAGTTACCTACTTTAAAAAATGAACTATTACTCTTTGATACTTTGAATTTTAATTTCACGAAATTGAAATTTTAATCATAAAAATTAATTAATATTTTGATTTGATTAGATAATTCGTATTTTTGTTCTCGAATTATGGTTGATTTTTACACTTTTCGTAAAATTCATTAAAAGGGAATCAGGTGAAATACCTGAGCTGTACCCGCAACTGTATGCTAATTAGGTTATTGTTACTACAAATCCACTGAGTTTGTTGAATTTTTTCAGCATCTTGGGAAGGAAAACAATAATACGCAAGCCAGGAGACCTGCCTCAATTCATTGTATCAAGCTTTCGGGAGAAAAAGTTTGGGTATGGGTAATTCTATGCTTTTTTCCTATTTTTTAAAATTTAAAAATTAAAGATGAAAACAAATTTCATTAAACTTGCCACGTTTTTAACGTTGGTAACTTCTTTTGCAATCGCACAAGAACAAGATTCTACAAAAACTATTGAAGAAGTAGTAATTTCTGATACTAAGTTTGCTCAAAGCAAGGAAAAGTCTGGAAAAATCATTGATATTGTTTCTGCAAAAGACTTAGAAGCAAGAAAAGGACAATCTGCTGCACAAATTTTAAATCAAGTTGCAGGTATTGAAATTAACGGAAGTAATAGTTCTGCGGGAAAAAATTTAGAATATTATATCAGAGGAGGAAGAAGTCGTCAAGTATTAATTCTTATCGATGGTATTCCAGTTAATGACGCTTCAAGTATTACCACTGTTTACGATTTGAGATTGTTACCAGTTGAACAAATTGAACAAATTGAAATTTTAAAAGGATCTTCAAGTGTTTTATATGGTTCAGGTGCTGCAACTAGCGTAATTAATATTACAACTAAAAAAGCAAAAAAAGACGGAATTACAGGTAATGCTTATTTTAATATTGGAACACAAAACACTACTGAAAAAACTAATTTATACGGACAAGAACTTAATCAAGGTTTTGGTATAAATGGAAGCTCAGGAAAATTTAATTTTAATACATCGCTAAATAGTACTGAAGCTAATGGAATTAGTGAAGCACAAGGTGTGAATTTTGAGCGTGATAAGTTTTCAAGAATCAGCTTAAATCAAAAAATTGGATATAAATTTTCTAATAAATTTAATTTAGAAGCTTTTGCCAATTATGATAAATTTATTTCTAATTATGATTTAGCAGCCTTCAAAGATTCGGATTTAAATAAATATGCTTCAGAACAATTAAGATTTGGAATTAAGCCACAATATAAATACAAAAAAGGTGAAATTTATTTAAATGCTGCTTTTGCAAATTTAGAACGTAATTATGAGTCTTTTAATACTTGGACTTTAACTTTAGATGAATCGTATTACAAATCAAGAACAGTTAACGCAGATTTAGTAAATAAATTAGATTTAGCAAAACAGGTTTATTTAATTACTGGTGTTCAATCTCAATTTATGGATTATTATCAATCTGGTGCATGGGGTGAAGTAAATAATAAGATAACAAAATTTAGTATTGTAGATCCTTATGTTACGGCTGTTTATAATAGTTCTTTCGGATTAAATGTAAATACTGGTGCGCGTTTAAATATGCATAGTCAATATGGTAATAATGTAGTTTATAACATAAATCCATCTTTCAATATTCAAAAAATTAATTTAAGAATTTTATCTTCTTATAGTACTGCATATATTACGCCTTCGTTATATCAATTATATTCTGCTTATGGTAATTTAGATTTAAAACCTGAAGAAGATAAAACAGCCGAATTTGGTTTTGAAAAAGCTTTTTTAAATAAAAAAATTATTCTTAATGCAGTTGGGTTTTATAGAGAAGAAAAAAATAAAATCGATTTTATCAATTTAAGTCTTCCACCTTGGGGACAATATAGAAATATTGTGGATAAAATTAATGCTAAAGGAGTAGAGGTTAATTTTACTTATTTACCTGTTGATAAAATTAAATTATCTACAAATTACACATTTACTCAAGTTGAAAATAGTTTTACTTTTTTACAATTAATTCCTAAACATAAATTCAATGCAGGTGTTGATTATCAAATTACTAAAAGATTAAATTGTTCTGCTCAATACCAATATACAGATCATAAAGCAGATTTGATTTATAATCCTTCAAGAACGGAAGTTGAGTTAAAATCATTCCAAACATTAAATTCGAATATATCATTTAAAGTAGATAAATATTTATCTTTATTTGCTGGAGTAACAAATTTATTTGATGTAGATTTTGTTGAAAAAGCTGGTTATTCTACAAGAGGAAGAAACTTTAAAGTAGGATTAAATTTCAATTTCTAATTTATTAATTGAAAATTAAAGTTATGTTGCTAAAAGGGTTTAGGGTGTTTTACTTTAAATCCTTTTTTTATGTAACAAAATGTCTAAAGTATTGTCTTATATTTGGAATAGAATTTGATATACTATAAATATAAAATTATTTAAAAATGAAAAAAATTATCGTTTACGTAGCATTGTTAGTTTCATCTTTGGCGTTTTCTCAAAATGCTTTTGATAAATTAGAAGATAAAGAAGGTGTAGAAAGCATTGTAGTTTCGAAAAAAATGTTCGAAATGATGAGCAAAGTGAAAGTTGATGCAAAAGACAAAGAAATGCAACAATATATGAACTTGCTTAAAAAATTAGACAATTTACAAGCGGTTTATACGTCGCAACCAAAATTGAGTGGTGATTTAAATGGAGCTGTAGCGACTTATTTAAAAGGAAATCCGTTAGAAGCTATTTCTACTACTACTCAAGAAGGAAATGTAATTAAAATTTATGGTAAAACGGATACGAATCAAGCAAATGTTAAAGAAGTTTTAGTTGTGGTAAATGGAAATTTCAACGGTGTGAAAACTTCTGTTTTATCTATTAAAGGTGATTTTCCATTAAGCGAGATTGCTTTAATCGTAAAGAAATTAAACATTCCTGGAGCAGATATTTTAAGTAAAATTTCAAAATAAAACATCATGAAAAAATTAATTGGTATTGCTTTAGTTGTAGTAATGATGAGTTGTAAAGACGATGAACCTTCTTTGCAAAAATACTTTGTAAAAAGTGGCGAGAAAAAGGAGTTTATGTCTATGGATATTTCTTCATCGATTTTAAATGTGAACGAAAGTAAATTATCAGCTTCTGAGAAAAAAGCTTTGGCTTCTTTTGATAAAGTAAATGTATTAGCTTTCAAAAAAGACGATAAAAACAACGCGCAGTATTCAAAAGAAATCAAAGAAGTAAAAGAGATTTTAAAAGATACGACTTTTCAACCTTTGATTAAATTAAATGGAGTAGGGCATAACGCTTCTATTATGTTAGTTGGCGATAATAAAGAAATTGACGAATTGGTTTTATTCGGAAATCAGAAAGATTTAGGTTTTACTGTAATTCGTGTTTTAGGTGATAACATGAAGCCGGAAGATGCAATGCAGTTTTTCAGCATCTTACAAAAATCAAATATCGATATGGAACAACTTAAACCTATTTTGAATTTCGTAAATAAGAAATAGCAATAAAAAAGTTTGCGTAAGCAAATACCAAAATAAAAGCTATTCATATATGACCTATAAAAAATAAAATTTACATATATAAAATAAGTAAGTTTTTATAAAAATGCAAAATCCCGATTCTGTTGAAGTTTCGGGATTTTTTTATGTTAAATAACCTATTGTTTTAAATAGTTATTTTGCCGTCAGTTCGAGTGGTATTTTGGTGTCTCATTCCAAAATGAGATACCAAAAAAATGTATCAAGAACCTTTTCTGTTGAAAATAACTAGATTACTCAGTATATTCCAAAATATCTCCAGGCTGACAATCTAATACTTTGCAAATCGCTTCCAACGTACTAAAACGAATGGCTTTTGCTTTTCCTGTTTTTAAGATGGACAAATTCGCTAATGTCAAATCGACTTTTTCTGAAAGTTCATTTAACGACATTTTTCGCTTTGCCATCATCACGTCTAAGTTTACAACTATAGCCATAATTATACGGTTAAATCTAGTTCTTCTTGCAATTCAATGCCTCTTTTGAAAATAAAGGCAATCACAAATAAAATCACACCCATAAATAACCAAACATCTCCACCAGCAATTTTTAATAAATGAATAGTAGGCATTTTTATATTTTGATTCGCTAACCATTCTGTATAATTCAAACCATAATTAGAGAAAAAACCTATCCCAAAAGAGATAAATGCTTCTAATAAAATAAATTTTCTCACGGAATGATTAAATGGTGAAGTTATGGAAAGTTCTTTGTTTTCAATAATTCTAATAATCAAGTAAAACATCAAGGCTTTTAGAATAGACACTATACTCATGATTGAAGTTACAACAATAAAATGACCTTTGTCAAATTGGTACAAAGATGAAAAGTCGATTTGATTCCAGAAAAAACCTGCTCCAATTGGATTATAAAGTAAGGTATAAAAAAGATTGAATAGAATTCCACCGGCTTCAATACAAAGTCCAATAAAGATAATCCAACAAAGAATTCTTAACACCATAAGCATTTGCTTCGAACTAATTTTAATTTCCATAATTTTAAATATTAAAAGTTGATGATGCAAATATCAATAAAAATTTATTGAAAAACAATAAAAATATATTTTTTCTCGATTGATTTGAAAATAATTTCAAACCCGTGATTTTATTTCCAACGTCAGTTTGAGTGTTTTTTGTGTAGTGAAACGTAACAAAAAATGTATCGAGAACCTATAATTTTACTTGTTCTCGATACATTCCAATTCATGCTTCAAAGGAACACTCGAACTGACGAAAATTCCCATAAAATCTAATGATATAATTTTTTAAATATTAATTCGAATAGTTTTTGAAAATATAAATCCAAATCATTCTTGACAATCTTAGGTTGAAAGATGACAACAATAAAATCACAACAGCAATAATTGGTATCATTCTTAAATCGATTGTTTTTTCAAAAAATTGATGTGCGATGACGTACGTAATTATAGCTTCTCCAACACCTAAACCATAACTAACAAACATTGAACCGAAGAAAAAGCCAGGTTCTTTTTCAAATTTCTTGTTGCAATGACTACAATATTCGTTCATTTTTGGAAAACCAATACTGAAGAAAAAACTTTTATCTCTAAATACTTTTCCTTTATAACAATTTGGACAATCATTATTCAATATGTGTTTGATAATTTGTAACATAATCAATTATTTTTATGCAAAATTAAGACATTAACATGTTTTAAAATTGTCGTATATTCGCTAAAAATGGTATTATTAAGACATTAGAGTAGATGAAAAAATTGCCTGTTTATCAAATAAAAAAATTCAATTGTCATTCTGAAGAAAACGATTTGTATTTCAATGATTTCAAATCGCATTTAATTGATCACGATTTTATTGAAAATTCGCACAGTCATAATTTCTATTTATTGATGCTTTTTACGAATGGTACCGGACTTCATACGGTCGATTTTAATACATATGCTATTCAACCGAATTCTTTGTTTGTATTGAAACCTGGACAAATACATAGTTGGCAACTTTCCGAAGATATAGATGGTTATATTGCGTTTTATTCTCAAGAAGTGTACAATGTGTATTTTGGTTCGAAACAAATTGAAAATTATTCGTTTTATCGAGATTCGAAAAATTCGCCAGAAATGATTTTAAACGATTTTCAAACCCAAGAAATTTCTACTTATTTTGATTTGATATTGGAAGAAAATCACAAAAATGAATTCAAAAAAACAGAGAAATTATTAAACCTTTTAGATATCATTCATATTGAATTAGCTAGAATTTATGAATCCCAGCAAGATCATAATTTGCATTCGTATAACGTAAAAATTCAGGAATTGGAACAATTAGTGAACCAGTATTTTAAGACTGAAAAATTGCCTTCTTTTTATGCGGATAAAATGAATATGAGTTTGAAACATTTGAACCGAATTTGCAAAAATGTATTAGATTGTACGCTAACTGAATTTATTTATAACAAAATTATTTTAGAAAGTAAGCGTTTATTGTCCGCTAATACCATGACAATTGGCGAAGTGGCAAACGAATTAGGATTTGAAAATTATTCTTATTTCACGAAAGTTTTTAAAAAATATACCAATTTGACTCCGAAAGATTTTAAGGGGTTGGTGTAGAAAAATCGCGTAATAGGAAAATATTTTTATTTACCAATTATTCCAAATCTTTTGATTTTAAGTAATTCGGTAGTATTTTCGTCAGTTAATGAATTGGCTTCAAAAGTAAATTTTTTATCGTATAATTTTCCGTTTAGAAAATACGTTAACATGAAATGATTGTTCAATTGTAGCACGTTGTTTTCTAATAATTCAACTTTTATGGCAGATTCTGGTAAAACTTCTGCAAAAGCGTGACGGAAACTTCCGGTTTTTCTTTCTTCGTTATTAATAATTCCTTCTGCATTAGAAACCACCATGGCCATTTCTAATTTTTCTGAACTATTATTTAAGATGTAGGCATACCAAGAATTTTCTCCAAAATCTTCATTCCATTCTTTAATGGCTACAATATATACGTTTTCCACTTCTGGAATTATAATATCTTTCTTCATTATATTACTTCTCTTTCTTAGCTAAAATAGCACTATTTGTAAAGACTTTTAAATCTACTTTAGGTTCGCCTAATAAATCGATTTCTGTTTTCCCTGATGCTGAAATTTCAATTGATTTTTGAGCGTTTACAGAACATTTTGTGTAGCTTTCTGCGACTAATTCCATATCTTTTACAGTGAACTTTTTCGCAATTAAACTTGAATTATTGTCTAATCTGATTTTAGCAATTTGCGCATCGCCTTCAATTTCAGCTTCCGCTTTTTGGTACAAATCGATTTTAGCTTCTGGCGAAGCAATTAAGCCTTTTACTTTTGCATCTTTACTTAATTCAAGAAAAGTTTTATCCGATTTAACATTAATTTCTGCTTTCGATTTATCTGTCATTATTAATGTAAAATTCGTAGATCTTATGTTTAAAAAAGATTGTGATCTATCGAAATTTTTAATGGTAATGTTTTCTAAATTAATATCAGCAATAGCATTAATCTTACTATCGTGACGGGCTACAATTGTTTTTAAACTATCGGTATAATTTACTCTAATCGCTACCTTTTTTTCGCCAGTAGGTTGTTTTAAAGCTGTTAGTTTTAACGTATTTCCCAAAACATTATAACTAATAATGTCGTGTAAATTATCGTCAGCTTCAATTTCAATTGATTGTTTTTCTGATTTTACAAAATACACATCTAAAAATTCTTCAATTTCAACATTTTCGAATGACTCAACTTCTTTTACTGAAATAGTAACAATTTTTGAACCTTTTATTTTTTCTAATTTAACTTGAGCTGAGGCAATAGTGAAGCTAAACAATGCGATAACGATGATTGTGAATTTTTTTGTCATTTTTATGTTTTTTATTTTGATAGGCAAATATATTAAAAAAAATCCCGAAAAAATCGGGATTTATATGATATGCAAGTAGAATTTATAGGAAATCCTACAGAAAATATGTTTTGTTATTTATTACTAAAATATGCTTTCTATAAATTGAATCACTAGTTGTACAGCAACATCAATTACTTTTATTACAAATTGTATCATAATTATTTAGTTTAGTGTTTTCGATTTTTAGTGTTGTAAAATTATTAAAATTTTCTCAACTCTCATTTAACAAAAGTATAAAGTTTTGTTAAAAAATTAATTTTTTGATTTTCTCACTTCCGTGTTAATAATCTCTTTTCCATTTACTTTAACAGAAACTTTTTCAATACTATCGTTTTCAATTTTAGTAGTTTCCACTCTATTATCTCCAATTATTTCTCCAGAAACATTTTCAATATGAGTTTCTTCGTCCTCATTATCCGTGTCAATTGGACAATCTAAACATTTTAGCTCATTTTCAGTAACTTTGTATCTGAAGCCTTCTGGTCCGTATCCGTAATCATAATCAGAGTTATGTCCGCTTAAATATCTTTCAACATTTTTGTTTGGATAATATACCATTCCTTCAGGCATGTATAAGTAAATATCTACTTCTTGACCTCTAAATTTATTTTCAACATCCGTTAAGAAATAATTATCTAAAAGCAATTGTTTACCCACAAATTTGAAGTTGTATTTGATTTTTTCCGCTCTTTTATTTGCTTCATCGAAATTTTTACCTTGAGCCGTTTTTTCTACAATAACATAAGGTTGTTTTTTATCTGTATATTTTAAATGAAAGTTTACATTGTTAGAGTAAATTATATCATGTTTCGCTGAATCTTGAGTAATTCTTAAACCTGAATTGTCATGATTACTTTTTGAGAAGAAATCATTAGTTGCAAATTTAACTTCAAGTGTGTCAGTTGCTACAATTGGAAGTAATTCTTTTTTAGAAACTTTTCCATCATGACTTATTTCCGTTGCATAATTTGCACCTACAAATCCTAAAGCCACGATTGAAAATAACCAAAGTGCCAATAAAGTGTATTTTGCATAATTTCCAATTGATTTGGTGTTCGGAATTAATAATCTTAAACCAACTAATACAAAGAAAAATAATGGAATTCCTATTGTAAATAATACAAATAAGCCTTGTGCCCAAAGTGGAATATCAAAATTAAATGGTGTATGAAAATTGTCATGTAACATTATTTCTGGTAATGTTGACGTAAATAATAAAACGATTGATCCGATTACTACTCCTAAAAATGAAACTGTTGCGAAAAGTAAGATAAAAAATCCAAGTACTTTTCCGAAAGCTTTGAATAAGGTTACAATAATGTCACTTAATGTAGAACCTACTCTTTCTGCTCCATATTTCGCATTGGCAGCAATCTTGTCGTGATCTAAGTTGGAGAATTTATCTGAAATTTCACTAAACCCTTCTTTTACTTTTTTCTCAATATTTGAAATTGTAATCGGCTCTCCTCTCATTTCTAATTTTTGAGAAGTTGTAATAGCTTCAGGTACTAAAATCCATAAGATTAAATACAACACTAAACCAGTTCCAAATCCGAAGAATAAGATCACCATTATTATTCTTAACCATAATGGATCTACTCCAAAATAATGACCTAATCCAGACATAACACCACCTAATAAAGAATTTTCTTTATCTCTGTATAATTTCTTAGTTGAAGCACCTGAGTTAGAATAACTTGAATAATATTCGTTTTTTGGAGTTTCGTCTTCAATTTTATAGTCTTCAGGTTGTCCCATAATAGCAATAACATCGTCTACTTCTTTCAAACCAATTACTTGTTTCGTAGTCCCTAGTTTTTCTGTAAAAATTTCAGAAATTCTACTTTCTATATCCTTAATAATTTCTTCTCTACCGTCTGGAGACAATGATCTTCTAACCGCATCAAAGTAATTGCTTAATTTTTTAAAGGCATCTTCATCTATATGAAAAAAATATCCTCCTAAATTTATACTTGTTGTTTTGTTCATGACCTGTTAGTTTTGATTAGTTATTGTGTTTACAGCACCAGATAATTCGCTCCAAGTGTTGTTTAATTCTTTTAAAAATTCTTTCCCTTCATCTGTTAAACCATAATATTTTCTTGGTGGTCCAGAAGTTGATTCTTCCCAACGATAATTTAATAAGTTATCGTTTTTTAATCTTGTTAGTAAAGGATAAACCGTTCCTTCAACTACAAGCAATTTAGCGGTTTTTAAAGTGTCTAAAATTTCAGATGTGTAAGCGTCTTTTTCTTTTAATACAGATAAGATGCAGAACTCTAAAACACCTTTACGCATTTGTGCTTTTGTGTTTTCAATGTTCATTTGTTGCTCATTTTTTTGTTAGTCCTGAAAACGTCAGGATTTCGTTTTTTGATTTGATGATTGAAACTTGATGATTTGAAAATAGTACTATAGTAAGTATGTTATTTTCTTATGCAAATATATATCTAAAAGCAGTTACCTTGTATCGCATAGTACTGATATTTAACATTTTTTTAACATTTAAAATTTATTATGAATGCATAGTATTTTTTGTTATTTTTACAAAAAATATAAGTAATTATGGAGTTCACACCGATTAAACTAAACACTTTTACGTTTTTTAAATTACCTTCTGCTTTTTGGAGTGGCGTGAGAGTAAAGTCAATTTCACCTGAAATATGTCAAACAACAGTTAAACATGGTTGGTTCAATCAGAATCCTTTTAAATCCATGTATTTTGCGGTTCAAGCAATGGCTGCGGAGTTTACCACTGGAGCTTTAGTGATGTATCGTATCAAAGAAAGTGGAAAAGACATTTCTATGTTAGTGGCTCAAAACAAAGCAGTTTTTACAAAAAAGGCTACTGGAAGAATCACTTTCACTTGTAATCAAGGGGATTTAATTGCAGAAGTGATTCAAAAAGCTATTGATACAAATGAAGGACAAACAGTTTGGTTAACATCTATTGGCGTAAATGAAAAAGGGGAACAAGTATCAGAAATGCAATTTGAATGGACGTTAAAAGCGAGAGTTAGAAAATAAACATTTGTTAATGTAAGTTAATCTTAGTTAATGTTTATTGTTAACAGTCAGCATGTTGTAAATTTGTATACTAAATCTTATAGAAATGAACGTATTAATAACAGGTGCTACTGGATTGGTAGGTAATAAACTAGTTGCCTTGCTTCATACAGACAATCATGTAATACATTACTTATCTACTTCTAAATCGAAATTAAAAGACAATCTTAATTACAAAGGCTTTTATTGGAATCCATCTACGGGTGAAATTGATACCAAAGCATTTGAAGATGTTTCCGTAATTATACATTTAGCCGGAGCTTCTATTTCAAAAAAATGGACAAAAGCCTACAAAAAAGAAATTATTGAAAGTCGAGTAGAAGGTGCGAATTTAATTTTCGAAACGCTTAAAAATATTCCAAATAAAGTAGAACGATTTATTTCGGCTTCTGCAGTTGGTATTTATCCAAACGATTTAAATTATGTGTATCATGAAAACAATACACAAATTGACCAATCGTTTTTAGGTGAAGTTACAGAACTATGGGAACAAAGTGCCAATCAATTTAGAAATTTATCAATTAAGGTTTCAATTGTCAGAATTGGTGTTGTTTTTGCAAAAGAATCTGGCGCACTAGTTGAAATGACTAAACCGGTAAGATATGGTTTTGGAGCTGTTTTGTCATCTGGAAAACAATATGTTTCTTGGATTCATGTTGATGATTTGGTTAGTATTTTTAAATTTATTTTAGATACTGATTTAAAAGGTGTTTACAATGCCGTTTCTCCCTATCCAATAAGCAATGAAGAATTGACAAAAGCTATCGCCAAAACGATAGAAAAACCTTTGTTTCTGCCAAATGTGCCAAAATTTATGTTGAATTTGATTTTAGGTGAAATGCATATTATTTTAACAAGTAGTCAAAACGTAAGTTGTAGAAAAATATTAGATGCTGGTTTTCAATTTCATTTTGCATCGTTGAATAAATCGTTGCAAAATCTGCTAAAATAATAGTAAAATAGGCTAAAATAAAAAAGTGTTACGTTTCATTTAACGTAACACTTTTTAGTTATATAATTTAAGATGAAATAAATTATGATTTACTTCTCCAAATTTATGTAATTGATTTAGAAGAAACTCTTAAAGAAATATTAAAATTTCTTCCAAAACGCCTTAAATTAAAAAATAATATACTGACAATGTGTCATAAATTAAAGAATGGCAACACTTTTGCAATCTCAATTTGAAAATAAAATATACAATCATGAGTCAAGAAAATACTGAAAACATCGAAAAGGAAATCATTCAGGATGAAAATGTGGTAGAAAACCAAGATGTTCAAGAAAATAATGAACCAGAAGTGTCAGTTGAAGAGCAATTGCAAGAACAAAAAGATAAATTCATAAGACTTTACGCAGAATTTGAAAATTACAAAAAAAGAACTTCAAAAGAACGTGTTGAATTGTTTAAAACAGCTGGACAAGAAATTTTACAATCTATGTTACCAGTATTAGATGATTTCGATAGAGCTTGGGCTCAAGTGTCTCAATCAGAAGATGAAGCTTTGGTAAAAGGAGTAGAATTAATTCATGAAAAATTAAAATCAACTTTAATGTCAAAAGGATTAGAAGTTGTTGAAATAAAAGCAGGTGATGCATTTGATGCAGATTTTGCTGAAGCTATTACTCAAATTCCAGCTCCAACTCCTAAATTAAAAGGGAAAATTGTTGATGTAATTGAAAAAGGTTACAAATTAGGAGACAAAATTATTCGTTTTCCAAAAGTAATCTTAGGTAATTAATTTTGTTTCAAGTTTTAAGTTTCAAGTTTGGCATAACCTGAAACAAAAATAACTTGAAACCTGAAACTAAAAAAAATGAGTAAAAAAGATTTTTACGAAGTATTAGGAATAGCAAGAAATGCTTCTCCTGAAGAAATAAAAAAAGCTTACCGAAAAAAAGCAATTAAATATCATCCAGATAAAAATCCGGGTGATGAAACTGCTGAAGAAAACTTTAAAACCTGTGCAGAAGCCTATGAAGTTTTAAGTGATCCAAATAAAAAAGCTAAATACGACCAATATGGTCACCAAGCCTTTGATGGTAATGGTGGTTTTGGCGGTGGGCATCACATGAATATGGATGATATTTTCAGTCAATTTGGAGATATTTTCGGTGGTGGTTTCGGCGGATTTGGCGGAGGCGGAGGCGGAGGTCAACGCAGAATGAAAGGAAGTAATTTGCGAATTAAAGTAAAACTTACTTTAGAAGAAATTGCCAATGGTGTTGAGAAAAAAGTAAAAGTTAAACGTAAAGTTCAAGCAGCTAGTGTAACTTATAGAACGTGTTCTACATGTAATGGTCAAGGTCAAGTAATGCGTGTGACAAACACTATTTTAGGTCGTATGCAAACTGCAGCAACTTGTCCTAATTGTGGTGGAGCAGGTCAAATGATTGACAGTAAACCTGCCAATGCTGATAGTCAAGGTTTTATTACAGATGACGATACCGTTTCAATTAAAATTCCTGCTGGAGTTGTTGATGGTATGCAATTGAAAGTTTCTGGAAAAGGAAACGATGCGCCAGGAAAAAACAGTATTCCAGGAGATTTAATTGTAGCTATTGAAGAAATTGAACATGAGTTTTTAAAGCGTGAAGGTGAAAATTTACATTACGATTTATATGTGAGTTTCCCAGAAGCTGCTTTAGGAATTTCAAAAGAAATAGAAACTGTTTCAGGAAAAGTTCGTATTAAATTAGAAGAAGGTATCCAATCTGGAAAAATTCTTCGATTAAAAGGAAAAGGAATTCCAAGTTTAAATAGTTACGGAAATGGTGACTTACTAGTTCACGTAAATGTTTGGACACCTAAAACCTTAAACAAAGAACAAAAACAATTTTTCGAAAAAATGATTGAAGACGAAAACTTTATTCCAAATCCGGAAAAGTCAGATAAATCATTTTTTGAAAAAGTGAAAGATATGTTCTCATAAATAAAAAATATTTCATACATTTGATATTCAGTTTTTTAAGGAAACTGAGATCTTTTTCATAGCAATTTTTCCCATCCTAATTTTTTAAAGTAAGGATGGGATTTATTTTTTAGCATATCTTTGTTTGTTACATAATTTCGGAAGTTTTTTTGTAACGAAAAGCCTATATTCTATACTAATTTAGAAATGAGCATTACTTAAATAGGTTATAAAAAAAACAAATTTTGATATGCGAATTACATATGACCAATAAAGAAAAAATAATATCAACATATTGAAAAGAAATACTATACAATGAATAATATTTTAGAAGTTAAAAATGTAGTGAAACAATATGGCGATTATACCGCGCTAAATTCCGTTTCATTAAATGTTCCTGAAGGCAGTATTTATGGTTTATTAGGACCAAATGGAGCAGGAAAAACCTCATTAATTCGTATCATCAATCAAATTACTTTGCCAGATGCTGGTGAAATTATTTTAAATGGTGAAAAATTAAATCCAAATCACATTTCAATGATTGGCTACATGCCAGAAGAACGCGGTTTATATAAATCGATGCGTGTTGGAGAACAATGTTTATACTTGGCTCAACTGAAAGGAATGAGCAAACAAGAAGCTAAAAAACAGCTAAAATATTGGTTCGAAAAGTTTGAAATTGAAACGTGGTGGGACAAAAAACTACAAGAACTTTCTAAAGGTATGGCGCAAAAAGTACAATTTATTGTCACCGTACTTCACAATCCGAAATTATTAATTTTAGACGAACCTTTTTCGGGTTTTGATCCTGTAAATGCGAATTTAATTAAGGATGAAATTATCGAATTAAATAAAAAAGGAACGTCGATTATATTTTCTACACACCGAATGGAAAGTGTAGAAGAAATGTGCGATTACATCGCTTTAATTCATAAATCGAACAAATTAATCGAAGGAAGATTAGAAGATGTAAAACGCGAATTCAGAACAAATACATTCCAAGTTGGGGTAATGACTCAAAATGTAGAAGGCTTAATGTATCAGTTGACTCAAAAGTTCACTATCGGGCAAACCGACTTCAAATCATTGAATGACGATTTAAAACTAGAAGTGCAATTAGGAAATCATACTACAAATGAATTATTGTCTATTTTATCTCAAAACGGACAAGTAACACATTTCGCAGAAAAAATTCCAAGTGTAAACGATATTTTTATTCAAACTGTTAGTTAATAACAATTGCAATAGAAAAATCAATATAAATAGATTCGTCACTTCGAGTGATTTTTGTTTCTCGTTTTTTGAGAACGAGAAACGAAAATTGTATCGAGAACTAAAATAAATATAAGTTGCTTTACAATTTTTATAATTTGAAACCAAAACAACTTTAAACTTGAAACAAAAAACATAATGAACAAATTACTATTAATCATACAAAGAGAATTTATTGCCAAAGTGCGCAACAAATCTTTTATCGTAATGACTTTTTTAAGTCCACTTATTTTCTTAGGAATGTCGTTTTTAATTGGCTATTTATCTAGCATTAATAAAGATGAAGCGACTAAAATTGCGATTTACGACCAAGGTAATATTTTAAAAAGTAGCTTAAAATCGGATAAAGAAACCGCTTATACAGATTTGTCTGCGATGCCTTTCAATGTGGCTAAAGATACAGCAAGTAAAAGCTATGAAGGTTTATTGTTTATTCCAAAAACAGCCACTATTCAGGATTTAAAATCGAAAGTAGAATTTATTTCAGACGAAAGTGCTAGTGCCGAATTTATAATAAATGTCGAAAATAAAGTAGATTCTATCTTAACTCAAGATAATTTCAAAACGAATAATTTAGACATTTTTAAAATTGAAAAAGCAAAAGTTGAATCGTCATTAAAATTGAGTAAATATTCTGGAGATGTCAGTTTAAAAGGAATTAATGAAATTAAAATCGGATTAGGTTTTCTTTTTGGCTATTTAATTATGATGTTCATTATCATTTACGGAAATTTTGTAATGCGAAGTGTTATTGAAGAAAAAACGAATAGAATTATCGAAATTGTTATTTCATCCGTAAAACCGTTTCAGTTAATGATGGGAAAAATTATTGGAAATTCATTAGCTGGAATTTTACAATTTACCATTTGGGCCATAGTTGGAACTTCAATTTTCTTTATTGTTTCCACCTTTTTTGGAGGCGAAACCGCTGCAAGTACAATGGCGACAACCAATCCAGAAGCTGTAAAATTAGCCGCTGAAAATAGTGGTTTAATGGCAAAATTACCTTTGTATTTAGATGAATTAGGAAATCTACCAATAGCAACAATCATCATTTCATTTATTTTCTATTTTATTGGTGGTTATTTCTTATACAGTTCATTATACGCCGCTATTGGTGCGGCTGTTGATAACGAAACAGATTCACAACAATTTTTATTGCCAATTATTATGCCTTTAATGTTGGGCGTTTATATTGGGTTTTTCACTGTTGCCAGTGATCCACACGGAAATATAGCTACGATTTTCTCTATGATTCCATTTACTTCACCAATTGTAATGCTAATGCGAATTCCGTTTGGTGTACCAACTTGGCAAATTATTGTTTCATTGGTCATATTATTTGGTACATTTGTTGGTGTAGTTTGGTTTGCCAGCAAAATTTACCGAGTAGGTATTTTAATGTATGGAAAAAAACCAACTTGGAAAGAATTGTATAAATGGTTGAAATATTAAAAATAGTTTAAAAGGTTTTAGTTTAAAAGTTTAGAAGATATTTCGCAAACCCTTTTAAACTTTTAACCCATTAAACTTTTAACCCAAAAAACGAATGAGTAAAATCCTTATCATAGAAGACGAAGCGCCAATTAGACGCGTTTTAAATAAAATATTATCGGAAGAAAGTGAAACGTATTTGGTGCAAGAAGCCGAAGACGGATTGAAAGGTGTTGAAATGGTTAAAAACGAAGATTTCGATTTAATTTTGTGCGATATCAAAATGCCAAAAATGGACGGAGTGGAAGTCTTAGAAGCCATCAAAAAAATCAAACCTGAAATTCCAATGGTGATGATTTCTGGTCATGGTGATTTAGAAACTGCTGTGAACACTATGCGTTTAGGTGCTTTTGATTATATTTCGAAACCACCAGATTTAAATCGTTTGTTAAACACGGTTCGAAATGCTTTAGATAAAAAACAATTAGTAGTAGAAAATAAAATTCTTAAGAAAAAAGTTTCTAAAAACTACGAAATGATAGGCGAGAGCGATGCCATTTCTCATATTAAAACTATGATTGAAAAAGTAGCACAAACCGATGCTAGAGTTTTAATTACAGGTCCAAACGGAACGGGTAAAGAATTAGTTGCTCACCAATTACATGAAAATAGTAATCGTGCGCACCAAGCTATTATTGAAGTCAATTGTGCTGCGATTCCATCAGAATTAATTGAAAGTGAATTATTCGGACACGTAAAAGGAGCGTTTACTTCTGCCGTGAAAGACAGAGCAGGAAAATTTGAAGCTGCCAACGGTGGAACTATTTTCTTAGATGAAATTGGCGATATGAGTTTGTCGGCGCAAGCCAAAGTATTACGTGCTTTACAAGAAAATTTAATTCAAAGAGTTGGTGCGGATAAAGATATTAAAGTCGATGTTCGTGTCATTGCGGCAACGAATAAAGATTTGAAATTGGAAATTGCCGAAGGTCGTTTTAGAGAAGATTTATATCACAGATTAGCCGTAATTTTAATTAAAGTTCCAGCTTTAAATGATAGACGAGATGATATTCCAATGTTAATTGAACACTTCACAACTAAAATTTCTGAAGAACAAGGAAATGCTAAAAAAACGTTTTCAAAAGAAGCGATAAAGTTATTACAAGAATACGATTGGACAGGAAATATCCGCGAATTAAGAAACGTAGTGGAACGTTTAATCATTTTAGGAAACCATGAAATTTCAGAATCAGATGTGAATTTATTTGCTTCTAAATAATAATAAGATTACAAAGAGAAATATCTTGTCATTCTGAACTTGTTTCAGAATCTTATGAAATTGATATTTGTAGAACCTGAAACAAGTTCAGGTTGACAAATGTTAATATGAAATCTTTATGTATCTTTGCGGACACTTTAGAGAATTTCTTCGAAATAAAAAAACAAAATGCAATTAAAAAAAATAAACCCACTTTTACAGGAAGCATTAATTGAAAACGGTTTAATTGAAGCCAACGAAATGCAACAAGAAACTTTTTCAACTATTAAAAGTGGTGCTGATGCAGTAATTCAATCTGGAAAAAAATCAGGAAAATCAACTACAATTGTTTTAAATGTGATTCAACGTTTGGAAAAACAATTTATGGAATCGCCAAGAGCATTAATTATTGTCGAAACTAAAGAGAAGGTTTTGGAAATGGTTGAAATGTTCAAAAAATATAACCGTTACACGCAATTACGAGTGTATGGCGCACATGATAAAGGTGATATGGATTGGGATAAAAATCAAATTTCTTTAGGAATTGATGTTTTAATCGGAACGCCTAATCGTTTAGATTTAATGTTTGCAACTGCCGGTTTTGACGTAAATAGATTACTTATGTATGTAGTTGATGATGCAGATATTTTGTTTAAACTTCGATTAGATGCAAAAACAAACAGAATTTCTGAAAGTATTTCTAAATCACAACGTTTGATTTTTTGTAATAAAATTTCAGATAGAGTTGAAGCTGTAGCTGATAGAACAATGATTGAGCCATTATTCTTCGAAATGGAAGATTAAATTATAAAATATTACTCAAAATAAAAAAACTCAAACCTTACAGTTTGAGTTTTTTTTATTCTTACTATTTGTATCTCTTTATTGTTTGATGATTCTTTGATTTACTATTCCGCTTTCTGTTTCAAATACAATGTTATAAATACCTGTATTTAAATCGGACAAATCAATAGTTCCAGTTTTTGTATTAAGATCTTTATATAAAACAGTCTGACCCATTTGGTTTGAAATTTGAACCGACATAACTTTGTTATTATAACTAAAGTTTATGTTGTCAAATGATGGATTCGGAAACATAACTAAATCTACACTTCCGTTATCATTAACTAGGTTTTCAGTAACTAAAGCATAAGTAACACCTGAACAATTTGTAACCATATTAAATACATTTACAGAATAATTACCTTCTTCTGTAGCGGTATACGTATTAGAAGTTGCATTTGGTATAATTGTATTGTTTAAATACCATTCAAAAGTATAATTAAAAGTGTCTAATCCTGTGTCTAATACATATGGAATTAAATTTCCATTCTCATCAACTGTAATTTCCCCATCTGTTAATGCTGAAGTGTTTGGTAAAGGGTTAACATGTACGATATAATCAGTTGTCCCTCCTTCGCAATTTCCTAATTTAGTAGTTACACTATATTTTACATATCCTTGAACATTTGAAGTGTTGTATAATACATCGTTTATAGAAAGTGGTGATACACCAGTTCCATTTGAAAATCCACTTACATTTTGAAAATCAGTTACCGTCCATTCTAATGTTGTTCCTGCAATATTTGGGGAAGTAGCAATGATTAAATTGGCCGTTTCTCCACTACATATATTATATGATGGTAAACTAATTGGTGCTCCTGGCGTTGGATTTACAGTAATTGTTACGGCATTTGTAATAGTTGCTCCAATACAGTTTCCATTTGTTGGTGTTATGTTAAAACTTATAGTACCTGCTGTTAATGAATTAATTAAAGCTAATTGCACATTAACAATTCCTGTTGTAGAAGTTCCATTTGTTACTCCTCCAACAATTTGAACACCTGTTGCAGAACTTACTTGCCAATTGTAATTCATTGCATATGGATAACTATTTGTTGTAATTGTCACAAATTGATTATTACAAATTACGTTATGATTAGCAACCGTTGAAGTAATAACCGGAATTGGTTTTACTGTTACTAAAATTTGTTGCGGAGTTCCATAACAACTCCCAATTTGAGGAATAACTGATATGCTGATTGTTCCGTTTATTGACGAATTAATTAAGTTAACAATTTGGTCAATATTAGTATGGTTTCCACTAATAGAAGCCATATTTACATTAGATGCAGTTGCATTCCAGGTATAAGTTGTACCTGGTAAGGTACTTGTTAATTGTGAAGCAATATTCAATGTTTCGCCATTACAAATAATAATATCTGGAATTTGCGTGATAAATTGTGGTGTTGGAGTAACTGTAACAGTGGTTGTGCTTTCGGGTCCAGAAACTGAAGTTGAACAACTATTTAAATTTGCACTGATTAAAGTATAAGTTGTGGTTACTGTTGGAGAAACAGGAATAACAATGATTCCAGAAGAACCAATTGTATAAGTATATAAATTGCTACCATCAGTCATTGTGAAAACGACTTCTGGATTACTTGTTACTGTCAAATTAGCTGAGCCTCCAGCGCAAATTGATGTACCTCCAGAAATTGTGGCATTTCCTGGACCCATAACCACAGTAATTGTACCTGTAGCATAAGCCGTTCCGCAACCTCCTGTTAAAGGAACCGTATAATTAAATACACCAGTTGATGCAGGTGTACCTGTTATTGTTATCATACCACTAGACCAAGATGCTGTTAATCCCGCTGGTAATCCAGTACATACTCCCATACCTGTTGCACCTGATACAGTATGTGTAATTGGTGTCACAGGTGTATTAATGCATAATGTTGGTGTAGAAGAAGCAACTGAAACAGTATTACTTGAAACTATAATTGTACCTGTAGCATTAACCTCTCCGCAACCTCCAGTTGAGAAAATAGTATAATTAAATACGCCAGCCATTGTTGGTGTACCTGAAATAGTTATTGTATTTCCTGACCAAGAAGCTGTTACTCCTACTGGTAATCCTGACTGTATAATTCCAGTTGCTCCTGTTGTTGTATGAGTAATCGGTGTTAAAGGGGTATTAATGCACAATGTTGGAAAAGATGAAGCAATTGAAACAGTATTACTTGCTGAAACAACAATAGTACCTGTAGCATTAACCGTTCCGCAACCTCCAGTAATAGGAATATTATAATTAAATACACCAGCAACTGTTGGGGTACCCGATATTGTTATGGTGTTTGAAGACCAACTTGCCGTTACTCCAGTTGGTAATCCTGTAGGAATTCCCATACCTGTTGCACCTGTTGTTGAATGTGTAATTGTTGTCAAATAAGTGTTTATACACAATACCGGAAATGAAGAAGCTGATGTAACAGTATTACTTGGTAAAACAGTAACTAATGTTGTGACATTTACAGCAGGGCAACTTCCGTTTGCTGCAATTGTATATAAAACGGTATACACACCAGGTGTACTAGTATTTGGTGTAATTGCTCCGGTTGTTGGGTTTAATGTTAATCCAGATGTAGAAATAAAAACGCCACCTAAATAAGCATCAGTTCCTGTTAAAGTTACATTTTGTATGCTTGTGTCAGAAGAACAAAACGGAGTACCTACATAGCTAATAGTAGCAGTTGGACAAGCATAAGTATCATTAGATTTATTTTCCGCAAAAGAGTTTATTCCAGATAATAAAAAAATAGTGATTAAAAAAAAATGTAGTGTATGTTTCATATGATTTGTTTTATAGAAACCAAATGTAATTAATTTTATTCTATTCTGTTTTAATATTAAATAATTTTTAAAATATCCTATCTTTGCACCTCGAAAATCCAAATACATATACATGGGACTTATTAAAATTTTTTCTGGAAAAGAAAGCATTGCCAAAAATTTACAAACGGTTATTGAAAAAGGTAATGTGACTGTTACACAACGTGAAAACAAACAAAATTCTGGAAGCGCAGCAATCGTTGAATTATTTATTGAAGAAGACGATTTTATGAAAGTTCGCGATGCTATCGAGGATTTTAAAATGAATATGTAAATTAGTGAAGAGCCAAGTAAAAAGAGCCAAGTAAAAAGAGCCAAGTAAAAAGAGCAAAGTAAAAAGTATATAGTAAATACCATTTACACAAAACCTTTTAACCTTCTAAACGCATAAACTTATAAACAGAAAAAATGATTACAGTTAACGATATTGCCGTAGAATTTGGCGGAACAACACTTTTTAGCGATGTTACTTTTGCTATTAATGAGAATGATAAAATTGCCCTTATGGGTAAAAATGGTGCGGGAAAATCGACATTATTAAAAATTGTGGCAGGAGAAAGCAAAGCAACTCGTGGTACAATTTCTGCACCTGGAGATGCTGTAATTGCTTATTTGCCTCAACATTTATTGACTTCAGACGATTGTACCGTTATGGAAGAAGCATCAAAAGCTTTTGCTGATGTTTTAGATATGAAAAAAGAAATTGACGAAATTAATGAGCAATTAACAGTTCGTACAGATTACGAAAGTGACGAGTATATGAAGTTAATCGAACGCGTTTCGGAACTTTCTGAAAAATTCTATTCTATTGAAGAAGTAAATTATGAAGCGGAAGTAGAAAAAGTTTTAAAAGGTTTAGGTTTTGAACGTGAAGACTTTACTAGAAATACATCTGAGTTTTCTGGTGGTTGGAGAATGCGAATTGAATTGGCCAAAATCCTATTGAAAAAACCAGATTTGATTTTATTAGATGAGCCAACCAATCACATGGATATTGAAAGTATTCAGTGGTTAGAGGATTTCTTAATCAATCAAGCGAAAGCGGTTATGGTAATTTCTCACGATAGAACTTTCGTTGATAACATTACCAATCGTACTATTGAAGTGACAATGGGACGAATTTACGATTATAAAGCGGTGTATTCTCATTATTTAGAATTGCGAAAAGACAGAAGAATTCACCAACAAAAAGCCTACGACGAACAACAGAAATTTATTGCCGATAATCAGGCGTTTATTGATCGTTTTAGAGGAACTTTTTCTAAAACAGAATCCGTACAATCGCGTGTGAAAATGTTGGAAAAAATTGTTCCAATTGAAGTCGATGAAGTCGATACTTCTGCCTTAAAATTAAAATTCCCACCGTCTCCACGTTCTGGACAATATCCTGTTGTTGTAGAAGGTTTAAGAAAAAAATATGGTGATCATGTAGTTTTTGACGATGCCAATTTAGTTATAGAACGCGGACAAAAAGTGGCTTTCGTAGGTAAAAATGGAGAAGGAAAATCGACAATGATTAAAGCAATCATGAAAGAAATTGATTTTGATGGCGGGAAATTAGAAGTAGGTCACAATTCACAAATTGGTTATTTCGCTCAAAATCAGGCTTCATTATTAGATGGCGACATGACTATTTTTGAAACGATTGATCAAATTGCTGTTGGCGATGTTCGTACGAAAATTAAAGATTTATTAGGAGCGTTCATGTTCAAAGGTGACGATATTCAAAAGAAAGTAAAAGTGCTTTCTGGTGGAGAAAAAACACGTTTAGCCATGATTAAACTTTTGTTAGAACCTGTAAATGTTTTAATTCTGGATGAGCCAACAAATCACTTAGATATGAAAACGAAAGACATCATTAAAGATGCGTTACGTGATTTTGATGGAACATTAATCTTAGTTTCTCACGACCGTGATTTCCTAGATGGTTTAGCCACAAAAGTTTTCGAATTCGGAAACAAACGTGTGAAAGAACATTTTGAAGACATCAAAGGTTTCTTAGCACATAAGAAAATGGAAAACTTAAGAGAAATTGAGAAATAGTTTTTTAAGCATCATGTTTTGATGTTAAGGAAGTTTATGTTTGTATAAAATTAATAGTATGGAAAATTTTATGATTAAAAAATTTATTCATTGGTATGTGATAAATAACCAAAATAAAAATTCAAACTATTTAAAAAATAATTTTAAAAATGATGTTTTACTTTTTGAAGAAAAGTTAGAGGAAATTTCTAATGAGTTTTATAGTAACTATTTAATTAATCCATTTGAAATTGATGTAGATAATTCAAATGAAATTGAATTAAAAATCAACATAATTAAGTCAAAATTAGCAATTAAAGCTAAAGGCTTTGTTCAATATAATAAAAAATTTGGTAACGGAATACCCAATGCGCTTTTAAGTAAAAATAACTATTTGAGATTTTTAACAGAATTGTTAATTTTAAAAGAAGAAAAAATTGAATTTTCAAATTTCTTTTTAAGAAAAGAGTTTATTAATTATTTAATTAATGAAGAAAGTTTTACTGTTGGTTCTGCAAAAAGTTATGCAAGTTACGTTTCATCAGCAATTAAAAATACTTTAAATGATAATCTAAAAATTGATTTTTTTGGTAAAATTGAAGAGCATTTTATAAATTCAAATAATTCAGATGAAATTGAAGATTTATTAAATTTATGCATATCAATTATTCATAAAAAAACGATTAATGAAAACAAAAGTAAATACAAGTCAGGATTATCAGAGTATAAATCATTCCTTATTTCTTTAAAGTTTGATATTGATTTATGTTCGATTTATACTTCAAGTGAGGTGTTTTCTAAATTAAACTTAATTGAAAAGACAGAATGTATTGATTTAAAAATTAATCTAGGTGAAAATAACTCAGATGATTTAGGATTAGTTATAAGAGAAATTACAGATGAAAATGAATTTATTGATTTTGAAATTGATAAAGTTTCATTAATTTCAAATTTCAAAATGCGAATGATTACCCAAGACAGACTTTATGGTGATGTTTATTTTCCAATTAGATTTTTGAAGAAAATATTTTATCAGAAAAATGAAAATAAAGTGTTCTTTGATAAATTTATTTTAAATCAAATTGAAGAAATTAAAATATTTACATCTAATTCAGGAGAATTTATTTTATTGAAGAATATTGAGGGAATTTCAATAAAAAAAGATAAAGTTTATGTTGAAACATTAGAAAATAAGCATAGATTAGTATATACAGAACTTGCAATCGAAAATCAATATGATATTTTAAGTGTTCCAACACTAAGGAAAATTGCTATTGATCATGTTGTTCCAATGAAATCACTTTTACTAGATTTTAAAGACAAATTAAACGGATTGTATAATTTGACTGAGCTGTTAAAAAGTAAGGGAATAACTAAATCAGGTAAAGAATCTATTAAACAACTTGCAAAAATTGGTAATGAAATTATAGACAGTGATTTACTTTTAGATGACGAAATTAATTTAATAAAAGAAGATTTTACGTTTTTAAAAGATAAGTTAGAACTTCAATTAATGTGTGCAAAAAGTAATTTAGAAAAAAATAATAGATAATATTTCAAAACCGCTTTCAAGCGGTTTTTTTAAATTCCGTTTTTAAAATATCATAAAATGATACTGTGTAGAATTACCTTTACAAAAAATATAAATTATGACAACAGATAACATCAATCAGCCAGCTATTTATTATGTAATTCAAGGAAGAAAATTAGAAAATGATTCTACTTATATTGAGCATACTTTTATAGATATTAATCCAGAAATTGCAAGACAACGTGCTTTTGACTACTTAGAATATTATGTGCAATTATTGCAACAAGGTAAACAGTTGTTTTTTAGAGAAAATGAAAAATTAGTTAAAAATGAAGTTTCTCTTAATGATATTCAAAACACGACAGTTTCATTTGCAGAAAATAATGTTGGTATTGACGGAATTGCAATGTATATGGTAGTAAAAGAACCAATTTTATATATGAACATTTTAGATGAAAAAGAGGATAGATTTTTGATTTATGCTATAAAAAATTTATCTGAAAATGATATTGAAACAACAAAAAAATCTTTAATTAGAGAATATGGTTATTATAAATATATGCAAATTGATACTTCAAAAATAGAAGATGAAGTGCAGTTAATTTCAAAGTCTCAAAAAAAAGGTTTTGGTCAAAATTTAGTTTATACTACTTTGCAAACTCCTTTTGAATTTAGATTTGCAGATATTAATACAAAAAGTAAACAAATATTTAGGAATAATATTAATCAAGAATTAAAGAATATTAATTTACAAAAATCAGCTTTTATTACAGATTTAGATTATCATAACATACGAATTCAAATCGCAAGTTTGTTTAATTCAAAAGGCGGGAATGTGTTTTTATGTAATTTTAATAAAGGAATAATTCAGCCATTTTTTGATAATAAATCAATTGCTTCTATTACAACGTTAATTAAAAAAGAAATTTTTTCATATTTCCCGAATCATAAGTATTTTTTGCAAATTCATTTTGTGAAAATCAACAATGTTTTAGTGCCAATTATAGAAGTGAAAATTTTTTATAATAAGCCCTGTTTTTATGATAATGACATTGATAATAGTTTCTATTATCGAACTGAAAAGGGTTTGAAGATTATTTCTAAAACAGAAGATATTGTTTCTTATGTTACAGAAAATATAGTAAATAATAAAAAAGCATTAAATGATTTGTTAGATAGTTTATAATGGAAACAAAATTATATTATATACATGGTTTGTATGGTTCTGAAAAATCATACAAGTTTTTAGAGTTAAAAGAAAAATATCAAAACATCGAATGTTTAACGTGGAAAGTTGATGATACTATTCATTTAAAACTAAATGAATGGAAACATAAAATTGAAGCAGATAAATCTAATGAAACTTGTATAATTGCTAGTTCTACAGGTTGTAATTTAGCTTATCAATTACGTCAAATGTGCAAACCAAATTTTATTAAATTAGTTTTTATTAATCCATTGTTTGATATATCTGATGTTTATGATTCTGGATTAATGCCAAATCAACTTTTGCAATATTTATTAAAAATTGAAAAACATTCGGAATCATTATTGCTTTTTTCAAAGAATGATGAAGTAATAAACCATAAAAAATATTTATCTGAGACTTCTTTTATTTTTAAAAATAACCAGGTTATTATTGATGAAAAGTCGACTCATAATTTTAAGAATTTAAATGAACATTATATAGAAATTGATAACTTAATTAATGCATTTTATTTATGAAAACACCAATAGAATTATTTGAAGAAAAAAGGGATAAATACATTGCATTAATTCCACAAGAATCTAAATGTCGTTTTGAAAAACATAAACTTGTAAAAGAAAAACAATTCGAAAAATCATTATTACTTCGTAATGAGTTAAAGATAATTAGAGAAGAAAAAGAAAATATTTATAATGAAATAATGGAAATTTATGATTCTGAACCTATTTCAACTACAAATATTAGTTTAAAAAAAGAAATATTAACTTTTGTAGCAAAATTAGGTTATAATTATGTTGAATATTCCATTAATCAAGCAATAAAAAAACAAGTACAGTATTTAAATTTACAACATAAAATTGCTTTTGAAAATAAAGATTTTGAAAATAGTGTTAAAAACAGTGATGAAGCAATCAAACTAATTGCAATTTCTAATAAACCATTAGATTTTTTTCTGTAATTTATTTGTTTCTTTTTAAAGCTTCTTGAAAAATAGAAGCTAATTTTTTTCTTAAGTGTAAAGGTTCTATAACTTCAATAGACCAACTTCTGGACAACAATTCCATTATAAAATCTAGTGTTATTTTTATATTTAAAGTAACTTCATATCGATTTTCTTTTTCAATAAAATTTATTTGTTGAGAAGTATGAATTGGATACGATTTTATATAATTACCATCACGAATATCAAAACCTAATTTTACAAACTCAGTTTTTTCATCTGTAAACATTGCAAAAGAATCTCTAAAATAATCGTTAATTTCCGTAATTGAAGGCGATTTTTTGTATGTTCTAACGGTTAATGTTACGTTATTAATTCTGTCTAAGCCAAAAGTTCTAAATTCTTGTGTGTTTTCATAAAATCCAATCAAATACCATCTGTTTTTACTTTCTTTTAAAGCAAATGGTTTAACAGTTTTTGTCTCCGTTACATTAATATCATATTTGAAATAATAAAATTCAATTATTGATTTTTTATTTATTGCTTCAGTTAAAATCGAAAAATTTTCAATTCCATTTGATTTTCTTTTTTCAGGAATTATATATTCAGGCAAACCTGAACTATTTACTAATGATGAAAAAATTTTAAATGAATTTAATAAAAGTTCTATTCTTGAATCGTTAATGGTATAATCGTTTAAAGTATAAATTTTGTGTTTTTTCGAATACGGTATATCAAGTCCAAAATCTTCTCTTAATTCTTTTAAATCTCGTTTAAATGCTAAGTCAAGATATTTAAAATTTTGGTTTAATAATTCGAATTTCTTTTCAATAAAACTAACCAATTCGTTTTTTGATATACCGTCTTGGTTATCAAGTAATATATTAATGATTAATAATTGTCTAGAAATTTTGTTTTGTAACATTGTGTCAAATCTTTACAACAAATTTAATTAAATAACTTTTCGAATGTTAAGGTTTAACTACAAAAGTTTCCGAATTCGGAAACAAACGAGAAAGAACATTTTGAAGACATCAAAGGTTTCTTGGCACATAAGAAAATGGAAAACTTAAGAGAAATAGAGAAATAGTCTTAATCAGAAGTGATTAGTGATTATATAAAAAAAGCTCCAAATGGAGCTTTTTTTTATGCATTTTTATAATGTTTAAAAGGAAATAACAACATTCCGAAACATTCTCCTTGTCCTTTTCCTAAATGTTTGTGATGCATTTTGTGCGCTCTTCTTAAAGCTCGTGCATATTTGTTATTAGCATTTCTAAATAACTTAAAACGTTGATGAATGAAGATATCGTGGACTAAAAAATAAGTTAATCCGTAAGCGAAAATTCCTAATCCGATTGCTAAACCAATTTCTAAAATTCCGTTTTGCCATAAGAAGAAAAACGTCATACTTACAACAGCATAAAATACAAAAAACGTGTCGTTTCTTTCAAACCAAGAATCGTGATCTTTTTTGTGATGATCGGCGTGTAAGTTCCACAAAAAGCCGTGCATAACGTATTTGTGCGTAAACCACGCCATAAATTCCATTCCGAAAAAAGTTAGTATAAATACTATAATATATAACCACATAATTTTATTTTTTTAATTTAAATTGTCAACTTCGTAAATCCCAAATCGTAGATCGTAATTTACAATAAATTTAATCTATATTTTACATAACAACGCGCTAGAAGTTCCGCTTTTTGGTAATTTGGAACTCTAATTCTGGTGTTTTTTATTTCTGCTGAAGGCGTTGCTTTTAAACGAGTAAGTAATCTTTTATAATAACGGTAAGCCGTATATACTCCGAATTTCGCTTCAATTGGTAAACGTAAAATGCCTTCATAAGCCAATTTGAAATCATTTTCAATGTCTTCAATGATTTCTTTTTTTGAAGATTCTGTTAGCTTTGTTAAATCGGTATTTGGAAAATAGGTTCGGTTTAAACCTTCAAAATCGGCTTTTAAATCTCTTAAAAAATTCACTTTTTGAAAAGCAGAACCTAATTTCATGGCAGAATCTTTCAAATCATTGTATTTTTTTTCATCTCCATTTACAAAAACCATCAAACACATTAAACCAACAACATCAGCGCTTCCGTAAATATATTCGTGATATTCTTTTGTTGTTTTGTATTCTTGTTTCTCCAAATCGAGTTTCATACTTTTCATAAAAGCATCAATTAATTCTCGTTTGATATGGTGTCTGTTTACGGTATGTTGAAACGAATTTAAAATCGGATTTAAACTTATTTTGTTTTTAATCGCATCATCTAATTCTATTTCAAATTTACGGAATAATTCTTCTTTATCATAATCGTGAAAACTATCTACAATTTCATCAGCAAAACGAACAAATCCATAAATGTTGTAAATATCTTGTCGGATGGATGGCGCTAACATTTTCACAGCAGATGAAAAAGAGGTGCTGTAAGCTTTGGTAACATTTACACTACAAGCGAAAGAAACGGTGTCAAATAATGCCTTCATTTTATTGATATTTTTGTATTAATTGTGCGACTAATTTCCCTGATATTAATGCTGGTGGAACTCCCGGTCCCGGAACAGTTAATTGCCCCGTGAAATATAAATTTTTAACTTTTTTGCTTTTCAAATTCGGACGTAAAACAGCAGTTTGTAACAATGTATTTGCCATTCCGTATGCGTTTCCTTTATATGAATTGTATTCGGATTTAAAATCGTTGACACAAAATGATTTCTTAAAGATAATGCTTTTACGAATGTCTTGTTTAGTGATGGCTTCAAATCTTGAAATTATTTTTTCAAAGTAAATTTCTCTAAGTGCTTCATTGTCTTCTAAATCGGGCGCAATTGGCACTAAAAAGAAGCCGTTTTCGCAACCTTCTGGCGCTGTATGTTTATTTGTTATTGATGTGAAGTTAGCATAAAACAAAGGCTCTTCTGGCCATTTTGGATTGTCGTAAATATCTACAGCATGTTTGTCGAAATCAGAATCGAAAAATAAATTATGATGACAAACGTTTTTTAGCTTTTTATCAAACCCAACATAAAATAATAGGGAAGAAGGCGCGAACGTTTTTTTGTCCCAATACGTTTCAGAATATTGTCTGTTTTCTTTTGGTAATAAGGTTTCGGTATGATGATAATCAGCTCCTGAAAGTACTACATCTGATTTTAGAATTTCGTTATTTATTTTAATTCCGACAGCTTTATTGTTTTCTACGATAATTTCCTTAATGTTTGAATTGGTATGATAAGTAACTCCTAATTCGGTTCCTAATTTTATCATGGACTGAATTACATCAAAAAAACCATTTTTGGGTTGCCAAGTGCCTAATCCGAAATCGGCATAATTCATAAAGTTATAAAAAGAAGGTGTATCTGAAGGTTTCGCACCTAAAAACAAGACAGGGAATTCTAAAATTTGTTGTAAGTTTTTATTTTTTATTTTTTTTCGAACATCTCTTTTAATATTGGAAAAAAACTGATCTAATTTTAAGGCAGTTTGTGGAGTTATTAATTCTAAAATACTTTCACCTGGTCTGTAAACCAAATCTTTTATAGCAATTTCGTAATTACTTTTTGCGTTAGAAATGAATTTTTCTAATTGTTTTCCACTGCCTTTTTCTATTTTCTCGAAGTCGGAAATAATCGTACTTAAATCATCTGAAACATCAAAATGTTCGTTATTTTCAAAGAACACTCTATATCCTGGTGATAATTTTTCTAAACCATAATAATCTGATGGTTTTTTATCGAAATCGGCAAAAAAACGTTCAAAAACATCTGGCATCCAATACCAAGAAGGCCCCATATCAAACGTAAATCCTTTTTCAGTAAACTGTCTGGCACGACCGCCTAAACTATTGTTTTTTTCAAACACAGCTACTTTATTACCTTCTTTAGCTAAATAGCAAGCTGCTGCTAAAGATGAAAATCCAGAACCTATTATTTGTATTGTTTTGGGCATATATATATAATTACGGTTTAAATCTAAAATTGGTTTATAATATGTCTAGAAAATCTTTGATATTTTCAATTGATTTAATTCTATTTGGTAATTTTTCGTTATTTATTGTTTGTGCTTTTCTTCCAAAAATTAATAATTCATTATTGTTATCTTTTAATATCGTGTTTTTGAATTCATTTATGTAGTTTTCAATTTCATCTTCACCGGGTTCAACAGTTAAATAAGTAATATATGTAATCTTATTGAAGTGAAAATTTAATTCGATTAAATTTTCAATTGGTAAACTCCTTCCTAAGTAAACAGAATGGTGTCCTTTCGTTATAATTTCATGATGTAAAAACAAAAGTCCTAAATCGTGTATTTCGTTGAAAGGTAAGTATAATATGTAGGTTTTGTCTGATATATCTTTTTGTAAAATTTGATATTTCTCTATTTCAATTAATATTTTTTGTTTTATTAAATGAGAAATAAAATGTTCATGTGCAGGAGTAATTGTATTTGTTGTCCATAAAATTCCAATCTCTTCAAGTAGTGGAATAAAAGTTTCAAAGAATACGGTACTAAAATCTTTTTTGCTAAGTAATTCATTATAAGTTTTTACGAAAAGCGACTGATCAAAATTTAGCATTGCCATTTTGAATTGACTTAATACGTGATTATTAACTGTTTTATCAGTTTGGATTTTTAGTACAAATTTTTCAATTTCTTCTTGATCTAGTTTAGAAATTTTTGAAATTTTATATCCAAAATTGGTTAACAATACTACATTTAGAAGTTTTTGTAAGTTTTTAATATCGTAAAGTCTAATATTCGTGTCAGTTCGCATTGGTCCAAGTAAATCATACCTCTTTTCCCAAATACGAATAGTGTGGGCTTTAATGCCTGAAAGGTTTTCTAAGTCCTTAATACTGAATGTAGATTTTATATTGTTCATCTTTTGCTTAAAAAGTTTAAACAAAAATACATAAAAATTATTAAGAAGTACTATAAAATGAAAAAAATCCTGCATTAGCAAGATTTTTGTTTGTGACCAAAATGGGATTCGAACCCATACGCCTTACAGCACCACCCCCTCAAGATGGCGAGTCTACCAATTCCTCCACATGGCCTTAAATAAAAAAAGAAGCTAAACAATTGCTTAGCTTCTTTTTGTGACCCCGCTGGGATTCGAACCCAGGACCCCTACATTAAAAGTGTAATGCTCTACCAGCTGAGCTACAGAGTCGTAGCAATGAAGTTGTAATTTTTATGTTTTGAATATTTTTAGTGACCCCGCTGGGATTCGAACCCAGGACCCCTACATTAAAAGTGTAATGCTCTACCAGCTGAGCTACAGAGTCTAAAACTATTCCTTCATTGCGGGTGCAAATATAGGACGATTTATTTATTTTGCAATAGCTTTTGTATAATATTTTAATGTTTTTTTTGAAATAATTTATAACCCCTTAATTTATAAGTATTTGTTGTTTTTCGAATTTAAATAAAAATTAAAGTTTCATTAAATTATTATACATTTATACCTTTAAAAGTGCAGAAGTATTATGAAAATTATTCTAGTTGGATACATGACATCCGGAAAATCTACGATTGGAAAGCTACTTTCTGAGTCGTTACATATTCCTTTTTACGATTTAGACCATTTAATTGAAACGAATTTGAATTTAACAATTGATGAGATTTTCGAACAAAAAGGAGAATTGTTTTTCAGAAAAAAGGAAAAAGAAATTTTAATGGAATTTCTAAACACAACTGAAAATTATGTTTTAGCATTGGGTGGAGGAACGCCTTGTTATTATGATAATTTTGAATTGTATCAATCGGAAAGTATTCATTCTGTATACTTAAAAGCTTCTGTAGACACGATATTGAAACGTTTACATGCTCAGAAAGCATCAAGACCATTAGTGTCTCGTTTTAATGAAGAAGAGCTTCAGGAGTTTGTTGCGAAGCATTTGTTTGAGCGTAGTTATTTCTATCATCAAGTAAAAACAATTGTTTCTATTGATGACAAAAAGGAATTGGAAATTGTTAAAGAAATAGTTTCTAAACTAACTTAAATATACGTAAGAATTATTCTCTTCAAAAACCACTTGAACGTGTTCTTGCAAAGAAGTAGATAATGACAAGCCTTTGAAATCTGCTTTTACAGGATATTTTTTATGATTTCTGTCAATTAATACTGCTGTTTTAAATTTGTTTAAAGGTACATTTAAAAAGTGCTTAATTGCATAAATTAAAGTTCCACCAGAATTTAAAACATCGTCAACTAAAACTAAGTTTTTATTGGCGTATTCGTCAGAATTTAAAGAAGTTGTAATGGGGTCTGACGGATTTTGTTTATTAATATTAACTTCACAAATAGTAATTTTGATATCGCTAATCGTTTCTAATTGCTTGGCAATTTTCTGTGCGAATATGAATCCGCTATTTGAAATTCCTGCAATTACTAATTCAGAATCGTTAGCAAACGTTTCATAAATTTGATAAGCAATGCGTTTTGTTTTGTGTTCTATTTCGGTGTGAGTTAAAATAATGTGTTGCATGGTTTATTTTTTTTCAAATGTAAAAAACAATTCTTTATTAGCACGAGGTTTTATCGAATTATATGCAGGTTCTAATGTTTTAATTCTAAATTTTTCAGAAAACAAATTTATATATTCTTCATAACTTCCTCCAAATGGCGGTCCAACTTCCGTTAGCGGAAAATTAAATAATAAACCTGCTATTTTTCCTTTTTCAGATATTAGATTATGCATTTTTGAAACATAATTTTCTCTAAGATTCGGATTTAAAGCACAAAAGAAAGTTTGTTCGATAATTAAATCATAAGTTTCTGTATGATTAAAAAAATCATCCTGGATTAAATGCTTTTCTAAGGCTTTGTTTCTCTTTATTATAGCATCAATTGGTTGTTGCGCATAATCGATTACAAAAACATTGTGAAAACCATTTTCTATTAAATAATCTAGTTCATAAGCATTTCCAGCTCCAGGAATCAGAATTTTAATGTCTTTGTTTTCCAATTGGTCAATATATTCTTTTAAAGGTGTTGAAATATGTCCAATATCCCAAATCGCATCATTGTTTTCGTATCTGTTTTCCCAGTATTCTTTATTCAGTGTCGTCATCACTATCATTTTCAGTATAATCAGATATATCTCTTCTGTCTTTCTTAGTGGGTCTTCCTTCACCTTTAGCTCTATAATGTTCTTTAGAAAGTTTTATCATTTCTAAATGTTCAAAAGATTCTGGTGGAGTTTCGTCTTTTCTGTATAAATCTACTAATTTGGCAGCTACTCTACTTGGTGGAATATCCAAAATCTTAACAATATAGTTAATTTGATCTCTTCTTAAGGTAATTTTGTCCAAAGGAAAAACATCTCTAGACGCTTTTGCTTTTACATTATTCACCGAAACATGCCCTTTTTTAATGGCTTCAGCCGCTAGACCTCTTGTTTTATAGTATCTAATACACCATAAATATTTATCAATTCGCATAAAATTCAAAAATCAGTGTTAATATTTGTACAAAAATAAATGAAAATCGTATCTTGCGGGCACTTTTTAAATTAAAATATTACAAAATGAAATTATCATTAAGATTATTACTTTTATTACCATTTATATTTGTTATGGTTGGATGTCCGGGAGATGATTCTCCAGAAGAGGTACAAGTTAGACCTTATTCTGAAGTTTATGCTGAAGATATAGGTGATATTGAAGATTTTATGGATACTCACTTCATCACTGTTGATGCAGATTATAATGTTACTTTTACTAAAATTACAGGAAGTACTCCAGGAGCACCAATTTCTGGTCGCCCTGATTTATATTTTAAAACAATTTCTAAAGATGGTGTAGATTATAAATTATATTTTATTAAATTAAGAGAAGGATTAGGTAACAACGATTCGGATCCAAATAATGACAATCCAACAAAACTGGATTCAATTTATGCATCTTACAAAGGATATAAAACCGATTTAACTAGTTTTGATGAAGCATCTACACCAGATTGGTTACAATTGGATCAAGTAATTCAAGGATGGAAAGAAATTTTTCCACTATTTAAAACAGGTGCATCAGTAACAGATAATTCAACTGGAATAACTACTTTTAGTGATTTCGGAGCTGGGATAATGTTCATACCATCTGGTTTAGCTTATTTCAACATTAGTTCTACATCAATTCCAAGTTATACTCCAATTATATTTAATTTTAAATTGATGAAGTTGCGATATAAAGATCATGATGGTGATAAAATTCTTTCGAAAGATGAGTATTTAGGAACTGGTTTGGTTTCAGGTACAGCCATTGATTCTGATGGAGATGGAAAACCTAATTATGGAGATTTTGATGATGATAATGATGGAAAATTAACAAAAGAAGAAATAAAAAAACCTATAATTACTCCAGGTGTTCATCCAGGTTGGTATGATTTTGCAAGCATTCCAGTTTGCTCTCCAGGAGGAAATGGTAAACCTAGACATTTAGATTCTTCATGTAAATAACACAAAATCCTGCTAAAAGCAGGATTTTTTTATTTGTAATACTAATTGGAAACTTTATCTTTGTTAAAAAAATAAACATGACAAATTTACAATCTATTATAGAAACAGCATGGGATAATCGTGCATTGTTACAAGAAGAAACTACTCAAAATGCCATTAGAGAAGTTGTTGATTTATTAGATAACGGAACGCTTAGAGTAGCGGAACCAGTTGCTAATGGTTGGCAAGTGAATGAATGGGTGAAGAAAGCAGTAGTCATGTATTTCCCAATTCAGAAAATGGAAACTTTAGAAGCGGGTATTTTTGAATACCACGATAAAATTCCATTGAAACGTAACTTTGCTGAAAGAGGAATTAGAGTCGTTCCAAATGCTGTTGCACGTCACGGAGCATATATTTCATCAGGTGTAATTTTAATGCCTTCTTATGTAAATATAGGTGCATACGTTGATGAAGGAACTATGGTAGATACTTGGGCAACTGTTGGTAGTTGTGCGCAAATTGGTAAACACGTACATTTAAGTGGTGGAGTAGGAATTGGTGGTGTTTTAGAACCATTGCAAGCTGCTCCAGTAATTATTGAAGACGGAGCTTTTATCGGTTCTCGTTGTATCGTTGTTGAAGGAGTAAGAGTTGAAAAAGAAGCGGTTTTAGGAGCCAATGTTTGCTTAACCGCTTCTACAAAAATTATTGATGTAACTGGAAGTGAACCAATTGAATATAAAGGTGTTGTGCCTTCTCGTTCAGTAGTTATTCCAGGAACATACACTAAAAAATTTCCAGCAGGTGATTTCCAAGTGCCTTGTGCTTTAATCATTGGACAAAGAAAAGCATCTACAGATTTAAAAACGTCTTTAAATGACGCTTTAAGAGAATATAACGTAGCCGTATAATGAATATTGGGTTTGAAGCAAAAAGAGTTTTTCATAATAAAACGGGATTAGGTAATTATAGTCGAGATTTAGTTCGAGTTTTAGCTACTTATTTTCCAGAGCATCATTATTTTTTATACAATCCAAAAAAGTATAAAAAAACTCTTTTTGTTTCAAATAATACGAACGTTTTTGAGAAAAATCCTATATCTAAATTCAATCAAAAATTTAAGAATTTATGGCGTCAAAAAACGGTTGTAAAAGATTTGGTAAAAGACAATGTTACTATTTATCACGGGCTTTCAGGTGAATTGCCTTCAGGTTTAGAAAAAAAAGCAATTAAATCAGTAGTAACTATTCACGATTTAATTTTCGTTCGTTATCCTAATTTATATTCTTTTTTCGATAGAAAAATTCATTTTTATAAGTTTAAAAAAGCAGCTGAAAGAGCCGATTTAGTGATTGCCATTAGCGAACAAACTAAGAAAGATATTATGACTTATTTGCATATTGATGCGAATAAAATTAGAGTGGTGTATCAAGGTTGTCAAGATGTTTTCAAAAGAGAATATTCGGATTCTGAAAAACAATTAGTTACTCAAAAATTCAATTTGCCTGAAACTTTTGTTTTAAATGTTGGGACAATTGAAGAACGAAAAAACGCTTTAACGATTGTAAAAGCCATTAAAAACTTAGAGGTTCATTTGGTTTTAATCGGAAAACAAACCGATTATACTGAAAAAATTCATCAATATATTTCAGAAAATAAGTTAGAAAAACGAGTTCATTTTTTAAAAGGTTTAACTAGCGAAGAATTGGCAATTACCTATCAATTGGCTTCCGTTTTTGTTTATCCTTCTATATTTGAAGGTTTTGGAATTCCGATAATTGAAGCATTGTATTCTAAAACGCCAGTAATTACTAATAAAACAGGAGTTTTTTCTGAAGCTGCTGGACCAAATTCTTTATACATCGAACCTTTTGATGTTGAGGATTTGTCAACAAAAATAAGAAAAGTCTTAAGTGATATTTCACTGTCAACAAAAATGAAAGAGGAAGGTTTAAAATTTGCACAACAATTTAATGATGATGTAATTGCTACAAATATTATGAATTGTTACCAGCAAGTTCTTTCAGTTTAGCATATTTTAAATAATTGCAAAAACATAAACTGCTTATAAAAAGCATAAATGTTTAACAAGTATTTATCCTTTTTTTTTGTTTTTTAATCAAATTATATTTTTATATTCGCATAGTAACCAACAAACTAAGCTATGACAAAAACAAACAAACAAACAAACAAACAAGTATACTCTCTTTTTTTTAATAATGTTGTGTTTTTTCAAAGGCTATTCGCAACAATATGAAATTAATCTTTCGCCAGAGGGAAAATTAGAAACAGTGTATGACAATCGTGGAAATCTATTAAAACTTAAGGACATTTTAATAGATGCACCTAAAGAGATAGGTTATTTAAAAACTACTAATGTAACTTGTTCAACTACTTCTTATTTTAATTTATATTTTGAACCTGGTTGTGGTATGGATGACACTTCAAACCCTACACACAATGCTCGTCGAGCAGTAATATGCAAAGTATTTGAAGATATATCTAATTTTATAACTTCTCCACTTTCAACTACTGGCAATAAAGTTAATATTTGGGTTAGAAATATAGCAAATGAAAGTGCTCAAGTTGGCACATTAGGATTGGCTTCTTCTTTTTATATTCCATATTCTAACAATACAAATACAGTTGGTGGTATTTTAGATGGTGAAATTTGGAAAACAATTCATTTGGGAGTAGATTCTTACACCAACGTTTTAAATGGTACAAACCTTTTTTATCATGGTAAAGTTGCTTTTAATTTTAATGACTCTAGTATAAATTGGAACACAAACTTATCTATCAATTCGCCTAGCAATTTATATGATTTATACACTGTTATACTTCACGAAGTTGTTCATTCTTTAGGTTTTGGCAGTTTCATAAATCAAAATGGTGCATCAATTGACCCATCACCTTATTACAGCAGATACGACACTTTTTTAAGAACAAATTCCAACATTCCATTGCTAACTATTGGAAGTTGTAGTATGTATGATATTAGTTTTAATTCCGCTGTTTCACCAAATGCATTAAGACCTGGTTGTACATTACCAAATAATATAAATAACGGGGTACTAAACAACACCACTTGTAATGATGCTATAAAATATGTAGGGTCTTCAACAGTACCAGTTTATACTCCAACTTGCTTTGAGCAAGGAAGTAGCTTAAGTCATTTTGAAGATATGCTGTTTCCTACTTGTACTAATCCGAATGGAAACGATAATTACTTTGTTTTAAGTAATGTAAATATAGTAGGAAAAACCAAACGTTATTTAAAACCCGAAGAACGGAATGTACTTTGTGATATTGGCTATAATGTGAAAACAACTTTTGGTGTAAGTTCAACAATTGGAGGATTTTACAATTATGGAGGAACAGCTTGTGCAGGTATAAACGTGGCAGGATTAAATGATGGAATAAATAGTAATGGAGATTACACTTTTGTAGGAAACGCAAATACCAACATAGTAATTAGTGGAGCAACTATTCTAAATAATGATATAAGTGTTACTGGTTTTGAATGTTTGCAAGATATTAGTGCTGTTTCAACTTTGTCTGCAACAAGTGGCACTTCCTCAACATCAATAAATTTTAGTAGTGCAACTACTGGTCTACATATATTACGGTATGTTCCAATAAACGGTACTAAAAGAGGTAATATTACATATATATATTTATACATTCGCGTTCCTTCTAGTACTGGTGGATGTAGTCCAACAGCAAGTGCGTGCAATTTGGTAATGAATGGGGATTTTGAACAGTTTTCTGCTCAAATTATAGTAACAGACATAAGAAAATCTTGTGGCTGGGACTCTGTTTTTCAATCAGTAATTAGTAGTAGTGCAAGTGGAATTTTTTTGTCTTCTACTACAACTCATTCAGGCTTTGGAGTACCCTGTAATTGGCTAGGAAATCAATCAAGTAATAATAATGTTGGTAACAACTACGCTGGTATATTTGTTTCTACTGGTATTGGTGGAAAGCAACATATTTATACAACTTTAAATACTCCTTTACAAGCAAATACAAATTATCAATTAAGTTTTGATGTATCATTAGCAGATGGTTTTAGTCATTGGGCTAGTAATTTACAAGCTTTTTTACATAGATCAAATACCACTCCCCCATCAATTTTAGCATACAATTCTAATGGTGATGTAAGTATTGTTAATAATGCAACAGATACTACAACACAATTAATTTCTCCTACAGTTACAAGAAACACAAATGGTTGGGATACAATTTCATTTAATTTTACAACAACAACTGGTGGAGAACAATTTTTATATTTAGGTTTATTAAATAATGCTACACTTGTTTCAAATACACCAGCTACAACTGGAATAGGGGGATGTAATTATCAATCAACAGGAGCAAATGCTTTTGGTAATAGATTAATAAGTTACTACATAGATAATGTATCCTTAATACCAACCAATGGGGCTAAATTTGATTTACCAGCTTCAATTTGTAGTACTCAAACGTTAACCAATTTAACTACTTATTTGTCTAGTGCAGCTAACAATGGTGTTTTCTCAGGCACAGGGGTTACAAATACTAATGGTGTGTATGCTTTTAATGCCACAATTGTGGGTGTTGGTGTAGCAACCATTGGTTATACTTTTACAAACGCTAGCGGATGTAGTGTAACGTTGTATGATACAATAAACGTTACTACAACGGCTACAAATTCTAATACTGTTGATGCAGTAAATGACAATTTAACCATTTTCCCAATTGATAGTAATACAGGAGGTACAACACCAAGTGTTTATGTAAATGACTTGTATAATAATTCTAGCACAAGCACAGCCTCCTTACAAAATGTAACATTTTCATTAATTTCACCAATATCAATTTTAGGCGCTACAATAAATAATTATGGTCATATTTTTATACCACCAGGCACTTTTCCTGGCACTTATACACTTAATTATAATTTAGCTTCAGTTGGTAATTGTAGCATTTCAGCGTCTGATACAGCGTCAGTTCAAATAAAAGTAAGTACTTCAATTACTCCACAAATTGTTGCAGGTATACGTACTAATGGCCCAGTTTGGCGCATTGTACAACAAAATACGGGTAAAATTCTTATTACAGGAAATTTTAGCACTTATAACAATATATATGTGCCTATGATTGCAAGATTAAATACAAATTTAACATTAGATACTACTTTTCAAACAATTGCACCTTTTCAAGTTCCAAAAGATATAGCTGTCCAAACGGATAATAAAATATTATTAGCAGCAAATTATAATCAAAGTGGGGTGTTTGTTGATAAATTTGTAAGATTATTACCCGATGGTAATTTTGACATTCCTTTTAATGCTAATGTTGTAGTTGCAAAACATCCTTTAGAAAACGGATATACTTTACATGCTATTGCTGTACAAACCGATGGTAAAATACTTTTAGGTGGTATGTTTTATTATTATAATGGTGCTATTAGAAATTCAATAGTAAGAATAAATTCAGATGGTACGTTGGATACAAGTTTTATTCCTATCGAATTAAACAACTCCAATGGATATAAAAGAAATATTGTTCGTAAAATAACAATACAACCAGATGGAAAAATTTTATTATTAGGCTATTTTAGTTTTAGTAATGGTGTTCAATCAATTGAAAAACAATTAATAAGATTAAATGCAAACGGATCTTTAGACACTACATTTTTGCAAGGTAGCTTTTGGGATGTTAATATACCACATTATGGTGCTTTTAATGCAAATAATTTAGAAGGATTTACAAAAACATTAGTTCAGCCAGATGGGAAAATTATTTTAGTAGGACCATTTAGTATATATAATGGCAATAGTACTATTAAAAAAATTACAAGGTTGTTACCAAATGGTACTATTGACACATCTTTTACAAATAATGCAATAAATACATTACAAAATAATTTGCAGGCAGCTGTTGTAGATGTAATTTTAGAACCTGTAACAAACAAATTAATTATTTGTGGCTATTTTTCTAAATATGGAAGTACTAATGTAAATAAACTAATCCGATTAAATACAAACGGGCAATTAGACCCAACTTTTAGTATAGGAACAGGTATAACAAATAGTATACCTTATTCAGGTAATCTAATGTATGATAGTTATATTGGAGTATTAAAACAACAACCAGATGGAAAAATAATAGTAGGCGGAAATTTCACAACTTTTAATGGATTGTCAGCTACAAATATTACCAGAATTTATGGTTCTGCTGGCGTGCAAGCTAGGTCTAGTACACAAGTTTTTTATAGCGAACCTGAAATTGATACTAACCCAAATTATAATAGCATTTTGCTATATCCTAACCCTAGCAATGGTATTTTTAATATAGACCTAACGCAAGAAACTGAAACCTACAACACTGTTTCAATTTTTAATATTTTAGGCGAAAAAGTAGTTGTATCAACACTTATTGCAAAAGAAAATAATACCATAAATCTTTCACATTTGCCAAATGGGTGTTATTTTGCAAAATTGGATAATCAAACTCAAACAGTTACTTTAAAACTAATAAAAAACTAATAACTAAACTAAATCCATTGTCAAAGTTTTACATTTGACAATGGATTTCTAATATTTAAAATTATGAAAAAAATAACTTTACTTGTTTTGTTCAGCGTTATAATAGGTAATGCACAATGTCCAGTTCCATCAAATTTAACCCTTTCAATTCCATATCCCACTGCCGCTCAATTATCTTGGACTGAAAACGGAACCGCAACAGCCTGGGAAGTTACAGTAGTTCCTGATTTTTATGTGGGAGCTCCGTTGCCAACTGATTCTTATTATGTAACAAGTAGTAATCCATTTATATTTGTGAATTTTCCACCAACAGGATGTAATGTTTTTTTTGTTAGGTCTCGTTGTTCTCCAACTGATGCTAGTTCTTGGGTTGCTCTTGGGTCTTTAGGATGTTCAACAAATGTTTATAGTTATCTTGCTACACTATCTAATAATAGTTTCTCATTAAATTTAGATAATAACGAGCTACAAATTTTCCCTAATCCATCTAAAGATATTTTAAATATTAATTTAACAAACAAAAACGCAACATCAATTAGTATTTATAATAGTTTGGGGCAGTTAGTACTGTCTGTCATACAACCAAAAAGCACCCTAAATGTTTCGGAATTGAAAACAGGTACGTATTTTATGAAAGTAAATTTTGAAAATGAAACAAAAACGGTTACTTTTATTAAGGAGTAAGTCGAAAGTCGAAATTTTTAATTTTTTATTTATATGTCAAATTTATCAAACAACAGATTGAGTGTTGTGGCTACGGCTGCACAAATTGCGGCTGTAAAAGCAGCTTTGCAAACCATTGGTACTAATTTACCTTTTTTAACAGGCTTAACAGTTGAGGAGCGTATTGCATTACCTGCAATAAACATCAACAACAAAGTATTTACTGAAGACGCCATTAATGCGGCAGTGAACAACACAGGGCTAATTCCGTCTTATGTATCGGTGCCAAATATGCAAAACGATTTACTGTTGTTTTCGCAATTAGATGAGTTAGTGGTTTTGGTAAAGCAGTTGCTTGAAAAACTAGAAGACACGCAATTGCTGGCAGGTAGCGAAGCCTATACTTCTGCTTTGGCTACATACAAGTTATTTGGTTCGGCAGCAGATGCAGGAGTGCCAGGTGCTGATGCTATTTATAATCAGTTGAAAACTCGTTTTGCAGTCAATGCTTCAGGAAGAACCACACCAACAGAACCTGTACAGCCTAGTTAGTATTTGATTTTTGTTTTTTATAACCGCTTTTATGGCGGTTTTTTTTATGCTTTTTTTTTGCCACTGATTTCACGGATTTCACGGATTGTTTTGTGATTGTTTTGTGGTTTTTGCCACGGATTTCACAGATTTCACGGATTGTTTTGTGGTTGTTTTGTGGTTTTTGCCACGGATTTCACAGATTTCACGGATTGTTTTGTGGTTGTTTTGTGGTTTTTGCCACGGATTTCACGGATTTCACGGATTGTTTTGTGGTTGTTTTGTGGTTGTTTTGTGGTTGTTTTGTGGTTGTTTTGTGGTTTTTGCCACGGATTTCACAGATTTCACAGATTGTTTTGTGGTTGTTTTGTGGTTTTTGCCACGGATTTCATAGATTTCACGGATTGTTTTGTGGTTGTTTTGTGGTTGTTTTGTGGTTGTTTTGTGGTTGTTGCCACGGATTTCACGGATTTTTTAGCTTTATGTTTATGTATGTCAGTATAATACTTACTTTATGATTGTATATGCTTTTTTTATTTAGCATTTATTATAATAATATAATGATAATGCTTATATATATAAGCATTAATCATAAAATTATAATGATAAAGATGAACTATTTAAGGAAAATGCTAATTACTATAACTAATAAACTTACTGTTTTTATGATGTTGCTTACAATAGTGAGTAACATGTTTACTAAAATACATTTTGTGTTTGTTGAGGTATTGTTTTTTTTGTATTTTTGAAATAAAAAAAGATGAATCTCTCGAAAAAATTTACGGTAGTACAAAAAGGAGATAACCCTGCGTTAGGAAATTTTGTACATTATTATTTGCATACCAATCATATTGCAAGTAGTAAAGTTTGTAGTGGATTAAACGTTTCTAAACAAACTTTTAATAGATATTTAAAACAAAATTCGTTTCAGTTTACTATTTTGTGGAGAATGAGCCAAATTGTAAACTATAATTTTTTAATGGATTTAGGCGAATGGTTAAACATTCCTTATGAAACCAAAGCAGAAAAAGCTTTAAAAGCTGAATTGGAGCAAAAAAATGTACTTCTTGAAAAAAAGCAATTGGAAATTGATTTGTTAAAAGAAATGTTTTCTAAGTAGTTGTGAAAGACAGGGTGATGGATTATTTTTTACCAGCAAGTTCTTTCAGTTTAGCATATTTTAAGTAATTGCAAAACGCTGAAAACATACTCCAAGTAAAACCAGCATAACCATTCATAAAATTTCTTTGGAATAAGTAATATCGAATAAAATCAAAAGGAAATTTAATAACTAGTTTAAAAAGCGAACTTTTTTTATTTTTCTCGTGTAATAATTCACCGCTTAAAAGAGCATATTTTATTTGTTTTTGAATAGCAGTTGCGATATCAAAAACAGTATAATGTAACATTTCGTTTTTTAAATGCCCTGTTTTTCCTTGTATTTCTATGGTTTCGTGAACTATATTCGGTGTGAAACCACCAAAATTTTTATTCAACAAACGTAAAATTGGACGTTTGTTTTCTGCACCATAAGTAAAGACTTTGTTTAAGAAAACGTGCGTTCTCGGAATCGTATAAGCATTATAATCTGATGAGAAATCCAAATTACTAATTTCTGTAATTAAAGCTTCTGAAAGTACTTCATCAGCATCTAATGAAAGCGTCCAACCGTTTTTTGTTTGATCTAAAGCAAATTGTTTTTGCAATCCAAAATTATCAAATTTTCTATAAATTACTTTCGCACCAAACGATTCGCAAATGGCTACTGTATTGTCAGTACTGCCTGAATCCACAACAATAATTTCATCAAAAGAACCAAGCTTTTCTAAGCATTTTCCAATGATTTTTTCTTCATTGAAGGTGATAATAAATACAGAAATTTTAGTCTTCATGGTTCAAATATTTTGATAAACCATTTTTTATGGTAGTTACATTATTTTGCTTGTTGAATTTTCTTATGTAGTTGTTGTTTAGCCAATTATCTTTTGTAGCATAACTTCTATCATGGTTTAAATGCAAACAAATAGCACTATATCTTATTTGCTTACTTTTAATTTTATTGTTGAATAAACGTTCGCCAATTTCTCTATCTAAACCACCATATTTCATTTCTTCATTAAAGCCATTAACAGCAATTAAATCGTCTTTAAAGCACGAAGTATTGTGTCCGTTAAAAGTTTTTTTGGTTGGCGTTATCCAATTCATAAATTGGGCAAATAATGAATTTTGTGTCAATTTTGAAAGTTTAAAATTCAATTTTAATCCATTGCTAAGCAACCATTTTATTTGAAAACAACTCTGGTTTTTAATACTATTTGTATCTATAGAATTTGATACCACATCATTTAGTTTAAAATATCCACCAGATAAAAAGTATCCTTTTTTCTTGTTTTTTAAGTGGGTTGCGATAAAATCATGACGAGGAATACAATCTCCATCAGAAAAAAGAATGTAGGAAGAAGAAGCTTTTGCAATAGCTTTATTTAAAATTTTAGTTTTTTGAAAGCCATTGTCTTCTTGCCAAACATGTACAATTGAATGTTTAAATTCAGAAGAAAATGAATCTAAAAGTTCTTTTGTTTTTGATGTAGAACCATCATCTGCAATTATAAGTTCAAAATCGGTAAACGATTGTACAGCATAACCCCACAAAACTTTTTCTAACCAAGTTTCAGAGTTGTATGTAGTAATTATTACAGAAATTGTACTCAAACAGTATTATTTTAAATTCTTATGAACCAAAAATTCTTTGAAAGTCCCAAATATATATTTTTTTTCCTTCATAGATTGGATAAATTGGTTTAATCTTTCTGTCATTTTATCGCCAGAGTTTTTACTTACATACATTGGAAAATTATACGCTTCTTTGTCATTAAGTTGCGTAAATTCCCACGGATGGAAATAAATATTTAAATAGCTGTCTTTTTTATAAGTGATTTTTGATAAGAAAATATAAATCGACATAGGTAAATTATGAAACGACAACCAGAATAGTGGAAAACGCACAATCGGACTTACAGAAGCCGGAATTTGCCAAACATTATGTAAATTGAAATACGTTCTAGGTTTATCAAAATGATTATATCTTCCTGGCAAATAAGTAGGATTTATAGATGAATTGTATTTATAACCAGCTTTCTCAATTTCACGTTCATCAACTGGATACATTCTTGGCATACGAAATCCTATAACTTCACTTCCAGAAAGTTCTTCTAACGCATCTTTTGATTCTTTTAAATGCTCCACTTTGAAATTACTGTGATAATAGGTATGCGAAGCTAATTCGTGACCTTCATCAATAATTCGTTTTATCAAATCTGGCACTTCTTTAGCAAAAACTACTGTTGAAAAGAATGTCGCTTTTATTTGATGTTTTTTTAAAATATCTAAAATTGTAGTCGTACCAAATCTAGAAACTTCTATTTGTTTTTCAAATGAAATGTCTTTATTATACTCAAAAGGCATGTCAAATTCTTCAATATCGAAACTTAGTAAAATCATTTGTAATTGGTATTGCTTATTAAATAATTTGGTCTTCCTTTAGATTGCATAAATAATTTACCAATATACACACCAATAATCCCTAAAACGACAAGGTTTAATCCGCCGAAAAACACAACTGTTGTAATTACTGACGCCCAACCTGAAATTACATGACCGTAATAAATGCTATATATCACATATCCAATGTAAAAGATAAATGCCAAAACGGATAAACTAATACCTAAAATAATGGCCATGGAAAGCGGTTTTGTACTAAAAGAAGTAATTCCTTGAATCGCGAAACGCATCATTTTTCCAAAAGTATATTTACTTTTTCCTGAAAAACGTTCGTTAGGTTCATAATTAACGGCAAATTGTTTAAAACCAACCCAATTAATTATACCTCTAATAAATAATTCGTTTTCACTGAAATCTGAAAATACTTGCGCTACTTTTTTGTCGATTAGTCTGAAATCTGCCGTTCCAGGTTCAAATTTTATGTCGGAAAGTTTATTCATTAAACCATAAAACATATTCGAACTTTTATTTTTAAAGTAAGATAGTTTTTTGTCTTCTTCTCTAATGGTATAAACGACTTCATAACCTTCTTCCCATTTTTGAATTAATTTGGGAATAATTTTTGGAGGATGTTGCATGTCTCCATCCATAGAAATAATGGCATCAGCATCGTTTTTAACTAAATCAATTCCCGCTTTTAAAGCATTTTGGTGACCAAAATTTCGAGATAATTCAACATAAAAGATATTGTCATGCAATTTTGCTTTTTCTTTTAAAATAGCAATTGTTTCGTCACTTGAACCATCATCAACAAAAACAAATTTAAAATCGTAACTCAAATTTGAAACCGTTTCGTTTAATGCATTTACTAAAACATCAATATTTGTGGCTTCATTGTATGATGGGATAACTATAGCTATAGATTTACGCATTTTCAGAAGGTTTTTTAAGTGTCATCAGTTCATAAATAATTTGAAACCAGATTAAAATACAAGGTAAGGCTTTTAAAGCATATGGTTTCACATAGGTTTCTCTTAAAAACTTCGGAATTAAATCTGATGGTGAAAAACTCGTTAAAATCATGGCAAAAATAAATAAAAACCAAGTCCATTTTGTTTTTTCTTCTTGAATAACAAACCAAATGGCAACACCTGCAAAAGCAATGATATAAGTTGGACTTTCAGATCCTGAACTAAATATTACCGTAAAAATTAATACAGAAGACAACAATAATAATTGAAATTTTTTGTTCGAAAACATATTGAATCTTAAATACGGTAATCCAAAAAGAAGAATTCCAGGTATTAAAAATAAGAGATTCGAAAGATGTGGCATATTTAAAATTTTTCTAAACATTCCCATTATAGAAATGTCTTGCATAGAAGTTAATGAAGCGTTTTCATTATTTTTTTCAACTAATCGAGCAAACCATTCCGAATAACTATTTATGATGAAATTTGGAGATGAAATGGCCATCGGTAACACAAAAAACACAACCGACCAAATGGCTAATGACCCTATAAATTTAAGTTTGTTTTTCGAAAAGAAGAAAAAAGCTAAACCTACAATTCCATATAATTTTATAAATGTTCCTAAAATAATTAAACAAGCCGACCAGAAATCTTTCTCTTTTTCAATTAAAACATAAGACAAAATGATAATACTTGTCATTATCGGATTGAATTGTTGACCTAAAATGGCGGTCAAAAACTCGTGAGCACAAATCCAAAGGATTAAATTGATTTTGTTAGCTTCTAACTTAATCTGACTAATCGCATAAACCAAAACCACAGCGTTAAAAACACACCATAAAACCATTCCAACGGCATCAGGTAAAATGGCAAAAGGCGCAATAAACAAACTGAAAATTGGTCCATAATGATTGTGATCAAAATACAAATCGGGATAAGTGGCGTATAATGATTTTTGCTCTAAAGTGTGATAAAACACATTTTTAAAGATAAGATAATTGTTATGGTTTCCTCTTAAATATTGTTTTATAGCTGAAACAAGAGCTAATAAAACCCAAATAGAAATAATTACTTTCCTGTTATTAAATATCTTTGAAATCATAATTATTTGAATTTTAAATATTTTTTCAACTTTTTCTTATTATCAAATTTTTTGAAAAATTCTGATGAATGTTTGTGTAGCAATTCAAAAACTTCTTGTTCAGGAAGGTTTGCAACTCTAGCATATTCTTTACTAATTATTTCAATAAAAGGTAATCCTGGAGTTATTCTGCAAATGTTTTTCATTCTATCAGAAATATCCATTTTTTTGGTGTGAAACTTCATTCTGTTTAAATCAACCAAATAAAATTCGAAATTAGTTTCGTCAATTTTTTTTATCAAAGTATTTCCTGGCGAATGATCTAAAAATTCAATTCCATTTTCGTGCATTTTAAAGCAAAATTGAGCAAATTGTTTTAAAATAGGTTCTGATATTTTTAGTGGTAATGGAAATAAATCTTTAAAAATATAGTCGGCTTCTAAATGTTCACAAATGTAATAACTGTCTAAAAGTTGAAAACTATTTTGATTTTCTAAATAACCAATAGGATTAGGAGTTCCAATGCCTTTTGATAGTAAATGTTTTGCATGTAAATAGGATCTTTTAGCTTTTGAAGGTCTAAAAAATTTATATATAAATCCAGTAAAAAAAGCAGGTGTTTTAAACGTTTTAATGCTTAAAACTTTACCATTATAGTTCAATAGTTTAATGCTGTTTCTAGTTCCAACAATAAAATCTGTACTGCTTTTTTTGGCAAGGTTTATTATTTCTTGAGTTTTTAAATCCATTTTTATCATAATGTGATACAAAACTATTAAACTTTAATTGATTTTGGAGTAAATTAATAATATTATTATGCACTATAATATTTATATTTGCATATAATATTTACATTAAATGGAGGAAAATAAGCTTAAATTTTTTTTTGAAGGAGGAAGTATTGCGAAAGAAACAATATGTGAGAATTTCAATTATACAGAATCTTCTATTGAAAATTGTGATATTTTAGTAAGTTCAAAATTTGAAGTTGGACTTTACAACACTAAAGAAATTCAGAAAAGAATCAACTCCTATAAAAAACGAAACAAAATTGTATTGATTTTTTTAGTTTCTGATAATTCCAAAGCGTTTAAAATTCCAAATAATGTTATTTTATACAGAACGTCATTGTATAAAAGCAAAATAAATAAAAACGAAATTTTATTACCTTATATTTGGGAATGTTACGATAAACCTGAAGCTCCATTACCTAAAACATCTAAGCCAAAAGTTGGTTTTTGCGGAAATGTTGAAAAAAATATTGGAAAAAGGTTGTCAACCATAAAAGCAATGGATAAAAATAAAGGTATTGAAACCGATTTTATTTTAAGAAAAGGCTTTTGGGCAGGAAAACCAAACGATGAACAATTAAAGAATGACTACATACAAAATTTAATTAATTCTCATTTTACAATTTGTAATAGAGGTAGAGGAAACTTTGCTATTCGGTTTTATCAAGCTTTATCTTTAGGGAGAATTCCAGTTTTAATTGATTCAGATATGGTTTTTCCGTTTGAAGATATAATCAATTGGGATGATGTAATTATTAAAGCAAAAAACGAAACAGAATTGGCGGAGAAAATTGTTCTTTGGTGGCAAAATAAAAGTGATTTAGATGTTATAAATGCACAATTAAAGTGTAGAGAAATTTATGATAACTATTTAACGGCAGCATCTTACTCTAAAATATTAGAAAAAGAATTGGTTCATAAAATCAATAATTTTGATGTAAATCAGCAAGTTAAAGATGGTTTTTTTCAAACCTTTTTGAATAAGATATTTAAATAATTGGAACCATCTATGAAACAGAAAATTTGCGTAATCAGTTTTGATCATTGGAATTATGATAAGCATATTGTAACTGCTTTAAATGAATATGGAGTAGATAGTTTTCATATAAAAATTGGAAATTTTAAATATAAAAATACTTGGGAACGCATTCAAAATACTTTTAGTAAAGTTTTTTTAGGCAAAAATCCAAAGCTTAAAAAACGTCAAGATTATATTCTTGAAATGTTAAAAGAAAAAGGACATCAAAATCAAATTTTAGTAATTAATCCGGAATTAATTGACAAAGAATACCATCTTGAAATTAAAAAATCTACAGATAAATATATCGCATATCTTTATGATAGTGTTTCTAGATGTCCTGTAAAACATTTGTTAGACGGCATTTTTGATGAAATATTTTCATTTGATAAAATCGATATTTCAACTTATGGTTTTTCGCCAATTACCAATTATATTTATTTTGATAAACCAGCAATTATAAACAAACCAAAACAAAATTTCATTTACATCGGTTCTATTGATAATAGATTAACATATTTGAACGATTTTGGAGAGCATTTAAAAAAGCAAAAACAATCGTTTAAATTTTATGCTATTGGAAAAAAAGCATTCGTGAATCAATTGAAACAACTATTTTTAGGAAAAAATAAAAATATAATTTTCAAGAAGAACAGATTCAATCAAAACGAAACCTTACAAATGTATAATGAAAGTGAAACTATTGTAGATTTAGTAAGAGATAACCAATCGGGTTTAAGTTTCCGAATTTTTGAAGCGATTGGTTTGCAAAAAAACGTCATTACAAACAATAAATCAATTGAAACGTATGATATTTTTGAAGCCCATAAAATTAAAGTGATTTCAGATACAAGTAAAAATATTGTTTTTTCTGATGCAGTTTACCCAGAAAATATAATTAAAAAATATCATATTAGAAATTGGATAGTAACTGTTTTTAATCTTAATTATGACAAATAAAAAATTAGTTTCAATTATAGTTCCGTGTTATAATAATGAATCTACAATTAAAGAAACTATATATTCGATATTAGAACAAACCTATGAAAATATTGAAGTAATTATAGTAAATGATGGTTCTAAAGATAATTCTGAAAGTATAATTAATAAAATAACTTCTGAAAATAAGTCCGTTTCTTCGATATTGCAAGAAAACAGCGGACCTTCTTATTCTAGAAACCAAGGTGCTTTAGCAGCGAATGGATTTTACTTAGTTTTTATTGACGCGGATGATGTTATTTATAAAAATTTTATTGAAGAATATGTTGCAGCATTCGAACAAAATAGTGACTTACAATTAGTATATTCAAGAGCAGAATTTTTTGGAGACAAAAAAGGAGAGTGGATATTACCAGAATATAACTTGAAAAATTTCATAAGCGAAAATTGCATTCCAATTTTTGCCATGACTAAAAGAGAAGAGTTTTTGAAAGCTGGAATGTTCGATTCTAAATTAAAATATTTAGAAGATTGGGATCTTTGGATTACTATTACGAAAAGTAAAAATTCAGTATTTAGAATTCCTAAAATTTTATATAAATACAGAAAAATTAAGAATTCTAAATCGTTAACGACTTTAAATAAAGTTGATGATGTTCAAGATGCATCAAGATTGTATATTTACAATAAGCATTATAGTTTTTTTAAAGAAAATGAGTTTAGTATTTCTAATTTAATGAAGCAAAATACTGATGCTGTAAAGTATAAAAACAAGTACAATAACATTTGGTATAGAAAACTGTTTAAAAAAATTTTTAAAAAATAAAACAACCTATGGCGTTGAATTATAGATGGGATTATGTCAAGTTTCTCTTTGAAAGTAAGCATAAAACAAACATTCAAAATACAGAAATTTTCTTTTTCTTCCCTTTTTATCACATTGGAGGTGCCGAAAGAGTGCATATTGATATATTAAAAGTTTTCAAGGAGTTTCATCCAATTTGTTTTATTACTGAAAAATCTAAAGACCATTTTAAAGATGAATTTGAAAGTTTAGCCACTTTAATTCATTTAAGAAAGTTGTCTAAAAAGAAGTTTAAAGCTTTCTTTTTAAAGAAGATAGCAAAGCAAATTAATGCTAAAGCAAATCCAATTATTTTTGGTTGCAATTCATTACTTTTTTATGATTTGATTCCCTATTTAGATAAGCATGTGAAAATTATAGATTTAATTCATGCGTTTTCTGATAACGAAAGTTGGGCTGCAGAAATTTATAGCTTGCCTTATGTTTCCAGAATTAACAAGAGAGTTGTTTTAGGAAATAAAACAAAAAATGATTTTATAAATTTATATCAAACTAAAAACATAAATAGCGATTTGAATGAAAATATTGTTATTATTAATAACAAAGTATCAATTCCTGAAAGTTATGATAAACAGTTTAATGACAATTTAGTGGTGTTATTTGTTGGTAGAGATAGCGGTGAAAAAAGACCAGGAATTTTTATTGAAATTGCAAGAAAAATGCTCGAAATAAAGAAGGAATTAAGATTTAAATTAATTGGTGATTTTTCAAATTTCAAGAAAGATATTTTACTTGAAAATGTGGAATTTGTTGATGAAATTAAAGAAAAGCAACTACTTATTGAGCAGTATAAAAACGGTGATGTTATTATGATTACTTCAAGACGTGAAGGCTTGCCAATGGTAATTCTTGAAGGTATGGCGTACGGAATGGTTCCATTGTCTACGAATGTTGGAGAAATTCCATCGTTGATAAATGAAGAAAATAACAATGGGATTTTAATAAATAACAATCAAGACGATAGAAAAATAATTGATGATTTTGTTGCCGAACTTATTGCGTTAAACTCAAATAAAACCAGAGTAATCGAATTAAGTAAAAACGCTTATAATTCAATAAAAGAAGTCTATTCTGAAGAAGAATATGTGAGAAAATATAAAGAATTATTTTTCAATTAAAAGAAATGGAAATAGGATCAAATAAAAATATGGAAGTAACAGTATTTATGCCAGTTTATAATGGTAGTGAATATTTAAAAGAATCTATTTCTAGTGTTTTATCACAAACCTATTCTCAATTTGAATTGCTAATTATTAATGATGCTTCTACAGATTCTAGTGTACAAATTATTGAGTCTTTTAATGATAGTAGAATTAAATTACTTCACAACGAAACCAATTTAGGCATAAATAAAACTAGAAATAGAGGCTTGCATGAAGCTAAAACCAAGTTTTTAGCAGTTTTAGATTGTGATGATATAGCAGATTCTAGAAGATTAGAATATCAAGTTAAGTTTCTTAAAGTAAATTTATCATACGCAGCATGTGGATCAGATGCAAATGTCATTAACGAAAAAAGTGAAATAATTGGTGCCATTACTCACGCAAAAGAGCATGATGATATTGTAGCAAATTTACTTTTTGCTAATCAGTTTGTACATTCATCAGTACTATTCGATTTAGAAAAAATTAAAGCAATTGGCGAATATAGAACAGATATTTTATCTGAAGATTATGAATTTTTATTCAGAATCTCTCAACAATTTAAAGTAGCGAATCTTCCTTATAAATTAGTAGATTATAGAAACCACAGTGCTAGTGTTTCCAAAACCAAATTGGAAAAAATGAATTTTTCTGAAATGGCAATTTTAAAAGATATTTATTCACAATTCGATTTAGATTCTAACTTGTTAGAAATTCCACATACTTTTTTTACCTATGATATTAGCACAATAAAAAAGGAAAATATTAGTCTTTTTTTTGAATCGATTCTTAATGCAAATAGTAAAAAACAATTGTTTCCAGAAAAGATATTCAACAAAATAGTATTAAATAAATGGATTGAAATTGTTGTGAAATCAAAATCAAAACCAGTTTTAAATAGTTTGCTGCAAAATCAATTGTTTTCCTACAGTGAACTAAATTGGCAACAACTTAGAAGAATTTTAAAATTAAAGTTTAAGCTTGTTTTTGCTTAGTATTAATTACTTTTTTGATTTAAATAGTCTTGTAAAAGTGTAAAGCACAAATTTTAAATTCAATTTTATTTTTTTAGTAAACTTTGCTTCAGAAATATAAAATTGAATGCATTCTTTATGATCATTGTTTAACTTAATATTTGATTTGTAAATTTTTAATACTTCAAAAGCTGCATCTTGTAACAATTCGAATTCAATTTTATAAATGTTCTTAGTTCTCGATTCAGGAATTTTTTCAATTATTTCTTTTAAGTTTTTATAGGAAGAGTAACGTTGAAAGAAAAACGGTTGCATAGAATAAACACCACCTTCATGTAATCTGTAAACTGCTGTTTCGTAATTTAAAAATGCACCATTTCCTTTGCTTAATAATACAGAATACAAAGTATTGTCCTTAATGTTTTTAAATGTTTTTAAAAATTCAACATCAACAGCATCTTTTCTAAACATACATGTTAACGAATAGGTACAATATGGACCAAATGCATTTTCAAAATTCATTGAATATTCTTTAGGTAATATTTCGTTAAAATTATTTTTAAAGAATTGATCACCTTTAATGTTTTCAAAATCAGTCCAACAAACTGAATAATCATTATTTTTTTCTAAAAAATCAACTTGTTTTTGCAGTTTTAAGTCATCAATCCAATAATCATCACCTTCACAAAGCGCAATGTATTTACCTTTCGCAGCGGGAAAAGTATAGTATGACCAAATGTTTGTTATTTTTGAATATTTATTTTCTTTTTGATAAATTGGTATAATTAAGTTAGGATATTTTTTATGATATTTTTCAATAATATCTTTTGTTCCATCGGTAGAAGCATCTTCATGTATTATTATTTCAAAGGGAAAATTAGTTTTCTGAAATAAAAAACTTTGTATAGTACTTTCAATAAAATTTTCATGATTGTATGTCTGACAAATAATAGATACAATTGGAGTGTCATTTACTATTTTTTGCGCCAAAATATTTGCGTTTTGTTCTAAAGTCAAAATTATATGATTTAAATTTAATAAGTTTTTTCAATTTAATAACCAGCTTTTCAGATATATAAATAATCATACAAAACTAAAAGACATAAAAAAGATACTGATATGCGACTAAAATTTAATATCATGAGGAAATTAATTTTTTAAAAAATCATTAAAGTATTAATCTATATTTCGGGTATAAATTGTGCTTATTTTTTTTATAAAAGTTGTAGAACCAAATTTTAATTTGATATCTTCGGAGTTTTTTTCAGTGTCAAAGACTAATTTTTTATTATATATTTTTAGGATATTTTCGGCAATTTCTTCAGGATTTTTTATTGGACAGATGATTCCATTTTCTGGTGTAATCATTTCTAAAACACCACCAGAGTTTGTTGAAATAACAGGTACTCCACATGCTAATGCTTCTAAAACGGAAACACCAAATGTTTCACACAAACTAGTTGATATAAATACTGTAGAAGTTTTTAGTTCATTAGCAACTTCATATTTTGTAGCGAGTTTTATAATATCTATTTTAATGTTTTTTAAACCTAAAGATTTTGTTAATTGGCTAACTATTTGTTCATTATCTCCACCCCAACAATCACATCCAATCCAAGTAAATTGAATTTCTGAAAATATATTTTTATCAACAATTGTTAAAGCTTCTAATAAATTTTCATAGTTTTTTATAGGGGTATAAGCGCCAACCGTAATAATTTTAAAAGAATAATCCTCTGTTTTTTTTGAATATGAAAAGCATTTTTCGTCGAAAGTATTACCTAATTTATTAAAATCAAAAAATAAGCCATTACTGGCGAATTGCCTAATTAAATCATCACTAACCACTAATTTTTCCGAAGCATTTGCAATTACTTTTTGTAATAACTTGTCTTTTTTTCTTGGTAAACCTTTTAAATTTAGTTGATTGTGTTCCGTAAAAATATAAGGAATATTGAAATTTTTATTTAATTTATAACACCAGAATCCTGCGTCAAATAAGGATTGCGCATGACATAAATTTATGGGTTTGTCAATCTTTTTAAGGAAACTTTTTTGCGCTTTTTTCTCGATAGCTTTTTGAAATAAAAATTTTCTAAAGAAATATATTTCAGGATAATTTACTTCGAAAACTGGAATTTTATTTTCAGTAAAATACGTGTTTGTTTTTATAGAAAAACTCGCTTTTTTTCTTTTACTAAACCCAAATTTGTAAGGTTTAAAATACACTAAATGAACATGAAAATTATCCTTTACCAATTCGGCTTGTTCCACAAAAAATGAACCAACTCCTTTTGGAATATCCAACCAAGAACAAATTATTGCAATATTTTTTTTCTGCATTTAGTGTAAATTATCACACAAAATTAGTTAATTTATTTTGATTTTTACCAATAGTTTAATTTTAATAGTATTTTTGTAACTTAATGAATTGATATGATAAACGTAACGAAAACATTTTTACCTACAATTGAAGCTTATCAATCGTATCTTAACAGAGCATGGGAAAAAGTTTGGCTAACTAACAGAGGTGAATTAACCTTAGAGTTAGAACATAAAATTAAAGAAACTTATAAAATAAATAATATTATCATTACTAATAATGGTACAATTCCTTTACAAATTGCACTGAAATTATTAGGAAATCAAGGAGAAATTATTACCACTCCATTTTCATATGTTGCTACAACTTCAGCAATTATTTGGGAAAATTGTAAGCCCGTTTTTGTAGACATTCATCCGGAGTATTTATCTATTGATGAAACAAAAATAGAAGCAGCAATTACACCAAAAACAACAGCTATTTTAGCAACTCATGTTTTTGGAAATCCATGTCATGTTGATGCTATTGAAAAAATAGCGAAAAAACATAATTTATCAGTTATTTATGATGCGGCACATTGTTTTGGCGTAACGTATAATAAAAATTCAATTTTTAATTATGGAGATGTAAGTACTTGTAGTTTTCATGCTACTAAAATATTTCATACAGGTGAAGGTGGTGCAATGTTTTGCAATGATAAGGATTTATATCATAAGCTTTTTTATAGTCATAATTTTGGGCATAATGGTCCTTTAGATTTTCATGGCTTAGGAATCAACGCTAAAATTTCTGAATTACAATCTGCTATGGGATTAGCTGTTTTTGATAATTTAGAACATATTTTTAGTGAACGAAAAAAAATAGTAGAATTTTATCTGAATAATTTAAATTTTGATACACTTACTACTATGAAAATTAGAGAAAATACAGAATGGAATTATAGTTATTTCCCAGTAATTTTTAATTCAGAAGAAGAATTATTAAAAGTACAACAGAATCTTAATGAAGCAGAAATTTTCCCAAGAAGATATTTTTATCCTTCTTTAAATACTATTGATTTTGTAAATGGAGAAACCATGCCAATTTCTGAATCTATAGCTTCAAGAGTATTATGTTTGCCATTATACGTAGGTTTAACAGAAACAGAATTGCAATTAATTGTTAATTTAATCAATTAGAATATGATAATTTTAGGAGCCAGCGGGCACGCAAAAGAAGTATTTGATATTTGTGAGAATACTGAAAACGTGTATTTCTTTGATAATGTTACAAGTTATGAAAAACCAATTTTGTTTGACAAAAAAATAATTCAAAGCTTTGATGAACTGCTTAATGTTGTTGCTAAAAAAGATTTTATTTTAGGTTTAGGTGGAGTTACACATCGCTATAAATTATATCAAAAATTTGTTGGTTTTGGTTTTTCTCCACATGCGATTATTGCCAAAAATGCTCAAGTGAGTTCTTCTGCAAATTTGGGTAAAGGATTGAATATTATGAGTTTTGTATTTATTGGTCCAGATTCTAAAATTGGAAAAGGTTCCTTGATAAATGCTCATGTTTCGGTTCATCATGATGTTGTAATTGGCGATTTTGTGGAAGTTTCTCCTGGCGCAAAAATATTAGGAAATTGTACAATTGGAACTTTTTCTACAATCGGAACAAATGCTACAATTCTTCCCAAAGTAAGAATCGGAAAAAATGTAATTGTTGCGGCTGGAGCAGTTGTTACAGCTGATGTTCCAGATAATTGTATGGTGGCAGGAGTTCCTGCACAAATTAAAAAACAATTAAAACAAATCACAGAAATAATTAATAGTATATGCTAGTAATTGGAGCTAAAGGATTTGCGAAAGAAATGCTTGAAATTTTGCATCAAAATAACAATTTAAAAGATTTAGTTTTTTATGATGATGTGAATAGTGATATTGAGGATAAATTATTTGGAAATTTTGAAGTTTTAAAAAAACCAGAAGATGCAATTAATTATTTTAAAAATGTTTCAAAAGAATTTGTAATTGGAAACCCTTTACTAAGATATAAATTAACTCAAAAATTTATTGGATTTGGTGGAGAGTTAACTTCTGTAATAAGTCCATTCGCTAAAATCGGATTTTATGGAATTGAAATTGGTAATGGGGCAAATGTTTTAACTGATGCAATTATCACATCAAATATAAAAATTGGAACAGCTTGTTTAATAAATAAACAAGTAATGATTGGACATGATGTTGTTATAGGTGATTTTGTCGAATTGACACCAGGTGCTAAAATTGGAGGTCACTGTAAAATTGGAAGTTTTACTTTTGTTGGAATGAATGCCATAATTCTTCCGAAAATAAAACTTGGGAAAAATGTTGTTGTCGCTTCAGGTGCAGTTGTTACAGCAGATGTTCCTGATAATTGCATGGTTGCTGGAGTTCCACACATATTAAAAAACAAATTAAACCTTTAGATATATAATGGACATCAATACTGAAATTCATAACGCCTTCGAAGTCATTAAAAATGGGGGAATTATCCTTTATCCAACTGATACCGTTTGGGGAATTGGTTGCGATGCTTCAAACGAAGAAGCAGTTGCGAAAATATATGCCTTAAAACAACGCGAAGAAAGTAAAAGCATGATTTGCTTAATGAATGGCGAAAAAATGATGTACAACGTTTTTGCAAAAATTCCAGAAGTAGCTTGGGAAATTTTGGATAATTCTGAAAGACCAACCACTTTGATTTTAGATCAACCCAAAAATGTAGCAAAGAATATTATTGCAGAAGATAATACATTAGGAATTCGTTTAGTAAAAGAACCTTTTTGCTTCAAATTAATGGAAAGAATGAAACGACCTTTAGTTTCTACTTCTGCTAATATTTCCGGACAACCAACTCCTATGAATTTCAAAGAAATTTCTCCAGAAATTATAAAAGGAGTCGACTATGTTGTAAATTTGCACCGCGATAAAGTTTGTAAAAAACCATCAGCAATTATTAAATTAACATTGGATAGTCAGGTTAAAGTGATTAGACGATGAGACAATTAGTCAATTGACAATTGGTTAGTATTATAAACGAATTAAGAATAAAATATAAGCCACGAATTCACGAATTAAAAGTTAATGTCAAATATAATTTATAAAGGCGAAAGCTATAAATTAATGGGTATCTTGTTTGATATTCATTCAAATTTAGGAAAAGGATTTTCTGAAATTGTTTATAAAGATGCAATTGAATACGAATTAGAAAAATCTTTGATTTTTTTCGAAAGAGAAAAAGAATATAGTGTGAAGTACAAAGACATACTTTTGAAGCATAAGTTTTATGCTGATTTTATAATATTTGATAAAATCATTTTAGAAATCAAATGTTGTAATTCAATTTCTGATTCGCACATTGCGCAAGCAATGAATTATTTAAAAGTATCAAATAATAAATTAGCAATTATAGTTAACTTTAATAATGATTCTTTAGAATACAAAAGAATTGTTTTGTAGTATTTTAAAATTCGAAATTTGCAAAGCAAATAATATATAATTAAAAATCATTCGTGAATTCGTGGCCATAAAACATTGAATTTCCGTCATAAAACATAATGAATTACAAACAACATTTAGAAAATAAAATTTTCAATATAATATCAGAAGCCGCAAAAGAACTTAACCTAGAAAGTTATGTCATTGGCGGTTTTGTTCGTGATATTTTATTAGAAAGAAATCATAAAAAAGATATCGATATTGTTGCTGTTGGTAGCGGTATCGAATTAGCACTAAAAGTTTCTGAGTTATTACCAAATAAACCCAAAGTTCAAGTTTTTAAAAACTACGGAACAGCGATGTTGCGTTATAAAGAAATGGATATTGAATTTGTTGGTGCGAGAAAAGAATCATATACGCACGATAGTAGAAATCCAGTTGTTGAAGACGGAACGTTAAAAGACGATCAAGAACGCCGTGATTTCACTATTAACGCCATGGCTTTTTCATTAAATTCGGAAAATTTTGGAGATTTAGTTGATCCATTTAATGGTGTTTCCGATTTGGAAAATAAAGTCTTAAAAACGCCTTTAAATCCTGATATTACGTATTCGGACGATCCTTTACGAATGATGCGTGCGATTCGTTTTGCTTCACAATTAAATTTTGAAATTGAAAGCGATTCTTTGGCATCCATCACTAAAAATAAAGATAGAATTACCATAATTTCAGGAGAAAGAATTGTAGATGAATTAAACAAGATTCTATCTTCTGAAAAACCATCAATTGGCTTTTTGCATTTATTTAAAACAGGATTACTTGATATTATTTTACCGGAATTAACAGCGTTGAATAATGTGGAAGAAGTTGAAGGTCATACACACAAAAATAACTTTTATCACACGTTAGAAGTGGTGGATAATATTTGTCCGAATACAGATGATGTTTGGTTACGTTGGTCGGCATTGTTGCACGATATCGGAAAAGCACCAACGAAGAAATTCAATAAAAAACAAGGTTGGACATTTCACGGACATGAGTTTTTAGGTGGAAAAATGGTAAAGAAAATCTTTGAAAGATTACACATGCCATTAAACCAGAAAATGAAATTCGTACAGAAAATGGTGATGATGAGTTCTCGTCCAATTGTTTTGGCAGAAGATATTGTAACTGATTCAGCAGTAAGACGTTTGGTTTTTGATGCCGGTGAAGATGTAGAAAACTTAATGACGTTGTGCGAAGCCGATATCACTACAAAAAACAGCAAGAAGTTTCAAAAATACCATAATAACTTTAAAATTGTTCGTCAGAAAATTGTTGAAGTAGAGGAGAAGGATAGAGTGAGAGTTTTTCAACCACCTATTTCTGGAGAAGAAATTATGGAAATTTTCAATTTGAAACCGTGTAGAGAAATTGGTGTATTAAAAGAAGCCGTGAAAGAAGCTATTTTAGAAGGAGAAATTCCAAATGAATACCAACCCGCTCTAGATTTTGTAATGAAAAGAGCTGAGAAATTAGGGTTGAAGAAAAAGTAATATTGTATGGATTTCTTTGGAGTATTTTGTTTAGCTGTTTTAGTTTTTATGGTGATATTTGCGAATATTTTATTTAGACGTAAGCTTAGTATTAAAAAAATAAAGGATAAAAAAATAAAAATATATTATTTAATTATTTCAATTATTTCTTTACCAATTGCACTAGTTATTGTTTATAATTTTCAATTAGCAATTGAGGACTTTTTTAATATTAAATTATTAAATATTAATGATATTAGAATAATTATTAGAATGTATATTTTAACTTCTATTGTTATTATTTATGCATTTTTACATTTTTTTATAGATAAATTATTTTTAAAAAAAATCATAAAAAAAAGTAAGATAGAAGAATATAATGAAATTGGGAAACTAATTGATTATTAACGATTGTTTAGTAAGAATATTTCAATTTTGAGCGTATTTTTACACTATAAATTTTTTAAAAATGAATCAAAATAAATCGGTCATTTATTGGCTACTTTCAGGTTGTGTTTTACTATTTATAATGGTTACTGTTGGAGGAATTACTCGACTAACCAATTCAGGATTGTCAATGACAGATTGGCATTTAGTAACAGATACTTTTCCACCTTTAACAGATGAAAAATGGCAAGCTGCTTTTGAAGAATACAAGAAATTTCCAGAATATCAAAAAATCAATATTCATAACGATTTTCAATTAAGCGATTATAAGTTTATTTACTTTTGGGAATGGTTTCACCGTTTTATTGGTCGAATTATTGGTTTGGTTTTCATTGTGCCGTTTGTATACTTTTTAATTAAGAAAAAACTAAATTCTGAAACGATTAAAAAATGTATCATTCTTTTAGGAATGGGCGCGTTTCAAGGATTTTTAGGTTGGTTTATGGTGAAAAGTGGCTTAATTGATAATCCAGATGTGAGTCATTTCCGACTTTCATTACACTTAACTTTTGCTTTCATTACGTTTGCTTACACACTTTGGGTAGCTTTAGATATTATTTATCCAACAAAAAATGAAGTGATTCTTCCTTTAAGAAAAATGGCTAGAATAGCTCTTGTGTTTTTAATCATTCAAATTATTTATGGCGGATTTGTGGCAGGATTAAATGCGGGATTAATTCACAATCATTGGCCATTAATGAGCGACGGACAGTTGCTTCACGAAAGTGTAATTTTAGAAAAAGATTCGTGGTTACTTAGATTAACTGAAGGTAAAAGCGGTGTACAATTTGTACACAGAACAATGGCGTATGTTGTAGTGGGATTAATCTTGTTTTTATATTTCAAAAGTAAAAAATTCTCACTTTCTAATCAGCAGCAAAACGGATTGAATTTATTGGTAATTATTGTGTTTTTGCAATTTTTATTAGGTGTTTTCACACTTTTATTTAGCGTGCCACTTTGGTTAGGATTAACACATCAAATCATGGCTTTTATTTTATTAGCAACAATGACGTATACTTTACATAGATTTAGTAAATAGAATAGTTTATTTTGAAACAAATAAAAAAGGCGTAAAATATCATAATTTCACGCCTTTTTTAATTTTTTGAGATTTTTATTTTTTTACTTTAATCGTGCAACCAATTGCTTTTGTTACCGGAACAGTTGGGTCTTTTCCTTTTTCTAATTCTGCAATCGCATTTTCTAAATAGTGTTCTTTTACAGCAGAAGCATCTTCTACATTGTCATCAATCGCACCAATGTATTTTACAATTAAATTTTTATCTAATAAAAATACGTGTGGCGTTTTTGTTGCACCATATTGTGGATAAATTTTTTGTCCTTCATCAAATAAATATGGGAAAGTGAAGCCTTTTTCTTTTGCTCTAACTTTCATTAAGTCATAACTATCATCTGGTGCTGCAGCTGGATCATTTGGGTTAATTGCCAATAAAATATACCCTTTCGATTTGTATTTTTTTGCTAATTCGATAACTCGATCTTCATATTTAACTGCAAACGGACAATGGTTACAAGTAAAAACCACAATAAACCCTTTTGCGTCTTTATAATCTGACATGCTGTACATTTTTCCATCTACAGATTTTAGTTTAAAATCGGTAGCTTTATCACCTGGCTGGTAACCAGAAGTGCTGGTAAAACTCATTAAAATTAACGTAAGTAATGTTAAAATTCCAAATTTCTTCATAATATATTTATTTAGTTATTGATTGGTTTACGAATGTATTTAGTTCTTCAAAGCTTGAAAAATCGTTTTCTACAAATACTTTTTTATCCTGATTAATTATCAATGTCGCCGGAATAGAACCAGACCAATTTTTATCGATTTTCGGAAGCCAACTGTTATAATCTTTATCCGCCAAGTAAATTGAAGTTGAAGTGTATTTTATCTTTTTTAAGAAGGGTTTCAGTTTGCTTTCAACTTGTTTTTCAAAGTCTAAACTCACCAAAATTACTTTTACGTTTGCGTTTTCTTGATTTAATTTTTCAAAATAAGGTAACTCTTTTACACATGGCGCGCACCAAGTTGCCCAAAAATTGATAACCAATGGTTTCGAATTATTTTCCTTTATATAAGTGCTTAATTCATCAAAAGTTTTAAATGTAATTAAGTCTTGTCCTTTTACCGTGTTGATAAATGAAAATGTAAATAGAAAAAGGAATAGTAAACGTGCTTTCATAAAAGTTAGATATAGTTACGAATTTAATAATTTATGCACTACTTTACATACAGATTAACATAACATTATAATTATACAAATTTAAATATAGTTATATTTGCAGTCTGACTATATTGTCGCATTTTCGTGATTACCCGTTTTAATGTCTAAACTCGCAGCGCAGGATAAATTTTTAGATTTATCAGATTATGGAAGATCTTTTGGTAAATTTTTAGCCAATCTTTTAAAAAATACTCGTTTTACACCCATTCACGTTACTTTATTATTTGGAATTTCTGGATTAATTGCCATTTTTTGTATTTTAAATGGGAATTACTTTTTGGCAGGATTTTTCATCGTTTTAAAATCAGGAATTGATGCCGCTGATGGAGAATTAGCTCGATTAAAAAACACGCCTTCTTATTCTGGAAGATATTTAGATAGTGTGTTTGATATCATCTTAAATTTCCTATTTTTTATGGCTATTTGCTATGTTTCTGAAAGTACGATTTGGTTTTCGATACTAGCATTTATTGGCATTCAATTGCAAGGAACTTTATATAATTATTACTATGTGATTTTAAGAAATAAATTGGTGGGCGGTGATACAACCAGTAAAGTTTTCGAATATAAAACTCCGAAAGCCTTACCTGGAGAAAGTCAAAAATCAGTAAATATTTTATTTAAAATTTACACTATTGTGTATGGTGCTTTTGATAGAATTATTCACTTTTTAGACCAAGATGCGTATAAAGCAAACTCGTTTCCCAATTGGTTTATGACTTTAGTTTCTGTTTATGGATTAGGTTTTCAATTGCTTATCATTGCTGTAATGTTACCATTAGGCTATTTGCAATTTATCGTACCGTTTTTTATTCTTTTCACTCTGCCAATTATCGTTTTAATTGGAATTAGAAAATATGTTTTAGTGAGTAATTAATCAATCCACGTTTTAAAATCTGAAACTTTTTCTCGGGCAACAATTACTTCATCATCTTTATAAGTTGGTAAAATAATTTTTAATCGCGAATTCGAATACATTTGAATTTCTTTAACGGAATGCAACGGAATAATGAATTTTCGACTAATTCTGAAAAACTGATTCGGATCCAATTCTCTTTCAATAACTTCTAATGAGTTGTCAATTAAATAGTTTCTGTTGTCCAAAGTATGAATGTAAGTGCCTTTATTTTCACTGTAAATGCATTCAATTTCATCAATAGTAACAACCTTTAATTGTGTTCCAATTTTCACCGAAAATCGTTTTTTATATTCCTTTTCCGCTGGATTGACCAACATACGTTTTATCGCTTCAAAATCTAATGAAATATTTTGAGAAGTAGTTCTAGCTTTAAATTTATTAACTGCAATTTCTAAATCGTCTTCATCAATCGGTTTCAATAAATAATCGATACTATTCAGTTTGAAAGCGCGCAAGGCATATTCATCATAAGCTGTTGTGAAAATCACAGCACTTTTGATATCAATCGCTTCAAAAATTTCAAAAGACAAACCATCTGACAATTGAATGTCGAGGAAAATTAAATCAGGATGTATATTGTTTTGAAACCAAGCAATTGATTCTTCTACAGAATGAAGCATATGATTGACTTCTAATCCCATTTTTTCCACTTTACGTTGTAACAATCGTGCAGCTGGTTTTTCGTCTTCAACTATTATAATATTCATATTTTATTTTTTATTGGCATATTGACTCATTGAAAATTGACAAATTGATTTATTGCCACATTTCTTTATTTTGTTTCTCTTTATCCATCAATTCTTTGATTTTACGCTCTTCCCAATTTTCGCCCATTATCCAACCTGGCATAAAAACAGATAATCCGTGAGATAATAAACCAATTCCCCAAAAGAAGGCCGTTAAGAAATTTTTAAATTGAAAATAGCTTTCACCCTCTTTTAAATCATTTATGTTTAAAAATACAATCATAATATTTACTAGCAAATATACTACAGCATGAGAATAGAACCCTTTAATTTTTTTGACTCTTTTTAAAGCTTCCTGATATTTTATTTCTTCTTGAGTTGTCATAATTTTATAGTTTTAGTTTAATTTCTTAAATCTGTGTTTAAAAATATTGAATTTTGATAATTATTTTTTCTTATCCATCATCTCTTTAATCTTTCTTTCTTCCCAATCTTTTCCAATAAAAGGAATAGAATCAAATGCTTTTATTCCATGAAAAACTAAACCAATTCCCCAGAAAAAAGGAACTTTGAAAGCATGCCATACATTTTCTCCTGGATCAATATTTTGTGTTTTTTTAATGACAATGTAAGTGTTCACTAGAATAAAAACGATTAAGTGAGTATAGAAACTTTTAATTCTTTTTACTCGTTTTTGAGCTTCCTGATATTTTAATTCTTCTTGAGTTGTCATAACTTTAATATTTTATTATTGAAATTTGTTTTTCTTTTGATTTTCTTCTTCTATAAATTCTTGAATCTTTTTTTCTTCCCAATCTTTACCAAAGAAAGGAACCCAATTAAATGTTTTTGAAGCATGACCAAATACTCCAAATCCCCAACCAACAGCAGACCAAATAACCCAAATGTATTCTGGAGTGTATTTTAAGTTAATGTAAGTCAGTACACTTATAGCTAAAATGTAAACCGTTAAGTGACTGTAAAAACCTTTAATTTCTTTAACCTTTTTTCTTGCTTTTTGATATCTTTCGTATTCTTGATTTGTATTTTCCATGATTACTTCCAATTTTTGTTACTGTCTTTATCTTTATTCAAGATTTCTCTAATTTTCTTTTCTTCCCAAGCTTTACCGTAACCAAATGTCTCCGCTGCGTGTATCGTTAAACCAAATCCCCAACCTAACATTGGAAACCAAAACCACTGAAAGTCAGATGTTCTTATATTGATAAACATCAGTAAAGGTATAACACAACAATATGATATTAGATTTCCATAAAACCCTTTTAATTTCTCAACACGTTCTTTTGCTCTTACATAAGACATGTTTTCTGATTCGATAACTTTTGTATCTATAGAGATAATTTGTTTGGTAAGAATTGGTAACTTGACTTTAAATATGACTTCCGATTCTTGTATGATTACGTTTCGCTTGGTTAAAATAGCATAACGACTTACAATGTTTTGCAATCCAACACCTTTTCTATCTTGTAAAACTTCTTTTATTTGTTTGTTGTTTTCGATGATTAATTCGTTCTCTTCAATATAAATTTTAATGTGTAATGGCTTTTTCTCACTCACAATATTGTGTTTGATACAATTTTCTAACAACAATTGTAAAGAAAGCGGAACCACTTTTGCTTCGTCATTCTCAAATTCTGGAACTTCGAAAGTAATACTGTTTTCAAAACGCATTTTTAATAAATTCATGTATGTTTTAGCGAACTTCAATTCTTCTTCAACAGAAACCAATTCTTTGTCTTTTTGTTCTAAAACATAACGATAGACTTTTGACAACGATGTGGTGAATTTCTGAGCAGCTTCCGGATTTTCTTCAATTAATGAACTCAATACATTTAAACTATTGAATAAAAAATGTGGATCAATTTGATTTTTCAAACTTTCGAATTGAGCTGAAGCCGAACTCGCAATTATTTTTTGTTCTTTAACTTTACTTTCATTGTACGCTTTGTAAAAATAAAAAGCATGAAAAGCTAGTGAAACAATCAAAGTGATTATAATTGAAACCAAGTAATTCGACATGGTTTCGTTACTTAAAAACTCTGAAAAAGAGCGTTGTTCTATAATTACATCTTCAAAAACACGAAGAAGGAAAATCACTAAAATCGAAACTAAAAATGAGGATACAAAACCGATAATAATTCTTTTGCGCGTAAATCTTTCAGCTTGAAAAACTTTATCCAAATAGATGAATAACAAAGCATTAGCAAAATATAATGTGAATCCGTACAACATTACATACCCAAAATTTGTCAATAAATCGCGATTAAAATGTATAGTGTGTCCTGTAATAAATCGTATTAATAACAATACAAAAAATATTGATATGGCGATTATTGTGGCTCTCGGAACTTCTTTTATTAATTTATTTATCATCATTTTTGAGTTTCAAAATTTATAAAAAGCGTTTTGTGTAATTATTTACAACTTTCTGCTTCTTGTTTTGCTCTTTCAATTCCCCAAGTTGGGTGAAAAGGTGTTTCAGGCTTAAAATTAGCAAATAAATTGATAGATGCTTTTATTTTTTCACACATTGGCGCTGTATCACCTCCAAAATATTCGGCACCACCTTTTTCAAAACTAGCTTTATTGAAAACTACTCTCGGGTTTTCAGGTGCTATTTTCTCAGCTTTTCCGTATAAAAATAATACATCGCCATATAATTTTTGTCCGTTTGTCATTGGGTCATACACAATCCAAGCCGTGTGAATCATCGCTTGCATTACTAATACTTCTGCATTTTCTGAAGCTAAAGTATTATTTTCATCTTGTGCTTTTTGAGCCGCTTCTAATAACGTTTTCATTTTAGTTTTGTCTTTTTCTCCAAAAGCTTGAAAGGTGTTAATCGCTGCGATATAATAATTAGGTAACCAATTTGTTTTTTCTACCGATGCAATTCTTTCAAATTGAGCAATAGCTTCTGTGTTTTTGCCTTCGCCCCATAATTTTAAAGCGCTTCCCATTCCTTTTTCAAATTGAGTTTGTGCCGATGCTACAAAACTTACTAATACCAATGCTACTGTTGTGACTAATTTTACCATGATTTCTAAATTTTAATTGTTCAATCTGAACTCGTTTCAGATTCTATTATTTATAATTCTTGTTTTTTGATGAAGCAAAGTTGCACAAGAAAGTTCAGCTATGAAATTTAAAACTACCGAATTGTAATTTTTTATGGATGAATTGTAGTTTGAGCTGGAAGTTGGAAGATGGGAGATGTAAGATGGAATTTGGGAGATTGAAGATGGAAGTTGGGAGAAGGAAGTTGGGTGATGGAAGTTAGAAGTTGGGAGAAGGAAGTTGGAACCGTGAAATCTTTAATTATAACAGTTGTAATGTATTTTTTAGAAATCAATTATAAAAAAACGCTCAAAATCCGTTGACTTTGAGCGTTTATATTTTTACTAAGCTGCTACTCGTTGTAAAATCACTTTACAAGGTGTTATTGAAGTTACTTTTACATCATGATCTATATGCAGTGGTATAGACAAATAATCTCCAGGAACGAGATGATGTACTTTATCTCCAATTGTAATATCACAAGTGCCTTCTACAATTAAAAAGTGTTCCATTTCATTCGTGTGTTCCTCCGGTGGTGCGCCATATTTCAACCATACAATTAAAGTTTTTGCTTCTGGTGTTGCTGAAATAATTTTGGCATGTAAGGCATCATAATCATCTGGTGCTTGCATGTTGTCGCGTTTTAACCAAGTGTCAAAATCTTCAATTTTACTATTTTTATTTAACATGGGTGTATTGGCAACTTCTTCACCATTTTGTAATCTTTCTGTATAATGAATAGTAGCCATAATCCATTCTTTAGTGGCTGGAGAAATTTCAGGAGCAATTTCTGCTGCATATCCATTTAAAGCAAGTTCTATGGATTCAATCTCATTTTTAATTGCAATATGGAGTGAAGCTAAATTACTAATTTCAATATTTTCTTCGTCAGATGTCATACCTAAAACGTATAACTCCAATATACCTGAGTCTATATATTTTTCTATTGGATCCATTTATTGTACTTGTGCTTTTTCTTTTAATAGTTCTCTCAAAATAAGCAATGCTTTTCTCATTTTCGTTTTTACTGTTCCTAAAGGAATATTCAATTCTTTACTTATTTCTTGTTGTGTATATCCTTTGTAATAAGCATGCTGGATTAGTAATAAGTTTTCACTAGTTAATTTTTCAACTACTCCTATTAAACCAATAGTGTCTGATGAAAAATTCTCAGTAAACAATTCATTTAGTTCATATACGTTATTTGATATGTTTCGGTTTTGATTTTTGTTGTTTTTAGATCTTTTAAAATCAATAGCAGCATTTCGGGCAATGTTTATCATCCAAGTGAAAAGTCGGCCTTTACTGCTGTCATAATTATCAAAACTATTCCAAATTTTAATAAAAGTATTTTGAGTCAAAACTTCCGTTTCTTCATAATCACCTATAATAGCATAAATTATTCCAAATAATGCCTTGGAATAAGTATCGTATAAATAGGAAAAAGCTTTTTGGTCTCTATTTTTAATTAAAACCACTAATTCATCCTGATGATATTTTATTTTTTCTTTCAAATTAATTGTTATATTTAAAAAACGTACTTATTTTTAGTTAAGATTTTATTTTAAGTAAATATATTAAAATTTCTCTTAGAATAAATATCATTTCATAATATAACAGCCTATGCAAACACCTTACTACGCCGTAATATTCACTTCTAAACGAACGGAATTAGATGATAATTATGCTGAAATGGCACTGAAAATGGAAACCTTAGCCAAACTACAATCTGGGTTTTTAGGTGTGGAATCGGCACGAAATGAAATTGGAATTACCGTTTCGTATTGGGAAAGTTTAGAAGCAATTGCGAATTGGAAACAAAATTTAGATCATTTAGATGCGCAATTTTTAGGCCGACAAAGATGGTATGAAAATTATGTGGTTAGAATTGCGAAGGTAGAGAAGGAGTATGGGTTTGAGAAGTAAAGATTCTAATTTGTCTGCATTTCCTTAAAGAAGAATTTAATTACTTCAAGATTTACGTCTGATGTTGTCCAATGTCCTACATTTTCATACGTTTTAAAGATAGAAGTGATTTTGTTTTTGTTGTAATTTTCTTGACATTTCAAATAACGTTCTTGAACTATTTTGCCTAAATTAGTATTGATTATGTTGCGTTCTTCATCGCTGTAAGCATCATCAAATTGTACGGCATCATTTTCATCCAATTTTCCCATATAGATGAATTTTGGAATGTTTTTGAACGTATTGATATCAAACTTTTTATCAAATATTTTAGTAAAATCATTAATTCCGATTGGATAATTAAGTTTTACATTGTTGATTTTCTTTTCAGGAAGCATTAATTCTCCGTTAAAACCTCCAATAGCTAAAGCTTTTATCATTTCTGGATGAATAAATGAAAAACGATTAGTAAAAGTTCCAGAAGCTGAAAAGCCATTCATAAATATTTTAGAATCTACTTCAATATTCATTGTAGTTAATATTGTTTTTGCATCTTTAATCATTTCTATTAATTGTAAATCTAATCGTTTTAATTCAGTAGAATTTTCCATGATCACATCTCTATCTAAAGCATGAGTATAAGTCAACGGTTGATACGCTGGTCTAGGGAAAATTGGAACTAATAAAGGAATTTTCAGCATCGTAGAAACATTATTTCCAACTGAACTCACAGATGCTAAATCAATAGCGTATGCTTTGTGTAACTGAATACTGTCGGAGATTTTTCCAGTATTGTTGGGTTCTACAAGTAAAAAAGTTTTTTTATTTATTGGTGTTCCTTTTGGAATAAACAAAATGTATTCATGATGAAATCCTTTTTCTGTATTTTTTGGAATAATAAGTAAACTGTCTTTTTTAAAGATTTCTATTTTAGATTCTTGAGCAAAAGAAAAGAAACAAGTAAGTATAAAAATGTAGCTATATATAAAACGCATAATACTATTTTTTTCTTCATCTGACGATTGAATATTGTATTTGTTACAATTATTACCGTTTTGAATTGTGATTTGGTATAAAAGGTAAATACAAACTACATAAAAAGTCTTCTTTGTTTATTATTCCATAAATATATAGAATCGTTATAGTTTTTGAAATCTTTGTTTTGGTTAAAATTTGAAATAGTTTTTCTTTAAAATTATAAAATGAAGTTTCAAATTGATTTAATTCTGCCGTTTTTTTATTAATTTGTTCTGAAATATAAATCTCAGAAACTGACTTTTTGTTTTTCTGAATGATGAATTTATTATTGAAGTTAGGCATAACTAATGGCTTTTTACCATAAATATGTTTTTCGCCATTTAATGTGTCAATATTATATTCTAAAAATAATTTATTGATGCTGTTTTTTTCTTGTTTTGTGAAATTCACCTTTCCTTTAAAGTCATTATACCAATCTATTTCAATATCGCCGTTTTCTAAATTTAGAGTATAATTTTGATTTGAAATGATAACATCCAAATTATCAACAGATTTGTTTTCACAGTTTATGATAAGGAAAAATGATGAAAGAATAATTAATTTTTTCATTTGGTTTTTGTTTACTCAATCCAAAAATTACCAATAGAATACGTTCTCGCTTGGCCGCTAATTATTACTCTATTTTCTTTATTTGTACAATTTAAATTTCCAATTCTTTCAGATAATTGCATAGCTTTAAGTTCATTCTTTTGTAAACGATTTGCCCAAAACGGAATTAAAGAACAATGTGCAGAACCCGTAACTGGATCTTCTAAAATTGTGGCTTGAGGAGTGAAAAATCTAGAAACGAAATCGCAATTATTTCCTTTTGCAGTTACAATTACGCCACCAGGACCTAAATTAATTTGGTCGAAAAATTGTCTGTATATTTCTATTTGTTTGATGTCTTCCTCAGACTCATATACTAAAACATAATCTCTAGATTTATAGACTTCTTTAGGCTGAATATTTAGCGATTTTGAAATTACTTCTGGTAAATCGTTTTCAATTGGCATTCTAGAAGGAAAATCTAAAAAATAAAAATCATTTTCAGCATTCACAGTTAAGTCGCCGCTTAAGGTTTCAAAAATTATAGTATTACTTGGATATTTAAGTATCGCTTTTAAACAATGTGCTGTGGCTAAAGTCGCATGACCACATAAATCCATTTCTAAATCTGGTGTAAACCAACGTAAATGTATCTTTTCTCCTTTATTCACAAAAAAAGCAGTTTCTGCTACAGCATTTTCTTTTGCGATTTGTAAAAGGATTTCGTCTGGTAACCATTCCGTTAATGGCACAACACAAGCTGGATTTCCACCAAAAATTTTATTGGTAAAAGCATCTATTTGATATAATTCAAGTTTCATATGTTTTACAAGTTTTAAATTGCTTAAAGCAAATCCATATTATCTTTTTTTTTATTAATCTTGTCCTTCAATTGTAATATCTAAATGTTCACTTTCAATTCCAAAACTGAGAAAAATGTCGATAGCTGTATCTTCGCCAGAAACAATTAATAGTTTATATTTATTTTTTTTATTTGAAAATTCCACATCTTCGATGGCATTAATTCTAATGGTCATTGCAAGTGATTCGTTAAAAGGTACGTTAATAAACCAATTTTCTTGTATTGTTCCTTCTAGTATTTGCCCAATAATATAAAATTCATTTCTACTTCTTATAGCAAAACTATCGATTGCCTTAAATAGTCCTTGTCTAACTTTTGTATTCATTTTAGATTTTTAAATTGCTCAAAGTTGGGAGACTTTCGCATCTGTTTTTATTTTTTAATTATCTTCTTTGTTATTATTCCGATACTAAAAGTTGAAATAATAGTTATAAATAAAATTCCTCTGTAATTTATATTATTATGATGATAGAGTATAACTCCATTTTCTTTTTTTGGAAACTGAACAGTTATTCTAATAAATTCACTTTCGACATAACAATAAAGACAATAAAAACCTATGATACTGATAATGTATAACAAAGCTAGTTTTAGTTTTATGATATTTGAAGTTAAGTTTTTGGTTAAAAAAAAATAACTTATTGGTATTAAAGTCAAAATGAAAGCAATGTCAGTTTGAAAAAATCGAAAATCTTTGGCGCCATAATAATCGATTTTATATTTCGCAAAATATTTAATAGATTTTCGAGTTAGAATTCGGTAATCTATTTCAAACCAAACTCCAATAATAAAGAATAAAATTATAGATAAAATAAGAATTAATATACTAATGTTTTTTTGAGTCATTTTTCGGATTGATACGTTCAATAAACTTATATTTCAAATATATAAAATTATCCCATAAAAAAAGACTGCTTTCGCAGTCTTCCTTATTATTAGATGTTATTCAACTGTTTCAGTTTGTCTTTCCAAAGTTGTAATTCTTCTTTATATTTTTCAATATTTTTTTGAACTTCCTTCACAAATGGATTGTTTCCTTTTGAGTTATTAAAAAAGCCAATATTGTTTTCTAATTGGTTGATTTCGTGTTTCAACTCGTCAATTTTTCTTCTCATGAAAATTTGCTCGTTTGCAATCGCTCTTTGGTCGTTTCCTTCCGAAAGTTGATCTAAACGGTTGCTAAATTTCATCATTTCAGAATCTTTCTTAGATAAACTTAGTTTTTCAAACAAAGCATCTAAAATCTTATTGAATTTTCCTTCAATATGACGACGATTTTGTGGCACTTTTCCAAATTCTTTCCAAGCAGCAATATGCGCTTTTATCGCATCTAAATCCGTTTTATGGTCGCCTACTAATTCAAATGCACGAACAATTTCTAAATATTCTTTTTTCTTCTCGAATGCTTCAACTTCTACACCAATTTCTTCTTTTCTTGATTCGTGTAATCTGTCGAAATACGCATTACAAGTCTTTTTGAATGTTTCCCAAATTTCATCCGATTGTTTTCTTGGCACATGTCCAATTTTTTTCCACTCGTCCTGAATTTGCTTCATAATTGGAGTCGTAGTTTCGAAATCTTCCGTGTCTACATTTGCTTTTGCTTTTTCAATTAAAGCAAACTTCAATTCTAAATTCTGGTGTTGTTCGTTTTTAATGTCTTTGTAAAAGGCGTTTTTAGTCGCGTTAAAATTACGAACGGCATTTTTAAAATTACTCCAAGTTTCTTCCGTTGCTTCAGCTGGCACACGACCGGCTTTAAAGAAAGCTTCGCGTAATGCTTCTAACTTTACAATCTGATTTTGCCATTCTCCGTGATTATTTACTTTTTCAGCGCTTAATGCGTTTACTTGAGCAATAATTTCATTTTTACTAGCTAAATTTTCTTGTTCTTTTTCTTTGAATTGAGAAGATAATGCTTCACGTTTGTCGTGTAACAATTTCGTGATTTCGCTAAATTCTTGCCAGATTTTTTCTCTGTTTTCCTTGTCAACTGGTCCGATTTCTTCTTTCCAAACACGGTGTAACAATTGTAATTCTCTGAAAGATTTCGTTACATCTGGTTGATCAACTAAAAGTTTCGCTTTGGCAATAATCTCTAACTTTTGTTCTAAATTATTTTTAAAATCGGCATCTCTAATTTCTCTATCTAAATGTACAATTTCGTAAAATCTATCGACATGGAAATGGAAATTATTCCACACTAAATTGTATTTGTCTTTTGGAATAGCTCCAGTGTTTTTCCAACGTTCTCTAATTTCGTTGAATTTTTTGAACATGTCTGAAATGTTAGAATCCGTACTAGCAATTAAAGCTTTTACTTCTTCAATCAGTTGTGTTCTTTCAGCCAAATTATTTTTTAACTGATTTTCTATATTTTTAAAATTGTTCGCTTTTTTAGCACGATACGTGTCTAATAAATGATCAAATTTTACTTTTAAAGGCGAGTGGTATTCAAATTCAGTTGTAGCTTCATTCTCAGCATAAAAAGCAGTACGTTTTTCCTCAATCATTTGATGATAGTGGTTTAAGAACGCTTTTTTTACATCTTCAATTTGATTTTTGTAGAATAGGGCTTTTTCATGACCAACAAGTGTAGTCAATTCATCCACTAATTCTTCTAAAGAAAGACTTTCATAATCTTTTGACACGATTTCTAAATCGGCATGAATAGAACCATCTTCACTAGCTTCCGCCAAATGATTGTCTATTTCATCTTGCGCAGAAACAGGTGTTGTTACTTCTAAATCTTGTGAAACAGCTTCGTTTTCAGTTACTTCAGTATTCTGAGTTTCAATTTCATTTTCAACTTCTAAAGTTGAATTGTTTTCCATTGATGCTGTTTGCTCTTGTCCATCTGCGTTTTGCAGGTTATCATTCAATTCTTCTAACATGTTATAATGCTTAAGTTTAGGGTTCGAAGATACCAAAAGAGGTGGGAAATTCAAAGAAATTATCCTATTATATGATTAAATGTTACTTATTCCAGATTAACCACGCTTTTTCGGCTTGAAAAATCAGCATTTCATGTCCGTTTTTAGTCACCGCACCAGCTTTTCTGGCTTTCTTTAAAAAAGCCGTTTCTTCAGGATTGTACACTAAATCGAAAGCGATGTGTTTTGGAGTAAATAACGAGTAATCCAACTTTGGTAATTCGGCAATATTTGGGAAAGTTCCCAATGGAGTAGTGTTAATTACGATTTGATATTCGTTAAATATATCTGCATTAATTTCTTTGTAACCAATTTCATATTCAGAAGGATCTCTTGAAACAAAATCGAATTCAATATTCAGCTTTTTTAAAGCGTAGGCTACGGCTTTACTAGCGCCTCCTGTTCCTAAGATTAAAGCTTTTTTGTGATGGTTTTTTAAAAGTGGTTTTAGCGCTTTTTTGAAACCATAAAAATCGGTATTATAGCCTTTTAGTTTTTTGTTTTTCGTTATAGAAATGCAATTTACAGCACCAATTTTTTTAGCATTTTTGGAAACTTTATCTAAAAAAGGTAGTATGGTTTCTTTGTACGGAATAGTCACATTTAAGCCAACTAAGCCTTTAGTGTTTTTGATAACATTGGTTAATTCTTTTACGTTTTGAATGTCGTAATTTTCATATTCACAATTGTGAAAATGGTTATGCAAGAATTTTTCCGCAAAGTATTTTTTTGAAAAAGAATAACTTATGTTCTTGCCAATAAGCCCAAACTTTCGTTGTTTCTTAAGTGATTTCTTTTTCATATATGTGAATTTATTTTTTAGTGGTCATATATGTAATCACCTCTTTTTTTATAGGTGTTTGCTTAGGCAAACTTTTAGTTAATGGTGATTTCATTTTAGTTATGCTTTAGTAAATTTCGATTTGAAAATTTTAATAAAAATAGGTAAAATCGACAGTAAAACAATACCTAAAACTACTTTTTCAAAATTATTTTTTACAATATCAAATTGTCCTAAGAAATAACCCATAAGTGTAATTCCTGCTACCCAAAGTATAGCGCCAAGAATACAATTGATGATGTAATTTCTGTATTTCATACTTCCAGCACCAGCTACAAAAGGAGCAATTGTTCTTACGATTGGTACGAAACGTGCCATAATTACGGCTTTTCCACCATTTTTTTCGAAGAAATCTTCTGTTTTTTCGATGTATTCTCTTTTTAAGAATAGAATTTTTTTCTTCTCTTTGATGAGCTCACCGAATTTGTGACCAACGAAATAGTTTAAATTATCCCCTAAAAGTGCGGCTAAAATTAATAATGGAATGATGATAACCAAACTCAATTTTCCTGTAGTTGCTGCAATAACTCCAATAGCAAATAGCATCGAGTCGCCAGGTAAAAGTGGCATAATTACGAAGCCAGTTTCTACAAAAACAACTAGAAATAAAATGAAGTAAATTAAAGTGTTGTATTGGTCAATTAATTGAGTTATTACGGTTAATGGGTCTTTTAAAAAGTGTAATAAAAAGTCGATAAATTCCATTGATTGGGCTTAAATATTATGGTTTTTGATAATTTTTTGTACGTTTTCTGATTCCCAAACATGTGGAAATAAATCTTTTAAAATATAATTTTTATGAAAATCGGTGATTAAGGCTAGATTTAACGCTTCAATGGCATTAAATTCTTCGTCAATATTGTAATATAAACCCACCATTCTGTATTGAATTTCTGATTCGTTTGGATATAAATCTTTTGCTTGATTTAAGATTTCAAAAGCAGCAGAAACTTCTCCTAATACATATAAAACATCGCTCCAGCAAAGGAAATTATCTAATTCGATATCGCCATTTTCAAACGCTTTTCTGTAACCTTCTTCCGCTTCTTCAATGAAATTTAAATACTGATTGATATTCGCATATCTTCTCCAATATAACGAGTTTTCACCGTCAATTCCAATCGCTTTATTGATGTAATAAAGTGATTTTTGATAGTTTTTTTCAGAAATATAAAAATCGGTAATGGCTAACCAAGCTTTGTCTAACAATGGATCTTCGTGAACGGTTTTTAAATAAAAGTTTAAGGCTTGTTCTTTATTACCTAATTTTTCGTAACATTTACCAATGCGTAAATAGGCAAATGAAGTGGGATCGTCCAATTCAATTGTAATGTTGTAGCAATCAATCGCTTCTTGGTAGCGTTTAAGTTTTTCTAACGATTTGGCTTTTTCTAAAAAGGCTCCTAAAAAACCTTCGTCAATTAAACACGCGTAATCGAAAGCCCAAACTGCTTTTTCATACTCTTTTAAAGCATAAAATTGGCGGCCTAATTGATGCCAAGCGACTTCACTATACGGATTTTTGTCGATGAAATTTTCTAAATAAACAATGGCTTCTTTGTTCTGATCTAAGAAATCGAAACAATACACTACGTTGTATAAAGCAGAATAATCTTCTTCATCGTTTTCTAAACATAAGATGAAATTGTCTTTTGCGAATTCTAAATTATCCATGAACAAGTATTCCATTCCAATCATGGAATAGATATCGGCTTCGTCATCTGTATAACGAAGTGCGTTATTTAAATGTTCGATAGCTTTTTCGTGCTGGTCTCTTTTAGAGCAAATATTAGCACGCTGAATGAAAACTTCTTCGTTAGTTGGTTCTAATAAAGCGATTTCGTTCAGTATTTTTTCAGCTTGTTCAATTTTGTCGTCGTAGATTAAAATTTCTACGTGAACTAGTTTTAAACCTGTAGATTTTGGATGTTGTTCTAAGCCCAATCGTAAAGCTTTTTTGGCTAGATTGATTCTTCCCGTGTCCATATAGTGCAAAACAATGTCCTCGAATTCTTCTGAATCAAAGAAAAAGACCTTGTTGGTTTTTAACATAGATTCAAATTTAGATAGCGATAAGTTGTTTTCTTCCTCTTCTTCTTCATGACTCATATTCATAGCGCAACTATTTAAAGTTCATGTAATAAAATTACGTAATTAAAGGCTCGCAATTTCCTTGCCAAGTGTATGTTTTGAACAATTTAATTAACAAAATTCAAGTTCAAAATCAACTATATAACAACACAGATTAGAGAAATTATATTAATTTTTAAAATTTCTTTAATCGGTGTTTCAAATAAATATGATGTTTTAAAGATTTAAAGCCTCAACTTCATCCATAACTTCTAACAAAAGTTTACAACCTTCTTCAATTTCTTGGTTGGAGATGGTTAATGGAGGTGTAATTCTGATAGCAGTTCCTTCGAATAATAACCAAAATAAAATTAAACCACGTTTGTGACATCGTAAAATAACTTCGTTGGTAATATTCGGACTTTTTGTCATAGCTGCTAACATTAAGCCTTTTCCACGAACTTCGGTAATTAAAGGATGCACCAATAGTTTTCGGAATAGTTTTTCCTTTTCTAACGTTTCCGCCATTAAATTGGTTTCGGTAATTTCTTGTAAGGTTGCTAAACAAGCGGCTGCAATTACGGGATGACCGCCAAATGTAGTAATATGTCCTAATTTCGGATTATCATATAATAAATCCATATGTGCTTCTGAAGCTACGAAAGCACCAACTGGCATTCCGCCGCCCATTCCTTTTCCGATCACTAAAATATCAGGAATGCAATCGTAATTTTCAAATCCGAATAATTTTCCTGTACGACCAAATCCGGGTTGAATTTCGTCTATAATTAACATTGCGCCAACTTCTGTACAACGTGCTCGAACTTTTTTTAGAAAATCGTTTTGTGGTTGAATAAACCCAGCGCCACCTTGAATAGATTCTAAGATAATTCCGGCTGTTTTTGTGGTAATTTTTTGAATGTCTTCTTCGTTATTAAACGTAATGAAATCGACATCTGGAATTAAAGGTCGGAATACTTGTTTACGTTCTTCGAATCCCATTACACTCAAACTTCCCATCGTATTTCCGTGATACGCATTATGACAAGAAATGAATTGACTTCTTCCAGTTACTCTTCTTGCTAATTTTAAAGCGCCTTCCGTAGCTTCTGTTCCAGAATTTACCAAATACGTTTTTTTTAACGGATGTGGAAGATGGTGTGCCAATAATTTACAATATTCTGTAGCAGGATTTTGAGCGTATTCGCCATACACCATCACGTGAGAATATTTGTCTAATTGGTCTTTTATGGCATTATTAACACGCTCATTTTGATGTCCCAAACTACAAGCCGAAACACCAGCTACAAAATCTAAATATTTATTTCCCGAAGTGTCGTAAATATAAGAACCTTTAGCATGAGAAATTTCCATAGCTAATGGGTGAGGAGAGGTTTGTGCTTGATATTTAAAGAAATCTTGTAGCATGTTTAGTTTGGGAGTTTATAAGGTTAAAAGTTTAAAAGGGTTTGCTAATTGCTTTTCACTAATCACTAATCACTTTTTACTTTTTACTTTTGCCTTTTTACTTGGCTCTTTTTTAACTTCTTTCTTCCCATATTCCGTAGTTTCTTTCATTACGTCCATGGGTTTTTTCTCTTCTTTTTCTTTCTTTTGCGTTTCTGCTTTTATTTTTTCATCGATGGCTTTTTCTTCTTCTGGAAAAATGTTTTCTAGAGAAGTTATTTTTTCATCAATTCGCCAAACAAAACCTCGAAGTCGCCTTGCATTTTTCGGGAAATCTTTATCTGGATAGGTATCGCTTAAAATTTGTTTGAACGAGGTTAATTCTAAAATCTGATTGTTCTCTAATTGCATGTTAATACTACTTGAAACTCCTTTGTCAATACCAACCATTTCATCAGCATCGTTATACATGAAATAGATTTTTTCGGTATTTTTTATTAAATCAACTTCGTATAATTTATTGTCTCTAAATTTTCCATACAAAAATTGTCCTTTTACTTGGTTGTAATTATCTTCTCCAAGTGTGTCTTTTTGTATTAAAAATGCATTGTTTAGAATTTTTAATGAATCTAGTTTTTCGGTTTTATTATTTCCAATTAAATGAATTTCGTCGCCAGTCATTTGGTTGTCGCTATTCCAAATTACGGGTCTACCTATTAGTTTTGTTAATTGTGTTTTGTAGTTCGAATGGATCGAATCACATTTTCCGCTCATATCAGTTTTGAAAAAACGCACATTATTAAAAGCTCTAATCGTTCTATCTTCTTGTGGACCAGTTACTAATATTTTTTTACCGTGTAAATACATCGTGTCTTTTTCCACCAACGTTTTTACCAACGCTTTTTTGGTAATAAACATCGAATCTTTTTTAGTGCCACCAACATTTCTAAACACTTCTGCATAATGTCCGGTTGCAATTAAATTGTTAATTGTGTCGGTTATTTTTACATTATTTGTGGCTTTAGCGAAATTTCTCTTTCTGTCGTAATTGATTATATCGCCTTCCACTTTCCGATTGTTGTAAACGATATCTGATTTGTCGAGCAGTCTTCCAACATCATTTTTAGTGTCATAAAATCCTTTCGAAGTATGGATTACGTTTTCTTTACTGGTAATTGTGCTAGGTCCGTAAACATAAGCGTGACCAGAATTATCGTAAAAATCTAAATTGTTAGTTTTAATTGTCACTTGTGGATTTACAACTGTAACGGCTGTTTTGAAAACATATTTTTTACTGTTTAAAAAATATCTTCCTGATTTACTTTTTAAGGTATTTTCTTTATTTACGATTGTACCCCAGCTTTTATAATAGGCTTGTTGAATACTTCTGTCGAAATAAATTGTATCGGTAGTTAAGTTAGAATCTGGTGAACGTAAATTTACATTTCCTGTTGCAAAAGCGAATTGTGTTTTACCGTTATATTCGGCATATCGGCTATTCATTACAATCGTATCACCTTGGTTTAAGGAAACGTTTCCGAATGCTTTTACATAATCTTCATCAGTATAATGATAGGCTTTGTTGCAGTTAATTCTAACACCGTTATGTTCCACTTGAACATTTCCAGTAAATACAATCGCACCAGGAATTTCATTTTGGTTTTTATCAATAAAGTCAGAATGTAAAATTTTAATTCCATTCGGATTTGTTGGAGCAATGGGTTGAGTTGGTGTTTGTGCATTTCCAAATAAAATGGAGAATATCAAAACGACAGCATATATATATTTTCTCAAGGTTTCTATTTTTTGTCAAATTTAAGTAAAATGTATAAAAATGTGTAGGTATTAAGAATATTTTATGGTTTTTTTTATAAGACAAGGCTTTTGCCACAAAGACACGAAGGCGCAAAGAATTAATATTAGATTGTGTTACCTTTTGGGAATAAAAAACCGCAAATTCTTAGAGTATTAAATCTATGAATTTGCGGTTGAGATACTGAAACGAGTTCAGTATGACAAAATAGGATTATTCTTTTATGAATTGACTGGTACTAAAACCATCATTCGTATTTATTTTGATGAAGTAATTTCCAGTTTTTAAATTCGAAACATCAACTTTTAGAGCATTTCCAGTTTGAACCGTTACTAATTGTCCAATTGGGTTATAAATTTCAATCGAGTTAATTTCAATTGCCGATTTTAAGGCAATATTCAATTCGTTAGATGTTGGATTTGGGTATAAACTGAAATAATTCGCAAATTCGAAACTCGGATTATTTAAAGCTGCAATTGTTGTAGTTGCTGTATTGGTAACAATTGGGAAATTATAATCGAAATAAATATTTGCTGAGTTGCTAAATGTATTTCCGATTACTAAACTTGGTAAAGTTTTGATTTTAAATGCAATGTAACCATCGTTATTTGCATCATCGAAAGGTAAATTGATGTTTTCAAAAATGAATTCAACCTTATTACCTGAAATTTTTGTAACATAATTATGACTTGCGTTTAAAGGAACTAAGCTTGAAACATCAAATTTAGTGGTGTCAATCATATCTTTTACTACGATATTTTCTGCAGGGAAAGTTCCTGTGTTTTCAAAGCGAATCATATAATGTACATATTTTCCAACTTCACTTGGAGAAATTGTTGTTCCTTGTAAACACGTTTTGTCATTTGGATCCAAAGAGTTAACAACAAGTTGTTTTAATCCAAAAGTATTGTCAATTGGTAATTCATCTGAATCTAATTGAGTTATTTCAGCTATATAAATTAAGAAATCACCTGCATTAACTGCTGGACTTTCAACTGGCGAATTTACATTCAATACAACACTGATTTCTCTAGTTTCAAAAGGATTTAAATTACTATAATTGAAACTTAAATTATTTAATGTTTGAGTTGTAAATGCTGGGTTTGTTGAAACGATATCTAAAACAGCGTCATTAAATTGTAAATTAATCGTTCCATTCTCAACTTGATTACCTTTATTTTTATAGATGATTTTATAGATAGCGTCAAAACCTGGTCTGGCCACAGTTGTTGGAATAATAGAAACTTCAACGTCGTGTTTTATTCCGTTTGGTCTAATACAAAAATCTTGTGTAAACGGACTAGTTTGTGTTGGGAAACTCATAACTACATTTGGAGGTGTAGCAGTAAAATAATTAGGATTTTCTAAAATTGGAGTTATTGTGTATTGACCAGCTTGTACAGGTATAGCATAATTACCAGAATTATTTGAAATTATTGAACCAGTTATAATTCCATCAGTAATTGAATATTTTAAATTTGGGAAAGTACTATCAGTAATATCACATCCGTCATTTTCATTATCAAATTTTTGTTGTCCTTCAATGGTGTAAAATTCTCCACCTGGTACAAAAGAACAATATGTATTTACATGACAGTTTATATATCCAAGTGCTTGTATTTTATTTTGTATTAAATTTATTTGTGTTTCATCAGCACATATATATTGTAAAGTTGGATTTCCAATTAATGAAATAGACGTATAGTTCATGTCCATGGGACTATTGTATGATTTTTCGATACTGTTATTTTTTATATTTAACATTGTTAAAAGATTATCCTTACAATTTAGTATTGTTAAATTAAAATTATTTGAAACATCTAAATTTGTTAATTGATTATTTCGACAATCAATAATTTCTAATAAATTATTATTTGAAACATCTAAATTTGTTAATTGATTATTTTGACAATCAATAGATTCTAATAAATTATTATTAGAAATATCTAAGCCCGTTAATTGATTATTACTAACATCTAATCCTTTTAAACTAATGTTTTGAGTAATATTAATGTTTGATATTTCAATGTCGTCACAATTTAGATATATTAAATTAATGTTTTGAGACAAATCTAAATTAGTTATTGGGTTATATGCACATGTCAAGCGTGTCAATAATATATTTTGAGATAAATTTAAATTTGAAATATTATTACTATGGCATTCAAGTATTTCAAGATTAATGTTAGAAGTTGTATTTAAGATTGATAATTGATTTGAACTACAAATTAATGTTTTTAATGCTGTGTTTTGAGATATATTTAAATTTGTAATTTGATTGTCACAACAAAACAAAATTTCTAATTGATTATTTTGAGTAATATTTAAATTTGAGATTTGATTATAATGACAATGTAAAGACGTTAATAAAGGGTTTGATGATAAATCTAAATTTGCTAGTTGATTGTTTGAACAATCTAAACTTTTTAGATTAACGTTTTGACTTAAATCTAAATTTGTAATTCCTGTAAAACTAGATCTTAAACTGATTAAATTTGTGAAATAATTTAATCCTTCTAAGCTTGTAATATTTGATCCTGATAAGTTTAAGATAGTAATTATTTCTGCTTCTTGTATCTGAATTTCACCATCATTATTTGTGTCTATAGAGTTAGATGAATTTGTAGACCAAGAGTTTGATGTTGAATCATAAAATGGTTGTGCTGAAGAAGCAATATTATTATTGTAATTTGCTTCTAATAATTTTGCTTTAAAATTGGCATCAGGAAAATTGATAATTTGTGCTTTTGCGCAAATTGTACTAATTACTAAAATTAGTGTAAAAGTAAGTTTCTTCATCATAGTTTCTTTTTTCATAAGATGCAAAACTTTGTAATTGGTTGCGTCTTTTTTTAAGAAATTTCTTATTTTAATAATAAGTGTTTGTTTTTTAAGAAACTATCTAAAAAAACCGCTAATTCTTAGAATATTAAATCTATGAATTAGCGGTTTAGATACTGAAACAAGTTCAGTATGACAAGTTTACGTTGACTTTTGGGAATAAAAAAATCCCGATTGCTCGGGATTTTTAAAATTTATCTTGTGATAGTTTGTGTTCTGTCTGGTCCAACAGAAACTACTTTTATTGGCACTTCTAATTCTTTTTCAATGAACTCGATGTATGTTTTTAATTCTGATGGTAATTCTTCGTAAGTTGTCATACCAGTTAAATCTGCTTGCCAACCTTTCATTTCTGTATAAATTGGTTGTACATTTTCTGGTTCAATATTGTATGGAAAATGTTTTAATGTTTTTCCTTTATAGTTGTAAGCTGTACAGATATTTAACGTTTCGAATCCAGATAAAACATCACCTTTCATCATGTATAATTCAGTTACACCATTTACTTCAACAGCGTATTTTAAAGCTACTAAATCTAACCAACCACAACGACGAGCACGACCAGTAACTGAACCGAATTCATTACCAATTTTTGCCATATTGGCTCCATCTTCGTCAAAAAGTTCTGTTGGGAAAGGTCCACTTCCTACGCGAGTTGTGTATGCTTTGAAAATTCCGAAAACTTCTTTTACTTTATTAGGAGCAATTCCTAAACCTGTACAAGCTCCAGCAGCTGTTGTATTTGAAGAAGTTACAAATGGATACGTTCCAAAATCTACATCTAATAAAGAACCTTGCGCGCCTTCTGCTAAAATTGTTTTTCCAGCTTTTAATGCTTTGTTTAAATATTCTTCTGAATCAATGAAAGTTAATGTTTTTAATTCTTCCACAGCTGCGAAAAATTCCTCTTCCATTTCCGCTAAATTGTACTGCAAGTTTACATCGTAAAAAGCAATCATAGCTTCATGTTTGTCAGCTAAAGCGCGGTATCTTTCTTTGAAATCAGCCATTTCAATATCACCAATTCTCAAACCATTTCTACCAGTTTTGTCCATATAAGTTGGACCAATTCCTTTTAAAGTAGAACCAATTTTCGCTTTTCCTTTAGAAGCTTCAGATGCTGCGTCTAATAAACGGTGCGTTGGTAAAATTAAATGTGCTTTTCTTGAAAGTAATAATTTTGATTTGATGTCTAAATTAAATTTTTCTAATCCTTCAATTTCTTTTTGAAACACTACAGGGTCCATTACTACACCATTTCCGATAATATTTACATTATTTTTATGAAAAATTCCAGAAGGAATCGTTCTTAAAACATGCTTAATTCCGTCAAATTCAAGTGTGTGCCCAGCATTTGGTCCACCTTGAAAACGAGCAATAATGTCGTATTTTGAAGTTAATACATCGACGATTTTCCCTTTTCCTTCGTCACCCCATTGTAATCCAAGTAGTAAGTCTACATTCATTGTGTTGTTGTTTGTTGTTTGTATTTATGCTTTGAAGGGACAAGTCGCGACTTGTCCTTACTTATTTTTTGTTCCGTAAAAATATAAGGAATGAGTTTCGATATTGATTCCGAACATTTCTTCCATAGTTTGTTTGATTTGCTGAATACGTGGATCGCAAAATTCTATAACTTCTCCAGTATCTGTCAAAATAATATGGTCGTGTTGTTTGTCGAAATAAGATTTCTCGTAATGCGCTTGGTTTTGACCAAACTGATGACGTCGTACTAATTTACAATCCAATAATAATTCGATGGTGTTGTATAAAGTCGCACGAGAAACACGATAATTCTTGTTTTTCATTTTGATATACAAGGATTCGATATCAAAATGTTCTTGATTCTCGTAAATTTCTTGAAGTATAGCGTAGCGCTCAGGTGTCTTGCGATGCCCTTTTTCTTCAAGGTATTTTGTAAAAACGTTTTTAACCGTTTCTTGGTTTTGGTTGTTATCCATTTGTTATTTAAATGAAAAGAAATGCAAATATAATGAAAGTTACCTTATAGATGCAAGATTTTGGAAAATAGAATTAAGATTATAAGAAGTGTGTTATAATTAAGTATAAAGATTGAAGTTATTTAATTTTTCCTAATGCCTAATTATTATAAACCCTTGTTACTTTGTCAATCCCATCAACTGTTTTTATATTTTCAATTAATTTTTTAAGAATCATATTGTTTTGAACCACAACTGTAATTTGCCCGTTAAAAATTCCAGCATCTGTATTTAAACTGATACTTTGAATGTTAACATGCATTTGATTAGAAATTACTTTTGTTAATTGGTTTGTTAGTCCCATAACGTCCATTCCTGTAATTTTTAAAATGGCATTAAATTCTTCCTGAGTTGAATCTATCCATTTCGCTTGTACAATTCGGTAAGCAAAATTCGATTGTAAACTTATCGCGTTCGGACAATCGGTTTTATGGACTTTTATACCTTCATTGATAGTAACAAATCCGAAAACACTATCACCAGGAATTGGATTACAACAAGGAGAAAGTTTATACTCTAATTTACTTTGTTCCGTTCCAAAAACTAATAAATCTAATTTTTTAGTATTATCATTTTTCTGGATTTTTTCTTCGTAAGAACTTGGATTTCTTTTAATAGTTTTCTTGAAGAAGTTGACTAAAGTATTGCTTTTTTGTGCGGCATAATCACGTAATTGTTGATTTTCGATTGCACCAATACCAACTCTGTAAAATAAATCTAAACTGGTTTGTAGTTTAAAATAATTTACTAATTCGTTGATAGAATTTTCGTTTAAAGTAATTTTTAAATGGCGTAATTTTCTGGTAAGAATTTCTCTTCCGTCTTCGCCAATTTTTTTGATATTATCGTTTAATACGTTTTTAATTTTGTTTTTTGCTCGGGCTGTCGTTACATAATCTAACCAATGGATTGTTGGTTTTTGATTTTGAGAAGTAATAATTTCAACTTGATCACCACTATTTAATACATAATTTAAAGGCACTAATTTCCCGTTGACTTTCGTACCACGAGTTTTTACTCCAATTTCTGAGTGAATACTAAAAGCAAAATCTAGCGAAGTTGCGCCTTTTGGTAACGATTTAATTTCCCCTTTTGGAGTGAAAATGTAAATTTCTTTGGCGTATAAATTCAGCTTGAAATCTTCTACAAAATCTACCGCATTATTATTCGAATTTTCTAGCGCTTCTTTCAGTTGATTTAACCAAATTTCTAAGCTGTTTTCTTCGGTAGCATTATTTTTATATTTGTAGTGTGCGGCATATCCTTTTTCTGCAATTTCATCCATTCGTTCACTACGAACTTGAATTTCTACCCAACGACCCATTGGTCCCATTACGGTAATGTGTAACGCTTCGTAACCTGTTGATTTTGGTGAAGATATCCAATCACGTAAACGACTCGGACTTGGTCGGTAATGATCTGTCACAACTGAATAAATTTTCCAAGCTAGGAATTTTTCATCGTGAAGATTGGATTTATAGATAATTCTAAGGGCAAATTTATCGTACACTTCATCGAAAGTTACCCCTTGTGCTTTCATTTTTCTTCGGATAGAATAGATAGATTTCGGTCGGCCTTTAATGATAAAATCGATACCTTCTTCTAACATAGATTTTCCTAAAACATCAGAAATAGCCTTAATATAAGCGTCTTGTTCTTCTTTCGTTTCTTTGATTTTACTGAAAATATCTGCGTAAACTTCTGGTTCTGTATATTTTAAACCTAAATCTTCTAACTGTGTTTTGATATTGTATAAACCTAATCGATGGGCGAGTGGCGCATAAATATATAAGGTTTCTGAAGCGATTTTGGCTTGTTTGTAATCTGCCATTCCGTCCATAGTTTGCATGTTGTGCAATCTATCTGCGATTTTGATTAGGATTACTCGAACATCATCGTTTAATGTCAATAACATTTTACGGAAATTTTCCGCTTGAAGAGAAATTTCTTGTTCGTTTTTTACTTTTGGAATTTTGGTTAATCCTTCAACAATTTTAGCAATTTTAGGATTAAACATTTTTTCAATGTCAGAAATGGTGATGTCAGTATCTTCCACCACATCATGTAATAGGGCAGAAGCAATACCAGTTGAGCCCAAACCAATTTGAGAAGCTACAATTTTGGCCACAGCAATGGGATGAAAAATATAGGCTTCACCTGATTTTCTTCTTTGTTCGCTATGTGCTTCTACAGCAACATCAAAAGCTTTACGAATTAGTTTTTTATCTTCATCTGTAAGATTTTGATAACTAATGCGAAGTAGCTCTTTATATTCTTTGGCGATGGCTTTGTTTTCTGCTTCTAAATCTATCTCTGTCATATCTGAATATTGGGAAATATAAAAATAGTGTTTAAAAATCAGATATCAAAAAAAGATTAAAGAAATATTAAGGTAAGAACAGAGATTAAAATAATTTAAAACACAGATTAAAGAAATTTCAAAAATTTATATAATTTCTCTAATCTGTGTTGTTTTTTTTAGTTCTTGAATTTCCTATTTTTTATTAAAATCTAAATCCTGAAAATCGTAACTAAAATCAGTTAGTTCAGAAATTGCTGCCATTTTAATATTGGTGTTGTTGGCTGAAAAAGTGATTAAAGCATCAGCATTAAAACTTCTATTGAACCATTTCACCGCAAATGTGTTGTCTTTGTAGAAGAAAATTTCACCAGCTAATTGAGGAGAACGCTCTGAATTGAAATACATCTTTCCTTTTTTCTCCGTAATAGTGATGTTACCGAACCAATTGTCTTTGTAAGTTCCAACATAGTTTTTAGCATCTACTTTTACTTTATTCTTCTTATTTTCTGCAATTTTTGCCCAAACTTCTGTAGTTACTTTATCAGCTTCAGCGATGTTGTTTTTTTCTCTATCACTAAAAATTTTTACATAATCTTTGTACTCAATTTTTAAATAAGCATCTTTAATTGTACTTGTAATTGCATTGAAAGCTGCACCAGATTGCTGATTCGTTAACACTACAATTCCTAAATTTAATTCTGGAATAAGAGTGACTTGCGTAACAATTCCTTCTAAACCACCAGTATGTGTGACTTGTTTGTAGCCTTTCACATCACTTAAAAACCAACCTAATCCGTAACCAGAAAAATGAGTAAAATAGGGTTCTTTAGTTCTGGCTGGAATGATAGTTTGTAATTGCCACATTTCATTATGTTGCGCTTCAGAAAACATTTTGAATTGTTTTTCAGAACCATATTTTCCTTGTTGCAATTGCATAATCATCCATTTACTCATATCGTTGACAGAAGAATAAATTCCGGCAGCTGCATCAAAAGTTTGATTTTTATATCGAGAAATAACTTTTAATTTTCCGTCTGTTGGTACGTGTGGATCGATAATGTTTGTCGTGTCTTTTAAACGTAAAAAGGAACCTGCACTATTGTTCATTTCTAGAGGTTTCATCATTCTGTTTTCTATAAAATCACACCAAGATAAACCGCTAACTTTTTCAATCACTTCACCGGCAACGATGTACAATAAATTATCATAATCGTATTTGGTTCTGAATGCAGAAACAGGTTTTAAATGTTGTAAATTCTCAATAACATCTTTTGGTTTGAAATTACTTCCGTCAGGCCAAATCATTAAATCTCCTGCGCCTAAACCTAAACCACTTCTGTGTGTAACTAAATCACGAACGGTAAATTCATTCGTAACATACTCATTGTACATTTTAAAATTTGGTAAGTGTTTCACCACTTTATCATCCCAATTCATTTTCTTTTCATCTACTAACATCGCAATGGCAGCAGTAGTAAACGCTTTACTATTGGAAGCTACTCCAAAAAGTGTATTTCCATCTACTTTATCTTTTTTCAGAATAGATTTTACACCGTAACCTTTACTGTGAATGATTTTTCCGTCTTTTACAACGGCTACTGCAACACCAGGAACATTAAATGCTTTTAGTGTGTTTTCTGCTACTTCATCAATTTGTTTTTCCGTGATTTGAGAAAAAGCTGTGAATGTAGTTAGAAGTGAGATTAATATTATTTTTTTCATTTTATGATGTTTTTGGTTGTTTAGTTAAAAGCTTCTCGATACAATTTTCTACATTTCATTTCGAAAATCACTCGAAGTGACGATTATTGCTATTGATGTTTAATTGGCATATCGACACATTGATAATTGACTAATTAAAACCCTCTTTGTCTTTTGGCTTCGAATAATAAAATAGCGGCAGCTACCGAAACATTCATAGAATCGATAATACCTTGCATCGGAATGTTGATGTTTTTGGTTGAATTTTGTCTCCAAACTTCTGTAATTCCTGTGGCTTCTGTTCCAACTACTAAAGCGGTTGGGTCGTTATAATTTTGTGTATGATAAGTGGCTGAATCTTGTAAAGTCGCACAATAAATATTGATGTTGTTTTCTTTTAAAAAGGCAATGGCTTCTTCTGAAGTCGCCACAGCAATTTGTCTTGTAAATAAACAACCTACACTTGAACGCACAATATTTGGATTGTATAAATCCGATTTTGGATTGGCAATAATAACCGCATCAATATTGGCGGCATCGGCAGTTCGTAATAAAGCACCTAAATTTCCTGGTTTTTCTAAGCCTTCTGCGACTAAAATTAATGGATTTTTAGATAATTTTAAGTCGGATAATTGTAAAGGTTTCGATTTTGCTATGGCAATAATTCCTTCAGTTGTATCGCGATAAGCTAATTTTTGGTAGACTTCTTTCGAAATTTCAATTAATTCCACTTGTTGTGAAGTTAATTTTTCGATTTGATTTTCCGAGATGATTTCTGGTAAAAACAAAACAGTTTCTAATTCGTAACCGCCTTTTACGGCTAATTCAATTTCACGTTGTCCTTCAATAATAAAAGTTCCCGATTGTTTTCGTGCTTTGGCTTTGTCTTGCAATAAAACTAAGTTTTTTACAAACGGATTTTGAATGGAGGTGATTTGTTTCATTTTGAGTAACTAAGTTGCTAAGAATCTAAGTTACAAAGTTATCTTTTTTAGAGATAAAAACAAAGTCGCAAAACGAATGGCTTTGCGACTTTGAAAATTTTGTTATTTTAATCTATATCAAGAAAATAAAAATATATGAGATTGATATTATTAAGAAAGCTATTGTTATATAAATAACCTTATTCAAATAATTTTCTAGTACATTCTTTTTAATTAATGTAGCAATTATAATTGTAAAATAACTTAATAATGACATTAACAAAAATGAAAAGGCAGCCCACGGATTCCCATCTGATTTCAATGAAATATCACCTAAAATTCGTATTATAACTTCATTTAAAATTATTAATCCAAAAGCAATTGATATTTTACTATTAAAATTATCTTGATTTAAATTATAAAGAAGTATTATCAAACAAATTGGCATGTAAATATGTGCACTAATACCAATCATATTTTGATATTTAATTGATAATAATCCAAATAGTAAAACTATTGTTGTTGGAATTAATATGTTATATTTATTTAGCATATAAAATTTGAAATCTATTGTTTCACTTCCGACTTCACACTTCCAGCTTCATACTTCCCTTTATATCTTTCGTATAATTCTGTTTGATGACTTTCTAAACTAATTTGTCTTCCATCAATAAAAGCATGAGATAATTTATTCGTTTTCATATCTAAAGCATCTCCTTCAGAAATGAATAGGGTAGCACTTTTTCCACTTTCTAAAGTTCCGTATTTCGCGTCAATTCCTAAAATTTTTGCGGTGTTTGATGTGATTAATTTCAACGCATCTTCTTTGTTCATTCCCCAAGCGGCGCAAGTTCCAGCATAAAAAGGCATGTTACGAGTTTGCATACGTTCCATATCACCTGAATTTTCTAAACCAACTACAATACCTTTATCGGTTAAGATTTTTGCAATTTTGTAAGGTAAGTTTACATCTTCATCTTCAGAATTAGGCACATCATGAATTCTTCTTAATAAAACAGAAACATTATTTTCTTTCAATAAATCGGCAATTTTATGTGCGTTATAGCCACCAATAATTACTAATTTTTTAATGTTATTTTTCTTTTTGAATAAAATAATATCTGTGATTTCTTTTTCGCCATTTGCGTTTACATACAAGGTTTTATCGCCGTTTTGTAAGCCATTCATAGCATCATAAGGAATATCTTTTACTTTTTTATCCGAATTCGAATAACCTAAAGCTTGGTCAAAAAAGGATTGAATGGCTTTAGTTTGTTCGTCGTATTTTTTGTTTGGTTCGATGCCGCCTGGTTCAGCCCACCAACCTAATCTGGCATAGCTATTTGGCCAACGCATGTGAATTCCGTCATTTTCTTTAATTACGGCATCTTCCCAGTTCCAAGCATCTAATTGTACTACTGATGAAGTTCCAGAAATTCTTCCACCACGAGGTGTGATTTGCGCTAACAAAACACCATTTGGTCTTGCCGTTTCTGTTAATTTAGATTCTGTATTATAGGCAATTAAACTTCTAATATGTGGATTGAATTCTCCAATTTCACTTTCATCATCTGAAGCACGAACCGCATCCACTTCCACTAATCCTAAAGTTGAATTAGGTGCGATGAAACCTGGATAAATATGTTTTCCGTAAGCTTCAATTGTAATATCATGTTTGGCTGGTCTGGCTAAAGTTCCATCTGAAACCGAAGCAATTTTTCCATCAACAATCGAAATTAAACTGTTTTCTTGAATTTTTCCGTTACCTAAATGTGCAGTTCCACCCATAATTAAAATGGATTTTGTTTGCTTAGGTGCTGGTGTTTGTTGCGCAAAACTTACTAATGAAGTTAAGGCTAGTATGAATGTTAGTTTTCTCATTAGTTGTTGTATTTAGCGTGAAATTCTCTACATTTTTCACCAAGGGTATCACAGTGATAATGTCCGCTCGATTTTTTCTTTGGTTCTTGTGTTTTTAAACCTTTGTTTTTGGCGTCTAACAATAAATTAATTAATTCATTTCTTTCTTTTTGAACTAATTCATTTTTCGCATTTTCTTGCTCAATATCAAAGAATAAAATTCCATCAACAACTGTTTTTTCTGCTTTAGCATAAATAGTTAAAGGATTATCAGACCAAAGTACCACATCGGCATCTTTACCTACTTTTATACTTCCCACTTTATCATCCACTTGTAATAATTTAGCTGGATTTAAGGTTACGAAATTCCACGCTTGTTCTTCAGTAACGCCACCATATTTTAATGTTTTTGCAGCTTCGTGATTTAATCTTCTAGACATTTCTGCATCGTCAGAATTAATTGAAACCGTTACACCAACATTATTCATAAGTGCTGCATTGTAAGGAATTGCATCGTTTACTTCATATTTATAACCCCACCAATCTGCGAAAGTAGAACCACCAACACCATGTTTCGCCATTTTGTCTGCTACTTTATATCCTTCTAAAATGTGTGTGAAGGTTTGAATTTTGAAGTTGTATTTCTCAGCTACTTTTAATAGCATGTTGATTTCAGATTGTACGTAAGAGTGACAAGTAATGAAACGTTTTTTGTTTAAGATTTGACTTAAAGTTTCTAATTCAATATCAAATCGTGGTGCAATTCCACTTTTTTTAGCATTGTACGAATCCCATTCTTTTTGGTAAGCCAAAGCACGAGAGAAATAATCTTCATACACTTGTTCTACACCCATTCTAGATTGAGGAAAACGTAATCTTTCTACATCGCCCCAATTCGATTGTTTTACATTTTCACCTAAAGCAAATTTGATATATTTTGGTGCACTTGGAACCAACATTTCCTCAGGATTGTAACCCCATTTTAGTTTGATAAATGCGGCACGACCACCAATTGGATTGGCAGAACCATGTAGTAAATTAGCAGCAGTTACACCACCAGCCAAGTTTCTGTAAATATTAATATCTTCCGAGTTTACGACATCTTCAATAGTAACTTCAGCAGAAGAATTTTGTCCGCCTTCGTTTACACCATTTGAAATGGCAATATGTGAATGTTCGTCAATGATTCCGGCAGTTAAGTGTTTTCCAGTCGCATCGATCACTTTTCCTTTTTGCGGTAAGTTTTTACCGATTTTGATAATTTTTCCGTTTTCAATTAATACGTCAGTTTCTTTTAAATTTCCTTCTTTTTCCCCTGTCCAAACGGTTGCGTTTTTAAATAGAATCGTTTCTTGTTTTGGTTTTGAAGCATTTCCAAAAGCCATATTTGGGAAAGTTACTGGATAAAAAACAGGTGCTTTTTTCTCTTCTTTTTTCTCTTCTTTTTTAACTTCGGCAGGTGCTGTTTTTTTTATGGCTGACCAAGAAACTTCTTTTCCGTTTTCTAAAATTGCTTTTCCAGATAAACCCGTTTCTGATTTTAATCCAGAAATTCTAATGAATTTTGAAGCCACTGAATCTTTACTTTTAACAACCATTGATATCCATGGTTCGTTGTAAGTCATTTTTGTTCCGAATTCTAATTTATCTTGAGAAATTTTAGCGTCTAATTTTGAAATTTCACCTTCAATTGCTAAATCGTATTTGGTATTATCAAAAGTCAAATCGTATTTTCCTCTAATATCTGAAGGTTGCATTTTTTCAATTACGAATCTGTTACCTTGAATCCAGTTTTCTTGAATCGTGTTTTTAGCATCGAAAATATCACCGCTAACAATAATAAAATTGGCTAAATTTCCTTTTTTCAAAGAACCAATATTTGATTGATTCGCAATTTTTGCTGGAATTTCCGTTAAGGCAGCAATAGCTTTTTCTTTTGGAAAACCTAATTCAACTGCTTTTCTTAAATTAGTTAAAAAGTCTTTTGAATTTTTTAAATCGGCGGTAGTTAATGCGAAATTAATATTGTTTTCTGAAAGCACTTTTAAATTGAATGGTGCTTGATTCCAAAATCTCATATCTGCTAAAACTACTTGTTCTGCTAAAAAAGAATCAGAAACATCGTAAGCCTCTGGGAAATTAATTGGCATAATCAAAGTAGCATTCGTTTTTTTAACTTCTTCAATACGTTCAAATTCGTTTCCACTTCCTTTAATGATGTAGTTTATTCCTAATTCGTCACCAATTTTATCTGCTCTTAAAATGTTTAATTTATCTCCTGCATTAAAGATTTGAAGTAAATTTTTATTTTGATTGAAGACTTCTAATGAAGCATCTTTACTTTTTGAACCGCCAGCTGCATACCATTTTGCATCGTGGTAAAACTGACGAATTAACGCCATACTTCCCATTAAGGAAGAAGGATAGGCTTGACTAGAAAGTGAACTTCTTTTAAAAGTTAAATGTTGAGATATTTTTTTATTTAAAATACGATTTCCATTAGTTTCTCCGTCGTTTAATGTCCAAAGTAAACCTGTTCCGGCAACAATTCCATCGTTATTAAAACTTAAAACCGTTCCAAAACCTGTCTCTCTTAAATCTTTTGCTATTTTTTCATCGTAGCTTAAATTTTCAAAGGCATTAAAATCGGCTCTAATGTGGTCGTTCCAATAATATCCATTTCTTTCCGAATCATATTGTGGAGCTCTTGAATTTCTTGGTTTAGCTTGAGGTTTTTGAATACCAAATTCGGTATACAAATCAATAAATGATGGATAAATTGTTTTACCAGTAGCATCAATTATTGTCGCTTCTTTAGGAATGGAAACTAAAGCACCAATTTCTAAAATTTTATCCTCTTTGATTAAAATTGTAGCTTTTTCAATTTTTACATTTGATGAAGTGTAAACGGTAGCATTTGTTACAGCTACAACGTTTTTGAAGGTTTGTTTTACGCCGTCATTTTTCGGAAAATAATCTTGGCTAAAACTTAAATTAACAGTCAGAAGAACTATTAAAAGTTTAAATATTCGCATAGTTTTGGTTTTTTGTGTGCTAAAAATAGGAAAATTATTGATAAGTTTTTCCTTTGAATAGACTTTTAACAGATGTTATATTCAAAGGAAATTCTAAAATTACATGTGTTAAACTTAATAGGTATAACCAATATAATCCTGTTTTGTAATTATATAAATAGAGTAGAACGGATAAAATCCAAATTAGAATAATTGCATAAATTTTTACTTTAGTGGTTTTATGCCATTGAATAATTGACGTTTTTGAAAACCAATTTAAGTAATGATAGGTGTAAGCAAAGGCAATAAACTGCATGAGTCGAGTTCCTAAATTGGAAAAATAAATGATGTGTTCAGGTGTGTGTGTTTCTCCGAGAAGAATTAATAAGGTTTGGTTTAGTTTTTCAAAAGATTGGTATTTTGAAAGGATGTCTACTTCTGAAAGAAAAATTTTCCAATTGAAATTCAACAAGAACAAACTAGTTGCCAAAAAAACAATTAAAGTGATTAACGACCATTTATTTTTAGTTTTTAAAAAACCTGAAAGGATAAAGATTCCAGTAAAAATAAAAACATGAATTAAGGATGGAAGAAATAAAGAAAAAACGGTTTTAAAATATTCTTTAAAATAAATTGTAGCAACAATTCCAATACCAATTGAAAGTATAAATTTCCAATTTTTATAAAGTTTTATATTTTCTTTCGAATTGAAAATGGAAACTAAAAACGTGAAAAATATTAGAAATGGAATTGTAGGTTTTAATTGCGCTAAAGTTGGAATGTAAACAATACTACCAATTAGAAATAGTGGAACAAACAGATAATAAACATGGGTTTTATCTTGAAGAAAATAGTTTCGTTGTTGCAACCAATTGATTTCTGTAAGATAATGAAGCGGACCTAGAAAAGCATAAACTATAAGAAAAGTTTCAAAAGGACAAATGAAAGCTAAAACTCCTGAAAAAAGAATTAGAAAAATATTGAGTAGGTCAATATTCAATTTCGGCATTATAAAATTCCTCTTGCTTTAATTTCTAAATATTGATTTATAGTATCAATAGTTAGACTTTCAGGTTGTGTTAATAAAGCGTAAATTCCGTATTTTCTTAATTCGTTTACGATTAATCGTTTCTCAAAATCGAATTTTTCTGCAATTACTTTATCGTAAACTTCTTGAATATTTTCTGCTTTTTTATCAATTAAATCATTTAACTCTGTGTTTTTAAAGAACACAACCATAAGTAAATGATTTTTTGCAATTCCTTTTAAATAAGGTAATTGGCGATTTAAACCATCTAAAGTTTCAAAATTCGTATATAAAACAATCAAACTTCTTTGATTAATATGCTTTTTAACGTCGACATACAAACGGCTGAAATCGCTTTCAAAATAATTTGTTTTGATGTTGTATAAATTTTCCAAAATCAGATTCATTTGACTGCTTCTTCTTTCGGCAACAATTCTGTTTTCTACCTTTTTGGAAAAAGTAAACATTCCAGCTTTGTCGTTTTTCTTTAAAATTACGTTGGATAAAACTAAAGTCGCATTTATCGCATAATCAAGTAAGCTTAAACCATTAAAAGGCATTTTCATGACACGACCTTTATCAATAACCATATACACATTTTGTGATTTTTCATCTTGAAACTGATTAATCATCAAAGCGTTTTTCTTGGCAGTTGCTTTCCAGTTTATGGTTCTCATGTCGTCACCTTGAACGTATTCTTTAATTTGTTCAAATTCCATGGTATGACCAATTCTTCTAATTTTTTTCAATCCGTGTTGGAATAATTTATTCGAAAAAGCAATCAAATCGTATTTTCTCAATTGAATGTACGAGGGATAAGTTGGCACCATTTGACCGTTATCGAAAGTATATCTTTTCGAAAGTAATTTTAATGGCGAAATGGCATAAATATTTAGGTTTCCGAAAGCATATTCGCCTCTTTCTGTTGGTCGGAGAAAATACTTTAAATCGGTTTTTTCTTGAGCTTTTATTTTTTTCTGAATAGTAAAATTTCGAACCTGAAATTGAAACGGAATTTCATCCACCACATTTATTTCAATAGGGAAGGTGTACTGATTTGAAATTTTGATTATGATTTCATTCTCATCACCATTTGATAATTTTTCAGGTGTAATTCTGTTGGCTTTGATTTTTTGTCCGAAAGAAAATAGTAAAATATAATCGATAATCGTGAAAACTAATAAAATAAAAAACACATACCAACTTGCAGAATACAAAGCAGGAAAAAAGAATGAAAGTATAAAACAAGTAATGACTCCCATTAAGCAATAGAAGAAAAAGTTATTGATGAATAATTGTTTATATAATTTCATTTTGGAATTGTTAAAATATTCGTTGTCATTCTGAACTTGTTTCAGAATCTTTTAATTATTGAGAGAAGCTGAAACAAGTTCAGCTTGACAAACATCATAATTTAGTTTTATCTTGGAATTTCTACTGAATCCACAATTTGTTTGATAATTTCAGAGGCGCTAATTCCTTCCATTTCTCTTTCTGGCGTAACAACTACACGGTGTTGTAAAACAGGAATTGCTGCTTCTTTAATATCTTCTGGTGTTACGAAATCTCTTCCTTTTATAGCTGCGAAACCTTTTGAAGCATTTAAAATGGCAATTGAAGCTCTAGGTGATGCTCCTAAATATAAAAATGGATTTTCACGCGTGTTTAAAACTACTTTTGCAATGTATTCAATTAATTGTGGCTCAATAATAATTTGCTTTAATAAACCTTGAAATTCTTTGATCTCACTTTTAGAAACAATTGTAGCCACATCAGCCATTTTATTTCTGTTTTGCAATTCGTTTTCTTTTTGAAGAATGGTAATTTCTTCGGATAAATTTGGATAACCAATGCTAATTTTGAATAAAAAACGGTCTAATTGTGCTTCAGGTAAACGATATGTTCCTTCTTGTTCAATTGGATTTTGAGTAGCAATTACTAAAAAGGGTTCGTCCATAATATACGTTTTTCCATCTACTGTAATTTGTCTTTCTTCCATCACTTCAAACAAAGCTGCTTGAGTTTTGGCAGGCGCACGGTTTATCTCATCAATTAAAATAAAGTTAGAAAAAACAGGACCTTTTTTAAATTCGAAATTTGACTTTGATAAATCGAAAACCGAAGTTCCAATAATATCTGATGGCATTAAATCTGGCGTAAATTGAATTCTACTAAAATCTAAAGCCATAGACTTTGATAATAATTTTGCTGTAAGCGTTTTTGCCACACCAGGAACACCTTCTAACAAAATATGACCATTTGCCAAAATAGAAACGATTAATTGATCCACCATTTTGTGCTGACCAACAATTACTTTTCCTAATTCGTGTCGGATTTTATCAACACTCGTTTTTAAAGGTTCTAGATTAATTCTTGATTGAAAATTCACATTTTCGTTTGTTTCTGTTGTTTCGTTTACTTCGTTTGATTCAAATGATTCCATATTTTATAACTATAAATTAAGTTTTTCTATTAGTGTATTCAGTTCAACTAGATCTTTTTCAGTTAAAGAAGAACTATTTTTTATATGATTTATTTTATTAATTGCTTTCACAATATCTGTTTTGTCTTTTGATGTTTTTTGATGTAATCTGTTCATGAAAGTTTCATCTAAAACAGTTGTTTCTAAGTAATATTCTTTTCTAATTTTCTCTAAGAAATATACTATTTTCTTTTCGGCTATGTCTTTGTGATTTTTTTCTAAAAAGTATAAATTTCCAATTGTTTTAGCAAATTCTACGGTTGTGTTTTTCACAGGTTCTGTTATAGGAATAATGCGTTGTCTTCTTTTTGCATTGAAAAGCATAAAAATGATTATTCCAAACAAACCTAAATACCAAGCCCATTTTAAGGCAGGTTGACTGAATATAAAACGTAAAGGACTATCTGAAATTGAACTTTCTTGACTTCCTTCAACACTCCAATAAATTGTTTCAGAATCAATATGTGAACAAACAGTTTCGATATATTTATAATTGTTTTTCAGTAAATAATAGTTGGTAAAAGCAATAGGTTGTAAGTGTAATACAAATTTACCTTCACCATGTTTTATTTCTACAAAATTAGGTAAAGTGTATTTTTCATCGTGAATATTCCCTAAAATAGTAGTGGTGTTTTTATCAAATTTACTAAAATAATAATCGGAAGCACCTTTGTCAAATTCGAAATTTATGTTTGAGTTTACTAATGTGCTTTTTAATTTTGTTTCGATATGATTCCTTAACATTACTTCAAAATTCAAAGAATCTTTTAAAATATCAGGCATTGTTGTTGAGCTAATAAAAACCGTGTTTCCTCTTTCAACATAATATAATAATTCTTCTGTTGATCTTTCGTCAAATTTGTAGAAATCTGAAATTGCAAAAATAGTCCCGTTTTTATTATCTCTAACTTCAACACTTTGAATAACATTTTCTTCATATGAACTGTTATCAACAGAAATAGTGTCAAAAGAAAGGGTATCACTAACGTTGTTATATGAAACAGTGTCACTTTCATTTTCGTAAGTAATTGTATCTGCAAATTGGTCATCAATTGTATCTACAACAACTGGAGGAACGTTTTCTTCATAATAGTTACTATCGCTTACAGATGAATTTGTACCGTAAAAAAACTCATAGGGCGTTTCTGAAAATTTTTCTAAATTTTGATTCTTAAATAAACCTTCAGATTCATCGTTGAAAACTTTTAATCCAAACGGAATTTTATCGTTTAAACCATAAGTTTGTCTCCAATTTAAAGGTTTTTTCTTGTTAGAATCGGCAAAAATAATCAGAACCAAAACCAGCACTAAAAAGAAAATAAGTATTTTGATATTTTTACCCATAATTATCTATTCTGGATGGCGTTTATAAAATGATTTTCAGCTTTGGCGAAGTCTTCTTGAGTTAATTCAAATTCACCGTACCAACAATAATCATAGATGTAAGATAAAAATTCGAATTCTTTTTTTAGCCCATTATTTTTAATTTCAATTAAATAATCGGTGTTCGTTTTTTCAATATCCCAATCGATAATTGTTCTATCGGAAAGCGATTTTAATAACCATAAATAATAATATCGAGTTGCAATTCGGAATTCATTTTTTGACTTAGCTGTAGCAATCACATCTTTAAAATTGATAAAATGAATGTTTTCTTCATCCATAGTTCCAACATTTATTTTTTTCTTATTTCGACTAAAAACCCAACCGCCTTCTTTGTTTAGAATTAATTTTACAATCATAAAAATTACAAAGCCAATAATAGCAAAGCCTAGTACTTTCATAATAATTTCAAAGTTAGAAAACACTTTTCCGTTATTTGAAAAACTGAACAATCGGCTAAAGAAATCAGCGATTTTTTTCTTGAATTTTTCCCAAGCTGTAAGCTGCGTGTTTTCTAATTTAGGTTGATAATTATATGCTTCACCTTTATATTTTGATTGAAAATTAGCTTCAAACTTTTTTTCTACGGGTTTTGAAGTAGCGTAATATGCTGTGTTTTCTTTGGAACGAATGGCTAAAGAATCCACTTCTTCTTGCGCATTTGAAAAAACAATTGAAAATAGAAATAGGAGGTAAATAAACTTATTCTTCATTGCTTCCAATTAAGTCAATTTCAGAAATATTACTTGTTTTTTCCGTTTCATCAATCATAGAATAATACATAATTCCTTGATTTATAGAAATTATATTTTGTAATAAATAATTTAAACTAATTGATAGAATAAATGTGATTCCAAACATTATGATCATAAACGAAATCGTTTCTTGTTGATTTTCTATCCCTTCAGTTTCAATGTTGAACATAACACCAAATATTCCAATAAAATAAGGAATGAATGAGATAAATGAAACGACCGTGTTTACTATAAAATATATAATCATTGTTGAACCAATCAAAGGCCAAGGTTTTTTTGTAAATAATTTATAGCCTTTTGATAGAGAATCAAAGTAACCTTCATTTGTTGTAATGTAATTATAATAAGTAAATGAAATACAAGTGAAAAGGGCTGGAATTACAATTAAAATCAGAGGAATTCCGATTAATATAAAAACTAAAGCAAAACATAAAAATCCAATAATAATGGTAATTGGAAAAAGAATTACTAAAGATAAAAGAAAGAAAACTAAAGATTTTCCAATTTTTGATTTAATATATTTCCAGATGTTTGTAGTGTTAGTTTCTTCATTTCTTTCAACTAATTTTAAATAGGCTATTGGATATAAGCTATTAATTAAAGTTAGAATTAAGATTAAAATAAAAGCACCAATTCCGTATCCGATAAATAATTCAATATTTTGCAGAAAATAGCTTTCAAATCCGTTTCCGCTATTTGGTAATCCATTTGTAAAAAGACCATCATAAAATATTTTTATGAAAAAGTAAAGTAATACGATCAATACTAAAAGAACTCCACCATTTATAGCAATATAGTTGGCGAAATAATTTTTTCCGTGCACTTTAAAAAAGTTAAAAGTATCCCCAATTAAGTCGTTAAAATTTCTTTTTTTATAGAGTTGGAACATGTAATTTAATTTTTCGATTAACAATAAATGGATATACTAAATAATAAAAACTGATAATAGATAATGTAATTAAGATGATTCCAATGCTAAGCCAATTTGGCATTTCTACAGAATATCTGGTGATGTAGCCTTCTAAAAAACCAGCGGCAATTGTAAAAGGAAATGTACTCAAGAATATTTTAAATGTATTTTTAAAACCAATTTTAAATGAATTTAAACGCGAGAACGTTTTTGGAAATAAAATACTAGCTCCTAAAGCAAAGCCGCAAGCTGCTTCAATTACAATTGCGAAAATTTCCATAGAACCATGAATCCAAATTCCTCTAACACTTTGCCATAAAACACCTTGTTGATAAAAGAAATATTGAAAAGAACCTATCATAATACAATTGAACATATAAATATAGAACGTACCAATTCCTGCGAAAATGCCATAGAAATACGACTTAATTCCAACCATTAAATTGTTAAAAGTAATACCTATGAAACTTCCCCAATTGCTGCCAGATTTATAAATAGCAACCGGATTTCCTTTTTTAATATTCTCTAAAGTTTCATTTACATAACCATCAGAAAGAATTAATCGTACAAAAGAATCATCATAATGTGCAGAAACTACACCAATTCCTGTTAGTAAAAAAAATAAAATAAAAGCATACAAAACATATCTTCTGTATTCATAAACTAGCATTGGAACTTCCTCTTTAAAGAAAAAGGCTAGTCTATTTGAGTCTTGTCTTTTCGTTTTATAAATCTTTTGATACGTTTGTGAAGCCAAGTGATTTAAGTATACAACGGTTTTACTTTTTGGGTAATACGTTTGCGCGTAAGACAAATCGTTAACTAAATGTATGTACAAATTAGCTAAATCATCAGGATTTTTTTTAGTTTTACCAAAAATTGCTTGCTCAAAGTCGAGCCATTTTGGTTTATTTTGCTTAATAAATGCTACTTCTCTCATGAAGTGCTAAAATATAAATTATGAATCAATTATCCATAACAACTACACAAAATGTTAATATAAATTTTACAGCAGCAAGTGTTGGTGATAGAATTATTGGTCAAATACTTGATATGTTGGTTCAATTGGCCTATATAATTTCTGTTTCTTATCTTTTAGATTATACTGGATTTAGTGATAATTTAGATTTTAAGGATTCATGGTCTACAAGAGCAGTATATATTATGATATTTTCTCCGGTTATCATTTATAGTTTACTTCAGGAAAGTTTATGGGAAGGTCGAACCATTGGTAAAAAAATAATGAAAATTAAAGTCATTAAAATTGATGGTTATCAAGCTGGTTTTGGAGATTATTTAATCAGATGGTTATTTAGAACTGTTGATGTGTTAATTGGTAGTGGAATTATAGGTTTGATTTTCATTGCAACAAGCAAAAAAAATCAAAGATTAGGAGATATTGCTGCCGGAACTGCTGTAATTTCACTTAAAAACAAAATAAATATTAATCATACTATTCTTCAAGAATTACATGAGGATTACGTGCCTATTTATCCTGAAGTAATTAAACTTTCTGATAACGATATGCGAATTATTAAAGATACTTTTGAGACGTGTTTACAATCTAAAGATTTTGTGACCATTTCTAAAATGAGAAAGAAAATTATTGACGTAACAGGTATAAAATACAATTCAAATACGGATGTAGAATTTATGAGAACCGTTTTAAAAGATTATAATTTCTATACGAGAAATATGTAATTATTTATCTTTTCAAATATAAATAACCATTCATTGGATCTGGATATTTAGGGTCATTCAAATACAGAATATAGTAGTAGGTTCCGCCAGGAGAATCTGAATCCCCAACTGAATTTTCTGCTTTTCCATCCCAATCTGGTTTGTTGTTATTTCCTGTCCAAATTAATCTTCCCCAGCGGTTATAAACTTCTAGACTGAAATTCACATAAATATTTCGTAAACCATCAATAAAAAAAGTATCATTTAAGCCATCATTATTTGGTGAAACCGCATTATAAACAATTATTTCACAATTTCTCGATTTCAATAAAAAGGAAGTTATAGAGAAACAACCATCCGTATTTTCAATTCGTACCCAAATAGTTTTAGGAGTAGTTACTGCTTCAAAGTTTGTAGTGTTGGCAATTTGATTTATTTCAGCAATTGCATCATTTTCAGACTCGTAAAAAGCTACCAAATCATTAGTTTCAATTTTTATGGAATTCGCATAGGAAGAAAAATCAAATTTAGCACGGGTTAATCCTAAATTACAGCTAACTAAATCTTCAGGTTGATTAAAATTTGGTGATGCCAAAAGAAGAATTGGCAATGTGAAAGAATTATTACTTTCCGAAATTTCATTTATAATTCCAGTTCCATTTCCGATATCGTCAACTTGTGCCATTAAATTAAATTGAAGCGGAATAGATGCTGGTATAGTTACGATTATTGTTCCATTTTCAAAACCACCTATCGGAATACTATTTTGAGTAAAAGTAGAACCAATTACTACGCCATCAGCATAAAAGGTAATTGGTGTATTTGCTGGTAAATCAGCTGTGGAATTAAAATTGGTAACGGTGTAATTTAAAGTCAATTCTCTAACATTACAGCTTAAATCTGGTGCTGTAAAAGTAATTCTGGCATCTGGTAACTGACTGTTTAATTTAGTAACAATCGCATTAACCATAACATAATCTTGTCCGGAAGTTAATTGAATTAAAGCTGAAGTGTCACCAACATTTATATTGTTTTGAATGTTATAAATATCCAAATCCATATTATAAAGTGTGTTGGAATTGGTTACAGAATTAGTTCCATTAAAGGCATTGTTTGCGGGGTTTAATGGCGGATTACTAATAATATTCCCGTTAATTCTTAAAGTTTCATTAACGGCTAAACCGCTATCACCTTCCCAAGCTAAAAAACCAATTTTAGCATCTAAATTGTCAATAACATTTAAGGCGTTTAAAGTCACATTTAAATTATTCTGTAAAGCTGAAACGACTTGCATACCATCATAAATATTTAATTGGTTTAATGGTAATACTGGGTTTTTAAAAACTATAATTAAAGCCCATCCTGCAAAATTTGTACTGTTTTGCGAGTGTAAGGGTAAAAAACTACTAACGTCTAAATCTGAAAATGTATAAACACCATTTCCTGTCGCTTGAATTTGAGGAGTTACATCAGCAAAAGCACTAAAATAATTAAAAGTTTGCCCTTGAACTAAAGTATTTGAAAAAGTTCGTGTTGCTGTTATATCAGTTCCGTTTAATTTTACACCAAAATCACCAGTCCCACAACCTGCCCAATATAAATAAGCACTTTCAATTACATCTCCTGAATTTAAAGTTAAAGTGGCATTTGAAGTGGTAAGTACAGATGCAGGAAAAGTTTGAAATGAATTTTCAACTGGATTTAAAGTGTTTCCAACAAATGTAAAATCATATCTTCCATTAAACTGGCTATATAAACCAATGTTTTGAGAAAAAGTATGCTGAAATACAAATAAAATAAATACAAGTAATTTTTTCATCAAGTGGAAGTAATTTTAATATTTATGGTCAATAATTTTACCAAAGTAATAAAATTCACTAATTTCCCCAAAGATTTCTCTTATGAATACATATAAAATAGTAAAATATACTTCTGAACATTATCAAATGTGGAATAATTTTGTAGCCAATGCTAAAAATGCTACTTTCTTATTTCATAGAGATTTTATGGAATATCATTCCGATAAATTTCAAGATTTTTCCTTACTTATTTTTGATAAAAAAGACATTTTGAAGGCTATTCTTCCTGGAAATATTTTGGATAATGTAGTTTATTCTCATCAAGGATTAACTTATGGTGGTTTGGTTTTAGATGAAAATAGTAAACTTTCGGAAGTAATTCAGTTGAATTATCAACTTTTAAAATTTTTATCCGAAGCTGGAATTGAAAAGTTGCAACTTAAAATAATTCCAAATATTTACAATAATTTTCCTTCTGATGAAATGGAATATTTGGCTTTCCTTTTAAATGCCAATTTAGTCAGAAGAGATGCGATTGCAATACTTGATTTATCTAATAAAATTGAAATTTCTCGTGTTAGAAAACGTGGAATTGAAACTGGAAAAAAACATCAATTACAAATTATTGAAGAAGATACTTTTGATTCCTTTTGGAAAGAGTTATTAATTCCTAATTTAAATTCTAAATACAACACCAATCCAGTACATTCTTTAGAAGAGATAACGTATTTAAAATCGAAATTCCCTAAATTGATAAGACAATTTAACGTCTATTTTGAAGATAAATTGGTTGGCGGAGTGACTGTTTTCATCACAAAAAATGTAATTCATCCTCAATATATTTCAGGAAACACAGCGTTTAATAATTTATATGGTGGTTTAGATTATTTGTATAATCATTTGATTACAAGTGTTTTTAAGAATGAGAAGTATTTTGATTTCGGAATTTCTAATGAAAATAGTGGACGAAATTTAAATGAAAGTCTGCATTATTGGAAAGAATCTTTTGGAGCTAGAACTATTGCTCAGAATTTTTATGAAATAGAAACCAAGAATTTTGTTAAATTAAATCAAGTGTTACTATGATAAAATTCCTCGATTTACAAAAACTGAATCAACCTTTTGAAACGCAATTTTTATCAAAAACAAAAGAATTTTTAGATAAAGGTTGGTATATTTTAGGTAACGAAGTCAAACAATTTGAAAAAAACTTTGCCCAATATTCTAACGCAAAACATTGCATTGGAGTAGGAAATGGGTTAGATGCGTTGGTGCTAATTTTAAAAGCCTACATTCAACTTGGTAATTTACAAAAAGGTGATGAAATAATTGTACCAGCAAATACTTATATCGCAAGTATTTTAGCGATTTTACAAGCCGATTTAGTTCCCGTTTTTGTTGAGCCAAATATCGAAAGCTACAATATCAATCCCGATTTAATTTCGGAAAAAATAGCACCAAAAACTAAAGCCATTTTATTGGTTCATTTATACGGTCAATTGGTGGAAATGGACAAAATTATGGAGTTAGGTTATAAACATAATTTGCTGATTATTGAAGATGCGGCTCAAGCTCACGGATTACCATTTGAAGGAAGTCACACGAGAGGTTTTAGTTTTTATCCGGGTAAAAATTTAGGTGCTTTAGGAGATGGTGGTGCCATTACAACTAACGATGATAAACTAGCTGAAGTATTGTTTTCTTTAAGAAATTATGGATCAGACAAAAAATATCATAACGATTATATTGGTGTAAATTCTCGTTTAGACGAATTGCAAGCCGCTTTTTTAAGTATTAAATTACCACATTTAAATGCTGAAAACGAAGCACGAAAAAATGTTGCAAAACGTTATTTAGCAGAAATTACGAATACTAAAATTGTTTTACCAACTTGTGAAAATTTCGATAAACACGTGTTTCATTTATTTGTAATTCGTACCGAAAAAAGAGACAATTTACAAGAATATTTATGGAATAACGGAATTGAAACAGTAATTCATTATCCAATTCCACCTCACAAACAAAAAGCTTTACAAAATTTCAATCAGCTTAGTTTGCCAATTACGGAGAAAATTCATCAAGAAGTATTGAGTTTACCAATGAGTTCTGTTTTGTCAGATGATGAAATTTCACATATTATTTCCACTTTAAATACCTATTAATTGTCTAAAATCAAGAAAATAATTCAACAGCCGTTATTCAAAATTACTTCTTTGAATAGCGTGCATATTTTGTTGAAATTGGTTTTTGGTTTTATCACTTCCAAGGCGTTAGCTATTTTTGTTGGCGCAAACGGAATGGCATATATCGGGAATTTCAGAGCTTTTTTAAATGTAGTTGAAAACTTTTCTTTACTCGGGATTCAGAATGCAATTGTAAAATATGTTTCTGAATATCAGAATGATAAGCTTAAATTAAAATCGGTTTTAGCTACTTTCGGATTGTTGCTTTTGACTTCTTCGATTGTAATTAGTTTGGTTTTAATTTTCGGTGCGAATTATTTATCGAAGCAAATCTTTCATCATTCCGAAATATATAGTTTTGTATTTTATGTTTTAGCGATTTTATTTCCCTTATATGTTTTTTCAACGTATTGTATATCAGTTGTTAATGGTTTTCAGCAGTATAAAAAAGTAATTTACATTCAGATAATTTCAAGCAGTATTGCTTTGGTTTTTTCTGTTTTCTTAATCTATTATTACGATACTTTCGGCGCTTTAATTTCATTGGTTTTAGCACCTGTTTTCGTTTTTTTTGTGAGTCTTTTTCACCTGAGAAACATGATTTCGTTTTCTGATGTTTTTTCGATAAAATCTTTTGATTTTTCGGTGGTTAAAAACTTGTCTGAATATGTATTAATGGCTTTAGTTTCGGGCGTGATAGGTTCATTTGTTTTATTAGAAATTCGTACAGATGTAATTGAAATTACGGGTTTGAAAAACGCTGGAATTTATGAAGGTTTACAACGAATTTCCTCTTATTATTTGTTGTTTATTTCTTCCATAATGGCAATTTATTTTTATCCGAAATTAGCGGAATCAAATTCGAATACAAAAGAAATTGTTTTCAATTATTTAAAAACGATAATCCCTCTATTTGCAATTGGTTTAGCTATAATTTATTTGTTACGACAATTTATTATTCAGGTTTTGTTTTCTGCTGAATTCGAAACGATGGAATCTTTGTTTTTATGGCAATTGGTGGGCGATTTATTAAAAGCAACTTCCTTAATTTTTGGAACAATTTTAATCGCAAAAAAGCTAACAAAAGTATTTATAATTACTGAAATCGTTTCTTTATTTATCATGTATTATTCGTCGAATTGGATGTTGCATGCGAATGGAATTAACGGGATTGTTATGGCTCATACGTTTACTTATTTTATGTATTTGTTAGTTTTAGTAATTTATTTTAGAAAAATTTTCAAATGAAAATAGTAATTGTAATTCCGTTTTATAACGAAGTCGAAAGAATTAATTTGGAGAATTTTCATGTAATTTTTAATGAATTTCCACATTATAATTTTTTATTAGTTGATGATGGAAGTTTAGATAATACTATTGCCATTTTAGAACAATTTCAATCTGAATTTTTAAATGTTGAAGTTTTAAAATTAGATAAAAATGTTGGTAAAGCAGAAGCCATCCGATCGGCGGTTTTATCCATTTCAGAAGCAGATTTCATTTCTTATTATGATGCAGATTTAGCCACACCTTTTTCAGAATTAGATAAATTAATTCAGTTTTCAGTTCAAAATCCAAACTATAAAATGGTAATGGGCGCCCGAATTAAATTGATTGGAAACGGTGTGCAACGTTCTCTTAAAAGACATTATTTTGGTCGAATTTTCGCTACAATTGTGAGTCAATTTGTACTGAAAGTGCCAGTTTATGATACGCAATGTGGCGCGAAAGTAATTGTTTTTCATACGGCTAAACAAATTTTTGAGAAGCCTTTTATTTCTAAATGGTTGTTTGATGTAGAATTATTAAAACGTTTACAAAAGATTCATGATTTAAGAAAAGTAGTAAAAGAAATTCCATTAGAAAAATGGGAAGAAATTGGAAATTCGAAAATTAAAGTTCGTGATTTTTTACGAATTCCTTTTCAATTATTTCAAATTTATAGAAAATATGATTAGGCATTTTAAAAAATATCCGATTTCAATATTAGTTATCTTTAGTTTGGTTTTTAGAGTTTTATTCTATTATTTGAATCAAAAAATTCTATTACCTAATGATAGTCAAACTTATATTGATTTGGCTAAACTTATTTCTTCAGGTTCAATAAAAGGTTATTTTGGCGGTCGTTCTCCTGGTTATTCATTGTTAATTTCTTTTTTAGGAAATTCTCTCCAATTTGTTGTTTTTTTTCAAATTGTAATTGGAATATTTTCTTCAGTTTTGTGGTATAAGATTTTAAATCACTTTAAATGTGATTCTTTTGTTTCATTGACTATTTCCTTTTTTTTCAGTTCGTTTCTTCATGTTTTGTCTTACGAAAACGCAATATTAATTGAAACAATTAATCTGTTTTTAATTACATTATTGATTTATTATATTCTTAAAAATCACATTTTAAAGATTGCATTTTGTTTGGCAATTTTAGTACTTTTAAAGCCTTTTTATATTTATTTGCCATTTGTAATTTTTACTTACTTTGTTTATAATAATTTCAATTTGAAAAATATTATTAAGCAGAAATTACTACTGTTAATTTTACCATTAGTGGTGTTTGTTTCTTGGTCTTATGTGAATTTTGTGAACACGGATTATTTTGTTTCTTCGACTTATTTCGGACTTAATAAAATTCAAAACTGTGTTAATTTTATTGAAAAAGCACCAGAAGAATTCAAATGGATCAAAGAACCGTATTTGAAACAGAGGGATTTACATTCTGAAAAGGGATTAGGAAGTCCAATGTGTATTTGGTATGCTGTAGATAAGGGTGATTTTAATTATAAAAATTTGAGCTTTCCACAATTGTCAAACGAGTTTGGGAAATGTGCAGATATAACAATCAAAAACAATTTTGGTTTATATATAAAACAAGTAATTTTCCTTTCTTTTAAAGAGTTTTGGAATGTCGAAATGGTAAGTGCAAATACATTTGAAAACAGTAAAGGTTTAATTCATATCTGGAATTTGGAACGTATTTTTTTACGATTAATTAAAATTTTATTTTTGTTTTTAATACCAGTTTATATTTTCCGATTTTTAAAAAACAGACTTTTCAATATTGAATTATTATTGGTTTTAATTGTGCTTTCAACTGCAATTTTGCAAGCTTTAGTCGTTTATGGTTCCAATGCACGATACAGTTTTCCTTTCGAATTTATTATGATTACAATCGTTTTACTATTTATTAAAAACAACTTTTTCTCCAAAAAAAATGAAGCAACATATACAAAATAACAAACACATTTACGGGTTAATTTTATTGCTTTTTGTAGCTAAATTATTCTTTTTTATTGGGTATGATAATTTTTCTGAAGCACCTGATAGTTGGGCTTTTAATCATTTTGTTAAAGAATTAATTAACGACAATTTTGATGATTATTTGGGTGAAAGAACTCCCGGTTATCCGTATGTTATTTACTTACTTAATCACGATAAAATTTTAGTTGTATTGGTTCAAATGTTAATGGGAATTGTTACGGCTGTTTTTTGGTTTAAAACGCTGTTAAACTTGAATTTTTCGCAAAAAATTGCGTTTTATGTAACGTTGTTTTCGTCTTTGTATTTGCAAAATTTCTTTTATGAAACGTTTATTTTAGCAGAAACGTTCATGCTATTATTAAACTCTATTTTATTCTATTTTTTATTGAATAATTATTTCGAGAAAAAGGAAATTATTGTTGAAATCATTTTGAGTATTCTTATCACGATTTTAATTTTGGTAAAACCTTTTTTTATATTTTATCCGTTTTTAATTTTCGCTTTATACCTTATTAAAAATTTTTCTTTCAAGAAGTTGGTTTCAGTTAAATTAATCCTTTTTATTTTACCAATGTATGCCTATTTTAGTTGGTGTAGTTTTGTTGAAGAGAAAATCGGATATTTTGAACCAACAGCGTATTTTGGATTAAATTTAGCTCAAAACTGTCTTTATTTTGCTGAAAAAGGTCCAAAAGAATATGATTATATAATGAAGCCCTATGTAAAATACAGAGAGGAAATGTTGCAAAATGGTGAAGATGCATCTATGGCGGTTTGGAAAGTTTGGGGCGGCCAACATTTAGCACCAAAATACACAAAATTTGCTGATGTTACCAATCAATTTGGAAAGTATGCAAAAGCAACAATTGCTACTAATTTAGGAGATTATTTTTATTATTCGATTACCAATTCGTGGTTTGATTTCTGGAAAGTATTTGATATGAAACCTCATATGAAATTTCAAGATAATATGTTTAATTCTGTAATTTCAGTGATTAATTCTATTCAAATTTTTATAGTATTAATTCTAAAATTTGTCTTTCTATTATTGAGTTTTTACTATTTATATGATTTAATAAAGAATAGAAAAATTAATGCTGTAATGATTCTTTTGGCTTTTATTCACGCTGCTGCAATTTTGCAAGCTTTAGTTGTTTATGGAACAAATGCTAAGTATGCATTTCCGTATGAGTTTTTTATGCTAATTGTAGTGTTGTTATTTTTGAAAGAAAAATTTAATTGGTTTTCCAAAGTTCAACATATTTCTCAGCCTGAGTAATATAATGATGTTCCTTTTGAATGAACTGAATGGCATTTTTACCGATTCGTTCTATTTCGGACGGATTTTCAATTAAAAAGGATAGTTTTGTAACTAAATAATCAACATCTGGCAAAGCATTTATTGCTACTTCATCTTCTTGTAAATGATATTGATTTAAGAATTCAGTTTCCGCTCCAGTAAATACCACTTTTCCTTTAGCCATTGCTTCTAAAGCATTAAAACCTTGATCGAAACCATAAACTTGATCTAATAAAATATGTGCTTTTTCGAAGTGTTTTTGATAGTCGGAATACGGTATGTTTTTTGTGATTTTTACTTTTATAGTATTTGGATATTTTTCTTGAATGATTGCAATTGCTTTTTCGAAAAATGAAATTCCTTTTTTATAAGAATTTCCGGTATTGATGCCAAGAAATATATTTATTTTATCATAAATTTTATTTTCAATAACCGTAATTTTATCTGTGTTTATTGGGTTGGCTATTATAGTTAAATATTTTTTATTTCCCAATAATGGTCGCACATAATCTAAATCTGATGCAATTACACCACGAATGTTTTTATACAAAAAAGTATGAATTTTTTTATGTGGTTTATCTACAAAGTCGAAAAAGTAATCGTATTGTTTTTTTGCTTCTGGAATATCTTCAAAATAGGCATTCATAACCGAATAACGGTCTTTTTTCTGAAGCATATGACTTACGGTTGAATAGTCAATTCCGCAACATAATAAAAAGATTTTTTGGTTTTGTTTGAAGATTCGTTTTAGTAAAAATAATTCTAATTTGGATGTTGTTTGTATCGGACTTTCGTTAATTAACTGAACAATATCAAAGTCTTTAAGCTTTTTAGAAATCCACCAAAAACGAATTCCGTGTTCCAATAGAACCAAATCATATTTGAAAATTCTGAACCAAATTTGTCTTGGAATGTTTCCTAATTTTGATTTGAAAAAGTTAGCTCGAATACTAATATCAGCAGGAAAGTTTTTAAATCCATCGCCATTATTTACTAAAATTACTTCGTGGCCTAAAGCCAAAAGTCCTTCTTTTAATGAATTATGTAACCGACTAAATTCTCCTACAAGTAGTATTTTCATTTTTTTGGGACGCGGATTTTACGTATGCTTCGCAACGCTAATTTAAACTGATTTTATTTTGAAGGACAAACTACACGCAATCTTGTCATTCTGACGAAGGAAGAATCTCATAACAAATGAATAAATCTTTCTTCGTTCAAATATAAAGAAAAAAACCTATAAGTTAAACTACTTATAGGTTTTTGAGTTGTTATCTGTTCTCAATACATTCCGATGAAAAATCGGAACACATGAACTGACGTTTTTAATTATTTCTTGATATCAAAAGTAATTGCATTTTTCACTTTGTCTTTCAAAATTGCAATATCAATTACTTCTTTCATTGTATCCACATAATGGAACGTTAAACCTGTTAAATAATCAGCTTTAATTTCTTCAATATCACGTTTGTTTTCTTTACACAAAATAATTTCTTTAATATTTGCGCGTTTTGCTGCTAATATTTTTTCTTTTATTCCACCAACAGGTAACACTTTTCCACGTAAAGTAATTTCGCCTGTCATGGCAATATTTTTCTTAATTCTATTTTGCGTAAAACTAGAAACCATTGACGTTAACATAGCTATTCCAGCACTTGGTCCGTCTTTTGGAGTAGCACCTTCTGGCACGTGAATGTGAATGTTGTATTGGTTTAAAATATCTGGATCAATATTCAATTGTTTTGAATTCGCACGTATATATTCCAAAGCAATCGTAACTGATTCTTTCATCACAGTTCCTAAATTTCCTGTCATGGTCATCGCACCTTTTCCTTTAGAAACTAAAGATTCAATAAACAAAATATCACCACCAACTGATGTCCAAGCTAAACCTGTCACCACACCAGCTGTATCGTTATTTTCATATTTATCGCGTTCCATTCTTGGCGATTTTAACACTTCAAGAATGTCTTCATCCGTTACTTTTTTGTTGTATTCTTCTTCCATTGCTACAGATTTTGCAGCATAACGAACCATTTGTGCAATGGTTTTGTCTAAACTACGAACTCCAGATTCACGAGTATAACCCGTTACGATTTTTTCTAATTGTTTTTTGCCAATTTGTAAATCTTTTGAAGTTAATCCATGCTCTTTTAATTGTTTTGGTAACAAGAAGTTTTTCGCAATTTCAATTTTTTCTTCAATCGTATAGCCAGACATATTTATAATTTCCATTCTGTCTCTTAAAGCAGGCTGAATAGTTGATAAACTGTTTGCTGTAGCAATGAACATTACTTTTGAAAGGTCGTAACCTAATTCTAAGAAATTGTCATGGAAATCACTATTTTGTTCTGGATCCAAAACTTCTAATAGGGCAGAAGATGGGTCGCCATTATGACTCGTAGATAATTTATCAATTTCATCTAATACGAAAACAGGATTCGAAGTTTTTGCTTTTTTGATAGATTGAATAATTCTTCCTGGCATCGCACCAATATAGGTTTTTCTGTGTCCACGAATTTCTGCTTCATCACGTAATCCACCTAATGAAATACGAACATATTCTCTTCCTAAAGCTTCTGCAACCGATTTTCCAATTGAAGTTTTACCCACACCTGGAGGTCCGTATAAACATAAAATTGGCGATTTCATATCGTTTCGTAATTTTAAAACAGCCAAATGTTCTATGATACGTTTTTTGACATCTTCTAAACCAAAATGATCACGATCTAAAATTTGTTGCGCTTTTTTAAGGTCGAATTTATCTTTAGAAAACTCATTCCAAGGCAATTCTAAAAATAAATCTAAATAGTTACGTTGGATTCCAAAATCTGGTGAATTTGGATTCGTACGTTGTAATTTATAAATTTCTTTTTCGAAATGTTCCGCTGTTTTTGCATCCCATTTTTTAGCTTTTCCTTTGTTACGCATTTCTTCAATTTCTGCATCGTGTGAAACGCCACCCAATTCTTCTTGGATAGTTTTCATTTGTTGTTGCAAGAAATATTCACGCTGTTGTTGGTCTAAATCGAATCGAACTTTAGATTGAATATCATTTTTCAACTCCAATTTCTGAAGTTCTAAATTCATGTAACGTAACGTTTCTAAAGCGCGTTGTTTTAAATCGACAATAGAAAGTAAGTTTTGTTTGTCTTCCACGTTTAAATTCATGTTAGACGACACAAAATTGATTAAAAACGGATTGCTCTCAATGTTTTTTATTGCAAAAGTAGCTTCCGAAGGAATATTCGGACTTTCCTTTATAATTTCAATCGACATTTCTTTAATCGATTCAATTATCGTTGCAAATTCTTCGTCGTTTTTCTTTGGGCGAATTTCGGTTACTTCTTTAATTTTCGCTTTAAAGTAAGGTTCTGATTGTGTAAATTCCTCAATTTCAAAACGTTTTTTACCTTGAAGAATTATGGTTGTATTTCCATCAGGCATTTTCAGTACGCGCATAATTCGAGCAACTGTTCCTACATGATGAATTTGATCTGAAGTTGGATCTTCATCCTCTTCATTTTTCTGAGCTACGACACCAATAATTTTACCGGCAGCATTAGCATCGTTAATTAATTTTATTGATTTATCTCTACCAGCAGTAATAGGAATTACTACGCCAGGAAACAACACGGTGTTTCTTAATGGTAATATGGGTAAATCTGCAGGTAATTCTTCATTATTCATTTCCTCCTCATCTTCGGGAGTCATTAATGGAATTAATTCTGCTTCTGTATCTATTTCTTGAAGCGACAAATTGTCAATCGCTAATATTTTATGGTTTGGCATATCTATTTATAAGTCATTTTGTCATTAAAAAGGGATAGTAAATTTACGAATAATTATTGTGAATTGATGCAATTATCAATAAATACAAGGATTGAAGTATAATTTACACTAGTAATAGTCAAGATTTATGCCATAAAAAAATCCCGAAGGTTAGTTCGGGATTAAGATTATAAATGATTAGATTTTTTTAGTTAAAATAACTAGCATCTAAACCGTAGTTAAAAGTACCATTTGTAATTTGATAGGTAACTCCAGGTGTTGTTATAGTTTGATACGATATATTAAAAGTACCTTTAATTCTTTTAGTTGTTAAATTAAATTCAGTTATAGTTAATGAACCTCCTGTAACAATACTATTATTTGGGAAACCTCCAACATAAGGTAAAACAAGATTTGCTTGACAAAGTAAACTTCCGCCACCGGCACCAAGATCAAATGTTTCAGTTAAAGGATATGTCCCTGGAACCCATTTGGCATTTGGGATATGAAGATTAATTTCAGTTAAAAAACCTAAATTATCACTAGTATCACCTTGAATCTTTAAATATCTTGGATCTCCAACTGGTGCTCCATTGTTTTGTACTACAACATCACTTCCAGTAAATGAGTATAAATATGGTTTCATGTTATTGAACTGAACTCCATTTATGTTTGCTGTCATTAATGCAGGAGTATTATCTACTTGACTTACAGCTGCAGTAAAAGTAACTTGATTACCATATGAAGTTCCATTTGCATTAGTCGCATAAGCACGAAGATAAACTAATGTACCAGGAACAATTTGTAATTGTGCTATTGTTGATATAAATGAACCAATTCCTGAACCATTTACTGTTTTATTATTACTTGGCAAAGAAGGATTAGATGATGTACTCCAAACTACTCCTCTTGTAATAACATTTGAGCCACCATCTGAAGTAATATTTCCACCACTTACTGCTCCGGGAAATACATTATTTGTCACTGGTGAAGTTGTAAGAATTGGAAGATTTAATGAAGAACCAGTAGTTGTAAATGATAGCTGATTACCATAAGCAGTACCATTACTATTAGTTGCATAAGCACGTATATAATACGTACTACCCATAGTTAAATTAGAAAGAGTTGAAGTGAAATTTCCAATTCCAATTCCATTAATTGTTTTTGAATTTGTTAATGTTGGATTTGGACTTGTGCCCCAAACTACTCCTCTTGATGTTATAGCTGAACCTCCGTCTGAAGTTATTGCTCCACCAGAAGTTGATGTTGTTGCTGTAATATTTGTTACTGATGTAGTTGTTAAAACTGGTAATATATCAGAATTAATTGGTTCTTCTTGATTGTCTTGATTTAGTAAAGAAGAATCTACGGGTTCATTTTCGCAAGAATTAAATGTTAATGATGTAATAATTACAAAAATTGAAAGTAGGTTTTTAATTGTTTTCATGTGTGAATTTTTATTCAAGTATTAAGTGAAATTTATAAAAAAAATCCCGAAGTGTATTCAGGATTTTGATGTTTATATGAATTGTTTTTTATTGTATATAACTTGCGTCTAAACCATAATTAATTGTACCTGTTGTAATTTGATACGTTACACCTGGATTTAGGTTTGTTGTATAAGATAAAGTAAATGTTCCTTTAATTCTTCTTGTTGTAATATTGAATTCTGTTATCGTAAACGATCCAGCTGTTATTGTAGCAACAGGAGAACCTGCAACATTTGGTAAATCAACTTGAGCTTGAGAAAGTAAACTAGTAGTTAAATTAGTTTTTTCTGTTAATGGATAAGTCCCAACAGCCCAATGGTTATTTGGAATGTATAAGCTAATTTCAGTAAGAGAATTTAAATTATCATTAGTTACACCTTGTATTTTTAAATACCTTGGAGCACCAATTGTAGCACTATTGTTTAATACTTGTACATCTATTCCAGTTTGATCATATAAATATGGTTTCATGTTGTCAAATTGTACTCCATTAATATTTGCTGACATTATAGCTGGAGAATAATCTGCTAAATCAAGTGCAGCTGTAAAAGTTATTTCATTACCATAAGCAGTACCATACGCATTAGTTGCATAAGCTCTAAGATATACAGTTGAACCTGGAGCTACATTTAAATTAGCTATTGTAGATACAAATGCTCCGATTCCTAAACCATCAATAGTTTTGTTAGTACTTGGTACTGTTGGATTTGCAGTTGTGCCCCAGACAACTCCTCTTGAGATTACAGCCGAACCACCGTTAGCAGTTACGTCACCTCCAGTAGTTGCTCTTGGATATATATTATTAGTAATAGCAGCACTTGTTAGTACTGGTAAATGTGAAGCAGCTTCAGTTGTAATTACTACTTCATTTCCATAAGAAGTACCATGAGTATTAGTTGCATAAGCACGAATATAATATACTGTTGCAGGTGTTAAATTATTCATGACTGATACGAAATTTGTACTTCCGATACCATCATTTGTTTTAGAATCACTTAATGTTGGATTATGAGCAATACCATAAACCACACCTTTTGCTGTTATAGCATAACCTCCATCAGTTGTTATTGTTCCACCAGAAACCGCAGATGTTGAAACTGTATTTGTAACAGTTGTAGTTGTAATTATGGGAAGTAATTCTGATAAATCAGGATTTTCATTTAAAAGAGATGGTTCTATAGGTTCATCTGTACAAGAAACAAATGTCAATGATGTAATAAATACAAAAATTGAAAGTAGGTTTTTAATTGTTTTCATATTTTATTTATGGTTGTTTTGTTTTAAAAGTCAAATATAAAATTATTTTTGAACTTTTAGGGTCCTGAATAATAAAAATACACCTGTTGCAAAAAATAGCACTAAAAATAAAATGGCATTTCTCATGCTTCCAGTAATCTGATCAATGAAGCCATAAATTAGCATTCCAATTACAATTCCAATTTTTTCGGCAACATCGTAAAAACTAAAAAAAGAAGTGGTGTCTTTTGTTTCTGGAATAAGTTTTGAAAAAGTTGAACGAGAAAGAGATTGAATGCCACCCATAACTAAACCTACAATAGCAGCTGTTGCGTAAAATTGAATGGGTTCTGTCACAAAAAATGCTCCAATACAAATGAATATCCAAATACTATTTATAACAATTAGGGTTTTAATGTTACCAAATTTTGAAGCTAATTTTGAAGTCATAATCGCACCTAAAATCGCAACTAATTGAATCACTAAAATGCTAATAATTAACCCAGATGTTTTTTGTTCAGGGCTTTTCCAATTTATTTCTTGTTCTCCAAAATAGGTTGCTACTAGCATTACGGTTTGAACCGCCATACTATAAACAAAAAATGCAAATAAGAATTTCTTTAAGACTTCATCTTTAAAAAACAAAACTTGTACTTTTTTCAACTCTTTAAAACCATTAAAAAAGATGGATAAATTAATTGGATTGTTGTTTTTGTTCCCTTTTGGTAAATAATAAAAAGTATACTGACTAAAAACTAACCACCAAATTCCTGTAAAAACAAAAGAAAGACGCATAGCTTCTAGGGCTTCTTCACCCTTTTGACTTAAAATAAAAAACAAGCAAATAAGTAATAAAACTACGCTTCCAACATAACCTAATGAATAACCTTTGGCACTTAATTTATCATGTTGTTCTGTGAAAGCAATGTCTGATAAATAGGAATTATAGTATACTAGACTTCCCCAAAAACCTAATAATCCTAAATAGAAACAACAAATACCAAAAACCACATTTTCTTTGGTAAACCAATATAAACCAATACAAGAAAATGCTCCTAAGTAGCAAAAAAATTGCATGAAACGTTTTTTATTGCCTAAATAATCAGCTATTCCAGATAAAATTGGAGATAAAATGGCAACAGATAAAAAAGCAAAAGCGGTTACGAAACTTATTAACGCAGTTGCTTTTATAGGAGAACCAAAAAGGACAATGTTTGGATTTTCTTTAGTAAATAAATATCCAAAATATAATGGAAATATTGAAGAAGTTATCACTAATGAATAAACCGAATTAGCCCAATCATAAAAAGCCCATGCGTTTAATAACTTACTATTTCCTTTTTCTAAGTGTTTCATGAAGTATATTTTTATAAAAAAAAAAAGTCCCGATAAATATCGGGACTAATATAAGATAATATTTTTACTATTTAAATGTTACTCCAAATTTAGCAGCTTCCGCTCTAGCTTGAGGTAAAAGAGCTGTTAATTCGTTTATTCTAGTTTGGTTGCTAGGGTGCGTACTCAAAATTTCAGGTGGCGCTTGTCCGCCTGAATGCGCTGACATTCTTTCCCAAACTTTAACCGCATTAATTGGATCATAACCTGCAATCGCCATTAAAGTTAAACCAATCATATCTGCTTCACTTTCATGAGCTCTACTAAATGGTAACATTCCGCCAACTTGTGAAGCTGCACCATAAGCTTGCATGGCTAAAGCTTGAGTTTCTTCACTTTTATTTCCAACTGCTAGTTGTGCTCCAACCGCTCCAACTTGTTGTAATAATCCAGCGCTCATACGTTGTTGCCCGTGATTTGCTAATGCATGAGCAACTTCATGTCCCATAACAGCAGCAATTCCAGCGTCGTCTTTACAAATAGGTAAAATACCTGTGTAGAAAACTATTTTTCCTCCTGGCATACACCAAGCATTTACTTCTTTACTATCCACTAAATTATATTCCCAGGCATAATCTTTCAAATAATCTGATTTTCCAATGGCATTTAAATATCTTTCTGATGCGACTTTAATTTTCATTCCAATAGTAGTAATTCGCTTTGCATCAGCAGTACCTTTTACTACTTTGTTCTCAGATAAGAACTGACCATATTGTTGAAATGCTGATGGAAATATTTGACTATTTGGTACAAATGCCATCGTACTTTTACCTGTAAAAGGATTTTTAGCACATGAAGCAACTAATATCCCAACGATTAATACTGATTTTATTGCTGTTTTCATTTTTTTTTAGATTTTATAAAACAAAGTTATTGTATTTTTTTTGTTAAATTCAAAAATCATTCCAAAATTTATTACCTACTTTTGTTTAAAATTTTTATTATGCCAAAAAAAGCATCTAAAGTCGATGATAGAGTTCCTAAATTGGTAATCTTAATAGGCCAATTTCTATATAAAATCTCCCCAGTTTTAGCAGAAAAATATGCTCGAAAATTGTTTATCACTCCAATTAAACATAAAATTCCTAAACGCGAATTTCACATGGAGGCTGAAGCTGTTCAAACGAAATTATTTGTTCCTGCAATAAATAAAGAAATTGTGGTGTATAGCTATGGTAATTCTAATAAGAAAATACTTTTAGTTCACGGATGGTCGGGTAGAGGCACACAATTAGTTAAAATTGCCGATGCCTTTTTAGAAAATGGTTATTCAACTATCAGTTTTGACGCACCTGCTCATGGAAAATCTGGAACTAAAACGACTTTAATGTTAGAATTTATTGAATCTATTTTAGCAGTTGAAAAATCATATGGACCTTTTGAATTTGCTGTTGGTCATTCACTTGGTGGGATGTCAATTTTAAATGCGATTAAAAAAGGATTACAAGTTAAAAAAGCGGTGGTTATTGGAAGTGGAAATAGCGTCATAAATATTGTAAACACTTTTGTGGAGAAAATAGGTTTGCCAAATAAAGTTGCTGTTTTAATGAGAAATAATTTTGAGAAGAAATATCAATTTGAAATGGAAAGTTTTTCTGCTTATATAGCCGCAAAAGAAGTCAAAATTCCAGTTTTGGTCATTCATGATAACGATGATGATGATATTCCTGTTTCAGAAGCACATCATTTAGCTGAAAAATTATCCAATAAAGAAATTTTAATCACAAATAATTTAGGTCACAGAAAAATTCTTGGCGATACAACAGTTATTACCAAAATTGTTGAATTCTTATTGATAAAAAAATAAAGGCACATTAGTATAAACAGATTATTAAATTTATTTTTGCAAAAAACTTTTTACAATGACACAACAAATTTCTAATTTAGAACAATTTACACAACAAGTTCGAAGAGACATCTTAAGAATGGTTCACGCAGTTAATTCAGGTCACCCAGGTGGTTCTTTAGGTTGCGCAGAATTCTTAGTAACTCTGTATCAACATGTAATGAAAAGAAACGAAGGTTTTGATATGAATGGAATCAATGAAGATTTATTCTTTTTATCAAACGGACACATTTCTCCAGTATTTTACAGCGTTTTAGCAAGAAGCGGTTATTTCTCTGTTTCGGAATTAGCTACTTTCCGTAAATTAAATACACGTTTACAAGGTCACCCAACCACTCATGAAGGTTTAGAAGGTATTAGAATGGCTTCTGGATCATTAGGTCAAGGTTTGTCTGTTGCTATTGGTGCAGCGCAAGCTAAAAAGTTAAATAAAGATACGAATTTAGTGTACGTTTTAACTGGTGATGGTGAATTACAAGAAGGACAAAATTGGGAAGCGATTATGTATGCATCTGCTAAGAATGTAGACAACTTAATTGCAACTGTCGATTTAAACGGTCAACAAATTGATGGTTCTACAAAAGATGTTTTAAATATGGGTAATATTAAAGCCAAATTTGAAGCGTTTGATTGGGATGTTTTAGAAATTACAGAAGGAAATAATATCGAAGCTATTATTAACGGAATGGCTGATGCAAAATCTCGTTCAGGGAAAGGAAAACCAGTTTGTGTGTTGTTACATACAGAAATGGGTAACGGAGTAGATTTCATGATGCATACACACGCTTGGCATGGTAAAGCACCAAGTAATGAGCAATTAGAAAATGCCTTAAACCAAAATCCAGCAACTTTAGGAGATTATTAAAAATGCTTTATGCTTTATGCCTTAAGCGTTATGCTTATTGCCTATTGCCTATAGCTTATAGCTAAAAAAAAAATGAAAAAATACGAAAATACAGGAAGTAAAGATACACGTTCAGGATTTGGAGCAGGAATGACCGAATTAGGACAAAAAAACGAAAATGTGGTAGCACTTTGTGCGGATTTAATTGGGTCGTTAAAGTTTGACGATTTCAAGAAAAATCATCCAGAGCGTTTTTTCCAAATCGGAATTGCAGAAGCAAACATGATTGGAATTGCAGCAGGTTTAACTATTGGTGGAAAAATTCCTTTCACAGGAACTTTCGCTAACTTTTCTACTGGAAGAGTTTACGATCAAATTCGTCAATCTGTAGCTTATTCTGATAAAAATGTAAAAATTTGTGCGTCTCACGCCGGTTTAACTTTAGGAGAAGACGGTGCCACTCACCAGATTTTAGAAGACATTGGTTTAATGAAAATGTTGCCAGGTATGACGGTAATCAACACATGTGATTACAACCAAACTAAAGCAGCAACTTTAGCTTTAGCAGATCATCATGGTCCAGCTTATTTACGTTTCGGTCGTCCGGTAGTGCCAAATTTCACTCCTGCTGATGAACCATTCGTAATTGGAAAAGCTATTTTATTAAGCGAAGGAACAGATGTAACGATTATCGCAACTGGACATTTAGTTTGGGAAGCCTTAATTGCTGCTGAAGAATTAGAAAAACAAGGCGTTTCTGCTGAGGTTATTAATATTCATACAATCAAACCTTTAGATGAAGAAGCTATCTTAAAATCGGTTGCAAAAACAGGTTGTGTAGTAACTGCTGAAGAACATAATTTCTTAGGAGGTTTAGGAGAAAGCGTTGCAAGAACGTTATCTTTAAACAATCCAACGCCACAAGAATTTGTTGCGACAAACGATACATTCGGAGAAAGCGGAACTCCAGAACAATTAATGGAAAAATACGGATTAAATAGTGCTGCTATTATTGAGAAATCATTAAAAGTTATCGCAAGAAAATAATCTATGCAGTTTATAAAAAAATCCCGTTTCGATTAACTTCGGAACGGGATTTTTTTTGAAAACTTGTCATTCTGAATTTATTTCAGAATCTCAACTAAATATTATTAGAATCTGAAATAAGTTTAGATTGACAAAATCATAGAATTTCCTCAACATGTTTTTTAATATTACTCGCAATTTTTGCAATTGGTAAATCGTTTTCATCTGTTCCAAATGGGTCTTCAATTTCTTCTGCAATCAATTCTAAACTGGCTAAAACATAAAAGATAAACACTACGACTGGAACTACATAATACCCTAAACTAAATACATATCCGAACGGCAATGTCATCACGTAAAAGAAAATAAATTTCTTGATAAATGCACTGTAAGAATAGGGAATAGGCGTGTTTTTAATTCTTTCACAAGCACCACATACATCTGTAAACGATTGAAGTTCTGCATTCAAAATGATCAATTGGTCGCCAGAAATTTTATTCGATTTATATAAATCATTTATCTTATTGAAAATCATTTTTGCCACCTGATTCGGTTTGTGTTTGTTATGGTCAATTTCTAAATCTAAACCTTCAAACAGCACTTTACCCACTTCTTCGTTGGTTAAATGTTTTGCTAAAATGGAAGCGTAACCTGGGATTATTTTTCTGAAATAGTTTTTATCCGATTCATTTTCTAAAATTGCTGATAATTTAATGGCTAAGTTTCTAGAATTATTCACCAAACTTCCCCATAATTTTCTTCCTTCCCACCAACGGTCATAAGCGGTATTGGTTCGGTAAGCTAAAAGTAAAGACAACACAAATCCTACCGTAGTGTGCATGATAGAAATGTTTTTCACATGACTATCATCTTTTAATTTAAAAAAATGAATTTCTAAATAACAAACAGTTGCAGAATACGCTCCAATTAATAACATCATTGGAATTAATTGACGAAATGTATCCGATTTATGAAATTTGAAAATGTATGTAATCCAATCTTTTGGGTTGTATTGTACCATGGTTTAAGATAAAAGTAAAAAGTAAAAAGAGCCAAGTAAAAAGGTAAAAGTAAAAAGGTAAAAGTAAAAAGGTAAAAGTAAAAAGAAACAACTGTTTTTACTAATTTAATTTTAAAGTTCCCGCTAATTCTTTTAAGTTAATTTCTGAAAGTTTGGTAACATATTGTGCGTTAGAATATCTTACAGAAGCTTCTACAAAATTTTGTTGTGCCGTTCTGAATTCAATCGTTGTGATGGTTCCGATTTTGAATTTCGCTAACGTGATATCTAAGTTTTGTTTGGCGATTTCTAAATTCTTTTCTTCGACTTTAACCAATTCTAAATTCGTTTGATAACTCGCAAATAATGTGGCTAATTGTGTTGTTAAAGATAGTTTTTGTTGTTCTAAAAGGAAACTCGCGTTTTCGACTTGATATTTCGCAACTTTTTCATTTCTGTTTTGAGTAAAACCGTTAAAAATTGGCATCGAAGCTGAAACTCCATACACAAAACCTTGTCCTGATGATTGCGTTACGAATCCTAATGAAGCTTCCGAACGTGTAAAGTTATAACCAGAAGTCAATCGCACCGTTGGGTAACGATTGCCTTTGACTTGTTTCAAATTTAAATCGGCGACTTTTTTAGTTAAGATTTGCGCTTGCAATTGCGGGTTTTGTTTTTCAGCCGTAGTTTTTAATTCGTTGAAATCTAAATTTTGTTCCAGCGTAATTTCTTGGTTGACTTTAAAATCAGTTTGAACATCTCTTACTAATAATTCGTTCATTCTAATTTTTGTAATTCTGTATAATTCTTTCTGTTTTAGCAATAAACTTAAATCAGTATTCAAATCTACTTGAGCGTTTAAAACTTCTAATTTGGAAGCTTTTCCGATAGTAAATCTGTTTTTAGCCGTTTCCACTCTTTGGTTAGAAATCACAATTGCTGTGTCAATTGAAGCCATCATTTGTTGTTGCTGTGCCAAGTCGAAATACGTTAAATACACATCGCTAATTTTAGTCAAAATAGCCGATTGCAATTCTGATTTTCCTTGTTCTTCCAACACTTTCAATTGTTCTCTTCTCGAAAACATGCTCATGCCATCAAAAATAGTCCAATCTAAACCTACACCATAACTCAAATTCATGTTTTTAGCGCCGTCTAATTCTCTAACCGTTCCGCCAGCTTGGGTTTGCTTGGTGTCAATTAGACTATTGTTATTCGTGAAATTTGCGGTAACCGAAGGTAACATTCCAGCAGTTCCTAGATTGTTATTGGTTTCATCGATTTTCAAATTGTTTTTCGCAATTTTGATATCGTAATTATTTTCTAAGGATATTTTCACAGCGTCTTCAAGCGTCAATATTTCTTGAGCTTGCGCTGAAAATCCAACGAATAATAGAAAAGCTATTTTATATAAATTTTGCATAATGTTTTTATTTTTTGCCACGTATAGTTTTGTTCTTTGCCACGAATTATCGAATTTTTCGAATCATTTTAAATTTAATTCGAATTAATTATCGACTTAGTCGATTCGAAAGTATTTACTCAAAATTTTTAATTCGTGAATTCGTGGCTTAATTATATTCTTTTTCTTTGCCACGAATTCACGAATTTTTTTACTGTATTACTTAGTAATTTTAATTCGAATTAATTATCGACTTAGTCGATTCGAATTGTGTTAATCCAAAATTATTAATTCGTGAATTCGTGGCAAAAAAAATATGTTTACAATGAATTCACGATTTTTTTTAATCTTCCAACTTCCAACTTCCAACTTCCAACTTCCATCTTCCAACTCCCAACCTATTTTTCCAGTGCATCTAAATTATCAAATTCAGGTCGGTGTTTTTTGGCTTTCGACCACATTAAATAGAAGGCTGGAATTACAAATAAAGTCAAGACTAATGAAAACATCGTACCTCCAACAATTACAACTCCCATTCCAATTCTACTTGTAGAGGCTGCTCCAAGCGACATCGCAATTGGTAATGCTCCTAAAGCAATCGCTAAACTTGTCATTAAAATTGGACGTAAACGGGCTTCTGAAGCTTCTATAATCGCTTCGTATTTGGGTTTGCCTTGTTCTCGTAATTGATTTGCGAATTCTACAATCAGAATTCCGTTCTTGGTTACCAATCCGATTAACATGACGGTTCCAATTTGACTGAAAATATTCCAAGTTTGTCCGAATAACCAAAGCGAGAATAACGCTCCAGCAACTGCCATCGGTACAGTTAAAATAATAATAAACGGATCAATAAAACTTTCAAATTGTGCTGCTAAAATCAAATAAATTAACAATAAAGCTAAACCGAATGCGAAAGATGTATTCGAACTACTTTCCACAAAATCTCTCGATTCTCCACCTAAATCTGTAGTAAAGGTTTCATCTAAAACTTTAGCTTTGATTTCATCCATCGCATCAATTCCGTCGCCCATACTTTTTCCTGGTGCTAAACCTGCAGAAACTGTGGCCGACATATATCTATTGTTATGAAACAATTGTGGTGGATTACTTTGTTCTTCTACTTCAACCACATTGTCTAATTGAATTAATTCTCCCGCTTTATTTTTTACAAACATCGAAGTTAAATCTAAAGGCGCATCACGGTCTTTTTGATCGAATTGTCCGATAACTTGATATTGTTTTCCGTTTTGCATAAAATACCCAAAACGTTGTCCGCTCAAGGAAAGTTGAAGTGTTTGCGCTACATCTAAAACCGAAATCCCTAAACTTTCCGCTTTTTCACGATTGATAGTCACGTTAATTTCAGGTTTGTTGAATTTCAAATTTACATCTACATTAGAGAAGGTTTCATTCTTACTCGCTTCTTCCATAAATTGAGGAATTTTTTCTCGTAATTTCTCAAAATTCGGCGCTTGAATGATATATTGAATTGGTAAGCCACCTCTACGATTTACCGCAATGGTTGGTTGTTCCGAAACATTGACTTTCGCTTGTGGATATTTCTTCGTCCATTTATTTAAATTATCTACGATTTCTTTTTGCGATTTTTCTCTGTTTTCTGGTTCCACCAAAGCCAAACGCACACGACCTGTATTCACAGACGAAGACATAAATCCAGGTGAAGTAATTACCAACGCCACTTTTTTCTCAGGAATAGAATCGTTTATCAAATCTGATAATTCGGTCATAAATTTGTCCGTGTATTCATATGTCGCGCCTTCTGGTGTGGTCACACTTACAATCCCTAGACTTCTGTCGTCATAAGGTGCGGTTTCTTTTGGTAAGATTTTGAAAAACAACACTATCAATCCAATACAAACAATGACAATTGGAAAACTCAACCATTTTCTTTTCATGAAATTCGTTAAAGCGTTCGCGTAACCTTGATTTAAACCTACAAAATAGGGTTCTGTAAAATGATAAAATTTCGTTTTCTTTTGTTCGCCACCTTTCATTAAATAGGCGTTTAACATTGGTGTTAAAGTCAATGATACGAAGGCAGAAATTAAAACCGCCGCACCAATTACGACACCAAACTCTCGGAACAATCGACCTACGAATCCTTCTAAGAAGACGATGGGTAAGAAAACAGCAGCAAGCGTAATAGAAATAGAAATTACAGCAAAGAAAATTTCGTTGGAACCTTTAATCGCCGCTTCAATGGGCGACATACCTTCTTCGACTTTTTTGAAGATATTTTCGGTCACAACAATTCCATCATCAACTACTAATCCTGTAGCTAAAACGATAGCTAAAAGCGTTAATACGTTGATAGAAAAGCCACACAAATACATGATAAAAAACGTAGCAATTAAGGAAACCGGAATGTCAATTAACGGTCGGAAGGCGATAGACCAATCTCTAAAAAATAAGAAGATAATCAAGACTACTAAAAGGATGGAAATCAATAAAGTTTCCGCAACCTCAACCACCGATTTTTTAATGAAAAGCGTGTTGTCTAAAGCAATATCAATCTTAATATCTTTTGGTAATTCTTTTTTTAGTTTATCGAATTGCGCATAAAACGCATCGGCAATTTCTAAATAATTACTTCCAGGTTGCGGTATAATCGCCACAGCAACCATCGGATTTCCTGATTCGGTAAACTTCGTTTCTAAATTTTCTGATTCTAAAGAAGCATTTCCAATATCGCTTAAACGAACGGTTTTGTTTTCGTTTGAAATAATAATGATATCGTTAAATTCCTTTTCAGTCGATAAATTTCCAAGTGTTTTTACCATTAATTCGGTATTCGCACCGGTTAATTTTCCTGAAGGTAATTCTACATTTTGTTTGTCTAATGCCGCTCTAACATCAGAAACGGTTACTCCGTAGGAATTCAGTTTGATAGGATCAATCCAAATTCGCATCGAATATCTTTTTTGTCCCCAAATTTGCACGCCACTCACACCAGGAATCGTTTGAATTCTCTCCGCAATTACGTTTTCGGCATAATCGCTTAATTCTAATGCGTTTCTCGATTTACTTTGAACCGTCATCGAAATAATTGCATCCGAATCGGCATCCGCTTTAGAAACTACTGGCGGTGCATCAATATCTTGTGGTAAACTTCTAACCGCTTGCGATACTTTATCACGCACATCATTAGCCGCTTCTTCTAAGTTTTTTTCTAGTTTAAATTCGATGGTAATATTACTCGAACCTTGATTACTCGAAGACGTAATATTTCGAATTCCGTCAATTGAATTAATCGCTTTTTCAAGTGGTTCTGTAATTTGCGACTCGATAATATCCGAATTCGCACCCGTATAATTGGTACGAACAGAAATCTGCGCAGGATCAATCGAAGGAAATTCTCGAACACCCAAATAGGTATAGCCCAAAATACCAAATAGAATAATTAAAAGATTAATTACGATGGTAAAAACGGGTCTTTTTATACTTAAAGTTGATAAAGTCATTTGGATTTACGATTTCTTATTTACGATTTACGATTTTGGAATTATGATTTACGACTTACGATTTTGGATTTACGAATTAAGATTTACGATGTAAAATTCGTACTTCGTAAATCGTACTTCGTACATTTTACTTCAGCTTCACTTTAATTTCCGCTTCGTCTTTTAATGCCATTACGCCGGAAGTCAATAACGTATCGCCAGATTTTATGCCGCTTGTTACGACAACATCTTTTGAAGTTCTGGCTAACGTTTCAATTTTTACTTCTTTTGCTTTTCCGTTATTGGCAATATATACGACTTTTCCATTCTGAATGGGCACAACCGCTTCAGTAGGAATTACAATCGCATCTTTAATATTTTTTAGAGAAAGTTCGATAGTGGCGAACGTTCCGGGTAATAATTTCCCATTTGAATTGTCAGCGATGGCACGAATTTTTAAAGTTCTAGTTGCCGTTTCAATTTCTGGTTGGATAGCGTAAATTTTAGCTGAGAATTTTTGTGGATTATTTGGAATGGTGAATAGGATAGCAGCGTTATTTTCAATTTCCGAAGCATATTTTTCAGGAATAGAAAAACTAATTTTCACTTGACCTGAACTTACTAATTTGGTGATAAGTGTTGTTGGAGTAACGTATGTTCCAGGAGAAATATTTCGTAAACCAATTTTTCCAGAAAAGGGTGCTCTGATGGTTGTTTTAGCAATTTGAGCTTGAATCAATTGGGTTTGTGCTTTTAAACTTCTGAATTCCGCGCTAGCAATCTCATATTCTTCTTGACTGATGGCTTCTTTTTGTAGTAATAATTTCGCTCTTCTTTCGTTTTCTGAAGCTAATTTTTGTCGTGTTATAGCTTGAGATAATTGAGCTCTCAATTCAATATCGTTGACTTTTAATAAAACCTGCCCTTTACTCACATTTGTACCTTCCGAAAAAGAAATTTTTTCAACAATTCCAGAAACTTCACTTCTAATTTCCACGTTTTCATTGGCTTCAATTGAACCAGAAAGTGAAATCGCATTAGAAAAATCTTTTGAAGAAACTACAATAGCTGTAACTGTTAAAGGCGGTTTTTTGTCCCCTTTTTTATCGTTTTTTTCAGATTCGGCAGAATTTTTTGTAATTCGGTAACCAATTAGTCCTAAAAGTGCTAGGGAAATTAACGTGATACTGATAGTTTTAATCTTCATGGTAAATAAGCTTAGATTTGACACAAATCTAACTCTACTAAATTATACTTCCAAAACGTTACAATTTATTTAACATACTTGTAGGTACAAGTGTTTGAAATATTTGGATTAAAAGGGAGTTTGTTATAAAATGATTTTTTTATCACGAATGCACTAATTTTTTTTGAATTTTTTGTGCTTTATTTTAATTCGTGAATTCGTGGCAAAATATTTATTTTAATTTTTTTTGTCACAGTTTTGTGACATTTTTAATTGTTGAAAAAATTTTGTCACAATTTCGTGGCAATTTTTTTTGGTTTAAAATTTTTGTCACAAGTTTGTTTTGAGAGTTGGCAATAAAAAAACTCCTAAGTGGGTTAGGAGTTTTTTTATTTACTAAGCGAAATATTCGAGCAGGAGCGAAGTGTTAATAATCTTTAATATTAAACTTTGAAAGTAATTCTTGAAAACTATTTAAATAACTTTCTTGTAAAATTTTACTATCCTCGAAATTGGAATAATCAATTACATTTAATTCATTAATGTTTAAATATTTGTCTGCTGAATATTCTTCATTTTTAAGAGTTGAAGTTAAAATTACTTGTTTGTTTAATTTTAAGAATTCATCAATCATTGTCATTTCCTTTGAAGTAGATAATTCACCTTCTCGAAATGAATCAATAATGATTGGAAACTTATGAGCCAAAACACTGTTTAAAGCCATAATTTTACAAAAATAATATTCTTGTCCTTCACTACCAGAATAGGTTTCGGTTGCCTTAGTAAATAATTCATCAAATTTAAGTAAACCTTGCGGATCAATAATATCATAAAAGCGTTTCATCTCTTTAAGAATACTTTCTAATATATACTTTTGTTGCTCTTTATCAGAAGTAATTTTACTTTCATTATTTTTTAATTGATTTTCAATTTCATTTAAACGATTTTGTAATTCTAAAACGATTTTGTCAACATCTTTCGAATCATAAATTTCATCTTGAAACAAAATATAATTTTTAATTTCGGGGGTTGAATTTTCTAGAAGCTTGTTTATTTGTTCTTGTTCATTATTGATTTCAAGATTAAACTCAGAAATGATTTCATCTTTAATTTCAATACTTGATTTTATTGAGATTAGGATATTTTGTCTTACATGGTTATTACTAACTTCGAATTCAAAATCATCATTAGTAAATATTATTTTTGAACTACCACAATCTCCACATTTAACTTTACCTTCATTAAGATTTCTATTCAAAGAGTTCAATTCAATAACTAATGCTTGAAGTTTTGCTTTCCTGTTTTCTTCTCTATTTCTTTTTTTCTTGAGATCTGCAATGCTTTGATGTATTTCTTGAATTTGATTTCCAAAATTCCTGTACTCTATATTATTTGCAGCCGCACTAATAAATGTGGAAATTTCAGGATTTTTTTTAATTATGCTAATTTTTCTTATTTCAGCTTTTATTTTTGAATCGATTATTTTTTTCTCTTTTTTTAGATTTTCAACATCATATTTATTGAATGTTTCAATAGTTATTCCTTCCATCGAATAAATCATATTTAGAAAATCCACTTTATTGTTTTGTCCCTTAAAAATAAGATTTGATGTATTTCTTTTGTCTTGGCCTAAAAAGAAAAGCTCATAAAGTAGACTTAAATCGATAGTTCTTTGTTGTCCGTCTTTATCAATTTTTGGGAGATTATAAATTTCTTGATCAAAATAATATTTAAACTCTGTGATGCTGTTAAAAATATAAAGCTGTTCTTGATTTAAAACTAAAATAGAATTTCCTTTTCTTAAAAATTCAAATTTTCGATTTTCGATTTCGATTTCTGAATAAAAGAAATATTTTTTAGTATCAAATCCACTAGGAAAAATTGAATCATATCCTAGAGAATACACAATACATTGCATTAATAAAGTCTTCCCACGATTATTCTCATTACTGAAAATTATATTCGTTTTATTGGTAAAGCGATTCTCTATAAATGCTTCATTTTTATTTCCAAAAGCTGCTTTTTTAATTATCATCTAGTCCTTCTATAATTATTGATATAAGATATATTATTGTTTCCTTGGTTATGTATGAAATTCTGAATTTATAGTCTACAAATAATAATAAATAAATATTTTCTACATCATTATCAGTTATAGATGTTCTATATTCTACAATTTTTTCGCAAACATCCCAAAAAGTTTTATTACTATTTTTATTAAAGAAAGCTCTTGAAAGATTCGAATTGCATTCTTGTAATAAATCCTTTTTATCTTCTATATCCATCCCGTCTAATACTTGAGAAAAATAAATTGGAATAGATTTATATTTAAAAATCTCACATCCAATAATTCGGCTAATAATTAAAGTTTCAATATCCTTAGTTGTAAGATATCTTCTAAAATTAAGAACTTCTCTAATTTCTGAGATTGAACTATTTTCGATATAACTATTTTTTTTTGCGGTTTGAATATCTCGCAAGTCATTAAAAAGACTACTATAAAAATCATCATTCTTAAGGTTAGTATTTTTAAATTTTGTAACAGCTTTTATATATTCGTTATTTGTAGATTTATCTTCTACAATCAAAACTTTCTTCAAAAAGCTATCAATATCTAATGCATAACTAGTTGAATTTCCTTTGACTCTTTCTATTTCTTCTGTTAACCCTTTTTTTATTCTTTTGGATGTTTTATCAACTATGTTATCCAAGTTATAGGTCGTTTTTAAAGGATCAATTTTATATTCTAATTTTAATTCAGGACAAAAGAAAATAAAATCTTCAAAATCAAAAATTGATGTGAAATTATCGAAAAGAGTGTAAAAGTATTTTCCAATCTTTTTTGGATTTAGAGTCCTTTCATTTTTAGATTGAATATCCCAAATTTTATCGGTTTTTTTGTTTATACCACTCACATCATTAAAACAGTCAAATGTTACATAAACTACATCTTTACTGTCACTACGTTGTCCAATTAAATATAATAATGACTTAGTTTCAAAATTTGAAGCCTTTTCATTGTTCATTTCTGTATTTCGAAATATGTATGTCATCTAATTATTGCTGATTCATGTTATAATAACCATTAATGTTTTGGACTTTTGTATACTAATATTTATAATTTGCTTATTGTATTTGTAAATATATAAAATTCTTACAAAAATTCAGGATTATTATTCAGAGATTCTGAAACAAGTTCAGAATGACAAACGTTTTGTTTAATTTATTGGCACATTGACACATCGTCAAATTGAAAATCGGCACATTAACTAATATAATTCCAAATACTTTTCTTCTTACTAATTTCTAGGAACACTTCTTTGAGTTTGGCGTGTTCGGGTAAGTTCATGCTTGGGTCTTCTTTTAGTAGTTTTACGGCTAAATGTCGTGCTACTTGTAAAATATCTCGGTCTTTTACTAAATCGGCAATTTGTAGGTTTAACACACCGCTTTGTTGTTTTCCCATAATATCGCCTGGGCCACGTAATTTTAAATCGACTTCTGCAATTTCAAATCCGTCATTAGTTCGCACCATGGTTTCCATTCGGGTTTTACTGTCTTCAGAAAGTTTGTAATCGGTCATTAAAATACAATAACTTTGTTCGGCACCACGCCCAACTCGGCCACGCAACTGATGCAATTGCGACAAACCAAAACGTTCAGCACTTTCAATTACCATTACGGAAGCATTGGGTACATTTACACCAACCTCAATAACGGTTGTCGCTACCATAATATTGGTTTTACCTTCGGCAAAGCGTTTCATTTCTTCATCTTTGTCGGCGGGTTTCATTTTTCCATGTAAAATAGAAATGGAATAGTGAGGCAAAGGAAAATCGCGAGAAATACTTTCGTAACCATCCATCAAATCCTTATAATCCATTTTTTCCGATTCCTGAATTAACGGATACACAATATAAATTTGTCGGCCTTTGGCAATTTCATCTTTCAAGAATTTCCAAACCACCAAACGCTTACTATCAAATCGATGTTCCGTTCGAATCGGTTTTCTACCTGGAGGCAATTCATCAATCACAGAAATATCTAAATCGCCATACAAACTCATCGCTAAAGTACGAGGAATTGGAGTAGCAGTCATCACTAAAACGTGTGGGGGAGTAGCCCCTCCAACCTCCCCAGAAGGGAGGCTTGCCAAGATTGTGTTGATCCTATTAATGACGTTATCAATGTCACCAATAACTTGTTCGTTTGTAAATCGAATTACTTTAAAACCAATTTCATTTAAGATTTGCGTGCGTAATTCGTCAGCTTCTTTTTGTTCTAATGTGTTATGATAACCACCATCAACTTCAATTATTAGTTTTTTTTCTAAGCAAACAAAGTCAGCAATGAAAATATCAATTATATGTTGTCTTCTAAATTCATACTTAAGATTTTTATTTCTTAAATATTCCCATAATATACCTTCAGCTTGTGTGCTATTTTGCTTATTCTGATTTTTAAGTTCTTTTAAAAGTTTATATGTTGAAGGTCGAGCTGTTTCGTATTTTTGTTTAACACGTTCGATTTCCCCTCCTTTGGAGGGGCTAGGGGAGGCTTTTCCCCAAAGCTTACTTCTTTGTTCTACACCAAACCTATGTTGCTCATCTATAACCGCTAAACCTAAATTTTTAAATTGGACTTTATCTTCCAATAAAGCGTGTGTTCCGATGATAATATCTAAAGTTCCGTTTTCTAATTCTTCATGAATGATTCTTCGTTGAGCAATTTTCGTAGAACCTGTCAGAATTCTGATGTTGATGTTTAAATCTTTGGCTAATTCTGTAATGCCATTAAAATGCTGATTGGCTAGAATTTCCGTTGGCGCCATCAAACAACTTTGAAAGCCGTTATCTTTCGCGATAAGCATACACATTAACGCCACGATGGTTTTTCCAGAACCTACATCGCCTTGTAGCAAACGATTCATTTGTGCGTGACTTCCTAAATCGTTTCGAATTTCTTTCAATACTCTTTTTTGCGCATTCGTCAATTCAAAAGGCAAATGATTGTTGTAGAAATTATTAAAGTTTTCGCCAATAATTTCGAATGGAAAACCTTTAATTTTATGTTTTCGAATTAAGTTCTTCGTGATTAATTGCAGTTGTATGAAAAACAATTCTTCAAACTTTAATCGAAATTGCGCTTTGGCTAAAAGATCTTGGTTTTTCGGAAAATGGATGTTGACTAAAGCGTCTTTTTTTGGAATCAGTTTTAATTCTTCAATAATTGAAACAGGCAACGTTTCCGAAAATAATTGATGCGTTTCCGAAAACAATTGCATCATCATTTTATTAATGACTTTATTCGTAACGCCTTTGTTATTAAGTTTTTCGGTACTTGGATAAACGGGTTGCATCGCGCTTCGTAAAGCAGTTTTGTGCTCTTCCAACAATTCCATTTCTGGATGCGCCATATTGAAAACCGAACCAAATTGCGTCACTTTTCCAAAAATGACATAAACAGTATTGAGTTTCAAACTTTCTTTCACCCATTTCTGACCTTGGAACCAAACCAATTCCATTTGACCAGTATCATCTAAAAATGTTGCGACTAATCTCGATTTTCCTTTTCCTTGATCGATAGTTTTGATATGAACGACTTTCCCAACAATCTGCACTTCCGAATTGCTATTCACCAACTGATTGATTTTAAAATAGCGCGTTCTGTCGATGTATCGATTTGGATATAAATTGATTAAATCGCCATACTTATGAATGTTCATTTCCTTGCGCAGCAAATCGCCACGTTGCGGACCAACGCCTTTCAAATATTCTATGGGAGTTTCGAGTAGGTTCAATTTGTTAATGTGTCAATTGTAATTGTAAGTTTGGAACACAGATTAAAGAAATTAATAAAATTTTAAAAATTTCTCCAATCTGTGTTTAAAAAAACTTGAAAAGCGAAGATAAGTTATATTTTTTAAATTTTAATTCAGAATGAAATCGCAATATTTATGAATGTTCAATTTCAAATTTCGAACATATATTTAAGAAATTATATAAATTTTGGAATTTTCTCCAATCTGTGTTTAAAAAAATTATGCTAATCATTTTAATCTGTAAAATCTGTGTTCCTATTTCGGAATTAAATCGACAAACCAAAAGCCATAAACAGGTTCATCAGAATCCACATCACAAGCCGTATTTGAAGCTGTAGTGTTCTTAGGTTTTTCGTATTTTTTATGAACGATTTCTCCGATTTCAAATTCCACTGGGTTTTTAAATATCGGACCATCAAAACAGAAGGTATGAAATTCGCCGTTTTCCCCGCAAACATCTACGTTATCTGGTAAATCTTTGATAAAATCTTCATCGATAATTCGTCCCACAAAACTTTTGTCTAAATATTTTTCGTTGACACAAACTACAATAGTTTTAAAACCTAAAGCTAAAAAATCGGAAATTAATACATCAGTTGGAATTTTCCACAACGGGAAAACGCCTTCAAATTGCATGGTTTTAAGTTTTTCTTCACGGTATTTTCTAAGGTCTTCTAAAAATATATCCCCGAAAATAGAGATTGTGTCCCCGTTTGCTCTTAGTTTTTCTAAGGTTTTTTGCATTGTAGCTTCATATTCTTCCATGGTTGGCGATTCTGAAAACTCAACAATATGCAAAGGTAAATTTAAGTTTTCGGCTTGTTTTTGAAGCAATTCCACACGAATACCATGCATAGAAACTCTTTGAAATGCTGAGTTTACACTGGTGAGTAATGTGCTAATTTCGAATTCGTCGTTTTGTAAGATTTTGTATAAAGCAAAGGCAGAATCTTTTCCGCTGCTCCAGTTAAATATGGCTTTCTTTTTCAATTTTATCATTTAGGTGTAAACTTACAAAATACTTAAAATTATTTGTATGTTTGTTTTTATCAATTTTTAAAAATTTTAAACATAACCAATCAAACACACACAATGAAACACTCAAATTTTAAATTTTTACTTGGTTTACTTGTATTAATTACATTAAACATTTCTTGTAGCTCCGCAGATGTTGCTCCACCTCCAGCAGATACAACTGTTGGTCCATTATCTCCAAGTCCATCAACATTAAATTTAGATAATGTTATGGTAAATACAGAATCGGTTTCGAAATCATTCACAGTTTCTGTAACAAATGTTTCTACTGACATTTCTGTTACTGCACCTACATATTTTAAGGTTTCTACAGATAATGTAACATTTGCTAGTTCTCAAAATATTCCTGTTGCTAATTTTGCTTCAGGGAGTTTAGTAATTTATGTAAAATTTGCACCAACCGAGTTAGGTTTTAAAAACGGAAACATTACAATTTCTTCAGGAACTTTAAGTGAAAAAACGGTTGCAGTTGCTGGAACTGGTATCCCAAGAGTTTATAATTATCCTACATTTACGAATGTCGCTGCTGCCTTTGGTACTGGATTAAGCCAATCTAACACTCAAACGTTTACATTGCATAACGATAATTCAAATATTCAAAAAATTTATGCCTATATTAAGTTAAGATGTCCATCAGCAGGTTGTAATGCTTGGGATGTTTTTGCAAATGTTAAAGTAAAAGATCCAAGCTCTAATGAGTGGTATGAAATTGCAAGATATATAACTCCTTACGGAAAAAATAATGCTCAAGTAGATAGAGGATTTAAAGTAGATGTTACAGATTTTAAATCTTTATTATCAGGTACGGTTGAGTTGCGTTCTTTTGTAGAGGTTTGGGGTTCAGATGGTTGGGTTGTTTCTGTTGATTTTGATTTTATAGAAGGTACACCAGATTATCCATATTATGCCATTTCAAGACTTATACAATATAATGACAATTCGTTAGAAGGTGTTATTTATGGCGAAAATGCTTCTGCTTTTGATTTAACAAAATCAGTTCAAATTCCAGCTAATGCTTTAGCTACAAACTTAAGAACAATTATTACAGGTTGGGGACATGCCACTCCAAATGATCCAGACGGAAGACCTTGTGCAGAATGGTGTTTCCGAACTCATAATGTAAAAATAAATGGTTCAAATACGTTTTCTCATTATTTAGGACCAATTGGATGTGCTTCAAATTTAGTGCAACCTCAAAGTGGAAATTGGTCTCCAGATAGAGCAGGTTGGTGTCCTGGAATGGCAGTGCCAATTCGTACAGATAATTTTTCAAGTTCTTTAGCTGGGCAAAGTTTAAATTATGAATATGCTTTTCAACCTTGGGTTAATGATTTAGCATCTACAAACGCAAACATACATGCTTATTATGCTATTTCTAGTTTTGTTGTTGTAAAAAGTAATACACCAATTGTTAAACCAACAGTTACAGAATAATTAATAAATATAAAGTTTCACTAAAAGCATAATGTATTTTCATTATGCTTTTTTTAATTTAGCACCAATCAATTTCATTTTATGCGCTACATAATTTTACTTTTTTCGATTTTTACTTTCTCACAACAAACAAAATCTGTTGATTTTTTGAAGTGTAATGCTTTTATAATGCCAAATATTACCCAAAAATCTATTTCTGGAGAAATTAACTATGAATTTAAAGTGAAATCTGCCATTGATACCATTAGAATTGATGCAAAAAACATGGAATTTAACGAAGTTTTAATCAATGGAAAAAAAGTTAATCATATAAATAATACCAAAGAATTATTATTGTTTGAAGGATTTAAAAAAGGTAGAAATAAGCTTTATCTTAATTATAATTGTGAACCTAAACAAACTTTGTATTTTAATGGTTATTATAACTTCGGTTATCCTAAGAATAATTTACAAATATGGACACAAGGACAGGGAAGATATACCAGTCATTGGTTACCAAGTTTTGATGATGTAAATGAGAAAGTGATTTTTAATATTGAAATAAGTATTCAAAAAGAATTTGTGGCATTGTCAAATGGAAATCTATACGAAAATCGATTAACTAATCTTAATTTTAAAAAAATTTGGGAATACAAAATGCAAAAACCCATGTCGTCTTATTTAGTGATGTTGGCGATTGGGAATTTTGAAAAGCAAGAAACGAAAAGTAAATCAGGAACACCTTTAGAATTTTATATTGATAAAAATGATGTAGCTAAATTTGAACCAACATACAGATATTCCAAACAAATTTTCGATTATTTAGAACAAGAAATTGGAGTGAAATATCCTTGGAATATATATCGTCAAGTTCCGGTTCGAGATTTTTTATATGCTGGAATGGAGAATACGACTTCCACAATTTTCGCTCAAGATTTCGTAGTGGATTCGATTGGCTTTAATGATAAGAATTACATCAATGTCAACGCACATGAATTGGCGCATCAATGGTTTGGCGATTTAATTACAGCACAATCTGGCAAACATCATTGGTTGCAAGAAGGTTTCGCTACATATTATGCTTTGTTAGCAGAGAAAGAAGTTTTCGGTGACGATTATTTTTATAACGAATTGTACGATTATGCTTTGCAATTGAGAAGCGCTGCAAAAACCGATACAATTCCAGTAATGAATGAAAAAGCGAGTTCCTTATCGTTTTATAAAAAAGGCGCTTGGGCTTTGCATACGTTACGTGAAGATATTGGCACAAAAAACTTCCAAAAAATTGTAAAAACATATTTAAAGAAATACCAATACAAAAACGTAATTACAGATGAATTTCTAGCTGAAGTCAAAAAGGTTGTAAAGACTTTCGATACAGAAAATTTCAAGAAAACTTGGTTAGAAACTCCAGGTTTCGATATGGTTTTAGCAGAAAGTTATTTAGTAAAAAATAAATCGGTTGCAGCTTATATTCAGCTCACAAAAGAGAAAAAGGATTTAGAAAATTACAAAGCTATTTTGCAATCGGAAACGTATTTTCCAATTAAGCAATATATTTTCTACAAGTTAGGAAATACTTCCTTTAATGATAAAAAAGAGTTGATTGAAATCGGAATGAAGCAAAACTTGTATGTTCGTCAAGCTATTGCAGAAACCGTAACCAAAATGCCAGTTGAATTTAAAGCACAATATGAAACCTTTTTGAATGACGATTCGTATCAAACAAAGGAAATTGCCTTGTTGAATTTATGCAAAAATTTCCCTGAAGAAAAAGAAAATTACTTATCACAAACCAAAAACATAATTGGAAATAATGATAAAAGTTTCCGAATTTCGTGGTTGAGTTTAGCGATAGTTTCTGAAAAAGAGGAAGCTACTAAAAACTTGATGTATAAAGAATTATTGGATTATTCTTCTACGAATTATGAAAGTTCAGTACGACAAAATGCTTTGGAAGTTTTACTAAAAATCTATCCAAATGATCCAAATGTAATCGCAGCTTTATTTCATGCCACATCACATCATAAATGGCAGTTTACGAAATTTTCTAGAGATACTATTCGTGAAAAATTAAAAAAACCAGAGTTTAGAAGTCGAGTAGAAGAGTTAGCTAAAACCGCTGATGAAACAACGGCTGCTTTGTATAATAAATTTTTGAAGGAGTAACTATACTTTTGTCATTCTGAACTTGTTTCAGAATCTATCTAAAACAAGTTCAGATGCTGAAACGAGTTCAGCATGACAAAAAGGAAGAATTAAAAAACTCTTTTCAATTCTTCTTTAATAAAACTTATAGCCACAGCACTTGCGCTTTCTGTTTGTGTTAGTTCTGTTAGTAAAAAAGTTCTTAATTCGTCGCCAGTTTTTACTTCTCCACCAATAGAAGTTTGACGAATTTGAGTAATAATACTGTTTTTAGCTTTCATTACAATTTCCCAACAATCTTGTGTTATGTAAATTTGTTGTGAAATATTGTGTTCGTATTCTGTTTGAATATTGTGTATTAAAAACGTAGCATAATTTGGAGCATCTAAATTGCTTGGTTCCACACGCATCATTAAATTGATTGGATTAATACGCTCTAAATACAAAACTACACGTTCATAAGCTTGTAATCTTATTGGCAAAGCTTGTTGTTGGTTTTCGCGTAATAATTCAAATTTGCGTTTGTTTTCTTCATTTCTAAAGAATTTATGTAGCATTATAAAAGCCACACCACCAGTTATAATCGCTGGTAAAGTGTATGTCGCAATTTCAAGTAATTTATCTTCGATTGTCATATTTAGTTTTTTTTACAAATCTAAAATATTTTTTTTAAAAATGTACTTAATGTTAAATTTCTTATATTTGTATGTTTTTCAATGCGATATGATGAAAAAATTACTTTTTTTCTATTTTATTTTCCTCCCCATTTTGTCTTTTTCACAGACGAAGGAGATTGTTTTAATCTTTAAAGATAAAGCAACGGGGAATGTTATTGAAAATGTTTTGGTGACTATTCTTCGAACCGATGAAAACTTCCAAAGTAATAAAGAAGGAAGTATCAAATTCAAACTTCCAAAGCCTTCTCGAATTCTGATTTCACACTTCGAATACAAACAGATTAATATCAATTCTGCGACTTTAAAAGAAGCTGTAATTACCTTAAATTTAGAAAGTATTTCTCAAGAGATTGAAGATGTCGTAATCACAAATAAACAATCGTTCAGTATATTGAAATCGTTGATTGACAAGTCGATGAAGCAATTAACGGCTCCAATTAATTTAAAAATATATACTCGAGAATTTTTTAAATATAACAATGAATATACTTCGTATTCGGATGGTTTAGTCAATTTTTGTTTGAAAGAAAAGCCAGATAAATTCGCTGCAGACATTTTAGTCGAACAAAACCGAACGTACAATTTAATCAATAACGAAAAGATTGAAAAGAAAACATTAAGTTATAATATGTACGATATTATTCAGAATTATTACGATTTTAAATACATCACAAAATTAGCAGAATCGAAAGCCAAAAAGAAGTTCGATTTTGAAATCAAAACAGTTAAAGGAAAAGAAGATTTTTATCAAATGGTAATTGCTCCAAAACCTGAAATTGAAGAATTTTTACCAACAGTTACTATCATTTATAATTTTAAGAAAAATGTCATTTTAGAATTAGAATACTTCGTAGAACCTAGTCGTTTTGAGTTTTCAGACGTTTCTAATTTAAAAGTGATTAAAGGAAAAGTTTTCAATTCTACTTTCCGAGCCTTGTATATTTTAGATGGTGAAGATTATTTTTTAGCGAGCACCAAAGAAGAAATTGGTGTGATGGTAAAAGATAAAAAAAACGAAGAAAATAAAATTGAAATTGCCAATTATTTAATGACTACACGTCATAGCAGAAAATTAGTGCCTTATGATAAAGAAGATGTTTTTAAAGAAAAATCCCTAATCAACAAGAAAAACTCAATAATTACGGATTATTGGGAATCCAATTCTGGTTTATTATTGACTTCAGAAGAGAAAAAAATTGTTGATAATTTACAACTAAATGACGACGAATAATAGTTGAAATCGCTTCATAATCTGTATTTTTGCTTTGATAAATATCCTTTTTAAAATGCAACAATACATAGATCAATTAAATGAAGCTCAACGTGCGCCAGTTCTACAAAAAGATGGTGCCATGATTGTTATTGCAGGTGCAGGTTCAGGTAAAACACGTGTACTTACGGTTCGAATTGCCAATTTGATGTATCAAGGCGTTGATGCTTTTAATATTTTATCCTTAACCTTTACCAATAAAGCAGCACGTGAAATGAAAAAGCGTATTGGTGAAATTGTTGGGGCAAGTGAAGCTAAAAATCTTTGGATGGGAACGTTTCACTCGGTTTTTGCTAAAATTTTACGAAGTGAAGCCGATAAATTAGGTTATCCTTCCAACTTTACGATTTACGATTCTCAAGATTCTTTACGTTGTTTAGGAAGTATCATCAAAGAAATGCAATTGGATAAAGATGTTTATAAACCGAAGCAAATTTTAGGAAGAATTTCCCAATATAAAAACTCCTTAATTACAGTTCGAGCGTATTTTAATAATCCCGAATTACAAGAAGCAGATGCGATGAGCAAAAAGCCTCGAATGGGTGAAATTTACAATAATTACGTAGAGCGTTGTTTCAAATCGGGTGCGATGGATTTTGACGATTTGTTGTTGAAAACCAACGAATTATTAAACCGTTTCCCTGATGTTTTAGCGAAATACCAAGATCGTTTCAGATACATTTTAGTAGATGAGTACCAAGATACAAATCACTCACAATATTTGATTGTTAAAGCACTTTCAGACAGATTTCAGAACATTTGTGTCGTTGGTGATGATGCCCAAAGTATTTATGCGTTCCGTGGTGCGAATATCAATAATATTTTAAACTTTCAAAAAGATTACGAAGGCGTTAAAATGTACCGATTAGAACAAAATTATCGTTCTTCGAAAAATATTGTAGAAGCGGCGAATAATGTTATCGATAAGAATAAAACCAAATTAGATAAAATTGTTTGGACAGCCAATAGCGATGGTCCGAAAATCAAAGTACATAGAAGTGTTACGGATGGAGAAGAAGGGCGTTTTGTAGCCGGAACTATCTTCGAACAAAAAATGCAAAACCAATTACCTAATTCGCATTTTGCTATTTTGTATCGTACCAATGCGCAATCTCGTGCTATGGAAGATGCGTTGCGAAAAAGAGATATTCCGTATAGAATTTATGGTGGTTTATCGTTTTATCAACGTAAAGAAATTAAAGATGTCTTATCTTATTTACGATTGGTAATCAATCCAAAAGATGAAGAAGCTTTAATTCGAGTAATAAATTATCCTGCAAGAGGAATTGGTGATACAACTGTAGAAAAGTTGACTGTTGCAGCCAATCATTATAAACGTTCCATTTTTGAAGTAATGGAGCACATTGATAAAATCGATTTAAAATTAAACTCAGGAACGAAAACTAAGTTGCAAGATTTTGTAACGATGATTAAAAGTTTCCAAGTGATCAATGAACAACAAGATGCGTTTACGTTAACGGATCACGTAACAAAGAAAACAGGTTTAGTTCAAGAATTGAAAAAAGACGGAACGCCTGAAGGAATTGCTCGTATTGAAAACATAGAAGAATTACTTAACGGTATTAAAGATTTTACTGAAGGGCAAAAAGAAATTGATGGCGCTCGTGGTGCTTTGGCAGAATTTATGGAAGATGTGGCTTTGGCGACAGATTTAGATAAAGATACAGGTGATGATGACAGAGTTGCGTTAATGACGATTCACTTGGCGAAAGGATTAGAATTTCCACACGTTTTTGTGGTGGGAATGGAAGAAGATTTATTCCCAAGTGCGATGAGTATGAACACACGAAGCGAGTTGGAAGAAGAACGCCGTTTGTTTTATGTAGCTTTAACTCGTGCCGAACATCAAGCGTATTTGACGTATGCGCAATCGCGTTACCGTTGGGGGAAATTAGTAGATAGTGAACCTTCTCGTTTTATTGAAGAAATTAATGGCGAGTATTTAGAATATATGAATCCAATAGATTCAGGTTACCGATATAAACCTACTATGGATATTGATATTTTTGGTGATGTGGATAAATCGAAATTACGTTTAGCGAAACCAACAGCAGGAACACCTCCAGAATATATTTCTAAAAACGAACCAATTTCGTCTGTAAATATTAGAAGATTAAAACCGGTAAGTAGTGGTGCAAGTTCTTCGGATAAAGCGAATTTATTTGACTCTAATTTAACTGTAGGAAACATCGTCATGCACGAACGCTTTGGAAAAGGTGAAATTGTAGGACTAGAAGGCGTTGGCGCCGACAAAAAAGCAGAAATTCGTTTCGATGTTGGTGGATTGAAGAAGTTATTGTTGAGGTTCGCGAAGTTAAATGTGATTGGGTAGGGAAGAGCCAAGTAAAAAGTAAAAAGGGATAAGTAAAAAGGCAAAAGACAGAAGTTAAAAGTTCAGAAGTTTTAAGAGTATAAAAATTTATGATTCAAAAAAGAAAAAAGTTCGAAACAAAAACAGCTTTTAAAACAAGAGTAAAGAAGAGAGCTAAAATTGAAGAGAAGATTTTTATTGGAATTTTAGTTCTCGGAGTGATTTATTATCTTTTTTTTGAAAGTTTAAGTTTTGGTGAAGATTACAGATATACTTTATACGTTTTTTGGTTGCCAACAATTTTAGGTTTTATTTTTTCCGTGAAGTACTCTTTTATAGCAGAGTATTGGAGAAGTCTCTTAATTGATCTTAAAAAAGAAAAGTATTTTGTAATGAAAATATTTTATCCGTTATTTTTAGTTGCTATGACTTTTATGTATTCTGTTATTATGTTTTGGATGCCTTCCAATATAATTTGGGATGGTGTTAATAAAATTGAATCCATAACTAATAAAATAGAAGTTTATAATCTACCTGTTGATGAATTCCATGAAGGATATGGAAGAAGAGATAGAGATAAAATTTGTTTTCGCTTTAAAAATCAACCCGAAAGTATACCCGTTAGTAATGAATTTATAAAGTCATACTCAGAAAAAAATCCAAAAAATTATAGATTAAAACTTGAAGTTAGAAAAGGGATTTGGAGCTATTATGTTTACGAATCTTTTGAAATTTTATAATGAGAAAATCATGTTTTTTCCTATAATTTTCATTTATCTTTACTCTATAATCTAAACACTAAAATATCATGGCTGAATTTCTAAAAATTTACGAAGACAAACCTAGCGAAGCTGCCATTAAAAAAGTGGTTGAGGTACTTAAAAATGGCGGTTTAGTCATTTATCCAACCGATACGGTTTATGGTTTAGGTTGTGATATTACCAATTCTCGTGCCTTAGAAAAGTTAGCGAAAATTAAAGGCGTGAAGTTGGAAAAAGCCAATTTTTCTTTTGTTTGTAGCAGTTTAAGTAATATTTCCGATTACGTAAAACAAATTGACACCGCAACATTTAAGATTTTAAAACGCGCTTTACCAGGTGCTTATACGTTTATTTTACCAGGAAATAACGATTTGCCAAAAGACTTCCGTAAGAAAAAAACAGTCGGAATTAGAGTTCCTGATAATAGGATTGCGATTCAAATTGTGGAAATGTTAGGTAATCCAATTGTTTCCACATCTATTCATGATGAAGATGAGGTAATTGAATATTCTACCGATCCAGAATTAATTTTCGAAAAATGGCAAAACCAAGTTGATCTAGTTATTGATGGCGGTTATGGAGAAAACATAGCGTCAACCATTATCGACTTAACCGGTCACGAACCAATTATTGTGAGAGAAGGTAAAGGTGATGTGAATGTGATTTAAAAATCTAAATAAATTCCAAATCCCAAATCCCAAATCGTAAATTATCTTGGACTTACAATTTCCACATCACTAAAAGCAATCGCACCACGAACTACACCTTGTATAGTCGTTTTTAACGCATCAATAATATGGATTTTTAATTCGTTTTTAGAGAAAATTAAACTCACTTCTCTAGATGGTTTTGGATTGGCAAATTGTTTTAGTTTTGCTTTGTTTTTATCGTTTAAATCTAAAGTATGTAAATAGGGAAGAAGCGTCGTTCCTAAACCTTCATCAGATAATTTAATTAAGGTTTCGAAACTTCCACTTTCTAATTGGAAATGGTTTTCACCAATGAAATTATTCGTCTTACAAAGATTCAAAACGCTATTTCTAAAACAATGTCCGTCTTGTAAAAGCAATATTTTTTCGACATCTAAATCAGAAACTTCAATTTCTTTTTTACTGTTATTTTGACTGTTATCAGGAATGTAAGCGACGAAAGGTTCATAGTACAATACGATTTCTTTCAGTTTTTCTTCATCTAATGGTGTAGCTGCAATGGCACAATCTAAGTGACCATTTTTTAGTTTTGCAATAATATCTACAGTATTTAATTCTTCTACAATTAAGTTGACTTTCGGATACTTTTTAATGAAAGTATTCAAAAACATCGGTAATAATGTTGGCATAATTGTAGGGATAATTCCAATACGGAAATCGCCACCAATAAACCCTTTTTGTTGGTCAACTATATCTTTGATTCTGTTGGCTTCGTTAACGATGTTTTTCGCTTGCGTTACAATTTTACTTCCAACATCAGTTAATCCGATTGGTTTTTTAGTTCTGTCAAAAATTTGAATACCTAATTCCTCTTCCAATTTCTGAATTTGCATACTTAAAGTGGGTTGTGTCACGAAGCATTTTTCGGCAGCAAGAGTAAAATTTTTGTTTTCGGCAACAGCTAAAACGTAGTATAATTGGGTAATTGTCATTATATCAATATTTGTGATAAAAGTAAATATTTTGATTGTAAAAAACTATTGTTTAAGAAAAGTTTATAAAAAAAAACTCTTTCCGTTAAGAAAGAGTTTTAATTAAAATATTGATTATAAGCTTATTGAACAACTTTGATTTCTACTCTTCTGTTAGCCGATTTTCCAGCTTTAGTTTTGTTTGATGCAATTGGTTTTGCTGCTCCAAATCCTTGTGAATTCAATCTGTTTTCGTTAATTCCTTTAGAAATTAAATAGGTTTTAATTGCTAAAGCTCTTTCCGCTGAAAGCTCTATGTTACTTTCTGGTTTTCCTACATTATCTGTATAACCTTCAATGCTAAAGTTATTCGCTTCGTATTCTTTCATAATTTCAGCCATAGCATCTAAAGTTACATAAGAATCGGCTTTAACAGTTGCTTTTCCAGAATCGAATAATACAGATTTTGAATAGTCGTTTAGTTTTTTAATCACTTTCGTGTCAATAACTGGACAACCGTAGTTTTCAATAGTTCCAACCACATCTGGACATTTGTCGTCTTTATCTAAAACTTTGTCGCCATCTTTATCTGTGTAAGGACAACCCTCATTGTCTTTTTCACCAATTACAGTTGGGCATTTATCTAAATTATCTGTTACACCATCTTTGTCTTCATCTCCCCAAGGACAACCTTTATTTTCAACAGGTCCAACAACATCCGGACAAGTATCATCTTTATCTAAAACTTTGTCACCATCTTTATCAGTCCAAGGACAACCGTTGTTTTCTGATGGTCCGAATTCATTAATACATTTGTCTAGGTTATCAGTTAATCCGTCATTATCTGCATCTCCACAAGGACAACCTTTGTTTTCAACTGGTCCGGCTACATCTGGACAATTATCGTCTTTATCATTGATTCCATCAAAATCAATATCTTTAATTCTGCTTTGGTAAATTGGAATTTTTAATCCTAAATGAGCGTCTAAAGCTTGTGTTTCTGAAAGCATGGCACTTACAATAGAACCTGAACCTACAAATAATGGACCAACTCTAAATCCAAAACCAGCTTGTAAACCTGAATATTCTAAATAACTAATTGGAACATATAAACCTAACCATTTTACTTCATATCGAGGTGTTAAACTCACGTTATTGTTAATGTAAGATGAGTTTTTGTCTTCGGCAGAAACTGCGCTAAAATCAGTATTTAAGTTTAAATAAAAGCGTTTATTCATTCTCCAATCTGCATTTAAATGAATAGCAGTTGGTAATTTAAATCTCACAGATTTTGATTCTGAAATCTTAGTATATAAATTGTCAAAACTTGGATCAGCATCGTATTCTGCGTCTGTATAACTTGTATTAGCATTATAAACGCTCACAACTGCATCTTTATAATTTATAGCACCTATATCAGTAATGGATACACCAATTTTAAATTTGTATTTGTTTTGTTCTTTATGGTAGCTTGTTCCACCTTCTTTATTGGTGTATTTGTATTTTTGATGATCAGGTCGATATTCGAATGTAAAACCTAAATCGGCACCAAAACCACTTCCTGTATTTTCTGTTGGATCATCAAAATCATCAAGAGAAGTAATGTTTCCGGTTTCTATATTTCCTGAAGTTGTAGTTGTGTTGGTAGCATCATTTCCGAAATAATCATATTTTAAATTGAAATTATTTCCTTTTGCATAACCTGTAAACCCACCATATAAATATTTTGCAGATAAACCTCCTTTTAAGAAATGTTGACCTTTGTCCATTAAAATTCTAGCATAAGAAACACCAAATTCTGCCCAAGCATTAGCTGCAATACTAAAATTTTGATTTCTTACTTCATAATTTTCATTAATATCTTCTTGAATATCATTTAACGCTTTACCGCTAATATTACTTAAATGTGTAATACTTCTTGCTCTTGTAAATAAAGCTAATGAACTTGATTTGTTTAAATTGAACATAAAAGAGGGTCCAAGAACGTCAACGTTAATTAAAAAATTATTTGCTTCCGTTGGATATTGTTTTCCGTCTCTTTCAAAATCATAATCACTTTTTAAAAGGTCGCCAAATTTTGCACCGTAATAATCGTTTGTAAGTAATCCGCTAAATGAAGCTAAATTTATATCGGTTTTGCAATGTTAGCTGGATTATTAATTACTGAATGAACTCCAGCATAGTTGTCATTTAAGTAACCAAAGTAACTTTGTGCATTAGCATAATAAAAGCTAAAGAAAGTAATAGCGATTAGAATTTTGTTTTTCATAGAAGGAATTTAAATTAGTAAAAAAATAACGGTATAAATAGTGTTAATATTAAATTTTGTGTGAATCTTTAAATATTAATGTATTGATTTATCTCGTTTTTTGACGAAATAATGTAATAAATTGAAATGATTCCGAGATTTCGGAAAATTGATAGAATTTGATAAACATTTTAAAATGCAATCAAATTCTAATTATGCTTATTTAATTAATTTTAGATTTTGGGGTTTCTAAAATATATTGGAAAGAATCTGAAAGTGTATTTTAATACACTTCAGATTCTTTTAATTTTTCAGTATTGGCAACTAACTGTAGTTCATCAATAAATTTATGAATTTTTCCTGACATAACACCATCCATATCAAAAACATCTACTCCAATTCTGTGATCCGTTACACGACCTTGAGGATAATTGTAGGTTCTAATTTTTGCAGAACGGTCACCTGAGCTTACTTGAGAAGTACGTGTTATAGCATCTTCAGCTTGTTTTTTAGCTAATTCTTGTTCGTATAAACGAGAACGTAAAACAATTAAAGCTTTATCTTTATTTTTATGTTGCGATTTTTGATCCTGACATTGTGCTACTAATCCAGAAGGAATGTGCGTTAAACGAACTGCCGATTTTGTAGTATTTACCGATTGTCCACCAGGTCCTGAAGAACAGAAGAAATCTACACGAACATCGTTCATATCAATTTGTACATCAAATTCTTCCGCTTCTGGTAAAACCATTACCGTTGCAGCAGATGTGTGCACACGACCTTGCGTTTCTGTTTGAGGAACACGTTGAACACGGTGCACTCCAGCTTCATACTTTAAAGCACCATAAACATCTTCACCAGTAACTTCAAAAATCACCTCTTTGAATCCACCAGAAGTTCCATCACTCATATCTACAACAGAACATTTCCAACCACGACCTTCACAGTATTTTGTATACATTCTGTATAAATCACCTGCAAAAATTGAAGCTTCATCTCCACCAGTTCCAGCACGAATTTCCACCATAACGTTTTTCGCATCTTCTGGATCTTTAGGAATCAACATAAATTTGATTTCTTCTTCCAATTCTGGCAAACGATCTTTAGCTTCATCTAATTGCATTTTTGCCATTTCTACCATTTCGGCATCAGAACCATCCGCAATAATTTCTTGTGCTTCCTTAATATTGGAGTCAAGGTTTATATATTCTTCACGTTTTTGAACTAACGCGTTTAAACTTTTATATTCTTGATTTAATTGTACATAACGCTTTTGATCGGCAATTACATCAGGTTGAATAATCAAATCTGATATTTCGTCAAAACGTTGTTTTACATATTGTAATCTGTCTAACATCATAATCTATAAATTTCGATGCAAAGTTACAATTTTAGTTTATAGTTTAAAAATTTATAGTTTAAAAATCTTATTTTTTCAACATAAATATCTTAAAATATTATTTTTATTTATTCTAAATAAAATTTGCGAATTTAAAATTTCAATTTTATATTTGCGCTTTAAATTAATTTATTCTAAATAAAAATAATATGAAAAAACCATTAACTTATTTGTTACTATTGAGTTTACCCACCTTATTTTATGCACAAGAACTAAAAAAAGATTCTGTTAAAGCTATTGAAGAAGTAAAAATCAACTCGAATTTGCAAAAATATAAAAGAGAAAAAAGCACTACTGTCTCTAAAATGCCACTGAAGGATATCGAAAATCCGCAAGTATATAACACGATAACTAATGATTTATTAAAAGAACAAGTTGTTACAAATTTTAATGATGCCTTAAAAAATGCAACCGGTGTAACTAGATTATGGGAATCAACCGGAAGAGGAGGTGATGGAGCTGAATTTTATTCGATGCGTGGTTTTTCTGTCCAACCGACTATGATTAACGGTTTACCAGGCATTAATAATGGAAGTATTGATCCCATAAATGTGGATAATATTGAAGTGATAAAAGGACCTTCTGGAACTTTATTTGGAAGTAGTTTGATTTCTTATGGTGGTTTAATTAATATCGTAACTAAAAAGCCTTATTCTAAATTTGGTGGCGAAATTGGTTATAATTCTGGAACTTACGGAATGGATCGATTAACGGCTGATGTAAACATTCCTTTAAATAAAGATGTTTCTTTGAGAATGAATTCGGCCTACCAAAAAGAAAATTCTTTTCAAGATGCAGGATTTAATAAATCATTTTTTTTCGCACCTTCATTAAGTTATAAAGTAAGCGATAAACTTTCCTTTTTAATTAATACTGAATTTTCAGAAAGAGAATCGGCAAATGCTCCAATGGTTTTTTTAAATAGAGGTTTGCCAATTTCTTTCTTTTCTATGGATCTTTTCGAACAAAATTATAAGAAATCGTATACTTCTAACGAGTTAACGATGAACAATCCAACTTTTAATTTACAAGCACAAATGTTTTATAAATTATCTGATAGTTGGACTTCACAAACTGTTTTATCCAGAAGTACTGCTAAAACAAATGGTTATTATCACTATTTATTTGATTCTTCTAATGGTGATGAATTTGCTAGATTTATTTCAAAGGCCAATTCGCAAACAGAAGGAACTGATATCCAACAAAACTTTATAGGCGATTTTAAAATTGGAAATTTAAGAAACAGAATGGTTGTTGGTATTGACTATTTAAGCATGAACCAAAGAAACGCAAATGCAGGTTGGAGGTCTTTCGGAACTATTTCTATGGTTGATCAAACAGATAATATTGGTTCAAATCCAACTGAGTTAACCCAAAATGCTGTAGATGCTATTTTAACAGGATCCTATTCAGGAAAAACAATGGCAGAAAATGAAGTAATTAGTGCTTATGTTTCTGATGTATTAAATGTAACTGAAAAATTATCTGTAATGGCGAGTGTAAGAGTAGATAATTTTATAAGCAAAACCGAAACTCAAAGTTTTAATCAAATAGCAGTATCTCCAAAATTTGGTACTGTTTATCAAATCATACCAAATAAAGTATCTGTTTTTGGTAATTATATGAATGGTTTTACAAACATGGCACCTTCTATTCAAAGTGATAATGTTACTTATAAAAGTTTTAAACCGGAACAGGCCAATCAATATGAGTTTGGTTTAAAAACAAATTTATATAAAGACATTATTTCTACAACAATTAGTTATTATAATATAGATGTTACAGATAAAGTAATGACGGATCCAACTACATATATTAGTTCTATACAAGGTGGTGAGGTTAATAGTAATGGGGTTGAAATTAGCTTTACAGCGAACCCAATAAAAGGTTTAAATATAATTGCTGGTTATAGCTATAATGATAGTGAAGTAACTAAGGATATTATAGATGATTCTTATTTAGGTTACAGACCAGAGGAAGCAGGACCAAATACTTTAGTTAATTTTTGGGCAAATTACAGTTTTTCTGAAGGTGATTTAAAAGGATTTGGTTTAGGATTTGGAGGAAATTATGCAAGTGAATTTAATGTTTTACACAGAAAAACCACAGGTTCTTTCACACTGCCAGATTATACTATTTTAAATTCTGCTTTATCTTATAATTCAGATAAATTTAATATCTCTTTAAAAGTAAACAACGTATTAAATGAGAAATATTACTCAGGTTGGTCGACTGTAACACCACAAAAATTACGCAGTTTAACAGCTGGTTTGACCTATAAATTTTAGTCATCATACAAAAAATTAAAAACACTCCTTAACCATTGGTTGAGGAGTTTTTATCATTTTAAATTAAAAAAATGAAATTTAAAAAAGCTATAAAAAAAGTACATCTTTGGTTAGGATTATCAACGGGTTTAATCGTTTTTATAATTTCAATTACAGGATCAATTTATGTGTTTCAGGAAGAAATTACGAATTATTTGCGAAAAGATGCGATATATCATACAACTCCAATTAGTAAAGAGCTAAAACCACTTTCTTTAAAAGTATTAGAAAAAAAAGTTGATGCCTTTACTAATGAGAAATATCCTATTCATTGGGTAAATGTACCTATTGATAAAAGTAGAAGTTATGTTTTTTATTACTATGAAAGAAATCCAAAAGGGTGGAATTTTTATGAAGAATATATCATTTATAAGTCGGTTTATGTCAATCCATTTACAGGTGAAATAAGAGGTGTTTATGATGAAACAACTGATTTTTTTAATATCATAAAATCCATTCATTTTAGTTTTATGCTTAATACAGAATGGGGTACTTATGTGTGCGGAATTCCAACCTTAATTTTTGTTTTTATGCTCATTTCCGGAATTATTTTATGGTGGCCCAAAAATAAAAAAGCAATAAGACAACGTTTTACATTCGATTGGAAAAAAGTTAAAGGTTGGAGACGAAAAAACTATGACGTACATAATATTTTTGGATTTTATGCTTCATCTTTAGCTTTTGTTGTGGCGTTTACAGGATTATTTTATGCTTTTTTCTTTGTTCAAGCCATTTTGTATTTTGTGTTTTCTGGGGGAAGTACCACCTATCCAGATTTTTCACATATTTCAACCAAAGCACCAATTGAAGTTAGAAATAATCATACTTTAGACAAAATTGGTCAAAAAGTAGAAGAATTATATCCCAATTCTTTTCAATATAGTTTAGATTTTGGTTATCCCCATTTAGATGATCATGAACATCCAAATTATGAGGTATTTGTAAAGCATCTTTCTTATTCATATCATGTAAATCATAGTCTAATTTTTGATGAGAATTCAGGTGATTTATTACATCAACATTCTCATAAAGATAAAAATTTAGGAGAAAAAGCGATTGCTGCAAATTACGATATTCATGTGGGTTCTATTTTCGGAATTTGGTCTAAAATTATTGCCATGTTACTTAGTTTGGTTTGTGCATCTTTACCTGTAACAGGTTTTTTAATTTGGTGGGGAAGGAGAAATAAAACTTCAAAATAATGTGATGAAAACCGATTTATTTCTTTAAATCGGTTTTTTTTATTTGATACTCTGATACTTACTAATATTGTTTTTATTTATTCTAAATAAACTTGTTTTTTTCATTTTTGCTTTTTACATTTGCACTGTTATTTTAAATTATTCTAAATAAAAATGAAAAAATATATAGTTTTACTAGCCGTGTTAGCAAATGCAAGTTTTTCTTTTGGACAAACTGAAAGTTCAAAAAATGATGTCGCATTAGAGATTGAAAATGATACTGTTAAAAAGAGAGGGCAGGTTATTGAAGAAGTTGTAGTTATTTCTAAATTACAAAAACAAGCCGTTAAAGTAGGAAAATCATCAATCAAAGCTTTAGATTTACCACAAGCAACTGCAGTTATCGACAGAGCAACAATAGATCAACAACAAGTATTACGTTTGTCTGATGCTATAAAAAACGCAAATGGAATTTATGTTTCTGGAAATAGTACAGCCTCTGGAAACAATCAAGAAGAATTCGGTTCACGAGGATTTACATTTGGAGGTGGTAATACATTTAAAAATGGCGTTAGATTTAATGGTTCTTTACTTCCAGAATCGGCTTCATTAGAAAGTATTGAAATTTTAAAAGGGAGTTCTGCCTTATTGTTCGGAAATGTATCGCCAGGAGGAATTTTAAATTTATTAACTAAAAAACCTAAGTTTCAACAAGGTGGTGAAGTAAGTTTTAGAGTATCAGAATATGATTTTTTTAAACCTACAATTGATGTTTACGGAAGTGTGAATGAAAGTAACACAGCAGCTTACCGAGTTATTACAAGTTACGAAAAAGGAAATAGTTTTAGAGATGTTGTGAATAGTGAACGTTTTTATATTAACCCGTCTTTTCTTTTCCATTTATCAAACAAAACTACTTTATTAGTCGAAGGTGATTACTTAAAAGACTCTAGAACTCCAGATTTTGGTATTACTACAATAGATTATAATATAGTTAATTTACCACGAAATACGTTTTTAAATTTCGATTGGGCAAAATTTAATAGTAAACAAGAAAGTGTAACTTCAACATTAACACATCAAATAAATAGTGCTTGGCAAGTAAAAGGAATTTTATCTTACCAAGGTTATGATACTCATTTATTATCGAGTTTACGACCAAACAGTACAAATTTAGTTGCTGCAAATGGGGATTGGACACGTGGTGTGCAACAAGTACAAACAAGTCAGGATTATGCTTTGGCAGAAATTGATTTAACCGGTAATTTTAATACAGGAAATATTAAGCATACTTTACTTTTAGGTGTAGATGCGGATAGAAGTAGTACTAATACTTTAAATTATAAAAACATAACAAAATACGATAAAATTAATATTTTTAACCCAAGCGTAGTAACTAAATTAGCACCTTATGTAAATACAATTGTGCCAGAAATGGAAAAAAACACAACTGCCGATGCTCAAATTAAACGTGCCGGTTTTTATGTACAAGATTTAGTAGAATTAACAAGTAAATTAAAAGTTTTAGCAGGTTTACGTTATAGTTATTTAGAAAATGAAACAAACACATTTTCATATTCAACCGTTGCACCTGTTCCAACTTTAACAAATGATAATGTAATTTCATCTAAATTAGGAATTGTGTTTCAGCCAACAAAAACAAACTCAATTTTCGCAAGTTATTCTGATTCATTTGTATTAAATACAGGTACTGATAAGTATTTAAACGCTTTACCAACTTCAACGATTAATCAGTATGAAGTAGGGGTGAAAAACGAATTGCTTAAAGGTCATTTATCGGCTAATGTTACAGGTTACGTTATCGATTATAGTAATTTAGCGCAAACTGATTTTTCTAATGCTAATACAAATACAAATATTAAAGAACTAGCTGGTGCCTATACAAGTAAAGGTGTAGAATTAGATATTACAGCAAATTTAAATAATTTTAAAGTATTGGCTGGTTACAGTTTTAACGAAACGAAATACACAAGAAGTAATATTTATAATAAAGGTACACAACTGCGTTTTACTCCAAAAAACACAGCTAATACAAGTGTGTTTTATACTTTTGCAAACACAAAATTAAAAGGATTAGAATTAGGAATTATCTCTTCTTACTTTGGTAAAATTTATGGTGGAAGATTAAGACCAAATAATGCTGTAACGCAAGCAGAAAAAGATAGAAAACCAATACCGGTTAACGGGTTTTTACAATTTGATGCATCTGTTGGTTACACTATAAAATCATTATCTATTAGAGCAAAATTATCTAATTTAGGAAACGTAACTAGTTATTATGTTTACGATGACAATACAGTTACTCCAATTGCACCAAGAATGATTTCAACTTCTGTTTCATACAAGTTTTAATAAAGTTAGTTTAATACAATTAGTTCAGTAATAAAAGGAACATAATTAATTTATATGTTCCTTTTATTTAATCAAAAACATTAATTATTTACCTATGCAATTTAATAAAAGAAACATTCACAGGGATTTAGGTTATTTTTATGTAGGTTTAATTATTTCATTTGCTTTTTCAGGAATTTTAATGAATCATAGAGAACATTGGCATCCAGAAAAATATACAACGGAGACGAAAAGCATAACTGTTAAACTTCCTGAAGAAAGTCAAATTACGGAAGAATATGCGGAAAATCTTGGTAAAGAATTGGGTATTGATGATAAAATACGTCGTCATAATGTGAAGAAAGGAACGTTTAAAATCTCTTTTGAAAAACACGATGTAGAAATCGATATGGAAACGGGAAAAGGTGAAATTGTTGCCTTTAACAAAACGCCAATTATTAGTCAGACTATGAAGTTGCACAAAAGCACTTCTAACTGGTGGATTTATTATTCAGATATTTTCGGAATTTCATTAATTGCAATTGCATTTACTGGCGTTATCATGATAACACATGGTAAAAATACTTTCGCTCGTAGAGGTTGGAAATTAGCATTAGCAGGAATAATTATTCCGTTACTTGTTTTAATTTTTGTTGGATAAATTTTAAAGTTAGTTATATAAAAACACCATCTCGTTTTAAAATGAGATGGTGTTTTTTGTTTTATGTTGTTTTTTCTTGAACAGATAAGTTGTCATAATTCATTTTTTGAATTGTATTAATGTTCTGCTTTGGTGCAGTAGTGGCTTGGTAAACGATTATTTTCTAATTCGTATTATCAAGTTCCCGATGCGTTTTTAGAAGTTCCCGATACGTTTTTAGAACTTCCCGATACGTTTTTAGAACTTCCCGATGCGTTTTTAGAACTTCCCGATACGTTTTTAGAACTTCCCGATGCGTTTTTAGATGTTGTCGGAACGTTTTTAGAAGTTGTCGGAGTGTTTTTAGATGTTGTCGGAACGTTTTTAGAAGTTGTCGGAGTGTTTTTAGACTTTGTCGGAACGTTTTTATAAGTTGTCGGAGTGTTTTTAGACTTTGTCGAGACGTTTTTAGAGTTTGTCGGAACGTTTTTAGAACCTTTATTTGACTTTTATAATACGAATGTCTGTTAATACATGGTTCGTGAAATTAAAAGCCTAACGTTTGTGACTTGGTGATCTTCGGAACTGATTATTTTCTAAAAAACATAAAATTTCTTGCTAGAAATAAACGTTAATTTACCACAAAAATTGCAATTGCGAGAAACGGCTTGAGGTGGCTGTTTTCCTTCTGTTAATAATATTCGTAGTGTCTATATTGAAATTCTTGTGCTCGTCTTAAATAAAAATTGTCTATAATTAGATTGCCAAGTTCGTCAACTATTTGAATTAGTTTTTTTGTTCGTTCAATCTTTTCTTGTCCTAATGTATTGAAGTCAATTTTACTTTCGTCTTCAATTAGTTGTCGCAATGATTTTATGTATAGTTCTTTTTGCTTTGTAATGTCGTACGTTTTGGAAACTTCATTAGTGGTTTTCGGTAACAAGTAAATTGAATATTCTGCATAACCTAAAATTCGACTGCTTTGATGTCCAAAGTATGTTCCGCCATATTCAAAGTGCTCAAATAATGAATTGATGTTTGAGTAAATATCTATAAGTTTTTGTCGTTGTGGAGCAAATTCTTTAACTCCATTTTTTTGTTTGAGAAAGTAAGCATACAAAACATAATAATTGTCTTGTCCAACTTCACTCCCAAATTCTTCTTTGTCATTGTCATTGAAATATGCTTGGTCTGGATTGACTGGATATTCTTTGAAAAATTCGGTGTGTTTATCAACAATGTTATTGAATTCAGCTTTTGCAAATTTTAGAGTGTCGCCAATTTCAGTTATAATTAAAATAGTATCTTTTTTTGTGTAATATTTTGAATTGTCAACTTTTGAGTTTATGATTTCTGTTTTAGCAATAGGTGACTCCTCAACCTGTTTCGGATGATTATTACAACTTAAAAGTCCAATTGTAATTGTTAGTATGTAAATTGTATTTTTCACGGTCTCTTTTAAAATAGCCACTACGTTCCGGCGCTTGGCGAGGTTGCGAACTTCGTAACCGATTATTTTCTGTTAAAGATAAAATTTCTTGCGAGAAATAAACGTGAATTTACTTCAAAATTCGCAATCTTGCCAAATGCCTGTTGGTGGCAGTATTTATTAGTCGCAATCAACGTGTAATCTGTGTTGTCCGCAATTCACACACTGAAATAAATAACCAACTAAACTTCCTTCTTTTGATAAGTGCTCTTTTATTATTTCTGGTTCGTATCCATTGTTTTCAATATCGTCATTTAATTCGTCTAACAACGGTTCAATTGTTTTAGCGTCTGCATAACTTAATAATTTACAAGGTTGATTACAATGTGAAAGCCAAACTTCTTGTTGCCAACTTATATAACTTGGAGTTCTTTCGCTAATTTTTAGTAATAATTCCTCAGCAATATTTTCAGAATTTTCAATTCCTGCATAATCGTTAAATTCTCCTTCAAACATTTCTGCCGCTTTTCCGTTTTCTATACACCAAGCACAGATATAATCAGGTTCTTCTTCGCTGTAAAATGAGCCGGTATATTTTAAGTTTCTATTTTCGTTACAACAAGAACAAATTCCGTCTTCTTTTTCAAAAACATCAAGTTCGTATGCGTTTGGACTAAATTCAAATTTTGGTAACTCCATAAATATTTTTTTAAGTTTAGTTTTATTTTGCTTCGATTCTGCGATTTTCAGGTAATATTGCCACCAACTCGTATATACACGCTACTTTATATCTCATATTCATCCAAGTTTATATTATATAGCGTTTTTCAAATATATTAATTTCTTTCCTTGAAACCTGTAGCAATTTTATTTTATTTTTAAAATGCTACAGGTTTATAATTTCAATTCTTAAAAGGAAGAGTTGCTACAAAAAAAACACCTTCTCATTTTAAATTGAGAAGGTGTTTATCGTTTTGTGTTTTAATAGAGCTTATTAATTTTTGAAAAGTGTTTTTCCGTTTTTTGTAAGTGCTACATTTTCTCCTTTTCCTCGTAATTCATATTTGTCGTTTTTGTACCATATTCCTGAAGCTGGTTTTTGTCCCGCTAATTCAATTGTATCGCCTTTAAAATATAGAGTTGCAATATCTTTAGTATTGTTAAATGACATTTCTAATTTATTTCCTTCTTTGTCTGTTGTGGTATTTGTAACTACATTATCTGCAGTTTTTTCTGCTTTTTCAGTGGTTTCACCAATTGTTTCTTGTTTTTGACTTTCTTTACAAGAGATTAAAAACAAACTTGAAAGCATAACGAGCGTTAAGATTTTATTTTTCATAGTTTTATAATTTTAGAATGAATAATTTGAACCCAAATTATCAAAAAGTATGCCCGAATTTTATAGTCTTATGAATTTTTTAATATTTAGGAAATGCTTTTAAAGAATCTAACAATTTTATTTATTTCAAAATTTCATCATAAATTTTATTCAATAAATCTTGTCTCATTTTTGAGTTTCTTTCCGTTAAAAGTATAATGATTCCCCAATTTTTATCTCTGTTATAACATAAAATAGAACATTGTCCCATAGAATCACCTGATTTTAAATAAATCGTGTTTTTTTCATCTGTAGAGATATTAAAACCCAATCCTATTTCTCTTTTTTCATCTTTATAAAATATTTTTTCGGTAAGTATAGCTGCTTTAGCTATTTGGGTTTTTGTATTCAAAACAGCTTTTAAATAGGTAATCATATCTGAAGCACTAGATTTAATTAATCCAGCCGATGCAGTACAATTCCATTTGAAAAATTCCTGAATGCCACCATTCGGATTATGACCTGTGGTTATGTTCTTTACATTAAAATCTTTAGTAAATGTATTTGTCAATTGTAAGGGTTCTATTATTTTATTTCTAATAATTTCGTCGTAAGTTTTATCATATACTTTTTCTAAAATTTGTCCAAGTAAGGTATATCCTATAGTAGAATAACGAAATTTACCATAATCCGTTAGTTCGGTACAATTATTAACCAAACTGGTTAAGGTGTTTTCAGTTACACTATTTACCGGTTGTTGAGAGTCTAATTCTATTAGTTTACCAAAATCAATATCTGGTAAACCAGATTGATGCGAGCATAAATCGGAAATTTTTATTTTATTCTTTAGATTTTTATGTAAAATATATCCTTTTGGAAGATACTTATCGATACAATCTTCCAATTTTATTTTATTTTCAATTACAGCTTGTGCGATTAAATTTGAAGTCAAAATTTTAGTGATAGAGGCTATTTCAAAAATAGAGTTTTTATTAATTTCAATTGGAGTTTCACTATTCAAATTGCCATAAGCAGTATAGTATTCTTCGTTGTCTTTGATAAAACCTACACTAATTCCTATGTTTGGATTTTTTTGATAATTGTCTTTAATTATGGAATCTATCTTTTTAGAAAAGTCTTGTCCAAAACAAAAGTTGCTAATTAATACTAGTGCTGCTAATAATTTTAATGAAGTTTTCATAGTTTTTTATATTAAGTTTGTTTTTAAAATGTTTGTTATTTTTCTTTATTAACGATTTGAACTTTTGTACTTAATTCACCTCTTGTTAAGGTTACAAAATTTAGTTTTCCTTTGCTAAAATCGAATTGTAATAAGTTAGGATAATCTATAATTTTGAATGATCCATTTTTTAGATAGACCAACTCATTATTATTCTTGCCTTTGAAATGTTCTAAAATTGGCGATTCAATATAAAGTCGATTATTTTTTTCTACAATTTTGGTTTCCATTCCTTGACCATAAAGGAAATCATCATAAGTACCAATTAGCTTTTCTTTTAAACTTGTAGGTATTTCTTGTATGTCATCATTAGATGTTTTGTTCCAGTTCATCACTTTCAGAATTTTATTTCGAGTTTGATTCATCACAGGAAAACGATTCGGTTTTTCACCATTGGCAAGATATACAACGCCATTGCCATCAGTCATCGTAGCTAGAATGTTACCACCAACTCCAGTATTGGAACCATTACAAGAAAACCAATCATAATTGTTATACCCAAAAGACTTTTGCCATCCATAACTCCAGCCACCAACAGCATCTTTTAAAGCGGTTACTTCTGTTACTTTTTTTGCAACGCTATGAGAAATCACTTTGTTGTTTTTATTGCGTAAAGCATTTTGTATCTCAATTGAAATTTTTGCCAAATCAGTAGGAGTAGACCACATTCCAGAAGCTCCAACTTGTGGTGTTATTGGTAAACCTGTTCTAATAACTTTCTCATTTTCATCGTGAACCAAGGCTACATTTGATAAAAAACCATTTTCATTTGGCTGAATCATTGTTGTGTTTTTTAAACCAAGAGGTGCGAAAATATGTTCTTCTGCAAGTGCTGCAATAGATTTATTCAAAGTGTCTTCCAATGCCATTTGAATAATTACATAACCACCACCGCTGTATTCAAAACTTGTACCTGGAGCAAATAAAAATTCAATTTCTTTATCGTATCTCGGAATCTGTCCTAAAAGACTTTGTTTTATTGTTGGAATTGTGTCACCTTCATAATAGTCGGCAAACCCACCTTGACTTGTACCAGCAGTATGATTAAGAAATTGTTTCCAAGTTGGACTATTGTTTTCAGTAAACTTGCTTTTTGGCAAATGCCAACGTTTTAGATAATTGTCTATTGGATTGTCTAAATTAATTAAACCTTTTTCTTCCAAAATAAAACAAAGAAGCGCAGTAATTGGTTTTGAAATTGATGCTGTGGAAAATGCAGTGTTTTCATCTATTTTTTCATTTGAATTTATAGACTTTACACCAAATTGATTAGAATAGACCATCTTATAATTTTCAAAAACAACAAGACTGAATCCAGGAAGTTTATACTTTTCTAATTGTTGGTCAATATTTAAACTATCTGTAATAAAGGTAAAATCTCTATTTTTAGAGGCTACATTTTTACTTGTTTGACAGCTTAAAATTAGTCCTGTAAGAATTAGGAATAAAAATGTTTTTTTCATTGTATCGAGTTTTTAGTTAAAAATTTATTTCGATACAAAATTGAAAAAGAACTAAGAGCTGTGCGACCGAATGCAAGTATTCGAACGCATTTCTTTTGAAAAATAAGTAGGAGTGGTTACAATGAAAAGTACGAGTAATTACAAAGTGTTGTTTTGTAAATTGTTACGATAAGAAGTTGGCGTATTACCCGTGTGTTTTTTAAATGCAGTATTAAAAGAAGATTTGGAATTAAAACCCACATCGTACAGAATTTCTAAAATAGTGACCTTGTTTTTTGTGCTATCTTTTAAAGTTTCCATTGCGTTTTCAATACGATAGCTATTTACGAAATCGTAAAAATGTTGTTCTAATTTATGATTAATTAAAACTGATAAATTTCGAACAGGAATTCCAACAGCAGCAGAAACCTCTTGAATGGTTAAGGAAGGATTAAGAAAGGGTTTTTCTTCAATCATATATTTTTTTAATTTCTCTAAATCTTCTTGATGCTCTTTTTCGCTGATAGTTTGTGTTTCGTTTTTATTTTCCTCTAAAACAATATCAGCAACCAATTTTAATTTTGAATCGATATTTCTAAATAAACTAGGATTATTTAAGGCTTTAAATAAATACCAACAAACAATAAATAGCAGAAATACTTGGATGCCAATTTTTATTAATTCAGAAATATATGGATAATCAGAAAATTTGAAAATGTTTTTTACAATCGTACACGAATATAAAATAGTTAGTACGATTGTAAACTGAAACAACCAATTATAAGAATTAATATTGGCACCTGCATAATTTTCAAGATATAGTTTTTTTACTTTTCTTAATATCATAAAGACGGCAATAAAATATATAACTATTTGAATATGTATAAGAGTATGATTGAATTGTAGTTCTATCATGCTCTTGCGATTTATAATAAAGTTCACTTTAGCAGCAGCATCAACCAAATAAAAACGCGGTAACATAATGACATTTGCAATCAAAAACGGAAGCAGATGTAGGATGTATTTGGGTTTAAACCTAAAATCTGAATAACAAACCGATACTACATACAGATAAAAAGCAGGAATTTGCAAGAAAGCGAGTGTGCTTCTTAGAATTCCCAGATTTGATGGACCTGTAGTGACTAATTCAATCAAAGGTGTGCTAGAATCTATTGCGGTTATGATCAGAAAAAAAGCAAAAAGAGAATTACTTAATTTGTGTTTCGTTTGAACCGTAACCAGAAAAAAGGAAAGAAATAATGAAATGAACAATGAGATTACAGTTACAATAACTAATAAATTAAATTTATCCATTTATTATTTTCTTTTGGTGTTAGTAAGGTTTATAATTATGGTTAACACTTGATTATATGCGTTACGATGTAATATGAATCAAATATATAAAATTTTCATAAAAAAACCTCGAGAAAATGAAATCTCGAGGTTTGAAAGTTATCTTCTTGCGTTGAAATATTCAGGAAAATTATCACAGTTTGATACTAGTTCTTCATATTGAGAAGTATAATTATTTTTTAAATCTAAATAATATTTGTTTAAATTGGAATCATACTTATTTCCATATACATATTCTTCTCTTTGACTTAAAATTTTGTTTTTTTCACATCTTGCTATCATTTTCAAACAAAGTGCTTTAAACTTTCTGGTTTTAGCGTGTTTAAACGCTAATTTATAATATTGTTTAGCCAAATTATTTTCAAAAAACTCTTTTTCATCTTCAATTACAGTTTCGTTTCCATAACTAACCGTGTAATATCTTCTCATGATAGAGCAATTGCCATATTGTGTCATGTTGTAGTAACAATTCGCAATGATAAAAAAGTAATAATCTTTGTTTATTTCTGTTGGCTGATTTGCTTTATTAATGTTTTTTATCAATTCTTTAGTTATGGTGTATTTATTAAATTTTACTTCTTTTTTTAATTGAATAAAACTAGGAGTATATTCTAATTTATAAAACGGATTATCACATGTTACTTTATCGGCATTAGCTTTTTTAAAATAAGGTAATGCCTTAATTAATTTGTTCTGACGAATATATTTTGTTCCCACTAAGTCATAAAGATTAGATAAATCCTTTCTTATAGCTTCATATTTCCAATTTGTAAAATTATTAGAACTTACTAAGTTTGTTTTAATCGCATCAATTATTTTTTTGGTTTGATAAGGCGTGTAAATGGCATCTATATAATCAAAATAATTTTCATAATAATCTGAATAAGTGTTTTTTTTATTTTTTATTGTCTTCCAATATACGCTGTCATAATTGTCAGAATAATTATTTTTCAATGTGGAAAATAAAATTGCTGCCTCAGTGGTATTGTTTTTTAGCTCAAATTCTTTTCCAATAGCAAAGATTAATTTTTTATTTTCTTTATGCTTAAAAAGCAATGTTTCTAACCTTTTAGTTATAAATGCGGTATCGTATTTTTGTTCAGCTACCAAGTTTAATGCTTCAAATATTTCCAATTGATGGATTAATGCCTCGTTTTTAGTAACTGTTTTTTTTAGTTTCGAAATTTCTAATAAACTATTTTTATGCTCTTTAGTAGCAAATAATACTATAGCTTTACAAGTGTTCCAAAGTTCTAAATTTTCTGAAGTTTGATGTTTTTTAGTACGAATAAAGTTTAGTAATTCTTTAGCATATTTTCTATCATATTCAATAGTATTGAATACTCTTTTTGTTGAAATATCTTCTGCAGTTTCTACTGCTAATGAAGGTTGGAATAGAGAATAATAAGGTGTAAAAATCCAATCTTCAATTTTATTTATTTCACGTAATAATAAAAAATTTAGGCCTTTATGATTTGGTTGTAGTTTGTTAATTTTCTTTAAATAATCTAAGGTTTTATCATGTTTTTTAACGCCAGCAATAAAATATACGTTGGCTTTTTCTTCTTTAGATTTGGCGTGTTTTAAGACTTCTTCAATAGCAGTATTTGTATCATATTGTTGAAGTACCATAAATCTTTTATCTACAGCATGAGCAAAAACTTGAGCCGCATAAAAATTACGAAGCGAATTGTCTTTTTCAGCCAATGTTCGGAAATATAAACTCCAATAATAAATTATATTTTTGTCGTTGGTTAATTCAAAATTATCTTTAAAAATCGTTTTTATTTTTACATTATTTTGATTGTAGTACGACATTCTTATGGCTAAAAAAGCATAACGTAATTTAATTTCTTTCGATTTACATTTTTTAGATAACTCAATTGCCTTTTCTACTTGCTTAATTCTTTTGGGTAAAGTAATTACTTCATGTCTTTCCCATGGATCATCAATCCAAGTGTTTCCATATTCGCAACTTTTTGCAAATTTTAAATATGCTATGGCTTCTAAATCCTTATTTTGATATAAATATTTCAACATTTTATTAGTTGATTTCGAATGGATATCTTTTAAAGACATTTCATCAATCAAATCACTAACTGAAATATTATCTACTTTGTTTTTACAATATTTCATCCATAACTGATTATTTGGAAAAATATAATTAGTAGGATATTTTATTCCAGGATAATTAGAATTACTAGAATAATTAAATTCAGCAAAGTCATAAATATTAAAAATTGAAGGGTTTAAAAACGAGAAACGTAATTCTTCACCATAAGGATAAAACCCACAAGCAATTAAAAAATTACTCGATAAAACCGTTATAAAAACTAGAAATTTCTTCATTGTTGTAATTTATTAATTGTTGTTCATCTAGATGAAATAAAGACACGGTAATTTTTGAATCTAATGGAGTATGTTTTTTTAGAAGTTGTATAGCACTTTGGATATTTTCTGTAGTGGTTTCTTCAATTTTCAATTTATCACCTACTCTAAAATAAGATTCACCAATTATTGTGTCTTTCACAACTTCGTACCACATGGGTTTTATTGGTTTTAATACTTTTTTTGTATCATTTAAATTAGCATACGAGATCTCTAAAAAATTATTATTTCTATACAGATGCATCCACGAATAAGTTGGTAATGCCACATCTAAATGAATAGGGTATTTTTCTTCTACCGTTAAATAACTTTTAAATTCTTCTAAATCAAGAATGGAGTTTTTGTTTTTATTTGATAACGGATTAATTAAATTATAGCACATTAACATTACTTTATCAACAGGAGGAATTCCCATTTTTGTTCTGTATTTGTATGGATAAAGTCTTAAAGTACAGCTTATTTCTTTTTTCGAAATTGTTTTTAGAGCTTTTAAAAAATAGAAATAGTTATCTTTCGATTTTAAGGTCCAATCACAATCCATTTGATATTCGGTAACTTTTTTTTCTAATTTGAAATTGTCCCGACAATTTTTTTGAATTAAAAAATGAATATTGTCTGCTAATGTGTCTAATTCACTTTTACTACTTTTTATAAAAATTTCGTTTTTTAAATATACTGTTGGAACAATAATTCTTTGTGCTTGATTATTGTACATCCTAAGATCTGTTTTAGAAAAAGGTATGTTGCCTAAAGTTTCATCGTGTTCGACTTCAAAAAATTTCAAATATAATTTATTCACTTTCAAACTTTCAGTTATTGAATCTTCATATTGAGAAAACTGATAACCATTGCTCTTCCAATAATAAAAAGCGCGTTCCACTTGTTTTACTTTATGGTTGTTACAGGAAAAAAGGAATGAACAAAAAAGTATTCCTAGAAAAAATGGTTTCATTTGAAGAAAAAATATTAGTTGAAATTTCTGTATAAAAATAATCAAAAATTATGCCCGATTTTAAAGAAAAAACAAAAACCTCGAGAAAAAAAATCTCGAGGTTTTTTATTATGAATTACTTCGTAAATCGAAATTCGTAAATCTTAATTACGAACCGGAATGTTTTCCAAAATCTCTAATACAAATTTCCAGTATTTTTGCGCTGAAGCGATATTCGCTCTTTCATCAGGACTGTGTGCGCCTTTGATTGTTGGTCCGAAAGAAATCATATCCATTTCTGGGTAATTTGTTCCTAAGATTCCACATTCTAATCCAGCGTGACAAGCCACAACGTGAGGTTTACTTCCGTTTTGTTTTTCGTAAATAGAAGTTAAAACATCTAAGATTTCCGAGTTGGCGTTTGGTGTCCAACCTGGGTAAGAACCTCCAAAAGTTACTTCGCAACCCATTAATTCAAAAGCAGAACGTAACGCATTCGCTAAATCGAATTTTGAAGTTTCTACAGAAGAACGTGTTAAATTTTCTACTTGTAATTTTCCGTTTCCAACCGTAACTTTCGCAATGTTGTTTGAAGTTTCCACTAAATTATCAAAATCAGCACTCATTCTATACACGCCATTATGTGCTGCATAAATAGAACGAACCATGTAAAACTGAGCCATTGGAGGCATCACTTTAGTTGGAGTCGTTGCCGATTTCTCAATCACGATTTCTAAGTTTGGTTCTGTAGTTTTGAATTCTGTTTTAATTTCGTTTACAATTTCTTGCATATCGAAAGTAAAAGCTTCATCATAAATAGGAGCAATGGCAACTTGTGCAACACTTTCTCTTGGAATTGCATTACGTAAACTTCCACCATTGATGGTTGAAATTTGTAAGCCAAAATCTTCAAAACCATTAAATAATAAACGGTTCATAATTTTGTTAGCATTTCCTAAACCTTTATCGATATCCATTCCTGAATGGCCACCATTTAAACCTTTTACAGTAATTGTATAACCTACAGAATCAGCAGGAGTTTCTTCTTCATCGTATTCTGCAACAGCTGTTACATCTACACCACCAGCACATCCGATATCAATTTCGTCGTCTTCTTCTGTATCTAAATTTAATAAAATTTCACCTTGTAATAAACCACCTTTTAAGCCCATTGCACCAGTCATTCCTGTTTCTTCGTCAATTGTAAATAACGCTTCAATAGCAGGATGAGGAATTGTGGTACTTTCTAAAATAGCCATAATAGTCGCCACTCCTAAACCGTTGTCGGCTCCTAAAGTGGTTCCTTTTGCACGAACCCAGTCTCCATCAACATACATTTCAATACCTTGCGTATCAAAATCGAAATCCGTATCATTATTTTTTTGGTGCACCATATCTAAATGCGATTGCATTACGATAGTTTTACGGTTTTCCATTCCGGCAGTAGCAGGTTTTTTGATAATTACGTTTCCTACTTCGTCATTAATGGTTTCAAATCCTAATTTCTGACCAAATTCCATCATAAATGCAATTACACGTTCTTCTTTTTTAGACGGACGTGGTACAGCGTTTAAATCGGCAAATTTGTTCCAAAGCTCTTTTGGTTCTAAATTTCTTACTTCTTGACTCATTTTATTTTTGTTCTGTTTGTTGTTATTTTTTATTGTTCAAAATTCGTTATTCAACATTCAAAATTCGTTTTTTTTTGAATATTTAAGCATTGTTTATAAATCGTAATATGTATTTGGATTTTTAGAAGTGTTAAATATAGAAATAATGTGAATTTTTTTGCTTTCTTCCTTAATGTAATAAAACACAATAAAAGGAAATTTCTTCAAAGGTAAACCTATATAATCTTTATATCTAATTTGAAAGTTTGGATTTATAACTATGGTTTCAATTGCGTTTTCTAAAGAGTTATAAAAAACTTCTCCTAAACCTTCTTTTTTTAAGTCATAATAAGAAACAGCTTCTTGAATATCATTAATAGCATTTGGTTCAAAGAAAACGGAATAACTCATTATTTTTTATTGAAAATTATCTTTGATTTTACTTCACTCCAAGGAATGTAATTTTCTTCATTTGAGTTTTTTCGTCGCGTATCAAGTATGTTTTTTATTTCAGATGTCATTTCGAAATCAGAAATAGTAGTATCATAATTAAACTTTTCAATTAATTGCATAAAAAAGTTTAAATCTTGATCGGGAATATTTAAAGTAACTTGTGTCATAAGATTAATGCCTATGCAACAAAATTATAAAAAATATTACTATTTATTAGTCGATTTATAATAATTTTAGCAAATGAAAAAAAAGCTAAGTTTATTTTTATTCGTTCAAATTATACTGATGAAAGTTTTAGCGCTTTTTCCAGAAATGGTAGAGCGTTTTTATAGCAATGGATTGTATTTGTACCTCTCTAAAATTAGTCGAATTATTTTCGGTTGGATTCCTTTTTCTGTAGGCGATTTGTTTTATACGATATTGTTTTTCTTCATTTTTAGATGGATTTATAAAAACAGAATCGGATTTTTTAAAAATTGGAAAGCGAACGGGTTAACCATTTTGAGTTTCATTTCGATTTTATATTTCTTGTTTCATTTTTTATGGGGAATCAATTATTACCGAATTCCATTGCATGAGAAAATCGGAATTGAAAAAGAATATACGAAAGCACAATTAATCGCTTTAACGGAAAAACTAATCGTAAAAACGAACGAATTACAATTTCAAATTGAAAAAGATTCTACTAAAAAAGTAGTGTTCAACTATTCAGAACAAGAAATGTATGAGATGTCGCCAAATGGTTATGATTTATTTTCGAATCAATTGACTGAAATCAAATATAAAAATGAAAGCATAAAATCATCATTATACAGTTTGCCGTTGAGTTATATGGGATTTGGAGGTTATTTGAATCCGTTTACCAATGAAGCGCAAGTCAATTATTTGAAACCAAAATACACTTCGCCGTTAACTATTTGTCATGAAATGGCGCATCAAACCGGAATTGCTTCGGAAAGTGAATGTAATTTCATTGGATTTATGGCGGCTTCGAGTAATAAAGATGTTTATTTTCAATATTCGGCTTATGCTTTTGCTTTGAATTATTGTTTGTATAATTTAGAAGTGATTGAAGAAGGAAGTAGTAAATCGTATCGTAAATTCATAAACAAAGGTGTTTTGGAAAATTTTAATGAAAATAAAACCTTTTGGAAACAGTATCATTCGTGGATTGATACATTTTTTGAATACTTTTACGACAAGTTTTTAAAATTCAACCAACAAAAAGACGGAATGGAAAGTTATAGTAAATTTGTTGGCTTGTTGATTAATTACGATTTAATACACGATGTAATTCATGCAAATTAACCCATCAATTAACGGCTGGATTGAAAAATATATCAATCAGTATGCTAATGAAATTTCTCATTATGCAACTGAAGAAGAATTTTTTGTGGGTTGTCAGAATTCCGGATTAATTTACGGTTATGTTGTGAATTATCATTTAAATTCTGAGGTTGATGATAAAAAATGGGATACTGAAGAAAAGATTAAAGTTGGTTTTTTATCTACCTTAATTGCTTTGTATAAAGTCCAAAAAGGTAAAGATGTAGAAGAATTTATAGAAACAATTATTCAGTTTTATAATCAAATTTCTAAAGGGAAATTCAGTTTCATGAAAATGGTTTTGCCAGACGCGAATTCGTTTCAAAAATTGGAAAGTATTATCAATGAGCGTTTGCAAACCAATGACAATATTGTGACCAAAAACTTCACACACATGGTTACGAATGCGATGCTCTTTATTGATGTTTTGGCCTTTGAATTTTACCTAAAAAACGACACCATAAGTTTAGAGTTTTTTAAAGATTTAGAACGTAAATGTTTGGCTTTAATTATGCTTTCCTTGAATGTGAAAATTGATAAGTCGGAATACGATATGATGTTGTTAAAAATGTTTGAAAACTCGTTGCGTTATTCTAAAGTTTCGAAGATAAATGAAGCAGAAATACTTGAATTAATTTTTGAAGGAAACAGAACAAATTTAGAAAGTTTATACTTGTATGAAGTAGCGCATATGACGCTTTTAAGCGATGGTGTTGTGTACAATAACGAACAAATATTCTTAGAAGATTTTGCTTTAAAATTAAATTTAAATAAAATAAGTCAAAATACTGGTTATGAATTGGTTAATTTCATAAACAAATATAAAAAAGAATTACCATTTTTTAATTTAAATCATCCCGTAAAACAGTTTTATAATAACACGCAGGATAATATTGGAAAGCTGGTTAGTAGGAATAAAACACGTTTAATTAAGGAGCTTTCTGAAAGTAAAGAATTGGTGAAATTATTGCGAAAATCTACCCAACATGATTTGAGTTTTGAGGAAAAAAAGAAAGTAAAAAAACAGCTACTAGATATCTGTAAATCGATACCGTCATTGACTATTTTTTTACTTCCAGGTGGAGGTTTGTTATTACCAATTTTGATAAAATTTATACCTCAATTATTGCCTTCTGCGTTTAATGAAAATTTAAACGATTAGTTTTTTTTAGCCACGAATTCACGAATTTTTTTACTAACTAAAATCGAAAATTTATTCGAATTAATTATCGACTTAGTCGATTCAAATTATATATTTAATTCGTTTTATAATGCGAGAATTCGTGGCAAAGTTTTTTAAAAATTTAATTTAAACATTGAATCTAAATCTTTATTACAACTAAAATTCACATTTAAATCGGTTACATAACCTGAATTTAATCCGTAAACCCAACCGTGTAAATGTAATTCTTGATTGATGTTCCAAGCATTTTGAACAATTGATGTTTTGGCTAAATTGAAAACTTGCTCGATAACATTTAGCTCAACCATTCTGTTGAATTTTTTATCTTCATCGACTATTTCATTTAACTCCTCTTTGTTCACTCGGTAAACATCTTTTATGTTTCTAATCCAGTTATCAATTATTCCAATAGATTGATTTCCCATAGCGGCTTTTACACCACCGCAACCATAATGTCCACAAACAATTACATGCTTAACTTTTAGTGCATTCACAGCATAATCTAAAACACTAAGCATATTAATATCTGTATGAACTACTAAATTGGCGATATTTCTATGAACAAAAACTTCACCAGGTTTTGCCCCAATAATTTCATTGGCTGGAACACGACTGTCTGAGCATCCAATCCATAATAAAGGCGGGTTTTGTCCTTTTGATAAATCTTCAAAATAATTTTCGTCAACGGCTAATTGTTGCTCTACCCATTCTTTATTATTTTCTAATATTTTTTTATAAAAATCGCTCATTTTTTTTGGGTAAAATCCTTTTGGTTATTCAAATATAAGAAATTAACTGGAGTGTTAATTTTTAATATTTTAAATCGTTAATACTAAAATTTGGATTTTGTTCGTCATTTATAAAAGTAACATCATTATAAAAACTAACTTCACCTGTTTCGATATTGTGCATCGCTCCAACGATTCCAATTTCTCCATTTTCAATCATTTGTTCTAAGACAAAACTACGCTCGATAATGTTTTTAACATTGCGTTTTACATTGATTTCAGCTACATTTTCAACAAAAGTAGCGTTGCTAGAAGTTCTGTTTTCTGTAATAGTTTTTTCTTGATAAACTGCTGGTTGAATTTTAGATAGTAATTCTGTTAAATTACCCATTTCTACATGGTCACAAGCACCTTTTACTGCACCACATTTTGTGTGTCCAAGTACGACAATTAGTTTTGAACCAGCTACTTTGCAAGCAAATTCCATACTTCCTAAAATATCTGTATTTACAATATTTCCTGCAATTCGTACAGAGAAAACATCGCCTAAACCTTGGTCGAATATTAATTCTGCAGAAGTTCTACTATCAATACAACTTAAAATTGTGGCAAATGGCCATTGTCCATCTCTAGTTTCGTTGGCTTGCTCTAATAAATTTCTATGCGCTTTTAAATTATTAATAAAACGATTGTTTCCTTCTTTTAATATTTCTAAAGCTTTTCTTGGTGATATAGACGATTGTAATTCTTTATTTAATGTTTTCATGTTGTTTTATTTTTTTAATTTATGTTCTACAAAAACGTGTTTTTCCTCTTCAGAAGTATCTTCTAGTTCGTAGGCTTCTTTAAAACCGATTAGTTTAACTTTAATATTTTCTTCTTTTGATCTAATTTTTTTGAATTCTTTAATCAAATCCAACACATCGTGAGCGATATAAACGGTATCCGATGCATTTATAATGACTTTTGAATTTTCAGGAATTGAAGCTATAGTTTCTTTTATCGCAGCTTTATTTAAAAAAGAAACTTCTTGCGCTAAATCGATATGAATGATGTCGCCATCTTGATATTCTTCTTTTCTAAAATTATAGGCACGTTTCATATTTCCTTTCAAAACAAAAATCACACTGATTATCATACCTAAGGCAACACCTTTTAATAAATCGGTAAAAACTACAGCTAATGTTGTTGCAAAAAACGGAAAATAAATATATTGATTACGTGCTAATAGCTTTTTAAATTCAGCATCTTTATAAGCTTTATAAATACAATATGCCAAAATTATTAGTGATAGAATAGCAAAAAGGACAATTATAATTTTGTTCGGAGCATTGTCATATGAAATTTTAATGGCTACTAAAGATATTATTAGTAGGTTTATACTAGAAGGCATATAGCTTGAAAAATGTTTAATATTTGGAACAGCCAATTTATACCCTACTAATAATAAAACAGCAGCTAATGTAGCCAAAGGAATTTTATTTAAGACAGCTGGAATGGCCAAAACACTAATTAATAATAACAATCCGTGAATAATGGTTGACATTTTAGATTTTGCTCCAGCAGCATTATTTGCAGACGTTCTTACTACTACTGAAGTCATTGGTAAACCTCCTAAAAGGGCACTTACAATGTTTCCAATTCCTTGTGCTTTTAATTCGATATTAGTATTGGTGTATCTTTTTAAAGCATCCATTCTATCGGCTGCTTCAATACATAATAAGGTTTCAATTGAGGCAACTACTGCAATTGTTATGGCTACAATCCAAACTTTTGAATTGGAAATAGCAGTGAAATCAGGTGCAACTAAAATATTTTTGAACTCTTCCAATGTGGTTGGAACGGGTAAACTTACCAAATGTTCTTTAGCAATAGCGAAATTACTTCCCGATTGAATAAAAAACTCATTTAATAAAATACTAACCATTACAGCTACTAAAGCGGGTGGAATTAATTTTATTTTCTTTAAAACTTCTATTTTATTCCAAAGAATTAAAATAGCCAATGAGAGTAAAGCAATAATAATGGAACCTAATTGAATGTGGTCAAATACTTGAAAAAGTTCTGAAAATGTGTTTTGTCCATCAGGTTGAAAAAAAGATTCATCACCTTCAAAATCTGGATCATAGCCAAAGGCGTGAGGAATTTGTTTTAAAATAATAATAACTCCAATTCCGGCTAACATTCCTTCAATGACATTGTTTGGAAAATAGTTTGAAATGGTTCCGGCTTTTATAAAACCAAGGGCTAACTGAATTAATCCGGCAATTAAAACAGCTAAAAGAAAGGCGTTAAACGAGCCTAAATCGGTAATTGCAGTTAAAACAATTGCAGTTAAACCTGCTGCTGGACCAGAAACACTTAAATGAGATTGACTTAAATATCCAACGATAATACCGCCAATAACACCTGAAATAATACCTGAAAATAAGGGTGCTCCACTTGCTAAAGCAATACCGAGACACAATGGCAAAGCCACTAGAAAAACCACTAAACCTGAAGCAAAATCAGATTTAAGGTTTGCAAAAAGATTGATTTTTTTTGACATACCAATTTATTAATTTAATACATAAACGATCGTTCCAAATACTTCGGAAACGTAAAAAAGCGAAATGTTTAAATTAATTCGGGCGGTGGGGAAAAAAATTCTAATGAGTTTGAAATATAATTTGCAGGAATATGAGAATTGATTCTTTTCTTTTTCAATTCTAAAGTGTTAATCGCATTTAAATTATAACATTTTGTAAATAAATCTATATCGTGAGATTTAATTTCTTCTTCAAAAAAATTATTGATATTAACATCCGTATATTTTTCAATATCTTCATTAATCATAATAAGACCAAATACAGGTGGTGTGAACAGGCAGGTCACAAACACAAATATGATAATATGTACGAAAAATTTCTTCACTAATGTTAAACTTATTTCTGCAAAAATAAACAAAAAACTTTTTTTTCAATTTTAAATACTAATAATTTTTTGTTAATACCATTTTAAGATTAGAATTTAATGTAAAGAAATATGTTCCGAGTCGATAATGTTTTATAAATTTGCACAACAACAAAAACAAAATGACTACACCACAACTTATTGAGCAAATTCGTCTAAAAAAATCTTTTTTATGTATTGGTTTAGATGTCGATTTAACTAAAATTCCAGCACATTTATTAGAAACCGAAGATCCAATTTTCGAATTTAATAAAGCCATAATTGATGCCACACATGATTTATGTGTTTCTTATAAACCAAATACAGCTTTTTACGAAGCATATGGGTTAAAAGGTTGGCAATCTTTAGAAAGAACCATCAATTACATAAATGAAAAGTATCCAGAAATTTTCACCATTGCCGATGCAAAACGTGGCGATATTGGAAATACGTCAACCATGTATGCCAAAGCTTTTTTGGAAGATTTAAATTTTGATTCCGTAACAGTTGCACCTTATATGGGAAAAGATTCTGTGGAACCATTTTTAGCTTTTGAAAATAAACATACCATAATGTTAGCGTTAACGTCAAACGAAGGTGCTTTCGATTTTCAAACTCTAGAAACAAACGGAAAAGAATTATATAAAACAGTTTTGGAAACTTCTAAGAATTGGAAGAATAGTCAGAATTTAATGTATGTTGTAGGTGCGACAAAAGCAGAATACTTTACAGAAATTCGTAAAATTGTACCTAATAGTTTCTTATTAGTTCCTGGTGTTGGTGCTCAAGGCGGAAGTTTAGCCGAAGTTTGCAAATATGGAATGAGTGAAAATGTTGGTTTGTTAATCAATTCTTCGCGAGGAATTATTTACGTTTCAAAAGGAACTGATTTCGCTGAAAAGGCTAGGGAAGAAGCCTTGAAGTTGCAAGTAGAAATGAATGAAATTTTAAGTAAAAAGTAAAAAGAGCCAAGACAAAAGTAAAACATAGATGAAACAATTCACCGATCAACTTGGTACAACCCATACTTTTGAAAACACACCTAAAAGAATTATTTCTTTAGTGCCATCACAAACCGAATTGTTATACGATTTAGGATTGGAAGATGCTATTGTTGGAATCACTAAGTTTTGTGTGCATCCGTTTCATTTTAAATCGACTAAAACGATAATTGGTGGTACGAAAAATATCAAATACGATAAAATAAAAGCTTTAAAGCCCGATATTATTATCGCCAATAAAGAAGAAAATACAAAAGAAATTGTAGAACAATTAAAGGATATTTGTCCAGTTTGGGTAACGGATATTGTTTCCATTGAAGAGAATAACAAAATGATAGAAGATTTTGGAAATCTGTTTAATAAACGTACTAATGCTCAAAAATGGATTGATAAAATTAACTTTGCTTACGAGAAATTTCAAAAGGTTGTCGCTTCAAAATTTGAAGAAAATGCCAAACAAAAAGTGGCGTATTTTATTTGGGCAAATCCATATATGGTTGCTGCTGGTGATACATTCATAAACGAAATGCTAAAGCTTAACGGTTTAGAAAATATCTACGATAATAATCCAAAATACGAAGGAAGATATCCTGAAGTAGTCGTCAATAAAATGCGTATTCAAGGTGATCCTGATTTTGTATTTTTATCTTCAGAACCTTTTCCATTTAAAGACGAGCACGCATTTGAATTAGGTCGACACACACATCACGCTAAAACTATTTTTGTAGATGGTGAAATGTTTTCTTGGTATGGAAGTCGTTTAGTAAAAGCCTTCGATTATTTTACTTTGTTGCAAGAAAAGCTATATATTTACAAATAAAATGATAGCCTACACCACGTATGAAAACAATAACACTAACGAATGGGTGACATTTGTTCATGGTGCTGGCGGAAGTTCTTCTATTTGGTTCAAACAAATTAAAGAATTTAAAAAGCATTTTAATGTTTTACTACTAGATTTACGTGGTCACGGAAATTCTAAAGAAAAAATCTCTAAAAAATATACTTTTAAAGCTATTGCCAATGATGTTTTGGAAGTTTTAAATCATTTAAATATCGAGAAATCACACTTTGTTGGAATTTCTTTAGGAACAATTATAATTCGTCAATTTGCAGAAATGTACGAAAACAGGGTGCAAAGTATGATTATGGGCGGCGCTATTTTAAAGATGAATTTTCGCTCGCAAGTATTAATGAAGTTGGGAAACATTTTCAAATACGTTTTGCCATATTTGGTCTTATATCGCTTTTTTGCTTTTGTAATTATGCCAAATAAAAACCATAAGCAATCTCGACTTCTATTCATAAACCAAGCAAAAAAACTCTACCAAAAAGAATTTATCAAATGGTTTAAACTAACCGCAGAAATCAATCCGATTTTAAAATGGTTTCGCCAAGTAGAATTGCAAGTTCCAACTTTATATGTAATGGGAAATGAAGATTACATGTTTTTGCCTTCTGTTCGAAAAGTGGTTGAAAGTCATTATAAATCTTCAAAATTACTCGTGATCGAAAACTGCGGACATGTAGTTAATGTAGAGAAATGGGAGGTTTTCAATTCAGAAGTAATTCAATATTTACAAAATCAAAAACAGAAAATTTAAGGCATAAAAAAAACAACTGAAACCGAAATTCCAGTTGTTTTATTAACTAAAAACTAACCTTAAACAAACCTATTTATTGTGATACAAATATCTGTATTTTAAATAGTTAATTCTGTTAAGTTTTTGTTATACTTATGTTATTGATGTTAAAATTACTTTTTGTCTTGTAAAGCAAATACTTTTCTTAATAAATCAGAAGTTCTTGCTGAAAAATTCGTTCTTATATCTTTTTCTTCCACAGCAATCATTTTAAAAACACCTTCCATTGCTTTGTTTGTAGTATAGTCTGTTAAATCCGGATTTACCTTTTTTACTAACGGAATACTGTTGTATTTTGTAATAATTTGAGTCCAAATTTTATCCGCTCCTACTTTTGCAAAAGAGTTTTTAATTACTGGGTTAAACTTACCATATAAAGCGGTTGAAGTTGACGTTTGTAAATAATTTGTAGCAGAACTTTCGTTACCTAATAAAATATTTTTAGCATCTGTAAAAGTCATTTGTTTTACTGCATCTACAAAAATTGGAGTCGCTTCTTTCACCGCATCTTCAGCAGCTCTGTTTAAAACTTTTAAACCTTCATCCGCTAATTTACTCATTCCTAACTGACGTAATTTGGTATCAACTTTTTGTATTTCTTCAGGTAATAATATTTTTACTGCTTCGTTTCTAAAAAAACCATCCGTTGCTGTTAATTTCGAAACTTGTTTGGTAATTCCATTGTTTAAAGCTTCTTTTAATCCGTTACCCATTTCGGCTTGGCTTAAAATTCCAGTTTGTTGTGGCAATTGCTCTAAAACTTGTTGCATTTCGGCACAACTAACTAAGGACAAAAAAGCTATTGATAAAACTATTTTTTTCATGATTTTTGAATTTTATTTTTTGTCTTGTAAAGCAAAAACTTTTTTAAGTAAAGCAGAAGTTCTTGAATCTAAACCACTTCTGATATTTTTTTCTTCCACAGTAATCATTTTGAAAACACCTTCAAGCGCTTTGTTTGTGGTATAATCTGTTAAATCAGGATTCACTTTTGTTACTAATGGAATAGAATTATATTTATCTATTATTTTTGTCCAAACCGCATCCGCACCAACATTAGCTAAAGAGGTTTTGATAACAGGATTAAATTTATCGTAAAGTGCTTTATTTGTTGAAGTTTGTAAATACGTTGTTGCAGCATTTTGATTTCCTAATAAGATGTTTTTCGCATCAGTAAAACTCATGTTCTTAATCGCATCAATAAATATTGGGGTAGATTGTTTCACTGCATCTTCAGCAGCTCTGTTTAAAGTTAAAATCCCTTCATCAGCTAAACTTCCTAAGCCAATTTGACGTAAACGCTTATCTACTTTTTGTAATTCTTCAGGTAATAAAATCTTAACTAATTCATTTTTATAAAATCCATCAACAGCTGTTAATTTAGTAACTTGTTTTTTCACACCGTTATCTAAAGCTTCTTTCAAACCATTTGCGATTTCTAAAGTCGAAACTGCTGCTGTTTTAGTTGTTGCTTTTGTGGCAGCTTTTTTAATCACATTTTTTAATTGTGCATTACCGAAGAAAGGGATACAAACTGCTAATAAAATAATTTTTTTCATGTTTTTAAAATTTATGGTTTGGCAGAATTAAAACAAATTTTATGCCGTTAATTGAAAATCTGTAACAAAGATACTTTCTTTTGATAAATTGTTTATTTTTTAGTGTAATTTATTAGAAATAAAAATTATTAAATTCGTAAATTGCACCCTTAAAATCGAACAAAATTTAAAGATGGAACCACAAATACCTTATATTCCTATTAATAAAGTAAGAATTGTTACTGCTGCATCGCTTTTCGACGGACATGATGCCGCAATTAACATTATGCGAAGAATTATTCAATCTACTGGTGTAGAAGTGATACATCTTGGACACGATAGAAGTGTAGAAGAAGTAGTAAACACAGCTATTCAAGAAGATGCGAATGCCATCGCCATGACTTCTTACCAAGGTGGACATAACGAATATTTCAAATATATGTACGACTTGCTTAAAGAAAAAGGAGCAGGTCACATCAAAATATTTGGTGGTGGTGGTGGTGTAATTCTACCAACTGAAATTGCTGAATTAGAAGCGTACGGAATTACTAAAATTTATTCTCCAGATGATGGTCGTGCTTTGGGTTTACAAGGTATGATTAATGATTTAGTAAAGCGTTCAGATTATGCTGTTGGTGATGTAATTACCGATGAAGTTGCCGAATTAGAAAATAAAAATCCTCGTGCTTTAGCAAGAATTATCTCTTCTGCAGAGAACTTCCCGGAAATTGCTAAACCTATTTTAGATAAAATTCGTGAGAAAAATAAAGACAGCAAAACGCCAGTTTTAGGAATTACCGGAACAGGTGGAGCAGGAAAATCGTCATTAGTTGATGAAATTGTACGTCGTTTTTTAATTGATTTCCCTGAAAAAACTATCGGTTTAATTTCTGTAGATCCATCAAAAAGAAAAACTGGTGGTGCTTTATTAGGAGATAGAATTCGTATGAATGCGATTAACAACTCTAGAGTTTTTATGCGTTCGTTAGCGACTCGTCAATCGAACTTAGCTTTATCAAAATATGTAGCTGATGCGATTGAAGTAGTAAAAGCAGCCAATTACGATATCATCATTTTAGAAACTTCTGGAATCGGACAATCGGATACAGAAATTATGGATCATTCTGATGTTTCTTTATATGTAATGACGCCAGAATTTGGAGCGGCTACGCAATTAGAGAAAATCGACATGTTAGATTTCGCTGATTTAGTGGCTTTAAATAAATTTGACAAACGCGGTGCTTTAGATGCGATTCGCGATGTAAAAAAACAATACCAACGTAATCATAATTTATGGGATGAAAACCCAGATTCTATGCCAGTTTTCGGAACAATTGCTTCGCAGTTTAACGATCCTGGAATGAACACGTTGTACAAATCTATCATGGATAAAATTGTAGAGAAAACCAATTCTGAATTGCAATCTACATTCGAAATTACTCGTGAAATGAGCGAGAAAATCTTCGTTATTCCACCACATAGAACACGTTATTTATCTGAAATTGCTGAAAATAATAGAAAATATGATGAAACCGCTTTAACTCAGGTTGAAGTCGCACAAAAATTATACGGAATTTTCAAAACTGTGGAATCAGTAAACGGAAATTTACCTCAATTAGATAAGGCTGGAATTGTTGAAGATTCTTTAAAAATCAATGCGGATAATAAAGATTTCGTTTCATTATTGACAAAAGAATTCGACCGTGTAAAAATGAATTTAGATCCATACAATTGGGAAATCATTTTAACTTGGGATGAAAAAGTAAACAAATACAAAAACCCGTTTTATAGTTTTAAAGTTCGTGATAAAGAAATTAAAATTGCAACGCATACAGAATCACTTTCACATTCTCAAATTCCAAAAGTATCCTTACCAAAATACCAAGCTTGGGGCGATATTTTAAAATGGAATTTACAAGAAAATGTTCCTGGAGAATTCCCATTCGCATCTGGATTATATCCATTTAAACGTGAAGGAGAAGATCCATCAAGAATGTTTGCAGGTGAAGGTGGACCAGAAAGAACAAACAAACGTTTCCATTATGTAAGTGCTGGATTACCAGCAAAACGTTTATCAACAGCTTTTGACTCAGTGACGCTTTACGGAAATGACCCACATATTCGTCCTGATATTTACGGAAAAATTGGTAATGCCGGAGTTTCTATTTGTTGTTTAGATGACGCGAAAAAATTATATTCAGGTTTCGATTTAAGTCATCCTGCGACTTCAGTTTCTATGACAATTAATGGACCTGCGCCAATGTTATTAGGATTTTTCATGAACGCGGCCATTGATCAAAACTGTGAGAAATATATTGTTGAAAACGGTTTACAAGCTGAAGTTGAAGCTAAAATCAAAGAAATTTATAAGAAAAAAGGAGTAACTCGTCCTTCATACCAAGGTGATTTACCAGAAGGAAATAATGGTTTAGGTTTAATGCTTTTAGGAGTAACTGGAGACCAAGTTTTACCTTTAGATGTCTATACAGATATTAAAATTAAAACGTTAGCACAAGTTCGTGGAACGGTTCAAGCGGATATTTTAAAAGAAGATCAAGCGCAAAATACGTGTATTTTCTCTACAGAATTCGCTTTACGTTTAATGGGTGACGTTCAAGAATATTTCATTAAAGAAAACGTTCGTAATTTCTATTCCGTTTCTATTTCAGGATATCATATTGCTGAAGCAGGAGCGAACCCAATTACGCAATTAGCTTTCACGCTAGCAAATGGATTCACTTATGTGGAATACTATTTAAGTCGTGGTATGAATATCAACGATTTCGGACCCAACTTATCATTCTTTTTCTCTAACGGAATTGACCCAGAATATGCAGTAATTGGTCGTGTTGCACGTAAAATTTGGGCGAAAGCTTTAAAGAACAAATACGGAGCGAACGAAAGAGCGCAAATGTTGAAATACCACATTCAAACTTCTGGACGTTCGTTACACGCACAAGAAATTGACTTTAACGATATTCGTACAACTTTACAAGCATTATATGCGATTTACGACAACTGTAACTCGTTACATACCAATGCTTACGATGAAGCCATTACAACTCCAACCGAAGAATCAGTGCGAAGAGCGATGGCAATTCAGTTGATTATTAATAAAGAATTAGGTTTAGCGAAAAACGAAAACCCAATTCAAGGTTCATTTATCATTGAAGAATTAACTGATTTAGTGGAAGCTGCGGTTTTACAAGAATTTGACAGAATAACAGAACGTGGTGGGGTTTTAGGAGCGATGGAAACGATGTACCAACGTAGTAAAATTCAAGAAGAAAGTTTGTATTATGAAACGTTGAAACATACAGGTGAATTCCCAATTATTGGTGTAAACACTTTCTTGAGTTCTAAAGGTTCGCCAACGGTAATTCCTGCGGAAGTTATTCGTGCTACAGAAGAAGAAAAAGCGTATCAAATTGAAATGTTAAACCATTTACAAGAAGCGAACGCTGAAATAGTTGCCAATCAAATTGAGTTGCTACAAACAGCAGCCATTAAAAACGAAAACATTTTTGCTTTACTAATGGAAGCTACAAAAGTTTGTTCGTTAGGACAAATTACTGCTGGTTTGTTTGAAGTAGGTGGACAGTACAGACGTAATATGTAATTTTGATTTACGATTTACGATTTACGATTTATGAAATTATTTTTTAAGATTTTTGTTTTGTTTTTTTGTTTTCAAGCTTCCGCTCAAATTGACAAAAAGTTTGATGAGGGATTGATAAAATTTATGGATAAAGATTTCGTAAATGCTAAATTAGCATTTAAAGAAGTAATTAAATTAGATCCTAAGAATCATGAATCGTATTATTATATTGGTGTTTGTAATATTAAACTTAATTTTTATAAAGAATCAATTGCTGATTTTGATAAAACAATTGAGTTAAATCCAAAATATGCTAAAGCTTATTATAATAGAGGTGTTGCTAAGTTTCATTTAAGTGAAAACGAAAGTGGCTGTTTAGATTTTAGAAAAGCAGTAGAATTGCAACCAGGTTATGATGAAGCAATAAAATCAATAATGAGATTTTGTAAATAAATTTCAAATAAAATTTTTAAAAAAACCTTTCAGAAATGGAAGGTTTTTTGTTTGAATCCAGACAAGCTTTCAAAGAATAAAAAAACTCCCAATTTCATTTGAAATTGGGAGTTTTTCGTTATTATTCATTGGGTTCGATATGAATTAAAACATGGCCTAATTCTAGAATTTGACTTCTTAGTGTATCTTTTAATTTGTGTGCTAAATCATGGCCTTCTTTTACAGAAATATTGGCATCAACTATAGCATGTAAATCAACGTGGTATTTCATTCCGGCTTTTCTGATGAAGCATTTTTCTGTTCCTATTATTCCTTCTACTTTAAGCGATTCTTGTCTAATATTTTCCACTAAATCATCATAGCGATGTTCGTCCATAATTTCTCCAAGTGCTGGTCGGAAAATCAAATAACTATTATAAAGAATAAAGAAAGAAGCAAATAAGGCAGCCCAATCATCGGCAGATTCGTAGCCTTTTCCTAAAATTAATGCAATTGAAATCCCAACAAAAGCTGCAACTGATGTTATCGCATCACTTCTATGGTGCCATGCATCTGCTTTTAGTGAAGAACTATTTGTAATGATACTTTTTTTCATTACGGTTTGAAACGAATATTCTTTCCAACCAATAATTAATCCCAAAATAATTAAGGTCCAAGCTTTTGGTAAGTCGTGTGGTGTGCCAATATTTTGAATACTTTCATAGGCAATTATGGTAGCCGAAGTAATTAAAAAACCAACTACCAAAAAAGTGATTAAAGGTTCCGCTCTTCCATGACCGTAAGGATGATTTTCATCTGCAGGTCGGTTCGAATATTTAATGCCAAACAATACTAAAAATGAAGCAAAAATATCAGTTGTAGATTCAATGGCATCGGCAACTAAAGCATAAGAATTTCCAAAAAAACCTGCTAATCCTTTTATAAGCGCTAAACTTGTATTGCCAATAATACTAAAATAGGTGGCTTTTATGGCTGTTTGTTCGTGTGTCATTTTTTATTTAGGCTTTTTTATTGCAGTTTTCAAAGGTACAAAACTAAAAGTTGTTGGGGAATTTGAATTGAGAAAAGAATAGATTTATATTTCATTTAACTAAGTCTATTTCGATTGTGCTGATGTCTATTTCGATTTAGCGGATGTCTATTTCGATTTGGCGGATGTCTATTTCGATTGTGCGGATGTCTATTTCGATTTGGCGGAAGCTTATTTCGATTTGGCGGATGTCTATTTCGATTTAGCGGAAGCTTATTTCGATTTGGCGGATGTCTATTTCGATTTGGCGGAAGCTTATTTCGATTTGGCGGAAGCTTATTTCGATTGAGCGGATGTCTATTTCGATTGTGCGGATGTCTATTTCGATTTGGCGGAAGCTTATTTCGATTTGGCGGATGTCTATTTCGATTGAAACTATGTCTTGTTCGATTTGGAAAGTTTTTCGCTATCTAAATTATCAAGTTTTTTGTAATGTTATGAATTGCAAATCAGTACGAGTGGTATTATTCCACTTCAAATTTGGTAAACGTTTTACCATTGAATTTACAAATACCATCTTGGTCTGTTCCTAGCCAAATGTATTCGTAATGATCTTTGTAAATGGTGTTTATGGCATTACTGGTTAGTCCATCTTTTGTAGTATAGTTGATTATGCTTTTTCCATCATAAAGCCAAACACCAGTATCAACTGTTCCTATCCAAAGCGTTCCTTTATAATCTTGGTTGATGGAATAAATACGAGCTAAAGTTCCTGGTTTTGATTCACCTGTAACACGGAAGTTTTCATTTTCTAATTTTTTTTCTTGAGTGAAATTGGTTAGTGTTTTTCCATCGTAGCAAAATAATCCGGCACCATTATTTCCCATCCAAATGTTTCCTTTTTTATCTTCGAACAAGCATAAAACTTCTGTTCCGGCTAGGCCTTTTTCGGTAAACCAAGTAAATGATTTTCCGTCATAACGGCAAACACCAGCGGCTTGTGTACCAAACCAAAGATTTCCTTTTCGGTCTTTTAAAATAGAATAAACAGAAAATCGGCTTAGATTTTTTGAAGTGTTTTGCGAATTACTAATATCGGCATCCGTTTTGCCAATTGGTAAATAAGTTAGTTTGTTTTCTGTGTAAAAGAAAGCGCCACCACCAGCATAAAACCATAAACTGTTTGGTTCTGTTTTTAACTTGTTGGGAGTTTCTGTATTTAAGACTAACGTTTCCTTATTGGTAAAAGTGGTAAATGTTTTTCCATCAAAACGAGTTACTCCAAATAAACCCGTTCCAAACCAAAGGTATCCCATTTCATCTTCTTGAATACTTTGCACTTGATTGTCTGCAAGTCCATCTTTAACCGTATATTGAGATAGCGTTACTCCATCATATCGATACACGCCAGCAGCATTTGTACCAAACCAATAGTTTCCATTTCTGTCTTGATATATACTACGAATGTTTTTGTCCAATTTAGAAGTAACATTTGTAATATCAACGGCATGACTAATTGTGTTTATTTGTGAAAAAGAAAAAGTAAATACAAAAAGGATAAGTATTTGAGTAGCTTTTGTTTTCATAGTTTTTGATTTGATTGAGCATGTGCAAACTGACTTGCGCATTAACGTTACGAATTATAAATCCGAGCTATCGTTTTATTTGATTTTTTAGTAAAATGTTGTTTTGAATTTGCAAAAGCAAGCTATTAACTAGGACATTATATTTTTGTTTTGCTTGTAGGAATATAGCAGATTTTGCTATCTTTTGTTTGGGTAAAACAAAGATATAAAAAAACCTGCAATATGCAGGCTTTTCATTTTATTAAAACGTTACGTTTACTTTATTCGTTTTTCCATCTCGAATAAAAACCACTTCTTTGGTTTCACCAGAGTTTATTTTAGCTAAACATTCCATATAACTGTAGACTTCTTTGATTTCGCATTCACCAATTTTGGTAATGATATCGCCTTCCTTAATTCCGGCTTTAATGGCTGGTCGGTCTTCGGTTACACCATCCACATGTAAACCATCGCCGTATTCTGCGTAATCTGGCATAATACCTAAAGTAACTTTATATTTAGCCATCTTTCTTTCAGAAGTTATTTTGGTTTTTGTAAACTCAATTTTGTCTTTTTCAGCCAATTCATTCGCTACTCTAAACACATAATTTACAATGTTAGTTACGCCGTAATAATTGATTTTTTCTTCATCGTCTGTTGGTTTATGATAATCTTCGTGTGTTCCTGTGAAGAAAAATAATACTGGAATATCTTTCAAATAAAACGAGGTATGATCAGATGGTCCGATTCCGCCAGTTTCTTCAGTTACACCAAATCCTGCAGGTTTATTGCGTTGCACTAATTCTGAGAAAATAGGAGAGGTTCCTGTTCCGCCAATAATTAAACTTTTCTTATCGTCTAAACGACCAATCATATCCATATTAATCATTGTAATTACGTTTGGATATAACGTTTTTAACGATTCAGCCATATGTTTTGAACCAATTAAACCATCTTCTTCACCAGAAAATAGAGCAAAAATGAAATTTACTTTTTCTTTAGTATTGTTTTTTGAATACATTCGAGCCAATTCTAATACGCCAGAAACTCCAGAAGCATTATCATCTGCGCCATTATGAATCATTCCTTTTGAAAACGCTTTAGTAGAATTGTTGTGTTCATTCATACCTAAATGGTCGTAATGTGCACCAATTACAATGGTTTTTTTCGCACCATTATCTAAATAAGCGATGACATTATTCGCATTTACTAAATCGCCAACAGCAGTTGAATCGCCGTGGGGATTGTTTTTATAACGATAAGAGAAAGATTGTAAAAACGTTTTATCGTAAGGTTTTAAACCTATTTTTTTGAATTCTTTTTCAAGGTATTTAGCCGCTACTTTCTCTGCAGGACTACCAGTTAATCGCCCACCTAATTTGTCCGAAGCTAAATAGGTAATGTGCTTTTTTAGGTTTTTACTATCGGCATTTTCAATTTCTTCGGTTTCTACCCAATCGGCAATAAAAACATTTGTTTCTCTTGCTTTGTCTTGTTGGCGATTACTTGAAAATACTAGTTTTTTTCCATCTGGAGAAAATTGTGGAAACGCATTAAATTCACTTTCGTATGTAATTTGTTTTAATCCTGTTCCATCAATGTTAATCATATACAATTGGAAATCGTAGCCTTTTGTCGCATGATGATTCGAAGAAAAGATGATTTTTTTATCTGATGGATGAAAGAAAGGAGCCCAATTGGCTTTTCCTAATTTAGTAATTTGTTTTAAATCGGAACCGTCAATATTACAGGTGTAAATTTCCATGTTCGTTGGCATTACTAAGTTTTCAGCCAATAAATCTTTGTATTCTTTGATGTCTTTTTCTGAAGTTGGACGAGAAGATCGAAACACTAATTTTTTACTGTCGTGCGAAAAGAAACAACCGCCATCGTAACCTAATCCGGAAGTGACTTGTTTTAAATTACTTCCGTCAATATCCATCGTATAAATTTCTAAATCACCAGAACGAATACTGGTAAAAGCAATCTTTTTTCCATCAGGAGAAACTACGGCTTCAGCATCATAACCTGGAGAATTAGTTAATTGCTTTACAATTTCACCCGATTTAGTTGCCATGTAAATTTCAAATTCAGGATAAATCGCCCAAAGGTATTTTCCGTCTTTTGGTTTTGGTGGAGCAGGGCAAGCGCTGTTTGATGCATGTGTGGAAGCATAAATAATGTGTTTGCCATCAGGCATATAATACGAACACGTAGTACGACCTTTTCCAGTTGACACTAATTTTAGATTGTTAAAATCAGTAACAGGTTGGGTTAAATCTAACGAGTAAATTTGATCACAAGGCACACCAAATTGTGTATTGGTAACTTGCATCGTTAAATTTTTGCTGTCTGGACTAAAATAAGCTTCAGCATTATCACCACCAAAAGTTAGTTTTTTGATGTTTTTTAAATTGCTTTCTTGTGCATAACCACAAAATGAAAGAAGAATAAATGAAAGAAATACGTATTTTTTGAATGCCATTATATTTAGTTTAGAAATCTTAATACTTTTTACTTTTACCTTTTTACTTGGCTCTTTCTACTTGGCTCTTTTTTACCCATGAACCGTAACACCATCACCATAATTGGCAATAATTTCAGCTTCGTGTTCTAACCAAGCTTTCCATCTACTTTCTACATCAATATTTCCAGCATATTTTCTTGCTAAGTTGATAAAAGTAGTGTAGTGTGCGGCTTCACTTTCCATTAAATCTCTATAAAATTGTGCTAATTTTTCGTCTTTTAAATTTTCTGAAAGGACTTTAAAACGTTCACAACTTCTCGCTTCAATCATGGCTGCAAAAAGTAAACGTTCAATTAAACCGCCTTCTCTGCTTCCGTCAGAAGATTTTTTTAAGAACTTCATTAAATCGTTTACATAATCGTCTTTTCGTTCTCTTAAAAATTCGTAACCACGTTCTTTAATAATATCATGAACCATTTGAAAATGTTGCATTTCTTCAATAGAAATTTCCGTCATGGCAGTAACCAAATCTTCTTTTTCTGCATTATTAATGATTAACATAATCGCATTTGTAGCGGCTTTTTGTTCGCACCAAGCGTGGTCACTTAAAATATCTTCTAAGTTTTCTTCTACTTTATTGGCCCAACGTGGATCGGTTGGTAATTGCAATCGTAAAATGGACATAATCTTAAGTTTATGAGTTTATATGTTTAAGAGTTTAAAAGGTATTGTGTGAAAGGTTATGAGTTTATATGTTTAATAGTTTAAAAGGTATTTTGTAAAGTTTGCGAGTAATTAATATCAAATTTAAAATGTTTTAAAGTTTGAAAGGTATGGAACATCAACTTTTTTTGACAAATATTAAAATTTGCATTTCAACTAAAAAAAAGTAAAGTTTAAAAGGTATCATATTCACAATACCTTTTAAACTCATAAACTGTTACACTTTTAAACTAAATTAAAAAACAAACATGGCTCTTTCGCCCATTAGTTCGTTTACTTCTTCAGCTACTTGTTCTAATAAATCTTCATCTGTGTGATTCATTAAAACTTTATCAATTAAAGCCACAACAGTTTCCATATCTTCTTCCACTAAACCACGTGTAGTGATTGCTGGAGTTCCAACACGAATTCCTGAAGTAATAAATGGTGATTTATCATCAAAAGGAACCATATTTTTATTTACAGTAATTTCAGCTTTTACCAAGGCGTTCTCCGCTTCTTTACCTGAAATGTTTTTGTTACGTAAATCGATTAACATCATGTGATTGTCTGTTCCGCCAGAAATTAAATTATAACCTCTTTTGTTAAATGCTTCCGCCATGGCTTTTGCATTTTTTTGAACTTGTAAGGCATAACGGAAAAATTCATCTGTTAAGGCTTCACCAAACGCTACCGCTTTAGCAGCAATAATGTGCATTAATGGTCCACCTTGATTTCCTGGGAAAACTGACATGTCTAAAACATGACTCATCATTCTGATTTCACCTTTTGGAGTTGTTAAACCCCAAGGATTTGGAAAATCTTTACCCATCATAATTAATCCACCACGTGGTCCACGTAATGTTTTATGAGTGGTAGTTGTAACAATATGACAATGTGGAATTGGGTCATTCAATAATCCTTTAGCAATTAATCCTGCAGGATGAGAAATATCAGCTAATAATAAAGCACCAACTGAATCCGCAATTTCGCGGAAACGTTTGAAATCCATATCACGAGAATACGCAGAAGCACCAGCGATAATGATTTTTGGTTGTTCTTTTGTAGCTATTTCTTGAATTTTATCGTAGTTTAATAAACCCGTTTCTTGATCTACACCATAAAAACTTGGTGAATATAATTTACCAGAGAAATTTACAGGAGAACCATGAGTTAAATGGCCACCATGTGATAAATCGAATCCTAAAATTTTATCTCCAGGTTTTAAACAAGCAGCAAAAACAGCTGTATTTGCTTGAGAACCAGAGTGAGGTTGTACGTTTGCATATTCGGCTCCGAATAATTCTTTTACTCTATCAATAGCAATTTGTTCTACAACATCTACTACTTCACAGCCTCCATAATATCTCTTTCCAGGATATCCTTCGGCATATTTATTGGTTAAACATGAACCAGCAGCTTCCATTACTTGGTCGCTCACAAAGTTTTCTGAAGCAATTAATTCAATTCCATGAATTTGTCTGTCTTGCTCGTCTAAAATTAAGTCAAAAATAAGTTCGTCGCGTTGCATTTGTATAGTTAAATTTAAATTTTGTCAAAAATACAAAAAATGTTTGGTAAATTGAATGGATAGTTTAATTTTGATTACTTAAATAATAACAAAAAAATACAACATATAGATATGCCAAATTTTGCTAATGATCCAAGTAGAAAATCTTGGTTAGATATTAAAAAAGATAGCGATTTCCCAATTCAAAATATTCCTTTCGGTGTTTTTATTACCAAAGAAGATGTAATTACTATTGGAACAAGAATAGGTGATTATGCTATTGACATGGGCGCTTTACAACAATTAGGGTATTTTGAAGGTATCGAATTAACAGACGATATGTTCATGCAAGATACACTTAATGATTTCATTTCTGATGGAAGAAAAACATGGCGTTTAGTTAGAAACAGATTGTCTGATATATTTTTAGATTCTAATGCAACATTAAGAGACAATTCTAAACATAAAGATGTAGTTATTTTTAAAATTGAAGATGTAGAAATGTTATTACCTGTTCAAATTGGTGATTATACTGATTTTTATTCGAGTAAAGAACACGCTACAAACGTTGGAATTATGTTCCGTGATCCAGAGAATGCTTTATTGCCAAACTGGTTACACATTCCAGTCGGATATCATGGTAGAAGTTCTACTGTTATACCAAGTGGAATTCCAGTTCACAGACCACACGGTCAAACCTTACCAAATGGTGAAACACAACCTGTTTTTGGACCTTCAAAATTAGTAGATTTCGAATTAGAAACTGCTTTTATTACTACGGATGCTAATTTATTGGGAGAACCAGTTTCTGTTGCCGATGCAGAAGAAGCAATTTTCGGAATGGTGTTATTTAACGACTGGTCTGCAAGAGATATCCAAAAATGGGAATATGTGCCATTAGGACCATTTTTAGCTAAGAATTTTGCTTCGTCAATTTCGCCTTGGATTGTAACTTTAGATGCTTTAGAGCCTTTTAAATGTGCTTCGCCAGAGCAAAATCCAAAACCATTACCGTATTTACAACAAACAGGAAATCACGCTTACGATATTAATTTACAAGTGGCTATTCAACCTGAAAATGCTGTGGAAACTGTAGTTTCTAACTCTAACTTTAAATACATGTATTGGACAATGAGTCAGCAATTGGCACATCATACAATCAATGGTTGTAGAGTGAATTCTGGAGATATGATGGGAAGTGGAACTATTTCTGGACCAACTCCTGATTCTTTCGGTTCGATGTTAGAATTGTCTTGGGGTGGAAAAAATCCAATTCAAATGAATGATGGTTCAGAACGTAAATTTATCAATGATAACGATACTGTAATTATTAGAGGATATTGTCAAAATAATGATGTAAGAATTGGTTTCGGAGAATGTTCAAGTAAATTATTACCTGCTTTAGATTTGAAATTTTAATTAAAGCATACAATTTGCCTGAAATTGAATAAAAATATATTTATGAAGAAAATTACAGTACTTTTTATTGCCTTATTTTTAGCATCATGCGGTGTAAAGCAAACCCAATCTATGTTGAGTAATGGTGATTACGATGGCGCTATTAACAGAGCATTAGATGGATTAAGAACCAATAAAAACTCGAAAGGAAATCAAGATTATGTGTATCTTTTAGAAGAAGCATTTGCTAAAGCGAAAGAGCGTGATTTAAATGATTTATCGTTGTTGATTAAGGAAAAAAATCCAGCAAATTTGGAGAAAATCTATAATTTGTATAACCAATTACACAATCGTCAAGATCGAATTAGAGGTGTTTTACCTTTAAAATTAATTAAAGAAAACAGAAATGCCATCTTTCCTTTTAACGATTATTCTAACGAATTAATTGCGAGTAAAGCAGATTTGTCTATCTATTTATATGACAATGCGAAAAAGTTACTTTCTTCAAAAAACAAATTAGTCATTCGTGAAGCTTATGATGATTTGGCGTATTTAGATAAGTTAAATCCTAATTATAAAGATGTCCGTGATTTAATGGATAAAGCTCAATTTAGAGGAACTGATTTCGTAATAGTTTCAACTAAAAACGATACACAAATGGTTATTCCAGTTCGTTTACAAGATGATATGTTAGATTTTAGTACGTACGGAATCAATGACAAATGGACCGTATATCACAATAAAAAGCAAAGTAATATTACTTATGATTTTGCTATGATTGTTAACTTTAGAGAAATTAAAATCTCTCCTGAACAAGTTCGTGAAAAACAATTTATAAAAGAAAAACAAATTAAAGATGGTACCAAACCACTTTTAGATGCTAACGGAGTTCAAGTAAAAGATTCAGAAGGAAAGCCAATGGTTGTGGACGTAATGAAAACGATCACGGCAAGTATTTATGAATTCACTCAATTTAAATCAGTACAAACTACAGCTAAAGTGGAATATATGGATTTAAACAGTAAGCAATTAATTGACGCCTATCCATTATCAAGCGAATTTGTTTTCAGTTATATTTATGCCAATTATAATGGTGACAAACGTGCTTGTGAACAAGATTATTACCAATATTTCGATAGAAGAGCTGTTCCGTTTCCAACCAACGAACAAATGGTTTATGATTCAGGTGAAGACTTAAAAGCAAAATTAAAAGCGATTATCACTGGTAACAGATTTAGAAGATAATTTAAGAATAAATTAAAGTTATAGTAAAAGCGTATTTGAATTTCAAATGCGCTTTTTTTTGTATACTTGTTTTTATAGATGTCCCAAAAAAACAAAACCTAATAACAGATTTGTAATAAAATAATTATATATTTGAAAAGCGTTTTTATAGCGCATATCGTACCCAAATTGATGTATATATGCTATAAATTGAAGGGATTTACGAGTTAGTAGTAAATTAACAAAGCCAACCCTATTAAAGATGTTAGAAAATCAGAATAGAAAGAAAGTTGAGATTTGAAATCCTTTTTAATTTAATTTTAAAATAATAAATTTAAACAAACTATCTTCGTAAAGTTGACAGTTGGAATAAAAAAAATCAAAGAACATGAAACCACACATCAAGGAAAAACTTAAAGATTTAAGAACTAGCACCCATAAAGTACAATTAACAACCGGACGACTAAAAGAGGTTCCAAACGAACTCAAAATTTGTACAGGGATTAAGTATCTTGATTTATTCGGTAATTCCATTCACGAAATTCCGGATTGGTTCTTCCAATTTAAAAAACTCGAACACCTAAGTTTGAAGAATAATTCACTTAAAACTTTACCCATTATTATATTTACAATTGAAAATCTTAAATATCTTAACTTAGCGGATAATCAAATAAATGAAATAAATAGTCATTACTTTAGGAATTTGATGAGTATTGAAAAAGTTGATATCAGTTATAACCAAATAACATCAATTTCAGCAGAAAGAATAACATACCCAAAATGTGAGAGCTTAAGTATAAAGGGAAATAAATTACAGAAATTTCCAACTGCAGTAAGCGATTCTCATACTCTTGAGAAATTAGATTTATCTGAAAACAAGATAAGTTTAATAGAAGATGATGCATTTGATCAGTTGGAGAATTTAATAGAACTTGATTTAAGTTTCAATGAGCTTACATATTTGCCAACAAGTATTGGTAAACTAAAAAAGCTAAAGAGATTGAATTTAAGTGGGAATAAGATTAGTTCATTGCCAAAGGAATTTGAGAATCTTACCTCACTCGAGTTCTTAGATTTTGATAGTAATCCTATCGGAAGAGTACCAGTAGAAATTTCCTCTCAAGGAGTTTCAGGAATCATAAACTATTATTTATCTCTTGGTGATAATGTACAGTTATTTGAAGCAAAATTACTAATAGTTGGACAAGGTAATGTTGGAAAAACTTACTTAATGAATCGTTTAATACATAATACAATACCTGACACGCATTCTACGGAAGGAATTGAGATAAAAACATGGAAAATCGAAACGCCTACATCACCTGACTTTAGAGTTAATATTTGGGACTTTGGAGGTCAAGAAATATATCATTCAACACATCAATTTTTTTTAACAAACAGATCACTTTATTTATTAGTTTGGGAAGCACGAACAGATCAACATCTTATTAGTTTTGATTATTGGCTTAATGTCATTCGTCTCTTGAGTAATAATTCCCCAATAATAATTGTGCTAAATAAAATTGATGAAAGAATCATCAACATTGATGAAAAATCTCTTAAAACAAAATTCAAAAACATAGTTTCATTCCATCAGGTTAGCGCTAGTACTGGTCAAAATATTGATTTACTTACGGCTAAAATTGGAACTGAAATTAATTCATTACCACTTATTGGTGACAAGCTTCCGAAAGTGTGGTTAGAAATAAGAACAATACTAGAGTCTTTAAAATCAAATTATATTTCAGCAGACGAATATTTAAATATATGTAATCAGCATGGTTTATCAAATAAAAGGGCACTTTTTTTAAGTCAATACTTTCATGATCTTGGTGTTTTTCTTCATTTTCAAGAAGATAATTTGTTAAGAAATATATTATTTTTAAAGCCCGAATGGGCAACAAATGCTGTATATAAAATCCTTGATTCAAAAGATGTCATTTCTCGTAATGGTGAATTCGATCCTAATATGTTAGACTCTATTCTGGATGATTTTGAGCGTGATAAGCGCCCTTACATAGTTACACTGATGAAGAAGTTTGAGTTATGTTTTGAGGTTGAACAAAACGTTTATCTTATTCCTGAGTTACTTAAACCTGAAAAACTTGAATTTGATTGGGATTATAAAGATAATCTACGCTTTGAATATCATTATGATTTCATGCCTGCTGGTATCATGGCTCGATTCATTGTAAGAACAAGAAATTTGATATATGATAAAACCTTTTGGAAAAATGGAGTAATTATTCAAAGGGAAAATACACGCGCTTTGATTACTACTGATCAGTATTCTAGAAAACTTTTCATTTGGATTAATGGTAATAATGCTTCTTTTTTACTTGAAATTATAAGAAAAGAATTAAATGATATTCATCAATCTTTGAACTATTCTGATGTTCCTGAAAAAATCCCATGTAATTGCTCAGAATGTATTAATTCAATGAGTCCTCATCTTTTTAATTATACTTTTGTAAAAAGAGTAGGGACTGAAAATATTTTCAAAACAATACCTTGTGAAATAAGTGCTACTGGAGTGAATGTTCATAAACTTCTTGGGTTGTATAAAATAGATAGTCAAGAACCTGATAATAATCCTATGTATTCGCTTGATAAAATTCTAAATGATCTTATTGAGGTAGGATCCAGAATTCTTGAGCGAAAGTTTCAAAAGAAAATTGAAGACCTAGTTAATGATGATATTGTTGATTTGCTAAGAACCAAAGGGCATAACATCTCAGATCAAACGAGGTCTGGGCTTTCAGGCAGTGGTAAAGGAGCGGGTGAATTAGATATCATGATTAGAATGAATAATGGAATTCCGATTACCATCATTGAATGTTTTAGACTTGAAAGTTGTGGCTCGAAGAACTCAGTTGTTGCAGAGCATCTTACAAAACTACTTTCAAAATATGATACACATGAGCTAAAACGTAAATTTATTGTTGTATTTGGTGAGGCAGAACGTTTTGACAATTTATGGACCAATTATATTCAATATATCAAAGATCTGAATTCTAATAATGATTATGGTGAAAAGTATCCTCTTTCTGGTTTTAGTGTAAGAGATGACCTTCATAGCTTTGCAAATATGAAAGTTGGTATTTCGAGACATGATAACAATGGAGAGTCAGTTGAAGTTGTGCACGTAATGTTAAATATGAAGTAAAAGAACTTTGTAACTATAAAACAAAAAGCACTTTTGAGAAATCGAAAGTGCTTTTTTATTTAAGTTTTGATACTTTTGTAACTACTAGTGATGAAATATAAATCATAAATGAAAATAATTACACTTCCTGAAGAAATTAATGAAGAAAAGATAACAACTAATTTACAAGTTTTTGATTATCATAATTCTCAAAAAATAATTAAACAACAAATTATTTTAAATCAAAATGCATTTAGTTTTTTAATTGAAGGTACTAAAGAAGTAATTTCTGAAAATTCATCTTTATCTATAGATAATTCTAAATTTCTTTTAATGAAATCAGGACATTGTTTAATGACTGAAAAACTATCCGACTTTAAGAGCTATAGAAGTATTCTATTTTTTTTTACGAATGAAATCTTATTTGACTTTGTACAAAAAGCGAAACTTAATTCAGAATTAAGTGCCGATACATCTGTTAGTGCATTTCAATATGATGGTTTTATAAAACGATTTGTTGCAAGTTTATTAGATGTTTCAAAACTTTCAAATAATGCGAAGTCAAAATTATTAAAGGTAAAATTTGAAGAGATTATGCAATATTTAATTGAAATACATGGTACACAATTTTTGTTTTCACTCATGAAAAATAGTGACAACTATACTCAGAAGTTTATCAGAACAATTGAAACTAATAAATTAAATAAATTGAAATTAAAAGAATTAGCTTTTTTGTGCGATAGGAGTGAGTCTACTTTTAAAAGAGAATTTGAAAAACATTATAATGAATCCCCAATAAAATGGTTTCAAAATGCAAGATTAGAACATGCTAAATATTTGCTCAATCAGGAACGAAAAAGTTCTTCTGAAATTTATTTAGAAGTGGGTTACGAGAATTTGTCAAGTTTTATTCAGGCCTATAAATTGAAATACGGAATTACTCCAAAACAACACAACAAATAATGAACTTTTAGCAACATTTTTTGACTAAAACACTAAATTTATTTACAATAAATACAACCTAAATTTGTTTAAGATTTTAAAAAAAATATCTCATGAAAAAAACAAATTTTATTTTAGTGTTATCGTTGATTTTTTCAACTACACTATTTGGTCAAAAAACATTTACATTATCAAGTAAGGATTTGGGTGGTGAAGCTTCTAAAATTCAAGAATTTAATGGATTTGGTTGCACTGGAAACAACCAATCTCCTCAATTGTCATGGAAAAATGTTCCAGATGGAACTAAAAGTTTTGCAATAACAATGTACGATCCTGATGCTCCAACAGGAAGTGGGTTTTGGCATTGGTTAGTTTTTGATATTCCTGCAACTAGTAGTGAATTAGTAACAAATGCAGGAAATGTACAGCTTAACTTGGCACCAAAAGGCGCTATTCAAAGTAAAACAGATTATGGAATTAATGGTTTTGGAGGACCTTGTCCGCCAGAAGGACATGGATTTCATCAATATATTATAACAGTTTATGCTTTAAAAACGGATAAATTAGGATTAGATGCAAACATTAATCCTGCTATAGTCGGATTTAATCTTTGGAATAATACAATTGCAAAGGCAAGTATTATCGTATATTATAAAAGATAAAGTTAATTTTAAAGTAAAATTACAGTTTCAAGTAAAACTATTAATCTCTCACAATTACCAGCAGCAACTTACTTCATTAGAGTTGTTGTTGACGGACAAGAATTTGTAAAACAAATTATCAAGAAATAACAAATAGTTGTATATAACAAAAAGCACTTTTGAGAAATTGAAAGTGCTTTTTTATTGATGTGAAATAGGTTTAAGTTAAACGCGTCGGGAAGTTTTAAAAACATATCGGGAAGTTCTAAAAACGCATCGTGAAGTTCTAAAAATGTATCGGGAACTTCTAAAAACGCATCGGGAAGTTCTAAAAACGCATCGGGAAACTCTTAATCATATGCTTAAAACGCTCATCTGCTTGTAAACAAAAAAACCTTCCATTCCTGAAAGGTTTTAATATATACTAAAATTTCAAAATTCAAAATGCCAAGTTGAATATTCGTTCTTCAAAATCGTAAATCCCAAATCGTAAATCCCAAATCCCAAATCCCAAATTCTACGTAAACTGCTTCAAATCATCCACAGAAATGCTATCATGCGATTCATTAAAAACCGCTTTTCCATTTCTAATTACTACAATTTGAGGTGATTGATGCACCACATTATATCTGCTTGCAATTTCGTTAGATAAATCTCTATGGTTTAATAAATCTAACAAATACCAATCGATTTTATCTTCTGGAAAATGAAACTCCGCATCAAATTGTTTTAAAACTGTTCTGCTGATAATACAACGTGTGCTGTGTTTGAAAAGTACAACGGGTTTGGTATGAGAAATTTCATCAATTTCATCAAATTGTTCTATTTTGTTTAAAGTGAAAAATTTAGCTTCCACATTTTCATTTTGCTTGTCTTCAGATGCATTTTCTCCAAAGATATTTTTAAAAAAACTCATATTTTGTCATTTTTTAAGACATTTTGTCGTATTTTTATAAGAATAACACTTAAAAAACAGACATTTTGTCGTTTAATTTAATTTGGAATATAAATTGACCAAATCTTTAGCAAAGATACTATTTCAATTGAATATAATAATGTTAGTTTAATTACAAAATATATGAGTTTAAATAATTTAACCATTAAATCGCAAGAAGCTTTGCAACAAGCACAGCAAATTGCACAAAGTTTCGGACAACAACAGCTAGAAAACGAACACATTTTTAAAGCTATTTTGGAAGTTGATGCAACAGTTACACCCTTTATTTTAAAGAAAGTAAATGTGAATGTCGATTTGTTTCAAAAAGTTTTGGATAGCACCATTCAGAGTTTTCCAAAAGTTTCTGGTGGAGACATTATGTTTTCTCGAGACGCTTCTTCCACTTTAAATGAAGCATCCATTTTAGCGAAAAAAATGAACGATGATTTCGTGTCTATCGAACACATCATTCTAGCTATTTTTAAATCGAAAAGTAAAGTGGCACAAATTTTAAAAGATCAAGGTGTCACCGAAAAAGATTTGCTAGCCGCTGTTACAGAACTTCGTAAAGGAGAACGTGTAACTTCCTCTTCAGCAGAAGAAACGTATGATGCTCTGAATAAATACGGAAAAAACTTAAATGAATTAGCCAAAAGTGGAAAGTTAGATCCTGTTATTGGTCGTGATGAAGAAATCCGTAGAGTGTTACAAATCTTAACGCGAAGAACCAAGAATAATCCGATGTTAGTAGGTGAACCTGGAGTAGGTAAAACCGCTATTGCAGAAGGTTTAGCACACAGAATTGTAGATGGCGATGTACCAGAAAATCTGAAAGATAAAGTCGTATATTCTTTAGATATGGGTGCGCTTATTGCTGGAGCAAAATACAAAGGTGAATTTGAAGAACGTTTAAAAGCAGTAGTAAAAGAAGTGACTTCTGCAAACGGAGATATCATTCTTTTTATTGACGAAATTCACACCTTAGTAGGTGCTGGTGGTGGCGATGGCGCTATGGACGCAGCCAATATTTTAAAACCTGCTTTAGCACGAGGAGAATTACGTGCGATCGGAGCCACAACTTTAGATGAATATCAAAAATATTTCGAAAAAGATAAAGCTTTAGAACGTCGTTTTCAAAGAGTTACGGTGGATGAACCTGATACAGAAAGTGCCATTTCGATTTTACGTGGTATTAAAGAAAAATATGAAACACACCATAAAGTGCGAATCAAAGACGACGCCATTATAGCAGCTGTAGAATTATCACAACGTTATATTACGAACCGATTTTTACCAGATAAAGCCATCGATTTAATGGACGAAGCGGCTTCTAAATTACGTATGGAAATCAATTCAAAACCAGAGGAATTAGATGTTTTGGATAGAAAAATCATGCAGTTGGAAATTGAAATTGAAGCTATCAAGCGTGAGAAAGATGAATCAAAATTAAAGGTTTTACATATCGATTTATCGGAATTGAAAGAACAACGTAATGAAATTTACGCGAAATGGAAATCGAAGAAAGATATTGTTGATGCGATTCAAAGTTACAAACAACAAATTGAAGACTTCAAACTAGAAGCAGAACGCGCAGAACGTGACGCAGAATACGGAAAAGTTGCCGAATTGAGATACGGTAAAATCATCGAAGCACAAAAGAAAGTAGATGAATTACAAATCGAATTATTAGAGAATCAAACAGAAAAATCGTTAATAAAAGAAGAAGTTACTCAAGAAGATATTGCTGATGTTGTAGCCAAATGGACCGGAATTCCAGTAACGAAAATGCTACAAAGTGAACGCGAAAAATTGCTGAATTTAGAAGACGAATTACATAAAAGAGTTGTCGGACAAGAAGAAGCTATTGAAGCCATTTCTGATGCTGTACGAAGAAGTCGTGCCGGATTGCAAGACATGAAAAAACCTTTGGGAACGTTTCTTTTCTTAGGTACAACTGGAGTAGGAAAAACAGAATTAGCAAAAGCGTTAGCCGACTATTTATTCGATGACGAAAATGCGATGACGCGAATTGATATGAGTGAATACCAAGAACGTCATAGTGTAAGTCGATTAGTCGGAGCACCTCCAGGATATGTAGGTTATGATGAAGGCGGACAATTAACAGAAGCCGTAAGAAGAAGACCGTATTCGGTAATTTTGTTAGATGAAATTGAGAAAGCACATCCAGACACCTTTAATATTTTATTACAAGTATTAGATGAAGGAAGATTAACCGATAATAAAGGTCGTTTAGCGGATTTCAAAAACACAATTATCATTATGACCTCTAATATGGGAAGTCATATTATTCAAGAGAAATTTGAAAATCTGAAAGGTAGTATCGATTCGGCAATGGAATTAGCAAAAGTTGAGGTTTTAGCATTATTGAAACAAACAGTTCGACCAGAGTTTATCAATAGAATTGACGATATTGTAATGTTTACACCATTAACGAATGCGAATATTAAACAAATTGTAGGTTTACAATTGAAATCGGTATTCAAAATGTTAGAACAGCAACACATTTCAATGACAGCAACTGAAGAAGCCATTGACTATTTAGCTAAAAAAGGGTACGAACCAGAATTTGGTGCACGACCAGTGAAGAGAGTCATTCAGCGTGAAGTGTTAAACAAACTGTCTAAAGAAATTTTAGCTGGAAATATTAAAACGGATTCAGTAGTTTTAATTGATTGTTTCGATAATCAATTGGTTTTTAGAAATCAAGAGTAATTTTTCTTTTTAAGAAAAATAACCTTTATAAATCCTAGCTAATAATTAAATAAGCTAGGATTTTTCTTATATTTGAAAACTAAACTTTAAATTACAAATTTTGAAAAATTTTATTTTTTTACTAATGCTTACAACTTTTGGTTTTTCTCAAACAAATGAAAGTTTAATTGATAAACTTAAAAATGAAGACTTAAAAACAATATTCCAAAGTTATTTGAATCAAGAAAAAATAACTATTGAATTTTTTAATTCTAATGCAAAAGCCAATAATGCCGAAAATATAGTAGTTACAAATCAAGAAAATATTGCTTATTATGAAGAGGCAATTTCTAAATTTCAATTATTGGAAAAACATAAAGAATATATTTATACTAGCATTCGTGATAAAAAATATGATAAAGATAGAAAGTTGATTTATGACAGATTTGTTGAAACAAAGTCAAGAATTGATGCTTATTATAGTTCACGACTTGCAATTTTAAAAACAAATTACACAAATCTTACGGATACAACGGATAATAATATTCTGCCATCAAAAATATGTATGCAATTAGTTCCAGATAATGATTTTATTTCTCCAACTCACGAAACTTGTAAAAATTTAGAAGTAACGACAGGAGCAGATAAATCTTGTTTTGCAAATTATTTAAGAAGTAAAATTGTAAAATTAGTGCAATTGTATTTGCCGGGAGTTGAAGATACTTTAAGTATATCAAGCCTTTTTCAGTTTGTAATTAATAAAGAAGGAAAATTAGTTTTTGATAAATTTCTTAAATCTAGTGGTTCATTCGAATTAGATTTAGCAATTTACAAAGGTTTTAGAAGATTAGCAATTTCTACAGTTTTTACTCCAGCAAAACATAAAGATAAAATTGTTTCCGTTTATTATCAGTTGCCTATAAAAATGGTTTTTAATCAAGAGTAAAAAATAAAGCCTAACAGACGTTAAAATCTGTTAGGCTTTTTTATTTTATAATTAATTGAATTGAATTTCCAATTTTTTGCTCATGATTTCTTCTAATGCCCAATCTGAAGAATTAATAGCGCCTTCAATAAAACCAGTATAATCAGAATACGCTTCACCAATTATATGAACATTTTTATGCTCTGAATTATTTAATGAAAAGGCTTTAAAAAGTTCTTGAACTTCCCATGATTTTACGCCTGGTCGCCAACAATGATTTCCAGCGCCATAAGGAGCGCAAGACCAATCTCTAATTCCATATGAAACAATTGATTTTTCAACATCAAGTTTAATTTCTTCTAATGTTTGGTTAGAATATTTAAGAACAGCTTCTTTGGTTAATTGCAATCCTGTTGCAGACATGGCTTCATTTCCTTGCAAAGAACGATAAATATCCTTCGACATGAAATTGGCAAATTGTTGTTTAATTTCGTCGTTTTTATTAATTTCTGCAAACTCGTGTTCATTTCTATTTTCAATATAATAATTCCAAAATTCGGTCGCCGGTTTATCGGTATATAATAAAATCATACCATAACCATCTTTATCATTCGTTTTGGATCTTCTAAAATAATGTATTTCTCGAGTTGGCATTCTGTTGGCTCTAGCTTGCGGAGATTGGTTATATTCCCACCAAGCTTCTTCCATAATGAAAAACACTTTAGTCATTGCAAAACCATTTACACTATCCAAATGATTTTGAATATTTTCTGGAAGAAAGTGTGCTAATTTTTTCAATGGATATTGTGGCATTGCTAAAATTAAATGATCAGCAAATAGATTTATTTCTTTGTTTTTATTTACATAAGTAATTGCTATTTGATCATCAAACGCATTTTCAAATTTTGTAATTTTTGAACCAGAACATAAAGTAACATTTGGTTGTTCTTCCAATTTAATTAGTAATTGTTTGGTAATTTCGTTAGAGCCTTTTTTAATAGTAGCTAAAATTTGACCTTCTGTTTTAAATGCTCGTAACCACCAAATTACCCATTCAATAGCATTTAAATTATCAGGAATCATGTGGTAAAATGTACCAGTATCTCTAATTTTCATTAAAGCTTGATGTGATAGAATTCCGTCTTCACTTAAAGCATTCCAAAATCCCATTTTCCACATTAATTTTCCATTTAAAGTGGCTTCTTTTCTCATGATTCGAAAATCGTCTTCCGTTAACTCATCAATCCAAATTTGACAACCATAATCTAACGGATTGTTTGGGTTTTTTCCCATCATTAGTAAAATTCCTTTACGCAATAATTCTAATGAGTTTAAATTTTGTTCTTGTAAGGGTAAGTCATACTGTGGATATTGTGATGGATTGGCTTTCGGACCAGTAAATGGAACAAGTTCAATTTTTAAATCGTCTATAAGTTTACCGAATTTTGGTTGCAATTGCGTTTCAAATCGCATCGGACCCCATTCGGTTACAAAATCTTCTAAAACTGTAGTTTCAATTCGACCACCCCAATGTGTTTCAGAAGCTTCTAAAACAATAATGTTATAATTGAGTTTACTTAATTGTAAAGCGCTATAAAGCCCTGAAATTCCGCCACCGGCTATGCAAATTGTTTTTAACATGGTTTTTAAATTAGTGTTTGACAAACTTAATTAAAATAGTGTAGTTTTTAAATTTAATAATAATAAAATTTGAAATTTTATTAAAATTTAGATTTATTTTCTAATTATTTTGTATTTTTTAGATTTATATTTTATTTTTCAATCTTTATTCGTTTGTAACCAAATATTTTTCCAGATTTAATATTTAAAAATGGTTCTTAAAAACTATTTTGTATCTTAGTTTTTACTTAATTATCTTTTAATAATTCATTTATGCATCCAGATATTCAAAAATATAATAACAATCAAATTGGAGAAAGTTTTCTAATTTGTTCACTTCTGTCTGAAATAATTATGGAAAACTTTCCAGAAGCAGAGAATAAAGTTTGGCATGCGCATCCCGTTTGGTTTTTAGAAGGTAATCCAATTGTAGGTTACGATAAATTAAAAGATTGTGTGCGATTGCTATTTTGGAGTGGCGCCAGTTTTGAAGAAGAAGAATTGAAAATCGGAACTGGAAAATTTAAAGATGCTTCTATTCGATATGCAAATGCATCTCAAATTAATAAAGAAGATATTATTCGTTGGATTGAAAAATCGAAAGTCATTCAATGGGATTATAAAAATATTGTGAAACGAAAAGGTGTTTTGGAACGCTTGGTTTAATGAAAATTTCTGTAGATTTGAACTAAATTTTTTATCATGATACATCTAATTGTTGGAAATACAGGTTCTGGAAAAACCACTTATTGTAACCAATTGAAAGCTCAAAATAAAGGAATTATTTTTTCAATTGACACTTGGAATAAAACCTTGTTTATGCCTGATAAAAAAGAAACCGATGGTTTAGATTGGTTTTTGGAACGTATTGATAGAGCAGAAGCAATGATTCAAAATTTAATGCTTCAATTAGAAAATTCAGGGACGGATGCTATCTTAGATTTAGGTTTGTCAAAGTTATCCCATCGAGAAAAATTTAGAAAATTTGCTTTAGATAATGGTATAGAATTTCAATTGCATTATTTAGATGTTTCTAAAGAAATTCGTTGGCAAAGAGTTCAAAATCGCAATCAAGAAAAAGGATCCTCTTTCGAATTTGAAGTTTCTGAAAGCGATTTTAATTTTATGGAAGCTTGGTTTGAAGTTCCTACAAGTGATGAATTACAAGAAGCAATACTTATTTCATAATACTTATTTTTATTAAATTCGAGAAAGTAATAAATAAGTATGAATCAAATTATGTTTCTAAAATAGTATACTTCAACGCTTTAAGTAAAAAGCGAATTATTAGCTGAAATTATTTTGAAATTCTTTCCTAAATCTGAAAACAAAATATAAAAGTCATTCCTTTTGTTTTTAAAATGAAAACCTTTTTTTTGATCACCATTACCAAACAAATTTGCCTAGCTAATAGTAAGATTTCGATTGATATTTCTAGATGTTTTGGATTCTTATTGCTTGTAATTTTAACATTTATTACGGTTTATCCGTAATTGAGATTTAATTAGAAAAAGTATTTTTATTGATGTAATTTTTCATAGAAAAAGTTATGAATTGGTTTATAATTTTCTTCAAATCATTCATGATTAGAGGCAATAAAACAAAATTTTGTAATTATAAAGGAAGGATTTAATTTAACCTATTATAGATTCTAAATCGGATCATATAATAATCTCATCGATTTATGCTGAATAGAATTTTTAATAAACTTAATTTCCATAATAATTTATTTCATTATGATAGAGAATGGTATTATTATACTATAAGCAGTCAATATGATTATCTTGATCGATTGTATAAAAACAATATAAAAGTTAAAGAAAATTTTATTTCAGATGTACAGATTGGTTTTGGAATAAATTTAGATTTTGGATTGTCTTCAAGTCAAATCAAAAAAAAACTAGGACGTCCGCATTTTAAGTACCAAAAGAAAGATGTAGACAATTATTATATTTATTTTTATAAAAGAAAAATATATAAACATAAAATTAAATTAGAACTTCATTTTTTAAACGATACTTTTTTTCTTGGTGTTTATATTTTTAATGATGAACCGAAAGAATTTAGTAATATAATTTCAGAATTATGTTTGAAATACAAGGTTGATCCACTGAATTTTATGCATACAAAACATCAAATTACAGATTCAAAAAATAACATAATTGATGTTGATATTAAAACAAATCTTGTAATCGCATATATTGATAATTCGAATCATAAAATTCATTCAATTTATAAAGCATTGAATATAAGTGAAGATGAAATTGCGAGAAAACAGAATCATGAAAAAAAGAGATTTAGAAGTTTTTTATAGTAAATAAAAATAATTTACTTTTCCTCTTGTATATTATAGGTAGTTTTTTTTTGTGATATTTAAGAAATAGTGCCTTTTTTTTTAGACTTACCTTAGTGTTGTAAATTTTATTTATTTAAAAGGTTTTAATATTATCAAGTATTCATTATATTTGAAATTCAACCTAAAATAATAAAATTATGAACAAAATTATTTTAAAATATAGAATTTTAGGAGGTATTGCTGCTTCAATAGTTATGTCTTCCATGACAGTATATATGAAGTTGCATCCTGAAAAAACGGTAAGTATTTTTTTAGGCATGTTTACTATGATATTAGCTTACACTTTCATTGTTTTAGGTGTTCTAAAATTAAGAAAGGAAAATAATAATACCATCACATTAGGTCAAGCGTTTTTATGTGGATTAGGTATTGTTTTTATTACTTCAACAATATATGTTTTAGTTTGGTTAATCATTTATTATAATTTCTTTCCAAATTTCATGGAACATTATTGTGATTTAGCCTTAAAGCAAACACCACCAGAAGAATTAGTGGCTAAAAAAGCCGAAATGGAAGAATATAAAGAAATGTATAAGTCACCAATTGGAGTCGTTTTACTTACATATATGGAAATTTTCCCATTTGGAATTGTAGTTGCTTTAATTAATGCAGTAATTTTGAAGAAGAAATAAATTTAAATGATAAATAAACTATTCGCCCTTCTTTTACTTCATTCAGTTTTTGTTTTTTCGCAAGATAATTTCTCAAATAATGAAAAGCTTTCATTTACCATCTCTTCCACACACTTAATTGATCCTTGGGACGGTTCTTCAATAAGAATTGGTATCGAAAAACCATTTGATGATTTTACGGTTAATTTAGAATTTGGAAAATATGTAAATACTATTGAAAATTATAATATCAAACCAAATGTAAAAGGATTTATTTTTAATCCGATTATAAAATTTAAAGGGTATACAAATGAAAACGGAGTAACTGATTATTTAGGAATTGATTATTTATATAAAAACTTCAGCCATGATACGTATGATAGTATAAAATTTAATACCACTTTGGTTAATAAAGAATATAGAATTTCAAGAAAAATACACGCTATTTCTGTAAAATATTTTCAACGTCATGATTTTAATAAACATTTGTTTTACGATTTTTATGTTGGATTAGGAATTAGATTTACAAGTTCCAAATCTAATTTGACTGTTGAAGAAGCCAACAGTATTTTGAATGATGAATATCATGGCGCTACACAAATTGAAAATGAAATTAATAAAACAGGAAATTTTATCCGTCCAAACCTATATTGTGGCGTTAAATTTGGTTATCGCATCTTTTAAATGAACCTACTCGAACTCTTTGCCCAACACGACATTTCTATATTAATTATAATTGGAATCGCATCTCTTTTTGCTGGATTTATTGACGCTATTGTTGGCGGCGGTGGCTTAATTCAATTTCCAGCGTTTATGATTTTATTTCCAAATTCAACCATACCAACCGCTTTTGGAACCAACAAAATTGCCGGACTTTCAGGAACTTCCATCGCAGCGGTTCAATATGCTAAACGCGTAAAATTCAATTGGAAATTACTCGTAATTACTGCTATTACTTCTTTTGTGTTTTCTTTTATAGGTGCGAAATTAGTCAGCCGTATCGATGTCAATATTCTCAAACCATTTATCTTTTTTTTATTAATTGCGATTGCCATTTATACCTTTAAGAAAAAGGATTTTGGTTCCATTTCCACAAAAAAACTTACAGAAAATAAAAAATACCTTTTCGGATTCTTATTAGGAATAATTATTGGTTTCTATGATGGCTTTTTAGGTCCTGGAACAGGAAGTTTCTTAGTTTTAGGATTTGTAGCTTTATTAGGTTTCGAATTTTTAGAAGCTTCGGCTTATGCGAAAGTAATCAATTGTGTGACCAATATTTCAGCTTTGTATGTCTTCATTTCTCAAGGAAATTATATTATAGAAATTGCTATAATTATGGCGGTTTCTAACGTAATTGGAAGCATAGTTGGTTCTCGAATGGCCATTTTAAAAGGAAATCTCTTTATTAGAAAAATATTTCTATTTGTAGTTTGTATTATGATTCTTCGTTATGGATATGATGTTTTTTTTAGTTAGATTTGTTTAATCCAAACAAACAAAGTTCATAAATGAAGAAACTGGTATTACTAACAAGCGTTTCATTACTTCTATCTTGCCAATCTATAAAACAATTTAATGAAGGCTTATCACAACCCATTCCTGTTGATAAACTGCAAAGTGATGTTGATTTCTCGTATAAAAAACTAAAGCAATTACACCCAAAATTATATTGGTACATTTCTAAAGAAAAATTAGATTTTAAATTTGACAGTTTAAAAGAATCCATAAAGAAACCAATGACTGGATTGGCTTTTTACAAAGAGTTGAGTCAAGTTGTTAAAACAATTGGACAAGGGCATTTAGGTATTTCACCAAGTTTGGAAAAATTGTCCAAAAAAGAACAAAAACTGCTGAAGAAAAAAGGAAAATCTGCTTTTTCGCAATTCGATTTTGAGTATATCGAAAACAAACTTTTTATTACAAAAAACCGTTCTCGTTTTCAAATTAATGAAATGACAGAAGTGGTTGCTATAAACAATGAAAAACCAGCTGATTTAATTCCAATATTTGAAAAAAGAATTGCTTCGGATGGTTATAATACTACATTTTTCAACCGATATTTAGGCAAAAGTTTTGGAGCTTTTTATACTTTAGATAAAGGAAAAATGCAAGATAGTATAAAATTGCTTCTTAAATTAGACGATAAAGATTCTCTTTTTGTTGTGAAACGAGATACTTTCGGGACGAATTCTAAAGAAGATAAAATCAAATTGTCTAAAAAAGAAACTAAAGAAAAAGCAAAGTTCAATAGCAAATACGGATTTAATAAAGAGACGAAAACGTTTACAAGAGAATTAAAGTTTATCGAAAATGATAGTACTACAGCTTTAATGACCATCAAACAATTTAACAACGGAAATTCGCATGATTTTTATGAAGAATCATTTAATAAATTATCTGTTGCCAATACTAAAAATTTAATTATCGATTTACGCAATAATCCAGGAGGAAGATTGTTTGAAATTGGTGATTTATATGGCTATTTAGCCAACGAACCTTTTGTTTTTATTGACGATTATGAAGTGGTTTCTAGAACCAGTAAATTACATGTCGATTATTTTAAAGGTGGCGGACCAGTAGTAAAGTTTTTTAAAATATTAGGTGCTCCATTTTTCTATTCTATCAATTATTTTAAGGTACGAAAAGAAGACGATAAATATTTGTTTAGCACAAAATATTCCAAAATAAGTCAACCTAAACCAAACAATTTTAAAGGTAAAGTGTATGTATTAATCAACGGAGGAAGTTTTTCAGCATCAAGTGTTATTTCATCTAATTTAAAATCAACGAAACGTGCCTTTTTTGTTGGCGAAGAAACAGGAGGAGCCTATAATGGAACCGTCGCAGCACAAATGCCTATGGTACAATTACCCAATAGTAAAGTCAATTTACGAATCGGATTAGCGTTAGTTAGCGCCAATGGTAAAACGGATATTGAAGGAAGAGGAATTTTTCCAGATAAAGAAATAAATCCAACTATTGAAGACCGAAAAAACAACATCGATCCAGAATTAAATTGGATTTTAAACGACATCAAACGTGAAAAAGAAGTAGAGGAGTTGTTGAAAGAGCCAAGTAAAGAGCCAAGTAAAGAGCCAAGTAAAAAGTAAAAAGAGCCAAGTAAAAAGTAAAAAGAGCCAAGTAAAAAGAGCCAAGTAAAGCGTTACAACACAGATTTAAGAAATTATAAAATTATAAACCCTAGTGCGCCTTGCGAAAATCTTAGTGAACTTTGCGGTTAAAAAATAAATAGATTGTATCAACACAGATTTAAGAAATCATATAAATTTTAAAAATAAAAACCCTAGCGAGCCTTGCGAAAATCATTGCGAACTTTGCGGTTAAAAAACATATAAATTATAAGAATTTCTTCAATCTGTGTTTAAAAAAAAATATATGTTTAAAAATAATACATTAAAAATATACATGGTTTTATTCCTTGTCGGATTGGCCGTTTCTGCCATTCATCCAAAAGAATATTTCACTTGGTTTTTAGAAGTAGTGCCCGCAATTATTGGGCTTTTAATAATGGTGTTTACATTTAAAAAATTCCAATTTACAAATTACACCTACTTTTTCATTTTACTACATTGTATCATATTGTTTATTGGTGGTCATTATACGTATGCCGAAGTTCCTTTATTCGATTGGATAAAAGAAACTTTTGATCAAACCAGAAACAATTATGATAAAGTGGGACATTTTGCTCAAGGTTTCGTACCAGCAATGATTGTACGCGAATTATTCATTAGAAAAAATGTGATTGCAAATCAAAGCTTTTTCAATTTTATAATTGTTTCCATTTGTTTGGCAATTAGCGCCGCTTATGAATGGATAGAATGGTGGGTTTCTATTTGTACTGGAGATGGAGGAGATGCTTTTTTAGGCACCCAAGGCTACGTTTGGGACACTCAATCTGATATGCTTTTAGCCACAATTGGCGCCATTTGTATGGTGTTATTTTTTAGTAAAAGTCAAGACAACGCAATTGGTTTTATTAAAGAGCCAAGTAAAAAGTAAAAAGAGCCAAGTAAAAGTAAAAAGAGTCAAGTAAAAAGATTTACAACACAGATTAAAGAAATTATATAAATTTTAAAAATAAAAAAATCCTAGCGCGCCTTGCGAAAATCTTTGCGAGCTTTGCGGTTAAAAAAAAATCAATTAGTCATTATAAACATAAAATATCATGCTTACCATAAATTTTCAACCCTTTCCAAATTTAGAATCGGAACGATTAGTTTTGAGACGACTTAAAGACTCGGATGCTCCGGAAGTTTTTAAAATAAGAGGTAATCCAGAAAGAATGAAATTCATACCACGACCGATTTTACAAACTGAAGAAGAGGCACTGGCTATGATTCAAATGATGAACTCAAAAATTGATGAAAACACCGATATTAATTGGGGCGTTTGCTTAAAAGATACCGATACAATAATTGGTTTTATGGGATTTTATAGAGTCCAACCCGAAAATTATCGTACCGAAATTGGTTATATGGTTTTGCCAGAATATGATGGAAAAGGGTATGTGTCAGAAGCGGTAAATACGATGGTGAATTACGCTTTTAATACTGCCGGATTTCACTCTGTTGAAGCGGTTATTGACCCCAATAATTTCGCTTCAGAAAAAGTTTTATTGAAAAATGGTTTCAGAAAAGAAGCGCATTTTGTGGAGAATTTCTTCTGGAATAATGAATTTATTAGTTCAGCACATTATGGAATATTAAAAAGAGAATTTACAAAATAGTATATGACAATATTTGAAAAACAATTTGCTGAAGTACAAGAATTATTTCAGTTTGAAAATTATCCACAAGTAATTAAGCGTATCATCGATTTTACGTTAGATACAGAAGATATTCACCATTACAAACAAACTATTCAATTTTTAAATTGGTACGATACCAATGAAACGTCAACAGAAGTAAAAGGAAAATTGAATGATTTGTTAAATAATTTACATCTTGCTTTAGCCTCAAAAGAGATTAAACCTCACGATACGATTATTTCTATTGACAATCTTAAAAAAGTTTATAATTCAAATTTTGCTTTAGGTCCAATTAATTTAGATATTAAATCTGGAGAAATTATTGGTTTAGTGGGCGAAAACGGAAATGGAAAAACCACTTTATTGCGAAGTATTTGTGGAGAATTACATCCAACTTCGGGAAATATAAATTACAAATTTGAGTATTCTGATTTATTCGATTTAAGAACTAAATTAGTTTACATTCCGCAAAGAACGGATACTTGGCGCGGAAGTATGTATGAAAACCTAGAGTTTACAGCAAGTTGTTACGGCTATAAACCAGAAGAAAATAATTTGGTGGTCGATTTAGTAATTACGAGATTAGGCTTAAGAAAATTCAGAAGTTACAATTGGAACGGCTTATCTTCAGGATATAAAATGCGTTTTGAATTAGCCAGAATGTTGCTTCGTAAACCAAAGATCTTATTAATAGATGAACCTTTGGCTAATTTAGATATTTTGGCACAACAAACGGTTTTAGATGATTTCAGAAACATTGCCAATTCGCCTTTCCGACCAATTGCCATTGTGTTGAGTTCTCAACAATTATATGAAGTGGAGAAAACTTCTAATCAAGTAGTATTTTTAAAACAAGGTGTACAACGTAATTTGAAAGAAGACAAAGCAGAAGAAAAACATTTTATTGTTGAGTTTGAAACTGCCGAAACCATAAGTGTTTTAAATGAAAAATTGGCTAAAATCAATCTTATTTCATTAGAGCAAAACGGAGGAACTTTAATTGCTACTTTCCCAATTGAAGTTACTATTTCTATGTTTATGAAAACACTTATAAACGAGCAAATAGAAATCAATTACTTAAGAAATATTACTAACTCAACCCGAAGATTTTTCGTAAAATAATAGAGCATGTTTAAAAACATTCAAAAGCAATTATTGCTAAAATATCCATTATTATGGAACACCAAATTTATTCCAATGCTAATTATTGGAGTACTTTTAAACTTAATTTACTTTTTTATCGGTTATGCCGATGGAACTCTCGATTTCACTAAATATTATGACTCTGATTTTGACTTCACGTTTTTTAGTTTTTCGGCATTAATTTCTTTAATTATACTTATTCTTTGGTTAGTAAGTTATTTTAAAAACAATTCTTTTAAAAGATTTTATACGAAAAGTAAAAACGCGTTGTTTTTCGAGTGGATTCAAATTGTGATTATCATACTATTATTAAGTATGTTTTACTTTCCATTTGAATTTGGAAAACAATTACATAAAAGAAATTATATAAGTGAAGAAATTGCCAAAGAAAGATGTGAAACCATTTCTAGCGCCGAATTTTTTATTGATGGAAGCTTTGAAGAAGCTGAAATTGATTCCGCTCGTTCCGTTTTAAATGATACAAATGTTAATGGAGAATATAAAGCAGTAGAAAGAGTTTATCTAGATTATGTTACCATTTTAGGTAAAAAGTATTCGCCATATGCATTAATCAATAGAAATGTAGCGGAATTTAGTTTATTTTCTCGTGAACAAGATTCGCTTAGAGAATTAAAAATCAGAAAATTTTTAGCGACAAACAATACTTTTGAAGTGAAAAAGTTGATGAGAAATTATTTTAAAATTTTAAAAGAACATAAACTTTTAACTAATTTAACGGAGGATAAATGGTTTACTATCACTTATAATTATCCTGAATTTAAGAAATACGAATTAATAAATCCAAAATCATCTATAGTTAAAGAGAATTATACAGAACCATATTCTAAATATGACTATGGTTATGCAGAACCAGATAAAACATATTCAACATATTACATTGAGCACAATATTCTTAAAGATAATTATCGTCAAATTTCTGGTGCATATACTTCTTCAGTTTTCCAATTAGAACCAATTTTAGTTTTGTTTTATTGTGTTTTTGGATTTTCAATGTTGATTTTTTCTTTCCGAGTTACTTCTGGTAAAAGTTGGTTAATTGCATTAGTTAGTTATGGAATTTTTAATATCGTAATCGGAATTATTTCTGGAGTTTTAAGAGAGTTTCTTACGTATCCAATAATAGTAATTATAAGTTTTTTAGTAGTTGTTGGCTTATTTTTCAGTGTCGTAATAGCTAAGAAAACTAAAAGTAAAACAATGGTGTTGTTGAATTTAATTATTTGGTTATTTGGAGGATTTATTCCAACCGTATATTTAACTTATATGGAGAGTTATCAAAATAGACTTAATGCTTATTTAGAAAATATGGAATACTATAATGATCCACATTATATTTTCCTTAAAGATAATATGACAACTATGTTTTGTTTAAATATTGTATTTATTTTTGCAGGAATGTTTTTTATGTCAAGAGTAATAAGAACCTGGAAAGGTATTTCAGAAGAATAAAATGATAGTTACTATTTCAAATTCGCAACTTTCGGCAACTATTAGCACTTTGGGTGCCGAATTAATTTCATTGGTTAAAAACAACAAAAACTACATCTGGCAAGTAGATGAAACCTATTGGAATAAAACCTCACCCGTTTTATTTCCAATTGTTGGTCGCTTGAAGAATGATAGTTTTACTTATAATGGAAATTCGTATCAGTTACCACGACATGGTTTTGCCAGAAATATGGAATTCTCCTTTGAAAAAAGAAGCGATTCTCAAGTCATTTTCGAATTAAATGAAACGGAGGAATCTAAAGTAAATTACCCATTCGATTTTAAGTTGTTTTTAGCATATACTTTGATGAATAATGAATTAGTAATTGAATACTTTGTTAGAAATCAATCTGATGATGAGTTGTTGTTTTCTATTGGAGCGCATCCAGCTTTTGCAATTGAAGGAAATTTTGAAAATCATTCATTACAATTTAACAACTCTGATATTTTTGAAACAAATCATTTAGAAAATGAAAGTTTTAATGATAAAAGAACATTAGTTGAAACAGAAAATAATACGATACAATTAAATTATAGTTTGTTTGATAAAGATGCTTTAGTTTTTAAACACTTAAAATCTAATGAAGTTAATTTGAAATATCAGGATAAAAATATTTTAAAAGTAAATTTTGATAATTTTCCTTATTTAGGAATTTGGACCAAACAAAACGCTCCTTTTTTATGTATTGAACCTTGGAGTGGTTTAGCCGATAATGGAAATCATAATGGAAATTTAGAAGATAAAGAAGGAATTAATCATCTTCCAGCTGGTGAAGATTTCTTGAGAGCAATACGAATAGAAGTTTTGGAATAGATTTTTTTTCTTGCCACAAAGACGCAAAGCCACGAAGTTTATTTTTGCACGCAGATGGAAAGGATTGAAAGGATTTTGTTTTGCGTTTAGTTTGTCATCCTGAAAGGATCTCACGCAAACTACTTCCATAATAATTTTAAACATATAAGTCATATAAGAAAAATTAAGGAATATAAGATTGGTACGCGGATGTAGCGGATTTTTTTTTTGTTTGGATTGTGGTGAGGGATTTCCGCGGATTTTTGAAAATCTAAAGATTTTTTTTTTCGTAAAGTTTGTCATTCCGACCGTAGGAGGAATCTCGTTATCACTTCCACAATCTTACACTCATTTTTGTCATCCTGAAAGCATCTCACGCAAAGTCGCAAAGTTTAAAATCTTTAAGATTTTTTAATTCGAAAAATTCGAAAATTCGTGGCTAACAATTAACATTTAGTTTGTCATACTTAAAGCATCTCACGCAAACTACTTCCATAATAATTTTAAACATATAAGTCATATAAGAAAAATTAAGGAATATAAGATTGGTACGCGGATGTAGCGGATTTTTTTTTTGTTTAGATTGTGGTGAGGGATTTCCGCGGATTTTTGAAAATCTAAAGATTTTTTTTTGCGTAAAGTTTGTCATTCCGACCTTAGGAGGAATCTCATAATCCACTTCCACAATCTTACCCTCAAACTTGTCATGCTGAAAGCATCTCACACAAACTACTTCCGCAATGTTTAACCACTTAGTTCTTCACGTAAATTCCAAATCGTAAATCCCAAATTGTTAACCACATAGGTTTTATGTTGTATTGCGCATAAAGACGCTTCGCTCAAAATAGTTATCAAAAGCTATGCGTATAGTTTGTCATCTTGAAAGGATCTCACGCAAACCACTTCCGCAATGGTTAACCACATAGAGCTTCCCGTAAATCGTAAATCCCAAATCGTAAATAGTTAATCACAAACCACTTCCGCAATCTTACCCTCAAACTTGTCATCCTGAAAGGATCTCACGCAAACCACTTCCGCAATGGTTAACCACATAGAGCTTCCCGTAAATCGTAAATCCCAAATCGTA
>NZ_JAANOQ010000001.1:459630-985400 GCF_011305415.1 Flavobacterium bernardetii
GTAAATAGTTAATCACAAACCACTTCCGCAATCTTACACTCAAACTTGTCATGCTGAAAGCATCTCACACAAACCACTTCCGCAATGTTTAACCACATAGTTCTTCACGTAAATCCCAAATCGTAAATCCCAAATATTAATACAATTTAATCAATTCTCTAATCAACAACCTCACATTTGGCTCCGCCATTTTTGCTGCTTTTAGTACTTCAGCATGGGAAACGGTTTCAATATTTTCTTCATTACCCATATCTGTAATTACAGAAATTCCGAAAGTTTCTAAATCCATATGTCGGGCAACAATAACTTCGGGAACGGTACTCATTCCTACGCAATCTCCACCAATATTTTTTATCATTTTATATTCTGAAAGTGTTTCATAAGTTGGACCTTGTAAGGCCACATAAACACCTTCTTTGACTTCAATGTTGTTGGTTTTGGCAATTTCTTTTACTTTGGCTATCATGTGATGACTGTATGGCTCACTCATATTTACAAATCGCGGTCCCATTCTTTCATCATTAGCGCCTCTTAAGGGATGTTCGGGCATCATATTAATATGATTGGTGATGATGACAATTGAACCCACTTTATAATTTGAATTTACACCTCCTGAAGCATTAGAAACTATAAGTTTTGTAATGCCCAAATGTTTCATTACTCTAACAGGGAATGTAACTTGTTTCATATCATAGCCTTCATAGTAATGAAAGCGACCTTGCATGGCCATTACTTTTTTAGTTCCAACAGTTCCAAAAAGTAAAGCACCTTTATGACCCGAAACGGTTGAAACAGGAAAGTTTGGAATTTCCTCATAAGGCAAGGTGAATTCTATTTTAATGTCTTCAGCAAAATCACCTAAACCCGAACCTAAAATAATTCCGTATTCTGGAATGAAATTGGTTTTATTTTTAATGAATTCGCAGGTGTCATATATTTGATTTAACATAATTTGAATTAATTTAAGTTACTCAAATATATGAAATTTTAGTGAGATTATAGATGTTGTTTTTATGCGGCAGACCATTGTCCAATTTCCCTCATTTTAAAGAAAATTAATTTAGTACAAGATTGTCCGTTATTAGAATCATCCCAATACGATTCATGCATATAAGTTTGTTTTAAACCTAAAAAATCAAATACATAATAATCTGTTTTTTGAGTAATTTCGTAGTTAATATTTATTGGTATTTCTTGTTTGTTTAAGATACCGAAATTGGCTTCACCAGCTTTATTATCGTATCTGAAGTTACTTGCAAAGGCATCTACCAAAGAATACACATTAATCCATTGTATTTTTTTGGTCATTTGGTCATTTCTGTTCTCTAAAAAATGAGGGTAATACTTCGTAACAAATTCATACGGAGCACCAATGGTTACTAATAAATTAACTTGGTTTTTAATGTTTTTTGAAGGTTCAGAATCTATTGGGAATAGCGTATCTAAAGCAATAATACTTCCGAAACTATAGGTATGAAAATGTATTTTCTCATTTCCTTCTTGTGTAACGATGAATGCCATTAACTCCTCTAAATTATGCTTTACATGGTGTATTTGTTTTTTACTTTGAATATAGCTGTCCATCGTAAAAAATTCGGCAGCAATTTTTGTGAGTATAATATTCGATTCGGGCATAAATAACATAAAAGTTACCGTAAGAATGATCCCGTATTTTATAATTAGATTTAAATTACTTTTTGAACCTAAAGTAGCTATGTTTTCTACTATAAAAGTATTGTCAAGTGATAGTAATAACAAAGGTAATAATGATAAAACAGCCAAAGACATGATCAAAAATATAATAAACATATAAGCTGTTTTTCCGCCTTTTTGATACGTTGATTTTTTAAATAAATTAATGATGAGTCTAGGGAATCTTCTAATAACTAAAAGTAGCAAACAACTATTTTTAAACAATAAGTTTTTGTTTTGAAAGTTCTGGTTAAGTTGTTCACTGTATTCAAAATCGTATAATTTATACACGAGTTTGTCGGTATCAGATTTGTCGGTGTTTTTTGGATGTTCAAAAATATGAATTACCAAACTGCTTTGATTGGTTGTGTAGTAAATTTTCTCAATTTTGGTATAATAACAATTATCGAAAGTCGCATTCTCGAGTTCTTTTACGTATCGAGCCGCATATTTCTCTACAGTTTCATTATCTGTAGCGTGTTCTAGTCCAGAAATGTAAATACCAACAGCCATAACTAAGAAATAATTATAAAGTTACTCTTTACTTATATCTTATTTTACGGTTTTTTTGACTAATGTTTACGGTTTGAACTTTTATATCAACTTTAACGTTTTACAGATGTTTATTAGTTCTTCATCTGTAATTTTTTGGTCGGCTAATTGCCTTTTAATATTGGCTTTACGCTTTTCAATACTGCTTAATGAAACGTCAATATAATTTGGAATTTCTTTAGTTTGAATTCCTTTTTCAAGTAATATTATAATTTGTGTATCAATCTCATCCCATTTAATGGTATTGCTTAATAAGGATTGAAAAGATTTATTAATTGTAGGGCTAAAATATTTTTCGCCATCTTTAATTCTAAAAAATATATCAGGAAAAGTACTAAAATCAATATCGTTTTTTGAAATAAACCCTTCTGGATTTACAGTTTTATACACTTTGTTTAGGATAAGATGTTCGCTATGCATCGTTAGCATAACAATTTTGCATTTAGGAAATTTTTCACGGATAAGTATCGCCAAATCAGTGCCAGATAAAATTTTCTCTTTTTCATAGGGAGGCAAATTAATATCTAATAAAGCGATATCAATATTTTTTTCTTTATTCACCATTATTTCTAAAATTTTAAAGGCCTTTTCACAATTTGTAGCTTTTAAAAAATTATAATTATGATCTGTTTTTTTCTTAGAAATCAAATTGATATAAGCATCCGAAGTAAAGGGATGATCGTCAACTACTAAAATTGTTAAATTCTTGAATTTATTCATAACCGTAAGTATTTGTCCTAAAAACCGTAAAATCGTATTGTTAAATGGTGGTAAATTGCATCAAATTTAATTAAATCGTGTTAATATCCTATATAATAATTGATGCAACTGAAACATTAACTCAAGAAAGTGACCGATTTCTTGAGTTCAATGAATTGTTGTGTGTTGGAGTTAGTACTACATATGATAACGCGATAGATTTAATTTTAGAGAAGAAACCACAACTAATATTTTTTCATTTTTCTAATGAAATTCCGTTGCACTTACTATTAAATATTCAGCAGTATTTAGAAAAGTTACCGTATGTGATAGCCTTGAATGATACGGATGCTCATGCTTATAAAGCTTTGAAACACGGAGTTATGGATTATGTATTGATGCCATTTCTTGAATCCGAATTGAGAAAATCAGTTTTAAAGTTCATTAAGTTTTATAAAGATAATTCCATTGAAAAATTATGTATTAAATCTAACGGCGATTATCATTTTATTCCTTTAGATGATATTATTTATTTAAAAGCAGATAATAATACTACCGATTTTTATTTGCAAAGTGGTAAAGTTATTTCAGGTTTTAAAACGATGAAATTCTTTGAAGGACAATTGCCTTTTTACTTTTTTAGAGTACATAATAGTTACATTGTAAATATTAAATTTGTTACTAGAATAAACTTAGGAAAATTCGACTGCTTCCTTTTTGATAATATTCATAAAATCCCATTCTCAAGAACCTACAGAGAAAATATTGACGCTATTATTAAAAGAATTGGCTAATTCTGAAAAAAAAAAGTCACTTACATTTAAAAATAGGTTAGTTACTAGTTTGAGGCTGTCAATTGCTTAAAGACTAGTGTTTTGTAGTTTATTTCATACTTCATTTTTTAATTTTGACATATCAAGAAACAACTACTAATGTTAAATTAAAAAAATTAAATTATGAAAACTTATTCTTTTATTGCTACGATTGCTATTGCTTTAATGTTAACTTCTTGTTCTGCAGACAGTGAAGAAACTTACACTAAACCAGAACAAGTTCAAAAGTTTGACTCATTTAGTATATATGCTAGACAAGGGGATTCACTTTCTAGAGGAAATGAAGATGGAGAGCCTGTAAAACCTATAAAAAGAGATTAATTTATTCTTTCATTCTATATTTATTTCTTATTTTTGAGAAAAAATATTTTAAATTTTTGAAAAACTCAAAATTATTCTTTTTAATTCTCATCTCTATCTTTTCTTGTAGAAAAGATAGAGATGATTTTGTTATTAAAGATGATGTATTTACTTCCAACGATTATATTTATTTATCTTTAAAGGATAAACAAGTTTTTTTAGATTCTATCAATAATCTAGTTGATGATATAGAAGTTGATTCTATTAAAATGAATAAATTATTGTCCTTATCATCTCAATATTATTTTTTAAAAGAGAATCGTAAATCTTTTCAATTAACAAAAAAAGCCTATAAAATTGCTGAGCAAACCAAAGATTCTTTTGCCATGGGAAGGTCTTTGTATTATATGTCTGATTGTTATAGAGAAACAAATAAGGATAGTGCTTTTTATTATCTTAAACAGTCTGAAAAAATTTATTTATTAATAAAAAATGATGACCGTTTAGCTAAAGTACATTATAATAAAGCCTATTTGTTATTTTATGAAGGAAATTATACTGAAAGTGAAATTGAAGTAATTAAGTCTTTAAAATACTTGAAAAACGTAGACAATTTAGAACTTTTGTATATGTGTAATTCTTTACAAGGTTCTAATCATACGGAACTGGAAGAATACAATAAAGCTTTAGGTTATTTCAATCAGGCTTCATTTATTTTGAAGAAAATGCAAAAGGAGAGATTAAACTTAGAAGAAATTTATTGTTATAGCCTAATAAATACAATTGATATTTGTAACATATATGATAAAAAGAAGCAGTATTCTAAATCTGTTTCAACTTTAAAAAGTATACTTTCCGAAGATATTAAAAAAAACAAACCTGGACTTTATCATACAATTAATGGCAATCTAGCCTATTCATTAATGAAAAGTGGCAACTACGAAGAAGCCAAAAAACATTTTGATTTAGCTATTCAATTCTCAGATAAAAAGGATGATTCTCAAAGTTATTTGTATAAAATTATAAACTTTGGCGAGTATCATTTACTGACAAAAGATACAGTAAAAGCGAATGCTTTATTTACCGAAGCTTTACAGATGTCTAAGCAATTGAAAAGTGGGAATGAAGAATTAAAAACACTTAATTTTCTCGCTCTTACCAATCCTAAAAAAGTAACACATTATAAAAATGAATACGTTCGTGTTAGTGATAGTATAGTCAAAAAGCAACGTGCAAGTAGAGATAAATTCGCTCGTATTGAATTTGAAACCAGTCAGGTAGAAGATCAAAATAAGATGTTGTCTTATAGAAACTTGGTTTTAGTTTTAATCATTATTATTTCGATTATTGTTTTCTTATTGATACTTTATTTCCGACATAGAGCAGCTGCAAAAAAAGAAATGCAACTTTTAGAGCAGAAAAATATTGCCGACAAGGAATTGTTTAAACTCACCAATGATTTCCAAATTGAATTAGTCAACGCTAAGCAAAACGAACAAAATCGTATTTCAAAAGAATTGCACGACGGAATTATGAATCAGATTTATGGTGTCCGATTGAATTTAGGTTTTTTAAATGAATACGATGATACCGACTCGAAAGACAAACGATTAATTTTAGTCAAAGAATTGCAAAAAATTGAAGGAGAAATTAGAACTTTATCACACGATTTAAGTTCTGAAAACAACTTTAATAATTCGGATTTTACGTATTTATTAGACAATTTAATTAAATCAAATAATAACATATCAAATACAGAATTTACTATTGAAATAACAGATTTTATTGACTGGAATAGGTTTTCTTCCTTAATAAAAATCAATATGTACCGAATCCTTCAAGAGTTATTTTTAAATGTAAATAAATACTCCAATGCCAAAGCATGTACATTAAAAATTGAAACTATTGATAACCAACTTCATGTTTCCGTATCGGATGACGGAGTAGGGTTTAACACATCCAAAACATCAGAAGGAATTGGTTTAAAAAACATCAAAGAGCGTTTAGAACTTATAAACGGCACGCTAACTGTTTTGAGTAGTCCTAATGAAGGTGCGAAGTTTAATTTGGTTATTCCGATAGCGTAGGTGTAATATTTAAAATAGGTACGCAGAATTAACAGATTTTTTTTGATTGTATTGTGGTGAGGGATTATTGCGGATTTTAATCATATAAGAAATATAAGTTTTTTAACCACATAATTCTTCACGTAAATCTCAAATCTATAATCGTAAATTTTAACCACATAGGCACATAAGGTTGGATTGCGAGTAAAGACGCTTTGCTCAAAATAGTTCACATAAGATAGGAACGCGGATGTAGCGGATTTTTTTTTATTTCGGATTGTAGTGAGGGATTTTCACGGATTTTATTCCCCTCTTTTAGAGGGGTGCCCGTAGGGTGGGGTGTTTTATTTACAATCTACTTCTACAATCTTACCCTCAATTTTGTCATCCTGAAAGCATCTCACGTAATCTTATTCATTACTAATCTTACATCCCTAATGTCCTTACGAAATCGGAACAAGCTATCAAAGTTAGAATCCTTCTAATAGAATTTTGTTAGAGATTGAAAATAAGATTTTAAAGTAAACGTCTTCGTAGGAATTGTCCTCTTGAGGGGACTTTAGGGGTGTCACAATCAACTTCCACAATCTTACCCTCAATTTTGTCATGCTGAAAGCATCTCACGCAAACCACTTCCGCAAAGTTTAACCACAAACTACTTCACGTAAATCCCAAATCCCAAATCGTAAATCCCAAACACTTCCACTTTCAACAAAAAAAAACTGCTCACAATCTACGTATTATCAAGTTCCCGATGGGTATTATAAAGTTGTCGGAGCATTTTTAGACTTTGTCGGAGGGTTTTTAGAAGTTATCGGAGGGTTTTTAGACTTTGTCGGAGAGTTTTTAGACTTTGTCGGAGCATTTTTAGACTTTGTCGGAGAGTTTTTAGAAGTTGTCGGAGGGTTTTTAGACTTTGTCGGAGAGTTTTTAGACTTTGTCGGAGGGTTTTTAGAAGTTGTCGGAGCATTTTTAGACTTTGTCGGAGAGTTTTTAGACTTTGTCGGAGGGTTTTTAGACTTTGTCGGAGAGTTTTTAGAAGTTGTCGGAGGGTTTTTAGAAGTTCCCGATATGTTTTATCAAGTTCCTGATGCGTTTTATCAAGTTCCCGATACGTTTTTAGAACTTCCCGATGCGTTTTTAGAACTTCCCGATAGGTTTTTAGAACTTCCCGATGCGTTTTTAGACTTTCCCGATATGTTTTTAGAACTTCCCGATGCGTTTTTAGACTTTCCCGATAGGTTTTTAGACTTTCCCGATAGATTTTTAGAACTTCCCGATAGGTTTTTAGAACTTCCCGATACTTTTTTAGACTTTTATTTTGACGTTGTCTGAGCGTTTTTAGAAAATAGATTTATGTGTTTGAACTAATTTCAGTATCATTTTAAACTCTTTTTATTCTTATTTACTATTTAATGAACCTAATTTTTCAAAACCGTAAGCATAAGTACGGAAAACCGTAAAACCATCTCAACCCCTTTATTTATATTTACCGAAATAGAATACCAAGAGAAATTTACAGGCAAAAACAGGTAGAAATACCTATTGTGGGTACAGTTTTAAATTGGTAAGTTTGGGACTACAAGATTTTAAAAACACTATGAGTAAAAATACCGTAAAAGCCGATATCAATTTTGAACAAGAACTTTGGAAAGCCGCTAACGAACTAAGAGGCGCAGTTGCTGAAAATCAATACAAAGACTATGTATTACCAATGATTTTCTTAAAGCACATGTCGGAACGATATGAAATGCGAAGAGAAGAACTAACAACTTTACTTCACGATAAAAATTCCACTTATTTTACTTCAGACGACGAAGAAATCAATTATGTATTAGAAGATGCAGATGAGTATTTGTCTAAAAATGTATATATCATTCCAAAAGAAGCGACTTGGGAATACTTAAAAGCCAATGCAGAGCAAGACAATATTAAAGTTATTGTTGATGATGCCTTTGATGTTATGGATGCGACTTTAGCAGTTAGTAGACCAGACCTTAAAGGAATTTTACCACGTATTTTTGTAAAAAGTCAATTAACAGCCCGACAAGTAGGTGGTTTAATTAACTTACTTTCTAATCCTAAGTTATCACAAAAAGAAAATCCTGAAAGCGATGTTTTAGGTCGTGTGTATGAATACTACATTGGAAAATTCGCTTTGGCGGAAGGTTCAGGTGCTGGACAATTTTTTACACCAGGAAGTATAGTGCGTTTGATGGTAGAAATGATTGAACCTTATGAAGGTAAAATTTTTGATGCTGCTTGTGGTAGTGGTGGTATGTTTGTACAATCGTTAAAGTTTTTAGAAAGCCATGGTGGCGACAAACGTAAAATTTCTATTTACGGACAAGAGCGTTATGATGGTACCTTACGTTTGTGTAAAATGAACTTAGCCTTACGCGATTTATCTTTTGATGTACGCTTAGGCGACTCCTTACTACAAGATAAATTTCCAGATTTAAAAGCAGATTTTATTATTGTAAACCCGCCTTTTAATGTAAGCCAATGGCACCCAGAAGACTTACCTGAAAATGACCCACGCTTATTTGGACCTAAAGAAGAATTTGCTACCGATGGTAATGCCAATTTTATGTGGATGCAAACTTTTTGGAGTCATTTGAGCGATATAGGAACAGCCAGTGTAGTAATGGCAAACGGAGCTATGACTTCCAATAATAAAGGGGAGAAAAACGTACGTGAGTTTATGGTAAACAATAGTATGATTGATTGTATTGTACGTTTACCAGACAAATTGTTTTTAACTACAGGTATACCTGCTTGTATTTTTATATTAAGTAAAAACCGCGATGGTAAAGACGGCAAACACCGTGAACGTACCAACGAAATATTATTTATAGACACCAGTAAAATGGGAACTATGGAAAGCCGTAAGCTACGTGTGTTTACAGACGCTGATATTGATAAAGTAGCTGAAACTTACCACGCATGGCGTAACAATCCCGATTGTCATGCTGAACTTGTTTCAGCATCTAATACAACCTACAGCAACATAGACGGCTACTGCTATGCCGCTTCAATAGAAGAAGTACAAAAACAAGACTACAAACTAACACCAGGTATTTATGTTGGCACCGAAGAAGTAGAAGACGACGGTATCTTGTTTGAAGATAAAATGGCGAGTTTGCAAGTTATATTACAAGAGCAGTTTGCGAAAGGGAATGAATTGCAGCAAAAGATTTTAGAAAACTTTGATAAATTATAACTATGTTTTTTTTCTTTTTTGACAATAAAAATGTTCAAGTTGAATTAGGTAATTCTCCTAAACAAGCAGATATAGCTATTGCACCTATTAGTGATAATGGATCGATAGGTTTACTAAATGAATATATTTTAAAAGAGTATGGTTATAGTAAGGTAATTTTAAATAATTTAAACCTTAAAAAAGGTTTTGACTTTTTTCAATTAAATGGGAAACCAATTCTTTTTGTTGTTACTGTTGATAAGGGAAATACGGAAAATAACTTGAAAAACAATCTTAGACAAGCTATAACAATAAATTTCACCAACTTATCTAACAAAAAAATATGGATTCCATTAATGGGAACTGGTGGTGGAGGATTAACTTACTCTGAAAGTTATGACATTATCACATCTCTTTTAGATGAATTAAAAGATTATATATTCAAATTTAATTGTGAATTTATTATTTCTATACCAATTGATGATGAAGGTAAAAAACTTTACACTTGGAAAAGTAGAGATAGAACGATTGATGATATACTTGAGAATGATAATGTTAACTCATTTGATAATATAAAAGAAATTAATAATTCTATTGAAGAAGAAACTATTTCTGAATCAAAAGCAAAAAATATAATTACTGACTCAAATGCAAGATTTTATTTAGTAGGCACTATTTGGGGTGATGAAGAGCAGTCTGAAAGATTTTATAAAGAAGGTATTTGGGAAAATGGTCATGAAAATAGGGAGTATTTTGATTTAATAAATAGAGTTAAGGAAAATGATATATTAATACACAAGTCTTCTTTTTCAACAAGAAATGGAAAAAGTATTTTAAGAATAAAAGCTTTTGGAATTGTAAAATATATTCACAATAATGGAAAAAAGCTTGATGTTGATTGGATCATCAAATTAAATGAAAAACTAGATGTTGATGGATTAGGATTTTATAGAGACACAATATCAAGTGTTAACATAAAAGATCTAATTAAAATTTTCACAGCATTTAGTTCACAAGACTTTGAGGAGTTATATTATACTTTTGTTCATAAGAAAAAGACCATATCAAATATAGACTTACCCAGTAGTACAAAGTTAGCAGGATTAATTGCTGATGTAGAAATCGGCGAAGATTATCTTGATATTAAAAAAGACGTTAACGCTTTTGCTCGTGTAATTGCTGCTAAAAGTTTTCAGCCACCTTTAGCTATAGCTTTGTTGGGTAAATGGGGTTCTGGTAAGAGTTTTTTTATGAGAAAACTCAAAGAAAATATTCAAGTTTTATCTAAAGAAAATCCTCAAAAGGCCTTTTGTGAAGGAGTTGCCAATGTCCATTTTAATGCTTGGTCTTATATGGATGCTAATCTTTGGGCTAGTATAGTTACACGAATTTTCGAAAGTTTAGAAGAATATATTAATGGTTTAAATTTACCTCAAAAAGAAAAAAAAGAAATTGAAAATGAATTATTTCAAAAATTAACAATTTCAAAAGAAGAGCATTTAGAGCTTGAAAACCAGCAAAACCAAGTTAAAAAACGATTGCACGAATTAAAGACTAATAAAAAAAATATAAAAAGAGAATTAAAAGCGAAAATTAATTCTATCAGAACAAAATCATTAAAAGATATATTAAATGAGATTAATCAAGGATTTAAAGTAGAAGAAAAGATTATACAAACCTTAAATGAAAATTCTTCATTTGTAGATTCAGCTCAAAAATTCGAAAAGATAGTTCCTAAAGAATATTGGAATAACCCCACAGCTTTTTATAATGAAATTAAGGGTATTAATTCTTTTTTTAAAACTTTTTTTCGAAGAAAGAGTTGGAAAACTAATTTATGTTGGTTTTTAATTATTTTGTTATTGCTGATAATAACTCCAATAGTGACATTTATTTTAAACTTACTTATTAGTTGGGAAGATTTTTCTTTTACAAATAAACAATGGGTTCTAATAACTTTTTATGGTACTTTATTCACAAGAAGTATTGATACCTATTTAAAATTAAAAAAACAAATTGCTCCATTTTGGAATTTAAAAGAAGAATATGAAAAAGAAAAAGAAGAAGCTATTTTTAAATTTAAACAGGAAGAGAAGTCTATAAAACTTGAAATAAGTCAGCAAAAAGATGAAGTTATACAAGTTAATAAAGAAATAAATACAAACCTTCAACTTCAGGCTAATTTAAAATTCAAATTAGAAAATGCACTTTCAACACATGCTTTATACACATTTATTGAAAAAAGAGCTAATAGTGATGATTATAAAAAGCATTTAGGAATCGTTTCTTTAATTCGTAAAGATTTTGAAATATTAAGTGGATTATTGACAGATCATAAAACAGAATTAGTTTCTAAAGAAGATTCAATTGAATTTAAAGAATTATTTAAAGGTAAGAAACCGCTCGAACGTATCATTCTTTATATTGATGATTTAGATCGTTGCCCTGAAGAAAGAGTAGTTGAAGTTTTAGAAGCCGTAAATTTATTAATGGCATTTCCTCTTTTTGTTGTTATAGTTGGGGTTGACCCTCGATGGGTTAAAACAGCATTACAAAAGAAATATGATAACCAATTTAAAAATGTGCATGAAAATGAAGAAGCTATTTCACCATCAAATTATTTAGAAAAAATATTCCAAGTTTCATTTAATCTAAAAGAGGCTGAGGATTCTAATGTAAAAAATATGATTAGAACTTTGGCAAATATTAAAGTAGAAATTATTGATAATGAATCGAACGAAAGTGATTATAGTGAAGAATATAATAAAAATGATTATCATTTAGAAAGCTTAGATATAATTGAAAAAGATAAAAAAATAAATCAACTTGAAAATGAACCAATTAAAGCGCCTGAAAAGTTAATTGATAAAGAAAAAATTGAAGCTCTCGATATTTCTGAAAACGAAATAAATAATATACAAAAAATTACTTTTTTAATTGGTAATAATCCTAGAAAAATTAAAAGATATATTAATCTTTATAGGATAATAAAAACTCATCAAGATTTTGAAAACAATGATAAAAACCTAATAAATTTAATATTTAATCTTGCAATTTCTTTAGGAAATTATAAAGATATATTTAACATATTATTAAAAAACATCAATGAAAATTCTTTTGCTTCTTTTGAGAAATTAGACTCTTTAATCAATAATATCATTAAAGATCTTAAGAAAAATTTACAAACTAATTCAGAGAGTGAATTAATTGTTCTAAATAAATTGGCATACATATATCAAGAATTAAAAAATGATTGGCCTGAATTACTCGAATTAGACTTATCATTGATAGAAGAACAAAACGAATTCATCAAACGCTTTACCTTTAAAAACATATAAATGCCAAACAACTGGAAAACATATAAACTCTCGGAACTAACCACTAAAATTGGAAGTGGAGCAACACCAAGAGGAGGTCAAGAAGCATATAAATCTTCTGGTATTTCTTTAATTAGAAGCCAGAATGTTTTAGATTTTACTTTTTCAACAAATGGTTTAGCATTTATTGATGATGTACAAGCCACAAAATTAAATAATGTTACTCTTGAAGAGAATGATATTTTATTAAATATAACTGGAGACTCTGTTGCTAGAGTATGTAAAGTACCAAATGAGTTTTTACCAGCAAGAGTTAACCAACATGTTGCTATATTAAGAGCTGATTCTAAAATTTTGAATCCAGATTATTTATTATATTCATTATTAGAGAAATCAAATAAAGATAAACTATTAACACTTGCGAGTGCTGGTGCAACTAGAAATGCAATCACTAAAAGTATGATTGAAAATTTTGAAGTAGTACTTCCAGATTTAAAAGAACAAAAATCCATTGCCGAAATCCTTTCCTCCATTGACGAAAAAATAGAAAACAACCTAGCCATTAACAAAACCCTAGAAGAAATGGCAATGGCGCTATACAAACACTGGTTTGTAGATTTTGGTCCGTTTCAAGAAGGCGAATTTGTAGATAGTGAGTTAGGGAAAATTCCTGAGGGTTGGGAAGTGAAGAGATTAGTTGAATTTGTAAATTTAGCAATGGGTCAATCACCAAAGTCAGAATTTTACAATTTAAATAAGGATGGATTACCTTTTCATCAAGGAGTTACAAATTATGGGGAAAGATTCCCAGAAGATAAAACGTATTCAACTGAAGGAAATCGTTTTGCGGAAGATGGTGATATATTATTTAGTGTAAGAGCTCCAGTCGGAAGATTAAATATTGCAAAAAATAAAATTATTTTAGGTCGTGGTTTGTCTTCAATGACTTTAAAAAATTATAAGAATAATGGTTTTTTGTTTTATTCTTTGAAAAACTTTTTTACCGAAGATGATATAATTGGTGACGGTACCGTATATGGTTCTGTTAACAAAACCGAATTAGAAAATTTGAAATTTATAGTTCCTTGCAAAGAAATATTAGAAGATTTTAATGATTTAGTAAAAGATATCGATTCAAAATATTTGAATAATTATAAAGAAAACCAAACCTTAACCCAATTACGCGATACTTTATTACCAAAGTTAATAAGTGGTGAAGTAAGGTTAAAGGAATTTAGAGAATCAATTACGAATTAAAAATTACGAATTACGAAGGAGTTAAGTTATTTAGCGTAATTCGTAATTCTACATTCATAATTAAATATGACAACAGAAGCCAAAATAGAACAAGCTACCATTGACTGGTTATCCGATTTGGGTTACACACACAAGCATGGTACAACATTTACTTTTCCAGAAAGCGAAGTGGTGGATAAAGCTACTTTGTTAGCGTTTGTTCAAAAGCAATATCCTAATTTGCCAGCTGATTTGTATCCCTTAATTGTAGCGGAATTTGTAAATAATACAGGTGCTGATTTATTGTACCGTAACCGTGATTTTCATTTAAAACTCACCAAAGGTATGGCTTACCAATACCAAGATGAAAACAATACGGAAAAAGCCATTCATATTTATCCAATAGATTTTCAAAATCCTGAAAACAATACGTTTTGGGTAGTCAATCAATTAAGTATTAAAGGGAAAAACAAACGTCGCCCTGATGTTATCATCTATATCAACGGAATACCGTTAATTGTATTTGAATTAAAAAACTGGTTTGATGAAAACACCAATTTAGCAGAAGCCTTAAATCAAATCGGACATTATACTAAAGATATTCCACAGTTGTTTGAATATAATATGTTTACTATAATTAGTGATGGCAACCAAGCACAACACGGTATGTTTAATGCCAAAAGTGAATGGTATGCCGCATGGAAAAGTGCCAACGGCAACACCATTGAAGATGACGATTTCCAAATGCATACCCTAATTTTTGGAATGTTTCCAAAAGAAAGAATACTAAACTATATTAAAAATTTCATCTTTTTTGAAGACCATAACGGGACTTTAATAAAGAAAGGAGCCAAATACCATCAATATTTTGGAGTTAATCTTGCGGTTGAAGCGGCTAAAAAAGCCATCAAACCTTATGGAGATGGACGTATTGGCGTAATTTGGCACACACAAGGTAGTGGTAAAAGTATTTCAATGGCTATTTATGCTGGTATACTAAGAAGTTTACCAGAACTTAAAAATCCAACTATTGTAGTACAGGTGGATCGTAGTGATTTAGATTTTCAATTATACGAAAACTTTGTATTAGCTAAAGATTTAGTGGGTGATGTACAACACGCCGATTCTACAAATGATTTAAGAAGATTACTTTCAACTGGAAGCGGTGGTGTAATTTTTACAACTATAGAAAAATTCCGTTTAAAAGGAGGTACCGATAACGAATTAGGAGAAATAGAACATCCTATTTTATCTGAACGTGATAATATTATTGTTATGGCAGATGAAGCACACAGAACCCAATATGGTTTGTTAGATGGATATGCTTCTAATTTACGAAAAGCCTTACCTAATGCATCATTCATAGGTTTTACAGGAACTCCAGTTGACAGCAAAGATGCCGATACGGAAGAAGTTTTTGGAGATACGATACACGTTTACGATATTAAACAAGCAGTAGAAGACAAAGCAACGGTTCCAATTTATTATGAACCTCGATTAGCAAAACTACATTTAGCCAATGAAAACTTAGATTCCGATGTAGATTTACTTACTTGGGAATATGAAGACAGTTCTAATTTAAAATGGGCAGCATTAGAAGATGCAGCTGGTTCGCAAGATCGTGTGGAGAAAATTGCTAAAGATATTTTAAAGCATTATAAAAATCGTACAGAAACTTTGCCTGGAAAAGCTATGGTAGTTTGTATGAGTAGAAGAAATAGTGTAAAAATGTATGAGGCGCTAACCGCATTAGAAGGTTGTCCTGAAGTTGCTGTTGTTATGACAGGTAATATTTCTAAAGACCCTCAAGAATGGAATCCGCATATTCGAACACAAGATGCAACTGAAGCTTTAAAAAAGCGTTTTCGTAATCCAAAAGATGCTTTGGAAATTGTTATTGTTAGAGATATGTGGCTAACTGGTTTTGATGCACCTTGTGTGCATACTATGTATATTGACAAAATTATGAGAGGTCATAATTTAATGCAAGCTATAACACGAACTAACCGAGTTTTTAAAGACAAACCATCAGGAGTAATTGTAGATTATATAGGTATTGGCGACCAATTAAAAAAAGCCACAAACAAATACACTGGAAGTGGTGGTAAAGGAGAACCAACTATAGATATGCATCAAGCATTAGAGTTGTTTTATCATCAAGTGACAGTTTGTAAGTCATTACTACAAGAAGAAATTGATTATAGTAACTGGAAAGCTCTACGTGAAGGCGATAAAATGTTATTGGTTAGAAAAGCTTTGAGTGGTATCATTAAGCACGAAGAAGTCGCTAATCAATACATGCTTGAAGAAAAGAAATTAACGGGCTTACTTTCTATTGTAAAATCACAAACTGAAATTCAAGAATTTGCTATTGATGTTTTATTTGCTCAGCATTTATCAAAAGCCATAAGAAATGCAAAATCTGTAAAAGGCGGTCAACGTAATACTGCAGAACAAGTAAAAGAATTAATAAGTAGAAGTATAGAATCCGACGACATTGTAGATGTTTTTGCCATGGCAGGAATTGAACGTGCTGATATATCTATTTTAGACGAAAACTTTTTGTTAGGTGCTAAAAAAGATAAAGACAGTATGGCTATAAAAATTGAATTGCTTAAAAATATTTTGAAAGACGAAATAAAAATGCGTTTGCCTCAAAACATTAAAAAGTACACTTCATTAAAAGAGGAATTAGAAAAAGTTATCGATAGATATCATTTAAACGCTATAGATTCCTATACTACAATTGCCGAATTGGTTCATAGAGCACAAGAAATACAAAATGAAGACAAGCGTAAATCTGAACTAGGTTTGTCAGATGAAGAATTGGCTTTTTATGATATCATTTCAGCAAAAAAAGATATTATCAACGAAGAAGGACCAATCCAAAATGTGGTTCACGAAGTTGTAAAAGCAGTAAAAAATAATCTTCAAATAGATTGGACGAATAAAGAAGATGCTAAAGCGGCAATTCGTTTAGCTGTAAAAAAAGAATTAAGAGGTAAAGTAAGTATCTCTGAACTTAATGCTATTTTACAAGAAATAATGGAACAAGCAGAAGGACAGTTTAAAGAGTGGAGGGCTTAAATAAGTTATGGATTTTTACTCAATAAAAGAATTGTCATTTTTTTTATCAACTCCTTTTCCAAAACAAAGGGATTATGAAATAACCTACTTAGATATTGTAAATATTAGAACAAAAGAGAATGCAATTAGTAAAATTTATGCTCATTATTTAAATTTACAGGCATCTCCTAAAATATCAGAATGGTTTATTTCTAGTCTTTTAGATTTGATTGAAACAAAATCTAATAAAAAGATAGAATTAAAAGACTATGATGTTTTTTTGGAATATGTAACTCTTGAAAGTTTAGGAAGAATTGATATTGTTATCGATTCAAAAGCAACACAATCTGCAATATTAATAGAAAACAAGGTTTATCATTGGCTTCATAATGATTTAGCTAATTATTGGGATACTTTTTCACATTATGAGAGCGACAATAAAGTTGGAATCATTTTAGCACTCATTAACTTGCCAAGTTCTAATTCTAATTTTATAAGTATATCACATATCGAATGGATTTCAAAGATGGAAGAATATATTGATTTCTCAATACTATCGGATAGGGAAAAAATCCATTTAGAAGATTTTATTATAAATATAAAGTACATAACAAACGAAACAGTAATGAATGACAATATTAAGTTTTATTTAGATCACTCGAGTAAAATTGAGCAGGTTTTAGGATTCAAAGAAGAAGCTTCTCGTTTTGTGAATGCAGCGATAAATTCGGTTGCAACTAAATATAATTGGGATGTCTATGGCGGATCTAATAATTTTAAACAAATTTGGGATAAAAATAATGATGTAAGAGTATTTTATACCCTTTTTCCAGATGAAATTTTACAGAAAAAAGAATTAAAACTAGTAGTTGAAATAGATGATAGGGCAAGAGGTTATTATGATAATCTTATAATTAAAGTGCTGAGTTCAAATGTTTTCGACAGTAGTTTTATTAAAAGTGATTTTAAAAATAAAAACTCAGCACATATCGGATTTATTGTTTTTAAATTAACAGAATCTAATTTGGAAAATTTATCAAGTTTTATAGATGCTAAAATAAGTGAATTAGAATCTAAAAGAAACTTTATACACAAACAATTAGTCGCTTTAGGATATGAAGATAAAACAACTTTATTAAATGAAAATAAACAACTTTGCAACACAATTTGAAACAGTTTTTAAAGACACTTTTACAGATGAATTAGTTGAAAATGTAATAGAAACAATACTGAAAAATAAGGTTGATTCTGTTCCTTCAAATTTAAAACTGGAATTTGGTATTTATGTTTTCTTTTTGAAACAAAAGGATAAATTTCATTCTTTTAAGGAATTAGAAGAAAAATGGAATGAAGAAGGGATTCTTAAAACCCCTAATGCAATTAATATAAATTTTGAAAACAACAAGGAATTAAATGGCTCTTACTCTTTTTATGTAGGTAAATCCGAAAAGCTTTCCAAAAGGATAAATGAACATTTAACACATCATAATAATCATGCTACTTATGGTTTAAAATTAGCAAATAGAAAGAATTTCAATTTGCATGATTTTGAAATTGGTTATTGGGTTTTACCTTTAGATAATTCATTTTCTAAAGAAATAAAACAATTCATTATTACTACTTTAGAACAAAAAGTAAGAGAGAAATTAAACCCTTTAATAGGTAAAAAATAAAAAATAACTATAATGTCAAAAGTTTTAAAATATAGAGAATACGAAAAAGAAGCCCCGCTGCGCAAAGTCTCCTGACTTTGAGCTTGACATTAGATTGCGTGAGATGCTTTCAGCATGACAAAATTGAGAATTACATTAAGAATAAAAATACAACAATGAAAACATACCATCTATCAAACAATCAAATAGAATTATACGTACAACCAAGTTCTAAAATAGGGCGTGGGTTTTTGGCTTTTTTAGGGCTAATCATATTTGTTATGCCAATATTCGGAATGGTATTGGGATTAACGTTAGGAGCTGAATTTCATATTATGTATTTAGTAGGAATAGGGTTGAGTACACTATTTGCGTATCATTTCTATAAACTGTATCATTGGAATACATGTGGGAAAGAAGTAATTACCCTATCAGAAAATAAAGTAAACTATCATGCCGATTATGGTAAGTTTGTAAGTAATAAACAAGAGCACACTTATGAAACCTTAACTTTTCATGTAAAGCCAGTAGGATATGAAAAGGAACAGTTGGGCGTTTTGTTATTTGAAGTCGCTGAGAAAAAATATCTAGAGACAGTAGTTATTTTGCCTTTGGCAACTTTGAATGAGATTGTAGAGAAATTAAAATAAATTAAAGAATATTTATATGCGTTATGTTTTAGCTTTTTTCTTACCCTGGTTAAGTTTAATACTTCAAGGTAAAGTTTTATCAGGCATTATTTGCTTGTTATTACAAATAACAATTATTGGTTGGATTCCTGCTTTTATTTGGGCAGTTACATCCTTAAATAGAATGTATGCTGATAGAAGAACTAAAAGTATGATTAAAGAATTAAAAAGATATTAATATATGAACTTATTTAAAAATCTATTCGAAAAAAAAGAAAAAAAATTTACGCCAGATAATACTAAATTATTGGCACTTATAGCGCAGTATCATAAAGATTCGAGTTCTGATTCCTATGCAAAAGTAATTGAGGAATTGTATGGTGATGAAGCCTGTTTAATAGTTCCTACAGCTGATGAGAATAGTAAATCAAATGAATGGAAGACTTTGAAAAAAGGGGAAGCGGTTAATTTTACAAGTGTTTTTGATATTGATGGTTTGTTAGCTTTTGGTGTTTTTACATCAGAAGAAACGCTTTCTAAATGGATAACTAAAGAAACTCCTTTTATGGCTATGCCAGCCAAATCTGTTTTAGAAATTTCTGAACAACAAAGTTTCGGTAGAGTAGTTATTGATAGTGACCAGCCGACTATGTTTGTTTTAGAACGAAATAGAGAAAATTTTAATGCCCAAGAGATAAAAGAGGATACAGACGTTTTAGTGGGAACACCTATACAACCTATTGATGGTGCGCATAAAACACAATTGCAAAATGCTTTTAGCAAAAATAATAACATTGAAGAAGTGTTTCATTTTGCTATGCAGCGTAAAGAAGAAAGTATTTTGATTTTGGCTTTTGTATTAGAACAGTATTCAGAAAATGCTCGTGTAGCAGTTATGAATAATGTTAATGATGGAATGCAAGGTGTGAATTTTAATCAAACTTTGGAAATTATGTATATTACTAAAGAGGATAGTTGGTACGAAACAGCACGTAATTTTGATTATTTTTATAAGAAGAAATAGATGTTTGGATAAGGATTATGTGGTCCTTTAACTTCGTTGAATCTTCGATTTTAGCATGACAAGATTTAGAGTAAGTATTCGTGAAACCCTTCCAAAGTTCCAAACTCTTGAAGAGTTGTTTGTAGAGAAAGTTTAAGTGAGATGTTATAAAAATTAAATTAAAAATTAAGTGTTATGAAGTTTTTAAAAAACAATTGGTTTACCATTTTAGTAGTGGTGTTGTTATTTTCAGTAGAACCTGCATTTGCGGGTCCGGGTGGGTATATTGCCAAAGGATTATTTAAATCGTTTTGGGGTAAAATACTATTAGGTATACTTACCATTGTGTTGTTGCCTTTTATCTTGTATGTGTATTTTACAGAGAAAATAGCGGTAATGAAAAACAAAAAAATATTGTTGAAATTAAGTGCTACACATAAGAATTTCAATTGGATTGACTTAGAAAAAGAGTTTTCGCACATTGTTAGAAGAGTGTATATCGCTTGGGCGAAAGAAGATATGGCAGAGGTGAAAGAATATGTAAATAATTGGTATTGGCGCAATCAGCAAATTGTAAATTTAGATTATTGGAAAAGTCAGAATTTAAAGAATGTTTCCAGATTACGTACTTTAGAAAAAGTAAATCCTTTGTATTTAGAATTTTCGTCAGAAGAAAACTTAAACGGAACCCGAATAGCCATCAGAATTGATATTGAGGCAGAAGATTATTTATTAGACATTGAAACTAACAAAATAATCGAAGGAAAAAAAGGATACCAAGACTTAGACTATGTTTGGTTTTTTAAATATGAAGATGGGAAATGGCTTTTAGATGATATCAGACAAGGTGCAACTTCTTTAGGTTTTGCAAAATTAGCAAATGTGATTCCTGCTAATGTAGCGCAACAAATTGCTAATCCAGTACTAGCAAGGTAGTTTGTAAAAGTATAGGAATAACCCTTCCAGAGTTTTGAACTTTGGAAGGTTTTTTTTTTTTGATGAGGTTTGAGGAAGTGGTTTGCTTGACACCCCTAAAGTTCTTCCGATTTTGGAACAAGCTATCAAGGGGACAATACCTACTAACACTTTTAGTTTTAATTAGAATTTTACAGACATGTATCTAATTTTCTTAGAAGGATTGTTTCATAGAAGTTACAATACCTATTAACACTTTTAAAATTAATTAGAATTTTATAACTTGTACCAGATTTTCTTAGAAGAATTGTCCCCTTGAGGGGACTTTAGGGGTGTTGGGAGTTTTGTATAGAATTGAAAAAGTAATACTAAATATAATATAAGCCATGAAAAATAAAATAATTCCTTATTCACCTCACTTAAAAGAATACTCGAGAATGTTACGAAAAAACAGTACATTAAGTGAGGTTTTGCTTTGGCAAAAAATAAAAAACAAAGGCTTCGAGGTTCAGTTTCATAGACAAGTACCCATGCTAAATTATATAGTAGATTTCTATTGTCATGAGATTATGTTAGCTATTGAAATTGATGGTGATAGTCATATGTTTAAATATGAATATGATAAATTTAGACAAGGTGAATTAGAAAATAAAGGTGTAAAGTTTTTAAGGTTTTCTGACTTAGAAGTTAAAAATAATATGTTCTCGGTTTTGTTGGTTTTGGAAAATGAAATAGAAGAACTTTTAAAGTTGAAAGTTTGACACCCCTAAAATCCTTCCGATATCGGAACAAGCTATCAAGGGGACAATACCTACTAACACTTTTAGTTTTAAATAGAATTTTATAGACTTGTATCTAATTATCTTAGAAGGATTAACCACTGATACGGTTTCAACATGACACAATTAATCTAAAAAAAGAAACCCTTCAAAAGCTTTAAACTCTTGAAGGGGTATTTTTTTGAAGTGGTTTGTGGAAGTTGAAAGTTTGACACCCCTAAAGTCCCCTCAAGGGGACAATTCCTACTAACACTTTTAGTTTTAAATATAATTTCTAAGATGCTTTAGAAACTTTGGATGGGTTTTTTATTTGATGAGGTTTGTGGAAGTTGAAAAGTTGACACCCCTAAAGTCCCCTCAAGGGGACAATACTTATTAACACTTTTAGTTTTAAATATAATTTCTAAGATGCTTTAGAAACTTTGGAAGGGTTTTTTGTTTGATGAGGTTTGCGTGAGATCCTTGCAGTATGACAAGATTGAGGGTAATATTGTGTAAGTTGATTATGAGATTGCTCCTAAGGTCGGAATGACAAACTGTACGCATAGCTTATCTGAACTATTTGGAGCGAAGCGTCTTTACCCACAATCCAACCTATGAGTCTATGTGTTTTATTATTTACGATTTTAGATTTGGGATTTACGTGAAGAACTATGTGGTAAAAAAACTTATATGACTTATATGTTTTATTATTTACGATTTTAGATTTGGGATTTACGAGGACTTTGACAACCTCAGGCTGACATAATTGTTCTAAAAAAGAAACCCTTCAAAAGCACTAAACTCTTGAAGGGTTTTTTGTTTAATTCGGTTTGCGGAAGTGATTTATGTGAGAGGCTTACAGTCCCGAAGCTTCGGGAGAAAAGATGGAATGTAAGTATACAAGAAACCCTTCCAGAGTTCCAATTTTTGCTTCTAATGACTAATTATCAATTTTTGAGTAGTTATAGAATTATCGGAAGTGATAGTTACAATGTAAGTACCATTTGGTAAATCATCTGTTGGATATCTTTCTGTCCAAATACCAGAATGTTTTGAAGTTGTAAAATTTTTAAGTTCTTTACCAGTTAGATCAATAATTTTTAAATGTACTGTTCCAGATTGGTTTATGTTGTAATGTATTGTGAAAAAGGCATCAGAAGGATTAGGATATAGTGAAAGTATTTTAATTTCCTCAGCAATTGGGTTAGTGTTTAGTATTTGAGTAAAGCAAAGATCAGGTTGTATAACATTTGTAATTGCAGTTGAAGCGAGTATAGGATTTGTGGCTTGACGCAAATGATTTTCAGTGTCAAGAACATACCAAGAAGCTCCAACTTGATGTGTCGATGAAGAAGTATTGATAGTATTTACATAATACCAATCTGCTTGTACTTTTGGAGAAGTGACGTCAAGAATAATAAAACCTTTTTTGCTTCCTTCTTTATATTTCACGAATGAATTTCCAAATATAAGTTCAACTGGACCGCCAGGAGAAGTTACACTAGGAGTTACAAACTCAACACCCCAAGATCCAGCTCCAGTACTAGAAACATAATTTGATTTTGGTAAATCATTTGCCCATGAAGTATGTATATCACCAGTTAGAACAACAAAATTATTAATGTTATTATTTACAATAAAATTGGAAAGATTATCTCTTTCAGCCGGATAGCCATTCCATTGATCTTCATTCATTGGAGTTCCAAAAACTCTTACCGGAGCCATCATAACTTGTTGTACTAAAAACTTCCATTTTGATGTAGTATTAAGTAGTTTATCATTCATCCAGGTTTTTTGTGCATCACTTATCATTTTTCTGGTTGGACTGTTTACACTGGTTCCTGTGGTTCCAATTTGTTCCTCACGATCATCTAAACGAGTATCAAGCATAATTAAGTCGATTGTTTTACCGTAGGTGATCTCTCTGTAAATTTGATAAGGATCTGTAGGATTGGTTTGACGGATAGGTAACCATTCGAAATAAGCTTGTTTACCATCGTTTTTTCTGGTTTGCCAGTTGCCTTCACCTGTATTATGATTTTCTGCGCCGTCTTTCCAGCTGTCATTTGCAGATTCATGATCATCCCAAATTGGAATCCAAGGGTATAATTGATGGTTTCTTCTAAGATCTGGATCTAAGTGATATACGGAATAGCGTGCTCTGTAATCGGCAAGAGTGATGGTTTCTGTAGCAGGTTGCCAAAATCTTTGTGTAGCAGTATTCGGTTCATAACCACCTGTTTCATATTCGTAGATATAATCTCCTAAACAAAGTACTGCATCAATATCATTTCTGACATTCATGGCTTTGTACACGTTAAAAAAGCCGGCTTCTAAGTTAGCGCAAGAAACCACTCCAAAACGAGCATTTGTTGTAGTGTCACCAGGAGCTGTTTTGGTTCTACCAATCGGGCTTCCTAATCCGTTAGTGTGAAATTGATAATAGTAATAGGTTTGAGCTTGTAATCCTGTTACATCTATTTTTACTGTAAAATCTTTACTTGTATCTGTTGTAAAAGAACCGGTTGAAATAACATTGTTCATTTGATTATCTGTAGCAATTTTCCAAGTTCCAGAAATAGTTACAATGCTTATATCATCTGGCGTAACTCTAGTCCAAATAATTACTCTGTCTTTTAATGGATCTCCAGAAGCGATACCATGATAAAATGGTTTTAAACAAGGGTCTAATGTTAAGTTTGATTGGCTAAAACCTAAAGCAAAAGTCATAAAAGCCAGAAATAAAGTAATTTTTTTCATATTAAATATTTATAAATTTTTTCAATTGCAATATTAATTTTTAGACCATGAAAGGATGTTAAATTACTATTATCCTTATATTATAAAATAAGAGGAGATAGTATTCTTAGGTAAATTTAAATGCGCAAATCCGAGTACTTATCTTAAATGCTCTATGTTTAGAGGAGTCTAAACTATATTCCTATGTGTTTTATTATTTAAGATTTGGGATTTACGATTTACGATTTGGGATTTACGTGAAGCACTATGTGGTTAACCATTGCGGAAGTGGTTTGTGTGAGATGCTTTCAGGATGACAAGATTGCGGGTAAGTATACGAGAAACCCTTCCAGAGTTCCAAACTCTGGAAGGGTTATTTGTTTGAGGTCCTGAAACGAGTTCAGGATGACAAGATTGTAGATGAGGTTTGTGTGAGATGCTTACAGGATGACAAGATTGAGGGTAATATTGTGTAAGTAGATTATGAGATTCCTCCTAAGGTCGGAATGACAAACTGTACGCAATACAAAATCTTTAGATTTTCAAAAATCCGTGCCAATCCCTCACCACAATACAAAGGAAATTCAATCCGCCAAATCCGCGTACCAATAACCACAATCCAATAAAAAAACAATCTGCCAAATCCGCGTACCCAACTTATGTGAACTATATTAAGCGGAGCTCCTTTACCCACAATCCAACCTATGAGTCTATGTGTTTTATTATTTGGGATTTTAGATTTGGGATTTACGTGAAGAATTATGTGTTTAAAAAAAACTTATATTAATTATATGTTTAAAATTTTAAACACTAACTATCCGTAATAGTTTGTTTCTCTAAATTGGTGGAAGCGGGTCCATTTATTACTTTACCATCCGTTGTAAAGCGCGAACCGTGCAAAGGACAATCGAATGTTTTTTCATCTGCATTCCATTGTAAAATCCCACCTAAATGCGGACAAACGGCTGAACTGCTGTGCAATTTATTATGTTCGTCACGATAGACAGCTATTTTTTTCATTCCTGAAACAATAATACCACCTTCACCTAGTTTTAAATCGCTTACTTCTTTTACATTTTCTGGAGTGAACCAATCTACGAACTGTGCTACCATATTTCCCACTTCGCTTAAATAATCACCTGTAGTATTTAGTGTAATTCGGGATGGACTATATATTTCTGTCCAAGGATTTTTTCTACCGTTAATTAGGTCGGTGATAATGATTCCGCCGAGTGTTCCATGTGTCATTCCGTTACCAGAATCTCCTGTAATAATGTAAATGTTATCGTCACCTGGATTCTTACCAATGTAGGCTAAGGAATCAATTGGTTCCATTACCTGACCAGACCATTTATATTCAATAGTTTCAATGTCTGGAAAGTGTTTTCTTGTCCATTTTTCTAAATTTGCATAACGGTCTTCTTCTTTAATATCTTCATCATCTGCTTGTCCGGTACGATGATCTTCTCCACCAGCAATCAATAAATCATAATTTTCATCAAACGCTTCTAATCGAACATAATGATAAGGTTTTGTAATCCATTTTGAGTCTTGGTCGCCAGTATCCCACCAAAGTGCATAAGGTAATTTTCCTTTTGCCACTTTTACAGCAATTGCATACGTTCTGTAAGGCCATAGTTTGGTATGCATGGTTACCCAATCGTTAATTGGAGTATTGGTAGCTACAACAATATGATTGGCTTTTACTGTAAATCCGTTTGCTTTAGCTCCTTTATCGGTAATATCTTCTGCTTTTGTTTGCGTATAAATTTTTCCACCAAATTTTATAAAAGCATCTGCCAAACCTTTTAAATAAAGTAAGATATGAAACTGACCTTGATTTGAAAATTTAATACTCAACTGTCCCTCTTCGCCAGCTACAGACGGAACAGATTGCAACAATTCAGTAGTTAATCCTGCACGGATAGTTGCTTCGTATTCCTTATCTAAAGTTTCTTGAATATCTGAAGGATGTAAAAATAAATAGCCATTCACTTTTTTATAATGACAAGCAATTTCATGATGTTTTACCGTGTTCGCTATCCAATTAATGGCAGCCATATGACTATCAGCCGCTAATTGCATAGTTGCTGTGTTGAATGTTTTTTCTATTTCAAAATAATGTTCATCTAAGGCACAAGAAAGATGTGCTGTGGTTCTTCCGGTTTCACCACTTCCAATACATCCGTCTTCAACCAAAACTACTTTTTTTCCTTCTTTTGCAAGACAGTAAGCTGTTGTAAGTCCGGATATTCCACCACCAATAACTAAAACATCGGTATCAATATTTTCATTTAATTTCTCAAAAGAGAGTGGTTCTATGTTTGATGTAAACCAGCAAGATAAATTTTTACCTGAGGTAATCGTACCATCTTCATGTGTGGATGTTTGGTTGGAAGTATTCATTTTATTTCTTTTTTTTACGATATAAGTAAAGATATAATAATTTGAAATTTAGTAAGTTATAGTATTGTGATGTTAAGTTATAATATTCACAGGCTTTTAAGTTAAAAACAAGGGATAAAAAATAATAATAAATTAATATGTATTCATTTATAAAAATGATATATTTGAATCATATAACTAATTAATACAATTTATGAAAAAACAGTTTATTGCAATCGTTTTTATGATAGGTGCTTTTGTTAATGCACAATCAGTTAAAGAAGCTACAGGAAGTTTAGCATCATTGAAAGATCAAACATCTGTAAATGTTGAATTTGATTATTCAAATTTAAAATTATTAAAAGAAAATCTTACAGAAGCGGAATACATTAAAAACCGTACTGAAGATTTAAATAAAAAGACACCAGGTGTTGGAGATTCTTGGGCTAAAAAATGGGCTGGGAGCAAAGAAATGATTTGGAACCCAAAATTTTTAGAATTAGTTAATGTTGTTTTATTTAAAGAAAAGAAAAATATTGTTTTTAAAGAAGATAACAAATCTGCTAAATATACAGTTGAAGTAAAAGTAGATTGGATTTTTCCAGGTTGGGATGTTGCTATTATGAAACAACCAGCTAAAGTAACAACTACTATTAGATTAGTTGAAACTGCTAACAGATCAAATGTGTTATATTCAGCAAAACTTAATGATGCTCCTGGAGATCAATGGGGAAATAACTTTAGTAATGAAAGTAGAATTGGTGAAGGATTTGCTAAAACTGGAAAAACTTTAGCTAAGCTTATCTTAAAGCAAATTAAATAATAAAGTATATAAAAAAAGGGCAATTTTAAATTGCCCTTTTTTTTATTGTTTTTCTTTTTCCATATTGATCATATGGGCCATATTTTTAATTACGTTGTCGTGTTTCTTCACAAAAGGATTTTCTTGATCCCAAACATAACCCGCTAATACCGCACATATTTTTCTTTTTACATCTGGGTTTTCTGGTTGATGGAAAAATAAGGTTTGTAAATTTCCAGTATACCATTCTTTTACATAAGTAGTGAAAACGCCAATACCGCTTTTCATATATTCAGCAAATTCTGTTTCCCAGTTTACTTCAGTTCCATTTAATTCTTTATGAATTAATTTTGCTGATAACATTCCAGATTCTGTAGCAAACGCCACTCCAGATGAAAATACTGGATCTAAAAATTCTGAACTATTTCCTGTTAAAGCAAAACCATCACCATACATTTTTTTAACTGAACGAGAATAATTTTCAAGTTTTACAGGCTCGAATAAAAATTCTACATCACCAAATCTTTTGATGTAATAATCTGATAATTGAATTGCTTTTCTTAAAGATTCGCTATTAGAACCTTCAGATAAAGCATTAATAAATGAAGTTGGTCCAACAACACCTAAACTTGTGTTGCCATTTGAAAATGGAATTACCCATAACCAAACTTCTGTTTCTAAAATATCAAATGAAATTAAAGTTCCTTCTTCACCTTCTGGTCTGTTTTTGTCTTGAACATGAGTGAAAATAGAAGAGTGTGGATCCAATTTTGAAGGTGTATCTAAATCTAATAATCTAGGTAAAACACGACCATATCCACTTGAATCAATAATAAACTTAGCGTGAATTTCTTTTAAATTACCATCTTTGTCTTTCACTGTAGTAACTGAATTTTTACCTTCAAATTGTACAGCAATTACTTCTGATTCAAATTCTAAATCAATTCCTTTGTTGATTACTTCTTTTGCTAATGTATTGTCAAAATCAGCTCTAGGAACTTGCCATGTCCAATCCCAACCTTCAGAAAATTTATCACTAAAATCAAAAACACAAATTTCATTTCCTCTAATAAAACGAGCTCCAAGCTTTTTTTCAAAATTCATTTTATCTAAAGCTGGAAATAAACCTGCTTCATCAAAATGATCCATTACTCTTGGAATTAAACTTTCACCAACAACTAATCTTGGAAATTTCGTTTTTTCAACTACTTTTACTTTAACATTATTGTTATGTAAATACGAGGCAGAAACGCATCCTGACGGGCCTGCACCGATTACTAAAACATCAATAAATTCTTGTGTCATATTTTTCTTTTTTGTTTGTAAGAATATGTTACCTTTGTGGCTTCAAATTTAATCACATATTTTTTATTAATCTATAAATAATTTGTGATTTTTTAATTAAAATTAAATCACTGATAATGAGCTTGTTAAACGAATATTTAACTATAGAAGATTTTACTTCAATAATTTTTAATAATAATAAAATAGACGTTAGTAGTGCTGTAATAGACAGAGTTGAAGAGAGTTTTGCCTTTTTGAAGGAGTTTTCGGAAAATAAAGTTATTTATGGTGTTAATACTGGATTTGGGCCAATGGCACAATACAGAATTAAAGACGAAGACAGATTACAACTTCAATATAACCTGATAAGAAGTCACTCTTCAGGTACTGGAAAGCCCTTAGATGCAGTCAATGTAAAAGCGGTTATCTTAGCAAGATTAAATACACTTTCTTTAGGAAATTCTGGAGTTCATCCTTCAGTTATTCATCTAATGAAAGAATTTTTAAATAGAGATATTACACCGTTAATTTTTGAACATGGTGGTGTAGGAGCAAGTGGTGATTTAGTGCAATTAGCGCATTTAGCCTTAGCATTAATTGGAGAAGGTGAAGTTTTCTATAAAGGAAAAAGACTTCCTACTGCAGAAGTTTTTGAAATTGAAAACTTAAAACCAATCAATGTAGAAATTCGTGAAGGTTTAGCCTTAATGAACGGAACTTCAGTAATGACAGGTATCGGAATCGTTAATGTTCACAATTCAAGAAAAATATTAGATTGGTCTATTAAATGTTCATGTGCGATTAACGAAATTGTACAAGCTTATGACGATCATCTTTCTTTTGAATTAAATAACACGAAAAAGCATTTCGGACAGCAAGAAATTGCTAAATTAATGAGAGATAATTTGTCTGATAGTACTTTAGTAAGAAAAAGAGAAGACCATTTATATTCAGGTGAAAATAATGAAGATATCTTTAAAGAAAAAGTACAAGAATACTATTCTTTAAGATGTGTTCCTCAAATTTTAGGACCCGTTTTAGATACTATTAATTATACGTCTCAAGTTCTTGAAAACGAAATTAATTCGGCAAACGATAATCCAATTGTGGATGTGAAAAACAAACATGTATATCACGGCGGTAATTTTCACGGCGATTACATTTCATTAGAAATGGATAAATTGAAAATTGTTATTGCTAAATTAACGATGTTGTCTGAACGTCAATTGAATTATTTATTAAATTCGAAATTAAACGAAATTTTACCTCCGTTCGTAAACTTAGGTACATTAGGATTTAATTTTGGAATGCAAGGAGTTCAGTTTACTGCTACATCAACAACTGCAGAAAGTCAAATGCTTTCTAATCCAATGTATGTTCACAGTATTCCAAATAATAATGATAACCAAGATATTGTTAGTATGGGAACTAATGCAGCCGTAATTGCTGGTAAAGTTATTGAAAATGCTTTCGAAGTTTTAGCGATTGAATTGATAACTATTGTTCAAGCTATTGATGCCTTAAACTTTAAAAACGATATATCTTCAGTAACAAGAAAAATGTACGATGATATTAGAGCTATCGTTCCTAAATTTAAGGAAGATCAAATTATGTATCCTATAGTTCAAAAAGTAAAAGATTATTTAATGAAATAATCATTTTTATATTTAATATAAAAGTTTAAATTGCTTTAAAATCTCAAACTATAAAAATGAAAAATTATCTTTTCTTAGTATTCCTATTTAGTCAAGCTTTTTTCGCTCAGGAGCATGCGCTTGTAAAACAAGGTGAAAAATTTGGTTATATTAGCACAACGGGTAATTTTAGTATTGAACCTCAATATAAATTGGCTAAAAACTTTTCTGAAGGTTTAGCAGCTGTTGAAAAAGATGGCAAATGGGGTTTTATCAATGTTAAAAATGAAATGGTTATTGCTCCAGCTTATTCCAATGCAAAATACTTTAATAGTGGAATTTGTGTTGTAGAAAAAGATAAGAAATGGTTGTACATTAATAAACGTGGTGAAGAATTAAAAATGCCAACTACAGAAAAAGTGTATGATTTTGAAGATGGCGTGGCATTTATTAAAATTGCTGATAAAATTGGATTAATAAACCCGAAAGGAGAAGTTATTGTTGCTCCAACATATCAAGTAATCAAATCATTTGAAAATGGTTTTGCAAGAGTCAAACTAAATGACAAATGGGGAATTATTGATAACAAAGGTAAATTAGTTGTAGAAGCTATTTATGATGAAGTTGGAAGTTATTATAAAAACACTACTTGGGCACGTTCAGGAACTGCTTTTGGTTTAGTTATCGCAAATAAATTTCAAGCTATAGAAGGTGTAGATAAAATCTGGGATTTTTTATATCAAGATGTAACTTACGCTAAAAAAAACAACAAAATTGGTTTTATCGATTTAAAAGGAAACTGGACAATTGAACCAAAATTTGATAAAGCAAAAGCATTCCATAAGAATTTAGCGCCTGTTTTTATGAATAAAAAATGGGGTTACATCAATTTGAAAGGCGAAGTGGTTATTGAATTAAATTATGCAGATGCAGAAATTTTCAGTAATGACGGATTGGCTCCAGTCAAAATTAAAGAATGGGGTTTCATTGATGAAAAAGGAAAATTAGTCATTCCAGCCGATTATCAAATTACAGCTGGTGGATTAATTTCAATGTTTAAAGAAGACGAAAAAGGATTCGTTAAAGGAATCGCAAGAGTTAAATATAAAGGAAAATGGGGATTCATAACCAAAGATGGTAAAACATTAGGAGATAAATGGTTTGAAAACGCAGAATTATTTCAATAAAATATACAATATGAAGTGTGCATTAGTTACAGGTGGATCAAGAGGAATTGGAAGTGCTATATGTAAAAAATTAGCGGAATCAAAAGAGTACCATATCTTAATAAATTACCAATCAAATGTTGAAGCAGCTGAAAAAACTTTAGAAGAAGTAAAGCAAATTGGTGCGACAGGTGAAATTATAAAATTTAATGTTTCAGATGCGACAGAAGTAACTGAAGCCTTAACAAAATGGCAAGATGCCAATCCAAATGCAATTGTTGAAGTAATTGTGAATAATGCCGGAATTACAAAAGACGGTTTATTTATGTGGATGTCTTACGAAGATTGGAATAATGTTATCAATACGAGTTTAAACGGATTTTTCAACGTAACTAACTTTTTTATTCAAAAAATGTTACGTAATAAATACGGTAGAATTGTAAATATGGTTTCTGTTTCTGGAGTAAAAGGAACACCTGGACAAACGAATTATTCTGCTGCAAAAGGAGCTGTAGTTGCTGCAACGAAAGCATTAGCTCAAGAAGTTGCCAAAAGAAATATTACTGTAAATGCTGTGGCACCTGGTTTTATTAGAACTGATATGACAGGTGAATTAGATGAAAAAGAATTGGTAAAAATGATTCCAATTAATAGATTCGGAGAAGCAGAAGAAGTTGCTGATTTAGTAGGTTTTCTAGCGTCAAGAAAAGCGAGTTATATTACTGGTGAAGTAATCAATATTAATGGAGGTATTTATTCTTAAAAAAATAAATTATGAGTAGGAGAGTTGTTATCACTGGAATGGGGATTTATTCTTGTATTGGAACGTCAATAGAAGAAGTAAAGCAATCTTTGTATGAAGGCAAATCAGGAATTATTTTTGACGAAGAAAGAAAAGAATTCGGCTTTCAATCAGCACTAACTGGAACTGTTCCTAAACCTGATTTAAAAAATCATTTGAGCAGAAGACAAAGAATTAGTATTGGAGAAGAAACGGAATATGCTTATTTAGCTACGATTGAAGCTTTGAAAAATGCTAAAATTGACGATTCTTTTTTTGATGAAAATGAAGTTGGAATTTTATACGGAAACGATTCTGTTTCAAAAGCAATTATTGATGCAATTGATATTGTAAGAGAAAAGAAAGATACCGCATTAATTGGTTCTGGTGCTATTTTTAAATCGATGAACTCAACCGTAACCATGAATCTATCTACTATATTTAGATTACGTGGTGTAAATATGACAATCAGCGCAGCTTGTGCTAGTGGTTCACATTCTGTTGGTTTAGCGTATCATTTAATAAAAAGTGGTTTACAAGACATCATTATTAGTGGTGGAGCTCAAGAAATAAATAAATATGCCATGTCTAGTTTCGATGGATTGGGTGTTTTTTCACCAAGTGAAGACAATCCAACTCAAGCATCAAGACCTTTTGATGGAAGTAGAAATGGTTTAGTTCCAAGTGGTGGTGGTGCAACTTTAATTATTGAAAGTTACGAATCTGCTGTAAAAAGAGGAGCGCCAATTTTAGCTGAAATTATTGGTTATGGATTTTCTTCAAACGGTGGACATATTTCAACACCAAACGTCGAAGGACCAGCAAGAGCAATGAAGAGAGCCTTGGAGCAAGCAAATGTTGCTCCTTCTGAAGTGGGATATATCAACGCACATGCTACATCAACTCCTTTAGGTGATGCTAATGAAGCAAAAGCTATTTTAGAAGTTTTTGGTGAAAATGGTCCACATATTAGTTCAACAAAATCTATGACAGGTCACGAATGTTGGATGGCAGGAGCAAGTGAAATTATTTATTCTACAATTATGATGTTAAATGATTTCATCGCACCGAACATTAACTTTGAAAACCCTGACGAAGACTCCAAAAAATTAAATATTGCAGCAAAAACAATAAATAAGAAATTTGATGTATATTTGTCAAATTCTTTTGGATTTGGTGGAACAAATTCAGCAATTGTAGTTAAAAAAATATAAAGTTAAAAATGGTTATGACAATCGAAGATATTATTGAAAAAGTAAACGAAATTTTTGTTGATGAGTTTGAAGTGGATGGTGATGTAATTTCCCCAGAATTAAATTTAAAAGATACGCTTGGTTTAGATAGTTTAGATTATGTAGATTTAGTGGTTTCAATTGAAGCTAATTTTGGAGTTAAATTAGGTGAAGCTGATTTCGTAGGAATTGCTTCATTTCAAGATTTTTATAATTTAATCGAAACTAAAATCCAGAACGCTACTAAATAATAAACATCATGAGTCAGTGGGATGGAAAATCTAAAGGTACTGTACTTGGATATAAAATATTCGTTTTTTGTATAAAAAAGCTAGGAATTAAAGCAGCTTATTCTGTTTTATTTTTTGTAGCTTTTTATTATTTTATATTCCTAAAGGAAAGTAACAAACAAATATTTTATTATTTCCATAATAGACTTAAGTACTCCTATTTTAAATCCAAAATTATGGTGTTTAAAAGTTATTTTACTTTCGGACAAACCATAATTGATAAAACAGCGATATCTGCAGGATTAAGAAAAAAATTCACCTACGATTTTGATGGTATTGAAATCTTAAATGAATTACTTTCTGATAAAAAAGGTGGTGTACTTATTAGTGCTCACATTGGAAATTTCGAAATTGCAGAACACTTTTTTGGAGAAATTGATTTTGATTGCCAAATTAATTTGGTAACAACAGATAGAGAACATTCCGAAATTAAGCAATATTTAGAAAGTGTCACTCATAAATCATCCATAAAATTTATAATTATTCAAGATGATTTATCTCATATTTTTGAGATTAATAATGCTTTAGCGAATAATGAATTAGTATGTTTTACAGGCGATAGATATTTTCCAGGAACTAAAGTCTTGAGAGAATCTTTGTTAGATGAAGAGGCCAGTTTTCCTGCTGGACCATTTTTAATCGCATCAAGATTAAATGTACCAGTAATATTTGTGTACGTAATGAAAGAAGCTAACTTGCATTATCATTTATATGCTAGAAAAGCAAATACTAAACATCGTGATGAAAAAGGTTTATTAAAAGCCTACACTGAAAATTTAGAAGGAATGGTTAAAATGTATCCTTTGCAGTGGTTCAATTACTTTGATTTTTGGAAATAAGTTTAATTAAACAGCAAAATTGTATTTTTCAGTTATTGCTATTATAGGAATAATGGAGAAATTTGATTCAATAGTAATAGGTTCAGGGGCTGGTGGTTTATCTGCTGCTTTATGTTTAGCTCGTAGCGGGCAAAAAGTTTTAGTACTAGAACAACATTACGTTCCTGGTGGTTGGTGTCATACTTTTACACTAAACGGTCAACGATTTAGCCCTGGTGTACACTATATCGGGTTGCTAGATGAAGGACAATCTACAAACGAACTTTATAAAGGTTTAGGCGTTGCCAATGATTTGACTTTTTTTAGAATGAATCCAAAAGGATATGATCATTGTATGATAGCCAATCAAAAATTTGATTTACCTGCCGGATTTGAAAATCTTCAAAGTAAATTAATTTCTGAATTTCCAAAAGAAGAAAAGAACATTAAAGAATACCTTTCCTTAATACAAAAAGTAAATTTCGAATTGCAATTAATGCCTAAACTAGAAGGTTTTTGGCAAAAAATTACAGTTCCTTTTCGAACAAAAAACTTTGGTAAATTTTCCCTTTTTAGTTTAAAACGAGTAATCGGTTGGCATATTAAAGACCCATTACTTAAAGCCATTCTTAATTCTCAATGTGGTGATCATGGTGTGCCACCTTCTCAAGCTTGTTTTCCAGTTCATTGCTCAGTTATGTATCATTATTTTGATGGTGGATTTTACCCGATGGGCGGCGGAAGCAGTATTGTAAAAGCCATGACAAAAAAAATTAAAAGTTATAATGGCGAAGTAAGAGTGAGCCAAAATGTAACTAAAATTATTGTTGAAAATAATCAAGCTAAAGGAGTAGTTTTAGCAACTGGAGAAACAATTTTAGCAAATACTATTGTTTCAAATGCCGATCCATCAACTACTTATTTAAGGTTAATTGGTAAAGAAAATATCAGTAAAAAATTAAATAAAAAACTTTCAAAAACAAAATATTCAGTCACTTCACTAATTTTGTTTTTAACGGTTGAGTTAGATGTTACAAAATACGGTATAGATTCGGGTAATATTTGGAAATTTGAAAGCGAAAATATAGATGAACATTTTACAACTTTAACGGAAGGAAATATTCTTGAAGGTGATAAATTTCCAGCTCTTTTTATAAGTTGTACGACTTTAAAAGATCCAGTTAGTTTTAATAGTAAGTATCATAACTTTGAAGTAGTGACGTATGTAAGTTATGATAGTTTTAAAGAGTTCAATCATAGAGAAGATTATCATTCTGAAGCATATGAATTGTTTAAGAAAAAGATTATTGAGAAGTTTTTAAATAATATGGAAGAACTAATTCCAGACGTACGAAATCATATTGTTCAAGCGGAATTAGGTACACCAAAAACAAATGAATATTATGTTAATTCGACTAATGGAAATGTATATGGAACGAATAAAACATTAAATCAAGTTGGACCATTTTCATATAAAAACAAATCGGAAATAGAGAATTTATATTTATGTGGCGCCAGTACGATATCACATGGTGTAACTGGTGCAACTTATTCTGGACTAGAAGCAGCAGCTCAAATTTTGAAATGTAAGTCGGGTGATTTATTGATAAAAGATGAATCTCAGAAAATTAATATTTATGATGCTGAAAACAGTAGCACTTGGAGTGAATTTATACATAAGAAACGAGAAGATAAAATTAGAAATTTTAAGAAAATAAATCAAAGTTAGTATTATCAAATGAAAAACGTATTAGTTATACATTACTCACAATCAGGTCAATTAACTGAAATACTTGATACTATTACGCTTCCATTTTCTTCTGAAGATGAAATTAATGTTACACATTATACTATAGAAATGGAGAAAGAATTTCCGTTTCCGTGGAATAAAACTGCTTTTTTTGATGCATTTCCAGAATCGTTTTTACAAATTCCAGCAGCCATAAAAACACCTTCAAATTCTATTTTAGAAAAAAAATACGACTTAATTATTTTAGGTTATCAAGTTTGGTATTTATCGCCATCTATTCCAGTAAATTCATTTTTGAAAAGTACTTTTGCGAAACAGTTATTTCAAGACACTCCAGTTGTCACAGTTATTGGAGCCAGAAATATGTGGGTGAAAGCACAAGAGAAAATGAAAGTGTTGTTGTCAGATTTAGGCGCTAAATTAGTTGGAAATATCGCTTTAGTAGATAGAAACATAAATCACGTAAGTGTGGTGACTATCGTTCATTGGATGTTTACAGGAGAAAAAACAAAATATTTAGGTATTTTTCCAAAACCTGGTGTTTCAGAATCTGAAATTAAAAATGCTTCTAAATTTGGAAATGTTATTCTACTTGCGTTAAAAAATAATAATTTTTTGACCTTACAAGAGGAATTATTAAAATTAGATGCTGTTGAAATTCGAGCTTTTTTAGTAGAAATGGATAAAAAAGCCAATAAAATGTTTAAAATCTGGTCGAATTTCATCATAAATAAAAAAAAATCAAGAGAATCTTGGTTAAAAGTTTTTAATGTTTATTTATGGGTTGCTATTTGGTTAATATCGCCAATTGTGTTTATCTTGCACCTTTTAAAATACCCATTTGTAGCTAATAAAATAGCTAATGAAAAAAACTTATACAAAAAGATATAATCAGTAATAATAATGTCTGAAGTTTACATAACAAAATCTAGTAAATTCTTACCAAATAATCCTATATCAAATGATGATATGGAGAAATGGTTAGGATTAATTAATGAAGAATCTTCCAAAGCAAGACGTATTGTTTTAAGAAACAATGGAATTGCAAACAGATACTATGCATTAGATGAAAATGGAAATCCAACACATTCTAATGCAGATTTAACTTTTTTAGCAATTGAAAAATTGTTTGATGATCAATTTGCGTCTTTAAAGATGGAATTGCTTTCTTGTGGAACATCTACTCCAGATTTGCTTTTACCATCTCACGCAGCCATGGTTCACGGATTATTACAAAATCAATCAGTAGAATTAAATTCTTCTTCTGGTGTTTGTAATGCTGGAATGAATGCTTTAAAATTTGGATATTTATCTGTTAAATCTGGAAATACTTCAAATGCCGTTTGTACAGGTTCTGAAAGAGTTTCAACTTGGATGTTAGCGGAAAAATTTGAAAACGAAATCATCAATCTTAAAAAATTAGAAGAGCAACCAATCGTAGCATTCAAAAAAGATTTTTTGCGTTGGATGTTATCAGATGGAGCTGGAGCTTTTTTATTAGAAAATAAACCAAACGGAGCGATTTCTTTAAAAATAGAATGGATGGAAGCCTATTCATATGCCTATGAATTAGAAACGTGTATGTATGCAGGTGGCGATAAATTAGCAGATGGAAGCATCAAACCTTGGAGCGATTATAACTCTAACGAATGGTTGTCTGAATCCGTATTCGCTATTAAACAAGATGTCAAAATTTTAGATGCACATATTTTACAAAAAGGAGCGTTAAGTATGAAAACTGCTCTAGATAAAAATAATATTGGCGCTAACGATATCACTTATTTTTTACCACACGTTTCTTCACATTATTTTGTAAAAGGACTTTATGCTGCTTTGAAAGAGCAAAATATAGAAATTCCTTTAGAACGTTGGTTTATGAATTTAAAAAAAGTAGGAAACGTTGGTTCGGCATCAATTTACTTGATGTTAGAAGAATTAATGAATTCTGGAAAATTAAATAAAGGAGATAAAATTTTACTATCTGTTCCAGAAAGTGGTCGTTTCTCTTATTCATATGCTTATTTAACTGTGTGCTAATGCAAAATGTAGTTTTACCTATTTTAGATCGTGATTTTGTTGGAACTCTTATCCCACAAAAATTTCCATTTGTAATGGTGGATAAAGTATTGGCTTTCGAAGAAAATTTTATTACTTCTGGTTTTACAATCGAAGAATCAAATATTTTTACTGAAAAGGGTACTTTTCAAGAAGCTGGATTAATTGAACATATGGCACAATCTGTTGCTTTATATACAGGTTATCAGTTTTATTTAAAAAAAGAACCTGCACCAACAGGATATATCGGAGCCATAAAATCAATTGAAATTTTCGAATTGCCAAAAGTAAACGACAATCTTACAACTAAAGTAAACGTACTTCACGAATTTTCTGGAGTTACTTTAGTTGATATTTCAGTTTTATTAAATGATGTTGAAATTGCTCGCGGGCAAATGAAAACAGTTTTAGCTTAATATAATGGGAGAAGATTTGAAGGATACAGTAATAAATATAAATGATTTTTTACCACATAGAGCACCTATGTTAATGGTAGATTTTTTAATAGAAATATCAGCTACTTCAGTTACTTCTGTTTTCAAAATTAAAGAAGATAATGTTTTTGTTGAAAATAATTATTTTTCTGAAGTTGGATTAATTGAAAATTCAGCACAAACTTGTTCTTCAATTGTAGGACAAACTTTCTTTTTTACTGCAGATAATGAAGTAAGAGATGACGTCAAATTAGTTGGCTTTATCAGTGGGATAAAAAAAGCATCTGTTTTTATGTTGCCGAAAGTAAATGATACGATTAAAACATTTGCCACTTTAGTTTCTAGATTTGATTCTGACGATTATAGTATTTGTACCATGAAATGTGAAACGTTTCAAGAAGAAAATCTTTTACTAGAAGCAGAAATAAATCTATTCATTCAAGAAGTAAAGTAAGATGAAGAAAGAAGAAATACCTCAAGATGAAAGTAATTTATCTAAAAGCAACATAAAGGAATTATGTTATGCAACAGATGAAAACGGAAATTATACAACAGGTTTAAGTACAGGTTGGGAAGCAAAAACGATTGCTTTAGAAAGTTCTATAAATACCATTAATGAACGTATTGAAGAAGCTAAACAAGATATCAAATCAGGAAAAGTTAGTCCAATAGTTTACTATATGGAATTACATAAAATGGATTGGCCAACATTAGCAGATTATGTGGGAATGTGGCAATGGAGAGTGAAAAGACACACTAAGCCATCCGTATTTAAAAAACTAAATAGCAAAATACTACAGAAATATGCTGATACATTTCAAATTTCTGTAGACGAATTAATAAATTACAAAGGAGCCTAATGAACACCAATTTTACACATCATCAATCTGCACATTGTGAAAACGGAGTGGCTTCTAATTTATTAAAATTCAATGGAATTAATATAAGTGAGCCAATGGTTTTTGGTATTGGTTCCGGACTTTTCTTCTTTTATTTACCTTTATTGAAAGTGAATCAAGCACCAGCCATTAGTTACAGACCAATGCCAGGTTTTATTTTCAATAAAGCCGCAAAAAGATTAGGAATTACAGTTAAAAGAATAAAATTTTCGAGCCCTGAAAAAGCTCAAATCGCCCTAGAAAATAATTTAAAAAACAATATTCCAACGGGTTTACAAGTTGGTGTTTATAATTTAACTTATTTTCCAGACGAATACCGTTTTCATTTCAACGCCCACAATTTAGTGGTTTACGGGAAAAACGAAAACACTTTTTTAATTAGCGATCCTGTAATGGAAACTGTAACAACTCTTACAGAAGCAGAATTAGAAAAAGTCAGATTTGCAAAAGGTACACTTTCTCCAAAAGGACAAATGTATTATCCAACGCATATCCCATCTCAAATTAATTGGGAAATTGCCATAAAAAAAGGAATTAAAAACACCTGTAGCGATATGCTTGCACCAGTGCCAATTGTTGGTGTTGCTGCGATGCGCTATTTAGCTAAAAGTATTAGAAAATGGCCAAAAGCTAAAGGAATAAAAGTTGCCAATCACTATTTAGCCCAAATGATTCGTATGCAAGAAGAAATTGGAACTGGTGGTGGTGGTTTCAGATTTATTTATGCAGCATTTTTGCAAGAAGCTGCTGTGATTTTGAAAAATGATAAACTAAAAGAACTTTCATTTGAAATGACTCAAATTGGAGATTTATGGAGAGATTTTGCTCTTAATGCCTCTCGAGTTTGTAAAAACAGAAGTAATGTGGAAGATGTTTACAATACTTTAGCTGATCAATTGCTTTATCTTGCAGATTTAGAAGAAAAGTTTTTCAAAGAACTTAAAAAAGCAATTTAAGGTGAGTAATAATACAGGTATAATTCAAATCAATCAACTTTATAAGCAATATAAAGATGCAGATTATTTCTCCGTAAATAATCTAAATTTAGTTATTGGTGAAAAAGAAATATATGGTTTACTTGGACCAAATGGAGCAGGAAAAACCACATTGATTTCTATGCTTTGCGGAATAATAAAACCTACTTCAGGGAATTTCAGCATTAATAATTTGACTTACGAAAAGAACGCCTTCGAAATTAAAAAAACGATAGGAGTTGTTCCACAAGAATACGCACTTTATCCAACACTTACAGCCAGAGAAAATTTATTATATTTCGGAAGTATGTACGGACTGAAAGGTAAAGATCTAAGAGAGAAAGTCACAATAGCTTTAGATCAACTTGGATTATTAAAATTTGCCGATAAAAAAATTGATACGTTTTCCGGAGGAATGAAACGCAGAATAAACTTAATTGCTGGTATTTTACACGAGCCTTTAATTTTATTTTTAGATGAACCAACAGTTGGAGTAGATGTACAATCTAAAAATGTAATTATCAGTTATTTAAAAGAATTAAATGCTAAAGGAACTACGATAATTTATACCTCACATCATTTATCTGAAGCTCAAGATTTTTGTACCAAAATCGCAATCATCGACAGAGGAACTATTTACGCTGAAGGAACTCCAAATCAATTAATTCAAGAAACTTCGGGTGCACATAATTTAGAAGATGTTTTTATTTCATTAACCGGTAAAGAACTTCGCGATGATGTATAAATTATGGATGTCAGTTTATAAAGAATTTCTTTTACTTAAAAGAGATTTTGGAGGTTTAATCATTTTATTTGTGATGCCTTTAGTGCTAATTATTACAATAACATTAATTCAAGATAGCACTTTTAGAACCGTTACAGAAAGTAAAATTCCTGTTATTTTAGTCGATAACGATAAAGGAGAAATTTCTAAAACAGTAATTGAAAATTTAAATAAAAGCGGTCAGTTTGAAATAATATCTTCTTTAGATGGAAAAGACTTAACTGAAATCACGGCTAAAGAAGCCGTTTTTAAAGGAAAATTCCAATTAGCGATAATTATTCCTAGTAATCTAAGTAAAGATTTGCAATTGAAAGTAAATCAAAATGTAGATAAAATCGTTTCAAATTTTGGAATTGGAGAAGTTTCTGAAACTAAAAAAGATAGTTTACCACAAAAAATAGATAAAAAAGAAGTCCGACTTTATTTTGATCCAGCCACTCAATCGACTTTTAAAAGTAATGTCAAAAGCAGTATTGATAAAATGATTTCTCAAATAGAAACTAAATCTATTTATGCTACTTTTCAAGACCAATTAGGAGAAGGTGATGCGCCAATTTTTGAGCAAGAGAGTTTCATTACTTTTAAAGAAATTATGCCAACAGTTGACAACAAAGAAGTGCTTCCAAATTCAGTACAACACAATGTACCAGCTTGGACTTTATTCGCTATCTTTTTTATAATAGTTCCTTTATCTATTAATATTGTTAAAGAAAAAGGGCAAGGTACACAAATACGATTACTGACAAATCCAGTTCCGTATTCAATCGTTATTGCTGGAAAAACAATTACCTATTTGGTAATATGTATGATTCAGTTTTACCTAATGGTTTTAGTTGGAATGTATTTATTTCCGTATTTAAGTTTACCAACTTTAGATTTAGACGGAAAATTCTTTTTAATGAGTGTTGTGGCACTATTTTCAGGATTAGCCGCAATCGGATTTGGAATTTTATTAGGAACTATAGCCAAAACGCAAGAACAATCAGCGCCATTTGGAGCTACATCAGTTGTTATTTTAGCAGCAATTGGTGGTGTTTGGGTTCCGGTATTCGCTATGCCAAAAGTAATGCAAGTTATTTCACATATTTCTCCTATGAATTGGGGATTAAATGCATTTTATGATGTTTTACTACGTAAAGCAGACGCTGTTGAAATTCTTCCAGAAATATTTTTATTACTTTTGTTTTTTATAATTACAATTTTCATTGCCATTCAATATGATAAAAAGAAAAGAGCAGTATAACGAAGCTTCACATTTAAATGTTTCTAGTGATATTAGAATCAGATTTAACGAAACAGATCCATTAGGAATTGTTTGGCACGGCTGCTATATAACTTATTTTGAAGATGGAAGAGAAGCTTTCGGAAGATTGCACGGAATTTCATACTTAGATGTTCAAAAACATGGATATACAACTCCAATTGTAAAATCGGTTTGTGAGCATAAATTGTCTTTACGTTATGGAGATGTAGCTCGAATTGAAACTACAATTGTAGATTCTCCAGCTGCGAAAATGATTTTTAGATATGTAATTTACGATAGTAATAATGAAGTGGCTTGTACAGGTGAAACGGTTCAAGTGTTTTTAGATAGCGACGGAAATTTAGTTTTAAATGCACCTTCATTTTATGAGGAGTGGAAAAAGAGCGTAGGATTATTAAAATGATAACAAATAAACCAATTTACATTACCGATGCTAATTGCGTAACTCCTTTAGGTTTTGATATTGAAACCAATTGGAAGGCACTTGTAAATGGGCAATCTGGAATTCAATTTCAAGAGAAATATGGAAATCTTTCTTCTATATACGCGTCTATTATTGATACAGAAAAACTTAACGAAAGTTTTCTAAAAGTTACGAATGAAAATTCATTTACGAAATTGGAAAAAATGCTGATTTTAGCATTGCATCCTGTTGTTAGTAAAAATAAAATTTCAGAGAAATCGGTTTTAATTTTGTCTACAACTAAAGGAAATATTTCAGCATTAGAAAATCAAGAAGCACCAATTGAAGACGCACAATTAAGTACTTTAGCAAAAAAAATAAATACATTTTTTGGATTTAAAACAGAACCAATTGTGGTTTCAAATGCATGTGTTTCTGGAGTTTTAGCTGTTTCTGTAGCAAAAAGAATGATTCAGTTCGGAGCTTACGATAATGCATTTGTCATTGCTGGTGATGAAATCTCAGAATTTGTTTTGTCAGGTTTTAATTCCTTTCAAGCGATGAGTAATTTACCTTGTACACCTTATGATGCGGAACGAAATGGTGTTACATTAGGTGAAGCAAGTGCAGCAGTTTTTATCACAACAGAAAAACCAACAAATAATGCCATTGCTATAATTGGTGATGGAGCCGTTAACGATGCAAACCATATTTCTGGACCATCAAGAACTGGTGACGGATTGTATAAAAGTATAGAAAGTGCTTTCAAAGAAGCCAATATCGGTAAAGATAAATTAGATTATATTTCAGCTCACGGAACAGCCACTTTATATAATGACGAAATGGAAGCAATAGCCTTTTCGCGATCAAATATAGATAATGTGGCCATTAATAGTTTAAAAGGTTATTTCGGACATACCTTAGGTGCTTCGGGATTATTAGAAATTGTAATAGGTTTACAATCAATATATCACAATGAATTATTAGCGTCAAAAGGGTTTTCAAACTCTGGAGTTTCTAAACCAATTGATGTTTTAAAAGAAAATAGAAAGCAAGAAATTACGTATTTCTTAAAAACAGCATCAGGTTTTGGTGGATGTAATACAGCAATATTGTTTGAAAAAATAAATTAGATTTGACAACAAATTATCACATATCAAACTATTGTAAAATAGAAAACAATTCACTTCAAGTAAACGGAATTACTGTTTTAGAAATGAAAGATGTATTGTTTCCTGAATTTATAAAAAACGCCTCAAAAGCAATTGAATTAGAATATCCGAAATTTTTTAAAATGGATAATTTAAGTAAATTAGCTTTTTTAGGTGCTGAAGCTATTTTGAAAAACACTATCAATTTAGAAGAAGAAAATGATATCGCATTAGTATTTGCGAATAAAGCATCAAGTTTAGATACAGATGTAAAATACCAAGAATCTATTTCTGATAAAGAGAATTATTTTCCGAGTCCAGCCGTTTTTGTGTATACCTTGCCAAATATTTGTGTAGGAGAAATAAGTATCAAAAACCAATTGAAAACAGAAAATGCCTTTTTTGTTTTTGATGATTTTAAAGCGGATTTTATGTCGGATTATACATCGTACTTATTAGAAAGTGGTAAAGCAGAAAAAGTACTATGCGGTTGGGTTGAATTTTACAAAAATGACTATAAAGCTTTTGTTTACTTGGTTGAAAAATCAGGAACAACGGCTCACAATAAAGAAGTAATACAAACACTATATAATAAATAATTATGGAAGCATTAAAACAAGAATTAAAAGCAAAAATTATTGAGGCACTTAATTTAGAAGATATCGCAATTGAAGAAATAAACGATAACGATCCATTATTTGGAGAAGGTTTAGGTTTAGATTCTATTGATGCTTTAGAATTAATTGTTCTTTTAGATAAAGAATACGGAATCAGATTAGCAGATCCAAAACAAGGTAAATCAATCTTTGAATCTGTGGAAACAATGGCAAAATATATTTCTGAAAATAGAACAAAATAATATTTATAAATATATGAAAGTTGCAATAACAGGCATGGGAATTATTTCTTCAATTGGTACTACGGTTGAAGAAAATTTTCATTCATTAGTTTCTTTAAAAACAGGTCTCTCAACAATTTCAAATTTTGAAACCATTCATAAAGATGTGATTAGAGTAGGAGAAATTAAACAAACCAATGAGCAATTAGCCGAGCAACTTAATTTACCCAGTGATAATAATTTTTCACGAACTGCATTATTAGGCGCAATAGCAGCAAAACAAGCTGTGAAAGATGCAAACATTACGAATATTAATGAATGTAAATCAGGATTGATTTCAGCAACTAGCGTTGGCGGAATGGACATGACTGAAAAATATTTTTACGATTATTTCGAAAACGAAGCTTGCCAAAAATATATCACTAGTCATGATATTGGCGATAATTCTCAAAAAATCGCCAATTGCATTGGATTAAAAGGATTAGTTACTACGATTAGTACGGCTTGTTCTTCTGCGGCAAATGCTATTATGCTTGGCGCGAGATTAATTGAATCTGGCGAATTAGATAGAGTAGTTGTAGGTGGAACAGATGCTTTGGCAAAGTTCACTATCAACGGATTCAAAACGTTAATGATTTTATCTGATGAATACAACGCTCCATTTGATAACAATAGAAAAGGTCTGAATTTAGGTGAAGCAGCTGCTTTCTTAGTTTTAGAATCCGATGCTATTGTAAAAAAACACAATAAAAAAGTATTGGCTTATGTTGCTGGATTCGGAAATGCGAATGATGCTTTTCATCAAACTGCTTCTTCTGAAAACGGTGATGGTGCTTTTTTAGCAATGAATAAAGCTTTCAAAATGGCTAAAATTCCACCAAGCGAAATTGACTACATCAACGCGCATGGAACGGCCACTCCAAATAACGATTTATCTGAAGGAAGAGCCATTATCAGAATATTTGGCGACAATGTTCCCGATTTTAGTTCTACCAAACCTTTTACTGGTCATACATTAGCTGCTGCAGCTGGTATTGAAGCAGTTTATAGTATTTTGGCACTTCAAAATAATATAGTATATCCAAATTTGAATTTTAAAACAAATATGGAAGAATTCAACTTAACACCACAATTGACGCTTAAAGAAAAAGAAATTAATCATGTGCTGTCCAATTCTTTCGGATTTGGAGGTAATTGTTCCACTTTAATATTTTCAAAAAACTAATGAAAAAGTGCTACATTAATGGTATGGGATGTGTCTCTGCTCAAGATACTTATGAAACTTCTTTCTTAGAATCGGTTGCAGTTAATACTACTGAAAATATTCTTTATGCGATTCAACCATCGTATAAAGAATTAATTCCGCCAGCCGCAGCCAGAAGAATGGCAAAAGGTGTGAAGATGGGTTTAGCGGCTTCTACAAAAGCTTTAAAAGAAGCTAATATTGAAGTTCCTGATGCAATCATTACAGGAACTGGAATGGGTTGTATTGAAGATTCTGAAAAATTCTTAAAGGCTTTATTAGATAATAATGAAGAGTATTTAACGCCAACCAATTTTATACAATCTACACATAATACCGTTGGTGGACAAATTGCGATAGGATTAGGTTGTAAAGGATATAATTTTACGTATGTTAATGGTGCAATTTCTTTTGAATCAGCCTTGTTAGATGCGAAAATGCAATTGGAAAATGAGGAAGAAAACTCAATTTTAGTTGGTGCAGCAGATGAAACTTCTTCTCATACAATGGAGTTATTCAAACTGGTCAATATTATTAAAAAAGAAAGTGATCAACCGTATTCAGTTTTAGATTCTAATTCAATTGGTGTTGTTCATAGTGAAGGTGCGACTTTCGTAGCATTAGAAAATGTTCAAAAAGAGAGTTCTTATGCTATTTTAGAAGCTTTACAAATTCAAAATGAATTAAATATTGAAGAAGTAAAAAACTTTGTTACTGCTTTTTTAAATAAGAATAATCTAAAAACAGAAGATATTGACGCTGTCGTTTTTGGAAACAATGGTGATGTAAATTTTGATACTTATTACTCAGAAGCTAGTTCATTATTCCAACAAACACCACAAATTTATTATAAACATTTAAGTGGCGAATATAATACGGCTTCTGCATTTGGTTTTTGGGTAGCCGCTTCTATCATTAAAAGTCAAGTTATTCCAGCAAGTGTAAAAATGAACACTTTTGAAAAAACTACTTTTTCAAAAGTTTTACTATATAATCAATACCAAGGAAAAGACCAAAGTTTAGTGCTTTTATCAAAATGTTAAGACATACATATTCTGTTTTTATATTTTTCATACTGCTAGCCTTTTTGTTTTTTACTAAGGCTAGTGTTCTTTTATATGTTTTGTTGATTGTAGCTTTTTTAGCGATTACATCTTGGGGTGCATTTGATATTAGACTGAATTATTTTTCAACTAATATTTGTCGAAGCAACAATAAAAAAGATAAAGAAATAGCCATTACATTTGATGATGGTCCACACGAAAAAACGATTGAAATTTTAGATTTATTATCGAAATATAATGCAAAAGCTACTTTTTTTTGCATCGGAAAACAAATTGAAAAATATCCAAAAACTGTTGAAAGAATAATTGCTGAAGGTCATAATATTGGCAATCATTCGTACTCTCATTCCAATTGGAATGGTTTTTTTTCTACTAAAAAAATTGCCTCTGAAATAGAACACACTAAAGAATTGATTGCACAACTTGTACATAAAAAAACGAGAATTTACAGGCCGCCATTCGGAGTTACAAATCCGAATATTTCAAGAGCAATTTCTAGAACAAATCAAGTTGTAATAGGTTGGAATGTACGTTCTTTAGATACGGTTATTGAAAGTGAAGTTTTAATTTTTGAAAGAATCAAAAAGAGAATAAAACCTGGAAGTATTATTTTATTACACGATACTTCTGCAAAAACAGTATGGGTTTTGGAACAGTTATTGCTATTTTTGCAGTCTGAAGGTTATAAAACAAAAACCATCGAGGAATTATTAGACATACAAGCCTATGAAATCACTAACAATAATCAGTTTGTGCAAGCAAACATCAATAAATAAAAAAGTGATAACATATATGACCTATAAAAAAAATCATACATATATGAAAACTAAACTTTTATTGTTGATCATTTTAATTTGTAGCTTTAAAATAAGCACGCAAGAAATCAAAATGTCAGCTCAAGAAATAGCTAAATTTAAGGAAACAGTTGAAAGTCAGTCTAAAACTATTAAAACTATAAAAACTGATTTTGTACAAATTAAGCACATGGACTTTTTAACAAAAGATATTGAAAGTTCTGGAAAACTTAATTTTAAAGCGCCAAATATGTTAAGTTGGCAGTATACTAAGCCTTATCAATACAGTATTATTTTTAAAAATAATAAAGTGTATATCAACGATCAAGGGAAAAAAAGTACAGTTGATGCCAAAAGTAAAATTTTCGAAAAAATTAATAAACTTATTGTTGGAAGTGTAAGTGGAAATATGTTTGACGATAAAGAATTTACTATATCATATTTTAAAAATAAACAGCATTATATTGCCAAATTAATTCCTAAAACAGCTGCGATTAAAAAGATGATCAAACAAATTGATTTATATTTTCCATTAAAAGAAAATACTGTTTCTGAAGTAAAATTAATTGAATCATCTGGAGATTACACAAAAATCACATTCAAAAATAAATTACTAAATGCAAAAATTGATGATGCGGTATTTACTAATTAGTACTTTCTTTTGTTTATTTTTATCTTGTAAGTCGTATCAAATTCCTGATGCTGTTGAAACGGAGAATTCTACGTCAGTTGTTCAAAATCAATATTTTTCTGATGAGGCATTAGATTATGTATATAAAACGCACATTGAAATTTATGGGAATGATATGAGTGGTATTTTTATTGTAAAACGCATAAACGATAGTTTACACAGAATGGTTTTAACAACAGATTTCGGAAATAAACTATTAGATTTCGAAATTTCAGAAAACAGTTTTAAAGTAAATTATGTTTTTGATAAACTCGATAAAAAGATAATTATCAATACACTTAGAGATGATTTTAGTACCTTATTACAAGTGAACAATAGTGTATTAAAAAAGTACAACAGAAATAACGAAAGTATATATCAAACTGAAAATAATCACTATTATTATTTTGATTTGATTTCAAATAATTTAAGCAAGATAATTAAAACTAATAAAAGAAAGGAGAAGGTTATTTTTACATTTAACTCAAAAAAAACTACTTTTGCAGAAAATATCACGATTCAACATCATAACATCAAACTAAAAATAGAATTAAATCAAATAATTAATTAAACAATAAAAATGAAAAAAGCGCTTTATTTATTCGCAATTATTTTAGGAGGTATTACAATTAGTAATGCTCAAGTTACTTTTAAACCTGGTATTAGAGCCGGAGTAAATTTTTCGAGATTAACTCAGAATGATGATTTAAATGAAAAATATTCAACAATAACAGATTTTTATATTGCAGGTTTTGGTGAACTAAAACTTTCTAAATTTTATGCTTTACAGCCTGAAATTGGGTATTCAAGAGAAGGTTCTAAAAAGGAATATGTTTCTGTTACTTATAATCCATATGATAATTCAAATGTAACACAAAACCAAACAGCTGAGTTTAAAGTTCAGTACTTAACTTTAAATTTAATGAATAAATTTTTCATAAAGAAAGCATATCTTCAAGTTGGTCCATCTTTAGATATTAATGTTTCTCCAGAGAAAAAAGTTTCGGATAACAATTATTCATATAATCCATATAACTACAACTATTATGCAAATTATAATGATTATTCAGCTATTGATGTTGGTTTTGTAGGCGGGTTTGGAATTGACTTTACTAAAAATTTCGGTGTTGAAGCCAGAATTAAAAAAGGTATGGTTGATGTTTATGATGGTCAAGACGCTATTACTTACCAAGTAGGAGTTACTGCAAAATTTTAATATTTACAATTTTATTAAAAAAAAGTCAACAAATTGTTGACTTTTTTTTATGTTTAGTTTTATTTTAACTTTCATAAATGTATTTTTGTACCAAATAAAAAAAACTTATGCTTTTAAAAGATTTTTATACCCTTGATATTATTGAAAATACGGACGTAAATAAATATAGTGCAGCCATTACTTTGAATAAAGATCACGCCATTTTTAAAGGACATTTCCCTGGGAATCCTGTGACACCAGGAGTTTGTATGATGCAAATCATTAAAGAAATAACGGAAAGTATTTTAAGCACAAGTTTAACAATGGTAAGTACAACTAATGTTAAATTTATGGCTTTAATCAATCCCGAAGTAAATGCAAAATTAACTTTAGATTTAGAAATATCTGAAAATGAAGCCTCTGAAATAAAAGTTAAAAATACTACAAGTTTTGAAGAAACTGTAGCATTAAAATTATCTAATACATACAAAAGAACAACTTCTTGAAAATATTTTTTTCAATACTATTTGCTATAACTTTATCTGTTTTTCAGAGTTATAACTTAACAGACATTAGAAAAATGTATGTAGAATCTTCAGATTCTAAAGTGAACGCAACTAAGTTTTATGATTTTATGAATAAATATTCAAAAAATGATGAAACTTTATTAGCCTATAAAGGCGCTTCAATCGCTTTAAAATCAAAACATACTTCAGGATTAAAACAAAAAAAAGAAGGATTTATTAAAGGTGTTTCAATTTTAGAAGGCGTAATAAAAGCCAATCCTAATAATGTTGAAGCCCGCTTAATCCGATTGAGTATTCAAGAAAACACACCTAAACTATTAAAATATAAAGAAAATATTGAAGCTGATAAAAAACAAATCTTACTTTTGTTTAACAAACAATCAGCTGATTTAAAGGAATATATAAAGAAATATGTAAATCAATCTTTAGGATTTACAAAAGCTGAAAAACAACAATTAAATAAATAGAATGCTTTCAAATTCTACTATTTCTGAAACATTAAATCTAAAAAAAGTTTGTGTTATTGTTCCAACTTACAATAATCATAAAACTTTGAATAGGGTTATTGATGGTGTATTGCAATATACCACTAATGTTATTGTTGTTAATGACGGTTCAACCGATAGTACAGCTGAAATAATAAATTCTTATACTTCGATTGAATCTATTCACCTTCCGAAAAATAAAGGAAAAGGAAATGCACTACAAGTTGGTTTCAAAAAAGCCATTGAAAAAGGGTTTCATTATGCGATTACAATCGATTCTGATGGACAACATTTTCCTGATGATATTCCTGTTTTCTTAGAAGAATTAGCTAAAAACGAAAGCAATATTTTGCTAATCGGTAGCCGAAATATGAACCAAGAAGGTGTGCCTAAAAAAAGTAGTTTTGGGAATAAATTTTCTAACTTTTGGTTTTGGTTTGAAACTGGAATTAAATTAGAAGACACACAATCTGGATACAGATTATATCCATTATTACAGCTTCCAAAAACATATTTTACAAATAAATTTGAATTTGAAATTGAAGTCATTGTTCGTGCGGCTTGGAAAGGAACAGAAGTGAAAAACATTCCAGTTAAAATTCTTTACGATCCTGAAGAACGTGTAACTCATTTCAGACCTTTTAAAGATTTTACAAGAATTAGTATTCTGAATACGATTTTAGTTATTATCACGCTTTTATATATCAAACCAAGAGATTTTTTTAGAAATTTCAAAAAAAAAAAAATAAAGCAATTCATAAAAGAAGAAATTCTACAGAGTAACGATTCTAATTTAATTAAATCTTTATCAATTGCTTTGGGAGTTTTTATTGGAATTGCTCCATTTTGGGGATTTCAAACCGTTTTAGTGTTGTTTTTAGCCGTTTTATTCAGATGGAATAAAATATTAGCTTTTACTTTTTCAAACATTAGCATTCCACCAATGATTCCATTTATAATTTTTGGTTCATTGCAAGTTGGTTCATATTTCGTAAAAGATGAAGTGAATTTTTCCGATTATCAAAATTTAACTTTTGAAGCCATAAAAAGTCATACATCTCAATATGTTATTGGAAGTTTTATTTTAGCTACAATCGCCGCTTTTACTTTCGGAATAGCTAGTTTTTTCTTACTTTCGCTTCTGCATAAAACTAAAAAATAACTCCCAAAATGCATAATTTTTTTATTAAGGTTCATTATTTTGTTCAGAAAAATAAGTTGCTGTCTTTAGCGATTGCATTTTTGTATCTAATTGTATTTGGTTTTTTTGCATCAAAAATTAGATTCGAAGAAGATATTACTAGAATAATTCCGAAAAATGAAAATGCGAATATTGCCACAAAAGTGATTAAGCAATTAAACTTTTCAGATAAAATTACGGTTATCATCGAGAAAGATAAAAATGGAACCGTTGATGATTTAACCGAAACGGCAACCAACTTTATTGATAGCTTAAAATCGTGTGAACCATATATTAAAAATATTCAAGGGAAAGTTGACGATGAAAATATTCAGCAAACTTTTGATTTCGTTTACCAAAATTTACCTTACTTTTTAGATGAAAAGGATTATGCTACTTTAGATAAGAAACTAACTAATGATAGCATTTCTCAGCAAGTTGAAAACAATTACAAAACCTTAATTTCACCAACAGGAATCATTGCCAAAGATTTTATTGTAAATGATCCACTAGGAATTTCATTCATTGCTTTGAAAAAATTACAACAATTAAGTATTGGTGACGATTTTATTTTAAAAGACGGATTCATAATCACAAAAGATGAATCGACACTTTTATTGTTTATCAATCCTAAATTAAGTGGAAGTGAAACAGAAAAAAACACTCTTTTTGTTGATGAACTAAATAAAATCAAATCTAAATTTAATACTGTAAATAAAGGAAAAGTTTCTTTAGAATATTTTGGTTCTTCTTTAATTGCGGTGGCTAATGCTAAGCAAATTAAAACCGATATTATTACTACGATTTTAGTTTCATTAGGAACATTAATGTTGATTCTAATTGTGTTTTATCGTAAAATATTAATTCCAGTGATTATTTTTATTCCAACCATTTTTGGAGTAGTGACAGCCATTGCTTGTTTGTATTTTTTACGACAAACTATTTCAGCAATTTCTTTAAGTGTTGGTGCGGTTTTATTGGGAGTTACAATTGATTATTCCTTACACATACTCACGCATTACAAACATCATAACGATTTAAAAACCGTTTATAAAGATATTACAATGCCATTAATTATGAGTAGTACCACTACGGCATTGGCGTTTTTATGTTTACTTTTTGTGAATTCAGAAGCGTTAAAAGATTTAGGGATTTTTGCTGCCATTAGTGTTATTGTGTCAGCGTTTTTCTCGCTATTAATTATTCCACATTTATACAAACCAAAAGACAGTTTATTGCCTCCAAAAGAGAATATTCTAGATAAAGTTGCTGGATTTTCTTTTGAAAACAATAAAGTTTTAATTGGAATTACTTGTATCATAATTGTTGTTTCTTTTTTTACTTTCGGAAAAGTTACGTTCAATAATAATTTATCGGAATTAAATTTTATTCCAGATGATATTAAAAAAACGGAGGAAAAATTAGAGAAAAGAACCAATCTAACTTCAAAATCAATCTATTTAGCGGCTTACGGAAATTCAATTGAAGAAGCCATTCAAAATAACAGCAAACTATTTGATAGACTTTCACTGGAGAAATCGGATAAAAAAATAATTAATTTTAGTTCAATTGGCGGAATCGTATTATCGAAAGAAGCACAACAAGAAAAATTAAAATTGTGGGATACTTTTTGGAGTTCAAATAGAAAGCAATTTGTTCAGAATGCACTAATTTCTCATGGAAATGCAATTGGTTTTAAACCAGAAATGCACCAAGGATTTTACGACTTATTAAACCAAGAATTTGAGATATTAAGTTTTAACGATTATAAAAAATTAAACGTACTATTTTTAGATGAATTCGTAGCTTCTAAAAATGGATTTTATACAATTACATCAGTTGCAAAAGTTTCGAATACACAACGGGATAAATTTGTAAAATCAATCGATAGTCAATCTAGTGTTTTAGCCATCGACAGACAGCAAATGAACGAAACGTTTTTAGGGAAACTTCGTGACGATTTTAATTCATTAGTCAACTATTCTTTTCTTGCCGTTATTTTAATTCTTTTCGTATTCTTCAGAAGAATAGAATTAGTTATCGTTAGTACAATTCCAATCGTGTTAACAGGTATTGTAACAGCAGGAATTATGTGGTTTTTTAATATTCAATTGAATATTTTTAGCACCATAGTTTGTACTTTAATTTTTGGTCATGGTGTCGATTTTAGTATTTTCATGACTAGTGCTTTACAAAAAGAACACACTACTGGTAAAAACGAAATGCCAACCTATAGAACTTCTATAATCTTAGCAGCTTTAACCACTATTTTAGCTATTGGAGCTTTAGTTTTTGCCAAACATCCAGCTTTAAGATCTATTTCATCCGTTTCATTAATTGGAGTATTTGCTGCCTTATTAATTACATTTATTTTTTATCCGTTATTGTTTAGAATTTGCTTCATTAATCGAGTGAAAAAAGGAAAATCACCTATTACATTACGATTGCTAGTTCATTCTACTTTATCGTTTTTATACTATGGTTTAGGCGGTTTGTTTTTCTCTTTGTTAGGAAAAGTGATATTGTTTTTAATTCCTGCCAAAAAGGAAAAAAAGATGCTGTGGTTTAGAAGTATTATTTCAAATTTCATGAAATCTGTTCTATATTCAAATCCATTCGTAAAGAAAAAAATAGTTAATACTCATAAGGAAGATTTTAGCAAACCCGCAGTTATTATTTCCAATCACACCTCGTTTTTAGACATTTTAGCTGTAGGTATGATTACACCAAAAATGATTTATTTAGTGAATGATTGGGTGTATAATTCGCCTATTTTTGGTAGAATTGTGAAGATTGCAGGTTATTATCCAGCTTCTCAAGGTATCGAAGGAAGTGTAGAACATTTACGCGATAAAATTGAAAAAGGATATTCTTTAATGGTATTTCCTGAAGGAACCAGAGCAAATACGAATGAAATTAATAGGTTTTATAAAGGTGCTTTTTATTTAGCAGAGCATTTTAATATAGATGTCTTACCTGTTTATATTCATGGAAATTCTGAAGCTTTACCAAAAGGCGAACACATTATTTATGATGAAAAAATTACTGTTGTTATTGATAAAAGAATAAAAGCGGATGACAAATCGTTTGGTGATAATTATTCGCAACGAACAAAATCAATCAATAAATATTTCAGATCTGAATTTGATAAATTAAGAGTTGAATTAGAAGACGAAAACTACTTTAAAGACAAATTGTTTTTAAGTTTTTTATATAAAGAAAGAGAAATTGTTTCGGAAGTAAAATCAGACTTTTTAGCGAATAAAAGCAATTATTTCAAACTAAATTCTTGTATCAATCCATCGGCGAAGTTGTTCCATATCGCTTCAGATTTCGGACAAATGGATGTTCTTTTGAATATGCAACAATCGAAAAGAAAAATAACTTCTTTCATCGAAGATCTAGAAAAAAGAGCTATTGCTAATTCTAATTATTTGGTTAATAAATATGGTATCACTTATGTGGAAAATCTTCAAGATTTCAATGTTAAAAACGATACGTTATTAATTTCAAATGCCAATTTAAATTTTGATTTAGTTTCAAATTATATAAGCCATTTTCAACAAGTAATTTTGTTCAATAGTTCTAATTTATTGCATAAATTTGAGCAGGCAAACTTTGAAGTCATTTCAAATGAAGACAAAATTATTGTTTTAAAAAATAAGATAAGTGAAAGATAAATACGACATAGTAATTGTAGGAAGTGGATTAGGTGGTTTAGTTTCGTCTATTATCTTAGCAAAAGAAGGTTACAAAGTTTGTGTCCTAGAAAAAAACAATCAATTTGGTGGAAACTTGCAAACTTTTGTGAGAGATAAAACCATTTTCGATACCGGAATTCATTATATCGGTGGCTTATCTGAAGGTCAGAATTTATACAAATACTTCAAGTATTTAGGTATAATGGATGAACTTAGATTAAAAAAAATGGACGAAGATGCTTTTGACATCATTTCTTTTGAAAGTGAAGGTGAAGAATATCCACATGCACAAGGTTATGAAAATTTCATTAAACAATTAGTTAAAAGTTTTCCTGATGAAGAAGCAGCACTAGAAAGATATTGCAAATTAGTTGTTGATGTTTGTGATACTTTTCCTTTATATAATTTGAACGCTGAAGGGAAATACCAAAGCGAAATATTGTCATATAATGCTAAAGAATGTATTGACGGAATAACTCAAAATGAAAAATTAAGAGCCGTTTTAGCAGGAACTAATTTTCTATACGCAGGAATTGCTGAAAAATCTCCTTTTTATGTTCATGCTTTGTCTGTTAACTCCTATATTCAAAGTTCTTGGCGTTGTGTTAATGGTGGAAGTCAAATTACCAAACAATTAATTAAGCAGCTTAAAAAATACGGTGGTGAGATTTATAAATACAAAGATGTTGCTAATTTTGAAGTGGAAGACAACAAAATTGTATCTGTAATAACAAAAGAAAATGAAGTTGTTAAAGCAGATATGTTTATCTCTAATATTGATCCAAAAGCAACCTTAAAAATGGTTGGCTTATCTCATTTTAGAAAATCGTATTATGAAAGAATCGATAAATTAGAAAGTGTAATCTCTGCATTCAGTTTATATATTGTTTTTAAACCGAATACATTCAAATATTTAAATTGCAATTATTATCATTTTAAAAGTGCTGATAACGTTTGGACAGCTTACGAATATGACGATACTTCTTGGCCAAAAGCCTATATGGCTTCGATGAATTTTTCTGGAAAGAATGAAGATTGGGCAGAAGGAATGACATTTATCACTTACATGAAATATGATGATGTTAAAGAATGGGAAGAAACCTTCAATACAACTGCAGAAAAAAGTGATAGAGGTTTAAGTTACGAAGAATTTAAAACTCAAAAAACAGAGAAGTTTTTAAGGGAAATTGAAGTTAAGTTTCCAAACATTAGAGATTGTATCAAATCGATTCATACGTCAACACCACTTTCTTACAGAGATTATATCGGTGGAAATAGCGGCAATATGTACGGTTATGTGAAAGATTGCAACAACCCAATGCTAACTTTCATCGCACCAAAAACAAAATTAGATAACTTGTATCTTACTGGACAAAGTATTAATATGCATGGTGTTTTAGGTGTAACTATTGGTGCAGTTCTAACTTGTTCAGAGATTGTAGGTAAAGAGTATTTAGTGGATAAAATAAATCAGGAATCTAAATAAATGTTATGAAGAATAGAATATTTTTCTTTTTTTATTCATCTGTCGTTTTTTTGTTGCTTGTTTCCTGTGGAATTTCAAAATCATTAAAACATCAGCCAATAACGGCTAGTTATAACCAAACTATTCCGAAAATAGATAAAAAAGCTGATACATTATTTGTGTCTGGAAAGAATTCTTTACTTAAAAATAAACACCAACTTTGGGAGTTATATGTAGAAGGTGATCCGTTACAAGTGGGTTTAATTTCTGGTGCTTTAACAGATTCTTTACTGAAAAAACAAGAAACCATTTTCTTTTCTAAAATTAAAGATTTAGTGCCTTCAGAATCCAAACAAAAGTTGTTACGTTTCTTCTTAAAATGGTATAATCGAAAATTATATCTAAACATTCCTGAAGAATATAAAACAGAAGTTTATGGCTATTCAAGATATTCTTCTAAACAGTATGATGCTATTGCACCAGCTTATTTAAGAAGTTTATATTTACATGGCGCACACGATATTGGTCATGCACTACAAGATTTAGCTTTAGTTGGTTGTTCTTCTTTCGCAGCTTGGGATACAAAGTCAGAAGATGGAAATTTAATTTTAGGAAGAAATTTTGATTTCTATGCTGGTGACGATTTTGCAAAAGATAAAGTAATTGCATTTATCAAACCAACTGAAGGAAATCCGTTTATGATTTACACTTGGGCAGGAATGATTGGAGCGGTTTCAGGAATGAATACAAAGGGATTAACCATAACTATAAATGCTGGAAAATCTAAAATTCCTTTAATTGCGAAAACACCAATTTCAATTTTAGCACGAGAAATTTTGCAATATGCTACAAATATTGAAGAAGCTATTGCCATAGCTAAAAAGCGAAAAGTTTTTGTTTCCGAATCTATAATGGTTGGAAGTGCTGTTGATAATAAAGCTATTTTAATTGAAGTTTCGCCCAATAATTTTGGCGTTTTTGAAGTAGAGAATAGTAATAAAATCATTTGTGCGAATCATTTTCAAAGTGAAGAACTTAAAAATGATAAACGAAATTTGAAACAAATTAGTGATAGCCATTCTAAATATCGATTTGATAAAATGACGGAATTGTTTGAAGCCAATCCGAAAATAAATCCAATTATTGCTGCAGATATTTTAAGAAATACAAAAGGATTAAACGATAAAGAAATTGGTTTTGGAAATGAAAAAGCACTAAATCAATTATTAGCGCATCATGGAATTATCTTTAAACCTAAAGAATTATTGGTTTGGGTTTCGGCCAATCCGTATCAATTAGGGGAATTTGTTTGCTACGATTTAAATCAAATATTTAATCAGCAAAATAACAAAGAAGAGATTTTTTCGTTTGAACGCGCCGATTTATCCATTGCTAAAGATCCTTTTTTAAACACGGATGATTATAAAAAATACGAGCAATATAGAGTTGAAGATCGTAAAATAGATGAAGCCATAAATGAAAAGAAAGTTTTACCTTTATCTCAAATAAATGACTACCAATCTTTAAATCCACATTTTTGGTTGGTATATTACAAAGCAGGTTTATACTTTTACAACAATAAAAATTTCACAGCTGCTTCAGCGCAATTTGAAAAAGCATTATTGTGTGAAATTACAACAGCAACAAGTAAATTGCAGGTTGAAAAATTAATAAAAAAATCAAAAAAGAAGTTGAAATGATACCACATATTGAAAAACAATCATTAGTTGAAATTAAAGCATTTCAAGAATTGAAATTACAAGAAGTGTTGCAATATATGAATACGAATTCAGTGTATTATAAAAACTTATTTAAAGAACATAATATAGATGTTTCTAAAATAACTCGTTTGGAAGATTTACAAGGTATTCCAACTACAAATAAAGAAGAGTTACAAAAAAACAATGATGACTTTTTGTGTGTTCCAACGCATAAAATTATTGATTTTGCTACAACTTCTGGAACTTTAGGTGATCCAGTAACTTTCGGTTTAACCGATAACGATTTAGATAGATTAGCTTATAATGAAGCTATTTCATTCGATTGTGCTGGAATAAAAGAAGGTGATATTGTGCAACTAATGACCACAATGGACCGAAGATTTATGGCTGGTTTAGCTTATTTTTTAGGACTTAGAAAAATGAAAGTTGGCGTAATTCGAGTAGGAGCAGGTATTCCTGAATTACAATGGGATTCCATTTTAAAGTATAAACCAACGTATTTAATTACAGTTCCATCATTTTTGTTGAAACTTATTGAATACGCCGATTCACACGGAATTGATTATAATAATTTAGGAATTAAAGGTGCGATTTGCATCGGAGAATCATTGCGTAACCAGGATTTTACAAATTCAATATTAGCAGATAAAATCGCAAGTAAGTGGAACATAAAATTGTTTTCAACTTATGCTTCTACAGAAATGAGTACTGCTTTTACAGAATGTGAACACGGAGTTGGTGGTCATCATCATCCAGAATTAATTATTGTGGAAGTTTTAGATGATGAAAATAAACCAGTTAAAGAAGGAGAAAGTGGCGAACTGACAATTACTACAATTGGAGTAGAAGCGATGCCTTTAATTCGTTTTAAAACGGGTGATATTGTCAAATTACATACTGATACTTGTGCTTGTGGTAGAAACACACTTCGAGTTGGACCTGTTGAGGGTAGAAAGCAGCAAATGATTAAATATAAAGGAACAACTTTGTATCCGCCAGCAATGAATGAAGTTTTAAACGATTTTGACTTGATTGAAAATTACTTAATTGAAATTTACACGAACGATTTAGGTACAGATGAAATTGTAGTTAAAATTGTTGTTTCTAATCCGTCAGAAGGCTTTTTGAATGAAGTTAAAGATCATTTTAGAGCAAAATTACGTGTGACACCTAAGATTGAATTTGTTACTAAAGAAGTTTTAAATCCAATTGTATTTAATCCAATGAACAGAAAACCAACCCGTTTTATAGATTCAAGAAAATAATTATTTATTGAATTACATAAGTTAAAACGTAGTTTTCAATTTCTTCTAATTGTACGGTATAACTTGTGATTATATCATTAATAGTCACATTCACAACACACGAACTTTCATTCAATTGAAAATTTTGAATTAAAATATTGTCTTTAAAACTCACATCGTTTTCTGGAATTAATTTGAATATAGCTTCTTTAATTGCCCAGCCAAACGTAGTAAGTGACATTTCGTCATTTTTACTTCCTTTAAAGTTAAGAATGAAATCTTCATTAAAAAGTAAACCAACATTTTTTAAGATTTTTTCATTTTTTAATTCGATGTCAATCCCAACAGGATTATCACTAATAATGACACAAGCAAATTCATTAGAATGAGAAATAGAGATGTGTTTGTTATCTTTTAAAAAAGGTTTTCCAAAGGAATCATAAAATAAATCAACATCTGAATAATTGATACTTTTTAAAAGTTGTCGAACTGCCAAAAATCCTTTTATGTGTTTTGAAGATTTCATCTTCTCTAATCGATTTAAAGAAGTTTCATTTAAAAAAAGATTCTCTTTTAAATCGGAAATTTCCTCATCAATTTTCCACAAATAAATGGTTGTGTCTTTAGGAAGTGAAATTTTTTTATGAAAAGGCATTTTTGTTTATAAATTGAGAATTAGATGTTCATATAAAAAAAGTGGACAAATCTATAAAAATTTAGAGTTGTCCACATTAGTGGAGTCGGAGACTCTATCACCCTTGGTGTCATTAAAAATCAAAGATACTCAATAATCTGATAATAAACAAGGTATTAGAAATTTTAATAAATTAAAATATCATGAAATATTATTGCATATCTCAAAATCAGGGTGTAGATTTGGGTTTAATTTAATAACATGTTATTATGGCAAATATCAAACGTAACATAATTTTCTCGTTAGAGAAAAGGAAGAAAAATGGAGTTCTAGTAGTAGAGAACGTACCTATTAGAATGAGGGTTATTTTTTTAAATAATCGAGTTGATTTTTTTACTGGTTATCGTATTGATTTAGCTAAATGGGATAATAATATGCAGAAAGTAAAAAATGGATGTACAAATAAATTAAAACAAAGTGCATCTGATATTAATAGCGACCTTCAAAAATATTACACTCAAATTCAAGATATTTTTAAAATTTTCGAAACTAAAAATATTATTCCAACAGCAGAATTATTAAAAAAGGAATTCATTGAATTAAATAAGTCAAATTCAAGTGATTCAAAACAATCTCTCAAAAATGATTTTAAAATTGCATTTGAAGAGTTTAATAAAGAAAATGGAAGACAAAATAACTGGACAAAATCGACATTTCAAAAGTTTGAAAGTGTTAAGGTTCATTTGTCGGATTTTAAATCAGATTTGACATTTGACTATTTTGATGAAAAGGGATTGAATAATTATTTGTTATTTCTCAGAGATACTAAGAAAATGAGAAATAGTACTATCATTAAACAATTGGGCTTTCTTAAATGGTTTCTTCGTTGGGCTTTTGAAAAAGGGTATAATCATTCAATTGTATTTGAAAAATTTAAGCCAAAAATAAAAATTGTTCCAAAAAAAGTAATTTTTCTTACTCCAGATGAATTAAAAAGCCTTCGTGAATTTATTATCCCTGAACAGAAACAATATCTAGAAAGAGTTAGGGATGTATTTATTTTTTGCTGTTATAGTTCACTTCGTTATTCAGATGCTTATAATTTAAAACGAAGTAATATAAAAAATGATCATATAGAAGTTACTACAGTTAAAACGGCTGATAGCTTGTTTATAGATTTAAATGATTATTCAAGAGCTATACTGGAAAAATATAAAGATGTTCATTTTGAAGAGGATAGAGCTTTACCTGTTATTAGTAATCAAAAGATGAACGATTACATAAAAGAATTGGCTGAATTAGCAAAAATTAATGAACCAATTCACGAAACTTATTATGTTGGAGCAAAGAGAATTGAGACTGTTACACCAAAATATGAACTTTTGAGTACACATGCAGGGAGACGAACATTTATATGTTATGCGCTTTCCATTGGGATTCCTATTCAAATTATAATGAAATGGACTGGACATTCTAGCTATGCGTCAATGAAACCTTACATTGATGTTATTAATGAGTTAAAGGCTAATGAAATGAAAAAATTTAATCTCGTTTAGGTATGGAGTTAAGCACTTATATACCCTCATTTAGAGAAGTTAATTCAATTTATGCAAAGTTTATTGAAACTGGACTTTATGGTTTTGATGAACAAGAAATAGTAATTAATTTTTTGGAAAAAATAAAAGATATAAAAAAGTTAGATAAGGTTTTATTTGAAAGTAGTGAAGCATTAAATTTTCAATCAAAATTTAATGCTTTTAATATTGTTTTGAATGATAATGTCAAACTATATGAAGGAAATAAAGAACTTTTTGATGCTCTTGACGTTGATAAATTATGTGGAATTAAATCAAGTTGTTTTGATGAAAACATTAGTTTAAAACAAAAAGAAGTTGATGTTTTATTTAAAGATTATTGGTTAAGCAGAAGTAATTTAGGGGATAGGTTTTTTAAAAAAGCAGAAGAAAATGAACATGACCCTATTTGGGAAGAGTACATTTACAAGAAGCAGCTTTATGATTGGAAAAATGAAGAATTAGATGCTTTACATAAAAAAAGAGAGCATATCTTATATTATGTTTTGCCGTATATCTATAATAAATTTTCTGAAATCAGTATTTTAAGTAATTCTTTTTTAAGCATTTTAAATTCATATGAGCTAAAAATAAAATTGTCTCAGAATGAAGTTTATTTTGATTCAGAACTCACAGGCGCACTCTATAAAATATGCAATGATTTTATTTTTGAAACAATGGATGAAATAAGTTTTTACTATGAAATTAATCTAATAAATACCGAAAACAAATTAGTCATTAAAGGTGATAACATAATGAAAGTTTATTATTTAATATTCAAACTTAAAGACAAAATTGAGGAAGATAAAAAAAGGACTGAATGGATAAAAAACATACTTGTTAAGTTAGGATTAAAAATGAAAAATTATAATTCAAAAGCTTCAAGTATTGATAAAGAACCAACAGAAACCTTAAAAGCCTTTATGAATGATATAAAGACTATTTTATCTAAAAAAAAGAAGTAATTAGTTTCATTAAGTGTCATTAAGTAGACCAATATCTTTATATCCACCTAAAATATTTTTCAAATACCTGAAAATAAAGCTTTTGTGTTGTGAAGTTTTATGTAAATCCACCTACAATCCACCTAAATTCATTAATAATTTTACACTGTTCGAACATCGAAAGCCTCTGTACAAGGCTATTGTTTAATACAACAGTTTATTATTATGGAAATTCAAGAATTATTAAAAAAGCCACTATTTCAATTAACAACTGAAGAGTTTTTATTTGTAAATAAAAGTAGTAATCAAAATACTCTTTCATTAAACGAACCAATAATACCTACTAAAAAGTATGTGTATGGAATCAAAGGTATTGCAACTTTATTAGGCTGTAGTAAACCAACTGCAAACCGAATTAAGAAAAGTAAAAAAATTGATGCAGCTATTACACAAATTGGAAGAAAAATTATTGTTGATGCCGATTTAGCAATAAAACTTGCAGGTGCAAAAACTGGAGGAAGAAAAGATTCCTAAAACAAGAAAAGCACAATTGAATTCGTAGTTCAATTGTGCTTATATTTTTTAATCTCTTTGTATATGTGCACTGCAAATATACAATAATTCTTTTATTGTATGAAGAACAAATCACAAAATGTGCTGTATCAGTCTGATATAGCATCAAATACCATATTTGATAGAATTATCAAATACATCAACTCTAAATATAGAATTCGGTTCAATACTATTTCGTTAGACTATGAAATAAATATTAGCGGAAATGATAATTGGGAGTCGTTAAATCTTAATTCGCTCTTAATTGAGTTAACCAGGAATAACATAGAAACCAATTATAATAAGCTCGAAATTTTAATCAAATCGAACCTTATTGAACGATATGATCCTATCAAAGAATATTTTTTAGAGTTGCCAAAATGGAATAATCAAGTTGATTACATCAAAAAGCTTGCTTCTTATGTAAAAACTAATGATGATGAAGCATTTGCCTATCATTTGAAAAAATGGTTTGCGAGAGCGGTTATTTGTGCTTTTGAAAAAGATAAAATAAACAAACATTGTCTTGTTCTCGCAAATGGTGACCAACACGCTGGTAAATCAACCTATTTCCAAAAATTCATTCCAAAAAAGCTGTCTAATTACATTGCTGAAGATATAGGAACCGACAAAGATTCTCGGGTTAAGATGTGTAAGAACCTAATAATTAACCTGGAGGAATTATCTGTAATTGGAAAAACTGAAGTAAACTACTTGAAATCCCTAATCAGTAAGGTTTTCATTAATGAACGGCTTCCATACGAACGTAGAGCTGAAAACTTACCTCGTATTTGCTCTTTTGTAGGCTCTACAAATATGGTTGATTTTCTTACTGATGAAACTGGTTCTGTTAGATGGATTATTTTCGATGTTATTGGAAGAATAGACTTCAATTATTCCAAAGAAATATTGATTGATGATGTTTGGTCACAAGCTTATTATTTGGCTTATCATGACAAAGACTTTGAACCGGATTTAACCCAGCAAGATATTATTGATAATGAAAAGAGAAATGAAAAATATACCAGTCTGACAATTGAGCAAGAAATGATAATTAAATATTTCGAAAAAACGGAGAATTTAATCTATTTCAATACATCAACTGAAATCATGACAAAGCTAATTCCATTGGGATTAAAACTTAGCAGAGAGAAAATTGGAAAGGCACTTAGTGGATTTAAATTTTCTAGGATAAAACATCCACAAAAGCAAGTATATGGCTACTTGGCAAAACCAAAGTTCAATATTAGTCCTGTTGAAATAATGAATAATTAGAAAATGTACTTACCTAACTTACCTACTTACCTAAACCCTTATAGAATATGACTTTTTTTAAGGTAAGTATATATAAATTAACCTACCTATACTTACCTAAAAAACTCAGGTAGGTAGGTAGGTAAGTATTAGGTAATTTATAAAAATGTTGCGAACACTTGAATTTACTGGTTTAGGTAAGTAGGTAAGTAAAAATGGCAAATACTTAGATAAAACTAAAAATGAATATAGAAAAAGCGAAGCAAATTCCGATAGAATTAGTCCTTAAAAAAATGAATTATACACCTTCAAAAACCAATGGATTTGATGTTTGGTATTTAAGTCCATTACACGATGAAAAAACGGCATCTTTTAAGATTAATACTAAAATTAATAGGTGGTACGATCATGGACTTCAGAAAGGCGGAAACATAATAGATTTTATTGCATTTAAATTCAATTATACGATTCCAGAAGTTTTAAAATTCTTAGAAAATTATTCAGATGAATCTATTTTTTCTTTTCAAAAGCAAAAAAAATGTGAAACAAAATTTATTAAAAGTACAACTGAAATTAAAATAATTAAAGTAATTGAAATACAACATTTTGCTTTGAAACAATATTTAGAAAACAGAAAAATTTATCATTTCGAAAACGAACCAAATTTAAGAGAAGTGCATTATGAAGTAAATGGAAAAAAATATTTCGGAATTGGATTCCAAAATCGTAGTAATGGATTTGAAATTCGTTCCAAATATGCAAAAATTTGCATTGGAAAAAAAGACATTTCTTTAATTGTAAAAGGTGATAAAAACAAAAAAAATATCCGAATATTTGAAGGCTTCACTGACTATATTTCTTTTAAACATTTAAAAAAAAATTCAAGTGATTATTTAATTCTTAATTCAATAGCAATGATAAATCGGTGCGATGAAATTTTATCAAACTATGATGAAATTGAGCTTTATTTTGATCAAGATGAAGCCGGGAATTTATATACAAAAACGACATTAGAAAAATTTAAAATTGCAAAAGATTGTAGAGGGTTTTATAAGGACTTTAAAGACTTAAATGAATGGCTTGTAAATACGATTTTATGAGGGTGGTTTAAGATACGCAAGAAGGAATAGAGGGAAGTCCTCTATTCTCAATGAATACGACATTAGTTTTTTTAATCTTACGGAAATAATACGGAAATACAAATTAATTAATTTATAATCAATAATTTAACAATACGGAAATGAAAAAATTGAGACAGAATATTGACATTCGTTTGTCAGGAACTTTAGTAGACAGATGGATAACATTACAAAACAGATTTGGGTATAGAACAAACATAAAATTATTAGAAGATTTAATCTACTTTTTTGAAACAAATCCTGTGAATCCAAGGCAAAATTACAAGGGGCTTTTGGAAGAATTATATGATAAAATAAAGGAATTTAATTCAGATAATAATCGAGTTATTGCAATTGTTCGTAATATTGAAAAGGTAAAATTAGACCCAATAATTCGCTCAATAAATACTGATATATCAGATAATTTACGAATAATAAAAAAGAAATTATTGTTATCTGATGAGTTTAAAACTCCAACAGAAAACAATAATAAAATTCAAAAGGAAATTGAAGAAAAAATTACTGCAGAACTCACTAAAAAATACGAAAATAAGTTAAATGAGCATAGAAAAAGTTATGCAGAATTAAACAAAAATTATGATATAGTAACTTTAGAACATGGTACTTTTTACAACAGATTGAAAAAATTATCTTCATTATTTTCAGTAGAAAAAAGCACATTTGGAAAAAATAAAATTGTTTTCGAAATGAGCGAAGATGAATTTAAAGAATTGATTAAATTGAAATAATTTTATTCAAGCTGGATTTTTTTTGTGGTGTAAATTTTTAAAACTAATTTATATTCTTGCTCTGAAATTTGAGAAAGTTTTGAAAATTTCGATTCGTATAAATCAACGAAATATAATTTGAAATAGATAAGAATAAACATATTCAATTGATTGTCTGATTGATAATAAAGTAACATTTTTAAGAACTCAGCTTGAATATTATCAGGTTTATTTTTGAATTGTTTTTCAATTTCCATTGCGAAAAAAAACAATAAAACATCATAACTATTTTTGTCCTCTAATATGGTATCAATGATTTCTCCTCTATCTTCATAGTCCAGGTTAAGTAATTGAATTTTTAAAATGCCAATTAATTTTGAATTCAGAGCTTCGTCAGTTGATGCACCAGTTTTGTTGCTCTCAATAAAACTTTCAGATAGCTTGATATAACCAGAACTAAAATCTGGAGTATTAAAATCTTGAAACAATAAATAGTTTAGAATTTTTTGAAAAGCAGTTTTACTGCTTTTTTTTGTTGCTTTTCCTTTCATAAGTACCAAATAAAAAAGGCGTGATACTAAAATCAATCCGTTACTGAGGTACTAGGAAAGACCCGACAACAAGAAAGACTTAGCCCACGCCAGTATTAGGCACAGGCGTAAGTCTATCTATTATTTTGTTGTCTTGAAGATTCCTAGTTTTCAGTAACAAATAAAGATAGCTTACGCTGATGTTTAAAATTTTCTGATGTAAAAATAGACAAAATAAAACACGTATAAAAACATTATTTTATTGATTGTCTTTGATTTCTTATGATTTCCTTTTTTACTATAATGTTGATAACTTATGTCAGAATTTACTCTTAAAAGTAAAATACTTTTCTAAATTTGATAACTCCCCAATTGAATACGGTTTTCCGTAAAACCTGTATTAAAACTAAACTTATATTTACAATTAAAAATATAACTATATACAATGCCATTATTTCAAGCATCCGTCCTTAAAAAATATATTAGCCAGTTAGATAAACCAACTGTTCAAAAAGCCTATAAAAAATATTGCAAGTTTTTTCATGATGCTAAAACTCAAGAAAATATACGTAATAGTAAAGAAGAACAATTTCAAGAAGGATTTCTAAGAGAACTTTTTGTTGATGTTTTAGGCTATACTTTAAATCCTACTCCAAAATTCAATTTAACTACTGAACTTAAAAATTTAAAAGGAGCTAAAAAGGTTGATGGTGCTATTCAAAAAGACGACAAGGCACTTGCTGTAATTGAATTAAAAGGTACAAATACAAAAGATTTAGAAAGTATTCGTCAACAGGCATTTGATTATAAAGCTAATCAAATTGGTTGTATTTATGTTATAACTTCCAATTTTGAAAAGCTTCGTTTTTATATCAATAATGCGGTTGATTTTGAAGAATTCAATTTATTTACTTTAACAGAAGCCGAATTTGAATTGTTTTATTTGTGTTTAGCAAAAGATAATTTATTAGCCAATAAACCTTTATCTATAAAGGAAGCTTCTATTGTTGAAGAAGAAAATATTACCAAAAAATTCTATGGTGACTATTCTGTTTTTAAACGTGAGTTGTTTCGTGATTTGGTAAAACAAAACATGAAGAATGAGACTTTTCGTGAATTAAGCGAAAAGAATGTCAAACTCTCCTTATTTAAAAAATCTCAAAAGTTAATTGATAGATTCCTTTTTATTCTTTTTGCTGAAGACAGAGGATTGTTAGCACCAAACTCCATTTCTACAATTTTAGGAGAATGGAAAGCCTTGGAAGAATTAGATATGGTTGTACCGTTGTATGACCGATACAAACAATATTTCAGTTATTTAGATACTGGAAGAAAAGGTACAGATAAGAAAGAAGAAATCTTTGCTTATAATGGTGGATTATTTCAACCAGATGCGTTGTTAGATGCAATGATTATCGATGATGATTTATTGTACAAACACACTAAAAAAATGACTACTTATGACTTTCAAAGTCAAGTTGATGTTAATATTTTAGGACATATTTTTGAACATTCATTAAACGAAATTGAAAGCGTTAATGCGGAAATTGAAGGAACTGATTTCGATAAACAAAAAACCAAACGTAAAAAAGATGGTGTTTTTTACACTCCAAAATACATTACAAAATACATAGTTGACAACACAATTGGGAAATTATGTACCGATAAAAAACAAGAGTTAGGCATCATTGACGAAGAATATGCTAAAGGCAGAAAAAACCGTCAGACCACAACTATTGTTAAATTAGACCAACAATTAAAGGATTATAGAGATTGGTTATTACAATTAACTATATGTGACCCCGCTTGTGGTTCAGGAGCTTTTTTAAACCAGGCGTTAGACTTTTTAATTAGAGAACACAGTTATATTGATGAATTAAATAAACAGCTTTTTGGTGGCTTTTTTGTATTTCCAGACATTGAAAACCAAATTTTAGAGCATAATATTTACGGAGTTGATTTAAACGATGAAAGTATTGAAATTGCAAAACTATCTTTATGGTTACGCACTGCACAACCGAAACGTAAATTAACCAGTTTAAACAATAATATCAAATGTGGTAACTCATTAATTGAAAGCAAAGCTGTTGCTGGTGATAAGGCTTTTAATTGGCAAGAAAGTTTCCCTGAAGTATTTGAAAAAGGTGGTTTTGATGTGATTATTGGTAATCCGCCTTATGTAAGACAAGAGTTATTTAAGGAAATAAAACCCTATTTAGAAAAAAATTATAAATGTTACAATAGTGTTGCAGATTTATATACTTATTTTATTGAACTTGGAATCAGATTAATAAATGAAAATGGTAAATTCTCATTTATTCTTCCGAATAAATTTTTAAAATCCGCCTATGGTAAGGAAATTAGGAAAGTAATAAAATCAAAAAGTAATTTAGAATTACTTTTTGATTTTGATGATTATCCAGTTTTTGATGATGCCACTACATATCCAATTATTTATATTTTAAATAGACAAAATGAATATAAAGATGATTACTTTATTTATTCTGAAATTAACAATCGATTAGCAAATAGAAATCCAATTGAATCATTGGAAAACAAACAAATTAAAGTGCCATACTTGTCTTTAACTGACGATATGTGGAATTTTATAAATAATGATTCATTAAAGTTGATTGATAAATTATCAGAAAAATCAATTTCTTTAAATAGTTTGGTTAATAAAAAAATATACAGAGGATTAACAACTGGAAAAAATGAAGCTTTCGTAATTGATGAAATAAAAAAAGATGAACTAATTGGTAAGAATTTTAAAAACTCGGAATTAATTAAAGTTTTGGCAACTGGAAAAGAAGTTAAAAGAAACTCCTTTTATTTTCAAAATAAATATTTACTATTTACAGGCTTTGACAATGATATTCCTTCAAAATATCCAGATATTCAAGAAGAATTGGATAAGTTTAAAAGTGATTTAATAAAAAGATACGACCAAGGAGTAAATTATTGGAATTTAAGAGCTTGTGCTTATTATAATGAAATGCAATTACCTAAAATTATTTACCCTAGAATTAATAATCAGTGTAATTTTTATTTAGATACAAAAGGTGAGGTTTTTTTATTGGATAATAATTTTTTCATTTCATCAGATTCAAAGGGATTACTAGCTTTATTAAATTCCAAATTAGTTTATTATTATTTGAAAAATGTTTGTACTACACTACAAGGTGGATTTTATGACTTTAGAAGAGATAAAATATCTACAATTCCAGTAAGTAATATATTTTTAGATTACGAAGAAAAATTAGGTTCTTTAGGAGAAACATTAATAAACTTAACTGATAATATTAATTCATCTATCCAAAAATTCCAACGCACTATTCAGCGTAAATTTAATTTAGAGGATTTACCAAAAAAACTCCAGGATTGGTATTTATTGACTTATACAGATTTTATAAAAGAATTATCCAAAAAGAAAGTAAAACTTACTTTGTCTCAGGAAGCAGAATGGGAAGACTATTTTGAAGTTGAAAGTAAAAAAGCACAAGAATTAAAAACTCAAATTGACAAAACAGATAAGGAAATAGACCAAATGGTTTATGAGTTGTATGGATTGAGTGAAGAGGAAATTGTGATTGTTGAGAATAGTTAAAAGTTATAAACTTATAAAAGTGATATGAGAATAAAAGAAGTCATTATTGAAAATTTTAAAGCTTTTAAAAAAGTTAAAATAGAATGTAATCAAAATTTTAATTTTATTGTTGGTGAGAATAATATTGGGAAATCTACGATTTTAGAGGCTATTCAATTATGGAAAGCATCTTTTGATACCCTTATTCAAAAAAGTGGAAATAAATTTTATGGAAATTCAACACCTTGCTATTTACCGATAGAGAATTTAATATTTTTAAGAATATCTGATGTAGATGATTTATTTCACAACACAAAAAAAAACATCAAAATCACATTAATAATTGTTCACAATTTAGATGAGTTTGTTTTAGAAGTTGAATTAGAAAAACCTGATAAAATAGATACTTATTTTAGAGTAAAATATAATTTTGAAAGTTTCAATTTATTTAAGAATAAAGTTTCAGAATTAGGTCTTAATTTGAGAAATGCTATTTTTTTAAACAAAACAATTCCTGTTTTTAAAGCTACCAAAAATGAACCATTTTATAACTATGCACAAATTTTAAAAAAAATTGCTTTAGGTAAATCCAGTGAAGTAATAAGAAATAAAATATTGAGATGTGAACATGAAAACAAGTTTGAATCATTAGAAAAAAGATTAAACAAAGTTTTATCTAGTACTTTTAAAATTAGCCTGAAAAACAGAAATAGACAAGAAGAAGAGTTCGTTAGAATTACTTTACAAGAAAACGATAAAAAAGAAGTAGATATTGCATTAATTGGTAGTGGTGTTATTCAAATATTAGAAATATTTTCAACTTTAGAGTTGATAAATAAAAATGAGAACAGTTTAAATATATTGCTTATTGATGAACCTGATTCTCATATTCACTCAAACGTTCAATCCTCAATAATTGATGAATTAAGAAATGATGATAGAAGCCAAGTTTTTTTAATTTCACATAATGATAGATTAATTAATAAAGCAGTTGATGGAGAATTGTTTTATGTAAATTTAGTATCTGTGGAAGAAGGTTTAGTAAGAAGCTTACCTAAAGATTGTTATAACGATGTGTCAATTCAATTAGCTGGTGAACTGTTAGGTTTGTCAATAGAAGAAAAAGAAAAAATAATAGTTATTACAGAAGGTAAAACTGATAAAAAAATTTTAGAGAAAGCTTGGGAAAAATTATATCCAGATTTAGATTGTCCTATGCATTTCATTGCTTCTGGTTTTCATTTGGAAGATGAAAAAAAAACAGGTAATGCTAGAGATGCTAGAAATACGGTTGAATTTGTTTCCTCAATTATTAATGATATAAAATTGGTAGGACTTTTCGATAACGATAGAGAAGGAAATGAACAACTTTCTGGTTTTCGAAAAGAAATTTTTGAGCCATTTGATATTAACTCTTTTCAAATAAAACATAAAACAAAAGATATTTATGGACTTTGCTTACCAATTCCTGAAAACAGGATAAAATTTGTTACAAATAATAAATTAACTCAGAGGTATTTGGTGATGGAACATTATTTTTCAGATGAAATTATAATAGATAATAATTTAAAAGGAGACCATATTCTTGATACTGAAGTGTTTGAAATAAATGGTGATAAAAATAGATTTGCTGAAAATTTAGATGTATTATCACCAGGATGTTTTTTGAATTTTTGTTTAATTTTTGATAAAATTGAGAGTTTGTTTCAAGAACAAGAAGAACAAGAAGTTTAAAATATTATATTAAAGTTGAATTACAAAAATCAAAAAAACACAGAGCAAGACAACGACTGGGCAAAAAACCTAGAAGGAAATCCAATACACATATCCCAAGCCGAAAGCGGCGCAAAGGGTTATTATTGTATGGGTTGTGGTAAAGAAATGCAAGCAGTCAAAAGGAAAATAGCGCATTATCAATCTTATTTTAGACATCATGTTAAAGATTTAGATACTTCCAAAGTTGAGTGTGTAAATAGCAGTAGAGTGTACAGAGAAAAGCTAGCATATAATTATTTTATGCGAGTTAAAATGATTACAGTTCCAGCGGTTTATAAATATCCGCCTAAAGGCGTTGAAGGTTTTCCTTATTTAATTGAAGAAAAGCAAACAATTTATGCACACAGAGTTGATAGAGAAGTAACTTTTTTTGAGGATGAAAATGGTGTAATTCATAGTGGTAAAAACACCAAAGTAGATGAACGCTATTTATCTATTCGACCAGATGCAGTATTTTATGATGTGGATGATAAGCCCATTTTATTTATTGAGTTTATTGTCACTCACAAACCAGATGTAGTTAAGTTGAATAAATTACAGCGTTTAGGGATAAATACAGTTCAAATAATAGTCCCTAAACTAAACGAAGTTGAATTAGAAAAAGAAATAAGTAAAGCATCAAAAGTAAAATGGACGTATAATGAAAACGAATCCAACGCCGAATACATTCCAGTTTTCGAAGGAAATACAGAAGGAATACCACCAATTGATGAAGAGCAAAGAAAGCTTTTTGAAGAATCTTACTTCTGCAGAGCAGCACAAGTTGCTAACCTTATACGGTCAATTAAAAGATGCTTGGAATCTGAACATTACAGAAGAATTGAATTCCAATTTAAACAGGAAATATCAAGAATTGAGAACGCTACAAAAGGAGAGCGAACAAGACTGGCAGATATACAAACAGGAATTGAAAGAGAAATCGATTCAGAACTTAGAGGAAGCAGAACAGGATTTGAAGAAAGAAATCGAAAATTTCAAACTGAGAAAACTGATTTGGAAGAAAGATATACTAGAAAGAGAAGCGAAATTAACGGAAAGATCTTTTCAATTAACAGAGATATCGACTTCAGAGAAGGCATTGGAGGAACTGAGGACGGAATTAGAAGAGATTTTGAAGGAAGAAAAAGAGAACTTGAACTCGAAAGAATCCATATTGAAACTGAAGAAGGAAGATTTGCAAAACAAGAGAGAGAAATTGACGTTTCTATTGGAGAAGAATCTTCCATTCCAGGAGATTTTGAACAAAGAAGAAGTGAAGTTGAACAAAGTTTTGAAGGAAAAAGACAAGATTTGGAATCAAAAATTAGCGGATTTAGAGAAATTCAAAACGAAGAAGAAGGAAGAATTCGAGCTGAATTCGAAGGAATTAACAAACAAATTGCTGAGAGAATTAGCCAAAGAGATATATTACAACAAGACGAATTGTCACCCAGAATTAAAACCATACTTGAATTATGGAGAGTATTTGACAATTATGAAAATGGAAGAGAGACTCTTTTACGATACAGAAGCGGAATTGAGATTATTAAAAGTGGAACTTGGAAAGAATGGGATTGATGAAAATTGGTTTTTAGAGAGATTAAAGTAAAACTTCTCACATAAGTAAAAGAATGAAAAATAAATTAGTTTATGAAAAACATTAATATTTTAATTGATGCCTCTGGGAGTATGGGATTTATGGAAAGGGCTGGAGTTGAGCATGAAAATAAATATCTTCTTCCTGATGGATCTACTCGTACACAATTAGTAAAAAAAATATTAATTAATAGTATTATACCTAAATTATCATTTGTAGAAAATTTAGAAATTAATTCCTTCAGACAAGAAGCAACTTTGGATTCTGAAGGTCAAAAAATAATAGTTAACAATAAAGTATTGGAAGTTCCCAAAAACTATTCATGCTTTTCTGGTAAATATAATTTTGAAATAATAAAAAATGAAATTGAAAAAATCGAGAACCCAAAATCAGGAGGTACTCCTTTGTTTTGGGCAATTTCAATGATTTTACATCAAAAAAACAAAGATGATTTTAATATAATTGTTTTGAGTGATGGGGATGCAAATGATAAGATAAACTTTGATGAAGAAATTTTGAGACAAATTGATATATGCAAAAAAAAGTGTACGGTTTATTTCATAGGGATTGACCAAGATGAAGAGTCACAAAAAAAATCTAAAAACTTAGCAGAAAAAACAAATGGATTTTATGTAAATATTGATTTAGTAAATTATAGTGAAGAAAAATTTGAAAGTTTATTATTCAGTCTAAATGCATCTATTATTACTAATGGTTTAAAATGGTATAATAATTTAAATCAAAAAGATTTATATGTTGAGCATATAATTCCGTTGACAATAAGAGATGATGAATATGACAAAAAATTGGAAGCTATAAGTAACAATGTTTCATTTAAAAATGAGAATCAAAGTTCTGACAAAAAAAGTAAAATTGATGATAATATTAATGTAGAATCTATAGCAGAGCAAGTAGAATTTAATACTAAGTCATTAGGATTAATAGAAACTCAAATGCAAAGCTTAGTTAAAGAAATAAGCTATTTACGTAAAGATAAGTTGAATATAGAAGATGAATTTGTTTCAAATGAAGATGAAGAATTAAATAAGAAAATTGGTTACCAATGTGAGCAATTCTTAAATTCTATTTTTAAAACAAATAATTGGGAAAAGGTAAATTGGCTTAATGAATTAAATGAGCAGAGTAAACCATATGATTTTGAAGTAACAGTTAGTGGAATTAATTATTACATAGAATGTAAAGGTAGTATTAATAATTCAAAAGAATTTTTTCTTACTAAAAATGAATGGCAGTTTTATCTTCAAAATCGTAATAATTACAGACTGTATTTTGTTTCTGAAATTAATGCAGCTAATCCAGAGATAATCAGAATTGAAGACTTATTAGTTGATATGGGCGACGGAAAATTAATTCCATGTTCAAGTGTAAATAGAAAAGTTAAAGCTGATAGAATATTGTTTCAAATAAATAAATGATTTTAGTCAAAAATATTTAATGGAAAATTTATATAAATTAAAAGAAGAGTTCCTTTCTATTTGGAGTGTAGAAAAAGTAAAACAAATGACTCTTGAGCAATACACAAATCTTAATAAAGAAGATTCTTTTTGTTACTGGTTAGAAAGTAGAACTACCGATTTAGGAAGTATTTGGGGTGGTTCTGCTTATAAATTTGGTGTTTACAAAAGAAGTGATATTAGTAAAGTCGTAGATGCTGATAATAGAAGAACTGACGGTATTTATGCTTGGTTTATAAAATATGGTGAAACCAAAGAAATTGCTTTTCAAACAATTAAAAATATTATTTTAGAAATTATTGATGCAGCAACTAAAAACGACATTGAAAAAATTGATAAAATAGATTTAGGTCCAGCTTACAAATGGAAAATTGCTTTTTTGTATAGTAATTATAAAGTTTTAAATATTTTCAAATATGAAGCGTTAAAATTCCTTTCAATTAATAATGGATTTGATTTTATTAAAAAAACTTCTATCTCTATATTCCAAAAGAATTTATTAAGCTTGAAAAAAGATGATGAAGACTATTTTGAATTCGCACATAATCTTTGGCGACAATACGAAGATGGAAATAAAAAAGAAATTTTAGTTATGAATAAGAGAAAGCAGTTATTTATTAATTGGTTAAAATTAAATAATTTAAGTATTGAAATTGCGGATGAATTAGATGAATTATCACAAAACAATTTAATGGTTGAAAATTATCATAAATCAATTTATGAATGTACTGAATTGCATGAGGTTTACAATTATCCCGCCTATGATGATACATCAAATAAATTTAATTATAATGTAGAACAATATTATTATTTTACTATTGACCAAATAAAAATTGATACAGGAATTGATTTAAATATAAAATATGCTTTAGTAAGTGTAGATAGTGATAATGAACTTAAGGAACTCATATCAAGCGGATATTGGAGTAGTGAAGGGAAAATAAATGTGTATGAATCATACTTAAATAAATTTAAGATAGGTTATAAAATAGCAATAAGATATGCAAAAAGCGGACATTTATGTATCAGAAATATAGGGACAATAATAAACACATCAGTTTCTGGAAATATTTATAAATTTAAAATTGATTGGGATAAAAAATTTGAAGAATTTTGTCCTGAATTAAATGCAAATCCAGGCCCAATTAATTTTTTTCAAATTGAACCATATATTGGTAATGACAGAATTGAAGATATTAAAACCATTTTTTACAGAGCAATTACAAATCAAGAAGTTATGAAACAGCCTTTAAATCAAATTCTATTTGGTGCACCTGGAACAGGAAAAACTTATACAACTAAAAAGTTAGCCGTTGAAATTATTGATGGAATTAGTTATGATGATAAGGATAGAGACTTCATTACTGATAGATATGAAAAATTGTTTAAAGCAGAGCAAATCAATTTTACAACTTTTCACCAAAGTATAAGTTATGAGGATTTTGTTGAAGGTATAAAGCCTGTTTTAAAGTCGGATGATGAAAGTGATGAAGATGATGAAAAAGAAAAAAAAGAAGCATCAATTGAGTACGAAATCAAGAATGGAATCTTTAAAAAAATGTGTCAACTTGCTGAAGGTGTAACTGCTAAAGTTGAAGTTGTAGATAACGTTGATTTTCAAAATAAAGATTTCTATAAAATGAGTTTAGGTGGAAAACACCGATTAGAAAAACACAATTGGAGCATTAAAAATAATTTAATTTTTCTTGGTTGGGGTGGAGATAAAGATTTTACCGAATTAAATAAAATTAAGGATTGGAAATTATTTCGCGATACATTTAAAAAAGATTTTCCAGATTTAGTTGAGGAAACAAAATATGTAATTCAAGCCGTTTATACTTTCCAAAAAATGAAAATTGGTGATATAGTAGTTATATCTAAAGGAAATAAAATTATTGATGCAATTGGAATTATAGAAAGTGATTATTTCTATGATGACACGAAAGAGATTGATAATTATCAATTTAGAACAGTAAAATGGTTAGCTACTAATATGAATTCTACAACTGATATTTTTGTACGTAAAGAAATATCACAGCAAACTATATATCAGTTTTATAATGATGATGTTAAAATTGAAGCTTTTAATGAAAACTTCAAAAAAGAAACTAAAATTGAAGAACCAAAAAAATATGTTTTAGTTATTGATGAAATCAATAGAGGTAATGTATCTTCTATTTTCGGAGAATTAATTACACTACTTGAAAAAGATAAAAGAAAAGGAGTTTTAAAGCCAAATAAAGAAGCTTTAGTAGTAGATTTACCCTATTCGAATGATAAATTTTCTGTACCTGATAATTTATATATTATTGGTACAATGAACACTGCCGACCGAAGTGTAGAAGCATTAGATACTGCTTTAAGAAGAAGATTCTCATTCATTGAAATGCCTTCAAAGCCTAATTTATTACTTACTGAACATATTTCAAAAGGAATAATTACTGATTCTGAAAGAAATGAAATTAATTTAATTTCAATACTAACAATCATTAACGAAAGAATAGAGCTTCTAATTGATAAAGACCATCAAATAGGACATTCATTCCTTATAAATACAAATTCTTTTGATGAATTAAAATTAGTATTTAAAGATAGTATTATTCCATTGTTAGAAGAGTATTTCTTTGGCGACTTTGGTAAAATTGGATTGGTTATCGGTGGCGAATTTATAAAGCACAAAGATACTAAACCGAAATTCCCTAGTAATTTTAAATATGGTGAAGAGAACGATATAAGTAATTTTACAGATAAAATCGTATACGAATTCACATCGTTTGCTAATTGGACTGCTAAAACATTTACTTCAATTTATGAGTAACACGAAACTTATACAAGTATTTGAATACAAAAAATTAAAAATTGGAGAATTTGGTTTTTCTAAAAATCATTTTGATGCAATGGTGCGTTTTAATGAAAAAAATGAAAACAAATATTTTACAATTATTCATAATGGAATATTATTTAATAGCTATGTTGGAGTAATTCAAATCGGTGGTTTAACTATAGAAATTCTTCCAAAAGCTGATAATAATGATAATCCTGAAAAAGGAACGTGGCAAAGTGTATTACTTCAGATGCTTAAAGTTTGTAAACACATTAATATCGATAATGTTTCCGAAACCAATCTGAAGAAAAAATATAATTCGATCCTGGACATTTATTTTGAAATGTATCTTAATGAAATTGAAATTCTAATAAAGAAAGGATTAATTAAAAAATATAGAAGAGTTCAAAGTAATCAATTAGCTTTAAAAGGTAAACTTGTTTTTACACATAACATTCAAAAAAACTTAATTCATAAAGAACGTTTTTATTGTGAGCATCAAGTTTATGACAAAGACCATTTAATTCATCAAATATTATTCAAAGGATTAATCATTTTAAAGGATTTACTAAATAATGAATTTAAAGATAAATTAAACAGATTATTATTTCAGTTTCAAGATTATCAAGAAGTTAATATTAATAAAAGCCATTTTGATATAGTAATATTAAATAGAAATTCGGTTTCTTACAGCAGAGCTTTAGATATTGCTAAAATGATTATTTTAAATTATTCACCTAATTTAAATTCAGGTAATGACAATATGCTAACCTTGTTATTTGACATGAATAAGTTATGGGAAGAATACATTTATAGAATACTACAAAAACATAAACCAGTTGGTTTTTCAGTAAGTTTTCAAAATTCTGATAAATTTTGGGAATATAAAACCATAAGACCTGATATTGTAATTACAAACGATAATAATGAAAATTTTGTTATTGATACAAAATGGAAAATTATTGATGTTAAAAAACCCTCTGATGATGATTTAAAGCAAATGTTTACTTATAATCTTCATTGGGAAGCAGAAAAAAGTATGTTGTTATATCCGAAAGTAAATCAAGAAGATACCAAGTTTGGTAAATTCCATTATAATGGACTGGAAAAAAAATGTAAATTAGGTTTTGTTAAAATACTTGAAAATGCTGTATTAATAGATGCAAGTATTATTAGTAAATCAATTTTTCAAAAGTTGATTTAGTGTAGAGTTGTATTTGTCCTTTACATTCATAAAGATTATATTTTGTCACAAATACTTACCAAATTTGTGACAAATAATAATTATTAAATAGTCAAACTTTTTTGTTTCACTAATAGATACAGAGGTTAGTAAATAATTAAGGTTAATATTTTTTTCGCAAAATAATATTCTTTATTTAGAATACTAATCCATTTTTTTTAATAGTCGAAATTTTTTTTTGATTATCTATTAATTGTTTTGTTAAGTTTTTTGAGCAAAAAACTTAAGATTTATATATAAATACATTACTTTATTAATGTTTAACTTTCAAAAATGATTGTTATTTAAAACAAAAAGACTAATTTCATGTAGAATAACAATCATTTTTGTATGAATACTAAAAAGCAAATTATTTTCCCTAAGTACAATTTACTCCTTGAAAAATTAGGTGAAAATATAAAATTGGCTCGTAAAAGAAGAAAATTAACTACTTTACAAGTTTCTGAGCGTGCTAATATTTCTCGATCTACTTTGTACTTAATAGAATCTGGAAATCCTGGTGTAGCAATGGGAGCCTATTTTAATGTTTTGAGAGTATTAGGACTTCAAGATGACTTTTTAAAGTTAGCTGCTGATGATATTTTAGGTCGAAAACTTCAAGATATCGAGCTTTTATAAGTAAAAGTTATATCTTTTTATACAAAACAAAACGGCAACAAAAACGGCAACCATAAATAAAAAAACTTGTAAAATTAGTATTTTACAGAGTTTTCTGTGATGTTGAAGTTCTGAACATATGAAAAATATTGAACTTAAAATTGAAAATTTATTTGAATTACTGATCAGTAATCAAATTCCTATTTAATAAAAACTCTGGCAATATTTTCGCAATATGTAAACAAATTTGTTTACATTTGTACTATGAATATCTATTTAGAAAAATACAAAGGGATTCACCCAGGAATTATTTTGGAGCGAGAATTTAAAAAAAGAGCGCTTCAACAGCGTCCTTTTGCTCTGTCCATAGGAGAACATCCACAAACACTTAATGCAATTACCAAAGGTAAGCGTAAATTGAATACAGCTTTAGCACTTAAGATTGAAGAAAGACTTGGTTTAGAAGAAGGAACTTTAGCAATACTTCAAACCTATTTTGATATAAATGAAGAAAAACACAAAAGAGAAGGCAGTACACCTAATTTATCTTTAATACGAAAATCATTATTTTGGGATACCGATATAACTATGATTGATTGGGATAAGCATTATAAAGCTGTTATCAGAAGAATTTTTGAACGAGGAAATGAAACGGAAAAACAAGAATTAATTCATTTTTATGGTGCTGATAAAATAAACATTGCGCTTTATACTTCAACAGGAAAACCATATACTATCTATAAAAATAAATAGAATAATGCTTTACTACAAAACCGTAAATGATTTATTAAAAGAAGGTTTACTTCAATTAATGGCAGCTAAAGAGTTTGAAAACTTTAGATTAGTTGGAGGTACTTCATTGAGTTTACAAATCGGGCATAGAGAGTCAATAGATATTGACCTTTTTAGTGATGTGGATTATGGTGAAATTGATTTTGAAGCCATTGAGAAGTATTTAGAATCTAATTTCAAATATTTAGACCATCTTTCAAATATTATTCCAGGAATGGGTAAATCCTATTTAGTAGGGGAGGATAAAGACAATACCTTAAAGTTAGATATTTTTTACACAGATAAATTCATTCAACCTTATTGTTTAGAAGATACTATTAGAATGGCTACGATTGAAGAAATCATTGCTATGAAGTTAGATGTAGTTCAAAGAGGTGGTCGCAAAAAAGATTTTTGGGATTTACATGAACTATTTGAAAATTATAGTTTAACCCAAATGTTAGAGTTACACGAGCAAAGATATCCATACTCTCACGATAGAGATTTGATTATTCAAAACTTTACTGATTTTAGTTTAGCAGATGATGAATTCAATCCTATTTGTTTCAAAGGCAAATATTGGGAATTCATAAAAGAAGATATAGAAGAAATTATTGTGAAATTTAAAAGCAATAATTAAGTTTTAGAACTCTAAAAATTAAATAAATGCACTAAAACAAAAAACACCCAATTTTACATAACTGGGTGTAAAATTGGGTGTAAATTTTGTAAAACACTGAAAATCAGTGTTAATTGTGGAGTCGGAGAGAATCGAACTCTCGTCCAAACAAGCCATCAAAGAGCTTTCTACATGTTTAGTTTTTGTTTAAATTTTCGACAACTAGCCCGGCCAAAAACAGCCACTCGATGCTTAACTTTATCAGTGTCAGAGCGGATTTAAAGTTTTACCGTTCCTAGGTTTATTTTTACCATTCCTCTTGATCAACCGCCACAAACCAAGGCTTTTGAGAGAAATCCAGCTTCCCAACCTGGTTGGGACATGGCATTATCGTACTATAATTCGGATTATGCAGCTAAAGCGTAAGTATTTTCGCCGTTTAAAAAGTGTGTATAATTGATATTTACGAGCCAAAAATACAATGCTCGACATGCTTACTTTTCAGTGCCACTCGCTGTCAAAACCAGTCGACCCCATTTTGAAAAATAGTTTTTCAACAAACGCTATTCCACAAATTCAATGCCAAAGATACTAAATTTCATAATATTTGAAAGGAAACGACGATTTAATTAAATTTGTTTTATTAACCTTATTATTTTTAAATTTTTTTATAGAGTTTTAATAAAAATGTTAAAAAAATATGTAAATATCAATGAATAACTTAAAAAACAATAAGATTGATTATTCTGCTGTATGAATATTTATAAAGTGATGGTGATCTTTAATTTTAATTGTTAATTTGTTATATTTGTAAACTATTGAATAAATAATGTTTAAAAAATGAAGTTCGGAATAATTAAAGAAAGAAAAAATCCACCAGATCGTAGAGTTGTTTTCTCTCCAACAGAGCTTTTGGATTTTAAAAATCAATTCCCAGATGCTGAAATTAAAGTGGAAGCATCAGATATAAGAGTTTTTTCAGATTTAGAATATACAGAAAAAGGCTTTGAAGTTTCAGAAGACATCTCCGATTGTGATGTTTTGCTTGGAGTAAAAGAAGTTCCAGTTGATGCTTTAATTCCAAATAAAAAATATTTTTTCTTTTCTCATACTATAAAAAAACAAGCTTATAATAGAAAATTACTTAAAGCATGTATCGATAAAAATATCGAATTATATGATCACGAAACGATTGTTAATGAAAACAATACCCGATTAATTGGTTTTGGTCGTTACGCAGGTATTGTTGGAGCTTACAACGGATTTAGAGCTTTCGGTTTAAAATACGAAATTTTTAATTTACCAAAAGCAGAAAACCTTCCCAATCAAGAAGCGTTAATTACGCAACTTAAAAAACCATTCTTGCCACCAATTAAAATTGTTTTATCTGGTAAAGGTAAAGTAGCTATGGGCGCGAAAGAAATGTTGGACGGTATGAAAGTAAAGGAAGTATCGGTTGAAGATTATTTGTCAACTACTTATACTTATCCAGTTTATACAATGATTGATGTAAAAGATTACAACATTCATAAAGATGGTTCTGCTTTCGATAAGAAAGATTTTTATGCTAATCCACAAAATTATAATTCAAATTTTGAACGTTTTGCAGAAGTTTCAGATATTTTTATGGCTGGACATTTTTATGGAAATGGTGCGCCTGTAATTTTATCGAAAGAAATGTTGGCTTCTCCAAAATGTAAAATAAAAGTTGTGGCAGATATTTCTTGTGATATTGATGGACCAATTGCTTGTACCTTAAGAGCAAGTACAATTGCAGAACCAAATTATGGTTATTTACCTAGCGAACACAAGGAAGCTGATATGTTTCATCCAAGTGCTATCGTAGTAATGGCTGTAGATAATTTGCCTTGTGAATTACCAAAAGACGCCAGCGAAGGCTTTGGAGAAATGTTTTTAGAACATGTAATACCGGCTTTCTTTAATAATGATGCAACAGGTGTTTTAGCTCGAGCTAAAATTACTGAAAACGGAAAACTCACACCTCGTTTTGCTTATTTGCAAGACTATTTAGATGGTAAAGAATAATTTTAAAATCCCAAGTAATTGGGATTTTTTTTTAGCAATAAATTTTAAAACTTCAAAATATATATGTAAATTTGCTTATTGTTAGATGTAAAAATACATATTATGAAAAAAGATAAAAATTATATTGTTCAAGAAGATACCTTAAATATGGCTTCTGAACCCATGGCTATTTATTTGCCTTCATCATTTATTAAAAATAATGTATTAGATAATATTGCTCAAAACTCAAAAGAATTATTTACTAAAGTGATTGCTATTACTGGTTTAACCATAAAAATTCTTTCAGAAAATATTTTTGAAATTACACCAAAAACATTCATTAAGTATAAAAATAATGAAACTAAAATCCCTTCAAGAATTGCAGAATTAGCCATAGAATTAAGCACTTTATATGAATTAGGGAATGTTGTTTTTGGTAATTCAACAGTTTTTAATCAATGGTTAGATAAAGAAAATCCTTTTTTTAATAACAATAAACCGGCTCAATTTTTAAATACTTCAACGGGTATTCATTTAATATACGAAGAATTAAAACGAATAGAATTCGGGGCAACCGCATAATTTATGGAGGTTTTTAGAATTGTTCATACGAAATGGGCGAATAGTTTAACGGCTTCGGGTTATGCCGCAAGATGGAATTCTACAGGTTTATTTGTCATTTATGCAGCCGAAAATTGTTCGTTAGCGTGTTTGGAAAACTTGGTGCACAGAAATGGTTTTGGTAGCGATGCAGATTATAGTTTACTAACGATTACGTTTCCAAATACCATAAAAACTTTGGAAATTAATGCAAAAGATTTACCAAAAGAATGGGATAATGCAACGGAGAATGGACATCTAGTTTGTAGAGTCATAGGCGATTCTTGGATAAGAAATCAGCAATCTGCCATTTTGTTTGTTCCGTCAGCCATTATTCCAAAGGAAAGAAATGTGTTAATTAATCCAAATCATCCCGATTTTAAGAAAATTAAATTTACCATTCAAGAATTCGCCTTCGATAAACGATTAACAAAATAGTATTAAACGTCATTTTTATTATTTGAAGCAATTAGAAACTATATAAAAACACAATATTGGACATTTCCTTAAAAATTAAACTTCAATTTTATAAATTTTTGTCATATTATTTTGTTATTTAGCATCCAACTAAAATTTAAAACTATAAACTACTACTTATGAATTTAGAAAACAAACAAACTAATTATCCAGCTTTATATACACTAATTACAGTGTTCTTCTTTTGGGGATTTATTGCTGCTGGTAACAGTATTTTTATCCCATTTTGTAAAAACTTTTTCTCCTTAGATCAATTTCAATCGCAATTAATTGATTTTGCATTTTATACGGCCTATTATATTGGTGCTTTATTGCTTTTTGCCATGGGAAATAGCTCAGGAAAAGATATTGTAGGAACTTGGGGATACAAGAAAAGTATTGTTTACGGTTTGTTATTTTCTGCTTTAGGTGCAGGCGCTATGATTGTAGCTGTTGAAGCAAGTGTTTATGCCGGAATGTTAGTAGGATTATTTATTGTGGCTTTAGGATTCTCCTTACAACAAACTGCTGCAAATCCGTTTGCGATTTTATTAGGTAATCCAAAAACAGGTGCGAGTAGAGTCAATTTAGGTGGTGGAATTAATTCATTAGGAACAACTATAGGTCCGATTTTAGTAGCATTCGCTTTATTTGGAAGTGCCAAAGCCGTTTCAGATGAACAGATTAAAAGTTTGCCTTTAGATAAAGTAGTAATTTTGTATGTAGTTGTTGGTTTGTTGTTTGTTGGCTCAGCAGCATTATTTTATTTTTCGAAAAAAGTTCCTGCTGGAATTGCTACAGAACCAATGGAAAAAGCCAATAAAGCTTTAAGAACTTTGGTAATTATGACGGTTCTATTAGGTGCAATGTTTACTCCAATTTTCCAAAGTTATAAAAGTGTTGAAGCTTTGAAAATAGTAACTTTGAATAAAGAAATTGATCAGGCCAAAGAAACTTTAAAAGTGGCTAGATTCACAGAAGAAGGTTTGATAAATCATAATGCCGCTATAAGTCAAAAAGAAGCTGAAGTTTCAGCCTTAAAAGTTCCTTTAGAACAATCTCGTATGTTATGGCTTTCAGGAGCATTATTAGTAGTTTTAGGCGGAATTTTATATTCCTATTTATCAGCTAAGAAAAATGTAAACGGTTGGGGAGCGATGCAATATCCGCAATTGGTTTTGGGAATGTTAGCCATTTTCGTTTATGTTGGAGTAGAAGTGGCAATCGGAAGTAATTTAGGAGAATTATTAAAATTACAAGAATTCGGAAGTATGCAGTCTTCTGATATTGCGCCCTATATTTCTATGTATTGGGGTGGATTAATGATTGGTCGTTGGGCTGGAGCTATTTCTGTTTTTAATTTACAAGGATCTAAAAAAACAATCGCTTTAATCATTGTTCCATTAATTGCTTTCGCAGTAATTTTAGGTGTAAATATCATTTCTGGAAAGGATATGAAACCACTATACTATTATGTTGTTTGTATTTTTGTTCAAATTATTGCTTTCTTCTTGAGTAAAGATAAACCAGCAAGAACTTTAATGATTTTCGGAAGCTTTGGAATTATCGCTATGTTAATAGGTTTGTTTTCAACCGGAACAGTTGCTATTTATGCCTTTTTAGCGGGTGGATTAGCATGTAGTATTATGTGGCCAGCTATTTTTAGTTTATCAATTATTGGTTTAGGAAAATATACGTCTCAAGGTTCTGCTTTTTTAGTGATGATGATTTTAGGTGGTGGAATTATTCCTCCAATTCAAGGAAAATTATCTGATATCATTGGGATTCACCAATCGTATATTGTAGCTGTTGTTTGTTTTGCTTATTTAACTTTATTTGCCATTTTGGTTAAAGGAATTTTGAAAAAACAAAACATTGATGTAGATGCAATTGAAGTTGAAGGAAGCCATTAATTTCAATATATATTCATATAAACTCCGTTAGTCTTTTAGATTTACGGAGTTTTTTTTTAGATATCCTGTTTATATCATTAACAATCTTTAAAATTAAGTTAAGTTTTTCAAAAATATTTTTTAGATTTTTTTTTTAACCTAATTTTGCACCCGTTATCACGAATCTTTCAAAGATAGCAACCTGCAACAACAAGCAAGGTGCTAAAACGATAAGCCAATTTATTTGGAAAAAATGTTGTTTACTCTCATTTTTATTGTTTTTTGATGAATTATTCGTGTGAAATAATTTTAATAGAAAATAATATTTTATGAATTCAAATCAAAATCAAGGCAGTCTTTATGCTTTGTTGCCTTTGGCAGTTTTTATTTTCACTTTTTTAGGAAGTGGAATTTTATTTAATGATTTTTATGCTTTGCCTTCTTCTGTGGCTGTAACGTTAGGAATTATTGCCGCTTTTATTTTATTTAAAAATAGTACAGATGAAAAAGTAGATCAATTGATTGCAGGTTGTGGCGATTCCAAAATTATCACCATGTGTTTGATTTATCTTTTGGCTGGCGCTTTTGCGACTGTAACCTCTGTAACTGGAGGTGTTGATGCCGTTGTAAATTTAGGAATAGAAAATATTAATTCTTCTTTTTTTCCTTTAGGGATTTTTGTTATTGCCTCTTTTTTATCTACTGCTACGGGAACTTCCGTAGGTTGTATTGTTGCTTTAGGTCCTATTGCTATTTCGTTGGCAGATAAATCGGGAGCTTCTTTGCCATTAATTGGTGGTGCATTATTAGGTGGTGCCATGTTTGGCGATAATTTATCTATGATTTCTGATACTACTATTGCAGCTACTCAGTCGTTAGAATGTCAGATGAAAGATAAGTTTAAAATTAACTTATTAATTGCTTTACCGGCGGCTATATTAACGCTTTTGGTTTTACTATTTTTAGGCTATGGTGGCAGTCAAATTCCTGTACAAGCTGGTAGTAGTTATCAACTGATTTCTATTCTGCCTTATATTTTAGTAATTGTGTTAGCTGTCATCGGTATAAATGTTTTCGTTACTTTAATTATTGGAATTGTTGCAGCTGGTATTTTAGGATTTACGATTGGTGATTTTACAATATTAACTTTTTCTAAAGCCATTTATCAAGGATTTACAAGTATGACAGATATATTTCTGTTGTCGATGTTAACTGGTGGTTTGGCTACTTTGGTTGAAAAAGCAGGTGGTATTGCCTTTTTATTACATCAGATTAAAAAACGTGTAAAAACAAAACGTTCTGCACAAATGGGTATTGGTGCACTTGTTAGTTTAGTAAATGTGGCTATAGCTAATAATACGGTTTCGATTGTAGTAACAGGTGGAATCGCTAAAGAAATTAACGATGAATTTGGACTTAATGCTAAAAAAACAGCAACCATTTTAGATATTTTTTCTTGTATTTTTCAAGGTTTATTACCTTACGGTGCTCAGGTTTTATTAATCATTAGTTTTTCAAAAGGAGCGTTAAGTTGGATAGATTTAGTGTCTAACGCTTGGTATTATTTCTTTTTATTTTTAGTTACAATTTTAGCCATTTATACCAAATTTTGGGATAAGTGGATTGTTAAATATATTAAATAATTTCTGAAATTAGAATTTAAAACTCCGATAGAATTTAAAACCTATCGGAGTTTTTTTATGTTTTCAATTTACTTCCAATCTATCTTTCTTGAAAAGTACATTACGGCTGCTAAGATTGCAAATAAACCAATACTTCCGACTAATAAAGCATAATCTTCTAATTGAATAATGACGAAGATAAACGAATACAACACACTTAATGAAATAGCAATAAAGGTTGGGAATTTCTTATTCTTCAAGATCGATATCGAATACAAGGAAATCAGTGCAATTACGGCAATGGCAGCAATAATGTATGCCAACGAAAAGCTACTGTGTTCGGTAATTGAAATCAATAACGTGTAGAACATAATCAAAGCAATTCCAATCATAGAATACTGAAAAATATGAATGTTGATTTTACTTATGGATTGAATTAAAAAGAAGATTAAAAACGTTAATCCAATTACTAAAAATCCATATTTACTTGCACGTTCGTTTTGTTGGTATTCGTCAACTGTCGTGATGAAATCTGTGGCAAAAGCATAGTTTGATAATTCTGGTAAGTTTTCAAAATACTGTTGTGCAAAAGGTCTGTTGAAATGTAAAATTTTCCAATTAGCTTTAAATCCGTCAGCCGTAATTTCACGTGAAGTAGGAGAGAAGTTACCATTAAAATTTGGTGAATTCCAATCGGATGTCATTTTAGAATCTGTTGTTTTTCCGATAGGAACAATTTTAATTTGTTTACTTCCATTGAAAGCTATATCGAAACTGAAAGGACTCGAATTGGCAATCGATTTATAATCGAATGTAGTAGATTCTAAAGTTTGAATGCTATCATTATTTTCGGAATTTCCTGGTTCGAATTTAAAACTTTGGTTGCCAAATTTTATCTTCACTTCATCTTTCAAACTTTTTAAATTGGTGGTTCTAATTATAATTTTCGCTTGATTCCAATACACATTCGCATCCGGAATATTTCGAATTTGAAAATTAGGTTGCGAATAAGAACCTGTGAAATTCATCTTAGTTGAAAATACATTCGATTTAAAAATGCCTCGTTCTAAAGGTTTTTCCATAGTTGCCGTTACAGAATTATTCAATTCTTCTGGAAAGAAATATGCAAAATTTGATTTTCCTGAGATTGGATTTTTATACGGAATTTTTAAAATTGGTCCGTATACATAAATCCCGCCACCCCATTTTGAAGTCGTTTCTGAAACCACTTCTTTTTGTCGGATGCTTCGTTCTGTAATTAAATCTTGTACGAAGAACAGCGGAATTAACAAAACTAAAGTTAGTATTCCAACCATCATCATTTTTGCGGTTGATGATTGAAAAAACGATTTGTTTTCTGTTTGATCTGGTGATTTGATGTTGATTTCCATAGTTTTACTTGTTTTGGTTATTTGTTTATTGTTTGATTTTCATGTATTAAAGTACTTTGTTTTTCAAAGTTAATGAATAAAAAAATAGCGTTATTTCTGATGTAATAATTTTTCTAACGCCGCAATATGATCCTGAAAGGCTTTTTTACCAATAGGAGTAATGCTGTATTTTGTATTTGGTTTTTTACCGATAAATTGTTTTTCGACTGAAATAAATTCATCAGCTTCTAATGCTTTAATATGACTGGCTAAGTTTCCGTCTGTTGCACCTAAAAATTCTTTCATCGTATTAAAATCCACAGATTCATTAACCATCAAAACCGACATAATTCCTAGTCGTATTCTGTGGTCAAACGCTTTGTTGATGTTTTGGATGATGTTTTTCATTTTTCGTATTTAGAACTTGATTATAGTTTAATTATTTCTCTCATATTTAAACCACATCATTCCGCCATAGAAAATATGACAAACACCAAAGCCTAAAGCACCAAAAAGTAATCCGAAACCAACAAAAAATGTATTTATAATTCCTAATAATATCATTGTTAAACCTAAATATCTTACATCACCTAATGTATATTTACTTGCGTTCACACACGCTAATCCATAAAATATTAAAGTTAGTGGTGTTAGTAAACTAAAATTTTCTTTTTCAATTAAATACAAACCCATATAACCTCCAACTGCAAGAGGAATCATAAAATTAATAACCAAACGTTTTGAAGTAGCATTCCAAATTTTATCATTACTTTCTTTAGCTTTCTTAATGCTTAAAAGTATTCCTGTTGAAATAGATAAAACCAAAACAATAGCAGCAATTAGAAACAACTTAGTTACCGCATATTCTGAAATTATCAAATTCGCATAATTTCCTGAAGTTGAAGTATCAAAGTAAATAGTTTTGTAGGCAAGATACGCGCCAACTAAAGCATAAAAACCCGCTAACACACCAGACAAACCACTTAAAGAAATAAACTGAGAACTTTTACTCATCATTTCTTTAATTTCTTTTAAGTCGTTTAAATAATTTTTATCTTCCATTTTAAAGTGCTTTGAAATACAAAGTAAATGATTTAATTTTAAATGGACAACTTTTTTTGACTATTTTTGATTAAATGAATTTTTAAATGAAACCTTCAGAATTATATATTTTAAATCAACCTAAACATTATCAGGATGTTATATATTACGTTTGTGATGTAATCGAACTAGAATTTCCAGAAGTTGTAATGCTATTCAAATGGAATATTCCGGTTTATTATGTTGGAAAAAAACCTTTTTGTTATATTAATGCCAGTCATAAAAAGAAATTTGTTGACGTTGCATTTTTTTATGGTAATCAATTAACTAATCATATCAACTATTTAAATTCAGAAGGGCGAACGCAAATTAAATCGTTACGTTATTTTGATTTAGAAACAATTCCTGATAAAGTTTTAAGGGAAGTCATCCAAGAAGCAATGCTGTTGTATAAAAAAACGCGATAAGAATTTATCACGTTTTTCTATATTTTATGTTTGAAGAATTAAAGTTTGAAAATTCCACCTACAGTTATTATTTTTTGTAAAAACCATATTTCTTGCTCGGCTTTGTCAGATGGATTATAGCTGGTTCTAATATTATTCATATTTAAATAACCACCTTTAATTTCTGTTTGAATAAAGAAATATTTAAAGAAAGTGAAATTTAAACCAGCTTTTGCAGAAATTCCATAGCCGGCAACATTAAATTCATCGTATCTTTCTTTATTAAAAACTTTTGCATTTGTTCTTGGGAATAAAAATCCAGCACCAATACCTTCGGTTAAGTTTATTTGAAATTTATCTGTATTTGGAAGTCTCAATAAATGTGAAATGTCATCAAATCTATTAATTTCTGTATTTACATAATTTAAACCATCTGTATGTTCAAAGGTTAAAAAATCTGGCGTTAAGGTAATTTCATCTGCGGTTGCATGTTCGCCAAATGTGTTTCCTGTTGTACCTGAAATTTCTCCTTCTTGTGGATAATATCCGCTATATTTTACTCTAACATCATTATCCATAATATATTTCATATGGTCATATCCAATAGAAATATTATAATGGTCATTGATAAAATATCCGATTCTAAGATTCGTTTGAGGAATCGTCATTCTAGTAGGGTTAATATAATCTACATGCCAACCTTTTGGTCTGTCTTGTGCGGTTACATCATATAAGGTAAAATCATAGTTTTCACCTGTAAAATGAATGTCTGATTTTGCGTAATTATCTCTGTTTCCACCCCAATAAATATAAAATTTACCTTTATTATGAGCAGTGTATTTTTCTTTAGTTATAGGTAAATCAACTTGGTTTTCTGTTTGTGCGAAACTTGTTATAGAAACTAATGCTACAACAAGTGTTAAGAATTTTTTCATTTGGGAATTAGGTACTATTTTATTCTTAAAATTTATTTATGGTTTGTCTGATGGCAACTAATTTTGTCATTAAACCTTCGAAGTAATCTAAATGTAACATATTAGCACCATCGCTTTTTGCGTTTGCTGGATCAAAATGTGTTTCGATGAAAATTCCGTCAACACCTGTTACAATTCCTGCTTTAGCGATAGTCTCAATCATATCTGGTCTTCCGCCAGTAACACCGCTAGTTTGATTCGGTTGTTGTAAAGAATGTGTTACATCTAAAACAGTTGTTCCAAATTCTTTCATAGTAGGAATGCCTCTGAAATCTACAATCATATCTTGGTAACCAAACATTGTTCCTCTATCAGTAATCATAAAATTATCGTTTCCACAATCTTTTACTTTTTGAGCGGCGTGTTTCATGCTTTCCGGACTCATAAATTGTCCTTTTTTCAAGTTCACGGTTTTACCAGTATTTGCAGCTGCTACAACTAAATCTGTTTGACGAACTAAAAAGGCTGGAATTTGTAATATATCAACGTATTCTGCTGCCATTACAGCATCTTCATTTGTATGAATATCTGTAACCGTTGGAACACCAAATTGTTTAGAAACTTTTTCTAATATTTTTAAAGCTTTTTCATCGCCAATACCAGTAAAACTATCTACACGAGAGCGATTTGCTTTTTTGAAACTTCCTTTAAAAACAAAAGGAATTTGTAAATTATCTGTAATTGTAACTAATTTTTCTGCAATTCGTAAAGCCATTTCTTCACCTTCAATGGCGCAAGGTCCAGCTAATACGAAAAAGTTACCGCTGTTTAAATGTTTTATTTGTGGAATATTATCTAAGTTCATGTGGAGTAGTTTAGTGTATTTTTAATTCTGGTGCAAAGGTAATTAAAGTTATATGTTTAGTTGTTAGAAGTTTAAAGTTTTTTTATTGAAAATCCTTTCGGACAAATTACTTTTCCTTTTTCAAATGTATTGATGTAAATTTTCTTATCCGTTAGATTTCCATCAAAGTAAATTTCGTATAAATCTAAAGTTCCAGCTCCCATTTTATTATTTTTACTTGGAAAAGGACAACAGGTTTCTAATAGTTTATAAGTGACTTTTTCGCCATTTGGTCCAGCAATGGCACTAAAAAAGCGATTTATATTTAAATTATTACTATTTTCAAATTTAGAAAACCCTAAATTCACTGGGTAAAATTCACTGTAACCATATTTTGAATCTGTGGCAGTTTCTGTTAAAATAAATTGAGCGCCAACAATTTTGGGTAAAACTGCTGTGTCATCAATATTTTGAATGGTGTTTTTTGTGCTTATACATGAAGTAAATAAGACAAGAAAGCTTAAAACAACTATTTTGTGCATAATGAAATTATTTTTTAGTTTTTACTAGTGCTGAAGCCAAAGCTGCAAATATTATACCAAAGGATAAGCAATCTACTACTCCTAAAGTGATGTAAGCTTTCATATTAAAAACCGTAACTGCATTTTCTAACTTAATTCCTCTTGCTGTAGAAGCATGAATCATTTGTTCGAAAAAGTTTGGGTTGACATATTTTAATTTGAAATATATGGAAAATGGTGCTAATATCATCGCTAAAACCGATAGAACTAAACCAGAAATTAAACCTTGTTGCCAAGTCATAATACCGTTAAAATAGTTCTTTTTCTTATCTATTAAAAAAAGAATATAAATCCCGAAAATGAAAATGTAGATTAAATTGGTAAAAACGGGTTGGTTGGCAATGTTTTTATCGTGAAAACCTAAATACTTTTCCAGCTGAAACCACATAATTCCTAAAAAAGTGTAGTATATTGCCCATTTAAATTCTATTTTAAATTTACTCATTTTTTGTATCTTTGAAATCTCTATTAAAAAGTCTGCGTAAGCAAACACTTATGGTTAAAAAATACGATACATGTGTTACCTTTGCAGAAACATGTGAAATCGAGAACAAATATACTAATTCGAAAAATAATATTTAACAATATATGGAAGTAATTCAAGGTACTTGGCACTGGGCAGTTTCTGGTTTTTTAATCGGACTTATTATGTTAGTGTTAACCTATTTTGGTAAAACTTTTGGAATGTCATCTAACTTAAGGAATATCTGTAGTATGACATTTGCTAAAAAGAAAATCGAATATTTTGACTTTGATTGGAGAGCACAAAAATGGAATTTATCTATTGCATTAGGTGCTGTTGTAGGAGGTTTTATTGCCTCTTATTTTTTGATGGATTCTCCCGATATTCTTCAAATTAATCCGAAAACAATTGAAAATTTAAGACAATTAAATATTGATGCTCCAAATGGAAAATTAGGTCCAGATGCCTTATTTAGTTTAGAAAATTTATTCACAATTAAAGGATTTTTTATCTTATTAATTGGTGGATTTTTAATTGGTTTTGGAACGCCTTATGCAGGTGGTTGTACTTCTGGTCATGCCATTTCTGGATTAAGTAATTTACAAATTCCATCGCTTATTGCTGTAGTTGGTTTTTTTCTTGGCGGATTAATTTCTGCTCATTTTTTAATTCCGTTAATTTTTGGTTCGTAATTATGAAGTTAATAAAGTTTTTTATAGTTGGTGTAGTTTTCGGAATTGTATTAACAAAAGCAGAAGCCGTTTCTTGGTATAGAATCTATGAAATGTTTATGTTTCAAAGTTTTCATATGTATGGTATTATTGGAACAGCCATTTTTGTTGGTGTTTGTGGAATTGTTTTCATTAAGAAAAAAGACATTCAAGGATTTAAAGGTGCAGAAATTGATATTCAAGATAAAGATTTCTCGTATTCAAGATATATAATTGGTGGAACTATGTTCGGCTTAGGTTGGGGATTAGTAGGAAGTTGTCCTGGGCCCATTTTTATTTTAATTGGAAATGGCGTTTTATCTATTTGTGTAGTATTGCTTGGTGCTTTACTAGGCACATATATTTACGGAATTTTGAAAAATAAATTGCCGCATTAATATTTTGTTAAAGTGATAATTATCAGTTTTTTATCTGTGCTATTTTCGTAATTTTATGTTATTAAAATAGGTAAAGATGAAAACAATAGTTCATATACAAAATTTGAAATGTGGTGGTTGTGTCAATACAATTACTAAAAAGTTAAACGCTTTAGATGATGTTTCTGAAGTTAGTATAGAAGTAGAAGACAATTCAGTTACATTTGAGTATTCTGAAGAACATACTTTAGATTTGGTGAAAAAAGCTCTTGCAGAAATTGGTTATCCAGAAGATGGTGAAGCAAATAATTTAACGTCAAAAGCAAAATCTTACGTGAGTTGTGCATTTGGAAAAATAACTTCTTAAAACAAATGTTGTACTTGTCAATCTGAACTTGTTTCAGATTCTATAATTTTTTGCTCAAGATTCTAAAACAAGTTCAGAATGACAAAGTAGCAAAAAAAAATCGACCAATTGGTCGATTTTTTTATATGATTACAGCACTTAAACCTGCATCTTGTAACGATATGCATTGCGGTTTTAGTTTTGGTAATTCTCCAGTTTTTACGGTACATTGTCCTTTGTAATGAACCAAAATAGCGCATTGTTCGGCTTGTTCCCAAGTATGGTTGCAAATTTTGACTAACATTTCAATCACATGATCAAACGTGTTGACATCGTCGTTGTATAAAACAATTTCGTTGTTTACGCCAACGGCTTCTTGAACTAATACTTCTTCTAGTGTTTCTGTTAATGTGCTCATAACTAATAGTTTATTCTGGTACAAAATTACTAAATTTTTGTAATTTATGTTAGTTCAATTTATATTTTTCGTCTTTTTGATTGATTTTCTTTTCTCATTTTTTTATTAGGAGAAGAAATTTAATCTAGAAGTATAGTTTTTCTCTGTACATTCCGATGAAAAATCGGAACACTCGAACTGACGCTTATGAATTATTTTTTTGAGTATTTTAATCCCAACCAATTATTTCTTTCTTTTTTTGATTCAAAAGTCAGACCTAATTTTTCGCAACATTCGTTAATCGCTTCAAAATCTTCTGTGTAAAATCCGCTTAATAATAAAACTGAATTGTCATTCATACAGTTTACATAAGTCGCCATGTCATTCAATAAGATATTTCTATTGATATTCGCAATAAACACATCGTATTTCTGGCCGTCATTCAACCAAGAAGCATCGCCTTCATAAACGGAAATATGTTTGCAATTGTTACGTTCTGCATTTTCAATGGAGTTTAAATAACACCAATTGTCAATATCAACCGCATCAATTGGATGCGCGCCTTTCATTTCAGCTAAGATTGCTAAAATGGCAGTTCCGCAACCCATATCAATTGTTTTTTTATTCGTTACATCTAATTCTAAAAGATGTTGAATCATCATGTGAGTCGTTTCGTGATGACCTGTTCCGAAACTCATTTTTGGTTCAATAACAATTTCATACTTCGCATTAGTTGCTGGATGAAATGGTGCGCGAACATGACAAATTCCGTCTACATCAATAGGAGAGAAGTTCTTTTCCCATTCTTCGTTCCAATTTACAGGCTCAATTTCGTTGGTTGTATAAGAAATCTTGAAATTTTCATTCGTAAGAATTTCAATATCGTTTAAAATATTTTCAGACCAAACGTCTTTTTGAACATAAGCCGAAACACCTTCTTCGGTTTCTTCAAAGCTTTCAAAAGCGGTTTCTTCTAATTGTGCAATTAAAATTTCCGAACCAAGTTCATTTGGTTCAATTGTAAAATGGTATGCGATATAGGTATTTGCCATTCGGTTTTAAATTTTAGTCATAAAAAAATAGGAAGCAAAATTACTACTTCCTATTTTAATATTTGAGTTTTTAATTAATATAATTTTGGAAACTTACTCGGATTTGATTCGTTCATCATTTCGTATACTTTTTCAAAAATATCTTCGGCACTTGGTTTAGAGAAATAATCCCCATCTGTTCCATAACTTGGGCGGTGTGCCTTAGCTGTTAAGGTTTGAGGTGCGCTATCTAAATGTTTGTACGCGTTTTGGTTTTCAATAATTTCTTGTAAAATGAAAGCACTTGCTCCACCAGGAACGTCTTCGTCAATGACTAATAAACGGTTGGTTTTCGCTACTGATTTTACGATATCGTGAGAAATATCGAAAGGTAATAAACTCTGAATATCAATAATTTCAGCGTCAATTCCGTTTTCTAATAATTCTTTAGCCGCTTGTTCTACAATTCTTAAAGTAGAACCGTAAGAAACTAATGTAATATCTTTTCCTTCTTTGATGGTTTCAACTACACCAATTGGCGTTTGGAATTCCCCTAAGTTAGTTGGCATTTTTTCTTTTAAACGGTAACCATTTAAACATTCAATTACCAAAGCAGGTTCGTCAGTTTTTAATAAGGTGTTATAAAATCCTGCCGCTTTTGTCATGTTTCTTGGCACCAAAACGTGAATACCACGAATTGCGTTAATAATCATTCCCATTGGAGAACCTGAATGCCAAATACCTTCTAAACGGTGACCACGAGTTCTGATAATTAATGGCGATTTTTGACGACCATGAGTTCTGTATTGCAACGTTGCTAAATCGTCACTCATAATTTGAATGGCGTATAACAAATAATCTAAATATTGAATTTCAGCAATTGGTCGTAAACCACGCATTGCCATTCCGATACCTTGACCTAAAATTGTTGCTTCACGAATTCCTGCATCTGAAACACGTAATTCTCCGTATTTTTCTTGCATTCCTTCTAAACCTTGGTTTACATCACCAATAGTTCCAGCATCTTCACCAAAAATTAAAGTTTCTGGATACGTTGCGAAAATTTTATCGAAATTATCTCTTAAAACTAAACGCGCATCAACTTCTTCAGCTGAAGCATCATAAGTTGGTTTTACTTCTGTTGTTGAAGCTATATTTTGTTTCGATTCTGAATGTAAATGTGAGCTATATTTTGGTTGAATTCTCTCAATGAAATTAGAAATCCAAGTCGCTAAAGTTTCTCTGTTTGAACCAGAAAGCATTCTTAAAACTTTTCTTGTAACTACTAATAAATCTTTTCTAATAGGTTCTTTTATCGCAGCAATATCATTTGCGTATTTTTCAATGAAAACTTTGTTTTCTGAACTTTGCGCGACTTGATTTAAGATAGCAACAGTAGCCGCTTGATCTTCTTTAATTGCAGTTAAGTAATTTGCCCAAGCTTCTTTTTTACCTTCTAAAACTTCTTTTTTAGATGCTGCTTCAATTTCTTCTAAATCTTCTGCAGAAGAAATATTGTTTTCAATCATCCATTTTTTCATTTGCGCTACACAGTCGAATTCTGTTTCCCAAGCCAAACGCTCTGCATTTTTATAACGCTCGTGAGAACCTGAAGTGGAGTGACCTTGCGGTTGTGTTAATTCGTTTACGTGAATTAAAACCGGCACATGTTCTGCTCTTGCTACTTCTGCTGCTTTTTGGTAAGTATCAACTAAAGCTGGGTAATCCCAACCTTTAACGCGGAAAATTTCGTAACCGTTATTTTCTTCATCACGTTGTAAGCCTTTCAATATTTCAGATATATTTTCTTTTGTAGTTTGATATTTAGCATGAACTGAAATACCGTATTCATCATCCCAAACACTCATTACCATTGGAACTTGTAAAACACCAGCGGCATTCATAGTTTCAAAAAATAAACCTTCAGAAGTAGATGCGTTACCAATTGTTCCCCAAGCTACTTCGTTTCCTTTAACTGAGAAATTATTTTCAGTAGGAATTTCTGAAACATTTCTATATATTTTTGATGCTTGTGCTAAACCTAATAAACGAGGCATTTGCCCAGCAGTAGGAGAGATGTCTGCACTTGAATTTTTCTGTTTGGTTAAGTTTTTCCAATTTCCGTTTTCGTCTAAAGAATGTGTTGCGAAATGCCCACCCATTTGACGACCGGCGCTCATTGGATCGAAATTCACATCGGCATGACCGTATAAACCTGCAAAAAACTGAACGATTGACAATTCGCCAATAGCCATCATAAATGTTTGGTCACGGTAATATCCTGAACGGAAATCACCATTTTGGAACGCTTTGGCTAAGGCCAATTGTGGTACTTCTTTTCCATCACCAAAAATACCAAATTTAGCTTTTCCAGTAAGTACTTCTTTTCTACCAAGAAGACTACATTCACGACTAACGGATGCAATTTTAAAATCGGTTAAAACTTCTTTTTTAAAATCTTCGAAAGATATAGTTTCTGCAGTTTTTGATTTGCTCATAATATTACAATGCTTTGATACAAATTTAAATATTTTATTGCAATATTTTCATTTGAAAGTGATTTTTATGAATAATGTATAATTTTATTCTGTTTTAAGTAAAAATAGTGCAGTAATTTTCCGAAATACTACATATTATATATGAATAATGTAAAATTATTGATACTTAAAACCATCTTCTTGTAAACAAAGAGGTTAAAGTTTTTGGGCTAATGGTAATTATGAACCGAATTCTTTCTCCATAATTTTTATCGTTCAATTCAAATCCGTTGGAAGAGTAAACAGGGAAAAATAATTCAAAATAATCTTGAACTAAATTTAAATGCACACCACTATCATAAATATATTTGGCGTTAAAGCCTTGATTTTTATATGTTCCAACATCGCCATATAGTTCAATCCAATTCCAAATGTTAAAACTTGCATTTGTAGTAAAAATGTATTGATTAGCAAAACGAGTATCAAAAATAGATTTAAAAGCACCTTCAGCGTTAACAAATTGACGACTAAACAAACCTTTGCTTTCACTTCGGCCAATTAAAGCATAATCGAATAAATAATCTGATGGTCTGTCAATTGCGAAACTAAAAAAATCGTTAGTATTGTCGTTATGTGTGAAAAATCCACCGAAAGCTCTTAAGTTGATGTAACGGTTACTTTCGAATAGTTTTCTGTATTGAATTTGCCCTGAAACTTTACCAAAAGTACTAGAAACTTGCAAATCGGTTCCATAAGAAAACTGCTTTACTAATTCGCTGTTTCCATAACCATATCGTAAGTTAAAAACAGAATAATTTTCTGTATTTTGATTGGTTACAATATTTGATTTTTCTCTGTTAACATAAACTTGTCTGATTGTAATTCCTTCACCTTCATTTTTTCTAAAATTTGGATTTCTAAAGCTGAAATTTATACTTGGTGTAATTTTAGTGTAAAACGCATCAGGAGCGTAATGCAAGCGTGTTCCAGAAATTCCATAACGGGTATTATAATGTTCACTATTTCTATTTTGATCATTAAAACCAAAGCCTACACTTCCTGCTATCGTTTTTGTTTTTGTAGAGAAATTGGGTGTTACATCATAAGTAAAAGGCTTGTTTATGATTGATTTGTTATTGAGTTTCATTCCAAGTAAAATTCCATCATATAAATTGAATTCAGCTGTTGGAACGTAAAAAACTTGGTTGTACTTGGCATCTTCGATATCTTTAAAAAAGGTAAATCTGATTTTTCTGTTTCCTAATAAACGGTTTTTTAATTTATAACTGTTATTGTTGTTATTAATTTCTGGAATTTCGTAATTGTCGTTTAAAACAAACTTCGTAATACTGTCATTTTTTAACGAAAATTTGAATGTTTCTGTATTGTTTTCAACCCAGTTTTTGCTGACTAATTTGTTTTTATTGTAACCGTAAATGGAAACAGGAACTTTTGCATCACCTACATTTTTTATAGTAACCTCAATGGAATCATTAACTTTATTGGCATTACTAATTTTATAATCTATTTTGTTTCGAGAATAAATTAATTCATCAAAAAACCAATCTAATTTTTTGTTAGAATTAGTTTCTATTATATTTTTAAAAACTTTATTATCAGTTTTTTTAGTTGCATTTATCTCTACAAATTGTTTAATAGAATTTTCAAGAATATTATTTCCTAAATAGTTATTTAAATAATGAAGAGAAAGTCCGGATTTGAATTTTCCTGCAATTTTTTCGTTGAATTTTATTTGCGTGTTTTTATCTGTTCCAACTGGCTGATCGATGTTTTTTCTTGCCATTAATAAATAATTATAAATGAATTGTTCTGAAAAATTCATATTAATTATTTTATATTTTTTTAAAATTCCGAAACGAGATAATCTTCCAAAAGCTTTAGTATCTGGATAATTTTCATCAATGTATTTTTTAATGTAATAATGCTGAATTCCTTCTAAAATCCAATGGTCTTTTCGAAAATTGATTTTCAAATTTGCGGCTAAAAAATTGTTCAAATAAGTTTTTAAAAACTTCAATTCAAAAACAAAATCATCATTAAATGGCGAAATAAAAGAAGGTAATTCATTTAAGCCATAAAAAGCTTCACGGTCATAATCTTCTTGGGAAACCATGATTTTTTCTTGTTTGGAAACGCCTATGTTTTCGGCAACATAATTTGTGATTTTATCAATAATTAAAACCTTTTGATATATGGCTACATCTTTGGTTTTTAAATTTGTAATTACATTGATTTTTTCATTTTTAAACTCTTCGTAACTAATTTCCTTTTCTAATGCGATAAAAAAATTAGTACGTGAATTTCCAATTAACTGAGAAGAATTACTAGTTGAAAAGGCAACATCTAAATCTGTAGTTAAAAATAAGTTATCGTGTTGAATGTTAAGTTTGTAGTTGCTGAATTCTGAAGTTAAATCATCGCTATTTTCTTCACTTTGTGTTTCAGTATCGAAAGCAGAAATGGTTAAAAAACAATTTTTCAACAATATCTTGTTTTGCGAATAACCGTATTTGGTGAACTTAGTGTTGGGTAAAGTTATTTGGTATTTAATTTTTAATAATGTTGTTTCGCCAATTTGTAGCGGATTTTCCAACTTTACTCTTACAATATCTACTTGGTTTTCATTTCTATAAAAGGAAAGCGGTTTCGAAAATTGGTTAGTTATTTCAAAAATTTGCGTTTCACCTCTGTCGGCTTTTTTTGATAAATGAAAACTTCTATTAAATTCATCTGAAAATTTGCTAGCTAAAGCTGATTTTTTACTCGAGAAAGCATGATTCCAATCATTCAGCGCAATTTCAGTTAAAACGGAAGTAGACGTGTTTTTTAAAATGATTTCTTGAATCACTTCCATTTTCTTTCCGTTCTCTAATAATTTTGCGTTAATTTTCACTTCATTTTGAGCAAATGAAACCATTGTTAACATAAAAAATAATAATATTTTAAGTTTTGTCATCTTTTTCTTAATTGCCTTCAATATTACTAAAAATAATTGAAAATTTCATAAGAAATTAGTGTTATCTTATCTATATTTGTTAATCACCTCAAATGAAATTTTAATGAAAACAAAATTACGATTATTGTTTTTTATAGTTTTTTCTTCACTTTCTTATGCTCAAGTTGTGATTAATGAAATTGATCCCGATACACCTTCAACAGATCAAAAAGAATTTATTGAATTAAAATCATCGACACCTAATTTTTCATTAAATGGTTATGTGTTGGTTTTGTATAATGGTTCGAATAGTTTAAGTGTTTACTCCATAGATTTAGATGGATATTCAACTGATATTAATGGAAATTTCATTGTTGGTAACTCTCAAGTTTTTCCCTCTCCGGCAATTATTTTTCCAGATTCAAAATTAGAAAATGGACCGGATGGTGTGGCACTATATTTAGCAAATGGTAGTGATTTTCCTTTAAATACTCCTGCAACTTCAACAAATTTAGTTGATGCAATAATTAATGTTTCTAATGACCCTGACCCAACTGCATTAATGACTGCATTAGGAGAAACGGTTTCTTATAATGAAGCTATTAACGGAACGATAAATTCTCCTTTGCATTCAATTCAAAGAAAATCGGATGGAACGTACGAAGTTAAACCGCCAACTCCAAAAGCGAATAATGATGGAACAGGTACTCCAATTAATTACATAACCACAACTTTTGATGCTGCAAGTTATACCGAGGGTCAACCTGTAAATATTACTTTTACAACTACTACACCTGTAACTTCAAATACAACTTTTAATGTTTCTTTAGATAATGGAGGCTTTAATAGTTCAGATTTTTCAGGAAATACGAATATTACTATTTTATCTAGTACTAATACTGCAAACACAACTTTAACTTTAATTGATGATGTTTTAGATGAAGGTGATGAAGAATTGATTTTAAATATTTCTGGATTTCCAGCTGATGTTGAAGTGAATAATAATTCAATTTTACGTCGAGTTAGAGATACAGATTTTCAAGTCGCTGGTTTTGGAACACCAATTGCGCCAACATTTGGTTTAGTTTCAAGTACAGCTCCTGCTGGATATTATGCTTTTTTGGAAGGATTATCTGGTGTTGAGTTGAAAGAAGCTTTACAAGAGATTATTGCGAATCCTTCTGAAGTACACTTACATAGTTATGCCGATATGTGGGATATTATTAGAGTTGCTGATACGAATCCCTTAAATAGTGGAGAAATTTGGGACATGTATTTAGAAGTTCCTATGTCGAAAATTGATCAACAAAACGGAAGCAGTATTGTTGGAAAATGGAATAGAGAGCATATTTTTTGTCAATCGAGAGGTGGTTTTGATGTTGCTTTAGGAGATTATGCTGACGGAATTAGTATTTGGAACAATACAAGTGCTGCTGCAACTGTTGACGGTGTTTCTGATGCCCATCATATTAGAGCTGAAAACGGTCAAGAAAATTCATCTAGGAATAATAAAAATTATGGAACAGTAAATTCACCAACAGTTTATGCAGGACCAGTAGGAACACAAGGTTCTTGGCATGGCGATGTTGCAAGAGCTTGTTTTTATATGGCTGTTCGTTTCAATGGTTTAAATGTTTTGAATGGTGATCCTAGTGAATATTTACCAAGTACATCCACATCTTCAGGAAATATTGGAGATTTAGCTACTTTATTAGCTTGGAATGTTTCGGATGCACGAGATGATTTTGAAATGAATAGAAATAACTACGTTCAAACTTGGCAAAATAATAGAAATCCTTTTATCGATTATCCTTTGTTGGCTAATTATATTTTTGGTGCGAATTACGGTCAGCCTTGGTTTGCAGCATTAGCTTCGGAATCTTTTGATGTTTCAGAAGTAAAAGTTTTCCCTAATCCGGCAGCAGAACATATTTTTATTTCAGGTTTATTAGGGACATCTAAAGTGGAAATTTTCTCTGTTTCTGGTGCGAAAGTATTCGAAAAAACTATTAATGAAGACCAAATGATTCCAATTGATTTTGAAACTGGAATGTATTTTGTAAAAATTAGTAACGAAGACAAACAAATTGTAAAAAAAATAATAGTGAAATAACGTAAAATTGTTTCATAATCAATATTTTTGTAAAAAATAACAACATCAATATTTAATTTATCAAAATGAAAGTAACAATAGTAGGAGCAGGGAATGTAGGTGCATCATGTGCAGACGTAATTTCATACAGAGGAATTGCAAGTGAAGTAGTATTATTAGACATTAAAGAAGGATTTGCTGAAGGAAAAGCAATGGACATCATGCAATGTGCTACAACAACAGGTTTTAACACACAAGTTTCTGGAGTAACTAATGATTATTCTAAAACAGTTAATTCTGATGTAGTAGTAATTACTTCTGGAATTCCAAGAAAACCAGGTATGACTCGTGAAGAATTAATTGGTATCAACGCTGGAATTGTAAAATCAGTAGCTGAAAATATTTTAAAATTTTCTCCAAATACAATTATCGTGGTAGTTTCTAATCCTATGGATACTATGACGTATTTAACTTTAAAAGCTACAGGTTTACCAAAAAATAGAATTATTGGTATGGGTGGAGCTTTAGATAGTTCACGTTTCAAATATTATTTATCAAAAGCTTTAAACAAACCAGCTAACGACGTACAAGGTATGGTTATTGGTGGTCACGGTGATACTACTATGATTCCATTAACACGTTTAGCTTCTTATAATGGTGCGCCAGTGGCTAACTATTTATCTCAAGAAGAATTAGATAAAGTAGCTGCTGATACTATGGTTGGTGGTGCAACTTTAACAGGTTTATTAGGTACTTCAGCTTGGTATGCGCCAGGAGCTTCTGTAGCGTATTTAGTAGATTCTATTTTAAATAACCAAAACAAAATGATTGCTTGTTCAGTTTTATTAGAAGGTGAATACGGACAATCTGATATTTGTTTAGGTGTACCATGTATTATTGGTAAAAACGGAGTAGAAGAAATCGTTGACATCAAATTAAACGATGCTGAAAAAGCAACTTTCGCAAAATCTGCAGATGCAGTAAGAGCAATGAATGGAGATTTAAAAGCGGTTTTAGCTTAATCACTTTTCAACTATATATAAAGCCTACAGGATTTTCTTGTAGGCTTTTTTTATTGTTTGATTTGTGATTCTTTACGAAAATAATTACATTTATAAAATGAAATCTAAAATTCAAATTTCCATTCCAGAACCTTGTAATGAAGGTTGGCAAAATATGACACCAGTTGAAAAGGGTCGATTTTGTGCGTCTTGCCAGAAAACGGTTTTAGATTTCACGTATTTATCAGACAATGAAATTATCAATTTGGTAAACAAAAATGATACTTTATGTGGAAGAATTAATACTTCGCAATTAAATAGAAATTTAATCGAAACCAAAAGAACATCTAATTATTTTGGATATTTTGCAACTTCTGTTTTAGCGTTTTTAGGATTAGGAACTTCAACTATTGTCGCACAGGAGAAACCTTTAGTTGTCCAAAATAATAGTAAAAGTTCTACTGATTTTGATGAAAGAGAATTTCTTGTCAGAGGAATTGTAAAAGATACTTTGGGTAATGGAATAGGTAATATTTTTATACATATCAGAAATCAAAAACCTGTATTGACTGATTTAAAAGGAGAATTTGAGATTTGTGTAAGGAAAAATCAAAGAATTTTTATTTTAAATGATGCAAATGAAGAATACAATGATTTTGAATGTAAAATTTCGGATAATAATTTTTTAGAAATAGTATTAGAAAATTCTGCCATAATACATAGATCTTCATGTACTACAGGTCTTATTTATAAAGTTTCAGCAACGACAATTATTAAAAAAAGAACTTTTTTAGGCAGAACATTTCATAAAATTGGCAATTGGTTTAGATAAATTTATATTATGAAGCAAAACATTCAAATCTCTATTCCAGAACCTTGTCATCAAGGTTGGCAAAATATGACTCCAGTTGAGAAGGGTAGATTTTGTGAGTCTTGTCAGAAAACCGTTTTAGATTTCACGTATTTATCCGATAATGAAATCATTAAATTGATTTCTAAAAATGATACTTTATGCGGAAGAATTAATGTTTCACAACTCAATAGAAATTTAATCGAAACAAAATCAAAATCTAATTATTTTGCTTATTTAGCGACATCAGTTTTAGCGTTTTTAGGATTAGGAACTGAAAATGTTGTTGCTCAAGAAAAGCCTATTGTGGAACAGACCGATTCTAAAAGTTTAAATGAAGTTACTGATTCTTTAGCAAAAATCACTATTACTGGCGTTATTACAGGTAATGACGGAATACTTTTACCAGGAGCGACTATTGTTATTCAAAACACTTCATTTGGAGTTCAAACAGATGAAAAATCAACTTATGCTATAAAAGCAAATCTTGGAGATGTTTTAGAATTTAGTTACTTGGGTTATCAAACTGCTAATGTTATAGTTAGTTCAAACATAATTAATATTCAGCTTAGTAATGAAAATGTGTCAATTGAAGGAGGCGTACTTGCTTTTAAAAAACGAACATTTTTTGGAAGATTATTTCGAAAAAAAACCAATTGGTATAAACCATATTAATTACTTTTTTAAACTTCTTTTTTGCTTATAAAACCCTTTTGTGGAAATATATAAGGTTTTGTCTAATTCGGCGAAAATAGTTCCGTTTTTATCTGTGATGTGGAGAATTTTGGTGTAATCTACTTCGTTTTCAGCTTCAACTTTTTGTCTGATTTCATTAATTTCGGAAGTAGTAAATTCAAACGTTGCAAACGCGTGTTCATAGGCTGGTCGTTTGAATTTGATGTTCGTTTTTTTGTCCCAAACTACAAAGTCTTTTCCTAAAATTTGCATCAATTGAATCATGTAAATTGGATCCGTAGCAGCAAACAAACTTCCACCAAAAATGGAACCTACATAATTTTTGTTTTTATACGATAACGGAATTTTGATTTTCACTACATGTAAATCTTCGGAAGCGAAAATAATTTTCCCACAACTTCTTTTATACATGGGTGACATATTAAACAATACTCTGAAAAGTGTTGCTTTCTTGAAATATTTGTTTAAAAATGTAAAAAGTTGGTCGTACATCTTAAATCATTTTCTTTACAATTTCTGAAACAGGTAAAATCGCGTGCGTGTCTTCAATAGTTGGTCCGGCCACCCAAACGGTTTTGTAAGTTACTTCAGTAGCTGCTTTTTCTGTAGCTTTCATACCGATATAAAAACGAATCATTTTGACCCATTTTTTCAAACTTTTGTTTTTGTTTAAAAGTTGTTCTAACCAAGTGGTTTTTGTACCTACTTTTTGAACATAAGGTGTATTTATTACCGAACAAGGTGTACCTGAAATACGTTCAGTCATTACAATGTCTTTTGCGCCATAATCGACGCAAGCTTGTTTGTATTCTTGAGAAACGCCAGATTCTATTGAAGCAATGAACGGACTTCCAACAGAAACTCCAATCGCACCATAAGAAAGCATTTTATCAATATCCGATTTTTTACTCACGCCACCAGCAGAAATTACAGGTAGGGAAGTGCCTTCGTTTAATTGTTTGATTAATTCTTCAGGACTAATATTTCCTCTGTGTCCGCCAGCTAAGTTGTTCACTGCAACTAAAGCATCGCCACCTAAACTTTCTACTTTTTTTGCAAAACTTAAATCGGTTACATCACAAAAAACTTTGATGCCAACTTTATGTGCTTCATTGATAGTTTCTTCTGGAGAACCTAACGAAGTCAAAATAAAGTCGACTTTTTCTTCACATAAAATGCGTAGTTGTTCTTTATACTTTACGTTTGATTTATTCACAATTAAATTGAATCCAAAACTTCCACCTTCCACTTTTGCATTTTTCAATTCAATGATGGCACTTCGTAATTCTTCTAAAGTTCTGTAGTTTAAGGCTGGAATACAACCTGCTACGCCACTTTTCATACCTTCAATTACCATTTTAGTATTCGACACCAAAAACATTGGCGCCATAATAATTGGATGTTTTATATTTAGAATTTCTGTTAGTTGTAATTTTTGCATGAGTGTAAAGTTTTTTCAAATATAGTAAAAAATATTATGCATGCATATAAAAAAAAGAGTTTTGCATGATGAAATCCTTAGTTTTTGTAAATGGTATTTGCATTAATAAATGTCGTATTTGGACATTTTAATAATGTGTAAATAATAAAATTTGAAGAATAACTAACAAAGTATGTTTTTGTGTTTTTGTTGATAAATTCTTCGATAAATTTTTCTTTCTCAACACCATAAGGAACGGATAGAAGTCTTATTGTATCTTTTTTATTAATGAATTCTCTATAATATTCTTTATTTTTCGAGTTATAAATAAATGGCTTATTTGGTAAAAATCCCTTATTGATTAATTTGCATTGAATAAATTCATGAGGTTTTAATTGAATTATTTTTTTGTCTTTATTTTTAATGATATCATCAACAATTTTAGATTCATTTTTACTTATTCTATCAAAATTATTTTTCCATAAATTTCCAAAAATCACATGGAAATAGCCAAATAATGGTCTTGGGCCTTCTGGAGTTGGCATGTAAAATCCACCATCAAAATCTAAATAAATTTTATCAATGCGGATTCTTTCATCAACATTATATTTGAATTTATAATTTTTGTCAATTTTTAAACTTTCCTTTTGGTAAAATCCATCACCAAAAGTTAAAGAATCTGTACTTATTTTTATTCCTATAAACCAAATGGATAGTATTGAACTAAAAAATATATATCTACTCCATTTATATAATAGTATGAGATTGAATCCCCAGAATGCTAATAATAAGAATATTGGAATTAAACTAACCAAATATTTTAAACTCGGAAAAAACCCTAATATTAAGAAAGGAATAATTCCAATAAATAAAAAGATAATTTTATTTACCGTTAAACCAATTATCTGTTTTTTCAGATATAGTAATCCAAAAATAACTAAGATAACAAAGGGAAAAGTAAAGAAACTCATTGCTGAAGAAATCAAATGAAGTTTTGATCTTTGTGCATTTTCCATGTAATTGTTTCCCCATAACATGGTGTTTATAAAGTCGTTAATATTATAACCTGTAATGTTTATTAATAACAAGCCAATTGCAAAAGATATTAAAAAGTGAATGGTTGTTATTTGAAATAATTTTCTGTAATTAATAGTGTTATCCCTATTTTTAAAAAAATAAAAAGAGATAAAAATTGGATAGAAAATTATAATAGACCATCTGAATGGAATGGCAATTGCAATAAATAATATAGAAAATAGTAAATGTTTAGATTTATAATTAGTTATGTATTTCCAGTAAAATATTAAAGATAATAAAGCAAAAAGGAAACCGAGATTTGTGGTATTCATAAATAAATTTATAAATATAAACTCTGGAATAATAAACGGAATCAGACAAAGAAATATGACAAATTTATTGTTGACTTCAAAAATTAAACTAAGAAAATATCCTATTAATTGATAGATAATTAACCCTGATAAAAAAGAAATATTTATGGAAAAGAAAAGTAATTCAGATTCTTTATTTTCCACAAAACTTAATAAATAATCAAAGCCTGAATTATATTCTGCATAGGGTTGTTGGATGTCTAGGTTTCTCCCACAAAGATGATATAAAATGGAACATGCATCGTCTCCTTCAATATAATTATAACTTATAGTATTTATGTATAAAAAGAGAAATAATACAATAGAAAATCCATAAAAATATAGCATTTTTTTATTCATAACTTGGTATTTACTATTCAAATTAGTGGTTTAAATATTCACAAATTCTGTTATTCATAATTTTTTAATTGATAAAATTATTCAATTAAAGTGAAAATATTATGCATGTATATGAAAAAAGAGCTCCGCTAAAGGGAACTCTTTTATAAATTATAAAGAAGATTTATTTTTTTGGATCGTAACGACGTGTAGTGGCGTTAAATTTATATTTGTTAGTTAGTGTTTTAGTTGATAATAACACTTCGAAATCTTTAGTTAAAACAAATTCAAAACCTTCTCTACGTGTTTTTTCAACCGTTTCTGTAGCTTCTGATTTACCTAATTTCTTAATTTCTTTAATATTTGTAACCGTTTGTATGTTTCCTAAAATCTTAAGTTTTGTAGCAGATAAATCCCAAATTTCATTTGAAGTTATTAATGCATTTTCTTTTTTTAGTTTGGTTTCTGTAATAATATTTTCAGTATAACTAAAGTGATATAATTTCACGCCTGCAACAGTAAATGCTTTAATTTTAAAATTAGTAGGTTGTTGTGCTTTGTCTTTTGTAGTAATATCTTTTAAAATGATATTTTCTTTTTTCCCAGCGTTGTCCATTACGATGGCTAATTTTTGTTTGCCACCTTCAGTAATAATTTCTGCTTTTAAATTTTCAAAAGTTGCTAAAGCTCCAGTAGCAGCTTTAGGTGTTGCTTTCGCTTTTTGAGCAAAACTTATTGTCGTAGTAACTAATAATAATGCTATAAATACGTTTTTCATTGTGTTGTAATTTATGGTTTTTGGTGCACCCAATGTACAAATTATTTTCAATAAAAAAACCGTGCTAAAAACTTTAACACGGTTTCTTCAAAAAAAATAAACTAAAAACTTAATCTTTCTGTGATTGAACGGCTAAATTATAAATTACCAATCCAAATCCAATTTTGTTTATAGCATCAGCTATGTTGTAAGCAATATCAACACTTCCTTTTCCTAAAATGCTAGTATACCAACCATCAGTTCCTAACATGTATCCTAATGGATAAATTGCCCAACCAACTAATACGAACCAGCATAATATTTTGTGAGCTGCTAAAACATTTCCACCTGCTGCTTTTGCTAATTTAGCTGCAGATCCCAGCCATATTTCATATACAATTACAAAATAAGCTACTCCAGAAATGAATCCCCATAAGGCTGCAGCATCTTTGTATACTGTTTCGCCTAAGTATCCAGTAACTAACATGATTACAGACAAAACTATCATTTTCCATAATAAGTTTGTTTTTGCACCTGCCACTTTAAGTATTAAATAAAATTCTAAACACATTAATGGAACTGTTAAAATCCAATCTACGTATCTAAAAAACGTTGGTGATTCTCCAAATTCTGCCCAATACTCTTTCATGTAAAAGTAATGTACAGCTGCAATAAAAGTGATTAATCCTGAAACTAGTACCGAAGTACGCCATTTCTTATCAAACTGGTTTAATGATAAGAAGAAAAATGCTGAAGCAGCCATCATAGCCATACAGCCTACGAAGAAAGTAAATCCAACGTAATCATTTGGTAACATTTTTGAAATTAAGCTAAAATTTGTCATAAAATTTGTTTTTAATTATTAGTGAATGTTAATTTGTTTAATCAAAGTTAATAAATGTTAAACAGAATAGCTAACTTTGTTTATCTTTTTTTAATATTATTTAAACAAAAAATATTTATTATGAATAATTATCCAAGTATTGCTATAGTTCTAAGTTTTCTTGGATTATGGATTACCTCTTTTTTTTCTAATGATTTACAAGTTGGAATTGGGTTTGTTTTAATTCTGTCTTTTGGAATTTTGCATGGAGCTAACGATATCTTAATTTCAAAAAGTATAATGAATAGGAAGAATCAGCTTTCTAAAATGAAAATAATATACTTATATATTACGGTTGTAATTTTTGGTGCTGTACTTTTTTATTTTTTACCAGTTATAACGTTATTACTATTTGTAATCATTAGTGGTTATCATTTTGGAGAACAACAATTGGATTACCTAAAAGGAGAATTACTACAATATAATTTTGTTTTTAAAACTTTATATGGGTTGTTGGTGTTGTTTCTATTGTTTGGTTTTCATATAAATGACGTAATTGCTGTTGTGTATGAAATTACCTCATATTCAATTGATGAGTTCTTAATTATAAATACACTTTATTTGATTTTAATTTTATTTACAATGAATTATATTTTCGTTTTTAAGAAGTTAAAAGTAAATCAAAGTATTTTTTTAAACGAACTATTTTATCTTTTGATTTTTGCAATTATTTTTAAAGTTTCTTCACTTATATGGGGTTTTACGATTTATTTTATTGTTTGGCACAGTATGCCTTCTATTATAAATCAAACTAAATTTTTATATGGTTCTTTTAATTATTTTACTTTCATGAAATACATAAAAGAGGCATTATTTTATTGGGTAGTTTCGCTTATAGGATTATTTCTTTTTTATTTCTTATTTCAAGATATTAAGCTTTTTAATACTTTGTTTTTTTCTTTTTTAGCTGCAATTACTTTTCCTCATGTGGTTGTTGTTTTAATGATGCTAAAGGATAAATCTGGGCAATAAAAAAACCGAGTAATTTCTTACTCGGTTCTTAATTATTTAATTTATTTTTTACTCGTAAATTTTACTTCGTAAATCGTAAATCTTCAATCGTAAATTATTTTACTTCTTCGAATTCAACATCTTGAGTTGTATCACCTGATGCCTGTGGTTGTGCTTGTGCAGCTCCTTGAGCGTCTCCAGTGTTATACATTTCAGCAGATGCGTTAGTCCAAGCTGTATTGATTTTTTCTAAAGCAGGCGTAATTGCAGCAACATCTTTTGCTTCATGAGCCATTTTTAATTCAATTAAAGCTAAGTTGATTGCAGTTTTGTTATCTTCAGATAATTTTTCTCCAAATTCACCTAATTGTTTTTCCGTTTGGAAAATCATTGAATCAGCTTCGTTTACTTTATCAGCAGTTTCTTTAGCAATTTTATCTGCTTCAGCATTTAATTCTGCATCTTTTTTCATGCTTTCGATTTCTTCAGCTGTTAAACCAGAAGAAGCTTCGATACGAATATCGTGAGATTTTCCAGTTCCTTTGTCAGTTGCAGAAACTTTAATGATACCATTTGCATCAATATCGAAAGTTACTTCAATTTGAGGAATTCCTCTAGCTGCTGGTGGAATACCATCTAAATGGAAACGACCAATAGTTTTGTTATCTGCTGCCATTGTTCTTTCACCTTGAATAACGTGAATTTCAACACTTGGTTGGTTATCTGCTGCAGTTGAGAAAACTTGAGATTTTTTTGTTGGGATAGTTGTGTTAGACTCGATTAATCTAGTCATAACGTTACCCATAGTTTCAATTCCTAATGATAAAGGTGTAACGTCTAATAACAATACATCTTTTACATCACCAGTTAAAACTCCACCTTGAATAGCTGCACCAATTGCTACAACTTCATCAGGATTAACTCCTTTTGATGGTTTTTTACCGAAGAATTTCTCCACTTGTTCTTGGATAACTGGGATACGAGTAGAACCTCCAACTAAGATAACTTCATCAATATCAGAAACTGATAAACCAGCATCTTTTAAAGCTTTAGCAACTGGCTCCATTGAACGCTTGATTAAAGAATCAGCTAATTGTTCAAATTTAGCACGAGTTAAAGTTTGTACTAAGTGCTTTGGTCCTGAAGCCGTAGCAGTAACATATGGTAAGTTAATTTCTGTTTGAGCAGAAGCAGATAATTCAATCTTAGCTTTTTCAGCAGCTTCTTTTAAACGTTGTAAAGCAGTTGGGTCTTTTCTTAAATCTAAACCTTCAGCAGCATTAAAGTCGTTTGCTAACCAGTCAATAATTACTTGGTCAAAATCATCTCCACCTAAGTGAGTATCTCCATTAGTAGATAATACTTCAAAAACACCATCTCCTAATTCTAAGATAGAAATATCAAAAGTACCACCACCTAAATCGAATACTGCGATTTTTTGATCAGTAGCTTGTTTGTCTAATCCATAAGCTAATGCCGCAGCAGTTGGCTCATTGATAATTCTCATAACTTTTAAACCTGCAATTTCACCAGCTTCTTTTGTAGCTTGACGTTGTGCATCGTTAAAATATGCAGGAACAGTAATAACCGCTTCTGAAACTGAATGACCTAAATAGTCTTCAGCAGTTTTTTTCATTTTTTGTAAAGTCATTGCAGATAATTCTTGTGCCGTATATAAACGACCATCGATATCTACACGTGGTGTATCATTATCTCCTTTTACAACTTTGTAAGCAACAGTAGAAGCTTCTTTAGCACTTTCCGAGAACTTGTTACCCATAAATCTTTTGATAGATGCGATAGTTTTAGTTGGGTTAGTTACAGCTTGTCTTTTTGCAGCGTCTCCAATTTTAATTTCTCCACCTTCTACAAATGCAATTACAGATGGTGTTGTTCTTTTTCCTTCTGCATTAGCAATTACAACTGCTTCTCCACCTTCCATTACAGAAACACAAGAATTGGTTGTACCTAAATCGATTCCAATAATCTTACTCATTTTATTTAATTTTAAATTTTATTCGGTTTATTTTTTAAACTCTTTTTGGATAAGTCAAGTTTTGTGCCAAGATAAAATATCACTAGAAATTGGCAGAAATTCTATTTATGACAGAATTGCATCTGACAAAGTGTCATTTATTTTTACCCTAACTTGTTGGTTTTCTGTCAGAAAGTGTTTTTGTGCGATACCTATTAAAGATGATAATTGTGAAGAATGCTAAGGTCTAAATGATTAAATCTTCAAGCGAAAAGGTATTTCCCGCCACAATTCTTAAAATTCTATTTTTTTCTAAATTGAAATAGGATAATACTTGAAAATATTGGATGATTTCAACCGTAAAAGCAAATACTAAAACACCTAACGCTATTTTATTTTTATCGGCATTTATAAAACTTAATAAAAAGTAATAGACTAAGAAAATCACTAAAAAATCTCCAAAATAGGGTCTAATGAAATTGTCTTTAATAAATACGGCGATAATGACTTCAATAATAAATACCGAAATGAAAATTAAAAAATATTTTATATTGAATTGGAACATTAGTTATTCGAATTAAAAAGTACTTTTTTATTGAAAACGATTATAGAAACACCAATTAAACTGTAAGCAATAAGTTGCGAAATCTGAATATCTTCTTTAAAATAAAAAATAGCCAAGAAAAAATGAATTAATGGATTCGTATACATTAATATTCCAACAGCAGAAGAATTCATTCCTTTTAAGGCAAATAAATTCAAGAATAAAGGTATAATCGTAAATAAAACTACAATTAATCCCATCATTATATAAAATAAATTTTCAGTCGGAACTGCAGCGCTAAACTTCGGATAAAAAGGTAATAAAACTAAACTCGCAATAACCAATTGAATGGTTAAAACTAAGAATTTATCAAACTCATTATTTCGTCGTTGACTAATTAAATATAGCGCAAATGAAGTAGCGATAACAAAACTATAAATCAATTCTGTAGCGTGTCCGTAAGATAAAATCGCACAACTAATGACGCAAATCGCAACAGCTAACCATTGCCAATTGTCTAATTTTTCTTTTAAAATAACAAAAGCTAAAACAGTTGTAATAATTGGACAAATTAAATAAGCCAATGATGCCGATTGCAAACTCACATGGTTCACAGCATACATAAATAAGAACCAATTAAAAACTAATAAAAATCCGCCAGCAGCAGTAAGTAAAAGGGTATTTCGTTTTTTCTTTTTGGAAAAAGATTGAAATAATTCTAAACTCTTTTTCAATAAATTGATTCTAAATACAAAATTTATAACCAATAAAACTTCGGTTGAAAAAAACACGCGATAAAATAAAATATCTAATGAAGGATACTCGTGCAAGGGTTTTAAAGCTAAACTGAAAAATCCCCAAATGATAAAAGCTAATAAAGCGGATGCATAATATTTGTTAAACTTCATTTGATTTTTTTTGCAAAGATATTGATAAATGTGCCAATAATTATAGGTGTCAAAGTGCCAAAATTCTGTTAATAATTTACATCAAACAAAAATAAACTATCTTTGCCATTCAAAATACAAATATGACATTTCAAGATTTAAATTTACATAGAAATATACTTCAGGTTTTAGAAGAAGAAAATTATACTAATCCAACACCAATCCAACAACAAGCTATTCCGGTTATTTTAGAAGAACACGATTTAGTAGGTTGCGCACAAACAGGAACTGGAAAAACAGGTGCATTCGCCATTCCAATTTTAAATTATTTACATCCAATTGTAGGTTCAAAAACCAAAAGAAAAGTAATTAGAACTTTAGTTTTAGCGCCAACACGTGAATTAGCACACCAAATTCAAGATAGTTTTGCCACGTATGGAAAATACATGAATACCAAATCGATGGTGATTTATGGTGGTGTAAGTCAAGTACCACAAGTGAATCAACTTAAAGAAGGTGTGGATATTTTAATTGCAACTCCAGGTCGTTTTTTAGATTTGAATAAGCAAGGATTTTTAGACATGAATAACTTACATCATTTAGTTATTGATGAAGCCGATCAAATGTTAGATATGGGTTTCATTAATGATGTGAAGAAAATCATCAAGTTAATTCCAGAAAATCGTCAAACGTTATTGTTTTCTGCAACAATGCCAGTCGCGATTAGAGAATTAGCGGATCAATTTTTGAAAAAACCAAAATACGTTTCGGTAGCACCAATTTCTAGCACAGCGGAAAGAGTGAACCAAAAAGTATACATGGTTCAGAAAGAAGACAAAAGAAAATTACTAATTCATTTAATTGAAGAAGAAAATATAAATAATGTGTTGGTTTTCGTGAGAACAAAACACAGTGCGGATAATGTGGTAAAAGCCTTAAAAGCGAAAAACATTTCAGCAGAAGCGATTCACGGAAATAAATCTCAGAACAACAGAATTAAAACGTTAGACGGATTTAAAAGTCAAGAAATTTCGGTTTTAGTTGCTACAGATATTGCAGCTCGTGGAATTGATATCGATTTATTACCTTATGTAATCAATTTCGATTTACCAAATATTCCAGAAACCTACGTTCACAGAATTGGTAGAACGGGTAGAGCTGGAAATGAAGGTTTAGCGATATCTTTTTGTGGAAAAGATGAATTACCTTTTTGGAAAGACATTGAGAAATTAACGCGTCAGCAAATTAAAATCGTTAAAGAAAATCCATTTCCTTACAGAGAATTCACAGAAGACGAATTAAAAAACAAAGAAACGGATACGCGTGGTAAGAAAAACCCAGTAAAACAAAAACAAAATCACGCTCCAAAAGCAGCTAAAACAGCTAAAACAGCTGATTCTTCAAATTCAAGAAAATCAGATACATCAAAGCAAAATAAAAAGCGTTGGTATTAGGATTTAAAGGCAAAAGAGCCAAGTAAAAAGTGGCAAGTAAAAAGGCAAAAGTTAAAAGGAATAAGTTCAGTGTTGAATTTGTTCCTTTTTTTGTTTTAATAAATACAGCATATAAAAATTAGAAAGTAATAAGAGATAAAATCCGATTTTTATTTGTCCGAATCTATCTAACCAAACAAACATATTTGAAATGACTATTAAAATGGCAAAAGAAATATTTAAGATATAAAACCAATTTGTTTTTATTAATTTGTTTTTGAAGATTCTAATTGTTCCAATAACTGAAGTTAAAATTAAAGATATCGAAAATAAGATTGAAAAGAAAATACCGTTTAATCCTCTTAATCCAATATCTTCATTTTTCTTGTTATCAAAATAAATTCCTACTTGACTAGATAAATCAAAAACATTTTGAGATTCTTCAGTAAAATACGTTTTTAGTTCATTTGGTTGATTGTTTTCTACTTCAGTTAAAGGTTCGTTTTTAATTTTTACTTCTGAAACACTATCAATAACAACTGCAGTTGAGTCTGCTACTGTTGATTCTTCAGCCTTTTTTGTCAACCCATCACATTGCTTAATAAATGGACAAAAAAGTAATAAAATAATAATAACAGAAACAAATTGCAGCTTTTTCATAAGGATGGTTTTTAACATTTTTTTAAGATTCAAATTCTGTGCCAAATAAAATTCAGCTGTCTTTTTTATGCGATTTTCAAACTATAACAAATCCACTTTAATTAGTTTCAAAAATTTTCACTTCCAACTTCCAACTTCCAACTTCATATGTTATCTTTGCTACTATAACGATTTAGTATATGGAATGTATTTCAGTTTTTGATATGTTAAAAATAGGAGTTGGCCCTTCAAGTTCTCACACTTTAGGACCATGGCGTGCTGCGGAACAATTTTTAGCAGAATTACGTAGTCAAAATATAATCAATGACGTACATCGCGTAAAAGTCGATTTGTATGGTTCGTTGTCGTTGACAGGAAAAGGGCATGCTACAGATTTAGCAGTCATGTTAGGTTTAAGTGGTGCCGATCCTGAATATGTGCCTATTGACGCAATTGATTCTATTATTGAAGACATTAAAACGAACAACGAATTAGTATTGGACAACGAATTTAAAATTCATTTTAACATAGTTTCTGATATCTTTTTCAATAAGAATTTTTTACCTTTTCATGCTAACGGATTAATCTTTACAGCATTTACAAACGACTCAGAATACAGTTCCACTTTTTATTCAATTGGTGGTGGTTTTGTGGTTAAGGAAGAAGAAGATACGAATGTAAAATCAGAAATAAAATGTGCTTTTCCTTTTCCAGTTGATAAAGGAGCAGAGTTACTAGCTTTTTGTCATTCCGAAAATAAAAAAGTTTCTGAAATCGTTTACGAAAACGAAAAATCAATGCGTTCCGAAGATGTAATTCACACCGAATTAATGCGAATTTGGAACACCATGTTAGAATGTATGTACATTGGCGCACATACTAACGGAATTTTACCAGGCGGATTAAATGTAAAAAGACGTGCTTACGATATGCACACCAATTTAATCGGAATTGCCAATTATAATTCTCCTCAAGAATGGTTGCAATGCATTCGACAAACCGAAGTTAAATTCCGACAAATATTAAAATGGGTGTCTTGTTTTGCCTTGGCTGTTAATGAAGTAAATGCTTCTTTAGGTCGAGTAGTGACAGCACCAACAAACGGAAGTGCTGGTGTTATTCCTGCTGTTTTAATGTATTATTTATGTATTGAAAATCATAAAGCCGGAGAAAAAGAAATCAAACAATTTTTAATGGTCGCTGGAGAAATTGGAAGTATCTTCAAAAAAGGTGCGACTATCTCAGCAGCAATGGGCGGTTGTCAAGCAGAAATTGGTGTGTCATCCGCAATGGCTGCAGCTGCATTATGTGAATTAATGGGCGGAACTCCAGACCAAGTTTTAGTTGCTGCCGAAATCGCAATGGAACATCATTTAGGAATGACCTGTGATCCAATTGGTGGTTTGGTGCAAGTTCCTTGTATTGAACGAAATACAATGGGAGCAATTAAGGCCATAAACGCAGCAGAGTTAGCTTTAGAAACTGATGCGAAAAACACGTTAGTGCCTTTAGATAAAGTCGTTGCTACGATGTGGGAAACTGCAAAAGATATGAATTCAAAATACAAAGAAACTTCCGAAGGCGGCTTGGCTATTGGAGTTGGTTTAGCGGATTGTTAAATCTCAAAATAGGTACACAGATTTTACAGATTTATATAATTTCTAAAATCTGTGTTTACTTAGTCTTCTTCAACTCCATAATTTCTAATTGTAGTTTCTTGATTTCCTTACCTAAATCTTGATTTTCTTCTGTAGATTGATGAATAGTAATAGCAATGTTTTTGATATTATTTCGAACAAAAAATGTGTTAATATTTTGATTAATTTTCGCATCAAATGTTGGTGTAGAAATATCCAATTCAATGGTTTTTAATTCGGAATTAATATCATAATTGATAACATGGTATTTTGCTTCAATTTGATTGTTAATAACATGTTCTACTTTCGATTGAAACATATTTTGAACCGCTAAAACATAAGCAAAATATACTGCTGGAATTAAAGCTAAAATTCCCAAAACAAAAAACCAACCATTTACATGTTTAATATTTTGATCAGAATGACGTTCAAATTTTAAATATTTGGTCATCAATAAAGTTCCAAATCCAATAAATAAGGAATTGATGCTATAGGTATATAATCCGCCTAAAAAATAATCTAAGTTCAACGTTGCTAATCCAAAACCGGCCGTACATAAAGGTGGAATACAAGAAGTTGCAACTGCAACTGCAATAATTACTTGAGTACCACTTTCTCTGGAAATCGCTAACATCGCAGCTAAACCACCAATGAATGCTAGTAATACATCAAAAAACGTAGGTTTAGAAAAACTAATTAATTCTTCTGTTTCTATAGAATACGGATTAATTAAATAATATAAGGTTGAAAAAAACACACTAACTAAAACGATTCGTAAAGCATTTTTTAAACTGGTTTTGAATAAATCAGAATTTGATACACCTAAAGAAAATCCAATTCCAAAAATCGGACCCATAACTGGCGATAAAATCATAGCGCCAATTACAGCACTCTTAGAATTAATATTTAAACCAATACAGGCAATAAAAATAGCAAAAGCTAATAACCATAAGTTTTTACCTTTGAATTCTACACCTTCTTTAATTTCTGAAAAGGTTTGGTTTTCTTCTTCTTGTGTCGATTTTAAATCGAATAACTGACGAATAAATCGTTTAATTATGGCTGTTTTTTGAAGCATTCCTTTTAGTTATGAAATAATAAAATTTCTATTTTTTTCTCCTCGTATCAATAATATGAACAATTTTCCAAACATTATTCTCTAAAAGCAAAGTAAAGGAATTTGTTCCAAAATGACTTAGTTTATCATTTATATAAAATTCGTAAGGTGTCCAAACTTGTGCCATTGAGTTATCAATTTGAATCTTATAGTCTAAAATTCGCTCTTCAATTTTTAGGTTTTTCGGAATGGAAGCAATCGATTTATAAAACTCTTCATTGGTTTCGAAAGATAAATTACCAATCGAATTTTTCTCCATAATCGATTGTAACTTCATTTCTTTATGACAAACTGATTGAATTTTTAAAGTATCTGCCGATTGTAAACCTTCAAAAAAAACGAAAATCGATTGTTTAATTTGCTTTTCTTGTGCAGAAATCGATAAACTAAAACCAAAAAATAGTAAAATAAGTAAATGTCTCATAATTGTAGAATTTAATTATTGGTATTAAATGTAGAAAAATTGTTACAATCCATATCTTTATATTAATTTTGTAGCATTAATTTTCAGAAAAGTAGTTCGGAACAAATATTTCCAACTTCTAACTTCTGACTTCTAACTCAAAAAGAATGTCTGTAGCAAAAAAAGATTATAAAAAAATTACAACGAAGTCGTTAATTGATATGAAAGCCAATGGTGAAAAAATTTCTATGCTAACGGCATACGATTTCACTATGGCGAAAATTGTTGATACAGCAGGTATTGATGTAATTTTAGTTGGAGATTCAGCAAGTAATGTCATGGCTGGTCACGAAACGACTTTACCAATTACATTAGACCAAATGATTTATCACGCAAGTAGTGTGGTTAGAGCAGTTGACAGAGCTTTAGTTGTGGTAGATTTACCTTTTGGAAGTTACCAATCTGATTCTAAAGAAGCGTTACGTTCTTCAATCAGAATTATGAAAGAAAGTGGTGGACATGCCGTAAAATTAGAAGGTGGTAGAGAAATCGAATCTTCTATTAAAAAAATATTAAACGCTGGAATTCCAGTTATGGGGCATTTAGGTTTAACACCACAATCGATATATAAATTCGGAACGTATACGGTAAGAGCTAAGGAAGAAGAAGAAGCGGCTCAATTACTAGAAGATGCCAAAATGTTAGAAGAAATTGGATGTTTTGCTTTAGTTTTAGAGAAAATTCCAGCTAGTTTAGCCCAAAAAGTAGCCGAAAGTATTTCTATTCCAGTAATTGGAATTGGAGCAGGCGGTGGAGTAGACGGTCAAGTTTTAGTTTTACACGATATGATTGGAATGACTCACGAATTCAGTCCAAGATTTTTACGCAGATATATGAATTTATTTGAAGATATGACAAAAGCTATCGGACAATATGCTGCTGACGTGAAATCAAAAGATTTTCCTAATGCCAATGAGCAATATTAATTAGATAACTTAGACTTTTTAGAGTTTTAGAGTTTTAGATTTATTAGAATAAAAAAAACTATAAATATATTTATGCACAAATTTAAAGAATTGGGAATTTAGAAAAAAAGCAGATTGTTTTGTTCTAAAATTTGCAATGAAACAGCATCTTTTCCGCAAGAAGAAAAATTTGGATTAACAAATCAATTAAGACGTGCATCAGTTTCTATTCCGTCAAATATAGCTGAAGGTTCTTCTAGAAGTTCAAACAAAGATTTTGCAAGATTTTTGAAATTGCTATCGGTTCCGCATATGAAGTAGAAACACAATTATTGATTTCTGCTGATTTAGGTTTTTTAAATCAAGAGAAAGTTACAGAATTAACCGAATTGTTAGAAGAAATTATCAAAATGACTTCGAGATTTCGTTCAACATTAAAAATAGAATAATTAAGAATTTTAGAAAATCTAAAAATCTAACTAATCAAACAATCTAATAATCTAAGATGAAAATAGTTTCAGATTCAAAAAATCTTCAAATCCTACATGAAGACAATCATATAATTGTAGTAAACAAGCGAGTTGGAGATATTGTACAAGGCGATAAAACAGGTGATGAGCCTTTATCTGAAATTGTAAAATCATATCTAAAAGTGGCTTACGATAAACCAGGTGAAGTTTTCTTAGGCGTAGTTCATCGTTTAGACCGACCAACAACAGGAATCGTAGTATTTGCAAAAACTTCAAAAGCTTTAACGCGTCTAAATGAGACTTTTAAAAATAGAGAAACTCAGAAGACTTATTGGGCAATCGTAAAAAATGCACCACCAAAAACAGAAGATACTTTAGTTCATTTCTTAAAAAGAAATACGAAAAATAATACTTCAAAAGCGCATTTAAAAGAAGTTCCAGAATCTAAAGAAGCCAAATTATCATATAAAACGATTAAAAAGTTAGATAATTATTATGCTTTAGAAATCGATTTGCATACTGGTCGTCACCATCAAATTAGAGCGCAACTGACAGCTGTTGGTTGTCCAATTAAAGGCGATTTAAAATATGGTTTTGATAGAAGTAATCCAAACGGAGGAATTCATTTACATGCCAGAAAACTAGTTTTAACGCATCCTGTAACTAAAGATCCCTTAGAAATTATTGCGCCAGTTCCAGAAGATGTTTTGTGGAAATTAGTGTAAATTTAGTGATAAAGCCCAACGTCTAAAAGTCTAAAGTGAAAATCTAAAATAAGACTTTAAAAACTTTTTGACATTTGACTTTAGACTTACATATTTTTTGTATTTTTGAAACTTAAAATTTAAAACCATGTCAACAGTAACTTTAGGAGGAAATCCTGTACATACAAACGCTACTTTACCAACAGTTGGTTCAGCAGCTCCACAATTTCAATTAGTAGGAAACGATTTATCAGATGTTTCTTTACAAGACTTTAAAGGACAACGTGTTATCTTAAATATTTTTCCAAGTATTGATACCGCAACTTGTGCTACTTCAGTAAGAACTTTCAATAAAATGGCTAATGAATTAGAAAACACTAAAGTTTTGTGTATTTCAAGAGATTTACCATTCGCGCAAAAACGTTTTTGTGGTTCTGAAGGATTAGAAAATGTAGTAAACTTATCAGATTTCAGAGATGGAAGTTTTGGAGACGATTACGGTTTAACTTTAACAGATTCTGCCTTAAAAGGATTACATGCAAGAGCAATTGTTGTTGTTGATGAAAATGGAGTAGTGTCTCATACAGAATTAGTAAGCGAAATTGCTAATGAACCAAATTACGAAGCGGCTTTAAAAGCACTATAATTTTATGATTCAAGACAAAAGATTTGTTTCTGGAAGAATCAAAAGTGTTGGTTTTGCTGTAAAAGGTGCTTATAAATTGGTTACTTCAGAACATAGCGTAATGGTTCAATTTTCCATTATGATATTAATGATTTTTGCTGGTTTTTATTTCGATATTTCTCGAGAAGAATGGATGTTACAAATTTTAGCATTTGGTTTAGTTTTGGGTATTGAAGGTTTGAACACCGCAGTAGAAAAAATTGCCGATTTTATTCATCCAGAATTTCATAACAGAATAGGTTTTATTAAAGATATTGCTGCTGGTGCTGTTTTGTTTGCCGCTTTTAGTGCAATTGCCGTTGGCGCATTAATTTATGTCCCAAAAATATTCAATTTATAAAATTTAATGGCTAAAAAAGAAGTTTCAAATACATCCGAAAATAAATTAAGTAATTCAATTTTCAAAACATCACGTGGACAAAAATTCATTGTTGGTGTTTTGTTCGTTTTACTTGCTGTAATTTTATTATTGTCCTTTATATCTTATTATATATCAGGAAATAATGATCAAAGTCAAATTACCGAATTGAGCAACAGAAATGTTGTAGTTGAAAATTGGTTGGGTAAAATTGGCGCTTGGCTGTCAGATGCTTTTTTACATAAAGGATTTGGAGTAGCTTCTTTTCTATTTGTAAAAATCTTCTTTTTAATTGGTGCCTATTTAATTGTTGATTTGCCTCTAAAAAAACTTAGAAAATCTACTTTTTGGGATTTATATTTAGTTGTTACTATTTCAATATTATTCGGATTGTTATGGGATTTTATTCCACATTTATCAGGAATTATTGGTTTTGAAATTAACGATTTAATTCAAGATTATTCAGGAAAAATTGGTTCGATATTATTGTTAGTTTTTGCAACAATTGTATTTCTTATTTTTAAAATAAAAGTTTCTCCAGATAAAGTAAAAGATTATTTAGAATCGAAAGCAACTCCTGTTGAACTAAATTCTGAAGTTGAAAGTACAGATGAAGTTGTCGCTCCAATTCTTACAGATATTGATGATGTTAATGAACCTGTAGTTCCAATTTCAACCATAAAAAAACCAGTTATTACAGAAGAAGAAGATGACGAATGGACGAACATGCAAGTGATTAATCGTTCAGAACCGACTTCTACATTTGAAGTTGATAAATCTTCTTTAAAACCAACCATTCAAAATTCATCTGAAATTTATTTAGAATCTCAACCAAAGCCAGTTGTGGAAGAAATTACTCCTAAACAACCAGAGCTTATTCAAACGGAAGATGCTTCTTTCGTAATTGAAAAACCTGAAGAAGAAGATGTTGTAGAGGAAAGTTTAGCTCAAAGATTGGTTGAAGATTTTGGTTTATTTGATCCAACTTTAGAACTTTCGAATTTTAAAATGCCTTCAATTGAATTGTTGAAAGATTATACAGGCGTTGGAATTACTATCAATCAAGCCGAATTAGAAGAAAATAAAAACAAAATTGTAGATACTTTAAAAAACTACAAAATTGAAATCGCACAAATTAAAGCAACTGTTGGTCCTACCGTAACTTTATACGAAATTGTACCAGAAGCCGGAATTAGAATTTCTAAAATTAAAAGTTTAGAAGACGATATTGCGTTGTCATTATCGGCTTTAGGAATTCGTATTATTGCACCAATTCCAGGAAAAGGAACAATTGGTATTGAAGTTCCAAACGCGAATCCGTCAATGGTTTCTATGAAAAGTGCGATTGCTTCGCCAAAATTCCAACAAGCAGAAATGGAATTGCCAATTGCTTTAGGAAAAACTATTTCTAACGAAACGTTGGTTGTCGATTTAGCGAAAATGCCTCACTTATTGATGGCAGGAGCAACGGGACAAGGAAAATCTGTTGGATTAAATGCGGTTTTAACTTCGTTATTATACAAAAAACATCCAGCGGAAGTCAAATTCGTTTTGGTCGATCCGAAAAAAGTAGAGTTAACACTTTTCAATAAAATTGAACGTCATTATTTAGCGAAACTTCCAGATACGGAAGAAGCCATTATTACGGATAATGCGAAAGTAATTAATACCTTAAATTCTTTATGTTTAGAAATGGATAATCGTTATTCTTTATTAAAAGATGCGATGGTTCGTAACATTAAAGAATACAATGATAAATTTAAACAAAGAAAATTAAATCCAGAAAACGGTCACCGCTTTTTACCTTATATTGTATTAGTAGTCGATGAGTTTGCCGATTTAATTATGACAGCAGGAAAAGAAGTGGAAATGCCAATTGCACGTTTAGCTCAACTTGCTCGTGCTATCGGAATTCACTTGATTATTGCTACACAACGTCCGTCTGTAAACGTAATTACAGGTATGATTAAAGCGAATTTCCCAGCGAGAATTGCATTTAGAGTAACATCTAAAATTGATTCAAGAACGATTTTAGATTCTGGTGGTGCCGATCAATTAATTGGTCGTGGAGATTTACTGTTTTCAAACGGTAATGATTTAATTCGTGTTCAGTGTGCTTTTGTAGATACGCCAGAAGTAGAAAGAATTTGTGATTTCATTGGTTCTCAGAAGGCTTATGCGAATGCTTACTTACTTCCAGATTATGTGGGTGAAGAAAGTGGCATAAAACTTGATATGGATATATCTGAAAGAGATTCTTTATTTAGAGATGCAGCAGAAGTTGTGGTTTCAGCACAACAAGGTTCGGCATCTTTAATTCAAAGAAAATTAAAATTAGGATATAATAGAGCAGGAAGAATTATTGATCAGTTAGAAGCTGCTGGAATTGTTGGACCTTTTGAAGGAAGTAAAGCCAGACAAGTACTAATCACAGATTTGAATTCTCTTGAAACATTTTTTAATAACGAAAAATAGATAATTTATTTTATGAAAAATATATTTACAATAACAGCAGTTGCCTTTTTTTTAGTTGCATTTAACACGGTTGAAGTTAACCCGGTTAAAGGAAAAAATGAAGCTAAAAATTTATTAGATAAAGTAGTAGCGAAAGCAAAGTCATACAAAAATATGGATATTGATTTCAAATATGCCATTAATAATGCTAAAGAAAACATCAATCAAGAAAGTAAAGGAACTGTGCTTTTACAGGGAAATAAATACCATTTAAGTTTCATGGGAATTACTAAAATTTTCGATGGTAAAAAAATATATACAATTGTTCCAGAAGATGAAGAAGTGACAATTTCTAATCACGATGAAAGCGATGTAAATGCCATGTCACCAAATAAAATATTTACATTCTTTAAGAAAGGGTTTAAATATTCTATGGATATTAAACAACCAATTGCTGGTAAAACAATACAATACGTAAAACTTACACCATCAAGTGTGGTTGATAAAAGAAAAGAAATCTTAATAGGTATTGATACAAAAACCAATCATATTTACAATTTGATTGAAGTTGGTAAAAACGGAACGAAAACAACTTTAACAGTATCTTCGTTTAAATTTAACCAAGTTTTAGCAAAGAATCAGTTTACCTTTGTGAAAGCAAAATATCCAAATTATTACATCAATAAAGCGGACTAATTTTAAATCAAATTTTAAATAGCAGCATGTTGCTATAAATATAGTATTTAAGATAAATGGAATTGTAAATAATATGCAATTCCATTTATGCTTACTAAAAATAAATTTTTCATAAATGAAAATTATAGATAAATATTTATTAAAATCTTTCCTGATTACATTTACTACGGTATTTGTAATCCTTTTTTTTATATTCGTTTTGCAAAGTATTTGGCTTTTTATAGCCGAATTAGCTGGTAAAGATTTAGATTTTGTTACTATTTTTAAATTTATTTTTTACTATTCACCAATAATGGTTCCGTTGGTTTTACCATTATCAATCTTGTTAGCATCCATTATGACATTCGGTAGTTTTGCAGAAAACTATGAGTTTGCTGCAATGAAATCTGGTGGTATTTCTTTAAGAAGAGCAATGAAATTCCTAATTATTTGTACAGTAGTATTTAGTGCTGTAGCCTTTTTATTTGCCAATAATATCATTCCAGAAGCTCAATATCGATTTGTAAATTTAAGAAAAAACATTCTTCAGACCAAACCAGCAATGGCAATTGGTGAAGGACAATTCAACAAAATTGGACTTACAACAACCATAAAAGTAGATAAAAAATCTGGTGAAAATGGAGAGTTTTTAGAGGGCATTACAATGCATATGAAAAAAGGGGAGTTTGGACCAATCTCAACCGTAATTAAAGCTAAAAATGGCGTTTTAAAAAGTGATGAAACTACCAATTTATTGCAACTGGATTTGTTAGATGGAAATTATTACGAAGACATTCAGTCACAAAAAATGGAAGAACGCGAAAAATTACCATTTGCAAAAAGTAGTTTTAAAAAATATACTATAAATATCGATTTAGCCAAACTTAACGGAACTACTGATGAAGGTGGTGAAATTATAAACGCTTATAATATGTTAAATATGAGCGAGTTGAAATACACGATAGATTCACTTCAATTAAATTATAATAAAGATGTTGTTTCATATAGTGAAAATATTGATAAAACTTCTCAAAGTTTAACAGATGCTTTACAAGTTCCTATGGTAAGTAATTCTGTTACTCAAATAAATGAAAAACCTTCTAACGATTTATTGAAAATTATCCCACAAGAGAAAAAAGCTACAATTTTTGAAGTAGCAAAAAGTAATATTTCAAATACTATTTTTTCACTTGATGGATATACTACAGATTTAGAAATGAAAAAAAATTATATTAACGATTATTGGATTGGTTATTACGATAAAATCTTAGTCGCTTATTCTTGTTTATTGATGTTTTTTATTGGTGCACCTTTAGGAGCCATTATTAGAAAAGGTGGATTAGGTTTACCAATTGTTTTTGCCGTTTTAATTTTTATTGTATTTAACTTCGCTAATACTTTTGGAAAAAAATTAGCAGGTCAAGATGCACTTCATCCTTTTATAGGAGTAGCGGCAGGAGCTTTAATACTAACTCCATTTGCTATTTTATTTACTTACAGAGCTACAAATGATATGGGATTAACAATCGATTTAGATTGGTTAATTAATCCGATAAAAAATATATTTATTAAACTTACAAACAACAAACAACAAAGTTCTAACACACAAAATAATGAGCAATAAAATACAACTTAACACTATTGAAGAAGCAATCGAAGACATTCGTCAAGGCAAAATGATAATTGTAGTGGATGATGAAGACAGAGAAAATGAAGGTGATTTTTTAGCAGCTGCAGATAAAGTAACACCAGAAATGATCAACTTTATGGCAACGCACGGTAAAGGATTAATTTGTGTGCCATTAACAGAATCAAGATGTAAAGAATTAGAATTACACTCCATGGTTACCAATAATACAGATAATATGGAAACTGCTTTTACGGTTTCTGTAGATTTAAAAGGGAATGGCGTAACTACCGGAATTTCTGCTGCCGACAGATCAAAAACTATTGAAGCTTTAGTTGATCCAGAAACGAAACCCTATGAATTAGGTCGTCCTGGACATATTTTTCCTTTAATTGCACGTCAAGGTGGTGTTTTAAGAAGAACAGGGCATACAGAAGCTGCGATTGATTTTGCACGTTTAGCAGGATTCTCTTCTGCTGGTGTAATTTGTGAAATCATGAATGATGATGGAACAATGGCACGTTTACCTGAATTAGTGGATGTGGCTAAGAAATTCGATTTGAAATTAGTTTCAATTGAAGATTTAGTGGCTTACAGAATGCAACACGATAGTTTAATTAAGAAAAAAGAAGATTTCGAGATTAAAACGCGTTTTGGAAACTACAGATTAAGAGCGTATTTACAAGTTACGAATAAACAAGTTCATATTGCCTTAACTAAAGGAAGTTGGAGTACAGGAGAGGAAGTTGTTACGAGAATTAATTCTACTCAAGTTACGAATGACATTTTAGGAAGTTTAACGGATACTTTGCACAAGAAAATGGAAGATATTTTCAAGGAATTTGAATCTCATGATAAGTGTGCTATTTTGTTTATCAATCAAGAATTACAATCAGTAGAGTTATTAGATCGTTTAGCTGAATTAAAAAGAATGCAAGAGTCAGGTGATTTTACGGCACCTAAAATTAAAATAGACACCAAAGATTTTGGTATTGGAGCTCAAATTTTACACGATATTGATATTACTAAAATCAAATTATTAACCAATTCATGGCAAAACAAACGTGTTGGTATGATTGGATATGGCTTAGAAATCACAGAATATTTAAATTATTAAAAAAAAAGTTTTTAAAATAAATATTGACAATCAGATATTTAAAAAAAACTTACAAAAAAAGTGCTGCTTTTGTTTTTTTAATTGAAAAAAGCTTTTATATTTGCACTCGCAATACGGAAGTAGTGCGAGTCATACTGGAGAAATGGCAGAGCGGTCGAATGCGGCAGTCTTGAAAACTGTTGACTGTAACAGGTCCGGGGGTTCGAATCCCTCTTTCTCCGCCAGTTGAAACCGATTCAGAAATGAATCGGTTTTTTTTATGGGTTATATTTTAGATGTGAAAATTTTGTTGGTTGTTTTCTAGCACTTTTTTTGATAGCTTTTTCTTCCTACTATGTATGCTTTATCTACTTAGTTAGTGCGGGCAAGTTAGTGTTCTGCTTTACTTTATGTAACCTATAATTTCTTCTTCTTTTAGACCTAAATATTCGCAAAGTTCTTTAACGGTCACCATTTGGTGTTTTTCTTTTCCAAAATATGCTTTAATGTCGTTAATAATGTTTCGTGCTTGTCTTTCGCTTTTACCTGTAATAAACATCACGTCGGTTGTGTTGATGCAGATTCTCTTCATTTGTATGGCTTAAAATTACAACTGTTACTACTTTGTTTGGTTTTGTAACTTCGTTTCGTATCAATTTGGTTTTCGTTTTATTCTTACTATGAACTTTACTAAAGTACGCTTTTTTTTGTTTGATATTAAGTGCCAATTCGGAAATTTTAAACCTTTTCGTTTGCAATCGGAAGTATTGGTTTTACTGGGTTTTATAGGCTGCTATCTTTGTGTATGTTTAATTTTAAAACAACTTAAAAAATGGCAAGAAACACTAGTTTGTTTAAGATTGAAGGTACATTAGATAATGTGACTTTCTACAAGAGTGCTGACGGGTACTTTGTACGCACCAAAGGTGGTGTAAGTAAAAAGAGAATTATGAATGATCCAGCGTTTGTAAGAACAAGGGAAAACGGCAGAGAGTTTGGCAGAAGTGCTAGTTCTGGAAAGTTGTTGCGAGATGCTGTGGGGAGTTTTGTGTTTAAAGCGAAAGACAGTAAGTTGTCGAGTCGCTTGATGAAAGTTATGTTTGATATTAAGAATCAGGATTCGGTATCGGTGCGGGGAGAACGTAATGTGGTGAATGGTTTGACTACTGCCACCGGTAAAGCGTATTTAAAGGGTTTCGATTTTAATATTCGAGCCACCCTTCGAAGTGTGTTTTTTAATCCGTTTGTAGTTGACGCTGTAACTGGAATTATAACTCTTACGGATTTGAAACCTACAGAAGAAATACGTTATTTAGAAGGTGCTACCCATTTTAGTTTGCAAAGTGGCTTTGTGAATTTGGATTTTGCAACAGGCACTTCAGATATTACTTATAGCGCTGTAACAAATCTTCCAATAAATGGTTCTGTTTCCACAATTACTTTAACTCCAAGTGGTGTGCCTTCCGGAACAGGTATTGTGTTTATGGTTTTGCTTCTTGAATTTTTTCAGGAGGTGAATGGCGAACAGTATTCTTTGAATAATGGAGCCTTTAATGTACTAAATATAATAGAGGTGCAATAGCTTGTAATTGATTTGATTTGATGCAACTGTTTTTGTATTCCAAAATGCAATGTTTATCTCCCTGCTAAGGTGGGGAGTTTTTATTCTTTGTGCCCTTATCTTGTTTTTGCTTTTTATTTGGTTTGCCCTGATTTCAAAACAAAACGGATTCATTTTGTATGATTTCAGCTCGCTTTTAAACTGAATTTTAGTTCAACCTACAAGGTGCGTGTATCAAAAAGGATGTAAAGGCAAAAAAAACAGAAAATTTAAAGCTAAAGCGAAATCTATTTCATTTCTTAACAATTGCTTGATTACTATAGTCTTATCTTACTAAAAAGGAGTAGAAGAAATGTCGTGACATTCGTTTTTTATAAAAATCGTATACAAGGTGTATACAACTTGTATATAAAAGTCATTTATTCTTTTTTGATTTGCAGCTATAATTTTAAAAAGATATTGCTATGATTTTTGCCACCTAGAAAATTTGAAATCAAATAATAAAAAATAACTAACCGCCAAACCCTTTAACTCATCCAGCCATGAATTACATTAAACACCTCACTGCCTTTTTCGAGAAAGTTTCACAAGAACCTGATCTGAATCCCACACATATTAGCTTGTATTTGGCTATATTTCAATCATGGAACAGCAAACGCTTCCAAAATCCAATTACTATTTCTAGAGTTGACATGATGCGAACTAGCAAAATTGGTTCTATAACTATGTACCATAATTGTCTAAAAAAATTAGATGACAAAGGCTATATTAAGTACCAACCCTCTGATAATCCATTCAAAGGAAGTTTGGTTCACATTATTGAATTAACTGAAGCATTTAAAGTCAAAAAGAATAGTATAAAAACTAAAGTAAAAAATGAACAAGTCGCTAAACAAGCTAATGAACAAGTTACTATATTAAATTCTAAACAAGCACTAGTCAAGCACTGTACAAGTAATGAACAAGCACTAGTATCTAATATAAACATTAATAAACATATTAAACATTATAAACATAGTATAGCGCCCACAAAAAATAAAACTGAAAATAATTTATTAAATAATTCAGAAAATGAAGAAAAAAAGTGGCGCGAAAAAAAGACACCCGTTTCGGGTTCTCCGATTCAATTTAAAAACAATGAAAACGACAGAGGTAATTCTGATTCTGATTCAACCCTCCCAATTTTAGAAAATGTAATCACCTTTTTTAAAGAAAATAATCAAAACCAAATCGAGGCTGAAACCTTTTTCTATTCTTTCGAAAGTAACGGCTGGTTAGTGGGTGGAAAAACCAAAATAAAAAATTGGGAAGCAGCAGCCAAAAACTGGATGCTCAATCGTCAAATCTATTCTACAAATTTTCGTAATCCTGAGCAAGCTAGTGTTAAGCATAGTCGAAGTGTTGAAGGGCAAAATCCAATTGTTTGCACACTCGATACCCAAAAAACGTTGACGAATCGCTGTACAACTTTCGAGGAAACTTTTGAGGTTATTGCTACTACTCGAATTTACAATTTCAACAAATGTGTTGCATTTATAACCTACCAAGGTAAAAAGAAATTCGGCCAAGCCTTTAAGATTTATGAATCCGATTTGTCAGTTATGCACCAACTACTTGTTTACGCCATTAAAGATGAAAAATCTGCCGCTGCGTTAAATATTGACTTGTCCAAAGGTATTTTATTGTCTGGAAAAAATGGATGCGGGAAAACGGCTATAATGCATTTGTTGAAACCTTTCTTACCTCCAAAATTTGATTACAAAATTAAAACCTGCCGAGAAGTTTCTTTTGAATTTGCGAAAAAAGGTTCCGAAGCTTTGGAAATTTACACTCAAAAATCAAACAAACAAAACCGATTGACTGGTTATTGCTTTGACGATTTTGGCACTGAACATCAAATCAAACATTTCGGAAACGATTCAAATGTAGTAGCGAAAATAATATTAAACCGCTACGAGCAATTTGTTGAAAATAAAACAGTTACTCATTTAACCACAAATTTATCAATGTTAGCAATCGAAAAGTTTTATGGCAGTATGGTTAGTACCAAAATAAAACAAATGTTTAATGTAATATCATTTAACTCAGATACAATAGACAAAAGATGATTGAATTTTATCATGTCAAAAATCATTATTTTAAAACATCCAGACTAAAGCAGTAATTCATTCTAACACATTTTGTTTATAAAATGTTGCTTGTTTACGGATTTCCACAATTTAATATCCTACCCTTTTTTGTATGTTTGTATAATTCTCAAACCACTACCATTTTGGCAACCAATACATCCATCAAAAGACTATAATTTTGAAGACAATAAATAAAATAATAAACCTAATTATGAATTAGTAGTGTTTCTACTTTCTCATGGTGAAAACTTAAAAGGATAAAAACTAACTACAAATTGTAGCACATTTAATAGAAAAAATAGAATAAAATGATAACAGGCGAATTAAAATCTCAAATTGACAAAATCTGGAACGACTTCTGGACCGGTGGAATTTCCAATCCACTTACGGTAATTGAACAATTTACCTACCTAATCTTCTTGAAACAATTAGACGATAAACAAATTCTTATTGAAAAAGAAATCAGTATGTTAGGCGGTTCTAACAAGAAGCCAATTTATGCAGAAAGTCAGAATGAATTGCGTTGGAGTTATTTTAAAGATAAAGATCCTGAAGTAATGTTTAATTTATTTGTTCGTCCGCAACGCCATTTGAATGATTTAACAGTATTCGACTTCATGAAAACATTGGGTGAAGATGGTGGTAAATTCACGGAATACATCAAAGGAGCAACTTTTATGATTGCCACACCTAAACTATTAGATAGAGTGGTGCAACAAATAGATAAACTGCCTTTACAAAATAGAGATACTAAAGGTGATTTATACGAATACATGTTAGGTAAAATCGCCGAAGCTGGTACTAACGGACAATTCCGTACACCTCGTCATATCATTCAAATGATGGTGGAATTGACGCAACCAAAAGCCGATGATACTATTTGCGACCCATCTTTAGGAACAGCTGGTTTCTTAGTGGCTGCCGGACAATATTTTCACGATAAGCATGATAAACTATTTCTGGATAAAGATTTTCGTGAACATTACAATACACAAATGTTTAACGGATTAGAAATTGATCCTTCAATGATGCGTATTGCGTCTATGAATTTACAATTACATGGTATTGAATCTCCTCAATTAGTTGGTGGAAGTGCTTTAGCAGAAAATAACACTATCAACGGAAAATATTCTTTAGTATTAGCGAATCCACCATTTAAAGGTGCGTTAGATTATGACGAAGTAGAAAGTAGCTTATTGCAAGTCACTAAAACCAAAAAAACGGAATTACTCTTTTTAGCTTTAATTTTAAGAATGCTAAAATTAGGTGGACGAGCAGCAGTAATTGTGCCAGATGGTGTATTATTTGGAAGCTCAGGCGCACACAAAAATATCCGTAAAGAATTGGTAGAAAACCAACAATTACAAGGTGTAATTTCTATGCCAAGCGGAGTGTTTAAACCCTATGCAGGAGTAAGTACAGCTATATTATTATTTACCAAAACCAATTCAGGCGGTACAGATAACGTTTGGTTTTATGACATGCAAGCCGATGGTTTTAGTTTAGACGACAAACGTAATGCTTTAATTCCTGATGAGCAATTAGAACAAGTATTTGCCAATCCGGAAAAAGTAGCCAACGAAGTAGCCGATAAATGTGATATTCCTTTTATTCTTAACGATTGGAAATCTGTTAATGATGCTGTCACCCTGAGCGGAGTCGAAGGGCTTTTTAAAGACAGAACCCAAAAATCTTTCCTTGTCGCAAAAGCAGACATTGTAGCCAACGATTACGATTTAAGCATCAACCGCTATAAAGAAATAGTGTACGAAGAAGTAATTTACGAAAAACCACAAACACTTATTGCTGCTATTAAAGCGATAGACCAAAAACGTTTGGAAGCTATGAAAGAATTGGAAAAAATGTTACAATAAAAATTATTAAAATGCAATTACAACAGCAGTTTACAGAAATTACGACACTTATTGCTTCTGCAAAAGCAAAAGCATATCAGGCAGTTAACAAAGAATTAGTTACGTTGTATTGGCAAGTTGGACAATATTTGAGTAACAAAGTTAAAGCCAATGATTGGGGTAAATCTATTGTTGAAGATTTGGCTAATTTCATCAAAACATCAGAACCAAATATCAAAGGGTTTTCAGCGCAAAATCTATGGCGAATGAAACAGTTTTACGAAACTTATGCTCAAAATGAAATTCTCGCCACATTGTCGCGAGAATTGAGTTGGTCACATAACAGATTAATTTTACCATTAGAAAATGCCCAAGAACAAGAGTTTTATTATCGAATGACTATAAAAGAAAAATGGTCTGTTCGTGAGCTTGAAAGACAACTTAATTCTTCTTATTATGAAAGGGTTATGCTTGCCGATGCAAAACTCTCAACACTGTCGCGAGAATTACCTCAAGATATAACAAGCACTTTTAAAGATACGTATGTATTAGAATTATTACATATTTCCGAAGACCATCAAGAAAAAGATGTTCAAAAAGCTATTGCTCAAAGCATTACTAAATTTCTGTTAGAATTTGGAAGAGATTTTGCCTTTATGGGCGAAGAATATACTTTACAAGTAGGCAACCAAGATTTTGCAATTGACTTACTTTTTTATAACCGTGCTTTAAACTGCATGGTTGCTGTAGAATTAAAAACAGAAAAATTTAAACCTGAACATTTGGGGCAACTCAATTTTTATTTAGAAGCACTGGATAGAGATATAAAAAAAGAATATGAAAATCCAAGCATAGGCATTTTATTATGCAAAGGTAAAGATGATACGGTAGTAGAATATGCGCTTAACCGAAGTTTATCGCCAACATTAGTAGCCGATTATAAAACCAAACTACCAAACAAAGCTGTATTGCAACAAAAATGGGTAGAAGTTCTAGAAAGCTTAGAAAAAGAAGATTAATATTATGAGCAAAACACATTACATACAAACCAATTTAGAATTTAGTATAGATTCTTTTATTCAGCATATTGCAGAAGAAATAGAACATGTTGAATATCAAAAAAGAGCCGATAATTTATGCTATTTATGGTTTTCAGAAGCTTCAACACGTGGAGTTGATATTACTATTGAAGAAAACGAACTTATAGAAATACGAAATACGATAATGTCTAACGGTGCCGATTATTATTTAACCAATATATTAGCCGATGCTATTTGTACAGTTTATGATGGAACTTTGCTAACCATTGACGACGATTATGAATATACTAACTACGAATTAGACGATGATGTTTTAAAATTAATGGCTAAAGAATTACCTGTATATACTGACGAGCAAATAGAAAAATCAGTCTTTGATGATACTAAAACATTAAAAGCAATTATAAATAGTCAAAAAACAACAATGACAGTTTTTGGACCTATTAGAACAACTCATTTTGGCGTTGAATTTATGAATAGTTTTGAAGATAAATCTATTGAAGGACTTACCAAAATAATGCACAAATACATACAAGCAGTAAATTATAACATACCAAATTACAGTTATGGTAATGTAATGACAACTGGCGAAGGAGAAAATCAAAAAACATTAAAACTACTAACTAACCAAGTAGATTGTTTAATAGATAAATACGATTATATTTTATTTCAAATAGATGAAGAAACAATATATGCCATAACTAACGACGATTTAAATTCCATTTTACCAAAACAATGGACAAGGGTTGATGAATATACCATTGTTGCACCAAAATTAAATATAGTAGAATGGAAAAATCTTTTACAACGCGTATACCCATTAAACAAATTTAACGAGATATAAAAATTAATAGTGTCGCAATACTTCCCCTATTGAGGGGTGCCTGAAAGGCGGGGTGGAAAATAATCACACTAGGTTGTTATAGTGACCTTGTCTGGATTCAAACCAAAAACCTCACAAAATTGTGATCGCGCCAGGATTCGAACCTGGGACCTACTCATTAGAAGTGAGTTGGGCTATATTGAAGTTTCAATTGAGTAATTAAATTAATAATTAAAGCTAAAATAATAAATAATATGGTAATTGACAAAACATCCAAGAAAATATCTTATCACATATACAAATTGTATGAAGGATTACAAATTGAAAATAGTTTTGAAGATTTTGATTTTCCTGATTTTGTTACTTTTTTAAATTCATTAAATGAGGAAGATAGAAAGATGCCAATAACTCCAAAAAAGTATTGTGCATTGGATTTTATTGAAATTATCCAACCAAGATACTTTCAAGGTAGACAAAAATGTTTTTTTGGAATGATTAAGTCAGCTTCATTTGGAACAAAGAAAAATCTGCTTGATAGCTTAACTAATACAGAGAGAGAGAATCCTAAAGAGTTAACTGAAGGTGAAAAAGAAGAAAACTATTTTGTTTTGGCTTTTAAAGATAATTCAGAATTTGAAATTATTTTGCAAAATACACATTTAGGTATTACATCTAACCATTTTAAAAAATATCTTGATAAGTTCATTAGAAAGTATTTATCCGTAAAACGAATTGAACAAGATTTTAATACTGAAATGGGCGATATTATTATTAGCGATCCAAATGAGTTAATTGCTCAATTAGACAGAATTGTTGAATGTAAAGTTTATATGGACAAAGAAGTTTTAGGTTCAAATTTTTTAAAATTGTCCAATAGAACAGTTCAAGTAAAAAAGGATTTGATTATTGATGTTCGAGCAGATACTATGATGAATATTAGAGAGTTCGCAAAAGATGTTGCTTCAGGTTTTGCCAGTAACACTAATATCTCTAAAGTTTGGATTTGTGGTAAGGATAATGACAAAAATGTTCACAAATTTTTTATAGAAAGAATAATGAAATCAAACCATATAAAAGTAACGTTAGATCCAACGACAAAAGCCATTGTAAAAGATTTAATGAAAACAGAAATGATAAAGCTAATATAATGTTTAGAGAATTTTTAGTTTTAATATTTGATTATCTATCCATATCAAAAAAGTATCTTTTTTTTGATATGGTAATTCCATTAATATTATCATTTTTTATTATATATGTTGTTCCTTCTCAATTAGCTTTCAATGATGAATTTATTGGTCAAATGATTTCATTAGTTGGAATTCTGGCTGGATTTAACATTACAGCTATTACATTTCTTTCTTCAACTTCTAGTAAAATGGTTGACGAATTAAAAGCAAAAAAAGGAGTAGAGAGAATCGGAGGAAAAAAAATAAATCTTTTTCAAGAGCTTTACATTTATATCTCTTACTCAACACTATTAGCATTTATAATAATATTTTTCGAAGTTATAGGTTATGTTATTCCTATTTCCTCGCTTTATGAGAATTGGTTTTTTAAATTACTTTGCCTATTAAATTTAACAACAATATTACATTTAGTATTGTTAAATATAAGAAATATTACATTCATCTATTTTTCATTCTTTGAAAAATCAAATTAGTTAAAATGCAGAAAATCAAATTAGACGATGTTCTAAAATATGAACAGCCAACAAAATACATTGTTGAAACTGAAAATTATAATAATGACTATAAAACTCCAGTTTTAACTGCTGGTAAATCATTTATTTTAGGTTATACAAATGAAGAAAAAGGTTTGTTTACAAACGTTCCTGTAATTATTTTTGACGACTTCACAACTGCATTTCATTATGTTGACTTTCCTTTTAAGGTTAAATCTTCAGCAATGAAAATTTTAAAAGCAGTTGAAAATAAAGCAAGTTTAAGGTATTTATATTACAAAATGCAAACCATTTCAATTGATAAAGATTTGCATAAAAGATATTGGATTTCAAAATACTCACAAATAGATATTGAACTCCCAAACCTCCCAACCCAACAAAAAATTGCCAACATCCTAGACAAAGCAGATGAACTCAGCCAATACAACAAACAACTTATTGAAAAATATGAGGCGCTAACGCAAAGTTTGTTTTTGGATATGTTTGGAGATCCTGTGAGGAATGAAAAGGGTTGGGAGAAAACCGAATTAAGAAATGTAACTTCAAAAATTGGAAGTGGCTCAACACCAAGAGGAGGTAAAGAAGCTTATCATTCTGAAGGCATCTCATTAATTAGAAGTTTAAATATTTATGATAATGAATTCAAATATAAAAATTTAGCTTTTATCAATGATGACCAAGCAAAAAAATTAAAAAATGTAACAGTAGAGAGTAATGATGTTCTTTTTAACATAACCGGAGCGTCTGTTTGTCGTTGTACAGTAGTACCGGATGAGGTTTTACCAGCAAGAGTTAATCAACACGTTTCCATTTTAAGACCGATTTCTGAAAAATTGCATCCATTATTTTTAAGTCATTTATTGATATCAGAAAATATAAAAAATCATTTATTAGGGGTTGGTTCCGCTGGTGGTGCAGTAATGGAAGCTATTACAAAAGAACAATTAGAGAAGTTTAAAATTCCTCTTCCTCCTATCAAGCTTCAGATTCAATTTGCAGAACGTGTAGCCATTATTGAAACCCAAAAACAACAAGCACAAGAGGCTTTGGTAAAAAGTGAGGCTTTGTTTCAAGGGTTGTTGCAACAGGCATTTAATGGGGAGTTGAATTAAATAATTTATCAAAATGAAACCAAGAGATTTGTTATTATATAGCACAGCTACAAATACTATAAAGTTAGCTGTTCATTTTCAAAACGGCACGTTTTGGCTTACCCAAAAAACTATGGCTCAATTGTTTGGAGTAGATAGAAGTGTGGTTACAAAACATATTAAAAACATATTTGAAACAAATGAATTAGATGAAAATTTAGTAAGTGCAAAAATTGCACATACTGCCGCCGATGGAAAAAAATACAACACAAAATTTTATCGGTTAGAAGTCATTTTAGCGATTGGTTACAGAGTAAATTCTATTCAGGCAACTGATTTTAGAAAATGGGCAACACAAACCTTAAATGAGTTCATTATTAAAGGTTTTATCTTAGATGACGAACGTTTAAAACAAGGCAAACACTTCGGACAAGATTATTTTGATGAGTTATTGGAACGCATTAGAGAAATTCGTGCAAGTGAACGTCGCTTTTATCAAAAAATAACGGATTTATATGCACTTAGTACGGATTACGACAAGGAAAGCCAACAAACCAAAGATTTTTTTGCTGCCGTTCAAAATAAATTACATTGGGCTATAACGGGACAAACGGCTGCTGAAATTATTTATACCGAAGCCGATGCAACAAAGCTTTACATGGGTTTAAAAACTTGGAAAGCTGCTCCAGATGATAAAATATTAAAAAGCGATGTTACAGTGGCTAAAAATTATATGACACATCAACACATTGCCGAACTTAATAGAATTGTTTCAGCGTATTTAGATTTGGCAGAAAATAATGCACAAAGAGGTTTTGCTTTTAATATGCAACAATGGGCTTCTTTTTTAGATCGCTTTTTAGAACTTTCAAATTATCCTATTTTAACACACAAAGGAAAAATAAGTATGTTAGAAGCTAAATTAAAAGCAGAAAGTGAATTTGAAAAATTTAGAGTCATCCAAGACCAAAATTATGAAAGCGATTTTGATAGAGAAATTAAAAAATTAGATTTTTAATTTATTTATTTAAAAAGGTGAAAAGCGTTGGACAAAATATTCTATCAACAAAAAAGCGTGAAATAACACCTAAATGTTGATAGAAATGTTGATAGAAAATATAAAAAACAAGAAACACACAACTAAAAACTATAAAAAATCATGAACGAAATCATTTGTCCTAATTGTCATAAAGCCTTTAAAGTAGATGAAGCAGGTTTTGCCGATATTGTAAAGCAAGTTCGCGATCATCAGTTTGAAGAAGAACTACAAAACAGATTAAACCTAGCCGAAAAGGAAAAAGAAAGTGCCGTTAAATTAGCTGAAGCAACTATTAAAAATTCGTTGCAAGAACAACTAGCTCAAAAAGATGCCGCTTTAGCCAAACTTAAAGCTGATGCGGCAATAGAATTATCGCAAAAGCTATCGCAAAAAGATAACGAGTTATTACAACTTAAAACACAAAATGTAAATGATGTTACGCAACTACAAGCAAAATTAGAAAATGCTGAGGTAGCGAAAAAATTAGCGGTAACGGAAGCCGTTCAATTAATTGAAAAAGAACGTGATCAACTAGTTAACGAAGTAAAAGCAAAAGACACGGACAAACAATTATTAGAAAACACACTCAAAGATAAATTTTCGGCAGAGCTTAAAACTAAAGACGAAATTATTAAACTGAAAGACGAAGAAATTGCTTTACGAAAAGACATGAAGTTAAAACTATCCACAAAAATGATTGGAGAAACTTTAGAGCAACATTGCGAAACAGAGTTTAATAAATTGCGTGCCACTGCTTTTCAAAATGCCTATTTCGAAAAAGATAACGATTCAAAATCAGGAAGTAAAGGTGATTTTATTTACAGAGAAACCGATGAAACTGGAAATGAAATTATTTCCATCATGTTTGAAATGAAAAACGAAGGAGATGAAACGGCCACCAAAAAGAAAAACGAAGATTTTTTTAAAGAACTAGACAAAGATCGTAACGAAAAAAAATGTGAATATGCGGTTATGGTTTCTCTTTTAGAAGCAGAAAGCGAGTATTACAATTCTGGAATTGTAGATGTTTCTCATAAGTTTCCTAAAATGTATGTAGTACGTCCTCAATTTTTTATTCCAATTATTACGTTGTTACGAAATGCGGCAATGAACTCACTGAAATACAAGGCAGAACTGGCATTAGTAAGAAATCAGAATGTTGACATCACCAACTTTGAGGAAAAAATAAACATATTCAAAGAAGGTTTTGCCAGAAATTACGAATTAGCCAGTAAAAAATTCAAAACCGCTATTGATGAAATAGATAAAACTATTGACCATCTACAAAAAACAAAAGATGCTTTATTATCATCTGACAATAATCTTCGTTTAGCCAATCAAAAAGCGGATGATTTAACGATTAAGAAGCTTACTCATGGTAATCCAACTATGAAAGCTAAGTTTGATGAGTTGTAAAAGCAATCAAAAATGATGAATAATTTTCTCTTAGCATAAAAAGTAGTATTTTAGTACAAAATTTAATGAATGAACTCTAACTTTCTATTTCTTCAAAAAGAATTCCCTGCCATTTTTAACGAAATAAGTGATGCTGAAAAACATACTTTTACAGCACCTCGTTATGCCGCTTTATTGTGTAGAAGCACTTTAGAGAAAACCATTTTTTGGTTGTATCAAAATGATGAAGATTTAGAATTGCCATATGATACTAAACTTGGGGCTTTACTGCACAACGATAGTTTCAAAGCCATACTAAAACCAAGTATGTTGATTGAGTTAGACGTGGTACGTTTGTATGGAAACAATGCCGCTCACGGGAAAAATATAAGAGCATTAGAAGCCTTACAATCACTCAAAAACACCTTTCGTTTTTTATCTTGGTTAAGCAAATATTACAGTGAAAGTAATCCTGACATACCTGATTTTGAGGAACGATTGATTCCTTACGGTGATGTTAATGATAAAAATAAAAAAGAACTACAAGCAGTAACCGAACAATTCGAAAAAGAACGAGAACAAGCCAAAAGAAACGCAAAGCAAAATGCGATTTTAGCAGAAGAAAATGAAAAACTAAAACAGCAACTTGAAAATCAATTACAGTTAATTGCTGAACGTAAAGAAGAAAGAAAAACAATTTTCAAAACTCAAGAAGCTGTACCTGAATTAACTTCTGAATTAGAAACGCGAAAAGTCTTAATAGATTTATTACTAAAAGAAGCTGGTTGGGAAAAGCTACGTCCAGGTATTGAAATTGAATATGAAGTACAAGGAATGCCAATCACTACAAATAAAACAGGTATTGGTTATGTCGATTACGTGCTTTGGGATGATAATGGAAAACCCTTAGCAGTTGTGGAAGCAAAAAGCACTTTACACGATGCGAAAAAAGGAAAACATCAAGCCAGTTTATATGCAGATTGTTTAGAGAACAAAACAGGACAGCGTCCTATAATTTTTTATACAAATGGGTATGAAACCTTTCTTTGGGACGATTCGTTTTATGCAGAACGTCAAGTACAAGGTTTTTACACTAAAGAAGAATTACAATTACTAATGAAAAGACGTTTTGAACGTTTAGACATTAGAAATTTTTCTGTAAATACAAATATTGCAGGACGTCCCTATCAATTAGAAGCCATTAAAAGAATTGCCGAAACTTTAGTAGTTTCAAAAAATGGTAAACTTATTGGGAAAAACAGAAAAGCTTTATTAGTTATGGCTACAGGTAGTGGTAAAACACGAACTGCTGCAGCAATGGTTGATATGTTTACCAAATGCAATTGGGCAAAGCGAGTACTTTTCTTAGCGGATAGAAACGCTTTAGTTACGCAAGCTAAAAATGCTTTTAAAGAACATTTACCACATTTAAGTGCTATCGATTTAACTAAAGAAAAAGAAGATAATAATACCAGATTGGTCTTTTCTACTTATCCTACAATACTAAACAAAATTGATACTCTCAAAAGTGAAAACGAACGTTTTTATGGGATTGGTCATTTTGATGTCATTATCATTGATGAAGCACACCGTTCCGTTTACCAAAAATACCAAGCGATTTTCGATTATTTTGATGCCGTTCTAATTGGCTTAACGGCAACACCTAAAAAGGAAATAGACAAAAACACCTATCATCTTTTTCAAATTGAAGATGATAATCCCACGTTTGCTTATGAATTGACTCAAGCGGTAGAAGCAAAATATTTAGTACCGCCAAAAGCATTTGAAATTCCACTTAAATTTCCAAGAAAAGGATTAAAATATTCAGAACTAAGCGAAAGAGACAAAGTTCGTTTTGAAGAACTTTTTGGTATAAAAGGAGATGAATCAGATACAGGAATACCCGAAATTTCAAAAAGTAAAATCAATTCATTTTTATTCAATGATGATACCGTAGATAAAGTATTAGAATATTTAATGAAGTATGGTCAGAAAATTGAAAGTGGCGATAAATTAGGGAAAACAATAATTTTTGCTAAAAATCATCAGCACGCTATATACATAGAAGAACGTTTTAACAAAAATTATCCAGAATTTGGAGGTAATTTTTTACGTGTTATTGATAACTACGAAGACAAATCACAAGATTTATTAGAACGGTTTTGTTTTGACAAAGGAGAAGAAAAAGATCCTCAAATTGCAGTTTCTGTAGATATGATGGATACAGGTGTAGATGCGCCAAGAGTCTTAAATTTGGTGTTTTTCAAAGAAGTAAAATCGTATGCAAAGTATTGGCAAATGATTGGAAGAGGGACGCGATTGTGTCCTAATATTTTCGGAAAAGGAAAGGATAAAGAATTCTTTTTGATTTTTGACATTTGTGGCAACTTTGAATTTTTTGATGAATTTCCTGATGGCCATATTCCTTCAACAACAAAACCATTGCACCAATTACTTTTTGAAACACAATTAGAAATTATTCTGAGTATTCAAAACAATGCAGAGGCCAATGAACAAGATGATGAATTGGCTAAAATATACAAGGAAAACTTGTTTGAAAAAGTAAATCAATTAGATACCAATCGATTTGAAGTAAGAAAGCATTTGCGTTACGTTAATAAATATAAAAATTGGTCTAACTGGAATGCTTTAACGCATAGTGATGAACTTGATGTAAGACAAAATATTTCTCATTTAGTTGCCTATTCTGAAGATACTGATGAATTAGCCAAACGATTTGATTTGTTAATCTACCAATTAGAATTAGCTATAATCCATCAAAGTAATAAACAAATTCGTCATATCGAAAATATTACTACTATTGGAAATATGCTTTTTACAAAAAGAAATATTCCTGCAGTTGCACAAAAGATAAATACAATAAATGCTATTATTTCAGATACGTTTTGGCAAAATATTTCCTTATTGCAATTAGAGAAAACTAGAGAGGAGTTAAGAGGACTCATTCAGTTTCTTAAAGACGAAAACAAGGAAAAACCTATATATTCTGACTTTACAGATGAACTACCTCTTGATGAGGTAAAAGAACATTTTATTTTAGACAACTATACTAAACTTCAAAGTTATCGTGATAGAGTGGAATCATTTATCAGAAAAAATAAAAACCATTTAGTAATTGATAAGCTATATAAAAACATTCCAATTACATCTTCTGAATTAATTATTCTGGAGCATTTTTTAATGCAAGAAGCTGAAAGTAAAGACCGTTTGTTTTCAGAATATGAAGAGCAACCTCTTAGTGTATTTATAAGAAGAATTTTAGGCTTAGATATTGAAGTAGCCCAAAGTCATTTTGCAACCTTTATTCAAAATGAGAATCTTAATTCCAACCAAATTACCTTTATTCAAAAAATCATTGATTATTTAAATAAAAACGGCATACTTGAAAAAACTATGTTAACACAACCACCGTTTAATGATTTAGATGATAATGGCGTAATAGGTATATTTCCCGATGAAGAAAAATTAGTTAAAGTGATTAAATTAATTGAGGAAGTTAATCAAAATGCAGGTTTAGGATAAATGTTTTAAATGCTTGTATAGCGTAATACAAGAATGAATAGTATAAAGCAATTCAAATTTTGAGGTTATTCAACAAGAACTTGATTAAAATGTTAATGAAGTTTATTTTGGATACTTTAGTTTACAAGTTGTATGCATTATCCTATGATGCGGTTTTGGTTGTTGAGCTAGTTTTTAGTTAGCGTATGATGAGGTTAAAGGTGGAGTAAAAGTATAGTATTTGTATTATAAGTCTTGAGGCTTATAATGTGTTTTTATAAGTTTTAAGGCTTATAATTATAAAATATAAGTTTTAAGACTTATATTTGTTAAAAATAAGTCGTGAGGCTAATAGGTTATAATTACCTCAGCAATTGCTAACGAATAAAAAAAAGAGTATGGAAGCGGTTATAAGTGCAGATATTATTGGCTATACAAAGCTCGGTGAGGAGCAACAAAATGTTGTATTAATAGAAATAAAAAAACTATTTGAAAGCATAGAGGGTGTGCGAGATAATCTTGAAAATAATTTTAAGATATATCGAGGTGATGCGGTACAAGTAGAAATAAAAAATCCGAAAGAGGCTTTAAAAATAGGGTTGTTATTAAAAGCAGCAGTTACTCAAATTACTTTTGAAACGGATTCTTATAAAAGAAAAAGACCAATAATAGACATACGAATGGCTATTGGACTTGGTAATATTACGAATAAAAGATCATTAGTTGACGAGTCAATGGGAAGGGCTTATAGTCATTCAGGAAGAACACTTGACGAAATGAAAAGAGAGAAAACAATATTTACTTTAAAAAGTGATACCATTGCGCTTGATGAAGAATTGAATGTTGCTTTTAAACTGCTTGATGAAATACTGCTAAGTTGGAATATCACTTCGGCAGAATTGATGTATTGTTTATTAATGGGAATGACAGAAAAAGAGATAGCTTTTAAACTAAATATATCGCAATCAGCAGTAAATCAGAGGAAAAAAAGAGCAGGATGGTATGGTATAGAGGCTTTGCTAGAACGCTATGAGATATTAATAGGAAGAGAATTATAACTGCTTATGGAAGTACTGGCTATAAAATTGCTGTTGGCTCATTTGTTGACAGATTATTTTTTTCAACCGACAAAATGGGTGGAAGATAAAAATGAAAATAAACACACATCAAAATTCTTTTGGTTGCATGTGTGTGTAGCGTTTGTTATTCCGCTTGTGTTATTAATTGGAGAATGGTTTCAATGGAGAGCCGCTTTACTCATAGGTATTACACATGGGATAATTGATTACTGGAAAATAAAACAAGAAGGAAAACTTACTGAAAAAAAGAGCAGAAAAAAAAGGGATTTATTTTTAATTGACCAATTATTACACATTGGTGTACTGTTAGTGATATGGGTGATTTTTCAATTTACTTATGATAATTTCCTGTTGTGGTTGAAAGAAGTTGTACTGATAAAGAGAAATTTATTTATTGTAACAGCAATTTTGGCCTTATTATCACCTACAGGAATACTAATAGGAAAAGTAACAGACACTTTCAGAAAAAAAATAAAAAAGGACAACAGTCTTAAAAATGCTGGTAAATATATAGGGTATTCGGAAAGACTTTTGGTTTTGCTTTTTATACTGTTAAGTCAGTACGAAGCAATAGGCTTTTTGTTGGCAAGTAAATCTATTTTAAGAATAAGCAAAGACGCTGATGATGAAGGTAGAAAAAAGACGGAATATGTATTGGTAGGTACTTTATTAAGTTTTTTTATAGCGGTAGTGGTTGGATTGGCTTGCAGAAGTTTGTTGAAGAGTTGATAGTGCATTTTAATTGGTAGACCAAGCAGTAGATTTCGTATTGTCAAAATTGTATTATTCCGTAGGAATTCGAGCAGAAAAAATTGAATTTCCTGGAAAATATGAAATCTCAAAAGAAATTGTATCGGAAGCCATTGTAAATGCCATTACCAAAGAGATTATACAAATAATGGAATAGTACAAGTTATGTTGTTAAGTGACCGTTTGGAAGTAATAATAGGGGCTTTAACGTTGGACTGGACCACCTAAAAACAAAAAATATTGCAGACTTTGGTTTCAGCCAATACGCTTTTAGTTGAACCCATGTGTAATTTAAAAAAAGAAATAATCTTTTATTAGCTTTGGTTTTATCTGCCTCATTTTGTCGGAGTAAAATACTACTTTAGCAAAATATAAATAATTTTGTATGGCAAAAGTTGGATTTTATAAACGCTATTTATACATCATTGACCGATTAAAAACGGTGCCAAGTGACTTTTCGGAGTTGCATAAATATGTGATGCAAAGATTAGAAAATGACGATTTAGATGATAAGTTCGAGTTTTCTATTCGTACTTTCGATAGAGATAAAAAAGACATTTTCGATTTGTTCGGAATATTGATTCAATATAACCGAAAAGACAAAGTCTATTATATCGATGAGGAAATAGAAGATCCTTCCGTATCCAGAATGGTAGAAGCTTTTTCTATCCATCAAGCGCTTAAGGAAGGAGATAAAATTAGTACAAGCATTTATTTGGAAAGTCGAAAAGCATCTGGAACCAACTTAATAAGTGGGATTTTATACGCGATTCAAAACAATTTTCAAATCACATTTACGCATACCAAATTTTGGGACATGGAAATTACCCAAAGAACAGTAAAACCAATTGCAATAAAAGAATCTCAACATCGTTGGTATTTAATTGCGCAAGATAACAAAGATGGTAGTATCAAGAATTTTGGTTTCGATAGAATTTCAGATTTAAGAATTTCAGATACCAAGTTTAAACCCGTTGTTTTCGATGTTGAAAAAGCCTACAAACATGCTTTTGGAGTTGAAACCTATGCTCCAGAACAAAAGATGGTATTGGAATTTTCTTGGCAACAAGGAAACTATATCAAATCATTCCCTTTGCATAGTTCGCAAAAAATTATAACTGATACGCAAGAAAAATTGGTAATTCAATTGTTACTTCATCCTACCAACGATTTTACTATGGAGTTAATGCGATTTGGTGCGGAAGTAAAAGTTATCGAGCCAGAAGTATTACGCAATACCATCAAAGACAGAGTAGCAAATATGATAAAACTATATAAATAAGATGAATACTTTTACAGCCATAGATTTCGAAACTGCTCAAGGCTACCGTTGGAGTATCTGTCAAGTTGGACTTGTTAGAGTTGAAAATGGCATTATTACTAAAGAACTAGATATTTTAGTACAACCGCCTGATAATTATTATTGGTCCAATTTTACAACTATTCACGGTATTTCAGCAAAAGATACGCGTCAATCTCCAACTTTCAATCAAGTTTGGCATCTGATAGAACCCTATATTAAAAACCAAAATGTAATTGCTCATAATGGTTTTGGTTTTGATTTTCCAGTTTTAAGTAAGACATTGGAATATTATAATATGTCCACGCCAGAGTATACTAAATTTTGCACGTATAAAATATATAAATCAAATTTGGCTAATTTGTGTCAAGAACATAACATTCCGCTAAATCATCATGATGCATTGAGCGATGCTAGGGCTTGCGCGGAGTTGTATTTGAGATTTTTAAATAATAGATAAAAAATAATTATAAAATATTAATTATGAACGCAGTTAAAGTAGATAGCATAACACTAGAAAATTTGTTAAGTAATTATCAATTAGCTATTCCAGAATACCAAAGACCATATGTGTGGACAGAAAGAGAAATAAATAAATTATTATTTCAATTTTCAGAACATAAAAACAGAATTGATAATAAGCCAAATTTTTATTTAGGAAGTATTGTACTGCATTACGATGGTGAAAAATACAATATTATTGACGGCCAACAACGCATAACCACAATGCAAATTTTGAGTATTGTAAATAATGTAAATTCAAAATATAATATTACATACAATCACCCAATAACTTTAAATCATATTAAAGAAAATTATATCTCTTTTAAAAGTAAAAAAGAAGAGTTAAATTTAATAGATTTTGATAAAATAAATGTAACAATTGTAATAACAGAAAGTGAAGATATGGCATACAATTTTTTTGAAACCTTAAATACAGGCGGAAAAAGATTGGGTGGGACCGATATTTTAAAAGCACATCATTTAAGAAGTATTTCTGAAAATGATGAAAGAAATTCATATGCTTTAAAATGGGAAAAGAAACAAAAAAACCTCGAAACGGTAAACAGAATGTTGAGTAAAATTAGACGAATGGATTATTTAAATAAATCTAAATTTGTTCCAGATAAGTTTACAGATGATAACAAATGGAAAAACGTTTTAACTGATGATTTTGCTGATAAAACTAAAAAAAGCAATAGAGATATTGGTTATTCTTTTGTAGAGATTGAAGAAAATACACATACAATAACCGCAGATAAATACGCTATTAGACAACCTTTAAATCAAGGTGTTAATTATATAAATTACTTGTTGAATTTTACTGATGATTATAATTTTTTGTTTGAATCAGATGAAGTAATTAAAAATAAATATTCATATTTCAATAAAAAAATTATAGATATTATTGATGGGACAGTCGATTTAAGATATTTTTATCAACTCGCTTTACTGTGCTTTGTGGACAGATTTGGTAGGAAAAATGTATTAGAATTTTCGCTTTATCTTTTTCGCTTTATTTATAGTTTACGATTAAATGACCTTTCTAGAGTTTATGAATCAACCGTTAGAAATTACATAACAGAAACCTTAATTTTTGAACGGATACTTAATGCTTATACTTATGAAGAAATATTGATTTTCTTAAAAACCTATGAAGTGAAAATAAGTACTAAAGAAATTTCAGGAGTAAAACAACGCTTTCACGAAAGAATCCATTTGTTTTTTAAAAATAATGCTGAAACAACCATTTCAAAAGAAAAATACGACCAAGATTTAATAATCGCTATCAAAAACTATCTAAAAAAATAACTGGATGAACTTTATAACAAATACAATCAATATACAATCAATAGTAGAAAAAAACTTTGAATTTTTAATACCTGTTTATCAACGTCCTTATGTTTGGGATGATACAGAAATAAAAAAATTATTAGAAGATTTAAAACATAATTTTGAAGTTAACACAACTGAATATTTCGTAGGAAATACTTATGCCATAAAATCAAATAATGAAAACAAACCCAATCAATATGAAGTAATAGATGGACAACAACGTTTTACAACATTTTGGCTAATTTCTTTATGTTTTGAATTATTAAATGTTAAAACGAAATTAACCGAATACTTAAGAATTGAAAAAAACAAGGACATTCGCTTTGATTTTGATATTAGAAAAGAAGTTTACGAATATCTAAAAGGGCAATTAGATGGTTCAGCACATAGAAGATTTGAAAATGTTGAAAAGCTTGAATTTTTAAAAAACATTGCTGCTGGTATTGAGACAATTAAAGGGATTTTAAATTCAAGTACAGCAAGCCAAAATAAAATAAACTTGGAAGCTTTTGGAGATTATATCTATGAAAAAGTGATGTTTGTTTTTAATGAAGCACCCGATAATACTGATTTAAACGCCTTGTTTGTTGCACTTGGAACTAGCGGTATACAATTGCAACAATCAGATATTCTTAAAGCTAGACTATTAGATAAAATAATCGAAAAAGATAAAAGAATTATTTATGCAAAAATTTGGGAAGCTTGCGAAAACATGAATAATTATTTTGAAAGTAATGTTAAAATTTCATTTCCATATGACACCAGCAAAGTGACTGAAATTGATTTTAAAAAATATAATGCAGAAAAATTCAATTACAATTCGGATTTCGAAGAATTAAATATTGAAAAAGCTATTACTATTTCAGAAATAATAGAATTTGATACAAGCGTAGAAATAAAAACAAAAAACAAATCTGATAGTAATACCGAATGTCGTTCTATTATCACATTTAATTTGTTTTTGTTACACGCTTTGCGAATTTTCAAAAAACAAATTCATTCAAATAATGATATTATTTCTATGGATAGTAAGAAATTATTAGAAATTTTTGACCACGAGAAGCAAGTTTTTAAAAATGAAAATGAAGAAGTAACCAGTAAAAATGTTAAAGATTTCTTTGAATTACTCTGGCAAATCAGATACAATTTTGACAAACACATTGTAAAATGGTTAAAAGACGAAGATGAAAGTACAGATGAAGATGAAAAACTACTTTTATCATATATCAATACTTCTAAAAATAACGATAAATCATATTTTTCAAGAAGCGAAAAAGAATTTTCAAGCATTCAAATGTTACAATCGGTTTTGTATTTTAATAATATGCCTACTCAATTTTGGTTAACACCTTTTTTAAGTTTTTTAATTGAAAATCATACAGTAACAGATGTTTCTATTTTAAAAGAATTAGAAAAAATAGACAATATTATGATTCCAGGTAACAAAAAAGAAATGACTTGGAATATTTTAAATAATCAATTTTTGATGCCAAATTTTGAAAAAATAGCTTCAGATTTAAAAATAAGTAGAGGCACTAGTTTTGATCATTATTGGTTTTATAAATTAGAATATTTACTTTGGAAAAATTGGGATAAAAATGACCTTAAGTATAAAAAATATCGAATTACTTCAAAAAATTCTATTGAACATGTTTTTCCGCAAAATCAAGAATACAAAATAAGTCTTAATGATTTAGGTGATGATATTGATTGGTTAAATTCTATTGGCAATTTAGCTTTATTATCAGTTGGACAAAATTCAGAATATAGTAATCATAGTTTTATTGTAAAAAAAGATAGATTTAAAGCAAAGGAATATTATGATTCTTTAAAAACTGCTAAAATTTTTAATTGTATTAATTGGAATACCGAACAAATTAAACAACATCAAGAAGAAATGATTTTAATACTAAATGAACATTACAAAAATTAAATACAAATAATTTCACCCTATGAAATTCGTAATCATTTCTGACACACACGGACAACATAAAAACTTGACCTTACCAAAAGGTGATGTCATCATTCATGCGGGTGATATAAGTCAACGTGGTAAAGAAAGTGAAATCATAGATTTTCTGAATTGGTTTAAAGACTTAGATTTCAAATACAAAATTTTCATTGCTGGTAACCACGATTTCTTTTTTGAGAAAACTTCAGAAAATGACATTCAAAAGATTATTCCAGAAAACATTATTTATTTATGTGACAGTGGAATAGAAGTTGAAAATATTAAAATCTGGGGTTCTCCAATTACTCCTTGGTTTTATGATTGGGCTTTTAATAGACCTCGCGGAGCACAAATTTCGCATCATTGGCAATTAATTCCAATTGACACTGACATACTGATTACTCACGGACCCGCATTTGGGAAACTAGATAAAACCACACGTGGAGAAAATGTTGGATGTGAAGATTTATTACATATTATTGAAAGTATACAACCAAAAGTTCATATATGTGGACACATACACGAAGGTTATGGACAAACCACTTCATCGAAAACAAAGTTTATAAATGCTTCTGTACTTGATGAAAAGTATGGTTTAACGAATCCGCCAATAACTTTCGAGCTTTAAATATTATCTTAACGGCACTTTTTTAAGTGTCGTTTTTTTTTATGAAAAATTTACACTGACAGCTATTGTCTGACCCTCCAAGTAATTTTGTGTGATATTAACTTAAAAACAAAATTATGGGACTTATTCTTTCAGAAACACTACTTATAGATTTTAAAAATATAATAAGTAATAATGATAACATTTTCATTGGTTCATCAGTTGCATCAGGAAATAACAGAGCTGAAAAAGCTATAAAAAAGGCATTGCTTTCCCCTTTACACAAAGGCGCTACAATTACAAATAGTGAACATATAGTAGTGTTAATCAGTATTGGTTTGGAAGAAATAACTTTAGATGAAATAAGTGAAATAAGTGATTATATCCAACAAGAATCAACCAATCAACCAAATATAATTTTAAATGTTTCGGAAGATAAAAACCTAGAAAATGCTATTGGAATTACCATAATCGCCACTGGTTTTAAAAGTAAAATTAATTTATCAGAGATTCCTAATTCCTAATTTTCAAACTGTCATACTTTGTCTGATGCTCTAGGTAATTTTGTCTTATAACAATTAAAAACATAAAATTATGGGACAAATGATCCAATTAGAAGAAGAGTTAATTCGCATCAACACTTCAAAAAACTGTATTGAATATTCAAACAATAATGGTAGAAGCTGGCATAACAGAAGCAGTGCATCTTCCATGATGGGAACAATGCAAGATTTAATTCACAATGGAAAAGAATTACTCGTTACAACATCAAAAGGGTTGTACTATTCAAATAATAAAGGAAGATCTTGGCATAAAAGAAGTTAATTGATATGATAGTTTATTACTGCTTTTTGGAGGTTTTTGATGAAGAAATTGGAAAATGGGAACATGTTAAAACTCCTAATCAGCAACCTGAAGACTTACATTATGGTCAGTTTTTTACTGAAATGGATAGGGAAAGTTTATTTTTCTTTTTTCAAGATTTAGAAAACCAACAAGAAGCAGTACTTCTTACAAAATGGAAAGGTTTGCCAAATGATGCCTCTAATTTTGTGAAGAATCAATATGATTTTTTATTTGAAGAAGTCTCTATTTGTGATGTGGCTTCCTTTATTTATCTTAACGAATTCTCAGATTTTGAATATGATAGCACATTTAACCTCTACAAATTGCCTAAGTGGGAATACAAGAATTATAAAGAGTATTGTTATGCCGATAAATTGAAACATAATAGGAAACAGATTTCTTATAAAAGTTATTTGGGAGATTCTTTTTTTGAAGACTTGAATGCTATTAAAAACTATGAACGTTTTGGAAAGTGTAGAATAATTTATTTTGCAGATTCTGGAAATAGATGGCGTGATGGTATAATTGAACCCGAACCTTATTTTAAAAGACATAATCAAACAAAAATTGACGTAGCTATAATAGAAGACGATTATGGTAAAATTGAATTATCGAATTATCTAATGCTGAGTAGTTTTATTGAAAAGAATGCTGCAATTCAAAATGAAGAGGTTGTTGAAAAGATGGAAAATTTAGGCATTAAAATAAGAGATGTTTTTTTAGATTATTTAAAAGGGAGAATTCCCATTCAAGAGTATAATATAAACAACGCCCAATTAACGCAACGATTCTGGATTTTAGAAAAGCTTTTTGCTTTTGGGTATCATAATGGTATTGTTAATGATAAATCTATTAATGATTTTTGTGGAGATTCTCCTGTTTTTAATGATGGAAGTATCGAAGCAACGGAACATTTTTCACAGTATTCAAACTACGAAGATATTGAAGTAGATTGTGGTCGTTATGCGTTTGAGCGCTTATTCGAGTTTGAAAAATTCAAATTAATCTTACGTGGTTTTTGTGAGAAATGGGAGCGAGAAATACAAATATTATCATGGTTGTTTTCAAGAATTGCAGAAACAGATAATTATGACGAATTGCTGTTAGAACTTAAGGAAAAACTGAAAATTTAAATACAAATCATTGTTAGAAAATAAACTCAAAATAAACCTTTTAGGAGAAGCCTGGAAACTAAAACAAGTAGTATTTTTCGATGCGCTTTTACATACTTTTGATGAAGTGGCTACAAAAATGAAACAGCCTTTAAATAAAGTGCTTATTGATCCTTTCTTCTACCATTACCTTAATAATAAAACAATCCAATCCATAGACGATTTACAAGGGAATTGTTTTGAAGGACTTATTAATTCGCCAAAAAATCAAATAGAAATATGGTATAAGAACAAGAAGGTACAAAAATTAAAAATCAATGATTTAAAGGAAGAATTATTACTTTTTCCTTTATATAAAACAATAATTCAAAAGACAAATCTCCAATTAGAAAAGGGTATTTATATTGAACAAAAAGAAATAGGTTTAATTGGAAGTTTCGAAATTTATACGGATAATTTTAGTATTGATGATTTAGAATTCCAGTTACTCCAAACGAACGAACAGACTATTTTGGAAAAGCTGATCTATAAAAATCAAGTTTTAGTTTGTAAGAAGAAAGACTCGTTACTCACGTTTCAAAATTGTTTTGAAATTTAATAATGATAAATTAATAATTTCAGCCCCTATTTTAATTACCTCATTCACCTGTACAAAAAAACTCTTTTGTCAATTATTCCTATAGTAGCTGCCGCCATTTGTTTTATTTTACTAATTTCTTTTCTATGATAAAATTAGTAGGTATGTCAATCTATATTATTCATAAAAAAAAAGCTTTTCTTACAAAAAAAATTAATATTTTGGACCTCTATTAAAGTTATAGCAACTTCGATAAAAAAATAAAAAATCTAAACTAGTATATGATTCTAGAAAAATACCAAATTTGCCGAAAAAAAGAAGCAAGAGGTTATTCAATAACAGCTGTTGTAGAAGACGAATTTGAAAACAAATATTTTGCCAAATGGATAAAAGGTATAGAACAAAATTCTCAAGCCAGTATTTGACTATCGAACCAAGTATTAGATTGGCTCCATTTAAATCTAACTTTTATTTATATGGTGGACCAAGATTGGCTTTCAATTTAGATAAATCATTTGTGTACGAACAAGGAATTAATCCTAATTTTCCAGCACAAACTCCAAATCCAGATGTCACGGGTGATTTTAGTGAAGTGGAAAAAACCATTTTATCCATGCAAATTGGTATGGGTTACGACATTCCATTATCGTCAGCTAACAGAAAAACTAAGTTTGTTCTTTCTCCTTTCGTTACTTTTCAACCTTATTTCGGACAAAATCCAAGAGCTAATGAAACTTGGAATTTAACAACCGTTAGAGCAGGAGTAGCCTTGAAATTAGGTAGAGGTAAAGCTATTGAAAATGCAAATATTATTGATGGTGAAGTTCAGTTTTCCGTTAATCAACCAGAAAATGTGTTGGTAGAAAATAGAGTTAGAGAAGTATTTCCATTAAGAAATTATATCTTTTTTAATGTAGGTTCAACTGAAATCCCTAGTCGTTATGTACTTTTAAACAAGGATCAAGTTAAAGATTTTAAAGAAGATCAAGTTCAATTTTCTACTCCAAATAAAGTTTCTGGTCGTTCAGAAAGACAAATGGTAGTATACTATAATGTAATTAATATCTTAGGTGATAGAATGCAAAAAAATCCTTCATCAACTATTAAATTAGTAGGTTCTTCTTAGAAAGGACCAGATGACGGTCGTGCAATGGCTCAAAGTGTAAAAGATTATTTAACTACGGTTTTTGGTACTAATACTTCTAGAATTGCTGTTGTAGGAAGAACAAAACCTGTTGTAGCTTCAGAACAACCTGGAGGAACTAATGAGTTACTTTTACTTCGTGAAGGAGATCAAAGAGTTACTATTGAAAGTAATTCACCAGAATTGTTAATGGAATTTCAAAGTGGTGATGCACCGTTGAAACCTATCGAAATTTATACAACTCCACAAAATTCAAATCCAGATGATATTGTTATTAATGTGGCTGGTTCAAAAGAAGTTTTTTCAACTTGGTTTTTAGAATTGAAAGATGATAATGGTAAAGTGAAAAAATTCGGACCATATATTGAAGATAAAGTGATTATTTCTAGAAAATTAATCTTGCAAAATCAAAAACAAGGTAACTTTAATGTAAAAATGACCGGAACAACTTTAACTGGTAAAACAGTAGTAAAAGATGCAACAGTTTATATTTTACCTTATGTAGCGCCAAAAGTGCAAGAAAGTATCAGATTTAGTGTGATTTATGAATTCAATGAATCAAAATCAATTGCAATTTATGATAAATATTTAACTGAAATTGTGACTCCAAAAATTCCAATTGGTGGAACAGTACTCATCAAAGGATATACAGATATTATTGGTGAAGAAAGTTATAGCAAAAATTTATCTTTAGCCAGAGCGAATGATGTGAAAAGTATCATTGAAAAAAGTTTAGCTAAATCGGGTAGAAATGATGTGAAATTTGAAGTTTATGGTAGTGGAGAAGACGAAAGTAAAGCACCGTTTGAAAATAAATATCCAGAAGAACGTTTTTATAACAGAACTGTTGTAATTGATATACTTCCAGCGCAATAATTAATTTCATTACATTACAAATTAAAAAGAACAGTTGTAAAAACTGTTCTTTTTTGTTTTATATAATCTATGAATTATGAAACATTTCACTCAGATTCTATAACAATCTTTTTTCACAATCTAGCTAAATTTGAGTATATAAAAAAGAGATAGTCTTAAAGTTTTCAATGTCTAAAAAGGAAACAAAACTGTTTAATAATACAGGTTGTTTTCAAAAATCAACTGTGTGTTATCTTGACAAATGAGTTTTTAAACATAGGTATTTAGCTTTTCGACTTTCTCCTTTTTTAATTTTTTAATAGTTATGAAAACAGAAGCCGAACTTAATGAAAATATTGTGAAAATGACTATGACAATTCGCAATGAATTTCCTGAATTAATGAAATTTCTTGGTGAAATGCCTCAAACAATTCCAGATAAGAAAAATCCTGAAATCAACATTAAAATTCTTCAAGATTATTATGATTCTTTAGAAGATTTACTTAGAAAATACGCGCCAAATCATAATGGCTTTATCAATAAATTTTAAAATTCATACCATGGATACAGTTAAAAAAATAGCGGTTTATATGGATCATTTTATGGCAAACATAATTGAGTATACCAATACCGCTACGTTTATAAAAACAATAAAATCAGAGTTCAATCATTTTGAAAAAGAAAGAATTTTGCAAAAAGGTGAAAGTCATATGCACAATAAAGAGCAAGATTTTCAACTAAAATTTTATCTAAAACTTAAAGATGAATTACTAGATTATAAAAACGTTTTGTTATTTGGTTCAACCAATGCAAAAACAGAATTTGCAAATATTTTGCAAGCAGATGTTAAGTTTTCTGATGTGGAAATTATCATTAAAAATACAGATAAACTTTCAGATAATGAACAAACAGCATTTGTAAATGATTGTTTTTATATCCATTAAAAATGAAAGATATTTATTTCAGCCTGGAAAAAAATTTCGAAGCACTAGTAGCATTAGCCACAAAAGTTTTGGGGAACTCTATAACTTTTATTTTAGCTTGCTGTTTGGTGTTATTTTGGTGGATTAACACCTTGTTAAATTCAACAAATTTGCATCAAAATATAGGGGATTTCATCTTCGGGACAACTTTCTTAAGTTTATTCATTATTCAAAAATCATTTAATAAATATTCGGCATTATTGCATTTGAAAGTAAATGAATTGATTTCCTCACATGAAACGGCAAATAATTCGGTAATAGATACACATAAAAAAACCGAGCATGAAATAATTGAATTATCTAAGGAATATATTGAAACTGATGAAGTAACGGAAGAAATAATAGAAGAATTAACCAACAAAATGAATGAAGCCAATACAGATAATCAAATTTAAAACTAGGAATAATATAAGTTTTGTATCTAATTCTGTAACAAGAATAAGTGGTTTAAACCGCACCTTTACATTAATAAAATAACAATATACTTTACTTATGAAAAAAATCATTTTAGTAGCTAGTTTGATAATCGGATTATCATTTAGCGCACAAGCACAAAATACTTCAAAAAATGCATTGGGTTTGCGTTTAGGTGATAATGACGGATTTGGAGGAGAACTTTCTTATCAAAGAAAATTAGCTAAAAACAATAGGTTAGAATTTGATTTAGGTTGGAGAAACAGTAATAATGTGGATGCTATTAAATTAGTGGGTTTATACCAATGGGTTTGGAACATTGATGGTGGATTCAACTGGTACGCAGGTGTTGGTGCTGGAGCTGGAACTTGGAGCTATGACAATAGATATTATAATAACAATGGTAATTTTTATTATGATGGTGTAGATGATAGTGGTGCTTTTGCTTTAGTTGCAGGAGATATTGGTATCGAATATAATTTTGACTTTCCATTACAATTATCATTAGATTTTAGACCGGAAATATATTTCAATTCGGATAAATTTAGAGAAAATAGTTTCGGACCAGACGTTGCTTTGGGTGTCAGATTTCTTTTCTAACATTCTACAAAATTAAAACTGATTACGCTTTGTGAAATTAAGAAAATTAATTCTTAATATAAAACTTAAAAATATGAATACTACAGAATTAAAAGGAGATTGGGAAGTACAAAAAGGGAAACTCAAACAAAAATTTGCAAAGTTAACAGATAACGATTTGTTATTTGTTGAAGGTAAAAAAGATGAAATGTTAGGAAAGCTTCAAATTACTTTAGGTAAGTCTAAAGAAGAGTTGCAAAAACTAATTGAAAAATTATAACATTTAAATACATACAATTGAATAAGTCAATTTTTATTCTTGCATTAACCACGTTTCTAGCAGGAAATGTATTTACAAGTTGTAAATCCAATACAGATAAAGAAGAGGATGCCATTGAAAATGTTCAGGAGGCAAAGGAAAATTTGGAGAATGTCACAGAAGACATTAATAATGATGCTATTACAAAAGCTAATGATGCCGAATGGCAAACATACAAGGCAGATGCTAATAAAACCATAGCTGAAAACGAAGTTCGTATTGTTGCATTAAAAAAAGCAATGAATAAAGCAGGAACAACTTTTGACGAAACATACAAAAAAAACATTGAAGTGTTAGAAGAAAGAAATGAAGCTTTAAAAACTAAAATTTCAAATTATGAAAACAATCAAACGGATTGGGCTTCATTTAAAAGAGAGTTCAGTTCTGATATGACAGAAATAGGAGACGCTTTAAGAGATTTAACAGTCAACAATAAAAAGTAGTTTTTCTTATCAAGATTTATTTGATATTTGAAATTTAAAAAAAAAACCTATCACTCTGCAACAAACAGAATGATAGGTTTTTTTATTTTTTGCAAAGTGTGAATATTGTAAATTTTCTTACAAATGATGTAACAAGATTATCTATTAAGAGAGCCATATTTGTATATATTAATCTAATAAATCAATACAGATGAAAAAATTAAAAACTATACTTGCGATTGTACTTTTAACTAGTATATCTCAAGTAACATTTGCTCAAACTTCGACAGGAACATCAAGTCAAAAGTTTGGTATTAAAGGAGGGGTAAATTTCTCTAACCTCTATACAGAAGACGTAGAAGATAATAATGTGTTAACTGGTTTTAATATTGGTGTATTTGCAAAATTACCAATTACTCCAACATTTGCCATTCAGCCAGAGTTATCTTACACCACAAAAGGAGCTGAATTAGTATACAATAATGCATTTATTAGTGGAACATCAACTTTCAAATTAAATTACCTTGAAGCACCAATTTTATTAGTGGTTAATCTTAATGAAAACTTTAACATTCACGGTGGTCCATATTTTGCATATTTAATTGATGGAAAAGCTACTAATGATGCTGAAGGTACAATTTTTGATGGTGAAGACACTTTAGATAATGATGATTTTAACAAGTTTGATACAGGAATTTCTGTAGGAATTGGTTACGATTCAAATAAAATAGGATTTGGAGTTCGTTACAATTACGGATTGCAAAAGGTTGGAAAAGAAAGAAATTTTAATGGTACAGATTATACTTTTCCTGACGGTAAAAACAGTGCAATTAATTTGTATTTGTCATATTCAATATTATAAACTTAAAAACAAATATCATGAGCAATTTATTATACACAATCGCTATTATTTTAATCATTTTTTGGGCTGTAGGATTTTTCGCTTATAGTGCCGGATCAATAATTCATATCTTATTAGTTATTGCAGTTATCGCAATATTATTAAGACTTATTCAAGGAAAAAATTTATAAATAATCTTAAACATTAGAAATTATGGACACAGGAAAAACAGCCTTAGGCATCGCATTAGGAATTGGAGTAGGAGCATTATTAGGTGTATTATTTGCACCAGATAAAGGTTCGAACACGAGAAAAAAAATTAGAGATAAAGGGCATGATTTAGCCGATGGATTAAAAGGTAAATTTGATGGTCTATATCAAGACGTTTCTGATAAATATGATACTTTATTGGAAGATGCCAAATCAGTGGTCAATTCAAAATAAAAATTAAAGTAAAATGGAAAGCAACTCAACAACAATAGAGAAACTGATTGAAAAAGCAGAAATTTATAGTAAAACTACTCTAGAATTATATAAATGTGAAGCGATTTATAAATCGGCAGATATATTTTCTTGCTTAGCAGTAAAATTAGCCATAGCTATTGTTGTTGTTGTTGTTTTACTATTTGCAAATATAGGACTGGCCTTTTATCTTGGCGATTATTTTGGAGAAATTTGGTATGGTTTTTTTCTTGTTGGATTTGGTTATTTATTTATAGGAATTATACTTTATATTTTTAAAAATAAATGGATTAAAAATCCTGTTAACAACTTCATTATTAGTAAAATGAATAATAATGATTTAATATGAAAACGATAGACCAAAAAACTCAATTAGCCTCACAAATAGAGCTTTTGAGCAACAAACAGGAGGAAGATTTTTCAAATCTTAAAGACCAATATCGGAATACTATTGATAGTTTTAAGCCAATAAATTTAATAAAGGATTCTATAGGTGATGTAATTAGTACTCCCAATTTAACATCAAACTTAATAAGTGGAACTGTTGGTTTTGGAATTAACTACTTAACCAAAAAATTTTTAAATCCAAAGTCTGATAACAATAAATCAATATTCAGTAAAGCATTAAAGATTTTAGCTAACAGATTTATTGGAAAAAAAGGTTTAAGCAGCAATGCTTAAAGTGTTTTTTTTCAGTACACATGGAGTCGATTCGGGAGGGTCGACTTCTCTCGTTATACAGATTTAATAAATATTTAAATTCAAAGCAAGAATATTTTATTAATATGAAATTAAACTGGGCTTAGATAATTCAAAATTTTGCAATCTAAAATCAGATGTGGATATAGCGTTGGTTTTAAATATCGAATTACCATCAGGAATATTCGGATAGTAAGACAATGAAAATTGGAAAGAATTAAAAATCAAATAATCATTACTAATAATCACGCCTGCACTAATTTGAGAATAGAGTTTACTATTACTAAAGCCAATGTCTTTCTGACCTAACATTCCGGCGGTATAACTCAAATATGGATTTAATCTAAACCCTATAACTCGCCAAGGTGAATAACCTTGTGTTTGAACAGTCATTAATAGTTTCTTAGTACCAAATAACGTTGTACTACTGAAACCATCAATTCCATTATCATCGCCATTTAAAGTCAGTCTATCGTAGTTTGAATCTAATCTGTTATTACCAATAATCAGCTGTGGTTTAATAAATTGACGAAACTTCCATTTTCCAATTTCAAGTAAATTAGTAAAATAAGTAAGTCGCAAACTGGTTACAGTCTGATTGGTTTTTCCTAAATCTAAAAAAGTCCCTGTTTCTAAATTACCACTCAAATAACCAAATTTAAAATAGTTTCCCATTTCAACTCTTGCACCAGCATAAAACTTGTATTCTCCGTACTTTTTTTGATAACCTGTAGTGATGTTGTAAACAAATCCTGACGCCACATCTTCCACCACATTAAAATTGAAAATATATTTGTCTTGAGTAAATTTTCTTGAAGTAATTCCAAAGCTTATAAGATACAATTTTTCACTGGCATAAATATCTAAACTATCCAGATTAACGAAAGGTTTTTCAACATAATTTTTATTGTAAAATCGGGCACTTGTTACAAAATTTGTAGTTCTACTGTATTCAGTATTTTCTTTAAAAATTCGAAAGGCATGTCCAGCCCAATAATCTTGATAATTGAACTTTGCACTTTGAATAGATTCAACTTGATTAAAATCTAATGTTAAAATTCTATTCAAGTTTTGACCTAAATTAATACCTGCTGCCCATCGAGTATATGAGGAAAAAAACGGACGTTGAATGTCTATAGATTTGGCATAATTTCTATCTAAATCAATTTCATAATCCAAGCGCGTACTAATAAACGAATTCAGAAAAGTTGGTATGAAATAGCTTGTGCTATAGCCTTCTTGATTACTCTTAAGGCTTTTAGTATAGGAGTTTGAAAATTCATGTCCTAATCCAAATATGTTTTTATCTTTGAGATAAAATTTTGATTTCGAAGTAGAAGTAGAAGCATCTGGAATTAAACTCCAGGAATCTAAAACTCTAACATAAACATCTACAGAATCTCCTGAAACTACTTTCATGTGTGAAGTTACACTTCTTGTAAAACGCTGGCTTCTAATTATCCTTTCCGATTCTTTTACTAATAATGAATCTAATGGTTTATTTTTCTTTATTAAAAGTAAATTCTTTATCGCTATGTTTTTCGTTTTTAGATGTAAAGTATTTCCAGCTTTTTTTACGAAATTATTTGGAATTTGTGTTGAATCACTATCAGAATATCCAAAGGGATCCAAAGTTGTAATTTCTACATTACGAATAATTTTTCCTTCGTAGGGTTTGTAAATACTGGTTGGTTTTTTTTTCTTTTTTTTTGTCTTTTTGACATTTTCCTTCGTAACTGGATTAAAGATAAGTTTATGAATAAATTTGGTAAACTTTCTTTTTTTAGAATATTTTTCAATATCCCGATATCCTTTTGATGAATCTTTTTTTATCTCAGTTTTTTGCGCAAACGAAAGTTGATAACTAAAAAGTATCAAAATATAAAGTAGAAATTTGCGCTTTAAAAACATTCAGATTTTAATTCACAAAATTACTGTTTAAAACTACATTATGCTAAAAATGTGGGAATTTTACAATAATATATCAAAATTATGATAATTATTTAAGTTACCTATTTTATAAATTTGTAACATAACATTCTAACACATAAAGATATGAAACTAGTAATTTTAAGTACAATAGCTTTTTTGTTCTCAATTCAAATTGAAGCACAAAATACACAAACTGAAACAAAGACAAAAACAACAACGGTAAAGGATTCAGATGGAACTCATAAAACGGTTAAAACACAAGTGATTAAAAAAGATCAAAATGTTGTTTTAGGTGAAGAAAAAGCAAATACAATTAATATTCCTACAGTTAATTCTCCTGTAACCGTAACAACTACAACTAAAATAACTAATCCTGACGGAACAACAAGAACAGTAGATGTAGATAGAAGTGCGTATTACGAATCAAACGGAAAAATTTACAAATTAGCTCTTGATGCCAATGGTTATGTTATCTCTCACGGTGATATGAAACCTTCTCTATTAAGAAAAACATCAACAAATAGTTATATTTTCAGATCTGATAATAGAACTGCTATTGGTTATTTTGATACAGAAGGAAATTTAGTTGTTGAGTTTTATGACGAAAAATTAGATATAGTAAATATTGAAAAATACGCAGTGATTAAAAAGTAAGTAAAATTAATTAAAGGTTAGTTTAAAATCGGCTCATTTATTTGAGTCGATTTTTTTTTGTAACAAATGTAACTGTACATTATTATTAGATATAGTAGCTTTGTAAGAAAATTAATTATGTTAAAATTCTTTAAAAATTTGTTATCATTCAAATGTCCACGTTGTCACGAAGGAAATTTGTTTATTAATAAATGGTATAATTTTCCAAACGGAAATAAAATGGTTGAAAGATGTAGTGTGTGCGGACAAAGAACAGAAATTGAACCTGGTTTTTTTCAAGGAACAGGTTATGTAAGTTATGGATTAACAGTTGGTTTTTCTTTAATAACATTTGCAATTTGGGTTTTTGTCACGGGGTATACGCTACAAAATAAAGAGATTTTTTGGTGGTTGCCGATAAACATCTTTTTCTTAATTATTCTGCAACCTTGGATTATGCGTTTATCAAGAGTAATTTGGTTAACTGCATTTTTTCACAGTGATGATGAGTTTTTCGAGAAAAAATGATCTAATAAAATCGATATTAATAATAATTTGCAAAAGTAAATACCAATACACAAATTTTACATAAATGATATATATCACAATTTTATTTAAAAAATAGAACTAAATTTGTGTTAGTTTTTTAATTGAAAAGTACAAATGAATATAGAACAAATTTATACAGGATGTTTGGCTCAAGGTGCCTATTATATTGCTTCAAATGGTGAAGCTGCTATTATTGATCCCTTACGTGAAACAACTCCATATATCACAAGATTATCAAATGATAATGTAAAATTAAAATATATTTTTGAAACGCATTTTCATGCCGATTTCGTTTCTGGACATTTAGATTTAAGCAAACAAACTGGCGCTTCAATTGTATATGGACCAAATGCAAATCCCGATTTTGAAATCATTTCCGCAAAAGATGAACAAATTTTCGAAGTTGGAAATATCAAAATTAAAGTTTTGCATACACCGGGTCATACGATGGAAAGTACGTGTTATTTATTAATCGATGAAAACGGAAAAGATCATGCATTATTTTCTGGTGATACTTTATTTATTGGAGATGTTGGTCGACCAGATTTAGCTCAAAAAGCAGCATCAATGACACAAGATGAATTGGCTGGAATTTTATTTCATTCGTTACGAAATAAAGTAATGGTTTTAGGTGATGATGTAATTGTTTATCCCGCACACGGAGCAGGTTCTGCTTGTGGAAAAAACATGAGTAAAGAAACGGTTTCAACAATTGGAGAACAAAAAGAAAAAAATTATGCATTGCGTGCCAACATGACTGAAGCAGAATTTATTTCAGAAGTTACAGATGGCTTATTGCCTCCTCCAGCATATTTTGGAATGAACGTTGCCATGAATAAAAAAGGAATTCCAAGTTTTGAGAATGTTTTGAATAACGGAATGAAAGAAATTAGCGCTAATGAATTTGAAGCAATTGTAGAAGATTCTGGAGCCTTAATTTTAGATACAAGAAATAGCGGTGATTTTGCAAAAGGATTTGTTCCTCAAGCAATAAACATTGGAATTAATGGAGATTTTGCTCCATGGGTTGGTGCTTTAATTGCTGACGTAAATCAACCTATTGTTTTAGTTACAGATTTAGGAAAAGAAGAAGAAACAGTTACAAGATTATCTCGTGTAGGTTTTGATAACATTTTAGGTCACTTAAAAGGCGGTTTTGAAGCATGGAAAGCTGCTGGTTTTGATGTTGATACAGTAAACAGAATTTCAGCTGAACAATTTGAAAAAGAAGCAAAAATAGGCGAAAGCACAATTATTGATGTTAGAAAAGAAGGTGAGTACGAAGCAGAACACCTAGAAGATGCTTATAGCAAACCTCTAGCTTATATCAATAACTGGGTGAAAGACATCAATCCAAACGAACACTTTTTCTTGCATTGTGCAGGAGGTTATCGTAGTATGATTGCCGCTTCTATTTTGCAAGCTCGTGGTTATAGAAATTTCTCTGAAATTGATGGTGGATTTAATGCCATTGCTAAAACAGAATTACCAAGAACTAACTTTATGTGTCAAAGCAAAGTTTTATAAATATTTTACAATTATTATAAGTTTTCTAAACCGATTCTATTTCTTGAATCGGTTTTTTTTATTTAGTTTTACAGCATCTAAATAAAAAGAAATGAGTCACGGAAAATTAAGAGAAGATACCACTTGCCAAAACTGTGGAGATGAAGTAAAATTACGTTTTTGCCCTACGTGCGGACAAGAAAACACAGAAACCAAAAAATCTTTTCATTATTTATTTACCCATTTTCTAGAGGATTTAGTACATTATGAAAGTAGTTTTTGGAAAGCATTAAAGTATTTGTTATATGCACCAGAAAAACTTTCATTAGTTTATTTGTCAGGAAAGCGCAAAGCCTTCATGGCTCCTGTACGATTGTTTATTTTTATAAATATTATTTCTTTCATTATTTTTAGTTCTTTTACTTTTAAAGAATTAGAACACGAATTAAATCCAGAATTAGGTCAAACAGAAGTTCAAGTAGATAATGAATTAGAAGAGAAAGAACTTAATAAAAATACGGTTCATGTTAAATTGAATGAATCTTATTTAAGTAGGAAAATGAATAAATTAGAAGACAATTATACTGAAGAACAAATCTTTCAAAAAGTACTACAAAAGGTGTTTCAGAATCTGCCTAAGTTTTTATTCTTAGTTATGCCCTTTTTTGCCTTATCGTTATGGATAACACATAATAAAAAGAAATGGTGGTATTTTGATCATGGTATTTTTACTTTTCACTATTTTTCTTCTTTTTTGTTGTTGTTGTGTATCACCACAATTATCAATCAAATTTTAGGGTTTTTTAATTACGAAACCAATGGTGTCTTTATAGGCTTAATCTATTTGTATTTAAATTTTCTATTTATAAAGGCTTTTGTGTGTTTTTATCAAGAATCTAAACTTAAAAATATAGTGAAGTTAGTTGTTGTTTATTTTTTAAACAGTTTAATTTTCTTGTTTGTTTTGGTAGTATTTAGTATTTATATTTTGTATATTTTATAATGAAAAAAGTCATACTTATTACTGGTGGCTCATCCGGAATTGGAAAAGCCATAGGTGAATTCTTATTAGAAAAAGGTTTTGTAGTTTATGGAACTAGTAGGAATGCTTCAACCGTTTCGAATTCAAAAATAAAATTAGTCGATTTAGATGTACGAAATTCAGATTCAATTCAAGCTTGTATTGCAAAAGTTTTAGAATTTGAAGGAAGAATCGATGTGTTAATCAATAACGCCGGAGTAGGAATTACTGGACCGTTAGAAGAAATTCCATTAGAAGAAATTAAAAATAATTTTGAAACTAATGTATTCGGACCCATAGAAACTATGAAAGCGGTTTTACCACAAATGCGTACTCAAAAAAGTGGTTTAATTATAAATATAACTTCCATTGCAGGTTATATGGGATTGCCTTTCAGAAGTATTTATTCGTCTTCAAAAGGTGCTTTAGAATTAATTACCGAATCGTTACGAATGGAAACAAAAGCCTTCGGAGTTCATATCACAAACGTTGCTCCAGGAGATTTTGCAACAGATATTGCTTCAAGAAGATTTCATGCACCCGTTATCAAAGGTTCTGCTTACGAAAAATTATATCAAACGCAATTAGATATGATGAATGAACACGTTACTGGCGGAAGTAATCCAATTGAAATGGCTATTGCAATTCATCAAATTATCGAAACTAAAAACCCAGAAATTCATTATAAAGTTGGAGCTTTTATGCAGAAATTCTCCATCGTTTTAAAAAGAATTCTTCCAGATAAAATGTACGAAAAAATATTAATGAATCATTATAAATTATAATTGAAACTTGATATTGAAGTTTTATATCGTAATTTTGTAAAAAGAATACAAGTCAACTTAATTAAATATACAGAAAATGAAATTTTTTATTGATACAGCAAATTTAAAAGACATCGCAGAAGCACAAGCTTTAGGAATTTTGGATGGAGTGACTACAAATCCATCATTAATGGCTAAAGAAGGTATTACTGGAAAAAATAATATCTTAAAACATTATGTAGATATTTGTAATTTAGTGGATGGCGATGTAAGTGCAGAAGTAAATGCACTTGACTTTGAAGGCATGATTAAAGAAGGAGAAGAGTTGGCAGATTTACACGAACAAATCGTAGTAAAATTACCAATGACTAAAGAAGGAATTAAAGCGTGTAAATATTTTTCAGATAGAGAAATCAAAACGAATGTAACTTTAATATTTTCAGCTGGACAAGCTTTGTTAGCTGCTAAAGCTGGTGCAACTTATTGTTCTCCATTTTTAGGTCGTTTAGATGATGTTTCAACAGATGGTTTAAATTTAATTGATGAAATTCGTCAAATTTATGACAACTATGGTTTCGAAACTCAAATTTTAGCGGCTTCTGTACGTCACACCATGCACGTTGTAAACTGTGCGAAAATTGGTGCAGATGTTATGACCGGACCATTATCATCAATTATGGGATTATTAAAACATCCCTTGACAGATATCGGAATTGCTCAGTTTGTAGCAGATTACGAAAAAGGAAATAAATAATACTTTCTTAACAATAATAAAAAAAGGCGCTCATATGATTTGAACGCCTTTTTTTATTTTGTCTTGCTGAACTTGTTTCAGCATCTGATTGTCTACTTCAAATTGCTTTCAAAATTAACATCAAACATACTTACAAAAGCATCATTTATAGTCCCGTTTTTATTTATAATTATGGTTCGATATACTCTGTTGATTACCCATTTTTCTTTTAATTCTTCAAAATCTGTCGCTCGTAATTCAATTGAATTAGTATAGTTTTTAGCTTTAATTTCTTTTGTCCAATCTTCTTGTGAATTATGAATATTAATAGCAATGAATTGAATATCTGGATACTTTGCTTTAAGTTCATCTACTTTTTTATGAGAATAAATAGCATGCGTTTCTGCTTGCTTCGTCCAAAAATAAATAATCGTTTTCTTACTAAGTAAGTCTTTAATTTTTACTTGCTTTTTATTCACATCTAATAAAGTCACATTAGGGAGCACATTATTAGTTTTAAGTTTTTTAATGTTTTCAGCTGTTTGCATTACTTTTGATTTCATTTTTTCATCTGAAACCATCTTAGAATATAAATTAAAAAATTTGCCATTATTCACAGAACATTGATCGGATAACAAATACATATTAGCAACATTATTCATCACTAAATTTTTAACGTATTTGTCTTTAATTAATGTATCTGCAATTTGTAGTTTTTTAATATTGTTTTCTAAACTCATATCATCTAAATGACCTTTACAGTCCGTCAAAACAATATTGTTTAACATACTTGTCATGTAGTTAATAAAAGGCGAATAATGTAATAAATTTGGTTTGTTTACATCAATTTTATTTCTGTAGCTATAATATGATTTTGGTAATTTCGTTTTGATGCTGTTACCCGTTTTATATTCATGTACAATTGGGAAAACTTCTTTTTTATAAGCATAGTTTAGTTCAATATTTGCTTTTGCAATCTCATCAAATTCTTCTGACCAATTGATGAAAGATTTTCTTTTGTTATATAATTTAGTCGTATTTTGATACGATGAATCTATATATTTTGAAAAAACTTTTTCGTCTTTTTCATAAACGTCAAACATATTGTTTTTCAAATCAATGTCTTTTAAAAACAATTCCATCATGAAATTATTTTTTTCATCACCTCTTCCACAAAACATTAAAGTATTGTCAAAATCATTACAATTTAAACGAACCATAATGCTGTCGTTTTTATCAAAAAATACATATTGATATTCTGGATCATGTTTAAAACTGTATAATCCGGGTGTTAATGAATCGAATTTATGAAAAAACCGATTGTCTTTATCTAAATAAAAAGTATCCATAACTTTATCATTTTTCATAAAAACAACAAAATTATTTTTTGGATTTTCAATTTCACCACCAAAGTAGGCTACATGATTGCCACCAATCATACCATCTTTACATGAGGTCATCGATGTAAGCAGAAAGGAGAGTAAAATAAAATTAATATAAGAGTATTTTTTTAACATAGAGGGTTCTTTTATCATCGTAACAAATATATTTGTTTCAAAATAGTATTCATGTTAACGTAGCGTTAAAAATAGGTAATAGAATTATAAGAATAAAAACTGTGAAAACTCGTTGGTTTTTGTTAATTTTGCCGCAAATTAAAACATAAAATACATGCTTACAATTTCTAATTTATCGGTACAATTTGGTAAAAGAATTTTATTCGACGAAGTAAATACTACTTTCACGCAAGGAAACTGTTACGGAATTATTGGTGCTAATGGTGCTGGAAAATCAACATTTTTAAAAATAATTGCCGGTGAAATGGATCCTACTGCGGGTAGAGTTATTTTAGAACCTGGAAAACGTATGTCGGTTTTAAACCAAAACCACAATATGTTTGATGAATACACGGTTTTAGATACGGTATTGATTGGAAATAAAACATTACACGCCATAAAATCTGAAATGGATGCTTTATATGCGGATTATGATGATAAAAATGCTGATAGAATAGGTGAGTTGCAATTGAAATTTGATGAAATGAACGGTTGGAATGCCGAAAGTGATGCCGCTTCCTTATTATCAAATTTAGAAATTGGTGCAGAACATCATTATACTGCAATGGGCGAATTAGAAGGAAAGCTTAAAGTTCGTGTGTTATTAGCGCAAGCTTTATTTGGTAATCCTGATGTTTTAATTATGGATGAGCCTACCAACGATTTGGATTTTGAAACCATCGGTTGGTTAGAAAATTTCTTAGCTAATTATGAAAATACAGTATTAGTTGTATCGCATGACCGTCACTTTTTAGATGCGGTTTGTACACATATTTCTGATATTGACTTTGCGAAAATTACACACTATTCTGGTAACTATACATTCTGGTACGAAAGTAGTCAGTTAGCAGCTCGTCAGAAAGCACAACAAAACAAAAAAGCAGAAGAGAAAAAGGCCGAATTAGAAGAATTTATTCGTCGTTTTAGTGCCAATGTTGCAAAATCAAAACAGGCAACTTCTCGTAAGAAAATGATTGAAAAATTAAACTTAGATGAAATTAAACCATCAAGTAGAAGATATCCTGCCATTATTTTTGAAACCGAGCGTGAAGCAGGTGATCAAATTTTAAATGTGCAAAACTTATCTGCGACTCAAGATGGAGAATTGCTATTTAAAGATGTGCATTTAAATATGGCTAAAGGCGATAAAATTGTCGTTTTTTCTAAAGATTCTCGTGCTACAACTGCTTTTTACGATATTTTAAACGGATTAAAAACTGCCGATTCTGGTACTTTCGATTGGGGAGTTACGACTACACAATCCTATTTACCAGTTGAAAATCACAGCTTTTTTGATCACGTTGATTTAAATTTAGTAGATTGGTTACGCCAATGGGTGAAGACTGAAGAAGAACGCGATGAAGTTTACGTTCGTGGTTTCTTAGGAAAAATGATTTTCTCTGGTGAAGAAGCTTTGAAAAAATGTAACGTCCTTTCTGGAGGAGAAAAAGTGCGTTGTATGTTGTCTCGTATGATGATGATTAGAGCTAACGTTTTAATGTTAGACGAACCAACAAACCACTTAGACTTAGAATCAATTACAGCATTTAACAACTCGTTAAATAATTTTAAAGGTTCTATTTTATTAACTACACATGATCACGAATTTGCACAAACTGTTGGAAACAGAATTTTAGAAATTACTCCAAGTGGTGTAATTGATCGTTACATGACATTTGATGAATATTTAGAAGATGATAAAATTAAAGAATTACGTACTAAAATGTATTCTTAATTTATGAGTATAGATTTTAGATTTACGAATTTAATAATATAGATAATCCCGAGTTTTGCTCGGGATTTTTTGTTTATTACTGGGGTTGTTGTTGTGTAACGCAATGAATCATTCCTCCATTTTCGTATAAATTTCTAACATCTATACCTACAACTGTTCTTCCTGGGTAAAGCGCTGCAATTAAATTATTTGCAATGACATCATTCAGATCGTTATAATTTGGAACTAGTACTTTTCCGTTGGCAACATAGTAATTTATATAACAACCTTTGTAGCCTAAATTTGTACCATTAGTTGTTATAACATTATTTTGAGTTAATGGTAAATACGTCTTTGTATAAACTTGATTGTTAGTATTTGAAGCGTTATATAAAATGTTTATATCATCTTGAGTTAAACCCCAAGTCAATAAATCTGCATTGCTCATGGTAACCATTTTATTTCCAGGAACAAATTTTGCAACACCATCAATATGCATGTCAGTAACATCCTCAGCACTAAATCCACCTTCTAGCCAAATAACTTTTGTAGCACCATAATATTTTTTAAAATTCGCTTCTGCTTGAGCTTGTGACATTCCGCTATTTCTAACAGAATTTGCTGGACTCTGACTAATAACAGAACTTCTTGTAGCCATCAACACACCATTTCCGTCAAGTTCTACAGAACCTCCTTCATTTATCATTGGAACATTTACAACAGTTTTCCCTAAACTTGTTCCAATAAAAGTTGGAATTGGGTCGCATTTTGTAAAATTGTGTTTTCCACCCCAACCATTAAACCCCCAATCTTGAATCACAATTGTACCAGATAAATTTTTTGCAAATATTGGTCCGTTATCTCTAACCCAAACATCATTTGTTTCATGAATTTTGAAATCGATATTTGTTAACGGAACAGAAGCGTTATTTAATAAAGTTGTAATTCTAGCTTGCTCGGTAGTATTGTACGCAATTATGTGTACTTTTTCATTTGATTGCAAAGCATTTGCCATAGCTACCCAAGTGGCGTCTAAACTATTACGATACTCTAAACCATATTCGTAATGATGTGGCCATTGTAACCAAGTTCCTTCGTGTGTTTCACTTTCATCAGGAAAAGTATATTGAACAGTTGTATTGATTGGTGTTTCTTCTTGTATTTCATCTTCTCCTCCGCACGAAAACAAAAGAGATGTTGTTATGATGGTTAAAATTTTTAAAGATTTCATTTGGGAGTTGTGTTTAATTAATAATTATCTTTTTTGAATAAATTTTTTCTGAATTTTCAAATAAATTTAAGAAATAAATTCCTGATTTTAAGTCTTCTATGTTTATTTTTAGAATTTCTGCTTCAATGTTTGAATCGAATCTTTTTATGGTTTTTCCATTGATATCTGAAATTTCAATTTGTAAATCTTTATATTCAAAATGGTCTAATTCGATATTTATATAATCATCTGTCGGATTTGGATAAATTAAAATTTCTTCATCATCAATGTCATAACTTGAAGAACCCAAAGTTCCAGAAGCGGGTTGTTGTTGCGTCACACAATGAACCATTCCACCATTACCGTATAAATTCCTTACATCAATTCCAACAACAGTTCTTCCAGGATATAATCCTGCAATTATAGTATTGGCAACAGCATCATTTGGATCGTTATAATTTGGAACTAACACGCGATTATTGGCTACATAATAATTAGCATAACTTCCTTTATATCCTAAATTTGTTCCGTTAGTTTTAGAAACATTATTTGCTGTTAACGGAATTGTAACAATTGTATATGGAACATTATTTGCATTGGTCGCTGCATATAATATATTTATATCAGTTTGTGGAACTCCCCAATACAATAGATCCGCTTGACTCATTGTAACTAATTTATTTCCAGGGGCAAATTTTGCAAAGCCATCTATATGTGCGTCTGTTATGTCGTCTTGACTAAACCAACCATCTAACCAAATAAATTTTGTAGCTCCTAAATATTGACTAAAAATGGCATTGGCTTGTGCTTCTGTCATTCCAACATTTCGTAAGGCGTTTATTCCTGTTGGAGTAGTTGGGTTGGTTTGTGCTAAAATAGCGCTTTTTGTAGCTAAAAAAGTTCCTGCGCCATCCATTTCCCATGAACCACCTTCAACTGTCATAACACTATTTAAGTTTATCACTGTTGCCCCAGTAGCCGTAGCGATATTTGTTGGAATTGGGTTGCATTTACTAAAATTATAATCACCACCCCAGCCATTAAAGCCCCAATCTTGAATCACTAATTGACCAGATGAATTTCTAACATAGATTGGTCCATTGTCTCTAACCCAAACATCATTAGTTTGAAAAATTTTGAAATCTACATTTGTTAATGGGATACCTGCTGTAGTAAGTAAACTCGTAATTCTGGTTCTTTCCGTGTTATTGTAAGCAATAATATGCACTTTTTCGTTGGCTTGTAAAGCGTTTGTCATAGCTACCCAAGTGGCATCATTTTCATTTCTAAACGTCATTCCGTATTCATATTGATGAGGCCATTGTAGCCAAGTGCCTTCGTGTAGTTCAGCTTCATCAGGAAAAGTGTAGGTTTGCGCATTTAAGCTTGAAAAAGACAAGCAAATAATAATGTTTAACAGTTTGATTTTGGTCATAATGTGTTGTATTTAAGGTTATGACAAAAATATTTATTGTTGAAATAGGAGTATTGTCCAAAATGGACAACTTTAATTATTTTATAGGGACTAAAATATGAGTGATATAATCTTCTTCATTTGTTGTGTTAATAGAACCAAACTCATAATGTTCTATAATTGGCGTTGCATTTATTTCATATTGTTGATTAAAAAGCCAATCAAAATATAATAAACGATAGGTTTCTAAAATGGTATCATAACTTCCAAAATGCGTATATTTTATATATTTTCCACCGAAAATAAATTTAGAATTGTAGTTTTTTATTTTTTCGTTTCCAGTACCAAAACAAGCTTCATACCTACTTTTATTAGGTATTGAAATTAGTGGTTGGTCTATTATAACTCCAAAATAGGAAATTTTTGTATTGTTTTTGTTTTGATCATAAATGATATCCCATAAATTATCTATGATTTCGTTATCATAATCATTCGTAACTAATAATTTATATTGAACTTCAATTTTATCAAGATATATAGTTTTAGAATCTATTTTTGAATGTCTTTTTTCTTCAATAAAGTTATTGAAAATATTTTCTTTATTTTGACGTGCTTCGTTTGGAGTTATTTTGAACTTATTTTTGAAAGCTTTTGAAAAGGCTTGATTACTTTCGTAGCCAATATCAATTGAAATATCGGAAATAGATTCTGTTGAATAAATTAATCTTTTGAAACCCTTTTCAAGGCGTACTCTTTTTTGAAATTCGCCAATGTTTTCCTTGAAAATTTTTTTAAAAATACGTTGAATATTTCTGTAAGAATAATTTGAAATAGCTTCTAATTCTTCTACACTAATATTTCTATTGAAATTTTTTTCAACAAAAATTAATACTTTATGAATTTTCTCTATTTCTAACATTGGAGAAATTATTTTATTCTTCCAATAAATCTGGTCGTCTTGCCATTGTATGTTCGTAGGCTTTTTGTTCGCGCCATTTTTCAATTTCTGGGAAATTACCGCTCAATAAAATGTCTGGAATTTTCATCCCTTTATATTCAGCTGGACGAGTATAAATTGGAGGTGATAATAAATTATCTTGAAAACTATCCGTTAACGCCGAAGTTTCATTACTCAACACACCTGGAATCAATCGGAATAAGGCATCGCATAAAATTACAGCACCTAATTCGCCACCAGACAATACATAATCGCCAATTGAAATTTCTTTGGTAATATGCATATCACGAACCCTTTGATCTACACCTTTATAATGACCACATAAAATAATTAAATTCCCTAACATCGACATCGAATTCGCCATTTTTTGGTTTAACGTTTCTCCATCTGGAGTCATGTAAATGATTTCATCGTATTCGCGTTCGCTTTTTAGTTGGGTAATGCAATCGTCAATAGGTTGAATATTCATTACCATTCCAGCGCCTCCGCCAAATTGGTAATCGTCCACACTTTTCTGTTTGTTTGTACTATAATCGCGTAAATTGTGAAAATGAACTTCTACCAAGCCTTTATCAATAGCTCTTTTCATCATCGAACCTTCAAACGGACTTCTTATTAATTCTGGTAAAACGGTAATAATATCTACGCGCATATTTTTAAGTTTGGAGTATTTAGTAATTAGTTTGGAGTTATAAATAGTTACAAAGATAAACAACAAAAACCTGAAACTTTAAACTTGAAACAAATAATTAAACTCCAAATTGTCTTAAATGATGGTCTACATGTTTCCATTGCAAATTATTCCAATCTTCAGCATTCATTTTTCCCCAAAAAGGATGGTTTTTGCATGTTATAGCTTGTTCACCTTGTTGAAATCTTGAAAAATTGGTAATCAATTCATTTTTTACGGTTTCAAATTCAAAGTTCTCAGCGTATTTGAATTCTTTTGCTGTTGGACTGTTTTTAGCAAATTCAGGTTTCTTGAGAACAGAACCTTTCATTAATCGCCCTAAAATTTTAAAAACAAAAGGAACTTTTAAAGGTTTTTCATTAAATGATACAAGAACAGCATCGTTAATGTGTTTTAACATTTGATCTACACTCATTTTTCCCCATAATGCTTGTGATTCGGGTGATAATGAATGAATTCTATTTATAATTTCTTGATTGTCTGCTTTATTGAAGATTGATTTCATTTTTTAAGTTGCTAAGTTTTATTTTTTTTTTACCAGGAAGACACTAAGTCGCTAAGGTTTTATGTTTAATCGTAAGTTTATTTCTTCTATTATTTTTTCTTTTTCAACTTCAGACGTATTTTCTAATATAGCAATTGAAATATTGTCATATTTAAAAGAAATACCATTCGAATTCATGCCAAATAATTCTAAATGAAATGACATCATTTGTTCGAATTCCATGCCTAATCCTCTATTTTTGAAAATATTGGATTCAATTCTTAAACTTGTTAAATTTTTAATTTTTCTTAGTTCGAATTTTTTAATAAACATTAAAAAACTTCCAGTTTTCTTTATTGTAAGGTAATTTTTATTAATGGTAATAATTTCTTTACCTCTAAATTTCCATAAAAAAATTCGCAGAAAAAATAAACCAATACATAAAGGAATTAATGCTAGATATTTAATTTCTTCTGTAAGTAACACTAGAATAAAAAAGATAAAAGAAAATAAGCAAAAAACTCCTAAAAATATATTTTCGGTTATTAGAGTACTATTTGTTTTTTCAATAATAAAATTATTTCCTTTATTGTGAAAATTTGTACAGCCTGCTTTAAAATTGTTGATCATAAAATATTTAAGTTTTTAACTCCCTAATTCCCCAATAATCCCATACATCATCGGAATTTTATTTCCGAATTTTTGTATGCGAAATTTGCCTGGTTCAAATTCTTCAGTTTGACTAAAACAGTTATAATTTGAATAGTCAAATTCTTTAAAACTTTTGATAGTAATGTTTTGTTTAAGAAGAGATTGAAACACTTCACTTAAACTATGATTCCAAGTGATTGATTTATGTTCTACTTCAATGCTTCTATCTGCATAAGTTCCAGATTCTTCTTCATAAATAGGTTCAGATTTGAAGTAATTATAGAAGACTTCTTTAAAATCATTATCGTACATCCAAACGACAGGATGAAATTCAAAAAATACTAATTTTCCATTTGGTTTTAATGCTCCACTAATTACTGAAGCCCATTTATCTAAATCGGGTAACCAGCCAATTGTTCCATAACTAGTATATACAATATCATATTTTTCAGTAATGTGTTGTAAAGTATCGTACACATCACAACAAATAAATTCGGCATCTAAACCTAATTTGTCATTTAAAGCTTTGGCTTTAGCAACTGCTTCTTCTGAAAAATCAATTCCTGTAACTTTTGCACCTAATCTCGCCAAAGACAAACTATCTTGTCCAAAATGACATTGCAAATGCAAAATTCTTTTTCCAGAAACCTCGCCAAGAGCTTCTAAATCGGTTTGTGGTAACGTGATTTTTCCGTTAATGAAATTTTCTTGTTCGTAAAAATCGGAATCAACATGAATGGTAACTTTACTGTTCCATGTCTGTTTATTAATTTGAAGGTAGTTTTCTGAATTCATTTTGAGATGTTATTTTTTGGTTAAAAACCAATCAAATATAGTTAAAAAAGTAGTAAATTTGCACTTTAATTTAAAAAATAAAAGCAATGCAAGACGGAATTTACGCTAAATTTAATACAGCAAAAGGTGCCATTTTAGTAAAGTTAACTCACGATAAAACGCCTGGAACAGTTGGAAACTTTGTAGGTTTGGCTGAAGGCCAATTAGAAAACAAAGCAAAACCAATGGGACAACCTTTTTATAATGGTTTAAAATTCCATAGAGTTATTCCAGATTTCATGATCCAAGGTGGTTGCCCACAAGGACAAGGAACTGGTGGACCAGGTTACCAATTTGATGATGAATTTCACCCAGAATTAAAACATGACAAACCAGGTGTTTTGTCTATGGCAAATTCAGGACCAGGTTCTAATGGATCTCAGTTTTTCATTACGCACGTTCCAACAAATTGGTTAGACGGTAAACATACTGTTTTTGGTCATGTTGTAGAAGGTCAAGATGTAGTTGATGCAGTAGCTGGAAATGATTCTTTAGATTCTATTGAAATCATTAGAGTTGGAGCTGAAGCTGAAAAATGGAATGCTATTGAAGAATTCATTTCTTTTAAAGGTGGTCGCGAAAAAAGAATGTCTTTACAAAAACAAGCTGCTGAAGATGCTATGGAAAAATTAGCTGCTGGTTTTTCAAAAACGGAAAGTGGTTTACGTTACCAAATTATTCAAAAGGGTAGTGGTAAACAAGCTGAAAAAGGTAAAAAAGTTTCTGTTCACTATCAAGGTGCTTTAGAAAACGGTCAAGTATTTGATTCATCATACAAAAGAAAACAACCAATTGATTTTCAATTAGGAGTTGGACAAGTTATTGAAGGTTGGGACGAAGGTATTGCTTTGTTACAAGTTGGAGATAAAGCTCGTTTTGTCATTCCATCTTACTTAGGTTATGGAAGTAGTGGTGCTGGAGGAGTAATTCCACCTAATGCTACTTTAGTATTTGACGTAGAATTAATGGACGTTAAATAATAGCTAGAAGTATTCAGTTTTTAGTATTCAGTAAGAATTGAGTAAAAAAATAAATGTTAAAATCCGTTTCGATTCTAAATCGGAACGGATTTTTTTTATATTTGAAAAACTAAAAATATAAAGATGAAAACAAAATTTATAATTGGATTATTAGCTTTAGCTTTTGCTTATGGTTGTACGGCTAAAAAAGCGGCAGCATCAGATTCAGTTGCAGTTGCTGCTGAACCTGTTAAAGAAAAATTAGTTATTACTAGAGAAGTTTTAGCTGAAGGAAAAAGTTTATACGGAATGAATTGTGCAAAATGTCACGAATTGTTTAATCCAAATAGTTTTACACCTCAAGAATGGACTCCAATTGTATTACGTATGCAAAAGAAAGCTAAAATTTCTGATGAACAACGTGAAAAAATATATGCTTATTTAACTACACCACAAATGTAATAGATTTGGGTTTGTATACAATTTCAATTAACTTTGGCTCGTATTTTGCGAGCCATTTTTATATATGAAGAAATTATTTCTATTCCTATTGTTCACTACTTTCTGCTTTTCGCAAGATGGTTTACCTCATTGTGGCTACGATTTTACAACCTATTTAGTAGCTAATCCAATTGATGCAACTACAAAGAAAATTATAGATGGTTTACAAATTACTTTAGTGGATAATAACGGAAATGAAATGTTAAACACAAATAACGAATTTAGTTTAATCAATAAAGATAAAACTTTATCATTTGCGAAAAACTACAGAGTTACATTAGCAAATTCAGAAGAAAGATGGTTTTATAATATTTGTGAAGATCAGTATTTACTGCAATTGAAAGCCAATTTTATTCCTGAAGAAAAGGGTTACGCTGTAAAAATCACCGATTCATTAAAACGTTATCCAACAACAATTGTTCCCGTTTTTAATACTAATCTATATGTTTTGTGTACGACAAAAGTGAAAAGCTTTGGTCCAAAAATGACAAATAATATGATTACTGTGGAGATGAGTAAATAGATTGTTTTAATACTTAAAACTGCTATTAGTGAATGGGTTTATTCTTCAACAATTCCTTCGAAAATTTCTTTTGCTATTACTTCTCCTCTATAAAAATCATTATCCCATTTTCCGTTTGTATAGATGAAACACATAAAATCACTATATAAAGGTGTTCTAAATTTATTTTTTAACTCATTTTGAGTATACTTATAATATATATTAAAATAATCTCCTTCATTTGGAAAGTACTCAAAATCAAATATGTTTTTGAAATTAAGTTCAGAAATTATAAAATCACTGGTTATTTCTTCGGTTAATTTTTCTGCTGGCATATAATATGAAAAATCCATTGTTGGTGGAATTTCACATTCAAAAATACTTAGCCTCCAGTTAATTTTTTTTCAAAATATTTTCTAAAATCAAATTTTTCCTTTTTATGTTTTCTGGTGTTTTTATTATGAATTAATTCATTATTTTTTTCTTCAAAAACATTTTTAATAGTAATAAATTTCATTTTTAAATATATTAAAAACTACTCAACAGGTGCAGCAATAGGAGCAGCAGTACTATCTGTTGCCACTTTTCTTCTTGGTTTTGGTTTTTTCTTTACAATTGGAATGTAAATTTCAGTTTCCCATTTAGAAGGTTCGCTAACTTCTGGTGCCGATTTCTTATAAATCCCCATATAAACAGACGCTTTGTCTTCCGTGAATTTATTTTCAGCTATATAATTTCTTGCTTTTGACCAAGCATTTTTCATGTGCGAATAATCGCCTTTTAAAATGGTTTTAACTGCTAAAAAGGATTCGAAACTGTTTCCTTTAATTTGACTTTCTGGTGTGGTTAAAATTTCATCTCTGACAGGAACACACATAGAATATTTCATTGTATTTCCATTTGGACTGTTATAAAAAATAACAAACGGAACACCTAAAGTTTCAATGTCATTACTTTTAATAAAAGTTTTCATTGTAGTGAGTAAAGCTTTAGATTTCTTAGGAAAATCTTTCACTAAACACGAATCTTTTTGCTCAATAAAAATGGTTTCTGGTCGGTTCACTAAACCTTGTACTTTTATATCAAAATTACCTAATTCATTCACTAAATAATTGTTGATTTTAACCAAACTTTCTTCAATTTGTGGTCCAACATAACTCGTGATTCCACCATTTAAAACAGAATATATTTTTTCTTTAAAGGTTAAATCTCCTTTAATTGTTACTAAAGCTAAAGTTCCAGTTTTAGTTTTTTTGAATTTCCAGTGTAAGGTTTGTTTGTTTGTACTTTCAATATAGTCTTGAACAATAGAATCTTTTTGTGCGTATGTAGTTGCAATTTTAGTGTTAGCATCCCATTTTACGAAAGATTTTTCTCCAATCGTATTTTCAGAAGTGGTAAAAGTGAAGTTTTCGTCTTTATTAAATTGTTGCCAATCGCTCCAATTTGAAAAATCGTTAACGTATTCAAACACTACTGCAGTAGGTGAATCAATTTCTTTTTGTTTCGTAATTTGATAAGTCGCTGGTTGAGTTGCAACAAAAACTACAAATGCCAGAAGGAAAAGTAGAAATAAAAGCGTTAAATATTTGAAAATTTTCATTTACCCTGATTCTAAAAACCAAATATAAATAAATTATTCTTTTATGTAGCCTTTAATTAAGAATAAGAATAAAATAAATAGTAAAAATCCTAATAACACCCATTTCACACCTTTATATTGTTGTTTGTGAATGCTTTTGTCTTTTAGATACATAAAAACGATGATTATGATAAAAGCAATTGCAAATAAAATGGCGAAAATAGTTTGTCCTTGTGAAAACATGTTGATAAAATTTTCAACAAATTTAAGGATTACAATATTTAAAATATAATTTTATGGCATTAAAATTTTTCAAAAAAAGTTTGCCACGAATTATCGAATTTAATGTTAAGATTAAAAATTAGTTTCGACTTTGTCGGAAATTTATTCGAATAAAATTTTTAAATTCAATAAATAAGTATTCGAATATTCGTGGCCAAAATAAATTTAAAATAATGCTAAAACATATATTATGCAAAAACAATTAGATGCTGTGAAATTATTTCATACCACTTACGGATTAGGAGTAAGTACTGAAATGAAAGCCGATTTGGGTGAACAAAAAAACAACCTTCGTTTTGAATTGATGAAGGAAGAAAATGAAGAGTATTTAGAAGCCGTTCAAAACAATGATATTGTTGAAATTGCAGATGCTTTAGGCGATATGTTGTACATTTTATGCGGTACGATTTTAGAACACGGATTACAACATAAAATGGAATCAGTTTTTGATGAAATTCAGAGAAGTAATATGAGTAAATTAGGTGAAGATGGAAAACCAATTTATCGTGAAGATGGTAAAGTGATGAAAGGTCCAAATTACTTTAAACCCAATTTTGAAGAAATATTAAAATAAAAAAAATGCCTTTGATTGTCAAAGGCATTTTTAATTTTATGTAAGTTGAATTAAATTTTAACTGTCCAATTAAATGTATCCTCAGCTAATTTGTATTGAATGTTGTTTAATTTTTCTTTAATTTCTAAAGCAAAAGAATTTTCTAATTTTGGTAATTCGAAATATTCATCTCTGAATGAAAAACCAATAATTGGATTAATAACCGCAGCCGTTCCAGCTCCAAAAATTTCTTTTAACGTTCCGTTTTTCGCAGCAGCTACTAATTCTTCTACTAAAACTGGACGAACCTCTGTAGCAATATTATCTCTTTTAGCAATATCTAAAACGGATTTTCTCGTTACACCATCTAAAATTCTTTCCGAAGTTGGCGCTGTTAATAAAGTATCTCCAATTCTGAAAAATACATTCATTGTTCCAGCTTCTTCTAATTTTGTATGTGTAGCATCATCCGTCCAAATAATTTGTTGAAAACCTTGATCGTTAGCTAATTTTGTTGGATAAAACTGAGCTGAATAATTTCCAGCCGCTTTTGCAGCACCAATTCCACCATTTGCAGCACGACTAAAATGTTCTGCAATAATTACTTTAACTTCTCCAGAATAATAAGATTTAGCTGGCGAAAGAATAATCATAAAACGATATTGAGAAGAAGGTTGTGCAATTACACCACTTCCAATCGCAATCATAAATGGTCTGATATATAATGAGTTTCCGTTTCCGAATTTTACCCAATCTTTCTCTATATTTAATAATGTTTTTAATCCGTCAATAAAGATATTCTCAGGTATTTCAGGCATAGCCATACGAACCGCACTTTTGTTAAAACGCGTATGATTTTCATCTGGACGAAATAACCAAACGTCATCATTAGCATCTTTATACGCTTTCATACCTTCAAAAATAGCTTGTCCGTAATGGAAAACTTTTGCAGATGGATCAATTGTAAATGGTTCGTAAGCCTTAATTACAGGTTGTTCCCAAACTCCATTTCTGAAATCACAAATTAACATGTGATCCGTAAATGTGTTACCGAAAGTTAAGTTTTCAAAATCTACTTCATTAATTTTTGAAGTTTCATTTTTAATAATTTTGATATCGTTTGTAATACTATTCATTATTTATAGGTGTGTGTTGTGTTTTTGAAAATTTTTACAAATTTATTAAATAAATTATTCTTGAAGATTCATTTTTTGAATAATTATTAACAAAGTTTACCTTAAATAATTAAATTTGTTTTTTGAAACACTATAAAAATAAAAAAAAAATGAAAAAAATAGTTCTAATTGCTGCATTATCAGTTGCTTTGGTTTCTTGTAGTAAAAAGGAAGAAACTGTAGTAAAATCAGAATCAAAAATGACTTATGCTTCTTTTGGAGATAAAATTACAGAGGAGAATTCTATCACAAAAGACGAAATGTTAGCCAAATATAAATCGTTAAAATCGGGTGATACTTTAAATGTAAAAGTTGCGACTAAAATTAATGAAATTTGTCAAAACAAAGGTTGTTGGATGACTTTAGATTTAGGAAAAGAAGAAAAAGCATTTGTAAAATTTAAAGGTTATAGTTTTTTCGTACCGATGAATGCTCAAAAAAGAGCATCTGTTGTAGAAGGAAAAGCGTTTGTTGAAGAAACTTCTGTAGCAGAATTAAAACATTACGCTGAAGATGAAGGCAAATCTGCTGAAGAAATTGCTAAAATTACTGAACCAAAAACAGAATATAAATTTTTAGCGCATGGCGTTTTAATTGCGAAATAATGAAGTATTTAGTATTTGTTATTTCGGTTTTATTTTTGAGTTGTAACTCGAATAAATCAGAAGAGAAAAAAGAGAATTGCGAAAAACCTAAAGAAGAGTTTCAAATGTATGAAGCTTCTGAAATGGCGATACTAATGGAACAAATGTATGTTCATAATGTGCAACTTCGCGATAAAATTAGTAAAAATGATTCGTTAGGTGAATTACCAGAATATTTTTCAAACATCTCTAAAGCAACCATGACAAAAGGTAAAGAAAGAGATGCGTTTTTTAACGAAAAAGCAGCTGTTTTTATCAAAGCGCAATCTGAAATTTATACTTCAAAAAACACCAAAGAAAGCTTCAATGCAATGGTAAATGCTTGTATAAGTTGTCACGAAGTAAAATGTGGCGGACCAATTGAAAGAATTAAAACATTATATATTAAATAAGATTTATTTCGAAAATAGATTTAAAACCAGAATTCATCTTCTGGTTTTTTTATTTTTTTTATTCCCTTCTTTTGGAGGGGTGGCCGAAGGTCGGGGTGGTTCACAAAAGTTATAAATTACTTAAAATTTGAGATTTTAAAACCAAGAGTACAACTTTTTCGTAATTTTATAGAAACAAAGAAATCATGAAGAAGAACGTATTTATTATTTTATTAGCTTTTAGTTTTGTTTCTTGCAACAGTCAAACTAAGGATGCAAAAATTAAAAAAGCAGTTATTGATAAAATTGACAAAGAAATCACTAAAAAATCAGAAACTAAAAATGACACTATGGATTTTAAAATCGTAAAAACAGATGCGGAATGGAAAGCGCAACTTACACCAGAAGAATATACTGTTTTAAGAGAAAAAGGAACGGAAAGACCTTACACTGGTGAATACGACAAGCATTTTGAAAAAGGAATGTATGTATGTGCCGCTTGTGAAAATCCATTATTTACTTCAGATACCAAATTCGATTCGCATTGTGGTTGGCCATCTTTTGATGAAGCGATAAAAGGCTCAACGGTTTATCATAAAGACACTTCTTTTGGTATGATTCGTACTGAAGTCATGTGTGCGAAATGTGGCGGACATTTAGGTCATGTTTTTGATGATGGTCCGAAAGAAACAACCGGTCAACGTTATTGTACGAATTCAGTTTCTATTAAGTTTTTACCAGCAAAATAGTTTATAAATTCAATTACTTGAAATGAATTATTTCGTCAGTTCGAGTGTTTTTTATGTATTGAAGCGAAATAAAAAATGTATCGAGAACCTTTTTTAAACTAAATTTTCTAATTCTAATATATAATTTTATCTTCGCAACTGCGTTATTATATAATAACTGAAAAAATGCTAAGAAAACTATTACCACTACTTTTTGTTTTTGTTTCGCCTATTTATGCGCAAGTAGGAGGGCAATCGGTATATCAGTTTTTAAATTTAGTGCAATCACCTAGGCAAGCAGCTATGGGTGGAAAAACGGTTACAATTGTCGATTATGATGTCAATCAGGCGTTTTTTAATCCGGCAACCATCAATGCAAAAATGCATAATCAGTTATCAAGTAGTTATAGTAATTATTTCGGTGAAGTAACTTATGGAACTGCAGCTTATGCCTATACTTGGGACCGACATATACAAACATTTCACGTAGGAGCCAATTATGTGAACTACGGAAATTTTGACGGTTATGATGAATTCGGTAATCAAGAAGCAAGTTTTACTGGTTCGGAAGGTGCTTTGTCTTTTGGATACTCCTATAATATTCCATGGACCAATTTTTATGCTGGAGCCAATGCAAAATTTATTACTTCTGCTTTAGAGTCGTATAGCTCTTTTGGAGTGGCAACTGATATTGGTTTTTTATATATTGATGATAAAAACGATATCAATTATGGTGTATCATTCCGAAATATTGGTTATCAAATTAAACCCTACGAAACGACTAGAGAAAAATTACCTTTTGAAATTACAGCTGGTATTTCTCAATTAGTTGAAAATGTTCCTATACGTTGGCATTTAACTTTCGAGAATTTGCAACAATGGAAAGTAGCTTTCGCGAATCCAAACCGAGCACAAGGAAGTTTAGATGGTACAAGCGAAGAAGAAAAAGTCACTTTTTTTAATAATGCTTTACGTCACGTAATAATAGGAGCAGAGTTGTTTCCAGAAAAAGCGTTTAACATTCGATTAGGGTATAATTTCCGTCGTGGGCAAGAATTAAATATTATTGATCAAAGAAATTTCTCAGGAATTTCAGCAGGTTTCAGTTTACGATTTAATAAAGTCCGATTCGATTTTTCACATTCTCGTTACACAATTGCGGCGAATTCTAGTATTTTTGGTTTAATGATTAACTTAGATTAAGAAGTAAAAAGAGCCAAGTAAAAAGAGCCAAGTAAAAAGAGCCAAGTAAAAAGAGCCAAGTAAAAAGAGCCAAGTAAAAAGTAAAAAGTGAAAAGTAAAACAAAAAAATAACTTAACGACTTAGTGTCTTCGTGGCAAATAATACATATCATGAAAAAAATTACCATTGCAATAGACGGATTTTCGTCAACAGGAAAAAGTACATTAGCCAAGCAAATTGCTAAACAATTAGGTTATATTTATGTTGATACTGGTGCGATGTATCGTGCGGTTACGTATTTTGCGATGCGAAATAATTTTGTTTCTGAAACTCATTTAGATGCTGATGGATTAATTAAAAATTTATCAAACATTTCGTTACAATTTCATTTTAATGAAGAAGTTGGTTTTGCAGAAATGTATTTAAATGAAGAAAATATTGAAATTGCCATTCGTACTATTGAAGTTTCACGTTTAGTAAGTAAAATTGCAGAAATATCTGAAGTTCGTGCTAAATTAGTAGAGCAGCAACAAAAAATGGGACAAAACAAAGCCATCGTTATGGATGGTCGAGATATTGGAACGGTTGTTTTTCCTGATGCCGATTTAAAACTATTTATGACGGCAAGCCCAGAAACAAAAGCGCAACGCCGTTATGATGAATTAATTGAAAAAGGCCAACAAGTCACTTTTGAAGAAGTACTACAAAATGTTCAAGAACGCGATTATATTGACACACACAGAGAAGATTCTCCATTAGTAAAAGCTGAAGACGCTATTGAAATTGACAATTCTCACTTATCCAAAAAAGAACAATTTGAATTGGTGATGGAGTTGGTGAATGAAGAGCTGGGAGCTGGGAGTTAGGAGTGTTTTTAATGTGAGTTTTGAGTAAAGACTTTGTCAAGCTGAACTTGTTTCAGCTTCTTTTTTAATTCTAATTTTCATTATGTCAGTTTTAGTTTTAACATTTACTTGTTGGTTTTTTGTTTTTATCCCTGGATTGATTCATGTGAAACTTATTAGATATTTGAGAATATCAAAATATTATAATAGATCTGTTATTTTTGCCATAGTTTTAATAGTTATTTCCATTTTGATGTGGAAAGATTTTGAAATCCAAAAATTCAAACATATGAGATTTATTGGATTTGTACCACTTGTGTTTTTGTTATTATTTAAAAGTTTAAATAATATTTGGAATTTATATTTAAAAAGAGATTTGTATTTTTATCAAAAATACAGCAAAGATTTTGAGTCAATAAATTCAACTTGGAAAGAATTTTTTATACAGTTTTTTATTGTTTTTTTTCCTTTAGTTATATGTGTCTTTATTGGAGAATTGACAAAACAATATTTTTAATTAATAATTCTTCCATCTTCCAACTTCCAACTTCCATCTTCCATCTTCCATCTTCCATCTTCCATCTTCAAACTTCCATCTTCCAACTTCCAACTTCCAACTTCCATCTTCCATCTTCCAACTTCCAACTTCCAACTTCCAACTTCCAACACTTTTTCCCGCAAAACATTTGTATTTACCAAAAAAGTAGTATCTTTGCACACCTTTTGGCGGAGTAGAGTTTTCAATTGGTAATCAAATATTTAAGTAAAAACACTGTTGTTGTTTTAATCTGCATGAAATAAACTCGAACAAACACAACATACAAAATAATAAAAGCATGTCTAATATTAATCAAGAACAAGAGTCGTTTTTAGCAGAATTCAACTGGCATAACTATGCTGAAGGAATTGATCCTATTGACGCAGACAATCTTCAAGAATTTGAAGATTTAGTAACAAAAACTTTCATTTCAACTTCTGATGAAGAAGTAGTAGAAGGAGTAGTTGTAAGAATCACTGACAGAGATGTTATTGTTGATATCAACGCTAAATCTGAAGGAGTTATTTCTTTAAATGAATTCCGTTACAATCCATCTTTAAAAGTGGGTGACAAAGTAGAAGTATTAATTGATATCCGTGAGGATAAAACAGGTCAATTAGTATTATCTCACAAAAAAGCAAGAACAATCAAAGCATGGGATAGAGTTATTTCTGCTAACGAAACTGGAGAAATTGTTAACGGTTTTGTTAAATGTAGAACTAAAGGTGGAATGATTGTTGACGTATTTGGTATTGAAGCTTTCTTACCAGGTTCTCAAATTGATGTGAAACCAATCCGTGATTACGATCAATACGTAAACAAAACTATGGAATTTAAAGTTGTGAAAATTAATCACGAATTTAAAAACGTAGTAGTTTCTCATAAAGCGCTTATCGAAGCTGATATCGAAGTTCAGAAAAAAGAAATCATCGGTCAATTAGAAAAAGGACAAGTATTAGAAGGTGTTGTTAAAAACATTACTTCTTACGGAGTGTTCATTGACTTAGGTGGTGTAGATGGATTAATCCATATTACAGACTTATCTTGGTCTCGTATCAATCACCCAAGTGAAGTTTTAGAATTAGACCAAAAATTAAATGTTGTAATCTTAGATTTCGATGACGAGAAAACAAGAATTCAATTAGGTTTAAAACAATTAAACGCTCACCCATGGGATGCATTATCTGCTGAATTAAACGTAGGAGATAAAGTAAAAGGTAAAGTAGTTGTTTTAGCTGATTATGGTGCTTTCATTGAAGTAGCTGAAGGAGTTGAAGGATTAATTCACGTTTCTGAAATGTCTTGGTCTACGCATTTACGTTCTGCTCAAGATTTCGTTAAAGTTGGTGATACTGTAGATGCAGTTATCTTAACTTTAGATAGAGATGATAGAAAAATGTCATTAGGTATCAAACAATTAACTACTGATCCTTGGAATGGAATTACTGAGAAATATCCAGTTGGTTCTCGTCATACAGGTATCGTTAGAAACTTTACTAACTTCGGAATTTTCGTAGAATTAGAAGAAGGAATTGACGGTTTAGTTTACATTTCTGATTTATCTTGGACTAAAAAAATCAAACATCCATCAGAATTTGTTAACGTTGGTGACAAATTAGATGTTGTAGTTTTAGAATTAGATGTTGAAGCTCGTAAATTATCTTTAGGTCATAAACAAACTTTAGACAATCCTTGGGACAAACATGAAGCTGCTTATGCAGTAGGTACAGTTCACACTGGTACTGTTTCTGAAATTGTTGACAAAGGTGCTACTGTAGAATTTTCTGAAGACGTTCAAGGATTCGTTCCAACTCGTCATTTAGAAAAAGAAGATGGTAAAAAATTGAAAAAAGGAGATGCTATTGAATTTAAAGTTATTGAATTTAACAAAGAATTCAAAAGAATCGTTGCTTCACATACTGCTACTTTCAGAGAAGAAGAAGAGAAAAACTTCAAATCGGCTTCTAACGAATCTAGTAACAATACTGTAGCTTCATCTTCTAACAATGCTGAAAAATCTACTTTAGGTGATCTTGATGCATTAATGGAATTAAAAGCAAGAATGGAAAAAGGAGGAAACTAATTTTTTTTTCATTAATATAGAATGTCACACTGAGCTTGTCGAAGTGTTAAATCCCAATCAGAAATGATTGGGATTTTTTTTGTTTAAATTTATTAATCAAAAAATAATAGTAAAAAATTACAAATTTGACGCAACCTTTTTGATATCTTAGCATCTTACAATAAACTAATACTATGAAAAACTATTACCTACTTTTATTCTTATTATTTGGACTTTTTGGAAAAGCTCAAATTATTAATTTTCCAGATGCTAATTTTAAAGCGAAGTTGTTGGCAGCAAGCCCGAGTAATACAATTGCACTTGATGTTCTTGGAAATTATGTAAAAATAGACACTAACAATAATAGTGAAATTGAAGAAAATGAAGTAACATCAATAAAAGCTCTAAATGTTCAGATTTCTGGTATATCAAATTTAGGAGGTCTTACTTATTTTATAAATCTCGAAGATTTAGTTTGTAGTAACAATCCATTAATTTCATTAGATTTTAGTGATGTAAACAATTTCTCAAATCTAAAAAATATTGACTGTAGTGGTTGTGGGCTTACATCATTAAATGTTGAAAATAGAACTTTATTAAATCGTTTAATAACTCATTATAATCCTTCATTAACTTCTTTGACTTTTGTTTCAAATTATAACTTACAATTTTTAATTTGTAGTCTTAACCAACTGACTTCTTTAGATTTAACTCAAACGAATGTCAAGCATTTAAATTGTTCACACAACAATATTAGTAATATTGTTTTTAATCCTAATATTACTTGTCAGTCAATAAATCTTAGTGATAATAATTTAAGTTCATTAAATTTAAATTTTTAATTTCCTGAAGATGTTTATTCTATTGATATTTCACACAATCCCATATCGAATTTCGATTTTTCTCCATATATAAATCTTAATCATATAGGAATTGGAAACGATCAAATGACTAATGTTAGTTTAAATCTTCCTATAAATTTGACTAGTTTGTCTTTAAATGGAATTAATATATCAAATTTAGATTTTTCAAATACACCATTTACTATTCAAAATTTGTATTTGAATAGTATGTTAAGTTTATCAAATGTAAACTTAAAAGATGGATTTAATTTTGAATTAAATGGGTTAAATGTTTTAAGTATAGATAATTGCCCTAATTTAAATTACTTTTGTTTAGATGAGGGTGAAATGGATTTTTTTACACAAAGAATAATAGAATTAAATTTGCAAAATCAAATTCAGTTTAATTCTTATTGTTCATTTACGCCAGGTGGAACTTTTTATTCCATTCAAGGACAACAAAAATTTGATAATGAAAATGATAATTGTGATGTAACTGATAATTTTATTCCAAATTTTAAATATTCTATTACAGATGGAACTACAACTGGAACTATAATTTTTAACAATATTGGTACATATTCAATTCCAGTACAAGCTGGTTTACATACTGTAGTACCTATTTTTGAAAACCCAAGTTATTTTACAGTTTCTCCACCAAATGTTATGGTAGACTTCCCAACCCAAACTAGTCCTTTTTTTCAAGATTTTTGTGTTGCACCAAATGGAATTCATCATGATGTTGAAGTTTCAATACTTCCAACAAATGTTGCAAGACCAGGTTTTGATGCCAACTATAAAATTATTTACAAAAACAAAGGTAATCAAACGGAGAATGGTGTAATAAATTTACAATTTAATGATGCTGTTTTAGATTTAGTTTCAACAAATCCAGCTTTTACATCACAAACGATAAATAATTTGACGTTTAATTATAGTAATTTATTGCCTTTTGAAACTAGAGAAATTAATGTGGTTTTCAATGTGAATTCGCCAATGGAAACTCCAGCTGTGAATAGTGGTGATATTTTAAATTATACGGTTACAAATACAATTGCTAATATTGATGAAATGCTTTCTGATAATACGTTTGTTTTAAACCAAACTGTTGTAAACTCTTATGATCCAAATGATAAAACGTGTTTAGAAGGAAATACAATTTCTCCAGATAGAGTAGGAGGTTTTGTACATTACATGATTCGTTTTGAAAACACTGGAACTTTCCCTGCTGAAAACATTGTAGTAAAAGACATGATTGATATTATTAAATTTGATGTTTCAAGTTTAGTTCCATTAGATGCGAGTCATAATTATGTTACAAAAATTACTGATAACAAAGTAGAATTCATTTTCGAAAACATCAATTTACCATTTGATGATGCAAATAATGACGGATATATTGCTTTTAAAATAAAAACAGTTCCAACTTTAGTTCTTGGAAATACATTCAGTAATTCAGCAAATATTTATTTCGATTATAACTTTCCAATTGTTACGAATACGGCAACAACAACTATTGCAGCATTAAGTAATCCAAGTTTTGAATTTGCATCTTATTTTAGTTTGTATCCAAATCCAACAACTAATGAATTGAATATTAACTTAAAATCAGCTATTGAAATTAACTCTATTCAGATTTATAACACAATTGGACAATTAGTTATTACTCAAACTGGAAATGCTTTAAAAGTGGATGTTTCGAATTTAAAAACAGGAAATTACTTCATTAAAATAAATACGAATGAAGGTTACAGCACTAGTCAATTTATAAAGGAATAAACGTTATTATTATATATATTAAATCCCGATCAGAAATGATTGGGATTTTTTTTGACTATTTTAAAACCAAACGAAATGTTTTCTCGTAAATGACTATATAACTTTAAAATCATAAACATGAAAACGAACAAAATTTTATCAGCAGTAGCCTTCACATTTGTATTATTAACAAGCGGAAACGCTTTAGCACAAAAAGAAAAAACAGTAATGGTTGGCGGTGCAGCCATGTATCCTTCAAAAAATATTGTTGAAAATGCAGTGAATTCAAAAGATCACACCACTTTAGTAGCAGCAGTAAAAGCAGCAGATTTAGTAGAAACATTAATGTCAGCAGGTCCATTCACCGTTTTTGCCCCAACAAATGCAGCGTTTGAAAAATTACCAGCAGGAACTGTTGAAACATTAGTAAAACCTGAAAACAAAAAAGTATTGCAAACTATTTTAACGTATCACGTTGTTGCAGGTAAACTAAATGCAAAAGATATAGTTGCAGCGATTAAAAAAGGAAACGGAAAAGCAGTTTTAACTACTGTAAGCGGTGGGAAATTAACAGCTTGGATGCAAGGAAGTGATGTATATATTACTGACGAAAATGGTGGTTCTGCAAAAGTAACAATTGCTGATGTGAACCAATCTAACGGAGTTATTCATGTAATTGACACCGTTGTTACTTCTAAAATGTAATGCCCACATAGTTTTTTTTAGTTGGAAATCCCATTTTAGTTCATTCTAAAGTGGGATTTTTTTTGGTATTTATGGGAGGTTTAAAATTTCAATCCCTAATTTTACAAATAAATAAATTTAGTATGTTTAAAGATATAGAGTTCAAAAAAGCACTTCAAGAATTACCAGAAAAAGAGAAAGACAAACTTATTCTAAGATTGTTGAGAAGAGATATGGATTTAGCAGAAAAATTATTTTTTGAATTGGTCGATACGGATACGATTGAAGACAAACGCCGAATTATGGAAACTACTATTTCTAAATACATCAAACGTTTTTCTGAAAACTATCATTCTTTGGATTACATAGCTGTGGAACTGCGAAGTATCAGTGGAAAAATTTCGCATCATGTAAAAATTACAAAAGATAAATTTGGAGAAATTAGTCTGAATTTACAAATGCTAAATGAAACAATTGAGCAAAATGCGTTTTCATTATCGCATTCAAAACCCCAAAAATCAACTAAGTTTTATAATTATGTAATTGTACGAGCTTTTAAAATTTTACTTTTAATACACGCACTTCACGAAGATTTTCTTTTAGATTTTAAAGAAGATTTGGAAAGGCTAGGAGCAAACATATCTAAAAATGCCATGCTTTTGAAAACGGCAAATTATAATAGTTTAGATGTGAATTGGATGATAGATGCAGAAATTCCTGAGAACATTGTTCAAATACATAAAGAAATAAAAGCCGCAGGTTTTTTGAAGTAATTTTACTGAACTTGTCAATCTGAACTTGTTTCAGATTCTCATTATCCTAGATTCTGAAACAAGTTCAGAATGACAAAAATCTGTTTGACATTAAATAAAAATCCTTTTAGTTTGCTTGAAATAGAAGCAAACTAAAAGGATTTTAAAATTTATATATATCTTTTATCTTAAGACAGCTTCAAATTGCGCTTCAAAATTACTTTGCAATTTGCTCATGATTTTATCAATTTGAACATCTGTCAATGTTTTTGAAGTATCTTGAATAATAAAACTTAACGCATAAGATTTTTTTCCTTCAGGTAAATTTTTTCCTTCGTATACATCAAATAAATTAATGTCTTTTAATAACGCTTTTTCTGTTTGTTTCGCAACTAAATAAAGTTGTTCGAAAGTCACGTTATCATTCACTAAAAGCGCTAAATCTCTTCTCACTTCAGGGAATTTAGGAATATCAACTAATTTAATTTTGTTGGAAACGTATTTCTGAATCGCATCCCAATTTAAGTCAGCAAAAAATACATCTTGTTTCACGTCAAAATGTTTTAATACTGTTTTTTTAATCGTACCGAATTCGGCTATAATTTCGTTACCTATAGCAAAACCAATACCTTCTGCAAAAACATCATGTGTTACAGGAACCGTTTTTACTTTGGCATCAATGTTTAATTTTGATAAGATAGCAGTAATATATCCTTTAAATAAAAAGAAATCACTTGGTTTTTGAGCCACATTCCAGTTTTCAGAAGATGCATTTCCAGTCATGGTGATGGTTAAATGTTTTCTTTCTGTATATTTTCCTTCAATTGAATGATAGGTTTTTCCGAATTCGAATAATTTTAAATCCGAATTTCTTCTGTTTACATTATACGAAACCGCTTCCAAAGCAGAAAACAACATGGATTGACGCATTACAGATAAATCGCTACTTAACGGATTTAACATCGTAACTGTTTCTTCTGAACTTACTTGCTCAGAAAAAGCTACATAATTTGAAGTCGTTAATGAATTCGCCATCATTTCATTAAAACCTAAAGAACACAATTGATTCGCAATTATGTTTTGTACTTTAAATTCTTCTGTTCTTGATGAATTAGAAACTGAAGCATTAATTTTACTTGGAATTTTAATGTTGTTATATCCGTAAACTCTTAAAATTTCTTCAATAACATCTACTTCTCTTTGAACATCCACTCTGTATGAAGGAATATTTAATCCTAAACCAGCATCAGAAATACTATTAATTTTGATATCTAAAGACGCTAAAATGTTTTTAATCGTTTCTTTTTTAAGTTCTTCACCAATTACTTTATTAACTTTTTCAAAGTTTAAAACTACTTTGAAATCTTCAATTTTCTTTGGATAAATATCAATCACATCAGAAGTGATTTCACCACCAGCCACTTCTTGAATCAATAAAGCCGCACGTTTTAAGGCGTAAGCTGTGATTTCAGGATCAATTCCTCTTTCAAAACGGAAAGAAGCATCAGTTGATAGTGTATGACGTTTAGCTGTTTTTCTAATAGAAACCGGATTGAAATACGCACTTTCTAAGAAAATATTTGTTGTAGAATCCGTTACACCAGAATTGGCACCACCAAAAACACCTGCAATACACATTGGACCGTTTTCGTCACAAATCATTAAATCTTCTTCGTGTAAAGTTCTTTCGATATTATCTAAAGTGGTGAATTTTGTACCAGCAGCAACTGTTTTTATAAAAACTTTATTTCCTTTAATTTTATTTGCATCAAAAGCGTGTAAAGGTTGTCCTAATTCGTGTAAAACGTAATTTGTAACGTCAACAATATTATTTTTAGGTGTTAATCCAATTGCTTTTAATCTATTTTGTAACCAACTTGGAGATGATTTTACTGTAATTCCAGAAATAGTTACTCCTGCATAACGAGGTGCTAATTTTGCGTCCTCAACAACGACATCATATTTTAATGTTCTTTTGTCGACTTTGAATTTACTTACAGATGGCGTAATGAATTCAGTTGTCACATTAGATTGTAATAAACCTGCTTTTAAGTCACGCGCTACACCCATATGACTCATAGCATCTGCACGATTTGGCGTTAAACCAATTTCGAAAACTTCATCAACTTCAATGTTGAAAACTTTACTTGCTGGCGTTCCTGGAACTAAATCGTCAGATAAAACCATAATTCCGTCATGACTTTCACCTAAACCGATTTCGTCTTCAGCGCAAATCATACCATGACTTTCTTGTCCTCTGATTTTTCCTTTTTTGATTTCGAAAGCATTTCCGTCTTTGTCAAATAATTTTGTTCCGATAGTTGCGACAGGTACTTTTTGTCCAGCAGCTACATTACTTGCACCACAAACAATTTGAACGGGAGCATTTCCATCACCTAAATCAACAGTAGTAATTTTTAATTTATCTGCATCAGGATGTTTTTCACATGTTAAAACGTGACCTACAACAATACCTTTCAGTCCGCCAGTCACACTTTCAAACGCTTCAACCACTTCAACTTCCAGACCTAAATCGGTAAGTAAAGCTGCTGTTTCATCTGATTTCCAGTCTATTTTAATAAATTGTTTTAACCAATTGTAAGAAATACGCATTTTTTCAAATTTTAATAAGACTGCAAAGATAAGTAATTGATTAGAATTTGAAAGAAATATTGTATACTAGATATTAATATTTTGTTAAAATATTTTTAATAAAAATTGATATTTAAACTTTTAGTTTTTGTAATTTTGTATTTCGTTTTTATAAAATTTAGAATGGAAAAAGGTCATCACGGTTTGCATAAACTTTCTGCAGCCGGTTTACTAGTTACGCTAGGTATTATTTATGGAGATATTGGAACTTCTCCTTTGTATGTTCTTAATGCAATTATTGGAAAAAATCCTATTGATTCAGATGTAATTAAAGGAGCTATTTCATGTATTTTTTGGACATTAACACTTCAAACTACAATTAAATACGTAATTCTTACCTTAAGGGCCGATAATAATGGTGAAGGAGGAATCTTTTCTCTATATGCTCTTATTAGGAAAACTAAAATTAAATGGCTTTTATTTCCTGCAATTATTGGTGGTTGTACCCTTTTAGCTGATGGAATTATTACTCCGCCAATTTCAGTTTCCTCAGCAATTGAAGGAGTAAAAACAATGTATCCAAGCTTTGAAGAAAAGTATATCATGTACATTGTAATTATCATTTTAACTTTTTTATTCGCTATTCAGCAGTTTGGAACAAAATTTATTGGGAAGTTTTTCGGACCAGTAATGTTTGTTTGGTTTGCGATGTTAGGTGGATTGGGAATAGCACAATTATTTTCGAATTTAGATATTCTTACGGCTTTAAATCCTTATTATGCTTATAAATTGCTTACTATTCATGGTGGATATTTGTACTTAGGTGCTGTATTTTTATGTACAACAGGAGCAGAGGCATTGTATTCTGACTTAGGACATTGTGGAAGACAAAATATTAGAATCAGTTGGATTTTTGTAAAAGCAACTTTGATTTTAAATTATTTAGGTCAAGGTGCTTGGTTGATTCAACATGATGGACAAACTTTAACGGAAGCAGGAATTACCAATCCATTTTATGGTGTAATGCCAGATTGGTTTTTACCTTTCGGAATTGCCATAGCAACTTTAGCAGCAATTGTTGCTTCTCAAGCCTTAATTAGTGGTTCGTTTACCTTAATCAATGAGGCGATTCGATTAAATTTTTGGCCAAAAGTTAAGATTAAATATCCAACCGAATTAAAAGGTCAATTGTATATTCCTTCATTAAACTGGTTACTTTGGGCAGGTTGTATTTTCATTGTAATATACTTCCAAAAAGCAGCAGCAATGGAAGCGGCATACGGTTTAGCAATTGTGTTAACCATGTTAATGACAACTACTTTGTTGAACTTTTACATGATTTTAAAACGATATAATAAGTATTTTATCTTTACGATTATTTCTACTTATGTTATTATTGAAATGGCCTTTTTATATGCTTGTTTGCATAAATTTGGAGAAGGTGGTTACATTACTTTGATTATTGCATTTGTACTATTTGCCGTAATGACTTGTTGGTATTTCGCTAGAAAAATTAGAAATAGATTCGTTGAATTTGTTAAATTAGATAAATACTTACCTGTTTTAGAAGATTTAAGTAGAGATGAATCGATTGCAAAATATGCGACTAACTTAGTGTATTTAACTAGTGCAGATAATAGATACGAAATAGAATCGAAAATTATTTATTCGATTATTAACAATAGTCCGAAGCGTGCTGATATTTATTGGTTCGCACACGTACATGTTGTGGATGAGCCTTATACAATGGAATACAGAGTTTGTGAATTTATTCATGATGATGTTATTCGTGTAGATTTTAGATTAGGTTTTAGAGTTGCTCCAAAATTCAATAAAATGTTTGCACAAGTTGTAAAAGACATGCAAAAAAGAGGTGAAGTTGATTTAATAAGTCGATATACTTCTTTAAATAAACATAAAGTAATTAGCGACTTCAGATTTGTATTGATTGAAAAATTTATGTCATATGATAACGCGTTACCATTCTACGAAAAATTAATTTTAGATGGTTATAACTTATTGAAAAAAATGGGCTTATCTGAAGAAAAAGCCTTTGGATTGGATCCTGGTTCAGTAACAATTGAAAAGTTTCCATTAAAAATTTCGGAAACGAAAGCATTAAAATTGACCAGAATAGATTAAAAATATAAATGAAAAGCCAGAATGTAAGTTCTGGCTTTTTTTATGAAATTTAGTCTTTATTTTTTGTTAATTGCTATTGTTGAGTTTTTTACAAAGGTTAGTGTTTAATATTTCACTAATTAAAATAGTAATTATTTCAAGAAATTGATTAATTTTATAAAAAAGAAATCATGGAAAATTCTGTACTAATAATTGGTGTTGTTGTTTTTTTAGTATTTTTTTTAATACTATATTTTGTAAAGCAAAATAAAAAAGATAAAAAGGAATTGGAAAAAAAATTAAACAATGATTACAAAAAAATCGATTATTCTGATCAAGATTAGATTTGTAATATAAATGAAAAAGCCAGAATTTACGTTCTGACTTTTTTATATTTTTGTTTTATATCACTTTCTTAATCACTCTCAATTTATGAGTATGTCGTCCGGTATCTACGTTGTAAATTCCTAAGTGGTCAATTCGGTCAATTCTCACTTTTCCTGAAGCGTGAATGATGTAATTGTTTTCCATCATAATTCCAACATGGATGATGTTTCCTTCATCGTTATCAAAAAAGGCTAAATCTCCGGGTTCACTTTCTTCAATAAAACTTAACGCTTCACCTTGTTTGGCTTGTTGCGAAGCATCTCTTAAAAGTTTATAGCCGTTTAATTTATACACCATTTGAGTAAATCCAGAACAGTCAATTCCAAAAGGTGTTTTTCCGCCCCATAAATAGGGTGCGTTTAAATATAAAAAGGCTGTTTTAAGAAGATTGTCTTTTGGTTTTACACCACATTCTTTTTTACCTTCAAATTGAAAATTCGAGGTATTAACTTCGTTAATGTCTAAGAAATTCAACGAACTTCCTAGCGGAATAGGCATGAGTTGATTTGTTTCGTAAGAAATGAAATCAATTAATTCACCATTTAAAACGATTTCTGAATTCTCTAATAAGTTGTATTGATTTTCAGTTATTTCTTGAAATTGTTTGTTGTCAATCCAACCTTCGTAAGTATCGAAAGTGGTACTGATTTTTGTCCATTTAGGTGAAGTTTCTATGATTTTAAAAGAATCTCCAAATAACAATTGAGAAACCATTTCACTTCTGTCACTGGCTTCACTTCTTATTGGTACAATTCCTAAATTACAAATTCCAAACATTTTTTGAATTATAAATTTTGAATTATAAATTATGAGTTAAAAATATAAATTAATAACTCATAATTTTAAATTCATAATTAATTACGCTCTTTCAATAACAATTGCAGAAGCACCACCACCACCATTACAGATAGCTGCAGCACCAATTTTTGCATTGTTTTGTGCTAAAACATTAATTAAAGTTACAATAATTCTGGCTCCAGAACAACCAAGTGGATGCCCTAAAGAAACCGCTCCACCATTAACGTTTACTTTATCGTTATCTAAACCTAAGATTTTTGCATTGGCTAAACCAACTACTGAAAACGCTTCGTTAAATTCGAAGAAGTCCACATCAGCAACTGATAAACCAGCTTTGTCTAATGCTTTTGGTAAGGCTTTCGCTGGTGCAGTTGTAAACCATTTTGGTTCTTGAGCTGCATCTGCGTAAGATTTGATATATGCTAAAGGTTTTAAACCTAATTCATTTGCTTTTTCTTCGCTCATTAATACTAATGCTGCAGCACCATCATTAATTGTTGAAGCGTTTGCCGCTGTTACAGTACCTTCTTTTGTAAAAACTGCTGCAAGAGTAGGGATACGGTCTAATTTTACATTGGTGTACTCTTCGTCCTTAGAAACGATAATTGGATCACCTTTTCTTTGTGGTACTTCAACAGGAACAATTTCTGCATCAAATTTACCAGCGTCCCAAGCTGCTGCTGAACGAGTATAAGATTGAATTGCGAAATTATCTTGCTCTTCACGAGAGATATTATATTCAGTAGCGCATAAATCGGCAGAAACTCCCATAGCGTTACCATCGTAAGCATCTGTAAGTCCGTCTTTTTGCATTCCGTCTACGAAAGTAGTTGGGCCGAATTTCACACCATTTCTTAAATGTGCGTAATGCGGAATTAAACTCATGTTTTCCATTCCACCAGCAACCACAATTTCTGCGTCACCAGCCATAATAGCTTGCGCACCTTGCATTACTGCTTTCATTCCTGAAGCACATACTTTATTGATAGTAGTACAAACTACATCATTTGATAAACCTGCAAACAAAGCTGCTTGACGAGCTGGAGCTTGACCGTTTCCAGCCTGAACTACATTCCCCATTAACACTTCGTCAACTAAAGAAGGGTTTAAATTTATTTTATTTAAAGCGCCTTTAATAGCTGCTGCTCCTAATTTAGTTGCTGGTACACTTGATAATGCGCCCATAAAACTACCAATTGGAGTTCTAACAGCTGATACGATAACTACTTTTTTGCTCATTGTGATTTGTTTTATTTTTTGCGAAAGTAACTAAATTTATCAAATTTTAAAGGATTTTTTGCTTTTTTAACTAGGTGAATATTGAATTTAAAACGTCACTTCGAGTGTTTTTAGTGGATGTTGTTTGATTCATTAAGAATATATAGAGAACTGTTTTTAATAAAATATTTCATATTCTCGATATTATTTTCTGTCAAAAATCACTCAAATTATTCAAAATAAACCTAAAATTAAGGAATTGTAAAATTTATTAATTCATCTATAATATTGATATTTAGTAAGTTTGTTTTTTATTTAAAAATATTACATTTTTTTTCTTGTGAATTACAAATTTTGTTCTACATTTGCAATCGCAAAAAAGGATAAGTTCTTTGCAGAATTAATAGGAGAGGTGCCAGAGTGGTAATGGAGCAGTTTGCTAAACTGTCGACGGGTAACTGTCGCCTGGGTTCGAGTCCCTGTCTCTCCGCAATTATCCTCGGGGTGTAGCGTAGCCCGGTTATCGCGCCTGCTTTGGGAGCAGGAGGCCGCAGGTTCGAATCCTGCCACCCCGACAACATTTGGTTGTCAAATGAATAATTTTTAAGGTTGCGTAGCTCAGCTGGATAGAGCAACTCACTTCTAATGAGTAGGTCCCAGGTTCGAATCCTGGCGCGATCACAAAGAGTCCCGATAGTTTTATCGGGACTTTTTTGTTTTTAATACGTTTGAAGCTGGGAGATGGAAGCTGGAAGTAAGGAGTTTTCTTTCCGCAGTAGCGAAATATTTATACGCAGTAAGGAGTTTTCTTCCCGCAGTAACTAGATATCTAACCGCTTAAAGGAGTTTTCTTTCCGCAGTAGCGAGATATATAACCTCAGTAGCGAGATTTCTTTCCGTAGTAGGGAGTTTCCTTTTCGAAGGAGTAAGATGTGTAAATGCAGTAAGGAGTTTTCTTTTTTGACTTGGAACTTAATAAACACGAAAAGTCAGCTAATATTCCATTGCTGGGTTAAGAGTTAGTATATTTTAATTACTATTCTTTTTAAAAACTTCTTTCACACCACCTTTTGTCAAAATTATAGAATTGTAACTACCTGATTTGTCCTTAATAAATTCAACGGTTCTGTCGTTATTGTCTGCTCTGAAAAATTTTGTTTTGGATTCAGGAATTAGTTCCATTTCTATACTATTGTAGTAAAGTTTACCGTCAATTTTTACAATTTCAATTTTACCATACTTACCTACATATTTATCATAAATTGTAGTATCTATTTTAGTTTGATGATGTTTATATGGAAGTTCCACTTCTTTTTGCAGTGCAATTGCTGAAAGGCCATAACCTATAATGTGTGAAAATGATTCGTTATTAGAAAGTACAGTTACAAAAATTTTGTCATCTGTAAATCGGTTAAAAGAAGTCATTGTACCAAAAAAACCTCCATCATGAGCAATTAGTTGATGTCCGTGATTATAAAATGGATTAATAATAAATCCATATCCCCAGTTTTGATCGCTATGGGAAGTGAACATTAGTTTCTTCATTTCTGCTGACAGAATAGTTGTTCCGTATAGCGCATTGTCCCATAAAGCCAAATCTTCAACGGTAGAATAAACACCATCATGACCAATGTTAAATCCCCAATTAATATAAGGATTGTGGGCAAATCCTTTATCAGTTTTATAATAAATTTTTGCTTTTTTGGAAATTATCGAATCATTATTACTAACACCAGTGTTTTTCATTCCTACTTTTTCAAATATATTTTTTCTTAAAAAAACAGCATATTTTTCACCTGAGACTTTTTCTATAATCTTGCCCAGTAAGTAATATCCTATATTGCTATATGCCGTGCTCGTTCCTGGTGAAAATTCATATGGTATTTTTTTAATCTCAGAATAAGCAGAATCATTGCTAATGGTGCTTATTGCCAATTCTTTGAAGCCTAAGCCAAGTCCTGAAGAATGAGATAATAACATGTGAATGGTAACCCTATCGGCCTTTGGGTAATCTGGAAAAAAATTACTCAGTTTATCATTAAGTGACAATTTTCCTTCTTCAACTAATTGAAGAATTGCTGTAGCGGTAAATTGTTTTGTTACGGAAGCCAACTGAAATTTAGTATCTATTGTGTTTTTAATATCCCATTCGTAATCTGCTAAACCATATGCTTTTTTTAATAAAACAGATCCGTTTTTTGTGATAAGAACTGTTCCACTAAAATTATTTACTTCAACCTGTGCTTGCATATATTTTGCAAGATGAGTTGATATGTTTTTTTGTCCAAAAATTACTGCTGGGATAAGTATAAATATTAAAATTTGTGCGGACTTAAATATTTGATATATTTTTTTCATTTTATTTTTTACAATTTGAGATTATTTTATGTAAAGTTTTCTCTAGAAAATTTATTTCTTCCAATGATAAACCATCAAGCGCAGTTTCTCTATTTATTTTGATAACAGGTTCTATTAATTCCAGGGTTTTTTTGCCTTTTTCGGTTATTTCGAGATTAAATTTTCTTCTATCTTTTTTATGAATAGTTCTGATTAAATACTCTTTTTTAACCATTAATTCTATCATTCTCGTGATGGATGCACTGTCTTTAAATATAAGATTTGCCAATACGTTTTGAGAAATATTTGAATCCTTGTTAAGTATTATCAAAACTAAACATTGATCTATTGTAATATCTTTTACAATTTTAGAAATATTTTTCTGTGATACTTTTCTATATTCTTTAATTGCTTGCTCTATGGAATAAAGCACTGTTCCTGTTGGATTACTGTTTAGCATACTATTTTGTTTGATGCAAATATAATTGATATGTTAATTAAAAATTCAAAAAAACTTTATTTTTTTAATATTTTTTTTTTTGAGTGGAATAGAGTGTAGTTGCAGGATTTATAAACGCAGTAAGGAGTTTTCTTCTTGCCTAAGAATTTTTTCTTTCTTCTCTATATTTACTTAAAATAATAGCTCTTTGTAATCTAGGTCTGTTGTAGCGTTGTAATAAAACGGGATAAAGATTCAGTAGAATATTTAATATAATTAATGATACAGATTCCTTTATTCCGAAAGTAATCGCCACATAAATAGTGAAGGCTAAAACAATGAAAAAGATGATGATATGCCCTAATTCTGACTGTTTGGTGCGGTATTCTAAATGAACTAACGCTTGTAAATTCTTTTCAACCGGATTGGCTTTTTTATTTAGTTTTTCCCAACCAATTATAACCAATAATTTTCTAAACCAATTGATACCAAAAGCTTCGTATATTTTTCCTTTCTTTTCCCAAGTTTTTTCTAAATAATACTCAGATTTAAATTCTGATTTTAGGGTTTCTGTAAAAAAGAAAACACACATCATTAATACAAAATTCAATATCCAAGCAAATAGAAATCCAAGCATTCCAACTTTGTAAACGAGTCCGTAAACTAAGAAAATGGTGATAATTACAGTAAGAGAAAGTAGTATGTATTTGCGCATTTTTTGATGTATTAATAATTGTATTAATTTTGAATGGAACAATTTACTTTCAAATTTTCTATAAAAGTTGAGAGTAATAAATGAATGAAATTTAATTGATTTAGATCTTTAAATTTTTCTTGTTTCGCAAAGTGTAACATGTATTTTCCTTCAGGTGGACGATTTTCATCAAATAAACCTTTATCATTCGTAATTTCCAATAGAGTAGGATTGACAGATATTATTTTTTCCAATAATGCTTTATCCTTTAAAATTGTTATTGCTTTAAACTCATGATTACTTTTAATATAAAATTTATTATCAAAATCTTTATGTCCGATATTGATGTCATTGTTTTTAAAGATTTTTCCAATTTTTCTAAACAAATCATCTGGAGCTATGGATATTTCAAAATTGTTCAGATTTGAAAATGCTACTATTCCAATCATGTATTTTTTTTCATAAGATTTACCGCCAGTTGTAACATAATGAGTAAATTCTCCTATTTGAAATTTATAATTTGAGTAAGTATACTCAACAAATAAATCTCCACTTGTGGATTTTAATTTACCTTGTTTTTCATTTGCAAATTGTTGCCATATTGGAGTTTTATCTTTTCCACTAAAAAAAAGAATAATTTTATCTTGTAAATCCATATTGTGTTTAGGTTACAAATCCGTATTATCGAGTTATATTTCTAGTATCTTTTACCTTTCAATAAGTTTAACAATCTCTTGTAAGGTTAACCATTTTAGGTTTGATATTTTTTTCTCATTGCCTTCTTGTGTATGTTTTCCATTGAAGAAAATTACTGGCATTTGCTTTTGGTGTTTTGGGTAGCTTTCTTCATTTCCATCTCTTTCAATATTATGATTTAGGGAACAATATAATTTAACTTGTCCGTTTTCTTCCTTAGACATAATACTTGTTACATCCCATGGATAGCCCCAATAATAGTTGTTATTTTCAATTATGACTGGATTGTAATACATTACAATTTTATCCTTTCCTGTTTTCAGATTTTGATCAAGGATTACATAATCCGCACCGTCATCATATACATCAACTTCAAATATTTCAGGTTCTTTGTCTTCGTCAAGATTTATATATTGACGATATAACCGACCATAAATAGAAACTAATTTATTTTTTACAATTTTAAAGTTGGAGTCAATCCAATACTCATTTTGTAGACCTTGTTGATTAACAATACCTTTACATATAAAATCTTTGGTTCCGTCTCCGTCAAAGTCAATTTTTTCTACACTTTCAATCTTTAAATTTACTTTATTAGCTAATTCTTTTATGTCTTCGTTTTCTTCTTTAGTTGAATCAATATCTTTTTGTTTGTCTAAAATCGAATCAGTTACTTTAGGTGCTATTTCTTTTTTAGTACTATTTTCATTTTCTGATTTAGTATTACAAGAAATCATCACAATTAAAGCGAATAGGACGATTGATGTTCTATTTTTCATAGTATATTTTTAGATAAAATTGTTAATGATTATTTGAAATAGCTTCCCATTGACTTTTTGACATTTCAAATTTCACTTCTTTTTGTCCGTACATGCCGTTTTTTGTCCAGCCGGATTTGGTGTAAAATTTTTCTGCTCTTGTATTTGGTGAAGTGCCTAACCAAACGTTTTCTTTTCCAGTTGAAAAGTACCAATCTAGCATCATTTTATGAAGTTGGGTTCCGATTCCTTTGCCTTCAAATTCGGGATCTAAAAACAAGGCCCAAATGTTATCTTCTTTTAAGTCGGCAATAGCAAAACCCACAATTTGATTGTCAATTTCGCAAACCCAGCCTTTTCCGCGTTCAAACATAAATTCTTCACAATCTTTATCTGTAACCAAATCTGGATTTGATAACATATTTTCCTTTACAGAATTTCTAACAATTTGTATTTGTTTTATATCTTCAATTTTTGCTTCTCTGAATGTCATTTTGATTAGTATTTATGTTTACAAGGACTATAAATTAGAACTATATGAATTTATTTCTCCGAATTCTTTAAACAATTCAAACCAGTTTTTTTTAATTTCCCAAGTTGAATCACAATTTTTTAATATTGAATCGTTTTTTTGAAATAACTCAAAAAAAGTTTTATAATTTGTTATATCTTCTTTCCAAAATTTAACATCGCTACTCAAAACAGCACTTAATAAATCGCCTTCATAATAATCACCTTCGGCAAGTATGTTTTCATTTAATATTTCAATAGCAATTGGAATCAAATATTTTAAACCCATATTTTGACTTATCATAATTCTTAAATCTTCAATTGTAAAATCGATCAATTGTTTTTTACGTAACTTATTACAAGTTTTAATTAAATACGATTCTTCATCAACATTTGATAACGTCCAAATATTTTTTTCAAGATTTTCTATTGTATTAAGTTTTAATTTATTTTCCATGTTTGATGAATCCTCTTGTTAAGCAAGTAAATAGATTTTGAATTAGTTCTAAGTTTTAGTACTTAAATTCTAGATACTTTGAGCAGCGGAGTTTATAATTCTTCATTTAAATATTTTTGGATTTCGTTTTCGTTTTTTAAATCTATGACTGCAGGTAAATCCCAATCATTTAATATTAAATCCATTTCATTACCAATTATGAACAAAACGCTTTTTAATTTAGATTTAGTTTCAATGTCTTTGCAAAATCGAAAACCATTAATCCAAAAATCATGTACCACATTATCCTTAAAAGTAATTATTATGTCAGCACTTTTGTAAGAATATGCAAAAGTATTTTTACACTTTTGTTTTGTTGAAGCATATCCTTCATAAACTTCAATATTTTTTTTTAGATGTAGACTTAGAAGTAATTTGTCCAGTTTGTCAACAGAAAATTTCTTGTTAGCTATGGTAACTGGATTTTCGTTTCTAAGATAAATGTCTGTAAAGCCATTTGAATCAAAATTTTCTTCAGCAAAACTCTCAATTTTTTCATTCTCTTTTTTTAGATAAAATAGATTTTCTCTTGGAAGAAATTCAACTTGATTAAAAAAATCCTCATGAAAATAAACACCATTTTCATCAGCTATAGTTCCATAAAACTTTTTAAGCTTTTGTGCTAAAATGTTGAATATGTTCATCTTTTTTAAATGTTTTTTTCTTGTTACAAAAAAGCGCATAAACTTCTAAATCAAGATGAATATGCGCTATTTTATAATTTAAATATTCTTTTTACAATTCTTCTGCGAATGTATCGTGTTGTTTGAAATCGCCAGTTTGGAAACCTTTGGTAAACCATTTTTTACGTTGTGCTGACGTTCCGTGTGTGAATTTTTCTGGTTGTACGTGACCTTGCATTTTAGATTGAATGGCATCATCACCGACAGCGTGAGCAGCATCAATAGCTTCTTCTAAATCGCCCACTTCAATTCGGTCTTGGTTATATTTTGCCCATAAACCTGCATAAAAATCGGCTTGTAATTCTTGACAAACAGATAATTTATTGGCATCTTCTTCGCTTTTGTTTTGTTGTGCTTGACGCACTTTTGCCGACGTTCCTAAAACCGTTTGTACGTGATGACCTACTTCATGCGCAATTACATATGCAATAGCAAAATCGCCACCTTTTGCACCAAAACGTGTTTTTAATTCTTCAAAAAACTCTAAATCCATATACACTTTATTATCACCAGGACAATAAAATGGTCCAGAAGCAGAAGTTGCGCTACCGCAAGCAGTTTCTACACCGCCAGTGAACAATACCATTTCTGGTTTTGGATAGTTACCTAAACCTTCTTCTTGAAATATTTTTGTCCACGTGTCTTCAGTCATTGCAAAAACAGCATTGGCAAAATCTCCAATTTCTTTTTGTTCTGGTGTTAATTCTGTTGCACCTTGAACTTGAGTTTCTTGTTGAGCAGGTTGCATTTGTTGGATTACATTTCCAATTTGTTGCCCTTGTTCACCACCAAATGTTACTAATAAAAAAGCTATAATTCCGATGATTCCACCACCACCTAAAACAGCTTTTCCTGTTCCGCTCATGCCACGTCTGTCGTCAACGTTGTCACTTTTTCTATAATCTCTCCATTTCATATGTTAAGTATTTATTGTTTATAAAAAGTCTTCGACTACGCTCAGACTGACATTTTGTTAAATTAATTATTTTTATTCTTGACCAATTTCGTCAAAAGCATTTTTGTTTTCTATTGGAATTATTTCATTGTATAAGGTGTAATTCATCGTATAGAAATATCCTACAGTAAAAAATAATCCAATACAGAATGCAAAAACGCCTAAAAGCGCAATTATAAATGCAAAAATAACAGTTACAATTATTGTAAATGGATGTTTTACAGCAATTTTAGAACTGTTTGACATGGCATCAGTTGCATTTTGATTTTCGAAAATAATTAGAGGAACCATGAAAATAAATAGAAGCGAAATAAACGCTTGCATGATACTTGCAACAAGAGGTAAGTTTAAATAAATTAGTAGAAGACTAATAATATTTGAATAAAGCGTTGCTAAAACAGCACTTAATGCCAAAGGCTGAAAATAAGGACTCTTATAATAATCGAATAAATTATTGACACCAAATTCTTTATCCTGTTTGGCAAGGTGATTAATTTTATAAAAACCTGCCATAACTGGAGCTATAAGTGCAGCTAAAACAATTCCAATTGCAGCATTCATTAATAAATAGGTAAAATCTGATTGTAAAGTTTCACTTTTTTGAACAAAATCTTCTAATGATGAAATTCCCATATAGGTAAAAATGGCAAAAAAGGTGATTGGAACGGCTAATAAAAGCATTAAAATTATTCCAACTCCAGAAACCCAAATGGATTTTTTAAAAGTAGTAAAGCTTTGATCAATGACTTTACCGATGTCTGGCGAATTATTTTGTCTGAATTTGGTTTCGAAATTTGAGTTCATAATTTAAAAATATGTTAAAATCAAATTTAGTTTTTTAAAATTAAATAGCAAATGGAAATGTTAATTATCTTGTTTTGTATCTTAGTTTTTTGATTTGATTAAATAAATTCGTTTAAAAAATATATAATATTTGTTAAAAATAAATTTATGATTTATCTTTGGACAGAATTCACAAATAAAATTCCGGAAAACATGTTTGAATTTCAACAGTATTTAGGCTTTATACTTTTCTTAACCATTTTAACTATAGGTTTTTGGTTAATGTTCTTTTTAGTAGGATTTGTTCAATATTGGATTGGCGGATCTTTAATAGAAATGTACAAAGAAAAGAAAGCAAAAAGATTAGCTGAACAAGAAAAGTAATTTTCTTAGCTTAATAAAAAATCCCGATTCGTACGAATCGGGATTTTTTTATGTTTGGTCTTAATCAAAAACCCTCTAAAAAAGAGGTTTTGAAAGATTGTATATTTTTAGAATTCTCCACCACCATCTTGCTCTTGCATTTTTGGTTTTGGATCTTTATCTGTTTTTAATTTGTTAAATCTGTAAGTGAAAGAAACCGTAATTGCACGAACTCTCCATTGCATTTCGCTATATGAATTTACAGTTGGTAATTGTAAATCTTGAATTCTCTTTCTTGAATTAAAAACATCATTCACATTAAAAGCAATAGTTCCTTTGTCTTTTAATACATCTTTACTAAAAGCTAAATTCATAGCCGCAATTCCTTTGTTTTTACCTTGAGCCATTTTCTGACCTGCATTGTAATTCATATTTGTTTGCCAATCAATTTTATATGGTAAATTAATTTTAGATGTTATTCTTGCCGACCAAGTACTAGATTTGAAATCAAAATTTTGATTCACTAAAACGTTGTTTGAATTGGTAAATTGGTAATTTCCTTTGGTTTCATTGTAAAAATAATTTACGTTTGAGTTTAATTTCCACCATTTTTTTAATGAATAGTTTACCGTAAATTCTATACCAATTCTGTTGTCTTCACCTAAGTTAAAAGGCGAATTAATGATTACCGGAATTGTACCAATAAATCGACCGCTTTCTTTTCTAACCGTTTGGAAAGAATCTGTTGTATGATTATAGTAGGCTGAAGTACTAAATGTAATTTCATCCCATTTTCTTAAATAACCAATATCAAAAGCATCTGTAAATGCTGGATTCAATTTCGGGTCACCTATAAATAAGTTAGTATTACTTGTGTAAGAAGAGAACGGATTGATGAAACGATCTCTTGGTCTGCTGATTCTTTTACTGTAATTTAAAGATAAACTAGAATCGTCATTTAATTCATAAGTAAAGAAAAGACTTGGGAATAAATTGTTGTAATTTCTTTTGTTTAAATCGTTAGTTAACAATTGATTGATTTCTAAATTGGTGTTTTCAAATCGTAAACCTGCTAAAACAGATAGTTTGTTGAAAAATTTAGTTCCAAATTGTGTATAAACTGCAGTTATATTTTCAATATATTCGAAGTTGTTAGTGAAGCCAGGAATATTAGTATAAGGATCATTTTGTGCCACTCTTTCTAAAACTTCATAAACACTATTTGAATTGGTATAACTTCCTCTAGAACCTAATTCAAACTGCATGCCTTTACCAAGTGGCAAAACATAATCTGCTTGAAATAAGTTTCTATTTTGTCTTCCAATTTTAGATGTTTTTTCATCGGAAACAAACGCTCCAGTTTCTAAATAACTACCATAAATATTAGAAAATTCATCTTCTTTATTTAAAGAAATAGAAGCGTCGATTGTTAATTTATGACCATCTTTTTTGAATTTCTTTAAGAAGTTTGAACTGTATTCAATTGCTTCATTATCGTTTTCAGAAATGTTATCACGAAAACGGGTGAATAAAAACGTACTTCTATCCAAAGTGTAATTTTTATAAGTAACATCTTCAAAATTATTTCCACCATTATTTCTATAGTTGATACTATTTGTCCAAGTTGCCGATTTGTCTTTGTTTAAAAACACTTCCATTCCGAAGTTGACATTCGCCCCTTTACTGTAACGATCTGAAAATCTTCTTTCTTCAATATAACTGTTTTGTTCTAAATTTTCCTGATTAATTTTTGTTTTCCCAGGATTATTTCTATCATTATATGAAATAGTGGTAAATAAATTGTAAGTATCTGTTTTTGAATTGATGTTTGCAGAAATTCCATTGTTTCTTGGGTCTCCAGCAGTTGCTATAAGCGTTCCATTTAAACCTTTGTTTTTTCCTTTTTTAAGAATAATGTTTAAGATTCCACCACCACCTTCAGCATCATAACGCGCAGATGGATTGGTAATTACTTCTACTTTATCAATGGCATCAGCAGGAAGCATTCTTAAAGCGTCGGTAACATTTATCGCAGTTGAAGGTTTTCCGTCAATTAAAACTCTTACGCTTTCGTTTCCACGAAGAGAAATATTTCCTTCTACATCAACAGCAACACTTGGAATGTTATCTAAAACATCGCTAACTGTTCCACCTTTTACCATTAAATCCTGACCAACATTATAAACTTTTTTGTCTAATTTAATATCAACAGTTGTTCTTTCTCCACGAATCATAACTGTTTCAATTTGGCTGGATTCCGTTTCGAACAGAATGTTACCTAAATTGGTATCTACAGAAATGTTTTGGTTTAATTTTTCTTGAGTTTTATAACCTGGAAATTCAAATTTGAAGTCGTAATTTCCGTTATTTAATTCGATATTAAAATTTCCATTAGCATCAGCAGTTCCACCATTAACAACTATTTTGGTGTCTGATTTTGAAATTGTAATAATTGTGAATTCGACTGGTACTGAAGTTTCTTTGTCGATAATTTTGCCTGATAGAGTTACTTTTTTTAAAGAAACTTGCGAAAAAGCAGTTGTGCTTACAAGTAATAAAGTTAAAAATAGAATAGATTTTTTTAATAACATAGCGTAAAACAATTTACAGTACAAATGTACTGTTAGACTTAGCAAATAATTATTAAAACTATGTTAAATGATTTTATAAAATTTGCTTGACAAGTTGTGAGTTGTGGTTTTAAACTAGAACTAAAATTCCTGAAAAAAATGATTTATTAGTAGTGGAATAATTTACACTATCTTTAAGTATTAATTAAGAATAAAAAAGAAAATAAATGTTCAGACATAAAGGTAAAACCAGAAATTTAAAACACAATATTGGAATAGCTTCTTTGTTGTCTTTTGTGGCTGGAATTGTTAATGTTGTTGGTTTTTTAGCGGTTCAGAAATTAACTACTAATGTTACTGGACATTTTGCGTTTATGGTTGATGCAGCTTTTTCATTTCATTTTAATCAGGCACTTTTTTATTTTATTTATATTTTCTTCTTTTTATTTGGTGCTTTTTTTTCCAATTTTATCATTGAAATCACACAAAAAGTTACTGATAAAAATATATTCATTATTCCTGTTTTAATTGAAGCGATTCTTTTAACAATTATTGCTTTATTGAATTTTAACTATATAGTTCAACATCCAAATTTAATTGCTTGTTGTTTGCTATTTGCGATGGGATTGCAAAACTCTTTGGTGACAACTATTTCCAATTCAGTGGTTAGAACAACACATTTAACGGGATTATTCACGGATTTAGGAATTGAAATATCTCAGCTATTTTTTTATAAAACAGAAGAACAACGCTTAAAACTTTTTTCCTCAATTAAGTTAAGACTAACGATTATAACCACATTTTTTATAGGTGGAATTTTGGCTGGATTATTTTTTTCAACCAATAAAATGAAAACCTTATTGATAGCTTCTCTAATACTTATAATTGGCTTAATTGTAGATTATATTAATGTGAAACTTGACGAAACGAAATAACTATAAAACTTTATTAATCAATTCCGTTGGTCTTGCAACTACAGCTTTTTCTCCATTAATTACAATTGGTCTTTCTATCAATTTAGGAAATTGAATCATAGCTTCAATAATTTCTTTATCCGATAAGGTTTTTCCTTTGAAGTTTTCTGTCCAATCTTTTTCTTTGATTCTAACTAATTCAATCGGTTTAATATTTAGTTTTTTTATGATAGTTTCTAATTCTTTGAAAGTAGGAACGTTCTCTAAATAATTGATTACTTCAAATGGTTCATTCATGTTTTCTAAAAAACAAAGTCCTTCTCTTGATTTCGAACAGCGATTGTTGTGGTAAATGGTTAGCATAAAATATTTTTTTTGCAAAGGTAATAATTGTATTTTAGTGGACTTTAAAAAAACAAAAAATGTATATAGAACAATTGCAAAAATTCAAGATTAATTTGTGGACATACTTAGTCATTCCAATTGCCTTTTTAGGCTTAATGGCTTATAATTATATGGCTACTGAAGGTGTTGATACCAATACAATGATTAAGCAAACTATTGAAATGATTGGTATAAATGGAACATTTGTTATGTTGGTTTCACCTTTAGTATTTATGTTGTTAATCGTTTTATTCTACAATAAATTCATTCAAAATAATACGTTACGAATATTAACGACATCTCGACCAAAAATCGATTGGAAACGGGTGTTTTTTTCTTTTGGACTTTGGAGTTTAATTACAATTTTTACCACTGTGGTGAGTTATTACAATGCTCCGGAAGATTTCGTGCTAAATTTTAAACCTGAAAAGTTTGCAGTTTTTGTGATTTTAGCGATAATTTTAATTCCATTTCAAACTAGTTTTGAAGAATATTTATTTCGTGGACATATGTTGCAAGGATTAGGCTTAGCGACAAAAACAAAATGGATTCCGTTAGTTGTGACTTCTTTTTTATTCGGAATTATGCATATTGCTAATCCGGAAGTAGAAAAATTAGGAATGGTAATTATGTTCTATTACATTGGAACAGGTTTGTTTTTAGGGATTTTGACTTTAATGGATGAAGGTTTAGAATTAGCTTTAGGATTTCATGCGGCTAATAATTTAATTGGTGCTTTGTTAGTGACTTCAGATTGGTCGGCATTTCAAACACATTCTATTTTAAAAGATGTATCGGAACCAAGCGCAAATATTCAAATATTCATTCCGATTTTGGTTATTTTCCCTATACTACTTTACATTTTCGCTATAAAATATAAATGGAGCAATTGGAAAGAAAAACTTTTCGGAACTATCAAACCTATTGAAGTAGAATAATGAATCAATTTATTCATCCCGATTTTAAACTAAACGGAAAGAGTTTTTCTTACATCGAACTTTTATCTGAAGCTTTATATTTAAAAGAAAACGGACAATTATTTGAAAAAAATATTGGAAAATTTATTTTAGAATGGCTCAATAACGAATCGTTTGTTTTTGTGCAAACTTCAGGTTCTACTGGAAAGCCCAAAAAAATTGTGTTGCAAAAAACGGCGATGATGGCTTCGGCGAAAGCTACAGGTTCATTTTTCAATTTACAACCAAAAACTAAAGCTTTATTGTGTTTGTCCGCAGATTATATTGCTGGAAAAATGATGTTGGTTCGTGCCATAACTTTAGGGTTACATTTAGATACTGTTGAACCGAATAGCAATCCATTAGAAAATAAAAAATACGATTTTGTAGCAATGGTTCCGATGCAAGTGGCGAATTCTTTAGATCAATTGCATTTGGTTGAAACGTTATTAATTGGCGGAACAAAAGTAAGTTATCAAATGACAGAAAGTATTTTGAAAACAAATTGCCAAGCATTTGAATCGTATGGAATGACGGAAACGATTTCTCATATTGCTATAAAGCAAATAGGAGCGAAGCCTTTTACTATTTTACCCCATGTGAGTATTTCTGTTGATGAAAGAAATTGTTTAGTTATTGAAGCGTTAGAGCTGTCGCCAAATAAAATTAGTACAAATGATATAGTTGAGATTTTAAACGAAACGCAATTTATTTTAAAAGGAAGAATTGATAATGTGATTAATTCTGGAGGTGTGAAAATTTTCCCTGAAGAAGTAGAGGAAAAGTTAGCGAAATATATTTCAACTCCTTTTTTTGTGGCTAGTTTACCTGATGAGAAATTTGGAGAAAAACTAGTTTTGGTTTTAGAAGGAAAGTCTTTTGAAATTGAGAATGCTATATTTTCAGAATTATCAAAATTTCAGATTCCTAAGGAAATTGTCTTTGTAGATAAGTTTATGGAAACGGAAACCAATAAAATCAATAGGAGAAAAACCCTTGAGAAGTTGGCATAAAAAAAGTGCCACACTAATAAAAAATCCTGTTTTGTAATTAAATTCTTCTTTTTGCAGATTTTTTTCCAGTATGACACTAATAAAATACTTTATAACTAATTAATAGTTTAAGTTGTTTTGAAAAGAGTAGTAAATTTATAAAAAAATTATTAAATACACAAACTTTTCGTTAATTTTTTTAATGTTCCATTTTGAAATTGTAATCTAAAGAGTGTTTTCCACTTCCATAGAAGGAGAAAAAGACACATAATAAAAGGGCAACACTTGATTGTATAAAGTTAGAGAGTATAAATTCTCCGAAAAAATTAATTAGTACGGCGCATAAAACAATTGGTAATTGAAACCAAATGGACCATCTGGTAAAGAAGCCAAGTACAATCATAAATCCACCAATCATATGAGCCATAGCAACGTAATGAATTATCATCATTTCACTTCCATAACCTCTAAATGAACTTAAAATTTCACTTAAATATTGCTTATTGGTAATAAAGGTTGCGCCTTTAATAAATAAAAACACGCCTAATGCAATTCTGACAAAATCTAATGGGTAAGATGTGTGTGCGTTTGCCCATTTGTTCAAATGTTTAATAGTAGTAGCCATAGATAATAGATTTAAAATTACAATCTAAGTTACTAAAAATTAATTGATTATAAATTATTTTTTTATTTTTTTTCTACCGAAATAAAAAACTGATTTGTTTTTACTTCAATGTTTTCTAATTCAAATTTCTTATCAATTTTAATTTCTTGTTTTGAATTGGTTGGATGTAATCGTATTGTTTTTTCATTAATTATAATATCTACAGGCATTTTGAAGTCGTTATTTACATTTTCCCATTTGTAATTTAATTTGCCTCCAGATTTAGATAAAACTAATTTTGGAATTTTTGTTGTCGTTAAATATTGATTAAAAACAGAAGTTAAATCGATACCACTTGCTGCATTAAAATAATCAACTACTGTTTTTGTATCAATAATTTGTTTTTTATAGGTTTCAGAATAATTGTATAATAATTTCCACCATTTTGCATCGTCATTAATGATGTGACGAATTGTGTTTAGCATTAATGCACCTTTGTAATACATATCGCCACTGCCTTCTTTGTTTACACCAAATTGAGCAATAACTGGACGGTCATTTTGAACACTTCTCGATTGTCCGTTTACGTATTTAATAGCTTCATCATATCCTTTGACACATTCGATAAAAACGGTTTCAGTATACGTTGTAAAACCTTCGTGAATCCACATATCGGCAATATCTTTACTTGTAATACTGTTTCCAAACCATTCGTGACCCGTTTCGTGAATCGTAATATAATCGAAAAACATTCCAGCTCCAGTTCCAGATATATCCATTCCTAGATATCCTTTTTTATACTTATTACCATAAGCAACAGCACTTTGATGCTCCATACCTAAATAAGGAGTTTCTACCAATTTGTAACCATCTTCGTAAAACGGGTATTTTCCAAATTTCGATTGAAAGCAATCCATCATAGGTTTTACATCATTGTCAAAGTGTTTACGTGCTGTTTCTTCGTTGTAACGTAATACATAATAATCTAAATCTAAACCTTCGTGATTGTCGTGAATATGCACATAATCGGCAATATTTACAGTAATATCATAATTATTAATTGGATTTTTCACTTCCCAATCCCAACGTGTATATCCATTTTTTAAATCGGTAGAACCTAAAAATCTTCCGTTAGAAACATTCATTAATCCGTTCGGAACAGCTATTTTCATACTTGCGCCATTATCAGGTTCGTCTGTTTGAGAATCTTTACATGGATACCATAAACTTGCGCCAGTTCCTTGTACAGCTACACCAATCCATGGATCTTGTTTTTTATCTTTTGTAAATACGAAACCACCATCCCAAGGTGCATTTTTAGCAATTACTGGATTTCCAGAATAATTGAATGTTATGGTTTGAGTTGTTCCTTTTTTTAATTCTTCAGGAAAATCTATAAAAACAGCGTTGAATTCTCTTTTATAATTTAGCTTACTATTTTCCCAAACAATCGATTCAATTTTCATGTTTTCAAACAAATCTACTTGAATTTTAGACGTGTTATCATCCACTTTAAAAATGATTTCGTTGTATCCAACAATTGATTTTTCAGTAGGATTAATTTTGATATCTAAGTTATATCGCAATACATCATAACACGTGCGTTCTTCACGTAAACCACCTTGTAAAGAATCTTTACGAGAAAAATTTTGCGCTTCAATTTGATTGAAACCTAAAAAAGCAAGGGAAAATAATAGTGTTTTTTTCATAGTAGTTGGAATAAAAAAATCTACTAATTAGTAGTAGATTTTTGTGTTTTGTTACGTTTATTTTTTTTAAAAATTCAAGATTACACCTGAATCACACCTAAATTAAATTTTTTCTCAATAGGCGAGTGGTTCGCTGCTTCAATTCCCATAGAAATCCATGTTCTGGTATCTAATGGATCAATGATGGCATCAGTCCATAAACGAGAAGCGGCATAATACGGTGAAACTTGCGCATCATATTTTGCTTTTATCTTATCGAATAATTCTTTTTCTTTAGCTTCATCAACTACTTCTCCTTTATTTTTTAAAGAAGCCGCTTCAATTTGTGCTAATACTTTTGCAGCTTGAGTTCCACCCATAACAGCTAATTCAGCACTTGGCCATGCAAAAATTAATCTTGGGTCGTATGCTTTTCCACACATGGCGTAATTTCCAGCTCCGTATGAATTTCCGACAACCACTGTAAATTTAGGAACTACAGAATTCGAAACTGCATTTACCATTTTGGCACCGTCTTTAATGATGCCACCATGTTCCGATTTACTTCCTACCATAAACCCAGTAACGTCTTGTAAAAAGACTAATGGAATTTTCTTTTGGTTACAATTCGCAATAAAACGAGTGGCTTTATCGGCGCTTTCAGAATAAATAACTCCTCCAAATTGAATTTCTCCTTTTTTAGTTTTTGAAACCAAACGTTGATTGGCAACAATTCCTACAGCCCAACCATCAATTCTGGCATAACCCGTAATAATAGTTTGTCCGTAACCCGCTTTGTATTCATCAAATTCTGAATTATCCACCAAACGTTTGATAATTTCATTCATATCATATTGATCCGTACGTAATTTTGGTAAAATTCCGTATATATCTTTTGGCTCTAATGCTGGTTTTGCTGGTGTTTCTCTGTTGAATCCTGCTTTATCGTAATCTCCAATTTTAGAAACAATACTTTTAATTCTGTCTAAAGCGGCAGCATCATCTTTTGCTTTAAAATCGGTCACTCCTGAAATTTCGCAATGTGTTGTTGCGCCACCAAGTGTTTCATTATCAATAGTTTCACCAATTGCGGCTTTTACTAAATAGCTTCCTGCTAAGAAAATACTTCCAGTTTTATCTACGATTAAAGCTTCGTCACTCATAATTGGTAAATACGCTCCACCAGCTACACAACTTCCCATTACTGCAGCAATTTGAGTAATTCCCATACTGCTCATAATGGCATTGTTACGGAAAATTCTTCCGAAGTGTTCTTTATCTGGGAAAATTTCATCTTGCATTGGTAAGTACACACCAGCAGAATCTACCAAATAAATAATAGGTAAACGGTTTTCCATGGCAATTTCTTGCGCTCTTAAGTTCTTTTTTCCTGTAATAGGAAACCAAGCTCCAGCTTTTACTGTGGCATCATTAGCGACAACAATACATTGTTTTCCTTTGATGTATCCTATTTTTATGACTACACCACCAGAAGGACAACCGCCATGTTCTTCGTACATTCCATCTCCAACGAAACCACCAATTTCAATGCTTTTGGCATTTTCATCTAATAAATAATCAATACGTTCACGAGCTGTCATTTTTCCTTCAGCGTGTAATTTATCGATACGTTTTTGTCCGCCACCTAATTTTACTTTCGCAAATTTTTGCAGCATGTCTGAAACTAATAATTTGTTATGATCTTCGTTTTTGTTGAAATTAATGTCCATGTTGTTATAAATCTAATTCAAAGGTTTGTCTAAATAATTCTATTGTTGGGTTTAACTCTAAAAAATGTTTGTATTTTTCTTCGTTGGTATAAATTACTTTTGGTTTATAGGTTTCTATAACCGTAATTTTTATCTTGATATCGTAATTGCGTAAATTTGTTTTTAAGTAACCAATTAAATCTGAATTGGTGTTTTCAAAATCTTCTTTTGAGCCTTGGTTTGGGAATTCTAATAAAATATTTGTTCCCATTAAAACCGGTTTGCTCAATCTCATGTAGCTACAAAATAGCTTTTTTCCTTTAGCTTCTAAGATTTCGATATAATCGTTCCAATGTTTTATGGCGTCTTCTTGAGTGAATGGATCGGCTAGATGTTCGCCAATTGCTACCGTTTCTGTTTTGTTTTGATTCGAAACATCCGCTTTTTGTTTTAATCCTTTTATAGATAAAGAAGAAACTCTTTTACTTGGATCAATAGAAATAGTAGGAGGAAGCTTTTGCTGAATTTGTTCGATTTTCTCTTCAATTTTTTCTTCAACTTTTTGAATGGTTTCTACAGGAACAACTTTCGCTTCTGGTTGTGAAACGATTTCTGTTTGAATTGTACTTGTTGAAGGTTGAATTTCTTTCGCTTTATGAAAGAAATTTGAAGGAATTATAAAGTATTTAGCTTTTTTTTTTCGGCATCATGTGTTAATGAAGCCAATTGCATTAAAGTTAATTCTACAAATAGTCTTTGATTTTGGCTGACTTTGTATTTTAAATCACAATCATTTGCGGTTTCAATTCCAGCTAATAAAAAGGCTTGAGAAGCTTTTTGTGCTTGAATGGCAAATTGTTGTTGCGTTTGTTCGCTGACTTCTAACAACTTAAGTGTTACTGGATTTTTACAAACCAATAAATCTCTAAAATGAGATGCTAAACCAGCTATAAAATGGTGTCCGTCAAATCCTTTGGCTAAAATATCATTATAGGTTAACAGTAATTCTGGAATATTATTTTCTAAAATTAAATCGGTAACTTTAATATAGTAATCGTAATCTAACACGTTTAAGTTTTCGGCAACAGCCTGACGTGTTAAGTTATTTCCGCAATACGAAACCACTCTGTCAAAAATTGACAACGCGTCACGCATGGCACCATCTGCTTTTTGAGAAATAATACGCAACGCTTCTTCTTCAAACTGCACGTTTTGATTTTCGGCAATTCCCATTAAATAGTCTTTTGTGTCATTAATCGTAATTCGTTTAAAATCGAATATTTGACAACGCGACAAAATCGTAGGAAGAATTTTGTGTTTTTCTGTAGTTGCTAAAATGAAAATAGCGTGTTTTGGTGGTTCTTCTAAAGTTTTCAAAAACGCATTAAATGCAGAAGTTGAAAGCATGTGAACCTCGTCAATAATATAAACTTTATATTTTCCTGTTTGTGGAGGGATTCGAACTTGGTCGATAATACTTCTAATATCATCTACACCATTATTTGAAGCGGCATCTAATTCGAAAACATTGAAAGAAAAATCTTCATTTGGGTCGTCATAACCTTCTTGATTGATTTTTCGAGCTAAAATTCTAGCACAAGTTGTTTTTCCAACACCACGAGGTCCTGTAAAAAGTAAGGCTTGGGCTAAGTGATTATTTTCTATAGCGTGTAGTAAAGTATTTGTAATAGCCTGTTGCCCAATAACATCTTTAAATGTTTGAGGTCTGTATTTTCGGGCTGATACTATAAATTGTTCCATAGGTAATTCTCGATAGCAAATATAGATTTTAAAAGTAAAAAGTCAAAAGTAAAAAGATAAAAGTTATTAATAAATTTAAAAAAATCAATTTCAACTATTTTTTCAACACAGATTTGAGAATTTTAAAGAATTTTAAAATCTGTTCAAACTGTATTTTGAAAAAAAAAACTTCCAACTTCCAGCTTCCAACTCCTAACTTTAATTATCTTTGCCACGCAGACCGCCTTATCGTCGTTTCGATTTATCGGAAGGGAGGAAAGTCCGGACACCAAAGAGAAGTATAGCGGGTAACGCCCGTCACTCTGCCTCGTTTTTAGGAACGAGATGGGGGAGGACAAGTGCAACAGAAAGTATGTACAGGTTAAGCTGTAGTGAAACCAGGTAAACTCTATGCGGTGAAATTTCAAGTATATCAGCATTTAAGGGTTTCTCGTCCGTTGCTGAAGGGTAGAAAGATGGATTCCAAGAGTAATTTTGGAACTAGATAAATGATAAGGGCTCCGATTTATCGGAGTACAGAATCCGGCTTATAGGTCTGCATTTTTTTCTTTACTTATTGTTAATAATTCGTTAACAATTAATCTACTATTATTAATTACGTAACATTAACTTAACATTAGGTTTTTACTTTTGCACCGTAATTTAAACAAACTAAAAGATGGCCTTTAAAAACATTTTAAATTTTTTCTCTCCAAAAGACAAAACTTTTTTTCCTTTATTTGAGGATGCAACTAACAAGTTAACAAAAATGTCTGACGCTTTACATGAAGGTGTAAATGCTTCAAAAGCAGATAGAGAAAGTTATTTTAAAAAGATTGATGAGTTATTTGAAAGCATTGAGAAAATTTCTCACAGAATGAACATTGAATTGAGTAAAAACTTTATTACTCCATTTGATAGAGAAGATATTCACGCATTAATGACTACAATTGAAGATGTGGCTAGTAATTTGCAAGAAGCTTCTAACAGAATTAGAATGTATCAAGTAGAAAAAATTACGAAATCGATTAGAAAAATTACTGAAATTAATTTAGAAGCTTGTGGTTACATTGCAAAATCTGTAATGGAATTAAAAGATATGAAGAATTTCAAAAATATTTTTGATTCTGTTAAGAAAATCAACAAATTAGATAGAAAATCAGATTCAGTTTTTGAAAAAGCAGTTGCTGATATTTTCGAAAATGAAACAGATGCCAAAAATATTATTAAATATAAAGAAGTTTTAGCGTCATTAGATAAAGCATCAGACAAATGTAAATCTGTTGCAAGAGTATTAGAAGCAGTAGCTGTTAAACATTCTTAATTAAGTACTATGTTTACATTATTAATAGTAATTATAGTAATTGCATTGTTGTTTGACTTGGTAAACGGATTTCATGACGCGGCCAACTCAATTGCAACAGTAGTTTCTACAAAGGTTTTAACGCCTACACAAGCTGTAATTTGGGCAGCATTTTTCAACTTTATCGCCTATTGGGTTTTTGATATGAGTGTTGGAAATACCGTTGCCAAAACAGTAGATGGTTCTGTAATTAATCTTTGGGTAATTTTATCTGGATTATTAGCAGCAACAATTTGGAATTTATTAACTTGGAAATTAGGAATTCCTTCATCATCATCACATACTTTAATTGGTGGTTTTGCAGGAGCAGCCGTGGCACACGCAGGTTTTGGAGTATTAAATTTAGAATCTATTGGACTTACAGTTATATTTATATTTTTAGCACCATTTATTGGAGGAATCATTTCTTTCTTTATTGCAATGGTAACTATACAAAGAAATTTCGCTAAAAAAATAAGTATCTCTATAGCTATTTCAGCACTAACTGTTTATGTTACTTATGCTTTAAAAGACAGTTTAGATATTAAACCAATTATGATTTGGATTATTGGTGTACTTTTAGGTTTATTTATCTTAGTATACTGTTGGTATGAATTAGTTCATGGAAAAAATCCTTCGCATACTAAAGAAGGTAATATGTATAAAAAATTACAATTATTATCTTCTGCAGCCTTTTCATTAGGACATGGTGGTGCCGATTCACAAAAGGTAATGGGAATTATTTGTGCGGCTTGTATAGTTTATGCAAACGGATATAGAACGAGTCCTGATAAAAACATGCCAGAATTCGTAAAAGAATACAACTTATTAAATACTACTGAAGTTCTTCAGGTTGTTTATAAAAATGAAGAAGGAAAAGTTAAGAAATTCAAACCATCAGTTGGTGTTTTCGGAAAAGACACGGTCTATTTAGATGGTAAAAATATTTTTGATTTAACTACAGGAGAGAAAATTTATGAGGATGAGAAATTAAACTCAAAAGTTTCTACTGACAACCCTTTTATTAATCATTTGAAGAAAGAAGGAGTTAATGTTAATAATTTCAGTGAAATTGTTAGTACAGAAAAAAAATTAGAAAGAAAATCAAAAGTAAATACATCGAGTCATCCACTTACTAAATTAGAAGTATATTCGGATAAAAAAGAAGTAAAAGACGTTGTAACTAACGAAGTTATTTTTACGGATAAAACGATAAATCCAAAGTATAGATATGCCAAAATTTTCTCAAAATATCTTGATAAAGAAGGGAAACTTTTAGAAGGTTATAAATTAGAAACGAAAGTGACTAAAGATACAATGCCAACATGGATTGCTTTCGGATGTTACTTAATGATTGGAATGGGAACTTTAATGGGTGGTTGGAAAATTGTAAAAACAATGGGAACTAAGATTACCAAAGTAACACCATTAGAGGGAGTTTGTTCTGAAACAGCAGGAGCTTTAACTTTGTTTACAGTTTCTCAAATGGGAGTACCAGTTTCTACAACACACACTATTACTGGATCAATTATAGGAGTAGGAGCAACAAAACGTTTAAGTGCGGTGCGTTGGGGAGTTACAATAAGTTTGTTATGGGCTTGGGTATTAACTATTCCAGTATCAGCAATTATTGCTGCAATATTATATTACGTTACTACTTTATTCGTGTAATAAAAATAAATTATATAAAATACTTAATCCGTCCTGAGATAATCAGGACGGATTTTTTTTTTACAAAATTTCGATTGTTAAGAAATTGTAAATTACAGTTTTAAATACTTAAAGATAACTTAATATAAGATGTGTTAATACTCTGATTCTTAACATTAAATTTGCAAAAACAAAACAAAACAACAACTAATTCTTAACACAACAACGCAAAAACTAATGAAAAAAATAATTTACCTTCATTTATTTGTTTTTTTAATTTCAGGTCAAGTTTTTTCACAAGACAAACCAACAAATGACATCAAATTATCTACGTTACCTTACTTCAGTACAGGTAAAGGAATTGGTATAACCTCACCAGATAGTTTATATCAATTGAATATTAGATTTAGAATGCAAAACCGAGTGACTTATATTGAAAATGAAGGTGAAAACGGAGGCTATGATGCACAAATTAGAAGATTAAGATTACGTTTTGATGGTTATGTAGGAAGTCCAAAGTTTTTATATGCGATTCAACTGTCTTTCGCTCCAGGTGATGTTGGCGAAATAAAAGATGGAGAAAATATAAATATTATTAGAGATGCGGTTTTTATGTATCGACCAAATAAAAATTGGAACATTAGTTTTGGACAAACAAAATTACCTGGAAACAGACAGCGTGTTAATTCATCTGGAGGATTACAATTAACGGATAGATCTATTAATAATTCTCGTTTTACAATTGATAGAGATTTTGGATTTCAAGTTCATAATATGAATGAGTTTAAAGATAAGTTTTCTTATAATTTAAAAGGAGCTGTTTCAACCGGAGAAGGAAGAAACTCAACAGAAAAACCAGATGATGGAGTTGCAGTAACTGGAAAAATTGAAATCTTACCTTTAGGAGCTTTTACAAGAGATGGAACCTATTTTGAGGGAGATATTATGCGTGAGAAAAAACCGAAATTAATGTTTTCAGGAGCTTTCCAACAAAATAATCATGCCAGAAGAACTCAAGGTCAATTAGGGAATGATTTATTTGAAAAAAGAACCATGAAATCAGTACTTTTAGATGCGATGTTCAAATATAATGGTTTTGCTGCGATGTCTAGTTTTATGTCGAGAACCACTACAAAAAACGCGGTTACTTTTGATCCAGATGATATTACAAGTTCTAATTATGCTTATGTTGGTAACGGATTTGATTATCAATTGAGTTATAATACAAAATCAAACTACGAATTTATCACAAGATATTCCATTCAAAAAGTTGGAAAGGATATTAGAGAATTCGCACCAAATTCTAAACAAATATCTTTAGGATTAACAAGATATATTTGGGAACACACTTTTAAATTACAAACAGAAGTTGCTTATGATACTTTAGATTATTTTGATGGAACAACTAAAAACAATTGGTATTTACGTTTTCAGGTTGAAATCGGAATATAAATTCAATTCATAATTACAATTCAAAACGCCGATTTCATTTAAATCGGCGTTTTGTATTTAATCAATTGTTAAAATAAACTTAAAACTTCAAAATCTGAGTAACATAAAATAATTTCTCAGACAGATTAGTTAAACATTAACTAAACTAAATTTTATGATCAAAAAATCATTACAAATTCTTTTTTGCTTTTTTCTTCTAACAAGTGCAGAAACTTTCGCACAAAAGAAAGACAAAAAGAATAAGAAAAACTTACCTCCGGCTACAGCTGAAGCCAAAAAACCAGACGCTAAAAAAGAACCAAAACCTTATAAAAAAGTAATTGATTCTACTGCGGTTACACAAAAAGGATTAATTGATGTTCACAAAGTTGCGGATAAATATTTATTTGAAATTTCAGAATCATTAATCGGAAAAGAAATTATGACTATCACGAGATATTCTAAAACACCAGCTGGTGGAGGAATTTTTGGTGGTGAAGAAGTAAATCGTCAAGTAGTTCGTTTCGAAAAAGGACAAAATAATACGATGATTTTACGTTCGATAACGTATGTAATCATGACGCCAGATGAAGACAAACCCATTACAAAATCGGTTAGAAATTCAAATGCTGATCCAATTATCGGGATTTATGATATTTTAGCTTATAAAAAAGACGAATCTGGAAAAGAAAACACGGCAAGTGTTATTGATATGACAACTGCTTTCGATTCTGATTTACAAACGTTTTCTTTGAATTCTATCAGCAAGCAATTGTTGAGTATTCAAGCTTTTCAAAAAGATAAATCGTTTATTCAATTCGTAAAAAGTTTCCCAATCAATACAGAAATTAGAACGACTAAAACGTTTACAACTGTTGCTCCTCAAATTTCAAGAAATCCAACACCAAAAATTGGAGTGGATTTACCTGCTGGTTTAGATGCTGGTGTAGTAACTATGGAATTAAACACTTCATTTATTTTATTACCAGAAAACCCTATGCGTAAACGTTCTTTCGATAAAAGAGTAGGTTATTTTGCAAATGGATACGATGTTTTCGAAGAAGATTCTCAAAAAGCTGAAACAGATATTTTTGCTGTGAGATGGCGTTTAGAACCTAAAAATGAAGAAGACGCTCAAAGACAAAAAAGAGGGGAATTAATAGAACCTAAAAAACCAATTGTATATTATTTAGATCCTGCAACTCCTGATAAATGGAAACCTTTCATCAAACAAGGTATTGACGATTGGCAAGTGGCTTTCGAATTTGCTGGTTGGAAAAATGCTATTCGTGGTGAATATTGGCCAGAAAATGATCCTACTATGAGTTTAGAAGATGCACGTTTTTCTGTTTTAAGATATTTCGCTGCTGAAATTCAAAATGCTTACGGACCAAATGTTCATGATCCAAGAACAGGTGAAATTATGGAAAGTCACATTGGTTGGTACCATAATATTATGAGTTTATTACGTGATTGGTATATGATTCAAACAGCTGCAGTTGACCCTAAAGCAAGAAATAAAAAATTAGACGATAAATTAATGGGTGAATTAATTCGCTTTGTGGCGGCTCACGAAGTTGGACACACTTTAGGATTACGTCATAATATGGGTGCAAGTAACGCCACTCCTGTTGAAATGTTACGTAATAAAGATTTCCAAGCTAAAAACGGACATACTTCTTCAATCATGGATTATGCGCGTTTCAATTATGTAGCACAACCAGAAGATGGTGTAACAGATTTATTCCCAAGAATTGGAGATTACGACAAATGGGCCATCAAATGGGGTTACTCATATTTTAATGATGCGAAATCTGAAGATGCAGAAAAAGCGTTGTTAAATGAAATGACAAAAGAAGCTTACAAAAATAAAAGATTACAGTTTGGTACAGAAACTAGTCCGTATGATCCTCGTTTTCAAACAGAAGATTTAGGAGATAATTCAATGAAAGCTTCGGAATATGGTATTAAAAACTTAAAAAGAATTTTACCAAATTTAATTGAATGGAGTAAAGAAAAAGGGGAAGATTATTCTGAATTAGAAGGTTTATATAATTCTTTAGTAGGTCAATTCCGTAGATATATGGGGCATGTGACTAAAAACGTTGGTGGTATTTATGAAAATCCTAAAACGTATGACATGGAAGGAAACGAATACGAGATTGTACCTTCTGCGATTCAAAATGAAGCAGTTGCTTTCTTAAACGAACAATTATTTAAAACTCCAACTTGGTTATTAGATCAAAATGTTTTGGCTAAAATTAACCCAGATAATGGTGTAGAATTAATGAGAGGTATTCAAGATGGAACGTTATCTAACTTGTTATCTTTAGACAGAATGGCGCGTTTAATGGAAACTTCTTCTATGAATAAAGCCAATTATTCTATTGATGAATTAATGAGTGATTTAAAACGTGGAATTTTCTCTGAATTAAGAACAAATACTGCAATTGATGTATACAGAAGAAATTTACAAAAGGCTTTTGTATCGAAATTAATTGATGCGATTAGTTTAGATAAAAGTGCTGTAGCAAACTTTAACGGAAGAAAAATTGTTATTGCTGATACAGATTTACCTTCTATTGCACGTGGACATTTAATTGAATTAAGAAGTCAGTTAAAAGCCGCTAATGCTTTAGCAACAGACAGATTAAGCAAATTCCATATTGCTGATTTAGTGGCTAGAATTGACAAAGCTTTAAATCCGAATAGATAATAAAAAACGTCAATTCGAGTGTTTTTTATGAAGTGAAACGAAATAAAAAATGTATCGAGAATAGTTTTTTAATTAAAAAGCCTTCCAGAATTTCTGGAAGGCTTTTTTTATTCTCTGTCATTCTGAACTTGTTTCAGAATCTAGAACGGGATCAGAATCTCTAAAAATAAATGACTACTGATAATTTGCAAGATAATTTCAATACATTTGAAAGCACTAAAAAGTAGTGACTATACATAAGTTGCTCACAATGTTGCACCAATAAAATCTTAAAAAAAAGTTTGACAAATGAAAACAAATTTTGAAAAATTAATGGAGAGTAAGCATATGTTAGAATGGTTTTCTGACGAACCTTTTGAAGACATAACTTCTTCCGTTGAGGCTATATTTAAACGACAAGCTCCAAATACAAAAATGCTTAGTTTTGAGATAACAAGTGACCCACAATGGCTTACTGGAAACAGAAAATCTAAAAATAATGATAATATGATTTTAGTAAGAAGTGGTATGGCAGCTACTTGTAATTTTTCACTTGAGAATAATAATAAAATCCATGATCTTAAAGGTGTTTTAACTTGGGTTGGAGCAAATTTAGACAGCAACCCAATAAGACATATATGGATGAATTTAGATGGAACTTTACAAGAATTTGGAGATGAAGGAATGCTAAAAGAGAGAATCTATTATGAATCAGATTTATAAAACAAAACAATATTGAAAATGGAAACTGTATTAAAAATTGGAAATCATTTTTATGATTCAAAAGTTAAGCATTTAAATCTTAAATTAGGAGAATCTGTTAGCGATGCTAAGAATTTATTTAATTTACGAGAGTTTACAAATTTAAAATCTATATGTTTTGCAGATTCTGATTTGAATGATGAAGGCCTGGCTTTTTTATCAATTCTTAATCAGCTAGAAAGTCTAAATTTACAAGGCACCTCAATAACAAATGATGGTATTAAATACTTAGCTAAACTTGAAAATCTAACTGACCTTAGATTAAAAGAGAATCCTCAATTAACCAATGAATGTATACCACATCTGATTGAGATTGAAAACCTAGAAGATTTGCAAATTCATGAAACCTCAATTAACTATAAAGGTTTAGAAAAGTTAATTGTAATGAAAAATCTAAAAGACATTGTTCTTCAAATTTGGGATAATAATTTTACTTATAAAGAGCTTATAAAATTCTCTATAAGTATGCCCAACTGTATTATTCTAGCAAAAGGTAATGGAAAATTTCTCAATGGAAGTTTTGAAGGAGAATGGACAGATTAGATTATTCCTAGCTGCGTAAAGCCTCTCGGTTTTAATGACTTTGCGTAGCATGTGTATACAACAAAAAGCCGATTTTCAATTGAAAATCGGCTTTTTTATTTCTCTTTTGTCAATCTGAACTCGTTTCAGATTCTGAAATAAATTCAGAATGACAATACGTTTAATCTTCTTCTTTTTGTCCCATCATCATCAGATAAGCTTTTAAAAAACCGTCAATTTCTCCGTTTAAAACGGCTTCAGAATCGGAAGTTTCAAATCCGGAACGCACATCTTTAATTAATTTATAAGGATGTAACACGTAATTTCTAATTTGCGAACCCCATTCAATTTTCATTTTCCCAGCTTCAATATCTTCACGTTGTGCCAATTGTTTTTTTAGTTCAATTTCGTACAATTGTGACTTTAACATTTGTAAAGCACGACTTCTATTATCATGCTGAGAACGCGTTTCTGAACATTGAATTTGAATTCCTGAAGGTTTGTGAAATAACTGAACTTTAGTTTCCACTTTGTTGACATTCTGTCCACCAGCACCGCTTGAACGAGCCGTTGTGATTTCAATATCAGCAGGATTAATTTCAATTTCAATTGTATCATCCACCAACGGATACACATAAACGGAAGCAAATGAAGTATGACGTTTGGCATTACTATCAAAAGGGGAAATTCGTACCAAACGATGTACACCATTTTCTCCTTTTAAATAGCCAAAAGCAAAATCACCTTCAATTTCTAGCGTTACGGTTTTAATTCCAGCTGCATCACCTTCCTGATAATTCAATTCTTTAACTTTATAACCTTGCTTTTCGGCCCACATCAAATACATTCGCATCATCATGCTCGCCCAATCACAACTTTCTGTTCCACCAGCACCAGCCGTAATTTGAAGTACAGCACTTAGGTTATCACCTTCTTCCGAAAGCATATTTCTAAATTCTAAATCTTCAATATTGGTAATGGTTTTATCAAAAATGGCATCTAATTCTTCTTCAGAAACCGCATCTTCTTTATAAAATTCATAAGTGAGTTGCAATTCTTCAGCTAAATCTTCACAACGGGTATAATCATCCACCCATTTTTTTATCGAACGTAAATTACGTACAATAATTTCTGCTTGCTTTGCGTTATTCCAAAAGTCTGGTGCAAAGGTCTTTTCTTCTTGATTGGTTATTTCGACAAGCTTGGCATCAACGTCAAAGATACCTCCTTAACGCACCAAGGCGATTAATAATGTCTTTAATTTGTTCGGTATTTACCATTTTATTTGTAGTTTTACACAACAAAAATAGACTATTAAAACGATTTATGGAAATTAATTTATTCAGCGATACGGTTACCAAACCTACTCAAGAAATGTTGCAATTTATGTTTAATGCCAAGGTGGGCGATGATGTATTTAAACAAGATCCAACAGTTAATGAATTAGAAGAAACGCTTGCCGATTTATTTGGTAAAGAGGCGGCTTTGTTTTTTCCATCTGGGACTATGGCCAATCAAACGGCTATAAAACTACATACCAATCCTGGTGATGAATTAATTTGCGATAAATGGGGACACGTTTTTTTATATGAAGCGGGTGGAGTAGCCTTTAATAGTGGTGTTTCATGTAATTTAATTGACGGAAATCGCGGAATGATTACTGCTGAACAAGTCGAAAAAGCTATAAACGATCCAGAGTTTTATCATGCGCCAATGACCAAGTTAGTTTGTGTAGAAAATACAACAAACAAAGGTGGTGGCGCTTGTTATGACATGGAAGAATTAAAAAAAATTGCAGCCGTTTGTACCAAGCACAATTTAAAATACCATTTAGATGGCGCCCGACTATGGAATGCTTTAGTAGCTAAAAAACAACATCCAAAAGTTTACGGAGAATTGTTTGATACGATTTCAGTTTGTTTGTCAAAAGGTTTAGGTGCACCAGTTGGTTCCGTTTTGTTAGGTACGAAAGAAGATATGAAACGTGCTTTACGAATCCGAAAAATATTTGGTGGTGGAATGCGTCAAGCTGGTTATTTAGCGGCTGCAGGAATGTATGCGTTGCAAAATAATATTTCTCGTTTAGAAGAAGACCATAAAAAAGCAAAAGAATTAGGAGAAGTTTTAGCGACTTTACCTTTCATCTATAAAGTAGAACCAATTGAAACAAATATTGTCATTTTTACCTTAAAGTCTGATTTGAATGAAACTGTATTCATTGATAAATTGAAAGAGAAAAACATCAACATTAGCAATATGGGTCAAGGTAAATTAAGAATGGTTACTCACTTGGATTACAAGCAAGTAATGCACGATTATGTAATGGAAACTTTAAGTAAAATAAGTTTTAATTAATCAGTATTTTTTAATTTAATGGAGAATAAAATAATTGCTAAATCAATAAGAAGTAAATCAAATTTCATTACAGTTTTATTTGGTGTAGGTTTTTTTATTTTCTTGATACTTTTATTAGAAAATAATAGTGTTTTAAAAAATGATTACGAGAAAAATATCAGAACAATAGGATTAATAATTATTGTTTTAATAATTTTATATTGTATTTATTATTTACTAAATCATAAAAGAATTTACGTTTATAAAAACTATTTTGAAATAAAAGAATTACTTCGAAAAAGAAAAATTTATTTTTCAAAAATTAAAAAATATTCTTCTGAATATATTGAAGGAGAAGACTTTACTTGGACAGAGCATTATATAATTTTAGATACAGAAGAAAAAATAACTTTAAAAGATTTTGATTATTCTAATTTTGATTATTTTTTCTCTTTTATTGAAAAGAGATTTAAGAAATATATTAAAACAAATTAATCTGAATAAATCTGTTGAATCTGTGTTGCCATCATTTTACATCTCAACTTCCAAAGCAAAACAACTTTTTCCTTCTTTAGTAATTAAAAATGAAGTTGTAGTATGATGAATTTCAATGGTATCATTATAATTCAGCTCTTGTAAGTAATTTAAGTTTAGTGCTTTAATTTTATTACTTAAAACGTTTTCTACATTTGTAACATCCAAACACCATTCTAAATATTTGACATTATTGGCGTGATTTACGATATCAATATCAGATAATTGGATATTTCTTTCGCTTTTAAATGTAAATGCTTCCGGAATATTTATTTTCTGAATCGATTTTGAAATACTATCAGTATCAAACTTTTCAAAGTGAGCATGTGGTAAAGCCAAATTATCAGGTCTTCTGGTTTTTGTATTAATTACGACCCAAAAAGTTTCGCAACCTACAATTTTCTCCTCATTCAAATACATTTCTAAACATCGAACAGACCGAGAGTTTTCTAAGGTTTTAATCCAGGTTTTAATTGTAATGACGTCTTTCCATTTTGGCAATTTAGTAATTTCAATTCGCATTCTACTCAACACCCAAGCTTGGTGATGTTGTTGCATATCTAAATAACTAATGCCACCTAAATCCGCGTGAATTCCAGCTACAATCTGAAATAAATTACAAATTTCGGTGTGTTTCAAAAAGCCATTTGGATAGCAATGTTGAAACCCAATTTCAAAATTTTGTTGGTAAATAGATGTGAAGTCTGGAGAAACGGGCATAATTAATTTGCGATTTGAGATTTACGATTGACGATTTACGATTTACGAATTGGGATTTACGAATTTTGGGTTTTTGAATTGATATTTCGAATAATTTCATTTCTATCTGTTTCAAAATCAAACCAAGTGGCATTTTCAGTACGTTTGAACCAAGTCATTTGACGTTTGGCAAATCGGCGTGTGTTTTGTTTGATTTGTTCTATGGCAAATTCGAAAGTAGTTTTATCTTCAAAAAAATCAAATAATTCTCGGTAACCTACAGTTTGCAAAGCATTTAGTTCTTTATGTGGAAATAAATTTTCAACTTCATGAAGTAAACCTTGTTCCAACATAATATCCACACGTTGATTAATTCGGTTGTACATAATTTCTCTATCGGCTTCTAAACCAATTACAATTTGAGTAAAATTACGTTCGTTTTTACGTTTGCCAATAAAGCTAGAATAGGGAAGACCAGAACCGATACAAACTTCTACAAAGCGTTTCATACGTTGCGGATTTTGTAAGGTTTGTGGGTTTTCAGTTTCTAGTTTTTTAAAATATTCTATATCTAATTCTTGTAATTTTTCTTGAAGGAATTCGATACCTAATTCTTCAAATTTAGTGTTAATTTCTGTTCGAACACTTTCATCAATATCTGGAAATTCGTCGAAACCTTTTAAAACGGCATCCACATATAAACCAGAACCACCAACCATAATTTGGATGTTGTTTTTTTGAAATAATTCATCCAACTTAACTAAAGCCTCTTGCTCAAAATCTCCCACAGAATACTTCTCAAAAATCGATTTATTTTGAATAAAATGATGTGGAGCAGCAGCCAATTCTTCTTCAGACGGAACCGCAGTTCCAATAGCCATTTCCTTAAAAAACTGCCGACTATCGCATGAAATAATATCACAACCAAAATGTTGTGCCAAAGCAATACTTAAGGAAGTTTTTCCTATGGCTGTTGGTCCGATAATGGTGATTAAAAAATTTGGTTTCAAGTTTAAGGTTTCAAGTTTTAAAAATTCGTAATTCAACATTCAATCTTCATTTTCCAGCTTCCAACTTCCAGCTTCCAGCTTCTGTCTTCCAGCTCAAATTAAAACTTCATAATTCGCATCACTCTATATTTTCGGATATAACTTTTAATAATATTGGTGGTATCGCGGTTATTTTGCATCGGAATTAGAATATTTTTCAGAATTTCGATATTTGTAATTTGATAATTCAAATCGAAAAAACAATAACCTTTATATACGCCATTTTCAATAACAACAGCGCAGCGTTCTTCAATAGTTCTACCTTTGTCGACCACAATCATATTGTCGTTTTCAAAACGAGCATCTTTGATGAAGTTTAGTACGCGAGCATTATATATTTCTGGACTTTCAGCCTGAATACAAGCGCCATTACATTCTTTAATCTTATGTTGAAAACAAGCTGTTTTCGTATCGTATAATCCGTTTATTTTCTGACATAAAGAATGCTCAGAAGTAATTTTGAAAAGCAAATTTTTCCCTTCTTGCAAGCTTACAAATGAAGTAATTTCTTTCTTTCTACCATCTGCTTTTTCAATGGATAAAGCTAAATAGCCATTTTCATCCAAATGAGAATACATCGCAAAATTGAAAATACTTTTGCGTTGCGCTCGGTTATAAATCGGTTTGTTGATTTTAATTTCTTCAGATTCTTTCAATAAAGCAATTAATTCGGAACCTGTTTCTTCAAAAGTTACAGCATATACATCACGTTGAATTTTTTTACTTTTCGAATTGACACCCGTAAAATGTTGGTTCACACGTTTTTTAATGTTTTTACTTTTTCCAATATATATAATATCTCCTTTTTCATTATGAATGTAGTAAATTCCTGTTTTTGAAGGTGTCATTTCTACAATATCCATCAACTTTGGAGATAATCCTGCTTTGATTTCTGTTTTTATGAAGCTTTTTACGATTTCTTTAGTCAAATCTTTCGCCATTAACATTTTGAACAACTTCACTGTTGCTAATGCATCACCACTTGCTCGATGTCTGTCGGCCATAGGAATTCCTAATGAACGTACTAATTTCCCTAAACTATATGATGGTAAATCTGGAATAATTTTTTTAGCTAATTCGACAGTACAAAGTGTGGGTTTTTTGAAATCGAAACCTAATCTTCTGAATTCTGTTTGTAAAATTCTATAATCGAAACTTGCGTTATGTGCTACTAAAATGGTGCCTTCGGTAATTTCAATAATGCGTTTGGCCACTTCATAAAACTTTGGTGCGCTACGAAGCATGGCACTATTAATACCAGTTAATTTTACCACAAAAGGTTGAATGGGTTTTTCCGGATTCACCAAACTAATGAATTGGTCAACTACTTCATGACCATCAAATTTATAAATGGCAATTTCGGTAATACCTTCTTCGTTGTATTGTCCGCCCGTGGTTTCTATGTCGATTATTGTGTACATATTCAATGTCAATGTCAATTTCAAAAATCAATGTCAATTTCAAAAATCAATGTCAATAAAAAGAATATTAAAAATTGAAATCTGCCATTGTAATTGATATTGCTATTGAATTATTTTTTATTTATTATCATTTTTGATGAAATTGCAATTAGCTCTTCTACTTCAGTTAAAAGTAAATTTCTTTTTCCTTCATCACCTTCTTTTATATAATCTAAAATTTTCAATGAGTTTCTAGATTCTTTTAACTCTTTAACTACTAATGAAACTTTAAAAACAAAATCTTTATCAGTAATTGTTCCTTGTGCTTCTCCAAAATTTAAGGAAGAACTTCCAGATGAACGAATTAACTGATTTTTATAATATTCATTTTCAAATAATTTATCTAATTGTCTTGTAAAGAAAATGCATTCTCCAGCAAATCGAACTAATCTATCTTCAAAATTGAATATTTTTTCCATTTATAATTTAATTGTTTTTTTTGAAATTGTTATTGATTTTTGAAATTGTTATTGATAATTTCTGTTACCAAAGATACTACTTCCAATTCGAACCATTGTACTTCCGCATGAAATTGCGAGTTGATAATCGCCAGACATTCCCATTGACAAAGTTTGAAGCTGGGAGTTGGAAGTTTGAAGTTTATCAAAAATGGCTTTCAAATGTTTAAATTCTTTTTCAATTTGTGCTGTGTTTTCTGTAAATGTTGCCATTCCCATTAAACCTATAATTCTGATATTTTCTAATTTACTGTTGTCATTCTGAACTTGTTTCAGAATCTCATTTAATTCCTCTTCATTTAATCCGAATTTCGTTTCTTCTTCAGCGATATGAATTTGTAGTAAACAATCAATAATTCTATTGTGTTTTTTGGCTTGTTTGTTGATTTCTTCTAACAATTTAAAACTATCTACACCATGAACTAAACTCACGTATTCCGCCATAAATTTCACTTTATTCGTTTGTACGTGACCAATCATATGCCATTCGATATCTTTTGGCATTTGTTCCCATTTTTCAGTCATTTCTTGGATTTTGTTTTCTCCAAAAATACGCTGACCAGCATTATACGCTTCCATCAAATCTGAAACGGGTTTGGTTTTAGAAACCGCTACCAAAGTCACATGAGCTGGAAGTTGGGATTTTATTTCGGTAAGGTTTTTTGCTATTGACATTGGTTTTTAATTTTCGATAAAATAATTAAACTCATAATTTTTAGACTTTAAAAAAACAATAATTTCATCTAAAAATAATTTTCCTTCTTTGTTTGGTTGATATTTTAAATATGCTTGAATTACAAATTCTTTATCATTTGCATCAGGATAGATTTCAAATATTTGTTTACTTTCAATAACTTCTAAATAAGAATTTATTTTATTTTGAAGTAGTAATAAGTGTTCATCATCTTCATTCCATTCAAAATGATCAGAAATTGTTAACACAACTTTATTTTCTGGTGAAATACTTATAAAATCAATTACGTTAGGATTATCTATTGCCATTTTAATAATTTTTTTAAACATTCTTTCTGCCTCAGAATGACAAGATTATGGTTAAACTTTGTCAGCAAAACTCCCAACTTCCATCTTCAAACTCCCAACTAAAGTTCATACACCACCAAACCACTTCTGAACTTAGGTTCAATATAAGTCGATTTAGGAGGCATTATTAAATTATTGTCAGCGATGGTTTTAATTTCTGAAATGTTGGTAGGGTAGAGCATGAAACCAACTTCATATTCACCTTCGTCAATTAAATCTTTAATTACCGAAACACTTTGTTTTCCAGGAATATAATCGATGCGTTCATCGTTACGTAAATCTTCAATGCCTAATAGTGGATTTAAAACCGTATCGTATAAAATTTGTGCATCTAAATTTTCTAATACAGACGTTTCTTTTTGATTTTGTTTATAGAATAACGCATAAAAACTACCATCTAAATACATTCCAAATTCGAATTTATTTTGAGGTTTCCACAATTCTTGATCTTTGGTTTTAATGATGAAATTATCTGATAATTTTTTAATGAAATCATCTTTGGTTAAACCGTTTAAATCTCGAATAATTCTATTGAATTCATAAATTTTCACATTGCTTTCGGCAATTAAAAAACTCATAAAATAATTTAGGTTTTTGTTTCCTAAATGTTTGTCTTGTTCGAATAATAATTCCGCTGAAGCGGAACGGTGATGTCCATCTGCGATATATAAATTCGGAATATTTTCAAAATGTTCTTGCAACCAATCAATTTCCGATTGTGTATCGATTTTCCAAAGTGTATGTTTTTCTTTATTTGGAGTAGAGAAAGCGTAAATAGGTTCGCTCATTTTTCGTAAAGAAATAAACGTGTTAATTTCTACAGAATCTGGATACGTAATCAAAACAGGTTCGGTATTAAAACCCGTTTGATGTAAGTAATCTTTAAATAACTCGACACGATATTGTAATGTGTCTTCGTGTTTTTTAATGATATTTTGCTGATAATCTTCTACTGAAGTTCCAGCGATAATTCCAGTAAATGTCTGTTTTCTGGTCTGAATTTCGTATAAATAAAACACAGGATGTTCTTCGGAAATTAAAATATTTTCGTTTTTAAAATCCTGATATTTATGTAAAACCCCTTTAAAACGCTTGTCGATTGTAATTTTTTGAGCATTCGCATACGCTGGATGAATCACGTGTAAAAACGAATACGGATTAAAGTTTAACCAAGCTGCAAGCTCCGCCGAACTATAATCATCATATGTTCTACAAGTCACCAACGCCACTTTATCTGCTGTGGGACGAACCGCTTTAAAAGGGATTATTTTTGACATATTTTGAGTTGAAAAGGGATAAGTTGAAAGGCAGAAGTCAATAAAACTTATGCCTTTTCTCTTATGCCTTATTACTATTTACTAAATTGAGAAGAAACTTTCTCTGCTTTTTTGCTTTCTGCATAGTCGTAGAAACCTTCACCAGATTTTACTCCTAATTTTCCAGCCATCACCATGTTCACTAATAACGGACAAGGTGCATATTTTGGATTTTTGAACCCATCGTACATTACGTTTAAGATAGATAAACAAACGTCAAGTCCAATAAAATCTGCTAATTGTAATGGTCCCATTGGATGTGCCATTCCTAATTTCATAACCGTATCAATTTCTGCAACTCCAGCTACACCATTGTATAATGTTTCGATCGATTCGTTAATCATTGGCATTAAAATTCTGTTCGCTACGAAACCTGGATAATCGTTTACTTCTGTTGGTGTTTTTCCTAATTTCACAGATAAATCCATGATAATTTTTGTCACTTCATCAGACGTAGAATAACCACGAATAATTTCAACCAATTTCATAATTGGCACTGGATTCATAAAGTGCATTCCAATAACTCTTTCTGGATGCACAACTTGAGCACCAATTTGAGTAATAGAAATAGAAGAAGTATTACTTGCTAAAATTACGTTATGATCACAAATATCACTTAATTGCTTGAAGATATTCATTTTTAAAGCTACGTTTTCTGTTGCCGCTTCCACGACTAAATCACAACCCACAACACCATCTTTCACATCTGTGTAAGTAATGATATTTGAAATGGTTTTGTGTTTGTCATCTTCCGTGATGCTTCCTTTAGTCACCATTCTGTCTAAGTTAGCGGCAATTGTTGCCATTCCTTTTTCTAATGATTTTTCAGAAATATCAATTAATTTTACTGTGAATCCTGCTTGTGCAAATGTATGAGCAATTCCATTACCCATTGTTCCTGATCCTATTACGGCTATTTGTTTCATTTTGTGTTTATATGTTTGTTGTTATTTTGTCTAATTTTTTAATTACTAATTTATAAGTTTCTATTAAAATGGAGAAAGCTATAATAAATATATCTTTTTTAAAATCAAAGCTGTGATTTACTATTAAATAAACCAAATATGAAATTATAATTCCATAGAAAACATAATTCAAAATTTTATATTTATCGAATAATAATCTAATACTTCCAATAATTAGTATTGCAGCGATAATGAAACCACTATACTTTAAAATTCCTTGAATTACTTCTAATTTATTACTTTCATAATAAAATGATTTACCAATATAAATTAAAATTGTAATTAATAGTATTGGAATAATATATCTTTTTGAAAGTGTTAATATGAATTCTTTTCTAGTCATGCTTATTTTCCAATACAATCAATAATTTGATAAGCTACTCGTAACGCTTCAGTTCCATCTTCTAAACTTACAATTGGAGTAGTGTTGTTATTTATCGCATCTGCAAACGCTTCTAATTCATCTAAAATAGCGTTGTTTGGATTTACGTTTGGATTATCGAAATAAATTTGTTTTTTTACACCTTCTGCATTTTGTAAAATCATATCAAAATCGCCCGGAATTTCTGGAGCATCTTGCATACGAACTACTTCGCAAATTTTATCTAAATAATCTACAGAAATGTAAGCGTCTTTTTGGAAAAAACGTGATTTACGCATGTTTTTCATAGAAATTCTACTCGCAGTAATATTAGCAACACAACCGTTTTCAAATTCTAAACGGGCATTCGTAATATCTGGAGAATCTGAAATAACAGCAACACTACTTGCGTTAACTGTTTTTACTTTCGATTTCACCACGCTTAAAATCGCATCAATATCGTGAATCATTAAATCTAAAACCACAGGAACATCTGTACCACGCGGATTAAATTCTGCTAAACGATGTGTTTCAATAAACATAGGTTTGTTGATTTTGTCTTTCACAGCTGTAAAAGCTGGATTGAAACGTTCTACGTGTCCAACTTGACCTTTAACATTATATTTATTTGCCAAAGCCACAATTTCTTCAGCTTCTTCAACTGTTGTAGCGATTGGTTTTTCAATGAAAATATGTTTTCCAGCTTCGATTACCATTTTGGCACATTCGAAATGTTGAATCGTTGGTGTTACAATATCTACAACATCAACTTCAGCAATTAAACTTTCTATAGAATCGAATTTTTTATAACTGAATTCAGCTGCGACCTTAGTAGCATTTTCTTCAAAAGGATCAAAAAAACCAACTAATTCGTATTTTTCTGACTGATTTAATAAGCGTAAATGTATTTTTCCTAAGTGACCCGCACCTAAAACTCCGACTTTTAACATAAAAAAAAATTTCATCAAAAATAGTAATTAAATAATAAAAATTTCGATTTGCTTTTTGAAATTTTAAATCTAATTTTACATCAATAATTTACTACTACAATTGAAAGATACTAACAAACATCAAGGGCTTAGAAATCAGCTTGCAAAGCAATTACAAGAAAAAGGAATTACGGATAAAAACGTGTTAGATGCTATTAAAAAAATACCTCGACATTTGTTTTTGAATTCTAGTTTTGAGGATTTTGCTTATCAAGATAAAGCGTTTCCAATTGGAGCTGGTCAGACGATTTCTCAACCTTATACGGTAGCTTTTCAGAGTGAATTATTGCAAATTGAAAAAGATTATAAAGTTTTAGAAATTGGTACAGGTAGTGGCTATCAAACAGCAGTTTTAGTGACTTTAGGTGCGAAAGTGTTTACTATCGAAAGACAAAACGAATTGTTTAAAAAAACATCACGATTGTTACCAACTTTAGGTTTCAGACCGAAATTATTTGTTTTTGGCGATGGTTATATTGGTTTAGAAAAAGAAGCACCTTTTGATAGTATCATCGTAACGGCTGGCGCACCAATTATTCCGCAAGCTTTGTTATCTCAGTTGAAAATAGGAGGAAGATTAGTGATTCCTGTTGGTGAAGATGTTCAAATTATGACTTTATTAATCAGAAAAAATGAAACACAATTTGAAAAAACCGAATTTGGTGATTTCAGATTCGTACCACTTTTAGAAAATAAAAATTAACCAAAGAAATTTAATATATGAAAAAACTGATTGTAGGATTTTTGATTTTTAGTTCGTTTTTAAACGCGCAAGAAAAACCAAAATTAGTGGTGGGAATTGTGGTAGATCAAATGAAAATGGAATATTTGTATCGTTTTGCCAATGATTTTTCAGACAATGGTTTTAAGAAATTAATGAACAAAGGCTTTACGTTTCATAACATGCATTATAATTATATGCCAACGTATACAGCTCCTGGTCATGCCGCAATTTTTACAGGTGCATTACCAAATGTAAATGGAATTGTGGGTAACGATTGGTTTAATAAAGCAATTGGAAAAGAAATGTATTGCACCGATGATGAGTCAGTTACAACTTTGGTTGTAGGTACAGAATCTGAAGGGAAAATGTCTCCGAAAAACCTTTTTAGTACCACAATTACAGACGAATTGAAATTGTCAACCAACTTTAAAAGCAAAGTAATTGGAATTAGTATAAAAGATAGAGGTGCGATTTTACCCGCAGGACATTTTGCAGATTGGGCATTTTGGTATACGAATACTGGAAATTTTATTTCAAGTTCTTTTTACGGTCAGAAATTACCAGATTGGGCAACACAGTTTAATGGAGAAAAAAACTATTTAAAATATGTTGAAAAAGGTTGGGATTTATTTAAATCGAAAGAATCATATAACGAAAGTTTAAACGATAATAATCCATACGAAGGAAAGTTATTTAAGAAAACGCCATTCTTTCCATATGATATGAAGGAAATGTTTAATAATAATGATGCAGAAGTTTTAAGAACAACACCTTACGGAAATAATTTAGTGGCTGATTTCGCTAAAAAAGCCATCGAAAATGAGAAAATGGGCGCAGATGAAATTACCGATTTTCTTACAATGAGTTTTTCTTCTACAGATTATGTAGGACACGTTTTAGGTCCGCGTTCTATAGAATTACAAGATACTTATTTACGTTTAGATGAAACAATTGCTGATTTCTTAACGTATTTAGATAATAAAGTTGGTAAAGGTCAATATTTAGTATTCTTAACGGCTGATCACGCTGGTGCTGAAAATGCGACATATTTAAAGGATAATAAATATGCGGTTGAAAGTTTGAATTCTAAAAATTTGCAACAAAGTATTATAGAGTTTTCTCAAAAGACTTTCGGAGAAAATGTATTGTTAGATTATTCAAATTTTAATGTTTTTATCAACAAAGAAAAAGTAAAACAAAAAGGATTAGAATTAAATAAAGTGAAACAGCAATTAAAAGAGTTTTTAATGACGCAACACTTTATAAGTAATGCGTTTACAGAAGATGAAATTCAAAATTCTGGTACAAATAATTCGATGCTACAATTTGTGGCAAACGGTTACGATCCAAAACAAAACGGAGAATTAGTCTTATTATTCAAACCTGGATTTAATGAATATTCTTCAACAGGAACTACACATGGTTCGCCATATTCTTATGATACGCATGTTCCTTGTTTGTTTTATGGTTGGAAAATTAAAAAAGGGGAATCGTACCATAAGAAAACCATCACACAAATTGCTCCAACTTTGGCACAGAAACTTAAAATTACGATGCCAAACGGCACACAATCAGAAGTTTTAGAAGAAGTTTTAATTAAATAATAAAGCAAAAAGCTCATCACATCGATGAGCTTTTCTTTTGCTACTAAATAAAAAATATTTAATGAATATATTAAATATCAATCTCTACTTGATTTCTCAAGATATCTTCAAAAGTTTCCCTTTCTCGTATTAATATTGCAGCGCCGTTTCTCCATAAAACTTCTGCAGGTTTTGTTCTCGAATTATAGTTCGAAGCCATTGAAAAACAATAAGCACCAGCATTTTTAAAACTCAAAATATCACCTTCATGAATTTCAGAAATTCTTCTGTTTGTAGCAAAAGTATCGGTTTCGCAAATGTATCCTACAACAGAATAATAGCGTTCTTTTCCTTTACTATTTGAAATGTTTTCTATGTGATGTTCAGCTCCGTAAAGCATTGGTCTAATCAAATGATTAAAACCTGTGTCAACTCCTGCAAAAACAGTTGAAGTTGTTTGTTTTACCACATTTACTTTTGCTAAAAACTGACCTGCCTCGCTCACTAAGAATTTTCCAGGTTCAAATACTAAAGTTAGCGTTCTACCATATTCTTTTTCGAAAGCTAAAAATCTTTTACTTAATTTTCTTCCAAATTCTTCAATTTCCGTTTCAATATCACCTTTTTTGTAAGGCACTTTGAAACCACTTCCGAAATCAATAAAATCTAGTGTTTTAAATTGTTTTGCCGATTCAAATAAGATTTCTGCAGCATATAAAAATACTTCTACATCTAAAATATCAGAACCTGTATGCATGTGGATTCCGTTAATATTCATTTTAGTATTTTCTACAATTCTCAAAATATGAGGCAATTGATGAATGGAAATACCGAATTTACTATCAATATGTCCAACTGAAATATTAGCATTTCCTCCAGCCATTACATGCGGATTGACTCTAATACAAACTGGAATAGTTGGATATTTCGTACCAAAATGTTCTAAAATTGAAAGATTATCAATATTTATTTGCACACCCATTTGAGCTACTTTTTCAATTTCTTCAAAAGAAACTCCGTTTGGTGTGTACATAATTTCATTTGGATCAAATCCAGCATGTAATCCCAGTAAAACTTCTTCAATTGAAACTGTATCTAAACCGCAACCTTCATTCTTTAAAAGTTTTAAAATATTTACATTAGAAAGGGCTTTAACAGCATAATGAATCTTAAAATTTTCAATTTTGTTAAACGCTTTTACTAATCGATTGTATTGTGATACAATTTTGTCAGCGTCATAAACATATAACGGACAACCATAATTTTGTGCTACTTCTAATAAATCTGAATTTTGCATTTTAAAAATTTTTTTGCAAATATATTTTAGAAGAAACAATTTACCTAATAATTACACAAATATTTAATAAAAATAACAATATGTTGTTTTTATAACAAATAGTGAATTGATATTTTAATTTTAAAACTAAAAAGAAGTGTAAAAATTAGTCATTTAAGAATTACTTTATTATTTTTGTGCCACTTTTAAACAAGATTAACTCATACTTAATTATGAACGTACACGAATATCAAGGTAAAGAAATATTAGCAAGCTATGGCGTGCGCATTCAACGTGGTCATGTTGCAAACAATGCTGATGAAGCTGTTGAAAAAGCAAAACAATTAACTGCTGAAACTGGTACAGGTTGGCATGTTATTAAAGCTCAAATTCACGCTGGTGGTCGTGGAAAAGGTGGTGGAGTTAAATTAGCTAAAAATTTAGATCAAGTTAAAGAAATTGCTGGTCAAATTATTGGTATGGATTTAATCACGCCTCAAACACCTCCAGCAGGTAAAAGAGTTCATAAAGTTTTAATTGCTGAAGATGTATATTATCCAGGTGAAACTGAAACTAAAGAATTTTATGTTTCTGTATTATTAAACAGAGGTAAAGGTCGTAATATGATTATGTATTCTACTGAAGGTGGAATGGATATTGAAGAAGTTGCGGAACACACACCACATTTAATTTTCACTGAAGAAATTGATCCTTCTGTTGGATTACAAGGATTTCAAGCAAGACAAATTGCTTTTAATTTAGGTTTATCAGGTGAAGCGTTTAAAGAAATGGTGAAATTTATCGATTCTTTATATAAAGCATATATTGGTTCAGACGCTACAATGTTTGAAATTAATCCAGTATTAAAAACTTCAGATAACAAAATTATTGCAGTTGATGCTAAAGTTGATTTAGATGATAATGCTTTATTCCGTCATAAAGAATTAGCTGAAATGCGTGATGTTCGTGAAGAAAATCCTATTGAAGTTGAAGCGAAAGAAGTTGGTTTAAATTATGTTGATTTAGATGGAACTGTTGGATGTATGGTAAACGGTGCTGGATTAGCAATGGCTACTATGGATTTAATTAAATATGCTGGTTTTGAACCTGCTAACTTCTTAGACGTTGGTGGAACTGCAGATGCTAAACGTGTTGAAACAGCTTTCCGTATTATCTTAAAAGATCCTAACGTAAAAGCTATTTTAATTAACATTTTTGGTGGAATTGTACGTTGCGATAGAGTAGCACAAGGAGTTGTAGACGCTTATAAAAATATGGGTGATGCAATTAAAGTGCCTATTATTGTTCGTTTACAAGGTACAAATGCAGAAATTGCTAAAGAATTAATTGACAATTCTGGAATGCCAATTTTATCAGCTGTTCAGTTTCAAGAAGCTGCAGACCAAGTTAAAGCTGCATTATCAAAATAAGAAAATAAAATATTTATATATTTGAATCCCGGCTTTGGTCGGGATTTTTTTTTGCTTTTATATAGTAATTTTCTATTAACAACACTAACTGAAACAATTTAAGCGTTTTATATCATTTTATTTCTATTGTAAGGATTGATAAAATGTTAATTGAAAGTGTTTTCTTCATCCAATGTAAATTTAGCAAATAGTGCTATTTTTCAATTTTGCAGATTTTTTTCTCAATATTTTAATTAAATGCAATTTTATACATCATTTAATTGGAATTTAGTAATTCCATCAATTGCCAATTTTAAATGATAGTTAAGGTTATTTATTTGCTTTATTTTAAATGAATTCCGACATAGATTTGTCATGTAAAATTTAAAAATCAAAAAATGAAAAAAATCATCAACTTAGTTTTAGTTGTTTTGTTATTAACAACTTTTAATGTGTCTGCAAACAATGTTATTTCTTTCGAGGAAGATTTACCAAAAGCAGTGAAGGTCATGTCAGAAATGATAAAAAAGAATTTGGAAAATTTCGAATTTGAAAATGAAGCTTTGGTTGATGTTGTTTTTACTGTAAATTCAGATAATGAATTGGTAATATTAAATGTAAAAACAAATGATTCGGAGATTAAAGAATATATAAAATCAACTTTAAATTCACTAAAAATTGAAGACGCAAATTTAAACGTTGGGAAAAATTATTCCATTAAAATAAATTTCACAAAAAGTAATTAATACAATTTTATTATAAATTAAGAAAGAGCTCTAATCAAGCTCTTTTTTTTATTTAAAAACCTTCAAATACACCAAGTCCGAAAAGTGCAAAATCATATTTAACTGGATCATTTGCATCTAGAAGTCGTAAGTTAGAATCTAATTCGAATAAAGCTTTGGCATCGTTTTGCTTTCTGGTTAACAATACTAATTTACGAGCTACATTTCCAGAATGCACATCTAATGGACAAGATAGAGCAGAAGTAGGGATGGATTTCCAAATTCCTAAATCGACACCATTATTGTCATTTCTAACCATCCAACGCAAATACATATTGATTCTTTTTGCTGCTGAACCATTTAAAGGATCGGAAATGTGTTTTTGAGTTCTTTGTAAATGTGGAATTTCAAAAAAAGTTTTCTTAAATTCTGAAATACTTTTTTGAGTTGAGTTATTTTCAATATGTTTAGAAAATACACTTTCTAAATCGGGATAGGTTTTATAAATATGTTGCAATGCTTTTATAAATGTGACAGCATCAGTCGAATTAAATGTGCGATGTACGAAATTGGATAGTTTTTCTAAATGAATTTCTTTATGATTCATCACAAAATCATAAGGAGAATTTCCCATAATTTGCATCAATTTATGCGAATTATTGATAATCATTTTCCTGTTTCCCCATGCGATTGTAGCCGCTAAAAATCCAGCAATTTCAATATCTACTTTTTGAGAATATAAATGTGGAATTTGAACAGGATCGGAATCAATAAAATTTTTATTGTTATATAAAACGACTTTCTCGTCTAAAAATTCTTTTAATTCGGTAAAGTTCATCTGAAATAAGATTTGTGTGTATTAGCCCCGATTACCTCACGTAATAACAATTTATATTGGTGTTCGGTGAACACTTCGTGTTTGTAGTGGTATCCTTTTATTTTGTTCCTTGAGGCTCTCGAAAGGAACAAAACAAAAGATATAACGGAAAGTGGGACGATAAGTGTACTGAAAAACGATTCGTGTGCTTCTAATTTTGCAAAACGCCATCAATCATGACTAATTTTCTATCGGCCATATTTGCCAATTCTTCGTTATGTGTCACAATTACAAAAGTTTGTCCGAATTCGTCACGTAATTTAAAAAACAATTGGTGTAAATTTTCAGCAGTTGTATGATCTAAATTCCCTGAAGGTTCATCTGCGAAAATTACGGCAGGCTTATTAATTAAAGCTCTTGCCACGGCAACACGTTGTTGTTCACCACCAGAAAGTTCATTCGGTTTATGATTGATTCTGTGCGACAATCCTAAATAATCCAATAATCTTTTAGCTTCAATTTCGACTTCTTTTTTAGGTTTGTTTGCAATAAATGCTGGAATACAAACATTTTCTAAAGCAGTAAATTCAGGTAATAATTGATGAAACTGAAAGATGAAACCTAAATTTAAATTTCTAAATTTTGAAAGTTCCTTGTCTTTTAAATCAATTATCGAAGTATTGTTGATTGTTAAAGTACTTAATAAATTATCTTTTTTATCCAATAAATCTAAGGTTCCTAAAATTTGCAAAAGTGTAGTTTTTCCAGCACCAGAAGCACCAACTATAGAAACAATTTCACCTTTATTTATTTGCAGACTTACGTTTTTTAAAACCTGTAAATCGCCATAATGTTTATTTATATTGGTTGCTCTAATCATCTGTAAATTTTTATTGATTTCTAAAGGTCGTATGGTATCGCATTATTTTAAAGGAGTTTGTTTACACAAACAAAAGTATGCTGCGATTTCATAACATCAATTTGTACAAAGAAACAAAGAAATAGTGAATATTAAAACGTTTGAAACACAAATGAAAGTTAAATAAAATATTTTTTTGCCACGAATTAACGAATTAAAAATTGTTCTGTATTTTACTCTAATTTATCCGCCTAAAGCGGAATCGAATTCGTATAATTTAATAAAGAAAATAAAATAAATGAGAATTCGTGAATTCGTGGCAAACTTAACGTGAATACACAAATCTAAAAGTAAAGTTAAAACGTATATGAATGAAATAATATTAACTAAATTTGATAAAAAAAGATGAACTACATTGTATTATTAAGCTCGTTTTTAAGTTTGTTTTCTTGTGGAAATAAAGCGCAAACTGTTGAAAAAAAATCAGAAAATAAAATAGAAAATAAAAAGGAAATTATGAATGATAGCGTACAATTGGCAACGTTTGCCGGAGGTTGTTTTTGGTGTACAGAAGCGGTTTTTTTAGAAGTAAAAGGAGTAGAGAAAGTAGTTTCTGGTTTCACGGGTGGATTCATTAAAAATCCAGCTTATCGCGAAGTTTGTAATGGAACGACTGGTCATGCTGAAGGAATTCAAATTACTTTTAATCCGAAAGAAGTGGCTTATGAAGATTTATTAGAAATATTTTTCGCCACACACGATCCAACAACTTTAAACAAACAAGGCGCCGATGTGGGAACACAATATAGAAGTGCGATTTATTATCATTCAGAAGAACAAAAGACAAAAGCTGAAAACTATATTCAATTAATTGAGAAAGAAAAATTATATGCTAATCCAGTTGTGACACAAATTGAAGAAGCAGGTGTTTTTTATTTAGCGGAAGACTATCATCAAAATTATTATAATCAGAACAAAGAACAAGGCTATTGCGAATATGTAATTGCTCCGAAATTGGATAAATTGAGAAAGTATTATAAGAGTAAGTTGAAATAGATTTTAGAAAGTATGAAATATAAATCACTGATATTAATTGTTGCCATAATATTTTGTTTCTCTTGTGAGAAGAAAGAATATTTAGATACAATTTTTAAAAATGAAATTTTAAAATATCAAGAGAAATTTCCTTTGCCAAAAAAAACTGATACTATATTTCCTTTTTATGCTTTAAGTTTCAGAAAAATTAAAACTGATACAATTTTTTATATTTCAAGATATTATGTGCGTTCAAAGGTTCATTTTGAATCTAATCCAATTTTTGAAGACGAAAAATTAAAACCTACTCAAATTTTCGATTTTGATAACCTTGCAAAAAAAATAATTAAAGAATACCCAGAAAGTAAAAAACATAATATATTGAAGTTTCCTCGGTCTGAACATTTAAACCCGACTCATCTATATAAAATGAATGGATCAAAAACTATTTTTTTAAAAGAAGAAAATTATTAGTTTTCGTAAATAAAATTAATCAAATTTTAAATTCTGTGAAATCTGTTAAATCTGTGTTCCTATAAAACATAAAACTTGGCATTTAATTTGTATATTAGTATTCCAAATAATTTAAATTACAAGTAAATGAATCAAGAACCACAACCAGTTGTTGTAAAGAAAAGTGATAAAAAGACAAAACTTTTATTGAGTCTTATATTTGATGGTATTGGAATGTTGTCTTATGTTGCACCAATTTTTGGAGAATTTACCGATACATTTTGGGCGCCAATTTCTGGTTTGCTTTTAGTACTAATGTACAAAGGAACGGTTGGTAAAATTGCAGGTTTGTTTGGAACTATTGAAGAGTTAATTCCATTTACAGATGTAATTCCGACTTTTACAATTACATGGTTTTATACCTATGTTATTAGAAGAGAAGAATAAATAAAAAATCCCGTTCCGATTATTCGGAACGGGATTTTAGTTTGATATAAAAGCATTAATTTACTTTCTTGATTTTACAATCTATAACTAATTCATCTATGTTTGAACTTACTCTAAGGAAAAACACATTTTCTTCAATTTTATAAATTTTAGATTTTACTTTTATAGAATTGTTCGTATCAATCTTATCTCCAATTTGAATTTTTTCATTGCTTAATTCATAAGTACAATCATCTTTCCAAACCAAATCAAAAGAGGCTTTGTAATTCATTTCTTTACAATATTCAACTTGAGAAGTTTCAGTTCTGGTAATTATTATTTTTCCAAATTCAGAATCCATTTCAAATTTTCCAATATGAAAATCTTTACAGTTCAAATCCTGAGAAGAAACAAAACTTGAAGTTAAGCAAACAAAAAGTATTAAAATAAACTTTTTCATTTTTTAGTTCTTATAAACTTTTAAAGCTTCTTTTAATATTTGTACAGATTTAATTAAATCTTCTTTTTTCAATACATAAGCAATACGAATTTCGTCTAAACCAACACCTGGAGTAGAGTAGAAGCCTGCTGCTGGAGCAACCATAACCGTTTCACCATTGAAGCTGTATTCCTCTAAAAGCCATTGTGCAAAATCATCAGCATTTTTAACTGGTAATTTAGCAATACAATAAAAGGCACCTTTTGGATTAGCAATTGTAACACCTTCAATTTTTTGCATTTCAGAAACTAAAGTATTTCTTCTGTCTACGTATTCTGTAATTACTTCATCAAAATAACTTTGTGGCGTATCTAAAGCCGCTTCACTGGCTACTTGCGCATAAGTTGGTGGACTCAAACGGGCTTGTGCGAATTTCATAGCTGTTGCCATAAATTCTTCGTTTTTAGAAACTACACAACCAATTCTTGCACCACACATACTAAATCTTTTCGAAACCGAATCAATCATAATAGCATGTTGCTCTAAACCTGGTACGTTTAATACCGAATAATGTTTTAAACCATCGTAAGCGAATTCTCTATAAACTTCATCAGCAATTAAAAACAAATCGTGTTTTTTTACAATTTCAGCTAATTTGTTAATCTCCGCTTCAGAGTATAAATATCCAGTTGGATTACCTGGATTACAAATCATAATTGCTTTAGTTTTTGGTGTAATTAGTTTTTCAAAAGCTTCCATTGGAGGCAATGCAAAACCGGTTTCAATTCCTGAAATAACAGGAACAACTTTTACACCACTTGCCGTAGCAAATCCATTATAATTTGCATAAAATGGCTCAGGTATAATTACTTCGTCACCGTTATCTAAAGTAGAACCTAAAGCAAACATAAGCGCTTCAGAACCACCTGTTGTAATGATAATATCTTTTGTGTCAACTGGTAAACCTTGATTTTTGTAGTAAGCTGAAAGTTTATTTCTGTAGCTTTCGAAACCAGCACTATGACTGTATTCTAAAACTTTAATATCGAAATCTTTTACAGCTTGTAAAGCCACTTCTGGCGTTTTAATATCTGGTTGACCAATATTTAAATGATACACTTTTGTACCACGTTTTTTGGCTCCTTCCGCGTAAGGAACTAATTTTCTAATTGGCGACTCGGGCATTTGAATCCCTTTGTTTGAAATTTTTGGCATAACTTAAATTTTTGCTTTGCAAAAGTGCAAAAAAATAAGGATTTAGTAATAATAATTCAGTAAAAAAATACATCTAAATAATAAAATTCGTACATTTATGTAAACCTTTGTAAATTATGAAACTATTTTTTAGATATTTTCTTCTTTTGTTTCTGAGTTTAAATGCATTTTCTCAGAATATTTGGGATTTTTCACGAAATAAAAATAAAGTTGTTATTCCTTTTCGACTAATTAATAATAGTATTATTGTTCAGCCAAAAATTAATAATTTTCAATTAAATCTTATTTTAGATACAGGTTCAGGATTTAATATTCTTTTTGCTTTTCCAGAAAAAGACAGTATTACATTTTATAACACTTCTAAAATTAAAATTTCTGGTCCTGGAATGAAAGAACCAATTGATTCCTACATTTCAAAAAATAATACGATTAAATTTAATGGATTATCTTCAAAAAAGTTAGATGTTATTCTAATGTTAGAGGATAAATATAGTTTCACAACTTCAATAGGAATACCAATTCATGGAATTTTGGGTGCCGATTTTTTCACAGATAACATAGTAGAAATTCAGTATGATACCAAGCGAATTATAGTCTATAGAAAAGAAATTAAAAGGTTTACAGATAAAATCACGAATTACACGCAATTGCCCTTTATTCTTAAAGATAAAAAACCATATATTCCTGTGAATATAACTATTGAAGACGCAAAACAACAAAATCTAGAACTCTTAGTAGATACGGGTTTGTCTGATGGATTATGGATTTTCGAGAAAGAACTAAATATAAAAAATAAAAAGCAAATTGATGATTATTTAGGTGCCGGAATTGGAGGTGATGTTTTTGGAAAAAGAGTGCGATTTAAAAGTGTGAATTTTTCTGATTTTGAGTTTAAAGATCCAATAATTTCAATGCCTGATACTATTTCATTTCTTAAGAAAAGTATATTAGGTACTCGCGATGGTTCTGTTGGTGGAGAAATTTTAAAGCGATTTAATGTTGTTTTTAACTATAATAAACAGATTATGTATTTAGATAAAAACAGTAATTATAATGATAAATTCTACTATAATATGGCAGGATGTAACATTAATCATAGTGGAGTAGATGCAGTTGAAAAAAGAATTCAGTCTGATTCAAATTTTGGTGGTACAAATGTAACAGATCTAATTTATGATAATCCTAAAATTAATTTTCAATTTGTATTTAAACCTGGAATAGAAATTTCCTTTATAAGGAAAAATTCTGTAGCTGATAAAGCAGGATTAAAAGTTGAGGATAAAATTATTTCGATAAATAAAAAAAGTGCTGTTAATTATAAATTGACAGATATTATAGATATTTTTCAAAAAAACGTCAACGAAGCTGTTACAGTTGAAATAGAACGAAAAGGGAAAATAATAGTAGTCGAATTACTTTTAAAAGAAGAAATTTAAAAGCGCAATACAAATAAAAAACCCTAACATCTTGAATATAAGAAGTTAGGGTGTTTTTTTGTAGCGAAAACGGGAGTTGAACCCGTGACCTCAGGGTTATGAATCCTGCGCTCTAACCAACTGAGCTATCTCGCCATTAATTAGTTTTGCATCTCTCAATGCGGGTGCAAATATATAAATAAAAACTTTCTTTCCAAAAAATAATTGCAAATTTTATTATTAAAATTTCAGTTCAAAAAAATACAGTAAAATATAGTTGTGGTATCATTATTTTTTATATTTTGCTGAAAATTTATAAAAACAACTATGAAGCCAAAAGTTAAGTATGAACTAGAGTTTCCCATTCACTCTTCGCCACAATTATTGTATCAATATATAATTACTCCATCTGGTTTATCAGAATGGTTTGCAGATAACGTAAATTCTCGTGGAGAGTTTTATACGTTCATTTGGGACGATTCTGAGGAAAATGCCAAACTGGCTTCCAAAAAGTCTGGAGAAAAAGTAAAATTTAAATGGTTAGATGAAAACAATAAGGAAACAGAATATTTCTTTGAACTAAAAATTCAAGTCGATGAAATTACAAATGATGTTTCTTTAATTGTAACCGATTTTTCTGAAGAAGATGAATTACCTGAAAATAAATTATTGTGGGAAAGTTTAGTTTCCGATTTAAAACACGTAATTGGTTCGGTTTAATTTTAATAAATAAGTATATTTGCCCTGAATAAATTTCAGGGCATTTTTTTATGATTAATTTTAACGGAAACATACAAGACACTAGCAATATTGCTATCGAAAATAATAGAGGATTTCTTTATGGTGATGCCATTTTTGAAACCATTAAAGTAAATGGAACTAAAATTTTATTTTTAGAAGAACACTATTTGCGATTAATGGCTTCGATGAGAATTTGTAGAATGGAAATTCCTATGAATTTTACGATGGAATTTATGGAAGAAGAAATTCTAAAACTAATTGAATTACAAACTAATAAAATAAGTAATAGAATTCGTTTCGCAGTTTATAGAAATGCGGAAGGATTTTACAATCCAACATCAAATGATGTCCAGTTTGTTGTTACTTGTTCAAATTTAACTTCAGAAAAATACGTGTTTTTACCTTTAAACTATGAAGTAGAATTATTTAAAGATTTTCACGTTTCGAAACATTTATTATCTACATTAAAAACGAATAATAAGATGATTAATGTGGTTGCCAGTGTTTTTGCAAAGGAAAACGGATTTGATAACTGCCTTTTAATTAATGACGATAAAAATGTAGTAGAAGCTATAAATGGCAATATTTTTATGAAAATGGGTAATCAATTGATTACACCACCAACTTCAGATGGTTGTTTAAATGGAATTATGCGTAAACAAATTATTGCTTTGGTAAGTAAAATGGAAAACATTGAAATAATTGAAAAAAGCATTTCTCCTTTCGATTTACAAAAAGCAGATGAGTTGTTTCTTTCAAATGTAATTTCTGGAATTCAACCTATAACAAAATATAGAAAAAAGGAATTTACTTCAGAATTAGCTAAAGAAATTACAGAATTACTGAATAACTCAATTAATTAAGCGTAGGATTTTCTGGCGAATTGGAAAAGTAAATGTATTCGCCACCAATTTCGTTAAGTTTCTCTTTCCAAAAGTTCTGGCTGTTTTTGCCAATGATTTTGTTTTGTAGTTCGTTTTCCACAATTATCCAAGAATTTTCTTCTAATTCTTCTTCTAATTGATTGGTGTCCCAACCGCTATATCCAAGAAAAAAACGAATATTTTCTTTAGAAATCTTACCTTCATTGATTAAATTTTTAGTGGTTTCAAAATCGCCACCCCAATATAAACCATAAGATATTTCCACACTTTCCGGAATTAATTCTGGTACATTGTGTAAAAAATATAAATTATCTTGTTCAACTGGACCGCCATTGTATACCATAAAATTAGCATCAATTTCAGGAATTAAGTCATTGATAGAATAGGATAGAGGTTTGTTTAAAATAAACCCTACACTTCCTTCTTTAGTATATTCAGTTAATAAGATCACAGATCTATTAAAAGACATGTCGTTTGTGATTGTTGGTTCAGCTACGAGTAAACAACCTTTTTTGGGTAACATTGATATCATAAGCTAAATATTTTAATTGAATTTAAAAAAAATAAATTTACTGAACAAATAAAATCGATAAAATGTTAATTTTATCATAAAGCGATAATATAGAACATAAAAAAAGCCTCTTACTAGAAGAGGCTTTTAAATAAATCAAATATATATATTATTTGTTTACAGCTCCGTCTAATTCAGCACCAGCTTTAAATTTTACTACATTTTTAGCAGCAATTTTGATAGTTTTTCCAGTTTGAGGATTTCTTCCATCTCTAGCCGCTCTTTTTGAGATTGACCATGATCCAAAACCTACTAAAGAAACTCTTCCACCTTTTTGTAATGTACCTTCTACACTTCCTAAAAATGACTCTAAAGCTAATTTAGCTGCTGCTTTAGTAATTCCTGAAGCTGCTGCCATTGCATCGATTAATTCTGATTTGTTCATAATTGATAGTTATTAATTGATTAAACATATTTTTCTTAATACAAATTTATACGTATCCTTGAACTGTGCAAGTATTTCCTACTATTTTTGTTAAAAATGTTGATAAATCGGCTGAAATGTTAATAAAGTACCTTTTTAAGGGCGACTTTTTGCATAGATTGTTATTTTACAAAGGCTTCCGAGCTAATTTGTGTTCCATTTAATAGTTCATGAATTTGCATTTTCTTTTTACCAGGAAACTGTAAACTCTCTATTTGTATGAATCCATTCGCTACAGCAATCTTCATTTCTTTTTTTCCTGAAATTATTGTTCCTATAGAATACGCGTGTGTTTCTTCAATATATTTAGAATCGTAAATTTTTACATTCCATTCGTTTTCGCCATCTTTAATAAAGGTCCAAGCTGCAGGATAAGGACATAATCCTCTAATTTGATTGTAAATTTCTATTCCCGATTTGGTCCAATCAATTTTACAATTGTCTTTGTTCAGTTTGTAAGCTGTTTTTAAATCCGAATTTTCAGTTTGAATTGTTGTAGTAACATTTCCTTTTTCAATCAATTCTAACGTTTCAAGAACAGTTTCTGAGCCTAAAACCATCAACTTATCGTGAAGTTGTCCAACATTTTCATTTGGATCAATAGGAATCTTTTTGTTTAAAATCATCGCACCTGTATCAATCTTATCATCAATAAAAAATGTTGTTACACCAGTTTCCGTTTCTCCATTAATAATAGCCCAATTAATAGGTGCAGCACCTCTATAATTGGGTAACAAAGAGGCATGAAGATTAAACGTTCCTAATTTTGGCATTTTCCAAACCACTTCTGGCAACATTCTAAAAGCTACTACGATTTGTAAATTCGCATTATAGCTGGCTAATTCTGCTAAAAACTCTTCGTTTTTTAAATTGGTAGGTTGTAAAATTGGTAAGTTTTTTTCTAAAGCATACGTTTTTACAGCACTAACAGAAACTTTTTGTCCACGCCCAGCTGGTTTATCTGGCGCAGTAATGACTGCAGCAATTTCAAACTGACTATTATATATGGTGTCGAGAATACCAACTGCGAAGTCGGGTGTTCCCATAAATACGATTCTTAATTTTTCCATGTTATTGTAAGTTGCTAAGCATTTTTTTTGCCACGAAGGCACAAAGACACTAAGATTTTTTATTGTTTTACTTAATTTGATACTTATTTGAAGCGTTTAAAAAGATAAAATCGTTTTCTAATAAGTTTTGTAGGGCAAAGATAATTTCTTCTGTTGAAAATGTAAGTGAATTTTCTATTTCATTTGAAGATAAAGTACCTTTTTTTAATAGATTTTGAATACTTTCTGAAACAGATTTGGGTTCCGATTTATTTTTAGAATTGCAATACGAACAAATTCCACAAGCTTTAGCATTTTCTTCTCCGAAATAATTCGAAATTAAAACCGATTTACATTTCGAATTATCTGAAACGAAATTTAGCATTTGATTGTATTGCTCAATTTTAATCTGATTCTGATTTTCTAATATTTTTACAACTCGATTAATGGTATAACTGTCTTCTCGAGGTTCGTTATATAAAATCGAAATATCGTTGCTTTGTAATTTTAATTCTATTATTTCTTGCGAATGTAATTTATTTAAGACTTTAATTACTTTATCTTCCGAAGTGCCCGATTTTGTTGCGATTAATGCGGTGTTGATAATCGTAACTTGTTCAAAAACACCGGTATAATTTCGTAAAATAGTTTCAATAACAGCAGCGTCTTTTACGTTCAAACTGCAATATCTAATTACTTCTCGGCTTTCTATTAAAAACTGTAAACTCGCTTTGTTACTAATTAAGTTGTTTAGTGTGATAATTCCTTGTCGGTCTAAAAACTGTAAACAAGCAAATGTTTTGGTGACAGATAAATTAAACTTCGCACAAAACTGATTCAAATTCAAATAGAAAAGCTCTTGAAAACCTTCGCCATAAGCAATTTGAAAATGATTGTTTAAATTTTTGTAAACCAAATGCAGAAACTCTTTATTTGGTAAATTCGATATAAAATAATTCTTTAAGTTTTCTGAATTTATTTCTGGCGTCAATAACAAGGCAAACGATTTATTCCCATTTCTACCAGCTCTTCCGGCTTCTTGGTAATAGTTTTCGATATTATCTGGAATTTGTAAATGTACTACTGTTTTCACATTCGGTTTGTCAATTCCCATTCCGAAAGCGTTAGTTGCGACAATGATTTTGGCTTTTTCTTCTAGCCACAAATTCATGTTTTTTTCTTTTTCTTTATTTGATAATCCACCGTGATAATACGTTGCGGTAAAACCTAAATCGGTAAAGGTTTTACTAAACTCTACACAAGATTTTCTGTTTTTTACATAAACGATTGATGGTTCTGGATTTCTTAAGAAAATTTGCTTTAGTTTTCCGAGTTTGTCTTCGGTTTTGATAATGTGATATCCTAAGTTTTCTCGCGCAAACGAATTTTTAAAAATCGTAGGATTTTCAAGTTTTAATAAAGTACAAATATCGGTTTGAACTCGTGGAGTCGCTGTAGCTGTCAAAGCAATAAAAGCAACAGAAAAATATTCTTTTAAAGCGGCAATTTTTAAATAGGCTGGTCGGAAATCGTGTCCCCATTGACTGATACAATGTGCTTCATCAATAGCGACTAAATTTACGTTTAAGTTTTTTATGCGTTCTAAAACCCAATCTTGTTGCAAGCGTTCAGGAGAAACATATAGAAATTTATATCCGCCAAAAGCACAATTATCAAGTAGGTTATTGGTTTCTTCGAATGAAATTCCACCTGTTAAAGCAATGGCTTTTATGTTTTTGTTTTTTAGATTCTCCACTTGATCTTTCATTAAAGCGACAAGAGGAGAAATTACTAAGCAAATTCCAGGTTTAATTAGCGCTGGAATCTGAAAACATATCGACTTTCCACCACCAGTTGGCAACAAGGCAAAAGTATCTTTTCCGGATAAAACGGTGTTGATAATTTCCTCTTGAGTTGGTCTAAAAGCGTCATGTTTCCAGTGCGCTTTTAATACATCTAGTGGTTGATTCATTAAAGCGAATTAGTCTTTTAAGTGATTGATAATGAAAGCATATCTTTCTTCTACAGAAGTTTTTGGCACTTCGTGTAAATCGTATCCATATTTCATATACGTATCAACTAAAAATTGGTGAATTCTACTAGCTTCTTCGTAACTTTCATAACGCGTTTCATCGCTAGTATAAATTTCTTCCCAAGGTGGTAATAAGAAAATGGTATCGTATTTATATTTTTCGCAAGCTTCAATAAATTTTTCAGGATACGTATCGCCTATAAAATCCATATACGCCACAACATCTGGAATTCCTCTATCTATAAAAACTGTTTTATCTTCATTAACCGCATTTTCATATTGTTTAATTCTGCCTTCTAAAAGCCTTTCGCTAAACAACATAGGGTTTTCTAAAAATAAAAATTCTGCACCATCAGCTCGAGCATCAAGAATCACTTGTCTAGAAATTTCAGGATAACAAATGTGTCCTTCGTTTTCTAAATGGTTAATTAAAGTTGTTTTTCCAGAGCTTGGTCCGCCAATTAATAGTATAATTTTTTTGTTCATTTTGTGTCTTAAAAGTTCAAATGTACTATCATTTTTTTTATTTTGAAAATCTTAATTATTTATATTTTTAAATGAAACATTATAAATGTATATTTGTTCTTTTATTAGCTTAAATTTACATGGATAAAGAGACAGAAGATTTTTACGTTAGATTGAAATCAGAATTAGAAGAATCAACAACTTGGCCAGCCATTTACTTATATAAATTTATTGTTCCAACTAGTGATACCAACATTAATTTAGTTGAAAACACGTTCAATAATATGGGAGCCGTTATAAAAACTCATTCTTCTAAAACAGGAAAATATACTAGTATTTCTATAAACGTTACGATGCAAGATGCAGATAAAGTTATTGAAAAATACAAAGAATTATCAACTATAGAAGGAATTATTTCATTATAAATATGTCATATAGAAACGAAGACGCCATTAGTTTTTTAGAATATAATTCGCAAAGGGAACATTTGATTATTCCTGAATACGGACGATATGTTCAAAAATTAATTGATCAAATTACAGTTATTGAAGATAGAGAGAGACGCAATAAAGGGGCGAGATATGTAATTTCTGTTTTAGGAAATTTGAATCCGCATTTGCGTGATGTTCCCGATTTTCAGCATAAACTTTGGGATCAATTGTTTATCATGTCTGATTTTAAATTAGATATTGATTCTCCGTACCCAATTCCTACAAGAGAAGTAGTGCAATTGAAACCAGATCGTTTAGCGTATCCTCAAAACTTTCCTAAATATAGATTTTACGGAAACAACATCAAATATATGATTGATGTAGCTCGTAAATGGGAGGAAGGTGAATTGAAAAACGCGTTGATTATTGTGATTGCGAATCACATGAAAAAGTGTTTCTTAAGTTGGAATAAAGATACGGTTACGGATGAAGTTATTTTCAATCATTTGTTAGAATTGTCTAATGGTGAATTGAACTTAACAGCAATGAAAGAAGAACTTTCTACGTCGCAGAATTTATTAAAAGTGAACAAAAAGCAGTCGAATAAGACGCAATTTTTTACTAAAAACGAAACGACTAACACAAATAGAAATCCGAGCAGACCGCCGTTAAATCAAAATAGACCGACGTCAAATCAAAACAGGCCACAACAGAATACCAATAGGAATCCGAATGCACCAATACCTGCTAAACCGAATTCGCCAGACAATACCAAAGCCAATTTAAATAATCCAAATTATAAAGGCGGCAAAAACTTTAAACCAAAAAGCAATCCAAATAATCCAAATAATAATACAATATAAATGGGAACATTCAAAATTGAAGGCGGTAAGCCCTTAAAAGGAAATGTGCAACCACAAGGTGCAAAAAATGAAGCGTTACAGGTTTTATGTCCTGTTTTATTAACTTCAGAAAAAGTTAGAGTTACGAATATTCCTGACATTATTGATGTGAATAAACTAATTACTTTGTTAGGTAATTTAGGTGTAAAGATTCAGAAAAATGGCCCTGGAGATTATACGTTTCAAGCGGATGAAGTTAATGTGGGTTATTTAGAAACGGAAGCTTTCAAAAAAGAGGGTGGAAGTTTACGTGGTTCTATTATGATTGTTGGACCGTTATTAGCTCGTTTTGGAAAAGGATTTATTCCGAAACCAGGTGGTGATAAAATTGGAAGACGTCGTTTAGATACACATTTTGAAGGTTTCATTAATTTAGGTGCGAAATTCAGATACAATAGAGAAGACCATTTTTATGGTGTGGAAAATGAAGGGCGTTTAAAAGGCGCTTACATGTTATTAGACGAAGCTTCTGTTACAGGAACGGCTAATATTGTAATGGCTGCTGTTTTAGCAGAAGGAATTACAACAATATATAACGCAGCTTGTGAACCTTACTTACAACAATTATGTAAGATGTTGAATTCAATGGGTGCGAAAATTACAGGAATTGGTTCTAACTTATTGACTATTGAAGGTGTGGAATCTTTAGGTGGTTGTGAGCACAGAATTTTACCTGATATGGTTGAAATTGGTTCTTGGATTGGTTTAGCGGCTATGACTAAGAGTGAAATTACAATCAAAAATGTGAGCTGGGAAAATTTAGGACAAATTCCAAACGTGTTTAGAAAATTAGGAATTACTTTAGAACAAAAAGGTGACGATATTTACATTCCTGCTCATAAAGACGGATATGAAATTAAAACTGATATTGATGGTTCTATTTTAACGGTTTCTGATGCACCATGGCCAGGATTTACGCCTGACTTATTAAGTATCATTTTAGTCGTAGCGACCCAAGCAAAAGGAGATGTTTTAATTCATCAAAAAATGTTTGAAAGCCGTTTGTTTTTCGTGGATAAATTGATTGATATGGGTGCGAAAATTATGTTATGTGATCCGCACAGAGCTGTGGTTATGGGACATAACTTTGAATCGCAATTAAAAGCTACAACGATGAGTTCACCAGATATTAGAGCCGGTATTTCGTTATTAATTGCAGCACTTTCTGCAAAAGGTACAAGTACCATTCAAAATATCGAACAAATTGATAGAGGTTACGAAAGAATAGATGAACGATTAAGAGTCTTAGGCGCAAATATCGTAAGAGTATAAATAGAAAAGCGACAGTGATGTCGCTTTTTTTGTTTAGACCTGACAAGTTTTTAAAACTTGTCAGGTCTTTTTATTAGATATACTTTGTATAAATCGCTATTTCTTTTCCTCTTGAGTTTGATTGATTTGTTTGGCCAGTTCTTTCAATTGTTTATACGGCATGGTTGTGATGGTATCGTTGATTGATTTACTTGATTCTGTTTGCTTTAGGTTGTTCAGAGGATGGTCTTCTGGAATTTTATGATTTGGATTTTCTCTGTAGCCTAAAAGGTCGCTTGGTTCACAAATTAGTACTCTGCATAATACTTCAATGTGGTCTAAGCGGAATGTTCTGGCTTGACCATATATTATGTTTTGAGCAGAATGATTTGAAATACCAGCTTTTACAAGAAAGGCTTGAGGGTTATCGATTCCGCGGGCTTTAAAAATGGGTGCTAAGTTGTAATAAAGCATATAAGTTGTGTTAGTTAGATTAATTGTACTGCTAAAATATAAAAATATACTATAAGTACTACAAAAAATAGTACTAAAAATAGAAATACACTTGTTAAAATTGGAAATGACTGTGAAAGAAATGGAAATACCGATGCAAGAAATGGAAATACCGATGTAAATTTAGGAAATACCGATGCAATAAATGGAAATGACTATGAAAGAAATGGAAATACCGATGAAAATTCAGGAAATACCGATGCAATAAATGGAAAAGACTATGAAAGAAATGGAAATACCGATGTAAATTTAGGAAATACCGATGCAAGAAATGGAAATGACTATGAAAGAAATAGAAATGACTATGAAAGAATTGGAAATGACTATGAAAGAATTGGAAATACTTATGCAAGAAATGGAAATGACTGTGAAAGAAATGGAAATGACTATGAAAGAAATGGAAATGACTATGAAAGAAATGGAAATGAAACTGTAAAAAGTGGAAATGAAGTTTCTATTTTACTTCGATTGTTAATTGCAAATTTTTATTGTTAAAGAACGAACGCGAAAGGATTTGCACACGAGCGGGGACTAATTTTAAATCAGTTCTTAACTATTTTTGAAAAAAGGGTCCAACTTTAATTAAAAAGTCAAACCCCTATATTTTTAACTTACACACTTTTTAGGATAGTGTCCTGTTAGCGGTTCGTTGTTTATTATCTGCTTTGTTTTTCAATGTCTTTAATTATTCCTTTTAACATAGTTGGCACTATTAATTTGTGAAATGGTCGAACTGGAAGGAAATAAAGTCGTCCAAACCAATTGTTAAATTTGACTGTTGTTGAAATGATTAAATTTTTGTCTGTTTTATTTTCATTTTGCTTGTCTATAAACAATGAAACTCTAAAATTCAAATGTTTGTCGTCTTCGCCCAAAATAATTTCATTATCCGTTTTGTCAAAAACTTTAAAAAGTCCAATTTGTTCACCTTTCTCGCCTTTGAAATTGTCTAAGATAATTCGTCTGTCCGTTACTTTACCCGAAGTTTTTAGTCCAAAAAGTCCAACCAATTTATTTCTAAATTCAAATAGTTTGTCAATCCATTTTGGTCCACTTGAAAAGAATGATTTTCCAATTTCAGTTGTCCCAATTTTTTGAAATTTGTCAATGAACTGCCCTTGAAAACTGTCAATATAATCATACGAAATATTGTTAGTGCAAAGAAGTGAGTTTTTAGGGATTTCAGTCTTTTTAATTTTCATTATTTTCTTATTTGTCGTTTCGTTTCGGGCGTCCTACATTGTCCGCTAACGTTCCGGCGCTTGGCGAGGTTGCGAACTTCGGAACCGATTATTTTCTATCAAAGATAAAATTTCTTGCGAGAAATAAACGTGAATTTACTACAAAATTCGCAATCTTGCCAAACGCCTGTTGTAAGCAGTTTTTTACTCAGCTTTCATAATAATCGGTTCAGATTCCGCTATTACACTCAAGCAATCATTTATTCCACTTATCAAATACTCATTGTGACTATCTCCATGATGTTGAGCTAAGAAACCAGCGCGTAATTTTTCCAATTCAAACCAGCCACCACTTTCAACTCTCCAAATCCAACCAGGAACTCTGACATCTTTATCCCAGAACTCCAAAAGATTTCCTTCGTCCAATACTCTAAATCCAACGACATTTTTAAAAATAACATATATTGGGCTTTTGATATCATCAAAACCTAAAGTGATTTTCAATGTCCACAAATCATAAGTTACATTATAAATTTCAGGATTAGCATCAGGTATTTCAGTCTGAAATTCTGTGACTATTGGCTTTAATAATTTCTGAATGTCTTTCATTTATGTATACGTTCTGAAAATTGCTTACAACTCATAAATATCCGAACATCCGTTCATAACTATTTATAAGTACTTATTTTCGTTTGTAAATATACTAAAAATCTTACTCGAACTACATTTTTTAAATGTGTTGCGTAAGATTTTATTTTGTGTTTTTTATGGGAAACTCTTAAATGTCAAACAACTTGGTTAAGAGTCTTAGGCGCGAACATCGTAGGAGTATAAAAAGAAAAGCGAAAGTGAAATCGCTTTTTTTTGTGGTTTGTTTTGTGGCACGGATTGAAAATCCGTGCTATCGGGTTTGTGCGTTCGTTTTTTTATATTGTTTTCCAATCGTTTAAATCGATACGGAAAATATTTACTTTCATTCCTTTAAATTCAGTATTTTTATCTTTTTTCATTCCGTTCTTTCTAGCAACTTTTTCAGAACTTATGTTTTCTGTATGAATTATAGAAATTAAACTTTCTGAAAATTTATTCTCAAATGCAAAATTTTTACATTTTTCAGTCGATTCTGTTGCAAAACCTTTTTTTCTATATTCGGGCAAAATTGAATATGCAATTTCAATTTCTTGTTTTCCTTCAATTTCTCTTACTAAAAGTCCACTTTGTCCAACAATTTTATTTGTATTTTTTTCAATCAATATATTTTGTCCGCCTAAATCATTTTTATATCTATCAAACGTCATTTCAAACCAAAGTTTACATCTTTCGTTCGGCGTTTCAATTTTGTCAACTCCTAAAAAACGACAAGCTTCATTGTCTTTAAACAATTCAATACAATCATCAAAATCCTCAATATTTAATAACCTAAATTTTAACCTTTCCGTTTCTTCTCCTTCTAATGTATATTTCATTCCGTAATTTTCATTCTACAATTTATAAAACTATATTTTTTTTAATTCGTTTTTTCTTTCGGTTTTTTGTCGCTCGATAAACTCATAACTCTGTTTGTTTTAGGTTGTTTAGAGGATGGTCTTCGGGATTGCAAATCTGCTCTATCGGGTTCCACATGACAGCCCAAATCTCTACAAAATATTCAAATTCAGTTGTTTTTTGTTGATACATTTGTCAACTAATTCATTTAATATTTCTGTTTGTCGTTTGTTCAATATTCAGTTGAAATTATAAAAGGTTGATTCGTTTCAATCCATATTTCAAATTCTCTAACTTCATTGATTATTAGCTCTGATTTTGTTCCAATTTCAGTTATTTTAATCGGTAATTCACTTTTTAAAACTTTTCTGTACAATTCTTTTAACATTGTTTGGTGGTGATTCCAAAAAGTTGATTTGTCACAATAATATTCTTCACCAAATAATTCTGTTGCAAAATCGTTTTTGAATTCAATTCTGTATTTAATATCAAACATATTTTCTATTCAAGTAAAAAGTTCAATGCGAAACGGCAATTCCACTAAAACCTTGCATCTTCTTAATACGTCTGTTTTATGTGGTTACAGTTGGTTTGTTAATACTACGCCAAACTGCTGTTGTTCGTTTGGTTTTATAATATTCTGTTTTCTATTTCTGTTTTTTTGTCTTTATAATTACCTATTAATAAGCCAATAGCCATTCCAATCGGCATACCTATTAACAGACTTAATCCAATTTTTCCAATTGCTGCTCCAAAAGGTAATCCTAATGGCATTCCTAAAGTCATTCCCATTAACATGTATCGTTTTATAAATTTACCTTTTTTAAAAAGATTATATTTTTCCTCAACAAAGGTTTCTAAATTAGTTATATTATTTAATTGTTTCGTGTTATAACTTATTCTTTCTCCTTCTATTTTGTTCGGCATTTCATTAACAACGCATTCCACTTTCGACTTTAATTCTTCATTTTCAATAATAATTCCGTTCTCAATTTTTACAAGTAAATTATATAAATACTGATAGCTTATATTTTCTTTTTCCTGAATTGAAAAATTTACAGTTTTGTTTATTAAATATTCTTTTATTTCTCCTGCCCAATTTGTCATAAAATTCTTTTATTATAAATGTCACTCTTCTTTTCATTCGGTCTTCTAAACTGACGCACAACATTCCAGCGGTAGGTAATGTTGCGAAGTTCGGAACCGATTATTTTCTATTAAAGATAAAATTTCTTGCGAAATGTAAACGTGTATTTACTACAAAATTCGCAATCTTGCCAGACGCCTGTTAGTGGCTGGGCTTGTTTTTACAATATTTTTCTATTCTCGTTTATTGCTTCATTATATTTTTCAGAATTAAATTCTGCTAATTGATTTGCAAGTTTTTTAACAAAATCTTTTCCATTTTCAATGAACTTTTTAATTTGTGAATCACTCAATTTTATTTCTCTACAAATATCTGCAATACCTCCAACATAGGTCCACAAAAAATAATCATTATTTAATTTTGAAAATGTCCAATTCCATTCTTCCCAAAATATTAACTCATTTTTTTCTTTTAGTATGTTACTTATCTTTTTTACTTCAACAATTTCACTTTCCTTACCAACTAAATCAACTAGAAACATTTCTGTATTAGGATCGATTAGTAAAATATTAATTTTTTCTAATTCGATTTCCGTTAATTTGTAACGAACTTTTATGTAGTCGAGTATTTCAATAATATTTCCAAAAGTAAGACTGGATTTATAATAGAATAATTTATTTTGCCATATTTTCCAATCTGCAGTAATTTTTGAAATTAACATTTCTTCATTAAAATAAACTATATCAATTTCCATATTTTGTTTTCGGTTTTTTTCGGTAGCCTTGCCACTAAAGGGCCGCGGATTGGCGAGGTGCAAGGTTTCTTGACTACATATTTTCTATTTAAGTAAAAAGTTCAATGCGTATCGGTAATTCCACTAAATCCTTTTATCTTGTGTAACTGCTGTTAGCGGTTCGAGCTTTTTTCTTTCGGGAGCAATGTTGTTCTATTATTTAATTCTATACATAAAAAGTAAGCCAAAATTACACCGATTATTGACGCAACAATATCACTAAAATCAAAAGTTCTGTAAGTTAAAACGTTTCCTTGTACAAGTTCGTAACCAATTAGACCTACTAACGCAAAAAAAGCATTTTTTATGAATTTATTTTTGTTGTAGACATTTTGAGTGAAATAAAAAAACATAATTATTAGTCCCGCAAAAAAGTTTGGTGATGTGTCTGATATTCTAAAATCTTGTATATGGTTCTCTGTTATATATTGTCTATAAATCGATTTAAATAAGATTGCAATTATTGTCAATGCAATAATAATTAGCCAAACATTTTTACTTTCTTTTAAACTTATAAATTTCATTTTTATACTTTTTAAATGGTTGCTTTATTTTGTTGATGACTGTCTTTTAGGTTTCTACATAGTCTGACCGCTAACTCATAAATATCCGAACATTCGTTCAAAACTATTTATAAGTGCTTATTTTGGTTTGTAAATATACTAAAAATCTTACTTGAACTGCATTTTTTCAATATGTTGTGTAAGATTTTATTTTGTTTTTTATTATTGAAATTTCTTATTAATCAAACAACTTGGTTAAGAGCTATAGGCGCGGACATCGTAGGAGTATAAAAAGAAAAGCGACAGTGAAGTCGCTTTTTTTGTGGTTTGTTTTGTGGCACGGATTGCAAATCCGTGCTATCGGGTATTATTAATACACTCTACTTTCTCCATCATTTGGAATAAAAACCTTGTCAGAAAGCCCAATTTTTGAAACTTCTATTTCTAATTGTTTTCTTGTTGTAGGACAATGATTTACAGCTTCTAAGTGATTTGCGATTACTTTGTTTGGTGCATTTTTTACGAATTTTAAAATGTCATCCATTCGCATTAATAAAGGTTGAAAGATATCCAATTGAGCTGTACCACAAGCCACAACAGCAATTTCTGGTTTTAATTGCGTTAGTACTTTATGCACATCGTCTGTGTAAATGGTATCAGCACTTAAATATATTGATTTTTCATTAGGTAATTCAATGTGAAAACCCATAACATTTCCCATTAGTTTGGCTACAAATCCATAACCATGAACCGCAGGAATACCTTGAATTTTCCCATCTAAAAAAAGACTTTCTTTCCAATATTCAACGGTTTGGGAAACGTGTAATCCTTTTTTTCTTAATGTACTTTCGTCTTTCACACTACAAATAACAGGAATTTGATTCAGGCGAAGAAAATCCTCTGCTTCCTTGTCTAAATGGTCTGGGTGTAGATGTGTTATTAAGCAATGTGTAGTTTTTTCAACGATATCCATTGCATTACTTGGTAAATCTACAATTGGATTTCGTTGTGGTTTAAAACGGAACAGGGTAAAAGTGGGTCCAGCTGTTCCTTTTTTTCCAAGCATTGGATCAACAAGAATGACTTTATTTCCAGTTTCTATTACCATAGTGGCATTTCGCAAATGATGTACTTTCATTGTTTTATATTTTTAAATTGAAAGTACAAAGTTGCTTCATACAAAAATAGATTCCATTGATTGAAATCAAGAAATTAAATTCTTTTTCTAATTCTGCTCAATGTTTCGGGTGTAATTCCTAAATAAGAAGCGATATGATATTGAGGAATTTGCAATAACCAATCAGGTTTTGTCTTCATAATATCGAGATATAACTCTTTAGCAGTATTTACAAAATGGTTGAATTCTTCGGTTTCTTTATTGATAACAATTCGTTGGAAAATGGTTTCTACAAACAACTTTCCACAATTGTATTGGTTGGTAAAAGTCGAAAATATTTCTTTTGATAAAACTCTCAAATCGACGTCAGTTAAACATTCTTGGTATTTTTTTGTTATGGTAGAATGGGTAAATGAGGAAAAATCTGTTATAAATCGGGCATCTGTAAAAAAATTGATGTTTTTTTCTTTATCTGTGGTTGCATAATATTCTCGAATGATTCCTTGATCTAAAAAACGAAGTTCATGATCAATAGTTCCATTTTCTAAAATAATTTCCCCTTTTTTGAATGATTTAACAACAAAAGTAGATACAAATTCATCTAAACCTTCTTTATTAAAAGGAAATTCATTGCTGAAAAATAATGATAATTTGTCTGCTTGTTTCATTTTTTTAAGGTTATTTGTTTTTTTTGGAAATCGCTATCAATTTTTGAAGACTACTCGTTTGTTGTGAATTTCGAGACCGATTATTTTCTGTTAAAGATAAAATTTCTTGTGAAAAGTAAATGTGAATTCACTACAAAATTTGGAATCTTGCTGAACGGCTGTTAGCCACAGTTTATATTATTTCTTTTAAGCTATTGTTCTTCCGTAGTATATTTTCACTTGATTCATACAATGATTTAGCAGCCTTATTAATTTTATCTACGGATATTTTTTTCCATTGATTTATGTCTGAATTAAATTCGGAATTAAAAAGCAATTTTGATAAGTTTTCGATTAATACATAGTTAGCATATGGATGGGAATTTTTTCTATCTGCTTTATTCGCTCCTGATACAAATTCTGATATTCGGTCATAAATCGTTCCTTTTGTACAATACATCAATTCTATAACCTTTGATCTGTATTCCAAATCAGTAGAACTTAAGTTTGGGTAATTGTTTAAATCAGTAAAATGTAAACTTTCATGTTTTAAATAAGAAACTTCAAAAATCTCTGAATTTAAATCATAAGTGCCTTTATTACAATAAAGTGTTGCAGATTCTTTTATAGCCCAACCACCAACTTGAGAATCGCCAAAAGTTGCAAATTCATCATATCCGTTTATATGATAGCCTTCAATAAACACAACAGTAGTTTTTACAGTGTCTTTTGGTAAAATGACTTCATATTTTTTAGTACTTTCTTTATTCCAAATAAATATCTCTTGAAAACCATTTCGGAATTTAAAATCTACTTTAAATCCTTCTTTTTCAATTATTTCTTTCAATAAAGAGTCGTCTTTGATTTTCTTTCGTAAGCTATCTTTTGATAATTTTGTTAACTTGTTGGATATTATATAATCAGTAATATTATTATAAAGTGTAGAATCTGTTCTGTTTTCTGGCTTGGGTTTCAATAGTTCCACTCGCCAATATTCACGGTAAATATTTGAAATATCGTTAACTATTTTGTTTCCAGATGTATTTTCAAATACTTCTTCTTTTGAAATAAAACGAGCATGCATTTTTTTCTTCCATGTATGATAAATAAAGTTCACTATCGGATTCGAGAAATGTTTTCGTTCTTCTATAGTGTCAAACGCTTTTTTGACATCTCCATTAGCTACGGATACTATTATTTCTCTAAAACTCTGTCTATCACGCTCAAAATTGTGTCTTCCAACAAAGAAAAGTGTAATTAATATTGAAATTACAATAATTAAAATGTTTCTTGTTTTTTTCTTAATTTTCACAATATTTTCATTTAGATTTGAATCACAAATATAGATGTTCTTATCTAGTTAAAATTATACGAAACTAACCTTTAATAACTTTTCTAAAATTATTTGGGGTTGTATCTAATAGTTTTTTAAAATTTCTACAATAATGACTTTGATCATAAAATCCATTTTCTAAAGCTATAGCTGTAATGTTTTCTTTGTTCATTAATATTTGTTTAACCGAATGTTCTATCCTCATTCTTGTTAGATATTCAGAAAGTTTAAAGCCCGTGATTTCTTTGAATTTACGAACGATATAATTTGGGTGGAGCGAAAATTCAATACTCAATTTATCAAGTGAAATATTTTCTAATGGATTATCATTTATGCGTTCTTTTACTTTTTTTACCCAGTCAATATCACCAATACCATTGAAAACATTTAGTACTGCAATCATTGATTCGTAACAATATATATTTATGATGTCATTTGGCAGACCTTGTTTTAAACCATAAAGCAATTTATACAATTCTATTACTCCTTTTTGCTTTGATACTTTAATTGGTAAGTAAAGCTCATTTAGAGTCATAAATTGTTCATAGTCGTTCATTTCTATATTTAAACATATGCCACCTTTGTTTGAAAAACTATTTGAATGCTCATAGTTAGCTACTCTGTAAAGAACTTCTCCTTGAGATATAATATCTGTGGTATTGCTCACTTCTTTATAAGTACCAGAAGCAAGTAAACATAAATATGGATTATTGTGAGCGTGTAATGAGATATTTGAGTTTGCCAAATGATTGGTCATTGAGATAGTAAAATTCTCTGTTATTAATGATTCGGTTGTTATCCCAAAATATTGATTTTCATTTAAATTCATTGGCTTAAATTGTGGTTAACGTTCCACCGCTTGTCAAGGTTGCGAACTTAGGAATCATTTATTCTCTATCAAAGATAAAATTTCTTGCGAAATGTAAATGTGAATTTGTTGCAAAATTTGCAATCTTGTTGAACGCTTTGTAGTGGCTGGTTATTTTTTCGCTATTATTTGAAATCCATTTGCAATGTTTCCATTCATAGTTTTTACAACTAATGGGTTTTCTATAATAATTTCAAAGTTTTTTGTCAAAGTTTTAATCCACTCTTTAGTATGATGACGAAAAGTAGCTCCTTCCGGTAGTTTGAAAATTCCAAAATTATTTTTATCTCCGTTTAAATATTCATATCGTTCAACTTCAACTGAATTTTCTTGTAAGTAATAATCGCTTATATATATAATTCCGCCTTTTTTTAGTTTAGATAGAAGTAAACTTATTAAACTATTTTGTCCTTCGTTAGACGGAATACAAGTTAAAACAGCAAAAAGGATAATACAATCTATAGAATTATCTTCTAGTTTTAGTTCTGTTGGATTATCAATATGATAAAGTGATAAATTATTTTCTGATATTCCCCTTGCTATTAATTCTTTAGATGTATCAAATCCGCAAACATTTTCAAAACCTAAATAGGTTAATTGTTTCACAATTCTCCCATATCCACATCCAAAGTCAACAATACTACTTTGTTTGTTTATAAAAGTTGCTATTAATTCTAAATCTATTGGATGTGTAAAAGTTTTTATTTCTGCAACTTCGTTCCAATATTCTTTTTGGTTATCTATATTCATTTAGTACGTTTTTTTCTGCGTAATTTTGGGCTAACTTGCCACTAACTCATAAATATCCGAAGATCCGTTCATAACTATTTATAAGTACTTATTTTGGTTTGTAAATTTACTAAAAATCTTACTCAAACTACATTTATACAATGTGTTGTGTAAGATTTTATTTTGTTTTTTATTATGGGAAACTTTTAGTATGGTACCAGTAGTTTTTTTAATTTCTGTCAAATGTTTTCGGAATTTCATTTTTTTCATTTTCTCCACAAAAAATCCAAGAAATAATATACCAACGATTATTTTCAAAGATTAACTGAATGCTATTTATTCCTCTTCTTTCAACTTTTCCGTCTTTTTCTAATCTCGTTTCATAAGTACTCCAAACGTGTGCAATATTGCCAAAAATTCTAACTTCTCGATTAACTTCACTTTCATAAAAAGCGGTGTTAAAAATCATTTCATCAGTTTCTTTATGAAATTCTTGCAAAGTCATAGTCACTTGTTCTTGCTTTATTCTGTCGAAATAAGAATATACTGCTTTTTGATGGTGTAAATAATTGTCTCTTTCCCATTGTCTTTTTGCACCTTTTTCGCCTGAAACAACCTCATAGCTAGCTTTCATTAATGCGTCAATTGTTTTTGCATCGTTCTCAAATGATTTGTTTTGAGCTTTTAAATTCCCTGTTGTCATAAATACCATAGTTGTTAAGTAAAATAAAAATTGTTTCATAATCTTTTTTTACAAAGCAACGCCTATAATTTTGTCCAAAAAAATAAGTTATTTACTTCGTTTAGGTTTTTATGTAATCTATCAGGTTTCTTATTTAGAGTAGCAATTTGTCAATACTATTAAACAGACAATCTTTGTAACTTTTTGCTATTGTGATTTTATGTTCACCAATAATTAAATGATTATCTTCAATATATTCCACATTTTTCAAATTTACTATGTTTGAATTATGAACCCTCATAAACTCATCAGGCAATTTGTCAATTAGATCTTTTAAGGTTTTGTAGTACACGTACTTTTTGTTGTTTTTGACAAAGATTTCGACATAATTCCCCAATCCTTTTACAAATAAAATGTCGTCAAAACTTAATTTGATTAATTTTTTGTCAGTCTTTATAAAAGTGAAATTTTGTTGATTTGTCATTTTATGTTTGTAAAGTTAAAATTGCTACTAGTGTTTCTTGGATATAAGAAGATGCGAACTTCGGAACTGATTATTTTCTGTTAAAGATAAAATTTCTTGTGAAAAGTAGATTTGATTTTTATAATAATTCGCAATCTTGCTAAACAAATATTAGAGATAGTTTTAATTTTGAAAAGACATGAAATATAATAAGATAAATGCTATAAATGAATTAAGTAATAGGATATTGTAAAAACCATTTTCAGTCAAGTTTTTGTCGAACTTAAGAAATAGCAAACTGCATATAGCTGATACTAATAAACCTATAGTTAACCATAAATTTAAACCATTTAATCCAGAAACTATTTTTTTTGAATAGTCTTTGGTTTGAGATTTTACTGAAGTAACAATATTAAAAATATAGCTTGTACCTATTGTAACTTCATTTTCGGCTATAAATACTTCTGTAGAAAATTCATGTTCTTTTTCAGTGTAAAATTCATAACATCTCATTGATTCGCTGCTTGAGGAAGAGTATTTTCCTTTATGACTAATCTTATTTAAACTATAAGATACGATAAAATCATTTGTTTTCTTCTGTGGTAAAATCCAAGTGTCTATAAAAAACACACTAAATAGTAAAGGAATAAGCATCAATATTTTGAAAGTAATTCTTCTGTATTTTTCTACCATTAGTGTTATTTAAATAAGTTTGAGTTTATACTGTATAGCTTTAAGTGGTTCGGCTTTTTAATTATTACTTAGTATTCTATTCAAAATTGCTATTTGTCCATTATGCCAAGATTGATGTTTGAATAATGTAGTTAATGCTTCATATTTAGTTTTTGCACTTGGATTTGGGATTTCAGTTGCGTTATTTAATTCTTCAATTTTAACTTTACTTAATTCAAGGTAAATTAATTCGAAGATGAATTCATATAATTTTAATAACTCTTCATTTTTTGGTTTTTCATCTAAAAACATTTTTGGTGAGGAATTCGGTCCATAAAATTTTATGAAATCTGGCATATTAATTCTTTCTCTGACTTTTTCGTTTGCACCTGAAATTGAGGCTATTCCGTGTAAATAGTTTGCCAAAATTAGATGTCCAATTTGCCAGTTCATATTTGTTTCAAGAATTTCTGGTGAAGTATTCCACTTTTCTAATTCAATATTTTTAATAAAATTATCTGTTTTTTCTTTGGTAGAAATTATTTGGTCTTTAATTATTTCAATTGCGTTCATTCTTGTGTTTTTTATGTTTAAGATTTTTTAAAGCTTAAGCTAACGTTTGTTTACTTGGCGATATGTCGGTTGTGGGGAATAATTATTTTCGGTTAAAGATAAAATTTCTTGCGAAATGTAAACGTGAATTTACTACAAATTTGAAATTTTTTCTAACAGCTGTTAGCGGTAGTTTCTATTTTGTTTCAATTTCAAATATTTTGTTTCCATACTCTCCTAAATAATGTTTTAAAATTTTTTCAAACACTTTATAGCCATCGTCTACATTGGTAAAAATAATTAATCCTTGCTTTGTCTTTGGGAAAATAAATACTATCGTCTGACAACCTTTGTCAGATCCACCATGAGATAAAGCATATTCTCCTTGCCCAAAATCATATAATTCAAAACCAAGTCCAAAATGTTTTCCGTTTTTTGTTTCGACATGATTTTTAACCATCTCGTTAAATGCTATATTACTTAAACCCTCGCTATTCATAATGCTTGTCAAGAATTTCCCGTAATCTTCAACGGTTGTCAATAAATTGTCAGCCCCGTTAGAGGTTATGTTTTTTTCTGTTTCATAAGCAATTCCTTTTTCGTTATAACCTAATGCAACTCTTGAAGTTTCTGTTTTGTTGTCCCAAAAATATTTAGTGTCTGTCATTTGTAATGGTTCAAAAATCAATTCACTAGCTAATTCGTTAAGTGATTTATGAATTTTTGTTTCTAAAGCTTTTCTCAAATATTCAAAACCTTCTCCTGAATATTGATACTTCGTTCCTGGTTCAAATTCAAATTTTAGTTTTCCGTCTTTGTTATTTCCACGCCAATTGGTAAAGCCTGTTTGATGGCTTAAAATATGTCTTGTTGTAAGTGTTTTAGAATTTTTATCTTTTGAAACATCTGGGTCCGTCCAATATTTAAGAATTGGTTCGTCTAAATTCCATTTGCCTAAACTCACTAATTTTAGAGTTACCAATGCGGTTATTGGTTTGGTTAGTGAAGCTACATTAAAGATTGTATTGTAAGGTGCTGATTTGCCTTTTTTGATTTCTCCAAATACTTTTACTTGTTGCAAATTTCCGTCTTTAATAACTCCAATTCCTAAAGTTGGTACTTTGTTTTCTATTAGCCATTGTTCGATTTCAATATCGTTGTCAAAAATAGGAGATTGATAGTTTGTACTATTGTTATCTTGGTGGTCATAGCTCAAACTTTTTGTTAATTTCCAAATGCTATTTTCTAAAAGCCAAACGTGAGTAAATTTTGCGGAACTTGCAAAGTTTTCTTTATTGCCTGAAACAGTTTCATAAAATTTATGATTTCCTGTTTGAATTGCACCATACAATACTTTGTTTTTATAAAGGGGATAAATTTTTATACTTTCTATAATTAATTCACGTCTTGATTGGTAAGTCGCTGGTGATTTACACAAGCCATTTTTCAAATTGTATAAAAACTCTTTTTTATATGAAATACTGTCTTTGTCATGAAAGAACTCGAACTTATCACTCAACAAGTTTTCAAACTGAGTTATGTTGCAATGATTAAAACCTATATCAAAAAGTAGGCTATCTCGTGAAAGAATAGTTTTGTATAAATCTGAATTTTTTTCGATTTGAGCAGGGCTTTTTGTTCCAAAAAATATAAAAAGAAGAGAGGAAATAATGATTTTTTTTGTCATGATTAAATGTGTTTTTACGATTTTAACTTCAACTGCAAAAGTCTGCATTTTGGTTTTGATAATCTTAAAAACACACCCGACAAAAACATGACAAGTTCCCGACAAATTTTATATCATACTGAAATTCAAATTGTAGTAAAGTTTTTTACGTTTGTCTATTTCAATTGCATTCCTTAAAATAATAAATATATTTGAAAGCACAATTAGCACCATAATTAAGAGTGTAAATTGATTACCGAGTTTCAAAAAAATTCCTAACATAAAAATAATTGGTGCAACAATAGTCCATAATATTTGTATTGAAATAAGTTGTTTTGAAAGTATGTTTTTTTGTTTCATTTTGAACATTAAAAATAGCGGAATAATAATGTTAAAAGGAGGAATTATGATAAAAGGAATGGAAGATAGGTTGATTAATTTTAATTTGGTAAAATTAATTAAAACGATTTCTTGGGTTTCATTTATTTCTTCGACATATTCTGAATTATCTTTTCCTAGTTTTTCAAAAAGCAGCTCATTTTCTTTAATTGCTAATGCTTTTGCTAAAACCTTAAGTGTGTAACCTTTTGGGACTTTTCCTGTTTCAATTCGCTGAATAGTTCTTACTGATACTCCAGATTTTTCTGCTAATTCTTCTTGTGTTAGGTTTTGAAATTCTCTTATGGTTTTTAGTTTGGACATATTTTCAATTGATTGTAGTTGTTCGGGAAAATTACCGCAAACTTATAAATATTCGAACTTCTGTTTACAACTATTTATAAGTAAATATTTTCATTTGTAAATATACTAAAAATCTTACTCGAACTACATTTATTCAATGTGTTGAGTAAGATTTTGTTTGGTGCTATTTTATGGAAACGCTTATTTATTAAATAACTTAGCGTCTAAACTGTATTTGCCTACACCAGTGAAAAGTAAGCCCACATAAATGATGAAATACGTGAAAGCTGAGTTGAATTCTTGTCCGTTTTCTCCTTTTGATAGTATTGACATTGGAAAAACTACTAAGAAAATATAGGCCATACAAAATGCTAAAACGATAAGACTAAAGCGAGATAACAAACCTGCAATTAGTAATAAACTACAGAAAAATTCTGCAAAAACGGTTAAGGCTAGAGGTACAGCGCCAGTCATTCCTAAAAAGCTAATGTTTTTTGCCCAAAAATCTGAAGCCGCCATTTCATTAAAATGTATTAGTTTTTCGTAGCCGTAAAAAGCCATTAAAACTCCAAGCATTACTCGGATTAGTAATAAGCCTAAATCTAAATTGAAACCGGCTCCGTTGTTTAAAAGTAATTTTTTCATAATTTGTTTTTAGTTTTTGGTTGAATATCAAATATATGGAAAAAATAAATAGCTTACTCAATCACTAATTCTTTCAGTTGTTCTCTATATTTTTCTAAAATATCAGATTTAGAGAGAAAGCCAATGAAAATTTTGTCATGAACTACAGGTAAAATAATTTGATGTGTAGTTTCAAATTTGTTCATAATGGTTTCGATACTATCTTCAAAATCTACTACATCTTTGTTTTTGACAGGTTGCAAAACTTCAGTAATTGAAGTAAACTTTACTTTAAATGCAGAAAATATTATCGGACGAATATCATCTAAATAAATTAAACCTATAAGTTTTTTATCGTCGTTTAATACTGGAAAAATCACATCATCAGAACCCGCAATTTTTTCTATTAATGCTTCTAATGTTTTAGATTCGGTAACTGGATTGAAATTGTTGTTAATCAGTTTTTTAACATCAATTGATTGTAAGATGTTTTTGTCTTTATCATCGGTAAAAACTTCTCCTTTATCTGCTAAATTTTTAATATCAAAAGAATAAGGTTCGAAGTGTTTTGAAATTGCAAAACTAATAGAAGAAACCAACATTAATGGTACCATTAAACTATAACCTCCAGTAATTTCGGCAATCAAGAAAATAGCTGTCAATGGTGAATGAAACAAACCACTCAACACACCCGACATACCAACTAAAGTAAAATTACTAATAGGCAAATTGGTAATTTTTAGCATATTGAAAAAGTATGCTGTTGAGAATCCTAAATAGGAACCCACAAATAGAGAAGGAGCGAAGTTACCTCCATTTCCACCAGCGCCTAAGGTAATTCCGGTGGCAAAAACTTTGAATAAAAGCGTTAGTGTGATGAATGCAAAAATGATCCATTTGTTGTTTTCAAAACGTTCAACAAGAGTATTATGTAATAATTTTTCAGGTTGATTGGCTGCTAAAAGTTTAATTCCTTCATAACCTTCACCAAATAAACTTGGGAAAATAAAAATCATTAAACCTAAAATAACAGCGCCGAATAAGGCTTTTCGGTACGAGTTTTTACTTCTGGTAGCGAAAAAATGTTCCACTCTTCTAAAGTTTCTTGCATAATGAATGGAAACAAATCCAGACAGAATTCCCAAAACAATATAAAACGGAATGTTTTTAGAATCAAAATCTTGTATCGATTTAAAACTAAACAAAGCATCTTCATTTAATAATAACATCGAAACAATTGAACCTGTTGCTGCGCTAATTATCAAAGGTGTAAAAGCCGTAATACTAATTTCTGCTAAAACAACTTCAATGGCAAATAAAACGCCCGCAATTGGTGCGTTAAAGGCAGCTCCAATTCCAGCCGCAACTCCACACGCTAAAAGTAAAGTTCTGTCTTTGTAACTTAATCGGTATTTTAAGGCGTAATTACTTCCAAAAGCCGCACCAGTAATGGTAATTGGCGACTCCAAACCCGCACTTCCACCCATACCAACAGTTAATGAACTTGTGATAATTTGCGCATACATTTGTTTGTCTGGAATAACGCTACGTTTTTTAGCAACTGCATACATAATTTGCGACGTTCCTTTTTCGATGTTTCCGTTTAAAAAGTTTTTTATCACAAAAACAGTCAATAAAATCCCGATTATTGGTAACGTACTGTTGCTATAAGGTAAATGAAATTCTCTATTTAAATATTGGGAAAATAAAAAGACATTATGTGCGAAAGTTTTTAAAACAATTACCGCTAAAGCTGCTGATAATCCAACTAATACACTTGAAACGTATAAAAATTGACGCGGCTCTAAAACGGATTTTAGTTTAGAAAAATATTGTTCGAAAAAATGCGCTATCTTTTGTATTATTTTTAACACAGGGAATTTTTATTTGGAATGGCTAAAATACGGTAATTTATTCAATTAATTGGCACAATGACACATTGAAAATTGATAATTAAACTATCTTTCTTATGGCTTCTTTTCTGCTCAAAGGTTTTAAATTAGTGCTGTTTACATACTCTAAAACACCATTTGGATTTATAGAACTGTATTCGCGCAAAGCCCAACCAATGGCTTTTTGGATAAAAAATTCAGATGAATGTTTGTGCTTTTCGCATTCAGAAATTAAGAGTTCGAAATCGGTTTTTTCTTTATAGCCCAATTGAAAAATAATGGCTGTTCGGTTCAACCACATATTGTCTGAATTGGAAAATTCTTCAATAATTGGATAGGTTTTTTCTGGAAATGTTTCTAAATAACCACCAACTGCATATTTGGCTAACGTATCTACGCTGTCCCACCACGAATTGGTTATGATGAGTTTTTCAATTAAAGCAATATCTTCAACTTGGTAGTTTTTCTTAATTTCTTTTATAAAAATATCAATTGCTGCTTGATGCATTTCTCGATGTGGAAATTGATACAATTCCCAACAAATGTTTCTAAAATTAGCTTTGATTTCTTCTTTATAAACAGAAGTACAATTTTTAAGAATCTCTCTTCTAGGTTGCGTTTGAATGCCATAACACGGGAAATTATTTTTTAAATAATCACTTTGTTTTTGTCCGTAAGTAACATCTTCATTGGCTTCAAATACCTTTTTAATTGTAGTAACAAAACTCATCTCTTAATTTTAGTAATTCTACTTTACACTGTTGTTCTAATTCGATAAAAAAGATAAAAAATTCTTGTTCAATTTCTGTGTAAAATTGTTTGATATCTTCCATTGCAGCAGGCATATTTACACGGTTTTTGGTTCTATGATCCATTTGAAATAAAATCAATTCCAAACCTGCTAAACTTTTATAACAGACTAACCAATTGGTTTGCATCATATAGGGTAAGGCATTCTGAGTTTTCTCCGTTAAAACATCGTAATTATCTTGTAATAATTTATAAAAGTCATCTGCATACTTTTCTAGTTTAATAGTCGAATATTTTTTCCAATTCTTAGCTAAAAAATGATCATAAACGATGTCCATAATCACACCAGAATAATGTCCGAATTTTTCGTGTAAACGATGTTTACTTTGTCGGTAAACTGGGTGAGAATCGGTAAAACTATCAATAAAACGGTGCAATCTAATTCCGATTTGAATACCAACTGGGTACTGCTCATAATGATTTCCTTTTACAGCATCCGCCATAAAATTTCCAATTTTGATAAAATCATCTTCGTCTGAAAGATATATATGAGCGAGATAGTTCAAGGCTTTTGTTTATTTTGTTTTAGGTTTCAAATTTTTTGATTATAAAAGTACGTAAATCAAAAATCGTAATTCGTAAATCAAATGTTGATATCGTAAATATATAAAATTCTTTTTCTAATTTATTAAAATGCTTGTTGGAACTTTTTATATTTGTATTTCAAACAAAAAAACTAAAATAAATGACATTAATAAAATCTATATCAGGAATTCGTGGAACTATTGGTGGAAAAGTTGGCGATAACCTTACTCCAGTTGACGCTGTGAAATTTGCTTCGGCTTATGGAACATTTTTAAAAGCGGGAATTGGGAAGTTGGAAGATGGAAGAAAACTGAAAGTGGTTATCGGTCGTGATGCCCGTATTTCTGGACCAATGATTCATAATTTAGTACAAAATACGCTTTTAGGTTTAGGAATTGATGTAATTGATTTAGGTTTATCTACAACGCCAACTGTTGAAGTGGCTGTTCCAATGGAAAATGCTGATGGCGGTATAATTTTAACCGCTTCGCACAATCCGAAACAATGGAATGCATTGAAATTATTGAATGCAAAAGGAGAATTTTTAAGTGGAGCAGATGGTGCTAAAATTTTAGAAATTGCTGAAGCAGAAGCATTTGATTTTGTGGATGTTGATTCTTTAGGAGAAGTTACAATCAGCGATTCTTACATGGATATTCACATTGATGAAGTGTTAGAATTACCTTTGGTTGATGCAGATTTGGTAAAAACTAAGAAATATAAAGTAGTTGTTGATGGTGTGAATTCGACTGGTGGAATTATTATTCCAAATTTGTTAGAGCAAATGGGAGTAGAAGTCGTAAAATTATACTGCGAACCAAACGGGCATTTTCCTCACAATCCAGAACCTTTGAAAGAACATTTAGGTGATATTTGCAAATTGGTTATTGATGAAAAAGCTGATTTCGGTATTGTTGTGGATCCAGATGTAGACCGTTTAGCGTTTATTTCTAATGATGGAGAAATGTTTGGTGAAGAATATACTTTAGTGGCTGTTGCCGATTATGTATTGAGTAAAACACCAGGAAATACGGTTTCAAATATGAGTTCGTCTCGTGCTTTACGCGATATTACTGAAAAACATAATGGAAGTTACCAAGCAAGTGCAGTAGGTGAGGTGAATGTGGTAGAATTAATGAAGAAAACCAACGCAATTATTGGTGGTGAAGGAAACGGCGGTATCATTTATCCAGAATTACATTATGGAAGAGATAGTTTGGTTGGAGTGGCTTTATTTTTAACGTATTTGGCTGGTCAAGATAAAACGGTTGCCGAATTACGAGCGAGTTATCCGCAATATTACATGAGTAAAAATAAGATTGAATTGACACCACAAATTGATGTCGATGCGATTTTAGAATCGTTAACTGCGACTTATAAAAACGAACAAATTTCTACGATTGACGGTGTTAAAATTGATTTCGCTACAGAATGGGTGCATTTAAGAAAATCGAACACAGAACCAATTATCAGAATATATACTGAAGCTCCAACGCAACAAGAAGCTGATGTTTTGGCTGAACGATTTGTAAATGAGTTGAAAGTTATTGCTGGGATTTAATGAAAAGACTTTTCTTAATTTTAATAATTGTATTTCTATTTAGCTGTGGAAAATCAAAAATTGTAAACTTTGATAATATTAATTATTTAAAAAGTGGTAACAATTTAGATTCTTTGTGCAAAGTTGAAACTGAAAGAGCTGAAAATGATATTAAGAAGGGTAAAATAGTATATTTTCATTTTTTTGGAATGGTTGCGAAATATGATAGTGATTTAGAATTCAACGAATTACTATTAAAAAATAATATTAAAGTAGACTCAGCATTATATTATTGTACAGCTGATGAATTAGAATATTGTTATCCGAATAGAATGTATCGAGAAATTGAAAATCTTCATGGAAAAAACTTTATAGATTCGTTAAGGAATATTGCAGATAAACAATTTATTACAAAGCATCCAGATAAAATTTATGATTATTTTGTTTGTGATCAAAATTCGTTATATCCAAATGATAAAAGCTATTATGATTTTGTAAGACGAGACACAGTTCCTATATTTTTGAATAATAAAAATTATACTCGTTATTCTCAAAATTATGAAAATGATTTTTTGAAATCTGTAGAGTATCCAAATGATTTTGTTTTTAAAAAAGAAAATGACACTCTTGTATCTCGAATATCTGCTGAATTTACCTTGTTTAAAAATGGGAATATTAAGAATGTAGATATACAGACATATTTTTACAATAAAATAAATGAAAAACATTCTTTTTATTATTCAGAAAAAATGAAAGAGTTTATTTTAAAAACCAAATGGGTTCCTGCAAGAAATAAAGATATTACAGTTAATTGTAAAGTATTGTTATTAATTTTTTTAGATAAATAAGTTACTAATCAAAATTTACTATCCAATTATCAGAATATATACTGAAGCTCCAACACAAAATGAAGCAGATGTTTTGGCTGAACGATTTGTAAAAGAGTTGAAAGTGATTGCAGGGATTTAATCTGAATTTATTTCAGATTCTAAAATTATTAACCTGACAGGTTTCAAAAACCTGTCAGGTTTTTATATTTTATTGTGGAACTTCATCAAAATTAATCATCCAATTGATTCCGAATTTATCGGTAAACATTCCGAAATAAGCGCCCCAAAAAGTGCTTTCCATCGGCATCGTTATTTTTCCACCAGCTGAAAGTCCATTGAATAATTTATCTGCTTCTTCTTTACTATCTCCATTAATTGAAATAGAAAAATTATTTCCAAAATTTACTTCGCCGTGAGAACTTAAAGTATCACTACCAAATAACATAGATGTTCCTATAGGAAAACTCACATGCATAATTCGGTTTCCTTCTTCTTCACTTAAAGGAGGCATTCCTTCTTGTGGTGGCATGGTATTAAATTTGTGAATTTCAGTAAATTCTCCACCAAATACCGATTTATAAAAGTTAAACGCTTCTTCTGTGTTGCCATTAAAGGTTAAATAGGTTGAAATAGTTGCCATAATTTTATTGTTTTAGATTTTAGTAAAAATAAAAAAATCCGCTCTAATTTCTCAGAGCGGATTAAAAATTATTTCTTTTTACCATTTCCATTACCGTGACCATTTCCATGACCATTGTTACTATTAATAATAACTTTTTTCTTTGGTGCACTTCTAACGATTACTTTCTTCTTTGGATAACTTTTTACTTTAACTTTTTTATATTTCACTTTGTGAGTTGCATTGTAAATATAGGGTGTTCTACCGACATAATCTAACTCAATTTGCGAGCTTCTAGATAAATTAATACCCATAAAAATTCTAGGTAATGATGTAGAAACAACCCAACTTCTTCCACTTAAATAAATGTAATTTTTCTGTTGAACATCGTAATAAAAATTTTGCTCTGGGAAATAAATGTGTCTCGTTTTCGCTCTATATCCTTTAGCAGGTGCCCATGGTGGAGGACCTTGACTAAACATTTCTGTAGGAAATGATAATAGACCTATTATTGCAAATATTGTAAAAGTTTTAATTGATTTTTTAATAATTGCTCTCATACTATTTTGGTTTAAAATTAATAGCGTAAATCTAGATAATTTATTGTTGTTTTTATTTATATAATATTCAGAAAAACTTATATAATTATTCGAAAAATTTCCCACAAAAAAACCGTCAAGTTTTACAACAAGACGGTTTTGGTATTTATATATTACTTCTTAAATCTAAAATCTAAAATCGTAAATCTAAAATCGTAAATCTTAAATATGAATCACTTCATCATAAGCAGCAGCAACAGCTTCCATTACCGCTTCACTCATAGTAGGGTGAGGGTGAACTGCTTTTAAAATTTCATGACCAGTAGTTTCTAATTTTCTAGCTACAACTGCTTCTGCAATCATATCTGTAACCCCAGCACCAATCATATGGCAACCTAACCATTCACCGTATTTGGCATCGAAAATTACTTTTACGAATCCGTCTGTAGTTCCAGCAGCAGTTGCTTTTCCTGATGCTGAGAATGGGAATTTACCTACTTTAATATCGTAACCTTTTTCTCTAGCTGCTTTTTCTGTTAAACCAACTGAAGCAATTTCTGGAGTGGCGTATGTACAACCTGGGATGTTTCCGTAATCTAAAGGTTCAACGTGTAAACCTGCGATTTTTTCCACACATAAAATTCCTTCTGCAGAAGCTACGTGAGCTAAAGCTTGCCCTGGAGTAATATCTCCAATTGCATAATAACCAGGAACATTAGTTTGGTAGAAATCGTTAACTAAGATTTTGTCTCTATCTGTAGCAATACCTACATCTTCAAGACCAATGTTTTCAATGTTTGTTTTAATTCCAACGGCTGAAAGTAAAATTTCAGCTTCTAAAACTTCTTCACCTTTAGCTGTTTTTACTGTTGCTTTTACGCCATTCGCTGTAGTATCAATTTTCTCTACAGAAGAATTAGTCATAATTTTTACACCCGCTTTTTTCATTGAACGTTCCATTTGTTTAGAAATGTCTTCGTCTTCAACTGGTACAATGTTTGGCATAAATTCTACAATCGTAACATCAGTTCCCATTGAATTATAGAAATGAGCAAATTCCACTCCAATTGCTCCAGAACCTACAATAATCATAGATTTTGGTTGTGTTGGTAATGTCATTGCTTGTCTGTATCCAATTACTTTTACACCATCTTGTGGTAAGTTTGGCAATTCACGAGAACGCGCTCCTGTAGCAATAATAATGTTATCAGCTGAATATTCAGTAACTTTTCCGTCAGCGGCAGTCACGTCAATTTTTTTACCTGGTTTTACTTTTCCAAAACCATCGATAACATCAATTTTATTTTTTTTCATTAAGAATTGAACACCTTTGCTCATTCCACCTGCTACATTACGTGAACGGGCAACAACTGCGTTAAAATCTTTATCTACATTATCTACTTTTAATCCGTAGTCTGCCGCATGTTTTAAATAATCGAAAACTTGAGCTGATTTTAGTAAGGCTTTTGTAGGAATACAACCCCAATTTAAACAAACGCCACCTAAATTTTCTTTTTCAATAACGGCAACTTTAAACCCTAATTGTGAGGCTCTAATTGCTGTAACATATCCACCAGGACCACTTCCTAAAACTATAATATCGTATTTCATAATGTATGTGTGTTTTTCTTATTAAGGATACAAAAATAGGGATTAATTTATTTTTAAACCTATTTTGAATTAATTTTTGAATTGTTTTTTTTGATTATCATATAAATGATAAATGTTTGAATTAAAATGTTGATGATTAAAATAGAAATTCCAATTAATAATGAACTGTTAGTATAAAAAGGATACGTTCTATCTATCAAAATTGCTGGACAACTAATTATAAAGTTTAAAAAAATAATTATTTTATTAATAATCGAAATCCCTATGTCTGATTTAATTTCAAATAATAAATGAATAATCATATCAATTAAGAATATCGTGAAAAATAATTTGTTAAACTTTTTCATTTTAAACAACAACTTCAGGTTTTTCAAATTGTGCTTCGTATAATTTTTTATAATATCCGTTTTCTATTTTTAATAATTGTTTGTGTTTGCCTTTTTCGACAATTAAACCTTTGTCCATCACAATAATAGTATCTGCATTTACAATGGTTGCCAAACGGTGAGCAATGATAATTGATGTTCTACCCTCGGTTAAAGTTTTAGTTGCTTTTTGAATTAATTCTTCTGAATGGGAATCGATAGAAGAAGTTGCTTCATCTAAAATCAATATACTTGGATTGCTAATATAAGCTCGTAAAAAGGCAATCAATTGGCGTTGTCCGGAAGATAACATGACACCACGTTCTTTCACGTCATAATCGTATCCGTTGGGTAACGACATTAAGAAATCGTGTATTCCAATTTTCTTAGCGGCATTATAAACATCTTCTCTTTTAATGTTTTCATCGAAAAGGGTAATGTTATTGTAAATAGAATCAGCAAATAAGAAAACATCTTGCAAAACCATAGCAATTTCTTTTCGTAACGTTCCTAAAGTGTAATCGTTAATATTAATATTATCAATTAAGATTTTTCCCGAATCAATTTCATAAAAACGATTTAATAAATTAATGATAGTCGATTTTCCTGCGCCAGTTGCACCTACAATAGCAACGGTTTCGGCTTCTTTGACTTCTAAATTTATACCTTTTATTATTTCTTCATTTTTCAGATAACTGAATCGTACCTCTTCCAATTTGATATTTCCGTGTAATTTTTCTGCATGAATTGTTCCATCATTTTGAACTTCTACATCTGATTCTAAAATTTCAAAAACTCTATCGGCCGCTACAATTCCCATTTGCATCACGTTGAATTTATCCGCAATTTGTCGTAACGGATTGTACAACATGGAAATGTACATATTGAACGAAATTAGTTGTCCAACACTCGTTTCTGTATCGCCATTAATGATAAATAATGCACCAAAATAGACCACTAAACCTAAAGTAATACTTGAAATAATATCGGCAATAGGGAAGAAGATGCTATTGTATAAAATGTTCTTCAACCAAGCTTTATTGTGCTTGTGATTAATTTCTTTAAATTTTTCTAATTCAATTTTTTCACGATTAAATAGCTGTACGATTTTCATTCCAGTTAATCGTTCTTGAATAAAGGTGTTTAAATTTGCTACTTCATTACGCACTTCGTTAAAAGCCACTTTCATTTTTTTGTTGAAAATGTTCGTTGCGATTAAAATGATTGGCATGATAAGTAGGACAATTGCTGTAATTTTCCAGTTGATAAGTAGCATAAAAGCTAAGACGATTATCATTTTCAAGAAATCACTGACAATCATAAACAAACCTTGACTGAAAATACTCGCTATGTTTTCCATATCGGAAACGCAACGTGTAATAAGTTTACCAACAGGTTCGTTATCAAAGTATTTGGTTTTGAAACTGGCTAAATGTGCGAATAGTTTTTCTCTAATATCTTTAACAATATCTTGCCCTAGCCAACTTGAAACATAAACGAAGAAATATTGTGCTACGACTTCTAAAATCAATATAAAAAGCATTAATGCTACCAATATTTTAATGTTGTAAGCGTTATTGCCATCTTGAAGAACAAAACTCATTAAATTCAGAAAATAATCCTGAATTACATTCGTTTCTTTACTAGCATCAACAAAGTATTTATCGATAGTTATATTTAAAACCAAAGGTCTTAAAGCCGCAACAATAGCCAAAAAAATAGCCCAAAAAGCAACACTAACGAGTTTGCTTTTAAATGGCTTGGCATATTGTAATACTTTTTTAAAAGAGGATGATTTTAAAACGCTCATTTGGCTTATATGATTTTTAAAGGCTAAAGATAAGGATATTTTACTTTTGTTAGATATAATCCGTGAGCAGGAACTGAAAATCCGGCTTTGTTTCTACTTTTACTTTCAATAATATTTCTAAAATCGGATAAAGATGTTTTGTGAATCCCAACATTTATTAGTGTTCCAACGATGGCACGAACCATATTTCGCAAAAATCTATCAGCTGTGATTGTAAAAATAATCTGATTTCCATTTTGTTCCCAATGTGCTTCTGTAATTTTACAATTGAAGGTTCTAACATCCGTATGAATTTTAGAAAAGCATTCAAAATCAATGTATTCAAAAAGGATTTTACTGGCTTCATTCATCAATTCTAAATCTAATTTATGATGTACTTTCCAGCTTCCTTCAGAATTAAAAACATCTTTAAAGGTGTTGATATAATATTCGTAGGTTCTACTCGTAGCATCAAATCGAGCATGAGCATCAGGATGTACTTCAATAATATTAAAAATCGCAATATCTTTTGGTAGAAACGAGTTTAATTTTTGAACAGTATTTTGAACATCAAATTCAATTTCCGTATCAAAATGTGCGAACATTTGTTTGGCGTGAACACCAGAATCGGTTCTGCCAGCGCCAACAATCTCAATCTTTTCTCTAAGTAATAATGATAAAGATTTCTCTAAAGTTTCCTGAATTGAAATCGCATTCGGTTGCACTTGAAACCCAAAATATTCTTTTCCGTTATAGGCAAATTCGATGAAGTATCTCAATTCGTTTGATTTAGTTTGGCAAAAATAATGTTTTTCAAGTTCAAGAACAAGTTCAAAAATCAATAACCAGTTCAAAAAGCAATTTCTTTTTTTTCAACACAGATTTGAGAAATTTTAATAATTTATATAATTTCTTTAATCTGTGTTGAAAAGTTTAAATATCATTCGTGTCTTAGTTAGATAACTTTTTTACAACTTTTTACTTTTACCTTTTTACTTGGCTCTTTAAAATCTTACTTTTGCGATATGAAAAAAATACTCTTACTTTCTGATACGCACAGTCACATTGACGCAACCATTTTAAAATACGTAAAATTAGCGGATGAAGTTTGGCATGCAGGCGATATTGGCGATTTGAAAGTTACCGATGCGATTCAAAAACTAAAACCGTTACGAGCTGTTTTTGGAAACATTGACAATCACGAAGCACGTCTAGAATTCCCGTTAAACAATCGTTTTTTCTGCGAAGGTGTTGATGTGTTGATTACACATATTGGTGGTTATCCTGGGAAATACAGTCCAGCAATCAGAGAAGAGATAACTAAAAACCCTCCTAAATTGTTCATTTGTGGCCATTCACATATATTAAAAGTGATGTTCGATAAGAAATTAAACTGTTTGCATATGAATCCGGGAGCAGCAGGAATTTCAGGTTTTCATCAGAAAAGAACCATGTTGCGATTTGAAATTGATGGAGATAAAATTCAGAGTTTAGAGATTGTTGAAATAGGAGATAAGTAGGGAGCTGGAAGTAGGAAGTTGGAAGTAGGGAGTAGGGAGATGGAAGTAATAAGTTTGAGAAGAGGCGAAGGGGAGATTTGGAGAAAGTTCGTTGGCTGAGGCTCTCGAAGCCAACATGATAAAAAGGTTTAAATTCAAAAAAACACAATATATTTTTATTTCAAAAACCTTTGTGTCTTCGTGGCAGATATATAAAAACGAAAATCCGCTTAGTTTTCACTAAACGGATTTTCTACGCACTAATAAGCTAAGATGATAGGTTTATCGTATTCTGTCCACAGATTTTACGAGATCTTCGTCCCTTTTAATTGCCTTGTTTGCCAAAGCAAGAAAAACGATAGAAAAAATTGGTAGAAACATCCCAATACCTTTCATAGAAACTTTCGCTTCTCCAGATAGATTTAGTGAATGATATACTAATAATCCTATTATAATAAAGTTTAATATCATATTCAGTCTGTTGATCACAAACTGGTTTTGTCTTTTTTTATAACTAAATATACTAACCAATGCTAATAATACGGTTGAACCGAATAAAGCAGTATATAAAACATTATCAGCAACAAAAACTTCTTTTTTTGAAGTAGTTGTCCATAAACTGATAAACAAAGGCAATACACCCGCAGTAAGCATGCAGCAAAACAAATATATTGATTGAATTCTTTGTAACATTTTTAATTTTTATAGTTACAAAAATATGTTTTCTTTTTTTAAAAAACTATTGTTTTATAATAAAATATTCGTAATATTGCAATGAATAATCGTAAGTACTTCATTATACGATACTTTAAAAAGTAAAAAATTCTCATCACAATTTTTTCGTTTTATTAAGTTTAAAAAACCAATAAACATTTATGTTTGACACATCTACATTAAAAGGGATGAAACTCTCTGATTTGCAAGAAATTGCCAAAGTAGCTAATATTCAAAAATTCAAAACTTTAAAAAAAGATGAATTAATAACTCAGATATTAGACTTACAAAATACTTCTGAAGCTAAACCAAAAGCAGAAAAACCTGCAAAAAAAGCACCAGTTGCAAAAGCAGTCAAGGAAGTCAAAGAAGTCAAAGAGGTTCAGGAAGTTACTCCAGTTTCTGAGGAAAGTGAAGCGAAAGCACAACGTGCCAGAATTAAAAAGCCTACAGTTAAACAAGCAAATAAAGCGCAAGAAACGTTGTCTTTTGAATTAGATGCGGAAATGAAATCAGAAGCTTATAGTCAGCAACCAAAAAAATCTGTTGAAGAAAAAACAGAAAATAACGGAAATTCTGATACTAATGAGACTACAGAAAATGTTGTTGCAGAACCTTCTAACGAAGAAAAAGCGGAAACATCAGAACAAGAAAAAAACAATCCCAATCCAAATTTTAAGAAAAATAATAACCAAAATAACAATCCGAAATTTAATAAGAACAACGGAAATAAAAACTTCCGAGAATCTGATTTTGAATTTGACGGAATTATTGAAAGTGAAGGTGTTTTGGAAATGATGCCAGATGGTTATGGTTTCTTACGTTCTTCAGATTATAATTATTTAGCTTCTCCTGACGATATTTATTTATCACAATCTCAAGTTCGTTTATTCGGATTAAAAACAGGAGATACTGTAAAAGGTGTGGTTCGCCCACCAAAAGAAGGAGAGAAATTTTTTCCTTTAGTTAGAGTTTTAAAAATTAACGGTCACGATCCTCAAGTCATTCGTGATAGAGTTTCTTTCGAACATTTAACACCACTTTTCCCTGAAGAAAGATTCAATTTATCAGGAAAAAACACCTCTATATCTACAAGAATTATCGATATGTTCTCGCCAATTGGTAAAGGACAACGTGCTATGATTGTGGCACAACCAAAAACAGGTAAAACGATGTTATTAAAGGATATTGCCAATTCAATTGCAGCCAATCATCCTGAAGTATATTTAATTGTTTTATTAATTGACGAAAGACCTGAAGAAGTTACCGATATGCAACGTAGTGTGCGTGCCGAAGTAATTGCTTCAACATTCGATGAACCTGCTGACCGTCACGTAAAAGTAGCGAACATTGTTTTAGAAAAAGCAAAACGTTTGGTAGAATGTGGACACGATGTAGTGATTTTATTAGATTCAATTACACGTTTAGCTAGAGCATATAATACGGTTCAACCGGCATCTGGAAAGGTGTTGAGTGGAGGAGTAGATGCTAACGCATTACAAAAACCAAAACGTTTCTTTGGAGCTGCTCGTAATATTGAAAACGGTGGTTCATTAAGTATTATCGCTACAGCATTAACAGAAACTGGTTCTAAAATGGACGAAGTTATCTTCGAAGAATTTAAAGGAACAGGTAACATGGAATTACAATTAGATAGAAAAATTTCTAACAAACGTATTTTCCCAGCTATCGATTTGGTTTCTTCAAGTACGCGTCGTGACGACTTATTATTAGACAAATCAACGTTGCAACATATGTGGATTTTACGTAAATACCTAGCCGATATGAACCCAGTAGAAGCGATGGAATTTATCGAATCTCGTATCAAACGAACAAAAAATAACGAAGAGTTTTTAATTTCTATGAATGACTAGAAATTGAATAAATTATATGTAAAAAGACCATCAGTAATGATGGTCTTTTTTGTTTTAACTAAATAAACTAGTTCTATGTTGCATGCCCCAATCTACCATTTTGTCTAATACTTCGCTTAATCTTTTCGCAGATTCTGTAAGTTCATATTCTACTAAAACGGGTGTTGCATCGTAGACTTTTCGAGTAATTACACCATTTAATTCTAATTCTTTCAACTCTTTAGAAAGCATTCGTGGCGTTATTTTTCCAATGTTTTTCTGAATTTCAGTAAAACGTTTCTTTTCGTACAGTAAAGTTCCAATAATAGGCAACTTCCATTTTCCACTAATCACATTCATAGTATCATTAATGGCCAATACATAATTTATTGGACAAGCCTTTATTTCACTGATACTTAACTGTTCTAATTCCATAATATTTGCTTTTGTAGTATACCAAAGTATAGTGCTATACTTTAAGATACTAGTATATTTTGTATAGCAAAGATAAGTACTTTTGTTGTAGTAAAATAATAAACTTAAAAAATAAAATAATTATGATTTTAGTTACAGGAGCCACAGGGCAATTAGGAAGTCAAATAGTTGAGAATTTGTTAACACAGATTTCTCCAAGTGAAATTGCTGTTTTAGTAAGAGATGAAGAAAAAGCAAAAGAATTAAAAAACAAAGGCGTACAAATTAGAATAGGAGAATATACCAATCCAAATTCGTTAGTTGCTGCTTTTAAAGATGTGAAAAAACTGATTTTAATTTCTTCAAATGATTTTAATGACAGATTTGGTCAACATAAAAACGCAATTGATGCAGCGAAACAAACAGGAGTCAAGCATGTTATTTACACGAGTATGTCGATGAATGATATTGAAACTTCTCCATTAAAAGGCTTTTTAGAAGATCATTACCAAACGGAAGAGTACATCAAACAAAGTGGTTTTACGTATACGATGATGCAACATTCGTTATATTCAGATGTGATCCCAATGTTTATTGGCGAACAAGTTTTAGAAACAGGTGTGTTTTTCCCAGCAGGAGAAGGAAGAGTAGCTTATGCTTCAAGAACGGATTTAGCAGAAGCGATTTCAAAAATAGTTGTATCAGATGCCTTTGATAATCAGAGTTTACCTTTAACAAACATAGAAAATTATTCTTATGCAGATGTGGCTGAAATCTTAACTGAATTATCTGGTAAAGAAGTAGTTTACGTGAGTCCAACTCCTGAAGTTTTTGCAGAAACCTTAAAAGGATTTGGTTTACCAGAACCTATCATTCAAATGTCGTTAGGATTTGCATCCGGAATTAAAAATAACGATTTTGATAAACCCTTTCCAAATTTAGAAACCATTTTAGGAAGAAAACCTCAAACGTTGAAAGACTACTTACAATCAGTTTATATCAAGTAATAAATCAAAAAAAAGCCGATTTCCCTCAGAAAATCGGCTTTTACTTTTTAAAATATATCTGACTTCAATCCTGCGATACTTTACTCGATTGTTGCAATTTTTGCTAAAGCATCTGCTTCTTTTTTGCGTTAGTTGGGAATTACTCTTTAAATTTTTCATAAAACAGTTTTTTATTACGTATATATTTTTTAATTTTACACGTAAATAAAATATCATGAATACGAAACTAACCTTAAACATCGACGAACATGTAATTGAAGAAGCAAAGTTCTACGCTAAAAACAATAGTGTAAGTCTTTCAAAGCTTATTGAAAATTATCTATTATCATTAACTAAAAGAAATACTGAAGAAACTAAAATAAGTCTGCTTGTGGAAAGTCTAACAGGTGTTATTTCTCTAGAAAGTGCTGATTATAAAAAAGAATATTCAGATTACTTATCTAAAAAATATTCTTAATGGATAAAATATTAGTCGATACGAATATTGTTTTAGATTTACTTTCTAAACGAGAAGAATTCTATAAAGAAGCGCAAGAATTATTTACTTTGGCTGACCATAAAAAAGTTAAACTTTACATTTCTTCTTTAACCATTGCTAACACGCATTACTTATTAGCGAGAAGTCATAAGTTAGATGAAGCAAGAAAGATTTTAACCAAATTTAAAGTATTGGTAGAAGTTTTACCAATGGATGATAAAATTTTAGAATTAGCATTAGTTTCAGATTTTAAAGACTTCGAAGATGCTATTCAATATCACACCGCATTAGAAAATGAGTTAGATTTGATTCTAACAAGAAATAAAAAAGATTTCAAAAAATCAATTCTTCCAGTGCTAACAGCAAACGAGTATTTGAAAAAATAAACATAAAAAAAGCCGATTTTCCTAAGAAAATCGGCTTTCATATTTAAAATTTAATTACTTCAATCCAGCAATACTTTGCTCAATTGTTGCAATTTTTGCTAAAGCATCAGCTTCTTTTTTGCGTTCGTTATCAATGATTTCTGGTTTAGCGTTAGCTACGAATTTCTCATTCGATAATTTAACTTGTACCGATTTTAAGAAGCCATTGATATAATTTAATTCTTCCGTTAATTTTGCAATTTCAGCCTCAACATCAATGTTTCCAGTAATTGGAATGAAATATTCGTTAGATTTTACTCTGTAAGATAAAGCACCGTCAACTTTTTCAGTTACGTACATTAAATCGACAATGTTTCCTAATTTCATGATAACTGAATCGAAATAAGAAGAAGCTTTTTCATTATTCACGACTCTTAATTCAATCACATCTTTGAAAGGAATATTTTTATCTTTTCTTATTGTTCTAATTCCAGAAATAACATCCGTTGCGAAATCGAAATCAGCAATTAAAGCTGTATTTACTGAAGTCATTTTTGGATATTCTGCTATAATTAAAGCTTGTTCTGGCGTTCTTTCTGCAATATGCTGCCAAATTTCTTCCGTTAAGAAAGGCATAAATGGATGTAATAATTTTAAATTATTTTCTAACATTTCAATCGCTTTCTCAAAAGTCGCTTTGTCAATTGGTTGTTGGTATCCAGGCTTAATCATTTCTAAAAACCAAGAACAGAAATCGTCCCAAACTAATTTATAAGTCGCCATTAAAGCTTCAGATAATCTGTATTTTTCAAAATTATCTTCAATTTCTAATAAGGTTTGTTGCAATTTCGCTTCGTACCATTCAATTGCTACTTTAGAAGATTCTGGTTGTGGAATTGTTTCAGAAACTTCCCAACCTTTAATCAATTTAAACGCATTCCAAATTTTATTCGTAAACGCTTTTCCTTGATTACATAATTCTTCGTCAAATAAAATATCATTTCCAGCAGAAGCACTTAATAACAATCCAACACGAACGCCGTCTGCACCAAATTTTTCAATTAAACCTAATGGTTCAGGAGAATTTCCTAAAGATTTAGACATTTTTCGTCCTTGACTATCACGAACTAATCCTGTTAAATATACGTTTTTGAAAGGTTTCGCATCTGCATATTCGTAACCTGCGATAATCATACGCGCTACCCAGAAGAATAAAATATCCGGACCAGTTACTAAATCGTTTGTTGGATAATAATATTTGAAATCTTCATTTTCTGGATCCATAATTCCACCAAATACTGACATTGGCCATAACCATGAAGAGAACCAAGTATCAAGTGCGTCAGCGTCCTGACGCAAGTTTTCAGTGGTCAGTTTTGAGTTGGCAGTTTTTTCTTTAGCTAAAGCTAAAGCTTCTTCTCTTGTTTCAGCTACAACGAAATCTTCTTTTCCATCACCATAGAAATACGCTGGAATTTGTTGTCCCCACCATAATTGACGAGAAATATTCCAATCGCGAATATTATTTAACCAATGCGCATACGTATTATTAAAACGACTTGGGTATAATTTGATTTCGTCAGACTCTAAAACGGCATGAATTGCTGGTTTTACCAAATCTTCCATTTTAAGGAACCATTGATCAGATAAACGAGGTTCAATTACACATTTAGTTCTTTCAGAAGTCCCAACATTGTTAGTATATTGCTCTACTTTATCTAAAGCATTGATTGAAGTCAATTCTGCTTCAATTTCTGTACGAACTACGAATCTGTCTTTACCTTCATAATGTAATCCGAATGAGTTTAGAGTCGCATCTTCATTAAAAATATCGATAATTTCTAAACTATGTTTATCCCCTAAAGTTTTATCATTCACATCGTGAGCAGGCGTTACTTTTAAACATCCTGTACCGAATTCTAAATCCACATATTCATCTTCAATAATAGGAATAACTCTTCCAGAAATTGGAACAATCGCTTTTTTTCCTTTTAAATTGAAATGTCTTTCATCATTTGGATTGATACAAATAGCAGTATCTCCGAAAATAGTTTCAGGTCGAGTAGTGGCCACCACTAAATAATCTGAAGAATTTTCGATTTGATATTTGATGTAATATAATTTTCCTTGACGTTCTTCAAAAATTACTTCTTCGTCAGATAACGTTGTTTTGGCTTCCGGATCCCAGTTTACCATTCGGTAACCTCGGTAAATCATACCTTTATTGTATAAATCTACAAACGAACGAATTACAGATGCCGACATATCTGGATCCATCGTAAATTTAGTTCTGTCCCAATCACAAGAACATCCTAATTGTTTTAGTTGTTCTAAAATTGTTCCACCATATTTATCTGTCCAATCGTAGGCATGTTTTAAAAATTCTTCTCGAGTTAAATCGAATTTATCAATGCCTTCCGATTTTAATTTTGCTACAACTTTTGCTTCAGTCGCAATAGAAGCGTGGTCTGTACCAGGAACCCAACAAGCATTGAAACCTTTTAATCGTGCACGACGAATTAACACATCTTGAATCGTATTGTTCAACATATGTCCCATGTGTAAAACTCCAGTTACATTTGGTGGAGGAATTACAATAGTATATGGTGTTCTGTGATCTGGAGTAGAATGAAAATAATTGTTTTTCATCCAGTACTCGTACCATTTTTGTTCTACGGCTTTGGCATCAAATTGGGCTGGTATCATTTATATATTGTTTTTTGTAAATAATAAGTGTCTTTGGTATAATTTTTGAATTATATCTGCAAAAGTAATTATATAAAACAGAATAAAAAAAATGTATTTACTTTTTGTTAGTTAGTTTAAAAAACATATTTTTACAATTCTCAAATTATTATAAAAGATGAAAAAGTTAGTATTTATTTTAGTTTTAATGGCAGCTGGTTTTTCAGCAAATGCACAAAATGGTGCTAAAATTGAATTTAAAGAAGAGACCATTAATTATGGTGAAGTATATAAAGGTGTAGATTCAGGTAAAAGAACCTTTGAATTCACCAACACAGGAAATGAACCTTTAATTATTAAAGACGCGAAAAGTAGTTGTGGCTGTACAGTTCCAACAAAACCAACCGAGCCAATTGCGCCAGGAAAAAAAGGAGTTATTGAAGTACAATACAACATGAATCCAGGTCCAATTAGTAAAACAATTACAGTTGAAACTAATGCAGTTAATAAAGAAAACGGAATGGTCGCTTTAAGAATTAAAGGAACCGTTTTAGTAAAAGAAGAAAAAAGTATTTTAGAAAAAAAGGCACCAGGACCACTTTCTAGATAAAAAAGATTTTATATAAAAAAAAGTCCTCTCGTTCCAAAAAACGAGAGGACTTTTTTGTTTTACTATAGTTTGATAATTACCAAGCTAAGTTTACTTTTAATTCAAATTCGTCATTGATTGTTTTGTCTCCTAAGTCAGAGAAAAATGAACCTGAACCGTATTTAATGTCATATTTAGTTCTATCAACTTTTAAAGTTGTAGTTGCAGTGTTTCCTTTAACTGTAATATCAAAAGTGATTGGATTAGTAATTCCTTTGATAGTTAAATCTGCAGTTACAGTATATAAACCTTTTCCTTTACCGCTAATATTTTTGAAAACTAAGTTTGCTGTTTTGTGTTTTTCAACACCAAAGAAATCTTCAGCTTTTAAATGTCCATCTAAATTTTCTTTACCTTGACCAGCTTTTAAATCTGTAGTATTAATTGTAGTCATATCCACATTAAAAGTTCCACCTTTTAAAACTTTTCCTTTGAATACTAATGCACCATCTTGTAAATTGATTGTTCCTGTATGTGAACCAGTTACTTTTTTACCTGTCCAAACGATACCACTTTTTGATACGTTGATTTTCTTTGTTTGTGCATTTGCTGTAAAAGATACGAATGCTACTAATGCTACTGCAATTGTTTTTAAATTTTTCATTTTTGTTAGATATTAAGTTATTAAATTGTTTCGAATAATTCTGATTTTGGTTTTCTTACTTTAATATAATGTTGCGTATCATCTTCATGATGTCTGTAACCAACAGTTGCAACTAAAGTTGCGTGTAAACCTTTTTCTTTTAAGCCTAAAATTTCGTCGTATTGATCTGGTACAAAACCTTCCATTGGCGTAACGTCAATTTTTAATTCAGCGGCAGCATTTAATAAATTCCCTAAAGCTAAATACGTTTGTTTTGCTGTCCAAATATTTTGTTGTTCTGGAGTTAAACTAGTAATATTTCCAATCATAAAATCAGCATAACCTTTTACACTTTCCAATGGAATATTTCTAGTTGTTGCCATATTTTCTGCATAATTATTAATATAATCAGCATCAATATTTGTAATGTTAGCGAAAACTAATAGGTGAGAAGCGTCTACAATTTGACTTTGTCCCCAAGATGCAGGTTGCAATTGTTTTCTAATTTCTTCGTTTTCTACGATTAAAACTTTATAAGGTTGTAATCCAAATGAAGAAGATGATAATTGAATAGCATCTTTTAAAATTTCTAAATCTGTTTCAGATACTTTTTTCTCGCTATTGAATTTTTTTGTGGCATAACGCCAATTCTGATTTTCTATAAATGTGCTCATAATTAATTTCTGTATTTTTCTAATAATTCATTTAATAGGGTTAATTCTTCTGTTGTTAATTTACTTGCTAAGCTATTTTCGTGTTCAACTACAATTGGATCTAAAGTTTCTAACACTTCTAAACCTTTTTCTGTAATAGTAATTTCCATTTTTCTTTTATTTGACGGACAAATTTTTCTAATAACTAATTCTTTAATTATCAATTTGTCTACCAATCTAGTAGTATTACTATTTTTAGAAATCATTCTTTCCTGAATTACCGACATATTTGCAGGTTTTCCTTTCTGACCCCTTAAAATGCGTAACACATTATACTGTTCGCTTGATAAATCATAAGGTTTAAGTATTTCTAAAAATTTATCACCTATAATGTTTCTTGTAAATGATAAATTTAATAGCACTTTTTTAGCCAATGATAATTCTACTGTACTTTTTATTTCTTCTTCAATTTTCATAACAGTTGTTATTTGTCGGGACAAATGTAATGCTTTTATTTTATTTGTATATACAAATGTTGTTGATTTTTTTGTTAAATTTAATTTAGAACTTTAAAATAAAGAGAATCAGATTACTCAACTGAAAATAAATTTTTATATCTGAATTCTTGTTGTAAATTTGAGCAAAATATAAAATATATGAATTTAGACCAAATAGAGTGGTGGGAAGGTTTTTTAACCACTGAAAACGCAGTAATTTTAGATGTTAGAACAGAAGATGAAGTAGCAAACGGAATTATTCCAGGCGCTATTAATATAGATATTTACAAAGGACAAGGTTTTATTTACCAAGTTGAAGAATTAGATAAAGACAAAACTTATTTTGTATATTGTCTTGCTGGTGGTAGAAGCGCTCAAGCTTGTGGCATTATGAAACAATTAGGTTTTGAAAAAACATACAACCTTGTTGGTGGTATTTCACAATGGGAAGGACCTATTGAGAACTAAATTTAGTACTATTTCTTAATGAAGAATTATAAAAATAGCTTCTTTTATTTAATTGTTGTAGGTATTTTTTCTGCCTTAATATATTGGACATTAAAAAATGGAAAATTATTAGAAAAACCTGATGTTTTAAAAGTAGTTTCTACTGGTAATTCAGACTATCAGGATTTTCTTGATTCTTTGCATCATAATCTAACACATCCTTTAGCTATTTTATTAGCTCAAATTGTTACCATTATTTTAGTAGCAAGATTTTTCGGATTAATTTGTAAAAAAATTGGCCAACCTACAGTAATTGGTGAAATTATTGCCGGAATTGTATTAGGGCCATCCTTTTTTGGAAGTTATTTACCTGAATTTTCAGTTCTTTTATTTCCAGATTCTTCATTAGATAATTTAAAATTTTTAAGTCAGATTGGTTTAATCTTCTTCATGTTTGTTGTTGGAATGGAGTTAGACCTAAAAGTACTTCGTAATAAAGCTAAAGAAGCTGTAATTATTAGCCATGCAAGTATAATTATTCCTTTTACATTAGGATTAGTTTTGGCGTATTCAATTTACACAAACTTCGCACCAAAAGGAGTTGAATTTCTTTCTTTCGGATTATTTTTAGGAATTGCGATGAGTATTACCGCTTTTCCAGTTTTAGCAAGAATTGTTCAAGAAAGAGGTTTGCAAAAAACAAGAATTGGAGCCATGGTTATTACTTGTGCTGCTGCTGATGATATTACCGCATGGTGTTTATTAGCTGGAGTTATTGCTATTGTAAAAGCCGGTTCTATCACAAGTTCATTATACATAATTGTATTGTCATTTGTTTATGTAGTGACAATGATAAAATTAGTAAGACCATTTTTGCGTAGAATTGGAAATTTATATGATACCGCAGAAAAAATCACAAAACCTGTTGTTGCAATTTTCTTTTTAACGTTATTAATTTCGTCTTATTTAACTGAAATTATTGGTATTCACGCCTTATTCGGAGCTTTCGTTGCGGGTGTAATTATGCCAGATAACATGAAGTTTAGAAAAATGTTTATCGAGAAAATTGAAGATGTTTCTTTAGTGGTTTTATTACCTTTATTCTTCGTATTCACAGGTTTAAGAACAGAAATTGGCTTACTAAACAGTCCAGAATTATGGAAAGTTTGTGGTTTAATTATTTTAGTAGCCGTTGTCGGTAAATTTATAGGAAGTGCTTTAGCGGCAAAATTTGTAGGTCAAAATTGGCGTGATAGTTTAACTATTGGTGCTTTAATGAATACGCGTGGTTTGATGGAACTAGTAGTGTTAAATATTGGTTACGATTTAGGTGTGTTAACCAAAGAAGTTTTTGCGATGATGGTCATAATGGCTTTAGCAACAACTTTTATGACGGGTCCAGCTTTAAATTTAATTGATTTTGTATTTAAAAGAAGAAAGACACTTGTTCCAACAACAAACGCAGATAATTTAGAATATAAAGTTTTAGTTTCTTTCGAAAATCCAGAAGATGGAAAGCATTTGTTGAAAGTCGCAAATAATTTTATCAGTATAGATAAGGAAAAACAATCGATAACTGCGATGTACATTTCTTCAACAAATGAGGTAAATCCTTATAAAATTGAAGAATACGAACGAGAGAGTTTCAAACCTGTTTTAAAAGAAGCTAATAAATTAAATCGTAAAGTAGAAACGCTTTTTAAAGCTTCTCGTGATATTGATTCTGATATTGTTGAAGTAGGTAATAAAGGAGAATTCGATTTAGTGTTAATCAACATTGGTTCTTCTATTTTTGAAGGAACGCTTTTAGGAAAAGTATTAGGAATTACTTCTAAATTCATCAATCCTGAAAATTTATTAAACACGTTTACAGGAAAAGAAAAGTTGTTTGAAATCAATTATTTTGATGACAAAACGCAAGCAATCATTAATAAGACAGAAGTGCCATTAGGAATTTATGTCGATAAGAATTTAATAAAAACCGAGAATATTTCCGTAATTTTATTCAATGCAGCAGATCAATTTTTATTGGATTACGTAAAATTACTAAAGAAGAATTCTCAAGCTAAGATTTCAATTTTTGACACGTATGATATTGTAAATGAAGAGAATAAAATCACACATGAAAATGTAAAAGTGATACATTCTTCAAAATTAGAAAAAGATTTCTTAAAAGAACAAGATTTATTAATCATGAGTATTGATAGTTGGAAAAAACTAATTGATACCAGAAGTGTTTGGTTAAATAATACGCCATCACTTTTAATAATAAAACCATAATATGTTACAAATAGGTGTGTACCACACATTAAAAATAGATAGAGAAACAAAAGTTGGATTGTTTTTAGTTAACGCGACAGACGATGTTTTGTTGCCAAATAAATACGTTCCAAACGATTTTACAATTGGCGATGACATTACCGTTTTCGTATATTTAGATCACGAAGAGCGTCCAGTTGCCACGACAATTAAACCATTAATTACCTTAAATTCGTTTGCGGTTTTAAAAGTAAATTACATCAATAAGTTTGGTGCCTTTTTAAATTGGGGAATGGAAAAAGATTTGTTTGTTCCGTTCAAAGAACAAGCTCGCCCAATGGAAAAAGACAAGCGTTATATTGTAACGATGTATTTAGACAAACAAACGGGTAGGTTAGCGGCATCAAGTAAAATCAATCAGTTTTTGGATAAAGAACCTTTAGATGTTGAAGTAGGTCAAGAAGTAGATTTAATGGTTTCACATATTACTGAAATCGGTATCAACGTAATTATCAACGGAAAATTTAGAGGATTAGCGTATCAAAATGAAGTTTTTGAAACGGTTTCTCCAGGATATAAAACCAAAGGTTACATTAAAACAATTCGTCCTGACGGAAAAATTGATGTGTCTTTCCAAAAGCAAGGTTTTGAAGCAATTGACGATTCTGCACAACAAGTTTTAGAAGCCTTAAAACAAAACGATGGTGTTTTACGTTTGAATGACAACAGTCATCCAGAAGAAATTAAATCGGTTATGAAAATGAGTAAGAAAACATTTAAAAAAGCGATTGGAAGTTTATACAAACAAAAACTTATTGATATCAATAACGAAGGAATTCAGTTGGTTTAATATCATATAAAATAAAAAAACGTCTCGAAATATCGGGACGTTTTTTTATTTTAATTATTCGTAAATCTAAATTCGTAAATCGTAAATCGTAAATCAAAAAATTATTTTCCCCACTCACTAGGATTACTGTTCCAAGATTGTAATGTTTCTAATTCTTCTTCCGAAACATATTTTTTCTCAACTGCTTTCTCAATTAAGTTTTGGTAATTACTTAACGTGTAAACCTCTAATTTTGCTTCCGCAATCTTTTCTTCAGAAATAGGAAAACCATACGTAAAAATCGCTGCCATACCTTTAACATTAGCGCCTTCATTACGTAAAGCTTCTACTGCCATTAGACTACTTCCGCCAGTTGAAATTAAATCTTCTACGACAATTACGGTCTGACCTTTTTGTAAAAAACCTTCCACTTGATTTTGTCTTCCATGCTTTTTTGCTTCTGGACGAACATACACAAAAGGCAATCCCATAGCTTCTGCTACTAAGATTCCGATACCAATTGCACCTGTTGCAACCCCTGCAATAACGTCTGGACGACCAAATTTGTCTTCAATTTGCTTTACAAATTCATCTCGAATATAATTTCTAACCGCTGGAAACGAAAGCGTTATACGGTTATCACAATAAATTGGACTTTTCCAGCCAGAAGCCCAAGTAAAAGGATTTTTAGAATTCAATTTAATTGCGTTTATTTGTAAAAGCAATTCGGCTGTTTGTTGTGCTGTGTTGTTGTTAAATATCATATTGCAAATGTATAAAGTTTTTGTAAACGAGAAACCACTTTTTTTGACAAATAAGTTTGAAAAGGAAACAAATTTTAAAATTTATTTGTTGGAAACGGTAAATATTCCAAAAGTAATCTCAGAATTATTTTTGAATAAAATACAAAGTGCCTACTTATATCATTCAGATGAAAAGTTGATTATGAAGACTTTGAAATCTAAAATACCTGTGGCAAAAGCTGGTGGAGGATTAGTTTTTAATGCTAATGGCGAAGTTCTGTTTATTTTCAGAAACGGAAAATGGGATTTACCAAAAGGTGGTATTGAAAAAGACGAAACGATTGAAAACGCTGCTATGCGTGAAGTAGAAGAAGAAACCGGAGTTTCAGGCTTAAAAATTACAGACAAACTACAAAAAACCTATCATATTTTTAAACGTAACGGAAGTTTTAAATTAAAAATTACCTATTGGTTTAAAATGGAAACGAATTTCACAGGACCAACTTGTCCGCAAGAAAAAGAAGGCATCTCAAAAGCCGTTTGGCTTAAACCCTCAGAAATTGAAGCTGCTCTTGGTAATTCTTACGAAAATATTAAGTTGTTGTTTGAAAGTGAAAATGCTAATGTGTCAATTGGAAAATAAGACAATATGCCAATTAGTATTATTGTTTAGAAAATGGCACATTGACAAATTGAAAATTGGCTAATTTTTTAATTCACTCTAAAAACCGGATACATCATAAACGCTTTTTCAAAGTATTTAGAATGTTTATACACCCAATATAATTGATCTCCGCCGTTTTCTGCGAAAGCTTTATCTGTTTGTTTTTTAGCTTCGAATTCTTGTTTTAAAGTTGGATTTTCATCTAAAATTTGTTTCGCTAAATCTTCAAAAACATAACTAGAATACCCTTCTTTTTGTTGTAAAATCGTATCGAAAAAATTCCAATTAAAATAAGAATCAACCGCTTCTGGCTCTAAAGTTTCCAACAAATATTTCACACCTAATTGATTGGTTGAAATTTTATAATCGCCCACTCTAAATTCCATTTTCTCTACATTTTTTTTGACAGTAGTATTATAATGTCCGTAATGACCTTCATACGCATTTTTCCCAGTTTGATACGTATCGATTTTATAAATTTCGACTTCAATTATTTCATTTTGAGAAATTTGTGTCATTGCTATGTTGTTCAATTTCAGTAATTCAATAATTTGCCATTGACTTTGTGGCAAAACATAATATTTCGGTATAGTTACAAATTTCGTGGGTTTGAAATTTCCATAAAACGGAATTTTTTTGGTAAAAGGTTTACTTCTGTCGTAATATAATCTGTCTTTTCCAGAAATGTCACTTGGTTTGTAACCGCCTTCAAAACCTTTAAAATCCATGTAAGATACTTTTGTAGAATCTATTGTCCAATGTAACGGATATTGATTTCCAGCTTTAAAACTTTCTAAATTGTCTTTTCTTATTTGTTTGATTTTTTCCCAATTCGCATCGGTATAATTTATCGTTGTTACCATAAATTCATAAGTCGTTTTTACACGATCTTTATAAGGCTTTAACATGTGCGTTTCTGGTACAAATCCTAAGGTGTTGAATAGAGTAGTGTAACCAGTTGCATATCGCGGAGTATCAGTAAATTGTTCGTAACCTAAATCTGGTTTTGCGCCGTGAATATTCACATACGGAACCACATCAATTTTCTTTTTCTGCATGTCTTTTACCATTTCTGGATACATTTCATTTTTGAAAAAGTCACCTAATTTCTCACCTAAACGTTCATGTTGAGTAGCAATACAAGTAAACGTATATTGATAATCGGCACCATTAGAAACGTGATTGTCTAAAAAAACATCTGGATTAACGGTATGAAATAACTCTTGAAAACTTCTTGAATTTCGAGTATCCGATTTTATAAAATCTCTATTTAAATCGTAATTTCTTCCATTTCCTCTAAATCCGTAGGCTTCTGGTCCGTTTTGATTGGCTCTTGAAAAGGAATTTCGGTTTAACATTCCATCTATATTATAAACCGGAATGGCAACAACTATTGTGTTTTTAGGAACTTTTATTTTTGCATTGGCCAAATCTCGTATCAACATCATTGTCGCATCGATTCCATCTGGTTCTCCTGGATGAATTCCGTTATTGACTAATAAAATTGCTTTATTCTGATTGAATGAAAAATCTTTATTCTCAGAAAAAACTACAATATGTAATGGTTTTCCACTATCTGTTAAACCCATCGTTTTCATTTCAATTTTATCTGAATTCGAATCTAATACTTGATAAAATGAAATACATTCTTCATAGGTTGTAGATTGATTTTTATTTCCTTTTTCGAATGGTGTTAATGGATTATTTTGAGCGTTTACTAACAGTGAAGTAAACATAAATAGTAGAATAAAACGCATAGTTATATATTTGAATTCCAAAAGTAAGGATATTAAATGGCAATTTCAAAGGCAAAAATCAAATTCAAATATTTATAATAACATATAATTGAACATTGAGAAATTGAATATTGGCAAATTAAAATTATCTTTGCCCCATGAATAAAAATTTACATTCCAACAATATACTTTCGAATTTAGGTATCGAAAGTTTAAATAAAATGCAAGTTGCTGCAGAAACATCAATATTGATTGATTCTGACGTAGTATTGCTTTCGCCAACAGGTTCAGGGAAAACATTAGCTTTTTTATTACCTATTTTTCAACTTTTAGAAGAAGATAATAATAAAGTACAATGTATGATTATTGTACCTTCGCGTGAATTAGGTCTACAAATTGAACAAGTTTGGAAAAAAATGTCGACTACTTTTAAAGTCAACATTTGCTATGGTGGCCATTCTATCGAAACAGAAATAAAAAATTTAAGCAATCCACCAGCAGTTTTAATTGGAACTCCAGGAAGATTAGCTGATCATTTAGAAAGAGAAACTTTTGATCCAAAAAGTATTAAAATGTTAATCTTAGACGAATTTGACAAATCGTTACAATTAGGATTTCATGAAGAAATGCGTTTCATTATTGGAAAATTAACCAATTTAGAAAAACGTATTTTAGTTTCTGCAACGGATGGAGTTGAAGTTCCAAAATATACCAGAATTGAAAAACCTAATGTTTTAAATTATATCGATAAGAAAAAGACTGAAACTAATTTAGATTTTAAATTGGTGATTTCTAAAGAAAAAGATAAGGTTAATTCATTGTTTCATTTAATCTGTTCATTGAAATCTCAGAATGCAATTATCTTCTGTAATCATCGTGAAGCTGTAGAAAGAATTAGCGATTATTTAAATGATAAAGGAATATTCTCTGTATTTTACCATGGTGGTTTAGAACAAGAAGAACGTGAACGTGCTTTGATTCAGTTTAGAAACGGAAGTATTTCGTATTTAATCACAACCGATTTAGGGGCTCGTGGATTAGATATTCCAGAAATGAAAAATGTAATTCATTATCATTTGCCTTCAAAAGTGGATGAATTCACACATAGAAATGGTCGTACCGCACGTATGATGGCTTCTGGAACCGCTTACATTATTATTCACGAAAGTGAGAAAAAGGTGGATTATATCGATTATGATATTAAAAAAATTGACGTATCTAATTATAGTGTAATTCCGAAACCACCAGAATTTAAAACCATTTATATTAGTGGTGGAAAGAAAAACAAATTAAATAAAATTGATATTGTAGGTTTCTTTTCTCAAAAAGGAAAATTAGAAAAAGGCGATTTAGGTTTAATTGAAGTCAAAGATTTCGTATCGTTTGCTGCAGTAAAATATGCTAAAGTGGCACCATTACTTCAAAATATTAAGGACGAAAAAATGAAAGGCAAAAAATATAAAATTGAAGTTGCCCGAGACGTTGTTAAAAACGCATTAGAAGAGTAATTAAATTAAAAAACCTTCAAGAAGATAAACTTGAAGGTTTTTTTATGCTTTATATTTTGCAAACCACCGAATCTGGTACAAAAGGCGAAGCGTCGCCACCATTTCTTAACACATCACGAACAATACTTGATGAAATATAAGACGTGTTTGCAGCAGTTAACAAAAACACGGTTTCGATTTTGGACAAACGTCTGTTAGTATGAGCAATGGCTTTTTCGAATTCAAAATCGGCTGGATTTCGTAAACCACGCAAAATAAATTGTGCTTTTTCTTTTTTACATAAATCGATAGTTAAACCCGTATAGGTAATTACTCGAACTTTTGGTTCGTCTTTAAATGTTTCTTCGATAAAACGTTTTCTGTCTTCTAAAGCAAACATGTATTTTTTCTCGGCATTTACACCAATTGCCACAATTACTTCATCAAATAATGAAATACCGCGTTTAATAATATCGTAATGTCCGTTTGTAATTGGATCAAATGAACCTGGGAATATTGCTTTTCTCATAATTAATATTCTAAAAATATTTGATTCCGCTGGAATCTGAAATGGTTAATCTTCTATATTCTTTGTTCTAAAAATATTTGATTCCGCTGGAATCTGAAATGATTGATTTTCTTTTCATTATATTCTATTTCTTCCAAATTGGTTTTCTTTCCAAAGCCAATTTAATTTCGTTATCTAATAAATCCGAAAAGTTCAAATTCGCATACGCCGCTTGTTGCGGGAAAATACTTTGCGGACTCAAGCCTGGATTGGTATTAATTTCAATAAAATGCGGAATATCGTTCATCACAATAAAATCGATACGAGAAAATCCTTGCATTCCTAACGCTTCATAAATTTTTGCGGTAGATTCAAATACTTTATTTTCTACTTCTTTAGATAATCGGGCAGGAGTGATCTCATTTGATTTTCCTAAATATTTGGCTTCATAATCGAAAAAATCATTTTCTGAAATTATTTCTGTTGTTCCTAAAACTTTAGTAACTCCATTTAATTTCATCACACCAACTGAAATTTCTGTTCCCTTTAACTGTGATTCTATTAAAATATCTTTGTCTTCCGCAAATGCAAATGCTAAAGCTTTATCTAATTCTGATAATTCTTTCACCATTGAAACGCCTAAACTACTTCCAGATTGATTCGGTTTTACGAAAAATGGAAAACCTAATGTGTCAGCAATTTTTTGACCATTGATTTCTTGACCTTTAGAGATATAAATCGAATTTGCTTTCGGAATATCAAACTTTCCTAATACAGAAAGTGTGTCACGCTTACTAAAAGTTAGTGCACTTTGGTAAAATCCGCAACCTGTGTATGGTAAATCAATCAATTCCCAATACGATTGCAAATGTCCGTCTTCTCCTGGAGTTCCATGAATGGTGTTTACGGCAACATCAAACTTAATCGAATTTCCATTGTTCTCAAATGAAAAATCAGCTCTATTAATTGGAAGTTTTTTATCCTCCATTTTCACATACCAACCTTCATTTAAGATGTGTACTTCAAAAACTTGGTATTTATCTTTATTTAAGTTATTCAAAATAAGTTGTCCGCTTCTTAAAGAAATTACAGATTCGTCTGAATATCCGCCCATTACAACTGCTACGTTCATAAAAAAATATTTGTTTCGGTTTTATACAAAATTATCATAAAATGTTTTACTTTTCTTATATTTGCCAAAATATATTTCAATGAGTTTAAGAAAGTTTTTAACCAGTTTTGCCTTTTTCAAAAATTTATTTTTTGCATTAGTTATAGTTGTCGTGTTTTTAGTAGCGTTTGTGAAGTTTTTAGACTTCAGTACGAACCACGGAGAAGAAATTACAGTAGCTAATTTATCTAAAATGAAATTAGAAGTTGCGGAAGAAAAACTAGATGAAGAAGGATTAGAAGTCTTTTTATTAGACACTGTCGAATTTCGTCCAGAATTTCCACCTTATACTATTGTGGAACAAGATCCAATTGCTGGTTCAAAAGTAAAAGATGGTCGTAAAATTTACGTAAAATTAAATGCTGGTGGTTATGCTATGATAACTTTCCCAGATTTAAAAAACAAAACATTCCGCCAAGCCACAAATGCATTAAGAGCTTTAGGTTTAGTGGAAGGTGAATTAAAATATGTTCCAGATTTAGCAAAAGATATTGTTTTAGAAGTTTCTTATAATGGAAAACCTGTAAAAGCAGGAGATAAGTTAATGAAAAATTCTAAAATTGATTTTGTTTTAGGTGATGGAAAAGACATGTTTAATGATGCAGATTTAGATTCTTTAAACGTTGAAGAACAAAATATAGAAATTGATACTACGAAATAATGCAAGAGTTTATAGATGAGAATGAAACGGCTGATGAAGATTTATATGAACACCATCGGTTTGAAATAGCAAAAGGACAACAAGCTATGCGTATTGATGTTTTTTTGATGAATAGCATTGAAAATACTACAAGAAGTAAAATTCAAAAAGCGGCAGAATCAGGAAATATTTTCGTGAACGATGTAGCTGTAAAATCTAATTATAAAGTCAAACCAGACGATGTAATTCGTGTGATGTTAGAACATCCGCCGTATGAACATTTACTGAAAGGTGAAAACATTCCTATTGATATTGTTTATGAAGATGATCAAGTTATCGTGGTAAACAAACCTGCAGGAATGGTAGTGCATCCTGGTCACGGAAATTATTCGGGAACTTTAGTGAATGCTTTGGCGTATCATTTTGATAATTTACCAATGAACAGCAGCGAAAGACCTGGTTTAGTTCATAGAATTGATAAAGATACTTCTGGACTTTTAGTAGTTGCCAAAACAGAAGAAGCCATGTTGCATTTGACAAAACAATTTGCTGCAAAAACTTCTGAACGTGAATATTACGCCATTGTTTGGGGAAATATTGAAGAAGATGAAGGTACAATTGAAGGAAATATCGACCGTCATCCGATAAATAGAATGCAAATGCACGTTTATCCAGAAGGCGAACAAGGAAAACCTGCGATTACACATTTTAAAGTTATTGAGCGTTTAGGTTATGTGACTGTAGTTTCTTGCCAATTAGAAACGGGAAGAACACACCAAATTCGTGTACACATGAAATATATTGGTCACACCCTTTTTAATGACGAACGATATGGTGGCGATAAAATTTTGAAAGGAACTACGTTTACGAAATACAAACAATTTATTGATAATTGTTTCAAAACCTTACCAAGACAAGCACTTCACGCGAGAACTTTAGGTTTTGTACATCCTACATCTGGAGAATTTTTACGTTTTACAAGTGAAATTCCTGAAGAAATTACATCTTGTATTGAAAAATGGAGAGTATATAGTAAGGCTGTTCAGTTTGATGACGAGAATTAATCTATAAAAATTATAAATATAATACCCGCAATAGTAGTAATTATTGCGGGTTTTTTTTATTCCTGTATCTCAGGAAAATCTCGATAAGCGTAATATTGTAACACTTCTTCAATAGCTAATTGTAACGCTTTATTGATGTGTACATAAACATTCCCTAATCGAAAATCTATTTGCGATAAATTCATATAGTAATCTGTGAAAATTGGAACAGATAAACCGTTGTTAATTGCTTCGTTGGTTTTGTTGTAGTTTTCGGTTTGTTGTTCTTTAATAATAGAACAAGTTGCTAATCGTAGTTGCGCAAATTTATCTTTAGTGGCGCCATAACCAAATAATCGACACACTAAACCTCGATATTTATAGGTATTACAACTTCCGTTATGTAAATCTAAATCGGAAATGGGATTGTAATTATAGCAAATTGGGTTGGAGTGGTTGTTTAATTTTTCGAGAGTATTTTCAGCTTCACCCATTTTAAACAAATGAAATGCCCAAGGTAAAAATTCAAGTGGAGAAGCTTCCATAGTTGGATTTGTACAACATTTTCCACAACCCGCGTTGCAAAACAATTGAGTGGTTGCGGTAAATGTTTTTAATTCTTCTTCCAATCGACTGAATAAAACTTCAATTTCTTGGACTTTACTTTCTATGGACATTCTTTTTTTTGGCGAATTTACGTTTAAAATAAATTGCTTACAAATATTAAAAACGTCAATTCGAGTGTTTATTGTGTAGAGTATCGTAACAAAAAATGTATCGAGAATCGTTTTTATTGAAATTTTCTTATTCTCGATACAAATCTGATAAATAGGAATCTCTCTAATTGAAGAAAATTATCTAAGCAATATTTTTATAGCCATTTGGTAAAGGTCGGTAGGCGTAATATTGCAAAACTTCTTCAATTGCATATTTCAAAGCTTTATTTATAGGTAAAATAATATTTCCTAAATGATGGTCAATTTGCGATAAATTCATGTAATAATCTGTGAAAATTGGAACGGGAAGTCCTTTGTTTATCGAGTCTGTTGAATTTTCAAAATTTTCAGCTTGTTCATTTTTAATAATCGAACAAGTCGCTAAACGCAATTGTCCGTATTTATCTTTTGTCGCACCATAACCAAATAATCGACAAATTAATCCACGATAAGGATAATTACTACAACTACCGTTGACTTTATCTAACAAAGTTAATGGGTTATAAATCAAACAAATTGTGGATGATTTTATTTCTAATTCGGCTAATACTTTATCTGCATCACCGTTTAAAAAAATATGAAAAGCCCAAGGTAAAAATTCTAAAGGAGAAGCTTCTATGTCGAGTTTAGTACAACATTTACCGCAACCTGCATTACAATGCAACTTGGTTTCAGTTTGAAACGTGTTTATTTCAACATCTAACTGACTAAACAATTGTTCAACAGCGGCAACCTTAATTTCAATGGACATTATTTTTTTACGAATGTACGCTTTAATACTGCCGAAATAGGTTTATATTCCGTTTATTTCGAAAATAAAAAATCCCTAACTACAAAGTAATTAGGGATTTGGAATAAAAATTGAAAACTAAATTAATTCACAATGATTTTTTTAGTCAAACTTCCGTTTTCAGCAGAAATCTGTAAGAAATAAAAACCTTGAGGTAAATTGTTTAATTTGTAAGTATTTTGATTGAAAATTGGATTTTCAATGTCTTTTATAATTTGCCCATTGATATTTACTAAAGTCAATTTAGTGATACTTTCTGTTGTGAAAATTTCAACTTCATTCGTATTTGTTGGGTTAGGGTAAATGCTTACTGCGTTATCAGCTAAGAAAGTTTCAGAAGATAAAAATACTGTAGGCCATCTGTTTTCAGCAGCTGGACCGCCCCAAATAACTGTTGCTAAATATGGGTTGTCAATAAATGGATTTCTATTTCCTTGTGCATAAGTGTTTGAAGTATTTCCAAGATAAGTATTTCTTCTGTCTTCATATAATGAAACTGGGTCTTCAGCATTCCATTCTAAAAAAAGTTGCACCATATTACTATCGTTTGTAGCAGTTGTTATTCCAGATTGTGAAACACCAGTTGGTAAACATTGTGTACCATATCTTAAATACATATACATCATCATTCTTGCCACATCTCCTTTCCATTCGTCTCCTGGATACCACAAAATACCTGTTTCGAAAGAATTTCCTGAGCCATCAAAAAAACGATCATTATCTCTCATTCCATTTCTGGCTACATCACTTGCTCTTATGTGATGCACATCAGCATCTGCTTCGTTTGTTGTTAAGCTTGGTGTTCCTAATGCTCTTGCATAGGTGTGCTCTCTATTCCAAGCACAATTTTGATCGCCACTATCTGCGTTTTTATTTCTTCTTCTGTGATCGTTATCGTCGCTCGAAATTCCAAAATCTGTTTCACTCACATAAGTACAAATATTATTACTAAAACCATAAAGTAAAAGCAAATTTGTATTTGTTGCATCATCAGTATCTAAATCAGTAAACCTTAATGCGTTTTCAGCTTCTGCATAAGTTAAAAAAATACTGTGCTTACTAATTGTTAATGCGGATAGTGATGCTTTTAATGTCATTCCTGTTTGACTCCAATTAAAACCATTGTAATATGGAGCAGCTGGTGCGCCTGCTTGCCCAAAACTCAATTGAGCAACTAATATTAAAAGTAAATATTTTTTCATAATTTAGGGGTATTAATTATTTCTAGTTAATAAAGCCATGTAAAATCCATCGTAACCAGATTCATGAGCTAATACTTTTTTATCTTCTACAAAGGTAAAGTTTTTTCCGGTCTCAGTTGTCAAGAATTTCTCAATTTGTTCCTGATTCTCAGATGGTAAGACACTGCAAGTTGCGTAAACTAGTTTTCCACCAGGCTTAACAATTGGTGCATAACTTTCTAAAACTTCAGCTTGAACTTTACGAATGTTATCAATAAATTCTGGTTTTAGTTTCCATTTTGCATCTGGATTTCTTTTTAAAACTCCTAATCCACTACAAGGTGCATCAATCAGCACTCTATCGGCTTGACCGTGAAGTTTTTTAATTACCTTAGTGGTATCAATTACACGGTATTCTATATTATGAATTCCGTTACGTTTGGCACGAATTTTTAATTGTTTTAGTTTGCTTTCATACAAATCCATAGCAATAATTTGCCCTTTGTTTTGCATTAAACAAGCCATATGAAGTGTTTTTCCACCAGCTCCAGCACAAGTATCAACTACTCGCATTCCAGGCTGAATGTCTAACATATGAGCTACCATTTGAGAAGAAGCATCTTGTACTTCAAACATTCCGTTTTTAAAAATGTCTGTCATAAAAACATTCGCTCTTTCATCCAATACTAAAGCTTCTGGATAATTTTCAATTGCTTGAGTGTGAATGTCTAGCTTAAGTAATTCTAACTTTAAAGCTTCTTTTGTAGTATTAAGGGTGTTGGTACGTAAAATTACTTTAGCTGGTTCATTTTGTGCCTTAATTTCTTTAGACCAAACCGCTTCACCTAATTCTTTTACACCAATTTCATCCATCCAATCTGGAATAGATTCTTTGAATTTTCTATCTTTTGATAATTCGTCAAATTTACCTTTTATTTTTCTAACTGGCGTACCTTCAAAGTATTTCCAATCAGGTAAAGTATGACCTTTTAACGTTGCCCAAACCGCGAACATTCTCCAAATACCATCTCTATCGAAGGGTTCTTTTTTAATCTCAGCAATCTCTGCGTATAAACGTTTCCAACGTACAATATCGTAAATGGTTTCCGCTACGAACTTTCTATCGCTGCTTCCCCATCTTTTGTCTAATTTTAAGGCTCTCGCCACAACTTTATCAGCATATTCTCCTTCATTGAAGATCGCCATTAAAGCGTCTATTACTGCAAAACTAATGTTTCTGTGAAATCTCATGTATTTTAAAAATAAAAAATGCTTGCAAAGATAGTAATTTTATACTAGCAACAAGCGATTATTGAATCAAATAATATTAATAAAAAACAAAAAAGCCGATGATTAGTCGGCTTTTAATTTATCTTCTTCCTCTTCCAGAACTTTCACTGTTTCCTCTCGGTTGTGAATTTTCTCTTGGAGCTTGCATTCTTGGTTGTGAACCGCCGCTTCTTGGTGATTCCATTCTAGTCTGTGAATTTCCTCTAGGAGCATCCATTCTTGGTTGAGAATTACCTCTTGGTGCAGATTCAACTCTTGGGTTGTTATTTCCTCTAGGTTGAGACTCAGCTCTTGGAGTTCCTACTGATGCATTTTCTCTTGGCGTAGCTTCAACTCTTGGATTATTACTGTTTCCTCTAGGGTTATAAGTTCTCGGTTGAGACTCAGCTCTTGGAGTTCCTACAGATGCATTTCCTCTAGGCGTAGCTTCAACTCTAGGATTATTACTGTTTCCTCTAGGGGTATAAGTTCTCGGTTGAGACTCAGCTCTTGGAGTTCCTACAGATGCATTTTCTCTTGGCGTAGCTTCAACTCTTGGATTATTATTTCCTCTTGGAGATCCTACAGATGCATTTCCTCTAGGCGTAGCTTCAACTCTTGGATTATTATTTCCTCTTGGCGAATTTGCAGCAATTGCATTTCCTCTTGGAGAATTTCCTCTAGGAGAACTTGTATTTGTATTTAGATCTCTTGTTCCAGGAGTACGTGTTTTAATTTGTCTGTTGTTATCCATTTCATATCTGTTTGAATAACCACTATTTCTGTGGGCAAAAGAACGATTTGGGTGACGCATTTCGTAACCATTTCCTCTTCTGCCATAATAAGCATTGTAAGCTGTATGACATCTTCTGTAGGAAACGTAATTATAGGAATGTCCGAAATTAATATGAATTGAAATATTGTTTCTATATCTGAAAATAGGGAATGGAGACCAGTGAGAATAGTATGATGGATAATAACCCCAATACCATGATGAACAATAAGGACGGTAATGATTTACCCAAAATGTAGTGTAAATTATTGGTGTATGAACATAAATTGGTTCATATATATAATTACTTCCATACATATAAACATCTCCAACTACCTGAATTTGAACTCTATTATTACTGTCTTTTTCAATTTCAACGGTGGCTACATCTTGAAAAACATCTTTTTCTAATACCGCTTGAATAACTACAATATGTGCTCTTCCTTCAACAGATTCCACAACACGTAAATAATCTACTTGATTATCGTTGTTTAAATCTAAATTAGAAATTTGAGATTTTGGATCATTCAATCTTCTTTCGAAATCTTCTAAATTTGAAGCATCACCAAAAATAGAGGCAACAGCTTTTAAATCTAAGTTATCACTAATATCACTGCTGTTTGCAGTCACTGTAGTTTTATCCTGTGCGAATGTAGGAATGGCTAGTAGTAGCGAGCCTATGACTGAAGTAAATAATCGTGTTTTCATAATATTTAGTATTAAGTTACTTTTCTTTTTAATGTAATTCCAATTATTGTGCCAAAGTTGATTTCTTAGGTTTTGTAATTTTATAATTTATTGTACATTAGCCTAAAATAAGGAGGTTATGAGAATTTTAGTTTTGCTTTTTTCGTTTGTATTTATATCGTGTAAATCAACTTTTAAAGTTGTAGAACGCAAAGATATTGTGTTAGATTCAGTTTCAATCAGAGCCATTTTTCCAACAATTGATGGAGTTTGGTTTGGAGGAACGAATTCAAAAGCTGGTTTTGTAAGTTTTCAAAATGATTCGGATACCAAAATTGTAAAACTTCAAAAAGAAATCACTGATTTTAGAAGTATGTCTAATTTTAGTAACGGTATTTTATTCCTAAATGCGGGTACACCTGCAAATATTTATGCTATGTCAACATTCGGATATAGTTGCGCTTCAAGCTTATTATATTCTGAAAGTGGTGAAAAAGTATTTTATGACAGTATGTTTATAGATGCTAAAACCAAATTTGGTGTTATTATTGGCGATCCAACTGAAGATTGTTTATCCATATTATTAACGGAAGATTCTGGGAAAACTTGGAATAAAATTCCGTGTGCCAATCTACCAAAGACTGTTGATGGTGAAGCTGCTTTTGCTGCAAGTGATACGAATGTAAAAATTGTAGATGGTGTAATTTTTATAATTTCTGGTGGAAAAAAATCGAGATTGTTTAAAAGTAAAGATAAAGGCAAAACTTGGGAAGTTTTTGAAACACCAATTATTCAAGGTGAAGCCATGACTGGCGCATTTTCAATGGATTTTTACAATAAGAGAAAAGGAATAATTGTTGGTGGAAACTATGAGCAACAAAAAGACAATTCCGCTAATAAAGCCTTTACTAAAAATGGTGGAAAAACTTGGAAACTTATTGCAGAAAATGAAGCATTTGGTTATGCTTCTTGTGTACAATTTATGCCAAAAAGCAATGGAAAAGTAATTTTCACTTGCGGAACTTCAGGTGTTTATTATTCCTCTAATTATGGTAAAACATGGCATAAAATAATAGATGATACTGATTTTTACACATTACGATTTAGTAGTGAAAAGTTTATTTATTTAGCAGGAAGAAACAAAGTGACTAAAATAAAAATAAGCCATTAAAATAATATTAATGGCTTAAATTGGGTTCAAATAAAAAACTTATAATCAGTTTTTATCGTCTAGGCGGAGGAGGATTTCCTCTGCGGTCTTTTAATTTTTCTAATAATTTTCTATGGAATTCTTGTTCCAATCTTTCTAGTTTTAAAACCTTATCAGCTGATATAACTGGAATAAGCTCAGCACGCATTTTCTTTTTCAAAGCCATTACTTCCGCTTCTTTTTCTTCCGCTTCTTCAATTTTCTTTAAAGCTTCTTCATCTGTTCCATTTCGTTTTTGATGACGAAGTTTCATCTGTGCTTCTTTTAAATCCATTATTTTGCCATCGTACTTATTATAAATAGGCCAAAATTTTTCAGCTTCTTCAGTAGTAAGTCCTAATTTCTGGGAAATGAATGCTATTTTTAAAGATTTGATTCTTTCTTTTCTAGCATCATTTTCCTGACTAAATCCAAATTGAATGGATAATAGAAATAAGAATATATAAGTAATTTTATTTTTCATAATATTTATTTTTTATCTAAACTTATACTTTAATTAAGTGAATTTAAATCATTATAGATTAATTCATTTTCTAATTCAGCTAAATCTTCACTATCTAACATAGAACCGACTTCATAAATGCTTAAATCTTCCGATTGCATTTCTAAATAATTCATTTCTGCAATTTGATTTTTATTCGTTTCAACAGAATTATATAGCATTGGAGAAACAATAGTTAGTAATAAAATAGCTGCAATTCCACTTACTTTATAAAGTGTTGCTTTTAGTTGAATTACTTTTGTTTTAGAATGATTTAGTTTACTTAATATTTTCGCTTCATTTTTTTCAAAATAGTTATCAGGCACAATAAAACCACTCGTTTCTGGAAGCAAGGTTGTGTTTACTTCACCACTAATTTTTTCGAATAACTTATCTGAAAAAGTATCGAAATAATCGGATGGGGTAGTAAACCCATTTTTAATTTTATTATTATCTAAATTTGTTTTCATTTGTGCTGAATTTATTTCAGTTATCTATTAGACCTTAATTTTATTAAAAGGTTTAATTCGTTTTTAAATATTCTTCAATTTTTTTTACCGCGTGGTGATAGTTTGCTTTTAATCCGCCAACTGATATATCAAGTATTTCGCTCATTTTTTCATATTTCATTTCTTCAAAATACTTCATTTTAAAAACAAGTTGCTGTTTTTCAGGTAATTTAGCAATGGCTTTTTGCAATTTCAATTGAATTTCATTACCTTCAAAATACACATCTGATTCTAAATTCATAATGGCTTTTTGTTGCACTTCTTCATTAGAAATCCCTTGTTTTTTAGCGCGTTGTTCAATAAAAGTCAACGATTCGTTCGTAGCAATTCGGTAAATCCAAGAATACAATTTACTTTCTCCTTTGAAATTTTTGATATTCGAAAAAACTTTAATAAACGTATTTTGTAGCACATCATCAGCGTCATCATGATTTAAAACAATATTTCTAATGTGATAATACAAGGGTTTCTGATAATGTTGTACCAATTGCTTAAACGCACTATTTTGCGTTTTCGGGTTAATTAAAGCTTCTATAAATAGTTTCTCTTCTTGCAAAATTACAACGGATTTTATTATTTGACTAAAGTTATACAAAAAGGTTTAATTACGAAGTAAATTTTTTAAATTCGCAAAAAATTTAAATCATGTTACAAACAGTTATTTTTGATATGGATGGTGTAATTGTGGATACAGAACCTGTTCATCATTATGCTTATTTTCAACATTTTAAAGAATTAAATATTGAAGTTACAGCAGAAATGTTTGCCACTTTTACAGGAAATTCTACAAAAAATGTTTTTCAAAAAATTAAAGATAATTTCGGAATCACTACAGACACAGAGACTTTAGTACAACGAAAAAGATCTATTTTTAATGAAGCTTTTGATACTAAAGAAGATTTATTTCTAATAGAAGGCGTGGAAGATTTAATTAAAAATTTACACCTTAGAGGTATTCAAATGGTTTTAGCTTCTTCAGCTTCTAAAGTAACGATTGAAAGAGTTTTTAATAGATTTAATTTGAATCAATACTTTTCACATATTGTTTCTGGTGAAGATTTTCCACAATCGAAACCCAATCCAGCAATTTTTATTGAAGCCGTACGATTATCAAATACGCCTAAAGAAAATTGCATTATCATTGAAGATAGTACGAACGGAATTAAAGCCGCACACGCTTCTGGAGTATTTTGCGTTGGATATAAAAGCGTAAATACAAAGAAACAAGACTATAGTTTAGCCAATATCGTAATTGATAGATTTGAAGAATTGGATATAGAGAAGGTGTTGGGATAATTTACCCAACCGCTTCTTTATAAACGCGTAAGCATTTTTCTCTAGCTTCTTTGTGATCTACAATTGGATTTGGATAATATGGCGTTTCTAATTCAGGAACCCATTTTTTGATGTATTTTAATTCCTTGTCAAATTTTTTAATTTGTTCAGTAGGATTAAAAATTCTGAAATAAGGCGCAGCATCTACACCAGAACCTGCAGCCCATTGCCAATTTCCAACATTGCTAGCTTGTTCATAATCTAATAATTTTGAAGCGAAATAAGTTTCGCCCCAACGCCAATCGATTAATAAATGTTTGCATAAGAAACTCGCCACTACCATTCGTACACGATTATGCATGTGTCCGGTTACATTTAATTCTCTCATTCCAGCGTCAACCATTGGATAACCTGTTTTTCCTTCACACCATTTTTGAAATAAAACTTCATTATTCACCCATTTTATTTCATCATATTTAGGTTTGAAACTTTGCGTTTTAGTATGTGGAAAATGCCATAGAATTTGCATAAAAAATTCTCTCCAAATTAATTCTTTTAAATAGGTTTCATTCTGAAATTTAACCGCATATTGCACTAATTTTCGAATACTAATGGTTCCAAATCGCAAATGAATACCAATTAAAGAAGTTCCGTTTTTTAAAGCTGGGAAATTTCTCGTGGCTTCGTATTCTGTAACTAATTTTTCTGAAATATTGTATTCTGGTAATGGAATAGTTGTTTTTTCAAAACCTATTTCATTCAATGATAAAAAAGGGTAGGAATGTGGTGAAATTTTATCTAATACTGTTTCAGACGGATAAATAACTAAATTAGTTTCTTTTAATTTCGCTTTCCATTTATTAGAATACGGTGTATAAACCACATAAGGCAAACCATCATCTTTAGTAATTTCTGATTTTTCAAAAATGACTTGATCTTTACACGTTTTAAATTCGATTTTCTGTTTTTTAAATAATTCGTTTAGCGCTACATCTCTTTTTCTGGCATACGGTTCATAATCATGATTGGTATACACCGAAGTAATTTTGTTTTCTAAGATTAACTTTTCGAAAATTTCAAGTGGCTTACCATAGAATACCGCTAACGATTTATTGATTTTAATTAATTCAGAATTAATTTTATCTAATTGATTGTGAATAAAAGTGACACGAGCATCATTTTTATCTAAGTGTTGCAAAATGGTTTCATCGAAAATAAAAATAGGCAAAACAGCTGCATTATCCTGCAAAGCGTGAAATAATGCGGTATTATCCTCTAAACGTAAATCTCTTCTAAACCAAAAAACAGTCATCTTATTTAAATTCTCCAAAAAGTTCAATTAATTTTTTTCTTCTGTATTCAAATATCTCATTTAATTTTGGTTTTACAAGAAAAGGATGCACCAATTGACCTAAAATTCCCATTGGGACTTTATAATCAATACTATCTTCCATTTCAACTCCACCAGGAATTTCCTTGATGAAATGCTTGTGATGCCATAAAGCATAAGGTCCAAAACGTTGTTCATCAACAAAATATTCCCCTTTGACTACGTGCGTAATTTCTGTAACCCATTTGGTTTTAATTCCTAAAATAGGTGTTACAATGTACTGAATTATTTGTCCAGCATACATTGGTCTGTCAGCGCCACTTAAAATATCAAAACTCATATACTCAGGAGTAATTGCTTTTAAGTTTTCTGGACTTGATAAAAACTCCCAAGCTTGTTCTTTAGTAATGGGTAAGTTCTGTTTGGTATGAATATTGTATATTTTCATTTGTAAATTTATTTATTGCAAATATACAATTGTTTAATCTTTTTTAATATAAATTAAACAAAATAATTTATTTATATTTTTATTAACTTTGTATAATCATTAATTGCTTTAAATTAGCAAAAAAAAAGATACTTATGAAAAGATTTATTGTTTTAAGTTTATTATTAATTACTGGGATTTCATTTGCTCAAATTACTATTCCGCAAGCGAGTCCGATTTCTAAAGTAGATCAAACTGTAGGTTTAACTCAAATTAGAGTAGATTATCACAGGCCTAGCGCAAAAGGAAGAGCCGTTTATGGTGAATTGGTTCCTTATGGGAAAAATTGGAGAACAGGTGCAAACGAAAACACAACAATTACTTTTTCAGAAGATGTAATAATTGATGGAAAACCATTAGCGCAAGGAACTTACGCATTATATACAACTCCAAAAGCTGATTCTTGGGATATTATTTTTTACAAAGAAACAGGAAATTGGGGATTACCAGAAGAATGGAAAGAAGACAAAGTTGCTTTAAAAACTTCTGCAAAACCAGAAAGTTTAAACAGATTAGTGGAAACTTTTACCATTTCATTTAATAATGTGACAACTGAAGCGGCTAATTTAGAATTATCTTGGGAAAAAACTTTGGTTTCTGTTAAGATTGATGTTCCTACTCAAAAAATAGTGTTGAAAACTATTGAAGATACTATGAACGGACCGTCAGCAAATGAATATTATACGTGTTCACAATATTATTACCAATCGAACACCGACTTAAATAAAGCGTTAATCTGGATCAGTCAAGGTATTGCTTTATCAGGTGAAAAAGTTCCATTTTGGTACCACAGATTAAAATCACTAATTCAATTTAAATTAGGAGATAAAAAAGGAGCTATTGAAAGTGCAAAATTGTCTTTAGCAGGAGCAACCGCTGAAAAAAACGAAGATTATATCAAACAAAATAAAGATAGTATCGAATTGTGGTCTAAAAAATAATTCGTAACTTTATACTATAAAATAAGGCTGTCTAATTAATAGGAAAACCAAAGGTTAGAAATTCTGGATTTACTTCAGAATAAAGGTTTTCGAGACTTTTTAGACAGCCTCTTTTTTGTTTATATGGTTTTTAAACTTTCAATAAAAACATCAATTTCTACTTTAGTATTATAATGACTGAAAGAAATTCTTAAAGATGGTTTTTTCATGTTTTCTTCTGATAAAAATTCAGCTAATACATGTGAAGGCTTTACACTTCCACTCTGACAAGCACTTCCTCTAGAAACTGCAATGCCTTTCATATCCAAATTGAATAAAATCATAGCAGTTTTTTCTTCTGAAAAAGGCAACAAAACATTTAGGATATTGTAAAATGTGTTTTCTCCATTTATTACTAAACCTTCAAAATTTGCTTGTAACTGAGAAACACAATATTTCTTTAATTCCGTAATATATTCTGTTTCATCAACTAAATGCAGATTTGCTAAATCAAAAGCTTTAGTCATTCCCGCAATTTGATGAATAGCTTCGGTACCAGCACGCAAACCTTTTTCTTGTTCACCACCAAATAACATCGGTTGCATAATTCTGTTTTTTCGGATAAAAGCAAAACCAACTCCTTTTGGACCATGGAATTTATGCGCACTTGCCACCAAAAAATCTAAAGGTGTTTCTTGTAAATCTATTTTTACTTTCCCAATAGATTGTACCGTATCGCAATGAAAAATCGCATTATATTTTTGACAAATTCCGGTAACTCGGTTTAAATCTAAAACAGTTCCAATCTCATTATTCACATGCATTAATGTCACTAAAGTCGGGATTTCATCATTCAATTTTCTTTCGAAATCAAATAAATCTAAATTTCCATTCGGTAGAATATTGATATAATCAACTTCAACTCCAAATTCTTTTTGCAGATTTAAAACGGTGTATAAAGTTGCGTGATGTTCAATTTTACTAGTAATGATTTTTTTAATTCCATTATTTTTAACCATTTCGCGTAAAATCCAATTGGTTCCTTCTGTTGCATTGGCGGTAAAAATAATTTCTTGAGCAGAACAATTTAAATGCTTCGCAATCATTTTTCGAGATGTTTCTAAAATCGATTTTGAACTTCTTCCAAAGCTGTGTGTTGACGATGGATTTCCAAAATCGTGTTGTAGCACATCAATCATAGTATGAATAACTTCTGGGCGTAAAGGTGTGGTTGCGGCGTTATCTAAATATATATTTTTCATAATATTAAGTCGCTAATTTTGCCACGAAGGCACAAAGTCGCTAAGTTTTTTTAATGTTTGTGTTATATTTTACAAAATGTAAACTTGTCAGTCAAAATATCTTCAAATTCTCCAAGTCACTTTGTCTCTAATTCTTTTTTATTTCTGTTTGATGTAAACTTTCATGGCTCCTAATCGGTATTTGCCATAACTGGCTTCTTGAATTACTTTGTTTTCGTAGCGTTTTAATAAATAATCTATTAAGTCGCTAATTTTGCCACGAAAGCACAAAGTCGCTAAGTTTTTTTAATGTTTGTGTTATATTTTACAAAGTGTAAACTTGTCATTCAAAATATCTTCAAATTCTCCAAGTCACTTTGTCTCTAATTCTTTTTTTTGATGTAAACTTCCATAGATCCTAATCCGTATTTGCCATAACTGGCTTCTTGAATTACTATTTTTTCGTAGCGTTTTAATAAATATTCTATTAAGTCGCTAATTTTACCACGAAGGCACAAAGGCGCTAAGTTTTTTTAATGTTTGTGTTATATTTTACAAAGTGTAAACTTGTCATTCAAAATATCTTCAAATTCTCCAAGTCACTTTGTCTCTAATTCTTTTTTATTTTTGTTTGATGTAAATTTCCATAGCTCCTAATCCATATTTACCGTAACTGGCTTCTTGAATCACTATGTTTTCGTAGCGTTTTAATAAATATTCTAGTTCACTTTTTAAAACGCCATCACCAACTCCATGAATTAAAACGACACGATTGTATCGCTTAGAAATAGCAAAATCCATAGCGCGTTTGGCTTCTTCTAATTGAATGTTCAGTTTATCGAAGTTCGTTAAATTTTGGTTTCTACCTGTAATAATTTTTTCTAAATGTAAATCGACTTCAAAAACCATAGGGTCTTTTTTACTCAATTTACTTAAAACAGAACCTTTCTTTTTCGGAATTTCTTTTTCTGCTAAAACCTGAGATAAATTGGCTCCAAAGTTTATTTTCGGCGCATCTGAAGCAATTTGAATCAGTTCTTTTTTATAATAAATTAATTCAAAACCATCAGTTGTTTCTATAATTAATCTGTTATCTGTCTCAAAACCAATTACTTTACCTTCTAAATTATCATCTAGTACTTGTACAACATCACCTATATTCATTTTTCTCGAATTTAAATCTGCATCAAAAATAAATAATTCAAATTTAATTTGGTAATTAAAATACAACTATATACATTTGTACCATATGAAAAACAGAATTCAAAATACTTGGTGGTGGAATAACTTACAACTTACGTCGTGAGCAAATCCTCTATTGTATTAAATTATACATTTTAAAAAGGCTTGTCATTCACGACAAGCCTTTTTTTATTTTCTAAACTCAACTAATTAAGATGAAAACATATACTTTACATACCAATTCTAAAAAACTGCTAGCTGATACGTTTACGCCAGTGAGTGTTTATTTGAAAATTAGAGATAAATTTCCAAATAGTCTATTGTTAGAAAGTTCTGATTATCATGCGAATGACAACAGTTTTTCTTTCATTTGTTTCAATCCAATTGCTAATTTTAGTGTCGAAAATAATGTGATTACGAAACAATATCCTGATAATACAATCGTAAAAACAGACATTCGAAACAAAAATGTTGTGGATGAATTAGCTCAGTTTTCTCAGCAATTTATAACAGAATCGGAATCGTTTAAGTTTATCAATAATGGTCTTTTTGGTTATATTTCTTATGATGCTATTCAATATTTCGAGAAAATAAATATTAAAGAAAAATCTCCAGAAAACGAAATTCCATTAATACAATACGCAGTTTATCAGAATATTATCGCTATAAATCATTTTAATAACGAAGCGTATATTTTTTGTCATTCTTATGATGATGTAAACAATATCGCCGAAATTGAACAAGTATTACAAAACAAAAGTTTTGCTTCGTTTAGTTTTAAAAAGGAAAATGAAGTGGTTTCGAATTTAACAGATGAAGAATTTAAAAGAAACGTAACTTTAGCTAAGAAACATTGTTTGCGTGGCGATGTTTTTCAATTGGTATTATCAAGACGCTTTTCGCAAGAGTTTAAAGGTGATGAATTCAATGTTTACAGAGCTTTAAGAAGTATAAACCCTTCGCCATATTTGTTTTATTTCGATTATGGAAATTATAAAATTTTTGGATCATCGCCAGAAGCACAGATTATTATTAAAGATAATGTAGCAGAAATTCATCCAATAGCTGGAACTTTTAAAAGAACTGGTAACGACGAAGAGGATGCGCAATTAGCCAAAAAACTTACGGAAGATGCCAAAGAAAATAGCGAACACGTTATGTTAGTGGATTTAGCTAGAAACGATTTAAGCAGAAATTGTAACGAAGTAAAAGTAGAAAAATATAAAGAAGTTCAGTTTTTCTCTCACGTGATTCATTTGGTTTCAAAAGTGACTGGGAAATTGAAAAATCCTAATAATTTCATGAACTTAGTAGCTAATACATTTCCCGCAGGAACTTTAACAGGCGCTCCGAAAGTTCGTGCCATGGAATTAATTGAAGAAATGGAACAAACCAACAGAAGTTTTTATGGCGGTGCAATCGGTTTTATGGATTTTAAAGGCAACTTCAATCACGCGATTATGATTCGTTCCTTTTTAAGTAAAAATCATAAATTGTATTTTCAAGCTGGCGCCGGAATTGTAGAAAGTTCCACAGAAGAAAACGAAACACAAGAAGTATATAATAAGTTAAGTGCTTTGCAAAAAGCTTTAGATTTAGCTGAAACCATTTAAATAACAATTACAATATCAATGGCAAAAATCAATTAATGCATGTTTTAAAAATTGTAAATTGAAATTGTAATAGACATTGAATAAATAATAATTAATTAGTTGATATTGAATTTTGATATTGACATTGAAATTGAGAATATGAAAATAGCAGTTATAGATAATTACGATAGTTTTACATACAATTTAGTACACTATTTAGACGATTTAGGAGCAGAAGTGACTGTTTTTAGAAACGATGAATTTGAATTGAAAGAATTAGAATCTTTTGAGAAAATACTTTTGTCGCCAGGACCAGGAATTCCTGATGAAGCAGGTTTGCTTAAAGAGGTGATTAAAACCTATGCCAAAACAAAAAGTATTTTTGGAGTTTGTTTAGGTTTACAAGCTATTGGAGAAGTTTTTGGAGGAACACTTACTAATTTAGAAAAAGTATATCACGGTGTAGCTACAAAAGTTTCTAAAACAGAAGACGATTTCATTTTCAACAATTTACCTAATGAAATGGAAGTGGGTCGTTATCATTCTTGGGTGATTTCCAACGAGAATTTTCCTCAAAATTTAATCATCACATCAACGGATGCAAACGGACAAATTATGTCGGTAAAACATAGTGTTTACGATGTTCGAGGTGTGCAATATCATCCAGAAAGTGTCTTAACGCCTCATGGAAAAAAAATCTTGGAAAATTGGCTTAGTCATTAAAGAGCCAAGTAAAAAGTAAAAAGAATCAAGTAAAAAAAATCAAGTAGGACGATTTATACCTAAAGATAATGAAAAATATAATAAATAGATTAATAAACCACGAAATACTTTCCAAACAGGAAGCCAAATCGACGTTAATAGAAATTTCTAATGGAAATTGTAATTCACATCAAATTGCAGCATTTTTAACGGTTTATATGATGCGAAATATTACTATTGAAGAACTTTCAGGTTTTCGCGAAGCTTTGCTAGAATTGTGTATTCCAGTTGATTTTTCAGCATATGATACCATCGATTTATGTGGAACAGGTGGGGATGGAAAAGATACGTTTAATATTTCAACTTTATCATCTTTTATTGTCGCAGGAGCTGGTTACAAGGTGGCGAAACATGGAAATTATGGGGTTTCTTCCATTTCTGGGTCGAGTAATGTGATGGAACAAATGGGGGTGAAATTTACAAATGAACAAGAAATTTTAACCCGATGTATTGAAGAAGCAAATATTGCGATTTTACATGCACCATTATTTCATCCAGCTATGAAAAATGTTGGACCAATCAGAAAGGAATTAGGCGTAAAAACATTCTTTAATATGCTTGGACCAATGGTAAATCCATCGTTTCCTAAGTTTCAAATGGTTGGTGTTTTTAGTTTAGAATTGGCCAGAATGTATGCGTATTTATATCAAAAAACAGAAACAAAATACGCCATTCTTCACGGATTAGAAGGCTTTGACGAAGTTTCATTAACTGATAAAGTAAAAATTATTACGAATACAACAGAAACCATCAATTCACCTGCTGATTTTCTTTTCGAAACCATTCAACTTTCTGAAATTAAAGGTGGAGATACAGTTGAAGATTCAGCCAAAATATTCCATAAAATATTAAATGGTGAGGGTTCTGATCCACAAAATAATGTGGTTTTAGTCAATTCAGCTTTAGCCATTCAAACTATTTCTGAATTAAGTTATGCTGATTCTTTGGAAAAAGCAAAAGAAAGTTTATTCAGTAAAATGGCACTTTCAAAATTAAATACACTTATAAAATTAAGCAACTAATGGATATTTTAGAAAAAATCATTGCAGACAAAAGGCGAGAAGTGGAATTGAAAAAATCAATTATTCCTGTTTCTCAATTAGAAAATTCGGTTTTATTTAATTCTAGAACCCATTCGTTAAGCAAATTATTACAAAATTCATCATCAGGAATTATAGCTGAACACAAAAGGAAATCACCATCAAAACAAACTATAAATTCATCATTTACTGTAGAAGAAGTAGTGAAAGGCTATCAAAATGCAGGCGTTTGTGGAATTTCAGTGTTGACAGATATGAAATATTTTGGTGGAAGTTTAGACGATTTATTGTTGGCGAGAGCTTCCGTAACTATTCCTTTATTAAGAAAAGAATTTATCATTGACGAATACCAATTAATAGAAGCTAAAGCACATGGAGCGGATGTAATTCTGTTAATCGCTGCAGTTTTAACGCGACAAGAAATTAAATATTTGTCTGAATTTGCGCAATCATTAGGTTTAGAAGTTTTGTTAGAAGTGCATAATGAAGAAGAATTGCAAAAAGCGATTATGCCAAGTTTAAATATGATTGGCGTAAACAACAGAAATTTAAAAACTTTTGAAGTTAGTTTATCGTATAGTAAAGAGTTGGCAAACCTAATTCCTAATGAATTTGTAAAAATATCTGAAAGTGGTATTTCCAATGTTGCAGCGGTTAAAGAATTACAACAATTTGGTTATCAAGGATTTTTAATCGGAGAAAACTTTATGAAAACGGATAATGCTGGTTTAGCAGCAAGTGAATTTATCAAACAATTATAACAACACAGATTAAAGAAATTATATAAATTTTAGAAATTTCTCCAATCTGTGTTCTAAAAATAAAAAAAATGAAAGTTAAACTTAAAATATGTGGCATGAAATTTCCAGAAAATATTCAGGAAATAGCTCTTTTAGAACCTGATTTTTTAGGCTTTATTTTCTATGAAAATTCGGCTAGAAATTATACAGAAAATTCAATTGTTTCGTTACCAGATTCTATAAAAAAAGTGGGTGTTTTTGTTAATGAAAGACAAGATAAAATCATTCAAATCATTCAAAAGTATAATTTAAATTATATTCAATTACATGGAAATGAAAGTGAAAGTTATTGTTTAGAATTAATAAACCAACTTAATCACAATCAGTTAAATACAAAAATATTAAAAGCTTTTTCGGTTGATGATTCTTTTGATTTTCAACGCCTTACTAATTTCCAAATCGTTGATTATTTTCTATTCGATACGAAAGGGAAATTACCTGGCGGAAACGGAACGAAATTCAATTGGCAAATTCTAGACAACTATCATTTAGAAAAACCTTATTTCTTAAGTGGAGGCATTGGATTAGAAGATATTGAAAGCATTCAAGAATTTTTAAAAACACCAGCTTCAAAATATTGTTTTGCTTTAGATGTGAACAGTCAATTTGAAATAGAAGCCGGATTAAAAAACAAAAAACAATTACAACAATTTAAAACACAACTATATGAGTCAGTTTAAAGTTTCAGAAAAAGGATTTTACGGAAAATTTGGCGGAGCATTTATTCCAGAAATGTTATATCCAAATGTAGAAGAATTGCGTACTCAATATCTTTCTATCATTGCAGAGCCTAGCTTTCAAGAAGAATATATGTATTTGTTAGAACAATATGTAGGCCGACCAACACCGCTATATTTTGCCAAACGATTATCCGAAAAATACAATACCAAAATCTACTTAAAAAGAGAAGATTTATGTCATACTGGTGCGCATAAAGTCAACAATACTGTAGGTCAAATTATCTTAGCCAAACGTTTAGGAAAAACTCGAATTATAGCTGAAACAGGAGCAGGGCAACATGGTGTAGCAACCGCAACTGTTTGTGCTTTAATGGGTATGGAATGTATCGTTTATATGGGCGAAGTTGACATTGAAAGACAAGCACCAAATGTAGCACGAATGAAAATGCTTGGCGCAGAAGTTCGTCCGGCAACTTCAGGTTCAAAAACCTTAAAAGACGCCACAAATGAAGCCATTCGTGATTGGATTAACAACCCAACCGATACGTTTTATATTATTGGTTCAGTGGTTGGGCCACATCCTTATCCAGATATGGTAGCAAAATTTCAAAGTATTATTTCAAAGGAAATCAAATCGCAATTACTAACTCAAGAAGGTACAGAATATCCAAATTATGTGATTGCTTGTGTTGGAGGTGGAAGTAATGCGGCTGGTGCTTTTTACGAATTTTTAGATGACAAACAAGTTGGTTTAATTGCAGTTGAAGCAGCTGGACATGGCGTAGATTCTGGAGAAAGTGCAGCGACATCCGTTTTAGGAAAAATCGGAATTATTCATGGAAGTCGTACTTTATTAATGCAAACTGAAGACGGACAAATTACAGAACCGTATTCTATTTCTGCAGGATTAGATTACCCAGGTGTTGGACCACTTCACGCACATTTAAATGATACTGGTCGTGCCGAATTCATTGCCATTACAGATGAAGATGCTATGAATTCTGGATTAGAAATTTCTAAAATGGAAGGTATTATTCCAGCTATTGAAACCGCTCATGCTTTTGCTGTATTAGATAAAAAACAATTCAAACCGACTGATATTGTGGTGATTAATTTATCTGGACGTGGCGATAAAGATTTGAATACATACATTAATTATTTTAACTTTTAAAAAAAATATAACCGCAAGGTTCGCAAAGAAAATCGCAAAGTTCGCAACGATTTTTTAAGCTTTGATTAATCTTTGCGAGCATTGCGCAAATCCTAGCGTCTTTGCGGTTAAAAAACATAAACCATGAACAGAATCAATCAAAAAGTACAAGAAAACAAAAAATTACTTTCTATATATTTTACAGCAGGATATCCAAATTTAAATGACACCGTTTCAATTATTCAAGAATTAGAAAAAAATGGCGTAGATATGATAGAAATTGGTTTGCCTTTTTCAGATCCATTGGCAGACGGACCAACTATTCAAGAAAGTTCTACTCAAGCTATTGAAAATGGAATGACAACTAAATTGCTTTTCGAACAGTTGAAAGACAATCGTAAAACGGTAGAAATTCCATTGATAATTATGGGGTATTTTAATCCGATGATGCAATTTGGAGTGGAAAAATTCTGTCAACAATGTAATGAAATTGGTATTGATGGTTTAATTATTCCGGATTTACCTTTAGAAGAATATCTTTCTGAATATCAAGCTATTTTCGAAAAATACAACTTAAAAAATGTGTTTTTAATTACTCCACAAACTACAAACGAACGCATTTTACAAATCGATTCGGTTTCTGATAGTTTTATTTATATGGTGAGTTCAGCAGCAGTTACTGGGAGTCAATCTGGTTTTGGAACGGAACAAATGAACTATTTTGAACGTATTTCGAATCTAAATTTAAAAAATCCACAAATTATAGGGTTTGGAATTAATAATAAGGAAACTTTTGAGCAAGCTACTTCATATCAAAAAGGAGCAATTATTGGAAGTGCTTTTATAAAATTTATTACAAATAATGCTATTGATAAAATTGGAGAATTTGTTCAAAGGATTAGAAACTAAAAACATTTAATTAATCTTTAGGTAATAAAACAGACCAGTTTCTTGTCAAAACAAACCAAATTAATAATGTTATGTATAGATAAATACGTAGAATTTTACATTTTTTTGTTTATAGAATGATACTATTTTAATGTACGACACTGAATTTTGTAGCAATTAAAAAACTACATAACGATGTCAAAAAATTATCTAACAAAAAATCAATTATTACTGTGTTTAGTAATGGTAACGTCTTTTACTTGGGGACAAAATTTAGTTCATTATTGGAACTTTAATAACAATGCTTCAGTGACAACAATCACAACTCCAACGCAAACTGTTGGTGGTGCAAATTTAGTTGCTATTGCAGGTGGAGCTAGTGTAATAGATTTTGTTGGTGGAATAAATCAAAACTTTAATGTTTTAAATTTAAATGCTAGAAACAGTGATGCTTCAGGAACGCATTTACGTTTTAATGATCCAATTGGTGGGGCTTTAGAATTTGCTTTACCAACTTCAGGTTATGAAAATATTGTGGTGAAGTTTGCAACTCGTCGTTCGAATACTGGAGCAGGAACACAATCTTGGTCGTATTCATTAAATGGAACAAGTTATGTGGCTTTTACAACTGTAACTCCTAATAATGGAGATCCAGCTTTAGCAACTTTAGATTTTACAGCAATTTCTGGTGCAAATAATAATGCCAATTTTAAATTGAAAGTAGAATTTTCACAAGGTGCTGGTGGAACACAAGGTAACAATAGATTCGATAATTTTACTTTAGAAGGAAACACAGTAAGTGGAGGAGATACAACAGCACCAATTACTACAATTTTACCAGTAAATGCTGCGACAAATGTGGCGACAACTATAAATCCAACTATTAGTTTCAATGAAGCCATTCGTTTAATTGATAATAGCGCCATAACAAATACAAATGTTGATGCTTTAGTAGAATTGCGTTTAAATAATGCTTCCGGTGCATTAGTACCTTTTGACGCTACAGTTTCTGGAAATACAATTACAATAATTCCAGCTTCAATTTTAAATAACGGTCAACAATATTATGTGGCTTTATTACCAAATACAATTGAAGATTTAAGTAATAATGCCGTTTCAACAACACAATCTGCAACATTTACAACAGGAAATCCAAGTGTGGCTTTTGCTTCAAACTTTATTAAAACTAATGAAGGAGCAACGCTTTCTTTTGTGATTAATTTAACGAGTCCAGCTACTTCTTCAGTAGATTTAGTAGTGAAATCTAGTCCTTTTAGTACGGCTAATGCTTCAGATATTGTTTTAACTACACAAACTTTAAACTTCACAAGTTCAAGTGCATTAACTCAAACAATAACAATTCCAATTGTAGATGATGCTTTAATTGAACAACAAGCAGAATATTTTGTTTTAAGTTTAGAAAATCCAGTTGGAGTAACAATTTCTGGAAATTCATTTGCAACGATTTATATTATTGATAATGATGATGTGGCGCCAATTCCTTCGCAAGAAATTGAATTAAATTATATCGGAAGTTTTGACCCATCAGGTGCTAGTACAAGTACTTGTGAAATTGTAGTACACGATTCAGCATCTCAACGTTTATTCACAACTAGTGCCATCGCAGGTTTTTTAGATATAATCAATTTTTCAAATCCAGCAGCTCCAACAGTTGTAACTTCTGTTGATATGAATAGTTATGGAGGAGTAACTTCAGTAGCTGTTAAAAACGGAATTGTAGCTGTAGCTTCTCCAAATACGGATGAAACATTAGATGGTTCGGTTGTGTTTTTCGATACTAATGGTGTGTTTTTAAAGCAAGTTACAGTGGGTGCTTTACCAGATATGATTACGTTTTCACCAGATGGAACAAAAGTAATGACAGCTAACGAAGGACAACCAAACGCCAATTATTCAATTGATCCAGAAGGTTCTGTAAGTGTAATAGATATTTCTGGAGGAATTCCTGCATTAAGTCAAACAAACGTTACAACTTTATTGTTTACAGCTTATAATTCTCAAGAAGCTACTTTAATCGCTTCAGGAGTAAGAAAATTAAAAGCGACAAGTACTTTATCTCAAGATTTTGAACCAGAATATATTACTATAAGTGCTGATTCTCAAAAAGCTTGGGTGACACTTCAAGAAAATAATGCCGTTGTAGAAATCAATTTAGCCACTACAGCTTTTACAGATATTTGGGCTTTAGGAACAAAAGATGTGAGTCTTCCAGGAAACGGAATGGATATTTCTGATAACAACGGACAAGTATTAATCGCTAACTGGCCGATTCAAGCTTTTTATATGCCTGATGCTGTTGCCAATTATACAATCGGTGGAACAACTTATTTAGTTACAGCTAATGAAGGTGATGAAAAAGAATATACTGGTTTTGTTGAAAGAACAACAGTTGGAGCAGCAGCTTATACTTTAGATCCAGCTATTTATCCAAATGCATCAGTTTTAAAACAATCATACAATATGGGACGTTTTAGAGTTTCTAATTTAAGCGGAAACACAGATGCTGATGCAGATTTTGAAACGATTAATGCTGTTGGTTCGCGTTCCTTTTCAATTTTTAATGCCACAACCAAACAAATTGTATTTGATAGTGGTGACGATTTTGAAAGATATACGGCTGCCAATTTAGCTTCAATATATAATGCAGATCACAGTGATAATATTTCAAAAGGAAGAAGTCGTGCTAAAGGTCCGGAACCAGAAGGTGTAACTATTGCTCAAATCGGAACGGAAACTTTTGCTTTTATTTCATTAGAAAGAGTAGGTGGAGTTATGGTTTATAACATTACAGATCCAAATGATGTGACTTTTGTAGATTATAAAAACAGTAGAAGTACTTCTGCATATTCAGGAGATAACGGTCCAGAAGGAATTACATACATTAAACCAGAAAATAGTCCAAATGGAAAAGGTTATGTTTTAGTAGCGAATGAAATCAGTGGAACTATTACCGTTTTTGAAGTAGATACCAATCTTTTATCAGCTTCAGATTTCAATACAGAAGTTAAAACATTTGCTATTTTTCCAAATCCATCTGAAAACGGAATCGTATATTTCAATAGAGTGGCTGATTACGAATTATTTGATATTTCAGGAAAGAAAATAAGCGGAGAAAAAGAAGCTTTTACAATCAATACAAGCAAACTTTCAAAAGGAATTTACTTAGTAAAAACTAGTGAAGGAATTGTACAAAAACTAATTGTAAACTAATTAAGTACTCCATAAAATAGAAAAACCTCTAGCAAAAGTTAGAGGTTTTTTATTTCTAAATTTTAGAATACTATTTATCTCGTAAAAACCAATTTATTTCCTTCCGATAAATTGCTATCAAAAGCATAACCTTCATAGTTGAAACCTTTTAAATCTTCAATTGTTTCAGCGTTTGTATCTATAATAAAACGAACCATCATACCGCGCGCTTTTTTTGCAAAGAATGAAATCATCTTCAATTTTCCATCTTTATAATCTTTAAATTCTGGTGTAATAACTGGGACTTTTAACTTCTTTACATCAACCGCTGAAAAATATTCGTTGCTGGCTAAGTTTACAAATAATTCGTCATTTTCTAATTCTGAATTTAGAGCATCAGTAATTGTTTTTTTCCAAAATTCGTATAAGTTTTTTTTGGTTCCAATTTTTATGGAAGTTCCCATTTCTAATCGATACGCTTGCATTAAATCTAAAGGTTTTAATAAACCATATAAACCTGAAAGTATACGTAATTTATCTTGTAAAACGTCTAATTTTTCTATTGGTAGCGAATATACATCTAAACCTGTATACACTTCGCCATCAAAAGTAAAAACTGCTGGTCTGGCGTTTTCATTTGTAAAAGGTGTTTGCCAATCTTGATTACGTTGCCAATTTAAATCCCCTAATTTTTCAGAAATATGCATTAATTCCATCAACTGTTTTGGCTTCAACTTTTTTAAGGTTTTCTGAATGGTTTCTGCTAGTTTTAAAAACGAAGATTCTGTATGTAATTGTGTTGGAAGTTCTTTATCTAAATTTAAAGATTTGGCTGGTGATATAACGATTTTCATTTTTCGGTAGATTTTTTTCAAAATTAATATTTATATACGAGTTTTCTATAACTAAGGTTTAAGAATTTTTATAAAACTTTAAAGAATACTGCGTTTTAAAAATTGAAAATTGATATTGCGATTGCCATTGCGATTGATTATCTTCGCCACATGATAAAAGTAATTCTTTTAGGTTCGGGAAACGTGGCAACACATTTATTTCAGGCTTTTTCTAAAGCAACTGAAGTAGAAGTGGTACAGGTTTTCTCTAGAACTATTTCAAAAGATTTTCCTGAAAGTATTCAAACTTCTGATTTTACTGAAATTTTAAAAGCTGATATTTATATCATTTGCATTTCTGACAATGCCATAGCAAGTGTTTCTAATCAATTACAATTTGAAAATAGGTTAGTGGTTCATACTTCTGGAAGTACAGATTTTGATATGCTTGACGCGAAAAACAAAAGAGGCGTTTTTTATCCATTACAAACATTTTCTAAGAATAAAGCTGTCGATTTTAAGGAAATTCCGATTTGTTTGGAAACTGAAAATCCATCTGATTATGAAGTTTTAGAAAAATTAGGGCGTTCAATCTCAAATTCTGTCACTAAAATTGATGGAAAACAAAGAAAAGCGCTACATGTTTCCGCTGTTTTTGTGTGTAATTTCACGAATCATTTGTATCAAATCGGAAATGATATCTGCAAAGAAAACAACATTCCATTTGAGATTTTACAGCCGTTAATAGAAGAAACTGCAAAGAAAATAAAATCACTTTCACCTAAAGAAGCACAAACTGGTCCGGCTTTGAGAAATGACACTAAAACCATTGAAAAACATATCGATTTTCTAACTAATGAAAATCAAAAAGAAATATATAAAATCCTGACAAAATCTATACAAAATGTCGAAAAGTTATAAAGAATTAATGAATGATATTAAAGCGTTTATCTTTGATATTGATGGCGTTTTAACAGACGGAACCGTACATATTTCGGAAGACGGGCAATTGCTTCGTCAAATGAATATTAAGGATGGTTACGCTATGAAAGCCGCAGTAGATAAAGGGTATCCGGTTTGTATTATTTCTGGTGGAAGTAATGAAGGTGTTCGTATTCGCTTACAAAATTTAGGAATCAAAGATATTTATTTAGCTGCTCCAGATAAAGTGGAAAAGTTTTATGAAATTTGCGATGCCTATCAACTAAAACCTGAAGAAATTCTATACATGGGTGACGATATTCCAGATTATTTAGTGATGCAAAAAGTCGGTTTACCAACGTGTCCGCAAGATGCTGTTCAAGAAATTAAAGGAATCAGCAAATACATTTCACATGTAAATGGTGGAAAAGGTGCGGTTCGTGATGTAATTGAGCAAGTTATGAAAGTTCAGGGAAAATGGATGGACGATTTTGACGCCAAGTTTTTTTAATAAACAATATATAATTCACATAAAATTAAAATGAAATACTACTTAAAACTTGTACGTATAGAAAACTTATTAATGATTGCTTTAATGCTACTTGTTATTAAATATACTTTTTTAAATCAAGCTGATATTTTACAAGCCTTATCAGATTGGAAATACTTTTTATTAATTATTGCAACCCTTTCAATCGCTGCTGGTGGTTATATTATTAATGATATTTACGATGTAGATGTGGATACAATCAACAAACCAAATAAGGTTTATATTGGCACACATATTTCAGAAAAAAACGCTTACAATTTATATTTTGCCTTAAATGTAATTGGAGTTGGCTTAGGTTTTTATTTAAGCAGAACTGTTAATAAACCAGCAATTGCAGCTGTTTTCGTAATTTGTTCTGCGTTATTATATGTGTATTCTAATGGTTTAAAACAAATTCCACTTGTCGGAAATCTTGTAATTGCAGCATTAGCCGCTTCTAGTATTTTAGTTGTCGGTTTATTTACTATTTTTCCATTCATTTTCGATTTCAATAGAAACGAAATGTTCAGCATTTTATCAGTAATTATTGATTATGCTGTTTTGGCTTTTCTATTGCATTTCGCTAGAGAAATTATCAAAACTATTGAAGATATTGAAGGTGATAAAGCTTTTGAAATTACAACTGTAGCATCGTATTTCGGAATTCTAGTTAGTAAAATTATAACCATTTTTACTTTATTAGGTTTTATTGGATATGCTTGTTATTTCATTTATAACAACATCATGCATATGCCATATGTAATAGGTTATTTCGTTATTTTAATGATGCTTCCAACTCTATTTGTAATTTTTAAAACGATTACAGCTAAAGAAAAAGCAGACTTTAGTTTCATTAGTAAACTAATAAAAATCATCATGTTAACCACTATTTTTTCATTAACTGCAATCGTTTTAATTGGAAATTAATATGTTAAACGAAAAATTCAATAAACATCGTATTATTTTAGCTTCTGGTTCGCCAAGAAGACAACAATTTTTAAAAGAATTAGATGTAGATTTCGAAATTCAATTAAAAGATATTGAAGAAATTTATCCAAAGCATTTACAAGCAGAAGAAATTACTAATTTTTTAGCGAAATTAAAAGCTTCAGCATTTGTATCGGATTTAGAAGAAAACGATATTTTAATCACATCTGATACGATTGTTTGGTTAAATAACAAAGCCTTAGGTAAACCAAAAGATTATGATGATGCTTTTGAAATGCTTACAGAAATGTCTGGAACCACTCACAAAGTAATCACTTCAGTTTGTCTTAAAACTATAGATAAAGAAGTAGTTTTTTATGAAGAAACTTTGGTGACTTTTACAGCATTATCTTCAGATGAAATTAAATATTATCTGAATAATTATAAACCTTTTGATAAAGCGGGTTCGTACGGAATTCAGGAATGGATTGGTTTGGTTGCCATAACAAAAATCGAAGGAAGTTATGCGAATGTAGTAGGCTTGCCAACGCACAGATTATATGAAGAAATGATGAAGTTATAGTTTTTAGAAGTCTTTTTCTTTCAACTATTTTCTTTGAACTAAATTTTACTTACTTTTGTAAACACAACACACAAAAACATGAGTCAAAAAATATTGCTCAATACTAAAGAAGTCAATATCATCTTACATCGATTGGCCTGTCAATTAATCGAAAAACATCTCGATTTTTCTAATACTATACTTATCGGAATTCAACCAAGAGGTGCATTTTTAGCCAAAAGATTAACTGAAATTTTAAAAGACGAATATCAAATTTCCGATTTAAAACTAGGCTTATTAGACATAACTTTCTTTAGAGATGATTTCCGAAGAAGTGAAAAACCTTTCGAAGCCAATCAAACACAAATAGATTTTTTAGTAGAAGATAAAAATGTAGTTTTCATTGATGATGTTTTGTATACTGGAAGAAGTATTCGTGCCGCATTAACTGCTATTCAATCGTTTGGAAGACCAAAATCTATTGAACTTTTAACCTTAATTGACAGACGTTTTAGTCGCGATTTACCTATTCAACCCGATTATCGAGGCCGACAAGTAGACGCCATTAACAACGAAAAAGTTCTAGTAAAATGGTTAGAAAAAGACGGTGAAGATGCCGTTTATATAGAAGTAAAATCGTAGTGACAAGTCGAGACTTGTCATAATTATATAAAGAAAACAACACAACAACTAAAATGAAGGAATTAAGCGTCAATCATTTACTCGGAATAAAATATATAACAAAGAACGATATCAATTTAATTCTTGAAACTGCCGATCAGTTTAAAGAAGTAATTAATCGTCCCATAAAAAAAGTACCTTCATTACGAGATATTACCATTGCCAATATCTTTTTTGAAAACAGTACAAGAACAAAATTATCTTTCGAATTAGCTCAAAAACGACTTTCAGCAGACGTCATGAGTTTTTCTTCCGCACAATCATCAGTTAAAAAAGGAGAAACGCTAATTGATACGGTAAATAATATTTTAGCTATGAAAGTGGATATGGTGGTAATGCGACATAGTTCTCCAGGAGCCGCTCATTTTTTGTCGCAACATGTAAAGGCAAGTATTGTAAATGCTGGTGATGGCGCACACGAACATCCAACACAAGCTTTATTAGATAGTTACACAATTAGAGAAAAATTAGGCGAAGTTGCTGGTAAAAAAATTGTCATAGTTGGTGATATTTTACACAGTAGAGTAGCGCTTTCTAACATTTTCGCCTTACAAATGCAAGGTGCTGAAGTGAAAGTTTGCGGACCAAAAACACTAATTCCACAATACATCAATTCACTAGGAGTTACGTACGAACCAAATTTGATAAAAGCCCTAGAATGGTGCGATGTAGCCAATATGTTACGCGTTCAAAATGAAAGATTAGACGTAAGTTATTTTCCAAATACACGTGAATACACGCAACAATTCGGATTAACGAATGAAATATTAAACAATCTGAATAAAGAAATTGTAGTAATGCATCCCGGACCAATTAATCGTGGAGTCGAAATTACTTCAGATGTGGCAGATGGACAGCATTCGGTTATTTTAGATCAGGTTGAAAATGGAGTAGCAGTGAGAATGGCGGTAATTTATTTATTAGCTAGTAAGATTCAGAATTAATTTAGAGTTGGAAGTAGGAAGAAACAAATTCACTCAAAACCTTTTAAACTTTTAACAATTTAAACTCATAAACTTTTCAAATATGAAAGTAGAACAAAAAGGTCATACCACAACAATTAAAGATACGGAAAGTAGTTTTGAAGCGTTTTTAGAAAAACTAACTACGCAATACAATTCGTATAAATCAGTTAATTTAATTATTGATGTTACACATGATAAATCATTTAATATGAGTTGTTTAAAGCAATTTTCTGATTTAGCTAAAACACATAAAAATAATAAAAAATCTTTTGTGGTTGTAGCAGAAGATATTGATTTTAATAAAGTGCCGACTTCAATAAATACCGTTCCTTCTTTACTAGAAGCACATGATATTATTGAAATGGAAGAAATTGAACGCGATTTAGGTTTTTAATTTATTCATTATGACAACAAGAGCTAAATTCAACCTGTTTTTCCTACTATTAGCAATTATTTTATTAGTATTAAACGGCATCATTTCTTATCAAGAAAATAAAATTGAATGGTTTAGAATCATCTCAAACATTTTATTGATTCTTCTTTTTACTATGAACATCTACAACGAAAACAAGAAACAAAAATTGCAATAACCTGCTTTGAAAGTCAAGATATTAGGCTGTTATGCCGCAACTCCAAGAACAATTACTAATCCTACTTCTCAAGTTTTAGAAATAAAAAGTCACATGTTCTTAATAGATTGTGGCGAAGGAACTCAAGTACAACTTCGAAAACATAAAATTAAGTTCTCTCAAATTGAACATATTTTTATTTCACACTTACACGGCGATCATTTCTTCGGATTAATAGGCTTAATATCTACTTTTATGTTATTAGGTAGAGAAAAAGATTTACATGTTTATGGTCCAAAAGGTATTAAAGAAGCCATTTTATTACTACTAAAACTAGGAAATGCTTACACATCTTATAATTTATTTTTCCATGAATTAACTTCGAAAGAAAGTGAAGTAATTTACGAAGATGAAAAAGTAAAAGTGACTACAATTCCACTAAAACATAGAGTTTACACCAACGGTTATTTGTTTGAAGAAAAAAACAAAGAGCGAAAACTGAATATTGACGCTATTTTAAATTACGAAATCGAAAAAGTATATTATAATAAAATTAAATACGGTGGCGATATCACTTTAGATGATGGTAGAATCATTCCGAATGCCGAATTATCTTTCGATCCAGAAGTCGCAAAAAGTTATGCTTTTTGTTCAGACACTATATATAATGAAGAAATTATTCCAATAATTAAGAACGTTACCGTTTTATATCACGAAAGTACATTTTTAGAAAGCGAAAGTCATTTAGCTGAAAAAACTATGCATACGACTGCTAAACAAGCTGCAAATATTGCTAAATTAGCAGATGTAAAAAACTTATTATTAGGTCATTATTCTACACGTTACGGAAATATTGAATTATTCAGAACAGAAGCTAAAGAAATATTTGAAAATGTTTTATTAGCCGATGATGGTTTAGAATTTGAGTTTTAAAAGATTTAGAAATGAAAAATTTAGAGAAAACTTCACAATTATTACCATTAGCCTATTTATTTTTAATTGTTTTAGGAATATTTAAAGAAACCATTTATTATTCTCAAGTAGGAATTAATATAATGGAATACTCGTCTATAACTGATGTAATATTGAGTCCAATTGCAGAATTAACATCAAATATAGCCGCTTTTACATTTTGTGTTTTATATACTTTGTTAGTATTTTATTTAATTACTTTGTTAAAAAAACATAGTCATAAGAAATGGGCATATTATTTCACAAATGATAAAAATTTTAATTCCTATTCAGAAGAAGTTAAAGAAGAAAAATACACATCTTTATTAATAGCTTTACTTGCATCCGTTTATGTTGGGTATTTTATAGGTTTTGGTATTTTTCATGGCAAAAAAATTTCTGAACAGTTAGCTAAAAATACGTTACAATATGAAGATGTTTTGACACTAAGTAATGGAACTACTATTAAATGTCATATTTTAGGTTCAAACAGTCAATATTATTTTTATATTAAATCAAATAAAACCATTGAAATTAGCACTATTGGAACAATTTCAACAATTATTAATAAACCAGAAATCAAAAATAAGAATTAAAAAAATTGAAACCTTTTTAGCAAAACTAGTTGCATTTATTATAAGATGTTTATTTAGAAATTAAAAAAAGCCTTCGCGACTTTGTGACTTCGCGGATATATTATGAAAGACTTATCAGATTATAGAAAATCATACGAAAAGAGCGAATTGTTAGAAAACACAATTCCAGATGATGCGATTCAATTGTTTCATAAATGGTTTTATGAAGCAGAAGAACAAGAAGATGGTGAAGTAAATGCTATGACGGTTTCTTCTATTGGTTTAGACGGATTTCCGAAAAGTAGAGTAGTGCTCCTTAAAAAATTTAATGAAGAAGGTTTTATTTTCTACACCAATTACAATTCTGAAAAAGGAAAAGCAATACAACAAAACCCAAATATCTGTTTATCTTTCTTTTGGCCATTATTAGAACGTCAAGTTATTATTAAAGGAGTAGCAGAAAAAACAGAGAAGATCATTTCTGATAATTATTTCGATTCTCGTCCAGAAGGAAGTAAGTTAGGTGCAATAGTTTCTAATCAAAGTGAAGTAATTCCTTCTAGAGAATATTTAGATGATAAATTAAAAGCTTTAGAAAAAGAAACGGAAGGTTCAGAAATTATCCGACCAGAAAATTGGGGTGGTTTTTTAGTCAAACCTGTTGAAGTAGAATTTTGGCAAGGAAGAGCCAACCGATTACATGATAGAATTAGATATAAACTAAACGAAGATTTTAGCTGGAAAATTGAAAGATTATCTCCTTGATATTCAAATACATATAAAAATACACAAATCCTAAGTACCACACTTAGGATTTTTTTACGTTTTTACTTACAAAACACGTAACTAATTGATGTTTAACGATTTAAAATGTTAAAATTTAGTGTATTTCGTCGATTTTATTTGCAGTTAAACAGAAAAGATGTACATTTGTCCTGTAAATCAATCACTTAATCGATAATTATGAAAAAAATGATGTTTTTAAGAAGTTTAGTAGTTTTATGTTTTTCTATTTCTTTAATGTCTTGCTCAAGTGAAGATGCTTCAGAAACTAACACTACGCAGTCGTCAATTGCATTAAATAAATATACACACTCTGCTTTCGAATTAGAAGTATTAGATTTAGTAAATCAAGATAGAGCTAGTAAAGGTTTAAATACTTTAACTATTATAAGTGAAATTTCTTATGTTGCTTCTACACACGATGATTATATGATTACTCAAGGTGCTGCAAGTCATGACAATTTTGAACAAAGATCTGCTTCTTTAAAAAGTGGCGTTGGAGCTATTTTAGTAAGTGAAAATGTTGCTTCAGGTTTTAGTACACCAGCATCTGTATTAGCTGCTTGGAAAGCTAGTACAACTCACAAAGCAAATTTAGAAAGTACGTCACATACACACTTTGGCTTAGCTGTAAAAGCTGATGCTGCAGGTAAAAAATATTATACTTTGATGTTTATCCGAAAATAATTGATAAACATTTAGTTTTAATTGTTTAGTTTTTAGTTATAATGTAAAAAATCCCAACATTAATTTGTTGGGATTTTTTTTGTTTTATTCAGATTCAGATTCGTCGTCTTCCTCATCGTCTTTTGTGATAGTATCTTCTTCATCTTCATCGCTTACTAATTCGAAGAAAGTAAAAGTTGTACCGCCGTAAGTTCTGGCGAATGAAAAATTATCTAAATGTTCTAATTTCGTATCTTTAGAATGTTCAATTATCAACATTCCTTCTTCGTCTAAAATTTCATTTTCGAAAATTAAAGTCGGAATTTTTTCAAAATCTTTTTGATCTAAATGATACGGTGGATCAGCAAAAATAATATCATAACATCCTTTGTGTTTTTGTAAAAAAGTAAACACATCACTTTTAATAGGCGTAATATCAAAATCAAATTCATTTGAAATTTTTCTGATGAAATTCACACAACCCATATCTGCATCAACAGCTACTAAAGGAGTAGCGCCACGAGAAGCAAATTCGTAAGCAATATTTCCAGTTCCAGAAAACAAGTCTAAAATTTTAAGTTCACCAAAATTAAAATGGTTGTTCAAAATGTTAAACAAAGCTTCTTTGGCCATGTCGGTGGTTGGTCTTACAGGCAAATTTTTAGGTGCTTGTAATCTTCTTCCTTTATATTTTCCTGATATTATTCTCATGAGTGAAATAAAATAAAGTGCTTTAATAGGTCTTTTTCATCCACATTAAAGGCTGTTTTTAAGTGCGATACATCTAACAAACTACAATTTCTTATGTATTTATAAGCTATTTTAAAAGAATCACTTTCTTCCGAAATATCGCCTACAAACTGAACTGGAACTATTTCCGGATTCAATTGCAATTGCTCATAAGTGAACAATAAATAATAAATGAAATCTTCTAACGTTTTGTAAATAAATGTATTAAACAATAATAAATGTTTGTTTTTGGTCACCACAATTTCAAATCGATCCTTTTGAAAATGTACCCAAACTTGTTTTGCATCGTTATTTTTAGAAAAATCTAATGCTTTTTTTACGAATATCGAATTGCAATTCTTATAATCGAAGGTATCGTAATGATCTAATAAATAGTTGTTTATATTCGTATATGGAATAAAAACATTGTTTAAATCGTAGGTATCTAAATAATCGTAAGCAAAATAATCGGTTTCAAAAACTTTGGAATTATATTGCAAATAACTTCCTAAATAATTCGGATCAAATAGGGAAGAAGGCACAAAAGTATTTAAGTTAGAATTGTGCAAAACTATCACATCATCATACTTTTCTTCTAAAATTGGGTTTTCTACAAATATCTTCCAAAATTCTTCTTCTAATACATTATTCTGATTAAAAGCATACGATTTATGCGTAATTATTTTATTCGAAATCAAATCAATAACACAAAAAGAAAGGTTACTAGTTGCAACCTCAAAGCATAACTTTTTATATGTTTTTTGAGTAATATCCTGATTCATGTTTTCTATTTGATTGACAAATTTACATTTTTTGAGAGAATTAAAAACCTTCAAATGAAATTATATTTAAAAACCTTGCTATATTTGGTGTTCTTAAATAAAAATGAATGTCGCCAACGCAATTTTACAGAGTTTTAATGGATAATTTTCCTTTTGAGCCTACCGCAAATCAGGATATTTTCTTTCAAAAAATCGCAGGTTACATTTTACATTCCAAAGACGATTTATTTGTATTAAAAGGATACGCTGGAACTGGAAAAACAACTGTAATTTCTACTTTAGTAAATCAATTAAATACAGCCAATAAAAAAGCAGTGATGTTAGCGCCAACGGGTCGTGCAGCAAAAGTGATGTCGGCCTATTCTGATAAACCAGCTTTTACTATTCACAAACGTATTTATTTTCCGAAAAAGAATAAAAATGGCGGTGTTGGATTTGTCATGCAAGCCAATAAATTTAAAGATACGATTTTCATTGTGGATGAATCGTCCATGATTTCAGATCAATCTAACGAAACGAGTTTGTATGAAAACGGTTCATTATTAGATGATTTGTTGTTTTATGTGGATGCTGGACAAAATTGCAAACTAATTTTAGTTGGAGATACGGCGCAGTTGCCACCAATCAATTCAGAAATTAGTCCTGCTTTGGATATTCATTCTTTAAATGTGAATTATGATAAAGAAATCGTTCATATTGAATTAGATGAAGTCATGCGACAAGCTGAAAATTCTGGGATTTTGTACAATGCAACAGAATTACGAGAATTACTAAAATCACATTTTATTGATGATTTCAAATTCAGTTTGAAACGATTTAAAGATATTGTCCGATTAGAAGATGGTTTTGATATTGAAGACGCCATTCATCAATCGTACAGAAATTATTCTACGGAAGATACAGCTTTTATTGTGCGTTCGAACAAAAGAGCCAATCAATACAACCAACAAATTAGACAACGTATTTTAGGAAAAGAAAGCGATTTATCGGCTGGCGATTTACTAATGGTTGTAAAAAACAATTATTTTTGGTTGAACGACACTTCACAAGCTGGTTTTATTGCCAATGGAGATATTATTGAAGTCCTAAAAATTAGAAATATTCAAGAATTATACGGATTTAAATTTGCGAATGTTACGATTCGAATGATTGATTATCCAAATGAAGCTTCGTTTGAAACGGTTTTACTTTTAAATACAATCGAAAGTGAATCGGCATCTTTAACTTATGAAGAATCGAACTTATTATACCAGGAAGTTTCTAAAGATTATGAAGACGAAAGTCATAAATACAAACGCCTTTTAAAAGTTAAAAGCAATCCGTATTTCAATGCGTTACAAGTCAAGTTTTCTTATGCGATAACGTGTCATAAATCGCAAGGTGGGCAATGGAGTAGTGTGTTTGTAGAAAAACCGTATTTACCAAATGGAGTAGATAGAGATTACATTCGTTGGTTATATACTGCGATTACTCGTGCTAAAGAAAAGTTATATTTAATAGGGTTTAAAGATGAAAATTTTGAGTAATTTTATAAAATCGTTAATTGAAAATAATTTCCTAATTTAAAATATAAAAAATGAATATTTGTTGTCAAATAAAACCAGAAAATTTAAAAGATTTTTTCTACTTATTCGGAATATTTTCTACATTTATTATAAGTGTTTTTACAATTTATATAGCAAATAAAAACAGAAAAAACTCTTTAAGGGAAAGTTTATATAAAGAGCAAATGAATTTTATATCAAAACTTACAAATGAGTTTTATAATTTACATTCAGATTTAAGTAAATTAAAAAACAATCAAAAAGTTGATATTCAGGAAACAAAATTAAAAATTGAGAAAACTTTTGAAGTTATGTTTTCAAATATTCATATTAGCTCAAATAAAATATTAGAAAAATCAAGTGATACATTAAATACTATTAATTTTTTATTGAATGAGTTAGAAAATAAAAATTCAGCTAATTTGGAGTCAAATTTTGAAACTTATTTTAATAATTATAGAGAATTAATAAATATCATTAAACTTGAGTTAGGTGTAGACTCTTTATCTAAAGAAAATCAAAAATTAATTAGATATGGTTTTTGAAACTAAAAGATTATTTATTCGAAATTTAGAAGAAAGTGATTCAGAATCTATGTTTGAAATTTATTCAGATAAAGAGTCTATGCAATACAGAGCAAATAAACCATTTGAGAATCTTTCTGAAGCAATAGAAATGATAAAGCAATCCAATACAGATTGTAAATTAGGTTTGAAATTTAGATTTGCAATTGTAAAAAAAGAAACAAATGAATTAATTGGTACTATTTTATATTTTACTGAAAATAAAGATTCAGAAATTTGTAAAATAGGCTATTCTTTAGGGAAAAACCATTGGAAGCAAGGTTTCGCAATTGAAACTTTAAATGGTTTTATGAATTATTTGAAAACTCAAAAATTTAATAAATTAGAAGCAAAAGTTTTTAAAAAGAATGTTGATTCTATCAAATTATTAAATAAACTTGATTTTATTTTAAATGAAGATACAAATGATGAAAAACTTTTTACTTTTGAAAAAATAATTATTAATTGAGGGATTTTGAGATTGCTTCGTTCCTCGCAATGACAAAAAAATGAAAATAATTGCTGTAATTCCTGCGCGTTATGCTTCTACACGATTTCCTGCTAAATTAATGCAAGATTTAGGTGGAAAAACGGTTATTTTAAGAACTTATGAAGCTGCAATGTCTACAAATTTATTTGATGATGTATTTGTGGTAACCGATTCTGATTTAATTTATAACGAAATTATTTCGAACAACGGAAAAGCGATTATGAGTATCAAAGAACACGAAAGTGGAAGTGACAGAATTGCTGAAGCTGTAGAAAAAATTGACGCTGATATTATCATTAACGTTCAAGGTGACGAACCTTTTATCAATAAACCGCCATTAGAACAAATTATTGAAGCCTTCAAACAAGATGTGGAAAAGAAAATTGACTTGGCATCGTTAATGTTTGAAATTAAAGATAAATCGGAAATTGAAAATCCGAATAATGTAAAAGTGATTACAGATCAACAAGGTTTTGCTTTATATTTTTCGCGTTCTGTAATTCCGTTTCCTCGTGAAGAAAATGTTGGTGTGCGTTATATGAAGCATATTGGAATTTATGCCTTTAGAAAGCAAGCTTTATTAGATTTTGCTAATTTACCAATGCTTTCTTTGGAAGCTTCAGAAAAACTTGAACAATTACGCTATTTAGAATATGGGAAACGTATTAAAATGATAGAAACATCTCACGCAAGTATTGGAATTGATACGTTGGAAGATTTAGAAAAAGCGAGGTTATTGATTAAATAATATCTTTACATACATAAAAAAAAGCCTTGTATTTCCAAGGTTTTTTTATGTATACTAAATTTTATATGGCTTAAATTATTATTTGATCTACCTTATCACAATCTCTGCTTCATTTTTAATAACGATTTCTGGCTTTCCTTTATACATAATCACCGTTCCAGTAATGCAAATGGTTTTGCTATTTAGAAATTCTAACGGATTATAAGAGAATTTTTCTCTATCACGTTTAAAAATAATTATTGAAAAGGCATTGTTAGGATAAGCTTTACCGAAATTTAGTACTGCGTTTTCACCTTTGGTTTCATGAATTCCCGTTACTTTTTCGCAAATGGTTATTGTTTTTCCTTCAAATGAAGTAATGTTTTCAATTGTTGCCGTTTCTTGGGCAAAAACAACAGATGCAAAAACTAAGAATAAAAGTAGTAGATTTTTTTTCATTGGGTGCAATTTATGTTTTTAGCAATATTATAGTATTACAAATAAATGCTTTTAATGTTGATTTGCAAAATTATCTATCACATTAATAGGGTTTTAGCTTAAAAATACAATCTGAAATCTAATAATTTACAAAGCGCATAATGTTTTTCAAAAAGAGTTTCTACCACTTCGGTAATATCATCATTTTCCTGAAAAAGTTGAAAAAAGACTTGATCTAATTGATAACTTTTTAAATTACTAAATTTTTCTCCATAGCCAGAAATCGCTTTTGCACCGGTAACATCTAAGAAAAATTGTGCTTCATCATTAGTTAATTCTAAAGTTTTTGTATTGGCGAAATGGACAATTTTTCCTTTCATTTTTCCTTCAAAAAGTTCGGCAATTTCATCTAAACTATAGTAGTAATCATAAATACAAATGGAATTATCTTCGCCTTCCATCACCAAATAAATAATTTCATAATTCTTAAAATTATGATCATCGTAGAGTAGTGCAGACAAACTTTCTTCTAAACCTTCAATCGTATCACAAGCTTTATAAATATTGGGAATTCCATGATGTAATGCTAAACTTTCTAATTGCTTTTGAATTTCTGTTGTTTCCAAAGTTTCAACATCGGAAACGGCTTCTAAACAAAATACAAATTGTTCTAATTCTTCCATACTAATGCTTCAATGGTCGTTTTTTAATCATTCCACCTCGAGTATCTTTTACGCTATTCATCACTACAAAAGCAGAAGGTGAAATTTTATCTAATTCGGTCATTAATTTATTTAATTCTAATCGGGTAATTACTGTATAAACAATATCTGTTTCTTTAGTTTCACCACGTTTTCCATATCCTTTTTTACCGCTGTAAACCGTAACACCACGACCCATTGTGTTGATAATCATTTCTCTAATTTCCTCATTGTGAGATGAAACGATTGTTACACCAATATATTCTTCAATACCTTCTACAATAAAATCAAGTGTTTTGGACGCCGCCAAATAAGTAATCATCGAATATAAAGCAACTTCAATTCCTAAGAAATAAGCCGCTGTTCCAAAAATAAGGATATTAATAATAATAATTACGTCACCAATTGTGGTTCCAAATTTTCGACTTAAATAAATGGCTAAAACTTCAGTTCCGTCAATAACAGCGCCACCTCTAATGGCAAAACCAATTCCGGCTCCAAGGAAAAATCCACCGAAAACAGCTACTAATAAATTATCGTCTGTGATGTTTGGAAAAGTTAAAGTGGCTAACGCAAGGGAAAGTCCGCCAATTGCAAAGGCTGTTTTAAAGGCAAATTGTTTTCCTATTACATTATAACCTAAAAATACGAAAGGCAAATTGACACAAATAATAAGTACATATAATGGAATATTAGTTAGTGAAGCTACAAGTAAAGAAATACCTGTAGCGCCACCATCAATAAAATGATTCGTTAATAAAAAGGCCTTAAAACCAAAGGATGCAGATAAAATTCCTAATAAAATCAAGAAAACATCCTTAATATTATGTTTTACTGTAATTCTAAATTTTTTATAGGCTTTCGCGAAAATATAATCTGATATTTTACTTCGATCGATCGATTCATCGCGAATTATGAGTTTAAGAACTAAATTTTTTAAAAATGAATTCATTTTATGTTTTTTTAAGAATAATTATGTGATTTTATTCAACAGTGTTTGCCATTTCTGAATAATTTCAATTTCGTTTAGTATTAATCGGGTTTCGTCTTTATTGAAAAATTCTAAAACTATTGTTGGTCTGCTAGCGAATGTGAGCTCTAACTCCAACTTTTCTAATACGTTATGCTTATTTTCAGTTCTCTCAATTCGACATTTTAATAATTCCGAAATGTTGATGGAGATAAATTTATCAAATTCTTCTGATTTTTTAGAGAAAAAAAGCATTTTATTTGTTTTGTCAATTCCAATTATAGACTGATTCCAATCGTCTTTTTCTTGAATAGTAGCGTTATTTTCTTGTGCTTTTTTAATTAAATTTTGAATTCTTTTTTTACGTTTCTTACTGTTATTTACACTGAATAATATAAACGGTAACACACATACTATTAATAATATGATGCCAATTGTTAAGGATGTTGAATCCATATTTTTTAAATTTTAAATTAATGATACATTGCTTTTTGTAAGTGTTATATTTTACTACTTACAAACTTGTTTTATTGCTAAAATGTATAATTAATTACCAAAAATTATGGAAAGGGAATATAATATCAGTTTGTTTAAAACTAATAGGGATAATGGTATAAGAAAAATGATTTTTGGCTAAAACCGATTTGTTTTGTTTTTTCTTATTTATAGCTTTTATAAAATGAATGTTATAAAAAGCTTTAGCTATTTTTGTTTTTGCTGTAAAAAAGTGAAGTTGTAACGTTCTATTTAAATTATCACTTAAAATTGTTGGAGAATCTATAGTGTGAATCTCTTTTTTATCAGTTTGTTCTTGTTGAGGAATTTCTATAATACGAGAATCCATCTGTTGTAAGTTACTGATAACAAAGTAGCTTATAACAGAGAAAAGGATTACAAATGATATTTTTAAGGTATTTCTCACTTTGCCAAAAATAGATTTTATAACTGTAAAGAACTAATCAAACCTAGTAATTTAGGATAATTTTAATACTTTATATTTCACTTTCATGATCGAAATAGCCTTTACTTTTTACTTTTGAAGAAAAGAAATTTAAAAATAAAACCACAAACGACAAGAAAAACATCGCCTGAATACTAACTAATACTTTTGCAAATGTAGTTATAGGATAAAAATCTCCATAACCAACTGAATTGGATGTAATTATGCTAAAATAAATTGGATCAAACCAACTTGTAAAAGGTTTGTTCATATTGTCTCCTAAAGTATATAAAACAGCAAAAGCGCAAACAATTTCCAGATAATTTAAAAACAAAAGCATCATAGAACGTTTATATGAACGTGGTCGAGATAACATGTCGGAAGCAAAAATTAAAGTTGGAATGTATAAAACCGTTTCTAACAAAACATAAACCATAATGTAAATTAGAATAGTATGTTCTTGCCAATGATTTTTTAAAATTAGCACAGGAAAAAACAATTTCAATAAAATATAAATATCCATAGCGATATCTTGATACTCGAAATTTCGTTTAGAAACCCAATATTTGATATAAACTCCAGGAAAAAGCAGTTGTGAAATCGATAAAAACAACCTGAATATTTTCTCAATTCCATTATCGTCTTGATGATCGTTATTCCAAATCGCTCTTATATTTAATATTCTTTTTTTAATGGGATTTACTTTTAATCGAGGTTTATCATTTTTTGTGATCTTTCCTAGTAGAAGTTGTCTTAAAAATCTTTTCATTTTTTTGGGTTTAATATCTTATAAACTCTTAATAATTATCAAATCATTATAGCGCTCAACATTTTTCAATACATTTTTAGAATAGTTTTCTCCTTCAAAATGGTTTAAATAATTTTGAATTTTATATTTTTTAGAAGCATCTAAAATCATCATATTAAAGATAATATAACCATTTATATTAAGTCTTTGTTTAATAGAATTAATAAATCTTTCTTCAAATAAAAATTCCGGCATTTCTGTATCTTTAAAAATATCGATAATGATTAAATCAAACTTATCCGTACTAGTTGCAACAAACTGTTCTGCATCGTCAATTATACATTTAAAATTAGTAACCTTATCTAAGTCGAAATATGAATTCGCAATTTCAATTATTTCAGGATCTAACTCCACACCAGTAATACTTTTTGTGAATTCAAAATCAGTAATTAGAGTTTTTACAACGCTTCCGCCAGCGACACCAAGCACCAAAACACTATTCATTTTACTTATTTCCGATTGACCAATCGTTAAAAGTCCTTTTTTTAGAACAGATTGTAAACTGCCGTAAGAATAATTCGTATTTTTAGTATTTAATAACGTTTTTCCATTATACAAGGTCACTTCTATGGACTTACTAATATTTGAAGATTTATTATAAACGGTGATAGGATAGAAGTAACTGAGTATTTTTTTAAACATCATGCTTTGATTTAAGTAAATATACTATATTTTTGTCATGCAAATTTATAAGAATGAAACAAATTATCTACAGATTTATATTTTTTACTTTAATGGGTTGGAAGGTAAAAGGCACTTTCGATACAAATATAAAAAAATGCATTATGATTGTCGTTCCACACACAAGTTGGTTCGATTTTTTTATTGGCGTTTTCTTTAGAGGAACTTATCCTGTAGAAATTAATTTTTTAGCTAAGAAAGAATTATTCAAATTTCCTTTAGGTGGTTATTTAAAATGGATGGGCGGAATTCCGTTAGACAGAAGTAAAACAGAAAACAAAGTTGATGCGATAGCAAGAATATTCGAAACTAAAGACGTATTACGACTTTCCTTATCTCCAGAAGGAACCAGAAAAAAAGTGACACAATGGAAATCGGGTTACTACTATATCGCTCAAAAAGCCAATCTTCCAATTATTCCTATTGGTTTTGATTATGCGAATAAACAAGTAATTGTTTTTGAACCATTTACCGTTACAAATGATTTTGAAAAAGATTCTAAATATTTAGAAAGCTTATTTAAAAATGTAAAAGGTAAGGTAGCTGAAAACAGTTTTATTTAGAGCAAAATTTTTTTAAAAAATAATCCCAGCTTGATTTATTTCAGGTTGGGATTTTTTTGTACGTATGTTTTAAAAGTTCCGTCTTTATAAAAAATTACAATTTGCTCAATATCAGAATTACTAATTAAAGAATTTATCGGAGTATTGAAAACTTCCGTATTTGAAAAATTTTTAGAACTATTTTCAAATACAGGATTTTTTTCATTTTCTGATATCGGCACATTATTCGAAAATAAATCTGGTGAATTTATTTCTTCTTCATTTTCGATTTTTGAAATAGGAGTAGTGTCAATTTTTTCAGAATTAGAATTTTCTCCTTTTGGAAAATTTCCTTTTCCATTTAACAGCCATAATAATTCTACTTCTGGAAAATTCTCTATAACTTTTAGAATAAAATCTAAACTAGGTTTATTTCTTCCTGATAATAGGTGAGAAATACTCGAACGTTGCACGTTGATTTTATCTGCAAATGAAGAAGCAGTTAGTCCATAATAATCAAAAATGGTTTCTAATCGTTTTACAAAATCGTCTGTATTTATCATGGTAATTTAAATTGTAAATTATGTTTACAAATGTAATAAAATAAATCACATAATGGCAAATTACAATTGTAAATATCCTTATAGTAACTCAAAAAAACATAAATAATAAGTTTATTTAAATACATACAACTACCTAATAATTATATATTTATGTTTAAACAATTAAACTTATTTACATTTGTCAATTTACCAAACTATTCTTCATTTATTATTGTTTACAATTGTTTACAACTAGTTCTGTTTATTAGTTTACAAATGTAAAACCAAATATATTTACATTTGTAACATGAAAGATAATTTACAATTAGCAACTGAATATTTATACAGTAATATATTAGGACGATATGTTACTATGAATCATATTAATCCTTTTTTAGAGACTTTACATTCTGGTTTTAAAATTTCTACTGTTGGATTTTCTGTCGAAAATAATCCTATAAAAGCTATTCAATTTGGTGAAGGAAAAACTAAAATTTTGGTTTGGTCACAAATGCATGGAAACGAATCGACAACAACAAAAGGCTTAATCGATTATTTAAACTATTTGAATTTAGATAAAAAGGAGTTTGAAAACATAACAAAAAACTACACCTTATATATACTACCAATTTTAAATCCGGATGGTGCGATTTTATATACACGTGAAAATGCGAATAAAGTCGACTTAAATCGAGATGCTTTAGATTGTTCACAACCGGAAAGCAAAATATTAAGAAAGATTTTAGAAGATTTCAACCCAGATTATTGTTTCAATTTACATGATCAGCGTACTATTTTTGGTTTGTTAGAATCGAAAAAACCAGCAACTATGTCTTTTTTAACAGCTTCGTACAATAATGAAAGAGAATTTAACGTTGTTAGAAAGAAAGCTGCCGAAGTTATTGTTGGAATAAATAATGAACTTCAAAAATTTATTCCTAATCAAGTGGGTAGATTTGATGATTCCTTTAATATAAACTGCACTGGTGACTATTTTACCAATAAAGGTTATCCTACAATTTTGTTTGAAGCGGGACATTATCACAATGATTATCAGAGAGATGTTGTAAGAAAATATGTTTTTATTTCCATAAAATCTGCGATTTCTTCTATAGTCGAAAACGTTATAGTAGAACCAAATTTTAACAAATATTTGCATATTTATCAAAATAACAAATGTTTTTATGATTTTATTTTCAAAAATGTCAAAATTATTGACAATAATGTAGAAAAAATCATTAAATTTGCAGCTCAATATAAGGAAGTTTTGAAGAATGACGAAATTGAGTTTATTCCTGAGATTATTCAAGTAGAGAATTTAGATGATTTTTATGCACATCAAACTATTGATTTTAAAAATGATTTATTTGAATTTGAAAATAGAAACTTTCCTAAAATTGGCGACACTATAAAAATTAGAATATAAAAAAGATTAAATATATTGATTATGAGTAAGTTTAGATTAGATGAAGTAGATCACCAAATTTTAGATATGTTAATTGACAATACTAGAATCCCGTTCACGGATATTGCCAAAAAACTATTAATATCTGCTGGTACGGTGCATGTTAGAGTTAAAAAAATGGAAGATGCAGGAATCATTCAAGGTTCTTCATTAACCTTAGATTATGAAAAATTAGGATATTCTTTTATTGCATACGTAGGTATCTTTTTACAAAGTACTTCTCAAACAAAATTTGTATTAGAAAGAATTAACGAAATACCATATGTAACTGTTGCTTCAGTAACGACTGGAAAATTTAATATTTTCTGTAAAATTAGAGCGAAAGATACAGCAAACGCAAAAGACATTATCTTCCAAATTGACGACATTGACGGAGTTTACAGAACAGAAACAATGATTTCATTAGAAGAAAGCATTAACGACAAAAAACGATTAATGCATACAATCTTCAAAGAATTGTAATATATTTAGGCTTTCATTTTTGAAAGCCTTTTTTTTTATATAACTATGATACATTTAAACCACAACGAATATTCAGAATATTACGGCTATTACATTTCATTAAATGCTACTGATAATTTAATTCTGAATTTAGAGCATCAATTAGAAGCTACGTGTGATTTTTTTAAATCAATTCCAGCTGATAAATTAGAATATCAATATGAAGTAGGGAAGTGGACACCAAAAGATATTTTGCAACACATTATTGATACAGAAAGAATATTCGCTTACAGAGCTTTAAGATTCGCTCGTTTCGATGCTATTAATCTTCCTGGCTATGAAGAAAATGATTATGCAGAAGTTGCCCATGCAAATAGCAGAACTATTGAAGATTTAATTGAAGAATATAAAATTGTAAAATTAGCAACGATTCATTTATTTAAAAGTTTTTCAGAAAAAATGCTTTTAAATGTTGGTCAGGCGAATAATGCACCTGCTTCTGTTAGAGCAATTGGTTTTATAATCTCTGGTCATGAAATACATCACATCAATATTATAAAAGTGAGATATTTGAAATAAAAAAATCCCGATTAAAATAATCGGGATTTTTTTATGTTTTAATCTTCGTCGTCTTCGTCATCATCATCTGAATCGTCACTGATTTTATTTCCATCAGCATCTTCTTCGTCATCTAACTCGATTTTTTCTTCTTTTTCATCTTCATCATCTCCATCATCGTCAATTTCTAACTCTTTTAAAGCATCTAAACTTTCCTCTGGTGCGAATAAATCATCATCTTCATCGAAGTTTTCAATTCTATCTGCCAACTTCATACTTACTTTTACCAAATAAATAGTGTCCTCCGTTTTTACTTCAACTGCTTCAATAGTCTCATTTTTAGCATTTTTGAAACGAATAATATCCGAATCATCATATCCGTCAGGAAACTTTTCAACTAGTAAGTTTAAAATCTCGTTTGTTAACTTTGCGTACTCTACAATTACTCTTTTCATTTGTTGCGTGCCTTAATCAATTTAAGTGTCAAATTTAGTATTGAAATATTAAAATTTAAATTTTTTTTAAACTTTTTTTTTTCTTATTACCAACCTAAGATGTAAGCAAATATTAGTGGTGTCACAATTGTAGCATCAGATTCTACAATAAATTTCGGTGTGTCAATATCTAATTTTCCCCAAGTAATTTTTTCATTTGGAACGGCACCAGAATACGAACCATAACTTGTAGTTGAATCTGAAATTTGACAGAAATAACTCCAAAATGGTACATCATGCATTTCCATATCTTGATATAACATTGGTACTACGCAAATTGGAAAATCTCCAGCGATACCACCACCAACTTGGAAGAAACCAATTCCTTTACCAGCGCAGTTTTCAGGATACCATTTTGACAACCACATCATGTATTCAATTCCGCTTTTTGTTGTTGACGGTTGAAGTTCTCCTTTAATACAGTATGATGCGAAAATATTACCCATTGTACTATCTTCCCAACCTGGTACAACAATTGGTAAGTTTTTTTCAGCTGCAGCAACCATCCAAGAATCTTTTGGATCAATTTCGTAGTATTGTTCTAAAACTCCAGAATTAATCATTTGGTACATGAATTCATGTGGAAAATATCTTTCTCCAGATTTGTCTGCTTTGTTCCAAATATCGAATAAATGTTGTTGTAAACGACGGAAAGCTTCTTCTTCAGGAATACAAGTATCTGTAACTCTATTAAAGTGATTGTCTAATAAATCTCTTTCTTCAGCTGGAGTTAAATCTCTATAATTTGGAATTCTTTTGTATGAATTATGAGCGACTAAGTTCATAATATCTTCTTCTAAATTCGCACCAGTACAAGAAATAATATGAATTTTATCTTGACGAATCATTTCAGCTAATGATTTCCCTAACTCAGCCGTACTCATCGCACCTGCTAAAGTTACCATCATTTTACCATTGTCTAATAAATGTTCTTCATATCCTTTAGCCGCATCAACTAAAGCCGCAGCGTTAAAATGTAAATAATGTTTCTCTACAAACTGACTTATTGGTCCTTTACTCATTGTATTATATATTTTCGTTCTTTTTTTTATTATATCCTAAAATGTCTAAAACTTGTTCGGCATTTTGTTGTTCAGAAAAAACTTCTGTTGCAAAAATTCCGTTTTTATCTTTATCAATCAAAATGTGTTTGGGTTGTGGTAAAATACAGTGACTTAATCCACCATATCCTCCAATTGTTTCTTGATACGCACCTGTGTTGAAAAACCCTATATATAATGGCTTTTCTTTATTATATTTTGGTAAATAAACCGCATTCATGTGTTGTTCCGAATTGTAATAGTCGTCACCATCGCAGGTTAATCCACCTAAAAGTACTCTTTCATAAACATCATTCCAACGATTCACCGCTAACATCACAAAACGTTTGTTAATAGCCCAAGTATCTGGTAATGTAGTAATAAACGATGAGTCAATCATGTTCCAATTTTCTCTATCGTTTTGTTTCTTTTGATATAAAACTTGGTATAAGGCACCACCAGCTTCACCAACGGTGAATGAACCAAATTCTGTAAAAATATGAGGTACATCAACTTCTGCTTCGTCACAAGCAATTTTGATTTGATTTAGAATTTCATCTACCATATATTGGTAATCGTATTCAAAAGCTAAAGAGTTTTTGATAGGGAAACCACCACCAATATTTAAACTATCTAAAGACGGACATTCCTTTTTTAAAGCGATATATACTTTTAAACATTTTACTAATTCGTTCCAGTAATAAGCTGTATCACGAATACCTGCGTTAATGAAAAAGTGAAGCATTTTAAGCTCAACCTTTTTATTATCAGCAATTTGTTTTCTGTAAAATGGCACAATATCTTTATAACCAATACCTAAACGAGACGTATAAAACTCAAATTTAGGTTCTTCTTCCGCAGCAATTCTAATTCCGATTTTAAATTTACCATCAATTTGTTCTTGAAGTAAATCTAATTCTTCATAATTATCAATTACTGGAATGGTGTTTTTATGACCGTTATTAATTAAACGAGCAATATTTGTAATATATTGATCACGTTTGAAACCGTTACAAACAATAAATGAATTTTTATTAATTTTACCTTGTTCCATTAAGTTTTCAACGATATTAATATCGAAAGCTGAAGACGTTTCAATATGAATATTGTTTTTTAAAGCTTCATTTAAAATGAATTCAAAATGCGAACTTTTTGTACAATAGCAATAGAAATATTTTGCTTCGTAACCATGTTTTTCCATCGAATTTCTGAACCACATTTTGGCTTTATTGATATTCTCAGAAATTTTAGGCAAGTAGGTAAACTTTAAAGGCGTTCCATATTGTTCAACCAATTTCATTAAATCAATGCCATGAAATTGCAAATTATCTTTATTTAAAGTAAATTCTTCTTGCGGAAAATAGAAAGTCTGGTTTATTAGATCGGAATATTTTGTATTCATTGAATAAATAAAAGTTTAATTGAAAAATCAGTACAAAAACAATTAGCAAAAGTAAAAATAATATTGCTAAAAATAGATGTAATTTAAAAAAAAATTAATTCTGTAAATAATCTTCAAACGCTAATAAAATCAACGAGTTATCTACAGTTTGATCAATTTTAATTTCGCCAATTTTATTTAGTAATGCAAATTGTACTTTTCCAAACTCATTTTTCTTGTCGAAAATTAATAAATCTATAATTTTTTGAATGTCAACATCGTTAAAATCAACCTTTTCAAAAACATCGGTAATGATGTATTTTATTTCGGCGTATTCTTCATTTGAAATCAGATTCAATTTTAAGGATAAAAAACTTTCTAAAATCATTCCAACCGCAATAGCTTCACCATGAAGTAATGCTTTTTTATCTTCAGATTCCAAGAAATAACTTTCAATAGCATGACCTAAAGTATGTCCGAAATTTAATGATTTTCGAATCCCATTTTCGGTTAAATCTTCAGAAACAATTTTATTTTTTATTTCAATTGATTCTTTAATTAGAACATCTAAATCATCAGTATTTAAATCATTTAAGTTTTTTAATTTATCCCAATATTTTTTATCGTAAATTAATCCATGTTTTAACATTTCAGCTAAACCAGAACGCATTTCGTTGGAAGGTAAAGTTTCTAAAAACTTAGTAATTACAACAACAGATTTTGGTTCTTTAATCACACCAATTTGGTTTTTTAAGTTTCCTAAATCGACACCGTTTTTACCACCAATTGAAGCATCAACCATTGACAATAAAGTAGTTGGGATATTTATAAAATCGATTCCTCTTTTAAAGGTACACGCTACGAAACCACCTAAATCAGTGATTACGCCACCGCCTAAATTTAGCATGATACTTTTTCTATCCGCACCTAATTCAATTAAAGTATGCCATAAATCAAGGCAAGTATAGATGTTTTTATTTTCTTCACCGACTTCAATTTCAATAATTTCTATATCAATTTCAGTTGGTAAATTTGACAAAAAATAAGGCAAACAATTTTCGTTCGTATTTTCATCAACTAAAACGAATATCTTGGAATAGGTTTCTGCTTTTAGAAGGTTTTCTAAATAAACAAAACTATCATCATTAAAATAAATAGAATAATTATTGGCTTGAATAGGATCCATAGATTTTTTTATAAATTCTTTGCAAAATAAATTAAAAAAAAGGAGAAATCATTACTTCAATAAGTATATTTGCATTCCTAAATTTTCATGTGACTTTTCAATTGTTTTTTTTTCTGACACATGTAATTCGTAAACAATAATAGTATTTACAATAAATTTAGATTAATACTCATTTCATACAATAAAATGGAAAAAATATTTAACAATACAGAAAACGCATTTTCGCTAAAATCTAACTCTGAATTAAACAGAGCACACTTTTTATTTCAAATGATTGGGAAGCCGTCATTAGTAAAAATCGGAACTTCATTAACAAATTTTGCTTTAAAATTTCATTTACCAGTAGAAGGTATAATTAGAAAAACCGTCTTTGATCATTTTTGTGGAGGCGTAAGTGAGCAAGATTGTTTAAAAGTGGTAGCAAATATGTATACCAAAGGTGTTTCTTCTGTTTTAGATTATTCTGTTGAAGGTAAAGAAGAAGAAGAGCAGTTTGACGCTTGTTTAAAAATGACATTGAAAACGATTGATTTTGCTAAAGAAAATAAAGCCATTCCATTTGCGGTTTTCAAACCAACTGGTTTAGGAAAAATTGATTTATACGAAAAAGTTGGTGCAAAATTACCTTTATCTTCAAGCGAACAAAATGAATGGAATAGAGTAGTGGCACGTTTTGAAAAAATTTGTCAATATGCTTTTGAAAATGATGTTCAGATTTTAATTGATGGTGAAGAAACTTGGATGCAAGATGCTGCTGATGATTTAGTAGAGAAAATGATGGAGAAATTCAATACGAAAAAAGCATTGATTTTTAACACCTTACAATTATATCGTTGGGATAGAGTTCCTTATTTAAAAGCTTTACATACAAGAGCAAAAGAAAAAGGGTATCACATTGGAATGAAGTTAGTTCGTGGTGCTTACATGGAAAAAGAAGCGAAACGTGCTGAAGAGAAAGGTTACAAAAATCCTATTTGCGAAAGCAAAGAAGCTACTGATGCTAATTTCAATGCTGGATTATCATATATGTTAGACAATATTAATGAAATGGCTGTTTTTGCTGGAACTCATAATGAAGAAAGTTCGTACTTATTAATGGACTTAATGCAACAAAAAGGGATTTCTAAAAATGATTCCCGAATTTGGTTCGGACAATTGTATGGAATGAGTGATAACATCAGTTATAACTTGGCTGCAAACGAATATAATGTGGCAAAATATTTGCCTTTTGGACCAGTTAGAGACGTTATGCCATACTTAATTAGACGTGCTCAGGAAAATACATCAGTTGCAGGACAAACAGGTAGAGAATTAACCTTAATAATTACCGAAAGAAATAGAAGAAAATTGAAATAGTTCGTGTTTTATTATTAATACTATTTAATTTAAAATAAGGCCTACATTTATAAAAACCCGTCTAGTTTTGGAACTAGACGGGATTTTTTATGAAATAAATTTTCTTTTGACTTCTTCTGTTGGCATCATACAACTTTCTTTTTTACCATACCAATTGTATCTGTTTTTCGCAATTATATCGTAAAAAATATTTTTAATACTTGTTGGAATAAAATTGAAAAACAACAGTAATCGAACTGATGAAGATAAGTGTTTTATAATTCTAAAAACGGCTTCCGACTTAATAAAATAAGCATAACCAGGTTCGTATAAAATAATACTGTCAATAGAAGAATCAATTCCTAAATACTTGATGATTTTTTGTCCGGTTTCGCTTTGTAATGCCACAAATCTGAAAACATCTTGTTTGTCATTCTTTATAATAAAATTAATTTTATCATTACAATAATTACAAACTCCGTCAAAAAGAATTATTTTTTTATCTTTTGGTAAACTATCTATTTCCATTTAATTATTTGTTAATATTTGAACCTGACTTTTTAATCTTTCCATTAACATAGTCATCATTCGTTTATTTAAATTGGAAGAATTCTTGATGTAATCTAAATATTCTTCTACACTAAACAAAGCGATAATCATTCCTTTTAATGAATTTCTGAACTTGATATCTTTCTGAATAACATTTTCTATATACTTTTCCTTTTTATCTGGAGAAAGCTCAAAAAAGGTATTCTTTTGTTTGACAGCGTAATTCTTAAAAACCTCAATTAATAAATCGTTTTGCAATTTAAGAATTGGTCGAAGTGTATTATTTTGAAAATATTCCTCACTTAATGATTCTACATTTTCATCTCCAAACTTTACAGTTTTAAGTGGCAAAAGAAATTGGCTACGTTCTATCATTTTTTATTTTAAATTTACAAAAAAAACTCTCATGTCTAAATATGTATCTAAAATTTTTGTAACAGTTGATGTATTAGTTATTAACAAAATATCAAACGAAATCTTATTAATCAAACGTTTGAACGAACCTTTTAAAGATTGTTGGGCTTTACCTGGCGGATTTGTTGATGAAAATGAAGATTTAGAACAAGCGGCTAGGAGAGAGCTCTTTGAAGAAACTAATATTGAAACAAATGAAATGATTCAAATAGGCGCTTTCGGAACTCCAAATCGTGATCCGCGCGGACATATGATTTCTATTGCTTATCAAACCTATTTAATTGACAATCAAATTGTAAAAGCTAAAGATGATGCGAAAGAAACAAAATGGTTTTCCATAAACGATTTACCAGAATTAGCTTTTGATCATTTAGAAATAATCAACTCAATTTTATAAAATTGAGTTGATTATTCTGTATCTATTATATCTAACAAATTTAACTTATCGGACTTAACATGTTGTACTTCAAACAATTCTAAATCGAAATACGGAATAGAAGCAATGATATGATCGAAAATATCGGCCATAATATATTCGTAGTTTTCCCATTTTTTATCTTTACTAAAACAATAAATTTCTAATGGAATTCCTTTTTCTGTAGGTTGTAAATGTCTAACCATCAATTGCATATCTTTATTTATGCCAGGATGTGTTTCAATATATTTTTGAATGTATTTTCTGAAAAGCCCTAAATTGGTGATATTTCTACCATTTACATTTAATGATTTATCAATGTTATTCGCAATATTAAATTTATCAATATCAGCTTTACGTTTTTCAATATAACTCGCTACAAATTGAATGCGTTTGAACGATTCTAATTCCTCATTCGTAATAAATCTTACTGTTGCGCCTTTTATTAAAATGTGTCTTTTAATTCGTCTTCCGTCAGAATTTATCATGCCTCGCCAGTTTCTAAAACTATCCGAAATTAGACTATAAGTTGGAATAGTGGAAGTCGTGTTATCAAAATTTCGAACTTTTACTGTAGCCAAATTAATTTCTTCTACTTCTCCATCAGCGCCAAATTTGTCAACTGTAATCCAATCACCAATACGAACCATATCGTTCACAGTTACCTGAATACTTGCCACAAATCCTAAAATCGTATCTCTAAAAACTAAGATAATTAAAGCTGAAATAGACCCAAAAGCCGTTAATAAAACGTTCTTTTTCGTATCAAAAAGTAATAAAACAATAGAAATTAAAGCATAAATCCATAACACGATCATAATTACCTGAATGTAACTATCAATAGGTTTGTCGTTATATTTTGGTAAGCTTTTTAAATAATCTTTAAGAGAATTAAATATACTTCGAACAATAAAAAGTGATAAAACGATAATGAAAATCTTGACACTTTTTCCGAACAAATTTTCCCAATACACAAAATCATCTAAAACTATTGGAATTTTTTTACTGATGTAATATAATGGAACTAAATGCGCAATATATTTTGCGGTTTTATTAGCGACTAAAAAATCGTCAAACGTTGATTTTGTATACGTTGCAACAACTGCCAAACCAATTATCAATACTTTTTTAGCCAAATAATCAATAGCATAAGCCAATAACATCAATACAAAGAGATTGATGAACAAATTTATATACAAAGTAAAATCTGCACCAAAATCATTTTTTTTTAATAAAGGTTCTGCTAGGTCGAAAACTTTCATATTTTCAAATAGTTTTTATTTTTTTTGAATATCGAAATTTTAGCTAAGATATTTTTTATCCACCCAAAAAGTTCCAAAAGGAATTAATGAAGCTAATAATATAATGGCGAAATTTTTAAGATTCCAATTTTTTTCTTCTTTAAGCAAAAACGCTAAAATTATGTATAAGATAAATAAAATTCCGTGAGCCATTCCGAAAGGCTTCAAAATCATTTTATAAGTTTCAAAATAGTTTGGTTTTAAAACCAACATATTAAAAATTAAAATTAAATACGAAATTCCTTCAAGTAGTGCGATTCTTTTAAACCAGTTAAACATATTATGTGTAAATTTATATTTTATACAAAACTAAATAATGTTTAGCAATTAACGCAGTATTTATGATAATTTTAAAATATTATATTTGAACTATAATATACATTATGTAAAATAAGAAGTACTGCAAATATTGTTCATATTAAATTATTTCCCTTCGGTTTAAAAAATAAATATGTAATTTTATTTTAAAATTGCATAGATGAAAATTATTAAAAGTAAAATCAACAATCAAAATATTATAGTTATTATAAATGAAAAGGGATTTCTAAATATTTAATTTAAAATTAAACATACTTATCCGCAAAACTATTACATTTGAATTTTAAAAATAAAAACCGAAATGAGTGATTTTTTAATAGGTATTGGTAAACGAATTAAAGACATTAGAAAAAAAAACAATTTAACTATTAACGAATTAGCCAATAAAGCTAGTGTTAGTAATGGTTTAATTTCTAGGATTGAAAATGGAAGAACAATTCCATCATTACCTGTTTTATTAGAATTAATTCAATCATTAGAAATAGATGCTAGTTATTTTTTTCAAGGTGTCGAAAAAAAATCAAATACTAAATACATTCATATACCTAAAGAAAACCAACAAATTTTAGAAAAAGAAGTTGAAGCTGAAGGATTTAGTTATTTACATATATTCAATAAAAGTTTAAATGCTATTGGTTTTGAAGCCGTTTTATTAACAATTGCACCAGGATCAAAACGAGATAAAGTTATAACAGATGCTTGGGAATTTAAGTACATTTTAGATGGTGAAGTTACCTACATAATTGATAATGAACAAGTAGAATTAAAAGAAGGTGATTCACTTTATTTTAATGGAAAATTTCCTCACGTTCCTATTAACAATTCTGAAAAAAAATGTACAATGTTAGTACTTTACTTCTATTCTGATAAAAATTAAACCATAAAAAAAAGGTCGGCTCAAAATAATTGAACCGACATTTTAATTTTATTTTATCTTTTTTATTTCTTTAAAAACTTTTTTGTGTACACTCGGTTTCCATCCTTAATTTCAAGAATATACATGCCTTGATTCAAATGAGATACGTTTAATTGCCATTCAAAACTTGATGAATTGCTTGAATTACTGTCATTTAAAATAACTTTTCCATTTATATCTAAAATACGATAAAGTATTTTTTCCGATGTAGATGAAAATTTGATCTGAATTAAATCATTGGCTGGATTTGGACTAATATAAAATTGACTGTTTTTATTATCATAGCTATCTTGATTTAAAGTTGTACAACTCGGTACTCTACTTACACCATCTAAATTCCAAGAAGTCTGAACAGGAATACATAACCAATCAAGAGCCGCAATGGCATTATCAGTTTGTCGTGTTGTAGCTAAATAATCATAAATTGATAATGCAACATTTACATCTGAATATCTTGCTACAGCTCCAGTAATAGTTGCATTATTTGCATTAATACTACTATCAAGTAAAGAAGTTCCAGTAGTTTCATTACAAGTCCAGTTAGCAACTAATTGATTATAATTTGGATGTGAAGCTGTAATAGGTTGAGTTGCCCAATTAATTAAGACATTATTTGGGATAACCGAATTCCAAACTCTTATATCTTTATAAATTCCAGAAAACTTAAAATTATAAGTTGTTGTACCATCTTGATTAATAATGAATGGTAAACCACTATTTATATCATTAATATTAACCATATTAAGAAAACCAACTACCACTCCATTTTCGTATACAGTCATTAATCCGTCTCTGTCAAATGATGCGGCAATATGCATCCATTCATTAATTACTAATTTTCCACCTTTAATATCTTTTCTATCTGTTCCGTCTCCAATATTAAACTTCCAAAACCCTCCGTTTAGAGCAGAAAACACAAAACCCTTATTCGTTCCACTATTCCAATTTTTATTACCTAGCATAGGAGCATCAGCTGTATAGCTTGTTGGTTTTACCCAAAATTCAATTGTAAAATCTTGGTTTGAACCAAAATTAAAAGGCGTTTGATTAATTGGTGAAGCATAAGCACTAGCGTTTAAATTTGTTGTATTTATAGTTTGATTACTAGTAACTATAGATTTTGTTAAAACGGTTGGTGTAAGAAGTGGACTCGAAAAAATGGTAAAAATATCTCTTTCGGTTAATTCTCCACCTCCATGTCCGTTTGCTAAAGTTCCGCCATGATCAGTAGTTACAATAATTAGCCAATCTTCATTTGCATAAGTAGGTCTATTTTGTAAAGCTGTTAAAATTTCACCGATATAAGCATCAGTGGCTTCAATAGCTTGTAAATAAGATGGAACCGTTGGAGAAAAACCAGCGGCATGACCAGCATGATCAACATCATCAAAAGCAACAAATAATAAATCTGGATTATCACTTGTTAATGCATTTACTGAAGTTTGTTTAACCGCTAAATCTGTAGTAACCGTGTTTTTAACATCACACGCTCCTATTATTGTACTATTAATTGGAGCCCAATGCACGTTAGAAATTGTTCTTAAAGCTGGATTAATTGCTTCAATTCGGGAAATAATTGATGGATAACTTACAAAGTCAGCACCTGTAAAAGAATTTGTGAAAGCTTTATGTTTATTATTCCAAACTCCTGTTAACATACTACTCCATCCGTTAGCACTCAAGGTTTCATAGGTACATAAAGCATCATCACTTCTAATAGATTGTGCTTTTAACAAATCGATATTTGGTGTATTAGCCAATTCTAATGCATCTGGTCGGCAACCATCAATACCAATAAATAAAACTTTCTTTGTTTGAGCTACACACAATGTACTCAAAAAGACAAATAAAAATAATTTTGTTTTCATGATTTTTTATATTTCTAAATTTATATTATTTGTAAAATTATATAATATTTATTTACTATTTGTAAACTTTTTAATGTATTAACCAAAAATTAATGGAATTAACATTCTCTTATTATTGTTCATTTAAATCTGAATCAGAATACAATAATCTTAGTTGAGAAAATTAAAAAAACCTAACTATAAAGTTAGGTTTAAACAAAAAAAACAAACAATCTAAACAAATAAATTAATTATTTGTGTAACGTTTTGAAAAATATAATCCGGTGATGCTTTTATGAGTTCTTCCTCATTTTGTGCTCCAGAAAGTACACCTACAGTTAAACCACAATTTGCACTTTTTCCTTCTTCAATATCTATGGCTGAATCTCCAGCTTTTAAGACGTTTTTTGAATTACTTATTGAAAAAATTTCCATAGCCAAATTAATCATTTCCGCACTTGGTCTACCGGTAACTACATCATCAGCTGTAATTAATGCATCTATTTGATTGCCAACTGACCAATTTAATTTTGATAATAATTTATTTGCTGTTTTAGAATCGTAACCTGTATTTAGAACTACTATTACTCCCCTATTTTTTAATTCTGCAAAAAAAGCTTCTACTCCATCAATTGGCTTAATTTCATATAAATCATAAGCTTCCTCAAGATTTTTCTTAAAGTTTTCAAAAACAACCTTTGAATCAACATTTTCTATTCCTAAATTTTTCAATAAATCAATAATAGCTTTATGTTTTTCCTTACCTGCACAAATCTTTAAAACTGTAGATAAATCAACTTCTATTCCTTGTTCTTCAACTGCTTTATGTAATGTTTTATAAACAATATTATCTTCGTTAATTGTAGTTCCAGCCATATCTAGAACTACCATTTTAATTGTATTACTCATTTAGTTATTAAAAATTAAATCAATATTCTTTTTAGAAAAACCTGCACTTCCAGTCATTCCTTTTCCACCAATTCCAGTAATAATATGAATATTTGGTGATGGATTAAACTCGAAAATATCATTGTTTTTACATTGAGAATAAATCCCAAACCATCTTTTTTGAATTTCGTATGTAGGTAAATCGATAATTTTTTTAGCTTCATCAATCATGAATTCATCAATTTCCATATTTAAATCATATCCTAATAAATCGATATCTTTTGCATCTGCATATTCATGAGAGTCTCCAATGATTATAGATCCATCTAAACCTTGTTTAAATAAAATATGCACTCCAAATTTCTTTTCAAAGCTAGAAGGGTTTTCTTTTGATTTTATACTTTTGAAAGAAGCACATTCTTCAAAAGATTCATATCTTCTTATAGTTAATCCTGTTAAAATATTACTTGGCAGTGTATAAATTCCTTGTGATTTCGTTTGTAACATTTGCAATTTTGTAACTTCTAAATCACTTTCTTCAAAAACATTTGGATAAAGAGTTTTAAATTCACTTCCTCCACAAATTATAATTTTAGAAGCTTCTAAAAAATCACCATTACCAGTAGTTGCTGTACAAGTTCCATTTAGTTCTTGTGTTGCAGTTATCGTAGTATTATATTGAATAATTAATCCGAATTTTTCAACCAATAGCTTATGTAACTTCACAATCATTTCTCCTGAATCTACTGTAATTTCCTCTGGAAAAAATAAACCTCCTTTGCAATAATCTGAACGCAAACCATCGAATTTTTTTAAACAATCGTTTTTAGTTAATAAGTGTGATTCGTAACTATTTGATTTATTAATTTGGCTTAATTCCTCAATCAATTGCATTTCTTCATCATTTGATGCAATGTAAATAGTTCCATTCTGACGAACAGTTAAATCAGTTAGGGATTGTAATTCTTTATAAATTGCTAAACTTTCTCTACCAAAATTTTGCCATTTTAAATCCATTCCAGAAGGAACTACTTGCCCGAAATTCCTAACTGTTGCTCCCTGTGGAAGACTGTTTCGTTCCACTAAAAGAACTTTTAAATTTTTCTTCAAAGCATGATAGGCATGAAATGTTCCTAAAATACCGCCACCTACTACAATTAAATCATATTTCATCATTTCTATATTTATATTTTTACAATATTCATTTTTAAATTAGTTTTAATCTTATTTTTATTCTTAATTTTTTGAAAGAAAAACAAAGCAAAAAGTATTGAGGAAACACCTATTACTACCAAAACAAAGTTTAGTTTTAAGTAAAAATTCAACCATGATTCTGATTGTGTTCCAAAATTTTTATATAAAAGCACTGCTATACTTCCCAAATAACCAATAGAATCTATAAAGTATATTAGAAATCCAACGTTTCCTTTTATCTTAAAGGTAGCTATCATTCTATCGAAAAATATACCATTAAAAGGTATATAACACAAATACATACCTATTCCCGAAAGCATCATCCAGTTAAAAGGCGACATATAGTGATTTATAAAAGCAAATGTGGAAAGACCAACTGCTAACAAACCTAAAACAATCATATAATGATAATACACAAATGCTTTTTGGTTATTCTTAATGGCAATTAAACTGCTTAAAAGTATTAAAACAGTTATTGCGATTGGAATTTCACTAAAAGTATAAATCGAACTAGAATTTTCATATCCTAAAGCATCCCAAATTTCACGTGCAAAATTGTCTCTAAAGTCGCGAACTACAGTTAAACTAACATAAACTATTGATAGAAAAACTAATGGTAAAGAAAAAGTTTGCAACAATTTTCTTCTTCCTTTGCGTCCAAGAGGCAATCGTTCTGATTTACATGCAATGTCATCATCAGTAGGTTTTGGCAATCTTTCCAACAATCTTCCAAAATACAGTAATGGTAATAAAAACAACAAACCTGTAAGAAAGGGCATCCATAATTCATCTACTTGAAAAACATCTAACATGAATTTCCCAACAGATTTTACAAATCCTGAAGACACTACAAAACTTGAACAAAGAATTAACCCTAATATTTCCGTTGCTTTTCTTCCTTCGATATAAGAAAACACTATTCCCCAAATCATTCCAAGTGGTAAACCATTTAGAAACATAAATAAAATATTATAAGGCTTGGGAACTACTGCAAAGCAGAACAAAAACAACTCTGCAAGTAAAATAAAAGCAATTAAATAGCGTAATCTTTTCGTTTCATTAAGTTCAGAAATAATTTTTATCCCTAGAAACTTTGAAATAAAATACCCAAAAACTTGAGCTATAATTAATAGTACTTTATAATCAATTCCAAAATAAGAAATTCCTTCAAAGGTTGCTACAGTAAAAGGTTTTCTGAAAGCATACATGCAAAAATATACTCCAAAAGCCGCAAAAGCAGCTTTTGGAATAATATAATTTTTATTGTTTTTTAATATTTTCATTTACTTAAAAATCTATGTACTAAAAGTTGAATTTAGCTCCAAAACTTCCTCTAATACCATAATATTCTACTTGTTCTGGACGATCTTCACTATTTCCAAAATGATAAATCAATGGTTTGTTTAAAATATTGTTTACATCGCTAAATAATGTTAAATATTTAGTTACTCTGTAAGACAATCCAGCGTCTAAAGTGCTATATTTTCCATAATACAAATCGTTTATGTCTTCTTCAGCATACTCAATAGCATATTTCCCTTTGAAATTATAAGCAGCTCTAATATTGAATCCTCCTTTTTCAAAGAACAATTGAGCATTATATAATTGTTTTGCTTGATAAGGAAGTGCTACTTTACGACCACTTGGTTTTTCCATTTCTGATGTCATTAATGTTGCATTTAACTGAGTACCGAAGTATTTTAAAAAGCCTGGAAGAAAGTCAAAACGTCTCATTATTCCAGCTTCAAAACCTCCTAGCCAAGCATTTCCTGCATTATTTGGAGCTGTAAATTGAACTCCAGTTAACCCATTATAATTTCCAATAAATGAATCTTGAAAAATTGGGTCAGTAATTGATTTATAAAATACACCAGCATTAACCACTCCAACATTAGAGAAATAATATTCTCCCATTAAATCAAAATTTAGAGAATACGTTGGATTCAAATTAGGATTTCCTCCTTTAAATTCATTATCCGCCTCAATGAAAGTACCACCAGGTGTGATATCTCCGAAGTTAGGTCTAGAAAATGTTCTTGTTGCTGCGAAACGGACATTTACATCGTTGTTAACTTCATATTTAACGTGTAACATTGGTAATATTGCTAAATATTTTTTTTCATTTTGAACCTCTATTAGTTTGTTATCTACAACATTATATCCATCAACTACTGTGTTAGTGTTAGATAATCTAACGCCACCTAAAACAGTCAATTTATCTGTAATTTTGTATGTACCCATTGTGTAAGCATCTGCATGAGTTTCATGAACATCAAAGTTTCTACCTAAACCTTTATTAAATTCTAATGCTTCAGAATCAGCAGCACTTACAGACAAATTAGACTGATTTTGATTCCAAAAAGCATTCATTCCATCCGTAGACAAAACTGGTCCAAAAGAATTTCCAATAGAAGTATTCATTTCATTTAAATAATCTGTCCCATTTGGTTGAGTGGTTATATAATTACTATAGTCTGACAATAAAGGAGCTGTTCCATTATTCCATGTGTAAAACAAATCTGAAAAACGAGCTATTCTTTCTTTATCTCTAAATTTTAAACCGTATTTTAATGTGAATTTTTCCGAAGCATTAATTTCATGATTAAAAGCAGCTACAATATTATCACGTTCAATAACTGATACTTTATAAAACTCTAAATCTGCAAATCTCATTTTGGTCGCATCCATTTTAAAATTTGGATCACTATAAAAACCAAACAAAGCATCTGGATTTTTATAATCTAATTTCCCACCATCAGCAGCCCAATATGCTCTAGGTCCTACTCCATTATTTTGAATGTAGCTTGGGTCAATTCCAACATTATTTTGAGTGAATTTAATTACATAATATGATTTGTTTTCTTTATCAGGTATATTACCATATTTAAATTCATTTTCATATACAGATAAATCCCAATCTATTTTACTTTTACTCAATTCATGCTTACCTCCTAATGTTACAGATTTTAACTCAGTTATTAATACATTATGTATGTTTTGCAATTCAACTCTTGCTGCATTAGTTGTGGAATTAAATTTATCAAAACGAACTCTGTGTTTGTAATGCGTTTCATCATCATTTAAAGATCCATATAATGCTTTTAAATATATTTTATCTTTAGATGTTGGGTTGTGTTCAAAAGCTACATTTACTCCTGTCGTTTTACGAATACCGTTATAATCTCTCAACTCCATTCTAAAAACACCTTGATCACCGTTTCTTCTTGCTTCAAAATTATCAGTTGACCAATTTCTATTGAACTTAGTTAAATTGAATAAATAACCAAATTTTTTATCTTTTGTTCTTCCACCATAAGTTAAAGATGTATTATAGATTCCTTTACCAGATTTGTCATTATAACCACCTCCAATAGTTGCATTAAAACTATTTTTTAAAGGAGCCGTTTGTGTAATAAAATTAACACTTCCACCAATACCATCTGCTTCAATATCTGGAGTAAATGCTTTGTTTACTTGTACATATGATATAAGTTCCGATGGGAAAAAATCAAATGCAGTAGCTCTAGAAGTTGTTTCTTCTTCTGCAGTTGGAATTCTATTTCCGTTAATTGTAGTTGAAGCCCAAAATGGAGGAAGTCCACGCAATGAAACAAAGCGTCCTTCACCTTGATCTCTTTCAATAGATACACCTTGAATTCTTTGAACAGTTTCAGCTGCATTTCTATCTGGGAGTTTACCAATACCATCAGCAGCAATAACATTCATAATATTTACTGCTTTTCTTTGCATTGACAAAGCTCTAGATTCACTATTCTTTTGAGAAGAATAAACAACTACTTTTTCAATTTCATTTACACCTGATTCTAATCTAATAATCCCAATATTAATTGCAGAACCAGATTTTAAATCAAACGTTTGTTCGTAACTTCCGTAACCTAAATAACTGAATTTTAAAGTAACTTCACCAATTGGTAAACCATTCAATTTAAAAGAACCATCTACTTCAGTAGTTGTTACTTTATTTGATCCTAAAAGTGTTACCGAAGCACCTGGTAATGCTTGATTGTCATCATAAATAAAACCACTAATAGATTGTTGTTGAGCAAAACAAAAACCCACAGTGTTTAACAATACGAATAATAATAATTTTTTAAATCTTGTTTTCATTTTTACAAATATTAAATTTATTACGCAAAAAGACGATATAATTTTAATATATGTAAAAAATACAAGTTAATTTTATGTTACTATTATGTAAGTCTTAGATTTAAAATGTTAAATAATTATTAAGCAAAAAGTAGTAAACCTATAATAATATTGGGTTCTATACTAATTCATTCAAATAGCAAAGAATTGAAATCAAATATAAATGTACAAAACAAAATTCATGAACATTATCTATGAACATTATTTTTAGAAAACATTTGCAAACGTTATATTATTATGAGATTGAGGTAAAAAAAAGAACAAAATGCAGTGAATATAAGTTTAATAGAATATTTAAGTCCATATCAATTACTTCAAATATTAAACATGTGTTTTAAATAATATATATTCATTTAAAACACATTCAAACCAATACTAAAAGTACTACCTAAACCTAGTTCACTTTCAATAGCAATACTCCCATTTTGAGCTTCAATAAATTCTTTACTTATTGCTAAACCTAAACCAGTACCAGATTTGTTGCTTCCAGGAATTTGGAAATATTTATCAAAAACTTTCGATTGGTAACGTTTATCAATTCCTTTTCCATTATCAATAACTTGAAATACAACTTGATTTTTTTCTTTTTTTAATTTGACAAGAATTTGACTGTTACTTGAAGAATATGTAATGGCATTCGTTAGAAAATTGATTAAAACCCAGCCTGTTTTTTCACTATCTGCTTTAATGTCAGGTAAATCATTTTCAGCTTCAACAATAAGATTAATTTGTTTCTGCTCTGCTTGAACTTTTACCGCTTCTAAAGCATAATTTACAATGTGATAGGGATTACTTTTTTCGATACTTAAATGAATGTTTCCTGTTTCTAATTGAGACATATCTAATAATTCCCCCGTAATTTTTAAAAGTCTTTGACTGTCATCTTTAATGCTCTCAATTAATTGTTTTTGATCTTCATTGATGTCTCCTGTTTCAGCTTTTTCTAACAATTGTAAACTGAATTTAATTGACGATATTGGAGTTTTCAATTCGTGTGAAACGGTTGCAATAAAATTAGTTTTAGCGAAATCTAATTCTTTAAAAATAGTAATATTTCTTAAAATAATTACATCACCAATATCAATCGTTTTATCTTCTCCAGTTGGTGTGATTGTTATATTAACTGTTTCTGTTTCAAAATAACTTTCTTTTCCATCAGCAAATATTTTTATTGGTGCTGATTTCTGTGAGTTATTTTTAGTGTTTAATAGCGTTCGTATCAAATCGTTTTCTAAAGCTAATTTAAGAGCCGATTTACCTATGACATCTTCCTTTTTTAATCCAATAATTTTTAAGGCTTCATTGTTTACAAATAGAATACTATCCTCATTATCTAATCCGATAATTGGATCGTGCATATTATTAATTAAGGTTTCTAATCGTTTCTTTTCAAACAACAATTTAAACAAATTAGTACTATTATATTCTTCCAGTTTTTCTGCCATTGTATTAAATGAATCAGCCAAATCTCCAAATTCATTATGATCTATAAAATGTACCCGTTCAGAATAGTTTTTATTCGCAATTTCTTGAATACTTGTGGTTAATTCTTTAATCGGATTTGCTATATTATTTGGCAAATTAACCAATAAATTAAAGGCTATAAGAAAACATAATGTTCCAATAATAATCACCCAAAAGTTGGCGGTTTCTGCTGTTTTTTTTGCTACATCACTTTTTTGTTTAATGGCGTCCATATTAAGTTTCATAATCTCAAAAATATTTTGATGTATTTGAAATTTAATACTATCGTTTAGCATATTGGTTTTAAGAGAATTAAAGTTATCTCTTAATTTATAAGTAGCTTTATTTTCACCATCTTCAGTAATGTTACTCAACTGCTTTTTCAAATTGACTTCAAAAAAAGCAACAGATTTTGAATCCTTCTCCTTAATTTCATCTAAAGCTAAAAGCATATTTCTAGAATACTCTAATGTTTCGTAATTAGCTTTAATGATATTTTGGGTGTCTTTTTTTATAGAATATATATAAAAAGCACTTATTATAGAAAGTATTATAATTAGTAAGAACAACACTCCTACCCCTAGATTTAATTTAGTTTTTATTCTCATTAGGAAAGAATTACAAGATCAATATTAGATGATGAAAGATTATTTAATAATTTATTAAATACATTAGTAGACAAAATTACTTTAAATAAATTTAAGTGTGGTTTTCCAATGCAAACCGTTGTAATGTCTTTTTGTTCCACAATATCTAATATAGCATCCGTTATATTAGAACTTTGAACTTTTATAACTTCTGCTCCTAACTCGGTTGCAAGCTTAAAGTTATTGATTAAATAGCGTTGTTTGTCCAATGCAATTTTATCACTACTTTCATTTGGCGTTTCAATGTATAAAACATACCAATTACTGTTATAATAACTAGCTAAACGCGCAGCTTTTCTGATTATTCTTTTGGCCGTTTTATCATTACTACTGATGCAAGCTAAAAGCTTTTCGTGTCTTAAAGCTACATTTTTTGGTACTTCATTTTCTACTTTTCGAACCACTTGACTGGCCACTTCTTTCAAAGCAAGTTCTCTTAATTGAAGGATTTGATCGGATTTGAAAAAGTTATTTAATGCCGCCTGAATTTTATCTTCAGTATAAATTTTCCCTTCTTTTAATCGTGTGATTAATTCATCTGAAGTTAAGTCGATATTTACTACTTCATCTGCTAATCGCAACACATTATCTGGAACTCGTTCTTGAACATCAACATTAGTAATGTCTTTTACATTTTGATTTAAACTTTCAATATGTTGAATATTGACTGCGGAAATCACATTAATTCCAGCATCTAAAATTTCTAAAACATCTTGCCAGCGTTTTTCATTTTTGCTTCCTTCAATATTTGTATGGGCTAATTCATCCACAATGACAATTTCTGGACGAAGATTGATAATGGCTTGCACATCCATTTCTTCCAATTCTTTTCCTTTATAGAAAATGGTTCTTCTTGGAATTACGGGAAGTCCAGCCAATAATTCGTGCGTTTCTTTCCGATTATGCGTTTCAACATAACCAATCTTAACATCAATGCCTTTCTTCAAAAGCGTATGTGCTTCTTGTAGCATACGATACGTTTTACCCACACCTGCGCTCATTCCAATATAGACTTTGAATTTTCCTTTTCTAGATTTTTGAATTAAATCTAGAAAATGTTTTACGTTTTTTTCTTTTTCAGCATCCATAGTTAATGAAAATAACCTACAAGGTCCAAATTAACCTTGTAGGATTTGTAAATTATATTATACTTTAACTAGAAAGAAATAGCCAAAGAAGTAGTAATAAAGAAATTACTTTCTGTTGGATTATTGTTTCTTAAGAAAATAGCATCCTTACTATTTAAGGAACGTGCTTCAATTCTGAACATAGCATGATCCGAAACTAGATAATCAAAGTTAGCAGAATAGCCGAAAGTTTTAAAACCGTTTGCGGTTCCTGTAGCGATAATTACTCCGTTTTTATCTTGATAATACTCACCTCTTGCTGCTAATTGAATTTTAGCCGTTGGTTTATATTGTGCGATAATAACAGGTGAATACCAAGTTTCATAAGCATGGCTACCTTTTAGAGTTTGTTGCGCTCCAATATCAAAACCAGCTATTAAATTGGTTTTTTCAGAAACTTTAAATTGACCGTAAATATTATTGAAATAACGCCATTTTTTAATACTATCTGGTTGTTCATTTCCTACATAAGTACTCCAATTTAATGTCGTTTTTCCAGATGGTTTGTAAGTTACTTGCGTTCCAAAAGCTGGCGTTTGATTCCCATCCACTTTTTGAATACGTTGCCAACCGTTTAAATACATGGCTGCTAAATACCATTTTTCAGATTTAGAAGTATAGCCGATTTTTGCACCTGCTTCATAATAAGGTGAATTATCTGCTAATAGGCTTCGAGTTAAAGTTTGACAATCTTTTCCAATAGCACTTTCAAAACCAATATGAGAAGGCATAACTCCTGCATCAACCCATAAATTATGTTTTGATGAAATTTTAACTCCAACATTCGCTTCATAGATATTTTTCATTAAATCTTGTTCGGCTGCTAAGTTATATTGGGCATACGTTCCGCCCATTAATGCAAAGTTTCCTCTGATATTGTCTTTGGCATAATTTACTTTTGCCATTCCTAAATTCAGGTTTAACTCATTGTGTTTATTATGACTGTATACAAATCCTGGTCGCAAATGATTATCTGGATTTCCGAAATCGTAACTGTAATAGGTTTCTAAATATCCTGAAAAGGTTAATGGACTTTTCTCTTTTGCTGCTTCTTGAGCGTTACCTATTGTAAATCCGAAAGCTCCTAAAGCTGTCAATATTATTTTTTTCATTTAATTTTTTATTTCAATTGATCTAAAGCGATGTTCAATTCTAAAACATTTACGGTTTCAGTTCCCATAACTTTTGGTTTGTTACTCATTTTTTCTACTAATTGTTTTACTTTTTCTTCAGATAATTTTCTGGCATCAGCTACTCTTTTTACTTGAATTAAAGCACCTTGTGGTGAAATATTTGGATCTAATCCACTTCCAGATGCGGTTACCATATCAGTAGGTATTTCCGATTTTTTCAAATAGGGATGAACCACTAAAAAAGTATCAATTCTTTTTTGAACTAGAGCTAAATATTCGGCATTACTTGCTCCTTTATTGCTTCCGCCACTTCCTGCTGCATTATACTCTACAGCTGATGGTCGACCCCAAAAATAGTTTGGTTTATCAAACTTTTGACCTATTTTTTGATATCCAACCACTTTACCATTTACCGAAAGGGTTTCTCCTTTACCTTGGTTTGGAGCAAATTGGGCAATCCCTAAGATGGTCAAAGGATAGATGACTGCAAACAAAATTACTATTAAAACAGTAAATTTTAGTATTGATATTATATTTTTCATTTTATTTAATTTTTAAAGAACATTGTTATAACTACTTCTATCAATTTGATTCCAATAAACGGAACCATCAATCCTCCCAAAACATAAAGTATAAGATTACTTTTTAAGTAAGTATTTGTTCCAACTGATTTGTAACCTACTCCGCGTAATTTTAATGGAATCAGTATGGGAATGATGAGTATTGATACTATATTTTTCATTTTATTTCATTTTTTAAAAAAACATAGCTACCACTAAATCAATCAATTTGATACCAATAAAAGGTATAATTATTCCTCCTAAACCATAAATCAAAAGATTTCTTTTTAGAATGGCACTTGCTCCGATTGGTTTGTAATCCACACCTCGTAATGCTAACGGAATTAATATTGGAATGATGATAGCATTAAAAATAACCGCTGATAAAATGGCACTTTCTGGACTATGTAAACGCATAATATTCAAACCTTGTAACGCTGGAATAGATCCAATAAAAAGTGCAGGAACAATAGCGAAATATTTAGCCACATCATTAGCAATTGAGAAAGTAGTTAGTGTTCCTCTTGTCATTAATAATTGTTTTCCAATTTCAACAATTTCAATTAGCTTGGTTGGATCATTATCCAAATCCACCATGTTTCCTGCTTCTTTTGCTGCTTGAGTTCCACTATTCATGGCTACACCAACATCAGCTTGAGCAAGAGCGGGTGCATCATTAGTACCATCACCCATCATGGCAACTAATTTTCCGTTTTGTTGTTCATTTTTGATGTAGTTCATTTTGTCTTCTGGTTTCGCTTCAGCAATAAAATCATCAACACCTGCTTTTTCTGCAATAAATTTGGCTGTTAATGGATTATCACCTGTAACCATAACGGTTTTTACACCCATTTTTCGCAAACGATCAAAACGTTCTTTCATTCCTGTTTTGATGATGTCTTGCAATTCCACTACACCTTGAACTTGACTGTTTTTAATCACCACTAAAGGCGTTCCACCATTAGAAGAAATTTCTATTACTTGTTTAGCCGTGTCTTCAGGAAATTTATGTCCCGCTTGTTCCGAAATGTTTTTAGCAGCATCTTGTGCTCCTTTTCTAATATTGGTTCCGTCTTTTAAAACCACACCACTAGTTCTGGTTTCGGCTGTAAATTTGATTAAAGTTGCACCATCAATAGAAAGTTTTTGAGCTACTTCATTTCCTGCCAATTCTACAATACTCTTTCCTTCTGGAGTATCATCGGCTAAAGAACTTAAAACCGCTGATTGAATAAAATCTTCTTTAGAAACACCATTCGTAGGATAAAAACTAGTAGCTTTTCTATTTCCGATAGTAATTGTACCTGTTTTATCTAAAAGTAACACATCAATATCTCCAGCAGTTTCCACCGCTTTTCCAGATTTTGTAATTACGTTTGCTCGTAAGGCTCTGTCCATTCCAGCAATACCAATAGCTGATAATAATCCGCCAATGGTTGTTGGAATTAAACACACAAAAAGTGAGATAAAAGCAGCAATTGTAATTGGCGCGTTAGCATAATCTGCGAATGGTTTTAAAGTCACACAAACAATTACGAAAATTAAAGTAAAAGCGGCTAACAAAATAGTTAAGGCAATTTCATTAGGTGTTTTTTGACGACTGGCACCTTCTACCAAAGCAATCATTTTATCTAGAAAACTTTCACCAGGTTCAGTAGTTACTTTTACGGTTATTCTATCGCTTAATACTTTTGTTCCACCAGTTACTGAACTTTTATCGCCACCAGCTTCACGAATAACAGGAGCACTTTCTCCAGTAATAGCACTTTCATCTATTGTGGCTAAACCTTCAATAATTTCTCCATCTGTAGGAATTACATCTCCTGCTTCACAGAAAAACATATCTCCTTTTTTAAGTTGCGAAGAAGAAATCATTTCAATATCGCTTGAACTAATTTTTCCAAGGACTAACACTTTTTTAGCAGGTGTTTCTTCTCTTGTTTTTCTTAAACTATCGGCTTGTGCTTTTCCTCTTGCTTCGGCAATAGCTTCTGCAAAATTGGCAAACAAAAGTGTTAAAAACAATATTATAAACACGATGAAATTATAGATAAAACTACCTTGATTTTGCGCACCCATTAAAATGGCAATACACATAATGAACATAATGGCAGTTCCAATCTCCACCGTAAACATGACTGGATTTTTGAACATTACTTTCGGGTTAAGCTTTACAAAAGATTGCACTAAAGCTTCTTTTACTTGCTGACTTTCAAATAATGAATTGGATTTATTTTTACTCATTTTATTTAAATTATTTTATTGTAAAATATTCTGCTAATGGACCTAAAGCCAAAGCTGGAAAGAAAGAAAGTGCCGCAATAATTGCAATTACAGCAAAAACCATAATTCCGAAAATAGTTGTATCTGTTTTTAAAGTTCCTGCACTTTCTGGAATGTATTTTTTACTAGCTAATAATCCTGCAATCGCAAGTGGACCGATAATTGGTAAAAATCTTCCTAATAGTAATACAATTCCTGTAGTGATATTCCAAAACGGATTGTTATCACTTAAACCTTCAAAACCAGAACCATTATTGGCAGCACTTGAGGTAAACTCATATAACATTTCTGAAAACCCGTGATTACCTGGATTATTTAACCAACCTGTTGCATTTCCGCTAAACCAATATCCCATTGGAGTATCATTAGCAGCAAAATAAGAAGCTAAAGCTGTTCCAGATAAAATCAATAAAGGATGAAGAATAGCAATAAAGGCTGCAATTTTAACTTCTCGAGCTTCTATCTTCTTTCCTAAAAACTCAGGCGTTCTACCAACCATTAATCCCGAAATGAAAACGGCAAGAATAATGAAAATATAAAAGTTCAACCAACCTACACCACAACCTCCATAAAAGGCATTTACCATCATAGCTAATAATTGCATGGAACCAGAAATTGGCATAGAACTGTCGTGCATACTATTAACTGAACCTGTTGAAATTACCGTTGTAGCAATACTCCAAAAACTTGAAATAGCTGGACCAAATCGCACTTCCTTACCTTCCATTGCTCCTGTAGTTTGGGTAATTCCCATTCTTTCAATAGCTGGATTTCCGTTTAACTCGGAAGTCATGGTTGGAATCACTAAGAGTAAGAAACCGATTGTCATTACTCCAAAAACCACGTAAGATAATTTTCGTTTTTTCAGATAAAATCCTAAAGCAAAAATCATAGCAAATGGAATAATTAGTTGCGCCCAAAGTTCCACTGCATTAGTAAGGTACGTTGGGTTTTCTAAAGGATGTGCCGAATTCGCTCCGAAAAAACCACCTCCATTTGTACCAATATGTTTAATACTAATAAATGTCGCTGCCGGACCACGAGAAACTTCAATAATATCACCTTGTAAAGTTGTAATTTGATCTTTACCTTCAAAGGTCATTGGTGTTCCATTGAAAATCAATACAACAGCAACAATGGCTGAAAGTGGTAATAAAACACGAGTACAACTTTTGATAAAGTAATTATAGAAGTTACCTAAATGTTCCGTTGTTCTTTCTTTCATGGCGTTGAAAACCATTGCGGCAGCTGCCATTCCTACACCAGCTGAAACAAATTGTAAAAACATCAACATTAATTGACCTAAATAAGACAAGCCTGATTCGCCAGAATAATGCTGTAAATTACAATTTACTACGAATGAAATAGCTGTATTAAAAGCTAAATCGGGACTCATGGAAGGATTTCCATCTGGGTTGAGTGGTAAATTTCCTTGAAAAAGTAAAACAAAAAAACAAAGAATAAACCAACCTAAATTGACACTTAAAAGTGCTTTTAGATGTTGTTTCCAATTCATTTCTTCTTTGTCATTGATACCACTTATTTTAAAAATCAAGCGTTCAATTGGATTAAAAATGAAATCTAAAAACGTTTTTTCTCCTTCATATACTTTTGCTATATATTTTCCAACAGGAATAGCTAAAACTATAGTTAGAAGAAAAACTGTTACGACTCCAAAAATTTCTGTGTTCATAATTAATTATTTGTTATTTAATAAATTTTTGGCTTTCATATAAACAAAGTAAACCATAGCAAATGCAAATAACCAAGCAAAAGCAATTAGTATAAATTCTTTAAATTTTGCCTTGTTCATTTTAAAATTTTTCGGGTTTAATTAAAACATAAACCAAATAGCCAAAAACGGCTAAAGCGACAATAAATAGTGCTATCATAATTTAGATTTTTTCAAAAAATTCGACCGATTTAAAAAAGATTGCAAAAAGGAAAATTCCTAATGCGAGTAAGAGAATTGTACTTATCATATAATGGATTTAAAATTAGAATTTAAGCGGAAATGGCATTAATTTGCTTCACATATTCGGCTTTTAGTGTTTTAGGAAATAAATTTGAAATGCTACAATGGCGAATTTCCATGAATGAGGAAACAGAATAGATGTAAACCGTTGCAATCACTTCTTTAGTTTCCTTACTTCCTGTTACTAAAAGATTTTCAGCAATGTTTAAGAGTTTCTTTGCTCTTGAAATGTTTCCCGAAACAATAGCTTTGTTGGTAAGCTCTGCAAAACGTTCGGCTTGTTTGTAAATGGTTTTTATTTTAGTTTTCATAGTGATGAATTTATTTATTCTTCATCGCTACTGCCAAAATGTATTCCATAAATAAAACAAAACAAGTAAACCGCTGTAAAACAATAAGATATTAGTTTTCACGCAAGTTCATGCCAATAAAAAAGCCTATCAAAATGATAGGCTTTTATTAAAATGATAAGATATTCTATTGAATATTATATTCGTCTAATTTTCTATATAAAGTAGCGATGCCAATTTCTAGCAATCTGGCCGTTTCTGCTTTATTGCCTTTGGTATGATTCAAAACTTTTTGAATATGCAATTTTTCAACACTATTCATTGAAAATGCCGACATCGATTTGGTAGAATGATCCGATTGATGTTGCATTTCGTATGGCAGAACATCAACTGTTAATATGTCGTCATTAGCTAATATTACAGCTCTTTCAATCACATTTTTTAGCTCACGTACATTTCCTGGCCAATGATATACTTCTAATTTGTGAAGAAAGTTATCATCTACTTGTAATGTTTTTTTGTTGATAGCAGACGAAAATTTATCTACGAAGAAATGAACTAAAGGTGCAATATCCTTAACTCGTTCTCGTAATGGTGGAATATTGATTTCAAAAATATTTAATCGGAAATACAAATCGGAACGAAAACGATGTGCTTCGCTTTCTTCCTTTAAATTTCTATTAGTAGCAGCAATTAATCGGAAATTTGATTTTTTTGGAGTTGTATCACCAATTGGAATAAACTGATTGGTTTCTAACACACGAAGTAATTTAGCTTGCAATTCTAAAGGCATTTCTCCAATTTCATCTAGAAAAAGAGTTCCGTCATTGGCTTCTTCTATAAATCCTTTTTTGTCTTTTGTAGCTCCAGTAAACGCACCTTGCTTGTGTCCGAATAATTCGCTTTCTAAAATCTCTTTACTGAAAGTACTGCAATTTAAGGCTACAAACGATTTGTTTGCGTGTGAACTATTTTCGTGAATGGCTTGTGCAAATACTTCTTTTCCAGTTCCCGTTTCACCTGTTAACAAAACTGTTGAATTGGTTTTTGCCACTTTTTTAGCTAAATCAATAACTTGTTCAAGGGCTTTAGATTTTCCTATAATTGTATCGAAAGAATAGGTGTCAGAAATTCTTTTTTCAAGTTGTTTGACTTTCTTTTGTAAGTGTACTTTTTCAATTGCTTTATAGAGTAATGGAATAATTTTGTCATTGTCATCGCCTTTTACAATATAATCAAAAGCGCCATTTTTCATAGCTTGAACGCCATCTGAAATATTGCCATAAGCCGTTAAAAGAATCACTTCTGTAAGTGGAAAATTTGCTTTTATTTTTTGAAGAAAATCAACCCCATTTCCATCAGGAAGTTTTACATCACAAAGCACTACATCAATATCGTTTTGCTCTAATTTTTTGAAACCCGATTTTAAATCTGGTGCTTCAATAACTTCAAATCCCTCTGATTTTACAATTCGACCAAGAAGTCCGCGAAGTTTTTCTTCGTCATCAATGATTAAGATATTTTTCAAAAGAATAGTAGTTTTATTTCTTACAAAATTAGATTTTTTTTCTTTAAGCTATTTGAATAACTTTTAATAGTTGATATTTATCTTTATCTTTTTAAAATTTATGACCATATTTTATGAACACTTTTTTAATCACTACACTATATCTTGTTGTTTTTTAATCAGTTATGTTAAAATTAGTAAAATACAATCAGTATAAGTTCAATAGATTATTTTAAATTAAGTCTTTCACTATTGATATATTTGTTTAAATTTGATGTGTATTTACTACTCCAAAATTATGAAGAATACCTTTGCAGAAAATATTGTAGACTTTTTACAGCAATACGATCCTTTTAAAACTGTGCAATACAGCGATTTATTAGATATTGCTTCACAAAGCGAAATTATTTATTTAGAAAAATCGAAACGATTATTCAAAATAAACGATGAATTACATAAAAATTTCTACATCGTAAATTCTGGAATTATCCATTTAACAAAAATTATTGATGCTCAAGAAGCTTTAGTCTCAAAATGTTATGTGGGTTCTATTTTTGGATTACGTCCGTTTTTTGCAAAAAATAATTATTCTTTAAATTCTATAGCCAATGAAGATGCTGTAGTTTATGCGATTCCAATTGTATTATTTAAACCTTTGTTGGCTAAATATGCTGTTGTGATGGATTACTTCTTAGAAAGTTTTTCTGAACAAACAAAATCTACTGGTGAAAATTATCAAAATTTAAAAGCTATTTCTGAAGCTGGTTCGGAATCTGAATTAACTGATTTTTCTTATTTTCAAGAATTAGATTACGATAAAAATCCACTATTAGTTCCTATTCATACCAATATTTCTACTGTTGCTAAAAAAATGGTAGAAACTAATAAATCTTACGCAATTGTTACCAATAACGCTAGAATAAATGGTTTAATTACTGATGCCGATTTTAAAAAGAAAATTGCTTTCGGAATTATAAATTTAGAAGCTGACTGCACCACAATTATGCAACAAAATGTGACAATTGTGGAAGAATCTATTTCAGTTGCTGAAGCTCAGTTATTGTTACTTAAAAATGATACGGATTATTTATTAGTTACTGAAGATGGCACAGAAAATACTCGCGTTAAAGGAATGATTTCTGAACGTGATATCATCAAATCGCAATCTAATAATCCTGGCGTTTTAATTGATGAAATTAGAAATGCTAAGAATTTTGAAGAACTAAAATATGTTCATTCGAAATATTTATTTGTCATTCAGAATTCATTTACCAAAAATATTCCGATTTTTCATATCAATAATACGGCTGGTGGAATTTTACATTCAATTATTCAGCAATGTATTAAGTTATGTTTAGAAAAATTAGGCTCACCTCCTGCACGTTTTGTTTGGTTGGCTTTGGGAAGTCAAGCACGTAAAGAGCAATTGGTTTTGAGTGATCAAGATAATATGATTGTTTATGAAGATGTTGCGGCTGAAAAACATCGTGATGTGAAGTTTTATTTCGTACAATTAGCTAAAATGGTGATTTCAAATATGGAGTTATTAGGTTATAAACCTTGTCCTTACGATCATTTGGCAAGCAATATCAAATGGTGTAAATCTTTATCAGATTTTACAGCAATTTATAGCAATTGCATCAAATCGCCAGGTGAAAATATGTCTGATTTTAGTGGGATTTTCTTCGATTTCGAATATATTTATGGAGAAACTAAAATTAAAGATTCTTTAGAAATAGCCATTCATCAAAGTTTAACCAACAACAAGATATTTTTCGATTATATTGGAAATCAGTTATTGAAATCTCCACCACCACTCACTTTTTTCAAGAAATTTGCTGTGGAAGAAAATGGAGTTCATAAAGATAAATTCAATTTGAAACAAAAAGGGTTACAATTTTACATTGATGCTGCGAGAATTTTTGCTTTAAGTCACAACCTAAAAGGTGTTAATAATACCTTTTTACGATTTAAGCAAATGGCGATAACTGACCCGAAAAATGCTGAAAAATACCTTGATTTTGCCGAAAACTACATCAAACTGCAAGAATTCAGAACAAAAGAAGGAATTTTAAATGATAACGATGGTGCATTCATTGATACTTCTAAATTATCGAAAATTGATAAAGAAGAATTAAAAAAAGCCGTTGCAGAAATTGATAATGTTATCGATTTAATCAAAGATAAATACAAATTAACTAGATTTTCATAAACCATATGCTATCAAAATTATTTAATAAAGAATATCCTGAATTTTGGAAAAAATACACCGATTCTTTTAAGAATCCGGCAACAAAATATGTGGTTATTAGTATGGAAACATCTGGTTTAGATACTGAAAAAGATGTAATTATGTCTGTTGCAGCTACTTCGGTGATTGACAACAGAATTATTATTAAAGATTCCTTTGAAGTTTTTGTAATTCATAAAAGACACACCGAATTAGATATTGATAACGAATTCATTTCAGTAAGTAAAATTGAAAAAGTATTCGAAAATAATGCCGTTGAAACCTTATTAAACTATTTAAGTAATTCTATTTTAATTGGTCATCGGGTAGATTTTGATATTGAAATGCTAAATAAAGCCTTAAGCAGAATGAAATTAGGTAATATCAGAAACGAAGCTTTTGATATTGAAGCAATGTTTAATAAAATAAAGGATACAAACGAAAAAAAATATTCCTTAGAAGAAATGAGTAAATCATTAAATGTAGCCATGAGCAACAGAAATTCTGTCGCTGATGATGCATATACTATTGCTTTATTATTTTTAAAAATGAAAGATAAATTGGGAATAAAATAGTAGTCTGAACAACTATTAAATTTGTTTAGCTATTCAGACTACTTTTTTAGATTATTAAAATTCAAATACTTTTGCCATACTAAATTCTTTATTCCACATAGAAAAATCGCTACCACTTGGAGCCATTTTAATTTTCTTAATTAAAGAGGGATTTGATGGATATTTTCTTTTTTCTTTATCGTATTTTAAATGCAAAAAATTTTTAGCTCCTCCATTTTCATCATAATCACCAATTAAAATAATATCATTCCAACCATTAGTTTTTTGATTACTTCTGAATATGGGTTCATTCATAACTGTGAAATTGTCAATTATTTTCATGTCATTAGATAATAATAAAAACGTTCCACCTCCAGACCCTCTAAAATAATTACCTTGAAGATTTACAAAATATTCTACTTTATTATCACTATTTAAATCAATTTCATAGAAGCTAAATTTTCTATCATTTGGTTCTAATATTTTTAAATCTTCTGGTTTTAAATAATTTGCACTGATAAACTCTTTCAATTTATTAGCTGTCACTTCATTTATTGTGGAGCTATTATATTCAATTTTATTTGATTTTTTTACAGACTTCACAGAAATTGAATCAGTTACCCTTTTAACTATAGTATTTTCTTTTTTATTACAAGATGTAAATGAAATTATTAATAATGCTGCAAATAAAATGATTGAGTTTTTCATAAATATTAAATTTTATATGATAAAATTACAAAATTTAATTTAAGAAAGGGTAATCTGTATAACCTCTTTCTGTTCCGCCTCCAAATAAAGTATGATTATCTGAAATTTCGTTTAATAGAGCATTTTTTTTTACTCTTTCTGGATAATCAGGATTAGTTAAAAATTTTCTTCCGAAACCCACTAAATCAACTAAGTTTTTTTCTAATAATTCTTCTGCTTCTACTGGAGTTTTGTTTCCTGTTACGATAATCGTATTTTTGAAATTGGCTCTTAATTTTTCTCTAAATTCTATTGGAATTTTTGGCGCATCATCCCAATCTGCTTCACAAAGATGAATATATGTTATATCTAGTTTGTTCAATTCTTTAACTGCTAACATGATAGTTTGTAGAATTTCTGGATCGTTCATGTCTTTAAAACTAATGAAAGGCGAAAGTCGAACTCCTGTTTTTTCTTTTCCAACAGCTAAAACTACTGCTTTTGTAATTTCAATTAAAAATCGGATTCTTTTTTCTTGGTTTCCACCGTATTCATCCGTTCTTTGATTGCTATTACTTCTTAAAAACTGGTCAATTAAATAGCCATTTGCGCCGTGAATTTCAACACCATCAAAACCAGCTTCTATTGCGTTTTTAGCACCTTTTGTAAATTCTTCAATAACCACATTGATATCTAATTTTGTCATTTCTTTAGGTTCATCAACAGGTACGAAAGTTGCATCACCATTTGGTGCACCATCAAAAATATATACATTCGTATTGTTAGCCATTAAATTTGAAGGCCCAATAGGTTGCAAACCATTCACTTTTGAAGAACTTACACGCCCAACATGCCATAATTGCAAAAAGATAGTACTTCCAGCTTCATGAACTGCCTTTGTGGTTAATTTCCAACCTTCAATTTGTTGTTTTGTATAAATTCCAGGTGTTTTTGCATAACCCATTCCTTGTAAAGAAATTTGAGTAGCTTCTGTAATTATGATTCCTGCAGATGCTCTTTGCGCATAGTATTTTGCCATTAATTCGTTAGGAATATCGCCAGGTTGAGATGCTCTTGAACGTGTCATTGGTGCCATTAGAAAACGATTTTTTACTTCTAAATCGTTAATTCTATAGGTAGAAAATAAGTTTTTAAATTCCATTTTATTAGTTATTTCCAAGTTACTATTTCATTTAAATTTCTTCTAGTTTTTGGTTTAGGTCCTGCAACTCTATAACCAAAAGCTACCATATACGAAACACCGTATTTATTGTTATCTACACCGAAATCTTTCTTCAAAATTTCATCAATTTCTTTCTGTTGTAATCCTTCAATCGGACAACTGTCAATTCCAATTAAGGCAGCAGAAGTCATCATATTTGCTAAAGCAATATAACATTGTTTAGAAGCCCAATCGAATAATTTTCTATCGTCAGTTAAATCATAATCCGATTTTTGAAATTCCTCATAAAATTTTCCTTTGCCTTTTATCATTTCATCTGGCAATTGTTGTACATTTTTCATAAAATTTTGGATGTAGTCACTATTCCATTTGGTTAATGTAGGCTTCATTGTTAATCCAATTACGAAATGACTTGCTGTATCTAGCTTTTTGGGTGCTCCCCAAGCATTTTCTTTTAATAATTCTCGTAACTTTTTTTCTTGAACTATAATAAAATGCCAAGGTTCAAATCCAAATGAGCTTGGAGAAAGTTGTGCGGTTTCTAAAATAAATTCAAAATCTTCTATTGGAATTATTTTAGAACTATCAAATTCTTTACATGCGTGACGAAACTGAAATGCGTCTAATATTTCTTGCTTATTCATAATCTGAAATTTTATTTATTATATTTAGCTTCTGAAGTATCAATTGGTGTGTTAGGGTCGTTTTGAATTAATTTTGCAATTTCATCTTTACGCATAAAAACAACTCCCGATTTTGATTCTGCATAAGTTAAAAATTCTTCTAAAACTTTAATAATTGCAGGTGATCCACCAATTCTATCATGTAAACTGATTGACATCATTCTTCTTTTTGTAGCCCCTTCAGCATACAATTGATCAAATTCATATTTTAATTGTGCTAAATATTGATCTGGACTCCAATGTTTGCCTTCAATGTTTACAATATCATTATTTCTTAAAGTATAAGGCATAACTACGAAATTTTCCCCTCTAACTTTTGTTATATAAGGTTCATCTCGACTTAAATCGTCAATATGATACAGAAAATTTAAGTCTTGTAGAACTTTCAAAGTATTTGGTCCTCTTCTTAACCAATTTGCATTATAACCGACTGCACGTTTTCCAGTGATTTTTTCCACTACTTCTACTCCATCTTTTACAAATTTTAATTCTTCAGCATAATTTTTATCCCATTGATTACTCCACGACATTCCGTGAGCTGCGATTTCATGTCCACCATTTGCTATGGCTTTTGCAATTTCAGGATATTTAACCGCTGCTTCTCCGACTACATGTGAAGTTACATAAATGTTGTGTTTTTTCCAAAGATCAAGCATTCTATATACACCTTCATTTGCCCCATATCTAAACCAAGATTCCGCAGGTAAATCAGGATTTCCTTTTGGTAATGGATTTCCGGAAAATGGACTTTCAGCACCTTCTGGTTGTCCGCCAGTTTCAAATTGCATCGATACAGAAATAACTAATTGTGCATCATTTGGCCAATATTTTTTTACTTCTGATTTTTTCTCTTTACAGCTTAATGTCAAAACTGATAAAGTAAGTAATGCAAATATTTTATTCGATATATTTTTCATTTTGAAATAATTTAAAATTTGTTATACAAAGATAAAACGAGAAATTAATTGATTATTTGTACGAATCAATTGTATATTTGTAAAAAAATGTTATTTTATGAAACGCTTTTCAGATTTTAATGCCATAAATATTTTCTCTTTAGAATTAGAGTTTTGGGAATATGAATTGCATACTCATAATTTTTATGAGTTATTGTTTATTGAAAAAGGTTTTGGAATACATCATTTAAACGACCTTTCATTTGCTTATAAAGCTGGTGATGTGTTTTTGTTAACACCTAAAGATGCACATGAATTTGAAATTTCAGAAAAAACCATTTTCACTTTCATTAAATTTAGTGATTCTTACTTTATGGAATCATTTAAAGATATTAAAAATAATTTTTCTGCTACTCTTTTCAACCAAATTTTAAAAAATAAAGTCGTTATAAATAGTTCAATTGTAAGTCAAAATTCAGATGTAGTTACACTCTTTAATTTATTATCAGTAATTAGAGAAATATATATTAAAAAAGAAGCCTTCCATAAAGAAATTGTTCAAGGCTTATTTACATCAATTATATTTCTGTTAGAAAAAGAATTTCTAAACAGTTTTAGTATTGAAGTGAACTATGGAAAAGAAGAAAAATTACAAGAAATTTTAGCATTTATTCGTTTGAATGTAGTTGATTCTGAAAAATTGAAGATCAACTATTTGGCAACTAAATTTAATATTTCACCAAATTATTTGAGTGTGTTTTTAAAACATAATATTGGAATGTCACTTAGAAAATATTGTGCTGAAGTAAAATTAAAATTAGCTGAAAATTTATTAAAAGACAGCAACTTAAACATCAATGAAATTGCAGAAAAACTTGGTTTTATTGACCCTAGTCATTTTAATAAGTTTTTTAAAAAACATAAAAAAATCAATCCTAGTGCATTCAAAGTGATAACAAAAAAATAGCAATTAATTTAATAAAGAATTTATCGCTTTATTATTCAACTTTTTTAAATCTGAAACAAAAATAATAGCGAGTATTGAGCTAAAAACCAATGTAATTAAAGCCAAAATAAACAAAGTTCCACCGTCATTCATTACTTCAATTCCAAGTATGAATATATGTGAAATAATAGCGCCAAACATCGTTCCAACAACTGTTAATGCTGCATAAAACCTCGTTTTATTTATAAAAAGTAAAATTGAAGCAATTAATTCAACAATCCCAGAACCTATTCTGCCAATCGGTTCCATTCCCAATTTTTCAAAAATATAAACTGATTCTACACTTCCTGAAAATTTGAAGAATAACGTTTGTAACAAAATAATAGCTACAATTACTTTTAAAACTAAGATGAAATATTTATTCATAATTATTTGATTATTTTTTTCCAATTTACATCTGCTTTTGCTTTTAATGTTGCTTCATTTTTATTCCAGCTTTTTAACGTATTGTTAAAATAAGCGTTGTAAAATAAAAATAATTTTCCATCAACAATTTTAAAAGTTTCTGGATTAATTTCAACTTTTTCACCTGAATCACCCATCGCGTAAGCACACCAACCACCATACTGAGGTTCATACTTTGCAGGGGTTTTTATAAATAAATTTTTATTTTCTACTGTTGAAAAATAATAAATTACACCTTCGTAAGTTGTAGAAATTTCTTTCTTTCCTTTTATGGCTTTGTTTAGTTTAAAATATCCAACGGCATCATAACCTTGAATAGCTACTTTCTTTTCTAAATTGAATTCTGTAGTTCTTTTGGATTGATTTTGAGAAAAAACGGAAAAGACTATAAATAATAAAACGATTGATAATTTAAACTTTTTCATAATTCTAAAATTTTAAAATGAATATTTATAATTGATCCCTAAAGTGACAGATCTGGTTAATCCATCAGGTCTAATTTCTCTGTAAACCACTGGAAAAGCTATGGATGCTTCAATACTATTCCTGTCGTTAATTTTATAATTTGAAATGAAATTTGCGTTAATTGTTATTCCTTCAGAGTTTTTAATTTCTTGTCGTTTTCCAAAAATATCTTCGTAAGTATCATTTCCTAAATGGTAAATAAAAAGAAAATTGGGTTTATAAGTAAATTTTTGACTTTTCGATTTAAACGTGTACATACTTCTGAATAAAACATCCGATTTTCTTTCAAATAAGTTAGTAGTTGGAAAATCATTGGAAGCGGAATATTCATCAAAATAAGAATTCCCATTAGAATTAATGACCGGAATTTGAATAACTGAATTGAAATTCCATTTTTTGTATTTGAAATCAGCTCCCAAAAACAAGTCGTAAGTTCCTAAACTCGACTGATAATCCAAAGGAATCGAGAAATTATTAATTTTATCATTACTTCCAGTAAACGGAATTTTGATTCCTAAAAGTGTGCTCCATTGCTTCTCATTCTTCTCCAAAAACTTATAGTTCCCAATTAGAAAAGCATCTCCAATATTTCCACGCGTTCCAAAACTTCCAGAAGCTTGCGAATAGGTTATTTTTGTTGTTAATGAAAAATGCTCATTAAACGCTCTTGTATATGAAACATAGGGAGAAATGTAAAAAACATCCTCTACACCTTTTCCGAAAACGTTCCCTACTTCTATTTGATTTTTTGTAGAATCAATTACAGAAGTAAAACTGTTACCTATAGAACAAATACCCGCGTCGCTGCAGCCTTGACTATAACCAAATGAGCCAAATAAAATGATACAACTAAATAATAACTTTTTCATTTTAATTAATTTGGAAGTGCGATGGCAAACAAATGATTGTATTGCTGACAATGAATTAAGACATATTTGTACACATTCAAATCCACTGAATTGGGAATTGTGTAAACGGTTTCAGGATTTAGATTTCCTAAATTAACGAATGTATTTGGAGCATTTGTTGTAGAAAGGTAGACTTTTAAATCAGGACCATTTTCTATAGTGTAATTTTCTAAAACCAATTTACGCAGATTATTATCATCATAAATTTTTACATTTCCAGAACCTGAAATTCCGGAAGTCGTGGTAAACTGACCTGATTTTAGTAAAACCGCCATACTTAAATTAAGAGGCTGATTGTTTGTTTGCGTAAATTCTCCTTCTTTCTCACAGGAAATTAAAGAAAATAATGCTACTGATAAAATTAGAAATGTTCTCATACTTTGAATATTTATAAATCAAAAGTAGAAAATCAGTAAAAAATAAAATGTCAGTTAGCTAACAGAAAAGTATTATTTTGATTTGATGTTACTTCTAACAATCTGAAACAATTGAAAAATAGCTAAAACTAAAAAAATGACCCAAATATATTTAGAGAAAAATTGGGGTGAAATAACCTCTTTATTTTTTGCAGCTTGTATAGAAAAAATTATGGCTAACATTCCCAAATAAGTTCCGATAAGTGTTCCTAAAACATAAAACAGTTCTTTTTTATCTTCAACTACAATGTATTTTTCATTGGTTAGATATAAATTCCAACTCATCCAGAACGGAATTTGAGCAAAATTTAGACAACTTAAAATCACACCAGAAATTATAGTAGAGTAACTTAAATAAGAATTGTATTTGTCTAAAGCATTACTAGTGTTTGAAGTGGAACTGTAAGTTAATATAGCGATACCGAGTAAAAAAATGAACGAAAAAATAGAAATGTAATTTTTCCATTTTGGATTCATTGAAACTTTTGCAGACAATTTTAAAGTTGAATAAATCACAATCGCTTCCACAATTAAAACACCAAATAAATATAAATTTAGCTGATTAAAATTAGATGTTGTAAAAATCTGATAGCCAAATAAATTAAGGTATCCCAATGGAATTGAGCCAATAAAACTTACAGCGAAACCAACTAATATGTTTTTTAAGATTTTCAAAACTAAATAGAAACGATTTTATTTAAACACTCGTTGTGGGCTTTGTATTCTTTCATTCCTTCTGTATAATTTAAAAATTTGAAACCTCTATCGTTATTATATTTTCCAATTTTGTACATATAGCCAATATGTCGAGCTAATTCTTTCCAAGCGAAAAATATGTTATGTTTTGGATCGTAAATATGAGTTGGTTCGCTCCCACTTCCATTTAATTCTACAATAGAGAAATTTTGTCCGTTTTCTAATTCTTCAAAAGTATTGTACATAATATCAAATCGTCCGAAATAAAATTCAGAAATATCTTTACTAATATTTTCAATAACATTGTTTAATTTTTCAGAAATCAAATGACTTGAATCGATGAATTTCGCACCACGAGCATGATTCCCATAAGGTACTAAATTTACTTTTTCACCTTTAAGTAAAACTTTAAGTAACTTGTCTTTATATTCTTTTTGTAAAGCTTTTAGTTGAAATTCAAATCTTGGAGTTTGTTTGATTAATTGTTCTATTGTATGGGTTCCATCACCTTCTACAATTAGATATTCTTTAGAAACTATTCCGGTTATTTTTCCTTTAGTTTCATTTGGTAATTTTACATAAAAAATACCCACTTCATTTTCAAACGGAATCACATCTTGAATTAAAAAATCGAAATCTGCTTTAGCGTGATAGTCTTTAAGTTCTTCTAAATTAGTGATTTTTTTTACACCATTTCCTCTTAAGCCCATATCTGGTTTTAAAATCAGAGGAAAATTGAAGTTCGATACATTAAATCCTTTTAAAACGGCTTCAATTGGCGTTTTTACTCTTATTATTGACGTTTTTGGATAATATTGTTTTGGAATTAAGTAGTAAATTTCGATTTTACTCTCATTCATAAATCCACCATTTTTAATTTTCGGATTGGCTGCATTGAAGAAAAAAATCGTTTTTGCTTTTATCGAATAATAAACCCAAAGAAAAAATATTGGAAAATAAACTATACCAAAAGGCCAATATTCCCAGTTGAGTACTTTATGTATAAAAAGTTTCAAATTTTAAAATTTAAAAAGTAATAGAATATTCCTCATCCAAAATTAAATCGGAATGTTTCACAGATATTGAATTTCCTGAAATAACTGCTTGCGTCACACTTAAAGTTTTTAGTAAATTATCACGATTGATAATTAAACCATTTTTAGCATCTTTTGGTTCGGTGTTCTTATGGAAAGACTTCATCTTTTCTGATGAAATTTCTTTATTTTCATTCATATATTGAGCAAACCAATTGGCGCGTTGTTGCTGAATTTCAGGAGTGTATAATGTTGAAGATGACCAAATATAAGTTTTATTAATATCTAAATCATCTGTGGATTTTTCTTCACCACTCCATTGTAATTGAAAAAGTTGTTTGTTATCTAAAACAACTAAAGTAAAAGGTTCAATATCAGTTAAATCAATCGTTTTCCATGTCGAAACAACTGAATTCGAAGCGATTAAATCTAAAACTATTATACCACGACTTAAACGATATTTTTCTTTAGCAATGTGTTTGGTTTTTCCACCATTAAGTAGAATTATTGCGTTTCCAAATTCATCTACCACAAACCAAGTTCCGCCGGCTTTAGCATCTTTTGGGTAGATAATTTTTTTATTTTCTAACTGATAAACTTTTGGTTCAATTGCTGATGGTCGCGTTATTTTTTCATCTCTATTTGATGTCAATAAAAATGAATTATTTGCGTAAACAAAACTTACTGTGCACATTGATTTCTATAAACTATAGTTGAAGGTGCTACCCCAAAATTTGCATTAACAGTTAAATAATCAAACTGAAAAACAGCCACTTTAATTAGTGCTTGGTGATGAATACAATGTTCCAAATTATAAATAACTTCTCTAAAATAATTGGTTTTCATATGAGAAACTTCTGCAAAAAACACACTTTCCAAAATTAAATCTTTGTTTTCTTTTTCAATAGAATTACAAATTGCATCGATATTTTCAATGGCAAATGATGGGTTGGTTTGAATCAAAAGATTTCTTTCTCTTTTATCATAATTCAATTCACCAACTTCATAAGAATTAATAGCACATTGAAACAATTCAATAATATGGCGTGTATGTTCACCAATTGAAGCATTGCTTAAGTATTCAATCGGTTTTGAATAATCATCTTCAGAAATCTGATTCAATAAATGTTGTAATTCGAAAAGAGTCTGTTTTACGGATGTAAAATTCATATTAAGTAGTTTGTTTAATGCTTTGGTATTTACAAAAATAATTATTTAAGTGTTACTAAAATGTAAAATTCTCACAATTTTAATATTTATAGTTGATTATTTTCTTGCATTTATCACATAATGCTAATTTTTCATTATCAATTGTTGTTAATTTCTCTGCAGCACTTGTCATAACACATTTTCTATCAGAACAATGTGGCAATCCTAAATTATGCCCAAACTCGTGAATAGCAATTTTCCGTAAACGAGTCATTTCTGTTTTATAATTTTTACTTTTCACTCTAAATCTTGAAACAACGGCGCTTTTTCCTGGTCTGTAAGCCAATCCCATGATTCCAAAATCACAATATTTCCATTTCGGCTCTAATATTTGACCATTTTTATCATTTTTAGTTACAGAAATATCTTCGTTTGTTAATCCTAAAACATAATATACGTCTTTTGGAATGTTTTGGTTTTGAATTTTGATAATACTATCTGCTCGATATCTTGGCGATTTAATTTTTGTAAAAGCAGTTTTTGGTAAAGATATATTTGGCAAAACTTTTGTTTCTAACCTATAAAAACTATCTATCACAAAAGAAATTAATTTAGCGTCTTCTTTTGAGAACTTCCCGTAAGGTTGAATTCCAACAATTCTTTTTTCTTTTTCAGGTTTATAAGTTTTCTCTTTTGAGCATGAAACTAAAAGTAGAATGATTGAGATAAAGTAAATTTTCATTTGGATAATTTTAATAAAAAAAGAGGCACAAAAACTGTGCCTCTAAAATATAATGTTTAGAAAATGTTTTATTACAATTTTCCGTTTTTAATTTCCTCTACAATTTCTGGATTCAATAAAGTTGAAATATCTCCGAAATTATCTACTTCACCTTCTGCAATTTTTCTTAGAATGCGTCGCATAATCTTTCCAGAGCGTGTTTTTGGTAAACCAGACACAAATTGAATCTTGTCTAATTTCGCAATTGGTCCAACTTGATCTGAAATCAATTGATTAATTTCTTTAGATAAATTGTCTTTATCTCTTCCTTCTCCAGTTTCTTTTAAAATTACGAAACCATATAAAGCGTTTCCTTTAATATCATGAGGAAAACCAACAATAGCACTTTCAGCAACTGCTGGGTGTTCGTTGATTGAATCTTCAATTGGAGCCGTTCCTAAATTGTGACCAGAAACAATAATTACATCATCTACTCTACCTGTAATTCGGTAATAACCTACTTCATCGCGTAAAGCGCCATCACCTGTGAAAAATTTCCCTGGGAAAGCTGTAAAATAGGTTTCTTTATATCTTTGGTGATCTCCCCAAATGGTTCTCGCCATTGATGGCCAAGGGAATTTGATACACAAACTTCCTGTAACTTGATTGCCTTCAATTTCGTTGCGTAATTCGTCCATTAAAACGGGTTGAATTCCTGGTAAAGGTAAAGACGCATAAGTTGGTTTTGTTGGTGTTACGAAAGGAATTGGAGAAATCATAATTCCACCTGTTTCCGTTTGCCACCATGTGTCTACTAACGGACAACGCTTTCCTCCTACGTGATCGTTGTACCAATGCCAAGCTTCTTCATTAATAGGTTCTCCAACGGATCCAATTACTTTTAGAGAATCTAGTTGAAATCGTTGTACATAATCGATACTTTCTTTGGCTAAAGCACGAATTGCGGTTGGAGCCGTATAAAATTGATTCACTTTATGTTTTTCGATAACTTCCCAAAAGCGGCTAAAATCTGGATAAGAAGGAACGCCTTCAAAAATTACAGTTGTAGCACCGTTTAAAAGTGGTCCGTATAAAATATATGAATGTCCGGTAATCCAGCCAATATCGGCAGTACACCAAAACACATCATTTTCTTCGTAATTGAAAACATTTTTGAATGTATATGCTGTGTAAACCATGTAACCAGCGGTTGTATGTAACATTCCTTTTGGTTTTCCTGTTGAACCAGAAGTATATAAAATAAATAAAGGATCTTCCGCATCCATTATTTCTGCAACGTTATTTCCAATAGCTTCATCTAAAAGAGGTTGTAACCAAATGTCACGACCATCTTTCATAGTAACTTCAGTGTTTGTTCTTTTAGCGACTAAAACCGTTTCTACACAAGGACATTTTTCCAGAGCTTCATCGACAATTCCTTTTAAATCTACTGATTTATTTCCTCTAAATCCACCATCAGAAGTAATTACCATTTTACATTCCGAATCGTTAATTCTTGCTGAAACTGCTGAAGCTGAAAATCCTGCGAAAACTACAGAATGTATGGCTCCAATTCGGGCACAAGCCAAAACTGATACGGCTAGTTCTGGAATCATTGGTAAATAAATACAAACTCTGTCGCCTTTTTTGATACCTTGTTCACGAAGAACATTCGCCATTTTAGCAACTCTTTCGTATAATTCGTTATAAGAAATATGTAATGCTTCTTCTTTTGGATCATTTGGTTCAAAAATTATGGCAGTTTTATCACCACGTTTTGCTAAATGCCTGTCGATACAGTTTTTAGTGATGTTTACTTTTGCATTTAAAAACCATTTAAAATTAGCTTCTTGCATGTCAACATCAAAAACTTTATCCCATTTTTGATACCAAGTAAAATTTTCATCAGCAATACGATCCCAAAACTTTTTTGGTTCGCGTACTGATTTTTTATACATTTTGAAGTAATTTTCTAAATCTTTGATTTTATAGTAACTCATTCTTCGATAATTTTCTGTTTAATACTGTAAATATAAGTATTCTATTCATGCGTTAAAGATTTTTTTTGCTAAATAGGTATAGTTAACTTATTTAAAAGATCCTATTTTGGCATTTATAAAATCGTTTTTTAATTCCTCAATAATGGCTTCATCATCAATTGTGGATGGGATTTGGAAATTTTCTCCATCTACAATACTTCGCATTAATTTTCTTAAAATTTTTCCGGAACGTGTTTTTGGTAATCTTTGAACGATAATTACATCACGTAAAGATGCTACAGCGCCAATTTGTTCACGAACTAATTTTACAACTTCGTGTTGCAATTGAAAATGTTCCATGTTTTCACCAGATTTAATAACCACTAACGCAAGAGGAATTTGTCCTTTTAATTCATCATTAATACCAATAACAGCACATTCTGCAACGGAATGATGAGAAGAAACAATTTCTTCCATTTCAGCAGTGGATAATCGGTGACCCGCCACATTGATTACATCATCTACCCTACCTGTTATAAAAATATAATCTTCATCATCTTTAAATCCGCCATCACCAGAAAAATAATAACCTGGAAATTTATTCAAATATCCTGCTTTGAATCGTTCGTTATCTTTCCATAAATCCAACATCGTTCCAGGAGGTAATGGTAATTTGATGACTACATAACCTTCTTCATTCGGACCTAATTCTTCTCCATTTTCATTAAAAATTTGAATGTTATAACCTGTGACAGCTTTTCCTGCAGAACCAGGTTTTATAGGTAAAAACTCCACTCCCATCATGTTTGCAATCATTGGCCAACCAGATTCCGTTTGCCACCAATGATCGATGGCTGGAACAGGAATATGTTGTTGATACCATTCTAAAGTTGCTATATCACAACGTTCACCGGCCAAAAATTGCGTTCTTAAACTTGATAAATCGTACTGTTTGATAAATTCGCCGTTTGGATCTTCTTTTTTGATGGCACGAATAGCAGTTGGAGCGGTAAACATCACATTTACTTTATGCTCAGCAATGACTCTCCAAAATGTACTTGCATCAGGAGTTCGGATTGGTTTCCCTTCGAAAATTATAGTTGTATTTCTGTTAATTAGTGGTCCGTAAACAATATAACTATGTCCAACTACCCAACCAACATCTGACGCTGCCCAAAAAACTTCATCAGGTTTTACACCATAAATGTATTGCATTGAATATTTAAGTGCCGTTGCATAACCGCCTGTATCTCTGACAATTCCTTTTGGTTTTCCAGTCGTACCAGAAGTATATAAAACATATAAAGGATGAGTGGCTTCTACTGGAACACAAGGTGCTTCTTCAGAACCATAAACTAAAGCATCATAATCAACATCGTACTTTTTAAAGGGAATTCTGGCTCCCAATTTTCTATTTAAAACGATAACTTTTTTAGGTTTATGTTCCGCTAATTCGACAGCTTCATCCACTAAAGGTTTGTAAGCAATTAATCGGTCGATTTCAATTCCAGAAGACGCTGTAATAACTACTTTAGGTTTACAATCGTCAAGTCTTATTGCTAATTCATGTGGTGCGAATCCACCGAAAACTACTGAATGCGTTACTCCAATTCTAGCGCAAGCTAACATCGCAAAAGCAGCTTGAGGAATCATTGGCATATAAATTACAGCCGTATTTCCTTTTTTCAAACCTAAAGACAACATGCCACCAGCTAATTTAGCCACTTCCGTTTTGACTTCATTGTATGTATACTTTTTAACAGTTTGTGTTACTGGTGAATCATATATTATAGCAATATTTTCTCCAAATCCATCTTGAATATGTTTATCTAAAGCTAAATAACAAGCATTAATTTCACCATCCGCAAACCAAAGTGGATAGTTATTTTCATCTGTAGATAAAATTTTTGAAGGTTTTTTATACCATTCTATTTGATTGGCTTGTTGTGCCCAAAACTTTTCAGGATTTTGCGTGCTTTCGTTATATAATTCTTGATAATTCATTATTTCTATTGCTTTATTTTCATATTAATAACGTAAATATAACGAATATTATTAAGCCTAAGAAAACAAACTTGCTAAAAAGGTATATATGAATTTATCGAAAAATCATAAAAAAAATGCTGAAGAAAAAATCCTTCAGCCTTTTGAAACTATTTATTTATTTTAAAGGAGTTCTAAAACTGTTTCCACTACTTTTTTAATGGAAAAGGGTTTGGTTAAATACGCATCTGCACCTAAAGCCATTCCTTTTTCTATATCGCTAGCCTTATTTTTTGCAGAAAGAAAAATCACTTTAGTATGTGATAAATTAGCATCTTTTCGAATTTGTTCTAACGTGGCATACCCATCCACCATTGGCATCATCACATCTAAAATAATTACATCTGGAAAATCCGTTTTAACAATATCCAATGCTTCCTGACCATCACGTGCAATAAACACTTCAAAATTATTCTTTTTGAAAGTATATTCCAATGACATTACTATGTTTGGTTCGTCGTCTACAATTAAAATTTTCTTCATAATTATACGGTTTCTGTATTCTTATTTTTTGGTAAAGTGAAAACAATACAAGCGCCTTTAACGGTTTGCTCTGCCCAAATTTTACCTTTGTGATATTCCATAATTTGTTTGCAAATGGCTAATCCTAATCCGCTACCAACAGGTTTCTTAATATTTTGATTGGTAGATTGATAAAACTTATCAAAAATAACCTCAAAATCATCGGGATGGATTCCTTTTCCATTGTCTTGCACGAAAGTATGAATAAAATTATTCTTTTCCTTGATTTGAATGGTAATTAATCCGTCAATTTCTGGGCAAAACTTGATCGCATTTGATAATAAATTAGTTATCACTTGAACAATTCTATCTTCATCATAAAAAGCATTTACCTTTGATTTACTTTCTATATGAACCGTAATGTGCTTGTTTTTAATTAATTGCTGTAAAGGTTCAATTGATTTTTCAATAGTAACAACCAAATTATTTTGAGTTGGATGAATGGTTTGTTTCCCCGTTTCAAATTTTTCTAAATCGAGAATTTTATCAATTAACCGATTTAATCGATCTGATTCTGAAATGATATTCTGTAAAAATTGCTTTTTAAGTTCCTCTGGAATTTCGTCATCATCGTGTAAAATCTCACTTGCAGCACGAATAGCCGTAATTGGCGTTCGAAGTTCGTGTGTAACGGTGTCTAAAAATTCGTCTTTTTGCTGGTCTTTTATCATTAACGACTCGTTAGCATCTTGTAATTTAGCTGTGATTTCCTTTAATTCATTAGAGGTTTCTGTTAGTTTTTTATTAACAATTATGTTTTCTTTCGATTCTTCTAAAATTTTTAATACTTCTGGTAAACTAATTTTTTCTTCTTTAACTACACTTGAAATTAAAATTCTCGCGGAAGCTGTTCCAATATGTCCGGTTAATAAATTTTCGGAAAACTTAATTAATCGGGCATCTGCCAATTCTATATTTTTATCAACGTTATATTTTACGTTGAAAATATTCATAGCGCGTTTGGTTCGTTCTTCGCCTAAAAATCGAATTAATACTTTCTCAATATCATTTCTGTAAGCCGTTCCTTTCCAGATAAATGCATTTTCGTGATTGGTGATGTATTTGTTGATATCTACAAACATTTCTGCATAATTTCTTTCTCGATAATTTCCTTTAAAACTCACAGAAACAGCAAAATACGTAACTGAATTGAAAAGTAAACTCCAAAATAAAGCGTGTGGAATTGGATCTAAATAATCTAAACCGAATAATTGAAAAGGCTTTAATAATTCGATATTTAAAAAACCGTTAGAAATAAAGGTGCTTTGACTGTTGGTAATTCCGATACTATATGGAATTAACAACGTGAACAAGCAAAAAATAAATCCGATAATTATACTATAAATCGCACCTAAACGAGAGCCTCTTCTCCAAAATAAAGCTCCGAAAAAAGCAGGTGCTAACTGTGAAATCACAACAAAAGCAACCATTCCGATGGAAACTAAATTATAATTTAATCCAAAATATCTGTAAATGAAATACGAAAGAATAATTAACAAAAAGATGCCTATTTTTCTACTGTTCAAGATGCTTTTATTACTAATTGTTTCTGCACTTTTTAGTTTTCCAAGTAAGTTATAGGGAATTAATATATTGTTAGTTACCATTGTTGAAAGTCCAATTGACGAAACCACAATCATTGAAATCGCAGCTGAAAATCCGCCAAGAAAAACCAAAACCGTTAAAATTCTATTATTGAATAATTGTGGAATTAATAAAGAATACACATCGGAATTTACATCTTGACCGTCGAACAAAATATTTCCACCCCAAGCTATTGGATAGACGAAAATATTGAATATCAACAAATACAAAGGAAACAACCAAACTGCTGTATTAATGTGCTTTTCGCGATTGTTTTCTATAACTGAAACTTGAAATTGTCTCGGTAATAAAAATATAGCAAACATAGAAAGCACACAAAGTAGAAACCAGTTTATGGCTTGAGGCAAACCACCGATTGTGTTTTTTTCTTTGAAATTTTCTAATAAACTTGCTTTTTGGTAGATGTCGTCAAAACCATCGAAGACAAAAAATGTTACGTAAACGCCTATGATTACGAAGAAAACCAGTTTTAAAACACTTTCCATTGCCACGGCAGTTACGATTCCTTTTCTTTTTTCGGAAGCATCTACATAACGTGTTCCGTAATAAGACGCAAATAAAGCTAATGCAACAGCCACATAAGTTGTGGTATCATCAAAAATTAGAGAATTGATTGGAGTTTTTGTTACGATATGAAACGTTTCAGCAATGGCTTTTAGTTGTAAAGAAATGTAAGGAATGATTCCTGTTAAACAAATTACAGTAACAATTGCTCCTAAAAAACGGCTATTTCCGTATCGTAAAGAGATAAAATCGGCTATACTTGAAATTTTATTTACTCGCGAAATTCTAATGATTTTCTTTAGAATTAAAATCCAAGACGGTGCAATAATTATTGGACCTAAATAGATTGGAAGAAAACTTAAGCCACTATCAGCTGCTACTCCGACACTACCATAATACGTCCAAGCTGTACAATAAACAGCTAAAGATAATGTATAAACGTAAGGATTATTTGTCCATTTGCTGTTGTTATTTTTTTCTGCCCAATGTGCGATATAAAATAAAATGGCCAAATAGATGGACAAAATTATAAGAAGAATAACGCTATTCATTGTATCGAATCATAATATATAAGGAAACTAAAATAGAAAGTAACCAAGTGGAAAAAATGAAAATATAACTACTTGGAAATCCAAAAACATTTCTGGAAGAATCAAATAGTAATACAATTGGCATATTCAAACAAATGAGCAATACAATTGAAACGATAACTAATTTCTGTTGGTGTCTTTTTTTCATATTAATTGCCGCAAAGGCACTAAGGCGCTAAGTTATATTTTATAAACTAAATTATTGGTTTGACTAATTTACATAAAGTTTTTAAAACACTACTGATTTAAATGCATAAAAGCTCTTAAATGAATAAGAGCTTTTAGTAACAAAAAATAAATTAAATCAAATTAATCTTCATATTCGTTTTTAAATGAATACCATCCGAAAATAGCTAATCCAGAAACGATTAAAGGTAATAAAACGAAGAAAATAATAATTGCAAAAACTAAATCTTCTTGTTTTCCTGTTGAAAATTTTCCTCCGAAAATTTCATAACTATAATAGGCTACGGCAGCGGAAAGAGCCATCCAAACTATACCTAAATATTTTTTTATTGCGTTCATATTTTTATGTTTTTAGTCGTGAAGAGTATTAATTTTTCTGTCAATGTAAATCATTCCGATTACGAAACAAACTGCTGCAATACCGATTGGATACCAAAGTCCTTCTAAGTAAAATTCTGGGTTTCCAGCATCTTTAGCCGAAGTTACGAAATAAGTTGAAATGGCTGGTAGCAATCCACCGAAAATACCATTTCCAACGTGATACGGTAACGACATTGATGTGTAACGAATTTTCACTGGGAACATTTCTACTAAGAAAGCTGCGATTGGACCATACACCATTGTTACAAAAATAACCTGAATAAACACTAGGAAAACTAGCATCCACTTGTCGCTACTATTTATAGATTTCGTAACTTTTGTTTCAATTTTATCTTTTCCTTTATCGTCAAGCATTATTTTACCTGCTTCGAAATGTTTAGTTTGAATTTCTTCAACGGCAGTTCCGTCGGTATATGTTTTTGTTGTTGTATAAATGGAATCCATTTTTGTGGCATCAATTTCTTTCATTGATGGAACTACTTTTGTATTCGCTACAACTTCAGTTTTTAAAGTTAAATCTGTAGTTTTATACATTTGCTTGTAAATAGGTCTGTATAATAAAATCGCAATTAACATACCACCCATCATGATGTATTTTCTACCTATTTTATCACTCAACCAACCGAAGAAAATAAAGAAAGGTGTACCTAAAATTAAAGCAATTCCTAAAAGCATATCTACTTGAGAAGAATCTACACTCATAACAGTTTTCAGGAAGTTCATGGCGTAAAATTGACCTGTATACCAAACAACACCTTGACCCATTGTAGCTCCAAATAAAGCTAATAATACAAATTTTAAATTGTATTTGTTTCCGAAACTTTCTTTTAACGGATTTGTACTTGTTTTTCCTTCTTCTTTTGCTTTTGCAAAAACTGGAGATTCATGCATGTTTTTACGAATCATGTAAGAAACTAAAACCATTAAGATAGAAACCCAAAATGGTACTCTCCAACCCCACTCGTCAAAAGCTTCTTTTGATAAAGTGCTTTTTGTAATTAAAATCACCATTAATGAAATGAATAAACCAACAGTAGCAGTGGTTTGAATCCATGAAGTCCAATATCCTTTTTGGCCAGCTGGAGCGTGTTCAGCTACATAAGTTGCTGCGCCACCATATTCACCACCAAGCGCTAAACCTTGTAATAAACGAAGTACAAGAACTAATAAAGGTGCCATAAAACCAATCGTTTCATAACTTGGAATACATCCAATAAGGAACGTGGCTCCACCCATTAAAAGCAGTGTTACCATAAACGTATATTTACGTCCAATAATATCTCCTAAACGTCCGAAGAATAAAGCTCCGAAAGGACGAACTACGAAACCAGCAGCAAATGTTGCTAAAGTAGATAAGAAAGCTGCTGTTGGATTATCTGATGGGAAAAATTTTGTTGAAATTACAACGGCTAAACTTCCAAAGATGTAGAAATCGTACCATTCAATCATTGTACCCATTGAGGAAGCAGAAATAACTTTCCAAATTCCTGTTGTTTTTTTATCGCTCATATTTATAAATTATTAAGTTGGTTTTATTTTTAGAAAGAATAGGCACATGAAATCATAAATCTCATATTAGAAACGTCTTTTTTATTTAAATTTGCAGTTCCGTCACCATTAGCGTTTAAATCGCCCCAAGTTGCTCCAGTATATTCAATTTCTGGAGTGACTCTAAATTTATTTTGTTTGAAATCTACTCTTCCTGAAACTCTCATTACTTGTTCTACAACTCTAGTTCCTGCAACGCCTCTCATGTAATATTTAACTGTTTCACCTGCTGCTAAATTTCTTGAAGTTCCGTCATTAGTCGTCATTCCAAAAAATAATCCTGGCGCTACTTTTTTGTTATTACTAGCAATATCAATCCAATAAGCAGTAGTTTTTGATGATTCATACTTTTCAACTTGTCCAGCTTGTGTATAGCCTACAAATCCACCTAACATAACTAAATTTGCCATATCAGTTCCAGTAATTCCATATGCTTTTACAGAAAATTTATCGTTTGAGTATTTTGCATATCCCACAAAAGAAGTACTGTTTGCTTTTTCGTTAGAAACTTTTCCACCTGATTCTGTTAAAGGTTGTAAAGATTTAAATTCTGCTCCCAAACCTGCAATCCAATTTTTGTTTTTAAATTGTAATTGTCCGTGAATTGTTGGAACTGATGAATTAATTGATGCTGAATTTTGAGTTCCACCTGTGGCAGTTTGAGTAGTAAATTCTCTTTCTTTGTAAGCTGTTATAGCTCCTGAGAATTCTTTTGTGAAATTTTGTTTTAATCTAACTTGCGAAGCCCATCCGAAAGGGTTAAATAAGATTCCTGTGCTAAAATTGGCTACACCTGGAAATACTTCTGGAATAAAAGTTGGATACCAAGTTTGACCCATTAATAAAGACGTTTTTGACCAATCCAAATTTACGTGAGCATGTCTTAATCGCAATAATCCAATTGTAGATTCTGTGTTTCCGAAGAAATCACCTTCTAAAGTTCCTGAAATTTTAGCTCCCCAAACATTTGGGCCTTTAACTTTCGCTCCCAAACGAGAAACTACTGAAAGAAAATTGGAAGCTCCTGTGTCATTTAAATCTGCTCCATTAACATCTAAAACTTCGTCTAGAGGATATAAATTTAAATTGTATTCTCTTACTTGTGCTGATTTTCGGGTATCCCAAATGTAATCCGTTCTGATAAAGCCGTACCAGCTTACGTCCCATTCTTTTTCTGTAGTAGCAGTTGTAACCACTGGTGCAACTACTGGCGCTGGTGTTGTTTGCGAAAAGCCGTAGTAGGAGGCTGCAAAACAACATAAGGTTAGTATTTTTTTCATAATTAAATATTGATTAGTATTTGTTTAGTGGAGCCAAATTCTAAAAAATAACACATGAAAAAAATTTTGATATATATATGTGTTAACAAGTATAGTTAATCTTTGAAACGTTCCCATTTTATTAGCATAAACTTATCGCCTAGTTCTGTAATAATCATTCCAGCACCCGACAAAACATCTTTATTTTTAAGGAATTCTACTAATTCAAGATGGTTAAAAATTTTATAAGTAGGATGATAATTAGAATTTTCAGGTTTTTTGATTTTAAATTCTTTCACCCAATTACTAATTGAAACATGTGAAACCCCGATAATACGTTCTATCTCTCTGAAACTTAATCCTTCTAAATATAATTGAAGTGCTTTTGTTACGTAATAATCGTCAATTTTCTTACCTAATTTATTAACACTAAAGAAGTAATTGCAAGATTTACACAAATATCTTTGTCTATTTTTGACAATTCCACTCTTAACTATCTGATTATTTTGACATTTTGGGCAGGCTAAAATCTCCATATATATAAATTTTGCATAAATATACTAATTTAGCAAGATAATAAAAATAGAATTCACAAAAAATTCATTATTTATTTTCATTACCCTTAAAAAAACACACAATTATTTATACAAAGCACAAAAAAAGCGCAACAAGTGCGCTTTTAATAATTTATAGGATTAGAATTTTACTAATACTGTAATAATTCTTTTAAATCTGTTTCGAAACGTGCTTTTGGCAAATATTGATCTTCAATTGCTTTTACGAAAGGAATTGGAGATTCTAAACTACCAACTCTTTTCACAGGAGCATCTAAATATTGGAAGCAGTTTTCCATAATTAATGCAGAAATATCACTAGACATTCCACCAAATAAAGTGTCTTCTTGTAAAATGATACATTTTCCTGTTTTTTGTACCGATGCGAAAATTGATTCCGTATCTAAAGGTTGAAGCGTTCTTAAATCTAATAAATCAGCAGAAATTTCTGGATTTTTAGCTAAAGTATCTAAAGCCCAATGTACTCCAGCACCGAAAGAAATAATTGTTACATCGTTTCCTTCTTTAATTAAAGATGCTTTTCCGAAAGGAATGGTGTAATAATCTGTTGGTACATCTTGATACACACTTCTATATAATTGTTTATGTTCGAAAAACATAACTGGATTTGGATCATTAATTGCAGTATTCAATAAACCTTTCACATCGTATGGAAATGCTGGATAAACTACTTTTAAACCTGGTGTTTTTGTAAACCAAGCCTCATTAGTTTGAGAGTGAAAAGGTCCGGCTTGCGTACCACCACCACAAGGCATACGGACTACAACATCAGCTTTTTCATTCCAACGGTAATGTTGTTTCGCTAATAAATTTACGATTGGATTGAAACCTGTAGAAACGAAATCGGCAAATTGCATTTCCACAATGGCTTTATGTCCGTTTATAGATAATCCCATTCCTGTTGAAACTACAGCACTTTCACAAATTGGTGTATTTCTAACTCTTTCTTTACCAAAAGCATCTACGAAACCTTCTGTAATTTTGAAAGCACCACCATATTCAGCAATATCTTGACCCATAATAACTAAGTTATCATGACGTTCCATAGATTGTTTTAAGGATTGAGAAATCGCATCTACCACTCTAATATTTTCTTTCGCATCAGAATGATTAAATTCTTCATGCGTATATGGCATGTAAACGTCGTTTAATTCTTCATGCAAATCGGCTACAACTTCTGGAGCAGTTTGTGTAATTGCCCAATGCTCGTCGATTTCAGCTTTAATTTCTGCACGAATTTGATCATCTACTTCTTCAGATAAAACACTTGTTTCTTTTAAATACACTCTGAAGTTTTCAATAGGATCTTTTTCCGCCCACATGTCCATTAATTCTTGAGGAACATATTTTGTACCACTCGCCTCTTCATGTCCGCGCATTCTGAACGTTTTGAATTCTAGTAAAACAGGACGAGGATTTTCAGTCATTGACGCTTTTAAAGCAGTAATTTTCGTGTAAACGTCTAAAATATTATTTCCATCAATAATGTGGCTTTCCATTCCGTAACCTACACCTTTATCTGCCAAGTTTTCACAACGATATTGTTCGTTAGTTGGCGTTGAAAGTCCATAACCATTGTTTTCAATTACGAATAAAACTGGTAAATCCCAAACTGAAGCAATGTTTAAAGCTTCGTGAAAATCACCTTCAGAAGTTGCGCCTTCACCAGTGAAAACAGCCGTTACTTTTCCGTTTTGTTTTAATTTATTAGCTAAAGCGATTCCGTCTGCAACACCTAATTGTGGGCCTAAGTGCGAAATCATTCCGATAATTTTATATTCTTGCGTTCCGAAGTGGAAACTTCTATCGCGACCTTTAGTAAAACCAGTAGCTTTACCTTGCCATTGCGAAAATAAACGATGTAAAGGAATTTCACGAGAAGTGAAAACTCCTAAATTTCTGTGCATTGGTAAGATATATTCATCTTTATCCAAAGCACAAGTAATTCCAACAGAAATAGCTTCCTGGCCAATACCTGAGAACCATTTTGATACTTTACCTTGACGTAAAAGGATCAACATCTTCTCTTCAATTAGTCTTGGTTTTACTAATTTTTTATATAAATGAATTAATTCTTCGTTAGTTAAATTCTGTCTTTCAAAAGTCATAATTGTTGTTGTAAAATTTTGTTCAAAAGTAATAAAAATAACATTTTAAAAGAATTTTGTTAGGATTTTATTTTTCTAAAAAGTGAATTTATTTTTCACTTTTTAAAACCCTCAAATTTTTTATCTATTATTTGAATACAAATGTTTCTGTAAAAAAAACAAATTTAAGATTTGAATCTTTAATTGACGTTAAAATTGATAAAAAACTTCTAAGTTCTAACTCCCTACTTCTAACTTTTTCTATCTTTGCCAAAATTAATTTTATAGTACCATGACATTACGTTGGAGATTAGCCTTTTATATATTTGGATTATTAATTGGATTTTATTTTGTTGGAGAATTTTTATCAGCAAAAGCAGAATCAAGAGGAGTTACCTTTTGTTATTTCCCAAATTGCAGAGTTATTAAAGATATTAGAAGTAAACCTTTTAAAACTTCTGCCGCCGTGGACAGCATTTTGGCTAAAAAAATAACTAATCTTAAAGAAATTGATGTTGCTATTTCTAGAGGAGATGTAGATTTTGATAAAAGTAACCTTCCATACAAACATGGAAAGAAATATATTATAGATTCTCAATTACCTGGTAATAAAAAAGTTACATTTACTATAATAAACAAAACGAATCAAGTTGTTTTGGAGGAAATAAAATTTAATTAATTATTTTATATTTTTACTAGGAAATATAAAAATTGAGTGTATATTTGCACTCGCAATACGGAAGTAGCGCATTTTATTGGGGCAATTAGCTCAGCTGGTTCAGAGCACCTCGTTTACACCGAGGGGGTCGGGGGTTCGAACCCCTCATTGCCCACCAATATTTAACTCCTTAAGAAATTAAGGAGTTTTTTTATGTCTAATTTTTAAAAATTACTCAGTTGATTCAGACATCCCGATGTATTATTTTAGAAACCGACGGAGTTGTATTGATCTTATGATACTTATTTACAAAGAATTTCTGTTGTAATTGGTATATGATCCGAAATTTCTCTTGCTTCTTTTAGTGAAGAAAATGTGTTGTAAAAATGAATTACTTTTGAATTACTTACAGAAATTTTATTAGAAAAGTACCAGATATTGTCAAATTCTGAGGCTAGACATACGTTTTCAATACATTCTTTTTTCAACGATGTTTTTTGATTGGTAAATACACAATTATACCCCATTTTTTTTAATGGATTAAATACAGTATGAGATTGTGGACAATTAAAATCTCCAACAAAAAGTAAATTTAAATTAGGGTACTGATTAGGTAATAACTTAAAGTATTTTATTTCTGTTTCAGGTTGTTTACTTTTAGTAATAGCGTGAAAATTCGCGATGGTAAATTGTTTATTATTGTATTGAAATGTACAATAATAAGGTTCTCTATCAATTTCTAAATTAAATTTTTTCTCTAGCCAAGCCTCTCCTATTTTGTTAACTTTACTGGTTTTCCATAAAAAAGCATAGCGTTCAGTTTTATAAGCACTACTACTTGTTGGATCGCTAATAATATAATCCCATTTGGAGCCTTTTCTGTTTAGTTCATCCGCTAATTTCGCAACTGCTTGTGCACCACCCTCACCTGCTACAACTTCTTGTAAAGCCACAACATCATAGTCTTTAATTGTTTTTGCAATAAAAGTAATATTTGCCTCTGATTTTGATTTTCCAAGGTTTTCTACATTCCAAGAAAGTAGTTTGACTTGGGAGAAAATATTAGACGAAAATAAAAATAATAGTATAATTAATCTTCCCAACCACATAGAGTTAAATTATAATTTTCAGCTACTGAAACTTTTACTTTAAATATTTTATGATCACACTGTGACAAACCTCTACAATTTTGAGAATAATGATATTTTTTGGCTCCTTTTGGACCACAGATAAATACTTCTTTTTCTGTTAATTTAAAGGAACTTGTTACTAAAATTAAAAAAACATATAATGCTATTTTATTCATTTGTTTTCTGATTTATTTTCAAAGATACTAATAAACCGATGGCTACCAATACATCTACAATATTCCAAATAGTTCTACCTAAAGCAATTTTAATTAATGGTTGAAATAGTAATGCTAATACAACATAGATAAAAACTTGCTTACTTTGGTTCTTTTGATGTGCTTCTAAAGCTAAATAAGCAAACCCAACCATAGCAACAAAACGTACAAATTGATAATATCCGTAAGGAAAGTGTATTAAACAGCCTAATAGTAAAATGGCTAAGGTTATTTTGATGACTGCTTGCATTATCCTATATTTTTATTATTATATTTTTTAGTTAAACTTCAATTCAATCAATTTTGCTTTTACATTTTCTATTTTTTCATGTTGTGGATTGTGTTCTATAAAATTTTCATAGTCTTCAACTGAATTTGACTGCATGACTTCTTCATAAGATAATCTATTTTCTAGCATTCTTTTTAATTGATTATCAACCGTGTCATCCATTGAATTCATATTATTCGATGAAATAGTGTCCACTACAATTGAACTTGAATCTATCAAAATAGAGTTATCATAATCTGCAGTATTACTATTCTTACAAGAACAGTAAAGAAACATTAAAATAAGTATCATCTTATTCATAATGATTTGTTTCATTTTAAAACTTATTTGAGATAAAAACAAACTTAAAACCAATAAAAATCTATTCCTTACGTGAATCCGTAAAGTGCTTATTTTTTTAAATGATAAAATTTTTAGATAATACCTAAATCTTTGGTAATAGCAATTAAATGAATATTATTATTTGCCTTGAAGTAATCTTTAAGTTTAGCCACTCTTTTTTCAATAGTGCTTTTACTATTAGGAGTAATATTTAGTTTTTTAAAAAGAGGTTCCATCTCTTCCAAAGCTACACCACTTGCTAAATGAGTTAATAATTCAATATCATAATTATCAATTTCATTTGTTGATTTACTTTGTAAAATATGAGCTAATTCAGGAGAAATAAATTTTTTGTTATATAATAAACTTTCAATAGCTGTCTTTAATTGGCTAATGCTATTTCTTCCTTTATGTACATAAGCATCAATATTTTGTTCCTTAAATAAGGATTTAATAGTATATGATTTATCCTCAACCGAATAAACAATAACTTTAATATCAGAATTTAATTTTTTAATTACTTCAATAAGTTTTTCTCCTGAAGGAATTTCCACTTTTCTATAATCAGCAACAAAAGATAAGTCACTAATTAATAAATCAAATGGTTCATTGTCTTGAATAGCTTTTTTATACTTTAATAAAGCATCATCACAGTATTTTGCATAATGAATTTCTTCTACACCAAGTTGCTCTAGTGTTTGTTTTACGGCGATATTAATACTATCAAAATCTTCTGCAATTAAAACTTTTTTAAACATATAGTCTATTTATTTAGGTATCCCAATTTTAACTTTAAATCCTTTATCGGATGCTGTGTCAAAATTAATTGTTCCATTGATAGAAAAAATACGGTTTTCCACATTTTGAAGACCATTTTTTAAATTTAACAAATTAGCACTTCCAATTCCATTGTCAGAATAATTAATTTCTATTGCTTTTTTATTGGATTTAAAACCTATACTAACAATTGAACAATGGCTATGTTTTTTCATATTAACCATTAATTCTTGTAGTACTCTATATATGGTAATCTTAATTTCTTTACTAATGTTTTTGTCATCAAATGATGCCGTATTTAAAATTACATTTGTACTGTTAGAGTTATACGAAGCAATCATTACTTTTAATTTTTCTAGATAATTTTCTCCAGTATCAATATCCTTATTTTCACTTGAAATATTTCTGGCACGAATATAAATAGTATCTAAATTTTCTAATAATGTTTCTTTATTTATTGGATTCTCTAAATCTTGTGTTTCAGCAAAAGCAATGGCATTATGTACATCATTTGCTAACTCATCATGCAGTTTTTTGGAAATTCGAGTTTCAGTATGATAAACTGTTTCTTTAATTTTCCTTTTGTTTTTCTTTTTAATTCTGTAATAGAAAAGGATACCAAAACCACAAAGGAGTATAATCCCAATAAAGAAATACTCTTTTAATTGTTTTTGTTTTTGACTTTCTTCAATAGCTTTTTTAGAATCATATTTTATTTTAGCAAATTGATTCTTTGCCTGCTGTTTTACCGTTTTAATACTATCATTTAAAAGAAAAGATTTTAATGCATATTTCTTAGATTCTTCTCCTAATGAAACTCTAGTCAGATATTGTAACGCTTCTAATTTATCATCTGGGTTTTCTACTTTAGAAGCATATTTGAAAGCTTTTAAGGCATAAGTCTTAGCTAAATTATTATCTGAATTTTCATAATACTCAGCCAAATGCATTGAGGTTGCAGTTAATCCAATATCATCATTGTTTTCTGCTCTATTTTTTTTTGCTTTTATTAGATCATCAATTGCACTTTTATCATTTAATTTAAATTTTGCATATCCAAGATTATCTAAAACTCTAGCTAATTCATAAGGATTCTTCTTTAATGAATCGTTATTCTTAATTGGTTCTAAAATATTTTTAGCATCATAAAATTTATTTTGTTTTAATAAATTATATGCAATATTATTCTTGATAATTAATTTTGATAAATCATCAGAAGCTATTTTAAGACTTAAATTATAATATTTTAAAGCTTCTTCATAATCAGCCTGTTCAGAATATGATAGTGCAAAATTATTGTATATAAAAGTTAAATAACTAATATCCGTCTTTTTGTCTACATATTTTAATGCCTCAGTTAAACTTTCTTCACATCCATGATAATCGTTTTTAATTCTCTGAATATCAGAAATCATTAAAATGGGAAATACAATTGTATTATCCTTATTTGTTTTAGAAGAAAATGATTTGGATTTTTCAAAATAAACGAAAGCAGAATCATATTCTTTTTTATTAAAAAATTCGAATCCTTTATTTGTATATTCTTTATATTTTTTTACAGATAAATCATCTGAATCACAAGAAGATAATAGGATTAAAAATAAAATCGGGAAAAGTACTTTTTTGAGTATCATTTCCCGAAATTAAGTATTCTAATTTAAATATTAAAAATAATTAGTAATTTTAATTACGGAGTTGGTGGTTTAATTGGTGTTGAACCTCCTTGACCACCAGTATCAGAGTCTGGATCTGGATTTGTAGTAGTAGTATTGGTAGTATTAGTGATAATAATAGTATCTTTTTCCATATCGGAAAAATCAGCTGTTTCCATTTTTTTGTTTTGAGGTAATAACACTTCGCTACTATCATTAGTACATGAAGTAACAAAACCAGAAATAATTGCGATAAAAAGATATTTTTTCATAAAAATAAAATTTAAAAATTGACATAAGTTTAGCTGTTCGGAACTATTCCGAATGCGATAATTGTGTTGCTTTTTACAACAACAATTTTGAGTAATCTTTTGTTTGGGAAGTGTAAGTGCGCTATGACAAAACTTTCAGATTATACTTCCCGAATAAAAATTCAGTCATGTATAGCAGCACTTTTTTAAATCAGTTTTGTACATTTGTTTTAATAGCTAGTTAAAACGATAACTGATTCTGAAGCAAAGGAATTACGTTTTTGAGTGAGTGTTTATAAGGAATTCCTGAAATTCCGTTAATTCCAAAAAATTCCTAATTGTTCCGATATGACAACAAGAACTGAGAGTTTAGAAGCTTACAAAAAAGCTATTAGAACTCATTATGAAATTGAAAAACAAGGAAAATATTCTAGTTTTTTAATTAATCCATCAAGAGCCAAATTGAGACAATTATGTGAGGAAAGATTAAAAGAATCGAACAATAAGGAAGATAAGTTAAGTTTTAATTTAGTTTTTGGTTTTGAGTATGAAGCAAGTAATCGAAATAAACTAAAATCTCTAACTGATAAGTTTAGACCAATTGAAACTTTTCTAAAAAAGGAAACAGATTTAACTGATATAGAAGCCATAAATATTACAGCACTTTTAGTCGATTTTAAACCAAGACCATTTCGTGTTTTTAACACTAAGTCTTTTGGTATTCAATCTTTAAGTGAAGAAGTGGAAATAGTAGAATTAAATACAATTGATGAAGAAAGAAATACATCTCTTTTAGAAATTAAAACAACTGAATCAAGAAAGAATATAAAAAAGAAAATTGCAATTGGAATTTTTGGATTGATTGGAATTGGTTCAGTTGGTTATGCTGGAAAAAGTATTGTTTTTTCAGAACCAGAATGTATGCAATGGCAAAAGAATCATTTTGAAGTTGTGGATTGCCAAAGTGATAAACAGAAGGGATTTATGATGCAATCTGAAATAATTCCATTTGATGAAAATAAAAGTCAATTAATCAAAATAGAAGTTTCAGACACCACTACATTTTTTAAAAATGAGAAGCCATTATATTGGTATTGTAAAGTAAATGGAAAACCAGAATTTTTTAATACACACGGACTTCATCCAGAAACTGGAAAAGCATTAAAACCGGTTAGTCAATATATTATAAATAAATATGTAAAATAGTTACAAAAAAAGCCTGATGTAAAAACATCAAGCTTTTTTTTATTAGTATTGAATATTCTTTAACTATTTATTTACTCGCCTTATCCATCAAAGTAAAATCAACTAAAACCATTGCGGCTAAAGCTTCTACAATTGGAACAGCTCTTGGAACTACACACGGATCGTGGCGACCTTTTCCTTGTTGCTCAACAATTTTTCCATCGTTGGTTAAAACGTCTTGTTTTTGTAGTAATGTGGCAACTGGTTTGAAAGCAACTCGGAAATAAATGTCCATTCCGTTGCTAATTCCACCTTGAATTCCTCCAGATAAGTTTGATTTTGTAGTTCCGTCTTCGTTAAATAAATCGTTGTGATCGCTTCCTTTCATTTTTGAAGCACAAAATCCGCCACCATATTCAAAACCTTTAACAGCGTTTATAGAAAGCATTGCTTTTCCTAATTGTGCGTGTAATTTATCGAAAACTGGTTCTCCTAAACCAATTGGCACATTTTGAATCACACAAGTAACGGTTCCACCAACAGTGTCGCCTTCTTTTTTAATTTTTAGAATATATTCTTCCATTTCAGAAGCTTTTTCTAAATCAGGACATCTAACTGGATTGGATTCGATTAAATTAAAATCTAAATCTTGGTAAGGTTTATTGATAGAAATTTCTCCAACTGAAGAAACGAAAGCATTAATTTTAATTTCAGGAATAATTTGTTTAGCAATTGCGCCTGCTACAACCCAATTGACTGTCTCTCTTGCAGAAGTTCTTCCACCACCTCTATAATCACGGTTTCCGTATTTTTTATCGTAGGTGAAATCGGCATGACTTGGTCGGAATGTATCTTTTAAATGGTCGTAATCGTTAGATTTTTGATTTCCATTTTCGATGATAAATCCTATTGAAGTTCCTGTTGTTTTTCCTTCAAAAATACCAGATAAAAATTTCACTTCATCGGCTTCTTTTCTTTGGGTTACAATTTTTGATTGTCCAGGTTTTCTTCTATCTAACTCATTTTGAATAAAATCGAAATCGATATTTATATTTGAAGGACAACCATCTATAATTCCGCCTAATGCAATTCCATGTGATTCGCCAAAAGTGGTTAAAGTAAAAAGTTTTCCAATTGAATTTGCCATCTGTTTAATTTTTAAACAAAAATATTGAATGTTTTTTTTATATTAGCAAAAATAACCAATAAACTAAACAGATATTTATTATTAATTCATTAAATAAATCAAAAAAACTACTAAAATGAAAAAAATATTATTAATTATTTTAAGCATTTCTTTATTTTCATGTTCTAGTGAAGATGAAGCGCCTTCAGTAATCGAAACAAGTGATTTTACAAACGCTTTGCCATTAAACAATGGAAATTATTGGGATTATATTGTTGTTGGAGCTACTACTACAAATGATCATTTATATGTTTTGGGAGATGAAACAATTGGTGCACACACTTATAAAGAATTTAGAACTCAAAACAATACACCAACTGGTTTTTATACTTCATCCTTAAACAACAACAACTTAAGAAAATCTTCGGGTAAATTATTACTTACTGGAAGCTTAGATTTAGCTCAAGGTCAGACCTTACCAATTGGTTTAGATTTAAATGTTGTAGATTTTATCATTTTTAAAGAATATGCAACGGAAGGGGAATTGCTTAATGAAAAAGTAGGTTCTTTTCAGCAAACGGTAAATGGTATTCCATTAAATGTTGAATATAAATTAAAAGCAATTGGAGGTAAAAACATTGGGACTTTTACTTCTCCTGATGGTAAAATATATCCAAATGTTAAGAATACAAAAATTGTGGTAAACGTTAAAGTAACTACAACAATAACTGTTGCAGGTATTACATTTACAACCACTGTTTTAGAACCACAAGATGTAATAACTTCTACTCAATACTTATCAAAAAATATTGGAGTTGTTTACACTAAAACATTGACAAACTACAATTTAGATGCTGCTTATGCCAGTCAATTGGGCATTCCTGCAAGTAATTCACAAACACAAGAAGAGTTTTTAGATACTTTTGTAGTTAATTAGCATACTATTTTTTTGTTAAAAGCGTTATCTATGTTTATAATCTTAAATTCATATTTATGAGGAAAACAATTTTATTTGCTTTTATACTGTTGGGAACAGTATTTGCTCAGGGGCAAAACATTTCTAAAAATGCTATTGGACTTAGATTAGGTGATAACGATGGTTTTGGTGGTGAAGTTTCTTATCAAAGAAGCTTATCTAAAAATAATCGTTTAGAATTTGATTTAGGTTGGAGAGATTCGAACCATTACGATGCCGTAAAATTAATTGGATTATACCAATGGGTTTGGAATATTGATGGAGGATTTAATTGGTACGCAGGTCCAGGTGCTGGTTTAGGTTCATGGAGAAGTCAATATTGGAATAATGGACATGATTATTATGTTGAAAATTCAGGTGCCTTCTTTATATTAACAGGAGATATTGGTGTTGAATATAATTTTGATTTTCCACTTCAGTTATCATTAGATTTAAGACCTGAATTTTATTTCAGTTCAGATGATTTTAGAGAAGATAATTTTGGTCCAGATATTGGTTTAGGAGTTAGATATAAATTCTAAAAATAGTATATCCATAAAAATAAAAAAAGCCTTTCAAAATTGAAAGGCCTTTTTTTATTTTACTAGTATTGTTTTATTCTTAGGTAAGGTTACAAACATGTAAGGTGCAGTTATAACCATCGTTACCATGGCATTTTTTTCAGGAACCAATTCTTTTAAAGTTACATCTGAAGTTGACTTTGAAAATATTACATTATCTATATCAATATCATAACCACCAGTATTTTTTTCACCTAAAAAGCAAACTAGCAAATCGTGTTTTTCTAAATCTATGCTCAAAAGTTTTTCATATTCTTGTTCATCAATATTCAATTCCGAAATTAAAGCATTAAAATCTTCGTAATTTTTAATAATTAGATTCGATTTTTCCTTTTTTCCGCCAATCTGACTTTTATAAACAACTTCATACACATCATTTTTATCAACAACTGGTTGTTGTGTTTTACAAGACAGCGATAGCACTGAAATACTAATTAGAGAAATTATTTTTTTAAAATGATTCATGATTATAAATTAATTGCTTGATTATACAAATCTTCATATAATGGAAGAATATTTTTGATGTCGAATTTTTTTGCCACTTCAAACGCAGATGTTTTAAATTGTTCTAAAGTTTCATCCGATTTTAATATTGTAATGGCATTTTTACTCATGTTTTCCACATCACCAACATCACTTAAAAAACCAGAAATTCCTTCTTCATTTACTTCCGGAATTCCTCCTGAATTACTAGAAATAACTGGAACATTAAACGCCATTGCTTCTAATGCTGCCAAACCAAAACTTTCGGTTTTAGATGGTAATAAAAACAAATCCGAATATTTTAAAATTTGGTTGATATCATTACTGTTTCCGAAGAAAATTACTTTATCAGAAATACCTAATTCTTCACACAATTTTTCAGCAACTGCTTTTTCTGGACCTTCACCAACCATCATTAATTTTGAAGGAATTTCCTTTTGAACGTTATAAAAAACTTTCACTACATCTGGAATATTTTTCACTTTTCTAAAATTCGAAATATGAGTAATAATTCTTTCATTAGAACCCGCTAAAACAGAACGTTGACAAATTGATTTTTCCAAATCTGCATTTTCATTAATCTCAATAAAGTTAGGAATTACGTGAATTTCTTTATTCAAATCAAATAATCTATAGGTGTCTTCCTTCAAACTTTCAGAAACACTCGTTACAAAATCAGATTTATTGATACTAAATGTAACCGCACTTTTATAAAATGGATGATTTCCAACAAGAGTAATATCTGTTCCGTGAAGTGTCGTAATCATTGGCAATGAAATACCTTCTTCAGCTAACATTTGCTTTGCCATATAACCCGCATAAGCGTGAGGAATGGCATAATGTACGTGTAAAACATCAATTTTATATAATTTCACCATGTCTACCAATTTACTAGACAATGCCAATTCGTATGGTTGATAATGAAATAGAGGATAATTTGGTACGTTTACTTCATGAAAATATATATTCGGATTTAATAACGACAATCTCACAGGTTGTTTATAAGTAATGAAATGAATTTCATGACCTTTTTTAGCTAGTTCTAAACCTAACTCCGTTGCTACTACTCCACTCCCACCAAAAGTAGGATAACAAACCATTGCTATTTTCATAAGTAAATTGAATATTATTTTTTTAAAAATGCTGATTCATATGTTGCAATCCAATCTTCAACTGAAATTTTCGTGACCAATTCTCCAATTAAATCAAACGGAATTTCTTCAAATTTTTTAAAACGGATACAACTTTTTCCCATGTCTAATTTTCGAGTTGAATATTTTGGATATTCTCCAACAAACCAATCGTACAATTCTTTATTTGCATAAATTCCCATATGATAAAAATTAATGCTGTTTTTTTGAGAGGCAAATCCCATAAAAGGCAATGGGTCAGATGGTTTACAATGATAACCGTTTGGATAAATTGAATGCGGAACATAATAGCCCAGCATACCATAATTCATACCTTCTTGAAAGCCTTTTGGAAGATTTATAAGAATAACATTTCTTAATTTTTCCATAGCAACTTTTCTATCATCTGGCAGAGAATTGATGTATTCATCAGGATTTTTGGCGTCTGAAGTCATAATTAATCAGTTATAGATTGATAAATCACTTTTTGAATGTTTTCTCGAATGTTCAACTTAGATAATTTATTCACATTTGCATCTGGATAAGTTCTGTTTGATAAAAAGATGTAAACCAATTCCTTATCAGGGTCAGCCCAAACCATTGTTCCTGTAAAACCTGTATGTCCAAAACTCGATTTATTTGTACAACCACAAGTTGGACCTTCGCTACCTAATTGCGGCTTGTCAAAGCCTGCTCCTCTTCTATTTCCAATTTTACAGAAATAACATGTATTAAAAGCATCAAAAGTTTCTGGAGTAAAATATGTAATACCTCCATAATTTCCTTTTTGCAGATACATTTGCATCATTTTTGCCACATCTAGCGAATTAGAAAACAAACCTGCATGACCACCAACTCCATTTTGCATTGCGGCAGCCATATCGTGAACATAACCGTGAACCGTTTCATATCTAAAATAGGAATCAATTTCTGAAGGTGTTATGCTATTCAATTCGAACTTTTCTAATGGATTATAAGTTAAAGTAGAAGCTCCTAAACTTTTATAAAAATTATTTTCTGACAATTTATCTAAAGTTGTGTTTTGAGATTTTTCCAAGTATTCTTTCAATAATATGAACGTATAATCACTGTATTTGTATTGTTTAAAAGGTAATAAATCCGTTTCTTTAATAAAATTTATAATTGTATCGTTATAATCTTTTCGTAAATATAAATTGTTTGAAACCTTAAAAGGAAAGTCCTTCGATTTAAAATTTCTATAATATTTTGCACTAGGTTTTTTTAAAGTATCTAATGTTTTTGCGTAAAAAGGTGTCCAAGCTGGTAATTTTGCTTGATGCGTTAACATATCTAAAAGATTAATATCCGCTTTATTTGAATTTTTATAACTAGGAATAAGTTCCGATAAAGTGGTTTTAAAATTGATATTTCCTTTTTCATAATCTTGCATGATGTTTGGCAACGTGCTCAATACTTTTGTTAAAGAAGCTAAATCGTACAAATCTGAATTTTGCACTTTTTGAATGGTATCATACGTATGATAACCGAATGATTTTCTGTAAACGACTTGACCTCTTCTTGCAACCAAAATTTGCATTCCTGGCGCTGCTTTGCTTTTTATGGCATAATTAGCAATAGAATCGATTTTTGCCAAAACATCCGAATTCATATTGACTTGTTCCGGAAATGCAAAACCTAATCGTTGCGCACTTTTAGTAGGAATTCCATCATTTGCACTAAAGTTTTTTTTTAAAGAAACCGGTAAAACACCTTTGGCTTCTTTCGCACCGAAAATGATTTCTGCAGCTACAATTTGCGAAAATTCATTATTTTGATACGCTTCAATTAGACCTTCTGTTTCTAAAAAAGTTGGAATTCTCAGTAAAGAATATGGTTTAGTGAAAAACGTAACAATTGTTTTATTGTGTTTTGAAATTTTATCAATCCAATTGATTTCATTGAAAGTCATTTCATTTTTCTTCCAAATGCCTTCAGGTTTGTGATATCCAACAATTACTTTCGAATAGTCTTTAATTTTAACTAAAAGTGAATCTAAATTTTTAGTTGTGATGACATCAATTTCAGCATATTCCTTTAATTTTTCTATAAAAAAAGAACCATCTCCATCACCTATTTTTACAAAAGCGATTTTTTCTTTATCAATATTTTTAATTGGAATGATGTCTTCCTCATTTTTTAAAACTGTAATGGCATTTTCATACATTTCCAGGTTTAAAGCTTTGTATTCTTTCTTATTTAAATCGGTATATAAATTTTCAAATTCAATTGGACAGTAATTATTTAAACCTGCTTTATATTTATATTTTAAAATTTTCTTTACGGAATGTGCTAATCTTTCTTCCGTGAATAATTTATCATTAAAAGCTTGCTTGAATTTTTCAATAGCAGTTGGAACATTTTCAGCGAAAAGCAACACATCATTTCCTGCTAAAAAAGCCGCTAAATCAATATCTCCAGGTTGTTTGAAATTACTCGCACCTTTCATATTTAAGGCATCTGTAAAAATTAAACCTTCAAATTTTAATTGATTTTTTAAAATATCTGTCACTACTTTTTCAGATAAAGAAGAGGGATAATTTTCACGTGACTCTATACTTGGCACATTTAAATGCGCTACCATCACACTAGCTAATCCGTTCTTAATCAACTCTCTGTAAGGATATAATTCTACTTCTTCAATACGTTCTCTAGAAAAATCAACTGTTGGTAATGCGTGATGTGAATCCGTTGAAGTATCACCGTGACCAGGAAAATGTTTCGCAGTTGCAAAAACACCATACGATTGCAAGCCACGCATATAAGCCACTGCTTTTTCGGCTACATTTTCTTTCGTTTCACCAAAAGAACGATTTCCGATAATTGGGTTTTTTGGATTAGTATTGATATCAACTACTGGTCCGAAAGTGAAATGAATGCCTAATCTTTTCGATTGATCAGCCATTTGCATTCCCATTTTCTCTAGTAGAGAATTGTCTTTAATCGCACCAAGAGTCATGTTCCAAGGATAAGAATGAGTAGAATCAATTCGCATACTTAAACCCCATTCAGCATCGATACCAATAAGCATTGGGATTTTAGATTTCTCTTGAAAACGATTGGTTAATTTCGCTTGACGATTTGGTCCACCTTGAAAAAAGATTAATCCACCAATTTTATATTTGGTAATTAATTTGTCTAAATCTTTAGCATGATCTTCTTTTTTATTGGAATATGCGGCAATCATGAATAATTGGCCTACTTTTTCTTCAAAAGAAAGTGAGTTATAAGTACTATCTACCCAAACTTGTTCGGGTTGAGTGTTAATTTTATTTTGACTATATATGGTTTGGCTAAAAACTATAAATAAAATAATTAATCGCTTCATGTAAAATTTTTCAAATAGTTATTTAAATGTAATGCATTTTGCCACGAATTCTCAAATTAATTAGATAATATCTTTAAATCAATATTCTTGCCAAAATTTATAATTACAAAAAATCATCAAAAGTTACAAAAACTAATGATGATTCCAAAGTTAGGTATTTTTTTTTTAGAAAAATCTACTGTGCCAACTTTCTTCAGCTGGAACTTCCCAAAATTCTTCTAATTCTCCAACGGTATTTATCAAGTTATTAAAAACAATAGTTTTTGAGGTTACTGCTTTTTCTTTTGCCATTTTTTTGAAATCGATAAGCGTTTTATGTGCGATGTGTTCTCCTATTTTGTAGGTAACATTCATTTTATCTAACAATTCAATTTGAAATTCTTGTTCTAATTGTTGAATAAAATGAACAGAAGCATCAATAGAACAACCTGTAGCCGCTTGCACTTCTTGATTGACTGCAAAAATGATAAAACGATTATATTTTAAAAGAAATGAAGCTTCTAAACTGGTACCGTGAGCAGCCCAATTTTCAACAAATTCTTTGCATTTTATATCAATGGCAGTTACTTCATCGTCAGATAATTTTCTGTTCGATTGGTAAATCCAAATTTTAGAATCTTCTGGTAAATTTTCGAATGGTATATACATTATTATATTTTTTCAATATTTAAAATCCTTTTTTCATCCACATAATCATTTTTGTCATCATCAAATAAATTAAGTACTGAATATTTTATAGCAACTTTATCGTTTACTTTTAACTTTTTTTCTTTAAAATAAGGTTGATAATTATCAAATTCATTGTAAGCCATAAAATGAACTTCTTTATTATCAATTTTAACAACTAGGTATTGTGTTTCAAGTTCATCAAAATATAATTTAACAACAACACCTTTAACTTCGAAAGTTGGATCTTCAACAATTTCTTCTTCAACTTCTGTATTTCCTTCAGAATCTTTATAAATGAATGAGGTTAAATCATACGTTAAATTAGCATTTTCATTAAAATAATGCAGTAAATTTAAAGTAAAAATTGAATCCGATTTTAATTTATCTAAACAAACATCTATCCAATATGCTTCAGCAAAATTGATAATTTGCAATATATTTTGTGCATTTTCTTCATCTAAATAATTCTCACCTAATACTTGTTTTACTTTCAGTTCATTTTTTTTAAATGATTCTACAAAACAACTTTGCACAGAATCTACCCAATCTCCATTTGAACTTTGAACTTGTTTCACACAATTACATCCATTTACAGAAATGGTATTTGCTAATTCTTTTAATTTATTTTCATCAATATTTTGACTAAAACCCAATGATGTGATTAAAAAAACTGCTAATAAAATAATATTTTTCATTTATAAATCTATTACGTTGTATATGAATTCAATTTTAGATTTTTTTTAAATCAATAATAATTTGAGTACTCAATTTTTCACCAGTTTCTTCATCATTAATTTCATATTCTCGAACAGAGATTTTAATTTTTTGATTGACTTTAATTTGTTTCGATGTCAATTGTAGCATGAAGTTGTTTAAACCATTAAAAGCTACTAAATCATATATTTCATTAGTTTCATCTTTAACAACAATATGAATATCTTTATCTTCATCTTCATATGTTTTTACATAAAAAACTTCAAATTCAACATCTTTATGAGATAAATCTGACGCTACTTCTTGTTCTTGTTCTTCTTCATCTTCTTCTGCTTTTAAAGAATAAGAAACTATATCGTATTTTAAAACTTTTTTAGTATAAAAATAAATAACAAAATTTGGAGACCAATCTTCTTCTATAAGGTTCAATTTTTGTGAACAAACATCAAGCCAATAAGTTTTAGCATCTGTTAGAATTTGATATATATAAGGTGCGTTTTCTTCATTTAAATAATTTTCACCAATTATTTGTTTGAATTGCAAATCATTTTCTTTAAAAGCATTTAAATAACAAGAATAAATGGCATCCATCCATTCGCCATTCGCCTTATTTGATCTTTGTACACAATTACAGGTACTTTCAGAAAGACTATTTGATAATTTTTCCAATTTTTTTTCATCAATATTTTGGCTAAATCCGAATGTGGTAATTAAAAAAAATATTGCTAAAAATATATTTCTCATTATAAATCTTGAGCATTAGCAATCAATTCAGCAATATCCATAACTTGAACTGAGCCTTCTTTTTCTTTATTTTTAATTCCGTCGGTTAACATCGTGTTACAAAATGGGCAACCTGCGGCAATAATTTCTGGTTGTGTTTCTAAAGCATCTTCTGTTCTTTCCACGTTGATGTCTTTATCCCCTTTTTCTGGTTCTTTAAACATTTGTGCGCCACCAGCACCACAGCATAAACCGTTGGCACGAGAACGTTTCATTTCTACTAACTCAGCATCTAATTTTTGAATTAAATCTCTTGGTGCTTCGTAAATATTGTTAGCACGACCTAAATAACACGGATCATGAAATGTAATACGTTTTCCTTTAAATTTTCCACCTTCAATAGTTAATCTTCCTGAATCTAATAATGATTTTAGAAATTCTGTATGATGCACTACTTCATATTTCCCACCTAATTCTGGATACTCATTTTTAATCGTATTGAAACAGTGAGGACAAGCTGTAACGATTTTCTTTACTTCATAAGCATTCATGACTTCAATATTCATCATGGCTTGCATTTGAAATAAAAATTCATTTCCAGCTCTTTTTGCAGGATCACCAGTACAACTTTCTTCCGTACCTAAAACAGCAAAAGGAACTTTGGCTTTATTTAATATTTTAACAAAAGCTTTTGTAATTTTTTTTGCTCTATCATCAAAACTACCTGAACAACCTACCCAAAACAAAACTTCTGGTGTTTGTCCTTGTGCCATCATTTCGGCCATTGTTGGTACTACTAAATTTTCTGACATATTATTTTATGTTTGTTCTGTTATTTAAACTGAATGTATTTCAGTTTCTACTTAGTTTCCTTTTTTTTAATGAATTAATCGTTTAATTCATCATCAAAAACTTGTATGGTTACATCTTTTTCAATTAAATCTGTAAACTTTCCGTTATATCTTGTTGCTTTAACTAAATGATTATCAATCCAATGGTAATTTCCACCACGTGGTTTTCCCATTACCATACCATGATATTTGAAACCATGATCATTTAGCCATTTTTCAGTAACTTCTCTGTGTGCTTCTGTACGAGAAGTAAAAAAGAAAATAACATGACCTTCCTCATACCATTTATTCAAAGTTTCTAAAGCATCTGGATATACTTTTGCCGTAGCCATTCTTTCCGGTTCTTCGTTTGGAATGTCATCACAAATGGTTCCGTCTATATCAATTAGGTAATTTTTAATTCCTTCTGGTAATATTGGACTTAAATGTTCGCCATTTACGGTTAATTCTTGTAATTTCCCTTCAATTTCTTCTTTTTTCATGCTTAGTTGTTGTAGTTGTTGTTGTTGTTGTTGTTGTTTTATGCTTCGTTTCTCCAGTTTACTCTATCTTGTTGGTTGTATTGCCATGGTGCACCGTTATTTTCAATATTTGTCATAACTGCATTTAATTCCATTGGAGCAGCACTTTGTTCCATTACTAAATAACGTCTCATATCCATAATAATAGATAAAGGACTAATATTTATTGGACATTCTTCCACACAAGCGTTACAAGATGTACAAGCCCAAAGTTCTTCTGGAGTAATGTAATCGTTTAATAAAGACTTATTATCTGGAACAAAAATACCATTATTGGCATCCATGTTTTTTCCAACTTCTTCTAATCTGTCACGTGTATCCATCATAATTTTACGAGGCGATAATTTCTTACCTGTAATGTTTGCTGGACATGATGAAGTACAACGACCACATTCTGTACATGTATAGGCATTTAATAATTGTACCCAATTTAAATCTTGAACATCTGAAGCTCCGAATTTTGCAGGAACGGCATCTGGATTCGCTGGTGCTGCAAACGGATCAGCATTTGGATCCATCATTAATTTTACTTCATTCGTCACACTTTCTAAATTGTCGAATTGACCTTTTGGATTTAAATCAGCAAAAAATGTATTTGGGAACGCTAATAAAATATGCAAATGTTTAGAAAAGTATAAATAATTTAAGAAAGCAATTACCATTAATAAATGTCCCCACCATCCTACTCTTTCTAAAATGTGTAAAGCACTTTCGCTCATTCCACCAAATAAAGCAGGTCCTAAATTTTGAGAAATTGCAAAATTAAATGAACCAGTTCCTTCAAAATGAGATTTCCCTAATGAATATAAAACTTCGTCTGTTCCATTCATGGTGAAAATACAAGTAACTAGAACAATTTCCATGATTAAGATTAAGTTCGCATCTTTTGTTGGCCAACCTAACATTTCTGCTTTATTAAAACGAGGTAATTTTAATAAATTTCTTCTTGATAAAAAAGCTACAGTAGCAAGTAAAGCTAATAAAGAAAGGATTTCGATGAAACTAATTAAGAACGTATAAAATCCACCTAAACCAGTTTTAAAGAAACGATGTGTTCCAAAAAGTCCGTCTACAATAATTTCTAATAACTCAATTTGAGTAATTACAAATGCTGCATATAAGGTAAAGTGTAAAATTGCAGGAATTGGTCTGGTAAACATTTTTTTCTGTCCCAAAGCAATTAATGCCATGTTTTTCCAACGTGCAGCAGCGTTATCTGTTCTGTTTACGTCTTGTCCTAATTTAATATTTCGTATTATTTTTTTAACATTTTTAGCAAAAAAGCCAACGCCTACTATTAGGACAATTGCAAAAATAATATTTGGTAAAAAACTCATAAGGTTTAGTTTTTAGGTTGTTCAATAATTGTTTCAGTAGTTGGTGTTGTATATGGTTTGTTTTTCTTACCGAAAACAGACACATTCACATATCGCGTAGGATTTAATCGTAAATCTTGTAATAATAATTCTAATTCTTTTGATGTTTTAGTTAAATTATTATACATCGCGTCGTCGCTTAATAATTTACCCATCGTACCTTTTCCTTGCTCTAAGTTAGCCATAATTCCGTTAACATTAGTCAAAGTCGCTTCTAATTTTTTAACTGTAGCTCCTAAATCGGCTTTATCCAAAGAAGTAGATATATTATTTAAATTAGCAGAAGTTTTTTCAAAATTAGATAAAGTAGAACTTAGTTTCGGTTTAGTATCCACTAAAATTCCATTTATATTTTTTGATGCTTGACTAAATTCAGACATAGTAACTTCTAAAGAAGCGATAGCTATTTTTAGTTTTTGTTGCGTAGCAGCATCTAAAGTCGCATTTAAATTTTCAATTAATTTATTTGCATTCTCTAAAAGAATTTCGACTTTATCTTTTACAGGTCCGATTTGATTGGCTAATTCGGCAGTTAATCCTAATTTAGCTGATGTTTGTAAAGTATCGCCTGATTCAACAAAATTTTTGTCTGAAAAATTATTAAGAATGGCAATTTCTCTACCACCAATTAATCCCGTATCCTTAATTTGTGCTATACTCGATTTTGCAATTTTAATTTGCTCGTTCGTAATTACTAATTCTACATTCATTTTACCATCAGGTAGCATTTCAATAGAATTCACTTTTCCAATAGTTAATCCGTTTATCGTAACTGGAGCAGCAACAACTAAACCGGAAACATTGTCATAAACAGCGTATAATTTATTGCTACTATCGAATAAATTTCTCCCTTTAAGGAAAGTAAAACCCCAGTAAAATAATACTATGGATAATATAACTAAAACGGCAACTTTAATTTCTCTGGTAATTTTCAAAATATCATTGATTTAAAAAAACAAAAATAGCAATATTTATTTGATTGCCTCGCTTAATTTAATTTTTTTACCATTTTTTATAGCCACTATAAATGAAGAAGAATAGCCTTTTGCATTTGCATCTGCTAACAATTGTTTTGCAATAGCATACGAAGTTGTTGTACCATAAAAATATTTATAAATCGCATTTTCTTTTTCGATTGAAATATTTTTTAATCCTTTAAAGTTTTTAGGTAATGTTTCTAATTTTTTTCCACTTGCAGAAATTTGAACTTTAAAAGTAACTCCATCAACTGCAGTTTTGTTATCCGTTGAAGGTTTAACATCTGTTTTTTTAGGTTCCTCTTTTTTAACAACATCTTTTTTTGGAGTAACGCCTGATTCTAATTTAAAAAAATCATCTCTATATCCTAAAATTGCTTTTGAAATGGCTTCTGCTAATTTATTTTGACCTTCAGAAGAATTCAGAAACGCACCTTCGTTTTTGTTTGACACAAATCCCATTTCAATAAGTACACGAGGCATAATAATTTCTCTTAATACTAAGAAACCAGCTTGTTTAACACCTCTGTTCTTAGAGGTGGTAAATTTCGTAAAAGCTTGTTGTACTTTTCCAGCTATATCAATACTTTGCTGGATATTTTCTTCTTGCATGATAGAAATTCCCATCACCGATTCTGGCGATTTTGGATCGAATCCATCATACTTAATTTTATAATCACTTTCTAAAGTAACTACGGCATTTTCCTTTTTTGCTACTTCTAAATTCGCCGCATTTCGGGTAACTCCCATTACATAAGTTTCATTTCCGGCTGCAGCCTGATTGTCGTTTGCGTTACAATGCATAGAAACAAACAAATGTCCTTTTGATCTATTTGCGATGTTAGCACGTTCATTCAATTCCACAAAAACATCAGTTTTTCTCGTGTAAACGACTTCAATATTAGATTCTTTTGATAAAATTTCTCCAACTTTTAGTACCGTATTTAATGAAATTTTCTTTTCAATATTTCCGTGATACGTAGCTCCGTAATCTTTTCCGCCGTGTCCAGCATCTAAAACAACCTTAAACTTTTTCGTTTGAGATTGTGCCGTAATCGTTAATAAAAGTACAAATAGTAATTGTGCTAATTTTGTCATTTCTTTATTTTGATTCTACTATAAAAGCAGATTTATATCCTTTTAATTTGGCTTCGGCTAATAATTTTTTGCAAGTTTCCATACTTCCTTCACCATAATAATACTTGTAACCGCCGTTGATTTCCAATACAGAAATATTAGTTAATCCGTTAAAGTTTTCGGGAATTAATTCTAATTTCTTAGTACTAAAACTAATTTGAACTTTATATCCTGAACCCGCTGGAACCGCTTCAATAATAGTTGAATTTACTACAGTTGATGAATCTGTAGTTACTACCACAATTTCTGGCTCAGTAATTATTGGTTCTTTAATATCCAAAACATTTGGAATTGTATTTGTACCTTTTAAATTGTTTTTATATTCAATAATAGAACGTGCAATAATTTGAGAATAATTGGATTTCCCTTCCTCCGATTTCATGTATTTAGATTCTTGTAAATTACTCAAGAAACCTAATTCAATTAAAACACCAGGCATAACCGTTGCATCTAAAACCCAAAGTGGTTGTTGGTGCATTCCTAAATCTTTTCTTTGTAAAGAATTTTTAAAATAGTTTTGAACCGCACTAGCAAAATCAATACTTTGCATTAAAGTTTCTTCTTGCATAATTTTCAATCCGATTTGTGTATTTGGATTATTCGGATCAAAACCTTCGTATTTTTCTTTATAGTTTTCCTCTAATGAAATTACGGCATTTTCTGCTTTAGCAATTTCGAAGTTCATTCCAGTACGAGACAATCCCATAACCAATGTCATAGCGCCATAAGGTTTTGGAGAAACCGAAGCATTACAATGTACAGAAACAAATAAATCTGCTTCAAAATCGTTAGCAATTTTTGCTCTATCTACTAAAGGTATAAATACATCAGTTGTTCTGGTATACTTTATATCAAATTCTGGGTAAGCTTCTAAAATTTTTCCAATTCTTAAAACTACATCTAAAGCTATATGTTTTTCTATACAACCGTTTTTGGCTGCTCCTGGATCTTTACCTCCATGACCAGCATCTAAAACTACTTTAAATTTCTTTTCTTGAGCATAAGAAAAGACTGATAAAGAGAGTAATATATATAATACTATTTTTTTCATTTTTAAATAAGTTATAATTTTACTAAATAATTAAATTTAACAAAAAATATACGTAAGTTTGACCCATCAAAAATTGAACCAATTTTTACAAAAATAGTATTTATAGATTTGAGTACAAAGATTAATCATATCGTTTTTTTATTTTTTTTTCTAATTGCATGTAATTCAGAAATTTACTCTCAAACCACTACTCCTAAAGATAGTGCTCAAGTAAATGTAAATGAATTAGTTGCCACGAAAGCATTAGTTAAAAAAGACTCTACTAAAAAACCTTTATTAGAAGGAATTGTCAACAGAAAAGCTAAAGATTATGAAAAGTTAGACCAACGTAAAAAAAGGTTAACTCTTTATAACGAAGCAGAACTACATTATATAGATTTCGAATTGAAATCGGGAATTATTGTTTTAGACTACGAAAAAAACGAAGTTTATGCTGGTAGAATAAAAGACAGTACTGGAAAATACACACAATATCCTTATTTCAAACAAGGAGAAAACGTTATAGAACCAGATTCAATTCGTTTTAATACCAAAACTGGAAAAGCTTTAATATGGAATACCAAAAGTAAGCAAGGTGAAATGTTTCTTAAATCTGAAATTTCCAAAAGAGAAAATGATTCCGTAATCTTTTTTCAAAGAGCGCGTTTCACTACTTCAACAAATATTGAAAACCCAGAATATTATTTTTTAGCGTACAAAGCAAAATTGGTTCCTAAAAAGAAGTTTGTTACCGGTTTAACGCATATGTACATTGCAGATGTCCCTACTCCTATTGGTGTGCCGTTTGCTTTTTTTCCTATGACCGATAAAAACACTTCTGGTGTAATTATTCCGGCACCTGGGCAAAATAATGAACGTGGTTATTTTTTACAAAATGGTGGATATTATTTTGCTTTAAGTGATTATTACGATTTAGCCGTTTTAGGAGATTATTATACCAACGGAAGTTATGCAATAAGAACTGAAACTTCTTACGCAAAAAGATATAAATATAATGGTAGAGTACAGTTTAGATACGAAAATCAGGTTTTTGGTGAAAAAGGATTTCCAGATTATTCTAAAACCAATCAGTATAACATTCAATGGTCACATTCTCAAGATGCAAAAGCATCTGCTAATTCAAGATTTTCATCTTCTGTCAACTTTGGTAGTAGTAAATACTTTCGTCAATCTTTAAATTTAATCAATGTTGGTTCCAATTTAAATAACACACTAAGTTCTTCTATCAGTTATTCCAAAACAATTCCAACTGTTCCCTTAGTCAATTTTGCAGTTGCGGTTACTCACAATCAAAACACCAATACGGAAGTTGTAAATTTAACTTTACCTTCATTTAATGCTAGTGTTGATAGAGTTTTTCCTTTTTCTAAAAGAGATGGAATAAAAAAAGGTGTTTTTCAGAACATTAATTTTCAATATAGTTTAAGAGGAGAAAACAGAATTGCTACAAAAGAAGAATTTTTGTTTAAATCTGAAATGTTTGATACGGCATTAGCTGGAATTTCTCATAGCATTCCACTTTCTACCAACTTTAAAATTTTTAAGCATTTTAGTGTAACTACAGGAACTAATTTTACAGAAAATTGGGTTTTTAATACAAACGAAAAGTTTTATAATCCAGTCACTAATGAAGTAGAAACAGTTCGAAAAAATGGATTTGACGCTTTCAGAACTTATAATTTCACTACAAGTATTGGAACAACCGTTTACGGAACCTATACGTTTAAGGAAACCAACAAAATACAAGCCATTAGACATTTAATGCGCCCAACTCTTTCTTACGGATATACGCCAAGTTTTGACGAATTTTATCAACAATACACAGATAACTTAGGAAATTACATTGACTATAGTAGATTTGAAGGCACCTTATTTGGAGCACCTAGCAAAACGATATATAATTCTATTGGATTTGGTTTAGCAAACACTTTGGAAGCTAAAGTTTTAGATAAAGACAGTAAAAAAGGAGAAAGTAAAAAAATATCTTTATTAAATCAGTTTAACTTTTCAACAAGTTATAATTTTGCTGCAGAAGAATTTAATTTAGCTCCAATTGATTTTATAGGAGGAACTTCATTATTTGATAATAAATTAGGTGTGAATTTTGGAGCACGATTTGACCCTTATGATTTAGATGAAAATAACATAAAAATTGATGAATATAGCATAAATAATGGAAATGGTTTAGTTAGAATGACAAGTTCTAACATTACTTTAAACTATTCTGTTGCTAGTAACGATTTTAGTACTGAAAAAAAATCAACACAAAATGTTCAAAATGGTGGACGTGAAGATGATTTATTTGGTTCAGCTACAGATTTAGGAAATCAGGATGAAAGTTTATTTAAAAAAGACGATACTAAAAAACAACAAACAAAATTGTTCAACTATTCGTTCCCTTGGGATTTACGTTTGGCTTATTCCCTAACCTATAGTAATGATTCTAATCAAAGAGAAATTACAACCAACTCGTTAATGGTTTCAGGAAATGTAGATTTGGCTGTGAGATGGAAAATGGGTTTTTCTTCAGGATATGATTTCGCCAGTAAAGGTATTGTAAGAACTCAATTGCGTTTTGAAAGAGATTTAGAAAGTTGGAGAATGAGTTTTAGTATTGTTCCAATTGGTGTGTATTCGTACTGGAATTTCTTCATCGGAATTAAATCTTCTATATTGAGCGATATCAAATGGGATAAACGAAAATTACCCGATGCGAGGTTGAGATAATTAGAAAAAAGGCAAAAGTAAAAAGTAAAAAGTAAAAAGAGCTAAGTAAAAAGGGATAAGTTAAAAGTTTAAAGAATATAAAAATGAAAAAAATAATATTTACAGAAAAAGCGCCTGCTCCTATTGGTCCATATAACCAAGCAGTTTTAGTTGGAAACACGTTGTACACTTCAGGACAAATTGCTATTAACCCAGCAACGAATGAGTTGGTTTTAGACAACATTGAAGACGAAACTAAGTTGGTCATGGAAAACTTAAAAGCCGTATTAGAAGCCGCTGAAATGACTTTTGAAAACGTAGTGAAAACTACAATCTTCATTAGCGATATGGGTAACTTCGCTAAAATTAATGGTGTTTACGGTTCTTACTTCAATGAAGCTACAGCACCCGCAAGAGAAACGGTGCAAGTAGCGTGTTTACCAAAAAATGTAAACGTAGAAATTTCTGCAGTTGCGATAAAATAAACACTCTTTTATATAAAAATACAAATCCTCATTTTGTTCGCAATTTGAGGATTTTTTTGTGGGAAATATTTTATATTTACAACCATTAACCAAAACTTAATAAATAAATGTCCGCAAATTTATGAGTTAGTGGTAATTTTTTGCCAAATTCAAAAAAATCATGAAATCAGAAAAAGAACTTTTTACAATCGCCGAAAAAATCTACCATCAGTATCGTGAATCAAGATATCCAAAAGCTATAGAAGCCTTCAAAAACTTACTGAATTATTATCCAAATCATATTGAAGGATGGAGTATGTTGTCAACAATGCAATCATGTGCTGAAAATTATGAAGATGCAATAGATTCAATTGAAAATGCAATCAAACTTGATATTAATAACATTTCTCTTTGGAATCAGAAACAACTTTTGCTTTATAATATCAATAGGTTAGAATTTGAAGGATCTACTTTTTACAATCCAGAAACAGATTCAGAACATACATTAAAACAATTCAAAAATAAAACGGAACTACAACAAGAAATCCTATCATGTTGTAACATACAAATAAGTATTGTTCCTAAAGATTACTATAATCTTGGAAATTTATACGAAGATAAAGGAGACGTTTTAGAATCATTGGAAGAATGGGATAATGCCATTGAAGCTTTCAAAAGAGCCATTATTTTCCATGAAGAATATGACGATAGTGATTTTATAAATCCAATTGCTAGATGTTACTTTAACATGGCTAAAATTTATGAATTACAAGATAAATTTCTTTTAGCTGTAGAATCTTATGACAAATCTTTTATGATAGATAACGAAGAAATAATTTTAACTCATAAAGCTCGTGCACTAAGAAAAATGGGGGATTATCTAGCGGCAGAAAAGGTGGAGACTCAGTTTATCGAAATAGCAACAGATCAATTTAACGAAACTAAAGATCTGGCATATATGTATCAAATAATAGACGTTTATAAAGAAACTAATCAAATAGACAAAGCGTTTGAAACATTTTATGAAATGGAATCAAAGTGTAAAAAAGATGAAGATCTAGAAGAAAATCTTTTAGCTATAAAATTGGATCTATTACAATTAAGAAACTGAATAAACACATTAGCACATTTAGCTTAAACTTAAATTAAACAAAGATTTACATCACATAACTAATAAATAATGAAAAGAGAATTTAAACTCATAATAATTGCCTCATTTATATTTACGATTTCATGCAAACAAAATCAACCGAAAGATTCTGAAAATATTATTACTCCAACGAATCTAACTCCTGATAAAACAAAACCTGAAGCTAATTCTGACCAAACAGAAATGAATGACGAATCATATAATGATGAAATGGTAGAAAAAATTATAAAAAAAATAGATGAGATTAATATTTCTGCTAGTCAATCCAACAAAGTAGAAACTAAAATTTTATTAAGCGAAATTGAAAACACACCAGTTACAGTATGGTATAATAATGACAAAACACCAATAAAAGCTGAATTTGGTGTCACAGATGATGGAGGAGAATTTACCGGTAAGTTTACTCTATATTTTAATAATGGTAAGCTATGGTGTAGCGATTGGGATCTTGCTAAATTTATCTTTGATGAAAATGGAAAATTGAAATATTGGCTAGATGATTCATGGAAAATAAGTGAGACTGAAGAAACTGCTGGGCCTTATTTTAAACAAAAAGAAGAAATAAATTTCAATATTTTAAATGAAATATTAGCCAAAGTTAAATTTGAATAAAAACTACTACCAACAACGGTTTAGCACAATAGTTATAATTCAATAATTCACAAACCGATTTTTTGTTTACCAAAGTAATAATGATAAAACCTTAAAGAAAAAATGACCAATAACTACATAACAAATCATCTTAGACTTTTAAAAAATAGATATTATTCAGATTTTGAAGCAACTGAAAATGTTGATGATTTTTTTATAAAAATTTTTGATCAATTAAAAGATTACGATTTTGATAACTACAAAAAAAAATTAAAACAGGAAATTTTAGAAGGCATCCAATATTCTCTAAAACAAAAGACTAATGACACAAGAAAATTAAATGCTATTCATTTTGAATATGGTGGCTTTTATTATGAAAAAGATGTAATAGCAAACCCTTTTGGAATTTTTGCAGATAAACCTATAGAAATTAAACCAGAGCAAACAGACAACATTTACTTTAAAGAAACTCATGAATTATTAAGTCAGATAGACATAGAATTTGGGGATTATGAATTAGTTTATGAATTTTATGGGCCTTGTGGAATTACTTTATCATTTTTTGATAATCTTGAGCAATTAGAGTATGATAATTTACCAGAAAAATATCAAGAAATAGAAGAGAACGAAGGTATTTATTGGGAAATTGGTTGTAGTGAACTTGACAACGCCTATACATTTGCAGGTTTTTATGCAGTACATGAAGTTCTCTTAGAACTAGACAAAGAAGGAGCTTTTGAGATTATCAATTATGACAAAGGATTTATATTTACAATTGGATTACATGAAAATGCCCAATATTTACTTTTAATTAAATAAGTTACTTTTAAAAAATAACAAATAGTATGAAAACAACATTAACACTACTCTTTTTAACTTTTATAACTCAAATATTTGGGCAAACTTCTCAACTTGACAAAATTGAAAGTGAGATAAAGGAAAATGCAATGATGGGAAAGTTTGACAAACAAATTATTGATCTAAACAATGACGGCAAAGACGATATTATTTATTTATACCAATGCGGTGAACCAAAATGTATTAAAGTATTCCTAAACGTTGGTGGACTTTATAAAGAGCAAATAAGTGAACAATGTACTTCCTCTTTTTTATGGAATGTTGAGAACAAGAAAATTTTGAATTTGGGTTTAACACATTGTTGCGGAGAAAGTCCTTATTTTTCAAACAGAACATTTGAATTTAATCAAACATCTACAACACTTAAAGACAATTATGTTTTAACAAATAGCGAATACACTGAACAAATATCACTATTGACACCCTTTAGTTATTCAACAAATCCTTTTTTTGTAAAAGTTAGCCTTGACAATTATAATTTAAGATTTTCACCAAGTATAGAAAAATTAGAAGGAAAAGCTAAGGAAACATTCACCTACGCTTGTGAAGATGGAACCAACATCATCGCTAAATTAAAAATAACTTCGAGAATTAAAGTGCTATCTGAACTTATAGAAAAAGATAGAAAATGGCTATTTGTTGAAGTCGAAAATAGCATGATTGCAGAGAAATGTAATCCAATCAACTTTGAATTTAAAGAGCAAAAATTACGAGGCTGGGTAAGTGACAAATATGTCGAAAGAGAATAACTACCACCAAGCCATAGAACAATAAAAATAATTTTAAAACAAATTTATAAAATGGAAGAAACTGTAAATAAACCAATACAAAAGTTTGAAAGTGATAAGAAAAAACCTCCCTATTTGATGGGACTTTTAGGATTTATTCCTCTTGTTGGTTTTTTTGTTGGCGTTGTTTTAATAATTCTTGGCATTACACAATACAAAGACAAAAAGTTAACCCTAATCGGACTCGGTGGAATTCTTTTTACAGTTATAGTTTATTCTTCTATCTATTACATTGGAGTTGTTTCAGATTTAGGAAAAGACAGTTGGGGACAAGTATCTCAAATTCATTTGAATCGCTTAATTAAAAACGTTGAATATTATAAAATTGAAAATGGTAAATATCCAGATAGCTTGCAACAATTGGAATCAGAAAATGAAGTTGTATTTATTCAAGATCTTACTCAAGGAGTAAATGAAAAACAACAAAAATATTTTAATTACGAAAATCTTGGAGATAAATTTTTACTCTTTTCTTCTGGCAATGATAGAAAACCAAATACAAATGATGATATTTATCCTAAAGTAAAGAAGAATACAAAAACGGGGTGGGTGAAAAACAAATAAAATAAAAAAAATAAAAATGAAAACACATACATTTTTTATAATAGTATTCCTGATGATAACTAAATCTTATTCTCAAGAAACTTCAAAAATTAAAGATATTGATGTAATAGTAAATACCATTAATCAATCCAATTATCAAATTACAAGAGACACTATAATTTTGGATAAACCAGAATATGGGTTAAAAACGAAAACTTATTTAACTATGAAAGTTGATAAAAATCAACTTAAGAAATACGAGAATTTAGTTTATACAACTATGAGTCTAGATGGAAACTCTCGAGAAATGACAACATCAACAACATTTTATTATAATGAAAATAAATTAATAAAAGTTGAAGAATATATGATGGAAGGTAGTAATAAAAAAGTAATGGATTGGTATTATTTTGAAGACAAACCTTTGTACTACACCTTAAAATCTGAAAAAGCTGAAGGAAGGGCAAAGTTGTTATTAAGTATGTCTGAAGCAATGTTAAAACAAATAATTAAATAAAAAACATCGCTATACAACAGATTTGCGATCCGTATTACCTTTCGTTTGCGATTCCTTTCACTTTCATTAATAAACAACCACAATGAAACTACCTCCATATCCTATTTTCCCAACGCTTTCTGGAGAAACAATTTCATTGCGACAAATTGTAGCTGAAGATATTAAAGACCTTATTGAAATTTCTTTTTACGATGGTATTCAAGCAACTTCTGTACAAAAAGCTACAGAAATGCAAACTAAAATAAACTTAGACTACGCGAACGGGAATTCTATTCATTGGGGAATTGCAGACAAACTAACAAACAAAATTATCGGAACTTGTGGCTATTATCGTGGACTCGATAAAGGTGCTGGAGAACTTGGTTGCATCTTATTACCTAATTATCGCGGACAAGGTTTTATGACTTCAGCCATGCAATTAGCCATAGAATTTGGACTAAATACTATCAAGCTAAATCGTATTTGGGCCATAACAACTAAAACCAACGAAAAAGCAATACAACTTCTCGAACAACTTAATTTTATCAAAATTGCCGATTTAGAGGATAACGAAATTGAATACGAATTAAGAACCAATTAATTCAAAACATCCCAATAGCGCGAATTCCTCTCATAAAACACGAAACATTATACTCACCAAGACTTGATAGGTATAAATACAAATCCTAATTTGAGTTAATTTGTGGAAATTATTTATATTTACAAACAACAATAAACACTTATAATTATTTGTAAACGAATGTTCACATATTTATGAGTTGTGTGTAATTTTAAAAAAAATGAGAAAGAAAATATTTTTACTATTGACTTTTATAAATTTTATAAATGTTCATTCCCAAAAGTTAACTGGAACTTGGATTTTAGAAAAAACAATTTATGAAAATGGAAATCCTTTGGAAATAAATCATATTTCATATTCAATTTTTACCAAATATGATTTTTTAACAAACTCAATTAAAATAAATGACCAAAAATTTAATGCTAAATATTCAAATAATTCAATAAAACTAGATTTCAGAGAATTGCTTTTTTCATTCGAAAACAACAATTTATTAATTCAGGAAAAAGGTGATGACAAGATTCAAATTCTATCAAAAAAAGAAGATTTTTTAAGTAAAAACATTGAATTCAAATCAGATATTGAAATTAGAAATCAAGATACTCTTTACATTTCAAATGAAATTTATAAACCACAATTTAATAACGAATTAACTTTTGAAGACTTTTTAAGAAAAAACATCTCGAAATACACATCTGAATCAACAAAAAATAATTTATTTAAATCAGAATTTGTTTTGTCTAAAGATGGAAAAATTAAAGACATTAAAATTTTAAGCGGTATTTCAAAATCATTTGATAACGAGTTTATTGTTGCATTAAATAAAGCTGAAACGTATTTTAAAAATGAAACTGGTAAAGACTTTTTAATAAAACATAACTTTAATTTCTTTCAAATGTTTAAAGGGTTAACTGAAAAAATAGAGAAAGAGTTTTATGCGATTCACAAAAAAGGGAATTTACACTTTGAGAATAACGAATTTGATAAAGCAATAATCGAATATGAAAAACTTAATCTTATGGATTTAAATTCTACAAGAGAAAGATTGGGTTTTTTATACAGTGAAACATTTACTAATTTAGGAATTTCATATTTAGCTGTTAATAAAAATGAAGAAGCTTGTAATTCATTTTTAAAAGTTGGCGACATAAAAAATTTTAAAGTCCGAAATTATATTATTAACTTTTGTAAATAAAAAAACTACACACAACAGGCGTTTGGCAAGATTGCGAATTTTGTAGTAAATACATGTTTACATTTCGCAAGAAATTTTATCTTTGATAGAAAATAATCGGTTCCGAACTTCGCAACCTCGCCAAGCGCCGGAACGTTGTAAGCGATTTAAAACCCTACTTCATGAGAACTATATTCTATACATTTTTAATATTTTTTTTGGTAGTTTCTTGTAATAAAAATGTTGAACAAAATGAGCTGATTAGAAGTTAGAAAAGAATAGATAATGTTGAACAAAAAGAACTAATTGGAAGCTGGAAAAGAACAAATTTGGATTCTCAATATCCTAAAAATTATAGTCTGAAAACAACTTTCACTAATGATAGTTTGATTTTTGAAGAATACGATAAAAAAAAGTTGGTAACCAGAATAAGTTCAAAATATAAATTTGACGAGGTAACCAAAATTATCAATTATGATGCTGGAAATACAAAAATTGAATTAAAAGTATTGAAATTAAATAACTCAGAAATGGAATTACTGAATAAGAATCAGAAAAAACCAATGAGATTTAAACTTACTAAATAAAAACCTACTGCTAACACCCGTTTGGCAAGATTGCGAATTTTGTAGTAAATTCACGTTTACATTTCGCAAGAAATTTTATCTTTGATAGAAAATAATCGATTCCGAAGTTCGCAACTGACGCCAAGCCTGAGAACGTTAGCGGTCAGTTTTGCGGAACGCAGAAAAATCGTAAAAAATAAAATTTAGATTGAAATGAAACTTGAACCAATGATACCAATTAGAGTTTTTCCAAACGAAGAATTTAGGGAAATTATAATTGAAGATAAGCTAAAATTGCGTTACGCAATTTCCAATAAAGGAAGATTAATTAGTTTTATAAATGATATAAAATTTGGCAGAGAATTAAAAGGCGGAACTGCTGATGGCTACAAGATATTCAAATATAAAATCTACAATGATGGAAAGATAACTAACAAACATATATTTTTCTCAAAACTCATTGCTGAATATTTTATACCAAAAACTTCAGAAGAACAAACTTGCGTCTTACATTTAGACAGAAAACGAGATAATGACGATTACAGAAATTTGAGATGGGCAACAAGAAAAGAAATGCTTGAGTTTTGGAATAAAAGTCCAAACGTTATTAACGCAAGAAAAAGATTAATTGAGCATAACTTAAAAGCAAACGGAAGAAAACTAACAGTTACCAAAGTTATGCTAATAAAAAAACTTTTAGCAAAACCTGAACAAAGAACAAGATTAAAAATGATTGCAAAACAATTTGGCGTAAGTGAAATGCAAATCAGAAGAATAAAAAGTGGAGAAAATTGGAGTCAAGTGAAAATTTAACAAAAAAACCGAACGGCTAACAAGCATTTGTCAAGATTACGAATTTTGTGGTAAATTCACGTTTACATTTCGCAAGAAATTTTACCTTTAACAGAAAATAATCAGTTCCGAAGTTCTCAATTGTGCCAAGCGCCGGAACGTTAGCAGTAACCTTAAGTAAAAACGTTTAAATTCAAATATTTATGAAAAAACATATTATAATTTGTTTATTATTTTTAGGAATTTTTGAATTGGTATCTTGTTCGAAAGAACCAGAAGATAATCATCCATACTATAAGTTCAATGATTCTGATTTGAATTTAATCATAAATTACAATTATATAGAAAACCAAATAATAACTTATGAAAATCAGTTTGGAGAAAAACTTCACTATAAAGTTATGTCAAACATTTTTAAAAAAGAATCTAAATATTCGGGAAGTGGTTTTGTAGGTAGTTACAGTTCTTTAGACTACTACTATGACAGCAAAATTGTACGTCTAGAAATTGTTGAAAACGAAAGTAATTATAGATATAATCAGGTCATTTATAATTTTTCTAAAAGTCAAAATATCTTTAAAAACACGCTAAATAATCCAATTTGGAATACGGAATCAAGTAGTACATTTTATGACGATGTGGATAGACCTTTTAACATTGAATTAAATATATACAATTCAAATAATAAAATTCAGTTAAACATTAATGGACATACTTTTAACAAAATAGTCGAAATTAATTCAAATAATAACACTACTACATTTCCACCAATTTACGGAGCACTTTTGACTAAAAATGTAAATAAAGTTTTATATGATTATGATTTTGGAATTGTAGAATTTGAAGATATTGATGGTAAAGTATGGAAGGTAATATATCCATAAAATACTACTGACATAACGCCCAATATTAATAAGAAAAATGAATGAAAAAAATAGTTTTAATTTTAATTATCGTAATTTCAACTTCAAAAGTATTTTCTCAAACAAATTCAAACGATAAAAAATATTCCGAAGTAGAATTGAATAAAGATTTAGATTTTTTGGTAAATTCTATAATTCAAACACATCCTAATCCTTTTTCAAAGATTTCAAAAAAGATTTTTTTTGGTGAAGTCGATAAAATCAAATCAAATTTTAAAAGTGGACTTGATTACAGAGAATTCTATAGATTAATTACACCGCTTGTTGCATCGATTGCTGATGGACATACTTCAATTAAATTTCCTGGAAGGAAAATTTTAAATGACGGAAGTAAATTATTTCCATTTTCAGCAACTTGTAATTTCAAAAAAAAATCAATTATTTTAAACGAGTTTTTCGGAGAACATTCTTCAATCCCATCGAATGCAGAATTAATAAGCATAAATAATATTTCTTCTGAAAAGATTATAGAAAAAATCATAGAAAACACAAGTGGTGAAAGCAAAGAATACAGATTAAAAATGGGTTCCAATTTTTACTTTTTTGGAATGATATTAAAAACTTATTTTGATTTTAACGAAAATTTTGAAGTTAAGTACAAAGCAAATGATACTATTGAAACTAAAACAATCGAAGCCATAAGTTTTAAGAATTTTATGGATATTGCTAAATCAAAAAAAAGTCCTAAAAATCAAGTTGTTGATGAATCTGCCGATTATATTTTAACTGTAAAACCAGAAATTAAAACGGCAATAATTGATTTCAAATACTTTAATGATGAAGAAAAATTTGACTTATTTCTCAAAAAATCATTTGATTCAATTAACAAACTTGGAATTAAAAATTTAATTATTGATATTCGAGCAAATGGTGGTGGGAATTCAGCTTTAGGCGACCAACTTTTTAAATACATTGCAAGAAAACCATTCACTCAATTCGGAAAAACCACCATAAAATTCAGTCAATTACAAAAAGAGTATTATGAACAGAATTGCAAAAAAGACAGTACATTTTGTGAAACTTATAAATATATTTCTAAGCAAAAAAATGGGAAAATAGTAAATCTGAAAAGCGATGGATTAATTGTTCCTAATAATTCTCCAAACCATTTTGATGGTAATATATACCTTTTAACAAGTTTAAGAACATTTTCGTCTGCTTCAAATTTTGCGCAATGCTTCAAAAACTATAAAATGGGAACAATAATTGGAGAAGAAACAGGCGGTTGGATAGTTTGTTATGGTGACAAGATAATCACAAAACTTCCAATTACAGAAATGCCTTTAACAATATCAACAAAAAAATTCTATACTATTGGTTCGACAGATAAAGATTCTCACGGAATAATTCCTGACATAGAAATTGATGCTGAAAAATCTTTAGAATTTGTACTAAATAAAATAACAAACGAAAAATAAAAAACATTTGCCCACAACCGTTTGGCAAGATTGCGAATTTTGTAGTAAATTCACGTTTACATTTCGCAAGAAATTTTATCTTTAACAGAAAATAATTAGTTCCGAAGTTCTCAACTGTGCAAAGCGCCGGAACGTTAGTAATACTGCCTGAAAAACGCATAAATCTTAAATTCAACAAATAATTAAAGAAAAATGAAAAAACACTTATTAAGTTTATTGGTAATAACGTCAATTTTTATGTTAGTTTCTTGTAATGGAAACGAGAATGAAAATAAAAATTCTGAAGCGCAAAATCCAGAAGCGTTACAAGATAACATAAAACTAAGAAGTTTATCGAAACGAGGTGGGAATTTAATTGACGAACTTTATGCAGAATTAGTAGAAAAAACTCCTGAATTAAAAAAATTAGAAACAGAATTAGAAACGTTTCAAGAAACTCAATCTGAAACTCAAAATATTTTTTACAATTATGACGAGAAATCAACTCAATTTTATAAAAACGCAAGTGGATTTACAAATCGAATTACTGATAGTTTAAGTAAAAAAAGAATTTTAGCTTTAATCGAAAAAAGTAATAAAAAATACGATTCGGAATCTGAAGAAATTAATGAACTTGTAAAACAAATTTCTAACTCTCAAAATTCAATTCAAGATAATCATAATATTCTAAAAATAGTTTTGACAATTCCACTAATAGAAAAATATCAAAAAGAAAATTTACCAAAAAAGGAAGTGTTTTTGAAAACTATAGCTAAACAAAAAGAATTGAATAAAAAAATAATTGAGAAAACACCAAAGTACTAATAAGTACTACTACCAAAAACCGTTTGGCAAGATTGCGAATTTTGTAGTAAATTCACATTTGCATTTCGCAAGAAATTTTATCTTTATCTATATAATCGATTTTGAAATTTGCAACCTCACCAATAGTCGGCCCGTTAGCGGTAAGTCTACAAAAAATTAGAAAAAATGACAAAAAATAGCATTTCAAGATTACAATATTTAATCGATACAATTCCTTCTCTATTAACAGAGATTGAAGAAATTAAATTTTCAGAAAAACAAAATCTTGAAAAATGGAGTAAAAAAGAAATATTAGGACATTTAATTGATAGTGCTACAAACAATCATCAACGCTTTGTCCGATGTCAGTTTGAAAATATTCCTAAAATAGTTTATGACCAAAACAATTGGAATAAATTCAACTTTTATCAACAAATTGACAAAAATCAAATTATTCAATTTTGGACAATTTATAATAAACAATTAGTTCATCTAATTAAGAATATTCCAAATGAAAATTTATTGAAAGAATGCAAAACTAGTGATGATAAAAACTATACAATTGAGTATTTAATTTCAGACTATGTTGAACATTTAGAATATCATTTACAACAAATTGTAGAATACAAAAAATAATGAAAACGATTTTAATAACAGGGATAAATAAAGGTCTTGGAAAAGAACTTTTTAATAAATTAGTCGATAAAGGATATTTTGTATTCGGATTATTGAGAAACGAAGAAACGTATAAAGAGCTTCTAAAAAACAAACCTAAAAATGTTGAACTCATTTTAGCAGACATTTCTAATGATAATTGCATAATTGAAATCAATAAAATCGTTAAAGACACTACTATTGATTTGGTTATAAATAATGCAGGAATTGGTGGTGAAGGAATGAATTTAGAAAGTGCAAATTCAAAAGAAATCATTGATTTAATTAATGTTCATTGTCTTGGCGTTTTAAGAGTTATGAAATCTATCTCACCAAATTTAATTCAAAATAACAAAACCACAGTTATCAATCTTAATTCAAGATTAGGTTCTATAACGCATCAAAGTATTGGAACTTTTAAAAATTTAGATGTTAGTTATTCCTACAGAATTGCAAAAGCATCTCAAAATATGCTAACAAATTGTTTGCGACTGGAGTTTGAAGGCATAAATTTTGTGAGTTTAACTCCAGGAAAACTAAAAACAGCTTTAGCTCAAGTTGATGCAAATCTATCACCATCAGAAAGCGCTCAAAGAATTATTGAACATTGGGAATTAGAAAAATTTGAAAATACTAATGGTATATTGGAAGTGCCAAACAAAATTATGGAATGGTAAAATTAAACATACAAGATAGCTAAGATTTACATCCCAAGCCGCGCAAAGTCTCCCAACTTTGAGTTTTTCTTAATAAAAAAAATCCGTTGACAGTAATTCAAAAAAAAACAAAATATGAAAGTTTTAAAAATAATTTTAGCCATTTTATTATTATCAGGAGCAGGTTCAGAATATGCGAATGCAAGTCGAGAACTTTTAACTTTTACTTCACCTGGTGTTTTAATTGGTTGTTTTTTAGTTGTACTTTTTTGTGCTTGGATAGTTGGTAGTGGAACATCAAAAGAGAAAGTTAAAATTATTTCATTTCAATTTCTGAAATATGTTGCCGTTTGTTTTGGTATATTTTTAATTTTTGCGTTCGTAAATTTTACTACTTACAAAGCAATTCCTGAAAAAATCACAATAAATGGAATTGAAATCGATATAGCTGAAATGATGAATGGCTCAAAAAAAATAATTCCTGATGAAAATCAAAGACGATTATATTGCATTTGTGTAGTTACAAAACTTGCAAATGATACTAACATTTCAGAAAAATATAGAACTGAATTAAAATCCGGTAAAATTGATAAAATTCTAATTTCATTAAATACTGAGAATAAATTGAGTGTTCTAAATTTGGAAGAATGTTTTGACTCAAATACTAAAATGATTTGGACAGATCAAATAGAAGAATCCTTGAAAAAAGATATTTTAAATAATCTTAAAAATAGTAAATATTCGAAAACCAATGACTTAAATAAATTTTGTGATTGTCAAATAACTGAATATAAAAAACTTTCAGCAAAAGAATTATCAAGTGAAGAATTTACAAATTCACAAAAAAAGATGAATATTGAAAAGGAATGTGATTTGAAAAGTAGAATTAAATAAAAGAATTCGATTCCGCGGATTTGCAATCAGTTCCAATAAAAAATTCATAAAACACACCGACAACTTCTAAAAACGCTCCGACAAAGTCTAAAAACACTCCGACAACTTCTAAAAACGCTCCGACAAAGTCTAAAAACGTTCCGACAACTTCTAAAAACGCTCCGACAAAGTCTAAAAACGTTCCGACAAAGTCTAAAAACGTCCCGACAACTTCTAAAAACGTTCCGACAACTTCTAAAAACGCTCCGATAACTTCTAAAATTGCATCGGGAACTTCTAAAAACGTATCGGGAACTTCTAAAAACGTATCGGGAAGTTCTAAAAATGTATCGGGAACTTCTAAAAACGCATCGGGAACTTCTAAAAACGTATCGGGAACTTCTAAAAACGTACCGGGAACTTCTAAAAACGAATCGGGAAGTTCTAAAAACGCATCGGGAACTTCTATAATAACAAAAGACCTAACAGAAATTCAATAACTGTTAGGTCTAACTATATAAAACGTAAGAAATTTTATTCCTCCAATAACAAAGCATTTAACAACATTTGTGCTGTAGCCTCATTTGTTGCTAAAGGAACATTATGTACATCGCAAATACGAATCAACATATTAATATCTGGTTCGTGCGCATGACTACTTGAGGGATCTTTAAAAAACAACACCATTTTGGTTTTACCTTCCGCTACCCTAGCCGCAATTTGTGCATCACCACCTAATGGTCCGCTTAGCATTTTCTTTACTTTTATGCCCGTAGCTTCCACTTTTCCGCCAGTAGTTCCTGTAGCAATAATTTTAATATTTTCTTTTAGTAAAATGTCGCGGTTTTTGTTTAAAAACTGAACCATATCGGCTTTTTTACCATCGTGAGCAATGACTGCTATTTCCATTTTTTTATTCATACTTTATGATTATTTCAATATACCTGTCAGTCAGAGCGGAGTCGAAGACCAACAAGACACTTCGACTCCGCTCAGTGTGACATTATATAAGATTTACTTATTCTTCAACTTCAATATGCGAATCTTTCAAAGTGGCTTTCAAAAATACAAATCCTACAACTCCAGCCACTAGTGAAGACAATAGAATGATAAATTTAGCATTATTAATTACGGTTTCATTATCAAAAGCTAATAGAGTAATAAAAATCGACATCGTAAAACCAATTCCTCCTAAAAACCCAACACCTAAAACCGATTTCCAATTTAAGTCGCTAGGCAATTTACAAAATCCAACTTTCACTGCGATAAACGTAATTAAAAAGATTCCTAGAGGTTTTCCAATTATTAATCCGAGTGCAATTCCTAAACTATAATTTTCTGTTAGAATTTCAGAAATATTTCCACTCATTACAATGGCTGTATTCGCCAAAGCAAAAATAGGAAGAATGATAAAAGCCACAGGTTTATGAAGAAAATGTTGTAAAATATACGAAGTTGATTTCTCACCACCATTTCCAAAAGGAATCGCGAAAGCCAATAAAACTCCAGTAATTGTTGCATGAACTCCAGAATTCAGCATGAAATACCACATAATCACACCACCAATTAAATACGGAATTAAATTTTTGACTTTAAAATATTTTCCTAAAATATATAAGAACACAAACATGCCTAAGGCAATGAATAAGTTCGTCCAAAGTAAGGTTTTAGTATAAAAAATAGCGATGATTAAAATCGCACCTAAATCGTCAATAACGGCTAAAGCGGTTAAGAATATTTTTAATGAAAGTGGCACTCTATTTCCTAATAACGACAAAACTCCTAATGCAAAAGCAATATCTGTAGCCATCGGAATTCCAGCTCCTGATTGGGTTTCTGTACCAAAATTGAAAAATAAAAATATAGCAGCTGGAATTAACATTCCTCCTATTGCTGCAAAAATAGGCAATAATGCATCTTTAATATTCGATAATTCGCCTTGATATATTTCTCGTTCTAATTCTAAACCAATTAACAAAAAGAAAATAGTCATTAATCCATCATTAATCCAATATTCGATACTTTGACCTGCAAATTCGGTTAACCAAAAATGATGATAGCTTTCGCCAAAAGAAGAATTAGCAAGTAATAAAGAAAGTAAAGTACAAATAATTAAGACTAATCCACCAAGTTTTTCGCTTTCAAAAAAGGCTTTAAATAGTTTGGTGATTTTCATAGTTAATAGAATTATATTAGTAAGTACTCTTACAAAATTACGATTTTTTACCGACTTTTTCAAATAAAAAACCTTAGTAAATAGTACTATTCACTAAGGTTTTGATATTTTAACTAACGGAATTAGTTTTATTTTTTTTTAACTATTGGCTACATGAAACTCAATTAAACCATCAATTGGTCTTCTCAAAACATTTCCTAATTTAATCCCGTATTCATTCAAGATTGCTTCTAATTCGTCTTTCAAATAAAACGCGATAGAACCAATAAAATGAACAGGAACTTCTTTATAATTTTCAAATTGCGTGATGTAATTTTCTACAAAAGCAACCATTTCTTCACGTATAAATCCTTGACAAATTTCCTCGTCTTTATTCTTGATTAAAAATTCGGCAAACGTTGCTAAATAGGCATTTGGATTAGGTTCTTTATAGAAGTTTTGTTTAATTACATCAGCTTCTAAATTATATTCTTTTTCAAAACTTTCTGCTAAATGTTTTGGCATTTTATTAAAATAATACGCTCTAATTAAATGACGTCCAAAACGGTTTCCACTGCAATCATCCATCGCAATATAACCTAAAGATTGTACTTTTTGATGCAAAACATTTCCATCAAAATAACTACAATTTGAACCTGTACCTAAAATACAAACAATGGCTTTTTCATTTTTTGGAGTAGTCGCAAAAACGGCTGCATACGTATCTTCGTAAACCGAAACTTTTGCATTGGAAAAGTATTCTTGAAAAACTTCCGTTAAAAAATTCTTCATTCTATCGGTACCGCAACCTGCTCCGTAAAAATATAAGAAATCAGCTTTATCTTTATTGTGAGAAATATCAAATTTAGCTTCTAAACGAGCAATAATTTCTTCTTTTGTTAATACTTCTGGATTTAAACCCAAAGATTGTGTAGTAAATAAAATTTTTCCATTCGAATCAATGGCAATCCAATCGGCTTTTGTGGAACCGCTATCTACAAGTAATTTCATTTTAGTTTAGTTAGTGATTGGCAAAAATAAAAAAAGTGATTCGTTAATAAAAACAAATCACTTTTTTAAATATTATTTTACAGAATTAATATGTACCGCTAAATCAATTAATTTGCTTGAATATCCGTATTCATTATCGTACCAAGAAACCAATTTGAAAAATGTTGAGTTTAAACCAATTCCGGCTTTTGCATCTACAATTGAAGTATGAGTATCAGATACAAAATCTTGAGAAACCACATCGTCTTCTGTATAGCCTAAAATTCCTTTCATTGAAGTTTCTGAAGCATTTTTAAGGACTTTCATTATTTCTTCATAAGTAGTTTCTTTAGCTAATTTCACAGTTAAATCGACTACAGAAACATCAGCAACTGGAACTCTCATTGACATTCCTGTTAATTTTCCTTTTAATTCTGGAATTACTTTTGTTACCGCAACAGCAGCACCTGTAGAAGAAGGAATAATATTTAATAAAGCCGAACGTCCACCACGGAAATCTTTACGAGAAGGTCCGTCTACGGTTAACTGTGTTGCAGTTGTCGCATGAATCGTTGTCATTAATCCTTCCACAATTCCGAAATTATCATTGATAACTTTTGCTAATGGCGCTAATCCGTTTGTTGTACAAGATGCGTTTGAAACAATTGTATCTGCAGCAGTAACTTTCTCGTGATTTACACCCATTACAAACATTGGTGCATCTGCAGAAGGTGATGAAATAACTACTTTTTTAGCACCACCTTTAATGTGAGCATTTGCAGTTTCTAAGGTTGTGAAAATTCCTGTACATTCGGCAACAACATCAACATCTACTGATGCTTCATCCCATTTAATTAATGTTGGATCTTTTTCTGATGTAACACGAATGTATTTATCATTTACATATAATTTTCCCTCTTTTACTTCAACTTTTCCTGCAAAACGACCATGAACTGAATCGTATTTTAATAAATATGCTAAATGATCAACTGCTAATAAATCGTTGATGGCTACTACTTCTACATTTTCTCTATTATATGTTTCTCTAAAAACAATTCTTCCAATTCTTCCGAATCCGTTTATTCCTAATTTTACTGTTGACATATGTTATAAATGTTATAAATATTTGATTCCGATGGAATCATTTTTGGTTTTAATTGATTGTGGATTATATATATGATTCCGCTATAAATATTTGATTCCGATGGAATCATTTATGATTTTAATTGCTTGTGGATTATTATATATGATTTTGCTATAAATATTTGATTCCGATGGAATCATTTTTGGTTTTAATTGATTGTGGATTATTATATATGATTCCGCTATAAATATTTGATTCCGATGGAATCATTTATGTCTATCAAAATCGAAAAGTTGCTCTTAACTTATCTCTTTTTACTTTTTACTTTTTACTTTTTACTTTTGCCTTTTTACTTTTGCCTTTTGCCTTTTTACTTGGCTCTTTTTACTTGGCTCTTTCTCTATGAAGAAACGATATCTGAAACTTTTACCAGTTCCATATCAATTTCGCTTTGTCCTTTAATGGCTTGTTCTAATGGTGTTAATGCAATTTTATCTTGCAAAATTCCCACCATAAAATTCGATTTTCCTTCTAATAAACTTTCTACAGCTTTTACTCCCAATCTTGATGCTAAAACTCTATCGAAACAAGACGGTGCGCCGCCTCTTTGCATATGTCCTAATACGGAAACTCGAACGTCATATTCTGGCATATTTTCTTCTACATAATCTTTTAGTTCGAATACATTTTTACCAATTTTATCACCTTCAGAAACTACAACAATACTTGATGCTTTTCCAGATTCTTTACTTTTTTTTAATGATTCTAACAATCTCTCTAATCCGAAATCTTCTTCTGGGATTAGAATTTCCTCTGCTCCTGCTCCAATTCCAGCGTTTAAAGCAATATGTCCTGCATCTCTTCCCATTACTTCCACAAAAAACAATCGGTTATGAGAATTAGCAGTGTCTCTAATTTTATCAATCGCTTCAACAACTGTATTTAAAGCCGTATCATATCCTAAAGTATGACTTGTTCCGAAAATATCATTATCAATAGTTCCAGGAATTCCAATTACAGAGAATCCGAATTCTTCATTAAAAATTTCTGCACCTGTAAAAGAACCATCGCCACCAATAACAACTAATGAATCTACGCCACTTTCTTTTAAATTATCGTGCGCTTTTTTTCTACCTTCTGGTGTCATAAAATCTTTAGAACGAGCCGTTTTTAAAATCGTTCCTCCTTTATTGATAATGTTTTTTACATCACGAGGTCCCATTGGTTTAAAATCGCCTTCAATCATACCTTGATAACCACGGTAAATTCCAACACATTCTACTTTATAATAAGCACAAGCACGAACAACAGCTCTTATGGCTGCATTCATTCCTGGAGAATCTCCACCCGAAGTTAATACTCCAATTTTTTTAATTGTTGATGACATATTCAAAAATTATATTATTGTAAATTTAGCAAAGGAAATTACATATTATGCCAAATAATCAAGTTATTTTTCAGCATAATAATAGTTTCAAACGTTTTCGTTAATAATTTTTTGGGTTTAAACTGAAATTCACAATATGAACCCAGTTAGATTCCACTTTAAAGCAAAAGAGTATTGAATCGAAAATTTAAATTAATCCAAATCATTAATATCTGGAACTCTGTCTTTAGGGTCGACTTTTTTCTCTTCTTTGATTTGTCGCTTTCTAGTTTCCTCAATAAAATTGATAAACTCTGGATTCGTTTCAGAATCATCCGATTCATCAATAGGTCCATTAGAATTATCTTTTGATTTTTGAGATCTAAATAACTTTTGCAGTAATTCTTTAAAATCATCAAAATCGACACTATAAGAAAGACCAATTCCTTGAGTATAACCAACGTTTTGACCTATTGTATTAGAATTTAAGTCATTTTCTTTATTGAAAACGTTCGCTGTTAATGTACCGTCTGTGTTTAATCGCATTTCAACTTCAACATTTCCAACTACATACGATTGGTTGATACCACCAACAGGAACTCCAACGTTACCATTAATACTAATCTTATCATTAATCTGCGTAGTTAATGTCACTAATGCTCTATCTGAGATTTCTTGTTGTTTGTTTCCTAATTGATAATTTACACCAAGTTTTAATTTATTTTCTCCATCGGATAATACATCTCCAAAAACACTACTTGCTTTTTCAAATAGCGAACCAAAATAATTGGTATTATTTGGTGCAATAAATCCTCCAGTTGCTAATAAGGCAAATGCTTGTTGTTGTCTGAAATCTTTATCTTGTAATTTGTATTCCAAATCACTTTTTAAAACAGAACTAACATTTGGGAAAATAATATTAAAATCAGATTGTGGTGCATTTAACTCTCCCGTAATTCCAATTGTTACTTCGGTTGGGATTTTTTGGTTAAAACTAGAAGTCTCTAATACAACATTTGGATTGGCTTGAGTTTTGTAAACGGCTTCTAAATTTAGTTTGGCTCCTAATGGATCACCTTCCCAACTTATAGTTCCACCTTTTTTTACCATAAATTTCTTATCGATAAAACTTCCATATCTAAATAAATATTCTCCTTTACTTACGATAAAGTCACCATTCATTTGGAATTTACCCAAAGTGTTTATACTCATATACATAGAACCAAAACCACTTCCTTTCATGGCGTGTCCGTTATCTCTGTTTAAAATGACTTCAATTTCTGCATCTGGAGTAATTTCAAAATCGAAATTTAAATCGATTCCTTGATATGTTTTAGTCGGTTTGTTATTTGGATTCTTAATACCATATTTCTCTTCCCGAGTTGTGAAATGTATTTCACCACTACCGCCTCCACTTTCAGAATCGTTTACAGGAATTTTAATTGAAGTACCACTAGCACTTTCTCCTTTGGCATTAATTACTAAAGCTTCAATTGGCCCTTCAATAGTAGCAAAACCATCAAAAAAGGCTTTTCCATAATAATAGGCATCATCAGAATCTTTAGTATCTAAAACTAGTAACCTTTCTGATGTAATTCTCAAATCCATTTCCCAATCAGCAAATTTATCATGTGAAATGGTTCCACTTAAAACACCTTTAGTTTTTTCAGAAGTAGTATCACTAATATCAATATTTCTGAAAATAAATTTCTCTTCTGTTAAATCAATAATTGAGTTTTTTTCAAAATCGTAATCTACATTCAAATATGGAACTCTCATTCCGGCATTTGATAAATATAAAATACCATCAACTTCTGGATTATCATAAGGACCAACAATATGTGCTCTACCCGAAGCGAAACCACGAACATTATCTAAAATCCCAGTTAAGAACCCACCAATTGGCTTAATATTAAAACTTTGAAAACCAGCATCAAGATTTAAAATGGTTTTATTATTAACCACTTCAACAAATCCAGTTGTAAAAAAGGTTTCTTCACCTTCGTGTGAAATGGCAGCATTAACATCAAACTTCTTGAAACTTTCATCTCCAGAAACGTCTAATTTTAAGTCACCAACTGGAATATCATTTACCACTAAACTATCAATGGTTAAATTGGTTGAAGGTTCATATATTAAATTATCTTGTTTGTATTTTAACTCTCCATTCAATCTTCCACCAAGATCTAAATTCTTAATATCAGGTGTGACTTTGGAAATATCTACATCATTAAATGTAAAATTAAAATCTTTAAAAGTACTTCCTCTCATTTCACCATTAAAATCAATAAATTGATTATTATGTGATAAGGTTAACTGATTGAAATTGAAGTTTTTAAAACCTTTGTCAAAAACTACAGTATTTCCTTTAGTTTCTTTTTCATTAATATACCATTGGAAATTCTTGAAGGTAATATCAGATTTTTTGAATCCAATTACAGATTGCTTATTTTCATCAATAGTATGATACAAGTTCAAGTCAAATTTATCTTCGCCTTTTGCTCCGCCTTTAAACTCCGTTCTAGCAAATAAAGTATCGTTTAACGTTAAATTAATTAAACTAAATTCTGAGATTTTATAATTTTTAGTATTTAAACTATCTAACTCAATATAAGCATTATATAATGGGTTTTTATTATCAATATCAACTTTAATTCCGTTAAATTTATTTTCGAAAGCATTTACAAATGGCGATTTAAAATCAAATTGAAACAAACCATCATCGGCATTTATCTTTCCTTTTACACGAGTATTTTCTCCAATAGTAACATCTGGATAAAAAACTTCAAAAATCTTGTTATAAATCGTAAAATCAAAATCTAAAAACTGATTTTTTGATAATTTATGGGGTGAATAATTGGCATATAAACTACCAACCGCGTTTTCTACAATTTTTCTAATTTGTTTCGTTTGATATTTTCCAACAATTTGTCCGTCAATCATATCTGACGAGTTTAAAGTAATTGTTCTAACATTTTCACTATCAAAAGAAGAAGAAATATAGGCATTATCAAAAGAATAATCTGCTTTTTGATTGGCATAAGAGATATTTTCTAATTCTACAACTCCAGCCAAATCTTCCAATGTATTTCCTTTGGCTTTAATTGTAATATTTCCAGAGAAAATAGATTTAGCATCTTTGGTATACAGATTTGTTTTTTTAAGATCCGCATATGCAATTTTGGCATCAAAATCGTATTCTTTTTTCTTTTTACTTAAATCAACTAAACCATCGAAAGTCATTTTTAAGTTTGGATCTTTACTGTTCAAAGAACCTTTAAAATAAGGCATCTTGAACGTTCCATCTACATCTATATTTCTATACGTATAGCCGTTATATTTAAACTGACCAATATTTCCTTTCGCTTTAGTGTTCAAATATTTTTTAGAAAAACCAGTTCCATTAATATCTAAAACCACTGAAGTTCTTCCTAAATCTTTCTCATCAAGAAAAGCACCTAAATCGAAATTATCTAATTCAAATTGTCCGTCATAAGTCGCACGATCAATATTGTCTAATTTATCCATTTTGAAATCACCAATCACATGACCTAATTTCGAAAACAAATCGACATCAGCAATCACCCATTTCTGAGTCATTTCTACATCTCCTTTTAAATCAACACGACCTAATTTTTGTAACTGCTTCGGTAAATTTTTTCCTAAAAGATTAGGCAAAACCTTACTTACACTTGCCTGACTAGCGGTTAATCTATCAAAACTTCCTTTCATGTAAAATTTCTGATCGCCTTTTCCGAAAAGATTTTTCAATTGAAGATTTCCGACTACTTCATTATCATTTAAATCGTTGAATTTTAAATTATTAAATTTCAAATCGTTTAAAGTTCCTAAAATATGAGAATCAATATAAAATTTCTGATTTTTTCCGAATTCTGGATAAAAGAAATTTAAATCATTACTCGAAATTTTTCCTTCTTTTATGTCTAAATCGAAAATTACTTTATTATTGAAATCCTTGAAATCTTTTCTGTCGTAACGCAATTCAGTTCTTCCTTTAAACGAAGAATTTTCCGTTTCTAATTCTAATTCGTTTAATAAAATATTCTTTTTGGTATAGGTGAAATCAGAAGTTAAGTTTTTCATTACTAAACCTCTATGGTCTTTAAACGACATTTTATAAACATAAGAGTACACACTAGAGCCTTTTACGAAAAAGTCATCTAATTGTCCATTAAGATTAGTAAAGTCCAGTAATTTTGGGGTTTTTAGATTTTCATCAATATATCTAAAACGACTATTTTGTAACGCAATAGAATTGATTTTTAATCTGAATTTTCCTGAAGAAGGTCTTCCAGAATTGTCATCAAAAGCAGCTACAAATTTATCTAAATTGGTCTCTTTTTCACCTTTGTATTGTTTGATTTTTAAGTTTAATCCATCTGCTAATAAATCTCCAAAATAGGGATGACCATTATCAAATAGCTTTTTATAACTTAAAATAGAAGTATTAATTCTGTTAAAATAAAATAAAGTATCACCATGATGATCTCTTGTTAGAACACCTTTCAATTTTACGCCACCAAACGGATTGATTGCTACTTTTTCAACAGTAATATCAACTTTATACTCTTCTTTTAACCAATCAGTTGTATATTTTCCAACTTCAGTTTGAACAACAGGTAAGGCCAATAGTATGGCTACTATAAGCAACAAAAGTAATATTCCAATTATGGAACGAACAAATATTTTTTTTACCGATTTGATATATTATTTATTTAATTTTGAAAAACAAATCTATTTTTATTTGCTTATAGCAACAAAAATAAGCAATTTTGTAGGACATTTACAATTGTTTTATACCAAATTTCATGCCTAGTATCACAAATTCTAAAAATATTTACACTTTAGCTATAGAAAGCTCATGTGACGACACATCTGCCGCAGTTTTATGCAATGATAAAGTGTTGTCAAATATTGTGGCTGGACAAAAAGTTCATGAAGAATATGGTGGTGTAGTTCCTGAACTTGCTTCTCGTGCACACCAGCAAAATATAGTTCCTGTAGTGGAAATGGCGATCAAAAAAGCCGGAATTACAAAAGAAGAATTAAATTGTATTGCTTTCACCCAAGGTCCAGGATTAATGGGTTCACTTTTAGTTGGAGGAAGTTTTGCCAAATCATTAAGTTTAGGATTAAATATTCCTCTAATTGCTATCAATCACATGAAAGCGCACGTTTTGGCTCATTTTATAGACGAAGAAGGATATGATAAACCAACATTTCCGTTTATTGCTTTAACTATTTCGGGAGGTCACACGCAAATAATTAAAGTTTCAAGCTTTTTCGATTTAGAAATTATTGGTGAAACAACTGACGATGCTGTTGGTGAAGCGTTTGATAAAAGTGCTAAAATATTAGGACTTCCCTATCCTGGCGGACCTTTGATTGATAAATATGCACAATTAGGAAACCCAAAAGCTTTTCCTTTTACGAAACCAAAAGTGGATGGTTTGAATTTTAGTTTTAGCGGTTTAAAAACTAATATTTTATACTTTATTCAGAAAAAAGTAGCTGAAAATGAAAATTTCATCGCCGAAAATTTAAACGATATTTGTGCTTCTATTCAATATACCATTATTGAAATTTTAATGGATAAATTGAAATTGGCTGTGGCCGAAACAGGTATCAACCAAATTACAATTGGTGGTGGAGTTTCCGCGAATTCAGGAATAAGAAACACACTAAAAGAAGCCGAATCAAAATACGGATGGAAGACTTATATTCCAAAATTTGAATACACAACAGACAACGCTGCAATGATTGGAATTGTAGGTTATTATAACTTTTTAGAAGAAAATTTCAGCACATCTGATGTCGTTTCTAAAGCAAGAATTGAATTTTAAAAACTATGCAATTATTCTATAATTCCGAAATAAAATCAGGTGATACAACGTTTACTTTTGACAAAGAAGAAAGCAAACATATCATTAAAGTTTTACGCAAACAAGAAGGACATAAAATACATATTACGAATGGATTAGGTTATTTATTTATTTCTGAAATAATTTTAGGATTAGAAAAAAAATGTGAAGTAAAAATCATTGAAGAACAGTTTTTTAAACCGTCTACTTTTCATACACATATCGCCGTTGCTCCAACCAAAATGCACGACAGAATGGAATGGTTTTTAGAGAAAGCTACCGAAATCGGTATTCATGAAATTACACCAATTATTTGTGAACATTCGGAAAGAAAAATTTACAAAATTGATAGAGCAGAAAAAATTATTCAATCAGCAACGAAACAATCTAATCAATATTATTTACCGAAAATAAATGAAGCGATAACACTTTCAGAATTCATTAAAAAAAATCATGATGGACAAAAATTTATTGCACATTGTGAAGAAACAGATAAGAAATCATTCTCAAAAGAAATTGAAAAAGACAAACCTGTTACTATTTTAATTGGTCCAGAAGGCGATTTTTCCACAAAAGAAATCAAATTAGCTTTAGAAAATAATTTTATTCCTGTAACTTTGGGAACCACAAGATTAAGAACTGAAACCGCTGCTTTAGTAGCTTGCCATACAATTGTATTGAAAAATGAATAAACTTTTAGTTTTTGGAATTTTATTAGTCTGGAATTTGGGATTTTCCCAAGACATTGCTGTTTTGAAATATTCTGGTGGTGGCGATTGGTATGCCAATCCAACTTCTTTACCAAATTTAGTTACCTTTTGCAATCAAAACATCAATACGAAATTGAATACAAAAGTCAATTCTGTAGATGTAGGTAGCGCAGAATTATTCCTATATCCTTTTGTTCATATGACAGGTCATGGAAATGTTGTTTTTAGCAATAACGATGTTCAAAATCTTAGAAATTATTTAAATGCTGGAGGATTTTTACATATTGATGACAATTATGGAATGGATGAATACATTAGAAAAGAACTTAAAAAATTATATCCTGATAATGCACTAATTGAAATTCCGAAAACACATCCAATTTTTCAAGCGCCTTATTCTTTCCCAAATGGATTACCAAAAATCCACGAGCACGATAACAAACAACCCATGGCTTATGGGATTTTCATCGAAAACCGATTAGCACTCTTATACACTTTCGAATGTGATTTAGGAGATGGATGGGAAAGTCCAGAAGTTCACAACGACCCTTTGACTATCAGAGAAAAAGCTTTAAAAATGGGTGCCAATATTTTAAACTACGTGTTTTCAAACTAATTCTATTTGTTAACAATTTTCTTTTCAACAATTTTACCTAAAAAATAAATATTTTTTTATATTTGTATAAGTAAGAATTCAGCTCAATATCTGAGTTGGAAAACAAATAATTTTTTATAATGCAAAAAATTCCAAGTGTAGACTTACGTGATTTCCTGTCGGATGACCCGACACGTAAACAAAAATTTGTAAATGAAATCGGAAAAGCATACGAAGACATAGGTTTCGTAGCATTAAAAGGTCATTTTTTAGATGACAAATTGGTTGAAAACTTATATGCTGAAGTGCGAAATTTCTTCAGTTTACCAGTTGAAACTAAAGAAAAATATGAAATTCCAGGGATTGGAGGTCAAAGAGGTTATGTTTCTTTTGGTAAAGAACACGCTAAAGGTCGTTCAGCTGGAGATTTAAAAGAGTTTTGGCATTTTGGACAATACGTTTCAGAAGGATCAAAATACTCAGGAGAATATCCAGACAATGTAACCGTTTCTGAATTACCAAACTTCAATAGTACTGGTAAAGAAGCCTACAAAATGATTGAAAAAACAGGTGTTTATGTGTTAAGAGCTTTAGCACTTCACCTTGGTTTAGATGAATTTTATTTCGACAAGTATATTACTGACGGAAATAGTATTTTAAGACCAATTCATTACCCACCAATTACAGATGAACCTAAAGACGGTGCAGTTCGTGCTGCAGCTCATGGTGACATCAACTTGATTACTTTATTAATGGGTGCTCAAGGTAAAGGTTTACAAGTACAAAACCATGAAGGACAATGGATTGATGCAATCGCAGAACCAGATGAAATGGTAATTAATGTGGGAGACATGTTAGCACGTCATACCAACAATAAATTAAAATCAACGATTCATCAAGTGGTAAATCCACCAAGAGAATTATGGGGAACTTCACGTTTTTCTATTCCATTTTTTATGCATCCTGTTAGTGACATGAATTTAGATTGTTTACCAGAATGTATTGATGAAAATAATCCAAAATCTTTTGAAGACATTACCGCTGGTGATTTTTTACATGAAAGATTAGTAGAATTAGGATTGATTAAGAAATAATAATTCATAAAATTCTAAAATAAAAATTCCAAATTCCAAGTAAAATTGGGGTTTGGTTTTTTGTTTAAAAGCTTAGAACTATACGCCATATTAGCAACATTTAGGACGCGGATAAAACGAGTTTACTTCGTAAAACGCAGATTAAAACAGATTTAAAACACAGATTTAAGAAATTTGATTAATTTGAGAAATCTTTTATTTGTTTTTATTAAAAATTAAACGCCTTAAAAAAAATGAAAAATTTCCCTCATCAAGAATTAACAAAACAAATTATTGGGATTTATTATAATGTTTACAATGAATTAGGTTATGGATTCCTTGAAAAAGTCTACCATAACGCTATGATTATTGAACTAAAAAAGAATGGTTTTGAGATTGAAAACAAAAAAAAGATTAATGTTTATTATAAAAATGATTTAGTAGGAGAATACGTTCCAGATATCATCGTAAATAATTCAGTAATTATTGAATTAAAAACAGTAGAATATCTTTTAGAAGTTCACCAAAGTCAAATTCTAAATTATTTAAAAGCAACTTGTTGTGAAGTTGGAATTCTTTTAAATTTTGGAAAAGATCCACAATTTATCAGAAAAATATTCACCAACAATTTCAAAAAAAATAAATTTTAAAATTTTAATGATTTCTCAAATTTCTCAAATCTGTGTTACAAAACAAAATAGATAATGGATTTACAAGACCAACTAAAAAACCTATTCCCAGACCACGTTCCTTCTAATGAACCAGAAGAAACGGAAGAAGCAGCACACGAATTATACGTTCAAAAAGAGCCTATGATTTGTAAGTACGAAAAACGTAAAGGAAAAGCTACTACAATCATTGAAGGTTATGAAGGAACTGACGAAGACTTTAAAATACTTGCTAAAGAAATCAAAACAAAATTGAGCGTTGGCGGTAGTTTTAAAGATGGAGCCATCATTCTTCAAGGCGATTATAGAGATAAAATAATGAAAATGCTTCAAGACAAAGGTTTCAAAACCAAACGTGTTGGAGGATAAATTAATAATTGCTTAAAGCTTATAGCCTAAAGCATAATGCAATAGACATGATAAAATCATCAGAATTAATATTAAATCCAGATGGAAGTGTATATCACTTAAATCTTAAACCTGAGAACATTGCGCACGATATTATTTTTGTGGGTGATCAGGAACGTGTATCAAAAATCACGCAACATTTCGATAGTATTGAATTTTCGACTCAAAAAAGAGAGTTCAAAACAGAAACTGGAATCTATAAAGGAAAACGCTTAACCGTTCAATCTACTGGAATTGGTCCTGATAATATTGACATCGTTTTCAATGAATTAGACGCTTTAGTGAATGTCGATTTAAACACTAGAGAAATCAAAGAAAATCACACCGCTTTAAACATTGTTCGTATTGGAACTTCTGGTTCTTTACAAGCTGATATTCCCGTTGACAGCTGGGTTATGAGTAAATATGCAATTGGTTTAGACAACATGCTTCGCTCCTATTTAATCGAAGAACATTCTGTTTCAGAACTAGAAGATGCTTTCATCGCTCAAACGAATTGGGATTTAAGAAAAGGTCGCCCAACTGTTGTGCCTTGTGCGGAAGCTTTAGAAAATAAAATCTATTCGGATAAATTCCACAAAGGTTTCACTGGAACTGCTGGAGGATTTTATGGACCACAAGGTCGTGTTGTTCGTTTAAACATTCAAGATCCGCAATTAAATAGCAAAATGGATGCTTTCAATTACAACGGAACACGTATGACGAATTTAGAAATGGAAACATCGGCCATTTATGGTTTAGGAAAATTATTAGGTCATAATTGTTTGTCGTTAAACGCTATTATTGCTAACAGAGCGGTTGGCGAATTTAGTTCGAACCCTGAAAAAACAGTTAATGAGCTAATTGCTTATACTTTGGATAAATTGATTGGATAAAATTGGTACGCAGATTTAACAGATTTACTTTGTAAAAACGCAGATTAAAACTGATAAAGGCAACAATAAAATTAGTTTTCCGATTTAATAAAAGTAGGTAAAAAAATTAATTAAAATCAGTAAAATTAGCGTTTCGCTTTAGCGAATCCGTTTAATCCGCGTACCAAAATATGAAATTTCGCTTTGCCAGACATACCAACGATTTAGATAAACTTAAACTATTTTATACCACTATTTTAGGTTTTGAAGTTCTAGGAAGTTTTGAAAATCATAATAACTATGATGGAATTTTTCTTGGAAAACAAATCTTAGATTGGCATTTAGAATTCACACAAACTGATGAAATCGTTGCATTCAATTTTAATGAAGATGATATATTAGTATTTTATCCTGAAACCATAGTAGAATATAATGTACTGATTGAAAACATTTCTAAAAATAACATCAATTTTATTGCATCTAAAAATCCATATTGGAATACTAATGGGAAAATGATTTTAGATCCAGATGGCTATAGAATTGTTATATCGAATTTAAAAGCAAAATAAAACTATACGGATTAAAGAAATTATTCTAATTTTTAAAATTTCTCAAATCTGTGTTTAAAAAACAATTATGAATTTTAAAGTGGAATCAATCTTTGAAACATACAATGAACTAATAGGAATATTTCTATTTAATACCTTTTTTATTTTTCTTGTATTATCAATAATTTCAATTTTTAAAAAGAACTTAATTGAATATGAATACCTGAAAATATTTGCTTTTATTTTAATTTTCATTGGTGTTTTTGATTTTGCACTTTATATTATTAATGAAAATTTTAATTATGAAAGAATGACAGGTAAATATGGAATATTCTATATCTTAATGTTAGTTTTTCATTGTTTTTTTCCTTTGATCTTATTGATACCTAAAATTCAAATAAAAATAGTTTCCTTTTTAATAGTTTTATTTTTAATGCAAATGGGAAGATTTTTTGAATTAATTGTAATTTTAACAACGAGTTTTCACCGAGATTATTTACCTTAAAAAATGAAATAAATCAGCGTTTTCGCTTTTGTGAATCCGTTTAATCAGCGTACCAAAATATGAATTTAATTATAGAAACCCCACGCCTAATCCTTCGACCATTTGAAAAATCAGATGCAGAAGAATTGTTTGATATGGACAAAAACCCGAATGTTCACAAATACTTATGGTTAAAACCTGTGGAAAGTATTGATGAAGTGTATGCTTCTATTGAAATGGTTCAAAAACAATATGAAGAAAGAGGAATCGGAAGATTTTCTACGATTTTAAAAGAAACTGGAGAATTAATTGGCTGGACTGGCATTAAATTTGTGAACGATCATGTTGAAAATGGGAATACTAATTTTTATGATTACGGCTATCGTTTAAACGAAAAATTTTGGAATAAAGGTTTTGCATCTGAAGCTACCAAAGCTTGGTTTGATCATGGTTTCAACGAAATGAAAATTGAAACAATGCATGCTTACACACATGCTGAAAATGGCGCTTCCAATCATGTTTTAGAAAAATATGGCATGCAATTTATGGAAGAATATACTGCAGAAGATGGCATCAATTGGAAATGGTGGCAAATGAAAAACCCCTTTTTATAGAAATTAGTAAAGAGTCAATTAATTAATGTTATGATTGAAACGTTTTACATAGAAACTGAAAGAACCATTTTGCGAAACCTTACAAGTACTGACGCAGAAGATTTTTATTTACTTAACCTTGACCCAGATGTTTTGAAATATACTGGTGATCAACCATTTAAAAATATAGAATCTGCTAAAAAATTTCTTGATGAATATGACCAATTTGAAAAATATGGTGTCGGTCGACTTGCAGTAATTGACAAAAAAAGTTTAAAATTTATTGGTTGGTGTGGGCTCAAATATGATCAAGATAAAGATGAATTCGATATTGGATTTCGTTTTTATAAAAAGTATTGGAATATGGGTTTTGCTACTGAAACTGCACGAAAATGTATTGACTTTGGTTTTAACAAATTAGGAATCCAAAGAATTGTTGGAAGAGCAATGAAAGAAAATATCGGTTCAATTAAAGTTCTTGAAAAGATTGGAATGATATTAAAAGATGATTTTAACTTTGAGAATCAAGAAGGAGTAATTTTCAAAATAAAAAACGAAAGAGAATTTGAGAATTTAATTGAAAGAGTAAAACAAATCCCATACGGCAGAAACGCAAATCGTCATGATTTTTCGTTAGTTATTTCTGAAAACAAAGGAACTTGTAGTTCAAAACATGCGTTTTTAAAAGATTTTGCTAACGAAAACAATATTTCAAATGTGAAATTATACATCGGAATATTTAAGATGAATGAAGAAAATACATCAAAAATATTTCCATTACTATCTGAAAAACAAATTGATTTCCTTCCAGAAGCACATTGTTATTTAAAAGTTGATGGAATACCTTTAGATGTTACCACTTCAGAATCTTTTTATGATAAAATTGAAAATGATATTTTAGAAGAAATCGAAATAGAACCAATACAAGTTGCAGAATATAAAGTTAATTATCACAAAGAATATTTAAAAAATTGGATTATTGAAACCAATCAAAATAAAACTTTTGAAGAAATTTGGGCAATTAGAGAAAATTGTATTCAAAAGCTTTCAAAATAATCTATTCACAAAACCATTTAACCTTTTAAACTTCTAACTCTTAAACTAAAAATGAAACTAGTAAAAATAGCAGGTGTACCAGAACATTTCAACTTACCATGGCAAATGTGTATTGAAAACGGTGAATTCCATGAAGCCGGAATCGATTTACAATGGACAGATGTTCCAGAAGGAACGGGTAAAATGTGTCAAATGCTTCGTGATAACGAAACAGATATCGCCGTTATTTTAACCGAAGGAATTATTAAAGATTTAACCGAAAACCCACACAGTTCAATAGTGCAAGTTTATGTGAAATCGCCTTTAATTTGGGGAATTCACGTTGATGAAAAAGCTAATTATACTACTATTTCCGATTTAGAAAATAAAATTTCTGCTATTAGTCGTTTTGGTTCTGGTTCCCATTTGATGAGTATTGTTAATGCACAAAAAAATGATTGGGTAACCAACGAAATTCAATTTGAAATAGTGAACAACTTAGATGGCGCGATTTCTAGTTTATCAGAAGGAAAATCAGATTATTTCATGTGGGAAAAATATACTACAAAACCTTTAGTCGATAATGGAACTTTTAAACGTGTTGGCGAATGTCCAACGCCTTGGCCTTGCTTTGTTATTGCAGTTAGAAATGAGTTTTTAGCTGAAAATAAATCGGTTGTTGCGTTGATTTTAGATATTATAAACGCTACAACAGAAGAATTCAAACAAATTCCAAGTATCGACAGAACTTTAGCGACGAGATACAACCAAAAATCAGAGGATATTCAGCAATGGTTGACGCAAACACAATGGAGTCAGAAAAATTTAGACGAGAAAACTTTCGATAAAGTTCAAAATAAACTTTCCGAGTTAAATATCATTTCAAAAAAAGCAGAATTTACTCAAATCGTAAAAAAAGCATAAAAAAGCAATCAAGTTAAGTTCTGGCACAAATTTTAACTACTTTTGAATTCAATAAAAAATTCGAATTCTCGTTATAAAAAAATGACATTTTCTCTGAAATCTCTTTTCGATAAAATTTCCGTTTGGCTTACAGCAAATAAGCTCAGAGAAAATGTCAGTATTATAACTTTAGCTTTTTTAATTTGCATTCCCATCTTCATCTATTTTAGAAAAAATATTTTTTATTTCGATGCAGAAATCCCAATTGATAAAATCTTAATTTTTTTAGTTTTACTATCACTGTTTGTTTTTATCTTAAAAGTATTCAGAAAGAAAATAGCATATTCCATTTCACTTTATGTTATAATCTTCTTAATTGCTTCTACACAAGGAAACTACACGCTTTTTCAAGTCATAAATGCCTATAAAATTATTTTCTTAAGCGACCAAATGCAAAAAGAAGAAGCAGTTTTAGAGCAAAAAACATTGAAACCCTTTCCAAACAAAACTAGAGTTTATGAAAGTGTCGATTTTTTAAATTCGAAAGTCAGAAATTTTGCTCTATTTGCTATCAACAAGCATTTTACAAAAACTCCAAATTATGTGGCGAATCGAAAATTAATTCAATATTTTGCCGTTTTTAAAGAAATAAATGCGCGTTGGAATTATGTAAACGATCCAAAAGGTCAAGAATATTTTGCTAGCGGAAGTGAAAGTTTACTTTATTTTTCTGGAGATTGCGACGATCATGCTATTTTAATGTGTTCAGCGATTAAATCTATTGGAGGAAGTATGCGATTGATTCACACAGGAAAACATATGTATCCCGAATTATTAATTGGAACTGCAAAAGACTTGGAAATTGCTACCTATTTAATTAGTAGTGAGTTATTTCCAAAACAATCTAAACACAAAACCATTTATTTTCATCGCGATGAAAGAGGAAAAATTTGGCTGAATTTAGATTATACAGCACGATATCCAGGTGGACCATTTTTAGGTGAAGAAGTTTTAAGTATTTTAGATTTACAAGAACCTGAACTTACCAGTCAATCTGGGTTTTTCCAATAGTTTTTAAATAGTCATTGGCTTGACTAAAATGTTTGTTCCCAAACCAAAATCCTCTATTGGCGCTCAATGGAGATGGATGTCCAGATTCTAAAACCAAATGCTTTTCTCTATTAATTTTCAAACCTTTTTTATGTGCAAAACTTCCCCAAAGCATAAAAACAACATTTTCATAATTTTCTGAAATGTAATTAATTACATCGTCTGTAAACAAGTTCCACTTTAAGTGTTTATGACTATTCGCTTCGTCTTTTCTAACGGTTAAACCTGCATTTAAAAGTAAAATTCCTTGTGCAGCCCAACGTTCTAAATTTCCGTTTGTTGGTAAAAATATCGAATCAAAATCGGAATTAATTTCCGCAAAAATATTCTTTAAGGAAGGCGGGATTTTCACACCATCATTTACCGAAAAACACAAACCATTCGCCTCACCTTCTCCATGATATGGATCTTGACCAATAATAACCACTTTTAAATGATCTAACTTGCATGTTGAAAAAGCATGAAATATCAATTCTTTTGGCGGAAAACAAACAGAAGTATTATATTCATTTTCAACGTCTTGCATTAATTTTAAAAAATAATCTTTTTGAGTTTCTATTTCAAAAAATGGTTTCCAAGAAAAATCAATATCTTTATCGAGCATATTTATAGTTTTTACAAATATAAAAACTTTATCTTTTGTAACTTTGCGAATATACTAGAATTAAAGAATGATTTCAATTACCGATAAAACACTAAAAGATTTAGAATTTCATACCATTTTACAAACCATTTCTGACCGATGCAATACAGAAATTGGAATGGAAAAAGCACTTCAAATTCAGCCCTTCAAAAGCAAAGAAATCTTGTTTTCAGAATTGGCTTATACGAATGAATATGTTTCTTCTTTTACGAATAATAACGCTTTACCTAATCATGGTTTCGAAACGGTAACTAGTGACTTGAAATTACTAGCGATTGAAGATAGTTTTCTAGAATTAGCTGCGATTAAAAAAATATTAGATTTAAGTAAATCTACCAATGAATACTTGAAGTTTTTAAAGAAATTCAAGGAATATTATCCCGAATTATTTCAGAAATCAGCTGAAATTGAGTTTACACCTTTTATTACGAAATCTATTGAAGAAATCGTCAATAAATATGGTGAAATTAAAGACGATGCATCTCCTGATTTAGTCAATATCCGAAGAAGTATTAATGTAGTTCGCGGTAAAATCAACCAGAGTTTTGGAATGGCTTTATCGCACTTTAATTCTTTAGGTTATTTGGATGATATTAAGGAAACTGTTGTAGATAATCGTAGAGTTTTAGCGGTTCAAGCGATGTATCGAAAGAAAGTCAAAGGTTCTATTTTAGGAAATTCTAAAACAGGAAGTATTGCGTATATCGAACCAGAAACAACTTTAACTTATTCTCGAGAATTAAACAATTTAGAGTTTGAAGAAAGAGAAGAAATTATGCGAATTTTACGCGTACTTTCTGCTACAATCAGACCTTATGCGAACTTAATTGCACAATATCAAGATTTCCTTTCCGATATTGATGTGATTGCCGCAAAAGCGAAATATGCAAATAGAATTAACGGAATTCTTCCAAAAATTAATGATGAAAAGCGTTTGTTTTTTAGAGAAGCCTTCCATCCTATCCTGCTTTTAAATAACAAAGCCGAAAACAAACCCACTTTCCCGCAAACCATTGAATTAGAAAGTAATAACAGAATTATTGTGATATCTGGACCAAATGCTGGTGGAAAAACCATTTCCTTAAAAACCATTGGTTTATTACAATTGATGTTGCAATGTGGAATGCTAATTCCGGTTCATGAACGAAGTGAAACCTTTTTATTTGATAGAATTTTAACAGATATTGGCGACAATCAATCTATTGAAAATCATTTGAGTACGTATAGTTATCGTTTGAAGAATATGAATTATTTCTTGAAAAAATGTAACGATAAAACCTTATTTTTAATTGACGAATTTGGTACAGGTTCCGATCCAGAATTAGGTGGTGCTTTAGCGGAAATTTTCTTAGAAGAATTTTACGACAGAGAAGCTTACGGAATTATTACAACTCATTATACGAATTTAAAAATCTTAGCTAACGAATTGCCTTTTGCTAGTAATGCCAACATGCTATTCGATGAAAAATCTTTGGAACCAATGTATAAATTGCATTTGGGTCAGCCAGGAAGTTCGTTTACGTTTGAAGTCGCACAGAAAAATGGAATTCCGTACGGATTAATTAATCGTGCGAAAAAGAAAATTGAAGGTACAAAAGTACGTTTTGATAAAACGATTGCTACTTTACAAAAAGAGCGTTCTAAAATGGAAAAAACTTCTGTTTCCTTGAAAGAAGAAGAAACCAAAGCGCGTGAAGAAAGCAAGAAAATGGAATCTATCAATAGTAAAATTCAAGATAAATTAGAACGTTATCAGGAATTGTATGATGCCAATCAGCGTTTGATTTACATGGGTCAAAAAATTGATGATATTGCGGAGAAATATTTCAATAATAAAGATAAAAAGACTTTAATTGGTGATTTTTTGAAAGTCGTTGAAATTGAAAATTCGAAACGTAAAAAAATATCTGCTAAAGAGAAAAAAATCAAAGAAGTTGTTGAAAAACAAGTAATTGAAGAAGTCAAAGTTAAGGTAGAAGAAATTCGCATCGAGAAAAAAGAAAAGAAAATTAAGGCCAAATTGGTTCCAGAAAAACCTCTTGTGGTTTTAAAAGTTGGAGATCGAGTTCGAATGAAAGATGGAAAAGCCATCGGAACCATAGAAAAAATTGAGAAAAACAAAGTTTCTGTGAACTATGGCGTTTTCATGTCGAAAGCGAATTTGGACGATTTGGAATATGTACAGCCGTTGTAATTTGTTATACTTCAACTATTTAGTTTATCTATTTATTTCGTCTTAAACTTTATAAATAAAACTTTTTTTTTATAAATTCATACAGGAATTATAATTTTTTTTGTAAATTCATTTTTTATTAATTGCTTAATAGTCTCATTCATCTGAAAAACAAGATATATTCATTACGAATAGAAACCCTCCAAATCTTGTTAATTTACTTTTATATATAAATTTAAATTATTTGCAGAAGATGAAAACAGCTTATGAATATTTAATTATTGAACTGCACTATCTTTATTAGTTTACTGACACTTAGCTAATATTAAAATATGCGGATTCATTAATTTTATAATACCGAAGAGAAAGACTATAATACGTAAAGAAAACAATAGTTCTCAATTTTGATCAAATATCGTAGTATGAATTTTCCTGCAAAGGATTTTTTTAAATGATAATATTAATTATTCCAATATTAATGGCTTTTATATAAATCTTAATCATTGATTTACAATTAAATACGTTTGTTTTAAATAAGCAACACATGTTTTTTTGTATTTATTTGTAGTTGTATTCACTTCTATTTTTGAATTAAGAAAAAATAATTACTATATGTTTTGGGATTGAATTTCAAGTATTAAAAACAAAATAATTTTTCGAAAAAAATTTCTAGTAAATGGTTATACTAATTTTTTCAAAATTTTAAAATTAACTTTAAATCAAGTATTTATGAAAATTAAATTTTTAACATTATTATTATTTTGTTTTACAATTGGAAATTCACAAGTAACTAATTTACTTAGTGGATTAAATAACGGGATTACTAATTTAGTAGTTTTTGAAAACAATATTTATTTTAGTTCTTTTTCGAATAAAACAATTTATAAATACCCTGTAACTGGAAATAGCTCACAATCTCCAGAAGTTTTTAGAGTTTTAACAAGTAATCCAACGCAATTATTATTACATAATAATGATTTATTTATCGCCACAGAGCAAACAAGTCATATTTATAAAATAAATTTATTAGCTACTGACACTACTCCAATTGAAGTCACAGACATTTATGGCCCAATGGTCATTAAAAACAACTTTTTATATGTTGGTCAGTATGTAGATTCAAAAATTGTTAAAATAAACTTATCAAATGATATTAAAACTGACTATTTAACTGGTTATAAGCCTAATTATTTTAATCTTCAAGGAGATGACTTATATTTTACATCAAATACTACAAATAAACTATATAAAATAAATCTTATAAATAATAGTTTGAATATAATTTTACAAAATTTAAATTATGTCTCTGGAATTGTAATCGAAAATAATATTTGTTATTTATGTGAAAGTCAATCAGATAAAATTTCATATTACGATTTAAATAGTAATCAATTCATAAACTTTGTTTCACTAACTTCAAGTTCTTGGCCAAATGGAATAACTATTTATAATGATACAATTTATTTTATTTCAACTGTTGGTGGACAAGTTTCTAGTATTCCAATTTCAACATTAGGAATACCAACAAATCAAAAAAAAACGTATACCATTTATCCAAATCCTACTACAGAATTATTAAATATATTAACAGATGAAATTTTAGAAGAATTTCAAATTTTTGACACAACTGGAAAAGAAGTATTAAAAGGAAAATTTGAGACTAATCACATAAATGTTACTCAGTTACAAGCTGGCGCTTATATTTTAAAAATTAAGAATTCTATAACTCGTTTTGAAAAAAACTAATACAAACTTTCCCCATTTAAATCGGTAGTCAACACATCACTCATATAATTGAAAAATGGTCGCATCGCAGCAAAAGTGGCGATTACTTCTTCTTTAAAATTTGGTGATAAAACTTCTTTGTTTGTAAATTTTCTCGTCAATAAATATTGTTTTTTTCTAATCAAATCAATATTTGGATGTGTTTTATCAAAGTTTTTTGGAGCGGTTTTTAATTCTTCACCTTGTAAAGTTCCGAAGATTTTTTTGAAAGAATCATCAGCGATAATTTCTCTCAAATCGGAAGCGTCTAATTCTAATTCTTTACGGATTCGTAATAAATCTTCGTTGTTAGGTTCCCAAAATCCGCCACCAACAAAGCTGGCGTCGTTTTCAATATGCAAATACATTCCGCCACGAAGCATAGGCTTAGTTCTAGAAAACCCAACAGAAAAATGATTTTTATAAGGTAATTTATCTTTAGAAAAACGTACATCTCTATAAATTCTGAACACTTGCATTTTTTCTAAACTATCGATTTTTTCTAATTCTGAAAATACTTCTGTAAAAAAAGCTTTTGCTAAGTTATTTTCGGCTTCAAAGCGTTTTTTATTTTCGGTAAACCAATCGCGGTTGTTATTTTTTGTCAGTAAGTCTAAAAATTCAAAGGTTGAGTTTGTTAGCATGTTTTTAAGTATATTTGAATTATAAAAATAGTATTTTAAACACAGATTTCACTGATTTACACAGATTATTTAATTGACACATCAACCTAATTGGCTAATTGTCTCATTGATTTATTGGCTAATTAATCTCGCTCCTGTTCCGTTTTCCAAACTATAAATCGTTTTTCCAAAATCAATAGAAATTCCGGTTGCGATATCTTTTTCCAATAATAAAGCGCCGTCCATATCTACATAATCTAAAAAAGGTAACAGATGTGCAATCGCAGAAATTCCGATAGTTGATTCGGTCATACAGCCGACCATTGTTTTCAATCCAAGAGATTTAGCTTGTGCAATCATTCGTAAAGCTGGTGTAATTCCACCGCATTTCATTAATTTGATGTTGACACCGTGAAAATAGTTGTGACATTTTAAAACATCTTCTTCTTCAATACAGCTTTCATCTGCAATTATGGGTAAAACGGAATGTTTAAACACTTCAGCGTGACCTAAATAATCATCCGCTTTTAATGGTTGTTCGATAAATTCTACACCTAAATCTTTTAAAATAATAGCATTTTTTACGGTTTCTTCGACTGTCCAACCGCAATTGGCATCGACACGGAAAATGGCGTTGGTTTCTTTTCGTAACACTTTTACAATTTCAATATCGTTGGGAGTTCCTAGTTTGATTTTATAAATCGGCCAAGGCATTTCCTTCATTTTTGAAACCATTTCATCAATGGTAGAAATTCCAATCGTATAATTTGTTAATGGATTATTTGAAATATCTAAATTCCATAATTCGTATAATTTTTTGCCTTTTTTTCGAGCAAATAAATCGTGGAAAGCAATATCCAAAGCACATAAAGCGAATCGATTATGAGTTAAAAGTGGATTTAAAATGTTCCAGAATTCATCCGGAGAAAGATTCCCTGATTTTTCAATTATTGGAATGATTTCAGTAATATCAGATGCAATTTTGTGTTTATCTAATTCGTAATACGCATTTTCTGTTGCTTCTCCAAAACCAGAAATCCCATCGCTAATTAATTCTACAATTAACGTGGGTTTTATATCAAACGATAAACGAGAAATTTTAAAATTGTGTTTTAATTTTAAGTCGTAATGATGAAGTTTTACTTGCATTTTGTTAGAATTTAAACTTAGAGAAAAAGATTCTCGATACATTTTTGTTTCGTTTCACTTCACAAAAACACTCGAACTGACGTTACTAAAAATATTATTTAGAACCTCCTAATCGATCTTCAATAAATTCAATTTGTGTTTTTCCGTGTGGTTTTGACTTTCCTTCTTCGTCTAAATTTACCATCGTAATATTATCAATCGTGATGATTTTTTCACGTGTCATCATATTTCGAACCACACATTTTAATACTAATGAAGAATTTCCGAATTTCACTACATCAATACCAATTTCAATAATATCGCCTTGTTTGGCTGCGCTCATGAAGTTGATTTCACTCATGTATTTCGTAACCACTTTCGGATTTTCCAATTGTACGATGGAATACAACGCCGCTTCTTCATCAATCCAAGCTAGTAATTGGCCTCCAAATAAGGTTCCGTTTGCGTTTAAATCTTCGGGTTTTACCCATTTTCTAGTATGAAATCTCATCTTTAGTTTAAAAGTTTGAAGGTTAAGAGTTTAAAAGGTTTTGTGTTAAATTGTTATGTAAATATAAAAAAAATGGAACACTAAAAACTGAAAACTGCCAACTTTTTATTTCTCTCTACTTTTCAAAACTTCCACCACATCATTTAATTTAAAACCTTTGGCTTGCAGTAAAATAAGGTAATGAAACAATAAATCGGCGCTTTCAGATAAGAATAAATCATCGTTATTATCTTTAGCTTCAATAACAACTTCTACGGCTTCTTCACCAACTTTCTGAGCAATTTTATTCATTCCTTTTTCGAATAAAGATGCTACATAACTTTTTTCTGAAGTCGCGTTTTCTTTTCGTTCTTGAATCGTGTTTTCTAGTTTTGAAAGAAAGCTATAACTCGAATTGTTTTCTTCTTGCCAACACGTATCTGAACCTTTGTGACATGTTGGTCCAACTGGATTGACTTGAATTAACAATGTATCGTTATCGCAATCGTTTTTAATTGATACTAGGTTTAAAAAGTTACCACTTTCCTCGCCTTTTGTCCATAATCTGTTTTTAGAACGACTGAAAAAGGTCACTTTCTGAGTTTCTAATGTCGTATCTAAAGCTTCCTGATTCATATAACCCAACATTAAAACCGTTTTAGTTTCATTATCTTGTATGATCGCAGGAATTAATCCGTTGTTTTTAGTAAAGTCTATATTCATAATAATTTGCCACAAAGGCGCTAAGTCGCTAAGTTTTTTTTTGTTTTATGCTGATTTTTTAAACGCAGATTGGAGAAATTTTTAAAATTTTTATAATTTCTTTAATCTGTGTTGTTAACTATATTCTTACTTCTATATTCTGTTTTTTCAAAAATTGTTTTAATTCTGTAATTTCTATTTCTCCGAAGTGAAACACACTGGCTGCTAAAGCGGCATCCGCATTTCCTTTTTCGAAAGCATCTACAAAATCCTGCATATTTCCAGCACCACCAGAAGCAATAATTGGAATATTTACTAATTGTGAAATCGTATGTAAAGCTTCATTGGCGAATCCGTCTTTGGTTCCGTCATTTTCCATTGAAGTGAATAAAATTTCACCTGCTCCACGATTCGCAACTTCTACAGCCCAATCGAATAAATTAATATCTGTAGCTTGTTTTCCACCAACCAAATGCACTTTCCAAATTCCGTCAATACGTTTGGCATCGATTGCAACCGCTACACATTGACTCCCAAATTTTTGCGCCAATTGATTAATTAAATCGGGGTTTTTGACTGCTGATGAATTTATAGAAACTTTATCTGCTCCGTTTTTAAGTAAATTTTCAACATCTTCAACAGAATTAATTCCGCCTCCAACCGTAAATGGAATATTTATGGCTTCCGCAACTTCTCGAACTAAATTTAGTAACGTACTTCTTCGTTCTTCCGTTGCTGAAATATCTAGAAAAACCAATTCATCAGCGCCAGTTTCCGAATATTTTTTAGCTAATTCTACAGGATTTCCAGCATCAATTAAATCTATAAAATTTACTCCTTTTACCGTTCTTCCGTTTTTAATATCCAAGCAAGGAATGATTCTTTTTGTCAGCATATTATTTAGAAATTATATAGTTTTCAAGCTGTTTTAACGAAATTCGATCTTCATAAATCGCTTTTCCGATAATTACACCTTCGCAACCTAATTCGGCTAATTTAGGGATTTCGTCAAATTCTGAAATTCCACCAGAAGCGATTAATTTGATATGATTTGTGTTTTCTTCTGTATTACAGTGTTCCAAAATTTGTTTATAAACGTCAAAACTTGGTCCTGTTAACATACCGTCTTTACTGATATCTGTACAAACCACATAACTAATTTTGTTTTGCAAATAATTGAATATAAATGGCAATAAATCTTCTTGAGATTCTTTTTTCCATCCTGAAATTGCAATTTTTGCTCCTGTTTCATACGGATTAAAATCGGCACCTAAAATCATTTTTTCTGCACCGAATCTTTCAATCCATTTTATAAATTTTTCAGCATCTTTAACGGCAATACTTCCGCCTGTAATTTGGTTTGCTCCTGAATTAAAGGCGATTTTCACATCACCGCTAGTTTTAATTCCACCTCCAAAATCAATTTTTAGATTAGTTTTAGTAGCAATAGTTTCTAAAACTTTATGATTCACAATTTTACCTGTTTTAGCACCATCTAAATCAATCAAGTGTAAATATTCAATTCCGTGATCTTCGAAAGATTTCGCGACATCAAGTGGATTATCGTTATAGATAATTTTTGTATTAAAATTTCCTTTTGATAATCGCACACATTTTCCATCAATGATATCAATTGCTGGAATAATTCTTATTTTATTATTGTTCATTTTATAAATTCAAAAAGTTATCTACTATTTTTTCGCCCCATTTTCCGCTTTTTTCAGGATGAAATTGTACTCCATAAAAATTGTTATTTTGTAAAGCTGAAGCATATTCTAGCTCATAATTTGTATTCGCAATCGCTAAATCTGAATTCGGAACATAAAAACTATGTACTAAATACATGAATTCGTTTTCTTCTATATTTTCAAATAATTTCGACTTCAAATTGTAAATCGTATTCCAACCCATTTGTGGCACTTTTACAGCTGATGAAAATTTAACAACATTCACATCAAAAATTCCTAAACCCTTAGTATTTCCTTCTTCAGAAGAATTACACATCAATTGCATGCCCAAACAAATTCCTAAAACCGGTTGTGTTAATGTTGGAATAAGTTGATCTAAACCACTTTCTACAAGCATTTTCATCGCACTACTCGCCTCGCCAACACCAGGGAAAATCACTTTATCCGCTTGTTGAATTTCGATTGGATTTTTAGACAAAATAGCTTCAAAACCTAATCTTTTTATGGCAAATTGAATACTTTGTATGTTTCCAGCGCCGTAATCTATAATTACTATCTTCATTGTTTTTTTGGTTTCAGGTTTCAGGTTTCAAGTTAACTTTAAACAAAAAATAACTTGAAACTTGAAACAAAATTTAAAGCATTCCTTTTGTACTTGGCAAAATCATTTTCTCCACATCTCTTTTAACAGCTACTTTTATGGCTTTTGCGAAAGCTTTAAAAATGACTTCAATTTTATGATGTTCGTTGGTTCCTTCAGCTTTGATGTTTAAATTGGCTTTGGCACCATCAGTGAACGATTTGAAAAAGTGATAAAACATTTCTGTTGGCATTTGACCAATCATTTCACGTTTGAAATCGGCTTCCCAAACCAACCAGTTTCTTCCACCAAAATCAATAGCAACTTGGGCTAAACAATCGTCCATTGGCAAGTAAAAACCGTAACGTTCTATTCCTAATTTATTTCCTAAAGCTTTGGCGAAAACTTCTCCTAAAGCAATCGCAGTATCTTCAATAGTGTGGTGTTCATCGACTTGTAAATCGCCTTTCACTTGAATATCTAAATCCATTTGGCCGTGACGTGCGATTTGGTCTAACATGTGATCGAAGAAATGCAAACCTGTGTTAATATTACTTTTTCCAGTTCCATCTAAATTGACAGCAATAGAAATATCAGTTTCATTCGTTTTTCTGATAATTGAAGCCGAACGGTTTTCTAATTTTAAGAATTCGTATATTTTTTCCCAATCGTTTGTTTCAAAGGCAATTGTTTCTGCAATTTGTGTTTCATTAAGAGAAATTTCAGCGGTTCCTAAATTGGTATTATCATTGATAAAAATGGCTTTTGAACCTAAGTTTTTAGCTAATTCTACGTCTGTTAATCTGTCGCCAATTACGAAAGAGTTTATTAAATCGTAGTCTTCTGAAAAATATTTGGTTAGCATTCCGGTTCTTGGTTTTCTGTTTGGAGAATTTTCAGCTGGAAAACTTTTATCGATGCATTCCTCTGAGAAAAACACGCCTTCACCTTCAAACGTTTTCATAATAAAATTGTGCACTGGCCAAAACGTACTTTCTGGAAAAATATCCGTTCCTAATCCGTCTTGATTGGTAACTAAAACCAATTCATACTCTAATTCTTTGGCAATTTTACCTAAAAACGACAAGCATTTTGGATAGAAATACATTTTATCAAAAGCATCAATTTGGTAATCGGAAACTTCTTTGATCATAGTTCCATCTCGGTCGATAAATAATACTTTCTTTGCCATTATAATACTTTTAAGGTGTTGATTAATTTTAAATTTTCAGCTGATGTTCCGATAGTAATTCGCAAACAATTTTCACATAATGGTTGAGTAGTTCTGTTTCTAATTACAATACCATTTTCTAATAATTGCTGATATCTTTTATTCGCATTATCTACTTTTATCAAAATAAAATTAGCATCAGAAGGATATACTTTTTCAATAAATTTAACCTGAAGTAACTGTTTAAATAAAAACTCTTTTTCTATTTGAATACCAGATACTTGTTTAAATATTTTTTTCGTGTTTTCTAACTTTTCTAACGCTTTATTTTGAGTTAAAATATTTACATTATAAGGTGGTTTAATTTTATTTAAAACCGCAATAATTTCTATTGATGCATATAAAATTCCCAATCGAATTCCAGCCATTCCATATGCTTTTGACAAGGTTTGAAAAATGACTAAATTAGGATAATCGTTAATTTCAGTTAGCCAACTTTCTTTCGAAGAAAAATCAATATATGCTTCATCTAAAACTACTAAACCATTGAAGTTCTTAAGTAAAGTTACGATACTTTCATCTGAAATTGAATTTCCAGTTGGATTGTTGGGTGAACATAGAAAAATGATTTTTGTATTTTCGTTAACTTCAGATAAAATTTGTTCTACATTCGGTTCAAACTCATCATTAAGTAAAACTTCTTTATTTTCTATAGCATTCAAATTCGCTAACACGCCATACATTCCGTAAGTTGGTGGCAACGTGATTACATTATCTTTATTAGGTTCACAAAATGCACGAAATAATAAATCTAATACTTCATCGCTTCCATTACCTAATAAAATTTGATTTTTTGATACTTTTTTAATTTCAGAAAGCAATTTTTTAACCGATTTTTGCTGTGTATCTGGATAGCGATTGATACCATTTTCATTTGGATTTTCATTCGCATCTAAATAAATCATTTTTTCTTCAGCATCTTGAAACTCATCACGAGCAGAAGAATAAGATTGCATGGTTTTTATGTTATCTCTGATTAATTTATCTAAATCCATTTTCGTTTCTTTTAAATACTTTTCCATTGTCAGAATAATATATTAATTTACTTTATTCAATCTTAGTGTTACTGCATTTTTGTGCGCTTGTAAACCTTCGGCTTCCGCCATTATTTCAATACTTTTTCCAATATTCTGAATGCCTTTTTCTGTGATTTTCTGAAAGGTCATCGACTTCATAAAACTATCTAAATTCACACCGCTGTAGGTTTTAGCAAAACCATTTGTTGGTAAAGTATGATTGGTTCCTGAAGCGTAATCTCCAGCACTTTCTGGAGTAAAGTTTCCAATAAAAACAGAACCTGCGTTTTGAATTCCGTTAATGAAGAATTCTTCGTTTTTAGAACAAATAATAAAATGTTCTGGAGCATACTCGTTGATTAATTCTAAAGCTAACTGTTCGTTTTCTATTAAAATTAATTTCGATTTTTCAATAGCTTGAGCGGCGATTTCCTTACGCGGTAATTTTTCTAATTGCAAATACACTTCTTTTTCAACCGCTTCTAAAACTTCTTTATTTGTCGTAACTAAAACGACTTGACTATCCGATCCATGTTCCGCTTGACTCAATAAATCGGATGCTACGAAGCTTGGAACACACGTTACATCTGCATAAACCAACAATTCACTTGGTCCGGCTGGCATATCAATTCCCACTCCAAATTGCGTAGCAACTTGTTTGGCAACGGTTACAAATTGATTTCCTGGTCCGAATATTTTATACACTTGAGGAATGGTTTCTGTTCCGAAAGTCATTGCTCCGATGGCTTGAATTCCACCAACTTTGAAAATTTTAGTTACACCACACAAATTGGCTGCATATAAAATAGCTGGATTAATTTTTCCTTGTTTATTTGGCGGCGAACATAAAATAATTTCAGTACAACCTGCAATTTTAGCAGGAATAGCTAACATTAAAACCGTTGAAAACAAAGGCGCAGAACCACCAGGAATGTATAATCCAACTTTTTGAATTGGACGTTTTTCTTGCCAACAAAATACACCTTCAGTCGTTTCAACTTCAATTTTTTGTGATTTTTGCGCTTCGTGGAATTTGAAAATATTGTTTTTTGCTAATTCAATTGCCATTTTTAATTCTTTAGAAACTAAAGCATTTGCTTCTTCCATTTCTTCTTTAGTAACTAAACTATTTACTGAAGTGCTTCCATCAAATAAAGACGTATATTTTTGTACAGCTACATCACCTTTTTGTTGGATTTCTTTAAAAATTCCTTTTACCGTTTCCTCAATATCAGCAAAGGATTGTGTTGGTCGTTTTAAAATTTCTGACCAAGTATTTCTTGTTGGGTTGTTTATTTTTTTCATTTTGTTTGATTTAACCGCAAAGAGCGCAATGATTTTTTTATAATTTATAATACCATTTTTTCGATTGGACAAATTAAAATACCTTCTGCGCCAGCTTCTTTAAGTTTGTCTAATACATCCCAAAATTGTTCTTCATCAATAACGGATTGCACACTACTCCAACCGCTTTCTCCTAAAGGTACAACAGTTGGACTTTTTAATACTGGTAAAATATTTGAAACTTTTTCTATATTAGAATTAGGAACATTCATTAAAATATATTTCGATTGTTTAGAACGTAAAACCGCTTGGATTCGGAATTGTAATTTATTTAAAATGGATTTAGTTTCTTCAGAAATTAAAGGAGAAACCGCTAAAACAGCTTCACTCCAACAAATGACTTCTACTTCTTTTAAACCATTTTTGAAAAGCGTACTTCCACTTGAAACAATATCTACGATAGCATCTGAAAGTCCGATGTTTGGTGCAATTTCAACTGAACCAGAAATTTGGTGAATATCCACTTCAATTCCATTTTTGGCACAAAATTGATTTACAGTATTTGGATAAGAAGTTGCAACTCGTAATCCGTTTAAATCTTGAATGGAATTATACGTGAAGTTTTTAGGAACTGCAACAGAAACTTTACATTTTGAAAAGCCTAATTTTTCTGCAATTTGAATGTTTTTTCCTTTTTCGACAAGTAAATTATCACCAACGATGGCAATATCTACCACACCATCAATTAAATATTGAGGAATGTCTGAATTTCTTAGAAAATAAACTTCTAAAGGAAAATTGGATGCGGTTACACGAAGTTGATCGTTTCCATTATAAATAGAAATTCCGCAGTCTTTAAGCAATTGAATGCTTTCTTCATTTAATCTACCTGATTTTTGAATGGCGATTTTTAATTTACTCATTTTGTTTTAAAATTGAGTTTGAGCCAAAAGAGAAGGAATAAAAAAAACCCGCTTGATTTGACTCAAACGGGTTTGTAATTTATATTTGTTTTACACACATATCAAAATTACCTCGCTTGAGCGTGGGAAAAATGATGGATATGATGTAAAGAGTTTGTAAACATTTTTGTTTTATTAATGTGCAAATATAATGTGATTAATTTCAATTAAACAAATTATTTTTAAAATTTATAATTTGTTTAATCTTTATCTTCAGTAGTTTCAGTCTCAGCATTTCCTTCCGAAGCATTACTATTACTAGTGTTTTCTCTAATTTCTGTATGACGGATTTCCCCACCAGTTGTTCCAACATCTTTAGACAGAAATAGACAAATTGCTGCAATTAATAGCGCACAAATAGAAACAATTTTTTCACTGCTACGTTTTTTTGCAACAGTTACAAATCCGAAAATAGAAACTATACCTAAAACATAAAGCGGTTTCATAAAAAGTTCAGCCGCTTCTTCGTGTTCGTGAATATAATCATGAGAAAAACCTGCCATTTCTTCAACAGCATGTTCGGCTTTGTCACCTGTCATCATAGAGACTTTTCCCATAATCATACAGAAAATAAAAATGATATAAGCGGTTGATTTTAATGTTCCATTGTTCCTAATAATTCCGAATAAAAGAATTAATAATCCAAAAAATAATCCAATAATAGGAAAATGGTTTACTACCATGTGTAAATGCGCGTCGTTCATGATATTTAGTTTTTATAAGTTCTTGTCCGTATAAATATATTAAGTAATTGTAACAAATCTGTTTTTTTTCAAATTATTTATTCTTCTTTATTCTTCAAAACCATTAACAAAGTATACGCATCACTAATAACTACATTTTTGTTTTGTAAGGTTTCATAATTTCTAATTTCTGAAACTTTATCAGTTACAATTCCTATTTGAACTTCTTGCATGGAGAAAGAATTTTTGTTTGCATCTTGTACGAATACGAATTTCTTATCTTCAAAATCTATAATCGCATCATTACTTAAAACAAACGCATTGTTATTATCTATTTGAATACTAGCGTTTATGTAATTTCCAGGAATTAGTTTTTTAGTTGTATTAGAAATTTTCGCATACACTTCAATGGCATTTTCATCGGAATAACTTTTGTTTACAAACTCAATTTTAGTTTCGTAAAAAACATCTGGTTGTGTATTTGTATAGACTTTAATCTTCTGTCCGATGGCTAAATTAGCAGCATCTTTTTCAAATACGTTTAATTTCGCATACATACTTTGGTTGTCCATAATTTGAAATAACATGTCTGTTGCATTCACATATTTTCCAATGTTTACATCAATTTTAGTAATCATTCCAGAAATTGGCGCATAAATATTTACCGATTTTGAAATCGTATTCGCAGTTAATGAAGTCGGATTGATATGAATTAACTTCAATTTTTCTTCTAATGATTTTAACGTGATTCTTTGTTTGGCGAATTCACTTTCAGCCAATTGGAAATTCTTTTCACTAACGGCTTGTGAGGAATTTAGTTCTTTTTGACGAGCAAAATCTTTTGAAGCATAAGCCAATTGCTGTTTCGTAGTTAAATAATCTTGTTGAATTTGCACATAAGATTGGTCTTCAATAACCGCCAAAATTTGCCCTTTTCCAATTACCATTCCAGGCATGACTTTTATAGTTTTAATATATCCACCAAGTGGCATACTTACACTTGCCATTGCATTTGGTGCTAAAGTAATTTTACCGTTTACTTTTATCGTACTTGAAAGTGAAGTATTTGTTAAATTTCCGATTTTAATTTTCGAATTATCTAATTGATTTTTAGTCAATTCCACTACATTTTCTTTAACAGCAGTTTCTGTTGCTGTTTCTTCTTTTTTCGACTGACAAGCTATGGTTAAAGCCAAAATCAGTACTAAATATATATTTTTCATTTGTTTCGATTTAAATTTTAATTGAAATACAAGATTTGGATGATATTGTTATTGTACGATTGAATTTTATCGAAATAATCTGATTTTGCTTCAAGCGCTTGGTTCATTGTCCACGACCATTCCATAAAATTGATATCTCCGTTTAAAATTTGTTTGTTCGCATTTGCGATAATTGAATTGGTATTTGGCAAAACAACCGTTTCGTAATAAGTCAAAACTTCTTGATTATTAGCTTGTTTCACTGCATATGTATTCCATATTTTTTGCAATTCTTGTTGTTGCATCGTTGTTTTATCGGTTAAAATGGTTTCGTTCATTTGAATTGCTTTTTGTCGGGCTTTGTTGGCCGAATTAAAAACAGGAATTCCTAAACTCAATTGAAACGATTGAAATCGGTCGTTTTTCCCATAAAAATTATTATCTGCGCCATTTCCTTGCATGGTTGTACTAAAATATCCGACCGCAACATCTGGAATTAAAGCTGACTTCTCTATTTTTAAAACTGAAGAATTAGCTTGTTTTTCCAATGCTAACATTTGCAACGCAACATTATTCGAAACAAAATCTTGTGAAGGTAAATTTTCAATTTTGGCAGATTTATAAATCGGTTCAATATTTTCAGTGACTTGTAGTAAATATTGTAACTGAGCCACCACTCTGAATTTTTCTTCCTGAATTAATTTGACTTGATTTTTAATCTTTACCATATACAATTCCGCTGAACTTTTTTCTAAAGCATTGCTTTCCCCATATTTCAATCGCAAATTAGCTTTTTGGATAAAAGCTGCGAAAATAGAATCCGTTTGTTTTATTACTTTTTCTTTTTCTGAAACCACTACTAAATCGTAAAAAGCTTGCGTAATTTCCTTTTTTATGGCATTTTCTGAAAATTTATAGTTCATTTGAGCCATTTCAGCTTGTTTTTCGAACCATTCTTTTTTCTTAGCGTTTACAAATGGAAAACTAATATTTTGAGAAACGCCAAACCTGTTATCTGTGTAAGCACTATTTAATTGACCGATTTCTCCAACTAAATTTAAACTCGGTACTTCATTAGCAGAACGAATTAAAACTTTAGCGGCTTCCGCTTTTTGTTTTTCGGTTTTCAATTGAATATTATTTGAAATTCCGATGGTTAAGGCTTGTTCTAATGTCATTTTATTTTGTGAAAATGAAGTCGAAGTTCCTAATAAAAGTAAAACAGATACTACTATATTTTTATTCATTTTTATTTCTGTTTTTTGTTCGAATACCAAGTATAAAATCGGTAAAATAAACAAGGTTAAAAATGTTGCAATTAGTAAACCACCAATTACTACAGTGGCTAACGGACGTTGTACTTCTGCACCAGAACCGTTACTGATTGCCATTGGTAAGAATCCTAATGAAGCTACGAATGCCGTCATTAAAATTGGTCGTAATCTTTTTTTAGTTCCGTTCATAATAACTTTAATAGTATCTAAATTTCCGCTAGCTTTTTGCGAATTAAATTCGGCAATAAGCACAATTCCGTTTAAAACGGCGACACCAAAAAGAGCGATAAATCCGATTCCAGCACTAATACTAAAAGGCATTCCGCGAGCGGCTAAAAATAAGATTCCACCAATTGTAGATAAAGGAATTGCCGTATAAATTAACAAGGCTTGTTTAACTGATTTGAAAGCAAAATACAACATCAAAAAGATTAAAAGTAAAGATATAGGAACTGCAATCATCAATCTGTCTTTTGCAGCGTTTAGGTTTTCGAAACTTCCGCCGTACGTAATATAATAACCTGGTGGAAATTTAATTTTGGCATTGATTTCTTTTTCTAATTCGCCCACTAAACTTTGTACATCTCTATCGGCATTGAATCCTACTACAATTCTTCTTTTCGCATCTTCACGTTGAATTTGATTTGGACCGCTAATAATTTTAACATCAGCTAAAACATAAAGCGGAATAGTTGTTCCCGTTTTGGTTGGAATTAATAGATTTTCGATGTCAATTAAGTCTTTTTTCTCTGTATTACTTAATTTCACTACCAAATCAAATCGTTTTTCACCTTCAAAAAGTAAACCTGCAGTTTGCCCAGCAAAAGCGGTATTCACTACTCTATTAATTTCATTTACACTTAAACCATATTGCGCCATTATTGGGCGTTTATAGTTAATAACCACTTGTGGCATTCCACCGATTGGTTCTTCGTATAAATCTTTTGTTCCTTGAATGGTTTTTACAATTTTTCCGACTTTACTAGCATAAATAGAAAGCGTATCTAAATTTTCTCCAAATATTTTACATACAACGTCTTGTCGTGCACCCGTCATTAATTCGTTGAAACGCATTTGAACTGGATATTGAAATCCGGCTGTAATTCCGGGAACATCTTTTAAAGCTTCGCTCATTTTTTCGGATAATTCATTGAAAGTTGAAGCGGAAGTCCATTCACTTTTATCTTTCAGAATTACCATCATATCGCTAGCTTCCATTGGCATAGGGTCGGTTGGCACTTCACCACTACCGATTTTAGTCACTACTTTTTCAACTTCTGGAAATCTGTCTTTTAAGATTTTAGCGGCTTTTTGTGTCGAAGCCATTGTCGTATTTAAATTACTTCCTGTTAAAACTCTTGTATCGACAGCAAAATCACCTTCTTCCAAAGCTGGAATAAATTCTCCACCTAAAAATGACATCACTACAATCGAAGCAAAAAACACGACAATTGTTGAAATAATGATTTTTCTTTTGTTGTTAATCGCTTGAACTAATCGTTTTTGGTAGATATTTTCCAAATACGCCATCATTCTTTCAGAGAAATTATTTGGATTGTGTTTTAAGTTTTTCAACACAATTGAGCTCATCATTGGAATATAAGTTAGTGATAAGATAAATGCGCCAATTAAAGCAAAAGCAACTGTTTGCGCCATTGGTTTGAACATTTTTCCTTCGATTCCGTCAAGTGAAAAAATAGGTAAATACACAATTAAAATGATAATTTGTCCGAAAACGGCACTGTTCATCATTTTTTTAGAAGAGGATTCCACTTCGTGATCTACATTTTCTTTCGTTAAGGCAATGGCATTTTCCTTTTTATGATGCGAATAAATTTGATGTATGACGGCTTCGACAATAATTACGGCGCCATCGACAATTAAACCGAAATCTAACGCGCCTAAACTCATCAAATTTCCGCTTACGCCGAATAAATTCATCATTATAATCGCAAAAAGCATCGCTAATGGAATTACGGAAGCTACTAGAAGTCCAGCTCTAAAATTTCCTAAGAAAAGTACTAAAACAAAAATTACGATTAAAGCTCCTTCAATTAAGTTTTTTTCAACCGTTCCGATGGCGTTGTTCACCATTTTGGTTCGATCTAAAAAAGGTTCGATGATGACACCTTTTGGTAGTGTTTTTTGAATTTGAGCAATTCGTTCTTTTACATTTTTGATAACTTCGCTACTGTTTGCGCCTTTTAGCATCATCACAATAGCTCCAGAAACTTCGCCTTGATCGTTATAACACATCGCGCCGTAGCGAGTAGCAAATCCGTTTTTGATTTCTGCGATGTCTTTTAAAAATAAAGGATTTCCAGTTTTTGAAGTTAGCGCGATGTTTTCAATATCTTCTTTAGATTGCAGTAAACCTTCTGTTCTAATGAATAAGGCCGTTTCATTCTTTTCGATGTAACTTCCTCCTGTATTCTGATTATTGTTCTCTAAAGCATCGAAAACTTCATTAATCGTAATGCCGTGTGCTTTTAATTTATTTGGTTGAATACTGATTTCTAATTGTTTTAGTTTTCCACCAAAACTACTGACTTCAGCCACGCCTTTTACACCAGATAATTGTCTTTTAATAATCCAATCTTGTATGGTTCTTAATTCTGTAGCGTCGAATTTTTTTTCGTAGCCTTTTTCTGGGCGTACAACATATTGATAAATTTCTCCTAAACCTGTAGAAACGGGTCCTAATTCAGGAGTTCCCATTCCTTTTGGAAGTTGGCTTTGGACTTGTTGCAACCTTTCGGAAACTTGTTGACGCGCCCAATAAATATCTGTATCGTCATCAAAAACTATGGTGACTAATGACAATCCGAATCTAGAGAAACTTCTAATTTCTTTTAATCCAGGAATGTTGTTATTGACTTGTTCAATTGGAAAAGTTACTAAACGTTCAATATCAGTAGCTCCAAAAGAAGGCGCAATAGTAATAACTTGAACTTGATTATCAGTAATATCTGGAACTGCGTCTATTGGCAATTTTCTTACATTGTAAATACCAATAGCTATTAATGCAAGGGTAAATAACGCAATGATGAGTTTATTCTTTACAGAAAGCTCTATTATTTTATTTAACATGAGAATGTTTTTAATTTATGAAATCACCAATAACAAAAAGTTTGCGCAAGCAAACACCAATTAATTAAAAAGGTGATACATATGTTACAACTAAAAAATAAATTTTAAACATATGAATAATAAAATTATCAACTATAGCAGGTGATATAATTTATTACGATAAAATAGTTTTCGGCGGTTGCCAAATAGAAGTAAGAAAACTGGATGTATTTACTTGACTTTCAAAACAAAAAGGTTTTTGTACTGAAACTGAATAAACGATAAAATTGAAAAAATTAGTAGTTTCAGGTAAACTTAAAACCACATTTGGATGATTGTCTTGGAAACTTTTGAAAGGTAATTTCATGTCTTTTTCGTAATCTGCATCTTTCACATTTCCGTTTAAATAATGCATTTCTAAAAAAGTAAGTACTGATAATTCTTCTTTATCATTATGCTCGTAATAATGTTCCACAAGCAATGGAGCTTTCAAAATCTGATGTAATTCAGTCATTGAAAACATATAACATAATAATAGAAATATAGTTATATACTTTTTCACTTGTACAAAATTAGTTAAATCTTACCTAAAACATTAAAAAATTAAGTTAAAATTAACCAATTACAGAAACTCCAATTAATTTACCAATTCCAAAAGTAATAGCTGCTGCTAATAATCCGAAAAGAACTTGTCTAAATCCAGAATACCAAATACTTTTTCCTGTAAATAAAGTTATGATAGCACCAATTAAAAATAATCCTACAGCACTTAATGATGTACTAATAATCACAGCTTTCATTCCACCAAAAAAGAAAAATGGAGCTACTGGAATTACTGCTCCAATAGCAAAAAGCACAAAAGAAGTTATGGCTGCTTCCATTGCTGAACCTTTTAAATCTTCTGAGTTAATTCCTAATTCTTCTTTTATTAAAAAATCATGAGCAGTTTCTTTATTTGAAATGATTTCTGTTGCCATTTGATTCGCTTGTTCTTGCGGAATTCCTTTCGACATATAAATTAGAGCAATTTCTTTTCTTTCACCTTCAGGATTTGCTTCTAATTCGTCCAATTCTAATTGCATTTGATTTTCGTACAATTCTTGCGAACTTTTCACAGAAATCCATTCACCTAAAGCCATTGACAAAGCTCCAGCCAACAAACCTGCTAAACCCGCTAATAAAACTTCACTTTGACCACTAGTGGCGCCAGCAATTCCCATGACCAAACTAAAATTGGAAACTAAACCATCATTTCCTCCTAAAACAGCAGCTCTTAAAGCATTTCCTCCAACAGAACGATGTCTTTTTTCAAAACGTGCTAAGTTAGAACCTGAAACTTTAGTATTGTTTTCAAGAATATTTTTTAAAATAGTTACGTGTGCTGTATCAGAGATAGATTGTGCAGAACTATATTTTTTTCTGGCACCAATAACTGAATTTGAAATACTTTTTTCAGTATCTAACAAAATACCCAAAATATAATCGTAACCAAAAATTTTTCCAATAGAATTAATAGTTTTTGCTCGAAATGAAGGTAATGGCAAATCGGATTCCGTTAGATTATTTTTTTGAATGAAAGCCACAGCGTGACTGTATTCAATTTCACTCATTTGCTTAAAAACTTCAGCAACAGCTTCATCCTCTTCCTTTTCGACTAAAATACCATATAAATAACTCGCGTCGATTTCAGTCTGAATACTTTTTAAACTAATCATAGGTGAATTTATAATATTATAATAATCCGTTATATTTTCTGGTGAACCATTCTGTAGTTAAAGATACGGCTAAAATAATCAATAAAAAAATCCAATCAATAAGTGGTGAATTTTTGATAAGTGACTTTTCTACAGGTAAATAGGTGTCTTTTTCAAGTAATTTCTGAATCAATTTATCGATTTGGTTTGGATGAATAACTTCTCCTTTATTCTGATTGGCTAATTGTTGTAATTTCGATACATCTGGATTCACAAACTGTTTTTCTACATCGAAATCTAACACTTCAAAAGTTCCGTTATAACTCGCATTACTAGTTGATTCTTTCACTTTAAACGCATAATTTCCTGGTTCTAAACCGTCAAAAATAGCTTGATAACCATTATTGGCTTTAGAGAAATTATAGTTTTTGGTCGACTTCGTGTTTTTATTCGTTAGGTTGATAGAAAGATTGGCGTTTTCTTCCAATTCATAGCTTTTATTGAAGTATTGCGCGAAAATTTCAATCGTTTCACCAGAATTATAAAAACTTTCATGTTCTACTAAAAGTGATTTTTTAGCCGAATTTGTAGATAAATATTGAATTATCTTATCAATAAACTGATCGTATTTTTCATAAGATTGATTGATAACATGGCTTTCCATTCGCCATTTCCAAGAGTTTTCTCCTAATAAATACGCACTTCTACTGTTTCCTTTTTCTGAAAAAGTTAAGATAGGATTTCCAACATCAATTCCGTTTACTTTGGCAGTTAATAAAGTATTTAAATTCCCTTTTTCCGTAATTTTTCCGAAAGGATTTTCTAACGGTGGCAATTGAGCAAACTGAATATCGTTTTGTGCAAAAAGATTAAAACCAGTCAAAAATGACGAAGTGAAATCTTCTTTTTTGTTCGTTAATCGGAACTCTAAATCGGATTGCATTTGATTTAATAAATTAAAATCAGTAGACATTCCGGTTATAGTAAACGTGTTTATTCTTAAGTTTTTATTTGCCTCAAAAACTTTTCTAAAAGAAGCTGTTGGTTGATATAAAACTAATAAGTTATATTTTTTTAAATCACTGACTGGATTCGTTTTAAGCAAAGTTACTTTACGTTGTGCGTTAGATTCAATTGCGCGCTTTAAAGCACCTAAATCGGGATGAGAAATATCCGAAATGATAGCGATTTCTTTTCTTTGATCAATTACTTCAACTGCGAAATTTTTGACATTATTATACGTGTTTTTTTCTTTCGTTGCAGAAGAAATTACTGCTTTATATTTTTGCAATCCTACTCTATCCGCTTCTAATAAAATTTGAACCGATTGTACTTTAATCTTTTTATCGAAATTAATAGCTTGACTTGAGATTTTCTTACCATTTTTTTCAATAGAAAAATTCGCTGAAATGGCTTTGCTTCCATTGTATTGCAAGAACACTTCCACTGGGAATTTATTCTTTAGAAATGCGTATTTATTCGCGTTAAGCTGATTTATTTTTATATCGAAAGTCGTGGTTGTATCACCTAAAACAACTGGAAAAACATTTGCTGTTTCTTGAAAACTATATACATAATCGTTTCCAATAGTCTGATTTCCATCGGTTAATAAAACAACAGGATAAAAAGTATTTTTGTTCAATTGCTTTAAATTCGTAGCAACATTGTCAATATTAGATTGATTTCCTTTGAAATCTAGCGGTTTACCAGCAAAAAACTCTTCATCAAAAGAATACGTTTGAATTTCGAATTTTTCTTTTAATGCTGAATTGGAAGTTAATTTTTCGAATACTTCTTTTTCTACATCATTGGCTTTTAATTCGGATATTGAACGAGAATTATCTGCGACAATGGCAAGTGGGATTTTGTTAGTTTCAATCGATTTTCTAGAAATTACTGGATTAATTAGCAATAAAAGCAAAGAAAACACCGAAATAAAACGCAAAAAAGCCAATAACCAATTTGTTTTGTTTTGGTTATCGGCTTTAAATAAATATTGGTAAAAGGCAACAGCTCCAGAAATAATTACTGAAAGTAGAATTAAAAGAATGGTGCTTGTTGTCATTTATTTAGTTTATGAGTTTATATGGTTAAAAGTTTAAAAGGTATTGTGGTTATGGATTGTGTGAAAATTATTTTATAGCTGAAACTTGTGACTTATGTAAGCCATCAATTAGCATATTTACTTCTGTAATTTTTTCTCTAATTTGAATGTATTGATTTTCATCTACATATTCAAAATCGTGACTTAAAATAACTTGATTTAATAACTCTAATGAAGAACTATAAGCTATTTCAGAAAATCTGGCTTTATCTTTCATAGAGCTTCTTCCTGAGCCTTCCGCTAAATTTGATGCAATTGAAATGGAACAACGTCTCATTTGACTGGTTAAACCAAATATTTCATCTTTTGGAAAATTTTTAGTTGTTTTGTAAATCAAAATTGCTAATTCTCTACCTTTTTGCCAAGCTATTAACTTTTCAAAACTAAATATTCTCATTGCAATTTAATATTTACAATTTTTCAACACAAAACCTTTTAAACCTTTAACCATATAAACTTTTAAACCTTTTTTACAATCTTAAGTCAACATTCCACCATCAACGTTAATAACTTGTCCTGTTACATAAGCACTCATATCTGAACTTAAGAACACACAAACATTAGCTACGTCTTCTGGAGTTCCACCACGTTTTAATGGAATAGATTCTCTCCATCCTTTTACTACATCTTCGTTTAATTTAGCAGTCATTTCAGTTTCAATGAAACCTGGAGCGATAGCGTTGCAACGAATGTTACGTGAACCTAATTCTAATGCGATAGATTTAGTAAAACCAATCATACCAGCTTTAGAAGCCGCGTAATTGGCTTGACCAGCATTTCCTTTTACTCCAACAACAGAACTCATATTTACGATAGAACCTTTACGATTTTTAAGCATGATTTTTTGAACTGCTTTTGTCATATTGAAAACCGATTTTAAGTTGATATTCATTACGGCGTCAAAATCTTCTTCAGACATACGCATTAATAAATTATCTTTTGTAATTCCGGCATTGTTGATTAAAATATCGATATTTCCAAAATCAGCCATTACATCATCAACTAGTTTTTGAGCTTCGTTGAAATCAGCAGCGTTTGATTTATATCCTTTAGATTTAATTCCTAAAGCGTTTAATTCGTTCTCTAAAGCCAACGCAGATTCTGCAGACGAACTATATGTAAATGCAACATTTGCTCCGTTTTGTGCAAAAACTTTTGCAATTCCACTTCCAATTCCTCTACTAGCGCCAGTAATAATAGCAACTTTACCTTCTAATAATTTCATATTATATTAATTAAATTTTTAGTTTCTAATAAAAGTCAAATATAATAATAATTTAAAGTAATAAAAAACATCTTTTGTATTAAACCTTTTTGTTTTTTGTTAGTCTAATCCTTACCAACCTAAACTTACTTTTATGAAACTAACTAAAATTTTACAATTCTGTGTACTTATTGTTACTTTATCTTCTTGTAATGATACTAATGAAGAAACTTATACTGAAATTACAGCAACTTATCCTGCGGTTGAAGCAGAATTTGGTAGCTCAGTAGATTTGAAGAATTTAGCCAATTATGCTAATCAAACCATCCCAGCTTATATTACAAAAGACAATAGCGGATTAAATGCAATTTCAGATAAAGGTGCGACTTTAGGAAGAGTTTTGTTTTATGACACCAAAATGTCAGCAAACAATACTATTTCTTGTTCAAGTTGTCATAAACAAGAAGTTGCTTTTGGTGATAATGTTGTTGCTAGTACGGGAGTAAACGGAACAACAGGAAGACATTCGATGCGATTGATTAATACTCGATTTGCTACGGAATCTAAATTCTTTTGGGATGAAAGAGCGGCAAGTTTAGAAATTCAAACTACGATGCCAATTAAAGATCATGGTGAAATGGGATTTAGTGGCACTGGTGGAGATTTATCTTTTAATGATTTGATTATAAAGTTATCTGCAGTTGATTATTATAAAGAATTATTCAAATTTGTTTATGGTTCTGAAGAAATTACGGAAACTAAAATTCAATTTGCTTTGGCACAATTCATAAGAAGTATCCAATCTTTTGATTCTAAATATGACATTGGAAGAGCAAGCGCCCCAAATGATGGTGTGAATTTTGCTAATTTTACAGCTCAAGAAAATCAAGGTAAAAATTTGTTTTTAACTCCTCCAGCTTTTAATGCATCTGGTGTGCGAACTGGAGGTGGAATTGGTTGTGCAGGCTGTCATAGAGCTCCAGAATTTGATATTGATCCTAATTCTAGAAACAACGGTATAATTGGAACTATTTCAGGTGTTGGAATTGATATTACCAATACTAGAGCTCCTTCTTTAAGAGATTTAGTAAAAGTCGATGGTACTTTAAATGGACAAATAATGCATACTGGAGTAATTACTTCACTTCAAGCGGCGATTGGACATTATGGTACGATTACAATTGCACCAGGAAATACCAATTTAGACCCAAGATTAACACCAGGCGGATTTGGACAACAATTGAACTTAAATGCAACAGAAGTAAATGCGGTAATTGCGTTTTTAAGAACGCTTTCTGGAACTGATGTTTACACGAATACAAAATGGTCAAACCCTTTTAATTAAAAACAAAAATCCCGCTCTAATTATTTTAGAGCGGGATTTATCATATCTATTTATTACTTAGAAAGCTACATTCCATTTTGGAAGTGCACCATTTTCATCTAAATAACTTTGTAAAACTGTTGCTTCTACAAATGTTGGAATACCTTTTACTTTTTCAGTAAATGTTTCATACCAAACAACTTCTAAAGATTCAATTTCTTCTTTTTTCATTTGTGCTGGCCAAGAATATTTTCTTCCTGTTTTAGCAAATTGGTGTCCGTTTACGATTTTATCGTACAAACCACCGCTTTTTACTTTTAAAGTTCCATCGTTTTGTACTGTTCCAGTTGAACCAACCATGATTAGTTCTTTTGCTTCGTTAGTTGTATCGTACACTAAGAAAACACCACTTGCACCATCTGGAGCATTACAAACTTCTTCTAAATTTAAATCTGTATTAAATAAAAAACTATTTGTTGATTTGTATTTTTTTAATTCTTTTTCCATTTTTTTTAATTTGCCACGAAGACACAAAGGCGCTAAGTGATATTGTTTGAATTTTCACAAAGGCAAAAAATTGTTTTGTGAACTTGATTAATATAATTAATAAAAGCTCCATAAAAAGGAGCTTTTATTACTATGTATTTTAAATACAGGATATTATCCCATAATTTCTTTTACTTTTTTACCAATTTCTGCAGGAGAATCTACTACGTGAATTCCACATTCTCTCATGATACGTTTTTTAGCTTCTGCAGTATCATCTGCACCACCAACAATCGCACCAGCATGACCCATTGTTCTACCTTTTGGAGCAGTTTCTCCAGCGATAAAACCAACAACTGGTTTGCGGTTACCATCAGCTTTAATCCAATGCGCAGCATCAGCTTCTAATTGACCACCAATTTCACCAATCATAATGATACATTCTGTTTCAGGATCGTTCATTAATAATTCTACAGCTTGTTTAGTTGTAGTTCCAATAATTGGATCTCCACCAATACCAATAGCAGTTGTGATTCCTAAACCTTGTTTTACTACTTGGTCAGCAGCTTCATATGTTAAAGTTCCTGATTTAGAAACAATACCTACATTTCCTTTTTTGAAAACGAAACCTGGCATAATACCAACTTTAGCTTCACCTGGAGTAATAACACCTGGACAGTTAGGACCAACTAAACGACAATCTTTACCTTGGATAAAGTCGTACGCTTTAATCATATCTGCAACTGGAATTCCTTCAGTAATACAAATAATTACTTTAATACCTGCATCGGCAGCTTCCATAATAGCATCTGCAGCAAATGCTGGCGGAACAAAAATAATTGAAGTATCAGCACCGGCAGTTTTTACAGCATCTTTTACTGTGTTAAAAACTGGACGGTCTAAATGTAAAGTTCCACCTTTACCTGGAGTAACTCCACCAACAACGTTTGTACCATATTCAATCATTTGAGAAGCATGGAAAGTTCCTTCACTTCCTGTAAATCCTTGAACTATAATTTTTGAATTTTTATTTACTAAAACACTCATGATGTTATTTGTTTTTTAAAAGTTGAGCAAAAGTAAGTTTTTTGCGAGTAATAATTTAATTTTTTTAAATATTTTTTTAAGCTGGTCGGCTAATTTGATAACCTTTTATGATTTTATTGTTTTCGAATTCCCAAATAGCGATAAATCTTCCGATTAAAATCAAATCTTTCTGATTTTCTATACTTGCTCCAAAATGATTAAAAGTAATTGAAACTGAATCATTTTCAGATATTAAATGTAAAATTTCTGAGTTGAAAATAGAGAAATTGTCTTTTAGTTCTGTAGCTAAATCTAATAATGATTTTTTATCTTTAACTAATAAACCTTCAGAACTGTGCCATTCTAAAAGCACATTATCATGTAGCACATCATTTAAAAAATCTCTGTTTCTTAAACCATCATTAGCATATAATTCTTGTACAATTTCTTTTGGAGTCATTATTTTAGTTTTTGTATGATTTCAGGAATTCGTTTAATATTTGCCAGTTGTTTTAATTTTTCTCTTGATTCTTCAATTGGAGTTCCAAAATACGATTTTCCACCTTCAACAGATTTTGTTACGCCAGTTTGTCCCATAATTACAGCTTTCGCTCCAATAGTGATTCCGCTAGTGGTTCCAACTTGTCCCCAAAGTGTGACTTCGTCTTCAATAATTACACAACCTGCGATTCCGGTTTGAGAAGCGATTAAGCATTTTTTACCGATTACAGTATCGTGTCCAACATGAACTTGATTGTCAATTTTAGTTCCTTCGCCGATAGTTGTGTCGCCTGTAACGCCTTTGTCAATTGTACAAAGTGCACCAATTCCAACATTATTTTCAATCACTACTCGCCCACCAGAAAGCAATTGATCAAAACCGTCTGGGCGTTTTTTGTAATAAAAAGCATCGGCTCCTAAAATAGTTCCAGCGTGAATAATTACGTTATCACCAATTACAGTATTATCATAAATGGAAACATTAGAATGAATTAAACAATTTTTCCCGATTTGAACGTTATGTCCAACAAAACAATTCGGTTGAATTTTTGTTCCTTCTCCGATTTTTGCTGAATCTGAAATAGAAACATTTGAAAATTGAAAAGGTCTGAAATATTTGGTTAACACATTAAAATCTCTAAACGGATCATCAGAAATCAATAAAGCTTTTCCTTCAGGACATTCTACTTCTTTATTAATAAGTACAATTGTTGCCGCAGATTGCAAGGCTTTGTCGTAATATTTAGGATGATCTACAAAAACAATATCACCAGGTTCCACCACATGAATTTCATTCATACCACGAACTGGAAAATCATCAGTTCCAATATACTTAGAATTGATGATTTCAGCAATTTGTTTTAAGGTGTATGTTTTGTTAAATTTCATTTATTTCAATTACTCTTTTACACGTTCCATATAAGAACTAGAGGTTGTGTCAATTTTAATTTTATCACCTTCATTAATAAATAAAGGTACATTTATTGTTGCTCCAGTTTCTACAGTTGCAGGTTTTGTTGCATTTGTAGCTGTATTTCCTTTTAAACCTGGTTCCGTATATGTAACTTCTAAAATAATAGATGCTGGCATGTCTACTGATAAAGGTAAATCTGTTTCAGTATTAATTTGAACCATCACATTTGTACCTTCTTTTAATAAATCTGGTGCATCTAAAATGTTTTTATTCAAGGTAATTTGTTCAAAAGATTCGATATTCATAAAGTGAAAATCATTTCCTTCAGGATATAAAAATTGGTACGTTTGAGTTTCTACTCTTACCACATCAATTTTATGACCTGCTGAAAAAGTATTATCTAACACTTTTCCATTAGTTAATGATCTTAATTTTGTTCTTACAAACGCTGGTCCTTTTCCAGGTTTAACGTGTAAAAATTCAATAATTTTATAAATATCGTGGTTAAATTTTATACATAAACCATTTCTAATATCTGATGTACTTGCCATTTTGTTTGTTTTAATTTTATGTTTTTAATAATTTATACGCTTCCAGTATAACCTTTCATGATACCACGAGAAGAATTTCTGATAAAATCTAAAATTTCATCTCTTTCTGTAGTGGCTTCCATTTCTGCTTCAATAATACTCATAGCTTGAGAAGTATTGTAGTTTTTTTGGTATAAGATTCTGTAAATATCTTGAATTTCTCTAATTTTTTCAGTCGAAAAGCCTCTTCTTCTTAATCCTACTGAGTTTATTCCAACGTAAGACAAAGGTTCTTTTGCTGCTTTTGAAAAAGGTGGTACATCTTTACGTAATAGAGAACCACCAGAAATCATTGCGTGATCTCCAATTGAAATAAACTGATGCACTGCAGATAAACCTCCAACTACAGCATAATTCCCAACAGTTACGTGTCCGCCTAAAAGTACTCCATTTACAATAATTACATTATCACCAATAATACAATCGTGGGCAATATGTGCCGTTGCCATAATTAAGCAATTATTACCAACTACTGTTTTTCCTGCAGCAACTGTACCTCTATTTATGGTTACACATTCTCTAATTGTAGTATTATCACCAATTACAGTTAATGAATCTTCTCCACCAAATTTTAAATCTTGTGGTACGGCAGAAATTACGGCTCCTGGAAAAATATTACAATTTTTACCAATACGAGCGCCTTCCATAATGGTTACGTTAGAACCTATCCAAGTTCCTTCGCCAATTTCTACATTATTATGAATGGTTGTAAAAGGATCGATAACTACATTTCTTGCAATTTTTGCTCCTGGATGTACGTATGCTAAGGGTTGATTCATAATTAATCGTTTTTAACTTTTACAATTTGTGCCATTAATTCTGCTTCTGAAACTAATTTTCCGTTCGCATAAGCATAAGCTTGCATGTGACAAATTCCTCTTCTGATTGGAGTAATCAATTCACATTTAAACACTAAGGTATCGCCTGGTAAAACTTTTTGTTTGAATTTTACATTGTCTATTTTCATAAAAAATGTAAGGTAATTTTCTGGATCTGGAACAGTACTTAAAATTAAGATTCCTCCTGTTTGTGCCATAGCTTCAACTTGTAAAACACCTGGCATAACTGGTGCTCCTGGGAAATGTCCTACGAAGAAAGGTTCGTTCATAGTTACATTTTTCAATCCAACTACATGCGTATCTGATAATTCTAAAATTTTATCTACTAATAAGAATGGTGGTCTGTGTGGTAACAAATCCATAATTCCATGAATATCTAAAACAGGTTCTTTATGTAAATCGTAAACTGGAATGTTGTTTTTCTCTTCTAGTTTAATAATTTTTGATAGTTTTTTCGCAAATTGAGTATTTACAAAATGTCCTGGTTTATTAGCAATCACTTTACCTTGAATTCTTGTTCCAATTAAAGACAAATCACCCACAATATCTAATAATTTATGACGAGCAGCTTCGTTTGGAAAATGCAACGTCAAATTATCTAAAATTCCGTTTTCTGTAACAGAAATAGATTCTTTATTGAAAGCTTTCTTTAAACTTGTCATTGTTTCTGAAGAAATTTCTTTATCTACATACACAATTGCGTTATTTAAATCGCCTCCTTTAATTAAACCATTATTTAAAAGCGCTTCTAATTCATGTAAAAAACTAAACGTTCTACAAGCTGAGATTTCAGATTTGAAATCAGAAATATTCTTCATGTTGGCATTTTGAGTTCCCAATACTTTCGTACCGAAATCAACCATTGCCGTAACCGAATAACTTTCACTTGGTATGATAGTAATTTCGCTACCTGTTGCTTCATCTAAATACGAAATAACATCTTTTACAACGTATACTTTTCTTTCTGCTTCTTGTTCTACTGAACCTACTTTTTCTAATGCTTCCACAAAATATTTTGAAGAACCATCCATAATTGGTAACTCTGATGAATTTAATTCGATAATTACGTTATCTAAATCACAACCAACTAAAGCAGCTAATACATGCTCAGGAGTTTGAATCATTACACCTAACTTTTCTAAATTAGTACCACGTTGTGTATTTACTACATAATTGGCATCGGCTTCGATAATTGGAGCACCTTCTAAATCGATACGTACAAATGTAAATCCGTTGTTAACTGGTGCTGGTTTAAAAGTCATTGTTACTTCCTGACCAGTATGTAATCCTACACCTGTTAATGAAATTTCGCTTTTTAAAGTCGTTTGTTTTAACATGATTTTATTTATTATCTTTTTTTAATTCTTCTAAATCTTTTATAATTTTTGGCAAGTTTTTAAAATGTACGAATGATTTTGCGAAATCACCATAATTAAAGGCTGGACTTCCTTGTACCACTTCACCATCTTTTAAGCTTTTACCAATACCAGATTGCGCTTGTATTTTAATATTGTCGCCAATTACTAAATGTCCTGCAATACCAACTTGACCACCAATCATACAATTTTTACCAATTTTTGTAGAACCTGCAATACCTGTTTGCGCTGCAATTACAGTATTTTCTCCAATTTCAACATTATGGGCAACTTGTATTTGATTATCCAATTTGGCACCTTTTCTAATAATTGTAGAACCTAGTGTGGCTCTATCCACAGTTGAACATGAGCCTACTTCCACATTATCTTCAATGATTACATTTCCAATTTGTGGTACTTTAATATACGTTCCATCTTCTTGTGGTGCGAAACCAAAACCGTCCGAACCAATAATAGTTCCGGAATGAATGGTTACATTATTTCCAATCTCCGTTTCCGAATAAATTCGAACGCCTGCAAAGAAAACACAATTATCTCCAATAACCACATTATCACCAATGAAACTATTTGGATATATTTTTACATTATTCCCAATTTTTACATTTTGGCCTAAATAACAAAAGCTTCCCAAATATAAATCCGTGCCGTATTGAACACCTTCTGATATCATGGAAGGCTGTTCTATTCCAGACTTCATCAATTTTACTTGATTGTAATATTCTAACAATTTTGAAAAAGCTTGATACGCATCATCCACCTTAATTAAAGTGGCTTTTACTTCTTGTTCTGCTTCAAAAGTTTTATTCACAATAACAATTGTAGCTGCTGTTGTGTAAATATAATTGACATATTTTGGATTAGCTAAAAAAGTCAAAGAACCTTCAATTCCTTCTTCAATTTTAGATAATTTATATACTTCAGCATTCGGATTTCCTATAACTTCTCCTTCTAAAATGCCTGCTATTTGTTCTGCTGTAAATTTCATCTATTATGCTTAAAATTACTATCTGTATAAGATAGAACTCGCTTTTTTTCTCTATTTCATTAACAAAAAAACTAATTTTTGTCCATTTCATCTGTGCAAAAATATAAAAATTAACCTTAATCTATAACTTTCGGATAACAAATAAAATATTTGGTTACCGTTTTAGACAATGCTTTTAAATGCATTTGGTCTGATGCTTCCACAACCGTTTCAATAGTTTTATCCTTTTTTAAGATGCGAATCGGTTCTGATGATTTGCTGTAAGCTTCGTTTTTTATCTTTCCTTTAAACACAAAATATTCTACATCTTTATCGGAAAGATTATATTGCTTTGCATACTTTTCTTTTAAATCTAACCATTTGATTTTATCTATTTTATCTTCGCTTAGCTCAATCTTTAGTAGATTACGATTGATGATCATTTTACTTAATGAACTCAGCACAAAATCATCATGATATTGCCATTGTTTAATCGCACCCAACACATCATAATCGTCTAAATTAGAAAATTTATCTAAGATCGTTTTATCAATTTGATTTAATTCGATTTTGTTATTCAAGAAAAACAATAAAAACGGACTTCCGAAAAGCACTTCGCCTTTTATAGCTAATTCTTTCGCGCGTTTTAAGATTTTGGTTAAAGTCAACTCGGCAACAACGCTGGTTTTATGTAAATACGCTTGCCAATACATTAATCGGCGCGCCATTAGGAACTTTTCAATAGAATAAATTCCTTTTTCTTCCATTACTAAAACGTCATCTTGTACGTTTAGCATCTGAATTAAACGCTCACTATTTACATTTCCTTCATTCACACCTGTGTAAAAACTATCGCGTTTTAAATAATCCATTCTGTCCATATCTAACTGACTAGAAATCAATTGCAACATGAATTTTCTATGGTATTCGCCTTTAAAAACTTGGATAGCTAATGACAATTTTCCGTCAAATTCGGCGTTTAATTGCTCCATAAACAACAACGACAATTCTTCGTGATGCACTTCTTCTACCACACTATTTTCTAAAGCGTGACTAAAAGGACCATGACCTATATCATGTAATAAAATGGCAACGTATAAAGCATTTTCTTCTTCATCAGAAATAGCTACACCTTTAAACTTAAGAGTTTGTACGGCTTTTTGCATAATATGCATACAACCTAAAGCGTGATGAAAACGGGTATGATGCGCACCTGGATACACCAAATACGACATGCCCATTTGAGAAATGCGTCGCAAGCGCTGAAAATACGGATGCTGAATTAAATCGTAAATTAAGGTATTGGGAATGGTTATAAAACCATAAATAGGATCGTTAAGTATTTTTAATTTGTTGATTTGGCTCACAGAATATGTTTTTGTATAACAAATGTAAGAAAAAATAGAATATGTTTTTTAATGATTTGGTTTAAGTCTTATTAGTTAAAATAGTTTTCTCAATTCATTAATCAATATTAATATTGCAAAAATTGCTAAAACAATTGAACTCCCATAAAAATTAGAACCTGAAGCCCATATCATATCACGTTCCTTCCGTTTATAAAATTTATTAGTAAATAAAAGACAAATACTTAATAACAAACATATAATTCCAATTAATAAAAAACTATAATTCATAATAAAGATTATTTTCATCAAATATAAAACTTTTGCCTATTTAAAATAAATAAGCCACAATATTAATAATTCAATACAACGAAATCTAAAACAAACTAAATTGAGCATCTAAAGAAGTGGCTTTTAGATTTACTTCATACGGAAATGCAAAATCGTTGTAATTTGCTCCGGCTAACCAAGCTTTTTCATCATTTGGCTTTAAAATTATCGGCATTCTTTTTTTAATATTATGAATTTCACTCATTAACGCATTAGCTTGTGTAGTTAACATGGAAAAAGTAAGCGCATTTAATTTTTCATTAAAACAATAAATTCCAGCAAAGGCAAAGGACTTTTCATTTTCGATTTCAATTACATATTTTTCTTTTTTGGTTCCTGATTTATTTAACCATTGCCATTCGTAAAACCCATCCGCTACAATTAAACATCTATTTTGTATGGCGTCTTTATAAGAATTAGTAGTTGTAATATCTTCAACTCTGGCATTTAATGTGAAATCTTGATGCTTTTCATCTTTGGCCCAATTGGGTAATAATCCCCAAATTCCCTGATCAAGTACATCTGGATTTTTATCTGTAATAATAACTGATTTAGGATGTTCAAAACCATTAACATAGGCAACAGGTTCTATATTTATTCCTGGTTTTTTCTTAGCATTAAACTGTTTTTCTAATACTAAACCTTCTTTTGTTTGTTTGTAATGAAAACACATAAAAAATAAATTTCTTCATCAAATATAAAACTTTTACACAATTTTTAAGAAAAATTACACTAAACGCAAACTTTGTCATTTCGACGTAAGGAGAAATCTCATTCATAGGAAAACTTTTTAACTTTATGTGATTTCTCCTTACGTCGAAATGACAATTACTTACTCCTTAATCACCTTAACACTTTCTCTTTTACCTGTTTCAGATTGTAAGTGTAATAAATAACAACCGCTTGCAAATTCAGAAATTGAAATTGTGTTTTCAGTTGTATTAATGCTACCTTGTTTGATTAAAACACCAGTTAGAGTAAATAATTGATAAGTAGTGTTTTCTTTTACAGGAACTGTAAATACATTTTGCACTGGGTTTGGATAAATGTTCATTTTTGCTTCTTCAAAACTTTCACTACTTAGTGGTAAACAAGCTTGGGTAGAAAATTTACTAATAAAAAAATCAGAATCTCCACCTTCATTGACTACAGTGTTATTGTTTACATCATATAATGTACCGCCAAAACCACCGCCAATTATATAATCACCTGAAGCGTCTTTTACTATCGCAGCACCAAAATCTGTAGAAGGTGTATTACTAGTAATTTTATTCAAACTCAAACAAGCACCAGTTGCACTATTAATACGAGCTAATAAAACATCTGAACCCTGATTAGCTCCGGGAACAGATATAGATTGGCTACCCCAAGTAAGATTCATAGATAAACTTGCAAAACCACTTGTAAATGCTACTTCCGAATTATTTATTAAAAGACCTGCAAAGCTTCCAAATCCACCTGAATTATTAGGATTTGACACCCATAAAGAACTTATAGCTGTTGGATTCGTTTTCATAACAAAAGCAGTTCCAAACGAGGAATTACTAAATCCTAAAAAGGAATCCATATTTAATCCAGTGATTCCACCCGCTATATAAATATTATTTAATGAGTCAAATTCCAAACCAAAAAACTTCATTGAGCCTGAATCAGTATAGGTGTTTTCGCGTTTCCATAAAAAAGTACCATTGTTGTCATAACAAACCAAAGCCGCAAAATTCACTATTGGCTGTCCATTAATATAAAAAGTGCTAAAAGAGCTTTCTTTAATTATAGTAGCATAATAATACCCATTGTGAGGGTTTCTATAATATTTTACAACCGAGGAATCATAAGTTTGAACTGTACCTAATTGAGTCGCACTAATAAATGTGCCATCTAAATTATATTTTAAAACATAAGGAGTATATGAATCAGTATTACTATTAGTAAAACCACCATCTGCGTAAGTACCAGGTTTCAACCATAAATACCAATAAATGATATCATTTTGCATCTGAAAGTTAAAAGTCCATCCACTTCCACTACCATTAAGTGTAGGTAGAGAAGGTCGTTTTACATATTGTAAAACACCATTTTTATTGAATTTAGCAAAAAAAGTTAAGGAACAAGCTGAACCAGTATTTGAAAAAAAATACTCACTATCAATACGTGAGGGATATGGCTCGGTTGGTGTACCAGGATAAGGATGACAGTCCCCCATACTACCTCCAACATACACATTGTCTTGGCTATCTACCACAACTGAGTTAATAGTTTCATCTCCACTGCCACCAAAAATTTTACTCCATCTATAAGTGCCATCGCAAGCAAAACTAGCTAAAACTACATCTTTTGGAGTTGATCCTGGATTATCAAAATTAATTTTAGGATAACCATCAACATTTAAACCACTCATTGCTACTTTTGATAATACATAATAATTTTTTTCACTATCTGTAGCAATACTGTAAGTAGCTTCATTATCTGCATATGGGTTCTCTACACTACCTCCTCGTTTTAACCATTGAAAAGATTGGGAGAAAGCACTAAAAGCGGCAAAGAATAAAATATATGTTAAAAGTTTTTTCATAATTTATTAGTTTGTAAAAATAATTAACTTAAATCAGAATAATTATTTATACTATTTTCATCAAATATAAAACTTTTACACAATTTTTAAGAAAAATTACGTTAAACATATAGTAACTTGCACTTTTAAAACAGAGACACGATGAACAACATAAAAATACTTTGGGTTGATGACGAAATCGACTTATTAAAGCCACATATTTTATTCTTAGAAAAGAAAAATTACGACGTAACTACTTGCAATAACGGACAAGATGCAATTGATTTATATAAAGAAACCGCTTTTGATGTGGTTTTTTTAGATGAAAATATGCCAGGACTTTCGGGATTAGAAACACTTTCTGAAATGAAAGAATATAAATCTTCTACACCGGTAATTATGATTACAAAAAGTGAAGAAGAATATATTATGGAAGAAGCTATCGGTAGTAAAATTGCCGATTATTTGATAAAACCTGTAAATCCTAATCAGATTTTATTGAGTTTGAAGAAAAACTTAGACCATTCGCGTTTAATTTCTGAAAAAACAACTTTAGATTATCAGAAGGAATTCAGAAAAATTGCCATGGAAATGTCGATGGTGAATTCTTTTGACGAATGGGCAGAATTCTACAGAAAATTAGTGTATTGGGAAATAGAATTAGAAACTATTGAAGACCAAAATTTAATTCAGATTTTGGAAAGTCAGAAAGCAGAAGCCAATTTACAATTCGGAAAATTTATTGAACGTAATTACGAAGATTGGTTCGATGAAAAAGCGGATAAACCAATTCTTTCACATAAATTATTTGGTGAATTTGTAGCGCCAGAAATTCGTAAAAAAGACAAACCAATTCTTTTCGTAGTTATTGATAATTTACGTTTGGATCAATGGAAAATTTTTGAAAGCATTGTATTTAATCATTACAAAGTGGAGAAAGAAGCCAACTACTACTCTATTTTACCAACGGCGACTCAGTATGCCAGAAATGCGATTTTCTCAGGATTATTGCCTTTAGAAATGGAGAAAAAATTCCCTCAATATTGGAAAAATGATACAGAAGAAGGTGGAAAAAATTTACATGAAGCCGATTTCTTAAACGAACAATTAAAACGTTTAGGTTTAAATATTAAAAGTGAATACTATAAAATCACCAATTTACGTGATGGAAAGAAACTAGTCGATAATTTTAAAGCATGTAAAAACAACGACTTAACTACTGTTGTGTACAATTTCGTAGATATGTTATCGCATGCCAAAACGGAAATGGATGTTGTAAAAGAACTTGCTTCAAATGACAAAGCCTATCGTTCTCTAACGTTGAGTTGGTTTAAAAATTCGCCGTTGTTAGAAATGATTCAACAAGCGCAACAAATGGGTTTCAAACTAATTATCACAACCGATCACGGAACGATTAATTGTAAAAATCCATCAAAAGTCATTGGTGATAAAAATACAAGTTTAAATTTACGATACAAAACCGGTAGAAGTTTAACTTACGAAGATAAAGACGTTTATGCTGTAAAAGATCCTAAGAAAATTGGCTTACCTTCGATTAACATGACCAGTTCGTATATTTTTGCAAAAAGCGATTACTTTTTAGCTTACGTAAACAACTTTAATCATTATGTAAGTTATTACCGAAATACGTATCAACACGGAGGAATTTCGTTAGAAGAAATGATTATTCCATGTATAGTTTTAAATCCGAAATAATAAAATCTTAATAAATGGTGACTGAGGCTCTCGAAGTCACCATTAAATAAAAGAAAAAATGACTGCAACTTTTACCTTAGAAGAAATAAATAAAGTAGCCAAAGACATATTAGCCACACCTAATTTAAAAAAAGTAATTACGTTTCACGCTACAATGGGCGTTGGAAAAACCACTTTAATTAAGGAATTAGTTAAAGAATTAGGCGTTACAGGAAATTCTAGTAGTCCGACTTTTTCATTAGTTAACGAATATGAGTCTAAAACTGGAGAAATTATTTATCATTTTGATTTATATCGAATAAATAATGAATTAGAAGCGTACGATATGGGAATTGACGAATATTTTTATTCTGGAAATTGGTGTTTTATTGAATGGCCAGAAAAAGTACCGCATTTGTTACCTTTAGATCATGCATCGATTGTAATTAGAAGTTTACCAAATGGAAAAAGAGAATTGCTTTTAAAAAATGATTAGATAGGTACACGGATTTAGCAGATTAAAACTGATAAACGCTGATTTTTATTTTTTTATATTTTCTCAAAAACTTCTTAAGAACTTTATGACTATACATTTGTCATATTTGAGAAAATTACTTAATTTGGCTACAAATTCGAAATAACCATGTCTATCTATTCTCCATTTTCAGCCAAACAATTACTTCCGCAAGAAGAAAAATTGGAAATTGCCAAACACAAAAGTGAATTGTTTATTGGAATTCCAAAAGAAACTTCATACCAAGAACGTCGTATTTGTTTAACACCAGACGCTGTAAGTTCATTAGTTAGTCATGGACACCGCGTAATGGTAGAATGTGGTGCTGGAAAAAACGCCAGTTTTTCAGATAAAGATTATTCGGATGCTGGAGCTGAGGTGACTCATGATACGAAAAAAATATTTTCTTGTCCGATTATATTAAAAGTCGAACCACCAACTTTGGAGGAAATTGATATGATGAATATGGAAGCGATTCTGATTTCAGCCATTCAATTAAAAACTCAAAAAAAGGAATATTTCGAAGCGATTACCAAAAAGAAAATTACCTCATTAGCTTTCGAATTCATTAAAGATAGCGATGGTTCTTATCCAGCGGTGAAATCGTTAAGTGAAATTGCAGGAACAGCTTCGGTTTTAATTGCAGCAGAATTAATGATTAATAATAATGACGGAAAAGGGTTGCTTTTTGGAAATATTACTGGAGTTCCACCAACCGAAGTTGTTATTTTAGGCGCTGGAACTGTCGCAGAATATGCTGTAAGAACCGCTTTAAGTTTAGGTGCCAACGTAAAAGTTTTTGATAATTCGATTACGAAATTACGCCGTTTACAAAATACTTTAAACCAACGAATTTTCACTTCTACGATTCATGATAAAGCACTTTTAAAAGCGATTCGTCGTTGCGATGTTGCTATTGGTGCGCTTCGCGGTAAAAACAGAACGCCAATTGTGGTTACCGAATCTATGGTGGATCATATGAAAAAAGGTGCTGTAATTGTAGATGTAAGTATTGATACTGGTGGTTGTTTTGAAACTTCAGAAATTACCACCCATGAAAATCCGACTTTTATAAAAAGTAACGTAATACATTATTGTGTACCAAATATTCCTTCGCGTTATTCTAAAACAGCGAGTATTTCTATAAGTAATATTATTTCTCCTATACTGATTCAAATTGCAGAAGACGGCGGAATTGAAGCTGCTATTCGTTGCAACAAAGGATTAAAAAACGGAATTTACTTTTATCATGGAATTTTAACCAACAAACCAATAGCCGATTGGTTTAATTTAGAACATAGAGATATTAACTTGATTGTGTTTTAAGTTTAAAAAAAAACTTAAAATTTATACTATTTTTTTCAAATTGAAAATATCAATTTGGAATTGTTTATGCCTTTTTCTTAAACCCATATAACTTTAAAGAGATTTTTTTTTGTAAGAAAAAAATAATTTTAGACAATTGTTAAAAAAGTAGGATTCATTTTTGTATTAATTAACATATAATTCAATAAAATGAATTCAAAAATATGAAATTATCAATTTTAAAACTTTAAAATTTAGTATTCCACAAAAAATAAAGATAAAATTTATTAAATTAATAATAAAAAAATATCATTAAAATGGATGAAATTGTTATTTTTTAGTGTTTTTATTGAATTTTCCCTAAAAATTAAACTTTTTCTTTGAAAATAAAATTCTTACAATTAATATTGCATAACCAATTAACCAATTAATTAAATTTTTATGAAAAAAATTGTTTTATCACTTGCTATTGTAAGTTTGCTTTTTTCTTGTAACAAACAAGAAGACTCTATCACTACTACTGATGGAAATTTAGCAGAAACCGTTGGAAAAAGAGGCTGTTTTTCAGATGAACATTTGAAAAATCAACTTGCTGCAGATCCAACTTTAGCAAATAGAATGGAAGAGTTTGAATTAAAAGCTGCTGAGGCAATTGCACAAGGTAGAATCGTTAACGGAGTTTTAGAAATTCCTGTAGTTGTAAATGTTTTATACAGAACTACTGCCGAAAACATTTCTCTAGCTCAAATTCAATCACAAATTGATGTATTAAATAAAGATTTTAATGCAACTAACTCAGATTACAATACAGCAAACAATCCTTACAGCAGTGTAAGAGCTAATGTTGGAATTCGTTTCGTTTTAGACCAAGTTATCAGAAAGTCTACTACTAAGACTTCTTGGGGAACTAATGACGCTATGAAAAAATCTACTCAAGGTGGTTTAAATCCAACTTCACCTACTACAAAACTTAACTTTTGGGTTTGTACAATTGGTGGTGGAATCTTAGGTTATGCTCAATTTCCTGGTGGTGCATCTGCAACTGATGGTGTAGTTTGTGATGGAAAATATGTTGGAACAACTGGTACTGCAACGTATCCATTTAACTTAGGTAGAACTGCAACTCACGAAGTTGGACACTGGATGAATTTACGTCATATTTGGGGTGATGCAACTTGTGGATCAGATTTAGTTTCTGATACTCCAGTTCACAATGCTGCAAATAGCGGAGTTCCTGCAGTTGGACACAGAAGTACTTGTTCTGGTACACCATTAGAAATGTACATGAACTACATGGACTACACTGATGACAGAGGAATGTATATGTTCTCTGGAGGTCAAAAAACTAGAATGTTAGCTATTTTTAACGTTGGTGGTTCTAGAGCTTCTTTCAGATAGTATTTAAAAAAATATAATCAATAAATTAATCCCGAATAGTTGAAAAGCTATTCGGGATTTTTTATATTTGAAAAAAATAACGATGATAAAATCAAAAGACATTTCTAACGCTTTGCTTAGAACCATATTTATCCTTTTAGGAATTTTAATATGTGGATATTTCTTGTTTTCAATTTCATCTATTATTATCTATGTTATCACAGCAATATTGTTAAGCTTTGTTGCTGAACCTATATGTTTTTTTCTCCAAAAACGATTTAAATTCAACAGAACAGTAGCCATTGTTTGTTCGTTAGTCTTTTTTATTTTAATCATTTTTGGAATAATAATGTTATTTGTTCCCTTAATTTTAGGGCAAAGTAAAAATTTATCCTTACTTGATATTAATTCCTTAGAAAAAAACTACACTGTTTTTATAGATAATGTAGATATTTCTCTACAAGAATATGGTATTAATTATGAAAAATATTTTAATGTTCAGAAAATTACACAATCCTTTAATTTCAACTTCATTACAGATATTTTAAACTCAATTATTGGTTCTATTGGGAATTTCGGAATGGCTTTGTTCTCCATATTTTTCATTTGTTTCTTTATTTTAAATGATCAAAAATTAGTTACTGATAATTTAAGAGCTGTTTTACCCGATAATAATAGATGGCGTATTATTGCTTCCTTATTGCGAATTAAAAATATGCTTGCTAAATATGCCATTGGATTATTATTGCAATTATTAATTGTTTTTATATTATATTTAATTGTATTGTTGATTTTTGGAGTAGAAAACGCTTTTATCATTGCTTTACTTGGTGCTATTTTAAATATCATTCCTTACATCGGACCTATTATTGCATTAGTAATGACGGCGTTTTTAACCATGTTGGGCCATATTAACGAAGATTTTCAAACTGTAGTTTTACCAACAACTTTATATGTGATTATTGGCTATTTCATTGTGCAATTGATAGATAATAATTTCAGTCAGCCAATAATTTTTTCAAAAAGTACAAATTCGCATCCTTTAGAAATATTTTTAGTTACTATTATTTCAGGTACTTTACTTGGAATTGTAGGAATGATAGTTGCCGTTCCTCTTTATACAGCTGCTAAAGTAGTTTTAAAAGAATTTTATCCTAAAAATACTTTTATTGAAATTTTAACCAGAGGTTTATAATGAATTTAAGCATACTCACAACTGAAATTCAGGACTTTATAAGTAATTCGTTACAAGCCAACATTTCAAAGTTAGCATTGTCTAAAAATCCTTTTCCTGAAGTAGATTGGAAAGAAGTGATTAATCAAATTGTTTCTAAAAACAAATCGAAAAGTAAATTACCCACTTGGTTTTCCACTAATGGAATTTATTACCCACCAAGTATTTCTATTGAACAAACTTCTTCAGAAATCACAGCAAAATATAAATCAGAATTGCTTTCAGGAAAATCTATTATCGATTTAACAGGTGGATTTGGTGTAGATTGTTATTATTTTTCGAAAAAGTTTGAAAAAGTTACTCATTGTGAAAAAAACACAGAACTTTCATTTATTGTCAAACACAATTACGAAAAACTAAACGTTAAAAACATTGAATGCATTGGCGAAAACAGTACTGAAGTGCTATCCAATACAAAAACTAATTTCGATTGGATTTATATTGATCCGAGTCGAAGAAGCGATATAAAAGGCAAAGTTTTTTTATTAAAAGATTGCTTACCAAATGTTCCAGCTAATTTAGATTTATATTTTTCGAAAAGTAAAAATATCATAATTAAAACTGCACCTATTTTAGATATTACAGCTGGAATTAACGAATTAAATCACATCAAATCCATTCATATTATTGCCATAGACAACGAGGTAAAAGAATTATTATGGATTTTAGAAAAAGATTATGTTGGAGAAATTGAAATTACTTCGATAAATATTCAAAAAGAAAAAACAGATTCAAATAGTTTTATTTTAGGTCAAAATACACCCGCTTCATTTGCTTTACCCAATATGTTTTTATACGAACCAAACGCGCCATTATTAAAATCGGGCTGTTCTGATAATTTAAGTAAAACACTGGGAATTGACAAGTTACATCCACATTCACATTTGTTCACGAATATGAAATTGATAGATTTCCCTGGAAGAAGATTTATCGTAGAAACCGTTATTCCCTTTAAAAAAGAAGAATTAAAGAAACACATAGAAGGCAAAAAAATGAATATTACCACACGTAATTTCCCTTTAGCCGTAGAAGAAATTAGAAAGAAATATAAAATTGCTGAAGGTGGAAAGGTGTATACTTTTTTCAGTACCAACATCAATGACGAAAAAATTGTTTTAATTTGCAATAAAATATAAAAACCCAAAATGAACACATTCTTTAAATTAGCAGCATTCCTTTTATTAAGTAACCTCTCATTTTCACAAGATAAAACTTGCGATTTTGAAATTGACATCATTACAGATTCTTCAAGTACTCGAGTTTTAAAAGATAAAATTATTGATGAAAGTGTATTTGGATATACTACTTCATTTTTAACCTTCAAGTTATTTGAAGTTGATGGTTTTTTAGGTGTAAATTTCCAGTATTTACAAAAAAGTAAAGATTTTTTATCGCCAATTTGTATTGATAAAAACACAAAAATGGTTTTAGAATTATCAAACGGAAAACAAGTTAAGTTAGTAAACTCAAATGAAATTGTAGTTTGTAACGATTTACAATATGATGCTGTAAACAAAAATAATGTCCGTGTTTTAAACGGTTTCTTTTATTTTTCTCCAGAAAATTTTCAAGATTTAAAAACGGAAAAAGTATACTTAATTAAAATAACAGCCAATACAGGTGATGTAAATTTTGTAATTAAGCCAGAACTTAACTCAGAAATTTATAAAACAAAATCAACTCCAGATACTTATTTTATAGACCATTTGAAGTGTTTGTGGATTTAGAAAAACTTTTTACAAAAAAAAAGGACTTAAATTTAATTTTAAGTCCTTTTTTTTATTCTATATCCTATCAAAATACATTGCTTTTACAATACCATCCGATAATCCAATTTTTGGCACGTAAATGTGGTTGGCGCCACTCCATTTCATCGCACTTAAATAAATGGTAAGTGCTGGGATGATTACGTCGGCGCGGTCTGTGTTTAAACCTAATTCGGCGATACGTTGTTCGTAAGTTAATGAGTTAAAATAATCAAACTGTGTTTTTAAATATTTATAAGTCAAAGGTTTGTCTTGCATTTTTCCTGATAACTTGAACGTTTTATTAATGTTTCCACCCGAACCAATCATGATTATGTTGTCTAAACCTACAGTGTTGGTTTTAATCCATTTTTCAATTTCTTGCCAAACGACTTCGTTTACCATATTGTTCAACAAACGAACCGTTCCGTTTTTAAACGATTTAGAAACCACCATTTTTCCATTAGAAAACAGAGAGAATTCGGTACTTCCACCACCAACATCAACGTATAAATAGTTTTCGTTAGTTTTTATAAACTGATGTAAATCAGATGAAGCGATAATTGCAGCTTCTTTTTTTCCATCGATAATATCAATTTTTATATCTGCTTTTTTCTTGATAATTTCTGTCACTTCTTTTCCGTTATACGCTTCACGCATCGCAGAAGTAGCGCAAGCCATGTATTTTTCTACCTTGTAAACTTTCATTAATAATTTGAAAGCTTTCATGGCGTCAATCATTCTGTCGATGTTTTCTTCAGAGATTTCGCCAACGGTAAAAGCATCTTGTCCTAAACGAATGGGCACACGAATTAAGGCACTTTTATTAAATTGTACTTCTTTCCCTTTTTGCTCAATAATATTCATGATTAACAAACGCATGGCGTTGGAACCAATATCTATTGCAGCATATTTTTTTATTTGAATCATTAATTTGTTTTTTATTAGCCAAGAAATCTATAAAACTTCAGTTATTACTTCTAACTTGTTTTGGTAATGTTTGTACATTTCTTGTTGCGCTCTAAATGGTTTTTCATCGCCACGTTTTCTATATTGATTTTCAAACTTATCAGAATGTAAACGCGCTTTTACGTTAGCTTTCCAACCGATTTCGAAAGTTTCAATTAAATCATTTTTGATTTCAATATCGTAAATCGGACAGGTTACTTCTACTCGAGCATCAATATTTCTGGTCATAAAATCGGCAGAAGAAATAAACACTTCTGGATCGTCATTATTACAGAAAATAAACAAGCGCGAATGTTCTAAGTAATTATCAACAATACTTATCGCTTCAATGTTTTCGCTTAATTTTTTCACGCCGGGTACCAAACAACAAATTCCTCTAATTATCAATTTAACTTTTACACCAGCCAAACTTGCATCGTATAATTTATCAATCATTTTATAATCCGATAAACTATTCATTTTCAAATTAACATATGCTGGTTTACCTTCTAAAGCGTTTTTGATTTCTCTATCGATTAACTTCACAAAACGAGAACGCGTGTAATGTGGTGAAACTATTAAGTGTTTGTAACGATGCACTCTGTAATTCACTTCGAAAAATTCAAAAACTTTAGAAATATCTTTTAAAATTTTAGAATTACTTGTAAACAAAGTCACATCCGTATAAATTTTTGCAGAAGATTCACTAAAATTTCCTGTTGAAACAAAACCGTATCTAGTAATTTCATCATCTTTTTCAACACGTTCCACCACACAAATTTTACTGTGCACTTTTAAACCTTTCACACCAAAAATAAGATTGATACCTTCTTCTTGCATTTGTTCCGCGTACGAAATGTTACTTGCTTCATCAAAACGCGCTTGTAATTCAATTTGAACCGTTACTTTTTTACCATTTTTGGCTGCATTTATTAACGAACTCACAATTTGTGAATTTTTAGACAAACGGTATAAAGTAATTTTTATCGATTGCACTTTTGGATCTAAAGCAGCTTCTCTCAAAAATCGAATTACGTACGAAAACGATTGGTAAGGTGCGTGTAATAAGTAATCTTTTTCTTTGATACTTTCTAACATACTTCCGTCTAAGGTTAAACCCTGAATAGGTAACGGAACATTTTGTTTGTATAATAAATCGTAGCGACCTAAATTCGGAAAATCCATATAATCTCTACGATTATGGTATCTTCCACCTGGAATTATCGAATCGGAACTATCAATTTTCATTCTACTTAAGAAGAAATCGAGTGTGTCTTTATCAATTGCTTGATCATAAACAAATCGAACAGGTTCTCCTACTCTACGTTCTTTAACGCTGTACGAGATTTTTTCAATAAAACTTTTACTTAAATCGGAATCAAATTCTAGCTGTGCATCACGTGTGATTTTAATCATGTGAGCATCGATACTATCATAATCGAAAATATTAAAAATACTATCGATACTGTATCTGATAACATCATCAAGAAGTATTATATGTTGTTTTTCGGAGTTGGATGGTAAAACTACAAATCGGTTAATCGTTTTTGGAATTTCCACGATTGCATATCTAATTTCTCTATCGTTTAATAATTGAGAAATGATACCTGCTTTGTTTTTTTTCATCACTAATTTCACCGCTAAATACCCAGAAGTATCCTTAATTAAAGGAAATTCCACTAAGTCATTTAACATGATAGTTACTAATTCTGGACTTACTTTTTGAATGAAAAAGTCTTTAATAAAGGCTGACTGTTGTTTATTAATTTCTTTTTCGTTGATGATATAAATACCTTCTTTTTCTAATTTTTTTTCGATGTCATTTAATATTCTTAAACTTTCCGATTGGTGTTCAATTACAATTTCGGTAATATCTTTTAATAATTGATCGGCACTTATGTCACCTAAAATGGGTTTTGTGTCTATATTTTCAAGACTCATTCTTCTTATCGCGGCATATCTCACACGAAAAAATTCATCTAAATTGTTGGAAAAAATCCCTAAAAATCTCAATCTATCTAATAAGGGTACATTTTGATCGGCAGCTTCCTGTAGTACTCGCGCGTTAAATGTTAGCCAGCTTTTTTCTCTATCAATGTATGGGTTCATTCTTTATCTTACTTCTAATTAATTTTGGAAAGAGTATGTTTTTAACTTTTCCTTTTTTTATATTCAACCAATTATCTTCATTAAATTCAATTTGTACAACACCTGCAGTAGGCACATTATCAATATGTTGGTTTCCATATTTATTTACAAAACTTGTGATAGCATCATTATGACCGAATAAAATAATGTTTTCAAACCTGTTGTCACACATTCTAATTTTGTCATATAACTCCTTATAATCAAAAGCATACAAATCTTTTCTAAAGATAATATTTTCGATAGGAATTAACAAATTTTGTGCAAAAATATAACATGTTTCTTGAGTTCGTTTTGCGATACTACTCCATACCACAAACTTATTTGGAAGAAATTTGTTGATTTTAGAAGAAATTAGAAAAGCGTCATTAACACCTCTTTGCGATAATGGTCTATCGATATCACTTAGCGGAAAATCCCAACTTGATTTTGCATGTCGTATTAAAATTAAATTTTTCATAAGTTAATAATTTAGTGAAATTTAAAAGTAATTAAAATTTTTAACTAATTACATATCAGTTAGTTGTATTTAACAGATTTTATGATACCATTTAACGATTTTAATCACATTTGTTGTTAAAATAGAAAAATATTGAAGTAAATTTGAAATATCATTCTTAAAAACATAACGAATTAATTGAATAGCATTAAATCAATTAATTTTATTTTAGAACACCTCTCTTTTGCTTTTAGAACGCAACTACAACTTGTTCTAAAAAATAAATTCAAAGAAACTTAGTTGAAAGAATAAACAAGAGTTAAGAAAAAAGTTACTGTATTAACACTTTAAGTAATGAAATTTAACTATTTATTTATCAAATTGTTACTATATATAGATTTTATAATACCTTATAACGATTTTATACTACTTTGTGTAAAACATTGAAAATAATTGCTTTAAATTTGAAACAGAAAAGATATAATAAATTCATTTATTTGTATAACAATAAAAATAAAAACGAAAAAACAACCCCAAATTATCTTATAAATTTTTAAGATAGAAATATGAAAAGGAAGTTTATACTAAATTTCAAAAGTTAACTTAAAAACTAAATTATCTCAAATTCTTATAAAGAATATCAACTTGACCTCGGTCTTTATTATTCCTAAAAGTATAACCCAAAATATATTTTAGTCATATAATAAAGAAAAATAATTGTCTGTTAATTAGTTGTATTAAAGAATACCAACCTAACCATTAAACTCTATTATTTTTAAAAAAGTACACCCAAATACATTTATAAGATATCTAGAGAAAACTCATAATTGAAAAATTAATCTAATAAAACAACAGTTTAAAACGCTAAACTGAAGAGGTATTGTTACCTCAAATTTAAAATAACTTCAACCTCCTAAAACGAAATAATATGGGAACAAAACTAACTTTATACGCAGTAACGGTTTTTATTTCTTCACTAAAATATAAACTAATTATTATTTTCTTGATTTTAAATTCAGCATTTAGTTTTTCACAAACTTGTAGTGCTAATTTAGATGTGTCAAAAGGTAGAAAAACAAGAAGTACTTCTAGTAGTGGAACTTATTACAAAATGACTATTACCAATAATGGCATTAGTAATGACATTTACACACTATCTTCTCAAAATACAAATGGAAGCTGCAGCAATAGCGATAATAGTAGCACTACATCCAATGTTATTTTAAACATATCATTTACAGATATTAATTTAAATTCAATTTCTACTATCTCAGTAAATTCTGGAGAAACTTTAACTTTTTTTGTTCATGTTACCGTACCAGTTGGAACTCCAATTAACAAATGGTGTTGCACTCAAATAACTGCTTCTTCAGGTGTTTGTGAAAATTACTATGCTAATTCTTCATTACACACCCTTGTAATTAATTCTAATGACAATTGATTTCGTCAGATTCAACCTTAAAATAATTTGATATGAAAAAATTTATACAATTTTTCAGAAAAATTCGAGATGTTAAATACATATATCTTAAAATATTACTTATTTTTTCATCTTCTCTTACATTTGGACAAACTATTACACCAACAAAAACGGTTGTTCAAAATGTAAGTTCGTGTGGCATTATTGATGTAGAATTAAAAGTTGTGGGTGCTAACCCAATAGCTAGACCATTAGAAGTTGTTCTAGTTATTGATAGATCTGGAAGTATGACGAGCGGTAGCCCAGACACTTCTATGGATCATGCAAAAGATGCAGCTATAGATTTCATCAATAACATCTTTTCGTTAGCAAACAACCCTACAGGATTAAATAAAGTTGCAATTGTCTCCTATGCTGACACTGCAACAATCAATCAAGTTTTAACTTTATCTAGTGGTAAAGCTGGATTAATATCAATTGTAAATGGTTTGAATGCAAATGGAGCAACAAATATTCAAGACGGAATTGTAAAAGCCGATAATGAATTAACTGCTCATGGTAGTTTTAATTGCAACACCTCTAGAAGTATTATTCTTTTGACAGATGGTGTTGCAAATAGAACAGGTCCAAGTGGTTCATCATGTTCTGGAGGTACTGGTGGTACTTGTATTCAAAGTGCAATTACTGCAGCTACAAATGCAAAAACTACTACAGTTTCAAGTGTTGTATATAATAACCAAATATTTTCTGTTGGTTTGTTTGGAGGAATATCTGGAACTGATCAAACAAATGCAACATACTGTTTAAATAATATCCAATCAGGTGGGGCTTTCTTTACTGAAAGCGCTGCAAACTTAACTGGAATTTACTCACAAATACTGAATCAAATTTCCTGGGTTGCAGCACAAATTCCTGGAACTGCATTTAATAAAGAAACCGTAAATAATAACTTCAACATTGTTGCAGGATCCATTTCTGTATCTAAAGGTACATTTGTGCAAACCGGACAAGTAATTGATTGGAATATCGATTTTCTTAATACTGAAACAATAACTTTAAAATATCGATTAACACCAAAACCTAATATTTGTGGAGATAATATTGTTAGTACATCTAGACTTGATTACTTAAATTCAAACTGTCTTGCAACATTTCAAAATGTAACAACCCCTAATTATTGTGTCCCATGTGCTCCTATATTATCAGCACTACCAAGTCCAACAACAATTAATTGTCCAACAACCCCTAGTTTTATAACTCCAACAGTTACAAATGGTTGTTTAAGCACTTCTTTAACATTTGTAGATGTAACAACACCAAGTACAGCATGTCCTTTAAAATATTCAATTAAAAGAACTTGGACAGCTAGTAATTCTTGTTACTCAGCAACTGCTTCGCAAACTATAAATGTACAAGATGTTACACCTCCTGTTATAGCACCTCTTCCTGCAATCTCAACTATTAATTGTCCTGCAGTTCCAAGCTTTGCAACTGCAACTGCAACTGATGCTTGTGGTGGAACTGTAACTTTAACTTTTGCAGATGTTACGACACCAAGTACAGCATGTCCATTAAAATATTCTATCACTAGAACTTGGACTGCGAAAGACAATTGTAATAATACTTCAACCGCTTCGCAAACTATAAATGTACAGGATGTTACTGCGCCAGTTATAGCACCGCTTCCTGCAATCTCAACTATTAATTGTCCTGCCGTACCAAGTTTTGCTACCGCAACGGCAACTGATGCTTGTGGCGGTCCTGTAACTCTAACTTTTGCAGATGTTACGACACCAAGTACAGCATGTCCATTAAAATATTCTATCACTAGAACTTGGACTGCGAAAG
>NZ_JAANOQ010000001.1:985495-985684 GCF_011305415.1 Flavobacterium bernardetii
GAAAGACAATTGTAATAATACTTCAACCGCTTCGCAAACTATAAATGTGCAAGATGTTACACCTCCAAATATAACTATTCAAGTCATCTCTCAAACTGTAGAATGTGATGGCGCTGGAAATACTGCTGCTTTGGCTGCTTGGTTAGCTTCTAATGGTGGCGCGGTTTCTTCAGATGTTTGTTCATCAGT
>NZ_JAANOQ010000010.1 GCF_011305415.1 Flavobacterium bernardetii
CCTTCTTTTATTAAAGCCTCAATCTTTTAGATTGAGGCTTTTTTTTACCTAAATCTAGTCCCGATGGGACTTTTTTTTGATTAATCTGAACTTGTTTCAGATTCTTTTTGTTTTTAGCAGTTTTTAACTTATGAATAGGAGTGTAAAATTGGGTGAAGTGGCTTTTTTGTTGCTGAATGTCTCCTTTCTTAGTGTTAAAAGTCTCTTTTTTTTGATAACCTAATCTTTAAATATCGTCTCTATAGGACGATTTTTTTGCTTAATTTGAACTTGTTTCAGTTTCTTTTTTGTTTATAGGAAAGTATGTCTTATGAAATTCTATGCGTTAGTGGGTGGAGTGGCATCCTTTTTAACCTATATGTCTTCCCGATGGGACGATTTTTTTGTTTAATTTGAACTTGTTTCAGATTCTTTTTTGTTTATAGCAGTTTATATCTTATGAAAATCTATGCGTTAGTGGGTGGAGTGGCATCCTTTTTTTTGTTGCTTACATGTTTCAATACCAAACGTTTGCAACAAAATAAAAGATATAGCGGAACACACGACCTCGTTGTAAGACTAAACCTGTGGTTAAAGTAATACTTGTGCAACGAGGGAACGCCCAGAAAAGAAAACATGAGTAATAATAAATATGTTTTTTGGTAATAAATGCTCTAATTATGACTGCATTTATGTTTTTTAGAGGTAAATTCAATCGTTTTTAAGAAGGGGAATTGGATGTTGTGGATGTTTTTTATATAAAATTCTCTTACTAAATGGATGGAATTATTCTAATTTCGTTTCTTAAGATAAAAGTATTCTTTATTGTTTTTTTATTCTTCATTTGTTCTTTATTCTGTTTTGTGTTTGTCTGTTTAAGCAATTTTGGGATTGATTCTAATTACTTGTAAATGAAGTGTATTTATTAAAAGGTGGATTGTATCCTGTGTAGGTTAAAGTACTGCTGTTAATTCGTGCAGATTGGAATATTGTATAGAAAGTATTTTATCTTTAGGAGATAAAATAATTTATTGAAGAGTGATTTTCGTAACTGTTTTTAGTGTGAAAAACATCATTTTTTTTAAAATTAAGCAAAAAAAAGAGTCCCGTTTGGGACTCTTAAAGTATTAAATTCTTTTCAATTGTTGTTTCATCATTACAATTTGATCTTTCAACATATTGTGTTTGTCTAATTTTTTAGCTTCACCTAATAATTTCTCTGCTTCTATTTTTCTTCTTTTTGAAGCGGCAATTCCTGCTAATTGTAATTTGGCTAAGGCTAAATCTTGATCCATGCTTAAACCTAATTCAATTGCTTTTCTGAAGTATTTTTCAGCTTGATGTAAGTTAGTTTGAGAAACCATTAAGCCATTTAGGTAGTTGTAATACCCTTGTTGTTTTTTTACTAAAGCCGTATCTGGATTGCTAATCATATCTAAATATTTCTTTGCTCCTTCAAAATTTTGCTTTCTTAATTGTAGAAAAGACAAGATAATTAACTCGTTTTTAAAATAAAATAAGATAAAAATAGCTGATAATAGTAGTAAGAAAATACCATTTCCTATATTTCCTTCTGTAAATTGATAGATTGCAAACGCTATAATACTCGCAGCAACAATAAGTTTTATGTTTTTATTGAACATGATTTTTAGTTTAGATTGCAAAGGTAATAAAATCTATTAAAAATATTTTTAAAAAAGTATTTGTATTTGAAAAAAGTCTTTGTATATTTGCACTCGGTTTAAAGAAAGCCATTTATTAAAGAATTATATAGAATTTAAAAATACTAGCAATGAGTAAGAGAACGTTTCAACCATCAAAGAGAAAAAGAAGAAATAAGCACGGTTTCATGGACAGAATGTCATCTCCTAACGGAAGAAAAGTGCTTGCTCGTCGTAGAGCTAAAGGAAGACATAAATTGACTGTATCTTGTGAACCAAGACATAAAAAATAATGTTTTTATTTAAATAAAATATCAGGGTGTTACTATTTTTATAGTAGCACCTTTTTTTATAATTGCGAAGTAATACAACCCACAACAACAACACACAACATGCCAAAAGACAATTCAATTAAATCGGTATTAATTATTGGTTCTGGACCAATTGTAATCGGACAAGCTTGCGAATTTGATTATGCTGGATCACAATCAGCGCGCTCTTTAAGAGAAGAAGGAATTGAAGTTATTCTTATCAATTCGAACCCTGCAACTATCATGACTGATCCAACTATGGCGGATCATGTGTATTTAAAACCTCTTACCACTAAATCTATTATAGAAATCCTTAAAGCACATCCTCAAATTGATGCTGTTTTACCAACAATGGGTGGACAAACTGCGTTAAACTTGTGTATTGAGGCAGATGAAAAAGGAATTTGGAAAGATTTTAACGTAAGATTAATTGGAGTTGATATCAATGCGATTAATATTACGGAAGATAGAGAACAGTTTAAAAACTTATTAAATAAAATCGGGATTCCTCAAGCGCCTGCTAAGACGGCTAATTCTTTCTTAAAAGGGAAAGAGATTGAGCAAGAATTCGGTTTTCCTTTGGTAATTCGTCCTTCGTTTACTTTGGGTGGAACTGGAGCGGCGATTATTTATAAAAAAGAAGATTTTGATGCAGCTTTAACTTATGGTTTAGAAGCTTCACCGATTCACGAAGTTTTGATTGACAAAGCTTTAATGGGTTGGAAAGAATACGAATTAGAATTATTACGTGACAGTAATGATAACGTGGTTATTATCTGTACGATTGAAAATATGGATCCAATGGGAATTCATACTGGAGATTCTATTACTGTGGCGCCAGCGATGACTTTATCGGACACAACTTTTCAAAGAATGCGTGATATGGCCATCTTAATGATGCGTTCTATCGGGAATTTTGCAGGAGGTTGTAACGTACAATTCGCGGTTTCACCAGATGAAAAAGAAGATATTGTGGCGATTGAAATCAATCCTCGTGTGTCTCGTTCTTCGGCATTGGCTTCAAAAGCTACGGGTTATCCAATTGCGAAAATCGCTTCGAAATTAGCTTTAGGATATAACTTAGATGAATTACAAAATCAAATTACTAAATCGACTTCTGCTTTATTTGAGCCGACTTTAGATTATGTAATCGTAAAAATACCACGTTGGAACTTTGATAAATTTGAAGGTGCGGATAGAACTTTAGGTCTTCAAATGAAATCTGTTGGAGAAGTAATGGGAATTGGACGTTCGTTCCAGGAAGCTTTACACAAAGCGACTCAATCTTTAGAGATTAAACGAAATGGGTTAGGAGCTGACGGAAAAGGATATAGCAACTACGACCAAATTATTGAAAAACTAACGTTTGCAAGTTGGGATAGAGTTTTTGTTATTTATGATGCTATTGCGATGGGAATTCCATTAAGTAGAATTCATGAAATCACAAAAATTGACATGTGGTTCTTAAAACAATATGAAGAATTATTCCACTTAGAGAAAGAAATTTCGAAATATAAAATTGATTCTTTACCAAAAGAATTATTACTTGAAGCTAAGCAAAAAGGGTACGGAGACAGACAAATTGCTCATATGATGGGTTGTTTGGAAAGTCAGGTTCACAAATTACGCGATGAAATGAACATTCAACGTGTGTATAAATTAGTGGATACTTGTGCGGCAGAATTTAAAGCACAAACGCCTTATTATTACTCGACTTTTGAAGCAGAGATTGAAAAAGCAGATGGTACAAGATACGTTCATAACGAAAGTATTGTAACCGACAAGAAGAAAGTAGTGGTTTTAGGTTCTGGACCGAATAGAATTGGACAAGGAATTGAGTTCGATTATTCATGTGTTCATGGGGTTTTAGCTGCGAAAGAATGTGGTTATGAAACGATTATGATTAACTGTAATCCAGAAACGGTTTCTACTGATTTTGATACGGCGGATAAATTGTATTTCGAACCGGTTTTCTGGGAACATATTTACGACATCATTCAGCATGAAAAACCTGAAGGTGTAATTGTACAGTTAGGTGGTCAGACTGCTTTGAAATTAGCGGAAAAATTATCTAAATATGGGATTAAAATTTTAGGAACTTCGTTTGATGCGTTAGATTTAGCGGAAGATAGAGGAAGATTCTCAGATTTATTAACTGAATTAAAAATTCCTTTCCCACAATTCGGGATTGCGGAGAGTGCGGAAGAAGCTACACAATTAGCAGACACGTTAGATTTCCCATTATTAGTGCGTCCTTCTTATGTTTTGGGTGGACAAGGGATGAAAATCGTAATTAACAAACAAGAATTAGAAGAGCATGTCATTGATTTATTAAAATCGATTCCTGGAAATAAATTATTATTGGATCATTATTTAGATGGTGCGATAGAAGCAGAAGCAGATGCGATTTGCGACGCCGATGGAAATGTTTACATTATCGGAATTATGGAGCATATTGAGCCTTGTGGGGTGCATTCTGGAGATAGTAATGCTACTTTACCACCGTTTAACTTAGGTGAATTTGTGATGCAACAAATTAAAGATCATACGGAGAAAATTGCTGTAGCTTTAAAAACAGTTGGATTGATTAACATTCAGTTTGCGATTAAAGACGATATCGTTTATATTATTGAAGCGAATCCAAGAGCGTCTCGTACGGTGCCGTTTATTGCGAAAGCGTATGGTGAGCCTTATGTGAACTATGCTACGAAAGTGATGTTAGGTCATAATAAAGTAACTGATTTTACTTTTGAACCGAAATTAAATGGGTATGCGATTAAGCAACCAGTTTTCTCTTTTAGTAAGTTCCCGAATGTGAATAAAGCTTTAGGACCAGAGATGAAGAGTACAGGAGAAAGTATTTTGTTTATTGATGATTTAAAAGACGATCAGTTTTACGATTTATACGCAAGAAGAAAAATGTATTTGACGAAGTAGTGTCTTCGGGAGCACTTCGACAGGCTCAGTGTGACACATTGGTTACTATATAACATTAAAAAAAATCCAAATCTCAATTACGAGGTTTGGATTTTTTGGTTTTATATGGTGTTTATAAAGTTTCACCATACGTTAATAGAGTTTTACCATTCGTATTTAGACTTTTACCATACGTTAATAGAGTTTTACCATTCGTATTTAGACTTTTACCATACGTTAATAGAGTTTTACCATTCGCATTTAGACTTTTACCATGCGTTAATAGAGTTTTACCATTCGCATTTAGACTTTTACCACGCGTTAATAGAGTTTTACCATTCGCATTTAGAGTTTCACCATGCGTTAATAGAGTTTTACCATTCGCATTTAGAGTTTCACCATGCGTTAATAGAGATTTCTAAGCTATTAATTTTGATTTAGACCTCTGAATTTTAATTTTATGAATGCTTTATGATATGGTTGCGCTTCTTGTCCTAATGATTTTAGATAAGCTTTTGCTTCTGTCATTAGTTTTATGATGTTGTTATCAGTTAGATACAAGATTTTGTTTCTGTTTAAGCGGGCGGTTATTAGTTCGTTTCCTGCTGCGTTTACGAAACTACTTAATGTGCTTAATTCTTGTTGAAAGGTTTGTAGGTTATCCACACTAATATCGCTTTCGTTGGGTTGATATTCTGGATGAGAGGCTACTAAATTGATAAGTGTTGCCAGATTTGCGATTCTGCTGTCGTAACTCATTTGTGAGGTTGAGATTCCGGTTGTTTCTGAGGTTTCTGGGTTTATGGCTTTTGCTTTGTTATCTCCACGGACTTTTTTCACATGGTTCATGATGTTTTCTTTATCGGTTGCAGTGATGTTTAATGACTTTGAGAAGTTGAGTATTTTTGTAGATGTTCTTCCTAATTTTTCGATAGCGACTTCTCTGTTGGCTACTGCGTTTTTGTAGCTTGGAATTTTGCTATTTAAGGTGATGATTGCACTATCAATGGCTATTTTGATAGCGATTAGATTGTCTAGTTGAATGTTTATGTTTGAGGGATTGTACATAGCGCCCATTTCTTGTAAAATTTGAATGCCTGTGCCTAAGTTTGCTACGTTTTTTACGTGTCCTACCTCTGATGTTGATGCCATAATTTTGTGTTTTGTGTTTTATAGGTTATTTACTACGATTATATTAATCGCGAGCAAAATTATTACGTTGAGAATATTTTATTTACGGCTATTTCGTAAAAAATGTTAATTTTTGTTTTGTGGTTTTTATTAAATGACCACGCGAAGGGATTCGCGCGGTAGCGGGGTTTTGTAAAATACAAGCATAAAAAAATCCAAATTTCAGGGATGAAATTTGGATTTTTTTGTGTGGTTTTGTTTTTTTGCTTTGTTACCACGCGAAAGGATTCGCGCGGTAGCGGGGGGGAGCGGGGGGGTAAAAATTTATTCTATTACCATTTTTTGAGTTACAGTTTTTCCATCTTCGTTAGTTATTTTTACCAAATAAATTCCTTTTTTTAAATTTGTTTCAATTTGATTTGTAGTATTAACTTCTTTTTTTGTAAAAACTAATTGCCCGAGTATATCATAAATTTCTAGACTGCCACTTTGTAAACTGTTTATACTAAAATTACCCTTATTAGGGTTTGGATATAAACTGTAATTAAATAAGTCAAAATCATTTGTACTTAAACCATTTGATATTTTACGTATTTTATCATTTCCAATTTCTGTAATATATAAGTTGGATGAAGCATCAAAAATAAGATGAGTTGGCATAAGAAATAAAGCTGTTGACAAATCTCCGTCTAAACTACCTTGAACAGAACCTGAATAAGTAGATACTAAACCAGACGGAGTTATTTTTCTAATACGGTTGTTGGCTTGGTCTGCTACAAATAGATTTCCTGATCCATCTACACAAATTCCTGTTGCCATACTAAATTTTGCCGCCGTTCCTTGACCATCTGCATAGCCTGGTGTACTTCCAGCTATAGTACTAACAATACCTAATGAATTTATTTTTCGAATTTTTTGGTTAAATAGTTCACAAATAAAAAAATTGTTATTTGCATCTATACAAATACCTGATGGATAATCGAATTTTGCAGTAGTTCCAGTACCGTCTTGATAACCACTTGTTGACCCTGCAACTGTTGATACTATTCCAGCAGGTGTAATTTTTCTAATACGGTTGTTACCACCATCGGCAACAAATAAATTTCCTTGAGCATCAATACAAATTCCTTCTAAATAGCTAAATTTAGCGGTGTTTGCAGCACCATCTGCAAAACCTTGAGTTGTGCCTGCAACTGTAGTAACCATTCCTGCAGGCGTAATTTTACGAATTTTGAAATTAAGAGCATCAGTAATATATATATTTCCTTGTGAATCAATACACATTCCATTTGGAGATTTAAAAACTGCATTTGTACCTATACCATCAGCATAGCCCTCAACACCGCTACCAGCAAAGGTTGTTACAGTATTATTTCCGCTTGGTTCTATTTTTCTAATTCGGTTATTATCAGCATCGGCTATGAAGATATTTCCTTGACTATCAATACAAATTCCCCTAGGGTCATTAAATTGTGCTAGCAATCCTGGTCCATCTAAATAACCATAAGTAGTGCCTGCAACTGTTGTTACTTGTTGAGAAAACACAAGAGTATTTATAAACAATGTGGTAATAAAAAATAGAATCTTGCTCATGGTTTTTTGTTTTTTATCATAGAATGCGCTATCGGGTTTTACTATAAAATTTGCAATCTTTCCAAATGCTTGTTGCAGACGTTTATTTTAAATTAGTAATCATTTGTTCAACATATTGTTCAAATCTTTTGTCACTTTTAATGTTTGATTCAGTTAACCATCTTTGAAAATTTTTATTATCTTTTTTTAAATAATAACCTTGTAGGATATTAAATGCATTTTCTGACTTATAGGTTGTATCAGATATTTTTAATAAAAAAAGATTAAATGTATTTTCTGCGTCTTGTAAATCTCCATTTTTAGCTTGTGAATAAATCAGTTCTTTAATTGTATATGCGGTTACGGTTTCTTCTTTAAGAGATTGCATTAAAATTTCAATTGCTTTGCTATAGTTTTTTAAGCAGTTGTAGGAATATGCTAGTTCAACTTTTAGCCCTTCGTATTTAGGATTAAGTTTATAAGCTTTATTTAAAAACTCTAGCGCTTTTTCACATTCACCCCAACCATTATACATATATCCCCATCGATATTGACGTTCAACTGTATTTTCATTTTCTTTATAAAATTTCAGCCAATCAGGAACTTTTTTGATACCTAATTCTGAAAATTTAGTTTCAGGAATAAAAGCTACCAATACATTATTAGGTTCTAAACGATATTTCATTGAACCTTCCATTTCTCTTTTTTTAAAATTGAATTTACCGTTTTCATCTATTTTAAAGGAGCCTTCATAATCAAATGTTAATCCAGCCTGTGAATCTATGTAAATAAATCCTAAGTTATATGAACCTGTAGAATCAGCTGGGAATGCTACCCATTTGTCTTCGCACTGTACAAATTTCTTATCAAAGATTAACTTCGATTGAGCAAAACTGAAAATTGAAATAAAATATATTGTAAATATTAGGTGTTTTTTCATAAGGTGTAATTTTAATGGCTACTAACTCACAAATATACTCAACTTCGTGATGCATATAAAACTTAAGTCATTCGCAAGCCCACAAAAATATACCAAATACTTGATACGATTTTACGGTTTTTGGCGCTAATGTTTACGGTTTTGTTTTTTTTTGGTTGTTTATTGCTCAAAGTTGGGAGAATTTGTGAAGCGGTTGTTTTAATTGAGCCTTGGATCTTTTGTCTTAATTATTGGTAATATTGATTCTCCTGAAAAAACCATTATTTGTAGTACAAATAGAATTATTATAATGATTGCGAAAGCAAATTGAGAGGATGATTTAATTGTGGCATACTGTGATTCAACTTTCTTCATGATTGACTTCGATTCATCTAATTGAATATTTGAAAGTTTGGTCAAAGATAAAAGCGCTTTTTCTGTATAATCAGTAGGTTGAAAATTTTGGCTTAGTACTTTTTGTTCCATTTTTTTAAAGTAATTAGTCAACTCAACTGTTGTTGCCTTTTCAAGTTTTGTAAGCTTTGTTTTGCTGTAGGCATTATATGTGTAATTGAAATTTTCAATTATTTTTTTGATAGCGTTAGATTTCGAAGTGTTATTTAAGTCAGCATTTAATATTTCTCTAATTTGATAAATATTACTTGTCATTTTTAGTATGTAGTCTTCTGCAACTAGTCTGTCCTCTTACATTGTAGATATTGAGCTCTTTACATTTTGAGTATGTATCCTGTCAAGATAATTACTTAAAAGTACTAACAAGCATAATGCAAGCAGCACAATTGACGCTAAAAGTTTATTCTTGATACTATATGTCCACTTCATATTTGTCCTATTTTAGGTTTTAATTGTGATAAGTGCTATTTGTAAAGCGTCATTTTTATTTGTTATGGCGTTTTAGGCTTGCTTAAACGTTCTGGCTTGGCGCAGTAGCGGCTGCGTGAACGATTATTTCTTGCTAATAAAAGATTTCTGGCGAAATGTAAAACGTGAATTTACTGCAAAATTCGCAATCTTGCCAAGCGTTTGTTAGTGGCTAGTTTTTTTATAGATTATTTTCTTTCATCAGTCGACAAAATTGCATATCCATAATTATCTGACCATCCAGACTTTAAAGGCAATAATTTTCTTGTATGAGCTTCTCTAAGCATACCAACTTTTTCTAAAACACTGATTGAACCAATATTTTCAATTGCACAACCAGCTTCAATTCTATGTAGTTTCAAGTTTTCAAATCCAAAATCTATTATTTTTCTCAAACTTTCTGTTGCATAACCTTTATTCCAAAATTTATAATCATATTGAAACCAAACTTCCGCATTTTTATAATGTTCTTTCCCTAAATTAATTCCAATCAAACCGATAAATTCATTTTCATCAATTAATTCAACTGAAAAAGTAAATCGTTTGGTGTCTTCTTTGGCATTTTCGACAATCCAATTTTCAACAGTAATTTTTGTTTCGTTTATATTTTTGGGAATTCCCGATGTATTAAACTTTGCCGTTTCCTCTAATGATTGTAACTTATAAACGTCTTCAATATTTAGTATAGAAATTGGTTTTATATTTAATCTTTCAGTATTTAAATTTATGTTCATCTTTTGTAATTATTTCTATCAAACGATTTTTGAGTAAAATGCCACATAACTTGTCTATATTGTAACAAAGTTTCTACAATCCACCTAAATTAAGGAGAATACTCTATATAAAGTAGCGCTTTTCAAATATATAATTATTTTTTTACAAACTAGATATTGGGTTTTATTTGTTTAAATTTTTATAAATTAATTTCACAAAGCTTATATTGAGAATCCATACAAACGAGTTTTTCTTGAAATCCTGAAACGAGTTCAGGATGACATATAAAGCAGAGTTTTAACTTTGTAAATTAAAAAATCCAAATCTCAGTTAAGAAATTTGGATTTTTTTTACTTTAAAAATATGGAGAAGCTCAAATAAAATTCAAATTATAGTTTTAACAAAATACTCTTTGGTACTTTTTCATAATTTCCCAAACGTGTGCAGTATTTGTTCTAAGCTAGAAGTTTGGTTGAATGTGGCAATTATAGCAGGTGTAGGGTATTGGGCTTTTACTTGTAATTCGTAGTTAGCTGGATTATAAATTAGGGCATATTTTTTATTGGCAATATTGAAAACAATGGGTTTGTTTTTAAATAATGTATTTATCTCCGTTAAGTTTCTTATGGGTTTGTAATGCTGCTTTTTCTCAGACATATTTACTAATGAAAGTATTACATTTATGTTTTTTTGCATAGAAATACACTTTTGAGGTTAGTGAGTTGAAAATTTACAAAAATTATATAGCCATTCGAATGGATTTAATAGGCAACTGATTTTTCATGTACTCCGTTTTAGTACGAATTTTTTTCAAAATGCAAATTTTATAGTTTATTTTGTCTTTTAAACTTTTTAAACTATCTAACGGTGTGTTTCGTAAACCAAGTGATCCGAAAAAGAAAGCATCTGCATCATCATAACTTTTTTTGTATTCGTTATGTTCTTTATTAAACGCATTTTTCAAAAACTCGGAGTTGTATTTGCTCCAAGTATAATAATCGTCTTTATTGTTTTTTAAATCGGATTGCGTGTAGACTTGTCTGTTGTATAATTCTTCCCCTAATTTTATTCTTTCGTCTATGACTTTGTTAAATTTTGTTTTAAAATATAATAATTCTGTTGGGATAGAATCTATACTGCTATTGGATAGTTTTTTTGTCATATTTTAATATTTTAATTTATATTCTAACATTTTGATTGTTGATTTATAAATGGTTAGTTTTCCTATTGTTAAAGAATACTTATCTTTTTGCAATACTAAATATCTGAGTTTAATGTAATTATTAAACTGTTAAAATTTTACTAGTAAGCAAAGCAATTTTAGAATTAGAAAAATCATTAGCTATGAATTTGAATTTTGTTTTAACAAATTTAAGCAACAACTTTGTTTCGATTTTACGGTTTTTTAAACTAATGTTTACGGTCGAGAAAAAAATAAAGAATTATTGGGGTAGGGAAGTGCTAGCCTTAATAAAATAAGGGTTTTTTGATTTGAAAACTAGTAATTTTAAATTGTTGAAAGGTATTATAAAAGCTTTTCTAAAACCATAAAAGTCAGAGGTTCAGAATGTAAAACAACATCGTCAAAATTTGCAGGAAAAGGTTCACGTTCTCCAGTATCTAAATAACCATTGCGTTTGTACCAAGCAATTAGTTCTTCACGAATAGTAATTACTGTCATTACAATTTTTGGTAAATGTACCGAGTGTGCGAAATCTTCTGCAGCTTGTAATAGTTTTTTACCCAAACCTGAGTTTTGTAATTCGGGAGAAATGGTTAACATTCCTAAATACAATTTGGTTTTTTTATTGGTTAATAAAACGGTACCAATAATTTTGTTGTTTTCTTGATAGATTAAAAGGGTATTGTTGGTGTCTAGAAGAATTTCAATTAGTTCTGTTTCTGTAATTCGTGTGCCTTCTAAAATGTTGGCTTCAGTTGTCCAACCTTTTTTAGAAGTTTCTCCGCGATATGCCGAATTTACAAGGTTTGTAATTTCGGTTACATGAATTAATGTGGCTTTTGAAATCATTTGTTCCCGTGTTTTTTCCAGTATGATTTTCCGTAACTGCAGAAAATTTCTTCTGAAGCTTTGATGTTTTTCAGGGCAATTAAACATACATTTTTTTCGTCATCTAAAGCAATTTTGGCATTGTTTTTAAATTCTGAAACGCTAAATCCAGAAGCATCATTGGCATATTTTGCAAAGCATTCTACAGGATTGGAATCTAGAATAGTTCCATCAAGCAAATTAATAAAATATTGATCGTGTCCAGATTTGGCGATAGATTCCGCTTCTTTGTCGGATAATATTTTGCCTTTGAATACCGTAATAACTTCGTCCTTATAGATTTTTATAGCCGTAAACAAGCCTTTTCCCGAATTTGGAATTTGAGATTGCTGAATGTATAAATAATCTTCTTCTGAAGCGTTGATGTGGTTATCCATTTTAAGTTGTGAAGTTGTTTTGCCACGAAGACGCTAAGGCGCAAAGTTTTTTGGTTGGGTTGAATAATTTAATAGTTTGCCACGAATTATCGAATAAATCGAATTGGTTTCGTTGAATCTTCAATTTCGTGGCAAATGAAATTAGTGTTTTTTTATTTAAACATATCCATTCCTGGAATACTTGGCATTCCTGATTGCGCTACGGCAGCCATTTCTGCTTCGTTTACGTTTGTAGCTTTTGTGATGGCTTTGTTTAAAACCGTAACCAAATAGTCTTCTAACATTTCTTTGTCTTGTAATAATTCATCTGAAATTTTGAAGTTTTTAATTTCTCTGTTGGCTGTTAAAGTTACTTGTAATAAACCGTCGTTACTTTGTTCGTCCACTAAAACGTTGTTTAATCTGTTTTTAGTTTCTTCCATTTTTTGTTGGGTTTCTTTTAATTTACCCATCATTCCCATTAAGTCCATTTTTTTTGTTTTTTAAGTTGTTATATCTTCTTTTTTTTCGAATAATTCATCTTCATTATCAATTTCTTCGTTTGATGTTGGAAACATCTTTTGTAATTTTCTTATTTGATTTTCTCTATTAAACTTTTCATCATAATAATATGCTAAAGGGAAACTCAATAGCCAAAATATTAAATTATAATCTGAAAGTTTAAGATAAGTACACCCAAATGTTATTATCATACAAGTTATGAAACCAAACCATGAATAATAATTTGCTTGTAATAGCTTAAGTTCGAAATCATCATCAATAAATCTTCTTTTAAAGAAAAAGGTTATATACGGAATCCAAATAAAGAAAAATAAGTTTTTTTGAATAAGAGATAAATCATCAACAATATTTTTTTGTACTAATGTATTAAATTCAATGACTTTTTTTTCTTTGTATAATTTTATGTCTTCTTCCGTTACTTTTCTTTTGCCAATTTCTTCAATTGCAACTGTTACAGCTAATTCTGTATAACTAAACTTATTTCCAATAATATCTAATAATTGTTCATTCGATAAATTGCAATATCGTTTTTCTAGATCCTCTTTTGTAACCATTTTTATTTAATGTTTATTACAACTCCTTAATAAAAGTACAACGTTTCTTGTGATATTCTGGATCAAAATGTTTCCATAAATTATGAACCGCATGATTGTCTTCTAATTCAGGTGTTCGCATACAATTTACGACTCCTAATTTTTTAAAACTGATGTGATTTTCATTAAATATGATAGAAGTCACACCTTTACTTTGGTATTCAGGTAAAACTCCTATTAAATAAAACACAGCTGTTTTGCATTTCTTTTTAGCTTGTAATAAATGATAAAATCCGGTTGGAAATAATTTTCCTTTGGCTTTTTGTAAGGCTTCTGCAAAATCGGGCATTACAATACTAAAAGCTACCATTTTACCTTCTTTATCCATCACAAATTTTATAAATTCGGGATTGATAAATGAAATGTATTTCTTTTTAAAATATTCGATTTGAATATCATTGATTGGTACAAAAGATTGCAAAGACGCATAACTCCCGTTGAACAAAGTAAACATTTTGTCCACATAAGGCATAATGTCTTTGGTTTTGGTAAAGTTCAAATGAGTCAATTCGTACCTTTTTTCAATCATGTCGGCAATACGTTGAAAATTAGTCGGATCAATATTAGAAAATGGAAATTTACTTTCTAAATATACTTTTTCTTTAGTAAAACCTAATTGTTCGAAATGTGTGGCATAATAAGGAAAATTGTACCAAGTAATCATCAAGCCTCTTTGGTCGAAACCTTCAATTAAACAACCTACTTTATCTAAATTGGAGAATCCCATTGGACCTTCAATATTTTCTAAATTATGTTCCTTACCAAAAGCAACAACTTTTTCTAAGAGTGCTTTCGTAACTTCAATATCATCAATCACATCAAACCAACCAAAACGAACTTTCTTTTTACCAAGAATATTGACTTCGTCCCAATTGATAATCGCCACAACACGACCCACAATTTTATTGTTTTTATAGGCTAAATAAAAATGTGTATCAGCCGTTTTAAAAACAGGATTTTTAGTTTTATCAAAAGTTTCTAATTCCTCCTGAATTAGTGGTGGCACCCAATTTTTATTGTCTTTATATAATTCGAAAGGAAATTTTACAAATTCCTTCATTTCTTTTTTAGAGAAAACTTCTTTTATTTCAATCATTATTCCACTTCGTCTTTTCGTTTCTTTTTATCTGCTTTTTTGTCCATTTTTTTGTCCATTTTACTTCTTGTTCCTGGCTTGTCCATTTTCACTTCTTTGTAGTTTTTAGTAAAACGCCAAGTGAATCCAATTCCTCCATAGAAAATTCCAGGAGTACTTTTTATATTCGTACCAATTGAAGCATCAAATTGCATGTTTTTTTCGTGAAGAAAAGCTGCACCAACACGCACAATTCCATCACTATAATATTTTCCATTATATCCTTGGTTTTCAATAAATGCCGACCAGTTTTGGTTGATTCCACGAGTTAAGGTTAAGATGTAGTCGATACTGGCGAATTCAGTTCCTATTTTATTGTAGATTAAGTTGGTTACTAAAACCGTTCTGCTTCCAAAATGATTTTGAGCGATAGCCATTACTTTCGGACTAAAATTAGGTTCAATAACAGTTGTGTTTGAGAATAGATTGTTTTCTGAAAAATTAAAATTCACTCCAGCATACGCAGAAAAAGCAGGTATAAATTGTTTCCATTTGAAACGGTGATTGGCTTTCCAACTGTATAAATTAGGTTTTTCTGGACCTTTTTTGAAAGGATCGTAAAATAAAAATTTAGCTCCAAAAACTGTTTGACGCAAGGCACTTCTGTCAGTAGTTACACCAAATTGTTGATAGGCATCTTTTTGATATTGAATCTCAGCAATAACTTCTAATTCTTCCTTGAATAATCCCCATCGCATGGCAAAATCTGCATTATATCCTTTAGCTTTGTACTTAAGATTTTCGTGATCTTCAGTTATATAATTTACTCCAGTTTCAGTTTGAAATACGCTTTTACCTACAGAAAATGCCATCATTGATTTTCCTGGACGATTGGAGTTCACCTCGTCTGTAAATTGTGCATTACAAATTGTAGAAGCAATAAGTGTTGCAAACAAAAATATATTAGTCGCTTTCATAAAATTTATTTTAAAACCCAAATGTAAATATTTTATCATAATTTTAAGTATTAGATTTGATATATTCCTTATTTTTGACAAAAAAAATACAATTATGGATACAGCAAGTGTGCCGGGATTTATTAGAACTTTATTCTACATCATTTTGTTTTATTATTTATTTAAGTTCGCAATGAGATTGTTAGCACCATATTTGATGCAAAAAGTCGCGAAAAAAGCAGAAGAACATATTAAAAAACAATTTGAACAACAGCAACAACAATATCAATCGCCAGTAGAAAACCAACAAGAAGTTCCTAAAAAGGAAAAGAAAGTTGTAGGTGATTATATCGATTACGAAGAAGTTGAATAAAAATTAAAAACTAACGGTTGTCATTCTGAATTTATTTCAGAATCTATCGTTTTTTTATTTTCGTATTTTAAGAATCTGAAACAAGTTCAGATTGACAAAACCTATATTATTTTTTAAACTAAAATGAAGAAATTAGAAAAATTTGCGCCACATTTATATGCCATTTTTGGTTTTATAGTAATTGCTGTTATTTATTTTTATCCAGTTTTGTCTGGAAAACAAATATTACAATCTGATATTGCGCAATACACTGGTATGGCTAAAGAACAAAACGACTTTAGAAACGAATACCATGATGAGCCATATTGGACAAATAGCGCGTTTGGTGGAATGCCAACGTATCAATTAGGTGCAAAATATCCTCATAATTACATTAAAAGTTTAGATAGTGCCTTACGATTTTTACCTCGTCCTGCCGATTATTTATTTTTATATTTCTTAGGTTTTTATGTCTTATTATTGAGTTTAAGAGTCAAACCTTTACTCGCTTTCTTTGGTGCTTTAGCCTTTGGTTTTTCAACTTATTTGATAATAATTATTGGAGTAGGGCATAATGCCAAAGCACATGCTATAGCTTATATCCCTCTTCTTTTAGCCGGAATTATTTATGTTTTAAATAAGCGTTATTTAATTGGAGGAATTATCACGGTTTTAGCAGCAGCTTTGGAAATTCAGGCAAACCACTTCCAAATGACGTATTATTTTTTATTTTTAATTGCTTTTATTGTAGCAGTTTATGCGTTTGAAGCGATAAAAAATAAAGAATTTTCTGATTTGTATAAATCATTTGGTATCTTTTTAGGAGCTGCCGTTTTAGCAATGGGTGTCAATGCTACTGGATTGTTGGCCACTTCTGAATATGCACAAAATTCTACTCGTGGAAAAAGTGAATTAACTATTGACGAAACTGGTAAAAAGAAAGTCAATGATAATGCTATGAGTAATGAATATATCACACAATATAGTTACGGAATTGCTGAAAGCTTGAATTTAATAGCACCAAAATTATTTGGTTCTGGAGGTGATAAATTTGATAAAGATTCAAAATTAGTGAATTATGCTATCGAAAGCGGTGTGCCAGAATCTGAAGCAATTGATATGGTTAACAGACAAGCTTCTACTTATTGGGGTGACCAACCTGGTGTTGCTGCTCCAGCATATATTGGAATAATCGTTTTCTTTTTAGCTGTTTTAGCCTTTTTTGTTGAAAACAGAAGAATAAAATATGCGTTATTAGCCGGAATTATATTTTCATTATTGCTTTCTTTCGGTAAAAATTTAAATGGATTAACTCAATTTTTTATTGATTATGTGCCATTATATAATAAGTTTAGAGCAGTTTCATCTATTCAAGTTATTTTAGAATTGTGTTTTCCAGCTTTAGCTATTTTAGGATTCCATAGTTTCTTAAATTTAGATGATGAAGAGAAACGTAAAAAAGCATTAAATTATAGTTTTGGAATTACTGCAGGGTTATTAGCAATTATTTATATTTTAGGTAAAACATATTTCAAGTTTTATAATGAAGGTGAAGCTAAAATTGAAAAAATAGTTTTAGACTTAATCGTTGCAGACAGACAAGAAATGTATTTTTCTACAATTTACAGAGCATTTGGTTTATTGGTAGTTGCTTTTGGAGCGATGTTTTTATTCTTAAAGAAAACATTTTCACAATTTACAACTGTAGTTATTGTAGGTTTAGTAATGGTTTTAGATTTATTTGTAGTTGATAAAAACTATGTAAAAGCGGATGATTTTGTATCGAAAAGTCAAATAGAAAGACCTTTTGGTGAGCCAACTGATGCTGATTTACATATTTTAGAAGATACTACTAATTTTAGAGTTTTTGACGTAGATGGAAACATTAATAGTGGAAGAGCTTCGTTTTTTCATCAATCAGTTGGTGGTTATAGTGCCGTAAAACCTAAGAAATTCCAAGAAATTTTTGATTACCAAATTGCCAATAATAATATGGAAGTTTGGAACATGCTAAACACAAAATATATTATTAAAGGAGATGAAGAAGGAAGACCTCAAGCTTTAGAAAACCCAAGTGCAAACGGAAATGCTTGGTTTGTTTCAAAAGTTAATGTAGTTAATTCTGCAGATGAAGAAATGAAAGCTCTAAATAAGTTGAAAACTAAAGAGGAAGCGACTTATATGAAACCAGCTTTAACAAAAGTTGCTTTAAATTTTGAAACTGGTAAAGATTCAACTTCAACTATTGAACTGACTTCATACAAACCAAATCATTTAAAATATACTTCAAACAATTCTAAAAATGGATTTGGTGTGTTTTCTGAAATGTATTACGAAAATGGTTGGAAAGCTTTTATTGATGGAAAAGATACTGAAATTTACAATGTTAACTACGTTTTACGTGGTTTAAAAATTCCAGCAGGAAAACATACAATCGAATTCAAATTTGAACCTCAAGTGGTAAAAAAAGGAAGTATGATCTCTTTGATTTCAACACTTTTAATGCTTTTAACTATTGGTTTAGGTGTTTTTTACTGGAGAAAACAGAATAAGAATCTGACTGAGATAAAATAATATTATACCAAACCTGATAGATTTTAAAATTTGTCAGATTTATTTTTCAACATACTATTTTGAGTTCAAACAAAGTTTTAATTATCACTTATTATTGGCCGCCAGCAGGTGGACCAGGCGTGCAACGTTGGTTGAAGTTTGTAAAATATCTTCCTGATTTTGGTGTAGAACCGATTGTTTATATTCCAGAAAACCCGAGTTATCCTTTAATCGATGAAAAATTACTTTCTGAAGTTTCTGATGCAACCGTTATTCTGAAAAATAAAATCTTTGAACCCTATGCTTTAGCTTCATTTTTATCGAAAAATAAAACGAAAAAGTTAGGCGCTGGAATCATTACGCAAAAGAAAAAACAATCGTTTATTGAAAAAACCATGCTTTGGGTTCGTGGAAACGTTTTTATTCCAGATGCACGTGTTTTTTGGGTGAAACCCTCAGTCAAATATCTTAAAAAATATATTCAAGAAAATAATATTGAAACCATTATAACGACTGGTCCGCCACATAGTTTGCATTTGATTGGTTTAGATTTAAAAAAACAACTCAACGTAAATTGGATTGCCGATTTTCGTGATCCTTGGACAACCATTGGCTATCATAAAGAACTGAAATTATCAAAGTGGGCGAGTGCCAAGCACAAAGCTTTGGAAAAAGAAGTCATGAATACTAGTGATACGATTTTAGTCACTTCGCCAACCACAAAAACAGAATTTGAAAGTATAACGAATAAGCCAATTGAAGTCATTACTAATGGGTATGATATTGAAAAAATCGAAAAGAAACCTTTAGACGAAAACTTTACGTTGGCACATATTGGTTCGTTTTTATCTGAAAGAAATCCGCAAATTTTATGGGAATCTTTATCGGAATTAATTCAAGAAAATAAAGATTTTGCTACGTTTTTTAAATTGAAATTAATTGGAGCAGTCAGTAAAGAAGTGTTGCAATCAATTTCAGATTTTAAGTTAGATAATTTTGTGCAGAATTTAGGTTATGTTTCACATGAAGAAGCTTTGGTGCATCAAAGAAGTTCACAAGTTTTATTGCTAATAGAAATTGATTCGGAAGACACCAAATGCATTATTCCAGGAAAACTATTTGAATACATGGTTTCCGAAAGACCAATATTAGCCATCGGACCAAAAAACTCTGATTTTGAAAACATCATTAAACAGACAAATACAGGAGTTTTTTATCAATATTCCGAGAAAAACGAACTAAAAAATCAAATTTCGACCTATTTTAATCAATATTTAGCCAAAAATCTAAAAGTAAATGCTGTCGGTTTACAACAATTTAGCAGAAAAAGTTTGACTGAGAAGTTAGCCGGAGTTTTGAGGCAAAAGGGATAAGGCAAAAGTAAAAAGTAAAAAGAGACAAGTAAAAAACTAGAAACGAATTTCGAACAACGAATTCTGATTTTTGAAATAAATTAAAACTTCATACTCAAAACTGTACACTGAATACTAAAAAAATATGGGAATCGTAATTAAGCAATCTATTAAAAACACCATTGTAACTTTTATTGGTTTTGCAATTGGTGCGATTAATGTTTTGTATATGTATCCTGTTTTTTTGGGTAAAGATTATTTAGGTTTAACCAATTATGTTTTATCTGCAGCTAATATTCTATATCCGATTTTATCTTTCGGAATTCAGAATACTTTAATTAAATTTTTTAATGAGAATAATAAGACAGAAGAAGATTTAAGCAGTTATTTTAGCTATATGCTTTTATTGCCTTTGCTAATAATTATACCGTTTTTTGCTTTGTTTTATGCTTTTTATGAAAATATAGCTTTGTATGAATCGGCAAAAAATGCAATAGTTTACGATTTTGTTTGGGAAATTCCATTAATCGCTATGTTTATTGGGTATTTTGAAATTTTTTATGCTTGGTTAAGAGCACACATGAAATCAGTTTTTGGTTCGTTTGTAAAAGAAGTTTTTGTTAGAATTTTAGTTACCATTTCCCTTTTTGGAGTGTATTTTAAAGTCATAACGTTACCAGAATTTATTCATTCGTTGGTTTTAGTTTACGGAATTAGTTTGTTAGTGATCATTTATTATGCTAATAAAACTAAGAAAATTCAGTTAAGTAAAAAGTTTCCAAAGAACACAAAGTCCATTTTTGTATTTACCATTTTCATTATTTTATCAGCAAGTGTAGCCAATATGTTGTTAGATATCGATAAATACATGATTAATCAATTCTTAAAAATTGAAAACATTGCATTTTATTCTTTAGCGGTTTATTTGGCTATGGTAATTTCCGTTCCTCAACGAGCGATGCATCAAATTACGTATCCAATTACGGCTAAATTGATGAGTGAAAACAAATGGCAAGAATTAAATGAATTGTATAAAAAATCGTCAGTAACACTTCAAGTAATTGGTGGTTTAATTTATATTGGCATTTTAGTAAACATTAAGCAATTGTATGCACTTTTGCCAGATGAAGGTTATGATCAAGGCTTATTTGTGGTTTTTACGATTGGATTATCTAAATATTTTGATGTGATTTTAGGGAATAATAATTCTATCATTTTTAATTCTAAATATTACAAAGCGGTATTAGTTTTAGGGGTTTTATTAGTATTTGTCATCGTTGGATTAAATTTAATTTTCATACCAAAATTTGGTATTGATGGTGCAGCTTTAGCAACACTAATCGCCATTGGAATGTACAGTTTAGCTAAATTATTATTTGTAGTTTTTAAAATGAAATTATTTCCGTTTACGAAAAACACCATCGTTTCATTTATAATTGCATTAGTTTTATTTTTAGGATTTTATTTTTGGGAATTTCCTTTTCATCCAATTGTAAATATTGGTTTGAAATCAGCTATCATTTCAGTTTTATACTTGTCATTACACTATTATTTCAAAGTGTCTAGCGATATTAATTTTGTGATTAGAAATACAGTGGAGAAATTCTTAAAAATTAAAATATAAAAAAATCCTTTGAATCCTTTCAATCTGCGTGCAAATCTTTTCGTGAGATGCTTTCAGCATGACAAACTATACGTAAAGATAAATCCTTAACCACAATCCAAAAAAATCCTTTGAATCCTTTCAATCTGCGTGCAAATCATTTCGTGAGATGCTTTCAGCATGGCAAACTATACGTAAATATAAATCCTTAACCACAATCCAAAATAATCCTTTGAATTCTTTCAATCTGCGTGCAAATCATTTCGTGAGATGCTTTCAGCATGACAAACTATACGTAAATATAAATCCGCCAAATCCGCGTACCAAACAAAAAAAATCCCGCTTCGTTTTCACGTTACGGGATTCTTCAATCAATCAACCAACTATAAACTATCCTTTTCTCTCAACAGCGTCTTTTTTAACGCCATCGATGTCTTCTTTTTTCATTTTTTCTTTGCTACCATCTTTTTTGTAGTAGTAAAAATCACCATCGTCATCATTTCCGTAATCATCATCGTGATAATCACCTCCGCTATAACCTGCTGGGCAAGGGTTGTATTGGTAACCGTAGTTCATTCCGTTTACAAAACCTGTAACACCTACAATTTCTCCATGGTAGTTATAAAATAATCGCATTCCACCAATTCTTGTTAAGGCAAAACTATTGTAAGTCATATAAACACTACCAATTCTTCTTACTCTTCCGTAGTAGTCGTAGTTGACAAAAACATTACCAATACGTCTAACTCTTCCATAGTTGTCGTGCTCAATTTTTATACCTCTTACGCCTCTGTTTTCAAGGTTTGTAGTTGGAACTCCACCACGTCTTGCTATATAACTACTGTTTCCTGTGTTGAAATCGAAATCTCCGTTCGGAAAAACGTAAAATGAAATGCCTCTTTCTCTAAATTCTATTGGTTCAGCATCTCTATAATCAATAGCATAATAATTGTTATGTCCGTTATAATGACCATTTCCGTTTCCACGTCTGTCAGTTCTTATTTCTTGTGCAAAAGTTGCGTTTAACATTAATATGAAACTGGCAACTAAAAATGTAATTTTTCTCATGATTTCTAAGTTTTAATTGTTAAACATTTTACGAATTGTTTTCGTTAATTAGGTGTTTTCAATTGCTGTGCCAAAGCCCAAATTATAAGTGATAACGATATGATAACGACTTGTTAATGATTTCTAATTTGTTGATATTTAGGTTTTTATTTGTTTGTTTTTGATGTTGATGTAAATTTTTCATATTGATGTTGATTTTCGATATTGAATTTTGCTATTGATTTTTGATTTTTGTTTTTGTCATTGCATTTGAATTTAGTATTTTAGCACAAATCTAAAACCACAATGAAAAAGTCGATAGCCATTTTATTAGTATTAGCCAGTCAAGTAATTTTTGCTCAATATCCAAAAGATTATTTCCGATCACCCTTAGATATTCCAATAAATTTATCCGGAACCTTTGGAGAACTCCGCCCGAATCATTTTCATTCCGGATTAGATATTCGAACTAATAATGTAGAAGGATTACCAGTTTATGCTGCTGCAGATGGAATTATTATTAGAATAAAAGTTTCTGCATTCGGTTACGGTAAAGCATTATATGTTGCACATCCAAATGGTTATACTACAGTTTACGGTCATCTTCAAAAATTTAGTGATAAAATTGAAGCGTACGTAAAAGAACAGCAATACCGTCAAAAAAGTTACGAAGTAGAATTATATCCAAGTACTTTAAAAGTTACTCAATCTGAAATTATTGCTTTATCAGGAAATTCAGGTGGAAGTGGTGGTCCACATTTGCATTTTGAATTTAGAGATACGGCTACAGAAAAAATCATCAATCCGATGGCTTTTGGAATGAATAAATTAATTAAAGACGAAATGAATCCTGTGATTTCAAGTTTAATGGTTTATCCAGCAAACGATTCAACTTCGGTAAATAAAAGTAAAAATCCAGTTAGTTTATCGTTACAAAAACAAGTGGATGGTTCGTTTTTAGCTTCAAAAGTCGTAGCAAGTGGAAAAATAGGTTTCGCACTTAATTCTTATGATTTGTCGACCAATAACTACAATAAAAACGGAATTTATAAGGTAGTGAGTTATGTAAACGGTTCACAGAATTTTAAATTTGAGTTTGATACTTTTGCTTTTGATGAATCGAAGCACATCAATTATTTTATAGATTTTAATCGATATAAAAAACTAAAACAGCGTTTCCAGAAATTATATATTAAAGAAAGTTATCCTTTATCTTTAGTAAGCGGAAATACAAAAAATGGAATTTTAGATATTAAACCGAATGTAGCTTATACGTATAAAATTGAAGTTTTTGATTTTCACGGAAATAAAACAATTGTAAATGTTCCCATTTTATTTGAAAAAGAAGTAAATCCAGCTCCCATTACTTCAAAAGGAAATTTTTACATAAAAACAAAATCCGATTATAATTTCGAATTCGAAAAAACGGCGGTTTATATTCCAGTAAATGCTTTATATGAAAATGCCTATTTGAATGTTAGCGAAAAAGATAATATTTTAGATATTGAAAACAATTACGAAGCCATTCAAAACGGATTAACCGTAACTTTAGATATGTCACATTTATCTGAAGAAGAACAGAAAAAAGCTTTTGTAGGTACGATTTTGGGTATGAAATTAGAATATAACTCATCTTTTAGAAAAGCGAATAAAGTTTCTACGAAAGTGAAAGCATTTGGGAAATATAAAGTCGGATTTGATAATGTAGCACCTCGAATTTACAATCCAAACTTTATTGAAGGCAGCAATATTTCTAAATTAACTACGTTAAGTGTTTCTATTAGTGATGCAATTTCCGGAATTGATTCGTACAATGCGTATTTAAATGGCGAATGGATTTTAATGGAATACGATTATAAAACGAAAAAACTAGTTCATAATTTAAAAGATGAAAAAGTGATTTCAGGAAAAAATGATATTAAAATTGTGGTTACAGATAAGTTAGACAATACAGCCACATTTTCATCCAATTTTATATACTAATTATGAGTTTGAGTTTAAAGTCAATTCGATTTATTTTATTTTTTGTTTTAATTTCTTCTTTTTCTTTCGCTCAAAAGGCGCGAATAAAAGGAATCGTTTTAAATGAGAACAATGAGCCAATTGAAAATGTTTCCGTAAGTTCGCCAACATCTAATACGGTTACAAATAGCAATGGTTTTTACATTTTAGAAATTGATGCGAATTCAGAAATTACGATCATTTATTCTAGCGAGACTTTAAAAAAATCGACTTATAAAGTAAAATTAAAACCAAATGAAGATTTTGAATGGAATCCGATTTTAGGAACTATTACAGAAACCATTGAAACGGTTGTTATTTCGGGTAAAAACAGAAAAATTAACGGAGCTACAGCTGTTTCACCAGTAATTATTAGAAGAATTCCAGGCGCTAATGCTGGTGTAGAAAATTTAATTAAAACATTGCCAGGAGTTTATTCTAATAATGAATTAAGTACTTCATATGCCGTTCGTGGTGGAAATTACGATGAAAACTTAGTTTATGTAAATGAAATTGAAGTCTATCGTCCGTTTTTAGTTCGTTCTGGTCAGCAAGAAGGTTTGAGCTTTACGAATACCGATTTAGTACAAAATATAGATTTTTATGCAGGTGGATTTCAGGCTAAATATGGAGATAAATTATCTTCTGTTTTGGATATTGCTTACAGAACACCAAAATCCTTTCATGCAGGTTTAGAAGCGAGTTTGTTAGGTGGAAGTATTTTTGCAGAAGGTGTTTCTAAAAATCAAAAATGGAGTAATATTACAGGTGTTCGTTATAGAAACAACTCACTTTTAGTAAAAAGTCAGGAAACAGAAACCAATTATAAACCTTCGTTTTTAGATGTACAATCGTTGTTTAATTTCAATTTAAATACGAAGTGGAACTTTAGTTTCTTAGGAAATATTGCTCAAAATAATTACAATTATCAACCTACAACAAGACAAACCAATTTTGGAACAATTAGTGAGCCAATTGCTTTATTAATTCAGTATGAAGGACAAGAAAAAGATAAATACACTACATTCTTTGGTGCAATTAAATCGGTTTATGAACCAAATAAAAACAATAAATACAAATATATTTCTTCGGCTTATCACACAGTTGAAGAAGAATATTATGATATTTTAGCCCAATATCGCTTAGGTGAAGTGGATGCCAATATTGGTTCTGAAACTTTTGGAGATGTTGTTTTTTCTCGTGGAATTGGTTCGCAATTAAATCACGCGAGAAATAATTTAGATGCCTTAATTGTAACAAACGAATTAAAAGGAAATCATAAATTAAATGATAATAATGCTGTTGAATGGAGTTTCAAACACAATTTCGAAAACATTAGAGATAGAGTAGTAGAGTGGGAAGTTATTGATTCTGCTGGGTTTTCATTGCCAAATCCGTTGTTAGAGTATGTGAATGACCAACCGTATAATCCATATTACGGACCTTTAGCACCTTACCAAAATGTGCGAGCTAAAAATAACACGACAATTAATCGTTTAAGTGCGTATTTAAATTGGAATCACGAAGGAAGATTGGGCGAGCATACGTATTATGTGAATGCTGGAGTTCGTGGACAAAGTTGGATAGTTTCTAATAATGGTATTTCTGGAGATAATCAATTCACATTTTCACCAAGAGCTCAGTTTATTTTGAAACCGAAATGGGAAAAAGAAATGATTTTTCGTTTTTCTGTCGGAGTGTACAATCAGCCGCCGTTTTATAGAGAATTACGTGCAAATGATGGAAGCGTAAATCCAAACGTAAAAGATCAAAAATCTATTCACTTTGTATTAGGTCACGATTATAGTTTTAAAATGTGGGAAAGACCCTTTAAGTTAGTCAGTGAAGCGTATTATAAAACTATAAATGATGTAAACACCTATACAATCGACAATGTGCGTATTCGATACCGAGCGAATAATGATGCGACAGCTTATGTATATGGAATTGACGGACGTTTAAATGGAGAATTTGTTCCTGGAGTTGAATCTTGGTTCACATTTGGGTATTTAAAAACAGAAGAAAATCAAAATGGAAGAGGAAATATTGCGCGTCCAACAGATCAACGTTTAAAATTTGCTATCCTATTTCAAGATTATATGCCTAACATTCCAAGTTTAAAAATGTATTTGAATTTGGTTTATAATACCGGTTTACCAGGTGGTTCGCCAGCTTATGCAGATGCTTATGATTATCAATCACGTTTGAACGATTACCGTAGAGCTGATGCTGGATTTTCTTATGTTTTTAAAGATGCAAAATTAGGCGCTCACAGAAAATGGTTAGCTAACTTTTCAGAATTTAGTTTAGGTTTTGAAATCTATAATATGTTTAACAACCAAAATTCAATTACGAATACTTGGGTGCGTGATGTGTATACGAAAACACAATACGGTGTACCAAATTATTTAACAACAAGAACGTTTAATTTGAAATTGAGCATGAGGATTTAAGGTTGGGAACACAGATTTGACAGATTAAACGGATTTAAATAATCTTTAAAATCAGTGACGAAAAAATAAAATCTTCTTTAAAAATAAATGATTAAGAATTTAGTATATTTGATACTCAAACCGAAACTCATGAAAAATTATATATATATCATTATAGCTTCAAGTGTACTGATTTTTTCTTGTCAAGAAAAAAAAGCAAAACCAAAGGTAAAATACACGGAAAAAGAAGCTAAATCTCCAGAAAAAGACACTACAAAGTTAGAAGTTGCTGATTTGCCTATTCAATTTGAAGGATCTAGTGCATTAGTTTATACTATTGGGAATTTAACACTTGGTGATATTAACAAAAAAGGAAGTTACGAAACAACTTCTTATGAAGGTGTAGCTGGTTTTAATGTTTCTAATTCGATGGAAAATGAAATTACGGGTTATTTACAAAACTTAAAATTTCAAGCTGTTGGTTCCGATTCATTACATGTTTTAACAGAAAAAGTAATGCTTATTGAACGTGTTTCGTTTATCAAGAGCAATAAAATGTTAGTTTATATTTTGGCTGATGCCGATACGAATCAAGATGGTGTTATTGATTCTAATGATATTAAATCTTTATATACAAGTACGGAATTAGGTAAAAACTTCACAAAGATCTCTACAGATTTACAAGAATTAGTTGATTGGAAACATATTGAATCTACCAATAAAATTTTCTTCAGAACTATTGAAGATGCCAACAAAAATGGAGAATTCGATAAGAAAGATAAAATTCATTATCATATCTTAAACTTAAAAGATAGTAAGGTTTCGGAGTATTTTCCTTTGTAGTTTTACCGCAAAGACACAAAGGTTTTCGCTAAGTTCGCTAAGATTTATTTATTCGATATTGTAGTTTTTTGAGTTACTTTCAGCATGACAAATGTTGTAAATAATTTTTACGTGCCTTGCGAGTAACTTTGCGACTTTGCGGTAAAATAAAACTAAATTAAAATATCACTTTCTAAATCCGATTTTTCAATTTCGATGGTATAGTCCAATTTCGAAACCAGCTCAATCACTAGTTTTTTATACCAGTTTTCCGATTTTGGATGGATATATATTTTCTCAATTAATTGATTGACATCCACATCAATTTTTAATCCATCGTTAATTTTAATATTATTTTCAGTTAAATCGGAAATAATTCTGACTTCTCTTTCATACTGAAAACTTTTTCGTTTAAACATAAACGGGAAAAACATATCATCAAACGGAATGTATTCTTTTTTATAGTCGATATAATTCACTTCACCAATAAATTGGCTAAAATTAATTTCGGGTTTTAAAGCTTTTTGTAGTCTACCAATAGTTGATTGTATCGCTAAACCTTCATTGTTTTGTGTAAATATTTGCCACATCGCAAACGATTCGTATTCGTTAATGTGCCAACTACTCACAACTACTTTTTCACGATGCGATTTGTAATATTGTAAAAACTCAGGATTGTTTTCCGATAGTTTTTTGATTTCTTCATAAGTAGGTTCGGAAAATGTGCCTTCATATTGGTCTTCAAATTTATCAGAACGCGACATAAACAATTTTCGCGACATCAATAAATCTAAAAATTTCGACAAGTCTAAGTATTTCCAAACAATAGTGTCTGGATCTTCAGGTAACTTAATGTTGTCGTTTTTTTTATACATTTTTTAGATTTCTTAGATTTTTTTACTTTTTGGATTTTTTGACTTAAAATTATTTTATAATCTCTAATTTTCTAACTCTCTAACAAATCTATTTTATCTAAAATATTATTCCAATGATTGTAGAGCTACTAACCTCGCATACGTACCATTTTTAGCAATCAATTCGGCATGTTTACCTTGCTCTACAATTTCACCTTTTTGCATTACAATAATGTTATCTGCTTTTTGAATGGTTGATAAACGGTGTGCAATTACAATAGAAGTTCTGTTTTGCATCATTTTTTCTAAAGCATCTTGAACCAATTTTTCACTTTCTGTATCTAAAGCAGAAGTGGCTTCGTCTAAAATCATAATTGGCGGATTTTTCAAAACCGCTCTTGCAATAGATAAACGTTGTTTTTGACCACCAGATAATTTTCCACCAGCATCACCAATATTTGTATTAATTCCGTTTGGAAGCGTTGACACAAACTCGTAAGCATTCGCAATTTTTAACGCATCAATAATTTCTTCATCGGTTGCGTTTGGCTTACCAATTAACATATTGTTTTTAATCGATTCGTTAAACAAAATAGAATCTTGTGTAACTAAACCAATTAAGCCACGTAATGCATGCATATCCCAATCTCTAACTTCTACGCCATCAACGGTAATTGAACCGTCATTAATATCGTAAAAACGCGTTAATAAATTCGCAATGGTACTTTTTCCAGAACCCGATTGTCCTACTAAAGCAATTGTTTTTCCTTTTTCCACATCAAAAGAAAAGTTTTTCAATACATTTTCCTCTTGATACGCAAAATTGATGTTTTTTACAGAAATTCCTTTCTCAAAAGTATGTTTTACGAATGCATCTGGTTTATTAACCACTACATTTTCTTGTTCTAATAAAGTAAAAACTCTTTCGGCTGCAGCTAAACCACTTTTTACTTGATAAGAGGCTTTAGAAATTGCTTTTGCAGGAGTTAAAATAGTATATGCTAAAGCGATATAACCAATGAAATCAGTTCCTTTAAGTGTATGTTCCACTAAAACCATATGTCCTCCAAACCAAAGTAAAACCGCAATAGTAACAATTCCTAAAAATTCACTCATTGGTGAGGCAAGGTTGTTTTTATTTGCGATACTTGTTGATAATTTCAATAACCTTTCTAAAGAATCATTGAACTTTTGAATGAAAGAACCTTCCGCATTATAACTTTTGACCACTTTTAATCCCGTTAAGGTTTCGTCTAAAGTAGAAATGAATAAACCCTGTTCTTGTTGTGCTCTTACGGATTTTGCTTTCAAATTTTTTCCAACTCTAGAAATAATAAATCCAGAAATTGGAATAAAAGCAAAAACAAATAAAGTCAATTTCACACTAATAGCTAACATGGCAATAATTGAAAACACTATAGTTAAAGGTTCTCTAACGACTAATTCTAAAATTTGAAAAAATGAATTTTGAACTTCACCAACATCACCTAACATTTTTGTCATTACATCACCTTTTCTTTGATTGGAATAGAAGGAAATAGGCAAATGAATAATTTTAGCATATAATTTTTCACGTAAATCTCTTAAAACACCATTTCTAAGAATCGTAACTTGAAAAGAAGCCAAATAATTGAAAATATTTTTTAAAAGAGCTGTAATAATTACTATTCCGACTACTAACATTAACGCATATTGCGCCCCGTAGTCATCGTTTAATTTTGTAATGTAAAAACCTAAATATTCTTGACCATATTTATTAATACTACCAATTCCTGTATATACTGGTTTGGTTAAAACTTTTGTAGTTTTATCAAATAAAACATCTAAAGTTGGTATTAATGAAACCATTAAAATAGTAGAGAAAAAAGCATAAAAAACATTGAAAATGATGTTTAAAACGGCATTTCTCTTATACTTTAAAGCAAAAGGTATTATTTTTTTTAAATTCTGATCCATTAGTTTAATTTCATTTCAGTAATTATATTCTGAATTTTTGTGTCTAAAAATGTATTTGCTTCTTCGAAATCGGTTGCTTCTTCTAAAATAGCATTCACACTAAAGTAGAATTTTATTTTTGGTTCTGTTCCACTTGGTCTGGCGCAAATTTTTGTACCATCTTCTAAATAATAAATTAACACGTTCGATTTTGGAATATCTAAATCGAAAGTTTCATTATTTATTAAATCGCGAGCAGTTTTATTTTGGTAATCTTCAATACATACTACACGTTGACCGTTGATAGTTTCCATTGGGTTATCACGTAAATCTACCATCATTTGGTTGATTTCGGCTAAACCTTCTTTACCTTTTTTAGTTAAAGATATTAAATGTTCTTTATAAAATCCGAAATCTAAGTATAAGTTAATCAGTTCTTTATATAAACTGCTTCCGGCTGCTTTGGCTTGAGCAGCAATTTCGCAAACTAATAAACAGGCTGCAACGGCATCTTTATCTCTAACGGCATCACCAACCATAAATCCGAAACTTTCTTCTCCACCGCCAATAAATTTCTGATTTGGAAAGTCTTTAATGAATTTTGCAATCCATTTAAAACCTGTTAAACCTACTTTACACTCAATTCCGTAAGCACTTGCTAAATCTAACATCATTGGAGTAGAAACAATTGTAGAACCAATAAATTCTGTACCTGTGATTTTATCAGCGCGTTTCCATTGTTCTAATAAAAAGGCTGTCATTACCACCATAGACTGGTTTCCATTTAACAACATCATTTTTCCATCGTTATCTCTAACAGCTACACCTAATCGGTCTGAATCAGGATCTGTTCCAATAACTATATCTGCATTTACTTTATCTGCTAAAGCTAATGCCATTGTTAAAGCTTCTGGTTCTTCCGGATTTGGAGATTTTACTGTTGGGAAATTTCCATCAGGAGTTTCTTGTTCTTTAACGATATTCACATTCGTATAACCTGCTTTCGCTAAAACGGCAGGAATCGATTTTACAGAAGTCCCGTGTAAAGGTGTAAAAACAATATTTAAATTTTCTTTAGCTGCTTTTGGCGTATTGAAACTTGCATTCTCAACAGTTGAATTAACAAACGCTTCATCAATTTCAGTATCGATGTATTCGATTAAACTTTCATTTGCTGAGAACTTAATGTCTGAATATTTTAATGCTTCTATTTCAGCAATAATTTCACCATCTTGAGGTGGTACAATTTGTCCGCCATCTTGCCAATATACTTTGTAACCATTGTATTCTGGTGGATTATGAGAAGCTGTCAACACAATTCCAGAATGACAATTTAAATGTTTTAAAGCGAAAGATAATTCTGGAGTAGGGCGCATTTCTGAAAATAAATACACTTTAATTCCATTCGCTGAAAAAATATCAGCCACCACTTTCGCTAAAGTATCACTGTTTTTTCTACAATCGTAGGCAATAGCGACTTTTAAATCTTCATTTGGAAAACATTTTTTCAAATAATTAGACAAGCCTTGCGTGTTTTTACCTAAAGTATATTTATTAATACGATTGGTTCCAACACCCATAACACCGCGCATTCCTCCAGTTCCAAACTCCAAGTTTTTATAAAAAGCATCTTCTAAACCTTTTGGGTCGGAAGTCATTAAATCTTTTATTTCTTCTTGTGTGTTTTGGTCGAAAGTAGGCGTAAGCCATTCGTTAACTTGATCTAATATATTTTGTTCTATGTGCATAATCTTATTTTTTATAACCAATTATAGTTCGGTCTTCTTGTTCTGTTTTTAAATCTTCTTTGTTCATTAAATAATTCAAAATTTTGTAAATTTCAGGAAATTGGTTTTCAATTTCTTTTACTTTTGAAGTTATTTCTTCTAAATTCAGAAGCGAATTTCTTAAAATCACAAAAGTTCGCATAATGGCAATATTTATTTTTATTGCTTTTTCTGATTTTAAAACTCCTGAAAGCATTGCTAATCCTTGTTCTGTGAAAGCAAAAGGTTTTGCACCTCCTAAGAAACTTTTAGATGGTATCACAAATTGTGATACCACGATTTCAATTTCATTTTCAGTTAATTCAAACATAAAATCTTCTGGAAATCTTTCTATATTTCTTTTTACTGATTGTTTTAAAACTCTTGTTTCTACTTCATAAAGTGCTGCTAAATCATAATCTAACATCACTTTTTGATTACGAATAATGTGAATTTTATTCGTAATAATCTCTAAATTGTTCATTTTGGCGTATAATTAAGTTATTCTTTAATCTTGAGGTCGCAATTTGCGTCCTCAAGATTTATTATTTTCTAAGGTCACAATTTGTGACCTTAAAACTATAACGTCTCCGCTATTTTGTAGCGTTCTTCGTTGCTTTTGGTGCGTAAAATTATTTCTCCTAAAAACCCAGCTAAGAATAATTGCGTTCCAATAATCATTGTGGTTAATGCGATATAAAATTCTGGTCTGTTGGTAATTAAACGGGAAGTTGTATGAAAAAATAATTTGTCAATTCCCATGTATAAAGCTAAAACCAATCCAATGAAAAACATTAAACTTCCAAGCAATCCGAAGAAGTGCATAGGACGTTTTCCGAATTTTGAAATGAACCAAATTGTAATTAAATCTAAAAATCCGTTTACAAATCTATCGATACCAAATTTTGATGTTCCGTATTTTCTAGCTTGATGAATGACTACTTTTTCTCCAATTTTTGCAAAACCTGCATTTTTAGCTAAAACAGGAATGTAACGGTGCATTTCACCAGAAACTTCGATGTTTTTAATCACTACATTTTTGTAGGCTTTTAATCCGCAATTGAAATCGTTTAGTTTGACACCAGAAATTCTTCTTGCCGCCCAATTGAATAATTTAGATGGAATATTTTTAAAAACGACAGAATCGTAGCGTTTTTTCTTCCATCCGGAAATTAAATCAAAACCTTGATTTTGAACTAAATCGTACAAGTCTGGAATCTCATCTGGACTATCTTGTAAGTCGGCATCCATAGTAATTACTACAGCTCCCAAGGCTTTTGCAAAACCAGCATGCAAAGCTTGACTTTTACCATAATTACGTAAAAACTTAATTCCTTTGATGTTGGAATTGTCTTTTTGTAAGTCTAAAATAGTTTGCCAAGACGCATCGGTACTACCATCATCTATAAACAATACTTCATAAGAAAAGTTATGACTAGTCATAACTTTCTCAATCCATTTAGATAATTCTGGTAACGATTCTTGTTCGTTTAATAAGGGAATTACTAGTGATATATTCATTTATTCGTTATATGTTGTTTTGCTTTTCATAATTGCTGCTATAATCAATCCGATTATTGAAGAAAAGACAATTCCCATTGCGCTTCCTTTAATAATGTTTGCAATTGAATATTGATCGTTTTCTTTCATTCCTTTGATTGTTTCTTTCAAGATATCTTTTGGAGTATCAAATTTTTGCATCATTTCAACTGTTTTATTAATTGTGATTTCTAAAATTTGTTCTTTTGCAGATGGGTCGATGAAATTAAATAAGATGTAATTAAAGATATTTGCAATTACGATACCAATTACCGAGTATAAGAAGTAAACAGTAAATGCTTCTTTAAAATTAATGGTTCCACCCATTTCTTTTTTTGTTGTTGAAACAACATAAATTCCAAGTGCTAAATAGAAAAATACCATTCCAATTCCAATCCAAGAATTGGCAAATAAATTAATGTCAATAGCATACATTAATACAGTTAAAACAATTGAAATAACTGCAGAGATAATTCCAAATTTAATTCCGTTTTTTTTAATAGCTTCGTTCATAATTTTTTTAGTTTTTAGTTAGTTTGTATTATTAGTATAAAATTTGTTAAAAATGTTACACTGATTTTTGTACTACTTCAAAAACTTTACCATCTTCAAATTTTAAGGTTTTTGATGGATATTTTAGTAATAAAGCATAATCATGAGTAGCCATAATTACAGTTTTGCCGTTAGCATTAATTTTTCTTAAAACTTCCATAATTTCAATACTCGTTTGAGGATCTAAATTTCCTGATGGTTCATCTGCTAAAATTAATTCGGGATCGTTTAATAAAGCTCTTGCAATAGCAACACGTTGTTGTTCACCACCAGAAAGTTGATGTGGCATTTTGCTGGCGAAATTTCCCATTCCAACTCGGTCTAAAACTTCTTGAATTTGTTTATCCATTTCAACTGCATCAACCCAACCCGTTGCTTTTAAAACAAAAAGTAGATTTTCTTTAATATTTCTATCAGATAATAATTTAAAATCTTGAAAAACGATTCCAATTTTTCTTCTTAAATAAGGAATATCTTTTTCTTTAAGTGTGTTTAAATCGTAATCAACTATAGTTCCTTCTCCTTCTTTTAAAGGTAAATCGGCATAAAGTACTTTCATAATACTACTTTTACCAGAACCTGTTTTTCCAATAAAATATAAAAATTCTCCTTTTTGAACTTCTAAATTAATATCAGATAATATTAAATTGTTTTCTTGATATATAGAAACGTTTTTTAGTGATAAAATCGTTTGGCTCATAATTACTTAATTAATGTGTAAAAATATAAACATTTCACGGCTAAACAAAATTATTGAACTAAATAATTTCAATTACAATAATTAAGATAATTTTAGCGTTTATAGTCATATCGATTTGATATATTTGAACTTAAATAAAGAATATTACTATGAATATTTTAACCAAGTTATCCTTATTATTGCTTTTTATTTCTCAAAGCGCTATTGCTCAGCAATCTGCAGTTTATTTAGGACAAAACCAAGACTTCAATAAAGCAGTTCAATTATACAAAGAGAATCAATTTCAAGCTTCACAAATTTTATTCGATAAGGTAAAAAGTACGGCAATTTCAGAAGAAATAATATCTGATTGTGATTATTACATTGCAAATTGTGCAATAAAAATCAATCAATCTGGTGCAGATGCTTTGATGGAAGCTTTTATAGAAAATCATCCAACAAGTACGAAAAGAAATTCGGCTTATTTGGAAGTGGCACAATATTATTTTGCAGAAGGAAATTATACACAATCGTTAAAATGGTACGAAAACATTCACGAACCAGATTTATCTGCAGCCGATTTTGAAAAAGCAAATTTTCAACGCGGTTATGCGAGTTTTTCCACTAAAAATAATAAAGACGCTTCGAAATATTTAAATAAAGTTGCGAATTCTAAGGAATACGGAAACCAAGCAAAATATTATTTGGGGTATTTGGCTTACGAAGGAGATAAATACGAAGAAGCGAATGAACTTTTCGGACAAGTTTCTGACCAAGACAAGTACAAAGAAAAAATGGGTTACTTTCAGGCAGATATGAATTTCAAATTAGGAAATTTTCAAAAAGCTATCGATTTAGGAGAACCACAATTGAAAAAATCTTCCGCTTTAGAAAAAAGTGAATTATCTAAAATTATTGGAGAAAGTTATTTCAATTTAAAAAAATACGACAAAGCATTACCTTATTTACAAGCCTACAGAGGTAAAAACGGAAAATGGACGAATACCGATTATTATCAGTTAGGTTACGCTTTTTACCAACAAAAAGAGTACGAAAAAGCGATAACGCAATTCAATAAAATTATTGAAGGAAACGATTTTGTAGCGCAAAATGCGTATTATCATTTAGCAGAAAGTTATTTGAATACCGATAAAAAACAACAAGCTTTAAACGCTTTCAAAACGGCTTCGGAAATGACTTTTGATACTAAAATTCAAGAAGATGCCGCGTTAAATTATACGAAATTGAGTTACGAAATTGGAAATCCTTATGTTTCAACTCCAGAAATTCTGAAAGCATTTATGGATAAATATCCAGCGAATTTGAATAATCCAGAATTAAAAAGTTTATTGATTAATTCGTACATCACATCAAAAAATTATACCGAAGCATTGGTTTTATTGGAAAAAAATAAAACTCCAGAAAACAAAGCCGCGTATCAAAAAGTGGCTTTTTATAGAGGTTTGGAAGTTTATACTGATGGAAAATATCAAGATGCTTATGTGTTATTTAAAAAATCGTTAACGGAAAATAAAGATCAAAAAATAACTGCAAGAGCTACTTTTTGGAAAGGGGAATGCGAATACAGTTTAGATCAATTTTCAGAAGCGGTTTTAACCTACAAACAATTTTTAAATAACGCTTCGGCAAGTGAAACTCCAGAAAACAAAACGGTGAATTACAACTTGGCTTATGCTTATTTTAAGATTAAAGAATATGAAAATGCCATTCCGTATTTCAATACTTATATTACGAATTCAAAAGAGGATAAAAACCGATTGACAGATGCGTATTTGCGTTTGGCAGATTGTAATTACATTTCGTCAAAGTATTGGCCAGCAATGGATGCCTACAATAAAGCGATTGAACTAAAATGTGTTGATGCAGATTATGCAGCTTTCCAAAAAGGAATGAGCTACGGATTTGTGAATAAAAATGATAAGAAAATTGAAGATTTGAACAAGTTTGTAACAACTTATAAAACATCACAGTATTTGGATGATGCTTTGTATGAATTAGCCAATACGTACACCGCTGAAGAGCAAAACGATAAAGCGATTTCGACATTCGATAACTTAATCAACAATAATAAAAACAGTGCGTATGTTGCCAAATCAATCTTAAAACAAGGATTGATTTATTACAACACGGATAAAGATGATGCGGCAATTACAAAATTCAAAAAAGTAGTGGCTGAGTTTCCAAATTCTCCAGAATCTTTAGAAGCCGTTGAAACTGCTAAAAGTATTTACAAAGCAAACGGAAATGTGGCGGAATATGCAGCTTGGGTAAAAACACTTTCTTTCGTAGAAGTTACGGATGCCGAATTGGATAACGACATGTACGAATCGGCAGAAAAACAATATTTAGCTAATAGTTCGAAAAAAGCGGTTGATGGTTTTAACAGTTATTTGGGGCAATTTCCAAATGGATTACACGCTTTAAAAGTACATTTCTATTTAGCACAATTATATTTTGCTGATAAATTGGAGAAAAACGCAATTCCACATTACGATTATGTAATTGGTCAAGCCCGAAACGAATTTACAGAACAAGCTTTAGTACGATTATCAGAAATTCATTTGAAAGATAAAAACTGTGATTTAGCGATTTCTGTATTAAAACAATTAGAAGCGATTGCAGAATTTCCTCAAAATACCACTTTCGCACAAGCTAATTTAATGAAGTGTTATTACGAAAAACAAGATTTTGTAAATTCTGAGATTTATGCTGATAAAGTATTGAAAAATCCAAAAATGGATGATAAAATTAAAAGTGATGCACAAATTATCATCGCACGTTCCGCAATAAAAACAAATAATGACGTTAAAGCAAAAGAAGCTTACGCGAAATTACAGAAAATAGCAAAAGGGGAATTAGCTGCGGAAGCTTTGTATTACGATGCGTATTTCAAAAACAAAGAAGGAAAATTTGAAGCATCAAACAAAGCGGTTGAAAAATATTCAAGTACGTATTCTGGTTATAAATATTTCGGTGCGAAAAGTTTATTCTTAATGGCAAAAAACTATTACGGATTAAAAGACAGTTTCCAAGCCACAGAAATTTTACAAAGTATCATCGATAATTTTACAGAATTTCCAGATGTAGTTACAGAATGTCAAACGGAATTAGATAAAATTAAAACGGAAGAAGCTAAGACGAATTCGTCAGTAACAAAGTAAGTTTAAAAGTTTATTGAGGTTTAAAAGTTTAAAAGGTTTTGCGGAAATTAATATATATGAAGAACTTAGTATTTGTTTTATTTTTTGTTTTTAATTTGAGTTTTGCTCATAAAGATGCTATTGCTCAAGATTCTTGCGGTAATACAAGAATTTATATGAGAAGTGCGTTTAAATATGGAGAGTTTAATAAAACAAAAGTAATTGTTCAGATAATTGATAAAGTTGCAAAAGAATTAAATTATATCGAAGATATTCTAATAGAGTATAATCATCAAATTAGAAGATATTATTCTGAAAATGATGAAGTTTTTTTAGAATACAGAAAATTCAGAAATGAAAATTATTTAAAAATTAAAATAACAGATACAAATATTGATATTGAACAATTTATTAATATAGTTGAATTTGCAATAAAGAATAGAAAAAAGTTAAAATCATTAGAATTTAAAATAGATGATTTTGATGTTGAAACTAATCAGAAAGTTGGCTCACATATCGTTACAAATCCTAAAATTATTGATTCAATCAATAATCAAAAATTGAATGAGAAATATATTGGTTTATTAAATTCAAAAATTGAGATTTTTCATGATGAATTTTTTCAATGTTATTGGTTAAAAAATAAGTATTATTATTTAAAAAATGATATGATTGAAACCTTATATTCTATAGAAGATAATTTGCTTTTTTCAAATGAATTAACAAGTTTAGGTTTAGTTATTTTTCATTCAAATAGTCAATTCTTTTTCATTAATAATAATGGGGAAATTTTGAAGAATCATAGTTTAGAAGAAATTAATAATAGTAAAGTATTTTATTTTTTTGAAAGAAGAGATAAATTCTATGTTACTTCTGATAGAGAAATAGGTTATTATTATCTACCAGATTTAGACAAACTATTAAAAGTAGTAAATTAAAAAAAAACATTGCGAACCTTGCGAAAACCTTTGCGTCTTTGCGGTTAAAAAAATAAAATATGAAATCAAAGATTCACGAACACCAAAAAAACAACACAATTAGTGTGAGTAAAAAAGTAATTTTTAGTATCATCGCCTTTTCAGCTATTCAAGTTGGTTTTTCTCAAAAGAAAGACGAAAACATTGGTAGTGAAGTTGTAAATATTGTAAAACCTTATACGCCAACAATTTCTGATGCTTTTAAAGTAAAAGAAACGCCAGCAGTAGAAGAAGAAGTAGTGGAACCAAAAATTCCAATTAAATATCAAATTTTTTCATTTCCGGTAGCGTCAACTTTCGTTCCTTCAAAAGGAAGAGCAGCTGATGTGGATAAGGAAGAACTAGAAAAAGGATTTTCAAATTACGCTTCACTTGGTGCAGGAAATTATGGAACGGTAAACGCGGAAGTATTTATAGCACATCAATTAAGTAGAACCGATTATGTTGGTGGATTGTTACGTCATTTATCTTCGCAAGGTGGCATAAAAGGATTAGTTTTAGAAGATAAATATTACACTACTGGTTTAGATTTTACTTACGGAAGTAGAACTAAAGACATGAATTGGAATGTCGATTTAGGTGCGAAAAATCAAGTTGTAAATTGGTACGGATTGCCAGAAAGTATCATTTTTGATGATGCGACTATCAATGCTATCCAACCGACACAAAGTTATAATACGATTTCACTTGGTGGAAGAATGGAATTTAACGACGGATTGTTTAATGATGCTTCAATGCAATTCAAACGTTTTTCGGATAAATTTGGTTCTGGAGAAAATAGATTTTTTGTAAAACCAGCGTTCGATTTCGAAGTTATGGATAGCAAAGTTAGAGCTTCTTTCGTAGTGGATTATGTAGGTGGGAATTTCAAAAAAGATTATTATAACGAAGGCGAAATGAAATACAGCAATGTAATTTTCGGAACAAAACCTAGCTTTTTATACCAACAAGACGATTTTTCTGTGCATTTAGGAGCTGGAATATTTTATACTTCTAATAAATTCAATGGTGCTTCGGATGGAAAATTATTTGTATATCCAAATGTAAAAGCTTCTTACCGTTTAGTAGGCGATTTAATGATTGCTTATGCTGGTGCTGAAGGAAATTTACAACAAAATTCATATGCTGATTTTGTAGATGGAAATCCGTTCGTATCACCAACTTTATATGTTGCTCCAACTGATAATTCTTACGATATTTATGTGGGAATGAAAGGGAAATTAGCGAATGCGGTTTCTTTCAACGTTCGTGGTGGAATTAATAATGAAAAAAATAAGCCGTTTTTTGTTTCAAATGTTTATGATTCAACAATTGTGGAAAAACAAGGTTATCATTACGGAAATTCGTTTAATGTAGTGTATGATAATTTGAATACATTAAGTCTTTTTGGAGAAATTAAAGCCGATTTTTCTAAGAGTGCTTCATTGGCTTTAAGCGGAACTTATAATACGTTCAAGACTTCAAATTTGGACGAAGCCTATAATTTACCACAGTTAAAAGTAGAGTCTACTTTAAGTCTCGATTTCACAGAAAAATGGTATGGTGGTATGCAATTATTCTTCGTTGGTGAAAGAATGGATTTAGTTACTGTTCAAGATAAAACATTAGTCATTCCAACTTTTAATCAAGAAAAAGTAACTTTAGATAGTTATTTTGATTTGAATGCAAACGTGGGCTACAAATACAATAAAAGACTGACTTTTTTCTTAAAAGGAAACAACTTAGCGAACCAAAAGTATAACCGTTGGGTAAATTTCCCAGTGCAAGGTGTACAGGTTTTAGGTGGTGCGAGCTATAAGTTTGATTTTTAGTTTTACCGCAAAGACACAAAGTTTTTCGCAAGGTCCGCAAGGTTTTTTATAAAGTTTTGTCCGCAAAGTTTGTCATGCTGAAAATATCTCAAAAAATAATATTCTATGAAAAAATATTTTAAAATAATATTATCAGTTGTTTCCGCTTTTCTGTTGATGAGTTGTGGTGTTTCTGAAAAATATTCTTTTCAGGAAGAGAATATTTATTTTAAGTTGAAAATTAAAGAAAAATACGAAGTTGATAAAATTTTATATGATGATAATAAAGCCTATCATTATGATGTTATTTTTAATGGGAAGGTTTTGAGTATATATCTTCATAAAAAATCAATTAAAGATATTTATAAAGAATGTAATATTGTTCTTTTAGAAGATAAAAATCTTTATATAGTTGAGTGTGGGAAAAAAGAAAATGGAGCAAATTACTTGAAGGATTTTTTTGTAGAAAGAAAAATAAAAGATAATTATATAGTTTTTAGACCTTATAATGAAAATTCAGAAGAAATAGAATTTTTACTTCAAAAAATTAAAGAAATAGAAATCATTGAAAAATAAAATCATAGTAAATCCGCACAATCTGTAAAATCCGCGTACCAATAACCATGCAAAACTTCAAACAAAAAATACTTTCTCAATATCAAATAGTACTTCAAGATAAAATAGATATTTATCAGGATTTAATCAATTCTTTAACAGAAGACGCGCAGAATGATGCTAAATCTTCTGCTGGTGATAAACACGAAACTACTTTATCTAAACTCCATATTGAGCAAGAAAAAATTGCCAATAAACTAAAAGAAGCGATAGAACAACAAGCTATTTTATCTAAATTAGATATGGAACAAGTTACCGATAATGTTGTTTTAGGAAGTTTGGTAAAAACCAATCATTTAACCGTTTTTGTATGTACAGCTTTGCCTAAAATCACTGTTGATAATCAGGCAGTTTTTGCCATTTCACCACAGTCTCCTTTAGGAATTCAATTGATGCATAAAACCATTAATTCTGAATTTCCTGTAAACAATGTGATTTATAAAATTTTAGAGATTATTTAATTTCAAGCTTTTAGCTAAACTCATTTTACTATACAAAACTTTGCGATTTCGTGCTTTCGGGGCTAATTTTTATAATTTTAAGTAAATCTTCATTATTGTTCTGTTTTTGTTTTATATTTATTTAAAATATCAATTTTTAGTTTAAAATTTTAATCAAAATACGTTTTTTGGTTTCGTAATTAAACTTTAAAACGCAATTTTGCTTAAAGAAATAAATTAAAACAGAATATTATGTGCGGAATATTAGCTATTATCGGAAAAGGAAAAGACGAAAAATTAGTACAACAATTATCTAAGCGCATGAGCCATCGTGGACCAGATGAAAGTGATATTCATATTACTGAAAGCGGTCACTTTTTAGCACATGAACGTTTATCAATCGTCGATTTACATACTGGAATTCAACCTATTCAAGGAACTTCAACAGCTTGGATGATACATAATGGTGAGATATACAATCACCAAAAATTACGAAATACAATTTTAAGAAATCATACTTTCAGAACGACTTCAGATTCGGAAGTTATTGTACACTTATATGAAGAATTTGGTTACGATTTTTGTAATCTGTTAGATGGAATGTTTGCTTTTGTAGTGATTGATGGCGACGATTATATTGCAGCTAGAGATCCACTTGGAATCAAACCTTTATATTACGGAATTGATGAGCGTGGAAGAAAATATTTTTCTTCAGAAATGAAAGCTATTGCCGACCAATGTACCACGTTTTCAACATTTCCTCCTGGACATATTTATACAGAAAAAACAGGGTTTGTAAAATACTATCAACCAGAATGGGAAGATGCTTCTAAAGCTGTGGAAGAAGTTGATTACAAAGCAATAAGAAAAAAATTAACCAAAGCTGTTAAAAAACGTTTAATGGCAGATGTTCCATTTGGAGTATTACTTTCAGGCGGATTAGATTCGTCTTTAACATCATCAATTGCATGCCGATTATTAGAAGGAACTGGGCAAAAAATTCATTCGTTTTCTATAGGTTTAGATGCCGATTCTCCTGACACGAAAGCCGCTAGGAAAGTAGCAGAATTTATAGGTACAGAACACCATGAAATTCATTTCACAATTGAACAAGGAATTGAAATTTTAGAAAAACTAATTTGGCATTTAGAAACGTATGATGTAACGTCAATTCGTGCAAGTACGCCAATGTATTTCTTATCTAAAGCAATTACAGAACAAGGAATTAAAATGGTATTGTCTGGTGAAGGTGCTGATGAGGTTTTTGGCGGGTATTTATATTTTAGAAATGCGCCAAGTCCTGAAGAATTTCAGCAAGAAACAATTGACAGAGTGCAAAAATTATTTACAGCCGATTTATTACGCGCCGATAAATCTACAATGGCACACGGATTAGAAGCTCGTGTCCCGTTTTTAGATAAAAAGTTTTTAGAATTAGCCATAAAAATCAAACCAGAAGAAAAACAGCCAAAAACATATGATGGCATTGAAAAATATATTTTAAGAAAAGCGTTTGATACACCAAAAAAACCGTATCTTCCAGATGAAGTTTTATGGCGTCAGAAAGAGCAATTCTCAGATGGAGTAGGATATAACTGGATTGATACATTAATTGAATATTGTACGTCTCAAGTAACGGATGAAGATTTTGATAAAGCGGCAAAATTGTTTCCATACAATACACCAACTACAAAAGAAGCGTTCTTTTACAGAAGAATTTTCCAGAACTTCTATCCACAAGTTAGTGCGGCAGAAACAGTAAGAAAATGGATTCCGAAATGGCAAGAAAACCAAGATCCAAGTGGTAGAGCTAATTCAGCTCACGTTAAAGCTGATGTTTTAATTGCATCGGAAATAGAAAAAGTATAAAAAAGACAAGTTGTGTTGTGTTTAATAGGAGAGTGTCAAGATTTTTTTCTTGATGCTCTTTTTTTTAAATAACTTAAAAATGACGAAATAGTAACATTTAATAAAAACAGGTTTTAATAATTGAATCAATTTAACTTTTAAAGGGCTCTAAATTTTAGTTTTAAGAGCCTTTTTTTATTTTCTTCCATTTGGTTTTGAAATAAAAAAACACTAAAATCTAATTTTACACTCTTTTTGGCTTATTTAAGAAGAGATTGTCAGAAATTAACAAATGTTGATAACTTAAATACGTTTTAAGCAGTTTTTAATTCCGATTTTTTAATCAATTCGTTATATTTGTTGATATAAAAATAGTTTATAAGAACAATTTATTATGAGTGAAGAAAATAAAAAAGGTAGTTATTCAGCAGACAGTATTCAGGCATTAGAAGGAATGGAGCATGTAAGAATGCGTCCATCAATGTATATTGGAGATACTGGTGTTAGAGGATTACATCATTTAGTTTATGAAGTTGTAGATAACTCCATTGATGAGGCTTTAGCTGGACATTGTGATACGATTCATGTTGCTATCAACGAAGACAATTCTGTTACAGTTGAAGATAATGGTCGTGGTATTCCAGTTGACATTCACAAAAAAGAAGGAATTTCTGCTTTAGAGGTTGTAATGACTAAAATTGGAGCAGGAGGAAAGTTCGATAAAGATTCATATAAAGTTTCTGGAGGACTTCACGGAGTTGGGGTTTCGTGTGTTAATGCACTTTCTGACCACTTACGTGCTACAGTTCACAGAGATGGAAAAGTATATGAACAAGAATACGAAAAAGGAAAAAGTTTATATCCTGTAAAACAAATTGGAACAACAGAGAAAAGAGGAACAATTGTTACTTTCAAACCTGATGCTACGATTTTTACACAAACTTTAGAATATTCTTACGATACGTTAGCGGCTCGTTTACGTGAATTATCTTTCTTGAATAAAGGAATTACAATCACATTAACGGATAAAAGACATTTAGCTGATGACGGAAGTCAACCAGTTGAAACGTTTCATTCAAAAGAAGGTTTAAAAGAGTTTATTAAGTTTTTAGACGGAAACAGAGAGCCAATTATTTCTCATGTAATTAGCATGGAAAATGAAAAAGGGGAAATTCCTGTTGAAGTAGCTTTAATTTATAATACTTCGTACACTGAAAATATTTTTTCTTACGTAAATAATATCAATACTCACGAAGGAGGAACGCATTTACAAGGTTTCCGTATGGGATTAACTCGTACATTGAAAAAGTATGCCGATGCTTCTGGTTTATTAGAAAAATTAAAATTTGAAATTGCGGGTGATGATTTCCGTGAAGGATTAACAGCTATTATTTCTGTAAAAATTCAGGAACCACAATTCGAAGGGCAAACTAAAACTAAATTAGGAAATAGAGAAGTAGTTTCACCCGTTTCGCAAGCCGTTGCAGAAATGTTGGAGAACTATTTAGAAGAAAATCCTAATGACGCTAAAACAATTGTTCAAAAAGTAATTTTAGCAGCTCAAGCACGTCACGCAGCGAAAAAAGCTCGTGAAATGGTACAACGTAAAACCGTAATGGGTGGTGGCGGATTACCAGGAAAATTATCTGATTGTTCTGAACAAGATCCTGAAAAATGCGAGATTTACTTAGTAGAGGGAGATTCTGCAGGTGGAACAGCAAAACAAGGTCGTGATAGATTTTTCCAAGCCATTTTACCTTTAAGAGGTAAGATTTTGAATGTGGAAAAAGCCATGCAACATAAAGTTTTTGAAAACGAAGAGATTAGAAACATATTTACTGCTTTAGGTGTAACGGTTGGTACAGAAGAAGATAGTAAAGCATTAAATATATCAAAATTACGTTACCATAAAGTAGTTATTATGTGTGATGCCGATGTCGATGGTTCTCACATTTCTACATTAATTCTGACATTCTTCTTTAGATACATGAAAGAATTAATTGAAGGCGGTCACGTTTATATTGCAGCACCACCTTTATATCAAGTTAAAAAAGGAAACAAAAAACAATATGCTTGGAACGATGACCAACGTGATAGAATTTCATTAGAAATGGGAGGAAGCACAAGTATTCAACGTTATAAAGGTCTTGGAGAGATGAACGCAGAACAATTGTGGGAAACTACAATGAATCCTGAATTCAGAACTTTCCGTCAAGTAACTATTGATAATTTAGGTGAAGCTGACAGAGTTTTCTCTATGTTAATGGGTGATGAAGTACCACCACGTAGAGAATTTATCGAGAAAAATGCAGCTTACGCTAAAATTGACGTATAATATATGAAGCGTAGTTTTGTAATTTGTATCTTGTTTTTTGGATTTTCTAATTCAATACAAGCGCAAACACCAACTCCAACACAATTTGAACAAATAGGGTATCTTTTAGAAGATGCCCTTTTGTATTCAAAGCAGTATCTAATTCCAGCTACTGATGGCGCGGTGTATCAAGCTTCCTCAGCTTGGATGAATTCAGCTAAAAGGAAAAAAAATTGGCAAATTACTGTAGGTTTACATGGTAATACGTTTATTGTACCTAAGTCGGATAGAAGTTTTATCATTAATAATTCTGATTTTAAATTTTTAAAGCTAGAAGGAACTGAAGCTTCTGCTGAGGTGCCAACCGCTTTAGGAAATGACGATTCATTTTATTTAGTTGGTGATTTAGATGGACAACAAGTTAGATTGAAAACGCCAAAAGGAGTCAATCAAGAAACAATTACTTATCCGTATTTGGATGTTTCTTTTGCTTTGCCAAGTGGTTCAGAAATTATTGGTCGTTTTTCAACTAAAACCAATTTAAAAAGAGGTTATTACAAAGTGTATGGTTTCGGATTAAAACATAATTTGAGTCAGTATTTTCCTAAATTGGAAAGTAAAAAAATTCACATTTCTGCGATGTCATTTTATTCTAATGAAGATATTAGTTTCGATTTTTTAGATGTTAATACATCTTACGGGAATTTAGGAATTAATAACTTGAACGGAATTGTAGACACCTATCATTATCAATTATCCGTTTCAAAAGAAATTAAAAGGTTTGAGATTTTGGGAAGTTTTATAGTAAATACAAGTAATTTCAATTATGTGGTAAGTGGCGAAAAAGGCGAAATTGAAAACATAATTCCTGCACAGTATATTATTAATCAATTGTTAAACACTATTGAAAAAAGAAAAACTAACTATATTGGAGAAGTTGCCGTTAATTATAGTTTAAAAGATTTTAGTATTCTAAGTGCTTTTGCTTTCGGAAAGTTTGTAAATTTCAATGCTGGTGTTTCTTATAAAGTGAATTAAAAAAAATCCCATCTTGAACAGATGGGATTTTTTATATTTTTAAATTGGTAGCTGAGGCTCTCGAACTTGGTAGCTGAGGTTCTCGAAGCTAGAAGTTTGGAGATAATTCGTACTTTTTGTAAAAAGTATCTAAAACCTCAACAACCTCATCTTCCGTATCTACAATTTTAAATAAATTTAAATCTTCTGGTGAAGCATTTTTAAATTTATCAATCATAACTGCTTTTACCCAATCCATTAAGCCAGTCCAAAACTCTGTTCCAACTAATATAATAGGGAATTTGGCAATTTTTTTAGTTTGAATTAAAGTAATCGCTTCAAACATTTCATCCAAAGTTCCGAAACCACCTGGCATCACTACAAACCCTTGAGAATACTTTACAAACATTACTTTTCTCACGAAAAAGTAATCGAAATTTAAGTTTTTATCTCTGTCGATATAAGGATTGTAATGTTGTTCGAAAGGTAATTCAATATTTAAACCTACAGAAGTTCCGCCACCGTGGTGAGCACCTTTATTACCAGCTTCCATTATTCCAGGTCCTCCACCGGTAATGACACCGTAACCAGCTTTAGAAATTTTAAAGGCAATTTTTTCTGCTAATAAATAATATTTATCGTCTGGTTTTGTTCTTGCTGAACCAAAAATAGATACACAAGGACCAATTCGACCCATAGTTTCGTATCCATTTACAAATTCCGACATAATTTTAAAAATTGCCCAAGAATCGTTTGCTCTAATTTCGTTCCAAGTTTTTTGTTTTAATTTATCTTGGATTCTTTCATCATCATTTTGATATTGATCTGCTGCCATACTATACGTAATAATAAGTTTAAATTTATTTTTTAGCAGTGTTGTTGTGTGAAGTAGTCGACCGCTAAGATAGTTATTTATTATTTATAGAAAATAATTTTGTCAATAATTTAATTAATTCTTGATTCCATATTTTATAATCATGTCCACCTTCAAACGAACGGATTTCTGCAAATGAATTTGAATCTAAATACATTTTTTTCATAATTTGACTTTCTTCTTTAAGAAAATCGGGTTCTTTACTTCCATAAATCATATAAAGACTTGGATATTTTATTTCCTTTTTCCATGTATTGGTTTTAATTCCACCTCCAAATGTTGAAAAACATAAATACGTTCCAATTAACTCTGTATTTCTATTTAATAATTCCATTCCAAAACCAGCACCATTTGAATATCCATAAAAAAATCTATCTTTTTTTAACTTTTTTTGATACAATTTTTTTTCTATGCTTATTAAGAGTTCATTTTCAAAATAAAACATATGATTTTTAAATCTATTCGATAAATGCTTTAGCTCTTGTGTGTCGGAATCATTATTTACATATTCAAAATTTCTAAAATTTAATTTTACTTTTCTTCCATCTGCAAAAGTAGAACTTGTACTGTCTGCAATTTTTGTATTACAATGACTTTCAATAAAAATTATTGGTTTTATTAGATTATTTTCTATTAAAGAATCTAAACTTTTCTTTAAAAAAGAATTTTCATTAATAGTAAAACCATCTGTTGCATATACAATTGGATAGTTTTTTTTCGAATTAAAACCTTTCGGCAAGTAAATATTATGTTTTCTGTATTCTAATAATGACTTGCTATACATAGAATCTGTAAAATATTGAGATTCCGTTTCTACTATAGCTTTATTCGATTTACAAGAAATAAATAGTGATATGATTACTAAAATAAATATGTTTATCTTCATTTTGAAGTCTATTTTATGATAATTCTTTTTTCAAAAAATGAGCGGTATAACTTTTTTTATTTTTAATGATTTCTTCAGGTGTTCCTTTACATAAAACTTCTCCGCCGCCTTTTCCGCCCTCTAAACCAATGTCAATGATATAATCGGCTAATTTAATAACATCTAGATTGTGTTCAATAATTAAAACGGTATTTCCTTTATCTACCAATTTATTGATCACATCCATTAAAATACGAATGTCTTCGAAATGCAGACCAGTTGTAGGTTCATCTAAAATATAAAACGTATTTCCAGTATCTTTTTTAGATAATTCTCCCGCTAATTTAATACGTTGCGCTTCTCCACCAGAAAGTGTTGTGCTCTGTTGGCCTAACGTAATATAACCTAAACCAACATCTTGAATGGTTTTTACTTTTCGATAAATTTTCGGAATCATTTCAAAGAATTCCACAGCTTCATCCACCGTCATATTCAAAATATCTGAAATCGATTTTCCTTTAAAACGAATTTCTAAGGTTTCTCTATTAAAACGTTTTCCTTGACAACTTTCACATTCTACATAAACATCTGGTAAGAAACTCATTTCAATCGTTCTCACTCCAGAGCCTTCACAAGTCTCACATCTTCCGCCTTTGACATTAAAACTAAAACGACCTGGTTTGTAGCCACGAATTTGCGCCTCAGAAGTCATCGTAAACAAACTTCTGATTTCAGAAAAAACATCTGTATACGTCGCTGGATTGCTTCGAGGTGTTCTTCCAATCGGACTTTGGTCAATATCAATAACTTTATCTAAATGTTCTAATCCTTCAATTTTTTTATAAGGCGCTGGTTTTTTTACCGCATTATAAAAGTGCGCATTTAAAATAGGGTAGAGCGTTTCATTAATTAACGTCGATTTTCCACTTCCAGAAACTCCAGAAACACAAATCAGTTGCCCTAAAGGAATTTCTATTGTTACATTTTTCAGGTTATTTCCTGTTGCACCAGATAGTTTTAAAAACTTTCCGTTTCCTTCTCTACGGGTTTTCGGAACTTCAATTTCCATTTTACCGTTCAAATATTGAGCAGTAATGGTATTTTCTTTTAATAATTCTGCTGGCGTTCCTTGACTAATAATTTGTCCACCATATTTTCCTGCTTTCGGACCAATGTCAATTACGTGATCGGCACGAACAATCATATCTTTATCGTGTTCCACAACTATAACTGAATTTCCAATATCGCGTAAGCTTTCTAATGATTTGATTAATCTTTCGTTATCACGTTGGTGCAATCCGATACTTGGTTCATCCAAAATATATAAAACGCCGACTAACTGCGAACCAATTTGTGTCGCCAAACGAATACGTTGTGCTTCACCACCAGAAAGGGTTTTCGAACTTCTATTCAAACACAAATAATCTAAACCAACATCCAATAAGAAATTAATTCTGGCTGTTATTTCTTTCAGAATTTCGTGTGAAATGGCAACTTGTTTTTCTGATAAATGTTCAGGTAAATCAGCAAACCATTTTTTTAATTCCACAATATCCATGTGAACTAAATCGCCGATACTTTTTTCGTTGATTTTAAAATATAAAACTTCTTTACGTAAACGCGTTCCATGACATTCAGAACATTCGTTTTCGTCCATAAATTCTTTTGCCCAACGTTTGATACTAGTCGATTCTGATTCTTCAAACTGATTTTTAATGAAATTTGAAATTCCTTCGAAATCAATTTTATAATCTTTTGTAATTCCCATGACTTTAGAAACCACTGAAAACTTTTCGTTTCCACCATATAAAATCATATCCATCGCTTCCGCTGGAAGGGTTTCAATAGCATCCGTAATTTTAAATCCGAATTTTTCGCCAATTAATTCTAGTTGTTTAAAAATCCATGTGCTTTTATATTCGCCTAATGGAGCAAATCCACCACTTTTGATAGTTGCTTTTGGATTAGGAATAATTTTTTGAAGATTGATTTCATTAACAACTCCTAAACCGTTACAGTTCGGGCAAGCACCTTTTGGTGAATTGAAAGAGAAATTATTTGGTTCTGGATTTGGGTACGAAATTCCAGAAGTCGGACACATTAAACTTCGACTATAAAAACGAACTTCCTGACTATCTTGTTCGATAACCATCATAATATCGTCACCATGATGCATGGCTACTTTGATGCTTTCAGTTAATCTTTTATCGGTGTCTTCGTCTTGTTTTACAGCCACTCTATCGATAACAATTTCAATATCGTGGGTTTTGTAACGATCCACTTTCATGCCATATTCTAAATCTTTAATCGTTCCGTTTACACGAACTTTTAAAAAACCTTGTTTGGCAATTTGTTCGAACAATTCTCTGTAATGTCCTTTACGTGAACGAATTACAGGAGCAAGAATATTGATTTTTTTCCCGTCAAATTCTTCATGAATTAAATTTTTAATTTGTTCATCTGAATACGAAACCATTTTTTCGCCTGTGTTGTAACTATATGCGTCTGAAGCACGAGCAAATAATAAACGAAGAAAATCGTAAATTTCGGTAATAGTTCCAACTGTAGAACGTGGACTTTTGTTTGTTGTTTTTTGTTCGATGGCAATAACTGGAGACAATCCGTCAATTTTATCTACATCAGGTCGTTCTAATCCGCCTAAAAACTGTCGCGCATACGCAGAAAAGGTTTCGATGTAGCGACGTTGCCCTTCAGCATAAATCGTATCAAACGCTAATGACGACTTCCCAGAGCCTGATAAACCAGTAATTACGACTAATTTTTCACGAGGAATAGTAACATCAATATTTTTTAAATTATGAGTACGAGCCCCAATAATTTCAATAGAATTTTCTGTGTGTTGCATACAACTAAGTAGATTTTTGCAAAAGTACGATTTTTTGAGAAGAAATTAGTTGTATAATTGTGAATAAAAAAGATAAAATGAGAAAGCTAATTGAATTATTAATCATTCATCATTTTATCGAATTCTTCAACTGAATAATTCTGATTTTGCCATTCTAAACTATTTATTTTCCAGACATTATTGATTTTTTTAGCAGTAACTAAATATTCATGTTTGTCTTTAACATCTTTTTTATCCCAAGTCCAAATAAAACTAGCTAAGTTGTTATTTATTTTCAAACTATCTATTGTTAAGATTTTCCAATAATCATCAGGATTATCTTGGCAAGCACACCAATCATCTGCGTTTGAGTGCCATAAAGGAATTCCATCATTACTATTTCTCCACTCAATGCCAGCTTTTTTGATTGAATTGTCAATTATTTTTGCGATGCTTTTATGTCTTCTGAAAAACTCGTCCGTAAATAAATTTGTGTTTTTATGAAGTTTGATGTTTTTATTATATTCTTCCCAGTCTATTCCTGTGAAAATTGTATCGTTTTGATGTTTATAAGGAAAATCTTCAAGAAATTTTGTTTCATGCCAGTTATAAACTTTTCTAACTAATATTGTTAATTCAATACTATCTTTAGTTGTTGTTTTAGATGAATCAGTTGCATTTAAATTTAAATGTTTTTGAGATGTTGATTCATTAATTACAGTATTTACTTCTTCTTTACAATTAAAAAAACAACTAGTTAAAAAAATAACCCTAAAAATTCTAATTAATTTATTTTTCATACTATTTCTCAAAAATTCTATGGATAAATCCTAAACCCATTCTGTCTAACATTTTTTTGATAAAATTCCAGAAGAAAGTGTGTTGTCCTGCAAGTGTTCCGATTATCAAAAGTATTATTTTATAAAAAGGCAAAATAACAATTATATAAAGCGGACAATACAACCATAAGCTAACACTTTCTTTGGTAATACCGATAAAAGCTAATATGGGTTTAGCAATTAATGCAGAAGTAGAGCCCGTAATGGCGAAAACTAAAAGTATAATAAAAAGCTGAAAATTACTTGTAATTTTCCAACGTTGCTTCAATTTGTTCATATTTATAATCTAGCTTGAAATCCGCCTAATTGTTGTTTGTTTGTTAATTGAAAATAAACCAAATAGTTATAAATCATATAGTTTACGTGATAACCATAGTTTGTTGTATTGTCATAATCTATTGTCATGTCGAATATGTTTCCATATCTTATAGGATTTCTGGCTCTATTGTTCCATTCCATTATCCAAGTTCTATTTCTCGCTTCTAAATAAGATTGAGAATAAAAGCCTTTTGGCTTTGCATAGGAATTAAACCAAGTTGAAAAACCTGCATCAATAATAATCACATCATATTCTAAATCTGGATTTGAAATATGAATGGTGTCACTTTTTAGTTTTTCTGTATTTTCTGAACTAAATTTTTTATTTGAGTTGCAAGAAAATATGAAAAAGGAAGCAATAATACCAAAAAAAAGTAACTTCTTCATGACTTGGTTTTTCAAGTTATAAAGATAAAAAAAAGTCCCGAAAAATCGAGACTAATTTATATTGAATTTAAATAAAATTTTGTTCTAATTTATTTTCCAAAAAGCTTTCCTAATAATCCGCCTAAGCCACCAGATTTTTTAGTAACAGCAGCAACGGCATCGCTCATTCCAACTTGTCCGTCACCATCTTGGTCTAAACCAAACTGTCCGCCATATTTGGTTACCATATCCATTAATCCGCCACCTTGACCGTTAGAAATTCCAGCAATTATGTCTTGAATATTAAATCCAGGTTGATTTGGATCTTTAGCTTTGTTTACTAGTCCGCTCAAAACTTGAGGAATTAATCCACCAGCCACACTTCCAGCAGCATCAGGAGATAATCCGAATTTTTCACCTAAATTTCCAGTTACTTTTCCAGCTAATTCTGCTACTACAGGATTATTCATGTCAATTGGTGTTTTACCTGAAAGCATTCCTGCTAAATCGCCAATATTTCCACTAGCTACCATATCCTTTAAACCCGAAAGGATAGAACCATTGGCTTCTTCCAATACGGCTTCGTTTTGTTCATTTGGTACGGCAGGGTTGTTTACAACGGCATCACCTGCATACTGTTTTACTAATTCAGTTAATTGATCAAACATAGGTTTTTATTTTTTTAGTTGGAATAAAGATAATAAAAAAATAAATGAATTGGTTTTAACTTTAAATTTTATCTTTCAAATGAAAACATTTAAAAATAGTTACATCTAATGTTTGATTTTGTACTTTCATTTTTATTGAGTTATTTAAAAACAAACAATTTTGTTGGTTATTTATTAGTTTAAGTATTCTCTGTAAAGTACTGGCTTTAATTCTGTTATTTTGTTTAACCTAAATCATTTTTTATAGCATATACAGCTAATCCAACTCTTGTTCTAATCTCTAATTTTTCAAATAAACTATCTCTATAACTTTCTACAGTTCTTGGACTACAAAACATTTTTTCAGCAATTTCTTTATACGTCATTTCGGTTTTTGCATATTTCAAAAACTCTTTTTCTCTATCAGAAAATTTGATAGATTTATTTTCGTTATTTAAACTCGCAATAACTTTTGTGGCAACCCAATCCGGATAAAAGCAACCTGTTTTAGTCATGGTAAGTAACCCTTTTTCTAAATCTATGGGATGTGTGTTTTTTAATAAATAGCCATTAGCGCCATTTTTCACCATTTTTATTAGGCTTTTTTCGTCGTCTTGCATACTTAAAGCCATAATTTGAATTTGAGGATAATGCTCTTTTAGCCATAATGCAGTTTCAAAACCATTCATTACAGGCATACTTATATCTAATAAAACGATATCAGGAATTGGACTTGATTTGACTATTTTTTTTTGTAAATCTAAACCATTTTCACATTCATAAAGTACATCAAAATCTTCAAAATTGGCAATAATTCCGCTTAAAGCCTTCGCAATTAAAATATGATCATCTACAATAACAATTGTTTTTTTCATTCTTTTATAGGTATTAGTAAAGTTACCTGAGTTCCTTCTTTTGTTTTACTTTCTAAAGTGTAAGTTCCACCAATAATTTCAATCCTTTTCTTCATGTTGTTTAAGCCTATTCCTTTTGTTTTAAGCTTGTTACTATTAAAACCAATGCCGTCATCTTTCAAAATAAGATACATTAATTTCTCTTTAAAATATAAGTCAATAGTAATGTTTTTACATTTCGAATGTTTAATACTGTTTTGTAAAAACTCCTGAATAATCCGTAAAGAAATACTTTTTATTTGATAATTTAAATTAGTAATTTCTAGTTTGTAGGTAAAGTGTACTTGACAAATTTGTAAAGCGTTTATTTTAAAGCATTCTTGTTCGATTAATTCGATTAATGTGAGACTTTCTATTGAATTACTTGTTAAAGATTTGGAAAGTTCTCTTAATTCAGATAATGAATTATTAATTAATTGACTTATACTTTCAATATTTTCACTTATGTGAGGCGCTTTGTTTTCATAGCTTAATTGTTGTGTATATAAACTCGCTAAGGTTAATTTTTGTCCAATATTATCATGAATTTCTCTACCAATATGTTCCATGGTTTGTACCTGAATTTCTAACTGTGTGGTTAACAGTTCTTGCTTATGTTCTTCCTCTTTATGATTTAGAAGCATAAGATGTTCTTTCTTTTTTAATTTATACTGATGAATGAAAATTGAAATTCCCAATATAAAAAGAAGAAAAAATAAATTAAATAAAATAATTGGTACTATGGTTTCGATTTTCCCCATATGAATGATAAAGTAAAGAGAATATACATCAAGTTAACTGAAATTAAAAAAAACGTAAAATAATAATTCCATACCTCAAATAAGTGTTCATAAATAAATTTGTCAAAAGCAAAAAAAGGCAAAGTTCCTACATAAAACAACATCACTCCCATATTTATATAAAACATTTTATTAGTTTGAAAATGAATGATTTCGTCTGATTTAATTTGTTTAATAAATTCTAAATAAACCATTATCGCTAATAAAAAAACACCAACCGTGTAGCTCATAGAACTTATTATTCTTACTTGATCCATATGAAACAAGTGTAAGATATAAAATATGGAATAAATAAAACAACTCCAGTTAAATAAGCGATTTGAGTTTAAAGATTTTTTGGCAAATAGCCAATAAAAAAATAAAAACTCTATAGGTATAACAAAATAATCATAATAATATTTTCTTATTTTAGGAAGATCAATTAAATAATACTTACTAAATGTTTCTGCAATAACAATAAAAAGTAAATACAAAACAAACCATTTCCAATAACTGTTTTTAAGTTTTTTAAAATAAATTATTCCGGTTATTGCAGCGATACCTTCCGTTATATCGAGAAATTGGTATAAAATGGTTTGTATTGGCGTCATGTTTATAAAGGGTATTTTATGTTCGGCAATATAACTATTAAAATAAGGTTTTAAAAAATTGAAATTTTATTTTTCAATAGAAATAGAAATAATTAATTTGATCATGGAAAAGCCGCACCATCTACACTGAATGGTGGATATAACGCACCATGATTTTGAGCCATAGTACCTCCTGTAGTAACCGTTTGTGTTTGACTACCTGTCGAATTCGTTTTATTAGAATCCGCGGTAAGTGCCATAACAGAAACTTTAGCAGCAACCGATTGATCTACAAAGGTATCAATATCCGAATTTGGTCTTTTATAAATGGGTAATCCAGTAGTATAGGTATCAATATTTAAAGGATTAAAATCAGTATTTTTACCATTAATGTTTATAGTAGGTAACATAACTAAGGTATGTTTTTCTTCATATTTTTCAGTAAGTGGATTGCCTAAAAAACCAGTTAATTCTTGATATTGTTCATTCTTCCATGTTTCTTTTTTTGGATAAGAAGCATAATAGATGCGTAATCCTAATTTTTCAGCATTTGAAATTCCATTTTTTTGAACATTTTTTTCAAAATGAAAAATGAACTTTTTGATGGTTTCTAAGTCAAACCAAATCGTGTGCGCATCTTCTGGAAGTAAATTAGTAGTAATCGTTTTGTGTTGTTTTTTTCTGTAAATAGAAATCATATCACCTACAAGACCTGTTTGTAAAGTACTCGGTTTGTAATTACTGTAATCATTACAAATCTGTGAATTTTTTGTAGGACTCACTTGATTTCTTCTTAGATAAAAATACATGGCTGCTGCTGAAATAATAGCGGTAATTAAAATTGTAATTAATGTCATAATTTTTGTTTTAGTTTAAATATTAGTTTTTAAATCGATACAAAGAAATCAATTTTTTATAAATGAAGTACTAGTTGTTTACGCATTTTAATTACCGTTAAATAACGGATATTTTTTTAGTGATTCAACAAATTAATTCTAGTGCTTTACTCATCAATTTTTTCGCATTCCGAACGCAATTTTGTCATGTTCTTTTCGAGCAAAAATAAAAATGGGCGGAACCCGAAAAGCCAATTATAGAGTAGGGGAAACTAAATAAAAAAATTATGAAAAATTTTAAAACTACATGTGCAACTTTGATCATTGCTTTATCCGTATCAGAAGTATCCGCACAACAAATCACAGGAACTTCATTGTTTTCTCCTAATGCTGGAGGTTCAAGAATTTTAGCAGCTTCTGGAAACACAGCAGCTAATCCAGCTATCGGTTTTCAAGGGTCAACTTTAGGTGGCAATGATGTAAATGGCGGAAATGGAATATTCAGACCACTAGCTAATACCATGTCTTTTGCTACTTTTAGTACAGAAAGAATGCGTATTGCTGCAAATGGACAAATTGGAATAGGTTTAATTTCTCCTACTGCCACTTTAGATGTAGCGAATGATTTTCGAGTAACTTCAACAACTATGGCAGGTAGAAATTACAGAATAAACTCAGGAAGTAGACAAGAAGTTACGGCCACAAATGATTTAGTAACTTTTACAGGACAAAATAACGGTCTTATTTTAAATGCTACTGGAGGTTCAAATGGAACTTTTTTTATAAGAAATTTAAGCGAAACGAATCCAACACTTTTTCAAGTAAATGGCGCCAATGGTAGAGTTGGTATTGGAACAGCAAGTCCTTCTGCTCTGTTAGATGTTTCTGGAGCTTCTAATCCAAATTTAAAGTTAACGTCTGGAACGGCTTCTTTAGAAGTTGGTATTTCATCTTGTAATGGTTGTTTTGATGGATTTTCGAAACCAAATGATGCGGTAATTAGAACTTTAGGTGGTGGAGATTTACTTTTTAATATTCCTGGTACAAATGAGAATAGAAAAATCGCTTTTCATACGGCTGGAGATAAAATCTTAACAATTCAAGAAGTGGGGACATCAGGTAAAGTAGGTGTAGGAACAACAAATTTCCCAACTTTAATTGGTAGTTCAGATATTAGTGCTTATAAATTATTTGTCAAAGGTGGAATTTTAACAGATGAAGTAAGAGTTCGAACTGGTTGGGCAGATTATGTATTTGCGGATAATTATGTGTTAAAGCCTTTAGCGGAAGTAGAACGTTTTATTGAAACAAACAAACATTTACCTAATGTTCCCTCTGCGAAACAAGTCGAATTAGAAGGAATTAGTATTGGTGAAATGACTAAAATTCAACAAGAAAAAATTGAAGAATTAACGTTGTATATTATTGATCTGAACAAGAAATTAGCCCTTCTAGAAGCAAAATTAACGACTAAATAAAATCATAGTTAAATAAATTAAATACTTAATTATGAAAAAGTTAAAAATTATATTAATTAGTACATTTTTGATAGGATGTAACTATATCTTGCAAGCCCAAGAAAAAGGTAAAATTGCAACTAAACTGATAGAAAAAGCGGCACAAGCTAAATTTAAAGTGTATGATAACTTACTTACAGCATCTACAAATTTCAATTTTGGTCTGATCAAAAAAGAAGTATCAAAAGCCAAAATATATGACTTTAATAAAGCAAAAGCAGAAGAAATCATTGCACAATCAAACGAGTTAATTTCTATTGTAATTAATAATGAAATTACGCTTGATTTATACAAAGAAGTAGAAGCATTTTCTTCACTTTCCATACAAACTTCTGATGGAAATCCAATAGATGTAAATGCGCTAAAAGCAGTTTTTTACAGAGGAATCATAAAAGGAAATGAAAACAGCTTAGTGAGTATCAGTATTTTTGAAAATGAAATTTCTGGTTTTATTTCAAATGATAACGGTAATTTAGTTTTAGGAAAACTTAAGTCTAGTAACGAAATGATTTTATATCATGATAAGGATCTTTATGACAAACCTGTTTTTAATTGTGACATGCCTGATAGTCCGTTAGACGCGAATGAAATTGAAAATTATCAAAATATTTTACCTAATGGACTAACTAATAATTGCGTGCGTTTGTATTTTGAAACCGAATTCGATATGTTTCAAAATTTAGGAAATACGGTTAATGTTGCCAATTATGTTACCAATTTATATAATCAGTTAGGCACTTTATATGCCAATGATGGAATTAGTACGATGCTTTCACAAATTGTAATTTGGAATACTGTTGATCCTTATACAGCAACTACAACTTCGGCTTTACTTTCCCAATTTCAAAGTCAAACCAGCGCTATTAATGGTAATCTGGGACAATTACTGACCTTTAGAAGTGTTGGCGGTGGAATAGCTGCAGGTTTTAATGGGATTTGTAATAGTAATGTAGATTCAAGTTTATGCGTTTCAGGAAGCTTAACGAATACAATAGTGCAAATTCCAGCTTACAGTTGGAATGTAATGGTGGTTTCACATGAATTTGGTCATCTGTTTGGTTCTCGACACACGCATGCTTGTGTTTGGAATGGAAATAATACGGCCATTGATAGTTGTGCAGATTATACGGAAGGCGGATGTGCTTTACCAGGTTACCCAAGTGGTGGTGGTACCATTATGAGCTATTGTCATAGTAAACCTGTCGGTATTAATTTTAATTTAGGTTTTGGACCTCAACCAACGGCTGTTATCACAAATAATGTAAATGCTGGTGCTTGCTTAACGACTTGTGTGCCTTGTTTAAATGACGTGTTAGTAACTTTAAATGTTGCTTCTCCTTTTACAGATTTAATTCAGGCTTCTCAAACTATTACTGCTGTTAATACTATAAATGTAGGAGCAACTGGAATATATCATGCCACAAATGAAGTACTTTTAAAAGCAGGTTTTACTTCGGTAAGTGGATCTATATGTAGAGCTTATATTGAAGGATGTTCCAATGATTTTGAAGCCAGACAAATTCAAAAAACAAACCTAGATAGTGCTTCAAAAAAGAACTCTAATAATTCTACAATAGATTCGTATCAATTTAAAATTTTTCCAAATCCTACGACTGGAAAGGTTACAATTGCTCACAATGAAAAGACCCAGATAGTAAGCGTTTTTAATTTCTTAGGTCAGAAAGTGATAGAAATTAAACCAACTTCAGCACAACAAACAGAAATTGATCTGACTTCTTTTCCTTCAGGAATATATGTCATATCAAATGGTTCATATGATCAAAAAGTAATCAAAAAATAAAGGAATACCTTTTTAGAAATAAATGAAAAGCCACGATTGTATTTACATCGTGGCTTTTTTATTTTTAATGGTTAGTATCCGAATTAATTTTCGTTTTTCAATAAACTAATAATTTGTTCGGCTAATTCTGTTCCAATTCTGTCTTGCGCTTCTAATGTAGCTGCACCAATATGCGGAGTTAACGAAATTTTCGGATGCATTAAGATTTGAATTTCTGGTGTTGGCTCGTTTTCAAAAACATCTAAACCAGCGAAAAGTACTTTTTCAGCATCTAAAGCTTCAACAAGTGCTACTTCATTAATTACACCACCACGAGCACAGTTTACAATTCCCACATCATTTTTCATGATATCAAATTCAGCTTTGTCTAAAACATAACCGTCTTGAGCTGGAACGTGAATCGTAATAAAATCTGAATGTTTCAATAAATCTTCTAACGATTCTGTAATCATTTCTACATTAATAAATTGTCCGTTGTAAAAATCTACACGAATCGTAGCATCACTTACATATTTATCGGCAGCAATCACTTTCATTCCCAAACCTAATGCCATTTTCGCAACAGCCTGACCAATTCGTCCAAAACCAATAATACCTAATGTTTTTCCACGAAGTTCTAATCCGTTTGCATAGGCTTTTTTCAATCCGTCAAAATTTGTATCACCTTCTAAAGGCATATTTCTATTGGCATCATGTAAAAAACGGATACCAGTAAATAAATGTGCAAAAACCAATTCGGCTACACTTTCAGATGAAGAAGCTGGTGTATTAATTACGTGAATTCCTTTTGATCGTGCATAATCCACATCAATATTGTCCATTCCAACGCCACCACGACCAATAATTTTCAATCCTGGACACGAATCAATTATGTCTTGTTTTACTTTAGTTGCACTTCTTACTAGAACTACTTTAATATCGTGCGTATTGATATAATTGGCAACTTGTTCTTGTGCTACTTTTGTAGTAAGGACTTCAAAACCTGCTTTTTCTAAAGTTTTGATTCCTGTTTTTGATATTCCGTCGTTTGCTAATACTTTCATGCTATTAGTTTAATAGTTTATTTGTTTAGAAGTTTAAAAGGTATTGTGTTTTAAACTTTATATTTTATTATTTTTTCTAAATATTGATTACTGAATACTCTTTTTCTAATTTTTTCATTACGTCTACTAATACTTCAACACTTTCTAATGGAAGCGCGTTGTACATAGAAGCACGATATCCACCAACAGAACGATGTCCCGTTAATCCAGAAATCCCTGCAGCTTTCCACATCGTATCAAATTTTTCAGTTAAGTTTTCATCTGTTAAAACGAAAGTCGCGTTCATATTACTTCTGTCTTCTGTTGCAGCAGTTCCTTTAAATAATGGATTTCTGTCGATTTCAGAATATATTAGTTGTGCTTTTTGCTCATTGATTTTTTCAATAGCTGCAATTCCACCTAAATTTTTCAACCATTGTAAAGTCAATAAAGAGGCATAAATTGGAAATACTGGCGGCGTATTGTACATGCTTTCTGCTTTGATATGTTTTTCATAATCTAACATGCTTGGAATATAACGACCTGTTTTTTCTAAGATTTCTTCTTTCACAACCACTAAAGTTGCACCAGCTGGCCCCATGTTTTTCTGAGCTCCAGCATAAATTAAATCGAATTGAGAAAAATCTAAAGTTCTAGAAAAAATATCCGAACTCATATCACAAACTAAAGGCACATTTGTTTTAGGAAACGATTTCATTTGTGTTCCGAAAATAGTATTGTTACTCGTGCAGTGGAAATAATTCGCATCAGCAGGAATTTCGATGTTTTTCGGGATAAAATTATAATTCGCGTCTTTTGAAGAGCCAACAATAAGCGTTTCTCCAAAATGTTTCGCTTCTTTAATGGCGTTGTTTGCCCAAGTTCCTGTATCTAAATAAGCTGCTTTTCCGTCAGTTTTCATTAAATTATAAGGAACCATTAAGAATTCTAAACTTGCGCCACCATGTAAAAAAAGTGCTTGATAGCCTTTGTTTTCTAATCCTAAAAGTTCTAAAACTAAGGCACGAGCTTCTTCCATAACCGCGACGAAGTCTTTACTTCTGTGTGATATTTCTAATAAAGATAAATCGGAGTTATTAAAATTTAAAATGGCTTGAGCCGATTTTTCGAAAACTTCTTGAGGTAAAATACAAGGTCCTGCGCTGTAGTTGTGTTTTTTCATTATTTGATTTGTTGTAGTTAAGCGCAAATTTCCAACATTTGAAATTTCCTCAAAAAAATAATTTAACAATTTTAAAACGATTTGTTAACGAAATCGTTTGCGTAACTATTTTATTTCTTCTTTTTCTCGTCTTTTCGGTTCGAATTTACTTTTGCTTCCAAATTAAAATTAGGTTCATGTTTATGAACTTCCTTTTCTTTTTGATGTTTGATAATCTCGCTGATTTTTGAAGTCTTCATCTTACAAATTATTTAAAAAAGCTAACGTATCCACATTATCGGCATAATCCCATAATTTTGGTTTTTGAGTTTCGCCAAAATAAATTGAATTGTCAACAATTCCATTAGAAACCACACATTGAATGATTTCAGCATCTTGTTGCAAACGCGCTTTGATTTCGTTTACGTCTTCGTAATATTCATAAAACACTGAAGAAATAGGAGAGGCGTGACTCGTATCTTCTTTAATAGTTAAGAATTCATTGTCTAATAATTGAAAGTTACTCATTAAGAAAACAGCTTTGTTATAATCGTAATTATTAGCGTATTTTTCATAGTAAATTACATCTTTTTGAGCGAACATTCCGTTAAAAAACGAATCGAAATTATAATTTTTAGGAACAAATATTTTAGAAACATTTCTGCAACCTAATCCGAAATATCTAAAAACATCTTCGCTTAATAAAGTCATTTCTTCTGGAGTTTCCTTTCCAGTCAAAACCGCAATTGAATTTCTACTTTTTCTAATAATTGATGGTTTGTCTTTAAAATAATATTCGAAATAACGAGCAGTGTTGTTACTTCCTGTAGCAATTACGGCATCAAAACCTTCTAATTTACCTTCTAAAAAAGTTATTTTATTCTTAAAACGTTCATCTAAAGCAATCAAATAACTCGCTAAAAACTTAATTAAATAATCGTCTTTACTTGAGGTTTTTACCAAAACATTATGACCAGAAACTAAAACCGATACAAAATCGTGAAAACCAACTAACGGAATATTTCCTGCTAAAATTAGACCTACATTTTTAGGTTCTTTTTCATTGAATGAATACGCTGAAAGCCATTGATTTAAGTTACTTTCCGTTAAAGCATCTGCCCAACTTGAAATGCTGTAATGTACATTATCAGGAGTAAACCAGTTGTTGTGTGATTGAGATAATGCAATTAAATCTATAAAAGAATCGTAAAATAAATCGTTGTTTTTTACTTCATTATTTTGCTGATTATTATCTAATGCAAATTGAGATAAAAATTTACCTAATTCTACAAAACAATTTTTTATTTCAGATTGTAACATTTCTTTTTTGGTTATATTTAGTTTACGTTGTATTTTTGCACAAAATTAAACATTTAGTTAGACTTTTATAGTAGAAAATTTTAAAACTTCTGACTTATAACTTCTGACATCTAACATAAAAAAATATGGCAATAATAATAACAGACGAATGTATTAATTGTGGGGCTTGTGAACCAGAATGTCCAAATACAGCAATATATGAAGGCGCTGACGATTGGCGTTGGAAAGATGGTACGAAACTTTCAGGAAAAATAATTTTACCAGACGGTACAGAAATCGATTCAGATGCGGCACAAACGCCAGTTTCTGACGATTTATACTATATCGTTCCAGGAAAATGTACAGAATGTAAAGGTTTTCATGAAGAACCACAATGTGCGGCTGTTTGTCCGGTTGATTGTTGTGTTCCAGATGATGAGCATGTTGAAAGTGAAGAAACACTTTTAAACAGGCAAGCTTTTTTACATAATGAATAAAAAACATAGCAGTTTTAAATAAAAAAAGCTCTTCAAAATGAAGAGCTTTTTTTTGCTTTTTTTTTAAAACTTATTCAATAATAAGTTTAGCAGTGAATAATTTTCTAGAATGTATTTTTATAATATACATCCCTTTTGCTAAATCTTGTGTAATTAATGAATACTTATTGTTATTCACATTTTTTGTCGCATATAATAATTTTCCCGCCATGTCAAATAATTCAATTTCATCAATTGGATAATCGCATTGAATAAATGTTTGTTTGTTATTATTTGATGGATTTGGATATAATTTTATACCGTTATCGATTTTAAATCCTTCACTTTCTAATGGGCTCATCATTTGAAATTCAACTCTGTTAGAAACTTCATTATAAGAATCATTGGTAAACATAACGATGAAATAATTTCCTGCAACTGTTGGCATATTTACATTTGTAATTTGTGCTGAACCTTGAGCTACACCATTAAAATATTGATAACTAATTAATGGGTCAGAATTTGGATTGTCATTTTCATTATATATTCCTAACCAATCTTTTACAATTCCTGGTGCATCTGTCCAAGAAGCGGTGATTTGTTCTCCTAAATCATAAACTGGACTATTTATCCATAGTTCCGTAACAATATCTCCAACTTTAAAAAAGACTTTATCTCCAATGGCATTATTGCTGTTTTGAATAAAGTATTGCGCATAATAATATCCTTTTGGTAAATTACTAAAGGTTTTTGTCCCATTCACAGTAGTTACATATTGCCATGAAGTAGATGGTGCGTCACCTGCATTAATTCCCATTTTGTAAATTCCAATCCAATCGTTTGTCATGTTTGGGCCATTTGTATAAGAAACAAGTACATTTTGACCTAGAGGATATTCTGATAAATCAGTACTTAATATTGGAACTGGTCCAACATAAAAATAAACTCTCGTAGCCACTTCAGTATAGCCATTATTAATAAAAAGTGCTGCAAAGTAACGACCAGCTTGTGTTATTCCAGAACTGTAATTGTTAGTACCGCTAGTAGTTCCATTTGTGTAAGACCAAAGTGTAGATCCATTAATTCCAGGAACTTGACCTTCCTTGTAAATTCCAATCCATGTGTTGCTTGTAGTTGGAGCATTTACATAATTTACAGAAATCGATTGATTAATTGCATAAACATTATTCGTATTATTTAATGAAATTTGAGTAATTCCAACGTTGCTATTAATTACTTCAAAAGAAACCACATCACTCCAATTTGACCATTCTAAGTTTCTATCTCTATGACGAAGTTTTGCATAGTGAATTCCATTATCTAAAGAATTGGCAAGAAGTTCCATTTTGGTAATATCAACACCTAAATTAATATTTACAGTCGAATCTTTTTGAGTACCATATTTCCCAAATAAATTTTCAAAATCACGATACGATTCTTTTTCAATCGTGTTAAAATCTGCAAATTTTGAAACCACAAATTGAGTTGTATTTAAAAGTTCTGTTTCATTTGTTGAAAATGCAGATCCAGTAAGCGTCAAAGGAAGTTGGACAGGTGCGCTAAATGTGTTTGTAATGCTTGGTTTATTTGGTTTTTGTTTGTTTTTATATCGATGGAAAGTATCCATTAATTGGTTGTTTTTCCTTTTTAAAACACTTCCAATTGAATAGCTTTCTACATCCATTTTACCGTTAGTAACATCAATATCTACTATTTGATACATCCAGTTACTAATCGTTTTTTGAACATCTTCGAAGTCTTGTTCCGTTGACATCGACCAATATTGATCCCAAGCGGTTCCACCTGAAATAATTTGATAAGCCTTTTGGTTTTTTAACTGACCTCTATGGTATAAGTGATGATGTGCGCCAATATGCATAATGTATTTATCCGATGTTGTTAATAAAGGAACGGCAGTATCTCTAACCCAATTTGAAATATCACCAACATATTGTTCTGCTTGATATGGACGATGACTTAAAGAAAAAATCCAATCCACAGTATTGTCATTTTGTGCTGCTGCTAGAACTTGTTGTAACCATGTTAATTGTGCACTACCTGTATGTTCAGAACTCATACTGATAAACAGTACATTTCCAGCTTGTTGCGCATAATAATTCTCTGTGTTTGATGAAATTCCTTGATATGTTAATTCACTCATGTAAAAATGACTGTAATAAGAATTCATACCTAAAGTTCCATAGGTTTCATGGTTTCCAACTGTTGTTTGAATTGGAATATTTCCGGAAAGTTCTCTGTTCTTTTTAAAGTGAACATTTTCATAATGGTCTAAAGTTCCAACATCTACTTGGTCTCCAACCATAAATGTCATGGAAATATTATCATCTGGAGATAGAGAAGCACCCCATTTTTCTTTAATTTTTCTTTTAGCTGCTGATACTAACGAATCATAACGAGGTTCATTTTTCAACTGATTATCTCCCATGATTAAAAATCGAATATGTCCATCAGCTGTTGCCGCTTGTCCAGGATTTGGTAATGTTTTAAACGATTTAATGGTAGATAATTGACTACCTGTTTTAATTCGGTAATAATATTTGGTATTAGCCGTTAAATTGATAAGTTTTGCAGAATGATAATAATAGTTTCCAGGATATCCCGTGTCGGTAAAAATATTTGTATTTCCTGTAACTGTTACGTTTAAATTTCCTGAGGAAGTTCCATATTCAACAATAGTTTCACTATTACTGCTAGTTTTCCAATTGACATAAATTGAAGTTGGTGTTACATTTTGTAAATAAGGATGCAATGTTTGTGAAAAACAAGAGTATCCTATTAGAAGAGTTAAGAAGAAAAGTTTTCTCATGATAAATTTATGTTTGTTTATGCTGCAAACTTAAATTGGCATTGTAAAGTTATACTTTGTGTTTTTTTATTAAATCGTGTAATTTTTGTTAAATTTATTAGCTTAAGTAAAGTAATTGTAAAGCGTAATTTTTGTTTTTGAAATTAAACTAACTATCAATTTAATAAGTATCTGAATAAAAAAAATATGAAAGTAGGAAGTGTAGGTTCATCAAACAAAGGAAATAGAAATCGATTCTGATGCGGTACAAACGCCATTTTCTAATGATTTATATTGTTCGAAGAAAATGTATAGAATCTAAAGGTTTTCATGAAGAACCGCAATGTGCGGTTGTTTGTCTGGTTGATTTTTGTGTGCCAGATGATAATCATGTAGAAAGTGAAGAAACACTTCTAAACAGACAAGCTTTTTCATAATGAGAAAAAAAAATCCTGAAGTAATTAACTTCAGGATTTTTTTTGCTTTTAGAATTTGAAACCAAGTCTGGTGTAGTAATATGCTCCACCAAATCCCATTTGTACAGAATCCCAGTATCCACCTGCTTCAACCCAATCATCTTGTTGATCAGGATAAATATTTAATAAGTTATTTGCACCAACAGTTAATTTAAATGATTTGTTTAGTTTAAAACCTAAAGTTAAATCAGTAACAATTTTAACACCATAGGTATCTGTAGCTGCAGCAATTTGATTTTGGAAAGAACCTCCATAATCTGCAACATCTTCATATACTTGATAATCTAATAATTTCACTTCACTAAATCTAGTAAATGCTAAACCACTATCAAACCATTTGCGACCATAGTTTAAGTTTAGTCCAAACTTGTTTGCTGGAGCAGAAGCTAATAAGAAAGCTTTATCTCTTTCACCAAAGAAAGTTTGTTCATCTAAACCATTATTTTTCACGTTTGTAATTTCCATATCATTTATGTTTCCTATCAATGCCGCTCCAAATCTAGATGCTCCGATATTTTTTTTCCATGATAAAACAATATCAACACCTTTTGTTTTTGTATCCACACCATTTGTGAAAAATTGGGCAGCATCAACATTTAAGCCTAATGATGTAGCATCAAAATAACCTGTTAATACAATTCTATCTTTTACTCTTATCATATAAGCATCAATTGTAGTTGTGAAATTTCCAAAACTTCCTGTGATACCTATAGAGGTATTAATTGCTTTTTCTTGATTTAGTTTTCCAATTCCAAAGGCTTTTGTAACAGGACTTTCATTTCCAGCTAATAAAACTTCAGTTGCACCAGAACTACTAAAATTAGTAAAACTTGTATTATAATAAATTTGAGCTAAAGATGGAGCTCTAAATCCAGTACTAATTGAGCCTCTTAAATTTATTTGGTTGGTTAGTTTTAGTCTTGAAGCTAATTTTCCGTTTAATGTTTTACCAAAATCGCTATAGTTTTCAAAACGAACAGCTGTACTTAACATAAAAGCTTTAGTGATATCTAATTCAGTATCTGCATAAAGAGAAAAATTTGTACGTATTTCATTAACTTCATTAGAAGGACTATAACCTGGGAATCCTTGAGAGCCACCTGGTCGTGGATCTCCAGAAATTGGATCTGTAGGAATAGTTTGTGTTGTTGGATCTGTAACTACATCACCGTTAATATCATATGTAGCATATGAACCTGTTTCTCCAGCAAAAATGTTGAATTTTTCTATTCTAAATTCAGAACCCAATGCTAAATTAAATCCTTCTAAAACGGTTGAATAGTTTTTTGAAAAATCTAAATTAGTAGTATTTTGTAAAAGTTTATGGCCTCCTGCATCAAATTCTGTAGGCGATGCAGCTCCTAAAGACGCATTTAAAGTACCTTTAATGTTATAATGGAAAGAGTTATTACCTAAAGTGTTACTAAAATCCATTTTCCATCCATTACTGTATTTTGTTTTTAAACCTAACGCAATAGAATTATCTAAAATAACTGAAGTAATTCTTGGTGTAAATCCACCAGGATAAATTGATTCAACAACTCTTGCACCGTCATTTCTTGTAAAAGCATAGGCATCAGTATCTCTATAATTTGAGCCTGCAAAAGCATAAAAATCTGTTTTTGTTGAGATTGGAATCGATAAATTGGCCATAAAATTTAAACCTCTAACGGCTGCTTCACCAAACCCTTTTCTAAAATCAAATCCTGGGCGTAGTGTTTTTTCTTTATTTAATAATTCTCCAGTAAAATTTACAAACCCGCCATTTTTACCTAAAGCAATTCCGTAATTTAATCCTGCTTTTAAAGAGTTTCCATCAAAATTTTTGTTTTTTCCAAATGAATTTCCATAACCGTTTTCATCTAATCTAAATCCTTTTGTATTTGCAGTACCTAAAGGGAAGTCGCCTTTGGCATTGGTATTAAAAGCACCATAAGTTACCGCTCCAGTTAATTCGTTAATATTGTCATTTAATACAATATTAATTACACCTGCAATAGCGTCTGAGCCATATTGAGCAGCTGCGCCATCTCGTAAAATTTCTATTCTTTTAATTGAAGTTGCTGGAATGGCATTTAAGTCGGTTCCTGTATTTCCTCTACCACGAGTTCCAAATAAATTAATTAAAGATGATTGGTGTCTTCTTTTTCCATTTATTAAAACTAAGGTTTGATCTGGTCCCATTCCTCTTAATGAGGCAGGATCAACATGATCTGCACCATCGGATCCAGATTGTTTGTTAGCATTAAATGAAGGAGCTGCATATTGTAATAATTCGTTAATTTCAATTTTACCACTTTGTGTTGTGATGCTTTTAATGTCAATTACATCAATGGCAACTGGTGAATTTACTACCGTTCTTTTAACGTTTCTTGAACCTACAATAACTACAGTCTCAATTTTATTTGTCTTAGTAGAGTCTACAGTTCTTTTTTCGGGAACTTCTTGTGCAAAAGCAAATGTGCCATAGAGAAAAACTAATGTAAATGTTAATTTTTTCATATTTTATAGTTTAATTGGTTAGTAAAACAAATATAGTCTATTTTTTTAAGATTTAAACTGTTAATAATATTATGGTTTTTTATATTAATTTCAAATTAGTTTGAATAGAAAAATAATTTTCTATTATATTTTTGATTTTGAAATTAATCTAAAAATCAACTTTGTTACTCCGCAACTTTTAAGCTATATTTGCAAACTTAAAATTTAAAACTAACTGTTGCTTTAATAAGTAACTGAATACAAATAATATGAAAGCAGGAATTGTAGGCTTACCAAACGTAGGAAAATCGACATTATTTAATTGTTTGTCTAACGCAAAAGCGCAAAGTGCTAACTTTCCGTTTTGTACAATCGAACCAAATATTGGTGTAGTAAACGTACCAGATCCAAGAATCAATCGTTTAGAAGAATTGGTAAAACCAGAGCGTGTACAAATGGCAACTGTAGATATTGTTGATATTGCAGGTTTAGTTAAAGGAGCAAGTAAAGGGGAAGGATTAGGAAATCAGTTTTTAGGAAATATTAGAGAATGTAACGCTATTATTCACGTGTTACGTTGTTTTGATAACGATAATATTGTACACGTTGATGGAAATGTAAACCCAATTCGTGATAAAGAAACAATTGATATCGAATTACAATTAAAAGATTTAGAAACGGTTGAAAAACGTTTAGAAAAAGCAAATAAAGGTGCAAAAACTGGAAATGCTGAAGCGAAAATCGAAAAAAGTATCTTAGATAAAATTAAAGAAGCTTTATTACAAGGAAAATCGGCAAGAACGGTTGAACCAAATGGTATTGAAGAAGCTGCTTTATACGATGCATTTCAATTAATTACGGCTAAACCAGTATTATATGTTTGTAACGTAGACGAAGCATCTGCTGTAAACGGAAACAAATATGTTGATCAAGTTAGAGAATTAGTAAAAGACGAACAAGCAGAAGTTATTATTCTTTCTGTTGGTGCAGAAGCAGATATTACTGAATTAGAAAGCTATGAAGAACGTCAGGTTTTCTTAGAAGATATGGGATTATCTGAACCAGGTTCGGCAGTTTTAATTCGTGCAGCTTATAAATTATTAAACCTGCAAACGTATTTCACAGCTGGAGTTAAAGAAGTTAGAGCTTGGACAATCCAAGTTGGAGATACTGCTCCACAAGCGGCTGGAGTAATTCATACTGATTTTGAAAAAGGATTTATTCGTGCAGAAGTTATCGCTTTTGAAGATTATTCAAATTTAGGAACAGAAGCAAAATGTAAAGAAGCCGGAAAACTTAGAGTAGAAGGAAAAGAATATATCGTGAAAGATGGTGATGTAATGCATTTCCGTTTTAACGTGTAATCTTAGAGAATAAATAAAATATAGAAATCTGCTAATTCGTTTTAGCAGATTTTTTTTTGTGGCATAACATTTGTTAAGTTCTTCATAAAATTGATATTTATGAAAACCATCAAAAAAACTTTCAAATATATTGGAGTATTCTTATTGACTTTAATAGCATACGGATTTCTTGTTACTTTAATGTCTTACGTCACTGTAAATGAAAAAGAAGCTGCTATTGATGAACCAAAAGTGGAGATTTTCATATTGTCAAATGGAGTACATACTGATATCGTAGTTCCTGTAAAAAATGATACTTTCGATTGGTCGAAACAAATTAAATTCGAACACACCAAAGCAAAAGATTCCACTGCGAAATATTTAGCAATGGGTTGGGGCGATAAAGGATTTTATTTAGAAACTCCAACTTGGGCCGATTTGAAAGTCAGTACCGCTCTCAAAGCTACAACAGGATTAAGTTCGAGTGCTTTGCATACTACTTTTTACAAATCGATGAAAGAAGACGCGTATTGTAAAAAGATTCAAATTTCGACAGTAGAATATCAAAAATTAGTATTATTTATTAATGAATCTTTCGAAACAAATTCTGGTGAAAAAATCAAAATAGAAACCAATGCCGTTTACGGTAAAAACGACATTTTCTATGAAGCAAAAGGAAGTTGTTCTTTGTTTTATACTTGTAATTCATGGGCCAATCAAGCCTTAAAAGCGGCCAGTCAAAAAGCAGCTTTTCATACATTAACCGATACTGGAATTTTTAGACATTATGAATAGAATTAAATTTTTATTACCAATATTATTATTATTATTATTATTATTATTTATTTCTTGTGAGAAAAAGGAAAGCTTATTAATAGCTAAAAATTTCTCGAAAGTTGAAAAAGTTTCTGATACGATTCAGCAAATTGATACCGTTTTATTAGGTGATTTAAATTCTGATGCAATTAAAGACACTGTTTTTGTGTTTTATCCTAAAATGGTTAATGGTAATCCAAAAGATCAATATGACGGAGATTGTTTAAATAATATTTGTGATGTTACGTTTAAATTTTCAAACAATTTACCTGAATTTAAATATGGCGATGCAATTGGTTCAGGAATAGATTCAATTGGAGATGTTAATAAAGATGGTATTTCAGAATTAGTAATTTATCCCTATTGGTTTATTGGTTGTTGGGGAAAAATGCATTTCTATACATACAAAAATAATTCATGGAATAAATTTGGTGAGGCCAGAACTGATATATGCGATGATAGTATTTATAAAAACAGAATTAAAATAGTATCTAAAAATAAAATTAGTGTTTTAGAGAAATTTAATATTGATGGAGATCCTAAATTCAAGAGAAAAACTATCAAATTAGAATAGATTTCAAGGCTGTGTCTTATATTTCTTTTAGATGCTTCTTAAACTGAAAAATTCTTAATAACTTCTTCAAAAAGCATTTTTATTTTTTAATGAAATCGTTTATCTTGCAACAAATCCAAAATCCGATTATGCTAGAGCAACAAGATCAATACAACGAAGATAATATACGTTCACTCGATTGGAAAGAGCATATCCGTATGCGTCCGGGAATGTATATTGGAAAATTGGGAGATGGTTCATCACCAGATGATGGTATTTATATTTTATTAAAAGAGGTTCTCGACAACTGTATCGACGAATTTGTAATGGGCGCTGGAAAAGTAATTGAAGTTACTTTAAAAGACAAAATGATGACCGTGCGCGATTATGGTCGTGGTATTCCATTAGGAAAAGTAGTCGATGTAGTTTCTAAAATGAACACAGGTGGAAAGTACGATTCTAAAGCCTTCAAAAAATCTGTAGGTTTAAATGGAGTTGGTACGAAAGCGGTAAATGCTTTGTCTAATTATTTCCGTGTAGAATCTGTTCGTGATAACCAACAAAAAGCAGCCGAATTTTCTGCAGGTAATCTTACCATCGAAGAAGATGTAATTGAAACAACGAAACGCAAAGGAACAAAAGTTTCTTTCGTAGCGGATGAAGCTATTTTTAAAAATTATAAGTATCGTAACGAGTACATTATTAAAATGCTTAAAAATTATTGTTACCTAAATACAGGTTTAACAATATATTATAATGGCGAAAAATATTTTTCAGATAATGGTTTAAAAGATTTATTAGAAGAAACCATTGCAGAAGAAGATATGGTATATCCAATTATTCATCTTTTAGGTGACGATATTGAAGTAGCCATAACACATAGTAAATCACAATATTCAGAAGAATACTATTCCTTTGTAAACGGACAAAACACTACACAAGGTGGAACGCATTTAGGTGCTTTTCGAGAAGCTTTGGTTAAAACCATAAAAGAGTTTTATAACAAACCTTTTGAAGCATCAGACATTCGTAAATCTATAGTTTCGGCTATTGTGGTTCGTGTAGAAGAGCCAGTTTTCGAAAGTCAGACTAAAACCAAATTGGGTTCTACCGATATGGGACCAAATGCGCCTTCGGTTCGTACGTTTGTAAATGATTTTATTAAAACTAAGTTAGATAACTTCTTACATAAAAACCCAGAAGTAGCCGATTTGCTATTACGTAAGATTCTACAAGCAGAACGCGAGCGTAAAGAATTATCTGGAATTAGAAAATTAGCCAAAGACAGAGCGAAGAAAGCCAACTTGCATAATAAAAAATTACGTGATTGCCGAGTACATTTAACCGATGCCAAAAACCCAAGAAGTTTAGAAAGTACGCTTTTTATTACGGAGGGAGATTCGGCTTCGGGTTCGATTACTAAAAGTCGTGACGTAAATACACAAGCCGTTTTCAGTTTACGTGGTAAGCCGCTAAACTCTTACGGAATGACCAAGAAAATTGTGTACGAAAACGAAGAATTCAATTTATTGCAAGCCGCTTTAAACATTGAAGAAAGCATGGAAGATTTACGTTACAACAATATCGTAATTGCTACAGATGCCGATGTCGATGGCATGCACATTCGTTTGTTGTTAATTACGTTCTTCTTACAGTTTTTCCCTGAAATGATTAAAGAAGGGCATTTGTATATTTTACAAACGCCACTTTTCAGAATTCGAAATAAAAGAGAAACCATTTATTGCTATTCGGAAGAAGAACGAAAAGCTGCCATGGAAAAATTAAAACCAAAACCAGAAATTACCCGATTTAAAGGATTAGGAGAGATTTCACCAGATGAGTTTAAAAACTTTATTGGAGAAACCATTCGTTTAGATCCTGTGATGTTAGACAAAGCCACATCTATCGAGAAATTATTAGAATTCTACATGGGTAAAAACACACCCGACCGTCAAGAGTTTATCATCAACAACTTGAAGGTAGAATTGGATGTAGTGGAAGAGGAAGTTTAGAAATGTTTAAAATGATGAGGTTTTATATAGCAATTTTGTTTTTAAGTTTACTTTCTTGTAAAGAAGAAAAGTCTTTGAAAACTATTGATATAGTTAGTAAAAAAGGAAACAACTTTTTTGAAACTATAGATAAGGTTAGATTAATTTCATATTCAAGTAGAACACAATGGAATCCAAACGAACCTTTTGATTATTACAGTAAAAAAGAAATAGTAATTCCTGAAGATAAAATTGTTGATGATGTAATTTTAAGTGAAAAAGACAAGAATAGTATAATTTCAATCTTAAAAAAAGATTATAAAGAAAAATGTACTAATGCAGCTTGTTACGAGCCAAGACATATGTTACAATTTTATAAAAAAAATAAATTAGTAGCTTATGTTGAGTTCTGTTCAGAATGTGGTGGAAGTAGAGAATCAAAAAATTTAAAATTTTTACCGTCATTTTGTATTGAAAAAGGTCAGGAATTAAATAACATATTTATAAAATTAGGTTTAAAAATTACCTCTGAATTTAACAATTAATAGTTTTAAACTCAATAAAATAATCGTCAACTGACAATTGGCAAATAAAATATGAAAGACGAAGAAGAAAACATAAATCCAGAAGAAGAAAATACGGATCATACTGATAATAATTCAGAACATAATTCTATTGATGACCATCAAGACGAAGAACTTTCTGAAGAAATTATTGAAGTAGAAGCCAAACACTTCGAAGGACAACATTTTTACGAAAACGACGAAAATCCAGAAGATACCATTACCAAAGTGACAGGAATGTACAAAGATTGGTTTTTGGACTATGCTTCGTATGTAATTTTAGAGCGTGCCGTTCCTGCGATTGAAGATGGTTTCAAACCGGTGCAACGTCGTATTATGCACTCATTAAAAGAGTTGGATGATGGTCGTTATAACAAAGTGGCGAATGTAGTTGGACATACGATGCAGTATCATCCTCACGGAGATGCGAGTATTGGTGATGCTATGGTACAAATCGGGCAACGTGAATTATTAATCGATTGTCAAGGGAACTGGGGAAATATTCTAACAGGTGATAGCGCCGCAGCTTCTCGTTACATTGAAGCGCGTTTGTCAAAATTTGCTTTGGAAGTTTTATATTCTCCAAAAATTACCGATTGGGGCGTTTCTTACGATGGTCGTCGTGCAGAACCAAACAATTTGCCTGTAAAATTCCCATTATTATTAGCTTCAGGAGCAGAAGGAATTGCGGTGGGATTATCAACAAAAGTCTTACCACACAATTTCAATGAATTAATTGACGCTTCGATAAAAATATTAAAAGGAAAACCATTTACCATTTATCCCGATTTCCAAACGGCTGGTATTGCAGATGTTTCGAATTATAACGATGGAATGCGTGGTGGTAGAGTGCGAGTACGAGCTAAAATTTCGCAACTTGATAAGCAAACGTTAGTCATTACTCAAATTCCTTTTTCAACTAATACGTCAACGTTGATTGATAGTATTTTGAAAGCCAATGAAAAAGGGAAGATAAAAATTAAAAAGATTGAAGACAATACGGCTGCTGAGGTAGAAATATTAATTCATCTTTTCCCTGGTGTTTCGCCAGATAAATCTATTGATGCGTTATATGCTTTCACGGCTTGTGAAACTTCTGTAGCGCCTTTAGGTTGTGTAATTGAAGACAATAAACCACTTTTTGTTGGGGTTTCTCATATGTTGAAAATTTCGACAGAAAGAACCGTTGTCCTACTTCGTAAAGAATTAGAGATTGAATTAGAGGAATTAAAAACCAAATGGCATTTTTCAACTTTAGAAAAAATCTTCATTCGTGAAGAAATGTATATCGATTTCAAATTGTATTCGGACAGAGAAACACTTTACGAATATTTATACAAGCAATTTGAACCGTTCAAAAAATCATTTGTTAGAGAAATTGTAGATGAAGATTTACAGAAATTAACGCAAATTCCAATGATTCGTATTACGCGTTTCGACTCAGATAAAGCGGACGATTTTATTTCGAAATTAGAAGACCAAATGAAAGAAGTGCAACATCATTTAGACAACCTAATTGATTTTGCGATTGATTATTTCGCCAAACTAAAAGAAAAATACGGAAAAGGAAGAGAACGTCAAACCGAATTAAGAAGTTTCGATACGATTGAAGCTACGAAAGTAGTTTTACGTAACACGAAATTATATGTCAACAAAGAAGAAGGTTTCTTTGGAACAGGCTTAAAGAAAGACGAATACGTTGCAGATTGTTCAGATATCGACGATGTAATTGTTTTCCTTAGAGATGGAAGAATGATGATTGCGAAAGTGGACGATAAAAAGTTCGTTGGGAAAGACATCATTCATATTGCAGTTTTCGATAAAAACGACAAGCGTACGATTTACAACATGATGTATCGCGATGGTAAAAACGGTTCAACATTTATCAAACGTTTCAATGTTTCTGGTGTAACTCGTGATAAATTTTACGATTTAACACAAGAAAAACCAGGTTCTCAAGTGCTTTATTTCTCTGCTAATCCAAATGGTGAAGCTGAGGTTGTTACGATTTTATTACGCCAAGTGGGAAGTATCAAGAAACTGAAATGGGATCAAGATTTTTCAGAAATTGCTATTAAAGGTCGTGCAAGTAAAGGAAATACGGTTTCTAAATATCCAATTAAGAAAATTGAATTAAAAGAAAAAGGTATTTCTACACTTCGACCAAGAAAAATTTGGTTCGATGAAACGGTGCATCGTTTAAATGTAGATGGAAGAGGCGAGTTGTTAGGTGAGTTTAAACCAAACGATAGATTGCTTATCGCGAATCAATCCGGAAAAATTAAAACTATTATTCCAGAATTGACGACACATTTCGATGAAGACATGATTGTGATGGAAAAATGGAATCCGAAAAAACCGATTTCTGCGATTTATTATGATGGTGAAAAAGACCGTTATTTTGTAAAACGTTTCTTAATTGAAAACGAAAACAAAGAAGAAATTTTTATCACAGAACACGACAAATCACAATTAGAAATCATTTCAACGGATTGGTTGCCAATGGCTGAGGTTATTTATGCTAAAGTAAAAGGTGTACAAAAAGACAATCAGATTGTAAATTTAGACGAGTTTATTGCTGTTAAGGGAATAAAAGCTTTAGGAAACCAATTAACTACGGATAAGATTAAGCAAATCAATATGTTAGATTCGTTGCCTTATGAAGAAATTTTAGACGAACCTGAAGTTATTCCTTCAGATGATAATGATGCTAAAGACATTCAAGATTTTAACATTGAACTTGATGATGACGGACAAATCACGTTGAGTTTGGAGTAAGAAAGTTTTACTATAAAAAAAGCCTCATATTTTATGAGGCTTCTTTTTTTAAAATTTAATTATTTTATAATTTATGGATGTATCAATCCAATTTATTTTCACGAAATAGATTCCAGATTCAAATTTTGAAAAGTCTAAATTTGAAGTATTTTCATTTTTAATGTCTAATACTTTTCCAGTCATATCTAAAATTTCAACACTTTGATAATCTGAGTATGAAGTAGAAATAGTTAAGTTACTTTGTACTGGATTAGGATATAGCTGCACATTCTTTTTTGAAACAAAATTTGCTGAATTTAGAATTATAGTATTATCTAAATAATCAGGAATTCCATTGGTATTGGTGTCATCATCTAAAGGTGATCCGTTTAGATTATAATCTTCATTGATTGTTAGAACACCATCTTCATCATCATCAGGATCTCTAAAATTAAAGATTCCATCATTATCAGTATCTTCATTATTTAGTATGGTGTCATTGTTTAAATCTTCCAATTCATTTAATATAGAATCATTGTCATCATCAAGATCAGGATTAATGGTTTTTAAAGTTATATTCGAAAAATTAAAATCTATAGTTGCTTGGTCGTAACTGGGACCAGTTCCATTATACGTTAATTTTAAAAAACAATCCTGTAAAGAATTTACTTGATTAATATATGTATTTCCAATTACATTCGTATTATTTGTGTAATCAGTAAAGCTTGGAAATAAGGAAAGATTGTATCCAGAAAAATTGAATCCCAACGTTAAAGCTTTATTGTAAATATAGGTATTGATATAATAATTAATGTCGAATGTAGCAAACCCATCATTGTCATTGTCAATCGTAAAATAATAGTTAATACCAGGAGGTGGTGGTTGTCCCATAGCACTATTAAGCGAAAATAGTACTATTAGTAATGAAGTTATTTTTTTCATGTTTTAAGCTTTTAAATGATACAAATAATAAGAAGAAAAGGCAATTAGAGATTATCTCAAACTAAATTCACTAATGGATAAGATAATTTATGATTGACAGAACATTTATATGATTTTTTAAGTTCCGTAAAAAATGAGTAAATAATTATTGATGTGAATTTACTCAAGTATCGCTTTTTTATATTACGTTACATCCGTAAAATTTGTTAATATTCTGTATTGTTTATTCACAAAAAAAAAGTCCCGAAAATTCTTTTCGGGACTACATAATTGTAAAAAAAAGCCCCGAATATTATTTCGAGGCTTATATATTTAATTCGTTACATCAGAATCTTCTAATTTCTTATCCAAAATTTTACTATTATGTAAAACCACTGGTTTTTTGCTGTTTTTCTTCATTCTTAAATTCAAGAACTCTACAAATAAAGAGAAGAAAATAGCAAAGTATAAATACCCTTTTGGAATACTGTGAACTTCTGTTCCGCCAAAGAATTTAATTTCTGCTAAATGTGAACCTTCTGCTAAAAGCATTACACCAATTAAAATTAAAAATGATAATCCTAAAATTTGAATGGTTGGATGTTCGTTTACGAATTTAGATACAGGTCCAGCAAAAATTAACATGATGATAATTGAAATAACAATAGCTGCAATCATAATTTCTAATGCACCTGCTGCACCAAAACCAATTGGAGGTTCAGCAGCACTTACTAATCCAACAGCAGTTAAAATACTATCAAATGAGAATACAATATTTAATAAAGCAATTTGAATAACAGCAGCACTTAATGAGTTACTTGCTTTACCAGAAGTACCTTCTTCTTCACCTTCTAATTTATGATGAATTTCAGAAACTGATTTATATAATAGGAATAATCCACCACCAAATACAATCAAACTTTGACCATTTAATCCACCAGATACAAATCCCCAATCAAAATCAAAGAAAGAATCTTTTAAACTCATTACCCAAGTAATACCGAAAAGTAAGATAATTCTAAATGCCATGGCTAATAATAAACCAATTCTTCTAGCTTTTGGTTGATCTTCAGCTTTTAATTTACCTGATACAATTGATAAGAATACAATGTTGTCAATACCTAAAATAATTTCTAAAAAAGTTAGGGTTAATAAAGCTACCCAAGCATTCGGATTTGATAAAATTTCCATTTAGTTTAGTTTGTTAATTTATTTTTTACTGTGATTTTACGTAGATTGTTATAGTTTTGTTACAGAACCAAACTGTTTTTTTGCATCGCCCACAAAAGAATATTCGAAGTTATATTTTAAATCTTTGGTGTTTAGTATTTTAACATGAACCGCTTTTTTCTCAGCTCTGTTTTTGGGTTTCACATTTTCCAAGATATATTCGCAATCATTAATCCAACGAATAGAAAATGTATCAACAATAGCATTATAATTTTCTATTTGAATGGAATCATTTCTTTCAAATGTACTCGTAAATTTTTTTCCTTCTACTGTAGTTTCAGAAGTAAATTTCCCCGTTTTAAAATCTTTACAAGTTCTTTCTTGGTTGTAACAAGAAACAAGAGTTAAAGTGAATAATAATATTATTTTTTTCAATTATTTATTTTTTTATTATTTCGTAAATTGTAAATCTAAAATCGTAAATCAAAACTATTTCTCAAACATGCTTTTCATAATCGTATTGATCCCTTTAAACATAAGATAAACGGCATATGCACAAATTAGAACAGCCAAAATTAGCACATAAATGAACAAGGGATGTTTTTGATTCTTAAAACTGCTATTTAATATGAAAACACCAATAAATAGAGTAGGAAGTGAGCCTGCTAAATATTGAAGACCTTTATTTAAAACTTCTTTGTTAACCGACATATTAGAAACTTAATCGTAAACCTAATCCATTTTGATTAGCAACTAAATTTAAATTAGCTTCAAAATTATTTTCTAATTCACTCGTAGTTTTTAATCCGTTATTATAAGTATCAACCGCTTCTTGTAATTTTTTATTTTTACCTTTTAAAACAAAAATTGAAGTCCCTACTAAAACAGCACCTGATGCAGCAATAGCAGTTGGAAATTGTCCACCTTCTGTAACAATAGCCTTCACAGCGTCACTCACTATAAGTACTGAACCTAATCCTAATAATAAACCACCAAAAACACTTTTATTTTTAGCTTTGTTGTATAATGAATACGCTTTGTAATCGTTGTCTTTTAAGTATTTCTTAATTTCATAAGACGGAATTTGCTCATTATTAATAAACATTTTTTTGTCTTTTAATTCGATAGTTTGTCCAGCAGGAATTTCTCTAGTTACAAATCGTGTTTGAGCAAAGCTTACAAACGAGAATAATAATAAACTAACATAGATTAACTTTTTACTAATGCTTATTGCATTGTTTTTTTGGTGTTCATGAATGTTTGATTTCATATTTTACTTTTTTTTAATCTGAACTAGTTTCAGAGTCTATTAATTAACTTTATTTTTTACTTTTATCTTTTGCCTTTTTACTTGGCTCTTATAAATTAAAACCTTTTGCAATTAAAAAAATCAACTGCTTTTCTTACGCTTTTATATTCGTCTAATAATTTAGCACCAACTTCATATGTAACGGGAATTTCTTCCATAATCATTCGAATTCCTCTATCGATTAATTTATCATTACTCAATTGCATATCCACCATTTTGTTGCCTTTTACTTTTCCTAAAGCAATCATGGTTGATGTAGAAATCATATTTAAAACTAATTTCTGAGCAGTTCCAGCTTTCATTCTGCTACTTCCTGTGACGAATTCTGGACCAACAATCACATCAATTGGATATTTAGCTGTTTTTGAAAGTGGACTTTCAGCATTACAACTAATACTCCCTGTAATAATATTGTTTGCATTACATTTTTGTAAACCACCAATTACATAAGGTGTTGTTCCAGATGCAGCAATCCCAATTACCACATCGTTTTTAGTAATATTCCATTCTTGTAAATCTTCCCAAGCCTGATTTTTGTCATCTTCAGCAAATTCTACTGCTTTTCTTATTGCGGTATCTCCACCAGCAATAATTCCAATAACGGTATCAAAATCAACACCAAACGTTGGCGGACATTCACTAGCGTCAACCACACCCAATCTCCCAGAAGTTCCCGCACCAATATAAAATAAACGGCCACCATTTTTCATTTTGGCAATAATTTGTTCAATTAAAGCTTCAATTTGTGGCAATGCATCTTCCACGGCAAACGGAACTGTTTTGTCTTCCGTGTTGATGTTGGTCAACAATTCTTTTACAGACATTTTTTCTAAATGTTCGTATTTTGAAGATTGCTCGGTTGTTTTAATAAATGACATTGAAAATTCTATTATAGTTGTCCAAATATACAAAGTATTTATAAATTTAAAGAATGACAACCATAGTTTATTGAATATTTTTATATTTGTTAAAAACTATATCTTTTGGATAAGAAACCTTCAAGATTAAAAATTTGTTTAATTACCGTAACACTTTCAGATGGTGGTGCAGAACGCGTTGCTGCGTTGTTATCTAAATATTTTGATAACCAGGAATTTGAAGTCTATCACGTGGTTTTTTCAGGAAAAGTGGAATATGATTTTTCAGGTAAAATTTTCCATTTAGAACATTTAAAAGATAAAAGAAATAGCTGGTGGAGTAGAAGCAAGCGGTTTTTTGCTTTGAAGAAATTCTTCGCCAACAATGATTTTGATTATGTAATTGATTTTAGAACGAAACCTCTTTTATTACAAGAATTAATAATTCACAACTTCGTTTATCCGAAATTCATACAAACAATTCATAGTTTTAAGCTGCAATCGTACCTTCCAAAAAACAAATTTTTAGCGAAATTATTATATAAAAACTGCCAACAATTTATCACAGTTTCGAAAGGAATTAATGATAAAGTTAGTTCGAAATACAAGTTTATTCCTTCTCAAACACTTTACAATCCAATTGATTTTGAATCTATTTCTGAAAAAACAACTGAAGCTATTCCAGATGATTTTCAATATATTTTATCAGTTGGAAGTATGAATAAAAATGTAAAGCAATTTGATAAATTAATTGCATGTTATGCGAAATCGGTTTTACCATCAAAAAATATCAAACTGATTATTTTAGGTGATGGAAAATTGAAAAATAAATGGATAAAATTAGTCGAAAGCTTGAATTTACAGGAAATGGTAGTTTTTAAAGGCAATGTGAAAAATCCGTTCAGATATTATAAAAATGCTTTGTTTACGGTTTCAACAAGTAAATATGAAGGAATGCCAATGGTTTTATTAGAATCTTTAGCGTGCGGAACTCCTATAATTTCTTGGGATTATGCTTCTGGTCCAAATGAAATAATTGCAAATGAAAAGAATGGTTTACTAGTCGAAAATCAGAATTCAGAAAAACTTATTGAAGCGATTAATCTGTTTGTTTCAGATAATAATTTATATTTACAGTGTAAAGAAAACGCGCTAACAAGTGTAAAACAGTTTAGTTTAGAAACTATTGGCGCCGAATGGGTTAGCCTTTTTGAAAAACAAAGAACATAAAATGAATTATAAAATTATAGATATCCCTAAAATAAATAACAAAAGTGGTAACATTGGTGTTATTGAAAATAAGACTATTCCTTTTGATGTAAAACGAGTATATTATTTGTTTGATATTCCAAGTGGCGCTAAGCGTGGCGGACATGCGCATAAAAAATTAAAACAAGTTTTAATAGCGATTTCTGGAAGTTTTGATGTGGTTTTGAAAGATGGAAATTCAAAAGAAATTATCACTTTAAATCGCCCAGATAAAGGTTTACTAATTGAAAACAATATTTGGCGTGAGTTAGAAAATTTTTCTTCAGGTTCAGTATGTTTAGTTTTAGCTTCGGAAGAATTTTCGGAGGATGATTATATTAGAAGTTATAAGGACTATTTGAGTTTTGTGAAGTAGCCATTGTCATTCTGAACTTGTTTCAGAATCTACTTAACTATAAATGAGATGCTGAAACGAGTTCAGCATGAACTGTGTTAAAAAGCAAATTTATGGTTAATTAATTTCTAAATAAAATTCATTTTTAGTTGCTAGAGCAAATGCTTGTTTTAGCAATTTGTTAACAACTGCAATTAAAGCTACTTTTTTAGGTTTTCCTTTTGCTACTAATCTATCATATAATTCTATGCACGCTTTATTATATTTTTTTGCCGCCCAAGAGCAAACATATAACATTGCTCGAATTCTACTCATGCCCATTTTGCATATCCTAGATTTTCCTTTTACACTAGTTCCTGATTCAAAAATTCTTGGACTTAATCCAACATAAGAACAAAGCTGTTTTGCGTTTTCAAATTTAGTAAAACCAGCACTTAAAACGATTAAAGCTAATGCTGTCTTTCTCCCTATTCCAGGGATACTTTGTAATTGATTAAATAAATTTTGGTGTTCTATTTTTATCAGAGCTTCCATCTTTTCTTCAATTAATTGAATCTCTTTTTCTATTGCTTTTATCATTTTACACAATCCTTTAATAACTAAAGTACTAGGTGCAGAATTAAAACTAAACGCTTCTTTTTGTCTTATAAATCCAGTCCTATTTTTGTTTAATTGCTCTACATAAGCTTGCATCTGTTTCAATTCTAAAACATAATCAGCCTCTGGGTTCCATTGGTTTGGTGTTTCAGTTTTTCCATATTCTGCAATCATTTGAGCGTCTTTTTTGTCTGTTTTGGCACGCATCATACGCATTTGACAAAATCTTCTTATCACTAAAGGATTTATCACACAGACTCCAATTCCTTGTTTGTTTAAATATGTGGCTAAATTTAAATAATATGGTCCACTTGCTTCCATAACACAAATTGATTGTGAGCCTCGTATCAACTTTAATAACGCTTTAAATCCTTTTAAATCATTACTAAATTTGTAATGAGAATATTTTTCTTCCTCATTTTTTAATGCAACATCAAAACTTAATTTTGAAATGTCGATTCCTACATAATTACATTTTTTTATCATAACTTTGTTTTAGACAAAAAAGAGTAAACGGAAGAAAAACTGCTTTTGACTTATCAATCCTAATTACAGGCTTTAATGCCTAATGAACTGTCCAAGTTCAAAGCAGAGAGGGAAAGGAACTAGCATGCTGAACAGTCTTTGATGACCAATGACAAAACTTAGTTTGTATCTTTCCCTTTCTTCTGTTGAAAACTTTTTATGATAAATTTACTTTAATTATTGTTAGTCCTAAAGAAAGTACAAACATAGGATGACAAAATAACTAATACGTACTAGGCTTTATTCCTAATTTCAATAAAATCAACTTTACTTTATCTAAAAAATTTAAAACAAAACGCGGTACTTTTAAAAGCAAATTTTGTTTCCAATTCAGATTGTTTTCATTTATGTTCGCAATCATTTTTTTCCAACGCAAGTCGTTATTTTTCTTTAAACGTTTTCCTAAAACATAGCGTTCAAAATCGAGATATTTCTTTAAATCGGAATTGGTTTTTGCCCAATCTTCATACAAATCATAATCTGGAATCGTTTTATTTACAATCGAACTTCTTGTTAATTGGTTATCCGTTTGCATAAAATAACTCATTTGAACCGAATTGTCATACGCTAATTTGTAGTGATAATTGGCTCTGATGTTGAAATCTAAATCCTGTGATAATTGAATATTTTCGTTATAAAACCCAACATTTTCATATACTTCTTTGTGAAAACAAACCGAACCATGGTTATAAAGTCCTTGTTTAATATTAATCTTGAAAAAGTTCACATAACCCACAAATTCTTCGGGCAAACTATCAGAATTATTATGTGGATTTTTTACGGTTGTGTCCCAGATTTCTTCATAATTAGTTCCAAATATTCGCGCTTCCGGGAAATTTTGAATCAAATTATATATTTTTTCTAGAAAAAAAGGTCTCCATAAATCGTCCGCATCTAAAAAAGTTACATAATTAGAAGTTGCTTTTTTAATTCCAGTATTTCTTGTAGCTGCTAATCCGCTATTTTTTTCATGATGAATAACATGTACTTTTTCGGATACAAATTTAGAAGCCATTTCCACACTTTTATCTGAAGAACAATCGTTTACAATTAGCAATTCAAAATCAGTAAAAGTCTGATTCAAAATGCTTTCTATAGCACCTGAAATATACTTTTCTTTGTTGTAAAGCGGAATTATGACGGTGAAAAATGGCATATTATTCTTCTAAAATATAAGTAAATAATTCTTTCCAGCTGTGTAAATCTTCATTGGTATTGTATGCTGTTTTATTACCTTGAAAGATATGTTTTTTGGCTACAATTTCCGTTATCATTTCAGCTAATTCTTTTGGGTTTTCTAAATTAAAAAACGATACATTTTCATAATTTCCGCAAGCTTCTTTCGCGTAAGGCAAATTCGCTAAAAGCATATTTTTATGATGTGCTTTTGCTTCTGAAATAGGTAAACCCCAAGTTTCTATCTTTGATGTAAAAACCAAATAATTAATTGAATTATAATATTTTAACATCGTTTGTCTGTTTAATAACTTTAAGCGATTTACAGCAATTGATTTGTATTTTTCGTTTAAATAGTTAACATATTTCATATCGTTATTTTTCAATCCTGTAATGTGAAATTCGCACAGATTTATAACTTCTTCAGGAAGTAATTTGATTGCTTCAAAAAGGTATTCAATGTTTTTAAAACTTTTCGGAAAACTAGGATAGAAAAAATGAATTTTGTTTTCGTTTAAAGCTATTTTTTCATTCGAAATTTCTTCTACAAATTGAGGAGTGGCAACTTTTACATTGGAGATGTTAAATCGCTTTTCGAAAATTTCTTTTATCCAATGTTGTTGTACGAAAACCGTATGATTTTTAGTGATGTTTAATTTAAACAAATTGTCATATAATAACGAGAATATTCCAATTTTATAATCGAATTTCCAGTCTTTCCAAGTAGGTTTAAAAAACGTTGTTGGATGATGGCAATATACAAATTGTTTTTTAGCAACCACTCTTGGTGTTGTGTCGTGTAACGAAAACCAAACATCAGGTTTTAGTTTTTTTGATAATTTTTTAAAGTAAAAGTATTCGTAATATAATCGATATAACCAAGATTTTTTGGAATGAGGAATTTCAATTAATTGAATGTTTGGAAAATTAAATTTCGTAACGTCATGAACCAATGCAATTACCTGAATTTCTTTGTTCTTGTTAAATTCAGATAATTCTTGCAAAACATTGTGAAGAATAGTAAATATACCACCTTCAACCATATTTATACCAGAAATTACAATTTTTTTCTTCTTCAATTTATTATTATTTGATACAAAAATACGAGTTATTTTTTTAATTCTCTAAAGTAGTTTTTTCGGAATGAAATGACTCTGTTTTATTGATAATTGTGCAATTTATCGAGAATTTTAAATAAATTATCGAGTTTATTTTAGTTATTGAATTTGTATGTGTAATTTTATAATGTTATAATAATCAGCCTAATAAGTCTGCTGGAAGATAAGGTTGAAATATTTTTTTAGATTTTTATTGTCAAAAGCTCAAATCAAATAACCGCATTAATACTTATTTTAAAGGTTTTTGACAGCACTAGTTTGGCTGGAAATTGATAATTGAAAATCTAAGTTAAACTCGAAACAATTTAACATTGTTTCGAGTTTTTTATTTTTCTAAAAGCATTTTTCCTGCAACAAGCACTAAAACAACTGCAAAAATTTTCTTTAATATTTTCTGATCTAAAGTTAGTGCGAATTTACTTCCAACAATACTTCCCACCACAAAAAACACGGCGATAATTGCAGCGTATTTTAAATTCAATTGTCCTTCTTTATAATAATTGAAAACAGCAACAGCAGTTACAGGAACAGCTAAAACGGCTAAACTTGTTCCTTGAGCTTGATGTTGGTTAAAGCTAAAAAACATCACCAATAAAGGCACCATAATTATGCCACCACCAACGCCAACTAATCCGCTTAAAACACCTGCTAAAATTCCAATTAGAATTAAAGACAATATAATTTGTATGGTCATTTTGCTTTTCATTTATTTATTGTATCCTTCTGTTGGAATTTCAAATTCGTATACTTTTTTATCAGGATTGTCTAATTTTTTATCACGCAACCATTGGTTATGTGTTTTCAAAATTTTATAGTTAATACCTTGACTAATAGCAAATGCAGACAAATTTGTTATTGTGGAATCGACAGAAATTCGTTTGGTATTCAATTTTGGATATAATTCTTCTTTTGGAATTAAATAACCATATTTTTCAGGGTTTTTCATGATTTCTTTTAAAGCTAAAATTCTGAAAACATAACGAGCCGTTTCATCAGTTAGCCATAAATTATAATAATCAGAAGATTGTTGGAAAGTGATATGATTTTGTAAACCTGTCATTCCGCCATTATAAGATGCTGCAGCAACGGTCCAATTCCCAAATTTGTTTTTCGCTTTTAATAAGTATTCACAAGCTGCTTCAGTTGATTTTTCGATATGATATCTTTCATCCACTTGTTCAGTTACTTCTAATTTGCTTTCTTTTGCCGTTGCTGGCATAAATTGCCAAACTCCTTTTGCACCAGATGGCGAAACAGCATTAATTAAGCCACTTTCAATAACGGCTAAATATTTAAAATCATCTGGAACACCATATTTTGCTAATATAGGTTCGATAATTGGAAATACTTTATTTGCCCTTTTTAATAAGATTGTAGTTGAACCATGCATATTCATATTAATCAACATTTCTCTGTCTAAACGTTCTTTGACGTCGGCAAGGTTAGTTGGAACTTTTTCACCGCAGAAATCCATATCTAAGGGATATTCAACGTGATTTTTCTTTGGAACGTTGTTATATGATTTCGAGAATATAAATAATCCGCAAATTGCAAATAATGCAACTATTAATAAAGTTTTGTGTATCGTTTTCATAAGTCAGTTTTTTTATTCTAAAATAATTTTCGGTAAATTTTCATTTAACCATTTGTGTTTTGTGACAATCATAATATGTGTACCGCCTTTTACCGTTATACAATTTTTGATGTTACTTATTGGAAAAACCATATCTTCATCACCATGAATGTGTATTACTTTTTCATCAGGAATGCTTCTTTGCCAAAGCAAAACGTTTTCAATTGCCCAATCTAAATATTTTGTTTGTTTCATAAATAAATACTTATTGTACAATTGTACTCTTTTCGCAATTAATCCTCGGCCTTTTACGTATCTTGATAAGTAATTTACTTTACCTAATAAGCTTGTTGGTAATACTTTATAAAATTTAGTGGCTTTGGCTAATTTCATGTGAAGGGGCAATTCTTGATTGCTTTTTACACTAGAAATAATTATCGTTTTTTTCGTTTTTACAATTTTTGACATTTCCTGAACCATTATTCCTCCAAAAGACACGCCAATTAAAATTACATTTTCATGTTTTATGTTTTCACACATTCTTTTGGCATAGCTTTCTATGGTTTCGTTATGTACTGGCAAAATCCATTCCAAAAAATGTGTTTCAAATGTTTCTTCTGGTAATTTTATATTTTCGAATATTTCAACGCTCGCAGCTAAGCCTGGAACAAAATAAACTTGAATTTTTGACATGTTTTAATTTCTTTAATGCCTTAAAATTATGATATAATTTCAATTTTATATAATTTTTAGACTATAAAAGTCAATTTTACATTAAATATTTTCTATTCTGATGGTTTTCATTTAATTAGTGCTTGACTAGTCTTAGTTTTTTTCGTAAATTTGCATCACATTTTAACAAACAATTAAGATTTGTTAGTATTTAAACAAGATTTTATGCTAGTTGAGGAAATTAAAGACAATGAATTGTTAAGACAGTTTGAAACAAAAACTGACAACGGACTTTTAACTATTGAGTACGCTATACAAGAGCGAAAGATATTTTTGACTAAACTTTGTGCGAATGAAAATGAAGAAGAAGACAGAGTAAACGAATTTATTATTTCAGTTTTAGATATTGCTCAAGAACGTAAATTTAAAGTGGTTCCAACGAATACAAAAATTGTTTCTTTTTTTAGAAAGAATAAAAGATTTCAAGAATTACTTCCTCCAGGAATTAAGATTTAATTTTTTTTTAAAAAAATAAAAAATCCCAAAACCATATTACATGTGTTTTGGGATTTTTCGTCAAATAAAACCTAACCTAATTCTTACCTTTATTTTATTTTTACAATAATAAATTCGCTTCGTCTGTTCATTTGGTGTTCGTCTTCAGTACAATATACATCATCTGCACATTTGTTTACTAACTGAGTTTCCCCATAACCTTTAGCAGTTAATCTGTTTCTAGCAATTTTATTTTTTACAAGATATTCCATTGTCGATTTTGCTCTTCTGTCGGATAACGCTTCATTGTATTTATTTGTTTGACGACTGTCTGTATGAGAACGAATATCAATAACCATATTAGGGTATTGTTTCATCACTTCGATAATTTTTTGTAAATGCACTTCAGCATCAGGACGAATATTTGACTTGTCTAAATCGAAGTAAATTTTACTAATATTGAATATTTTCGCTAAATCAGTTCCTTCATCAATAGGAATTTGTTTTTTAGAAAGATAAATGTCATTAGTGTTTACTTTGCCATCAATTGCATTTGTTGTTAGTTTGATTTCTGCAGGTTCGTATTCTTCTTTTAAAGCACGGATGTAATATTTTTTACCACAATCTACTTTAAATGAATAATATCCCTTTTCATCAGCAACTATTTTCTCTACTTCATTCATTTCATCATTAAACAAAATTACTGTGGCAGCAGGAATAGGTAATTTGGTTTGCGCATCGTACACAATTCCTTCTGCTTTTTGTTTACATTGTTTTTCGTTGAAATAATAAATATCGTCAAAACCTTTTCCGTTATCTCTGTTTGAAGTGAAAAACCCAGATGTTTTGTCGTAAAATGTAGCAGCAAAATCGTCTTTTGGACTATTGATTCTTTCTCCTAAATTTTTAGGATTTTCGAAACTACCATCGGCGTTAATTTCCGCTTTAAATAAATCTAATCCACCCAATCCTAAATGCCCGTCTGAAGCAAAATACAGATTTCCGTCTTTATCAACTGAAGGGAAAGATTCTCTACCAGTTGTGTTTATTTGTTTGCCTAAATTTTCTGGACTTCCGAAACTTCCATCGCTATTTCTATTGACTTTATAAATGTCTGAATAACCGTTTGTACCTGCCATGTCAGAAGCAAAATACATCGTTTTTTCATCTAAAGACAAAGCAGGATGTGCAAAACTAGATTCGTTATTATTGAATGACAATTCGGTAATATTGTCCCATTCACCATTCATTAATGTCGCTTTGTAAATTTTTACAAAAGTACTTTTATCATCACTTTTTCCTTTTTTTCCATTTAGGAAATTGTTTCGAGTAAAATACATGGTTTGTCCATCTTTTGTAAATATTGGAGACGACTCGTTGAACTTAGAATTTACTTTTTTGGAGAAATTTCCAGAATAGGTAAGTGTGGTGTCTTTATTGACATTCGCTACATAAATATCTGTAAAATTCTGACCTGTCCAATCATGTGTTTTTTTTCTCACCGCAGCAGTATCAACGGCAGAAGTAAAATATATTTTATTGCCAGAATAAGAAGGGCCATAATCTGAAAACTCAGTATTAACATCAGTTGGTTTAATTAAATAATCTTTAGAATTATTTTTTATATCCAATAAATAAGAATCCAAATCTTTTTTACCTTCCGAATTTGAAGTTTTGTCATAATAAATACGCATCATTTTATTAGCTTCGTCATAATTTCCTAAAGCTTTTAAACAATGGGAATATTTAAAATATATTTCTGGATCAATTTCAGTATTGTAAGCAATTAACGCTTTATAACATTGCGCTGCTTTTTCAGTTTCACCGTTTAAATAATATGAATTACCTAATTTTTCGTATAAATCAGCTGATTGATACCCATTTTTCAGTATTTTTTCATAGACTTCAATAGCATCAACATAAGCAAATGAACTAAATTCTTTATCCGCTTTAATTAATTTAGCTTGTTGTGCATGAACTAAACATGAAACAAATAATAGGAGTATAATAATTTTTTTCATAATTCAAATATTTAGAAGAATCTAGGTGTAGAAATTTTAGTATTTTTAAAGAACTCATATCTTAAAAATATCTCATGTGATCCCGAATTATAGTTTGATAATTTGGTAGTTTCTAAATCATATCCATATCCCAAAAACCAAGAATTTGAGAATTGAAAACCAGCTAATAAACTAACTGCTGATTCTAATCTGTAAGAACCACCAATTACAAATTTATCATTGAACATGAAATTTGCATTTACATCTAATTGTAGTGGAGCGCCTTCATCAACTTTTGCCATGAATGAAGGTTTAAATTTCACAGATTGACTCAAATCAAATACATATCCAGATAATAAATAATAACTCACAGATTTTGTATTTATAGAGATGTTTTCTGAATCATAATATTTCGTTTTGTTAAAGTTGGGAACCGAAGCTCCAACATAAAACTTATCGGAATAAAAGTAAACACCCGTTCCAAAATTTGGAGAAAGTTTACCATCTAAATCTTGAAATTCTGGGTCATTTTCTTGAAATATAATTAGTTTTTTTGCATCTAAACTATATAAATTCGCCGTTCCTTTTATACCGAATGATAGTTTATATTCACCATTTAAAGGTATAATGTATGCAATATCAGCTGAAATTGCATTTTCTTGTGTTGGTCCGATATTGTCATTTACAAATGAAACTCCAACTCCAAACTTACTATCTCCAACATTCGTATTTACCGAAGCTGTATTTGTTACAGGAGCGCCATCTAAACCTACCCACTGATTTCTGTGTAGTACAAATACATTAAACGTTTCTCTGGTTCCAGCATAAGCGGGATTCACATTAATGGTATTGTACATATATTGTGTATATTGGGAGTCTTGTTGACTATAACTCAAAATACCAAACAATAATAAAAGATTGTATATATAATTTTTCATAGACTAGTATTTTACGTATAAATATCCTGTTTTTTCAAAAGAGTTGTTATCGCTATCATTATATTTTAAAATATAAAAGTAAGTATCTCCTGGTAATTTGTCATCACCAACTGTTAATTTATTTTGAGATTGTCCGTCAAATGAAACGCTGCTATTGTTGTAACCTTGAGCTTTATAGACGTTTACACCCCATCTGTTATAGATTTCTACCGTATTATTTGGGAAGCAAAGTATGCCTCCAATCGTAAATACTTCGTTTAATCCATCACCATTTGGAGAAACAGCATTGAAAACTACAATGTCACATTCGGCTAATACTTCACATTCGTCAACTTGTACATAAATTTCGTATATCATTGGACAAGGATTGTTTTCTACACTTACAATGTATCTTATTGTATAGTATCCGTAAGCTAAATTTGCAGGATTAAAGATACTACCGCTAAGTGCACCGGAAGAATTTACTTCAACCCAAGTACCATTTTGTGGTAAATTGTCTGGCAATAAAGTAAATAAATCTACAGTTTCATAATAACACATTGTAAATGGAATAGCATCAAATGGATCACCAACTGAAACGTTTATGGTTTGAGAAAAACTAGCATCATTACCACAATTATCACTTACGGTCCATTCTCTAACAATTACATATTGATAAATTGAAATGATAGTTGTAGTTTCTGTGTATACTATATTTGGGTCTACACCAGAACAATTATCAGTAAATTCTAAATTCGGTTTTGGAGGAATTTCAGAACAAATTGCGTCAACTTCTGTACTCAGTTGAGTTACTAAAGTTGGAGCTGTATTGTCATATACCGAAATTGTTTGTGTATACGATAGATCATTTCCACAGCTATCAGTTATTGTCCAAGTTCTTAATATGGTGAATTGCCCAGTACAAGCACCTTCATTTTCCACAATATCGTCGTTTGTAGTTATTGTAATTTGACTACTACAAGAATCTACTCCAGTTAATTCTTGTGGAACTGGAATTGCATCACATGAAACACTTATGTTTTGAGGTAATTCAGAAGTAAATACTGGATCTGTTGTATCTTGAATGGTGAAAGTTCCAGATGATGTAGAAGAGTTTCCACAAGCATCAGTTGCTGTAAAGATTACGGTTGCAGAACCAGTCATTCCACACAAATCAGATAAAGAACCTGAATAATTGTTTGACCAAGTTACTGATGAACAAACATCTGAAGAAACCGCGCCACCATTAGAAGCTAACCAAGCAGCCAAAGCAGCAGTATTTCCAGCTCCATCACACTCTACAGTTGAATTACTGGCTTGAGTACTAATTGTTGGATCAGTTGTATCTTGAATAGTAAATGTTCCAGATGATGTAGAAGAGTTTCCACAAGCATCAGTTGCTGTAAATGTTACAGTTGCTGAACCAGTCATACCGCATAAATCAGATAAAGAACCTGAATAATTGTTTGACCAAGTTACAGATGAACAAACATCTGAAGAAACAGCGCCACCATTAGAAGCTAACCAAGCATTTAGTTCAGTTAAGTTTCCAGCACCATCACATTCTACAGTTGAATTACTGGCTTGAGTACTAATTGTTGGATCAGTTGTATCTTGAATAGTAAATGTTCCAGATGAAGTAGAAGAATTTCCACAAGCATCAGTTGCAGTAAATGTTACAGTTGCAGAACCAGTCATTCCACATAAATCAGATAAAGAACCTGAATAATTATTTGACCAAGTTAC
>NZ_JAANOQ010000011.1 GCF_011305415.1 Flavobacterium bernardetii
TCCAATTCCTGTAGCTCCTGTTGTTGTATGAGTAATAGCTGTTAAAACTGTATTCACACATAAAGTAGGTGTTGAAGAAGCAGCTGTAACAGTATCTCCAGGCGTAACTATAATAGTCCCAGTAGCATTAGCTGTTCCACATCCTCCAGTTAATGGAATCGTATAATTGAATGTTCCAATTGCGCTTGGAATTCCTGAAATTGTAATAACATTTCCCGACCAAGAAGCTGTAACTCCAGCTGGCAAACCAGTTGCCGCTCCAATTCCTGTTGCTCCTGTAGTAGCATGAGTAACCGTAGGTACTAATGACGCACCCAAACACAAAGAAGGAGTTGTTGATGCAGCTGCTACTGTATTAGCTGAAACATGAACAACATTAAAATTAGCATATTCAGGACAAGCTGCAAATATGTTAATTACTTTAGCTACAATAGGAATAGAAGAACCTAAAGCCAATGGTATAGGAGCAGTAATTGGATTGTTCTCAGCTTGCGCATCGGCCATTGTATAGTAATATTGTACTTCGTGAATAGCAGGATCTTGAGTACCTAAAATAAGATTATCATATACTGTCAAATTTACAGGTGAACTACAAACATATTGGTCTCCAGGTGCTTCATTAATATCAAAACCTGTAAAATATTCTACAACAATACAATCTGTTTGTGAACAACTTCCACCACCAGTAACACTTGCACTCACACAATAAGTTCCTGGTTGACTAACAATAATTGATGGCGCATCAATATTTAAATTAGCACCGTTTAAAGTCCAAACAAAATCAAAATTAGCTGCATTTAATCCTGTATTTAAAGCTCTAGTTTCACCTGGACAAATAGCTTGACCGTTAGAAACTAACATATCTTGAGTATAAGCACCTCCTAAACCAATAGGATAAGTTAAATTAGCAACTCCAACATTAAAACTTCCACCTTCTATAAAAACAGCAGAATCAAAAGCAGTATCATTATAATCTCCAATAACTAATTTTATAGTATAATTATGATTAGGAATAACTGTTGCAGACGCTGTCATCGGAACAGTATACCCCATCATGTTCATTGCAGTATTTGCAGCTGGAAGACTTGGAGAATAAACATCAAAAAAAGCAGGGTTTACAGATGGACACCCACCATTATGAGTATTATTTCTAATATTTGTAACAGAAACTGGTGTACTTGTTCCTGGTATTACAGCTAAATTCTGAGGTGGAGTTCCTGCAGTAATATCAGTTAAAATGAATGCAAATACATCACCAAAAGTACATTGATAAGTACCATATTCATTTGATGCAAAAACGAAATTAAAACTAAAATTATCTGTGAAAGGAGTAAAATTAAATTTGACAAACGAAGCATCATTAATACTACCAGTATTTCCGTTTGCTTGACTTATAGCAAGAAGTTCTGCGTCTCCAGTTCCAGAACAAACACTACTCATATTTGAACCTGTGAAACTTCCAGAAGAATTAATAGCATTTCCACATCTAATAATAACACCATCTTGAAAAGCAAAACCTGAAGATGGGCCACCATAAGAGAAATACCCTACTCCACAATTTCCTTGTGTAAGAAAGTTACTAACTTGAGCACATGGTGAATCAATTAATACGTTCTGAATTAACTGAGGCACAGTGTAAGATGTAGTATTTACATTTATTGATTGTGAAAATAACATTCCACTTAAAAACAATAAAATAACCGATAAAGTAATTTTTTTCATTTTTTTTGTATATATTTAGTAGTTGTTTGATATTGTGTTAACTAATTTAATATTGTGTTAACAAATTTATAATGTTCAAATATATAACTTTACTTAATGTAATGTTTGTATCTTTGCAAAAAAAGTAATAAAATGGGCAAAATTTCTATAAAAATCACAAATAATATATCAATTGTTAAATTTGAACTTGAGGAGTTTATCACTAGAAATCAAAACTTTGAGTTTAAAAATATTGATGAAACTGCTAACTCACCATTAGCGAAACAATTATTCTACCTACCGTTTGTAAAATCAGTATATATTTCGGGAAATTTCATTGCAGTTGAAAAATTTTCAATTGTGGAATGGGAAAATGTTCAAGATGATGTAGCGCAGCAAATTGAAGATTTTATTGAAAAAGGCGGGAAAATTATTTTGGAAGAAACTTCAACAAAGAAAAACCCAATCACAATTTACGCAGAATCTACACCAAATCCTGCAGTTACGAAGTTTGTTGCGAATAAAAAACTAACAAACACAGCCGTGGAATGCAAAAATATTGATGAAACTAAAGCTTCACCATTAGCTAAAGATTTATTTAGTTTTCCATTCGTGAAAGAAGTATTTATCGATGAGAATTACATTTCTATTACGAAATATGACATTGCAGAATGGAACGAAATTACATTAGAATTACGTACATTTTTAAAACAATATTTAGAACAAACCGATGTAGTTGTAGACGAAAGTTTAATCGAAAAAACAGATAACTTCAAAATTAAACAAGAGGAATTTTTTGATAATTTAGATGTAACTTCTCAAGAAATCATCAATATCTTAGAAGAATATGTGAAACCAGCAGTTCAAAGTGACGGTGGGAACATTACATTTAATTCATATGACGAAACTACAAATGTGGTAAAAGTAACTTTACAAGGTGCTTGTAGCGGTTGTCCTTCATCAACATTTACCTTGAAAAACGGTATTGAAAACATGTTACGTGATATGTTAAAAAACAACACTATTATAGTTGAAGCTATGAATGGTTAATAAATTTAAGATAAATTAAATCAATAAAAAATAGTTAAAAAGCGTTCTAATTATAGAGCGCTTTTTTATTTTTGCAAAAAAAATATAATGGAATTTCAAACCTACTTAAATACTATAAAAGATCTAATTTTTGATTATTCTCCTAAAGTAGCAGTTGCCTTACTTATTTTATTTGGCGGATTATGGCTTACGAGTTTTATAACCAAAACGGCCAAAAAATTAATGACCAAAAGAAACGTTGAAATTACGTTAACCAATTTTTTAGGTAATATTATTTTTTGGACCTTAAGAACCATGCTTTTCATCACTGTAATTTCTAAATTAGGTGTAGAAACTTCTTCTTTTGTTGCTATTTTAGGGGCGGCTGGTTTAGCTGTTGGTTTATCTTTACAAGGTTCGTTATCTAATTTTGCGGGAGGAATTCTAATTATTTTATTCAAACCCTTTCGAGTTGGCGATACCATTGAAGTCCAAGGCGAACAAGGAAGTGTTGCCGAAATTTTAATTTTTTCAACCAAAATGATTACTTCAAACAATCAAGTAGTTTATATTCCGAACGGGATGTTATCTAACGGAAAAATAAAAAATCACAGTCAGCTAAGTACAAGACGTGTTGATATTGATATTATTACGAACTATAAGTCTGATGTTACAGATATTAAAAACAAAATTGCAGCAATTATCAATCAACATCCATTGATTTTAAAAGAACCAAAAACAGATGTTTTTATCAATAATTTCACAGAAACATCAATTCATTTTAGCGCAAGAGTTTGGACAGAAAACGCCCATCACATGCAAGTGAAATCAGATATTTTAGAACAATGCAAGGATTTGGTGAGAATTTAGATTTAGGCACATTTTAATTCCCCTCTTCTAGAGGGGTGGCCGTAGTTCGGGGTGTCAAACTTTATATTCTTGAATAATATAATTTTCCAATTCTATCATTATATTTTCTAAATCGTGTAATACTCGAAGTTTTGAAATTCTATAAATTCTGATACCAATAGAAATCATAAACTCATCTCTTTTGGAGTCATAATCTTCTTTTTCATTATGACTTTCGCCATCAATTTCAATTACAAGTCCTAAACTTTTCACATAAAAATCTACAATACAATTGCCAATTACTCTTTGTCTATCAAAATCTAATTGCCAAAATTCTTTGTTTCTTACTTGTTTCCAAAACACGACTTCTGCAAAATTACCAGCTTTCTTAAGGCTTTTGCTCTGTCTTTTAATGCAGAATTATATGGTAGATTAAGAATGTAGTTTGCTTTGAGAGGATTACCTTTTATAGTTAGAGATTCTGTCATATTAGAACTTATTTTTTACACACCACCCTACGGACACCCCTCTAAAAGAGGGGAAGTATTGCGAAGTATTTCAGTTTAATATTTAATAATTTTTTCTAAAAAATTCGAATTCATCTTGGTTTCTTTTTCAATTGGAGTCAACAATAATAAATAAATTGATTTCTCTTTTTTATAGAACGAAACAATAAAAGGAACTTTTTTCTTAAAAAGAAAATTGGAACCACTAGCCTCTACAAAAACATCTGTTGGGTTATTTATATTTTCGTATTGCAACGACATGGTAGTTAAAGGTAAGCTGTAAGATATAAAATTCTTAGTATGAACAATTTTCTTTAATTGCTTTTCATCACCTGATAAAGAAAAAAATATTTTTGAAACTGAAGATAAATTTTCGTTTCTAAACTGAATATCATAATATTTATTTGATTGTAACTGGCAATGAGAAATGATTACATCTTGAGAAGTTGATTCATTATTAAAACTAATTATTTCATCTAATGAAATATCGTTTTTTAAATCAATTTTTGTAAAATAAAAGTTATACTTATTATTGTATTTATACAATTTTAAAGCATTTCGTTTTTTAGATTTTATTACTGTTTCAACTTTTAACTTATTTAAAATTTCCTTTTTCAATATTAAAGAATCGTCTTTGTCAAAATTTTTCTGAGAAATATCAATTTGAGACATTGTATCATTAACATCTCTATTTATGATATAAAATATTAGTAAAAGAACAACTATACTTCCAATTATAAACTTGTACTTTCTCATATCTTCTTCGTCATCAAAACAAAATCTTTCAAATAAAAAGGTTCGAAATAAGCAACATCTTCGAATTCCTTTTTTTGGAATTTTTCAAAAGAAACTAATGCCATTTCTGTAGCCGATGGAAATTCTATTTCTGGGTAATATTGAAATTTTGCAGCTGTTAAAACGTCTTTAAATTTCATAGCGCCGTCACCAATTAAATGCATAGTTTCTGAAATATCTTGATAACTGGTTTCGTCAATAATTTCGGCTTTGGTTTCTCTGATTTTGTTGTAGTTACTATCAAAGAACGCACAAAACACTTCCATTCTACGTGCATCAATCATTGGAACAATAATTCCTTCTGTAATAGTAATTTTTCTGGCTAATAATTCTAACGTGTCAACAGCAATTAACGGAACCGACAACGCATAACACAAACCTTTAGCTGCCGAAACTCCAATTCGCAAACCGGTATAAGAACCCGGACCTTGACTAACTGCAATCGCATCTAAATTTTGTAACTTTAAATTCGTTTCTGCAAAAAGTTCTTCAATAAAAACGTGTAGTTTTTCAGCATGAGAAAAATTTTGAGTTGCGATTTCTCTTATAGCTATAGTTATTCCGTCTTTAGCCAAAGCTATGGAACAATTTTTAGTTGCGGTTTCTATATTGAGAAGTAATGCCATTTTAATACTATTTAAGTGATACAAAGAAACAAAAAAAAGACACAATTTCTTGTGTCTTTTTAAAATCAAAATCTAATTATAACTAACTTTTCTGTTCTTTTGCTTTTTTGTCTTTATCCGATTTGGTTTCTAATCGTACTTTATCATTTGGCATTAATTCTTTTGAAACTAAAGTATAAGGACCTGTAATAATTTCATCACCTTTTTTCAAACCTGATAAAATCTCAATGTTTGTATCATCTTGAATTCCAGTTTTCACGACTCTAATCTTAGCTTTATCGCCAACTTTAACAAAAACACATTCGAATTTGATATCTTTTTTAGGCGCTTTACCTTTTTTCTCCGCTTCTTCTTTTTCAATTTCTGCTACAATATCTTTCTTAGTTGAAGTCGTATCATCTTTGATTACAATAGCACTAATTGGCACCGCTAAAACATTAGTACTTCTTTTTGTTTCAATATCAACTGTAGCCGTCATTCCTGGACGGAAAGGTGAATAACTCACTGGTTTTCCTTCTAATAAATCTTGGTACGATTCTTTAACTAATCTCACTTTAACTTTAAAATTAGTTACTTGATCTGCTGTTAAACCTGTTGTTGCCGAGTTAGAAATACTAGTTACCACTCCATCAAATTTTCTTTTTAAATACGCATCCACTTCAATTTTAGCCGAATCACCAATGCTTACTTTTACAATATCATTTTCATTTACGTCTACTTCAACTTCCATGTTATTTAAGTTGGCAATACGCATCATTTCAGTTCCAGCCATTTGTTGTTGCCCTAAAACTCTTTCACCTAATTCGATATCTAATTTAGAGATTGTTCCATCTGCTGGCGCGAAAATAGTTGTTCTTTTTAAGTTATCGCTAGCTTCTGTTACGTTTGCCGAAGCCGATTTCATTTGATAATATGCCGATTGTTTACTAGCCACAGCTACTTCATAAGCAGAAACAATTCTGTCCCATTCTGAACGAGAAATTACACCTTTATCATATAGTTTTTTATTTCTATCGTAATTCGCTTTTGCTTCTTTAACTTGAGCATCGGCTTGACTTACACCTGCTTTTGAAGTTGACAACGATGCCACAGTTCTATCTACACCAGAAGTATAAATATCTGGATTAATTTTCACTAACAATTGTCCTTTTTTAACTTCTTGACCTTCTTTTACATTTAAAGCAATAACTTCACCTGAAACTTCTGGCATAATTTTAATTTCAATTTCTGGTTGAATTTTACCAGTAGCAGAAACCGTCTCAACAACTGTCATTGTTTGCGCTTTAGAAACTTCAACAACTTTACCGTCATCGTTACTTCCAATTTTTCCAGATTTTTTCAGAACAATTAATAGTGCAATTACTGCAACTACACTTCCTAAAATGATAAATAATTTTTTTCTTGACATGGCTTTATTGTTTTTCTATAAGTGGAATTCCGAAATAAAATTCTAAAATTTTGATTCTAAAAATATAATCGTACTTGGTTCTTAATACTTCTGATTGTGCATTTACGAATGCGGTTTGAGATTGGTTGTAATCGAAAATATTCATCATACCAATTTCGTATCTGTCTTTCGCATATTGCATGGCTAATTCACGAGCTTTTTCAATTTGTAAAGCAGCTTCATAACTTTCTTTAGCTGCTTTTGTATCGGTATAAGCTGTAAAAACATTACGTTCTACCTCTAATTCTTGTTGTGAAACATTTAGTTTTACTTTTTCGTAATTGACTTTATTTCTTTGTACATTGTTTCGAGTTGCAAATCCATTAAAAATTGGAATATTCATTTGAACACCAATATTTTGTCCGAAATTATTTTCGAATTGTTGAAAAAACGGACTCGCTCTATTGTAATCAATTGCTCCAGTAGATTGATTCAAATAAGGAATTTTATTATAACTAATATTTGAATTCAAACCATAATTCACACTAAGTGTAGGTTGAAAAGCACCTTTAGCAATTTGAATATCTTTGTTAGCGATTTCTAAATTGGCTTTGGCCAGTTTTAATTCTGTTCTACTCTCTTTTGCTTTAGCAATAACTGCATCTGGTGTTTCACTTAAAATAGTGGACAACATAGTCGGCATATCTTCATCCGAAACATCAAAATTTTGAAAATCTTGAATTTGAAGCAATTGCGCTAAACTTAATTTTGACAACATTAAAGCATTTTCAGCAACAATTACACGTTGCTTTCCAGAAGCCATAGTTGCTTGAATATCTAATAAATCGCCTTTAGGCACATTTCCAGCTTCTACCAATTGAACGGTTCTGTTATATTGCTTAGTATCCAATAAATTTTGTACAGTTTGCACTTTCAAATTTTCTTTATTGAACAAAATTTGCAAATAGGCATTCGCTACATTTAAGGCAACATCTTCTTGCATTTTTGTCAATTGATATTGAGAAGCAATAATGGATAAATTCGCTTTTCTTAACTGATTCACATTTTGCAACCCTTTATACACATCAAAACCACCGTTTAAACCAAAACTAGAAAACTGATTGGTTTGATTGGTTCTATCGTTGGTAATTGGATTAATACTAAATCCGAAATTCCATCCATGGGAAGCACTTCCGTTTAAACTTGGTAGAAAATTACCAATCGCATCTTTTTTAGAAATGGCGGTGGTTTGTAAATCTAATTCCGATTGCTTTATGGAAATATTATTTTTAATGGCGTGATTGATGCATTCTTTTAAGGTCCATTTTTTTTCTTGGGCAAAAGACGCAACACTCACAAAAAATAATACAAATACTAGTTGTACTGACTTCATTATTATAATTGTTTTCCTATTTGACCAATTTTTGAAAAAAATGTTACACTTTACAATTAAAATTTTACTTTTATGCCTGAAAAACGCTAAATCAGAAGATTTTTTAAAAAACAATATTTTGAATTTCTTGGCGTTGTCATCATAATATATTTATAATAACATGAATTTAAAAATTAAAATTTTGCTTTTCGGAATGGTAACTCTCGGGCTTTTTAGTTGCAGTACTACAAAAAGAATTGATACAATAAAACCAGAGCCAACTGATAATGCACCAATTGTTTATAGCAATAAAACTTCCTTAATTTCCATGCCAATGGAAGTAAGCATGAAAGAGATTGAATTTCATTTGAACAAAAACTTAAAAGGATTAATTTACAACGACTCCATTTTGAGTGACGATAAAACTGAAATGAAAATTTGGAAAACATCGGACATTAAATTGATGGAGAAAAACGGTGAAATAGTTTCTGTTATTCCATTAAAAATATGGGCTAAGATCAAATATGGAACTGAGTTTATGGGTTTAAACGATACGAGAGAAATCAACTTAAACGGAACCATAACTTTAAATAGCAAAGCTAATTTTGCGAATTGGAAATTAAACACGACTTCTAAAATCGAAGATTTCGAATGGAGCGAAAGTCCGAGTATTTTGGTAGCTGGAAAAAATGTTCCGATTACTTATATTATCAATCCGACTTTATCTATTTTTAAAGGAAAAGTAGCTAAGATGATTGATGAAGCGATTAATAAAAGCTGCGATTTTAAAGAACAAGTAATGGATGTTTTAGAAACTATTTCTACTCCATTTATGGCTAATGAAGCATATGAAACATGGTTTAAATTAGTTCCGAATGAAATTTACAGCACGAATGCGGTTTTGAGTCATTCAAAAATTACGATGAATTTAGGCATGAAATGTCAGATGCAAACCTTAATCGGACAAAAACCAAAAAACGGATTTGATAAAACGAAAATTGTTTCGAAAGCGGTAAGTAAAATTCCATCCGATTTTAATGCTTCAGTTGCAGCGGTTTCTACTTATGAAAGTGCAAGCAGAATTATGACGAAAAATTTTTTAGGTCAGGAATTTGGTTCTGGAAAACGAAAAATTACTGTTCAAAAAGTCGATTTATGGTATAAAGATGGCAAAATGATTATTGCGTTAGACATGTTAGGTTCTGTAAACGGTACGATTTATTTAGCGGGAATTCCAAAATACAATTCAGAAACCAAAGAAATTTATTTTGAAGAAATGGATTATGTTTTAAACACCAAAGGCATTTTAACTCGAACTGCTAATTGGTTGTTACAAGGCATGATTTTGAATAAAATTAAAGAAAGTTGTAAATATTCTATCAAACCCAATTTAGACGAAGGCAAGAAAAACATGTTGCCGTATTTAACGAATTACTCACCTATGAAAGGTGTTTTTGTAAATGGAAAATTAAATGATTTCATCTTTGAAAAAATGGAACTAACCGAAAAAGGAATTGTGGCTTTTATTACTTCTACAGGAACAATGAAAATTACGATTGACGGAATGGATTAATCTTATTTAAGATTTTTGATTTACGATTTAAGAATAAAAAAATCCCGACTGGTTTTGAAACGAGTCGGGATTTTTTAATTTATTTCTTTAAAATATTTATTCCAATCTTTTTTATTAATTGAATAGGAATACTGACAGCCTTGTTCATACAATATGACATAATCTAAACTTTCGGTTGTACTTACAGAGAAAGAATCAATTAAATCAGTATCATCATAAAATTTAAAAATAAAATCTTCAGAAGTACAACAATCATATCCATTTCTAGAAGCATTATCGATAAGCGTTTTCAATTCATCGATTTTCGCACTTAGTAAAATATTTTTCTCATCAAACACTCTAAAACTATCTTTATCAAAACCTGTAAAAACTTCTACTTTTAAAGTATTTGAAGTATTAAGTGTATGATTGAAATCCAGATCTTCACTAATAGTCGTTAATTTATCTGAAACACGATCACAACTTAAAAATAAAAACAATCCAAACAAAAGTAAATTCCTCATTCTAATTAAGTTCTTTCTTTTTTTGTTTTAGTCTGTAAACCGCGTAAAAAACACCAGCTACTAAAATGTAAGGTATTGCCATTAAATACACAATTCCATCGTTTACGCCTTCTGCTGCAGCTTTATTTGCTTCGTTTTGTAAGGAAGCTCGACACATAGCGCACTGTCCAATTGAGGCAAAAGGCAAAAGGCAAAAGGCAATAGCAAAAACTACAGCTTTACTTCCAACTTCCTGCTTCCAACTTCTAACTTTATTTAACATAATACGGAGAAATCATTACATAAACCACAACACCAGTAATAGCAACATATAACCAAATTGGAAACGTAATCTTGGCAATTTTTTTATGCCTGTCAAAACGTTGTGCTAAAGCTCTCACATAAGTAATTAAAACTAATGGAATGATAATTACTGAAAGGGCAATATGGGTTAAAAGAATAATCAAATAAATAGCTCTTGAACTTCCTACAGCTAATTTTTCAGATTCCTCTAAAATAGAATTATGATTTACATCTCCATAAACTGCAGAAATTGAGGTCATGTGATACGCCACATACATTAACAGAAACGCAATAGAACATGCAATTGCAGTTTTCATTAAGTTTTCATGTAGTTTTCTTTTTCCGTTTTTAATTGCTAAAACTGCTGTAATTAATAAAACTGCTGTAATACCATTAATAGTAGCATAAATTGGAGGTAAAAAATTTAACGGTTCTACATCGTATCCTAATTTTCTTAAGTTAACTCCAAACAATGCTGCTACTGCAAGTGGAATAATGATGGATACGGCTGTAATTAGTTTGTTGTATTTTGTTTCTATGTTGTTTTCCATAATGTGTTTATTTTTAGGCACGCAGATTAAACTGATTTAAATTTACTCTTCTAATAATAATTTGATGTCTTCTTTGATTGCGTCGATTCCAGTTTGTTCTAAACCATCGTAGTATAAAATTGGATTACCGAATTTATCTTTTCTACATCTGATATTTCCTTCTTTATCGATTAAAGCGAATAATCCAGAATGTTCAAAACCGCCTTGGACTTTTTCATTTTTTCCAGCAAAAATATTAAATCCTTTGTTAGCTAAATTCATAATATAGTCGTAATCGCCTGTTAGAAAATGCCAATTAGAATGTTTTGCACCTAGTTTTTTAGCGTGTTCATTTAAGGAAGCAACTGTATCGTTTTCTGGATCAATAGTTATAGAAGCAATTCCGAAATTCAAATCGCCATAAAACGTTTCTTGCAATTGCAACATGTTTTGATTCATTTTCGGACAAATAGTTGGACAAGACGCGAAGAAAAACTCTACTACATACACTTTTCCTTCATATGATTTGTTAGATATTTTTTTACCATTTTGGTCGGTCAATTCAAACGTAGGCACTTTTTTGTCTAAGTTCACTAAACCATTATCCTTAAATTTTTCGGTTAATTCTTTCACTGTCCAAATTCCGAACAATAAAATGATAAATGATATTCCGATGTATGAGTTTTTTTTCATGATTATGTTTTTAAACGAAACACTTCGACTCCGCTCAGTGTGACATTACTAGAATTAAACAACTTAATATACTTGATTCTTTTTACTTTTTACTTGGCTCTTTAGTTCTTCTTAACTTCTTGTTCAATTTTATCTCTAAATTCGTCTTTACGTTTGTTCTTTTTCAAGGCTAAACGGTATTCGCGAAGTAGAATTTTTACGTCGTCAGACATTTCGTTATGCAATTCTGCAGCTGAAATGGTATTGTAACATTCCCTGTATTCTACTTTTCCTTTAATTTTTTGACCTTTTCTTCCTCGAACACATTTTTCTTTATCGATAATATACACGAAAGAAGTTCCTGATTTATCGTTTAATGTATTTTTAAAATGGAAAGAATTAAAATAGGTTTCGATATCTTCTGGTTTTCCGAAAAGAAAATGCCAGTTTTTTAAGTCGTTAGACAATCTTCGAAACTCTAACATAATGGCTTTAATTTTTTCTTGATTCCCATCTGGCAAAATCATCACCATTTGGAAGTCTTTAAAACCGCCGTATTTATTGTAAATTTTCTGATTTAAGTTGAATAAATTCGCTTTTACTTCTTCAATATCACTTCCAGGAAAACCTAAAACCGTAATGTTTTTATCTAAAGTAATATTCTCCTTGTTTAAAGAAACAAATTGACTTGGAATATCAGAATGGTTTTTTGAAATAATCGGAAGAAAAAGGGAATTGTGTGAGGCTGTTGCGAAAAACATATAAGCCACTATAGGCAAGATGAATAGAACAGATAATACTAAATATTTTTTCATTACTGGTAGCTAAATTTTGAAAAACAAAGGTAAAAAAAAATCCCGACGTTAGTCGGGATTGATTTATATATATTTTGTTAAAAAATCCATTTGTAATGAGAATTTTTAAATACTTCAAAAATATAATCTGCTTCTACTAATACGATGAAGCATAAGTATAAAATTAAGAATACTAATGGAGCTACGATAGACCAACGTAAACTTTTCTTTTCACCTTCTAAGTGCATAAAAGCCCACATAATGTAGTATGCTTTAACAACTGTTAAGATAATGAATATCCAGTTTAAGTAACTCATACTTAATAAAGTTTCCCTAAACAATGCATCTGGTTTAGTAATACCTAAATAAACCTCAACTGTTGTTATGATAGATAAGATTCCGAAAACTGTCCAGATTCTTTTCATGTTAGATTCATGTGCGTGTGCCATAATATTTTCTTTTTACTAAAAATTAAACTAAATAGAAGAATGTAAATACAAACACCCATACTAAATCGACAAAGTGCCAATATAAACCAACTTTCTCAACCATTTCATAACTTTTTCTTCTTTCGTAAGTACCTAATAATACATTGAAGAAAACTAAGATATTAAGCATTACTCCTGAGAATACGTGAAATCCGTGGAATCCAGTAATAAAGAAGAAGAAATCTGCAAATAGTTTATGTCCGTATTCGTTTCTTATTAAATCTGCACCTTGAACCACAATTATACCGTCATTCAATTTTTTTACAGACTCTTCACGAGAAAGAACTGTTTTTTCTTTGTCAACGATGAACTCTGTTCTAACTAAAACTTCAGGATGAGCTGCAAAACCAGCTTTTACTTCTTCAATTGAATAAGCAGGAATAGAAGATTCTTCCATGAACCAAACTCCTTTTTCTCTAGTTAATTGCTCTCTTTCTTCTGGTAAAGTTGCAGCAAACTCTTCTAATTTTACTCTTGCATATCCGTTCTTTTGAGTTTTATCAACTTTTACGAATTGTAGAATAGAACCTCCAGTAGTTTCAACAGCTCCGTACTCACCTTTAATGAAGTTTTTCCATTCCCAAGCTTGTGAGCCTAAGAACATAAAACCACCAACAATAGTAAGCAGCATGTAGACAGCAACTTTTGTTTTTTGTAATTTGTGCCCAGCATCAACGGCAATTACCATTGTTACTGAAGAAAAGATAAGGATAAAAGTCATCAATGCCACATAGTACATTGGTGCGTTTACACCGTGTAAGAATGGAAAGTGAGTAAATACCTCATCGGCGATTGGCCAAGTTTCGATAAATTTAAATCTAGAAAATCCGTAAGCAGCGATAAAACCTGAAAAGGTTAAAGCATCTGATACGATGAAAAACCACATCATCATTTTACCATAAGTGGCTCCCATTGGTCCTGGACCTCCGTCTAAAGCGTGTTCATTATTAACCGTAGCGCTCATAAAATAGTTATTGTTAAAAAGTTCCCAAATTTATTGATTTTTTTCTATTTGAAAAAATAGAAAAATAAAAACAAGTAAACCCAAATAAAATCCATAAAGTGCCAATACATGCCACTTAGTTCAATACCAAGGCATTGCGACGAATTGTATTTTTGTTTATAATGATTATAAATTACATAAATTAACGAAATCATACCTCCAAACAGGTGAGCAACGTGTACAAACACGAAAGCATACAAAAAAGAGACCGTAACTTTGCTTGAAGAACCGAAAGGAACTAACCCTTGATTGAACAATAAATCGAACCCTTTGAACTGAAGATAGACAAACGTTAAACCTAATCCTAGAGTGATTAATAAATACACCGTAGTTAAAGACTGGTTATTTGCTTTTATTGCTTTTTTTGCCAAATAGAAAGTAATACTACTTACTATTAAAACAATTGTACTGTATGTGAAAGTATCTGGAATGGCTAACTCTTTTAACCAATCTGGGCGTTGTTTACTTACTACGAACGCACTTGTTAATCCTGCAAAAATCATAATAATACTAATCATACCGAAGTATAACAACATTTTGTATGTTTTTGCTTTTTTATCGTAAGCCTCTTGTATTGAAATGCTTTCCATTATTTAATTTTATTTATATTCTATGTGTTTATACAAATTTATCGATGACATAAACAATCTGCAGCAAAGTTATGTAAGTTACGCTAACTAACATCAATCTTTTAGCAGTTTTTGCATCCATGTTCTTATATAGTTGAATCGCGTGATACATCATCCAACAACCTAATACAAATACGATGACTGCTCCTACTACAGATAATTGTAATCTTCCCGTAAAACCAAAAGCTGGCAGAACCGACGCTATAATTAACCAAAAGGTGTATAATATCGTTTGAATAGCTGTTTTCTTATCGCGTTTACCTGTTGGCAACATAAAGAAACCTGCTTTTTCATAATCTTCAAATAAGAACCAACCGATTGCCCAAAAGTGAGGAAACTGCCAGAAAAACTGAATTAAAAATAAGGTTCCTGCTTCAATACCAAAACTTCCTGTTGCAGCTACCCATCCTAACATAAAAGGGATCGCTCCTGGAAAAGCTCCAACAAAAACTGATAATGGTGTTAATGTTTTTAATGGCGTGTACAAACTTACATACATAAATATGGAAATCGCACCGAACATAGCTGTTTTTGGATTGATGAAATATAAAACGACTAAACCTATAAAAGTTAAAACAAACCCTAAAGTTAAGGCTTTGTTGACTGACATTCTACCTGATGGTACGGGACGGTTTTTAGTTCTGTCCATTTTCGCATCTAAATCTTTTTCAATAACCTGATTGAAAATATTTGACGCGCCTACCATACAATATCCGCCAATGGCTAATAATAAAAGGGCAGTAAGGCTGAAAGGATATTTATCTGAAAACCCCAATAAATAACCAACAATAGAAGAAAAAACCACACTTATGGCTAAGCCTGCTTTGGTGATTTCTTTAAAATCTAAAAAGATTGATTTTAGGGTTATGGTATTTGTTTCCAAAAGTGAATTTTTAATCGAGGGCAAAGATAGTAAGAAGATTTTGGTTTATGCAATACTTCTCTAGCAAATTCTTATAATGAAAGACAGAATAGACCTGACAGGTTTTAAAAACCTGTCAGGTCTATACAAGAACATAAACAAATATATGATTACATTGAGGTTATCATTAATTTTTCAATTTATAGTTTTTATCACCTAATTGCCAATAGAAAAATGCAAATTCATCTGCCAAACTACCATGGAAATTATCAATAGAATCATTACCTGAATGACCGCCATTAAAATCTACTGATAAGAAAATAGGGTTTTTTCCAAAATTATATGCTTTTAGTTTTGCCGCAAATTTAGCAGGAATCCAAGCAATTACTCGTGAATCATTTATTCCTGTTGTAACTAAGGTAGCCGGATAATCAACTCCCATTTGAATATGATGATACGAATCCATTTCATACAAAGCGTTAAATTCATTTTCTATTTTTACACTACCAAACTCTTTAACGTTATTTTGCCCGTTTGGCGTATGTTCAAATCTTAATGGATTTAAAATTCCGACATCAATAATGGCCGCTTTAAATAAATCTGGCCTTTCAGTAATGGCTCTACCTATTAGAATCCCACCCGCACTACCTCCAGTAATGCCAATAAATTTTGGTAAAGTGTATTTCTTTTCAATTAAATACTCCGCACTAGAAATAAAATCTTTCCAAGTATTCGGTTTTGTCTCTTTAAAACCTCCTTTGTGCCAAATGTCTCCTTTTTCTCCACCACCACGAACATGGGTATAAACTAGAATTCCTCCATCTTCAACCCACAATAATGAGTAAGGCGAGAAAAAGGGCTTATATGAACTCCCATAACTACCATAACCAGTCATGTAAACTCTATTTTTACTATTCTTTTTTAACCCTTTTTTATATATTATTGTAAGCGGCAAATCTAATCCATCATGAGTTTTTATCTCGATTTCCTCAACTACAATTTCATCAGTGTTTACAAGACTTATATCTTTATTTAGATCTGCTTCTTTAAAAATGTTTTCACCAAAAACATACTTAAATCTTTTCTTTTTCTTTGTCCAACCCGAACAATAAACGATTAGTTCATTAGAATTCTCATCGATATTTGATATCATTATTTTACCAGAAAGAAATGGTAAAGTTATTTCGTTAACTTTATTATTATAAAAGTAAAGCTTTGCAGAAATTCCATTTTTCAATGTAGTAAAGTAAAAACCTTCTTTTACCTTAACGATTGAATTAATTATTTCATCTTTAATACTCTCAAAAACAATGTCTGGTTTGTTGAAGTTCGCATTACTTAATAAGGTTTTACAAATTATACTTTGACCATTAATCTCTGTTATATAAATAAAATTGTCTTTATCAATTACAAACTCTTTAATGTTATTCTCTTTACTGTAAAGTTTTTTCCAAATCAACTTCCCTTCTTTAACATCATTTGCTTTGGAATAATAGGTGTCCGAATATGGCGTAGCTCCTGCAGTAATACCAAAAATTAAGTTATTACTTTTATTTATATAGCTAATGATAGGGAAATCTTCGCTTTTAATATCACATTCAGGGTTATTTGATCTCGAGAAAACATCTTTATGCTCTAAACTATTATCTCCAATTTTGTAAATTACTGACTGTGTATTTTTAATAAATTCGGGATGTTTATTATCGATATTTGGGATGTGTATATAAATAAAACTTAAGTTATCTTTCAGCCAAAATATCCCTCCTAATTCTGCGGCCCAATTATTAGTAATGACATCTGGTAATACTTTCTTATTAATAACATCATAAATTACTATTTCTGAAACTTCTTTTCCACCTTCGGTAAGCGCAATAGCTACTTTACTCCCGTCGGTGCTAGGATTAAAATAACTTATTACATGTTCTTTGTTTTCATTTTGTTTAAAACTGGATGGCTCAAACAACAAGACTTCTTCACTCTCTAAATTTTTTCTAAAAAACAATTTGGTAGTTTTCTCTTTTACAGATTCCTTTAAATAAAAAACCCCTACGTTTTCAATTTCTTTGTAGCCGAAGTAAACAAAATCGAGCTTATCATCTATTTTCAACAATCTATTAAAAAAATCATTTCTACCGGAAATTGAACTTAAAGTAGCCTTTGTTAAATTCGTTTCCGCTTTTAACCAATTAAGTACTGTAGAATCTTTTAAATTTTCAATATTTCTGTATTCATCAACAATTTCTTTTCCGAAATAAACTTCTTTTACTGATTGTGATGGTGCTTTTATAGCGTTTTGCCCATACATAATTGAGCTAAATAACAAAACCACACTTATTTTTATTTTCATAATTACATTATTTACTGATTTTTTCCGCTAAAATCATAGCGTTATAAATATTCAAAACACTCCCGGATTTAGATAATTCAGAAAATTTTACTTTTTTATTTTCAGCTCCAGGGATAAAAACTTCAATTTCGTATTTAATTCCAGATTGTAAAATAATATCTTTTACTTGTTTAGCTGTTAAATTTGGATAACAAGATCTTAGCAATGCGGCTGAACCAGAAGTTAATGCTGCTGAAAAAGAAGTTCCGTCATCCATAGCATATTTACGCAATGGATCTAAACACCAAATATCTGTTGCAGGGGCCACGATATCAACATTTTTTTTACCATAATTAGAATATTTATAAACTAATTTTTCATTCACTTCATGATTAACACCGCCTACGATTAATAAATTACCAATGTATTCATTTTCATCTTCAACATTATAATAATCATTTGGATAAGAAAATACTTTATCTAAATTTTCACTACCATTTCCAGCAGAAACAATCACTAAAACATCCTTTTCTTTAGCATAAACTAACGATTTTTGCATCCATTCTGGATATATAGGAGAAGATTTACCAAAACTCATATTTATTACTTTTGCGCCATTATTAACAGCGTATTCGATAGCAAGCGCTATATCTTTATCTCTATTATTACCCGATGCTGAGGAGACAACTAAAGGCATTACTTTAATATGATTTCCAAATCCTTTTATTCCAATTTCATTTTCATTATTAGCTACTATCATGCCCGACATCATAGTACTATGCCAAGTTTTATTTGAATATTTAGAAATTTGATTATTACCATAATCTTTATCAGTAATATCCGTTTCTTTATCTTTTATAATATCATTTTCATTAAATATTGGATTTAAAGACGTAGGTAGTTCACCTTTTGTTTTTTCTTCAAATAAATCAATCCAAGCTTTATTGTTGTTTGTTTTTAAAAAATCTCTAACAAAATACATATCATAATATAAATTATCATCCGCATCAAACTCTCTAAGTTTAAACAAACTATCGACTTGTACTAATGAATATTTATCACTTTTAAATATTTCATTCATTCTTTTAAATGAGGAAACATAAGCTTCTTGATAATATTTGGAATCTTCTAATTTTGAATTATATTTTTTTTTAATTTTCATTAAAGAAGTTTTAATATCAATAAATTCTAAAGAATCTAATTTATTGCCTTTAAAATTTGTAGTGTCAATATTTTTATTTAGTAAATTCCTTAATCTTCTTGTTGCGTCATAATTTAATCTAAATGTACTTTGCCCCTCTTTATTTCCTAAAAAGTTCCAGCCATTCACATCATCAACATAACCATTTTTATCGTCATCAATATTATTATTCGGAATTTCTTTATTATTAATCCAAATTTGATTTTTCAAATCTTCGTGTTTAACATCAATATAGCTATCAATAACTGCAACAATTATGGGTTTAAAATGTTTTTTTATAAACTTTTTACTTTGTAATTTATTCAAACTAATACCTGGAACGCTATCTTCTTGAATATCTAAATTTTGCCAATTTTTTAATTCATTAATTTTTAATTTTTTAATTTCCTGTAAATACGTAACAGGTTTTAAAGAATTGGATTTACAGCTTGATAAAGCTAAGAGAAAAAGTATTATTTTAAATTTACTCATAGTGTAGTTGTTTTGCTTTTCTATAAAAACACGTTTTATAATACCGGAACAAATGATCATAAATTAAGGTTTCATATTCTCTTTGTCTAGAGGTGAATTGTCTGTTTATCATCATATGAATATGACTAGAAAGAAAGGAGTTCAAATTGATTTCTAAATTTGATTTAATTGATTTTACAACTGTTTTTATGTTTTTAGACTTTGCTTCAACTATTTCATACAATGGAGATAATTCATGATTTGAAACAAAATTCATGCAATTTGAAATTTCTTTTTCTAATTCTCTATAGTGTTTATCTAACTCACTTTTTAAAACTTTTGTAGCGTTAAATTCTTGTTTAAAAGCTAATTGCATATCGTCTAGCAACCTAAGTCTATCTGAAGTTGATAAAGAAAATGTATTTAAAAAACTATCTATGGAAAGCAAACTAAAAAGCAATTGAGTTTCCTCATTTTCGAAATTTTTTTTCAAAACTAAATAGTCTATTATCATTTTGCTATCAAAATAAAATAGTGTTTCAGAATCTTCCATAGTGTTTAATCCATAGCGTTCGATTTCTCTTAAATAGGTATCGCTTTGAAGTTTCCAAATGAAGTTTTTTTGTAATACATCTTCAAAAACAGGATTCAGTTCTTTTATCACATGAAAAACATTTTCGGTTTTAGTCACTTGAAATCGAATTCTTATATGGCTATCCGAATCGTTATATCTTATAAAAAACCATTTTTTAATATAATTTTCTGACTCAAGCAATTCTATTTTCTCTTTTAAATATTCTAACAGAATAACATCGGCAATTTTATAACCTGAATAAATTTTAAAATACACCCATTCACTTCCTAAGCTAAAGACTCTATTCATTTTTATTTACTTTATAGAACGAAACTACAAACTGGTTTGCGAAAGAATTTGAATCTACATCTTTCACTACTGAATTATCTTCAAATAAAAACTCTTCCAAAATAATTTTCGAATTAGGTTTAATAGTTTTGAGAAACAAAATAATTCCGATTTCCAAATTCAAATCTAACAACAAGGTATTGTCGCCATTCACTAAATTGACATATTGAGGGATTTTCCTAACTTGTTTCCATGATTTAAAATCATTTATCATTTGATTAGTAAAAATTAATTTAACAAATTCTTCAAGCTCATTATAATTAACAATCCATTTTGCTTTAGATAAGATAACACCAGAATAGATTACTCTTGGGAAATAGTTATGATGATTTTTTAGAATCCCCCAATTGAAACTTGGAATTGGTTGCACAGACTGTCCTTGTAAATCGCACAAAAAATGATATATCGGCAAAGAATTATAAGAATAATTATGCGCGTTAGACAAACAAGGAATGATTTCTTTATTTAGAGATTTCGATTTTAAAACCACTTTATTATTCTTTATTGACACATACAAATCTTCTATTGTAATTTGATTTGCAGAAGGCAAAATACTATTCGCTAAATACGGAATTTCGTAGTCTCTCAAGCAAGGCCTTCTTAATACGTTACCTGTTCTGGATTGTGGAATATGAACGATTTCCGCTAAGATTTTATTTGGATTTAATTCCGCTTCTTTTTTAATAATCTCATTGGCCAAATTATGAATAGCTTCATCTCCATTACAAAATCTACCGATTAACTTTGCGGCGCTATAATTTCCAGACGATTCTATTGAAATTACTTCTTCCTTATTTTTGGATAAAATTTCAACCATTACAGAAAATGTATTGGGTATGTTTTGATTTACATTCTCAATAAAATCAAAATCTTTATCATCTAATAAAATAACATCTTGAGAATTACGAATGGCATCTTTTAGTTTTTTCTCTAAAATGTAATCAAGCTTTATCCATTCTTCTGTTGTTGAATTTGACTTACTCTTATTTTCAAAAGAGAAATTATCTAAAACAGTGTGTGTATCATTCATTTTAGTATTTTGAAGATACCCAATTCCTAATTCTGAATCTAAAACAACTGAAAGTGGCATTTCTCTAGTTTCATATCTTTTTTGAAAAGCCTTCTTAAAATCAATTAAGTTACCGTTTTCTTTATTTTTTCGAATCTTACTTAAAAACTGAAGTGCTTTATTGATTTTAAAACTCACTTTTTTATCTAAGGTAGCACAAATCGTTTTTTTATATAAATCTGTTTGCAACAAGTACTTTTCTTCAAACTTACTATCAAATTTTTCGACTAACTTTCTTAAACTTTCAAATTGGTGCTTAGAATCAACAAGATTAACTTTTCCTTCTAAAAGCAAATCCATTTCACTTAAAACGTTACATTCTAAACTAAAATCAGTAATAGTTTCAAGGATTTTGACAATCCTTTTAATATCAAAATTACCTGTAATTGTAGCATCAAGTTCACTAACTAAAATTTGGTTATTAATTAATCCCAAAACAAATTCACTAGCTTCTTCAAATTCAGATGCATCAGCAATAATTAATTCAATCAACTCATTAAATTTCAAACCCTTTTTAGAATTTTCAATAAGAATATCTAAGACAGGATTTACCCTGAAAGAAGACAAAGTGTGTTCTCTTTTCTTATTTACATATTGATATTCGATGTATCTATAAAAATCAGCAACCTTATATAATGATGAGTTTGGATAATAAACAAGATGAGATTGAACAAATGGGTTTTTAGAAATGTCTTGTAATAAACCAATCCAATAATGCATGTCAAATTGCGTAAACACTTTATGCTTGTCAATATTATCAATTTGAATTGAAGTTTCGCTAGCAAAAATCCCAGTACTACAACCTGCAAAATTTCCGAAAGGAGTAGCTCTGGAAGAAAGCCTTGCCATATATTTTAACAAGGCTAATTCTAAATTTATTTTTTTATTGGGAAGTATTTGTTTTGGATTACTTAGTAATTTATCTATTTCAGCAATAAGTTCAGGAGAAGCGATTTTAATCGCCTCTTTAATAAGGTTGTTATCTAAAACCTCAACCAACTTATTACAAGAATAATCAGTAAGAAGTTGTGTGTAAAAATTTATTGGAAACAAAGGTGTTCTTAAAATAAAAGTATCAAAACAACTTATGGAATTCGCTTTCATTATTCTTATTGCTTACTTACTTTTTTGGCTAACATCATAGCGTTATATGTATTCAAAATTTTACCCGTTTTACATAAATCTGAAAACGGAACCATTTCATCTTTTGTTCCAGGTTTAACAACCATTTTATCAATTGATATACCAGATTCTAAAATTATATTTTTCACTTGATGAACTGTAAGTTTTGGATAATACAACCAAATTAAAGCTGCAGTTCCAGAGACCATTGGGCCGGCTAGTGAAGTCCCAGAATCATAGCCGTATTCATTATTTGGTTTTGCAACATAAATTTCTTCACCAGGAGCAAAAATGTCAACATTTTCTTTTCCATAATTAGAAAAAGGAGAAACCATAGTACTATCTGCTCTTTTTGAAATCGAACCTACATTAATGAAATTACCTACTAATTCATTATCTTTATTTCTTACATAATCAATATCGCTTGGATAGTACGAATTTTTATCAACATTAAAATTATTATTCCCCGAACTATGCACTAATAACACATTATGCTTTTCTGCATATCTAAATGCATCAGTAACCCATTCTTGATTTAAAGTGAACTCTTTCCCAAAAGACATATTAATCACTTTAGCGCCATTATCTACTGCATAATAAATCGCCATAGCAATATCTTTATCATGCTCATCACCAGAAACAGAAATACATAATGGCATTATTCTTATTTTATTATGAAAACCATTTACTCCTATATTATTTCTTTGTCCGCCTATTACTGATGAAACTTCAGTACAATGAGTTAGTTGATATATGTTGTTATTCAATTTATTATTACCATATCCTTTTTCCAGAACATAGCTATTGTCATCAATAAATTTTCTATCATCATAATCAATGTTTAAATTTCTATTTACTATGGAGTCTAATTGATTTTTTGATTCAAATAATTGTTCTTTTTCTTTAAGCCCCATTTGAATAGCTATCATCATAGAATTAATTAAAGCACCTAAGTCACTATCATTAGTATCTCTCCTCTGTTTAAATGTCTTTTCATTTATTTTATTTTTTTTGTACAAACTATCTAATTGCTCATAAGTATAGTCTTCTTTTGGGAAAAAATACTTTAAAGTATCTATAGTTTTTGGTCGAATTCGAAAAGCATATTCAATTGATTTTAGCCAATTCTTGTGATAAACTAACTCCTCCTTTTGTTTATTATCTATAAGAGAATATTCATTTAAAAAAAGCAAAGTATCTGAAGGGATTTTAATGTTTAATTTTAGATACTCCTTTTTCAACCTAACAATTCTCGAATATTCAAAATTCCTGTATCTAGTAAAATTGTTTGACTTATGACCTGTAAAATTCCATCCGTTTACATCGTCAATATATCCATTCTCATCTTCATCAATTTTGTTGCCTAGAATTTCTTTTTTATTTACCCAAATTTGATCTTTTAAATCCTCATGATTTATATCGATTTGAGAATCTAAAACAGCGACAATTATTTCATTTTGTTTATGTTTTTTTTTATTTTCTAAATGCCATTTCTCTAATAATGTAATGTTTGAATTATTAACGAAATCACTTTGAAACAATATTGTCTTATTTTCTTTATTATTAGAAAAATTAGATTTACATGATGTTAAAATAATGCAAACCACAAAAGTCAATAATCTCATATACTTATTTAATTTAGTCTCATCCAACATCATTAATGAGGTAATAGATGAGTATATTTTACAAATTTCGTTAACACCAACCTGAACTAAGTTGTTTTATTTTGTCAGTAATGAAATCATCATTTGTAGTATTTATCGGTTGATTATCCTCACCACCAGTTATCTTTTTTAAATTTTTTAATTTGGCTACTTCAAATTTTTCGAACGTGAATTTTCTTTCTTTTTTCATTATATTTTAGTTTTAAAATTAAGTTGCAAACCTAATTTTTGCCTTTGAATTAATAAAATTATACTTGTCGAAATTCAAGAATTTCGGTATTTAAAAATCATAAAAACCTAATTACCAATAGACTAAATGCCATTTAATTCTTTAACAAAAAATGATGGTTTAATCTCTGTTCGTTTATAAAAAGCATTTGAAAAGGATTCAGCTGTATTAAAACCAGCTTCTTCTGCCAATGCAGCAATTGTATATTTTCTAAGGTTTTTATTTTGCTTTAATTCTTCAATAATATTATCAACTCTTAAATCATTAATATAATTAATAAACGATTTATTTTTATATTCATTTATAACCAATGATAGGTATTTTGTATTAGTAGCAAACTCATTTGACAAATACTGAATACTAATGTTTGGGTTTTTATACAATTTGTTTTTCTCGAAATTTAACAATTTATCATTTATGTCTTTAATCAAACTATTGGAAAGGTTAATGTCTTTTTTTTGAGTTTGAGTCATAACAACATTATTAAGAATCTCAGGTTTTGAAGTCTGATTGATAATTTTTTCGAAATTTAATTTATATATTTTCTTCTGTTTACTTTGATATATACTAATTGACACTAAACATAAAGCAAAACCAATTAAAAAAATGATTAACCAAAAATATTTTTTCTCGTCAGTTTTTAAAGACTTAATTAATGATTCTTTATCTTTTACAAGATTTGGTAAATCATAATCGTTTTTAAGTTTTACAGATAATTCTTTGTATTCCTTTTGAAATTGATTTTGAATTTCGAGGTAAGTCGTTAAATATTTTAATCGATTTTCTTTATCTCCGTTTTCATTATAATAATCTATTAAAAATTTATAACCATCCGAAAACTCTGGAGAAATGACTAAATTTAACCTATATAAAGAATCAACTTTTACATAATTTTCAACTGCTTTAATTTTAACACCTAATCCTTGATAAGCCTTTGCCCTATAATAATATGCCGCAAGTGTATTATTATAGTCTTTATTTTTAATTATATAAGGTAAAGCTTTTGTTACACTGTCTAAAGTTGCTTTAAAATTATTTACTAATACTTGATTAGCTCCTTCATTTAATATAAAAATATTATGTAAATATTCATTTTTAGATCTTTTAGTTTCAGAATACCCCAATCTATTATAGTAACTTGCACTATCTGTTTTTTTTATTGATTTGTAAGTGTCCGCTAAAGCAAAGATTGACGCTTCATAATCAAAAGTTAAATCTGGATTGTTTTTTTGACTTTTATAAAAAGCATAGCATTCCCAAAATAAAGGAAGTGACTCTTTAACTTCACCCATTTTCTCAGATTTTAAAATACCAATAGCAAATTTTGCTTTATAATAATAATTTATATTCTTAGAAAAAGCTAATTTTTCTACCTTTAAATAATTGTTAATTGCATCGTTGTATCTATACTTTTTTGATAAAAAATACCCTTTTTCTAAATATGCAACAAAAGGAAAATTTTTCTCACCTGAGGGTAGGACTACATTATTAATTATACTATCAAAATAAACAATTTTCCTGTTATCATCGTATAGCAATGAGTAATAGTAATAACCTCTTGCAATCTTAGGAGTATTGTTTTCTTTTTTAGCTTTACCCAAAAATGCTTTTACATATTTTTTTTGGATTTCAATTTTTCCTTCATTCTTAAAAAAAGCATCTTTCAATTCATCATAAGATAATGAGCTTAGTGGTTTTTTAAAATTTTGTGCTTGTAAATTGAAAGTGAAGAAGATAACACTTAAAAGGCATAGATATAAACGTCTTTTCATCATAAAAATATTATTAAAAAATCAAAAGTAATGTTTTTCTTACGATTTAACCAAATTATTTTTACCCATAAAACGATCTTAAAATAAAAAACTTAAGATTAAGTTGTATGAAATTTTGGAATTTCGACACGGAATTCGGGAATACAGATACAGATAATTTGCTTTCTATATTACAAAACACATTTCTTTGCAATGTTCTGAAAACAAAAACTTGCAAGTAAAAAATAAGGAACAGAAAAGAATTATCAGATTTCTTAAAAACTGTTTGTTAGGAGTGAAGAGAAAGTTGGCTTTGCTTTTAATATTGAAAATTCCAACTATAAAAAAAGCAGTCGAACTTTTAAACAGTATTGGCGTACTTAAGTTGACTGCAATTAATTTTAAAAAAACAAATATAATGAAAAAAATGGTATTCGGCTTAATTGCCACTGTTATGTTAAGTGTTTTTGGAAATGCCCAAGAAGTAACTGGAAATCAAAAACAATTACTTGTAAACACGCAAGTTGTTTCATTAATTACCTTAAGCAAATCTGTTTATCAAAAAGGACAAACTTATGAAGATTTTGTCAAAAATTTCACTACACCTTCACCATACAATCCTTTTGAAGGAAAATTGATGAAAGTGGTTTACAGTGATTTAGCAAGCAATACATCAACATGTGAAATATTGAGTAGAGATGCTTCAGAATTAGTTGCTTTAGGACAAAAACACGGGGCTTCTAACCTAACGGCCATCAATAAAACAAAATGTGGATTTTGGTGTCAATTAGCAATAGCAATTATTGAAGTAATTATTGAAATTATTAAACCGTAGAAATATAAACCATTGAATGAAACTGTTGAAGTTACCTTTTAACAGTTTCATTCTTGAAATAAAAACTAATAAATGAAACAAAATATCACACTTCTTTTAGTGATTACCTTTATAAATATAAGTTGTAAACAAATGAAGGCAATAAAAAATCAGGAAATAAGAAACAAAATTGGAGCTTACGCTTTCAACAAAGAAAGCAATCTTATTTACTTTGAAACTTTATTAGAAAATAACAAAGTGAATTTCATGTTTGACACTGGAGCAACGAGTAGTGTTATTACAGATTCTACAACAATTTCAAATTTTTCAACTAGAACATTTAATGGTATAGGAAGCTTAAAAGGCGCAGATAGAAAAAAAACAAAACGTAAAATACTTGTTTCTTCAATAGAATCTCCTTTGTTCTATTCTCAAAACAAAGTGTTTTCATATTTGAATATGATTTCTACCAATAAATGTGCTAAAAAAAATGAATTTCAAGGAATCCTAGGTGTTGATATCATGTTTAATGATGATTTGTTATTATTAATGGATTTTACAAATAGTAAGATTAGCTATATAACAGATTCAGATAAAAAAAAAATAGCTTTAAATGAAGGTTATCAAAAAATAAAATCAGAATGCAAAATGAATCAAATATTTATTTTTCTAAATATAAACAATAATGAATATCGATTTAAATTAGACACAGGTTTTTTAGGCAACCTAGTCATTCCATATAATGAAAATTTGAAGTTTGAAAAAGATAGAAATATTGCATTTGAAGGTGAGTTTTTTCAAACAGCATCAGGCAGAACAAACGGTGAAGAAATTTTTTATGAAAATCAGCAAATAAATCTTGGAGATATAAATGTAAATTCAACACTTTTGATTTCCAAAAGTATAAAAGCACAAAATGTTGGAATAAATTTCATCAAAGGTTTTGATTGGATTATTGATTTTTATAATAATGAAGTATACATAAAAAAGAACAACATTGAAATTGAAAGTGATTTAAACAATAAAATGTTTCAGTATAGAGCATCTGAAAGAAACAATAAAATTGTAGTTACAATAAAGCAAAAAAAATTAAATGAATATCAACTCAACGACGAAATCATCTCTGTAAATGATAAAACTATAACATCTGAAAACATTTGCGAAACAGTAATTTTATTAAATAATACAGCAAATTGGGATGAATTAAAAATAAAAAAACGATGAGTATAATATCAAAATCAATATTGTTTTTAATTTTTTTAATTCTAATAACTTTATGTAAGTATTACTTAGATAACTACTTTTTTAAAGGAAGTAAAATCTATTGTAATAAAACTATTAAAAGCATATTATCATTAATAATTGTAAGCTCTACAATTATTTCATGTAGTTCCTATAAAGATTATTCAAACCAAGTATCGATTTTAAATGAAAATTCGATTCAGAGTTTTACTTTAGAAAACAACAAGCTACATATACCTACATTAATAAATAACGAGAGTGGAATTTTTTTATTCGATACTGGTGCTCAAAGTTCTGCTTTACTTGATAGTATGTTTTTACAAAAAATCAACAAAAACAACGATTTAAAAAAAGGGACAAAAATAGTTGGAGCAAATGGCGTGACAATTCAATCATATAATTTTGTTTCATCAACAGCTAATAGTGGTTTTTTTACTTCTAAAAATAAAATTTTTAGATTTATTAAAATTCTAAAACAAAAAACTAAATATTGTAATGAAGTGCATCCAAACAATATTGGTATTATTGGTATTGATTTTATTGAAAATAGCGAATTACCAGTCTTGTTAGATTTTGAAAAAAGTAGAATTGAAATTTTAAACAAAGATTTTACATTTCAAAATTACACTAAAAGTAGTGCTAAAATAAAAACACTTGGTTCCAAAATAATTTTGCCTTTAGTTATTAATAATAAAAAAATAGATTTTTTATTTGATACTGGAAACAATGGCGGCTTAATTATTAAAAATGAAGATTTTAAATCATCTAAACAACCAAATGTTGAATTTAATACTTTAATAGAAACCGTTAATGGCATTTCATCTCAAAAAATAAAATCATACTATAATGCTGATATTATTTTTAATGAAACTGAAAAAATAAATTGTAAAATTTCTGTTTTCGATAATTTACATATTAATACATTAGGAATTAAATTTATAAAAAAATTTAATTGGATTTTTGATTTCAAAAACAATGTAGTCTATTTTAAAAAAATAAATAACATTGAAAACACTGATATAGAAATCCCTCCTTTCACAATTCAAAGCATTGCAGTTAATTCAAAACTTTTGGTTGGATTCAAATTAAATACAGACAACAATAATTTCAATATTAACGATGAAATTATATCTGTAAATAATAACATTATCACTCCCGAAAATGTATGTGAAATGCAAAATTTATTAAATAGTAAACCAAATTGGGATGAATTAAAAATTGAAATAAAAAAAAATTGAAAAGAAGCATCACTATTCAGATGCTATCATATTTAATTGCTAAAAAACAAAATTTAGAATTAAAATTCATTAAACCCAACATTAAAAAATATTAAAAAAAGATCCAAACGAAAAAATCACAATTTTTTATAAGCCATTCAAACATTAAAATGGATCTTTTTTTTATCATACTACCTGAAATGATATACCATTTCAAGAAAAGATTCATTATGAATCGAAAAAAAAGCAGCTTTTTGTAGTTCTAATTATTGTTGTGATTAAGAACAGGACTTTAAAAGTCATGCTATGTTTTGCTTAAATTGTTTAGTTAAGTATTAAAAGCGGTAAATCAAAATTTACCGCTTTTTTAAAAACAAAAAATAAAATTAACACAAGTAAAAACTTTAAAAAAATGAAAACAACAACTATTATACTGATATTGTTTTGCTCAATTATAAACGCACAAAACATAGAAAACAAACTTGAAATTGACATTAGAGGAAGAGAGTGCAAAGGTGGAGTTGGCCTATGCACAATTGAAACTAGTACTAATAAAAACCAGGATATTGAGAAGTTTTATTTATTAAAAATTTCTGAAACAGAATTACAGCTAACAATCAAAACAGAAGCCCTTACAATTGATGAACAAAAATTTCTTTTTGGTAAAGAAATCAAGACTATTTCTGAAATAGAAAAATTCTTTTTTAATCAAGATTATGATTTTGAATTGAATTCTGAAACCATTAATCTTTTAAATTTAAATTCAAAAAAACCAACAATAAAGAGTGGACTTTATCCAATAAAACTAATTGATAATAAAGCAGTAATCATCTTGAAACTATTTAGTAAAATTTAAAACTTAAATAATGAGTAAGCGCTTTTTTATATATTTTTCACTTTTATTTAGTGGTTTTGCTTTTTCAAATAATTTTGAAAAAGATCCAAATGTTATCATTTCAGAATTATATTTAGAAATAAGCTCAATTAATTTAAGATATGAAATTCTTATTAATAGTAAAATTGAAAAAACAAAAGCAATAGATCATTCTCTTCTTACCACATATAAAACAAAAAAGAAAGTGGATTTATTAATTCAGAAAGATCAAATTAATGCTGAAATAAGACAATTAATAAAAGACAACACTAGTGATGTTTCTAAAATTAGATATATAAAAGGATTACAAATAATTAAAATTTTATATGAAAAGGTATTAAGTTTAGATCATCATTTTGCTTCTATTCGAACTTTTAACGAGATTAATAAAATTTCAAATCCAAATCAATATCCAGAATTTGAAAAATTAAAAAACTTAGTTGCTGCAAAAAAAGACAAAAAAACCGGACTTGATTTGACTTCAATTTTAGGAACAAATACTATTGTTTCCGTAATTCAAACATTTACTAATATGCTGAATTCTTCATTAACTAAAGATGAAAAAGAAAAAGAACTAAGCAATATTGAATGCATTTTAGATTTTACTTTACGCATGCAAAATGATTTGAATACTATTTATTTCGAAACAGCTTTTCTACAGAAAAGTAATGATAAAATGAAAAGTGAAATTGAAATTTTATTTAAAGATTACACGAAACCTATCAATTATACAGCAACACTAGAAAACTGCAGAACAAATGACGATTGGGAAAATGTCACGATAAAAATGGATGAGTATTTAACTAAAATGAAATCCACAACTGGTACACAACAATATAAAATGCAAGTCAATTTAGAATTCCCAATTGATCGATTGTTGCAGTTTATTACTATGTATAATAACTTTATTGACCAAGGCGGCAAATTTTACGAAAAGTTTAAAGTGATTTTGAATAGCTATGAAAACGGAAAACAATGCGAAACCAAACTTCCGTTAGAATACAAAAAACTAAAAACGGATATTGATGTGGCTATTGATAAATTCAATATTGCTTATAAACCGGTTGAAATTAATGGTACTAAAATGAAGGAAATTTTATATGGATTGAATGAGTTTGATTAGCACGGATTGCAAATCCGCTATCGGGAGCAGTGCCTTTTGTGCGTAGTGTTGATTATTGACAACAAGGTTGTAAATTATACAATTGAGTAATTTCAAATTGAGAAAGTATATTGTTATATATAATAACATCATCCAATAAACCATTATAATTTTTTCCTAAAAATAAATCTCCAGCGTTTATAGTTGGAATATTTGTAGAACAGCCAGATCCAGGTAATCTAGTTGTTAAAACACCATTTTTGTATAATTTTAAATCTGTTCCGTTACAAGTTACAACTAAATGTTGCCAAACATTTGATAAGTCGGCTAAAGTTTCAGCACAGCCTAAACTATTAGAATAATCATCCCATAAAGAATGTTGATTGATACCAAATACTGGTTTTCTACAATCATATAGTGAAACTGACCATTGTCCAGAAGTATTAGGACAATGTAGACCAGAATCTCTTCCAATTAAAACTTCAAAGCCCGAATTTAGCGATAATGGTTTATACCATAATGAAATCGAAAAAGGAAGGGTTTGAAAATTATCTAAAAAAGTTGGATTTGTATATTTTAAAAATTCATTATTTGCTTTTACAAAAATGAATGCGCAATTTGAATTTCCAGCTCTATCCATTCCAGAGCTTGCTGTTGTTGAATTTGTTAAGTTGTAATTATTTCCTGAAGAATCATCTAATGAACCATTAGCAAAAGAATAAAAAGCAATTACTCCATTTTGTAAATTAGGTGGTAAACAATTAATTTGTTCAATATTTGTTTTTTCTTCTGATTTCTCGCAACTTATTGTCATGAATAATAAAAAGACAATTCCGATTTGGTTTATTTTTTTCATATTTCTTTTCTCTATAGATGCTTTTAAAGTCTTTTGGTTGCGTCTATTTTGTATTTTTTTTTGACATTACGCACAACTTATTCATAACCAATACTTTATAACGTTTATATTTGATTAGTACGGATTGCACCCGAGGCTTTAACAGAATTGACGAAGTAAATCCGCGCTCTCTGGTTGTAATTAAAATAGCAACTGGTTATTTTATAAAGGTTATATTTTTAAATTTGCTCCTATCTTCATTTGAAATACGTAAAAAATAAATCCCTTTTGGTAGAAATTCAAGATTATCAATTTTCTCTACATTATTACCAGAATTATATGTTTTATTATTGGTAATTGTTTTTAATCGCTGTCCTTTTGTATTGTAAATTTCAAATGATAATTTTTCTGAACTATTTAATGTGAATTCCAATTTTGTTTCATTGTTTATAGGATTCGGATATAAAGTAAAATTAGTATTTAATTCAAATTCATGGGTTGATAAAATCGAATTTTCAAGACGCGCCATTAAAGAAATATCTTTATAGCCAGCCATTACAATTTTGTTGTCAGATTGGATGGCTAAACTTGCGAAACCCTCAGGTTCAATTCCAAAATTAAAAATGAAAGTTCCATTAGTTCCAAAAGAATTCACATCGCTTCCGTCTAAATTATAGCATCCTACTCCAAAGTCCCAATTACTTGCCACACCTGCTGTATATCCAACAATTAAGTGATTGTTTAAATCTACAGCCGCATCAACTCCAAAACCTTCAATAATACCACCAAAATCTTTAATAACTATTCCATTATTCCCAAATGTAGTATCAAGACTTCCATTACTGTGATATCTTACTAGGACTGGCTTATTTTTTAAATTATGGTATGCATGGCCTACAACAATAAAATCGCCATTATTAAGTATAACGGCTTTTCTAGCATATGGAAACTCATTTGGACCAAAAGTGGTTGAAACCATTCCATCTCCATCGAATGAAGTATCAAATGTACCATCAGTATTTAATTTTGATAAAGTAAGACTATTAACGTTGTTACCAATACAAAGAATTTTACCATCATTCAAAAATTCCAAATCATATAAGATTTCTCCATTAACAATCGCTGTACCATTGTTCGCAAAGGCATTGTCAATAGAACCATTTTGATTTAATCGAACAATAAATGAATTATTGTTACTATATCCTCCTATATATATATTTCCTGCAGGATCTATTAGAATTGATAATCCTTCTTCATCTGTTGTTGGAAGAGAAATAATAGTATTGCCAGAGTTACCAAATGTTGTATCTATTGTTCCATTTGAATTTAATCTGGTAACCAAAATTTCAGCATTATTATTTGGCAATTCGATCCCACCTGTTATCAAAATTTTTCCGTCATTTTGTAATGCTATACTATGTGCATATGCTTGGTTACTATTTGTGACTACAGTTCCATTATTACCAAAAGTAGTGTCAACACTACCATCTGTGTTAAATCTGACAACTAAACATTGTGTATATGGATCATTCGTAGCAACAGCACCTGAAGCTACTATTTTACCATCACTCTGAAGAACGATTTGTGAAAATTCATTACTTCCAGAGATAAAGTCTTCATAAACTTTGCCGTTTGTTCCAAAAGTAGCATCAAAAGTTGGTGTTTGAGAATAGCCGTAAATTGTATTTAAAAGGATAAATAGTATTGAATTTAGTATCGTTTTTTTCATTATAAATTTTAAGTCTTAGTTTTATCTTAATATACTATCTGAATATAGTATCGTTTGTTTTTTTATTGTTGGCTAACGTTCCGGGGCTGCGTGGAACGTTTATTTCTTGTTAAGTTAGAAAATCGAGCGTGTTGTTTAAGGTAAAAGTAGCTATTGTGCCAAACCGTTGTTAGCAGAAGTTCATTTATATTTTTGAGGTTTTCAATCTCAGCTTAACATCTCTAAATTCTACAAGTTCAAGCTCAACCGGTTTTCCCATTAACGTAAATCCTTTCCCTTTTTTAACTAAGTAATTTCCTGAAAAATTCAAATTTTGTAAAAGTTCAAACGGGTGAAGGCAACAAAATCTAAAAAGCGGGAATAAATTGCTTTTTGCTTCAATCATATCCATTTCTAGTGACATTTTAGCCTTCTTTCGCTTTTTTCCTTCATATGCATTAACAATTATCGTCTTGGAAATGCTGTCTGCTTTTATTTCCTCATTAGTAAATTCATATCCGTAGAAAGATTTATGATATTTTATTGTATCGGAATCTACGTAAACAAAATCAAAATATATTTCATCATTGACCTTTGACTCATTTACTAAATAATTAAACATAATAAACTTATCTAAATCATACAATACGCCCTTGAGTTTACCATTACTCGAAGTAACACTTAGAAAATAGGAATCATTTTTAGAATTTGCGTAAGTAATTCGATCGTGCTTATAACTATCAACATTAATTCTGTATTGCGCTAACAAGTCGAAATCATAATTTTGAGCGTACCCCGAAACCATTACAAAGATTGCGATGATAGATGTTAAAATACCTTTTTTCATTGTTCTAGTTTTTATGAATTTCTGCTAATGTTCCGGCGCTTGGCGAGGTTGCGAACTTCGGAACTACTTATTGTCTGTTAAAGATAAAATTTCTTACGAAACGGAAACGTGATTTTACTACAAAATTCGCTATTGTGTAAAACGCTTGTTATGCGTTCGGCTTTTTTAGTACTAATTTATTCTTTTGAGAGTTTTTAAATTATATAGAATTATATCGCTATTATCCTGTTCGTCAAACTTGTTGTTTTTGTTCTTGTCATAATAGCCAGAAACTACCATTGTTCCAGTGTTTTTATTATAAGTTAAATGTTTTACAAAAAAATCATTATCTGTCAATTGAGTTTTTGTTTTACCATCTGTTGATAAAATAATTATTTGTGATGGATTAATATTATAACTTTTATTATTTGCGTTTTGTTCAAGAGAATTTACTCGAACAAATATTAAATTGATATTTAAACTATCAATTTTAATTTGTTCGGGCATTCCAACTCTAGTGTCTTTGGGAAAATCAACTTGATTTTTTTTACCAGTTTTAGTATTAATAAAAATTAAAGAACTAAAATTTGAATCATTAACTATATATCTACTAAAATGAAACCCTATAACATAATCAGTTCCTTCTACTTCTTTTAATTTATCATAATAAAATTCATTGTTTTTCTCTTGACCATTTGATAAAAGATTAAACATTACAGTAAAAATAAAAATTATTTTTCTCATAGTTTTATTGTTTGTGGTTTAAGCTGACGCATAACTTATACATACCCACTACTTAATAGCAATACATTTAATTAGCACGGATTGCAAATCAGCGCTATTGGGTTATTAAATTTATTTAACCATTAATAATCAAAATACCAATTAAATAAATCTGTAGAAATCCCAACAGAAACCCAAGTGGTGTTTGATTTTTCAAAAGTTGCTGATGTTTTGGTTGGGTCGAAACTTCTGTGAATTATATTGGCAAATACTTTCAAATTCGAACTTGGATTGATAATGTATCCTGCAGTGAAATCACCAATTAAGATTGTAGTTGTATTTCCTTGTCCGGCGAAAGCACCTTCATCATAAGGTCTTGGATTGGTTTCGCTATCGTATGGGATAAATAAATTGGTTCCGTAGTTGAAATTGTTGGTTCCGTCAGTATAATCGAAACCTCTTTTTCCGTAAATCAATTTCGCTTGTGAAAAATATCTGTTTTTGGTGTAACACGCAATTCCAATTAACTCTTTAAAGTTGGCACCCCAAGCATGTCCCATACTTTGGTTGTTGTGCGTATAATTAGTAAGTGTAGCACTATGAGAATACACATACGGACGAACTATATTATATTCGGCTTGTAGTGTTAAGTTTTCAATATCGAACGCGTTGAAATATTTGGCTCCAATTTGGTATCCGAATTTGTTTTTCCAACTTTTATTTCCTTTCGAAACATCGCCAACCGAAAATTCATCAATTAAAAATTGTCCGTAAGCACTAAATTTACTGTTGAATTTATATTTAGACGTGATTCCTAACAAGGCATTCCCCGATTTTGGTGAAGAAGCAAATTCCACAGCTCTATAAAAAATGATTGGATTGATAAAGTTGGGATCGAATCCTCTTCCGTTAGTATTTGACCAAACTACGCTTTCAAATAAACCTAAATTCCATCTTTTAGTAACGTTCCAACTCAAATAATGGTTTGCCATATATTTTGAAGCATACGTTCCTTCGGCTGTGTTTTCTGGTGTAATATCACGCAAAAACATATAGGTGTTGGTGTATTTTATTTTCCAAAAAGTAGTATTGAATTTTATAAACGGATACGGACTTGTAGCATCTCCTTGAATTACCGAACGGTATCCATCTCCAATAAAATTTCTTCCGTAACCCAATTGCACATCGAAAAACTTAGTCGCCGTAAATTTGATGTTGGCTTCTGCCATAGGAAAATCGAAGGCATCTGTTCTAAATTGTTTAGCAATTCCAACTCCAGGAATCGTTCCAGGGTTTCCTCCAGAAGGTTTTAAACTAATAGCATAAGCATTATAATAATCAGCAAAACGACCTTGACTTTCGTAAATTGAGGTTGTTAATGTGATGTTTTTACCTAAACCTGCTTGTATGTTAAGTCCTCTGGTGTTCACAAATGTGTTTTGTAATTCGCTATCAAAATCTTTTCCACCACGCATGTCTAAAATAGGGTTCATTAAAAACCAATAACCATCACCTTGCATTTGTACTAAGTTTTCATTCCAAATTTTTCTACCAAACCACGATGTTTTTTTCATAGCTTTTGCTTGATAATTCTTTTCAAAATCATAATATCTAGCAACATCTTTGTACGAATAAGGTTTTTCTGCGGTGTGATTATTTGTCCCAACTTGATTCATATAGGCTTCAAATTCGGCATATTTTTGATGATTGAATGGAATGTTTAAACCACTTTTGAATTGTGGGTTTTCGAATTTATTATAAACAATATCCTCAAATTCTTTTAATTCAGTTTTTGCTGTAATTTTCTCTGTACGATAGGCGTCTTCAGCTTTTTTCTTAGTTCTTTCATCATCTGAAAAAGGGAAGTTTACTTTCAAGGTATATTTCGCATAAACGGGTTTACCGTTATAAGTTGCAGGTTGCACAACTGGAAGCAATGAAAAAACACGTTTGGTTTCGTTTTTAATTTCTTCTGAAGCCGCATCGATATATAAAAGATCAAATTTCCCTAAAGTATCGACTGCAAAAAGCGCAATGATAGTCGACTTTTCAGCGGTATATTCTTTATTGAAATTTTGTTTGAAACTGTCTTGGATAGTCGCAAAAAAACAAGCATCGTCTTCTGGTTTCGCTTTACAACTTTCAAAGATTGGTAATTTTTCTGTGTTGTTTTGTGAGAAAACAGACAGAGAAAACAAAACAACGATTGTACTTAATATTTTTTTCATGTCATTGCGAGGCACGAAGCAATCTTTAAATCTGCCACAAAGGCGCTAAGTCGCTAAGTTTTTTTTTAATTTAATACTGATTTTTCTACTTAATTCTTTTATTTTTTGGCTTCGAGAGCCTCAGCCAACCGGTGACTGAGGCTCTCGAAGTCACTTTTCAATAACTTCCCGAAGTTTCTATTCCTTCAGAAATGGCTTTCGCCGATGATGTTCCTATTCTTTTTACACCTAACTTAATCATTTCAAGTGCTTCCTCTTTTGTTTTGATGCCACCAGATGCTTTTACTGGTAACGGAAATGCGTTTTCTAACATGGCAATTATTGCAGGAAAAGTGGCTCCATTAGGTGAACCATCTAAGGTTTTATAAAATCCAGTTGAAGATTTTACAAATACATTTTCAAATTCAATTTCCTTGAAATTAGCCGCAACCACATTTTTTATTAATGAGGTTATTTGAATAATCTGAGCACCGTTTAAAGCTGCAATTTCAATAATCCATTTTATGGTTTTGTTGTGTTGCAATGCGAATTGTGTGCCTTGCAAAACTTCTTGTTTCACCAGATTAATTTCACCTAATTTAAACGCTTCAAAATTAATAACAAAATCTAATTCGTCTGCGCCGTCTTTTATGGCTTGTTTGGCTTCAATTAGCTTTTCTTCAATAGTGTTTGTTCCTTCAGGGAAACCAATTACGGTTCCTATTAAAACTTTTGAATTTTGACTATCAATTAATTTTTTGGCCAATCCCACTTTATCTGGTCTGATCATAACCAGTTTGAACATTTCGTCAATAGTTTCTTGCACAAAGTTTTGAACCAAAACAGTGTTTTCTTTTTCAGAAATTTTTGCTTGCTTAGCTGTTTTTAAATACGTTGAATCTAAATAGGACTTGATGTTCATTTATTGATTTATTGGTAAAAATAAAAAAATCTCACCAAAGTGAGATTTTAATTTAGTTTTTTATTGCATAAAACTTTTTGACATATATAAAACTTGCTAGTGCACCTATAGAATTTGCTAAAATATCATACCAATCGAATGTGCGATGAAGCGTGAAACTTTCTTGCATAAACTCTATTGAAATTCCTATTATTAAAGCTAAAAAAAGAACTATTAGAATGTAATTCAAACTAGTATTTTTTAAGCTTCTTGACCAAAAATAAACAAATACGAAGTAGAATATAAAATGAACTACTTTGTCTTTATATTGGAACGTAAATTTAGGAACGTTTGGCGCATCATCTAAACAAAAATAAAAAATCAGAATTGTCCAAATAAATGCAAGAATCTTAAATAAATTATGCGCCAATAAGTGATGTATACGCTTCATTTGATAATAATTCATCTATTTCAGAAGCATTAGAAATTTTAATTTTAACCATCCAACCTGCTCCATAAGGATCAGTATTTACAGTTTCTGGATTACTTTCTAAATCGTCATTGAATTCAATAATTTCACCACTTAATGGTAAAAATAAATCTGAAACCGTTTTTACAGCTTCCACAGTTCCGAAAACCTCATCTTTATCTAAAGTTTGGTCTAAAGTTTCTACTTCAACATAAACAATATCACCTAATTCTTTTTGAGCAAAATCTGTAATTCCTACAGTTGCTACATCTCCTTCAATTGAAACCCACTCGTGGTCTTTTGTGTACTTTAAGTTTGCTGGTATATTCATTTGTATTTATTTGTTGTTTTTAATTTGGTCAAATGGTATCGCTTTTTTTATTTGCGAGTTCATTTTTTAATTGTGTTTATTTATGACAAATGTAAATTATATTCTTAAAATTTACTATTAATTTTTATTTTTTAATTTCCGAAATTATATATAAAAGTAAAGCCAGAACGAATGTTTGTAAGCGGGAATGCTGTTGAAATGACTGCTTTAGAAAATTGATGATCATAGAAAAACTTCGCTGTGAAATTTTTACTAAAGGCATAACCTGCGGATAATTTGAATGACCAAATGTTTTGCCCACCACCTAATTGATTGTTATCGTAATCTAAATATCGTACAATTGTCATGTTTTGACGAAGTGTGAAATCGGCTTTTAAATCAATATCACTCTTAATCATTCCTTGTGCGTTGTCGGCTAATTTCGAATTAAACTGAACGCCTTTAATTCTGTAACCAATACGAACGGTGTAATCGTTTCCTTGTACTTCTGTTAATAAATTATTATCGAAACTCATATTTAAACTTCGGTCTTTTTTCATTTCGACCATAATGTTTAATGAGTTTTTCAATTCGAAATTAACATTAAGTAATGGATTAAATTGCTCTGTTAAATTGACATTTGAAGTAATAATATCTGGGAATAAATTACCATCCGTATCTGTTGGACTTGGATTTAAGTTACTTCTAAATGAATTCACACTATAACTAGAACGGTATCCGTGTTGCATAGAAAAACGTTTGAAATTATCTTTAAACCAAGTCAATTTCATTAAACCTGTATATTTCAATGTCCAGTTTGGTAATGGGAAACTAGAGAATAATCCAGTTTGCACAGATGATGTTTTCACTCCAGAATAGGCAGATAAAAATGCAGGTACTAAAACACGCTGACTATTTTTTCCGAATTTATCTGGATAACCATCAGCATCAAAACCGTAATTTGAAGTACCATAAAATTCATCTGCTAAACGTATTGCCACAGCATAACGATTTTTACGGAATCTATCAAAAATTTCAGATTGATTTTCATCACTAGCTTTAAATGCCGTTTTAATCATAATAGTAGAAATATTAAAATTTCCAGTACTATAAGGCGACAATGAGTTGTAGTTTCCGTCAACTGCGTCAAATTGTTCCGAATAGTTCTCCGTAATATTTCTCTCTGCGTTGATATCAATTTTTAAATCTGGAATAAATTCTACTTGTGCAGTATAATCTAATCGTTTCGATTTAATTTGAGTAAAGCTCTGATTGAATTCTGGGTAATTTGTTAAATAACCTCTTTTAGCCGATTCATACCTAATATCCGATTGATCTCCGAAAACGAAACCTAATGTTGGTTTTGATGTTCCGAAAAATCCTAATCCTGGTAAATATCCTGGTAATAACGTTCCTCCAGATTCTGTATAATTCACTTGAATGTTTTTGACAGAAGTTAGCAAACCAATTCCAAATCTAGCAAAACCACCTCTTTCTTCTTGTATTACTTTAGGAGCAGTATTGACTACTTTTTCACCTGGTTTTGGTGGTGTTTTTTTAGAAGGAACTGCTTGTTTTTTCTGTTTTTTAACGGTTAATCCAATATATTTATAAAAGGCATTCATATCTAATGCTGTCTTTATATTATGCGAATTAGCATTCTGAATAGTATTTCCTAATTGATAAATAGTACCGTCTAACGCTTCAAAAGTTGAAAAGGCATCTGAAGAACGTTGCCAGCTGTAATCTCCTGTATATATGTATGAAGATTTAATGAAACTTAAAGCTGGAATTTTATTTATTGGTAAATCGTAATTAGCTGTTATTTGTTGGTTGTGCGTATTGGCTGTACCAAAATTCCAGTAATCATTCCAAATGTCTAAGTCGTTAATTGGGTTATTTTGCGCATCAAAATAATTTCTTACGATATTATTATTTGCAGCAGTATAATTTAATTTTAATGATTTTGTAATTGGGAAATTCACACCATACTGATAATTGAAGAAATAATTTCTTCTGTACAATGGATCTAAACCAATACCCTGAACATCAACCAATCTAAATTGTTGACGATTAAATTGTCTGACAATATTAGAATTAAATGTAATATTACTTGGTAAGAAGTTAAAATTAAAATCGCTTAATGCTTTATAATATCCGTTTTTCTTGAAAAACTTATTCTTTTTAAATGGTTCAATGGACAATGGTTTAAACGAATAGGCATAATCCAAAGATGATTTTTGTTGTTGATCTACCAAATTTTGAACTTGGAAATCGTGATGTAACATTTCGTTAAACGAATATGAAAGTGTCAAATTCTCAACATCATAAAAACGTTGTTTTTGTTTTTCTCCACGGTCTTTTTTCACACCAATAAAGTTTACACTTGTACGTTTGGTATAATCGATAGCGCGGTTTTCAATTTCGTCTTTTTTGTTTTGTTCCGTTTCTGCATCAATTACTTCTTTCAGCTCTAAATCTAAATATAATGGATCGTATTTTGGTGTAATTACTTGCTCACCAACTGCATAGTTAAAAGGTAAATTCAATTTCCATTTTTTCGGTAATAATTGCCCAACATTAAAGTTAGAAACTACGTCATATTGTTTTACGTCTTCTCTACTTCTTTCATTCGGACCTTCTTCTAGAGCTCCAAAACCAATTGTACTTAAACGTCCCGTTGCAGAGAATGTTGCGAAGTCAGCCAAATTCGTATCTAAATTAGCTACGGCAGCATAACCTCCTTTATTGTCAATTTCAGACATACGAAGTTCGTTAAACCAAACTTCTCCTCTAACTGCACCTGTTGCATCTGATGAACCATTCGGATTTTTAAGTCCGACCATTAAGGTTCTTACTTGTCCGAAATTAGGATTTCCTTTAATACCGATTTTCATACGGTCTATAGAAGGGTCTAAATCTTCTGAGTTCATAAAGGCAATTCCGTTAGTATCCGTATTACCTATTAAAGCAGCATTACCAGCAATTTTTAAACTTTTAATTTTTGAAAGCAAAGCTAAAGGTAATTCAATTTCGTTATCTGCTAACCAAATATCTTCGGGAGTACGAGCATTTAAATCACTCACTTTTAATGGCATTTCAATTTGGTAGAAATTATCGGTAAAGTCATTTCCTATACGAATAAAAGCTACCATTTCGTCATCTTCTAAAGGATCTACATCTCCAACCAATGGTTCAGCGTGTAAAAACATACGTAATTTTTTATATTGACGCATATCTACATCTACATTTTTAAATACGGCTTTAGAATCTGCATCAATTAATCCACCTTCACATCCATCAGTATTGTCTTTCTCATAAACTCTTAATGATAATGATTGTTCATTTTGATTGATAACTGTGTTACTGTTGTATAATTGTTCTCTATCTACACCTGGAGGTGACACATAAGGAATTGGGCTTCTGCCTCCATTTTCTTGAATATTAATAGCTACCACATCAAAACTTACATCATCTTGACATAAATTTGAATTTCCTGGTGTAAATAATTCCCCATTAAATCTTCTCCATTCTCCACGCACTAAATCTAAAGTTCCTAAACGAAGTGTTACTTCTTCGCTAAAGCCAGTTAAGAACATTCTCATAAAACGAATGGTTCTAAAATCTGTAATTGGACCTTCAATATTGGCAGCTGTTGCTTCTAAAATTGGAATTTTATATTGTACCCATCTTACTTCAGTACTTTGCCCGTTTGGCATAACTTGTGTTGTGGTCTTAAAATCAGAAACATAATTTTGACCAATAACAATAGTAGGAGTAATTGGAATATTAAATTTATAATACGCATTAATGGTATTCATGGTATTATCTCTATTCAAATCTTCCACATCAGGATTAGTTGAATTTCCTCTATTCGTATCTGTAACTGTAATTGGGGAATTATTTTCCAAACCGTTATAATTTTTATATCGATCTAAAACAGTTCCAGTTGCATTTAAATAATAGTTATAATTATCTGCAGAAGCATCGCCAAGAGCGGCGAAAGCCGGATGTTTTAATCTTTCCTCAGCATCGTTTAAACCATTTATACCAACATCTTGTACACTTCTATTTGCTTCATTAGTATCAAACGCGTAAATTAAGGATTGTGAAGCTGGCACTTTACCCCATTTGTTTGAGTAAGTTGGTTGACTTCCGCCGTTTTCAGGCAAACCATTTTCATATTGTTTTCTACCGTCTTTTAATACATCTTCACTAATTTCTCCTAAATTCAAAGTTAAGGTTCCTGTATTTGTTGGACTTGCAACATCACCTGGATTACCTGTGTAAGGATCCATCATCCAAAATTGTACATACTCAACATTTGCTTGTTCAAAATTTGTTGTATTAATTGCTCGCATAATACCACCCCAATTATTTGGAGCATCAATTGCTGGAAATTGATTGTTTGATGCCGCTATTGGATTGTAATTGTATGGTCCACGTTCTCTAGGATAATACGTTAAATCTAAAGTACTTATTACGTTAGATTGTCCTTGTGGAATGTCGATATTTGGGAATAATTCTTGACTAAAAATTCTTCTTGTTTTATTGCTTGACAAATCGTTATCATTAATTCCTGATGGCGGATCTGTATAAAAAACAGGGTCGATATTATACCAAGATAATTTTGCTCTTTTATGACCATATCTCCAAACTAAATCTTGTTCCGGATCATCATTAAATTCTCCTCCAAAACCAATTGGTGTACTGGCTAATGACCAAGCTAATGGTGATTTTAAATCTACATTAGATTGTGACCCTTCAAAATCATCAATATAAGAAGTTGGCTCTCCATTAAAATCTGCAGTTTTTGGTGCGTTTGGAAATAAATAGGCAAACTCTCCTCTAAAAGATAAATTAGATGGCGCTTCCGTTTCAATGTTTGGTAATTTGTTAACTAATCTTGTAAAGAAAGGAACTTCTGTAGAGAAATTAGTATTTATACCTACTATAGTATTATTTACTGATTCTTGATTGTAATCTGCTTTTTGAGTAAAAGGTCTTTCTGTCATTTTTAAGAAAGTAGCTCCAACTAAAAACTTATCGTTAAATTTATGCTCTACATTCAAACCATAAAAACGTTTCGTTTGTTGTCCGAAAACAGAATTATTTTCTAATGACACATTAATTGGCGTATTCGAAGCTTGCAAAGATGGGTCTAAAATATTAACACGACCTGCTTGATAATTTACCGTATAATCTACACCTTCTACTAAAATTCTTCCACCAGCAGATACTACAACACTTCCTTGTGGTACATTAAATGCACCTAGAGAAATTCCGTCACCACCAGTAGATTTAAAACTACCTTTTAATTTGAATTTATTTTTTGCACTTTCTTGTAAAGCTGCTGCTTGTGTAGATGTATATAACGTTCTGAAAACGTATTTCTCCTGATTGTCATTATATAATAAAGGATCATTATAATCTTCCGCAGCTAAACTTAATTTATCAAATAAGGTTTTACCGAAAGGTTCAACCGTTGTGAAAATAATTCTTCCATATTGTGCATCAACTGTAATACCAGGATAAAAATCGAAAAATCCATCTCCATTTGGTTGTGGGTCATTCGTAAAGTTTAACTTATCTAAATTAAATACTTTTAATAATGGTGTTTTCGTTACAGTATAAGGAATATTTAAAACTGGATTGTTTTCATCTGGAAATGGAGTTCCGGCTACTGGTGAAATATAATTTATAGGTGAAGGATCTTGGTATAAGATATTGAATTTAAAATCTTGTTGTTGCAATTGATTTCCGCCTGGAATTTGATAGATGTTTTTCATCATTAAATCCCAAGTTGGTTCACTCACATTGATTAAACTTCCTTTTAACATTTTTAAAATCAAAGCCTGAGTTGTAGGTATTCCAGCTGGATCTACAGTAGTTGATTGTAAACCATCATTTGCGAATTCCCCTACTTGATATACCTCGCCACCAACTGTATATTGGTAAGCAACAGCTAAAACCTCATCGTTTTGAAGTTTCTGATTTAAGGAAATGTATCCTAATTGTGGATGGAATGTATATTCTGAAGGTGATAATTTTCTAGCGTTTTCTAATTTCGAATAATCAATTCCCTCGTTCATTCCTGTATTAGTAAAACCGCTATTTGCAGTGGCAATTTCTCTAATCTGGTAATCTAAGTAATACGCTGGATTATCAATTTCTCCTGGATCAAATTTATTATTTTTATTGTCAGTTGGAGAATTTGGAGGTACAATAACAAAACCTGCATCAGGAACACCAATTATTTCAGAATCAGGAATTCCAGTTAATTGTGCTTCCCCTAAATCTTGCAAAGCAATAATATTTCTTAAGTTATTATCTGTTGTAGTAACTCTATTTTGTTTGTTTGTTATCCAAACTTCAATTCTTGTGATTTGTGCACGAGAATCAATTACAGGATAATTTCTTAAGGCATTATTATAGTTGTTTCTAAAATATTGTGATAAGAAATAGTGTTTATCAGAATCGTATTCTAAAGCAAAGAAATCAAACTCTTGAATAGTTCCACCACCTTGTGAAGTAATCGTTTTTGATTGTGATTTTTGTTCTGAGAAAACTCCAGTGAAAGTAGTTTTTCCGAACTGAAATTGTGCTTTCACACCAAATAAACTTTGCGCACCACGAATTAAGGAATTCGATATTGGAAAACTCACATTTCCAACTTCAATTTTCTGTAAAATATCGTCTTCTGTTGGTGAATAATCAAGTTTAATTAAATTTTGAAAAGCAAAAGTAGATTGTGTATCGTAATTAATATTTACATTCAAACGCGTTCCTACTTTTCCTTGTAAACCCATTGAAATTCGCTGATTGAAGTCGAATGCTGTAGTTTTTCTATTTCTTGGTGAAAAGGATGGATTATCTTGTTTCGTAAATCGGATTCCTAAATCAATTTCAACGGAACCACTCGGTTTAACATCAATTGTATTTCCACCAAAAATGGCTTCAAAAAACTTACTATTAACGTAAAATCTTGGTAATAAATTCTTTCTTGCTTCTTCAGAACCAGCTCTTTTTCCGTCAACTGCATTCAGTTTTTCTTGAAAATACTTACGCATTGTTTCTTTTCGAACAAGCTTTTCATACTCTTCTGGAGTCAAAATCAAAGGATAATCAATATTAAAACCATCAACGGAAGCCGTATAAATATATCGGTTAGTTACTGGGTCGTAGGTATAAGCATCAATAATACTTTTAGGATTTGGCATAGCAATTTGCCCTACACTATAACCTGTTTTAGTTGAATCTTGTTCTTGTACTGGAGTTTCTTGTGCAAATGAAAAAACACTGGCAAACAGCATAAAAAAAGAGCTGCTGATTTTTGAAACTATATTTTTAAATAATTTTTTCATATGTTTAAAGCATATTATTTATAGATAACATATGAATCACTTCCATTTTTAATGGTGTTTGCTTTGGCAAACTATTTGTTAATTGTGATTTCAAATTATAATACTTTTAAAGCTTGTTTGATTAAGTCTTCCACTGTTGCTGTTGGACTATTTGTGATAATTTTTTCTAATACTTTTTCTGCATTTTTTCTAATATAACCTAAAACTTCTAATGCAGATAACGCTTCTTCTTTGTTTGTATTGTATGAACCACCAGAAATTTCTTCGATGGCGTATATTTTTAACACTTTGTCTTTCAGGTCTAAAATCACTCTTTGAGCCGTTTTTAATCCGATTCCTTTAATAGATTGAACAGTACCTACATCATTAGAAGCAATTGCTTGAATAATTTGTTCTGGATTTAAAGACGAAAGCATTGTTCTGGCAGTATTGGCACCAATTCCTGAAACAGAAATTAATAGCTTAAACAATTCTCTTTCTTTTTTATCGGCGAATCCAAATAAAGAATGTGAATCTTCTTTAACTTGTAAAAAAGTATATAATTTTACATTTTCAGATTCAGGAATTTGAGTATAGGTATGCAATGAAATATGAATTTCGTAACCTACGCCATTGCATTCTATCACCACTTCTGTGGGAGTTTTTTCTACTAGTTTTCCTTGAATGTGTGCAATCATATATTTTCTAAACCGCTAAGCTCGCAAAGAATTCGCAAGGTTCGCAATGTTTTTAATTATTATATTATTTTGAGTACAAGATCTAAATAATTTCTTATTTGTGACTTTTTACTTTTTACTTTTTACTTTTTACTTTTTACTTTTTACTTTTTACTTTTTACTTTTTACTTTCAGCTGATTTTTCTTCTTTTCTTGTGCGTCAACTACTGCAACTGCAGCCATATTTACCATTTCTTCTACACTTGCCCCCAATTGAAAAATGTGCACTGGCTTTTCTAATCCCATCATAATCGGACCAATTGAAACCACTTTATCTAATTCCTTCAGCATTTTGTAGGTAATATTTGCCGCATCTAAATTAGGAAAAATTAAAGTGTTAACCTTTTTATTGGCTAATTTAGAGAATGGAAACTTACTTTTTAGCATATCTGGATTTAAAGCAAAGTCGGTTTGAATTTCTCCATCCACAATTAACTCAGGATAATTTTCATGTAAAATTTTAACTGCTTGTCTCACTTTTATAGCACTTTCATTTGAAGAAGAACCAAAATTTGAAAACGAAATCATTGCAATAACTGGTTCAATACCAAACATTCTTGCTGTTTTTGCTGTCATTAAAGCAATTTTTGCTAATTCTTCAGCCGTTGGATTAGGATTAATTGCAGTATCCGATAAAAATAAAGGCCCACGCTTAGTATTCATGATATTAGCCGTGGCAATTCTACTTACACCTTGTTGTTTGTCGATTAATTCCATTACTGGTTTCACAACTGTTGGATAACTACGAGAATATCCAGTAACCAAACAATCAGCATCACCAGTATTTATCATCATTGCTGCGAAATAATTACGCTCACGCATCCATTTTTGAGCATCTAATAACGATGTTCCTCGGCGTTGTCTTGTTTTCCAGAAATACTGTGCATATTTTTCTCTGGTTTTATCTTCGTCTTTAGATTTCGGATCGATGATTTTTAATTCGGCATCAAATCCAATTTCTTCTTTTAATTCTTGAATAATTTCTAAATTCCCTAATAAAATCGGAATTCCAATTCCTTCTTCATGAACAATTTGAGCTGCTTTTAACACATCTAACTGATCTGCTTCTGCAAAAACAATTTTTTTAGGATCGGTTTTGGCTCTATTGAAAAGTAGTTTTATTATTTTATTATCGCCACCTAAACGTTCTTGTAAATCATCTGCATATTTTTCCCAATCTGTAATTTCAATACCTGCAACACCGCTTTCCATTGCAGCTCTTGCTACAGCTGGAGAAATAGTGGAAATTAATCTTGGATCAAAAGGTTTCGGAATAATATAATCTTTACCAAAAACCAGCTTTTTTTCGCCATAAGCGATATTCACTTGTTCTGGAACAGGTGTTTTTGCTAATTCTGCCAAAGCTTTAACGGCAGCCATTTTCATCGCCTCGTTAATTTTTCGAGCTCTTACATCTAATGCACCACGGAAAATGTATGGAAATCCTAATACATTATTTACTTGGTTCGGATAATCAGAACGACCTGTTGCCATAATGATATCTTCACGTGTATTTATCGCTACATTATAGTCAATTTCCGGTTCCGGATTCGCCATCGCAAATACAATTGGATTAGGCGCCATTGACAATAACATTTCTGGTTTTAAAATATTTCCAACCGATAATCCTAAGAACATATCGGCGTCTTTTATAATTTCTGATAGTGGTCCTGGATTACACGATTTTGCGTAACGCATTTGTAACTCGGAAACATCATCTCTACAAGTTGTTAGTAAACCATTTACGTCGAACATGTATAAATTTTCAGGTTTTACTCCTAATAAAACATACAAATTCGCACAAGCTAAAGCAGCTGAACCAGCTCCAGAAACCACAACTTTTATTTTTGTAATATCTTTTTCTGCAATTTCTAAAGCATTTAAAAGTGCTGCCGAAGAAATAATTGCTGTTCCATGTTGGTCGTCATGCATCACAGGAATATTTAATTCCTCAACCAATCTTCTTTCAATTTCGAAAGATTCTGGTGCTTTGATGTCTTCTAGGTTAATTCCACCGAAAGTTGGCGCAATCGCTTTTACCGTTTCTACGAATTTATCAATATCAGTTGCATCAACTTCAATATCAAAAACATCAATATCAGAAAATATTTTAAATAGCAAGGCTTTTCCTTCCATTACTGGCTTTGAAGCTTCCGGACCAATGTTTCCTAAACCTAAAACGGCAGTTCCATTAGAAATTACAGCCACTAAATTTCCTTTAGCAGTATATTTATAAACGTTATTTACATCTTTTGCAATTTCCAAACACGGTTCAGCCACTCCTGGTGAATAAGCCAAAGACAAATCTCGTTGGGTAGCATATTTTTTAGTAGGCACCACCTGAATTTTTCCAGGTGTTGGTTTGGCGTGATATAGTAAGGCTTCTCTTCTTTTATTATTACTTTTAGACATATATAATCATTTGCATCAACTTACAAAGATAAAATAAGCAATGAAATAACAATAACGATTATTTAAAAAGTTGTTATTCTTTTTAAGCACAACCACAAACACTTAATTACCAAATAATTAACAAAGTATTTTTTTAAACACTTTAACTTCAAATCACAAGATTCAAAAAGCGTAATGAGGTTGGTTTTTTTGAACTGAAATTTGAAAAAGAATTACACGTAACAAATCTATTTAATTTAATTTTAAACATCTAGACACGATTTCCTACAAGAAAAAACAGGTATTACTACCTAGTTTTTTCTTGTTATACTTAACATATCTTTACCTCGAATTATTTAGGTTTTTTTTCATTTAACAAATAACCTAAAGCATTTAAGCTATAAAAAAACTGACCCCTTACGCTTTTTCATTTTTCAATAAATTTATAAACACCAAAATAGTATTTTTTATTCAGCTCATAGTTTTCTGATAAGAATTATTTCATTAAAACCTCGAAATCAAATTTATTTAACATAAATCTTCTCTTCTTATGACATAAAAAAGTTTTTTCATGACATTTTTTTCTTTTGACAATTAATGCTTAGAGTAAATTTGAAAAAATCTAATTAAATACAACTTATAATCAACTAATGAAAGAAAAAATACCTTGATTTAAACTATCACTGAAACCCACATGTTAATAACGATGTTAGCTATGCTATTTCCGTTAACCTATGTTTACTCTCAAAGCACAACTAATCTCAGGAAAATTGGGGGAAATATTGAAACAATCTAAGAATCCTTTATAACAAGTATTAAAAGAAATTATTATGAAAATAAAATTATTATTAGTCGGAATACTCTTCTTACTTTTCTCAAGTGAGGTTTTCGCACAAAGTGGCGTTCACCTTTTTCTTATAGACGAAAAAGTAGAAAATCCTGAAATTATTGAAGCAAATGCTAAGTCTGAATTGAACGTAAAAACATTGCGTGTTTCATCCAAAGCTGGATTTGCAGAAATAACAGAATTAATAAAATCAGTTATTAAAAGTGAAAAATTACTTAGTGTAAATATTTTTTCACATGGAAAAAAGGGTCTATTTGAACTCGGATCAGAGATTATTACTAACCATAACATATTCGAATCAAAAAATTCGAATTTCTTTTATGGATTAAACATGTCTATTGAACATAATGGTTCACTTAACATATTTTCATGTGAATCTGGATCAAGCGATGAAGGTAATCAATTATTTGATTCATTGAAACAATTAGGCAACTACTCAGTTGCTATGTCTACAGATATTACGGGAGGCAAAACAAACTGGAATCTTGAATTATCCGAAAAGGAATCATTCCAATCCGTACTTTCTGATAATATAAATAGAACGTATAGAGGAAATTTGCAAGTAGCAGTAGAGCCTGGTTATACTGTAACTACAGCATTTTTAGGAACTGGTTATGTCACAGAAATGACTACTGACTGGACTGGAAAACGATTGTTCTGGCATATTGATAATTCAGGAGGAAATCCAACAACCTTAAGAAATGGTGATATTGCAGCTCAAACTTTTGCGTTAGTTCCTGGGGTTTGGGCTACAACTTGGCATCCTTTTATAGCAACGGATATTGAATATTACAACAATTCAATATTTACTTGGTCGAATAGCGTATTAAGTATGCGTGATCTATCTGCACCAGGAGCAGTTACATTAGCATCTGCACCTGCAGTTTCTGGAAATGAATGTGGTTTTGCCGTTATTGGTGATACTCTGTATTTTCAAGGCTCTGGAAGATTATGGTCAAAAAATTTAACCACTGGAGTTGTGACAAATGTTATGGCAATGTTGGATAATTCTGGTCTTGAATATTGTCAGACTACCAATAAATTATATTATTTAAATTATTCAAATAATCAGCTCTGCGAAGTTAATTTAGCCGGACCAAGTCTTGTTGTTAAATCAACAATACCTGCAGGACATAATGCAAACTTTGCTGTTGATCCCGCAGGACAATTTGCCTATATTCATTATGGAGCATCTGTGCAAAAAGTTAACCTGACAACGGGAGTTATTACAGCTTTTGTAGCTGCAATACCTTCTGTTAGTGCTAATTCTGATGTGCGAGTTGGCCCTTCAACCGGTGTTCTGGGAGGGAATAGTTTATACATAGGAGGAATAGATCGAATTTGGGAGGTGAAAATTTGTACACCATCTTCAATCACACCAAACATAGCTTCTTTACCAGATGTTACTGGTCAATGTTCTGTTGCTGCGCCAACAGCACCAACAGCTACTGATAATTGTGGAACAATAATTACAGGAACAACGTCAACTGTTTTTCCGATTACAACACAAGGAACAATAACGGTTACTTGGACGTATACAAGTGGAAGTGTTACAACGACTCAAACTCAAAATGTAATTGTTAATGATGTTACAAATCCAATTATTACTATACCAAGTACTTTAACATCCGTTGATCAACAACAGTTGGTTTTAAATACATGTATGGGTAATTTTACTCAACAAAACTTAGCACAGTCATTTATTCCAATTCAGAATTCTATTAATGGTGCTTCAATATTATTAACTGATAATGGCGCAGGAATTGGTAACGTTACTCTTTCTCTTTATTCAACATTAAATGGAACTCTTTTAGCAAGTGGCACTGATTTGGGTGTTTCAGCAAATGAATGGGCAAGCGTAAGTTGGCCTTCTATTTCAATTACACCTGGCGCAACTTACTATTTAGTAGCGACAGGAACTAATGGGGCGCAATGCTGGTCTGGTAATACATCTAATCCATATCCTAATGGACAAACATATGCTAACAGTGGATTTGGTGCATTTCCTAGTTTTGATTATGTATTTACAACTACTTATGAATCTACTGGAGGTAACATTTGTGGATCAACGTTGACTTATTCAGCAAACCTAGGAAGTTGCGCTACTAACGTCACAACAAACAATCCAATTATTAGCGATAATTGCGCTGTAAATAATCTTATTTGGACGATATCTGGAGCAACAGTTGATGCATCTCCTGTTTCTGGTATCAATAATTTAAATACTCATAGTTTTAATACTGGAACTTCAACAGTAGAATACACATTATCTGATAATAATGGAAATACGTCTATTTGTTCATATAACGTTGTAATTACTGATACTCAAGTTCCAACTGTAATTACTCAAAACATAACAGTTCAATTAGATGCGACTGGAAATGCAACAATTACGGCTGCTCAAGTTGATAACGGTTCAACTGATAATTGTGGTATTGCTACGATGACAGTTTCTCCAAACACATTCACTTGTGCGAATGTTGGTCCAAACACAGTTACTTTAACGGTAACAGATGTCAATGGAAACATGAGTACAGGAACGGCTACGGTAACGATTCAAGATACTGTTCTTCCAACTGTAATTACTCAAAACATAACAGTTCAATTAGACGCAACAGGTAATGC
>NZ_JAANOQ010000012.1 GCF_011305415.1 Flavobacterium bernardetii
TTCTCGCAAGAAATTTTATCTTTGGTAGAAAATAATCGGTTCCGAAGTTCGCAACCTCGCCAAGCGCCGGAACGTTATGCACAATTATAACAAACGAAAACTACAAACAACAAACAAATGGAATTAATTAGTCAAATTATTAACGATTTAATTGATGAAGAAAAATCTTTGAATTCTGCTTTATTGAAAACTAAAGTTTTAGCAAGTAGATTACAAAATCAAGAATTATTAAATTGGGTAAATAATGAATTATCAGGATATAAGAGCACTGATAAATTACCAGACTATCGTAGAGAAATTCAGAATGACCTTAAAGGAAGTTTTCTTAATGGAAGTATGAAATACACAAACACTCAAATTCCAACTATAGGTTTAGATAAAGATTTTGAAAAAAAATTAAGATTTACCGACTTCATTGAAAGCATTTCTTCACTTGAAAATTTAGTAAGTAAAGAAGAATCGTCCACTTTAAGTGGAACAATTAGAGCAGAATTATCTTCACTAATAGAAGAAAATTGGCAAAATATGGGAAACCCATATCTTCAACTTATTTCAGTATATAAGTCTATGTCTAAAAGCTCTGTAATTGAAATCATTACAAACGTTAGAAACAAATTATTAGATTTTATGCTTGAACTTGATGGCAAATATGGTGATTTAACAGAAATAAAAGATTTAAAAATGAAAAAAGAAGAAATATCATCCATTGTAAACAATACAATCATTAATGGTGATGGAAATGTTTTAAATACAGGAAAAAATTCCAAAATTACAAATACTTCAAACATTAATAAAGGGTTTAAAGAAGATTTAATTAATCATTTAAAAGATATTGGTTTAAGTGAAGAAGATACTTCTGAAATTATTGAAATAATTGATTCTGAAACTCCTGATTTCCAAAATGAAAAGTTTGGAGTTAATGTAAATACCTGGATTGCAAAAATGATTAGCAAAACTATTAATGGTAGTTGGAATGTTGGAATTGGTGCAGCTGGAACGTTACTCGCAGAGGCTATTAAAAAATACTATGGAATGTAAAAATAACTGTGCATAACAGGCGTTTGGCAAGATTGCGAATTTTGTAGTAAATTCACGTTTACTTCTCGCAAGAAATTTTATCTTTGATAGAAAACAATCGGTTCCGAAGCTCGCAACCTCGCCAAGCGCCGGAACGTTATATACCAGTCGTTTAGAATCGAAAACACAAGAGCAATTTCTAATATTTCAACATCTATTTTCAGAAAACGCTTCGCTCCTATTTTTGTTTTAAATTCGAAAAAACACAATTGTTATTTTTTTAAATTTTTGAGCTTATAATTTATTGTCGAAAATGGAAGAATCCAAAATTGATAGCGGAAAAAGTTTGCAAAAAAAATGGAGAAATGAAAATCGATTCTTGAATTAGTTTGCGAAAAAGTATTGCGTAAAAATAGTAGAATCGGAAACCGTTACTTGAATTGGTTTGCGAAAAAGTATTGCGAAAAAATTGTAGAATTGGAAATTGTTACTTGATTTAGATTGCGAAAAACTTGTCGAATCGGAAATGCTATCTTGAAAAAGTTTGCGGAAAAGTATTGCGGAAATTGAGCGTTTTCCGAATTAATTCAGAAAACTTACGACGAGAATCTCATTGGAATAAAACAACCGGTATATAACAGCGGTTTGCGAAAATGGCTAATTTTCTGATAAATTCACGTTTATCTTTCGCAAGAAATTGTATCTTAGCATCAAATAATAATTTACGAAGTCGCCACTTCAGCAAGCCGCGGCCCGTTGTAAGAAATTTTATTGAAATTTGGAGTAAAAAATAAACACAGGGAAATTTGCCGAACTGACACCCTAAAACAGTAGTAAGCATTAATTTAAATAAAGGAATAATGACAAAAAATTTAAAGTTAGCAATTGTATTACTAGTCACAATTGCAAGTATGAATGTAAATGCACAAAAAAAAGTAGCTGTAAAAACTGCGAAACCAGCAACAGAAAGCAAAACTACTAAACCTACAAAACAAGAAACAATGGATTGGATTGCAGGGAAAATGAAAGAAAATTTATTAGGAACTTTAGGTGATTATAGACACTTTGTTTCTTATAGTAATGGTATTTTTGTTTACAAAAAAGAAGCAAAAATAAATGAATGGTATTTTACTACGATTGATTTAAATAAAGTTACAGGAATGAACAATGAATATTCAAAAGATTTTTATATATCTGGAAAAGGTTTAGTAAATACTGTTTTGGAAGGTAAAGAATATGGTACTCTGATAGATTTCTTATCTATTAGTGGTCCTAACTATAATGATTATGCTGCTCCATTCAATTTTACTCCAGACCAAGCCTTAGTAGACAGATTGAAAAAAGCATTTACAACTTTAATTGAATACAATTCAAAACAAAAAGGAGCTGACGAAAAATTTTAATACATTTTAACAATATACTTAAATTATCTAAATTCTATTCTTTATACTTAATTGTGAAAAGAATAGAATTTTTTTTTAAAACTTCTTACAACACAGGTTTTATGCTATTGCTGCGCTTGGGCTTTTTTGGACGCTTGGTCTCTTATCTTTTTTCTTTTTAATCATGTTTTTCTTTTAAAAGTTTTCGGTATATTTGCTTTGGTCTGTGACAAAAAACAGCAACAGACATAAAGCCTGGGAACGTTATGCACAATACTTAAAGAACTATGATGAAAAAAGCAATAATCTTAATTCTGATATTTTTTTCTACGAAAGCTATATCTCAAACTAATTCACTTTCAGAATTTCAAAAAGCAGAAATTCTATTAAGAACAAACAATATTGATTCTGCATATTTTAAATTCAAACATTTAGAAAAAAACCTTCCAAAAACCGACACCTTATATTCTTACGCACTTTTTTACTACACAGTTACTATTACTGAACTTGAAAAAGAAAATCGATTAAAGGAAAAATTCGACAAATCTCTTTCTTTTGGATTAGAAGCATACGAAACTATTGAAAAAGGCATTCAATATTTCGATTCAGATTACAAGAAAAGAAAATATTTTATTATGAAGAATATTATTGTTTCCTATTTTGGTTTGGGAAATTTTTCGGAAGGTAAAAAATGGAAAGAAAAACTATATTTAGCAAAAGCAAATAATGAACTTCCCGAAGGATTAGTTGATTGTTTCAATTTTGATTATTTCACCTACGAAAACAAAAACATTTGGGGTTATGAATGGTTTGCTGAGTTACCAAAAGATCGATTTGGAAGTAGCTTCTCAAAAGTTGTTTATTATGTTTATAGCACTGATGAAAACGGCAATGATAAAGATCAATTATATAGGTTCCAAGTTTTAATGTTTCATGCAAGTAATAGTAGCTTTGATTATGTATTAACAAAAAGGCTCGAAACTGCAAAAAATGAAACAAGTGGAACACTTTATAAATACACATATAATGAGAATATTGATTTTGGGCAACTTCAATTAGATATAAAAGAAATATTAAAAGGTAATATCAACCCTGAAAAAAGAAAACAACTTGAAACTAAAAACTAGTACCGTACATAACAGGCGTTTGGCAAGATTGCGAATTTTGTAGTAAATACACGTTTATTTCTCGCAAGAAATTTTATCTTTGATAGAAAATAATCGGTTCCGAAGTTCGCAACCTCGCCAAGCGCCGGAACGTTAGCAGATATTTTGAGCGACAGAAATCCTAAAAAATCTTTAAAATTAAAATAACCGAAATGGAAATTTTTCAAATAGTAATGCAAATAATTTTTGGGTGCATAATTTTTTATTTTGTGATAAAAGCTATTTTAGGAAAATTAAATGACAGAAAAATAGTGTCGAATAATATAAACTCCGAAACCGAAAAAACCAACGACTTAAAAATATCTTCATACATATGCAGGGATTTTTTAATTGATTTTGGAACCGAATTCAATTATTGCAAATTTTATTTTTCCGAAAATGAAATTTATTTATTTTGTAGAAATACTTATCCAACTGATATTTATAATAGTCCTTATATTTTAAAATTTAAAGACGAAAACGTATATTCATATTTTAGTAAATTTATAGTAACTCATTTTGATTTAAATGGGGATAGTTTAAAAATACAATTCAAAAACAAAAAGGCAATTGGAACAGAATTAACGCTGAACATTGTAAATATTTCTGAAAAAGACAAAGAGATTTTGAAAAAAAACTTCAACTAATGTCATGTATTAAAAAAACATCTGCTAACAGCGGTTTGGCGCCATTGCGGGTAAACGCATTTTTGGAAACTTGATTTTTAATATGAACTTTAGTTATATTTGTGATGTTCCGTGCTGGATTTCCGCAACGGCAAGCCAAGCCACGGGACGTTATGCACTATTCAAAAAAACATGTCGGATAAAAAACCTTTTTCTTCTTTTGTAATCGAACCTCATTTTTACGATGATCTCAATTGGGATATGGAAAAGATTGTAAGATACCTTGAGTTCATTCGTTTAAATATAAATGATTTATTCAAACACAAACATTCAAAATATTACATCATAGAATATGGGGATTTTTTAGGGAATTCTGCACCCGCTATTGGAGTCGTAAATAACGATGTAAAAGAATCTAAAGATTTCGATAATTTTGATGATTTATATAACAGAGTCGAAGAATGGGTAAACTTAATTGGTTTGGATACAATTGATAAAAAATCAAAAGAACTAAATGTCCCAAAATGGAAAGAAATACTTGAAATTAAATATTATCCAAGAAAATGAACAGTGCATAACAGGCGTTTGGCAAGATTGCGAATTTTGTAGTAAATTCACGTTTATTTCTCGCAAGAAATTTTATATTTGATAGAAAATAATCGGTTCCGAAGTTCGCAACCTCGCCAAGCGCCAGAACGTTGTGGTACATTGCAGAATCGACTCTGGTCACTTCAATCGTGAATATTTATCTTCTCACTTTTGAGATTTTTACGCCTGAAAATCGCTTCCGAACTGACTCAACTCAAAATTTTAAATAAGTACCGAACTGAACGCAAAAAAGTGTTGAGAAAAAGTCGCTGAATTTATTCTGAACTTTGGAACTGCCGAAATTTGAAACCTCAGAATTTTACCGAAATCAACGCAGAAAAGTGTTGAGAAAAAACTTCTGAAATCGAATTATTTTCTGTTGAACTAAACGCAAAAAATATCTCTAAAAAAATTACAGTGCCGATTCATAGCACCGTACCACAACATGCGTTTGGCGTCAGTGCGGTTTTCGGCATTTTTTGAATGTTTGGTTTTTTGCAGGAAATTTTGTCTATATTTGTAAGGTTCCGTGCAAAAATTCCGCACCGAACGCCAAGCGCAGGAACGTTGTGTGCTATTTTCGCGCGACAGAAAACATAGAAATAACTAAAATAGAAAATTATGAAACAAATCATTTTAATATTGGCAATTTTATCAATTGTTGCTTGCAAAAAAAATATAGAGACCGAAAATTTAAAGTCTGATGTAGTAAATGACAAAAATATTAATTCGCAAACTGACAATAAAAGTCAACTTACAGAAGAAAATGAGAATGGAAAAGAAACTAAAAAAAACAATTCTCCCGAAAATATCGCATTGACATTTATAAATTCATATATTGAAGATTGCAATAAAATGAAGAAATCGGTTGGTTACTTAAGTTTTGTAAAATCAAGCAAGCTAACAACAGAAAAATTTAAAAACGAATTGCAGAAAATAGTTGACGAAGCTGAAAAAGAAGATCCAGAAATGGGACTTGATTTTGACCCTATAGTTCCTGGCAATGATCACCCTGACGAAGGATTTGAATTAAAACATTTCGATAAAAAAAAAAATCTTATAATCGTGAAGGGTAAAAACTGGGCAGACTTTGAGGTAACTATGAAATTAGTATTAGAAAATGGAAAATGGCTAATTGATGGTTGTGGAATTGTAAATATTCCCAAATAAAATTGTAACGAAAAATAAAAAACAGCACACAACAGCAGTTACACGAGATTTGGGTTTTAGGCAAACTTTAAAGTTTGTTTTGTACTTTTGTGGTTAGTGATTAACCGAAAGATTAAGGCGTACTTTTTCCCAAACCTCGTGTAGCTGCGAAACGTTGTGCGTCATTTTGACCGAACGAAATAGAAAAACATTTACTGAAATGAAAAAAAAACTAATCTTACTTTTAATTTGCGGAATATCTTTATTGGCTTTTTCGTGTGGAAATTTGAAAAAAAATGAGGAAGAAAAAAAAGAAGACTTAAATAAGCAAAATGTAGAAATAAAATCTAAAATAAAATTAGCTTTTTTAGCACAAAAAGACATTGAAGTAATATTTTGGAATTCTAAAGGAAAAATAAGTAAAAAACAAGCTGAAAATTTATCAGAATTTGCAAAACAGGAAAAAGAATTAAAAGAAAAAATTAAGCTTGCAATATTTGAATATTATAAATCAGTTTATGATGATTACAAAAGCGGAATTGATTTGGCTAATACAGAAATAACTAAAGAGGATTTAGAAAAAATATTGCCAACTCCAACAACACCAGAAATGCTTTTCAAAAGTTATGAAATTGGCAATATTCATATTCAAGATGACAAAAACTGCAAATTAGGAACAATTGGATTAGAATTCGATTGCGATTGGGATATAGAAAATGGATTGGGAGTAAAAATTGAAAATTGGGAAATTAAAGAAGTTGGAGTTGCTGAAAGTGCTTACTATTAAAAAAACGAACGCACAACAGGCGTTTGGCAAGATTGCGAATTTTGTAGTAAATACACGTTTATTTCTCGCAAGAAATTTTATCTTTGATAGAAAATAATCGGTTCCGAAGTTCGCAACCTCGCCAAGCGCCGGAACGTTGTGCGTCATTTTAAAAAACAGATCGAAACAAAAAACAATACAAAATTGAGAAATCAGAATAAAAATGAAAAGTAAAATAAATTGGATTCTAAAAAATCTACATCTGTTCATTTCTTTATCAATTGTAGTTCCAACTGCAATAATTTATGGTTCGCCATCAATTCTGACAAAGTATTTGAACATTCAAGTAAATACAGTTGATTTTTCAAATATGTTAAAAGCAATTATGTGTTTGTATTTAGGAATTTCAATCGTTTGGATTTTGGGAATTTGGAAAACTCAGTATTGGAAAATTGCTACCCAATTGAACATATTATTTATGCTAACTCTTGCTATTGGAAGAGTATTAAGTATGTCAATGGACGGATTTCCTACGGGTGGTTATATTTTCGGTATTATTGCAGAATTTGTACTCGGATTTTATTCAATTTTTCAATTCAAAAAATACAGTCGAAATGAATAACTTATATAATCAAAATGATGTTCAGCAGATTCTAAACCGAATCGAAAAATTATCCTCAAATACACAAAGACAATGGGGAAAAATGAATGTTGAACAAATGTTATCGCATTTAAACGCTTTTCTTGAAACTGCATTAGGTTTGAATTCACCGAAAAGAATTTTTATCGGAAGAATTTTTGGTTCGTATTTTAAATCTAGATACATTAGAAATAAACAATTTTCGAAAAACTCACCAACTCATAAAAACTATATTTATACAGATATTAGAGACTTTGAAAATGAAAAAGCTAAATCAGTTCAACTAATAAAACAATTTTTTGAAGGAGGTAAGTCCAAATGTACCTTAAAACCACATCCGTTTTTTGGAAAATTAACGCCAGAAGAATGGTCGATTGCACAATGGAAGCATTTTGACCACCATTTAAGACAATTTGGAGTTTAGTATTTAATGCAAAAACAATTTTAAACTGAATTTAATTATATATTTTAAGAATGAAATAAATTTTCACAACAAACTTAAATTTAAAAAAAACGAACGCACAACAGCAGTTTGGCAAAATGGCGGGTTCAGTGCTAAATTGAACATTCGGATTTCTAATAAACATTAGTGCTTAATTGAAAGTAAGTGCTTCTAAACCCGCCAATTCGCCAAGCTGCAAAACGTTGTGCGTCACTTTCGAGCGACAGAAAACCGAAAAAAAATTATTGATTTTAAAAGATAAATATGAAAGAAGAAATAATAAAACACTCAAAAAAAATATACAAAGAAATGAATAATAACGAACATTCTTTCAAAGAAAAAACAAAAGAAATAGTTGTAGAAATTTTAATTATTGTATTTGCAGTTACACTTTCAATTTGGCTTCACTCTTGGAGCGAAGAAAGACATCAACAGAAAGATGCACAAACATTTTTAATTGGGCTGAAAGAAGATTTGCAAAATGACATTTCAAACCTAGAAGATACAAAAAAATTATTAAATGAAACTCAACAACAAGTATCATTTGTTTTACAACTTACACCAAAAAAAATAGACAGCATTAAAGCCAATAATCAACAGATTAATTCAGGCACAAATTTTATTAATACACTAGTAAATAATGGTCGATATGAAGGGTTTAAATCTAGTGGGAAAATAAATACTATAGAAAATCAAAACATAAGAAATAAGATTTTGAGTTATTATCAGCAAACTATTCCACAGATAGCACTTGTCGAAAACTCATACGAAAAACTAACTTCAAGATATGTAGATTTATTGATGTATGGAAAAGAAGATGAAGATATCAATATAACTTTACTGAAAAAGAAGACAAAGATTATTTTGTCAGGAATTGATAATTTTACCAAATACAATAAAAAATCTTATCAAAACGCAATTAAAGAAGCAAGAGAAATTATAAAAGAAATTGACAAAGAACAGAATAAGTAAAAAAGCGAATGCACAACAAGGTATTTGCAAAAAAGCGGGTTTAGTGCTTAATCAAAGTTCAGTAATATATATTAACTTTGGTGCTTAATTGAAAGTTAGTGCATTTTAATCCGCTTCTTCGCAAATACCCGACCGTTATGTGTAATTTCATGAGACCACAGAACAGAATAACCAATCCAGAAAAAATTGAGCGACTTTTAATCGACAAAGATTTAAAGGATGGAAAAATTGTTATTGTTCAATTCTCTGAAAAATTATATTCCGACAAAATACTTAACGATCTTAACGAAATTTGTTTAGAGTACGACGATAATTTCAGTGTTCGTTTTTATGGACATTATCAAGATTCATTCGACTGCAAGACACTTTTAAAACTACCAAACATTAAATCACTTTGGCTTGACAGCTTATTGAAAGCCGAAAATTTGGAACTCATAAGCGACTTAAAAAAATTAAAACGTTTGAGTTTGGGTGTATTTGAACTCAAGGAAACCGAAATCTTCCAAGCTAAAAATCTTCAAAACCTCAAAGAGTTAATAATTGGTGAAACAAAAACAAAAGCACTAAATCTTAAATATCTAGAAAACTACAAAGATTTAAATCACTTAATCATTTGCGGACACACGAAAAACATTGATGCAGTTGGCGAGCTTTCAGAATTGGAATTTTTGTCGCTAAATTCTATAAAAAAAGTCCCGATCAATTTCATCAACAAACTAAAAAATTTAAAGACGCTGAAATTTATTTTAGGCAGCAGAGACAACTTAGATGAAATTGAAGAAAATAAAATAGAGAACCTAGAGATTATTTGGGTTCGTGGTTTTAATGATTTATATTGTATTACCAATTTTCCGAAATTGAAATCGTTAAGAATTGAAGACGAAATTCAATTACCAAAAATTCACTTTGCAAATATTTTTCCAGACTTAACAAACTTAAAAATAATTAACTGCAAAATACTTGAAACAATTAAAGGCTTAGAGAACTTGCCTAAATTAAATTCTTTAGTTGTTTACCAAACTAAAGTTGATTTTGACAATTTTATGCTACAAGAGTTACCCAAAGAATTAAAACATTTAGGATTTTATACAACAAAATCAAAAGTTGACAAAAAGATAAAAAAAGCACTTGAAAATAAAGGCTACATTTGTAGATAAGAGAAAAAACTACACATAACAGGCGTTTGGCAAGATTGCGAATTTTGTAGTGAATTCACGTTTATTTCTCGCAAGAAATTTTATCTTTGATAGAAAATAATCGGTTCCGAAGTTCGCAACCTCGCCAAGCGCCGGAACGTTAGCGGTCATTGTAAGAACGACCGTAATCAATAGAAAGACAAAGAATTAATGACATAAAAAATTTCCGACAATAAATAGCACACTTTCACCAAATGAACTTGGAAAACTTATTCAACAAAAATTTGGACTGAGCGACAAAACCGAATGTAGCATATTACGACTTGCAATGAACCATTTATACATTGTTCAAGACGGTGAAAATAAATTCGTTTTTAGAGTTTACACACATAATTGGCGGACAAAATTAGAAATTGAAGAAGAATTAAGACTTTTAACTCACTTAAAGGAAAACGACCGACAGGTTGCATTTCCAATTGCAGACAAATCGAACAAATTAATTCAAGAAATTGAAGCACCAGAAGGAAAAAGATTTGGCGTTTTATTTTCGTTTGCCAAAGGAACAAAGACAGCAAAATTTACAGAACAAACAAGTTTTTTAATAGGACAATCATTAGCCGAAGTTCATCAATCGACCGAAAATTTTGAACTAACAAGAACCTCTTACAATGCTGAAAATTTGCTTAAAAATTCAGTTTTAAAAACAAAGGAATTCTACAGTAAAAACATTGACGAAATTGAATTTTTAGAAAAACTGTCTGTTTTCTTAACAGACAAAATGGAAAATATTGACAAACGTAAAATGAGGTACGGAAGTGTCCATCTTGATGTTTGGTTTGACAATCTGCACATTGATGATGAAACAGGAATAACTTTTTTTGACTTCGATTTTTGTGGAAATGGTTATTTATGTTTCGACATTTCTTATTTTCTGTTTCAGTTGCTTGCAACAAATTTAAACGAAGAAGAATATCAAATAAAAGCAGACAGCTTCATAAAAGGTTACGAAACCGTAACAGAAATAAGTAACGAAGAAAAAGAGTTCATAAATTATGGCTGTTTAGCAATTATGACTTACTACATTAGTGTTCAGTGCGACAGATTTAACTATTGGACAAATATTTTTCTAAATGAAGACCATTTAAAAAGAATGGTTGGAAATTTGAAAAGGTGGATTAAATATAACAAAATTGAAATAAACAAGACTGAATAAACAACGAACGGCTAACAGGCGTTTGGCAAGATTGCGAATTTTGCAGTAAATTCACGTTTACATTTCGCAAGAAATTTTATCTTTGATAGAAAATAATCGGTTCCGAAGCTCGCAACCTCGCCAAGCGCCGGAACGTTAGCCGTAATTTTAACCCAAAAACGTATATAATTGAGAAATAAACTATTGAAAGGAATAAAATTTTTATGTATTACTTTGCTTTTAACTCTAATTTATGGATTCTCAGTAAAAAAATATGACAATTATTCTGGCGAAGACTCTGTCAGATACTGGAAAGAAAATAAAAACTTGTTTGAGTCAGTTAATCAGAATGAAAATTTAACATTTAGAAATTTAGATGAGTACATAAAAATAAATGATTTGTTTCTATTTGGCGAATTTCACGGAATAAAAGAGACAACGAAGATTGATTTTGAACTCATCAAGTATTTAAATAAAAAAGCTGGAATGAAAATTCATTTGGCAGAGATTGATTTTAGTCAAGCATATTTTTTAAATGAATATCTGAAAAATGGAGACGAAATGCTGATTGATTACGTATTAAACAGTTGGATAATCTATCATGGACATAATAATCTCGATTACAAAAACAAATGGATTCAAATTCGTAAATTAAATAGTTTGAATGCTGAAGACTCTCAGATTAGAGTTTATGGGATTGATAAAATTCAAAATATAAATGTCACTAAAAATCATTTAAAAATTCTATTGAGTAAAATAAACCTTTCTTCTGACATACCAAAAGACGAAAATATATTTTTAGAATGGACAGAAGTTGAATTGCCAAAACTGACTTCATCAATAAATCTAAATTCGACAACTATAGATTACGTGAAAGATATTGAACATATAAGAAAAAATCTAGTTGATTATTATAAAACAACGTCAAGAGAAGATATAATGTATTTAAATTTCATTGATTTATATAAAAGATATAATTTTCGAGGGCAGAAAATTTATGGCTATTTTGGTGAAGCACATGTTTTGCAAAAAGAAATGAATAATAAGAAGGATTTTGGAACGCTTGTAAAAAAACCAAACTCGCCAGTGAAATCCAAAACATATACAATTATACCTAGATATTTAGACAGTTATATGGATGCTCCGTCCAAATATTTACCTTTCTTTTTAAAGAGTGAAGAAGAACATACAAAAACAGAGGTTTCTTGTGATAATACTTTTTTACTTTATCACTTTGGAATTTCAGATTTAAAAAAGGTTACAAATGAAAACACTAATACATTTTTTGATATAAATAAAACTAAATCTCCTTACAAAAACTCACTAAGACTAATTAAAAGTACAGGCTTATTAAGTCTAATTTCTGGTATGAAAGTTACAGATAAAAATACTTCAACAACAGACTATGCCCAAGGAATAATTTTAATAAGAAATTCAGATTGGGCTGAACCTATAAAATAAAAACTACGGCTAACAGGCGTTTGGCAAGATTGCGAATTTAGTAGTAAATTCACGTTTATTTCTCGCAAGAAATTTTATCTTTAACAGAAAATAATCGGTTACGAAGTTCGCAACCTCGTCAAGCGCCGGAACGTTAACCGCAAGCAATTCTGAACGAAACGTAAATCATTAAACTTGAACAAACTAAGTGATTTTTACAAACTGAATCGTTAAAAAGTATTAAGAAATTTCCTGAACTTGAAAATAGAATTGAGAAAAGCTTTGCGAAACATTCTGAATTTGAAATGAAATGAGAAAAGTTTTGCGAAAAAAAACTGAACGTAGAAAAAAGAATCGTCAAAAGCATTGCGAAAAAATACTGAACTTGGTAAATTGAAATGAGAAAATTTAGCGAGAAAACTGAACTTAGAAAATAGAATTGAGAAAAGTTTTGCGAAAAAAAAAAAAAAACTGAACGTAGAAAAAAGAATCGTCAAAAGCTTTACGAAAAAATTCTGAACTTGGTAAATTGAAATGAGAAAATTTAGCGAGAAAACCGAACTTAGAAAATAGAATTGAGAAAAGTTTGGCGAAAAAATACTGAACGTGGAAAATAGAATCGTGAAAATTGCGATATAAATAGTTTTGCCAGCGGTTAACAGCGGTTTGCTAAAATGGCTAATTTTTCTTTAAATTCACGTTTATTTCTCGCAAGAAATTTTATCTTTGATAGAAAACAATCGGTTCCGAACTTCGCAACCTCGCCAAGCGCCGGAACGTTAAATACAAGTTTTGTGGAATCGAGAACGCTGAATAAAATCTGATTATTTTTACATCTATTTTCAGAAAATACTTCTCTCCTATTTTTGTTTTAAATTCGAAAAAACACAATTGTTTTATTTAAATTTTTTGAGCTTATAATTTATTGTCGATAATGGAAGAATCCAAAATTGATAGCGGAAATAGTTTGCGAAAAAAATTGAAATAACGGAAATCGATTCTTGAATTGGTTTGCGAAAAAGTATTGCGTATAAATTGTAGAATTGGAAATCGTTACTTAAATTGGTTTGCGAAAAAGTATTGCAAAAAACTTGTCGAATCGGAAATGTTAACTTGAAATAGTTTGCGGAAAAGTATTTCGGAAATTGAGCATTTTCCGAATTAATTCAGAAAACTTACGAAGTAAAACTCATTGGAATAACAAAAACCTGTATTTAACAGCGGTTTGCTAAAATGGCTAATTTTGTAGTAAATTCACGTTTTTCTTTCGCAAGAAATTGTATCTTAGCATCAAATAATAATTTACGAAGTCGCCACTTCAGCAAGCCGCGGCCCGTTAGCAACAATTTTAGGAAACAACAACGAATTCAATAACTTAATTCAACAAACTAGAATGTTATTTGATAATTTAGAATATTTAAGTGTCGAAAATCAAACTACTGATTTTCCAAAACACTTTCACGAAACGTTTTGTATTTCACTTATCCACAATGGGATTGAACAAATTGATTTTGAAAACCAATCCCTTTTTAGCGAAAAAGGAAGCATTTCAATTACAAATCCATTTGAAATACATTCCAACCCGCTGACAGATAAAAGCATATGTTTAAAATTTGACACAATCTACCTCTCAAACGACTTGATGAAATATTTACTCAATGGACAAAACGTCAAGTTCATCAACAGAAAAATAAATAGTGAAAAAGCTAACCAATTGTTTATGGAACTTAAATACGCTATTGACACAAAGAATCCTAAAACCGTTGAATTTTCTTTGAAACAATTTGTTAATTCACTTAAAATATACTCACAAAAAAACGCAGTGAAATATTGTGAACAAAACCTATATGATTTCAAGGATGTCAGCAATTATATTGAGCAAAATATTTGCGAAAAATTTTGTCTTGACGAGCTCTCAAAAATGGCAAATATCAACAAATATGGGTTTGTTAAAAAATTCAAGGCTTCAACGGGAATGACTCCAATAAACTATATTTTAATGAAGAAAATTTTTGCCAGTAAATCACTTATAAATCCAAATTCTAACATCACCGAATTAGCTTATCAATATAATTTTTGTGATTTAGCACATTTCTCCAAAACCTTTAAACAATATATTGGTATATCACCAAAAAAATTTCAGTCCAACCTTATTTAAACTTCAAAATTGTCAATATTATACAAGCATTCAGTTCTGTATGCTCTTACATTTGTGAAAAATTTAAATTTCAGATGAAAAAAGCAATTTATTTCCACCTTCTCTTTCTTATATTTTCGAATGTTGTATTTGCCCAATCCATAGACGACCAAATTTCGCAGAAAAAAATGACAAAGGATTTTGAAATTTTTAAACAAATATCTAAAGAAGCAAACTCAGGACTTTATAAATATCGAACCAAACAACAAATTGATAGTATTTACAATTGGGCAAATCATCAAATTGAAAAAATTAAATCTTATCGAGAGTTTTATAATTTAATTTTTACTATTTCAGACTTTGAAGGAAGCTGTCATAATGATGTTTCATTATCTAAAAAATACACTGAAAATTTAAAAAATGAAACTTTCGGGTATTTTCCATATCCTATCAAATGGATTGAAGGTAAATGGCTTATAAATATGAGTGATAAAGAAATTCCTTTAGGAGCTGAAATTATTACAATAAATGATGTTCCAATTAATAACATAATTCGAGAACTTTATAAATACTATTCAACTGATGGAAATAATCTGACAGGTAAAAGAATTGGTTTAATGAAATACTTTTCAAAATATTACAGACTTCATTTTGGTTTAACAAAAACATTTGTAATAAGTTATGTAAATCCAAATTCTAAACACTTAGAAACTAAAGATATCCAAAGTATTGGTAACAAAACATATTTCGAAAACTTCAAAAAAATGCACTCAATGTCTGTTGACCAATATTATTATGCAGATTTAAAGGAAAATCAAAAATATAATTACAAACAATTAAATCCATCAACAGGAATTTTAACGATACACACTTTCATTATAGGTGATATACAAACAATTGAACATAAAAAATATCTGCATTTTTTAGATAGTATTTTTGTGAATATAAAAACTCAAGGAATAAAAAACTTAATAGTTGATATTCGCAATAATGGTGGCGGAAATGACCCCAATGATTTGGTAACATATTCATATTTGACAAATAGAAGTTTTCAAGAAAATAAACAAGCGTGGATTAGTTTTAAAAAAATACCATTAATGAAATATTATAATATTGGAATACCAAAATTTATTAGACCATTAGTAGTTGGAAAATATAATATAGAATTTCAAACAATTTTTCCGAAAGAACAAAATGGTAAATATTATCAAGATGAAAATTCAGACGACCATAGAATTAGAACACCAAATTTAAACGCTTTTAATGGGAACATTTACTTGCTAATAAGCCCAAAGGTAGCATCAGCAGGAAGTTTGTTTGCAGCAATGGTTGCAGGAAATGAAAATACAACAACTATTGGAGAAGAAACTTTAGGTGGTTACTATGGACACAACGGACACTCACCGTTAAGTTACAAATTACCTAAATCAAAAATTGTTATCACATTTTCAGCAGTAAATTTAGAACAAGATGTACCAAAAAGAGAAAATCAAAAGTATGGTCGTGGAATAATACCAAATTATGAAATCACCCAAACTTTTGACGACTTTATAAACAATGCAGACACTCAAATGAATTTTACATTAGAGTTTATTAGTAAAAAATAAAAACTGTTGCTAACACAGGTTTTATGCTATTGCGGGTTTTGGGCATAATTTAAAGTTTGTTTTGTATCTTTGAAGTCAGTGCAAAATCGAAAGTTTCGGCTTCCTTAATCCGCAACAGACATAAAGCCTGGGAACGTTAGCTGTTATGTTAGCTCACGTAACTAAAAACATTTATGATTAAAATTAAATATTCAGTTTTCGCAGGATTAATATTTGCATTGATTATGTTCATTTATCTTTCTATTACATCCAAAATGGATATTGCAGTAGTAGTTAGTATATTTATTTTTATTGTTTCTCCATTTCTTTTTTATTTAAAACTATTCTCAAAAATAGACTTTGCAGGTAAGTTTCAGAAAATTGACAAAAAGTTAGTTATTTATTCTGGATTGTCTAATCATTTAAAAGATGGAATAACAATTGGAGGAACACTTTACTTGTTAAATGATAGATTAATTTTTCAAACTAATTTAATAAACTTTTTGAAAAGACATGAACTTACAATAATGCTAAACCAAATTGCGGAAGTTGAAACTGTTAACTCATTTGGACAAATAAGCAATGGTTTACTTTTAAAAAATAGAAACGTCGAAAATGAAAAGTTTATAGTGACGAAAAGAGAAGTTTGGAAAGAGCAAATTGAAAAGCAAATCGTAAAATAGAATTGAGAAAAAACACGAACCGCTAACAGGCGTTTGGCAAGATTGCGAATTTTGTAGTAAATTCACGTTTATTTCTCGCAAGAAATTTTATCTTTGATAGAAAATAATCAGTTCCGAAGTTCGCAACCTCGCCAAGCGCCGAAACGTTAGCCGTCATTGTGCAGAACTGCGACTAATTCAATACCTAATAACTAAAATAATAATTATGGTAACAACTAATAAGTTTAAATTTTTTATTTCAACAGTTTTTTTGCTGTTATTAAGCTTAAATTCTTTTGGACAAGCTGAAAAGAACATTTCAGTGTTTAACAGACTCTTGATTTTAAATTCAGAGAATGAGTTATTAGTTGTGAAAATTGAAAATACAGACACGTGGGTAACTCCTGGACTTTATCAAACCAAACAAACAATTAGACAAGGTTTAGATAGCATAGCATCTTCATATGGAATAAAAATAGAAATTCCAGAATTAAAAGGTATTTTTCTTCTAAAAAGAGATATAAATGGAGAATTATCAAACTCAATTAGAAATATTTATACTGCTAAAACAATAGATAAGGAATTAAAAATGCCAAAAGGAATAGATGATGTAAAATGGTTACCTATCAATAAGGCTTTAGAGCAGATTACTTTTCCACACATAAATTTACAGATTGGGCAAATTATGAATAATCCCGATAAAATTTGGGGCGGATCCTTATCTCAATTCAAAGAAAATGGAAATTGGAAAACAAAAATATTGCAAGAATTTTATGTCCTATCAGAAAAAGAAAATAACGAATCCAACTTATTAACAAAAAAGGATGAACCAATAAAGAAAATTGATAATTACACAATTCAATGGTTAATAGTTTTTAATCCAAAAAAAGAAATTTTATTAATGAAAGATAAGTATGGATGGAAAACACCAGTACTTCGCTCTGATGAAAATTTATCTTTGAAAGAAGGTATAGATAGCTTAGTAAGACCGATTGGTATTTCAGTCCATAGATTAAAATTAGCTGGCTTAACAACTTATAAATACAGCGGACTTAAGGACAATCAAGTTGTGTCATTTAGAAGTTATTATACTGCTAAACTTAAAGATGGAGACATAATACAACCAAAAGACGAACAGAAAGAATATAAATGGTTGCCTATTGAAGAAGCATTACAGATAATCGAAATGCAACCTTTAAAAACCGAATTAAATCAAATACTTAAAAATCCTAAAAGTATTTGGGGTGGTTCATTTATTATGATTTTTGAAGAGGAAAAATTCAAAACATTTAAACAAACAGAACCATTTTATGAATTAAGAAATTAAAACAACGAACGGCTAACAAGGATTTTGCGTCAGGCGGGCTGAAGTCCAAAATTCAACGGTAGTTTTTCAATTGAACTTTAGTAATATAACCAGCTTTTGTGCTTCGAAATCCCGCCCGAACGCAAAGCCCCAAAACGTTAGCAGTAACCTTAAACTAAAATTGTGCTAAAAAACAAATTCATATTGTTATTTTTTATCTTATTCTCTTGTAAAGAATTTAAAGAAAAGAATATAGACATAAACATATCTAAAACCAACCAAGAAATGAGTTTAATTTCTATTTATTGGAAAGAATTTCAATTACAGAATCCAAAATATAAAAACACAAATGAACCTCAATCATTTTATTTTTGTGATAATAAAAGAGATGCTGATGAATGTGCTGAATTAGTAATAAAAAAAATTAAACAAGCTACTTCAACATCAGTTTGGTGGTTTGAAAAAAACAAAGAAGAGATACCAAAAATTGGAGATTTAGCAATTGTAACAGATTGGAATAATGAACCTAAAGCAATTATAATAACCAAAAAGGTAGAAATAGTGAAATTTAAAAATATCACGCCAGAATATGCTTTTATTGAAGGTGAGGGAAATAAAACTTTAGAATATTGGAAAAATGTTCATTGGATTTATTATTCAAACGAAATGAAGAAATATAACGAAAAACCAAATGAGGAAATGAAAATTGTTTGCGAATATTTTGAAACTATATGGTAAAATAAATAAAAAGGCTACTGCTAACAACGGTTTGGCAAGATTGCGAATTTTGTAGTAAATTCACGTTTACATTTCGCAATAAATTTTATCTTTAACAGAAAATAATTAGTTCCGAAGTTCGCAACCTCGCCAAGCGCCGGAACGTTAGCAGTAAGCTTAAAAAAACAGAAAATCATGAATCGAATTTTTGCTCTTATTTACATATCCACTTTAATTAGTTGTAATACTAAAAACGAAAACGAACAAAACCAAAATATTAACCAAAAAGATACTTTAGCAAAAAAAAACAAATCAGAAATTGTTTCTCAAAAAGAAGATGATAGAAATGAATTTGATACTCTAACAAATATAACTTCTTCTTTAAAAAATGAATTCAAAAGTTTTGAAATCAAGAACACAAAAGATACAATAAAAGAGGATCTAAACGGTGATAAAATTTCAGATTTAGCTTTTTTCACAAACAACAATGATAAAAGACAGATATTTATTTTAGATGGTAAATCCAAAAGAAAAATTAAATTTGAAAAGTATACATCATCTGGGGAAATGGAGGATGATTTTAGCTGGGTTGATTATTGGGGAACTACTAAAGACAAGGAAACATTTGAAATTTTAATAATTGATTCAGAAATTGCTGGAGATACTATAAAAAAACTAGAAAACAATTCTATTTTTGTAAGAAAAGAAGAAGTTGGTGGTGGCGTGATTACTTACTTGAATAATAAATATATTTGGATTCATCAATCTGATTGAAAAAGCCTACTGCTAACAGGCGTTTGGCAAGATTGCGAATTTTGTAGTAAATTCACGTTTATTTCTCGCAAGAAATTTTATCTTTTATAGAAAATAATCAGTTCCGAAGCTCGCAACCTCGCCAAGCGCCGGAACGTTGTATGATATTTTAGAAAATCGCGTAAATGAAAACTAAATTAATAATAACATCAATATTTTTTTTAACAATAATAATTATGAGTTTTTCAATTTTTAATAAAGAAACCAAAGAAGAAAAGTTTTGGAAATGGTTTGAAAAAAATCAAGAAACTTATTATTCCGAAATTGATAATCTTGAGATTCGAGAAGAAATATTTAATGAGCTTACTAAAAACTTAAAAAAAGTAAATGAGGATTTGGTTTTTGAATTTAGTCCTATACACGAAAACAAAGTAAGAGAGTTCACGATTTCTGCTGAAGGAATGAAAGAGTTATTTCCTATTGTGGAAAAACTAATTGAAAAAGCACCAAAACTAAAAAACTGGAAATTTAATGCTTTTAGACAAAGAATTCCAGGTGATGAATTTGAGATTCAATATGGTGATTTGAAAATAAGTTATTCCGATATTTATTATCGAAGTGAAAATGATAATGGAAAATTAGGAATAGAACTAAATATAAAAAACTTTGATGATGAGGCTCAAACTCAAAACGCAATATATATACTTTTGGATGGTTTAATCGGAGAATACGATGTGACTACAAAAATCGGATGGATTGAATGGGTCAAATTGAATGAAAACGAAATGGAAAACTTGAAACCAATTATTGAGTTGAGAAACGAAATCGACAAATAAAAACATCATACAACAGCGGTTTGCTAAAATGGCTAAAATTTCTTTAAATACACGTTTATATCTCGCAAGAAATTTTATCTTTGATAGAAAAAAATCGGTTACGAAGTTCGCAACCTCGCCAGCGCCGGAACGTTAGCAGTAATTTTATGAAAACTATATTTAAAAAAAATAAACTTAAAATCATTGCTGAAAACGGCGAGGAACTAATCATACGAAAAAAAACTTTTTATAAAGATCGAATAGTAGTTTTCAAAGTAGTTGAAAAAGATATAAATGTCATTTTTCAAGAAATACATTTTGACAAATATAGCGGGGTATTGATTGACCGAAAAAAAAGAGAACTTTCTCTTCCAAAATTTGAATATACATTTGAAAACTGTGAAATTAAAGCAACTATTAAGTATCTATTCTTAGACGAGTACGATCCCTACATTTTAAATACAAAGATTCGCATCCCAAAAGGAATCGATATTGAAACTTTTACTATACAATTAACTCGAAACGATAGTATAATTCAATATATAGAACTATGGCACCCAGTAAACTATTATACACATTCTAATTATGATACCGCAAAAGAATATGTCGAGAGATTTATAGAAACTGAAGCTCGTCAACAAATAAAAACTACTGCTAACAGCGGTTTGGCGCAATAGCTAAAATTATCTTAACCACTCGCCTATTTTCCGCAAGGAAATATTATATTAGCAAGAAATAAATCGTTCACGCAGCCGCTACTGCGCCAAGCCGCGGAACGTTAGCCGTCAGTTTGGCAGAACGCAAAAAAACGAAGAAATATGAAGATTAAAATTTTATTATTAGCCTTATTTTTATTTATCTCAAATATTATTTTTTCTCAAATACAAGAAAAGAAGATAACTGGTGTTACAATAAACTCTCAAAAAGTAAAAGATTCTATAATTGTAAAAACAGACAATACTTTTTTCTTGTTAGGTACATTAAATGACTATATGGGAAGAAAATGGGTAGCAAAAGGTGAAGTTTTTGATCGATACTATCCATTTGAAAAGCCTTTAATGAAATTTGTAGATAGTATTGTAAAAAAAGAATTTAAAACTGTATTAATTGAAAAAGATAATTGTTTCAACTCCGAAGAAATGGCAAAAAAAATGAACTCTTTTTATGTAGAAAATGATTTAATTGATAGCCTTTTTACAACAAAAGAGAAAAAAGCATCATTTCTTTTAGGAACTTATTACCGCTACGGTGAAAAAGTGAATGAAAACATTTATAAAATTCAAATTGCAAATTCACACAAGCATATCGAAATTCATCAAATTCTTATTTCTTTAGGTTGCAAAAATATCTATTACAAAAGATTGCAAAACATTCCTATTCAAAACATTATATATTTTGAATCAAACGATTTAATAAAAGCATATTTTGAAACTATAGAATCGGAAAAAGAAAAACTATTTGATTCACGTTTAAAATCATTTCGCTCAGTTAAATTAAGTAAAGAAGAATATTTAAAAGAAAAGAGCAAGCAAAACAAAAATATTATTGAAATATTCGAAAATAAATAATGGAAAATATATCAATTAAAAAACATCTCATTATTGCTTTAGTTATTGCAATTTTACTTCTAGTCTTTTCTGTTAAATTTAAACAAAAAGGGAAACTATTAATAAAATTATTTTTAAGTATTTATATTTTGATAATTACCTATGTTATTTTGTATGATATTTATTTACAATTTAATTTAAACCGTTTTGATATTGATAATAATGGCTTTTTTAATAGTAATGAAATTACAACTGAGCAAAAAAAAGCAATGCAAAAATTATCGAGTGATACTGGTAGAAACTTTTCTTTTATTACTAGTATATTTTATTCAGGAATTTTGAGCATTATTTTATTCAAATTAACTGGGCTAATTAAAAAACCGAACGGCTAACAGGCGTTTGGCAAGATTGCGAATTTTGTAGTAAATTCACGTTTATTTCTCGCAAGAAATTTTATCTTTGATAGAAAATAATTAGTTCCGAAGCTCGCAACCTCGCCAAGCGCCTGAACGTTAGCGGTAATTTTAAAAAACACAATGCGAAAAATTGACACACTTGAAAAAGTAACATTTGATGAAATAGCAGAAACATTTAATTCTGCATTTTCTGATTATTTTTTTCCAATTAAATTCACTAAAGAACAATTTAAAGACAAATTTTTGAGTGAAGGAGGAAGATCAGATTTATCTGTTGGTGTCTTTGATAACAACAAATTGATAGCGTTTATCTTACATTTCATCAATAGTTCAGACGAAAAAACAGTAAGTTATAATGGAGGAACAGGGGTAATTCCAAGTTTTAGAGGTAATAATCTGACTTCAAAAATGTATGACTACATATTACCTAAATTAAAAGAAAACAAAGTAGAAGAAATGATTTTGGAAGTATTGACAGAGAACATACCTGCAATAAAAACATACCAAAAACAAGGTTTCAATATTATCCGAGAGCTTAATTGTTTCAAAGGACAACTGAAATTCAAAGCATCAAAAAACATTGACGAAGATTACAAAATCATTAAACTAAAAGATTTGAATTGGAATTTGCTCCAAACATTTTGGGATTACACACCAACTTGGCAAAATTCTATTACAACGATGAATAACTTGCAAGACCAAAACATTTGTTTCGGAATAACAAAAAACGATAAAATACTTGGCTATATCATTTTTAATCCAAAAATTAAAAGAATACATCAATTAGCAATTGATAAAAAATTTAGGCAGATTGGTTTAGGAAGTCTGTTACTAAATTCAGTTTTTGAAATCGAAAAGGAAGAAATTTCTTTTATCAATATTGACTCAAGATTTGATGGATTTGGTAATTTTCTCGAAGGCAGAGGAATGAAAAATTACACAAATCAATATGAAATGGAACGCAAAATATAAAAAAACTACCGCTAACAAGGGTTTTGCGTCAGGCGGGCTTAAGTGCAAAATTCAACGGCAGTTTTTCAATTAAACATTAGTAATAAAACCAGCATTTGTGCTTCGATTTCCCGCCCGAACGCAAAGCCCCAAAACGTTAGTTGCAATTACAAGAGACCATTGCTGCAAATCAGGGAAATCAAACAATAAACATCTCAATAAAAACAAAATAATGAATATTCGTAAACTGTTTTCAATTTCGAACAAATCGAAAATTTTCAACTTGTTTGAGAAATCAATAAAGGAAAAAGATAGCGAAATTCTGTTACAAGGTTTAGAATTAGCTTTTAAAGAGCAGATTGATCGAGATTATGAAAAATATTTCTTGAAACTTTTACCTGAAACTTGGCACGAAGAACATGAAGAATTGGTAAATATACTTTGGCTGGAAAACCTAAATAATGATTCTTTCTCAGATATATTATATTTAATCGCAACACATCCAGAAACTTATAGAAACTTTGATGATGATAACGAACCAACTTTGAGAAAATGCATACACGTTTTAAAAGCAATCAATTCTGAGAAATCAAATTCTTATGTTGAAAAGTTGAAACAAACGAATAATCCTAATGTCGCTTTTACTTTAGAAAATTATAAGTAACTGCAATTAACAGCGGTTTGGCGCAATAGCTAAATTTTCTATAAACATCACGTTCGATTTTCCGCTGGAAAATCTTATCTTAGCAAGAAATAATCGTTCCACGAAGCCGCTACTGCGCCAAGCCGCGGCCCGCCCGTTGTGTGACATTTTAGAAAAAAATCGCGTAAATAAGAACTATGGACATTTTAAAGTTAATAAAAAATCAAGTTGACGAAGCACTTAAAGTTGATAATTCTTTAATAGGTTTAAATTCAGTATTGACTCATATTGAGCGTGGAGAGTTTTTATTAAATAGAGCTGTTGAAACAGAAGATGAACATTTATATACAGATGTAATCTACAGAACAAACCATAGTTATGAAGGAATTTTAAAAGAAGCTTTTGAAATTCTTACAACTTCAAAAGCTGGAAGCAAAACACCTTATGATATAGAAAATTATTTTTTGAATCATAGCATACTTAATGAAAGAGTTATTGAATTATTAAAAAATTATAGACAAGAATGGAGAAATCCATCAACACACGATTACAATTTATTTTTCACATATAATGAAGCTTTTTTAGCAATAATGTCAATTTCTTCATTTGTTCACGTATTTATGAATCAAATTGTTGAGAAACTATATTATGAAAAAGAAAAGGAAGCAATTAAAAGTGAACTCACAAAAATTAAAAAAGGAATTGAAAACGACTATGATAAATTAGCTTTTATTGATAAAGTGAAAAGTATTTTCATTGCTTATGCAAAACGAAATGTAAGCAAATCAATGGAAGAACTTCGTGTAAGCAGATTTGAAACAGAAATCCTTGGAAGTTTGACTGGTTATATTGAATCATTAGACAGAAAAATAAAGGTTGATGCTGAACCAATAATAAAAACTGAAAATAGAAGACTTCACCCAGATTTGATATTAGAACTTTCTAAAGAAAAATTGTTGGTCGAATTGAAAATAACAAGAAGAGAAAGACCGTTTATGATGAATAAACAGATATTCGAAGATCAACTTTTATCTTATTTAATTCATACACAAATTAACCAAGGAATTTTGTTCATATTACCAAACGAAATGATAGAAACTGATGAATATGAAATTGAAACTAAAGAGTTAAATGTTGGAAAGGACAAAATAAAAATTATGGTAATTTACCTAAAAAGAGAATCAAATTAAAAAAACGTCACACAACAGGCGTTTGGCAAGATTGCGAATTTTGTAGTAAATACACGTTTATTTCTCGCAAGAAATTTTATCTTTGATAGAAAATAATCAGTTCCGAAGTTCGCAACCTCGCCAAGCGCCGGAACGTTGTGTGCAACTTTAACCGAACGAACAGATGTCAAAACATTAAATAATAGAATTTTGAATACAGAAATAAGAAAAATTAACAAAGATGAATATGAATTGGTTGCCGATATGTTCGACAAATATCGAATTTTCTACAAACAACCTTCTGACATTGAATTGGCAAAACAATACTTGAAAAATAGATTAGCAAATAATGAAGCACAGATTTTTGTTGCTTACGACAATGAAACGACTGAATTATTAGGATTTACTTTGTTGTATGCAAGATTTTCCTCGGTTTCGGCAATCAAAAATTGGCATATTGGCGATTTGTACGTAGAACCCAACCAACGAAAAAGAGGAACAGGACAAAAATTATTGAAAACTGCCATAGATTTTGCAACCGAACACAAAGCAAAATTCGTTTCTTTAAACACCGCGAAAGATAATTTTACGGCACAAAAAGTGTATGAAGATTTCGGCTTTGCAAAACAAGATTATTTACCAGAATATTTATACTATCAGTTTGATTTATGATAAACTATCACGGCAAAATATTCAGCCCAATAAGCAATACAGAAAATGGAGAAACATCCAATGAAACTGTATTTAAATATCAACAAATTGGCAATATCTTGACTTCTGAATATTCGGGTGGAAAATTAAATATGGACACCTAATTGGTTTAGTTGACAATGAGTGAAATATAGAAATGCATTACCACCAAATAAATGACAAAGGAGAATTAATGACAGGAATTTGCCAATCAAAACCCGAAATACTTGAAAATGGAAAAATCCGTCTTCACGAGAATTGGGAATGGACTTCGCGAGATAAATCAAAAGGACAATCAATAATCGAGGAACAATAAAAGCTGACACACAACAGGCGTTTGGCAAGATTGCGAATTTTGTAGTAAATACACGTTTACGTTTCGCAAGAAATTTTATCTTTGATAGAAAATAATCGGTTCCGTTGCTCGCAACCTCGCCAAGCGCCGGAACGTTGCGCGTCAGTTTGTCAGAAACCGCTACCGTGAGAAAGCAAAAAACAACTTTGAGAAATATAATTAGTCGAAAT
>NZ_JAANOQ010000013.1 GCF_011305415.1 Flavobacterium bernardetii
TTTCTCGCAAGAAATTTTATCTTTAACAGAAAATAATCAGTTCCGAAGTTCGCAACCTCGCCAAGCGCCGGGACGTTAGCCGTCAGTTATACCCAACAGAAACGTAAAAAAACTTAATATGAAATTCGAAGATAATTTTACAAACTATGAAATACCAAAAATATTAATCGATTTATTTACTTTTCAAAATGAAAATAATTGTTTCAGAATGTATTCCAACGGTTTTCGATTGAGATTTGAAAACAACAACAATTTTTTTTTAGAGAAATTTAATAAAACTTTTATTACTTTTGCTACTGCAAATAGTACAGGCTCTACTTATGGATTTTGGATTACCAATAGTTCCAAAAATTTAGTTGATTTTCCAATAGTAATGTTTGGAGATGAAGGTGGAATTAATCTTATTGCAGAAAATATATTTATTTTACTTGCTAATCTTACTTTAGATTTCGAACCTGATATTGAATACTATTCAAATGCTATAAGTTTCTATACTGAAGATTATGAAAAAAGTGAATATTTAGACAAATATAAAAATTGGTTAAAACAAAATAGTATAGAATTTACTAACAAATCAATCAAAGAATTAGACCGAGAAATTAAATTATTGCAAAATAAGCATAAATTAGAATTTGAAGTTTGGAAAACAAAATATTATGACAATATATAAGTTTAAAAATAATTAACCGAACGGCTAACAGCAGCTTGGCAATATGGCGGGTTTAGGCTTAATTTGAAGTTGGTTTTGTACTTGCAAAGTCATTGTTTAACCGAAAGTTTAGGCTTCCTTAATCCGCCACATCGCCAAACTGCGAGACGTTGGTGGCAACACTAGAGCTACACAGAACGTTGAAACACGACCTTATTAAGAATAATTCAAAATAACTTAATTTTTATTTGGATTGAATATAAATAATTAATTAGTTTTGCACAAAAATTAATTAAACAAATGAAATTATTCAAATACTTCTTACTTCTTTTCTCAACAAGTATTGCCTTTTCCCAATCTACTATTGATACTTTGGCATTAAGAAAATTAAAATCGGAAATTAAACAAGAAATTCTAAAAGAAATACAAAATCAAAAGAAAGAAGTTGAAAGTACCTCAAACAAAGATTTAGACAAATTTTCTCTACATGGCTATGCAGTTGTAAATTATTACAATTATAAATATGACACTGATCCCGCATTAAAAAATAAAATAGACGCAGAACGTTTAAACATTTATCCTGAATACCAATTTAAGGATTGGATAGCGTTTCGTTCGGAAATAGAATTTGAACATGGTGGTACAGGAGCATCTGTTGATTATGATACGCAAGAAGAATTTGGTGAATTTGAACAAGAAATAGAAAAAGGAGGAAGTATAAAATTGGAACAAATTTATGCCGACTTTACAATAAAACCTTATTTCAATATCAAAGTAGGTAGAATAAAAGTTTTATTTAATCTTGCTCAAAGTCTTGATGACCCAGATGAATATTTCACAACCCATAGGCAAGAAATGGAAAACGCATTAACGCCATTAGGCTGGTATGAATCAGGTATTGGTATCTACGGTACTTTTGCTAAAAAATTTAATTACTATTTTACATTCACAAACGGATTAGATTCTTCAGGTTTTAACTCTAGTGGTTGGATTAAAAATGGGCATCAAGAACGTTTTGAAATGGTCAATGCCGAATCTTTTGCAACAATGATGAGATTGGATTATAAGTTTGGAAGACACAAACATACTTACGCAGGTTTATCAGCTTACATTGGAGATTCTTCTGCAAACAGACCTAAAGAAGATATGAAAGAAAGTGCATACGTAACAATGCTTGAAGGACATTTTACATACAATGAATTTCCATTAAGAATTTACTCAACAGGTATTTATGGAAATCTTGAAAATTCTAACATTGTATCTCAAAGAAACGCAAATTTATCAAACAATCTTGGAGTTAAGAGAACTCCTGTCGGAAAAAACGCTGTGGGTTTTACAACTGAAATTGGTTATGAAATTTTACATAATTTCTCCAACTTAAAACAGCATATGCTATATCCATTTTTAAGATATGATTATTATGATTCTATGTATGATGTTGAAGGAAGTATTGTAGATAATCCAAGATGGCAAAGAAGTTCAATAACTGGCGGAATAAATTGGTTTATTGCGAAAGAAGTAATTATAAAAGCACAATATTCAAACAGAAGACTTGGTTCGCAAAACTATGATTTAAACACTTTAGTTTACACAGGAAAAAAACAACAAGAGAATACTTTTTCTCTAGGAATTGGATTTGAATTTTAATTTAACACTCTATATATAATGAAAAAAAACATATTTATTTTAGGATTAGCATCAATACTATTAGTTAATTGTAGTGATAACGAAAGTGAATCAGTAGATACTCAAGCTTTAACAAATAAAGAAATATTAACAAATACAGCTGTTAATGTAATTACTGCAACCTACAAAGAACTTTATGATAATTCAGTTATTCTAACAACTGCTTGTCAAAATCTTACAATAGGTGATGAAACAGAATTGACTGCTGTAAAAAACGCTTGGGCTTCAACTCGTGCACCATGGGAAAAATCAGAAGGATTTTTATATGGTCCAGTAGATACTGAAGGTATTGACCCTGCAATTGACTCATGGCCAGTTGATGTAAATGCAATAAATAATATATTAAATAGTTCTCAAGCCATAACTTCTACTCTACTTGATAATGATGATGCAAGAGGTTTTCACACAATTGAATATTTTGTTTGGGGTTTGAATGGAAATAAAACAGCAAGTCAATTAACCACAAGAGAATTAGAATATTTAGTAGCTGCTACCCAAAATTTGCAAAGTAAAACACAACAACTATATAATGGTTGGTTACAAAGTCAAGGTAATTTTGCAAATAATTTCATCAACGCTGGTCAATCAGGTACAATTTATACATCGCAAAAAAATGCACTTTTAGAATTAGTAGAAGGAATTATTATTATTTCAGATGAAGTTGCAACAGGAAAAATAGAAACGCCACTAAATGGTAATAGTGGAGCTGCAAGTCCTCAAGATGAAGAATCTCGTTTCAGTAACAATTCAAAACTTGATTTCGCTAATAACATTAGAAGTATTCAAAATATATATTTAGGCGATTATGGAACTACACAAGGAAAGGGACTTTCTGATTTAGTTGCTTCAAAAAATGCAACATTAGATGCTACAATCAAAACAAAAATTAGCGATGCTATCACTTCAATTGAAGCAATACCGGGTACATTTACTGATGCAATTTTTAACAATAGAACTGCTGTTCAAAACGCTCAACAAAAAGTAGCCGAATTAAAAGTAACATTAGAATCACAATTACAACCTCTAATTTCTAATTTGTAAACTTGATTTTTATCATGTACTAACAAAAGATTATGCTTAATTTTGCGTAATCTTTTTGTTTTAATTTCACTCAAAAAAAATGAATTCATTACTAAAATATTTATCTTTTGCAGTTTTTTTAATTCTTCTATTTTCTTGCTCTAACAATGATTCAGAAGAAGTTTATGAAGATTTACCATCATTAGAAGAACGTTTACTTGCAGGTGGACAAACTACAGTTTTTTTAACTTCTAGTAATTCTTTCAGCACACCAGCTCCAAATTTGAGCGGTTCAGATTTAACAGACCATTTAGATGGTGATGTCGATTTTGAATCTGTTTTTGTAACTGCTCCAGCAACAATCAACCAAGGATTAGGAACAATTTTCAATAATTCTTCTTGTATTTCTTGTCATCCTAGAGATGGTAGACCTTCTTTTCCTGTAAACATCAATGCAAGAAGCGGTTTTTTTCTTCGTGTTAGTTTACCAGGGCAATTAACAAATGGTTCTTCAATTCCAGTTCCTGGTTTTGGAACACAAATTCAAAATCAAGCAATCTTCGGTTATCAACCCGAAGCAAAATTTCAAGTCTTTTTTTCAGATATAATTGAAGTTTTAGCAGATGGAACACAAGTAATTTTAAAAAAACCAACCTATTCATTAATTGACACTTACATTCCTTTTCCAAGTAATGGATTATTATCTCCAAGAATTGGTTCGCCAGTTTTCGGATTAGGGCTTTTAGAAGCAATTCCAGAAAATTACATATTACAAAATCAAGACATTAATGATGGTAACGGTGATGGAATTTCAGGAAAAGCAAATTATGTATTTGATGCTGTTTCAGGCACAACAAAAATTGGACGATTCGGTTGGAAAGCAAATACAGCTACAATTCTTGAACAATGTGCTGGCGCATATAATGGCGACATGGGTATTACAACCTATTTAAAGCCTATAGAAACTGGATTTGGTCAAACCAATGGTGAAGATGGCTTTGGCGATGATCCAGAATTAGCAGACTATATTTTACAACGAGTAGCTCTTTATTGTAAAACTTTAGCTGTTCCTGCACCAAGAAATATTACGGATAATGATGTGCGTCGTGGTGCAAAAATATTTGAACAGATAGAATGTGCTAAATGTCATATTCCAAAAATGCAAACGGGTTCTTACTCAATTTCTGCATTATCAAATCAAACAATTTTTCCTTATTCCGATTTTCTTTTACATGATATGGGTAATGATTTAGCGGATAACAGACCTGATTTTCTTGCTAATGGTAGCGAATGGAAAACAAGACCATTATGGGGAATCGGTTTAACCAACGTTGTAAATAACCACACTAATTTTCTTCATGATGGAAGAGCTAAAAATATAACAGAGGCAATTCTTTGGCATGGTGGTGAAGCATTAAACTCAAAAAACAAGTTTAAACAATTATCAACAAAAGAACGAAATGATTTATTAAAATTTATAAATTCATTATAATCAGTCAAATACTATTTTAGCTGTTTTTGAGTTATAAAATATATAATCATTAAAATTTTACTTTTATGGCATCAACATCTGAAACAGGTCACGCAAAAAATGTAGCAAACTTTCAAGATTTAATTGAATTCGTTACAGGGTATGGAGCAACCTATAACCCATCAAAAAACAGTTTAAAACTACCACAACTTATTGCATTAAAAGCATCAGCCGAAGGCAATTTAGCAGATGTAATTTCAAAAAACACAAATTACAACAACAAAGTAAATGAACGCATAACCGCTTTCAGCGGTTTAAAGTCATTTTCTACTCGTTTAGTCAATGCTTTGCAAACTACCGATGCAACACCCGAAACAATCGGCAACGCTAAAACGTTTAACCGCAAAATGCAAGGTAAAAAAGCATCATCAACGCAAACACCAACCGACCCAAACACACCAGCACCAACAACAATTTCAACAAGTCAGCAATCGTATGACCAATTAATTCAGCATTTAGTAGGATTAAACTCAGTTTTAGAAGCAGAAACAAGCTACACACCAAACGAAACCGATTTGCAAGTAGCAACAATACAAGCTAAAATTGCCGACTTATCAGCAAAGAATACAGCCGTTGCAACAGCATATACAAGCATCAGCAATTCAAGAAATGGCGAGGCTCGGGATTTATCAGAAATTGGAAAGGTCTTTAATTAAAAGTTTTAGTATATTTGTGAAGGCTTGGTCTTGGTTCATCGCCACTTCATGAAGCCGCGGAACGTTAGCGGTAATTGTAAAAAATGCCTCGTCCTAAAATAGGTTGACTAAAAATTAAACACTTTTAGCAATCTATGGAAATACCAAGAAAACAACCCTGTCGAAAAAAAGAGTATCAAAAAGTCAGTTTCGAACTCAAACTTTCTATCATTGACCAAATCAATAATGGACTAATATCTGCTAACTTTGCTTCTAAGAAGTATAATATCTCTCGAGGCACTATTGCTTACTGGAGAGAAAAACTAAGCAATTATAAAAGTCACAACAAGAATATGAGTAAAGACGAAGAAATCAGACGCTTAAAGGCTAAAATAGAAGATTTAGAAGGTGTTAAAGAACTACAACAAGACATTATCGTCGAGTTTGAAAAAGTTACGGGACAAGAGCTCTCAAAAAAGTTGCTGCCCGAGTCTTTAGCCTTAGAAATAGCCAAAAAGAAGAAAAAACTTTCAAAGTAAAGTGGATTCATCAAGCGCTCGGGATTACTAAACAGGCATATTATCAACAACTTAAATCCGATATTCAGAGAGAAAAACAAAAACAATTGGTTTTAAAGTTGGTCTTAGATGTTCGTAAACGAATGCCTAAAACAGGCACTCGTAAGCTCTATCATTACATTCAGCTCCAACTTCAAAAAAACAACATCAAAATGGGTAGAGATGCCTTATTTGACTTGCTCAGAAGTTATGGATTACTGGTCAAAAAAACCAAACGATATTTTATTACAACTGATTCAAAACACTTTTTTTACAAATCCCCTAACCTACTCAAAGACTTGAGTATAGAACATAGCGAACAGGTATTCGTAGCAGACATAACCTATATCAAAACAGATGAAGGACACGCCTATTTGGCACTAGTGACTGATGCTTATTCCAGAAAAATAATGGGATACAAATTAGATAACAATATGAAAGTTTCACTCGTCAAACAGGCTTTAGATATGGCCTATAAAAACTGTATTTTTAAACACAAAAATATCATTCATCACAGTGATAGAGGTATACAATACTGTTGTCCTGATTACTCCGAATTTGCTCAGAAAAAAGGCTTTATATTAAGTACAACACAGCAATACGATCCTTACCAAAACGCTATAGCTGAACGAATAAACGGAATTTTAAAATATGAGTTCGGACTCAAAGAAACAATCAAATCAACAGAAATAGCTAACAAAATGATAGCACAAGCCATTGAAATTTACAATATCGAAAGAATTCATTGGTCATTAAATTTAAAAACACCGCAAAATGTACACGCACAATACAACAAACAACCCTATAAATCCTATGCAAAAGCTGTTGCGTAGTCCCGAAGCTTCGGGATGTTGGTAAGTTTTTTAAAACCCGAAGGGAATTTTTTAAAAAAACTTATCAATGTTCCGATTACAATTACCTATTTTTGAATGAATAATTAACCTAAAAAAAGGTCAACCTATTTCAGGACATGACAAAAAAAATGGCGGAAATAACTAAATCAAATATAGAAGACGACGAAATTTTAACTGAGATTACCAAAAAGTCAAAAGCTTATTGGGGTTATTCCGACGAGCAAATGGAAAGTTGGTCTGATTTATTGACAATTACCAAAAACTACATTGAAACTAATAATGTTTACAAATTATTAGTCGACAATTTACCCATTGGATATTATTCATACATTTATTTAAGTGAAAAAGAAGTAAAACTCGACAATTTATTTGTTTTGCCGGATTATATCGGAAGTGGTTTTGGAAAACTTCTTATGAATGATTTTCTAAACAGAGTTAAAAATTCTGACAGAAAGAAAATAACATTAGATTCCGAACCAAACGCAGAAAAGTTTTATGAATATTTTGGATTCATTAAAGTTGGTCAAATTGAAACCGCAATTAAGGATAGATATTTACCAATTATGGAATTGAAAATTTAAAAGAAACACAAGAACAACTACCGCTAACAGTGGTTTTGCGAAATTTGGGCTTTAAGGCTAAATTTAATGTCGGTTTTGTATTTGTAAACTTAATCTTAAATTTATACTTTTGGGTAAACTAATCCCCAAACTTCGCAAAGCCACGGGACGTTAGCCGTCAGTTTCGAGCGACAGAAACCTGAAAGAAACCTGTAACATTTTTAACAAGCTGGAGTCTATTAAAGTAAAATGAAAAAAATAATTTTTATTATATCAATTCTAAATTTTTCAATGTCATTCGGACAATCAAAAAAAACACAGAATTTAGATTCGTTGATGCTATCAGCAAATGAAATTGGAATTTTTAATGGAAATATAATTATTTCTCAAAATGGGAAAATTATTTATCAAAAGGAACTCGGATTTACAGATTATACTAAAAGTAAAAAAATAAATCGAGAAACTACAATGCCAATTGGTTCTATAACCAAAGAATTTAATAGCACTGGAATTTTATTTTTGGCAGAAAAAGGAAAACTAAATTTAGAAGATAAAATTTCCGATTATTTGACTAATTTACCGAATTGGGCAACCAAAATTCAAATCAAACATCTACTTCAATATACAAGCGGTTTGCCAAGAATATTCAAAAATACAAATTCGGAATACTTAGCGGAATTGAATAAAGTAGAAAAATTAGAATTTGAACCTGGAACTGGATATATTTATAGTAATGCAAACATTTTTCTTCAAGAGGAAATCATTAAAAAAATAACGAATCTTTCTTATGAAGAATTCTTGAAAAACAAGTTCTTCAAGAAACTAAAAATTAGTGGCGGAAAAATACCAAAAGATTCCATATTAACTTCAAATATGGCTGGTTCATTTGACAATGACTTTAAAGAAACAACTTTTATTCACGGTGGAGGAGAAATGTATTTTTCAATAACTGATTTATATAATTGGGTAAATAATTTGCACAATAAGAAAATAGTAAATAAAAACTCTTTAACCATTCTTGGGAAAAGTTTTGACAAAAATTCTGAATCCAGTTTAGGAAATACAATTACTGAAAATAATGAAATTACAGAACATTCTCATCAAGGTTCTGGCAATAATTATGAATCAAACATTTATTACGAATCAAAAAACAGAACAATTATTGTATTAATAACCAACAATCAAAATTTCAAACTTGGTTCAATTACAGAATCAATATTGAATATTTTAGCCGAAAAACCTTTTACAATTCCCAAAAAATCAATTTATCTGGATATTAGAGGCAAATTGTTAGACAATTTCCAAAATGGGATTTCATTTTATGAGCAAATTAAATCAACTCAAAAAGAAAAATATGATTTTTCAAACGAAATTTCAGATTTAATAAATACTGGAAAATACTTAATGAGAAGAAATCGATTTGAAGACGCAATCAAAATTTTTGAGTTAAGCACAACAATTGATTTAAAAAACGTCAACGGAATTTCAAATGCATATTCATTTATTGGAGAATGTTACGAAAAAATGCAAAAGTCAGATTTGGCAATTATAAACTTAAAAAAAGCATTAGAATTTGACACAAAAAATAAAAATGCAGAAGAAATGTTGAAAAGAATTGAAAATAAATAAAAAACCGAACGGCTAACAGGCGTTTGGCAAGATTGCGAATTTTGCAGTAAATTCACGTTTATTTCTCGCAAGATATTTTATCTTTGATTGAAAATAATCGGTTCCGAACTTAGCAACCTCGCCAAGCGCCGGAACGTTATGCACAACCTTATATAGAATCCATGAATAGATTTTTTTTCTACCTAATCGCATTGCTTTTTTTGAATTGCAATGACAAACAATCTGAAACTGCTCAAAAATCTCCAAAACTTTCCACAGACAATTTCACTTATATAATATTTGGACAATTTTCCAACGACAATAGCAGTCGATTTAAACAATTATACAAAATCAAACATGATAGTATTTGGATTTATTTTAAAGGAGGACAATATTTTGACTATACTAATAACAGTTGGGTTATAAACGAAAAACTAAATGTCCGCAACGAATTAGTAACTAATATCGATTTAAAGAGAGTGTTACCGCTTATTAAATCTTTGCCTAAAACCATGTTTCAATATAAAAATACAATATTTGGAAACCCAAAGACTCTTTCTGTCCAAGGGATGTATATTGAAATTGGAAATGAAAGAGAAAAGCGTGTCTGGAAAATAAATGAAAGTGACAAAAATATTCCATCTCAAATAAACAGACTAGACGATAAATTGATCCGAGCTATTTCTATTTTAGATGATGATGAAGTAAAAGACTAAACAATAAAGGCTGTGCATAACAGCGGTTTGCCACAATGGCTTAATTCTGTGATTCTTTAGAAAATACGCTGATAACTCAAAGTTTGGTTTATATTTGTGATTGTTCGGTGATGGGAACGCCACTGAGGCAAGCCACCGGACGTTATGCGTCAGTTTGGCGGAATGAACGCAAAATAGAAATTAAAAACACAACTCAATAATTAAATAAAACATGAAAAAACAATTACTTTCAATTTTTGCAATATCAGTTTTAAATACTGTCTCAAATGCTCAATGCCAACCCGCAGGAGATTGTATTCAATCCTCTATTAATACTTTTGAACTACAAGCCGTAACTTCTACACTCACTAACGATCCAGGAGTTTGTCATAATCAGTCTTCAAATCCGTTAGGAACACATGAAATAGGCTCAATAATTAGTTGGTCTGTAACATTAGAAATAACAGTTATCCTAGTGGAATAGGTATATGGATTGATTTAAATAATGATAACGAGTTTTCGTCTTCAGAATTTGTGGCTGCTAGTTCACCCAGTTATTTTCCAAACGGAAGTTTTATAATGCCAAGTGGAGTTATTGGTGGTTTAAGATTGCGTGTAAGAAGTTTGCCCGGTGGAGTTCCTATCGCAACTCAAGCCTGTACATATGTTACTGAACAAGGAAATTATTATGCAGAAACAGAGGATTATTATATATTTTTGTCACCATCCTTAAATACACCAACATTTAATGAATTAGTCTATAAAATTTTTCCAAACCCGTCAAACTCAACTTTCACTATTGAAATTGACAAAAATGCATTAATTGAAGTTTATGATTTAGTAGGAAAACAAATTGTAAAAAAAAATATTATTACAGGAACAAATACTTTAGATATATCTTCATATGAAAATGGGGTTTATTTTGCAAAAATCACTAATACAGAAAATCAAACTCAAACGGTTAAATTAATTAAAGAATAAAACCGAACGGCTAACAGCGGTTTTAAGAAATTGGGGTTTTTGGGCTTAATTTAAAGTTTGTTTTGTACTTTTAAACTTTGGTGTTTAATCGAAAGTTTTGGGTAAACAAATCCCCAACTTCTTAAAGCCACGGGACGTTAGCAGCAACCTCGCCAAAATTGTGAAGAATGTAACAACTAAAAAACTTAATAGTGTCAAAAAAATATATTTTCCTTTTACTTTTTTCAAGCATAATAGCTATAGGACAAAACACAACTGATTCTGACTCCAATATTCTTACTCATATCTGTAGAAAAGGGGTTTTTGAAATAAAATACAATAAAGAACATTGGCAGAAGAGCAATGACATATCAAAATGGGATGTTGAATTTCACGATACGCATAATTTAGTTGATGCATATTTTATTGAATATGATTATTTTGTAAGTAAAAAAAATCTTAAATCAACTATAAAAGAGCAATATAAAGAACTTGGTAAAATAAAGAATCTGAAAATATATGATAAGAAGATTAACGAAATGAATGTTAATTATTTTGAATGTGAATTAGAATTTAATAATTCGACATATATATTTCAAGGCTTCTTATATAATGGAAAAGGTGGAACAATGGAAATTCAATTCGGAGTACAAGAAGAAGCTTTAAAACAATATCAAGCGTATATTGATGAATTTTGTGGTGGAATAAAAATGATAAAATAAAGCCAGCTGCTAACAACGGTTTGGCAGAATAGCTAAATCCATCTTTAACAACACCTTCGATTTTCCGCTGGAAAATCTTATATTAGCAAGAAATAATCGTTCTACGAAGCCGCTACTGCGCCAAGCGCCGGAACGTTAACTGTAATTTTTGCTCAGAATTGACGAATTCAATAATTTATAGATTTTATTCTTTGATAATTACCAAATTTTGGTAACTTTGTTGAAAACAAATTTATTATGGGACGAAATACATCTGTTTCTCTTGGAAACTATTTTGAAAACTTTGTCGACAACAGAGTATCGGAAGGAAGATTTAAAAATGCTAGTGAAGTTATTAGAGCTGGATTGAGGTTACTAGAAGAAGAGGAAAGCAAAATTATTGCTCTAAAAATAGCAATAACAGAAGGGATTGAAAGTGGAATAGCAACAGAATTTGATCCGATGAAACACCTTGAATCGTTAAAAGTCAAAAAGAAAAATGGCTAAATTTAATTTAACAAACAAAGCTGTTGAGGATTTATCAAAGATTTGGGATTACACATACGAAATATGGTCTGAAAATCAAGCTGATAAATATTATTTTGAGCTTCTTAAAGACTGTCAAGTATTGGCTGAAAATCGAAACTTGGGTAAAAACTATGTAGAGATTAATAATGACATATTTGGTTATAATTCGGGGCAACATTTAATATTATTCACAATTATCAACCAGAACGAAATAGAAATAATAAGATTTTTGCATTCTAGAATGGATTTGAAAAACAGAATTCAAGAATAAAACTACAGTTAACAGCGGTTTGCTAAAATAGCGGATTTTGTAGTAAATTCACGTTTACATTTCGCAAGAAATTTATAATTAAACAGAAAATAATCAGTTCCGAAGTTCGCAACTGCGCCAAGTCCCAAAACGTTAGCAGTAATAGTAAAAAATCAAAACGTAAAATATATGGCATTCGATTGGGCATTATTTTTAAGTGATGAATTTCATCAAACATTTCAAAAAGAATTGAGTAAACAATTATTTGAAAAAGGAAGTATTGGAACTGGATTCAAAAATTTTGAAGAACTTGACTTTCAAATCATTATTGGAATGCAAGATTCGGAAATTAGACAAGTTGATAATAAAATGTTTGCGAAAATAGATTTTATAACTCCTGGTTCTTTCTCTATTCCTGTTGAAATATATTGGACAACTGAAGATTCTTCAAATCTTTCTGAAATTCACAAAAATGATATTTCAAAAATGAATATCGAAATTAATTGGGGCGAAAATTTCCCTTGTGATGAAATATTACCATGGATGATGGTTGATCCTGAATGAGTAAATAAAACTTCTACTGCTAACCACGGTTTTGCACAATAACTACAATTCTATAAACCACTCACCTATTTTGATTCACCAATTCGTATTTTGTTCTCAATTACAATGGATAGTCTTGAATTAACAAAAACAGAACATAAAAACCAAAATCAAAAAGCTGTTTAAGACTAACCTCCATTTAATATTTTATATAAAATAATCCCGTTTTGAAGTATTAAAACGGGATTATTGTTTCTAATCTTGCTATCATTCTCTTAGCTTATAAAATCTTTATTAAATTTTAATTTATTTAAGATAAAGTATGAATGCAGTAACTATTTACAATAATTATATAAAACTTTAATTAACTGATATCTATAATTTTACATTATTATAATAGTTACTAATTTAAAACAATATATTAAAATGAAAAATGAGAAAACAATTGATGTGCTGAATTCGCTAATTACTATCAATAACGACAGAATTGAAGGATATAAAACAGCATCGGAAGAGACTTTAGAAAACGACTTAAAATCATTATTTGCAGGGTTTATTTCAACCAGCGAAAAATGCAAAAGTGAACTAGTTGCAGAAGTAAACAAGCTAGGTGGCGAAGTAGCTGACGGAACTAAGATTTCTGGGAAATTCTTTCGTGTATGGATGGATGTGAAGGCCGCTCTTACTGGTAAAGACAGAAAAGCAATTCTAAACTCTTGCAAATTTGGGGAAGAGGAAGCAAAAGAAACCTATAAATCTGCTCTTGAAGAAAATTTAGAGTATTTAACTTCTGAACATCAAAACATGATTAGCGCTCAGAAAGAATTATTGAAAGCAGATCGTAAACATATAAAAGCTTTAAGAGCTGAATTTGCAGATTCATAACATAATACTTTATACATATGAACACTATTTTTAGAGGATTAATTGCAGGTTACGGAGCAAAAAAATTAGGTGGTGGTTGTATAGGAACCATAATAGTTTTTATAATTATCTGGTACCTTTTAGGACGATTTTGATATTGTTTTAAAAAAAGAGAGCAAAAAAAATCCCGTTTTAATAAATCAAAACGGGATTTTTCTTTTTTTAGTTTTCTATGTAAATTATGCACTGCCTTAATTCTGGTTTTTCTTCGGTGTAACTAAGCAACCATTCTCTTAGTTCATCTAATTCAAAAGGCAATAAAACCCTTGTTGCTTTTTCAAGCTCCTTACAAAATAGTACTACATCAAAACTTACACGTTCTAAAATAGATTTGGTATACATTAAAATTTGTCTCCCCATTATTATACTTTTTTAAGTTGAACAATTGTTAACTCATTATTGTAAATTTACTAATTAAAACAATACAAAATCTTTTTTAAACTTAAATTTTTAGTTAAAGTTTTACCAATTTTTCAAAGCTCTTAACATTTCTCGCTTTCCAGGCGCTCCAGGTAATTTAAAAGTTTGAAAACCAGCATGTTGCATCGCATTTTTTATAGACGTTCTACAAGCGTAAGTCGTTAATATCCCTCTATTTTTTAACGATTTGTACATAATTTCGAAAATCACTTCGTTCCATAATTCCGGTTGAACGGTAAACCCAAAAGCATCAAAATAAATTAAATCGAAGGTGTTTTCATCGGATATATCTGCAAATGATAGTTTTCTTTTCGTCAATTTGAAATCTGAATTTATCTGAATTTCTTCTTCCCAATTTGCAGTATGCATTTTCTCAAAATCAGCTTTTTTATCTAATGCTTCTAATTGTGCTACATAATTCAACTGAGCAATTTCATCCAAAGCGATTGGGTACGCTTCTACTCCAACATAATTGATTTTCAAATTACGCTTTTCTGCTTCTAACATCGTAATTAAAGCATTCAAACCCGTTCCAAAACCAATTTCTAAAATGGAAATTTCGGAACTATCTTCAAATAAATCTAATCCGTTTTTAATAAATACGTGTTTCGCTTCTTGTATCGCACCAAATTTAGAATGGTAGGTTTCATCTAATTCTGGAATATATATAGACGACGAGCCGTCTTGCGTGATGATTATTTCGTGTTTCATTCTTATTAAGAGCCAAGTAAAAAGTAAAAAGGCAAAAGTACGTTTTCGAAAATAAAATTCAACTACATTTTTAGCAACAAATTTCATCTTGAAACCTCAAACTTGAAACTACAAAAACCAACTAACCACCTAAAAGGTTGCTTCACAAGGTCTCAATGACTATCTTTGCATAAATTTTCATACAAATGGTTACATTCGAACAACTTAATCTTCCAATTTCGCTTAAAAAAGCTATAGACGATTTAGGTTTTATTACTCCAACTCCAATTCAAGCAAAAGCTTTCCCAATCGTCATGTCTGGTAGAGATGTCATGGGAATTGCACAAACAGGAACGGGTAAAACGTTTGCCTATTTGTTACCCATTTTAAAACAATGGAAATTTGTACATACTGATATTCCGAGAGTGCTAATTTTAGTACCAACTCGTGAATTAGTAGTTCAAGTACACGAAGAAATTGAAAAACTAACCAAATACATGAGTGTTCGTTCGCTTGCCGTTTATGGTGGTGTGAATATAAATACACAAAAAAAAGACATTTATTCAGGTATTGATATCGTGGTGGGAACACCTGGTAGAATCATGGATTTGGCTTTAGATAATGTATTGCGTTTTGACGATTTACAGAAATTAGTCATTGATGAATTTGATGAAATCTTAAATTTAGGATTTAGAGTTCAGTTGACTTCTATCTTATCAATGATGCGTTCGAAAAGACAAAACATTTTGTTTTCGGCAACGATGACAGAAGAAGTTGACGATTTATTAGATGAATTTTTCGAATTTCCAGAAGAAGTTTCTTTAGCTCCAAGTGGAACGCCGCTTGAGCAAATTGAACAACGTGCTTATGTAGTACCGAACTTTTTAACGAAAGTCAACTTACTGAAACATTTATTAGCAGATGAATCTTATAGCAGAATATTATTGTTTGTAAACAGTAAAAGAATGGCCGATTTCTTATTAGAACATTTAGAGGAAGATTTCCCAGGTCAGTTTGGAACGGTGCACTCGAATAAAACGCAGAATTACCGTTTGAACATGATGGAAAATTTCCAAAATGGTGAAATTAGAGGTTTAGTAACTACAGATATTATGGCGCGTGGATTGGATATTACCGATATTACGCACGTAATCAACATGCAGTTTCCAGAAATTCCAGAACAATATATGCACAGAATTGGTCGTACCGGTCGTGCCGATAAAGAAGGAATTGCTATCAGTTTTATTGGTCCGAAAGAAGACGAATTCCAATTGGAAGTGGAAATGTTAATGCAAACAGAAATTAAAATTCACGAAATTCCAGCAGGCGTAAAAATTGAACAACAACGTTTAGAATTCGAAAAAGATCAGAAGAAAGTAAAAACATTATTGAAACGTGTTAAAAAAACAGGTGGAGATGCTTTTGAGAAAAAATCGGAGAAAAACAGTAAGGTAAATTTAGGTGGTCCAGGAAAAAGAACACCAAGAAAAACCGCTTCTCGAAATAGAGGAATTGAAAGAAAACGTGACGAAAAGAAAAAGAAAAAATAATTGCTCTTGTCATGCTGAACTTGTTTCAGCATCTAAATAGGCTCTGAAACAAGTTCAGTATGACAAATATTCAATTAAATTATAAAAGCATTAAAAGTAAAAACTAATTGCACCAAGTAGGTATTTTTAGTATTTTTGAAAAACTTTAATAAACATGCAATTCAAAAACCCAGAAATTCTATATTTTTTATTTCTATTGATTATACCAATTTTGGTACACCTTTTTCAATTGAGACGATTTAAGAAACAAGAATTCACCAATGTTAAATTGCTGAAAGAACTCGAAATTCAAACCCGAAAAAGTTCTACAATTAAGAAATGGCTATTATTAGCCACACGTTTATTATTACTTGCTGCTTTAATTTTAGCCTTCGCACAACCTTTTTTCAAAGCCAAAGATTTTGACAAAAAAAATAACGAATTGATTTTAGTTGTCGATAATTCCTTTTCGATGCAAGCCAAAGGAAATAGTGGTGAATTATTAAAAAGAACGATTCAAGATTTACTTGAAAATACGCCTGAAGACCAACAATTATCAGTTCTTACGAATGACGAAAACTTTTACGATACAAATATTCGCAACATTCAAAAAGAATTACAAAATTTAAACTACTCTTCTACTCCATTTAATCCTGCTGCGATTATTACACGAATTGAAGCTAAAAAACCTGGCGTTCCGAAAGACATTTTATTCATTTCTGATGCTGTTGGCTTAAAAGACGAATTGAAAACCAATTTAAGCGAAGCGTCTTCTTTATATTATCAAACCGTTGAAGCAAACGAAACCAACAATATTGCGATTGAAAACGTACAAATTAGTCAGGTTTTAGATCAATTTTACGAATTGAAAATCAGCATTAAATCGTACGGAGATTTTGAAAACGATGTGCCAATTTCTATGTATAATGGCAAAAAATTAGTTGGAAAAGCTTTAATTTCTAAAGAAAAACCTCAAAAAGAGATTTTATTCACCATTCCGAAAACGGATTTTCACGGTTATGTTACGATTCAAGATAACAGTTTAAGTTACGATAATTCGTTTTATTTCAGCATTTCGAAACCTCAAAAATCAAATGTAATTGCGGTTGGAAACGTAGAAAAAAACAAATTTTTATCTCGAATTTATAATGCGGAAGAATTCAATTATACTTCTACAGAGTTAAATACCTTAAATTATAATGCAATCGAAAATGCAGATGCAATAATTTTAAACGAATTACCTAATATTCCAAATGCTTTATCGGTCACGTTGAAAAATTATTACAGCAAAGGTGGAAACATTATTTTCATTCCAGATGTGAATAGTTCAGTGGAAAGTTATAATTCATTTTTGAGAAATTTCAGCAACAATTCTTTATCTGAAAAAGCCATAAAAGAGAAACAAATTACACAAATCAGTTTCAATCATCCTATATATACTAACGTTTTCGAGAAGAAAGTCAGCAATTTTCAATATCCGAAAACAAACGCTACTTTTACCATAAACGGAAGTAATTTACCAGTTTTACAATACGAAGACAAAAGCGTTTTCTTAGGAAATATCACGAATAAATTAGGGAATTTGTTTTTCTTTTCGACGTCGATTAACAAGGAAAATTCGAACTTTCAAAACTCGCCATTAATTGTTCCAACGTTTTATAATATGGGACAAAACAACAACAAAACAGGTTTAAATGCCTTTACAATTGGCAATAACAACTATACAATTATCAACGAAACGATTGCAAAAGATAATGTTTTAAGTGTGACAAACACCGAAAACAGTTTCATTCCAATGCAACAAATTTTGAACAATAAAATCAAGCTAACTTTCGGAAATTACCCAGAAAATTCAGGAAATTACGAAGTTTTAAAAGATAAAGAATCGCTTAAAAACATCAGTTTCAATTATCCAAGAAACGAAAGTGATTTGTCGCAAATTAACTCCGATTATTTTGATTCTTGTACCAAAGTCAATTCGGTTTCTACCTTTTATTCTGACATTCATTCTTCGAGAACGAGCAATGAAGTTTGGAAATATTTTATCATCGCAACACTACTGTTTTTATTACTTGAACTACTAATCCAAAAATTTGTAAAATGAACCTTTTACTAAAAAACGCAACGATACTTGAAAATCAAAACCCATTTCATAAACAACAAGTTGATATTGAAATTACAGACGGAATTATTTCTAAAATAGGAAAAAATCTAACTGTAAAAGACGGTTTTGAAGTCATTGAAAAAGACAATTTACACGTTTCACAAGGTTGGTTAGATACTTCAGTAGTTTTTGGCGAACCAGGTTTTGAAACCACAGAAACAATTGAAAACGGACTAAAAGTAGCTGGAAAAAGTGGTTTTACTTCTGTTTTCTTACATTCGAACACAAATCCAGCGATTGACAATCAAGCGATACTTCAATTTGTAAAAAGTAAAGCGAAAAATAGTGTTTCCAACTTGCACATTGTAGGTTGCTTAACCAAAAATAGCGAAGGAACAGATTTGGCTGAACTTTTCGATATGAAAAATGCTGGTGTTGTAGCTTTTGGAGATTATAAAAAATCGATGACCAATGCGAATTTATTGAAAATCGCGTTTCAATATGTTGACAACTTTGATGGGATTTTGTTTGTACAACCTATGAATAAAGACATCAAAGGAAAAGGTTTTGTGAACGAAGGTATAGTTTCTACAAAATTAGGATTGAAAGGAATTCCAGCCATGGCGGAAGAAATGGAAATTGAAAGAAACATCGCATTATTAGAATATACCAATGGAAAATTACACATTCCAACAATTACTACGAAAAACTCTGTAGATTTAATTGCAAAAGCCCAAGCGAAAGGCTTACAAATTACGTGTGGTGTTTCGGTGAACAACTTAGTTTTAACAGATGAAGAATTGGTAGATTTCAATTCGAATACGAAAATCTATCCACCACTTCGTACAGAAACAGACAGAAAAGCCTTGATTGAAGGTGTTTTAAGCAATGTGATTTCGGTAATTACTTCTGACCATTGTCCTGTTAATATCGAACAAAAACAATTAGAATACGATTTAGCCGATTATGGTTCGATTGGTTTAGAAAGTGCTTTTGGTGCTTTGCAAACGGTTTTACCAACGGAAGTAATTGTGGAGAAATTCACAGCTCAAAAATCGTATTTCAACATAGAAAATTCAACAATTTCAGAAGGAAATAAAGCGGATATCACACTTTTTAATCCAAATGAAGAATGGGTTTTCGGTAAAGAAAACATACTTTCTTTTTCTAAAAATTCAATTATGATGGGTAAGAAACTGAAAGGAAAAGTATACGGAATTATTACAAACAATAAAATTGAAATCTAATGGAAGAACATAAAGTAAATGCGATGATTAGCCATTTTACAATCATCGGCACAATTGTAGCGTTAATGATGAATACCGAAAAAAAGAACCAATTTGTTAGTTTTTACACGCGCCAAACTTTAGGTTTATTTTTGTGTTTTCACTTAGGCGGATATTTTATTGGATATTTTGATAGTTGGTTTGCATCAACAGCTTATTGGGTATTTTTCCTAGTTCTTTGGATTATCAGTTTTGCTGGATTAATGAATAATGAAATGAAATTGGTTCCTGTTTTAGGAGAACAATTTCAAAAATGGTTTAAAAATTTATAAAAAAAATATGAGTCTAGAATATATAGTAAAAGCTCCTACAGAAATTAAAGAAAAAAACGGCGCTTTAATTTTGCTTCACGGTTATGGAAGCAATGAAGAAGATTTATTTTCTTTTGCGCCACAATTACCAGAAGATGTTTATGTCATTTCAGTTCGTGCGCCTTACGATTTACAACCTTTCGGATATGCTTGGTATGAAATTACGTTTGATGCGGATGAAAATAAATTTTCAAACAACGAACAAGCCAAAGAATCATTACAAGTAATTGCTAATTTTATAGATGAAATTTCAGAAAAATTACCTTTAGATAAATCTAACATTTCCTTAATTGGTTTTAGTCAAGGTGCGATTTTAAGTTACGGAATGGCGTTTACTTATCCTGAAAAAATTAATAAAGTTGTCGCATTAAGTGGTTATTTGAATGAACAAATTTTACCAGAAAGCTATGATGTAAATACTATCAAACATATTGATTTTTTTGCTTCTCATGGTTCTCAAGATCAAGTTATTCCAGTTGAATGGGCAAGAAAAACGCAACCTTATTTAGAAAAATTAGGTTTGCAAGTTGAATATAAAGAATATCCTGTTGGACACGGAGTAGCTCCACAAAACTTTTGGGATTTTAAAAATTGGTTAGAAAAGATTTAATTTTTTTTTAATATAAAAAAATGGCTCCGAAATTCGGAGCCATTTTTGTTTTTATGATTTTCTACTTATCGTTTTAATGAGAAGTGAGATTTGAATTGTTTTTGTTGTTTGTTTTCTGTGAAATCAAGGGTAAACCAATAATCTGTAGAAGGCAATTGTGCTCCATTATAAGTTCCATCCCATCCTTTACTTTCATCAGTTACACTAATTTGTTTGATTAATTTTCCATATCTATCAAAAATGTATAGTTTCGCATCTGCTTGATTTAAACCTATAATATTCCAAGTATCGTGAATACCATCTCCGTTTGGAGTGAAATATTTAGGATAATCAATTACTATTACTTCTATTGATAAATTTGTACAACCTTCTAAATCTGAAACTAAAACAGTATGCGTTCCAGCTTCAACTCCTGTAAACACATTAGATTCTTGCCAAGCACCATCATCTAAAGCATAAATTAAACTACCAGTTCCGATAGGATTTACAGTAATTGTAATTGTAGGGTTATCTGTAAATGCTTCTGTTACTGTAGCAGTAAATGCAGTTGCTGGGAATACTTCAATAACATCAGCGGAAGCATCATCATAACAATTCGTAATAGAATTTGTTACAATTACTTGATAATTTCCTTCTACCATAGCTAGATATGTAGAAGCATTTGCTCCTGCAATTGGTTCATAAGTATTAGTTGTTGTATCAAGCAAGAACCAATCGTATGTAAAACTAGGATCAGATAATTGTGTATCTAATAAATAACCTTGATAAGTTAATCCTGTAGTAGCATTCACACAAATATATCCGTCTGTTAATACTGGTTTTGGTAATGGATTTACTAAAACTGTAATATCTGTAAAACCTCCACCACATTCTCCTAAAATAGAAGTTATTCTATAAGTAACAAAACCTTGAACGTTTGAACTATTAACTAATATATCATTTATTGAAATCGGTGCTAATCCAATTCCGTTTGTATATCCAGTTACGTTATCTGAAGCAACAACTTGCCATTGTAATTGAGTATTTGGAATAAGTAAATTTTCCGATACGTTTATGTTTGTTGTTTCTCCACTACAAATTGCAGGTTGTGGCAATCCGATTGGGTTTCCTGGGATTGGATTCACAATAATCACATCAGATAAAACTGGAGTTCCTGAACATCCGTTTCTAATTGGAGTAATTTGAAATTGAATTTGCCCTTGTTGCATTGGATTAGCGGTTGTTAACTGTAAGTCTATTGCGCCAGTGGTAGTACCACTATTTACTCCACTTGTAATTATTACCCCATTATTACTATAAACTGTCCAATTGTAAGTTAATCCACTTGGTTCTCCTGTAACATCCATATGAAGCGTTTCACCTGAACAAAGTACTTTATCGTCTTGAGTAATTGTTTTAATTCTTGGTTTAGGATTTACCAATATAGTAATTGAAATTGGATCTCCTGTACAACCATTAGAAGTAGGTACAATTATCATTGAGATTGAACCAGTAGTAGACATTGGATCTATTAACTGAACCAATTGACTATTTATATTTGTTTGATCACCACTTGTTGGGAATCCTGACAAATCATTATTAGAAGCAACCCAAGTATATGTTGATCCTGGAGGTGTATTAAAATCTAAGAAATTTCCATTACACATTGGATTTGTAACTGTGTAAGTTAATACTGGTTTTGGAATAATAGTTACTGTTGTCGTAACAAAATAACTTGAACATCCTCCATTAGCAGGTACAAGATAACGAACTGTATATGTTCCTGCTGTACTAGTAGATGGTGAAATTTCTCCAGTTACAGCATTAATCACAAGACCTGATGGTATAGCACTAAAACTTCCTCCAGTATATGGTCCAGTACCAACTAGTGTTACATTTGTATTAGCCGCATCATAACAATAACTAGTTGCTCCATAGCTAATATTAGCAGTAGGTAATTCACTTACTGTAATAGTTCCTGTAGCATTAACTACTCCACATCCTCCAGTTAATGGAATCGTGTAATTGAATGTTCCAGTTGCTGTTGGTGAACCACTAATTGTTATTGTGTTAGCTGCCCAAATTGCTGTTACCCCTGCTGGTAATCCAGTTGCTGCTCCAATTCCTGTAGCTCCTGTTGTAGTGTGAGTAATAGCTGTTAACGCTGTATTCACACATAAAGTAGGACTAGAAGAAGCCGCTGTTACTGTGTTATTTGGTGTAACTGTAATAGTTCCTGTAGCATTAAACAATCCACATCCTCCAGTTAATGGAATCGTGTAATTGAATGTTCCAGTTGCTGTTGGTGAACCACTAATTGTTATTGTGTTAGCTGCCCAACTTGCTGTTACCCCTGCTGGTAATCCAGTTGCTGCTCCAATTCCTGTACCTCCTGTTGTAGTATGAGTAATAGCTGTTAACGCTGTATTCACACACAAAGTAGGTGCAGTTGAAGCTGCAGTTACGGTGTTATTTGGTGTAACTGTGATAGTACCTGTAGTAGTAGCAGGTGGACAACCTCCTGTAGTAGTTACTGTATAATTAAATGTAC
>NZ_JAANOQ010000014.1 GCF_011305415.1 Flavobacterium bernardetii
TTACTCGTCAAAATCAATCAAATCCCTTTTGTTTTCGATAGTTTATCACGTATTTTTGGCTAATTGCGTACAACGTTAGGTCGCTTGGCGATGTGGCGGATTAAGGAAGCCTAAACTTTCGGTTAAACACTGACTTTGCAAGTACAAAACCAACTTAAAATTAAGCCTAAACCCGCCATATTGCCAAACGGCGGTTGTGCGATGTATTATTTTTTCCAAATTGCAATTGCTTGTTCATATTCTACATTTCTTGATTTTGTCCACCATTTATATTTATATTTTCCTCTTTTAGTTGTTTTTGCATCAATTATTGAATTCCAAGTCGATACAATTGGATTTTCTCCTGAAGAATCTAAAGCCAAAATTCTAATTACTTCGTCTTCTTCGTTTGTTTCATATCCAACTGCTAACATCCAATGTCCTCCTTCATCAAAGTTAACACCAATTATTGTTGGATGATTTTCTTTCAAATGTTCAATTGTAAAATTTAGAACATCGTTATTTTTTTCGTCTAATGTTTTTACGTTGATAACTTTTCCGAATGTTTCAGTAATTATTTCTTCTAAATCCTTTAGGTAAGTTCCGTTTTTGAATAATGAATAATATTCATCATTCAACTTATTTAAAAGTTTACCAAGTCTTTCATTTCCTTTTACGTTTCGAGAAGTTATTTTATCATAACTAATTAAACCTAAAGATAATAAACCCATAAAAATACTATAAGGTCCACAAGCTCCATCAATTGAACCTTGTTGTAAAAAAACTTTTTGCATAAAATCCGCAAATTCGGATTCTGGTCCGCATTCTGTTGTTGTTAATTGATTTATAGTGTAAATCATTTTTTCTATTTGGAGATTGTAAATTTATTTTCATCATAATATACAAAAGTATATCCTGGTTTTTTTGTATATGCTAAACAGAACCTAAATCCAAGTTTTATATAGACTTTAGTTAGTCGGCTATCATAAATGAAACCGTTTTTAATAATTTGATTTTTAAATTTGGTGGCATTTTGTTTTACATCAAAAAAATATTCAAATCTATTTATTTCATCATTTTGTGATGTTACTTCAACATTTACTAAAACTTCATCTTTATACATAAAAGAATATTGAGACTTCAAACATTTATTTTGTACAACTTCATTCGTTTTTTCATTATAAGAGCTACATTCTGTAAGTAAATCTTTAACCCTAAAAGTTGGTAATAATTTCTCAAAGTTTTTTGGAGATGTTTTGTTTTGTAATAATTTAAACGAGTTGTTAACGTCAGGAATAAATGTACCATTTCCCTTTTTCTCAATAGTATCTTGAGAATAAATAACGCTTGAAAAAAGTGTTAAAATAATAATTAAATATTTTAAATTAAATTTCAAATAGATTTTTCGTTTTTTCATAAATGTTCTTTTTTACTGCGGTTTTCAAATATATCGCACAACGGGCCGCGGCTTGCTGAAGTGGCGACTTCGTAAATTAATATTTGATGCTAAGATACAATTTCTTGCGAAAGAAAAAGGTGAATCTACTACAAAATTAGCCATTTTAGCAAACCGCTGTTAAATACAGGTTTTTGTTATTCCAATGAGTTTTACTTCGTAAGTTTTCTGAATTAATTCGGAAAACGCTCAATTTCCGCATTACTTTTCCGCAAACTATTTCAAGTTAGCATTTCCGATTCGATAAGTTTTTTGCAATACTTTTCCGCAAACCAATTCAAGTAACAATTTCCAATTCTACAATTTTTTCGCAATACTTTTTCGCAAACCAATTCAAGTAACGATTTCCGATTCTACAATTTATTCGCAATCCTTTTTCGCAAACTATTCCGCCATCAATTTTGGATTCTACAATTTTCGACAATAAATTTAAAGCTCAAAAAATTTAAATAAAACAATTGTGTTTTTTCGAATTTAAAACAAAAATAGGAGCGAAGTGTTTTCTGAAAATAGATGTGAAAATAATCAGATTTTATTCAGCGTTCTCGATTCCACAAAACTTGTATTTAACGGGCCGCGGCTTGCTGAAGTGGCGACTTCGTAAATTATTATTTGATGCTAAGATACAATTTCTTGCGAAATGTAAACGTGAATCTACTACAAAATTAGCCATTTTAGCAAACCGCTGTTAAATACAGGTTTTTGTTATTCCAATGAGTTATACTTCGTAAGTTTTCTGAATTAATTCGGAAAACGCTCAATTTCCGCATTACTTTTCCGCAAACTTTTTCAAGTTAGCATTTCCGATTCGACAAGTTTTTTGCAATACTTTTCCGCAAACCAATTCAAGTAACGATTTTCGATTCTACAATTTTTACGCAATACTTTTTCGCAAACCAATTCAAGAATCGATTTCAGTTCATACAGTTTTTTCGCAAACTATTTCCGCCATCAATTTTGGATTCTTCCATTTTCGACAATAAATTTTAAGCTCAAAAATTTTAAATAAAACAATTGTTTTTTTTCGAATTTAAAACAAAAATAGGAGCGAAGTGTTTTCTGAAAATAGATGTAAAAATAATCAGATTTTATTCAGCGTTCTCGATTCCACAAAACTTGTATTTAACGTCTTGCAGCTTGGCGATGTGGCGGATTAAGGAAGCCTAAACTTTCGGTTAAACACTGACTTTGCAAGTACAAAACCAACTTTAAATTAAGCCCAAAACCCGCCATATTGCCAAACTGCTGTTAGCCGTTCGGTTTTATTTTTATTCGGTTTTTATTTCGTTATCATTATCACTTTCAATGTCGTAATATGTAAATTCGTCTTGTCCTTTGTACCATCGATATTGAGTTTGTTTGAAGTGTAAATAATTCAACATTTCACTTAAAGTTTCTTGTGTATCTTTTATGTTTTTATTAGCGGCGAAATAACTAGCTGTAAAACTTAATTTTTGATTGTTATTTCCCGAAATGCTTACATCTACATCATTTTCCCAAAGCTTTTCTTTTAGAAATTCATAATATGCTTTTCTTAATTTTGGAAAGTTTTTTATTTGTGATTTAACTACTTTTTTCTCTAATTCAGATATTAAACTTTGAACTTCTTTGTCTTTATTTGGTTTTGCTTCATTAATAGTAATTGCATATGCTTTGAATAATGCAACTGCAATTGTGAAATCTTGTGCAGATTTTAAGGGTGAACTTGTTAAATCGTCTTTTTCTAAACTTTTGATATTGTTTTTAAGTTTAGTCTTAAGAGTTTCTAAATCTGAAACTGTTTCAGTTTTGTCACTTGTTTCATTTGTGATTGTATCATTTTCAGTAGTTGCATTATCAACTTTTTTGTCATCGCCACAATTTGCAATAATAATTATAGCAATTAATGCGGTAACTCCAAATTTCCAAAATTTTGAAATGGTCGAATTCTTCCATAACGCATAAAGGCCAACAGGGAAAAATAGAACGCATAAAAGAATAACTAAACCTGTTTTTTCATACCAAGGTTTTTCTTCTCCGTTTTCAAAATTATTTTTGGAATTTTGGTTCGACTTACTTGTAACTTTGTTTACAGTCTGGTTAACTTTATATTGTTCAATTTCTTCTGGACTTTTTGTAATCAGAAAAGCAATACATTCAAAAGTTTTTTCGATATGCTCATTAGCATTTGTGATTTCGTACGATTGGTTAAATGTTCCAATTTTTCTTCTAATTTCAACTGTGATTTCCGTTTTGTCTTCAGTTATTTTGTTTAAATTTATGTCAACATATACACCTAAACTCAAAAATTCGGATGACTCAAATGTATATTGATTAAATATTTCGTTTGATTTAGAAAATTTATATTTATTGTTTCTCAAACTAATATTTTGAACACTTAATTTAACTTTTTCAATTGGAAAATCTACTTGAGTTGATTTTTTTGGATTTGGAATTGCGTTTACAGCCATAATTTTACTTTTGATTATTATTTTATTTTGTGTTTGTTTTCAAAAATATGTGTTTTAGAAATACCAACTTTACGGTTTTCCACATTTCAGTAATATTTTTTTAGAAAGGTCGATTTTCCACGTTCGGCGGTAAACTGACGGCTAACGTTCCGGCGCTTGGCGAGGTTGCGAACTTCGGAACCGATTAATTTCTATCAAAGATAAAATTTCTTGCGAGAAATAAACTTGAATTTACTACAAAATTCGCAATCTTGCCAAACGCTTGTTGTGCGTTCGTTTTTTTATTCTTTTTTAAACATATTTTCATAGTGTTCAACGTGATGAGGAAATTCCTCCTCGTAAAATGGGTAACTTATTCCCAAAATTGAGATTTCGTATCCTTCATCTTTCATACCCGTAATTGAATTTCCAGCAACTCCTTTTATTTCAAGTCCATCCTGTCTGAATACTTTTAATTCTGATATCACTTGAGTATCAATAAATTCAAATTCTGGGTCGTCAGTATTTATTACAATATTATTTTTCAAGCAGTATTCTTTGAAGAATTCGTATGGCGTTTCAATTCCATTGAATTCAATTAGTCCAAATGCAACTCCCATTGGTGCGTCTGCTTTTTCGAGTTTTGAAGTTCCAATTTCTTTGTCTCCTAAAACTACTTTATAGGTTTTACAGTTCTTTAGTACCTTTTCGATGTAAAAATCTAAATAATAGTCAGAAGCAAGGCATTCGAATGTCTCGTCTTTAAAAAAGAATATGAAATGTTTTCTGTCCGAATTATCGTTTTGAATTTTCTTAATTGGATTCGGTAATTTTCTATCTAATCCACTTTTAATTTCATAGAATTCTCCCCATTCTAATTCCGTTGGTTTAATTCTATACTGACCATAGTAAAATCCTTCGTCATTACAAGTATTCAGAGAATATTCAGCACAGTTTTTAAATCGGATTTTAACTTTGTCGCCTTCTTGATATTTGTCGAATTGAAAATGATTGAGATAAATATCCATTATTAAGTCAATTCCGTCCACTTTCAATTCAATTTCAGGTGAAACTGGGTCAGCGTTCCAATCTTTCGTTATTTGGATATAGTCAATTTTTCGAGTTGGAATTTCCTCTACCTTTTTTGTTCCAAATATTTTATTTATCCAACTCAATTTCTTTTGTTTTCAGGTTTTGTTTAAAATGACGCACAACGTTCCGGCGCTTGGCGAGGTTGCGAACTTCGGAACCGATTATTTTCTATCAAAGATAAAATTTCTTGCGAGAAATATACGTGAATTTACTACAAAATTCGCAATCTTGCCAAACGCCTGTTGTGTGTAGTGCTTATTATGTCTTATTGAACTTAAACATCAAAAATATTATAGTACTTTGTATCACAAGATTTAATATGTAATTTAAAAGCCAAGAATTACTCAATATCATTGGAATTAAACTACAAATCCAAAAAAAGAAGAACCCAATTCCGCTAAACATTGCAAATAACAAAATACTCATTGTTATTCTTTGAAGTATTGATGAAGATTTATCTAAAAACAACATAAGTGGAAGCATTAGGATACTAAAAAAATAATATATTCCACCTGATGTAAAATGAAACCAAAAATTATTTGGAGCAATATTATAGACTTCTTTTTTTGGTAAATCAGACTTTTTCGGTTCCTCAATATTTTTATTAAAAGAAAGGTCAGACAAATAATCATTAATTTTTTCTAATACGTTTTTTCTGAGTAAAGTCTCGTTACGAAGTTTGACAGCATATTTTATTGTTAATTTATCAGAAGATTTGTCTGAAATTATAGAGTTTAGTTTTTGTACCTCCTCAATTTTATTGTTTAATAAGTAACTATAGGAAAATCCAATTAGATTATCGACTAATACAAGACCCAAAATAGATAAAATTATAATAGCAGCTTTTGACGAAATTTTTTTTCTCTCATCAAAAACAAAATCTGTTAACTTATCAAAAAAAATCATATTTAAATTTATTATTTTTTATAAATAAAGGTTTTCTCCAGTTCGGCGCGCGCATTACACACAACGTTCCGGCGCTTGGCGAGGTTGCGAACTTCGGAACCGATTATTTTCTATCAAAGATAAAATTTCTTGCGAGAAATAAACGTGTATTTACTACAAAATTCGCAATCTTGCCAAACGCCTGTTGTATGCCGTTATTCTTTTGATTTTATTTCGTTTAGTAAAGTAATTAAAGTCTTTAAAGTTTGAAGGTGATTTGTTTCATTTATTCTATTCTCAAGTTCATCAAAATAGGTTTTCTCTAACACCACTTTTGGTTGGGACTTTTTATAAACTAAATTATGTTCTTTTAAAATTTCTCTAAAATATGAATAGTGAAAATGTGCTTTATTTCTATAGCCTTCATATAAATTAAGATCCTCTGGATCATTTATTGAGACATCATGAAATTTTTTGAATTCTTTTAATAGTTTACCTTCTGGATTCTTTTTTACTATTTTCCGATTTCCCAAAAACCAGGTTTCAATGCAAACATTTTGTATAACAAAATCTATTTTGCATTTTGGATTTAAAATTACTTTAGATTTTTTTATATAATCTTTGATTTCATTAATTCTTGCTTCTATACCAATCTCTTCGCCATCTAAACACACTATCAATCTGTCAAACTTAGGATTGTCGTTTATGTTTTTTATTGCGTTTACGGTATGATTATATATTGACGGAATTCCACCTCCACTAAATATGTAAAAATTGTTTTTATTAGCTTGATTTTCAAAATCAATTTGTGAGTAATTAGGTAAAATGTAACTTATCCATTTTGGATATATTAAAGTTTCAGTTGCATCACCCTCTAGAATGAAATATAAATTCATAAATTAAGAAATACCTTGTTTATAAAAAGGATGGTTTATCAAACTCATAAATCTATCATGGTGAGATTTTCCTAAATCAAAATCTTTCGCATCAAAAGTTTTTATAGCACTTCCTTTTCGAGTAACAATTTTCCAATAATCATAAGGAATTTTATTTATTATGTATGGGTGGTGGCTTGTTGCAATAAATTGAATATTATTATTGTCATAAATTAAATCTTCTGTAAGAACATCTATACAATTAAGTCCAAGGCTATTCTCAAATTCATCAATTAGTATTACTGTACCTTCATTCCATAAATACATTTCAGCAATATGTATGAGAGTTCTTAACATACCTGATGACATTCTATTGTGCGGTATCCATTTATCAACACCGTTTTCTTTTATTTGAATAACGGTTGCTTCAAATATAAAACTTGAATAATCATTATCTGTAATTGGTTCTACTTTTAAATCTTCAATTTGAGGAAATACTTCTATAAATCTTGATTTTATTTCTTCAAAAGTTGGTTTAGAAATATCATAAACTAAAGCAAACTTATGAAATGTATCTAAATCACTTTCTTTAATTTGGTCAAATGTTTTATATTTGTTTTTTAGTTTTTCAACACTTAATTGGCTATATCTAATACCTTCTTTTTGTGTATGATCTCTAAAAATTATTAGTTTAAAACTTTCATAAATTTCTTTAATTAGATCTTCTTCTTTTAAAATATTAATAGCACTTTCCGTAGATATAAGTTTTGGCATTTCTTTATCATTAAAGCTAAAAATGTTATTGTCTCTAAAGATTATTTCTTTGCCATTTAATAATATTTGCTCTGAAATAATCTTGGGTTTATTTTTATCTTTTTCTTCATCAAAAATATCTGGAATAAACTCATTTTTTGCCTTGATGTTTTCAAATTCACCTTTCCATAAATACTTGTTTCCACTCAATGTTTGAAAGTTCACTTCCCATTTTACTCCATTTGCACTATCACCATCAGCAATATGTTTTAATGTGTAAATTGAACGTAGAATTTGTGTTTTTCCTACGCCAGAAACACCAACTAATAAAGTTAAATCAAAGAAAGTAATTTCTTCAAATCCCCATTCTTGCTCTGTATTTGTATATTTTAGTGAAAGAAGTTTCATTTAATTTTTTTTACAAAAATAATCATTTATTATTAAATATTTGTCTTTTGTGTAGTTATTTGTAATGGCATACAACGTTCCGGCGCTTGGCGAGGTTGCGAACTTCGGAACCGATTATTTTCTGTTAAAGATAAAATTTCTTGCGAAACGTAAACGTGAATTTACTACAAAATTCGCAATCTTGCCAAACGCCTGTTAACTGTAGGTTTTGTGATTATTCAAACTCAAAATCTATATAAATCTCTACTTTTTCGCCAACAATCATATATTTTTTGCCTTTATAATTTATCGAATTTGCTAAGAAAAAATCTGTAAATTCTTCAGAATCTATTTCTTTTGAATTTAATTTTTTTTCAGCTTCATTAATTTTTTGGTGATTAATTTCATAATTTAACAATTCTCCAATTTGATTAATTTCTATTTTAAAAAAATCATATTCCGAAGTGATAAATGTATTATTTCCAATAATTTCAATTTTCAGTTTCTCCAAATATAAATCATTTTCTTCATTTTGAATTTCGGAATTTTCTTCATAATCGCTATTGAAATTTTCAAAAATATCCTCAATCATTTCGTTTGGATTTGACTTAATGATTGTTTTGTCATTTTTTAATTCTTCATAGAATTCTCTATTTTCATCCGCTAATGTCTTTCTTCTTTTCATTAAAATAAATCTCCATCAATTACTTTTACTCCGATTTCTTTCAACAAATTAATATACGCTTTTTTGAACTTTTGAATTTGAATTTTATCAACTTCAAATGATATTTCAATTCCGTACATTTTTATTTTGCCTTCGTTACTTTTTTCATTAATATTTTCCGAAACGATATAACTATTTATATATGAACCACCTTTTTTAAAGTTTATTACAACAGAGTTCCAATTATTTGAACTTGAAATACTTATGCTATTCACATCATTTGGATTAATCTCTTTTACTAAACTGGAAATTCTATTTCCTGCTTTCCTAACAGATATTAATAATAATTTCTTAGTTTTTACATCGTATTTTACTTGCTCACTTCCGTTTGAATTTCTTGTAATCCAATCAATTGTGTCGTCTAATGATTGACTATTCACAAGTGAAGAAAATAATAAAAATAGAATTAAGATTTTTGTTTTCATAAATATTTTCATTTTTGGGTAAACTTACAGTTAACGTTTTGTGGCTTTGCGATGGTGCAGGCATCGTAAAAGCTGTTTTTGTTATTAATTGATTTTTCTTAGCGAACACTATTTGTGATTTTAATACAATTTCTGCACTATTGCAAAACCACTGTTGTGTGGTCGGCTTTTTGGTTTTTACTCCGCAATTTAAGAATATTTTTTGTAAGTTTGGTTTACAATTTTATAAAATGGAAAATTTTAAAGAATTACATGATTTAATAGATAAATACTCTAATGAGATTTCAAAAATTCTATCGGAAATATCTGAAGATAGATTAGAAAATATAGATTACTTGTGTTACGAATTAAATAACGAATGTTTGAAAAGACAAACTGAGCTTAATAATTATATACACTCAAAATTTCCTTTAGAAAAACCTGTAACTATAAATGGTATTAGTCGTAATACAGATAACACTCGTTCTAACTTTTTGGCTCAATATGAGTTGAGTAAATGGTATACTGAATTTCACACTTTGTGTCACGAATATTTACAACGTTTTGGACAAGATTATTTTGATGAAAATACTCCATAACTTTTAGTATCTTCATTTGCTCTTCTAAAAATTCTTCTTCTGATTTACCTTCGTTAACATAGAATGTTAATCTATCTTTATAATGTTTAATAATATTATCTATCCATTTTTCGCTTTCTGTCATTTATTAAGTTTTTTAGAAAACGTCCTATTTCAGCAGATTTTTCCTGAAGCTGACACACAACGTTCCGGCGCTTGGCGAGGTTGCGAACTACGGAACCGATTATTTTCTATCAAAGATAAAATTTCTTGTGAGAAA
>NZ_JAANOQ010000015.1 GCF_011305415.1 Flavobacterium bernardetii
CTATCAAAGATAAAATTTCTTGCGAGAAATAAACGTGAATTTACTACAAAATTCGCAATCTTGCCAAACGCCTGTTATGTGCCGTAGTTGTCAGGTAATCCATGATTTTCTTCTCTGTTTGTAAACTATTTTTTCTTGTCCGAATGATGTCAGCAAAATACAATGTTCTTCACTATCACTTCCGCCTTCAATATTTTTCACCTCACTGTAATTCCTAGGAAAAAGACAAAGCTCTCTATTTACTTGATCTTGAAACTCTAACATTAAATTTACAAATAATTTAGATTTTTCATTCTTGTCTAGCCAAACATTTTTTCCAATAGGAACAATTTCATAGTGGTCATCAAACAAGTTAAGTTGGTCAAAATTATTTTTCACTTCATTAAAGCCACCATTTATTACTGGTCCGTCATTACCGTGATGAATGTCAATATTTGGAAACTTCTTTTCTATAATTTTCTTTAAAACATTTAGTTCAGCATCAGCTAGTTTCGTTTTTGTCCTTAAATTCCCGAATGGAAAGTTATAAAAGTTATCAACTACTAAAACATCGTCATCTTTTGTCTCAATAGTAGAGGTCTCTCCGTTTGGCTCGATAAGCACCCATGTCCAAGGATTCACTTCGTCATCTGTGGAAAGAATTTCAATACTTAACTTCTGGGCTAAAGTTTTTAAAATTTCTATTCGTTCTCTTAACGTTAGCTCTAAGTTGTTGTTGTCAAAAACAGAGTAGTGAAACTTAAATCCTTCTGTTGAAGTTTCAAGTGAAATGTAGGTCTTTTGTTTGTCTACATCATTGTCAATAATAAACTCATTGAAATTTGTAATCCAAATAAATTGATTGCTATTAAAAGTTTCATTCAAAAAAAGTTCAAATAGAGCTTTGTCTAATCGCTGAGTTGTATTAAAGTATATCCTTTCGTTCATTTACTTGTCGACTATCTGAGTGGTTCGGTACTATGGCACATAACGTTCCGGCGCTTGGCGAGGTTGCGAACTTCGGAACTGATTATTTTCTGTTAAAGATAAAATTTCTTGCGAGAAATAAACGTGAATTTACTACAAAATTAGCCATTTTAGCAAACCGCTGTTAAATACAGGTTTTTGTTATTCCAATGAGTTTTACTTCGTAAGTTTTCTGAATTAATTCGGAAAACGCTCAATTTCCGCAATACTTTTCCGCAAACTTTTTCAAGATAGCATTTCCGATTCGATAAGTTTTTCGCAATCTAAATCAAGTAGTAATTTCCGATTAAATATTTTTTCGCAATACTTTTTCGCAAACCAATTTAAGTAACGATTTCCAATTCTACAATTTATACACAATACTTTTCCGCAAGCCAATTCAAGTAAAGATTTCCGAATCTACAATTTATACGCAATACTTTTTCGCAAACTATTTCCGCCATCAATTTTGGATTCTTCCATTTTCGACAATAAATTAAAAGCTCAAAAATTTCAATTAAAATAATTTTGTTTTTTCGAATTTAAAACAAAAATAGGAGCGAAGTGTTTTCTGAAAATAGATGTGAAAATAATCAGATTTTATTCAGCGTTCTCGATTCCACAAAACTTGTATTTAACGTCCCGGCGCTTGGCGAGGTTGCGAACTTCGGAACTGATTATTTTATGCTAAAGATAAAATTTCTTGCGAGAAATAAACGTGAATTTACTACAAAATTCGCAATCTTGCCAAACGCCTGTTAGAGGAAGGCTTAATGTGTAATTATTCTTTTTGCTCTTTCAAAAACATGGTCATATGTCATAATGTTTATGTTGTGATAGCTTGAGTTTAAAAGTCGGAAACTTTCTTTCTGCTCAATATTCCAATCATTAGATCTCCCAAAGATTAATACACAACGAGGTTTTATTGTTCTGACACCATCAACTCTTTCTAAAAACTTAATACTATTTGATTCTCTTTCCACTTCAAAAATATATTTTGAAGCTTGTGTAATAGCTTTTACCAAATCTTGGTGCGGAATATAATTTCCGTGGTCTTTTGATGTTGCCCAAAAGTTTAAGTTTCCATCAGGTCGTTTAATTTCAACAATATCTAAAAATCCATCATATGCTTCCATCAAAAAGTCCGAGATATTTTGCGTATCGATATTTCTCTCATCCAATATTCGAACGTATTCTGTTCCTAACACCCAATTATTTTCTTCAAACCATTTTTGCCAATCATGTTCAACTAAATCATCTTCTAGCATTTCTTCAAACTTTTCTAAAGCTCTAATTTTTGCAACATGATTGAATGCTTCTATAAGTTCAGATGGAATTATGTCGTGACCAATTACAAAGTCGATAAGTTCTTGTTTTTCGGGATGATTAAAAAAAGTTTGCAGATATTCTATATTCTCTGCATTCAATTGGTTTTCGACCGTAATAAATTTTTTTATTCCTTGTGAAAATGGCGTATATTCTTTTTGTATAAAGGCAATCAATCCTTCAAATTCCTGTTCTTTAAATGTTAGCTCACTTTTTGGTGTTTGATTTTCTAAGGTTTGAATATCCATATTGAATGGACCTTTCTTTTTCGAATATCTACCAATTTTGACTGCAATTTCGTCATTTTCGCTATTAGCATGCTTTATCTTCCACAGCGAAGCTTTAGTTACGGTTAGTGGTTTTTCTAATAAAATTGTATGTAGATAATCAATTCCTCCTTGACTTGTTTTTACTTCTTTCATTTTGAATAGTTGTTGATTTTACGGTGCGGTCAAAAGCTTTCCTCTAACGTTCCCACGCTTTACGACTGTTGCGTAATTCACGCACTGACGTAAACAAATATACCGAAAACTTTTAAAGAAAAATGCCTTTAAAAAGAAAAAAAATAATCACTACAGCTTTCAAACACAAACCAAGCCTAGCAATAGCGTAAAACGTGTGTTATATGCTGTTTTAATATTCAAACTCAGAACATAACTTCCTAAAAGGAATTTTTTTTATTTTTTCTAAAATGTCATCTTCAATAGGAAACATGAAATCTTTCTGAAACCAAATGATACCTAAACAAGAGAAATCTTTTTTAAGATCTTTGAAAACTTCTATACTTTTTATTAATGCTATGCAAGTTATTCTCGGTAATTCGCAGTCACTATCCCAACCAAAACTTTCAGAATTTTTTGGCTCCGGATTTAAAATGATGATGTTTTCGAGTTCAAGTATTTTTCTTGCGCGATTTTCTATATGAGTTAAAATCATTTTATTGACGTGATTAGAAGGCTGTCCTTCTAAAAGTCCGCCGTAAGTAAAGTACTGAAAAAATTCCTCTATACTAACTGTTAGATTTTCGTCAGTGATTATTTCATTTATATTCATTTATTTGGTATTTAAGATGTTCTTCGAAAATAGCATATAACGTTCCGGCGCTTGGCGAGGTTGCGAAGTTCGGAACCGATTATTTTCTATCAAAGATAAAATTTCTTGCGAGAAATAAACGTGAATTTACTACAAAATTCGCAATCTTGCCAAACGCCTGTTGTGCGATCGCTTTTATTTTTTCTCATAGTATTCTTTAAAATGACTTCCGAATTCTTTTTGCATTATTTTACTTGTAATTCCACCAAACTGAATTTCAAATTCATCTGAATCCATTCCAGTTATTGCTCCGCCCCAACCTTTTAATTCTTCATTATTTTCTGTATATACTTTTAATTGCGGTATAACAACTGTGTCAATTAATCTCAAACTTATATCGTTATCATTCATTTCAACGTTAAATTTTGTGCAATGTGTTTGAAATAGTTCAAAAGGGGAATTTATATTTTCAAATATTATTTTTCCGTGAATAACTCCCATAGGAACATCTGCATATTCAAATTCAGTATATCCTATTCGTGTTTTGTCAAGTTCTAAAAAATATTTATTTTTAAACTTTTCCATAGTTTAGAATTTTTTGAATATAAAATTATCAAGTAAAAAAGGAACAACCATAGTTCCAATTGTTAATAGCAAAGTATAAATATAATCAATTTTATATTTCGGAAACTTTCCAAATTCAGGTTCTCTATTAAATATTTTGAAGTATATATTTCTAGTAACTTTATGAATGATTAGGAAAATAAAAAGCATTTGAGAACCAAAATAGCTAATATTTCTCATTTCGTTATTAGAATTGTCTTCAATCATATATCCTATGAAAATTATTATAATTGCGATTAATATCCAAATTATGAAAACTTTTTTCTCGTTTAGTTTTTCTATTTGAAATCCTGCTATTAAAATTGGAATTATAAAAATTATATAAAGTAAAATATCAATATTCATTTCTGTTTATTTTCGGTTTTCCGTCGCTAGAAAGTGTCGCACAACGTTCCGGCGCTTGGCGAGGTTGCGAACTTCGGAACCGATTAATTTCTATCAAAGATAAAATTTCTTGCGAGAAATAAACGTGAATTTACTACAAAATTCGCAATCTTGCCAAACGCTTGTTGTGCGTTCGGTTTTTTATTTTTCGGCTCTCAGTTTTTCGATATATTCACTAGATTTTCCATTCCAATAGCATTTTTCACAACGATTTTCTATAAAATTATGTTCACAATTCGGATAGCCATATAAAACCGAAGAACATTCTGGACAAAGATTTTCCATTTCAGAAGATTCTTTATTGAATTCACTATTACATTCATCGCAAATTTTCAATTTATCCACATCCATTAATATTTATAATTTTTATTTTCCAATTTCCTCAATTCTATTTTCTGTTTTTTCAACGTATTTCTTATTTATTAAAAAAGGCAATATAATTCCAATTCCAATGAAAAAAGTTGAGTAAATCTTTAGTGGTTCTACACGCAAATACTCCGGAATTAGTGGATTTGCGCTCGGACTTCCAATTTTCGTTATTAAAATAAATAACCCAACACTAAAAGTTATTAAACAGCATAATAAAATGGTTAAGTTGTCTTTTAGGATTTCTACAAAACTATTTACTTTCCTTTCAGAATTTAGTAGTAATCCAAAAACAGGAATTAGTGAAATTAAAAAATAATCAAGAGTATTTATATCAACACCAAAAAAATATCCCGTTTTGTTTTGTATGGATTCAGCAAGACCAAAAACAGAAGTTGGTCCAATTGAAAAATTCAGAAAAATAAATAATATACAAGATATGGTGATTGATATGTAAAGTTGATTTTTGCTTAATTTATTTAACATATGTTTCTCTTAATTTTTTGTACAGTTTTTCTACGTTCCGCCAAACTGACGCACAACGTTCCGGCGCTTGGCGAGGTTGCGAACTTCGGAACTGATTATTTTCTGTTAAAGATAAAATTTCTTGCGAGAAATAAACGTGAATTTACTACAAAATTCGCAATCTTGCCAAACGCCTGTTGTGTGCTGTTTTAATTAATTATTTTGTTCCATAAAGTTTTTAAAGAGTATAAAAATTCGTCAAAAATATCCCATTCACCTGATTCTTTTTTCATTTCAATTTCTCTTTTTTCAGATTCTAAAATAAGATAATGCATTTTTATTTCGTGATTCAAACGCATAATAATCCAATCATTAAAATTCATTCGGTTTTTGTTGTTTTCAATTTCATATTCAGGATATACTTGGTCATTTGATGCAATGTCTTCTGTCCAAACATTTCCATATTCTTCTCCATTTACAACAATCATAGAGCAAGTTCCGCATCCATAACCACAGAGATGAATTACTCCGCTTTTGAATCCATCATTTAAATAGAAGAATTCTTCATCAGATTTAGTTTCATCACAAACATATGTTTCATATGGATAATTACCAAAATCTTTTGGATTGTGAAATATAACTTTTTTATTAAGTTTAAAATTTACTGAAGGATTGTATTCTTCGTTATGTCGATAATTTTTGAAATCTATTTTGTCTAATTTATCAAAATTCCAATCTTTTTTGCTAATTATTCCATTTGCTATATTTAGTAGAAACAATCTATACTCATTAGGTAATTTTACTTTGAATTTGTTTTCAAATAAAATAATATCTTCTTCTTTGGCAACTGGTAAAAATTTATATTCTCGCTTAAATATTTTTTTGAATTTTTTGATTGTTTCAAATAATTCTTGATTATGATTTTTCATTTTTAAAATATTTACGATTTTTTTCTTCAAAAATAGCACACAACGTCTCGTGGCTTGGCGTCAGTTGGGGATTTGGTTAGCCAAATGTATCGATTTAAGACTGAACTTCCAAGTACAAAACCAACTTTAAAGTTTGCCCAAAACCCCAATTGCGCCAAACCGCTGTTGTGCGTTCGGTTTTCTTTTTTTGTTAGTTTAATAATTTCTTTTGTTTTAATTCAATCCATTCATTTTTACTTATTTCAAACCAATTATGTTCAGTTCCATTGTAATCAAAAGTTTCAATTAGTTTTAAACCAGTTTTCAGTAAAACGTTTTTTGATCCTAGATTTCCTATGTCACAAATTGCATAAACTTTTTCAGTCTTTAAATTTTCAAAAGCATAATCTAATAATGCAATAGTTGTTTCAGTTGCAATTCCTTTTCCCCAATGTTTTTCTATTAACCTATAACCAATTTCATAAAAATTATTATGATTATTCATTGGTTCATTTATAAGTTTAATCCCTGACCAACCAATAAATTCATTACTAAATTTGTCAATTACTGCCCAACGTCCAATTCCGTTTTCTAAATATTGTTGATTTAATATTTCAATATATTTTCTTGCTTCTTCTATTTCTGTTATTGGTTTATTTCCTAAATAAGTATGAACTGCAGGATTACTATCTAACTCAAATATTCCGTCTTCATCACTTTCTATGAATTCTCTTAAAATCAGTCTTTCGGTTTCTATTTTTATGTTCATTTTTTAAAAAATATTTTTCTTTTTATTATAGATTTTTTATTTCGGCTTTCTGTCGCTCGAAACTGACGCACAACGTTCCGGCGCTTGGCGAGGTTGCGAACTTCGGAACCGATTATTTTCTATCAAAGATAAAATTTCTTGCGAGAAATAAACGTGAATTTACTATAAAATTCGCAATCTTGCCAAATGCCTGTTACCAGTAGTACTTACTTAGTAAATATCTTTTGTTTCGTTTCGTTCTTCTAAAATTTGTTTAATCGCTATCTTCGCTTCATCAACTAATTTATAATTATTTTCTCTTCTGATCAATTCTTCTGATGATAGATTTTGAAATTCACGTTTGAAAATTGCAATTTTATTTTCTTTTGCTTTTTCTAATTCCTCTGGCTCTTCTCCAAACCATTTTTCTTTTAAGCTCATCAATTCGCCCAATCTTGTAATGATTAAAACTAATAATAATACTAAAGGCAATAAATGGAAAATACCAATTCTTGCATCAAAAGCATTACCGAACTTTATAAAATCAAAAGTAGAAAGAGTTAATATAAATACTAATATTCCTAAACTCATATCTCTTTTTTTCAAAGCAAGAGCAATTGAAACAATCGTAAGGCTTATAATTCCAAAGTAAGATTGAATTCTTAAATTTGGATTATAAATTATTGATATTATTAAAAATATCCAGAGGATTGTTACAATTAATATTTCAGTTTTCTTTTTGCGCATTTTTGGTTTAGTATTACTGGTAACGTTCCGGCGCATGGCGAGGTTGCGAACTTCGGAACTGATTAATTTCTATCAAAGATAAAATTTCTTGCGAAATGTAAACGTGAATTTACTACAAAATTCGCAATCTTGCCAAACGCCTGTTAACTGTAGCCTTTATTTCTTTTCTTTTGATTTTTCTCGTATTCAAAATATTCTTTTGTTTTTGTTTCAACAATTCTAATCATTTCAGTTATTTCAAAAATACTATTTTCGTGATTGTTTATTAGTTGCAAGTCATCATTTAAAACAGATTGTTTTTGAAGAAAATCTTTTTCAAGTTTCAAACCAATCCAAATTTTATCTCTTATTTCTCTTTGTATAGATTTCATATCTCCAAATCTATCATGAAAAGTTGAGATGCTAATAAAACTTTCATAAATTAATATTATACCATATGCTTTTTGTAATTCTTTGTTTGATAATTCTTTACCATGTTCTAAAGTTTTATCAGTTAATTTATCAAATTCAATTTTACTTAAAGCATATCTGAGTTGATATGAATAATGCATCATTTTTTGTAAATTCATTAAAAGAATAAATATTGTTTTCGGCTGGACAGCCTCTTTGTTATTCTTAAAATCGACTTCTAATTTTTTTGAAAACTCAGATGGAGATAAAAAAACTTTCTCAGGGTTATCTTTTATACCAGGAGAAATATATTCTATCTTTTCACTTGTTATAAGATTAAGAATAATTCCTAATTGTTTTTTAAAGTAAAATTGAAAACTCCTTTTAGTTCTGTATTCTTCATACCATTTTTGAGCAAATGGTATTATTACAGCAGCAATAAGTGAAAGTGTGGCAATTAATAATACATATGGTTCCCAATCAAACTTAGGTTCAGATATGATTTTTATGGGTATGATTTCTTTTCCTTTTTGAATTGTGTCAAGAACCTGTTCTTTTTTCATATTGATTTTATACGCGAAGTTGATTAAGGTTACAGTTAACGTTCCGGCGCTTGGCGAGGTTGCGAAGTTCGGAACCGATTATTTTCTATCAAAGATAAAATTTCTTGCGAGAAA
>NZ_JAANOQ010000016.1 GCF_011305415.1 Flavobacterium bernardetii
TGTGTGATTCTTCTCTTGCGTGAGAATGACAAACTTTATGGTGATTAGGTTTGTGGGTTTGAGTTTGTGGTGATTGGATTGTGGGATAGGGACGCAGATTTAATGGATTTAATGGATTTAATGGATTGATTTTGATTATGAGATGCTTCCTTGGGTCAGCATGACAAACTTTGTGGTGATTGGGTTGTGGGGTTTGGGTTTAGATTGTGGGATAGGCACGCAGATTTAATGGATTTGATGGATTGACTTTGATTGTGTGATTCTTCTCTTGCGTGAGAATGACAAACTTTATGGTGATTAGGTTTGTGGGTTTGAGTTTGTGGTGATTGGGTTGTGGGGTTTGGGTTTAGATTGTGGGATAGGCACGCAGATTTAATGGATTTGATGGATTGACTTTGATTGTGTGATTCTTCTCTTGCGTGAGAATGACAAACTTTGTGGTGATTGGTTTGTGGTAAATTATAAAGTCGTTTTACCATATTATAACTTTTTCTAGCTTTTTTGTGATTCATATGAAACCGTAAACAATAGCCTGAAAAACCGTAAAAAAAGGCATTTCAATTAGTTAGGTTTACACAAAAAATAATTTAACACTACAACTATGATTAAAAAGTATTTAAAAATGACAATGCTACTGCTGTTCTTTTTCAGCTTTTCCTTTTCATTTGGACAAACTGCAGGGATAAAAATTTCTTGGAACAAAGAAGTTGGCTGTCAAACGTATTCGCAAAGCGAGGATCCGAGAGACCCCAAAGAACCTCTTTTTTTAGAGGACATTTTAGACACCGAGTGTGTGAAAGTTTGTGAAAAAAGTTATGTAACTTACACATTAACCAACTTACCTGCTGGTAGCACCATAACATGGTCTGCAGTAGGTGGTACTATTTCGGGTAGCTCCACTAGTGCTACATGTAATGTATCTTGGGGAAACACTGGTAATGGAAATTTGGTTTTTAACATTATTACTCCAACTGGTAGTATTACAAAAACCATTTGCATTGAAAAAATCACATTACCCATTGCTGATTTTTCAATAATTCCGCAAAATCAAAATGGGGAGAACTATTTATATGGTTGTTTAAATCAAACCGTCTTTTTTACCAATTTATCGACAGCAAATAATGGTTCTGATTTAGTTTCGTATCATTGGAATTTTGGTGATGGTACAGCATCTGAACCTTCTATTTCTGCGGCTTTTCAGCCCTCACATGTTTACACAAACGAAGACACTTATAAAGTTTCTTTAACAGTAACTAACTCTTGTAATTGCAGCACTACCTATAGCCATGAAATAATTATTAAAGGAAAAGGTTTTGATATTTCTTGCCCTAGCGTTGTATGCGAAGGAGAAAAACAAACGTATTCCTTACCTTTTGAAGGTATGGAAGTGTGTAGAGAAAAATTCAATTGGTCTGTTATTGGTGGTGACATACTATCTGAAGCTGGCGGTAATGTTGAAGTTATTTGGAACAACGTAGATGCTTCAGGATTTGGTTATGTTACTTTTGATCCTAAAGATTGCAATTTACCTTGTTTAATCCCTACTACTATTAAAATTCCTGTTATTCAAAGTCAGGGTACTATATTAGGTGATGCAGAAGTTTGTTATGGAAACCAAGGGAGATACAAACTACCACAATGGCCTACTACAGATTTTCAGTGGGAAATAGTAGGCAATGTAGCTAACAACTTGGCAGAAGTTATTTTAACTGACCAAAGAAATGAAGTAATTATTACGCCACATGTTGATGGTGTTTTAACACTACGTGCTACTTACATGAATACTCTTTTAGAATGTGGAGGTGTTGCCGAATTTACGATTAATGTGACAAAACCTGTAATTTTTGAAGGTGACAATATTCTTTGTAAAGGTACAAATAGTAGCTTTAACACCCTTTCAGGCATCCTAACAAATTGGACACTAACTAACGCAGCTGGTACTGTTATTAGTACAGCAACAAATACTTCTGAATTTAATTATACTTATACTACTGTTGGAAATTATACTATTTCTGCCGGAAATTCAAGCAGTTCTTCTTGCCCAAGTATGCAAAAAAACATATCAGTACTTGCATTACCAAGTGCTCCAACTGCTGTTACTGGTGAACTAATTATTTGTCCTGATGCTCCTTATGTATATAGTATAAACAGTCCAGACCCAAATGCTAATTATATTTGGACAGTAACCAACGGAACTCCGCAAGGTTCTAACATTGGTAATCAAATAACAGTTATTTTCAATGACAACACTAACCCGTATGGTATTAGTGTAGTAAAACAATCTATAAATCCCGTGATTTGTTATTCCTTACCGTTAAACCTCACTATTACGAAAAAAGTAATACCTGCTATAATAAAAACGGCATCAAACACAGCAGTAATTAATGTTTGCGCTAACAGTACTTCGCAGTATAAAGCTTTTAACACAGTAACAAGTAGTGTTTATAACGAAGGAGAATCTTACACTTGGAGTATTATTCCTTCTACAGCGGGAAGTATCACTACAGGCCAAGGTACAAATGCCGTTTCTGTTTTATGGAATAATACCTCATCAATTGTTAATGCTACTTTACAATTAGTCATTAAAAAATGTACTATTACCCAATCCTTTATTTCGCCTTTACAAATTATTCCACCGCCACAAATTATCATTACAGCTAATGATTCTGTATGTAGTGGTACTCCTCTTACATTTACAGTAAGTAGTATTAACGGTGTATCATTAACAGGTGCAACTGTCACTTGGGATTTTAATGGTACTGTTGTTACAACTGGAGTTGGTGTGATAAGTGCTCCCTATACTTTTACAAATACAACTAATGCCAACAATGGTGTTATAGTTAGTGCGTATGTTACTGGCGCATCAGGTTGTTCAGTTAATTCTGCACCAGCAAATAAAAGTGTGACTATTTTACCAGCTCCTCCTGCTTCGTTATCATTAACTAGTAATAATGGGAATGTATTTTGTGACGTGAATGATATCGTTGTTACACTTACAGCAGCAACATCAGCTACGGGTGTGACTTATAAATGGTTTAAAGATGGAGCCGTTATTTCGGGTACAAATCCAGTATTAAATGTAGGTTCAGCCTTAGGTTTTGGTACTTATCATGTTAGAATAACAAATACAAATGAATGCTATACAGATTCTAATTCAATAAATATTGTACAAAACTGCGGATCACTTCCAGGCTGTACAATAAATCCTTATCCTACAGTGCAAAATAATGCTGTAAACAATTGTGGAATTATTACATTAACTGGTACAGCTTCACCTACACCGCTTTCTGCTAGTTGGGACATTTTCGGACCTGTGAATTATTCAAGTTATACGGGTTCCACCATTGTTCCTAATCGTGCGGGTGACTATAATATATTTTATAAACCTACTTATACATGTACTAATGGATTAACAGGAGCAGTAAGTGTACTTAAAAAAGTTACCATACCTTATATTGCTAATTTTGCTTATAAAACAACATGTGCAGGTAATAATACTTTTACGGTAACTTTTACTGATAAATCGGAGTTTTTTGAGCCAGTAGGAAACCGCTCGGTAATCTTTAGTTATAAATTGAGTAGTGCAAGCACTTTTACAAATGTAGTAGGTAACACCGTTACTTTGACAGCAGCTGGTAGTTACGATTTTAAAGTAACTATTAATGGTACTTTAGGAGTCAATGCGCAACCTACTTGCGAAAAAATAACACCTAATATTCTTATTAATGGTGTACCAAATAGAAGTATTACAATTAATGCTATTAACTGCCATGATACACCAGTGACTTTTAATTTTGGTTCACTACCATCAGGCGAAACTGTACTATGGGAATTAGACAATGCTACTGTAACAAGTACTGTAGCCACTCCAACTCGTGTTTTTGATGCGCCAGGTAATTATTGGGTTAAAGCCACCGTTACTAACAACATAGGATGTAGTAAGGAGTTTAAAATAAACATAACCATACCACCTGCTTGTTTTAGTGGGGTTTTAACCGCTACACCAAGCACGGCAACCGTATGTCAAGGACAAAGTGTAACTATTACATATACCGCACCTGTTAGCAATAATTGTCCGGTGAACCAATATGTTTGGATGAATGGTACTACAGCTGTTTTTCCTCCTGTAAATAGCAATACTCTTCAAGTTAGTATTCCTGGGTTTTATTGGTTAAAAATATATAGTGCCGGGGGTTGTGAATACAATACACCCAACCGCATTACTCCGGTATTTAAAACACCACCAAGTATAAAATTAAAAGGTGAAGGTACGCTTTGTGAAAATGGTACTTTAGTAGTGCAAGCCATTACTACCTCTACTACTATTAGTTGGTTTATTGATGGTTACAATGATGGTACAAACACGGGTTTAACACAAATTAATGTAAATGGTTTATCCATTGGTACGCACACCATAAGCGCTACAGTAACCCAAAACGGTTGTAGCAAAACTGCCACACATACCGTAATAGTATATGGAGCGCCCCCTACACCAACTGTTAGTTTTAACTTAGAAAGCTGTAACCCATATAAATACAAATTAACAGCTACAGTGCCAGGTAATGCATCTATTAATTGGAGCAATGGACAACCAAGCACGGTAACATTTGCAGGTGGAAATACCAGCAGTACCATTTATGTGACTGAAGGTGGACCTTACAGCGCTACAGCCACTATTGGAAATTGTAGCAGTACGGCTCAGTTAGATGTACCTAAAAACCCTGAAAATTTTATATGGATTTTTCCATCAGGTTGTTTTGACAACTGTAAAAATGATGTTGCCAATTTAATAGGCCCTCGTGCATCCTTTAAGTATTGGGCATGGAGTTTTGATAATGTAGTGGAACAATCTGGCAATGATACTTTTGTGGCGCCTTACCAAATACATCATTCGGGAGCCTATAACTTAACCCTTGTTAGTGATGAATGTAAGGTTACATCGGCTCCCTTACACTATACCGAACAAACATGTGATATTTGTAAGATTGCCAAAGGTAGTGGTGTAAAACGTATCATAGAAAATGAAGAAACGCCTTATTGCGATTTTAATGTATTGTTAAGTATTATAAGTGGTTATACTACTACTCAAAATTTTGTATTACTTAGTCCTAATCAAGATTTTGTGATTGTACCCTCTTCATTACCTCTGCTAGCAGGGCCTAATAATGCTTGGGTTCAAATAATACCGCTTAATGGTTTTTCTGGTGCTACTCAATTAATTTTGGAAACCACAATTAATGGTGAAATTTGCCAAACTATTATTCCTATTACTATTCCAAGTTGTGCTGTTAATAATAACAGTCGCACACAGGTAGCAGAAGAAACAATAGTTAGTACTGATAAAATAAGTTTGTATCCTAATCCAGCGAAAGAATTGGTTACCTTGCAATTTGCCAACGCAACCAAGAACGCCACTGTTACGGTATATAATTTATTAGGTACTAAAATGGATAGTTTTAGTACTACAGAGCAAACCGCTTACACTATTGACACCCGCCAATATAGTGCAGGTATGTATATTGTTGTGGTAGCAACCGCAAACGGCACCACCCAACAGTTTAAGTTGATAAAAGAATAAGTATTACATATATTAGCAAGGCAAACTAAGTTTGTCTTGCTTTTTTAAAATAAGAATTTATGAAATCGCCATGATACTATATCACAAACAGGAATGAAGAATGGCGATATCATATGACAAATAAAAAACAATAAATATACACATATGAAAAAAATTTACATTTCACTATTGCTTCTTGGCAGTATTAATACACATAGCCAATGTTTCACGAAAATAGAAAGTGGTAATTATCATTTAACTGCCCTAAAAAGCGATGGCACATTATGGGGCTGGGGATTTTCAAATTGGGGACAACTTAACAGTACTCCTATGTATCCATTTGCAGAACCAGTACCCTTACAATTAGATGCAGCTACCAATTGGCAAAGTATGGCAAATGGTGGAAATAATAGCTTTGCTATAAAAACGAATGGTACTTTGTGGGCTACTGGAGGGAATAATTACGGCACTTTAGGCATTAATTCTACTATACCTCAAATACAAATTTTTACCCAAGTAGGTACCGCAAACTGGAAAGCAATTTCTGCAAGTGGAGAACATGTTATTGGCATACAAACTAATGGTACTTTATGGGCATGGGGCAGAAATGATTATAATCAAGTGGGTAATAACACCTGTTGTAGCGATGTATTAGCCCCCGTACAAATTAGTACTGATACAGATTGGGCTACAATAGACACCAGTATTTGGGGCTATACCATAGCATTAAAAACCAATGGTACCCTTTGGGGTTGGGGTAAAAACGAAGGTGCATTTGGTGGTTCAATGACTACTAGTTTAGCTGTACCTACACAACTAAGTACCGATACCGATTGGGCAGAAATAAGCACTTTAGGCTCTCACATTCTTATGGTTAAAACCAATGGTACTCTATGGGTTTTTGGGGGGGGTGGCACAGGAGCACTAGGTTTAGGATCTGGTGTAACCACCACTTATATCCCTTTACAAGTAGGCACAGATAACTGGAAAAGTATAGCGGGAGGATTTTTTACCTCTTTTGCTGTAAAAACGGATGGTACTTTATGGGTGTGGGGAAGAAATGATGGAGGACAATTAGGTTTAGGAGATACCACAAATAGAAATATTCCTACGCAAATAGGTACTGATACCAATTGGACAAAGGTAATAACTGGTAGAGATCATACCATAGCGATAAAAAATGATGGTACTGCCTATGCTTGGGGATATAATAATTTTGCATCTACTACTCTTGGTACTTTTGTACCAGCTGAGAGTTACTACACTCCAATACTTTTACCTACTGCTATGAATGGCGTTTGTGCGGTTTTAGAAAATGAGGGTTTTAATATACCTACTAATGATATTATTCTTGCTCCCAACCCTACAAAAGAACTGACAACTTTAAAGTTTGCTACTATACCCGAAAACACAACTGTTACGGTGTATAATTTATTAGGTACTAAAATGGATAGTTTTAGTACGACAGAGCAAACCGCTTACACTATTGACACCCGCCAATATAGTGCAGGTATGTATATTGTTGTGGTAGCAACCATAAACGGAACCACCCAACAGTTTAAGTTGATAAAAGAATAAGTATTACATATATTAGCAAGGCAAACTAAGTTTGCCTTGCTTTTTTAAAATAAGAATTTATGAGAAAAATTTACATTTCACTAGTGCTTTTTAGCAGTATGTATAGTTTTAGCCAGTGTTTTACTTCCATAAATGGAAAAAGGCTCCATGTGACAGCCTTAAAAAATGACGGTACTTTATGGGGCTGGGGTAATAATAATAATAATGAACTTAATAATACAACTCCGTTTCCTTTTATTGAACAAACCCCTGTTCAATTAGGTACAGATACAAATTGGCAAAAATCAGCTAGTGGAACCAACAACACCTTTGCTATAAAAACTAATGGTACTTTATGGGCAAGAGGTGCAAATAGTTATGGTAGTTTAGGTATAGGAACAACAGCAATTTACAGCCCAGTTTTTGTGCATATAGGCACGGATAGCTGGAAAGAAATTTCTACAACTGGTTATCATACCGTTGGCATACAAACCAATGGAACCTTATGGGCATGGGGAAGAAATGATTATAATCAAGTGGGTAATAACACCTGTTGTAGCGATGTATTAGCCCCTGTACAAATTAGTACCGATACCGATTGGGCCAAAATAGAGACCTCGATAACAGGTTTTACACTAGCCATAAAAAACAATGGTACCCTTTGGGGCTGGGGTTTTAATGCTGGAGCCTTTGGCGGTTCTTTTACTACCAGTTTACCAGAACCTACACAACTAAGTACTGATACTGATTGGGCTGAAATAAGCTCTTTAGTTGGTCACATTTTACTTTTAAAAAACAATGGCTCTTTATGGGTTTTTGGGGGGGGCTCACATGGTTCTATGGGATTAGGCAATAATTCTACAACTACTTTTGTACCCTTACAATTAGGTACTGCTACATGGAAAAGTATTGGGGCTGGTATGTGGACTTCATTTGCCATAAAAACAGATGGCACTTTATGGGGATGGGGGTTAAATGAAGCTGGGGAATTAGGTTTAGGTGATACTACAAATAGAAATGTACCCACACAAATAGGTACCGATGCCAATTGGGTCAAGGTAATTTGTGGCGCAGATCATACCATAGCGATAAAAAATGATGGTACTGCCTATGCTTGGGGGTTAAATTATAATGCATCTACTACACTTGGCACTTATCAGCCCAGTGAAGGAACATATACTCCTATACTTTTACCTACTGCTATGAATGGCGTTTGTGCGGTTTTAGAAAATGAGCGTTTTAATATACCTACTAATGATATTATTCTTGCTCCCAACCCTACAAAAGAACTGACAACTTTAAAGTTTGCTACT
>NZ_JAANOQ010000017.1 GCF_011305415.1 Flavobacterium bernardetii
TTTCTCGCAAGAAATTTTATCTTTGATAGAAAATAATCGTTTCCGAAGTTCGCAACCTCGCCAAGCGCCGGAACGTTGGCAGACATTATCACTGAAACGTGTAAAAACACAAGATTTAATCAATGAAAAACATTATAATAGTAATTTTTACAACTTTATTATTTGTCTCTTGTAAACTCACAAAAGAGACTTATGAAAGTGGCGAATTAAAAAAAATTGGAAAAACTTCAAACGTTTTAAAAATTGGAAATTGGAAATTTTACCATAAAAATGGAGAGATATTTCAAAAAGGTAAATATCGAGATGGAAAAGAAATTGGAATCTGGAAAATCTATCACGAAAATGGAAAATTACATCAGATTGGAGAATTTAACGAAGGAAAACAAAATGGAGAATGGAAATTTTTTCACGAAAACGGAAATAAAGAAGGAATTGGAACACTAGATAATGGAAAGTTAATAGGTCAATGGAATTGGTTTCATACTAATGGAAAAATCTATACAGAAAGATTATATTCAGATGGAAAACTATTAACTATAATAAATTGTTTTGATGGAAATGGAAAGCTATTAGATAAAGGCACTTTAAAAGACGGAAATGGAACACTAAATTTATTTGATATTGATGGGAATTTAATAGAAATTCAAAACTTTAAAGATGGTGAATATGTAAAATAACGATCTGCCAACAGGCGTTTGGCAAGATTGCGAATTTTGTAGTAAATTCACGTTTATTTCTCGCAAGAAATTTTATCTTTGATAGAAATTAATCAGTTCCGAAGTTCGCAACCTCGCCAAGCGCCGGGACGTTAGCAGTAAGCTTAAAAGACGAACCAAGAAATGGGAGCACCTCTATACGATATAACAATTTATTACAACGGAAGCGTAATAAAAGACGCACCACAAGATTTGGATTTTAGACGAATCGTAAATTACATCGCTGACTTTTATCACGACCAACTAAATGGTTACAAGCCAAAAAAGACTGGCAGAATATGTATTCATCTTGGTCCAACAAAAAACTGGGACAAACCAAATTATTTTGGTGCAATTTGCAGTTACGATAATATTATAGATGAAAATAAATATTTAAGCCTTTCTAAAAAAGAAAAGTATAAATACATCCTTGAAATTTTGCATTCGACAGTTATAGAAATTGCAAATATTTATAATTGGGACAAATCTGTTTTTAATAAAGCATACGAACACATTATTGAAAGTGACTTTAAATTTGAAAAATATTATCCTGAAAAAAAATCAAAAAACAGAAAACATATTGGACAAGTAATTTTAACAAAAACAGAAGAAAAATCTAAGTTATCCTTAGTAATAAAGACAGGAGATTCGACAAGAAAAGAAGTTCTTCTCGAAAAAGAGAATTTGTATTGGTTTGACAGCACTTATAATTTTGCAAAAAAATGTAAATGGATAGACAACTCATCCTTTGGTCTTTATAAAAACGGAAAGAATTGCTACTTTTCAATTGAACAAAACTGTATAATTAACGATTTGACATTTAATGAATTTAATTTTTGAACCTAATAAAAAGCCTACTGCTAACAGGCGTTTGGCAAGATTGCGAATTTTGTAGTAAATTCACGTTTACTTTTCGCAAGAAATTTTATCTTTAACAGAAAATAATCGGTTCCGAAGTTCGCAACCTCGCCAAGCGCCGGAACGTTAGCAAACAGTTTAGAAAACCGAGGAAGAATTCAACAATTTAAAGCAACAAATGAAAATTTTTATCTTTGTTGAATTATATGAAAATCACAAAAAATTAAGGTTAAAAAATTCAAATTCAACACATTAATGAGAAAAAATATACTAGTCATTTTAATTATTACACTTTTATCATGTAATAAATCAAATAGTTTTCAAATCGAGCCAAATGCTGTTAAAAAAGTTATAGACTTTTATAAAGGAGAATGCATATTAATAAAAAATGCTGAAAGCAAATGTTATGAAATTGAATTAAGTAAAAGCGAACTATTGAATTATGATGTGAATAGTATTGATTATCATGCAGGAAATATAGCCTACATTCTTTATAAAAATCTTAATGATAAGAATTATGATAACGTTAAAGTAAAAATAATAATAAATAATGGAGATAACTTTGATTTTAATTACTCAGTAAAAGAACTTTCTGAAGTAGAAAGTTATATGTCCAATTTTGAAGAAATAACTAATTTAATAAAGAATAAAGAGTACAAAAAATTATTTTATCAATTTGATAAATCTTTTGATGCTAATGAAAAATCCATAAATATCATGTTTAATAATGTTGAGAATAAACTCGGAAAACTTAATGATATTTATTGTTCGGGTTTTAAAAACTTTGAAACAGACGCATGTGGAAAAGTAATCGAATTTAAAGCAGTTTTGATGTATGAAAAAATGGCTATTAACATGTTTTTATGTTTAAGCAAGAAGAATAAGAAACTAGTCTTATTGTTAATTCCATAAAAAAACCGATTTGCTAACAGACGTTTGGCAAGATTGCGAATTTTGTAGTAAAATCACGTTTACATTTCGCAAGAAATTTTATCTTTGATAGAAAATAATCGGTTCCGAAGTTCGCAACCTCGCCAAGCGCCGGAACGTTAGCAGAAATTTTAACAGAAAATCGAGAATAATGAATCATTACGAACAATGTGGATTGATATTTGCTAAGGAAAATAATTTCTTTACAGCCACAAATTTCTTTTGCAGAGCTATAGAATCTGAACCCGATAATGCAATATCTTGGTTTGCTTTGGGAAACAATTTTATTAAGCTACGTGAGTTAAGTCAAATAGATGATTTATATTGGTTAGGAATTGCTTGCTTAAAAAAATCTTATGAATTAGACAGAAATGAATTTTCAAATAACATTCTTAAAACTCATAATTCAAATGATTTAAGCAATATTTCAACCGCTAACTTAGGAATGATATCAAAATTCAAAGTTGAAATTGAAAACAAAAAAATGATTGAAGATTTTTCTAAATTTCAATCAGAAGATAATAAAATAGCCTTGGTAATGCATCTTGGAGAAACAAAAGATAATTCTTTTTTTGAGTTTTTAAAATACTGTATTTCTAAAGGAACAAATCCACATGTAAGATTTGCTGCTATAAAAAGAATTCCATTTTATAAAAATCAAGGTTTACAGCTTTTCTTTGAAGATTTGATTTCAAATAATAAGCAGGCTGAATTAGAACCTTATTTTAGTATTGCTTTATCAACTTTGAATGAAGATTGGGTTAAAAAATATATAAATTATGAGTATGCAAATCCAAACAATCATAATAAATCTTTTAATAAAGAAGAAATTTACGCTTCATTAAAAAATGATGAAGTTAGAGCTACTATAGCTTTATCTTTAATAAAATACGATAAAAATGAAATTGAAAAGTTATTCAAAGAAAAGAATCATAAAACTTTAGCATTTTACTTAACAAATAATATGAATAATGAAGGACTAAACTTTTTAATTAGGAATGATATTTTAGATTTAAAAGGTAACATTTTAGAAATAGGTTGGAAACATATTGAAGAATTTTTAAAAATAGACTTCAAGAATGAAAAAAAGAATCAAATAGAAAAACACTCCGAAAAGATTAGCGAGAAAAAATGGTGGGAATTTTGGAAATAAAAACTTCTGCTAACAGGCGTTTGGCAAGATTGCGAATTTTGTAGTAAATTCACGTTTACTTTTCGCAAGAAATTTTATCTTTGATAGAAAATATTCGATTCCGAAGTTCGCAACCTCGCCAAGCGCCGGAACGTTGTGTGCTATTTTCGAACTAAAGAAAACTAAAAAGAATGAGAACATTATATAACATCATTATTCTATTTGTAATAACATCTTCATTTAGCCAAAACAAGGTTTATGAAAAATTACAAAAAAGATTACCTTATTTAATTCAATTTAATGAGGCTTTTGATAATTTAGATAATTATCCAGAATGTACTGAAATAGATTGTCAATATAAAAAAGTTTCTATAAACTACATTTTCGAAGAAGCATATCCATTTATTAAAAATTTCGCATTGGTTAAATTTAACGGAAAGTATGGTATAATAGATAAAAAAGGTGTATTTCTTGTAGAACCAATTTATGAAACAATTAAGTTTCATGATGGAGATGTAAAATTTGATGAAAAACTTTGTTTTTCTTTTCGTTATGGCAAAATTGTTAATTCTTGTGATTTTATTTGTGGGTATCCAAAAACATATATTGGAATCCAATTTGTTGAAAATAATAAGTATCAAATAATTGATAAAATAAATAAAATTAAATCTCAAGTTTACGATTCAATTGCTTCTAATGGTAAATATTATTTAGTTAAAAAAAATGAAAAGTGGGGCGTAATAAAATATGATTCTATTTTTAAACAAGTTATTAATTTAAAATACAAAAATGCTAAATTTATAAATTACGGTATTGCACTTTTAAATAGCGATAATTTATGGGAATATTATAAAGTTGACATCAAACCTAAACTAATATTAACAACAAAAATACTTTGTGAACCATATGTATGTGTAGATGATAAACTTGTAGGTGTTTTTAAAACCAAAAATGGAAAATATAATTTATTATATAATGATAAGTCTATTTTTGAAGAATTCGACTCTATTGATTACACAGGAATTTACGCAATGCGGGATAATAAAGTTTATATTATAAAAAATAAGCTAAAACAGTTATTATATATTCTTAATTAAAATGAAAAACTTAAAACTAATTTTAGCTTTATTTTTATTTACTCAATTCAATTTTGCGCAAGAAACCTATAAAATTACTCAAGGAGAATTGCAGTTTATAAATCCTGAAAAAGGAATTATACTAAAAAAAAATAATGATTATTTACAATTAATTATTGAATCAAATATAAACAACAAAAAAATGAAGTTTTCTACTATAATTAATAAAATCAGCGAGGCTGATTTTATTAATTATAGTAATAATATGAAAAATGTTTATTATGAGGATATTATTGTAAAATATGATTTTAAAAAGATTAAGAAAATAAAGTTTGTTTCAAATGAAAAAGATGAATTTGGAGAATATGAATTAACACATTTTAACAATGAAACTTTCGTAACATATCAACATGAATTTAAAGAAGTTACAAATAAAATGGAATTAATTGAATGTGATGAATATTCAAAATATTTCTATGCAAATTTTGGAGAGAACAAAAAAATAATAATAACTTCTGGTGATTTTAACTCATTCATAATTCCAACCAAAAATAAATTGCAATTATTAGGAAACAATAGTTTTGAAAACTATAAAATTGTAAAGCAAAGTAAATTAACTAATAAACACATTTGGTTAACAACTAATAGAATCTTTGACGAACAAGAATTTATAATTGATACACTTAAAAACAAAAAAGTTCAGCTAAAAAACATTTATAACGAAATATTAATAAAAGAAATTTATGATTCAATAACTATAAATAGTATAATATACTGTTATAAAAAAAACAATGTTGATTTATACAATCTAAGATTTAAAAAGTTAAATAAAAAAAGAATAAAAGCTGCTCATACATATATGGGAAATGTTCAAATTCTTAAAAAAAACAACCTAAATTGGATTGATTGGAATGGAAAAGAATTAAAAAAACCTTCATTTTTTCATTCATATAATTTACCCGAAGCAATTATTGAGGTAGAACAAGGTGAAATAAAGATTAATAAAAAGTATAATTCATTTTTTCTTGTTGATAGCAATTTTTACAATTATGATATACAAATCTTTAAAAAAGATAGTATTCAACTTATAAATACAAAAAATATAGAGTTTTTTTTATCTGTCGAAAATTCTTCTTTTAATAAAATTATAAGTAAAAACATTAATAACTATGAGGATAAAGAAAATTCATATGGTCAATATAATAAATATAATAACGGACTATTGTATTCAAAATTTAATATAGTTGCTTACAAAAACATAAATGGATCTTTTGGATTTAATTTTATTGATAAATTTATAAATCCTAATTTTTCAAATAAAGATTTTGATTTATTACAAGAATTACAATCAATTGAATTTCAAAATCCTTTTTATAAATTAGAAAAAAATAATTTATTTATGCTCTATCCTTTACAGAATAACTTCAAATATAAATCACTTAGCATATTTCAATATAATTTTGCTCGTTTTGAACTACCAAATGGTCAAAAAGGTTGGTTGAGTAAAGAAGGGAAAGAATATTTTGATGAATAAAAAAACAGCACACAACAGGCGTTTGGCAAGATTGCGAATTTTGTAGTAAATACACGTTTACATTTCGCAAGAAATTTTATCTTTAAAAGAAAATAATCAGTTCCGAAGTTCGCAACCTCGCCAAGCGCCGGAACGTTAGCAGTAATTTTTCGAGAATCGAAATATTCAGAAATATTATTGAATAGTAAAACAATTATTAAACAAATATAATGGCACAAGATTATAGCTTTATAATTACAAAAGAGAAAATTGAAATTCCGAAAACAATTATACATTTCAAATCTGAGAATTTGACAATTATACCAATGAATGTTGGAGGTCATAGTGTTAAAGCATTTATTGAAAATAAAAAAGGAATTCTTTTAAAAAATGACTCTTTTTATTTTAATGATGTAACTTACATAAAAAATATTATCGACGAAATTGGTCTAACCTCTAAAGATTTTGCAATTATCCATACATCAGATTTTGGAGATATACCTGTCGATGATTTTCAATCAGCTTTTCAAAATGGAGAGTTGGTTAAAAACTCAATCTTTATTAGTGAGCAACAAAATGTAAAAGATGGAAAAGAAATAGACGTCGCATTAAAAATATTATCTATAAATCCGAATAACATAATGAACTTTAACAAATTTGTTGACGCCGAAGAAGAATATTTGAAAAATTGTGATTAATTGTTACGTAAAAAAACTACTGCTAACAAGCGTTTGGCAAGATTGCGAATTTTGTAGTAAATTCACGTTTATTTATCGCAAGAAATTTTATCTTTAACAGAAAATAATCGGTTCCGAAGTTCGCAACCTCGCCAAGCGCCGGAACGTTAACCGCAAGTGCCGAACAGAGCTAATC
>NZ_JAANOQ010000018.1 GCF_011305415.1 Flavobacterium bernardetii
GATAAAATTTCTTGCGAGAAATAAACGTGAATTTACTACAAAATTCGCAATCTTGCCAAACGCCTGTTGTGTGCTGTATTTTTATTTAATTCCACTTTTTTAGTAATTCACTTGCAACTTCTTTTACAACATCTTCATCACTATTTAGAAATGTTTCAATTTCCTTTTTCGCTTTTTCTCCTTTTATCATTGCTAATGCTTCTAAATAGGTTCTTGAATTTAAATCACTTTCTTTTCTGGTTTCTTCACAAACTTTAATCAATAAATCGACTGAAGTTATATCTTTTAATCTTCCCAATCCTAATGCAACATCATATCTTATTGAAAAATCTGATTTTTCATTTTTTAGAATTTTTTTGAAAAGTTCTTTATATTTTTCTAGTGGATAAGATGTCAAATACTCTATTGAACTTCTTTCCCAATCCAAATCCTCTCCGCTATTTTTATATATTTTTTCAAATGTACTTTGTTGATTATTTATATTATTTTCAATAAGTAAATTTACTAAAGCAGTTGTTCTATATTCTTCATCATTTATTAAATTAGGCAAAATATCAAGTATTTTTTGATTCTTATTTCCTTTTAGAGCATCAGCACTCCAATATCTTATAGAAGAATTTTGATGCTTTAAAAATCCAATTAAAATATTAGTGCTTTCAATGTCATTTCTTCCTTGTAATGCTCTAACTAATTCTTCAATTATTTTTTCGTTTTTGCATTCTATTAATGTATTTTGAATATTTGGTAATAACTCCTCAGAATAAATTAAACGATTATTGGGAACTGAAAAATAATAATCACTTGATACTTTTTTTGTTTTTAATAATTCTAGCCAAAACTTTATATTTTCAATTTTCTTTGATTCAAAAAAACAATCTAGTAATTCATCTGAAATACTGTCTTTTTGAGTAGTTAAAGATTTTAGATATTCGTTATCACTAATTGTTGGGCTATTGGCTAAAGCTTGTAAAGCAATTTTTTTTGTTTTGTCATTGTCTAAAAAAGGTTTAAAAGTTTCTAACAAATTTCCCATTTGAAGTTCTTTTACAGTATAAATTGCATAACCTTTTATATTCATATCCCAATTTTTAACAGAATCTAAAACAATCTTCTCTGTTTCAGGATTTTTTCCTGTTTGAGATAGTATTTGAATAGCTAAAATTTTGGCTTTTAAACTTTCGCTATTATATCTTTTGTATGCTGTTTCTTGTAAACTATTCTTGTCTAGTTTAACAAATAAAGGCAACATATGTGCATCTCCAAAGTTTTCGTTTTCTACTAAAAAATCAAAAATTTCTGTAGTATGTTTAGTTTTTAAATTGAGTAATGACATTCCACACCAAATCAAATTGCCTTTTTCTTTTTCAGTTTTTAATTTGTTTAGTAAAATATCTTCTTTTGTTATGTCATTTGAAGCACCAATGATTAAATATGAAAATATTCGTTGAAAAGAATTATCAGAATTTAACATATTATCTATGTTCTCTTTATATAAATTATCATTCTTAAAATCACTCAAAGGAAAAGTATATAAATTTTCACCTTTTAAGTTTGAAGTTAATTGTGTAATATCACTTTGTGGTGTTAAAAGGTGAGGATATTTAGAAAATAAATCATTTAGATTTTTTTCATTAAATGCTTTGTCTAAAGACAATTTGAAATCATTTTTAAAATTCGTTAAATCTTGACTTTGAACTTTTGCGTAAAAAGTCAAAAGAAAAATTGTAATAATTATTTTTATTTTCATTTCTATTTTTTTCGTCATTTCGGAGAATATAGCACACAACGTTCCGGCGCTTGGCGAGGTTGCGAAGTTCGGAACCGATTATTTTCTATCAAAGATAAAATTTCTTGCGAGAAATAAACGTGTATTTGCTACAAAATTCGCAATCTTGCCAAACGCCTGTTACCTGACTTTTTTTCTTATTTTTCGAAACATCTTTCTAACTTTTTCATCGCTATCAAATTCCATTTCGGTTAATATTTCTTTACATAAAACATCATTTTCATATAAAACCTCTAAAATATCATCTCGATGTAATCCACAATTCATTTTGTGATATATTTTTTCTAAAGGTTCTTTACATTCTTTTACTTTATTTGCTTTGTAAATATCTAAAAAGCCAAAAACAATTGAATGTATATAATCGTAATCGTCTGATTTGTCTGCAATATTATTTAAAATTTTATAATCTCCAATTTCGTAATTGCCAACTAAAAGATTTAAGTAATCCGTAGTATTCTTTTCGGATTTAAGTTTATCAATTGCAATATCTCTAATCTCTTTTGCAGAAAAATATTGTAAACATTCAAAAGCATATTCATTCAATCTTGAATTTTTCGGACTTTTACTGTTTGCTATATTTAAGATTGGTTGATAATCAAAAGGAAATTTTCTTTTTGAAAAAAAACTTAAATAATGTTCTTTGCGAGTTATATTTTTCTCGATTAAAAACTCATTTGCCAATTTTTCAACTTCATTTACTGAAAGTTCATTTGCTTTTTCACGAGAAATAAAGAAAAATTTTTCACTATCGATTTTTTCTTTTACAATTTCGTATGTAAAACGTTTTATTTTTTTTCTTCTTGGAATTTTCCAATTATGTTCCAATATTGATTTATAAAAAATTCCAATAAATATATTTTCTTTACTAGCTTTTTCTATTTCTTTGTAAACATCAATTTGTTTGTTTTCTTTTTGAAAATAGTCAATTCTCCAACTGTCTTCATAATCATCTACATCTTTGCTTAATATTTCTCCAATAATTTCTGCATATTTGAGTACTCCGTTTATGCCATCAATTTTCATCATTTGACTTTGTCCACAAATTTCATATCCATCAATAATATTTTTTTCAAAGCGTTTGTATAAAGCATCTTTTGCCTTTAAATTTCCGTGTTTATGGAATAAAACAGCTAAATCACACAATTGATCAAGTCCATAGTCATCAGTTTTTTTGCTTACAAGTTTAGTCAGAATTGTAGAAGTTATTTTTTCTTTTTTCTTTGATTTTTGGATTAATTTAAAAATATAATTTGCGCGACTTCCTTCGGATTGGGCATCATATGCGAAATTTTCAACAGCTCCTTTTACAATTAAATCACTAAAATCAATGGAAGGATTTTGTTTGAGAATAAGATATGTTTTTCCTGTTCCAAGTTTTAAGGAATTTAAGAACTGATTTCTAATTTCGTCGTTTTCGGTCATAAAATGTCAGGTAACGTTCCGGCGCTTGGCGAGGTTGCGAACTTCGGAACCGATTATTTTCTATCAAAGATAAAATTTCTTGCGAGAAATAAACATGAATTTACTACAAAATTCGCAATCTTGCCAAACGCCTGTTGGCAGTAGTTGTTTTTATTTACCAAAATCTACTTTTTTTAGTTTTCCATTTTCATCTATTATGAAATCATAAGTTTCATAACTAAACACAACAAGTTCTGGTTTTTTTAAATTACATAAAATTCTAAATCTATTAATGATTTTATTATTTTTTGTAATAGAAGTTTCCCAATTTGCTAATCTCAATGAAGTAAACTTTTTTTGTTTTTCAATCATTTTTTTTGCTTCAATAACTTTAATTGGTATTTCTTCAAACTTAATTTTTCCAATTTCAAAACTATTATAAACTTCAGGTTCAATTTTTAATTTTAGTAATTGTTTTTGTTCTATTGGATTTTCCAAATTTTGTTCCACTAAGGTTTGAGAATAAGTTTTATCATTTTCTTTAAAGTATATTGTCGCATCATGAAAAGTTGAAACCAATGTTGGCTCGAAAAAAGATGAATAAGTGTTTATTTTTAAATAATGAACTCGTTTTTTACTGCCAAAAGTTTCAATAATTTTTTGTTTAGTATTTTCTGTTCCATTATTAGTTTCTAAATTAAAATCTTGGTTACAAGAAACAAATATCAAATTTGAAATTATTGAAAGTATAAAAAAGATTTTTTTCATATGTAGCTTGGTTTACAATTACTGCCAACGTTCCGGCGCTTGGCGAGGTTGCGAACTACGGAACCGATTATTTTCTTTTAAAGATAAAATTTCTTGCGAAATGTATACGTGAATTTACTACAAAATTCGCAATCTTGCCAAACGCCTGTTGTGCGTTCGTAATTTTAATCTACAGCTTCTCTTCCTTTTTTGTAAATCCCTAAACTTCTTGTTTTTATAAATCCGTTTTTTTGAATTTTAACATCAATCAATTCTTTACTCAAAGGGAATTCGTGATATTTCATTAAGCGTAATTGATAGCCATTTTCAATTTTTTTGTATTGTCTCGCTTTTAATTCAGTGTCTAATTGATAACCATAAGTGCGGGCTAAAAGTATAGCTTCTTCTATGTTATCAATATCTCCAATAAAGTTCCTTAATTCTTCATCTGTTCGGATATATTTTACTTTTTGGTTTTCAATTATTGTCACATAATTACAACGATAACTTGGATGTCCACCTTCAAATATTCCATATGGTTTAAATTTTTCGGTTATACTTTTCTTCAATATTTTATTTCCACCTTCTTTTAGAATAGTTTGACTTATTTTTCCGTCACCATATCTTTCATAGTAAGTTGAATATGCCCAATAATTGAAATTTTCATTAGGTATAATTTTTTTTCCAATACTATCTAAATAATTATATTTTAAGCTATAGTTAATTTTTTGAAATTTCGAATCGATTAGTTTGTCCTCATTTTTTTTGGAACAAGAAGCTAATAAAACAAAAAGTAAGATTATAATTCTCATATTTACGTATTTTCGGTATTATGACGCACAACGTCCCGGCGCTTGGCGAGGTTGCGAACTTCGGAACTGATTATTTTCTATCAAAGATAAAATTTCTTGCGAGAAATAAACGTGTATTTACTACAAAATTCGCAATCTTGCCAAACGCCTGTTAGCGGTTCGGCAGTTTATTTATTCCGTATGTCCATTCCAATAGATTTCAATTGTCTATTCCAAATTTAGTTGTTTTTTAAAACCTATAACCTAATTGAATACCAAATCTTGCAACTTGATCGTGGTCAGTTTTATCAGCATTAAATAAGAGTTTTCCCCAACCAGCATTAACTTCAATGATAATGCCGCTTTTGGTAACCCATTTACTACCTAAACCTATACCAAGTGAATAGTCAATTACATCAGACCCTTTAGTAAATGTCAAATTATCGCTTGTATCATATATTTTTTTTCCATCAATTGAACTTAACATTCCAAATCCTTCTACAAAAAAACCTGAAGCATATTTTTTTCCAAGGTATCTTCTGTAATATTGTGTAATCATATAATTTGTATCTTCATTTGAATTTTTGTTATTAAACACAAACAATCCAGTAATACCTAATGATGACTTATTGTTTAAGTTTCTTTCATAGGTAGCTTCGAAAGTTCCAGCTAAAGGCGTCAATACATTCACTTTCACTTCATTTTGTTTTTCATTTTGTGGGATATCATTTTGCGCATTAACAGCAAAAAACGAAAATAACATTGCAATGATTAAGTACTTTTTTTTCATAATATAAGTTTTATTGTTCACGGCAAACTTATATTATTTCGGTCTAATAAATGTTAATAAAAACTATCAAGCAAGTTAAATTTAATACAATTTTTCAGCTTAAAAAAATGTTTCAATCATTTTTTTTTACGTTCCAACACTGCTGACCGCTAACGTTCCGGCGCTTGGCGAGGTTGCGACTTCGGGACTGATTATTTTCTATCAAAGATAAAATTTCTTGCGAGAAATAAACGTGAATTTACTACAAAATTCGCAATCTTGCCAAACGCCTGTTAGCGGTTCGGTCGTGTTAAAACGAAATTATGTATTTAGTACTTTTCCTTTTTTTCTTGTTTCATATATGTTTTCAAATTCAATATACATTATAGAATTAATGAATATGAAAATTATAGCATACCAAAATCCATAATAATTACTTAACCAACTTGATGCGCCAAATGAATGTGCAATCAAAACAAAAAGTGCAAAAAATTTCAGTTTTCTATTTGATAGTTTAAGACCTATTATTCCAATCAAGATTAACCATAAAGCACAAACTATAAATATTCCAGAAGTGTGATTTGCCATCATAAACGCTCCAATTGGATTTCCTTCATTTGCTTTACTTAAATTTCCTTTCCAATATTCGTCAGATTGATTTATAATTGTGATAATAATGTCAAATATGCAAGTCCAATATGCTGGAATTAATAAAATTAATTTTGAGTTCAGTATTTTCTCTTTCATTGAATATAGTTGTTATTTGATTTATTTTTTTTACGTTTTTAATATTTCAATTTTCTGATTTTCAACGCGAAAAACGTTTTGCTTTTACAATTTTGGTTTTCTGAGTAATGCTCGGTTTCGACTGACCGCTAACGGGCCGCGGCTTGCTGAAGTGGCGACTTCGTAAATTATTATTTGATGCTAAGATACAATTTCTTGCGAAAG
>NZ_JAANOQ010000019.1 GCF_011305415.1 Flavobacterium bernardetii
GAGTAACAGCGTACAACAGCGGTTTTGCGCAAGCCTTGCCAGAAAAAGGCAAGCCCTGCGCAAAGCCGCGGCCCGTTGGTAGCAATTTTAACGAAAAACTGAAAAACATGAACAAAATTTTATTTTTACTTATTTTTATTTGTCAAACTTCTATTTCGCAAACTTTAAACGATTTAGACATAAAAAATGGTTTTAGACATTTCAAATTTGGCAGTAGTCCATCTTTAATTAAAAATATTGTCAAACAAGAAAATCAAGCATCTCAAAATCCAAATGTTGTAGTTTATGACTATGTTGGTAGTGATATTGATAATATTTTCAACGAAAAAGTTGAAAGTATAAGTTTAAGCTTTTTCAAAAATAAACTTTTTAATATCGGAGTTAACTTTGGTGATTTTGAATCAAGTGATTTTGAAAGAATTTTATCTGCATTAGAAAAAACTTATGGTGAAAAATGGGTAAAACCTACTAACAAAGATGGCAAAATATTAAATGGAGCGATTTGGGCTGGAAAGAATGTAGTTTTAGAATTGTTTAAATTTGATTCTTTATATATTGGAGGATATATAAATGTTTATGACATAAAACTTACGAACGCAATGTTTTCAAGTGATTTTTAAAATATGTGGTTCAAAAAAGATATTCCAGACGATTTAACTAATAATCAAAAAGATAAACTTGTAGCATATATTGGATATTCTGATTCAGATATGAGTTTAGTTGGTCAATACGAAAATGCAATTGACATATTAATAAATCAAGTCATTGAAGAAAAATTTAGAGTTGACGTTATTGCACATCCTCTACTTTATCTTATTAGGCACTCAATAGAATTAGCACTAAAAGAAAACATAAAATATCTAAATAAATATAGCCAAATAGGAATTGGGAAGGATTTTAAAACACATAAATTAAGTGATCTGTTTTCTATTTTTGAAAAACATTATGATAAAATCGCAACTAATCAAAACTTTAAAACTGAACTAAGTTCAGATTACGAGAAATACACAAAAGAACTAAAAAATTTAATTCAGTTTCTTGGTGAAGACCAGAGTTCTTTTAGGTACACATTTACGCAAAAAGACAATAAAGTTTTTAATCATACTGATAAAATCAATATCATTGAGTTAAAAAAGCAATATGATAATTCGTTAATGTTTTTAACTTTTACAGCTGATGTAATTTCACCTTTTACAAATTATGCAGATTATATTGAATCTGATAAGTCTATAATAAATGATAGCTTGGGATTTGTTTTATATTGTTTTGACAAACACCAAAAAGATTGGCTAATTGAAAAACTAAATGATAAATATAAAATAATTACACCTAAAAATGTTTGGTTTGATGAAAAAGAAAATTATTTTTTGCGGCTAAAAACTAAAGATGAAAAATGTTATGTAATACCAATGAATAAATAAAAAAACTGCTACCAACAGGCGTTTGGCAAGATTGCGAATTTTGTGGTAAATTCACGTTTATTTCTCGCAAGAAATTTTATCTTTAACAGAAAATAATCGGTTCCGAAGTTCGCAACCTCGCCAAGCGCCGGAACGTTAGGCGATATTTTAACACAGACTCAAGAATCCAATATTACTTTATAACAACAAATATTGTTTAATAGAATAACCAACTAAAAATAAGGTATATGTTTGAATGGAATTATTTTTACGGTGTTTTAATGCTAGATATGGACTACGCAAAAAATGAGACACGAAATCATAAAGACGCAATTAAGTTTATTCAAAATGATTTAATAACAAAAAACTATTTTTATTTTCATCCTGCAATTTTTTCAATTGGAACAGAGGAAAAACCATATTGCTACGACAATGTTTTTATTACATTTGGACGAAGTGCAAAGTATTTCTTACGAGACACAAGTGAATTAAATAATTTTATTTTTGAATTTGAGGACATTTTAAAAAATTTAGATTTTGAAACAGCACAAATTAAAATTGGTGGTATTTATGGTGATAATACATTATTTTGGTTAAATCGTAAAAAACTTTTGAATGAAAAAGGTTCTTCACTTGAAACAACTTTGAGTTATTTTTCTGAAAATAAAATTAGATATTATGAAAATGATTTGTTTTATTTTGGCTTTGGAGAAATCAATATTTCAACAGGATGGTGCGAAAAAAAATATGACGTAGAGGAATTAGAATTATTTGATAAAATTTATCCTGATTTTGAATATCCAATTAAGAAAAACATCGCCTAACAGGCGTTTGGCAAGATTGCGAATTTTGTAGTAAATTCACGTTTATTTCTCGCAAGAAATTTTATCTTTGATAGAAAATAATCGGTTCCGAAGTTCGCAACCTCGCCAAGCGCCGGAACGTTAGTGGCAAGCTCAGAAAACAACACTTTAATATGAAACAAACATTTATTTTTGCAATAATTTCTATTTTTATCTGGAGCTGTAATTCAGATAAAACTAAACAACCAATTCAACAGAAAAATAAAATATCTGTTGACACAAATGTTTATTCCTTAAAGTCAATTGACAATCTACACGAAAGATTGACTATGAAAGAATATGATAAAACGTTGCTTGAATATATTAACTCAAATCCAAATAAAATTGATTCTACTCGAAAAGTAGTTTATCTACAACCATTTGGAAACATGAAACCTGAAGTTGAAAAAATCATTCAATCAGAAGTTGAATATTTAAAAGTTTTTTTTCAATTAGAAGTAAAAGTATTAGATAGAATTCCTTACGACAGTATCAAGAAAATGTCCTCGATTAAGACAAGAATGGTTCCAGATTCTGACTTTGATTATTATTCAAAAATGAAAGGTGGAACTCCAAACCTAACAGAACAAATTCAAGCAAGTTCATTCATTAACGCTGTTTTAAAAAATAACAAACCAAAAGACGCGATTGCAGTTTTAGGAATAACAGAACATGATATTTACAACCCAAAATACAACTATCTTTTTGGTATTTCAGATTTAAAAGATGGCGTTGGTTTAGTTTCAACTTTTAGACTTATTGACTATAAAGAAGAAACTAAATACAACATACGAAAAGTAGTATCTAAGCAAATTGTAAATATGTTTTCGATTCCAAATGTGAAAGACTTCAAATGTGCTATGAACTTTCATAGTAATATAGACGAATTATACAAAGGGAAGTTCGATTTATCACCAAGAGCATTAGAGAAATTAAAATACGCAATCGAATTTGATTATACTAAACGCTTTGAAGAATTGGCTAAATTTTGGAAAAAAGAAAATAACGAAACTGAAATAAAATATTATAAAGATTGTTTGCGCAGAATAAGAAAAGCCAGCCACTAACAGGCGTTTGGCAAGATTGCGAATTTTGTAGTAAATTCACGTTTACATTTCGCAAGAAATTTTATCTTTAACAGAAAATAATCGGTTCCGAAGTTCGCAACCTCGCCAAGCGCCGGGACGTTAACTGAAACCCGAGGGCACCAGAATAAAAAACAACATTTTTCATATAAAGAAACCATAAAATCTATCTTAAAAAGATGTTGAAAAAATCGTGAAATACTTTTCTAATTTATGATAATTCTTAACGCAAAAATTACGAACTTGCGAAAAATAGAATTGAATTATAAATGAAGTTAAAAGAAAAAATAAGTATTGACGAATTTGATGGCAAACGCTATCAGATAAGACTTGTTGAACCAAATGAAAATGGAAAAGCGGTTTTAACTCATTATCTACACAACATACATAACGGATTTTCAAAGTATTATAAAGATGATGCTTTAGATGTTTTAAATGATTTTGTAACTTACAAACAAGAAGAAGAAAAACTTTTAATCGTTGCTGAAGATGCGATGCAACAACTTCTTTTTGAAGTTGAAAACGTTCCGTTTCCAACTCCAGAAAACTATACTTTTAAGTTTATAGATTTATTTGCAGGGATTGGCGGTTTTAGAATTGCTATGCAAAACCTTGGCGGTAAATGTGTTTTTACAAGTGAATGGGACAAAGAAGCACAAAAAACTTATAGAGCAAACTTCGGAGAAATTCCATTTGGAGACATTACAAAAAAGCAAATTAAAAATTATATTCCAGAGGAATTCGATTTACTTTGTGCAGGTTTTCCTTGTCAAGCATTTTCAATTGCTGGAAAACGTGGCGGATTTGATGATACAAGAGGAACATTGTTTTTTGATGTTGCAGAAATTATCAAAAAACATAAGCCAAAAGCAATTTTTCTCGAAAACGTAAAAGGATTAAGAAGTCACGACAAAGGAAAAACTTTAGAAACAATACTAAATGTTTTAAGAAATGATTTAGGTTATTTTGTGCCTGAACCACAAATTATTAATGCCAAAAATTTTGGAGTTCCGCAAAATCGCGAAAGAATTTACATCGTTGGCTTTCGCCAAGATTTAAATATTTCAAATTTTGAATACCCAAAACCTTTTGAAGTAAATCCAACTTTTGAAGATGTAAAAGAAAGAAATGTTCCACCAACAAAATATTATCTTTCAACACAATACGTTCAAACTTTAGTTAATCACAAAGCGAGACACGAAAATAAAGGAAATGGCTTTGGATACGCAATAATTCCTGACAATGGAATTGCAAACGCAATTGTTGTTGGCGGAATGGGAAGAGAAAGAAACTTGGTTTTAGACCATAGAATTACAGATTACACACCAACAACTCACATAAAAGGAACTGTAAATCGTGAAGGAATTCGTAAAATGACACCAAGAGAATGGGCAAGATTACAAGGATTTCCTGATAATTTTATAATTCCAGTTGCTGACGCATCTGCATATAAACAATTCGGCAACTCCGTTGCTGTTCCAGCAATTCAAGCAACAGCAAATAAAATTTTAGAACTAATCGGAATTAAGAAATATGCTATCAGGAAATAAAGGAGAATGGAGTGAAATTTACGCTTTGTTTAAATTACTTGGCGATAAACAATTATTTGCAGGTGATGCAGATTTAAACAAAGTTGAAGAATTATTTTATCCAATAATCAAGATTATTCGTAACGAAAGTGGTGGAAATTTTGAATATGAAATAAATAGTGATTTTGTAATAATTTCAGGCGGAAAAGAACAATTAAGAATTCCTGTGAAAACTTTTACCGAACAATCGGTAAAGTTGTTAGCAACAATAAAAGGTTCAAATGGTGCTTTCAGTATTCCAGAAATAGAAACTTTTATGAACTCTATAAATTGTAGTTCTTTAAAAGCAAAATCAACTTCAAAATCTGATATTCGAATTGTAATTCACGACCAAAGAATAAACCAAACCGCAGAATTAGGATTTAGTATTAAATCACAACTTGGCGGACAAGCTACTCTTTTAAATGCAGGAAAAACAACAAATTTCATTTATCAGATTTCAGGTTTTCAACCAACAGAAAATCAAACAAAAAGCATAAACGAAATTGACACAAAAAGTAAGATTAAAGATAGAATTGAAAACATAAAACAATTAGATGGAAACATAAATTACGTTTCACTTGAACAAGATGTTTTCAAAAATAATTTAGTATTAATTGATAGTTTGTTACCAAATATTTTAGCAGAAATTGTTAAAACTTTTTACACATCAAGCTTAAGTTCTATAAAAGATTTAACCGAAAACATAAATAAAACAAATCCGTTAAATTATGACAAACAATTTGCTCATACATTTTATGAATACAAAATCAAACGCTTCTTAACTGACGTAGCTTTAGGAATGACGCCATCAAAAGTTTGGAATGGAATATATGACGCAACAGGTGGATATTTGATTGTAAAAGAGAACGGAGATGTTTTGTGTTATCATATTTACAATAGAAATCAATTTGAAGAATATTTATTTCAAAATACAAAATTAGAAACCGCAAGTAGTTCAAGACACGAATTCGGAAAAATATATAACGAAAATGGGAAAAGTTACTTTAAACTAAACTTGCAAATCAGATTTAAATAAAACGGGCATCAGTTAACAGGCGTTTGGCAAGATTGCGAATTTTGTAGTAAATTCACGTTTATTTCTCGCAAGAAATTTTATCTTTGATAG
>NZ_JAANOQ010000002.1:0-181089 GCF_011305415.1 Flavobacterium bernardetii
TACTAATTTATCACAACCAATTACAGTGATAGATTATCCTAAATATTTCACACCAAATGGAGACGGAATTCATGATAATTGGAAAATTGTTGGATTAGAAGCAAAACATAACGCAAAAATTTATATATTTGACCGATATGGAAAATTAATTAAGCAAATTAACCCATTAGGTGAAGGTTGGGACGGTAAATATAACGGTCAGGACATACCTTCTACGGATTATTGGTTTAATGTTGAGTACATTGAAAACGAACAACAAAAGCAATTTAAAGCGCATTTTTCTTTAAAAAGATAACTTAGAATACTATGAAACTGAGAAATTTATTACTACTTAATTTAATTATTTTTTTTCAATCGGCATTTTCACAAGAAGGAATAGCTGTTTATACGGATTATTTAACAGATAATTATTATTTAATTCACCCTTCGATGGCTGGTGCTGCAAATTGCGCTAAACTTAGAGTAACAGGAAGACAACAATGGTTTGGTCAGGAGGATGCTCCTTCATTACAAACTATGAGTTTTAATACAGCTTTAGATGAAGATGGTAAATCGGGTATGGGTATTATTGCGTTTAATGATAAAAATGGATATCACTCTCAAACGGGTGCAAAATTATCTTATGCACATCATATTTTATTTTCTCGTTCTAAAGCGGATTTAAATATGCTGTCTTTTGGACTAAGTGCGGCTATGGTACAAAGTAGATTAGATGAAACAGCTTTTGTAGAGTTTGATCCTCAAGTTTATGGTGGAATTACTCAAAAAGATTCTTATTTCAATTTAGATGTTGGTGCTTCATATCATTATATGGATTTCTTTACTCACGTAACAGTGAAGAACTTTATTGCAAATAGAAGAGAATTATATTTAGACGGTATTGAATCAGATAACTTAAGAAAGTATTTATGGAGTTTAGGTGCTAACTTTGGAGATGAAGAAAACGTATCTATTGAGCCGTCATTTATGTTTCAAATAACAGAACAAACTGGTGAAAAAGCTATAGATTTAAATGCTAAAGTTTATAAGGCAATGGAATTTGGAAGACTTTGGGGTGGACTTTCATACAGAAGAAGTTTTGACGGTGCTCAATATACAAAAGAACTAGGTGTCGTTAATGATCAAAAATTACAATGGATTACTCCTTTTGTTGGTGTAAATTTCAAACAATTTATGGTTGGATATTCATATAACCAAGTGTTAGGTGATGTTAAATTCGACAATGCAGGATATCATCAAATAACAATTGGTATGAATTTATTCTGTAAACCAAAAGCATTTGACTGTAACTGTCCAGCAGTTTCAAACTAAAATATTTAATCCCGATTTATTCGGGATTTTTTTTTAAATTTTTTTATTATGATTATTAAAGAAGTTCGAGGTAAAAAGCCAGCTATTCCAGCTGATTGTTACATAGCAGAAAACGCAACTATTGTAGGTGATGTTTCTTTTGGAGAGAAATGCAGTGTTTGGTTTAATGCTGTGATTAGAGGTGATGTAAATTTTATTTCAATAGGGAATAAAGTTAATATTCAAGATGGTGCTGTGATTCATTGTACGTATTTAAAGCATCCTACAATTATTGGTAATAATGTTTCAATTGGGCATAATGCCATTGTACATGGTTGTACAATTCATGACAATGTTTTGGTTGGTATGGGCGCTATTATTATGGATGGTTGTGTAGTGGAAAGCAATTCAATAATAGGAGCGGGAAGTGTAGTCACACAGAATACAAATGTGGAAAGTGGTTTTATTTATGCAGGAATTCCGGCTAAGAAAGTAAAAGCGTTAAATACAAGTGATTTCGCTGGTGAGATTGATCGTATTTCTAATAACTATGTTATGTACTCAAGTTGGTTTAAAGAGGACTAAAAAAACGCTTATATGAATTATAGCCGTGGTTGTAGCGGCATCCTTTTATTTTGTTGCTTGTGTCTTTTGCAAGTAACAAAATAAAAGATATAGCGGAAGACACGTGGATTAGTGTTTTGAAAGAAAAATTACTGCTCCTAAAAATCTTTATATTCAACTTTAAATTTATCGCCAATTAATTCTTGCATTACTTCTGGCGGATTGTTGATGTAAAAGGTTTGATTTACGTTTTTAGAAGTATTAAATAAATTGTTGATTTCTAAAATGTTTTTGGTTTGCTTGGCAACGGCTTCGCCAGAATCAATAATTTTGATGTGTTTTGGTATGATTTTTTGAATTTGCGGAATTAAGTACGGATAATGTGTACAGCCTAAAACCAAATAATCAATATCTTGAGCAACCATTGGAAGTAAATATTCTTCTAAAAGTAGGATCATTTTTTTGGAATACATTTCTCCGTTTTCGATAAGTTTTACTAAATCGAAACCAATTTGTTCTACTACTTTAACATCAGAATATAAGGCAACAGTTTGATGAAATAGTTCACTGTTTAAAGTCCCTTGAGTGGCAAGAATTCCAATTTTTTGCGTTTTTGAATGTAGAGCAGCTGGTTTTATTGCTGGTTCAATGCCTATAAAAGGTACATCATAAGATGCTCTTAGTGCTTTTATTGCATTAGTTGTTGCTGTATTACAGGCTACAATTATGAGTTTGCAATTGTTTTTAAGTAAAAACTCGGTATTTTTTTTACTTAATTCTATGATTTCTTCTTGTGTTTTTTGACCGTATGGTGCATTTTTACTGTCAGCTAAGTAAATGGTACTTTCATTAGGTAAAAGTGCGTGTACTTCTTTCCAGATGGATGTGCCGCCTACGCCAGAATCGAAAAGTCCTATTGGGTTTTTGTTACTCATAAAACAAATGTAAAAAAAAACTGCTCAATCTAAAAATAAGATTAAGCAGTTGTTGAAATTTTATGTAATGATATTAGAAGCCTAATTCTTTTTTAACATCAGCTAATAAATCAGTTCCATCAGCTAATAAAACACCACTACCTACAGTTGAGTCTAAAACGTATTGAATTCCTTTAGCACGAGCTACTTTTTGAATAGCTGCTTGCGCTTTTTCCATTAATGGTTTTTGTAATTCAACTGATTTATCTTGTAATGATTTTGAGGCATCATCTTGATATTTTTGAATTCTTGAACCAAAATCTTGCATCTCTTGAGAACGCGTTTCGTTTAAAACATCACCAGCTGTTGGAGCTTCTTTTTCGTATTGTGCTCTTTTAGTTTGGTATTCTGTTACTAATTTTTTGTATTCAGTATCATAACCGTCTCTCAATTTATTTAATTGAGCTTCTGCTGCTTTCATTGCTGGCATTGTAGTCATTAAAGCACTTACATCAATATGTCCAACTTTAGTTTGAGCACTTGCTACTTGTGCTCCAAAAAACATTACTATTGCAATAAATAGGGTCTTTAATTGTTTCATTTTAATTTAATTTAATAAGGGTTATTTAATCTTTTTTTGGTTCTGGATTTGTTTTATTTTCGTTTTTCTTATTTAATAACGATTCTCTTTTCGCTTTTTGATCGTCTAATAATTTCTGACGGGCTTCGGCTCTTGTTTTTAAAAGTTCGGCTCTTTTGTCGTCTGCTTCTTTTTTCTTAGCAGCAGCGTCATCTTTACGTTCTTGCAGCTTTTTTTCTCTTTCGTCTTTTGTTGCTTGAACTTTTTTCTCTTTATCTACTATTTCAGGATTTTCAGTAGTTTCAAATTCTCTTTTTTCTTTTGCATCCTGAATTTTTTGTTGTTTTTTTGAGTATTCAACTTTTTTTCCAGCTCTTGCTAAAGCATCTACAACAAAATCACTAATATCAAATCTTTCTGCTGTGAAAAGCATAGTTAAATCTGATGATTTATCGAAAATGAAATCGTAATTTCTTTTAACGGCAATATCTTGTACTATATTAAAAACTTGATCTTGAATTGGTTTTACTAGCGCCGATTTTTGAATCATTAAGTCACCTTGTGGTCCAAATCGTTTTTGTTGATAGTCTAGCATTTCTTTTTCAAGAACGTTTATTTCCTCTTCTTTATCGTTAATTAATTCCTTAGTTAACAATACTTTTTCAGATGCTAATGCGTCCTTAAGTTTTTTGATGTCATTTTTCTTGGTTTCAATTTCTTGTTTCCAAGTATTTGCTTTTTGCTCTAATTGGTTTTTTGCTTCGGCATATTCAGGAACTTTTTCCAAAATATACTCCATATCAATATAACCAATTTTCGTTGTTTTTTGAGCCTGTGCTACAAATAAAACAAAACTAAAAAGTAAAACAAAATATTTTTTCATAAACTTAAAGTGTTAAATTCAACTATCGTGCCAAAGTTTAAAATTGTTGTCCGATGATAAAGTGAGGTTGCCATCCACTTTTTACTGTACCACCAGGAATTGGGTCGAAACCATGAGCGAAATCAAAGCCTAATAATCCGAAAGCTGGCATAAATACTCTTAACCCGAAACCTGCAGAACGCTGCATTTTGAATGGGTCAAATTTCTTGAAATTATCAAATGCAGAACCCGCTTCAACGAAACTCAAAGCGTAAATTTTTGCTGTTTGTTTCATGGTAATTGGATATCTTAATTCCATAGAGTATTTGTTATAAACAGTTCCTCCGTTAGACGAAGATAAGGAATTATTTGGATATCCACGTAATTGTATTACTTCTCTTCCGTCTAAAGAGTAGTTAGCTAAACCCTCTCCACCAACATAAAATCTTTCGAAAGGTACAATTCCTCTATCAGAATTATAGGCTCCAAGGAATCCAAATTCAGCTCTTGTACGTAAAACGAATTTTTTATACACTTTAGTATACCAATCTCCACTAAATTTAATCTTATAAAATTCTAACCATTTAAATCTTTCTTGGTCAACTTTAGCTTGATCTGCTACTGCACCAATATAACTATCTGCCTTTTCAAAAACTGCAGGAGAACTAGAAACTTGAACTAAGTAATCACCATTAACTGGAAAAAGATTGTTAGCATTGGCTTGTACAAATAAACCTGAATTAGTATTGTATTTTAGTTTGTATTCTTCTTTGTCTTTTAATCCAGCATAGTCTACGCCATTGAATAATGAATAAGGCAATGTGAATTTAGCAGATACAGAGAAAGTTGAGCCTCTGTCTGGGAATACAGGATCTAAACCTCTACTATCACGAGTTAATGAAGTGTTGAAAGCTAAGTTACGAGACGCACCATTACCAAATGTAAATAATCCAGTATTATAATTATTTAAATCATAGTAAGAAAAGGAAACCGAATTAGATAATTGGAAGTAATCATCCGGAACTTTTAATCTTTTTCCATACCCAACTGTTATAGTTGAAATATTGAAACTCTTATCTCTTGTTACATCTCTTGATTGATAATCATACAAAAATTGCTTACTGTGTGATAATGAAGTAAAGAAACTAATTGGTTTTTTCCCGCCTAACCATGGTTCTGTAAATGATAAACTATATACTTGGAAACTTTGACTTCCTTGTAAACGTAATGCCATTTTTTGTCCGTCACCCATTGGTAAAGGTTGGTATGCTTTTTTGTTAAAAATATTTTTTAATGAGAAGTTATTAAAAGACAATCCTAATGTTCCAATGAAACCTCCGGCACCATAACCTCCTTGTAATTCTACCTGACTAGAACCTTTTTCTACAACTGTCCAATCTAAATCTACAGTTCCTGCAGCAGGATCCATATTTACAGGCTCTGGTCTAATAGCTTCCGCATCAAAGAAACCTAATTGACCTAATTCACGAACAGAACGAATTACTTGTTCTTTATTCCATTTTTCTCCTGGTCTGGTTCTTAATTCACGGTAAATTACTTTATCATTCGTTTTGTCATTACCTTTTACTGTAACGTTGTTTAAATAAGCAACTGGGCCTTCTGTAATTCTAATTTCGAAATCGATTGTATCGTTTTCTGTTTTTACTTCAACAGGGTTAATGCTTGACCATAAATAACCATTGTTTTGGTATAAATTAGCAATATCTTCACTATCTGGAGCTGAATTATCAGCTATTCTTTTTTGTAATAAAACACCATTGTATATTTCACCTTTTTTAATTCCTAAAATAGAATTTAAAACTTGGTCTGAATACACCGTGTTTCCAAGGAATCTAATGTCTCCAAAATAGTATTTTCTACCTTCTTCTAGGTTAATATCAATATTGATGTTGTTTTTTTCTTTGTTGTACACTACACTTTCAGAAACTATTCGGGCATCTCTATATCCTTTTTCTTTATATTTTGTAACTAAGGCAGTTAAATCTTCTTTGTATTTGTCTTTTATGAATTTTGAAGATTTGAAAAGTCTGTAAATTTTCTTTTCTTTTGTGTTTTTAAAAGTTCTCTTTAATTTTCTATCGATTATTTGTTCGTTACCAATAAAATTAATTTTCTTGATTTTTACTTTTTTACCTTTATCTACAAAAATAACCATATCTACTTTAGTGTCAGTAGAGTCGGCTAATGTATTAATAGTGGCTTTAGCATTGAAATACCCGTCTTTTTTGTACTTATTTTCAATGTAGTTTTTTGTGTTTGTAACTAGATTATCATTAACAACTTTCCCTTTTGTTAGTTCCGTTTCTTTAATGATATCTTCTCTTTTACCTTTTTTTACACCTTTAATTTTAACTTCATTTAATTTAGGTAATTCGTACAATTCTAATTCAAGAAAAATACTTTCACCTTCAATTTTTTTAACGTAAAAATTTACATCATTAAATAAACCAAGTTTCCAAAGTTTTGAAATAGCTAAACTAATTTCTTCTCCTGGAACTCTGATTTTGCTTCCCATTTCAAGTCCAGTAAATGTTATTACTGTTTGCTCGTTAAACGAAACTTTACCTGTAACTTCAACACCAGCAAGAATATATTCTTTTCCTTTTTCTAAAGTTGTTTCTTGTGCATTTATTGTATTTCCTATAAATAATAAGGTAAATAAAAATAGTATTCTGTTTTTAAACATTGTCAATTTATCTAATTTGTTCGCTAGTTTTTCCAAATCTTCTTTCTCTTTTTTGATAACTTATTAGTGCTTTTTGTAATTCTTCTTCGTTGAAGTCTGGCCAAAGCACATCTGTAAAATAAAATTCAGCATATGCAATTTGCCATAGTAGGAAATTACTTATCCTGTGTTCGCCACTTGTTCTTATCACTAAGTCCACATCTGGCATGTTCTGCGTGTAAAGATGCTCATTAATAATTGATTCATCAATAGCATCGGTTGAAATTATATTATTTTTAACTTTTTCAGAAATTATTTTAACAGCATTTATGATTTCATCTCTCGCGCCATAACTTAAGGCTAAAGTCAAAGTCATTCGAGTGTTGTTCTCTGTTTTAGTTATAACTTCTTGTAATTCTTTTTTTACGCCAGATGGTAAACTATCTATATTACCAATGGCATTTAATTTTATATTGTTTTCTTGTAATGTTTTTAATTCTTTTTTCAACGCACTAATTAATAATTTCATTAATGTGTCGACTTCAATTTTTGGTCTGTTCCAGTTTTCTGTAGAAAAGGCGTAAAGTGTTAAAAATTCAATTCCAAGTTTAGCGCAATTTTCAACCGTTTGCTTCACGGATTTGGTGCCTTTTTCATGGCCAAATACGCGTAACATTCCTTGTTTTTTTGCCCAACGACCATTGCCATCCATAATGATAGCAAGGTGTTTTGGTAAATTATTTTTATCTATCTCTTTTTCCATTTTATTTACTTGCACAAAAACATGGGTTTTTTCCAAATGTATAGGTTAAAGTAAATCCTGTAAAAACATACCAATCTTTATTGTTTAAATTTCCAAATTTTAATGTTTCGAAATTTTCGTTTTTAGGATTACTACCATCTAAATTATCTGTAAACGTATATCTTGCTCCTGTTTCTAATCCTAATACTAAATGGTTTGCGATTTTAGCTTTTACCCCAACTACCATCGGTATTGCGAATGAAAAATCTTGATAATCTTCTTTACTTACTTTATTAATTACAAAAGTTTCATTGTATATAAACGTTGAAATCCCTGAGTAAACATAAGGTGAAATAACAAAATCAGATTGATGCAAATCAAAATCTAAAAAATTAAATTCTAAACCTGCAGAAAATTCCTTTATGTTATTTTTTATTTCGTAACCTCTTAATTTTCTATTTGGCGCATCACTTTCTACATCTTTTGCAATAATAGATGTTTGAGTATACGAAAATCGCCAAGAATGTCTAGTACTTTTGTTCCATTTGTAAAGCACCCCTAAAGCAGCTTCATTTGGATCTAAATAGCTAGCTTTTCCAACGTCTCCGATGTAATTACTCCCACCTACAAAAACTCCAATTTCGTGAATTTGCCCGAAAGAAGTCATGCAGAATAAAAATCCGATAATATTTAATAAAAATCTTTTCATTTTTTAAATAGTTTGCAAATATAATAATATTGAGCTACTAACCATCTTAAACCAAGTTTTTTTGATGATTAACTTGATTTAATAACGTAAAAAAATGAAAAATCGTGTGTTATTCCGATTATGTATTCCATATAGTTTGATTTTTATCAAACCATTTTCATGTTATATCGGAATTTCAATTTAATTGTTTTTGTAATTTTAGTTCCTTTTGTCTTCACCCCACAGCAGTTTTTTTCTGATGGTTCTTAGGAAACCTTCTTCTGGGAATTCTACAATTAAAATGAAAAAATCTGTTTTTTTAACGATAAGTACCGTTTCGTTTGAAACAGAAGCCATTCTGGAGTCTAAAGAAACTAAATATTGATCTTCTCTTCCCTTTATTTTTAAGGTAAGTTGCGAATCGTCTGGAATTATTAAAGGTCTTGCTGTTAAATTATGCGGCGCAATAGGTGTAATTACAAAACAATTGGATGTTGGCATAATAACTGGTCCACCACAACTTAACGAATATCCTGTAGAGCCTGTAGGTGTAGAAATAATCAATCCATCAGCCCAATAGGAATTTAAATATTCGTTATTAATGTATGTTTCAATCGTAATCATAGAAGTAGTATCTTTTCGGGAAACCGTAATTTCATTTAGTGCGAAATTGATGTCTTCTAAGTCAGAATTTGCTGGGTTTGACTGTAAACTTACTAATGTTCTTTTAGAAATTGAAAAATCGTTGTCTAATACTCTATTTAATAAATTTTCAATATTTTCTTCTTGAACGGTTGCTAAAAACCCTAATCTTCCTGCGTTAATTCCAATAATTGGTAAATTTGAATCTCTAACAAAAGTGGCCGCTCGTAAAATCGTTCCATCGCCACCAATACTGATTAAATAATCGAAATTATCTTTCAAGCATTCGTGAGAATCAAAGGTTTTGTAGTTGGATAATTCTACATTATTTTCAAGTAACTTGTGATAAAAAACACTGTAGAAACATATTTCAATATTTTTTTGATCTAAAAACGCTACCACTTTTTCTACAATAGAATGTGTGTTGTTTTGATAATACTGACCAAATACGGCTATTTTCATAACTTAAATATTTAAATATTTGTCTAAATAATCCGAGCGATCTTTTAAACCCGCTAAATACGAATCTTCTTGATGTTCAGATAAAATCGTATAATTATATCTCCTAAAAGTTTGGATGATTTCGTTAAAATTATTTTGCAATATTTTTAACGTAATTTGAGTTAAAGTTGGAGTAGAGTTAGAAATAAAAACCCCTAAAATTTTAGAGTCATTACTCTCTACGATTTGACAAATTTGACTAAAAGTGAAATCTGATGTTTCTTTTTCAATTACAATAATGCCGCCATCTTCTTTTACAAATGTTGTTTCGTTTAAAAAATGTAATACATCGTCTAATTCATAAAAACCAACATAGTGATTTTTGTCGTCTAAAACCGGTAGTAAATTGGTGTGGTTTTTAGAAAACTCTTCAAAAACATCAAACCAATTCATATTACTTCTTACAAAAAAGCGATTTAAGTTTAATTTGTGTTCGTTAATTGTGTTGGATGTTGTGAAAATTTCAGTGTCTTCTTTTGCAATGGATCCAATATAAATATCTTGTTCTAAAACAGGAAAATGAGAATAGTCATAATCTAAAAACAAATTTTCTGCATCAGCAATTGAATCACTGACTTGTAATGGTTGAAATTGGTTGTTTAAAAAATCTGTAATTTTATCCATAAATATTAGTTCAAAACTATTGCAAATTAAGTAAAAAATACAAATTAGTCTATTTTTTGTTTGTAATTTTGTACAAATTAAATACAATTATGACAAAGTTATCTGTTAATATTAATAAAATTGCGACCTTAAGAAATGCGCGTGGTGGTAATGTTCCTGATTTATTGCAAGTTGCTAAAGATATTCAAAAGTTTGGTGCGAACGGAATTACGATTCATCCTCGTCCAGATGAAAGACATATTACGTATCAAGATGCGCGTGATTTAAAAAATGTGGTTTATACCGAATATAATATAGAAGGAAATCCACAACATAATTTTATTGATTTAGTTTTAGAATGTAAGCCAGATCAAGTGACTTTAGTGCCAGACGCGATTGGAGCAATTACTTCAAATGCAGGTTGGGACACGGTAAAACACCAGTCGTATTTAAAAGAAGTGGTTCAAGAATTTCAAAGAAATAATATTCGAGTTTCTATTTTTGTAGATCCAATTGAAGCCATGATTGACGGTGCAAAAGAAACAGGATCGGACAGAATTGAATTATACACAGAAGTTTTCGCACATCAATATGGTTTAGGAAATCAAACTGCTATTGAACCTTTTGTGAAAGCAGCAATCAGAGCCAATGAATTAGGTTTAGGAATTAACGCTGGTCACGATTTAAGTTTAGATAATATCAAATTTTTTAAAGATAACATTCCGAATTTATTGGAAGTTTCAATCGGACACGCTTTGGTTTCAGAATCTTTATATTTAGGTTTTGAAAACGTAGTGAATATGTATTTGAATAAGTTGAAATAAATATAATAAGTGACTTCGAGAGCCTCAGTCACCAGTTGGCTGAGGCTTTCGAAGTCAAAGTAAGATAGAAAAATAATCTTTGCGACTTAGTGTCTTTGTGGCAAAAACTAGCGACTTATAAAAATGTTATACTCAAAAATAGAAGGAGAAGGAAAACCATTTTTAATTATTCACGGATTTTTAGGAATGTCAGACAATTGGAAAACCTTAAGCACGCAATTTGCACAATTAGGTTTTCAAATCCATTTGTTAGATATGCGAAATCACGGAAAAAGTTTTCACTCGGATGCATTTAGTTATGAAGTTATGGTGGAAGATGTGAAAGCCTATATCGATTTTCATAAATTGGAAAACATCACACTTTTAGGACATTCCATGGGTGGAAAAATTGCGATGCTGTTCGCAACAACTTATCCAGAATTGATTGATAAATTAATTGTTGCAGATATCGGTCCGAAATATTACGCGCCACATCATCAAAGTATATTAGCAGCTTTAAATGCAGTTGATTTTACTGAAAAACCGAGTCGTGCTGAAGTAGATGAAATTATTTCAGAATACATTTCAGATTTTGGTACAAAACAATTCTTACTTAAAAATTTATATTGGGTAGAACCAGGTCAATTAGGTTTCCGATTCAATTTAAAAGTTTTTAATGATAAAATTTCAGAAATAGGAACTGCACTTCCAATTGAAAATCATTTCCATAAGCCAACCTTATTTCTTCGCGGCGAAAAATCTGATTATATTTTAGATTCTGATTTTGAAACTATATATTATCATTTTTCTGAAGCAAAAATCATAACAATTCCTAACGCTGGGCATTGGTTACACGCAGAAAACCCAAATGCATTTTATTACGAAGTTGTCAATTTTCTATAAAATTTATTATGCATACATAATATTTTAGTTAAAAAAATTGTAAATTTCATAATTAATGTTAATTTTGAATTAATATTTAACAGAAAAACTAAACTAAATTTCAATTATGAGAAAATTATTTTCTTTATCATTACTAACTTTGGCTTCAGCTTCTATGTTCGCAGGTGGATATAGAGTTTCGATCCAAGGTCAGAAACAATTGGCGATGGGACATACCGGAGTTGCAGTTGTAAATAGTGCAGAGGTTACCTTTTTTAACCCTGCTGGTATGTCTTTCTTAGATAAAAAATTCAACTTATCTGTTGGTGGAAATGCATTGTTCGCAAAGACAAGATTCCAAAATTCTCAGTATAACCAAACGGCTTCTACGGATAATATGGGAACACCATTTAGTTTGTATGCAACCTATAAGATTGCTGATTGGGTTTCTGCGGGTTTAGCAGTGTATACACCTTATGGTTCTTCAGTAGAATGGGATAAAGGTTGGCAAGGTTCTCATTTAGTTAATAGTATTGATTTGCAAGCCATTTTTGTACAACCAACTATCTCTTTTAAAATTGAAGATATTTTTAGTATTGGTGGTGGACCAATTTATGCAAATGGTAGTGTAAATTTCAACAGAAACATTACGCCAAATCCTTTATTAGGTAGCACAAATGTAGATTTAGAAGCGAAAAGCATTACTGCTTGGGGTTATAATGTTGGTTTTATGTTTAAACCTGCTAAACAAATTACATTAGGAGTTGATTACCGTTCGGAAATTATTATGGAAGCTAGAGGAGGTTCAGCAACTTATTTAGATAAAAATGGTGTTGCAGATTTAAACCCAGCTTTTACGGATGGTACTTTTGATGCGGATTTACCATTACCTGCTGAATTAACAGCTGGTATATCTTTTAAACCAAGTGAAAAATGGTTGTTTGCTTTTGATTACAATTTTACAAAATGGAGCGCATATGAAGCTTTAGATATTACAATTTACAATCAAAATTCAACACCGGTTGTTTCTAAAAATCCAAGAAATTATCAAGATTCTAATACCTATCGTTTTGGAGTTCAGTATCAAGCTACGCAAAAATTCACTGTTCGTGGAGGTTATTATATTGACGAAAGTCCAGTCCAAGATGGATACTTTGCTCCAGAAACACCACGTAACGATTCTGTAGGTTATACAGGTGGTTTAACATATCAATTAAATGATAAATTAGGTATTGATGTGTCATTCTTGTATTTACACTTTGATGAAATTGATAATTCTTATGATTATTATGATGATCCATTAACTGTTCCTGATCCTACAGGAAACCCATATACTTCTTTCGGTGGAACATATAAATCAACTGTGTTTTCTCCAGGTATTGGTATAACTTACGGTTTCTAATTTAAAAAATATTCAAAATGAAAAATAAATTTATATTATTAGCAACTTTAGTAATAGGTTTTACAAGTTGTGAACCAGAATTTGAAAATGAAGTAACTGCAAATTATTCGTCTGGAGATGCTGATTTTTCTTCTTATGTAGCTGTTGGTAATTCGCTAACTGCAGGTTATATGGATGGAACGGTTTCAAAAGGAAGTCAAATGAATTCTTATCCAAATTTATTAGCACAACAATTTTCTCTTGTTGGAGGTGGTGCTTTTACACAACCATCTTATGCGGATGACGTGAATAATTTAGGAGGATTAACTTTAGGTGGATTGCCAATTGGAAGTACTAGATTAGTTATAGATGCTTCTCAAAGTCGTCCAGAACCAATTGCTGGAACTTCAACTATTGAGGTTTCTAATTTACAAGCTAAAGCATATAATAACATGGGTGTTCCAGGCGCGAAATCTTTCCATTTATTAGCTCCTGGTTATGGTAACTTGGCTGGTGTAGCTTTAGGTCAAGCTAATCCGTATTTTGTACGTCATGCAACAACTTCTGGTGCTACAGTTTTAGGTGATGCTATGATAAAAGCACCAACTTTCTTTACCAACTGGATTGGTGCTAATGATGTGTTAGCGTATGCTACAAATGGTGGTGCTCAAAGTAATGGAACTTCTGCAGCAGATGATCATAACTCAACAGGTAATATGAATCCGCAATCTTATGGTGGAAATGATATTACAAATAGTACTGCTTATGCAAGTGTGTATGGTACAATTATTAATACATTAACTTCAAATGGTGCTAAGGGTGTGGTTTGTACGATTCCAAGCGTAACTTCTATTCCTTATTTTACAACGGTTCCGTATGCACCATTAACTGCTCAAGGAATAGGTAAAGGATTACTTCCTTCAACAGCAACTACTGCCCAACAAATTGCTGCAGGAACAGCTGTAATGACTCAGTTAAATGCTGACTTATATAGTAAACTTGACGCAGTATTTACTTTTTATGGTGAAGCAGATAGAGTAAATCAATTAAATGCAAGTATTGCAAATCCAATTTTAATTAATGATGTAGATGCTGCTGATAGAACTGCGCAAATTTCTGGAGCGTTGCAATTACAAGGTTATTCTGCAGCAAATGCAAATGAAATTGGAGCCGCTTTTGGAAAATCACGTCAAACTACTGCTGCTGATTTAGTGGTTTTGCCAGCATCTTCAGTTGTTGGTACACCGAATGCAATTGCAGCTGCAAATCCAGTATTGGCAGGTATGAATGCTGTTGTAAATGGGGTTTCTTATCCAATGGCTAACAAATGGGTATTAACGGCTAATGAAAAAGCAAAAGTAGCATCTGCAACTTCAGCTTTTAATGCTTCAATTGTTTCTATTGCAAATGCTAAAAACACTGCAGCAGGAAAAACTGTTATCGCAGTTGCTGATATGAATGCTATTATGACTCAATTGGTTTCTGGTATTAAATCAGGAGATGGTTCTTTTTATACAGCCAATTATTTTAGTGGTTCTTCAACAGAAGGTAGTGTGTTGTTTTCTTTAGATGGAGTTCATCCAAATGCACGTGGATATGCAGTAATTTCTAATGAAATTATTAAAGTAATCAACAGAGATTTTAAAGCAAATTTGCCTTTTCATAATCCTTCTTATTTTCCAGGAATTAATATTGTTCCTTCGAACTAAGTTGGAATTTTAAATAAAAATTAAATAGGCACCATTTTTGGTGTCTATTTTTTTTGTTTTAATACTTCGAAATTCATAAATCATAGTTCAGTATTCTAAGTTTAAAAAATTATTTTTACATTTACATATTAATTACAACAATTCAAAAATGAAAAACTATCTTATCAAATTACTTATCTCAACAATTCTAATAGTTGTGATATCTCATTTCTTAAAAATTCAAATTACAGATTATACAGCTGCTATTTTTATGGCAATTGCTTTGTCTCTTTTAAATACTTTTGTAAAACCTATTTTAGTTTTTTTTACTATTCCCGTTACAATAATGACTTTAGGGTTGTTTTTGTTAGTAATTAATGCTGTGATTGTAAAAATTGCCGATTATTTTATTGATGGAATTAGTATGACTTTTATTCAAGCAATAATTTTCAGCATTATACTTTCAATTAGTCAGTACATTTTGAATAAAATTTTTATCGATAAATAGGAAATCTATATTTCTAAAATTCAATAAATTAAAAACTTGTATGGGTTGCAAAAATTATATAATTTTGCAACCCATATTTTATACTTCAAAAAATCAATAAAAATGAACATTAGAAAAGAACACATTGACGCTTTAAATGCCGTTGTAAAAATTACAATTGGTAAATATGAATATACTGAAAAAATTGAAAATTTTTTAGAAGTTAAAAGAAAAACGGCTACATTACCTGGTTTTAGAAAAGGAAAAACTCCAATGGATGTTGTGAGAAAACAATTTGAAAAACCTGCTATCATTGAAGAAGTTAGTAAATTAGTAAACAAAGCTTTAACAGATTATATCGCAAAAGAAAAATTAGATTTATTAGGTAATGCTTTACCAAGAGTAAACGAAAATTTCGATTGGTCGGCTGACGAATTAGTTTTCGAATATGAATTAGGTTTAGCGCCAGAATTTTCTGTTGACTTAGCAAGAGCTGCTGGTGTAACACGTTATAAAATTATCGCTGACGAGGCGTTATTAAACGAGCAAGTAGAAAGAATTCAAAAACAATACGGAAAAATCCTTACTGAAACAGAAGTGAAAGAAGGTTTCGAAATCAACGGAACATTCTCTAACGAAGAAAAAGGAATTGAAAACCAAGCTTTAATTAGTTTAGATATTTTTGCTGATTCGAAAACAGGTAAACAATTTATCGGTAAAAAAGTTGGTGATGTAGTAGTTTTAAAAACTAAAGGTTTATTTAACGACGACCACCAATTAATGGATTATTTAAAAGTTGCTCATGACGATGTTCATGGTTTAGATATTGAAGTGAATTTCACAATTGATGCGATTCAGTCTATCGAAAAAGCAGAAATTAATGACGAATTATTCGCAAAATTATTCCCTAATGGTGAAGTAACTACATTAGAAGGATTAAAAGAAAGAATCAAAGAAGATGCAGAACAACAATTCGTTCAACAAGCAGACCAAAAGTTTTTAAACGATGTTACTGAAGCGTTATTAGAAACTACAACATTTGATTTACCAGAAACATTCTTAAAAAAATGGATTCAAACTATTGGAGAAACTCCATTAACTGCAGAACAAGCAGAGGTTGAATTCGCAAAATCAGAAAGAGGTTTACGTTACCAATTAATTGAATCAAAAATTTTCATTCAAAATAACTTACAAGTTAGATTTGAAGAATTAAAAGATTTCACTTCAGGATTAATCAGACAACAAATGGCGCAATTCGGACAAGCTAATGCAACGGATGCAGAAGTAGACGGAATCGTTTCAAGAGTAATGTCTAATCAAGAAGAAATTAAGCGTATTTCTGATCAAGTTTTAAGTTTAAAAATGATCGACTTATACAAAACAAACGTAAAAGCAACGGAAAAAGAAGTAAACTATCAAGATTTTGTTAAAGCTATGTATGGCGAAATGTAATATTGATAAAAATTAGTATATTTGAACGTCAAACCATTTTGGTTTGACGTTTTTATATTTAAAACAGTAAACTTTAAACCATAAACTTTTAAATAAAATTTAAAATGAACTACGGAAAAGAATTTAAAAAATTTGCGACAAAAAAACACGGTGTAAATAGTTTGTATTACGATAAATTGGTTGGTAGTTTAACGCCTTATATTATTGAAGAACGCCAATTAAACATTTCTCAATTAGACGTGTTTTCTCGTTTAATGATGGATAGAATTATCTTTATGGGAACTGGTGTAGACGATTATATGGCAAATATTATTCAAGCACAATTATTGTTTTTAGAAAGTGTTGATGCTTCTAAAGACATCCAAATTTATATCAATTCTCCTGGAGGAAGTGTATATGCTGGTTTAGGTATTTATGATACGATGCAATACATCAAACCTGATGTAGCAACAATTTGTACAGGAATGGCAGCCTCAATGGGTGCAGTTTTATTATGTGCTGGTGCAGAAGGAAAACGTTCGGCATTACCACATTCTCGTGTAATGATTCACCAACCATCAGGAGGTGCGTCAGGAGTGGCAACAGATATGGAAATTAATTTAAGAGAAATGTTGAAATTGAAAGATGAATTGTATCAAATCATTTCTTCACACTCTAAACAACCTATAGAAAAAGTATTCAGAGATAGCGAACGCGATTACTGGATGATTGCTGATGAAGCGAAAGAATACGGAATGATTGATGAAGTATTAAGAAGATAAATTTGGTCGAAAGTCCAAGGTCATAATATCAAAAGCACTGCTGCTAAGACTTTACGACTTTAGACTTTACGACTTTAGACTAAAAATAATGGCAAAAGAAGTATTAGAATGTTCGTTTTGTGGAAGGAAAAAGCCAGAAACTAATTTATTAATTGCAGGTATTGATTCGCATATTTGCGATAAATGTATCGAGCAGGCGCATGGTATTGTGTTAGAAGAGCTTAAAGGAACAATGGATCCTGAAGCTTTTGGTGACTTAATATTACGCAAGCCAAAAGAAATAAATGCGTTTTTGAATGAGTATGTAATCGGACAAGAACAAACCAAAAAAGTACTAAGTGTAGCGGTTTATAATCACTACAAACGTTTGGCACAACAAGTTACAAACGACGATGTTGAGATTGAAAAAAGTAATATTTTAATTGTAGGTCAAACTGGAACTGGAAAAACATTAGTAGCAAAAACTATTGCAAAAATGTTAAATGTTCCTTTGGCAATTGTTGATGCTACCATTTTAACAGAAGCGGGTTATGTAGGTGAAGATGTGGAAAGTATTTTAACACGTTTACTTCAAGCTGCCGATTATGATGTAGCTAAAGCCGAAAGAGGTATCGTTTTTATTGATGAGATTGATAAAATTGCTCGTAAGAGTGATAATCCATCTATAACAAGAGATGTTTCTGGAGAAGGCGTGCAACAAGCTTTATTAAAATTATTAGAAGGTTCGATTGTGAATGTGCCACCAAAAGGTGGAAGAAAACATCCAGACCAAAAATTTGTTGAGGTAAATACTCAAAATATATTATTTATTGCTGGTGGTGCTTTTGATGGTATTGAACGTATCATTTCAAAAAGATTAAACCGTCAAGCAATGGGTTTCAGTGCGTCTAAAGATTTAGATAAAGTGGACGAAAACAATTTGTTACAGTATATTATTCCTCGCGATGTAAAAGAGTTTGGTTTAATTCCTGAAATTATTGGTCGTATGCCCGTTTTATCGCACATGGATCCGTTAGATGCTAAAACATTACGTGCTATTTTAACAGAGCCTAAAAACGCTTTAATTAAACAATATCAGAAGTTATTTGAAATGGATGATGTTACGTTTACAATTGAAGACGCTGCTTTAGATTTTATTGTAGAAAAAGCATTAGAATACAAATTAGGAGCACGTGGTTTACGTTCGTTATGTGAAGCTATTTTAACTGACGCTATGTTCGAATTACCAAGTTCTGATGAGAAAGACTTAAACGTAACTCGTGAATTTGCAGAACAAACCTTAAACAAGAATTTACTTCAAAAGTTGCAAGTCGCTTCATAAAGTAAAAACATATTATAATCAAAAAAGGCAATCAAAATACTGATTGCCTTTTTTTTATTTTTTATAGTTGTTGTGTGTATTTTTATGCAGCTTTTTTCTCAGTTACAATTTGTTTTCCATTTACATATCTCGATTTACAACTCCAACCTCTACTTGAGCAAGATATTAATATTGACGCGACTGCAACTCCTGCGATGATTTTTTTAATTGACATTGTGTTGTTTTTTTGTTGTTTTTATTTGTTGATTTTGAATTCTGTTCTTCTGTTTAGTTGGTCTTCTTCAGCAGTACAAGTTGTACATTTTACTTTCAACTCCATTTCTCCCATTCCCATGTATTTCAAACGGTCTTTGCTAATTCCTTTCGAAGCTAAATAATCGAAAGTTGCTTTAGCTCTTTTTTCAGATAATACTTTGTTGTATTCATCTGAACCTTTTGCATCAGTGTGAGCGAAAATAGAAATAGACATTTCTTTGTTTTCGTTCAATACATTAATGATTTTATTTAAAGAAAGTGTAGATTCTTGTTTAACAGTTGCTTTGTTAAAATCGAAATAAATGTTTTCAATCTTAATTTCTGTATCTGTAACAACTGGTTTAGATTGTTTTAATTCGATAGCTGTATCGCTGTAAAAATCACCAGAAGTCAATTGTTTTGTAAATGGTTCATAACCGTCTTTTTCAACAGTTACATTGTAAATTGTTAACGGATTGTAAATGATAGAAATATTTCCTTTGTCATCTGTTTTTCCATCAGCCAATATTCTTCCAAATTCGTTTTTAACAACAATTTTGGCATTTGGTAAAGTTATACCAGTCATTTTTTCTTTAATAGCTAATTTTGAAACGGTATTTGGAGCCATTTTTAAATTATATCTATAAATATCGTAATTTCCGTCTGTAGCTGTTTTATCAGAAGAAACATAACCTTTAGTGTCACTTACCATTACAAAAGCTAAATCGTCTTTTCTTGAGTTTAAAGTACCGCCTAAATTAAATGCTGTATGATAACCGTCTTGAGTAATTGATGATCTAAAAACATCAAAACCTCCCATATTTGTATGCCCTTTTGAAGAGAAAAACAAATAGTTGTTGTCATTTGAAATGAAAGGGAATTTTTCGTCTTCTTTTGTGTTAATTTTTGAACCTAAATTAATTGGCGCTCCTAATGTTCCGTTTTCCAAAATAGCTACTTCATATAAATCAAAACCACCAGCTCCACCAGGAATGTTTGAAGAGAAATATAGTTTTTTACCATCATTAGAAACAAATGGAGTTTCAATTGAAGATTGGTCATCCATTAATTTTAATTCTGTAATGTTTGTCCAGTATTTATCAGATTTGATATCTAAATCAGCTGTGTATAACTTGTAAACGTTTGGGTTTTCTTTAGTTGATTGTGTAAAGAAAACTTTGTTTTCATCAGGTGTGAAAGCAATTGTACCTTCGTTGTCTTTTGAATCAATAGCAGAAGCAAATAATAGAGGAAAAGTTAAGTTTCCAGTACTGTCTACATTTACACAATATAAATTGTTATTAGGTGTTTTAGTGTCTTCGTTAATTGTTGTTTCATAATGTCTTCTTTTTTTGTTAGACAAAATGATGAATTTATTTTTAAAGAAAGAAGTTCCAATTTCAGATAATTCGGAATTAACACTAACTTCACTTAATACAAATCGCAATCCTTTAGCGTTTTTATTAATAATGTCATTTATAGAATCTAATCTTGCATTTCTTACTGGTTCTTGGGCAATTGCTGTATTGAACAGTAAAGAAATTAATGTTAATAATAAAAATTTTGTTTTCATGGTATATTTTAGGTTAAATTTTCAGGGGCTACAAAAATATGCATTTTTGTTATAAAAATGCGTTTTATTCTGAATTTTGTGCAAATATGAAGTCTTTGTTGCGGTTTTAAAATAAAAACCGACAATTTACCTCTTTATTCGATAAAATGCACTGATGTGAATTTTTCGTTAAGAAATAAGGGATTGTTTTAAGATTGTAGTAGTTCTTCTAGGTAATTTCTTGAATTAGAAAGTCTTGGAATTTTATGTTGCCCACCTAATTTGTCATTTTTCTTCAACCAATTATAAAATAAGTTTTCTTTTGCAACATGTAAAACAAGTTTGTTTAAAGTCATGTTGTTAAAACGTTTGGCCTCGTAATCAGAATTAACTTGTTGCAGATTTTTATCTAATAATTCCGTGAAATTTTCAATACTTGCTGGATGTTTTTTAAACTCAATTATCCATTCGTGTGCTCCTTTTTCTTTTCCTTCCATGAAAATTGGAGCCACGGTATAATCTAATATTTCACAACTTAACATTTCACAAGTTTTGGCTAAAGCCGAATCGGTATTTTCTACCATTAATTCTTCACCAAAAACGTTGATGTGATGTTTGGTTCTTCCAGTAACTTTAATTCGAAACGGATTTAACGATGTAAAACGAATCGTATCGCCAATTAAATAACGCCATAAACCAGAATTTGTAGTAATAACTAAAGCGTAATTTTTACCAATTTCCACTTCGCTCAACGGAATTACTTTTTGATCTTCTTTCCCGAAAGTATCCATTGGAATAAATTCGTAAAAAATACCATAATCCAACATTAACAATAATTCGTTAGAATCATTTCGATCTTGTAATGCGAAAAATCCTTCTGAAGCATTATAAATTTCATAATATTTGAAATCTGATTTAGGAAATAAATTTCTGTATTGCTCTTTGTAAGGATCAAAACTCACTCCACCATGAAAATAGACTTCCAAATTAGGCCAGATTTCTAAAATATTAGTTTTATTGTTTTCTTCTAACGTTTTGTTTAGTAAAACCATCATCCAACTTGGAACTCCAGCTAAACTGGTTACGTTTTCTAAACTACTTTCTTTAATTATGGCGGGTAATTTGGTTTCCCAATCACTCATTAATGAAGTTTTGTTGCTTGGAGTGGAACTAAATTCTGCCCACATTGGCATATTGTCAATTAAAATGGCCGATAAATCTCCAAAAAAAGTATTGTTGTTTTCATACAATTCTTTGCTACCGCCTAAACGCAAACTTTTACCTGTAAATAGCTGTGAATCTTGATTGTTGTTCAAATACAAACACAATAAATCTTTGCTTGCTTTGTAATGATTATTGTCTAAAGCTTCTGCGCTTACTGGAATGAATTTGCTTTTTGCATTGGTAGTTCCACTAGATTTTGCAAAATATTTGATGTTAGTGTTCCAAAAAATGTTTTGTGCACCCTGACGAGTTTGTTCTATGTAAGGTTCTAATTCTTCGTAAGTTGAAACAGGGATTCTTTCGTTGAAAGTTTTGTAATTTTTAATGCTGTTATAGTCGTATTTTTTTCCTAAAACGGTATTTTCTGCTGATTTTAACAATCCAAATAAAATTTCTTCTTGTACTTCAATAGGGTATTTAGTAAACAATTCAATTTGATGAATACGTTTTTTTAAAATCCATGAGGCAATCGAATTTATTATGGTTATTGGCATTTGAGTATCTGTATTTTTATAACTTTACCAAAAATAATAATTTTTATATCAATTACAATTTTTATGACAACTTTTGAAGGCACCTTAACAAAAATGGAAACCGAAATGGGTTCGCCAATTCAGTATTATTTAATTTTTGATACCAACTTTATTAACGTTAATCAACTTATTAATAAAAATATAGAAATTACACACAAAGGATATCAGTGTTTAAATTGTAAGAAAGCAAAGAAAATTTGGCGTCAAGGTTTTTGTTACGATTGTTTTTCAACTATTCCGGCTGCAGCCGAATGGATTATGAATCCAGAATTGAGTAAAGCGCATTTGGATATTGAAGATAGAGATTTAGCATACGAAAAACGCGTACAATTACAACCTCATACGGTTTATTTAGCTTTATCAGGCGGACTAAAAATAGGTGTTACTAGAAATACACAAGTTCCAACACGTTGGATTGATCAAGGCGCGGTGCAAGCATTGCCTTTTATAGAAACACCAAATAGATATTTAGCTGGAGTTGCCGAAGTGGCTTTAAAAAATCATTTCGCAGATAAAACCAATTGGCAAAAAATGCTGAAAAATGAAATACATGTTGTGAATTTATCTGAAGAGAAAAATAATTTGAAACAATGGTTGCCAGAAGAAATTAAACCTTATTTTTTGGAAAAAGATACCTTATATGATTTTGATTTCCCGGTTAATAAGTATCCATTAAAAGTATCGAGTTTAAATTTAGAAAAAACACCAAATTTCTCAGGGAAAGTAGTCGGAATTAAAGGGCAATATTTAATTTTTGATGACGGAACTGTTTTTAACGTAAGAACGTATGAAGGTTACGTGGTGAGTTTGAAATTTTAACACATAAAAATGCCACGAATTATCGAGAACTCAATAATTCGTGGCAAATAATAAATTTTATTTAAAAAGTATATTCTAAGCCAACCCCAACAATTTGTTTCCATTGCACTCTTGGTCCTTCAGTAATTTGAATACCATCAACTTCTCTTTTGTTTTTAATGTCGTTATCGTATAATAAATGTGTTCCTAAATTAGCTCTTACATATTTATTTACAATCATTTCTATTGCAATCTGCCAATCCACATCAATATTTCCAAAGTCTTTTAAGTAATCTGTATATAAAGTAGCTCTTGTGTCTAGATTAATATTCGTCATAATTTTTGTTTTCCATTGACTTGATACTAAAGCTCCTAATTCTGTTCTGTGTTTTTTCCCGTTTTCTAGAATTATAGTTCCTGTTTCATCATAAACAGCTTTGTCAACTCCAAATGCACCATCATTGGCTAATCTTTGGTCTAATACTAAAGTTGTTTTTTGAGTTAAAGGAGATAAATACAAATTAAAACCTAAATCTTTTCTAGAATATTCAGCTCCAATTCCTAAGAAAAAGTATGCAGGAGCAAAAGGTCTAGAAATAGGTTTTTCAACATTTGGATAACTATAACCATCAGAAAATTGATTTAAAAAACTAAATTTTCCTCCGTAATACCAATTGCTAATTGTGTCTCTTCTATACCCTAAAGTAGAGTTCAAGCTAATTTGATCATCAGTTTTTCTAAGATCTTGACTTTCTTGTTTATTTATTCCATAACGAACAATTAATTCATTGTCCCATTTTTTATTATCATTTAAATAGTTTCTAATAAATTGCCCTTTAGTCAAACCAGAAATTGAATTATTTCCACCGGCAGACCAGTTTAAGAAAGTAATTTGGGTAAAATCGATACCTACTTTATTTATTTTTTTCCAGTGAGAAATGGTGTCTGGTTTTTCAGTTCTGATGATTTGAGAAAAAGATGCAGTTGAAAAAACTAATAGGGTGAAAAATAAAATTCTTTTAATCATGATTTGTTTCAATAAATAATTGGGTTAAACTTATAGTGTCTAAATGAGTTAATTCAAATAATTGTTTTACAGTGCCATGTTCAATAAATGTATCCGTAACACCGCGATTTATAATTTCGTTTTTATACTTATTTTGTGTGGCAAAAGTATTAATTATACTTCCTAATCCGCCATTTATAGTTCCTTCTTCAACTGTTATAATTGTAGAATGGTTGGCAAAAATACTTTCTAATTTTTCAATATCCAAAGGTTTAATCCAACCGACATGAAAATGAGAGTAATTTTCTGATTTTCCAGTATTTGCAATCGCTTTTGAAACGTTATTTCCTATCGTTCCTGTTGATAAAATTGCAATTTTGTTACCTTCTTGTAAAGTTTGAATTTTTCCAATTTCAATTTTTGAAAAAGGTTGTTTCCAATCTATAATTTCGCCTTTTCCTCTTGGATATCTTATCGCAATCGGATGTTTTAATCCTAACGAAGAAGTATATAAAATATTGCGTAAGTCGATTTCATTCAAAGGTGCGTAAATCAGCATGTTCGGAATGCAATTCATATAAGCAATATCAAATAATCCGTGATGAGTTGCGCCATCTTCACCTACAAAACCTGCTCGATCTAAACAAAAAATGACGGGTAAATTTTGAATCGCCACATCATGAATGACTTGATCATAAGCACGTTGTAAAAAAGTAGAATAAATATTGCAGAAAACAGTTAAACCTTGAGTTGCCATTCCAGCTGCTAAAGTTACAGCGTGTTGTTCGGCAATTCCAACGTCAAAAGCGCGATCTGGAAAAGCTTCCATCATGTATTTTAAAGAACTTCCAGAAGGCATCGCTGGCGTAATTCCAACAATTTTTTTATTTTCTGTAGCCAATTCGACTAAAGTATGTCCGAAAACATCTTGAAATTTAGGTGCTAAATTTTCATTTTCTGGTTTAAGAATTTTACCAGTAAGTTTATCGAATTTTCCAGGTGCGTGAAATTGCAACTGGTTTTCTTCTGCATACGATAAACCTTTACCTTTTGTAGTAATGATATGTAAAAATTTCGGACCTTTTATGTTGCGTAAACGTTTTAATTCGGAAAGTAATTTTGGTAAATCGTGTCCGTCAATCGGACCCGAATAATCAAAATTCAACGATTTTATAATGTTGTTTTCTTTTGGGTTTTTACCTTCTTTTACTGCTGTTAAATAGTCTTTCAAAGCGCCAACACTTGGGTCAATTCCCATGGCGTTGTCGTTTAAAATTACTAATAAATTAGCATCCGTAACTCCAGCATGATTTAAACCTTCAAAAGCCATTCCACTTGCAATAGAAGCATCGCCAATAACTGCAATATGTTGTTTTTCTATATCGCCATTAATTTTAGAAGCAATAGCCATTCCTAAAGCTGCTGAAATAGAAGTAGAAGAATGTCCTACACCAAATGTGTCGTAAACACTTTCAGAACGTTTTGGAAATCCAGAAACCCCATCAATCTCTCTGTATTTATGAAAAATTTCACGTCTTTCAGTTAGAATTTTATGTCCGTAAGCTTGATGCCCAACATCCCAAACTAATAAATCATTCGGTGTATCGAAAACATAATGCAAAGCAACCGTTAATTCTATCACGCCCAAACTGGCACCCAGATGACCTTCTTTTTGAGAAACGATATCGATGATAAATTCTCTAAGTTCATTGGCTACTTGCGGTAACTGACTTTCAGAAAGTTTCCTTAAATCGATTGGTGTCGTAATATGTGAAAGTAAATTTTCCATTGGTCCAGCAAAAATACAAATTCAGAGTGAATAGTAATTAGGGATTAGTTAAAAGTTTTATATCTGCAGAAATGTTATACTATTTAAAACAAAATTGTATTTTTGATTGATTCGATATTTCGATAAATTCGGACTACTTAAAAATTAAAACTACATTGCCTTGGAAAATATTTTTACCGACGAATATTTCATGAAAAAAGCGCTTCAGGAAGCTGAAATGGCCTTTGAAAAAGACGAAATTCCAGTAGGAGCGGTTATTGTTGTGAATAATACCATTATTGCTAGAACGCATAATTTAACCGAATTATTGCACGATGTTACCGCTCACGCCGAAATGCAAGCGATAACCAGTGCAGCTAATTTTTTAGGAGGAAAATATTTAAAAGGTTGTACGTTGTATGTGACTTTAGAACCTTGTCAAATGTGTGCAGGTGCGTTATATTGGAGTCAGATTTCAAAAATTGTTTTTGGAGCGACGGATGAAAAACGTGGATATATGACTATGGGAACGCAAATTCATCCGAAAACGGAAGTGGTTTCAGGAGTTTTAGAGAAAGAATGTGCCGCTTTAATGACGAGTTTTTTTCAGAAAAAGAGATAAAACTTGGCATGTGGTTTGATATATGTTTAATAAGAAAATTTAACTAAAATCAATCTTTTAAACTAAACTAAGAATGGAAATTACAGAAAGAGTGAAGTCTTCGGCAATTATTGGAATTGCTATTATTGCTACAGCATTTGTGTTGGGAACAGCTTTTAAAAAGCGAAATGAAAATTTAGATTCCATTTCCGTAATTGGTTTGGGTACGAAAGATTTCGTTTCTGATGAAATTTTGTGGAGTGGAAGTTTTACCACAAAAAGTTATGATATTAAAGAAGCCTACAATAAAATGATTGCGGATCAGAAAATCGTGTCTAATTTCTTTTTAGGAAAAGGGTTTAAATCTGCTGAATTTAGTTTTGGTGCGGTACAATTTAATAAGAAATTTAGAGAAGTTAGAATAGAAAATGCCGAAAATCAATATAATACCAAATACGAACAAGTTTTTGATGGTTATGAAGCTTCGCAAACGATAACTTTTTCAGCAAAGAAAAACCCCGATTTAATGAAACGTATTGAAGCAGTTTCTGGGAAAACTTCTGAACTAATTAATTCAGGTATTGAATTATCTTCTAATTCTATTCAATATACGTACTCCGATTTAGCAAGTTTAAAACAAAGCTTAATTGAAAACGCAACAAAAGACGCTTACGAACGTGCCGAAAAAATTGTAAAAACCGCGGATGGCGATTTAGGAAAACTAAAAACGGCAAGTATGGGTGTTTTTCAAATTACAGGGCAAGGTTCCACTGAAGACGATAGTTATGGCGGAAACAACGACACCTTTAGCAAAAACAAAACCGCTAGAATTACGGTGAGGTTGGAATATGAGTTGGAGTAATTTAGTAGAGTTTTTTTTAGATAAATGAAAAATTCATTTAATGTAATAGTCGTTTTTTTTATCCTATTTTTATTTTCATGTAAAACGAAAAATCAACCCATAAATTCAGATTCAAATGTTGTTGATTCTGTTAGTGTTTCTTATGTAGATTCAGTAATTGTTGAAGAAGAAAAAGCTCTTGAAGAATTTAATGAAAGGCCAATTAATATCGATAGTGTTTTAAAGTTGAATGTTGATATTGAGAAAGAATTTATTTCTGATTCTTTATATAATGCAATTGGTCCAGTAGGCGAATATCAATTATACAGTGGTCAAGTCGTAGCTTTTACAAGACTAGAAAAAGAAGGTAATGTTTTTGCAATTGTTTGTCCAAATATTGATTCTGATTTCGAAGAAAATGTTAAAATTGATTTTTATAGACTTCAAAATAAAAAATGGATATATTTAAATTCCTCTGAAGTGGATAATGTTGTTTATTTTCAGTCGGTTGATTTAAATAATGATGGTATTTTTGAAATTCAATCTGTTGGGCATTTTAATATGAATGGAAATTGCTACAATTACTTTTTTGGATTTAATGCATTGGAAAGTAAATTTTATAATGGAGGAAATTTTTTCTCGAGTCAATATAATTTTAAACCAAACGATTCCAGAATTGATGTAAATTATGAAGGAAGTTGGTATGCGCCAAACATTAAGTCTATTTATTATTGGAAAAACCAGAGGCTTATTCCTTTTAAAGAAGTTGAAGTAGGTTTGAAGTATCCTGATATGAATCGTAAACCAAGCTATTACATCAAATACTCAGAAAATTTGAATTTGGATAAAGACTCTGTTCAATTCATTTATAAAAAAACGTATCGAGGTAAGAAGTTAAACGACTTTTTCGATAATTTTTTCGAAAACAAATAAAAAAAACCGCTATTCTTTCGAGTAGCGGTTTTTTATTTTATAAAATTTCTTTTCCTTGGTTATCAAAAAAGTGATATTCAAGGTACGTGTAAGCGTCACGAGGTATAATTTTCACCCATTTCTTATGTTCAAGAAACCATCTTGAACGTAAGGATGGAAAACCTTTTGTAAGGTATGCGGCCACAAAAGGGTGTACATTAAGTACAACTTTTTTATGGTCTTTGATAATGCTTTCTAGGTTAGCTTCTATTTTGTCAATAATTAAAATTGCCGCTTCAACCTGTCCGTTTTCGTTCGGGTTTTCTTCGTTTGTTTCAATATTAACTTCAGGTCTAACTCTTTGTCTAGTAATTTGAACTAATCCAAATTTACTAGGAGGCAAGATTTTATGCTTGGCCTTGTCGTCACTCATTTCTTCTCTTAAGAAATCAAACAATATTTTTCTATTGTCTGGATTTTGCATGTCTATAAAATCGACAACAATAATTCCTCCCATATCTCTTAGTCGTAACTGACGTGCAATTTCTCCTGCAGCAATCATATTTACTTCCATGGCAGTATCTTCTTGGTTTTGTGCTTTATTTGATCGATTTCCAGAATTTACATCGATAACGTGTAATGCTTCTGTGTGTTCGATAATTAAATAAGCACCTTTGCTCATAGAAACTGATTTTCCAAAAGAGGTTTTTATTTGTCTTTCTATATTATACTTTTCAAAAAGAGGTAAATCTTTCGACTGATAGTGTTTTACGATAGACGCTTTATCCGGAGCTATTTCTTGCAAATATTCCTTCGTTTGTAAATACAAATCTTCATCATCTACTTGAATACTCGTAAAAGTATCGTTAAATATGTCTCTTAGCATAGAAGAAGACTTTGTCAATTCTCCTAATACTTTTGAGGGATGATGAGCGGTTTGTAGTTTTTTACACATTGTAGTCCAACGTTCTAGCAATGTTTCTACATCTTTTTCAATCTCAGTTGTTTTTCTGCCTTCGGCTACTGTTCTCACAATAACACCAAATCCCTTTGGTTTTATAGATTGTAGTAATTTTTTTAGACGATCTTTCTCCGCTCTGTCTCCTATTTTTTGTGAAATAGAAACACGGTCAGAAAAAGGTACTAATACTACATATCTTCCTGCTAAAGAAATCTCAGAACTAATTCTTGGTCCTTTGGTTGAGATCGGTTCTTTAACGACTTGAACTAAAATCGATTGATTGGCACTTAATATGTCCATTATAGTGCCATCTTTATTGATTTCAGGTTCAAAAGGGAAATTTTTGAGTGAATAATCTTTTATTTTACCTGCGCTTACAAGTTTAATAAATTTCATCAAAGAACCTAAGTTTGGCCCTAAATCATGATAATGCAAAAAAGCATCTTTTTCATGACCTAAGTGCACAAAAGCAGCGTTTAATCCGGCAACAGGTTTTCTTATTTTTGCTATAAAAATATCTCCAACTTGAAACTGATTACTATCGCTAGCCTCTTTTTCTTTGTGTAATTCAATTAGTTTTCCATCTTTTAATAAGGCAAAATCTACTGCGTCTGAACCAGATCTAATAATTAATTCTTTGTTCATGCTGTATCTTTTATATCCGAACATTTTTGTTGTCGGTTGTCGGTTGTTGGTTACGAAAAGCAACTATCAACTTCAACTATCAACTTATTGTTAGGATGGATTAAACAATTTAGGTAAAATACCCAATAGAATTATAATGCAAAATTGAGCTTGTCAAAATTGTATTCAATTCAAAATTCAATGAACGTTTATCATTTGAGCTTAGAGTTTTAAGCTTGTAAAATTCTAAGCTTAAATGATAATTTTTCTTCTTTAAACAAAGAAAAGTAGTTTTTAGACTACTTTTTCTTTTTGTGACGGTTAGCTCTCGCTCTTTTTTTACGCTTGTGAGTAGCTACCTTATGTCTTTTTCTTTTTTTACCACTTGGCATAATGTGTAGTTTTTATGATTAATAAATAATATTATACAGTTACTTCTGTCTTTTCTTTAACGCTTTCAACGAATACTTTAGCAGGTTTAAATGCTGGAATGTTGTGTGCTGGAATTTTGATTGTTGTGTTTTTAGAAATGTTTCTTCCTGTTTTTTCAGCTCTTGTCTTAACAATAAAACTTCCAAATCCTCTTAAGTAAACGTTATCACCAGTTTCTAATGAATTTTTTACTTCTTCCATGAATGATTCTACAGTAGCTTGAACGTCACCTTTTTCAAGGCCTAATTTTTCTGAAATTTTTGCTACGATGTCTGCTTTCGTCATTTTCTTGCGTGTTAAATTTTATGTATTTTTTTGAGTGTGCAAATATATGAATTAAAAAAATACAAATTCAAACTTAATGAACTAAAATTTAACCATATAAATGATTTATTTTTACGGCTTTAAATTTTAATATGAATTTTTCAACTAAAATTATCAATTGGTATAACCAAAATTACAGAGACTTGCCATGGCGAAACACCACTGATGCTTACAAAATTTGGCTTTCAGAAATTATTTTGCAGCAAACAAGAGTGAGTCAGGGTTTGCCATATTATATTAATTTTATCAACGCTTTTCCAACAGTAAAAGATTTGGCAAATGCCGATGAACAGCAAATTTTAAAGCTTTGGCAAGGACTTGGATATTATTCTCGAGCCAGAAATCTGCATTTTACCGCGAAATTTGTAGTGGAAAATCACAAGGGAATTTTCCCAAATTCGTACGAAGAATTACTAAAATTAAAAGGAATTGGAACATATACCGCCGCCGCAATTGCCTCTTTTTCTTCCAATGAACCTGTTGCTGTTTTAGATGGAAATGTTTTCAGAGTATTATCTCGTGTTTTTAATGTGGATTACGATATTTCACAAAATACCTCTAAAAAGTATTTTATAGAATTGGCTACGAAAGTGCTTTCTAAATCTAAACCGGACATTCACAATCAAGCGATAATGGAATTTGGTGCCTTGCAATGTGTTCCGAAAAGCCCGAATTGTATGGAATGTATTTTTAATGATAGTTGCGAAGCTTTCAAATTAAAAAAAGTTTCAGAATTACCAGTGAAATCTAAAAAAGTTAAGGTTACTAAACGATTTTTGAATTACATCTTAGTGAAAGATGCTTCCGAAAACTATGAAATGAATAAAAGAACGGATAACGGTATTTGGAAAAATTTATTCGAATTTCCTTGTATTGAATCGGAAAGTGAAATCGAAGAAACTGAGATTTTGAATCAGTTAAACGTAAAATATGAGATTAAAAACTTCCATTATTTTGACACATTTGATGTATTACATAAATTATCGCATCAACATTTGAATATTAAATTTTATACGATTGAAATTGAAGACGCTATAAATAAAGGCTACACTTTTGAAGAACTGAAGCAATTACCTGTGCCAATTGTCCTACATAATTTTATAGAAAAAATTGTAATCTAAATAATATTTAGTATTTTTGATAAAAAGATATAAGCCATGAACGGTACATTAAATAAGGTTATTCTAATAGGACATTTAGGAGACGAAGTAAAAATGCATTATTTTGATGCGCAAAGTTGTATTGGACGCTTTCCTTTGGCAACAAATGAAGTGTACATCAATAAATCGACTGGAGAAAAAATAACTTCTACAGAATGGCATAATATTGTGGTTCGAAATAAAGCCGCAGAATTATGTGAAAAATACCTTTCAAAAGGCGATAAAATTTATATTGAAGGTCGTATTAAGTCGCGTCAATGGACAGCTGAAGACGGAACTACAAAATATACAACTGAAATTCAAGTTACAGAATTTACTTTCTTAAACACGAAAAAAGATTCAGATTTATCTAAAGCGCCAACTACTAATCCACCAAGTTCTAAAGATGTGGATTTTGATTCGCTAGAGTAATTTATATGTTTTTATTAATGAATAATTTGAAAAAGTGTTTTGCTTTTATTGTTATTCTTTTTTTTATTTCATGTGCAGATAAAACGAATGAAAATAAAATTTTGTATGTTGGAAAAGAACTCGTTTCAATAGATTTGTCAAAAATAAATTCAACTGAAAATATTGTTTTTGTTGGAAGTAGTTTAAAGCGAAAAATATTTGAATTGAAAAAACAGAATGCAAGTTTTAAATTTAAAGTTGTAAATGCAGATTTAAATTATCCTTATGGAAATTCAGAAGCCGAAAATGTTTTAATTTTAAATAACGGAATTCATAAAATTAATCTCAGATTAAAATATAATTCAAAAAAAATGAAGTTTGATATTTTAGGTTTTATGACCGAATCAAGAACAAATTAAACACAAAATGAAAAACATAATATTATTTACACTTTTTCTTTCCTTACTTTCTTGTGGTGATGAAAAAATGCCAAAACCTACAGGGCAATTAAGTTTAGAATATCCACCAGCAAAATATATGAAATTTTCAAATTCTTGCGGTTTCGATTTCGATAAAAATGAATTGGCAGAAGTAAAAGCAACTTCAAATTGTGGTTTGGAAATTCACTATCCAAAAATGAAAGCTACCGTATATTTAACATACAAACCGGTTCAAAATAATTTAGAAAAACTACTAACGGATGCGCAGAAATTAACGTATGAACACGTAATTAAAGCCAACGATATCGCAGAACAACCCTACGTGAATTTAGATCATAAAGTGTATGGAATGTTTTATCAAGTAGGAGGAAATGCTGCAACAAACGCGCAGTTTTATGTTACGGATAGTACTAGAAATTTTGTAACTGCAAGTATGTATTTTTATTCTAAACCAAATTTCGATTCGATTCTTCCAGCTGCAGATTACATTAAAAACGACATGAAACAAATTATTGAATCTATTAAATGGAAATAGATTTAACTTTATTTCGAATCCAACTTAAATAAAAAACTCTTAACTGAAAACATAGTGTTTGGTTAAGAGTTTTTTGTGTTAAATTACTTTGTGAATTCAGATAATTTTAATGTTTTGCCACACATTTCTGAAGTTATTTTGAAAATTACATCTCCTTTTTTGCCTTCATTTGCCCAACGTACTTCTTTTCCGACGTTGCAACCAATGCTGGTTTTGGAACCTTTATTCAAAGATACAAATCCAGTTCCGGTATGAATACTTATTTTGTCTTTAGAGTCGTTAATTAAAGAAAAACTTGATTCAATGTTTTCTGATCTAATAATGATATTATTCTGTTTGATGTTTACCATATTCAATCCAATGATTGAAAAATAGAAGGTTAATAAAAGTGCTTTCATAGGTATAGCGTTTAATTTTTAATAATTTTTTGATTTCCAACTTGTTCTGATTCTAAAACTAATAAATAAATTTCAATTGGTAAGTCTTTAATTGACAAATGCTTGTTTTGAGTTTCTAAAAGTAGCTTTCTGTCAAATGAAAACAATTTATGTTTTCTTAAACATTCATTTTAAAATTTACCGAAGACAGATTTTCTAATTACAGCGTTGAAAAGTTTGTAGCCTAAAATGAAACGTAAATATCTCATAATATTGGCATCAAAACCAATGGTATATCTTCTGAAATTTTTATTTGGTTTTTCAGCTATAGAGAATAGTTTTTCTACAATTTGTTGCGGTAAGTCGGCATTTTTACCAGATTTCTTTTCTAATAAAGTTGAAATTTTATCCATTAATTTATTGTAAGATTGAATTTCAGTGGCGTCAGATTTTACCACATTTTTTTGAAAAGAAGTAGGTGCATTTCCAAATTGAACGGTTGAAACACTAATGTTAAAATCAACCAATTCATATGCCATACATTCAGAAAAACTTTCCACAGCTTGTTTTGTAGAATGGTAAAAATTCCCAAGTGGTAAATTTACCAATCCTGCAACAGAAGTTATATTAATAAATTGTCCGAATTTTTGTTCTCTAAATGTTGGAATAAAAGCACGACAAATTTTTACAACGCCTAACCAATTGACGTTTACAATAGTATCTATTTTTTTATCTTCGGAAAGTTCTACGAAACTTCTGTAGCCCATTCCTGCGTTGTTAATTATGGTATCAATTTTGGGATGATTTTGCAGTATTTTTTCCGTTGCCAAAGCGATACTTTCAGTTGAAGTTACATCCATTTCATAGCAAAATATATTTGGTATGTTTTTGAAGTCTTCACCTTCGCTTTCAAAAAGTAATGTGGCTATAACGGTCCAGTTGTTTTTAGCGAAATACAATGAAGTTTGTTTGCCAATTCCTCCACCAGCACCAGTTATTAATACAGTTTTCATCTTAAGATTTTATTAATATTTTAATTTAGTCATTAAAATATATCGGGCAATTTTTGCCTGTTTATTACTAATATATGCAGAGCCATTAGGTTTAAATTTTCTTGGGTTTGGTAAAATTGCAGCAATTCCGGCAGCTTGCATTCGGGTTAAGCTTTTGCAATCTCTATTGTGCCAATGTTGTGTTGCGGCTTGAGCACCATAAATACCGTCACCCATTTCAATGCTATTTAAATAGACTTCTAAAATGCGTTCTTTTCCCCAAATCAGTTCAATTAAAAAAGTATAATACGCTTCTAATCCTTTTCTGATATAACTTCTACCTTGCCAAAGAAAAACGTTTTTGGCAGTTTGTTGCGTGATAGTACTTCCGCCTTTTAATTTTCTTCCTTTAAAGTTTCCAACTGCTGCTTTTTGTATGGCTTTAAAATCGAAACCACTATGTTCGAAAAAACGACCGTCTTCACTAGCAATTACAGCTTTTTGTAAATTTTTAGAAATGTCTTCTAATGGCACCCAATCGTGTTGGGTTTCAATATCTTTACCGTCTGCAGAATTCTCAAAATAGCGAATCGCCATTAATGGAGTAAATGGAACTGGAACAAATTTATATAATACTACAAAAAACAGACTGATAATATTAAACCACATAAAAGCCTTCCAAAAGAAACGCATGAATTGACCGAAAAATCCTTTTTTCTCAGTGCTTTTAGGTTTTGTTGGTTTTGCTTTAGGTTTTGGAGTTGTTTTTTTTATTGCCATTTTATGTTAAATCTGCTAATTCTTGTCCGATTAAGCTGCCAATGGCAACGCCCATTCCACCCATTCTGACACCGCAATACACATGGTTGCTAATTTGTTGTACAATTGGTTTTTTTGAATTTCCAATGCCCATAATTCCGCTCCAGCGATGTTCAATTTCAAAAGGAGTGTTAGGCAAAATTACATTTTTTAGTAAATCTTGCAAGCGATTTTGAATTATTTCAGTAGTTTCTAATGTAGTTGTGGTTTCGCCTTCAAAATCAAGGTTTCTTCCACCGCCAAAAAGTATTCTGTTATTTATATTTCGGAAGTAATAATATCCTTGATCTAAATGAAATGTTCCTTTGATATGTAAATTTTCAATGGGTTTTGTAATTAAAACTTGAGCTCTAGCCGGTTTGACTTGATTATTTGTCAATTCTGATGCGAAACCATTTGTAGTAAAAAGTAGTTTTTTGGTTTTAAAAGTTATGTCGTTTGTTACAATTTCTACACCATCATTCAAATCTTGATGTTTAGAAACCGTTTGATTGTTTAAAATAAGAATGTCGTTTTGAATGGCTTTTTTTAATAGCGTTTGCATCATATTTCCAGTGTCAATTTGACCTTCAAATTCATTGAAAATTAAATATTCAAATGTGTTTTTAAAATCAAATCTATCGAAAACTTTGGAATACACCTCCGTCTTAAATAACGGACGGACAATATCGTTTATGAAAGGAATTTTGGAAATGCAATCGTTATAAAAGGCTTCGTCTTCTTTTAAAAATAATTCGTATCCGCCAAATGGTTTGTAGTCTATAGCTTCGTCACCTAAGTTTTTACGAAGTAATTGTAAACCCGAAAATCTTTTTTGAATTAATTGTATGACTTCTTCTTCAGAATGCGATTTTAAATCGTCAATAATTTCAGAAACACTTCCGAAACAAGCAAAACCAGCGTTTTTGGTGCTCGCCCCTTGTGGTAAAACACCTCTTTCTAAAATTAAAATCTTAGCATTAGGAAATCGTTCTCTCAACCGAATTGCCGTATGTAAACCGACAATTCCGCTTCCAACAATGGTGTAATCTACATTGGAGAACCAATTTTTTATTTCCCAATAGCTTAATTGCATAACTTGTTTTCTAAAGAAATTAGTTTAAACTATTCGTCTCCAGTTTTATCTTCAATTTCTAATTTCTTGTTTTTTATTGCTTTCATTACTAATGGAAGTGTTGTAGCAACAACTAAAATAATAATGATTTTTTCGATATGATGTTTTAAATCGATGTCAAATTTTTCTAAAAACAAACCATATAAATAGTGACCAGAATATACCAAAATAAATGACCATAAAAGAGAACTCAACACATTATAAAACATGAATTTCTTTTTTTCCATATGAACTATTCCAGCAATAATAGGTACGAAAGTTCTAACGATTGGTAAAAAACGCGCGAAAACTATCGCCACACCACCGTGTTTTTGAAAGAAACTTTCCGATTGGTATAAGTATTTTTTCTTGAAGAAAAAGCCGTCTTCTTTTTGGTATAAATTTTTCCCATAAACTGACCCAAACCAGTAACCAAATATATTTCCTATAATTCCAGATAGCGCGATTAAAGTCGCTACAATAAATACAGGCGAATAACCTTGTGGTAAAAACGTTAAAGGAGCTGCTAAAGCTTCCGCATAAATTCCGGATAAAAACAATAAACTATCACCAGGAAGAAAAAACCCAATGAATAAACCAGTTTCAGCAAAAATGATAAATAAAACTACGTAAATTCCAATAGGAACGCCACCTAGTTCTAAATTAATATAAAATTCTGGATTAAAAAGTTGTGTCCATTTAAATTCTTGATCAATTTCTTGAGCTTGTATAAAAAAGTTCGATTTTAAAATATTAAAAATGTCTAAATTAAATTTCATTTGTTTGATTTTTTTAGCGGTAACCTATGTGACGCTATTTTATTTTCTGTGTTTATTCGTGCAAGCTTTTATTCGTTAGCGATTTCATTATTCGCTTCGTGTTTCGATTCCCATTTATCAATTGCTGCTGTTGAAAGTGCGTTTCCTAATACATTTGTCATACTTCTTGCCATATCGCAAAAATGGTCAATTGGTAAAATTAAAGCGATTCCTTCTGGTGGAATACCAAACATCGCACAAGTAGCAACCACAACAATTAATGAAGCTCTTGGTACGCCGGCAACTCCTTTACTTGTTAGCATTAAAACCAAAAGCATGGTAAGTTGTTCTGGCACCGACATTTCAATTCCATACACTTGAGCAATAAAAATACTGGCAAAAGTCATGTACATCATACTTCCGTCCAAGTTAAAAGAATAACCTAGTGGTAAAGTGAACGATACGATTTTTGGCTGACAACCAAAACGTTCTAATTCTTCTACCATTTTCGGGAAAACCGCTTCTGAACTTGTAGTTGAAAAAGCAATTAACAAAGGACTTTTAATTCGTTGTAACAATACAAATAATCGTTTTCCTAAAATGATATAGCCAACCGTTAATAAGATCAACCAAAGCACAATAATTCCGACTAAAAACGCACCTAAATATTTAGCGTAAAGTTCAAAAACTTCAAAACCGTGTTTCGCAATTGCACTGGCAACCGCACCTAAAACTCCTAATGGCGCTGTCCACATAATGTAAGAAACCATTTTTAAAACTACGTGAGCGGTTGTGTCTAATAATTTGATAATTGGTTTCGCTTCTTTTTTACTAAATGCTGCCAAAGCCACACCAAATAAAATAGAGAAGATTACAATTTGTAAGATTTCGTTTGTTGCAAATGCTTCAAATAAACTACGAGGAATAACGTGTTTTACGAATTCTTCTAAGGAGAAACCTTTAGAGTTTTCAAGTAATTCCGTAGCTCCAGATGTGTCGTCTAATTTTATAGATGTTCCTTTTCCTGGTGCGAAAAAGTTGACTAAAACCAATCCTAATAATAAAGAAATTAAAGAAGCAGAAATGAACCAAGCCATTGCTTTTCCTCCAACTCGTCCTACCATTTTCATGTCGCCCATTTTAGCAATTCCAACCACTAAAGTAGAGAATACTAATGGTGCAATAATCATTTGAACCAAACGAATGAAAACCGTTCCTAATAATTTGATATTTTTCGAGAAAGAATCAATGGAATCAGGATACTGATAATGTACAATTCCACCTAAAGTTACACCAATAATTAGTGATATGATGATTAGTATGAATAGTTTATTGTTTTTCATAAATGTAAATTTATTTTTTAGAAGTAGACATGAATTGCATCGCCTTTTATTTATGGGTATTTGCATTAACAAACTTCCAATTGTAACGATTTTAAAACATATTTATTTTAGAGCGTGAAAATAGTTATATTTTTTCAAAAAAGTGCTACTTTTAACCTCGTTTTAAAATTTATAAGTATGAAAAAATATATTTTCTTCATTTTCAGTGTAATAAGTATGAGTTCAAATGCGCAACAAATCATGACGCCAGAAAAATTATGGCAATTAGGTAGAGTTACTCCAATTGGTATTTCAAAAGATGGGAAGGCGTTAATCTACAAAGTTGGAACGCCAAACGTTCAAGAAAATAAAATAAATTCAAAATATTTTTCAGTACCAGTTGGTGGTGGAAAAGAAACACTTTTAGAATCAATAGAAGGTTTAGTAGCTGATAAAAATATTTCTAAAGATGGTTCTAAAAAATTAGTTGATAAAGCCGTAAAAGTTGAAAAATTATTAGGATCAGATTTGTATCCAGAATTATCTAAAACTACGGCACAAGTTTATGAAAGTTTAGATTATCGCCATTGGGATACTTGGAATGACGGAACTCACAATCATGTTGGCTATTCTGAAAATATAAAGGATGCTGCTTTCGTAGATATTATGCCAAATGAACCTTACGATTCTCCTCAAAAACCGCATGGTGGTGATGAAGATTATATTTGGTCGCCAGACGGAAGCAAAATCATTTATGTTTGCAAGAAAAAAGCAGGAACAGCTTATGCTACAAGTACAAATACAGATTTATACGAGTATGATTTAGCTACAAAAAACACAAAAAATCTTACTGAAAAGAATTTAGGTTACGATACACATCCATTATTTTCACCACAAGGCGATTTATCATGGTTGCAAATGAAACGTGATGGTTTTGAAGCGGATAAAAATGATATTATTGTTCGCCATAAAGGAGTAGATATCAATTTAACTGCGGCTTGGGACGGAACGGTTGATAGTTTTACTTGGAGTACAGATGGAAAAAAAGTATATTTCATTGCGCCAGTTTTAGGGACAAAACAATTGTTTGAAGTTAATTTTCCTGGTGTAACAAGAATTGCAGTTACAGTAAGACAAGTAACAGACGGCGATTTTGACGTTAACGGAATTGTAGGTTTCACAGGAACTTCGGTTTTAGTGACCAAAACAACTCATAACATGGCAACGGAAGTGTTTTCATATGATTTAAAAGCAAAATCTTGGAAACAAATCACACATGTAAATGACGAAGCGTATTCGAAAATTGCAAAATGTACTTCAGAAAAACGTTGGGTAACAACAACTGATGGTAAAAAAATGTTAGTTTGGGTAATTTTGCCTCCAAATTTCGATAAAACAAAAAAATATCCAACACTTTTATATTGTCAAGGTGGTCCGCAAAGTGCGTTGACACAATATTATTCTTTCCGTTGGAATTTTCAAGTAATGGCCTCTCAAGGTTATATTGTAGTCGCGCCAAATAGAAGAGGAATGCCAGGTCATGGTGTAAAATGGAACGAACAAATTTCAGGTGATTGGGGCGGACAAGTTATGGACGATTATTTATCAGCCATTGATGATATTTCAAAAGAATCGTATGTAGATAAAGCAAGAATTGGTGCTGTTGGCGCAAGTTACGGCGGATATTCAGTGTTTCAATTAGCAGGAATTCATAAAAACAGATTCAAAACTTTCATTTCTCATTGCGGAATTTTCAATACAGAAAGTATGTACGGAACCACGGAAGAAGTGTTCTTTACGAATTGGGATTCTGGAGGAGCTTATTGGGAAAAAGATAATAAAATCGCACAGAAAACATACAACGAATTCAATCCAATTAAGTTAGTAAACAATTGGAATACACCAATACTAATTATTCAAGGTGGAAAAGATTACCGTGTGCCAATCGGACAAGGTCAAGAAGCTTTTCAAGCCGCACAATTAAAAGGAATCAAAAGTAAATTTTTATTATTTCCAGATGAAAACCATTGGGTGTTAAAACCTCAAAATGCTTTAGTTTGGCAAGGTGAATTTTTCAAATGGTTGAAAGAAACGCTTTAGTAATGTGCCAATTTGAAAATGTGTCAATTAGCCAATTTAATAAATAATTTCAGACCTGTCAGGTTTTTAAAACCTGACAGGTCTTTTAACAAAAACAAAAAATAATGCAATCATACAACATCATAATTATAGGCGGTGGCGCAGCCGGTTTCTTTGCAGCGATTAATATTGCAGAGAAAAATCCGCAACTTAGTGTGGCGATTCTCGAACGAGGAAAAGAATGCCTGACTAAGGTTAAAATTTCTGGTGGAGGGCGTTGCAATGTCACACACGCGTGTTTTGTACCCAACGATTTAGTGAAATTTTATCCACGTGGTGAAAGAGAATTAAAAGGACCGTTTTCACAGTTTTGTTCTGGTGATACGATTGATTGGTTCGAAAAAAGAGGTATCGAATTAAAAATCGAAGAAGACGGAAGGATGTTTCCAATTACGGATGATTCTCAAACTATTATTGATTGTTTCGAAAAGGACGTTAAAAAATTAGGTATTAAGGTTTTTACTTCACAAAGTGTACAATCTTTATATTTCAATGCAGCCGAACAATGGAAAATTGAAACCCAACACGATGTTTTTGTTGCCGAAAAAATTGTAGTAGCCACAGGGAGTAATCCTAAGATTTGGGAAATGATGCATCAAATGGGGCACGAAATTGTAGAACCAGTTCCGTCATTATTCACTTTCAATATTACCGATAAAAGAATTAAAGATTTAATGGGACTTTCGGCGCAAGCCAGCATCAAAATTAAAAATTCTAAATTAGCTTCTTCAGGACCATTATTAATCACACATTGGGGACTTTCTGGCCCAGGAATTTTAAGACTTTCCGCATGGGGAGCAAGAGAATTACATGATAAAAAGTATTGTTTTGCGTTACTAGTGAATTGGTTAGATGAACTTTCTTTTGAGGAAGCTGTTGAAAAACTAAAAGACATAAAAGAAGAACACAATAAAAAACTTATTGGTAAATTTTGTCCGTTTGACTTTCCAAAACGTTTATGGGAAAATATCGTTACCGCTTCTGATATTGCTTTAGATTATAAATGGGCTGAGGTTACGAACAAGCAAATTAATAGTTTAGCGAGTCAATTAACGCAAGCCGAATTTCAAGTCAACGGAAAAAGTACATTTAAAGAAGAATTTGTAACCGCTGGCGGAATCGATTTAAAAGAAATTAATTTTAAAACCATGCAAAGTAAAATCTTACCAAAAGTATATTTCGCTGGTGAAGTGGTAAATATTGATGCTATTACTGGTGGATTCAATTTTCAGAATGCTTGGACAAGTGGTTTTATAGTTGCAGAAAATATCTAAGAAAAATAAAGCATAAAAAAACCTCGATACTTTCGAGGTTTTTTTATGCTAAAATTAGACTTCTCTTCCGCCTTCTAAGGTGTTTTGCCAATCTTTTAATTCTTGCCATTTACCTTCATAAGCCATTTTAGATTGTCGTGGCCAAGTATTTGGATCATGAATTTGATATCTTTCTCCAGCTTTGCTTAATATTTCTCGTAATCTATCTACAGAAGTTTCTCCTAACGCTTTCCAAGTTAAAATCCCTGAAGTTTTAAATAATTCTTCAATTTTAGGACCAATGCCTTCTACAATTTTCAAATCATCTTGTTTATATGATTTTCCATAAACTGCTTTTACAGCTGTGGCATCAAAAGTAATATTCGAATTGTTTTCATTCGCGTTTCTAACAAAATTACTTGCTTTTGCAGAGGTATTAAGTTTTAATGTATCAATTTCTGCTTGAAGTTTAGTGTTTTTTTGGTTGCATTTGTCTAAATCTAATTTCCATTTTTCATCAGAATTTCCACCAGATGAACTAGAAAATGTTTTACCAATTAAGAAGCCAACGATTCCAAAAATTAATCCTATTAATGCAAATTGTAAATAATAATCCATAATTGAAAGTTTTTGTGTTTGACTTCCAAAAATAAGAAATATTTTAATTAAATGGTTAAAATTCAGTATATTATAAAAAAAATTAGAAATTATTTAAATAATATATACTAAATGATAATAAAGTTGCGAAGGAAACCCAAGCGATATATGGAATGAATAATTTGGCAGCGGTTGCGTTTATTGGCTTAAATAATTTATAACATTCTAACATAACCAATAGCAATAAAATAATTTCAATCGAAGCTAATAATAGGTTGTGTAAGCTAAAAAATAAATACGACCACAAAGCATTCAATCCTAATTGAAGAATGAAATATTGTAAGGCCACTTTTACTTCTTTCTGTTTGTTTTCTATTTCGTTCCAAATTAATCCTGCTGCAATTCCCATAAAAATGTAAAGCATCGTCCAAACAGGCGCAAAAATCCAATTTGGCGGATTAAATACAGGTTTTACAAGTGTTGGATACCAAGTAGTAATAGAAGATTGTGTAATTTTTCCAGAGAAAAAACCAACAGTCAAACAAATAATGATACAGTACGAAATTCTTAGATATTTCTTCATTTGAAAATTTTATTCAAAGATATCTAAAAGTTATGACTTATGCTTCTGACTTCTAACTTCCTTTTCTATCTTTGTCAAAAATATTTTTTATGTATTCTGATTCTGACTTTATTCTTTCCAACTATAATTCAATTGAAACTGCTTCTTTTTCATGGAGTGCGCCAAGCAATATCGCATTGGTGAAATATTGGGGAAAAAAGGAAAATGGTGACCAAATTCCAGCAAACCCTTCGATAAGTTTTACACTGAAAAATTGTAAAACAATTACGTCTGTTGTGATTACTTCGAAAGTAGAAAAAGATAATTTTTCGTTCGATTTACTGTTTGAAGGGCAACCGAAAGAAGATTTCAAACCAAAAATTCAAAAGTTTTTCGAAAGAATTTATCCATATTGCCCGTATTTAAAAGACTATCATTTCACAATTGATACACAAAATACTTTTCCTCATAGTTCTGGAATAGCTTCTTCTGCTTCAGGAATGGCAGCTATTGCTATGAATATCATGAGTTTAGAAAAATCCATAAAACCTGAAATTTCAAACGATTATTTTTATGCGAAAGCTTCTTTTTTAGCGCGATTAGGTTCTGGCAGTGCTTGTAGAAGTATTATTGGAAATGTTGTGGCTTGGGGAAAAAATGAAACTATAAAAAACAGCTCTGATTTATTTGGTGTTGAATTTGGGAATATTCATTCTAATTTCCAGAATTTTCAAGATACGATTTTGTTAGTCGATAAAGGTGAAAAGCAAGTTTCAAGTACGGTTGGACATAATTTGATGCACAATCATCCATTTGCTGAACAACGTTTTGAACAAGCGCATAACAATATTGCGAAAATAGTAACGTTATTAGAAACAGGAAATGTGACGGAATTTATGAGCTTGGTTGAAAGTGAAGCCTTGACTTTACATTCCATGATGATGACATCAATGCCTTATTTTATATTAATGAAACCCAATACATTGGAAATTATTAACAAAATTTGGAAGTTTAGAAACGACACGCAAACTCCAGTTTGTTTTACCTTAGATGCTGGTGCAAATGTGCACGTTTTGTATCCTGAGAATGTAAAAGAAAAAGTATTGCAATTTATTCAGGACGAATTAGTTGGCTTTTGTCAAAATGGTCAGTATATTTGCGATGAAATTGGAAATGGCGCACAAGATTTAAAATAATTTTATATCTTTACGTAAAGACTATCAAAAATGGATATTCAATTAGAAAAATTAGAACTTATGAAATTATTGTTGGAAACGGAAAATCCTTCAATCATAAAGGCTATTAAGAAAGTTTTTCATAAAGAACAAAAAGATTGGTGGGATGATTTACCAAATTCTGCGAAAGACGGAATTAATGAAGGTTTAGAAGATATAAAAAACGGACGAGTTCATTCTTACGAAGAAATAAAAAAAGAATTCGGTTGGAAATGAGAAAATTAGAATTCTCAAACAGAAGTTTAAAAGAGATTAGAATTATAGTAGATTATTTAAATTCAAAATGGTCTGAAAAAACAAGTAAAAAGTTCTTAAATAAATTAAAAGAAAATATTGATTTGATTCAGATAAATCCTGAATTGTTTCCAGTTTCTGAATTTGAAGAATTAAGGAAATGTGTAGTTTCAAAGCAAACTACTGTTTTTTTTATTATTGAAAAGAATAAAGTTTATATTGTTTCAGTATTTGATACCAGACAAAACCCAAATAAAATAAAAGAATAAAACATATGAAAGGACCACTTTTTTACTCAAAAATATTACTTTTCGGAGAATACGGAATCATTGAAGATTCTAAAGGGCTTTCAATACCATATAATTTTTACAACGGCGCATTAAAGTCAGATGAGAATCCGACAGAAGAAGCCAAAAAATCAAACCAAAGTTTAGTGAAGTTTGTCGCTTACTTAAAGCAATTACAAACGGAACAACCAGAGTTGGTTACTTTCAATATTGATGTTTTACAAAACGATGTAAACAACGGAATGTATTTTGATTCTAGTATTCCTCAAGGATACGGAGTGGGAAGTAGTGGTGCTTTAGTCGCGGCTATTTACGACAAATATGCTACGAATAAAATTACCGTTTTAGAAAATTTAACTAGAGAAAAATTATTACAATTAAAAGCTGTTTTTTCTAATATGGAATCATTTTTCCACGGAAAAAGTTCTGGTTTAGATCCATTAAATAGTTATTTAAGTTTACCGATTCTTATCAATTCTAAAGATAATATCGAAGCAGCTGGCATTCCAAGTCAATCGGCAACTGGAAAAGGTGCTGTGTTCTTATTAGATTCAGGAATTGTTGGAGAAACGGCTCCAATGGTAAATATTTTCATGGAAAATTTAAAAGACCAAGGTTTTAGAAAAATGCTAAAATCGCAGTTTATAAAATATACCGATTCTTGTGTGGAAAACTTCTTACAAGGCGATATGAAATCGTTATTTAAAAACACCAAAGAATTATCTAAAGTGGTTTTAAGTAATTTCAAACCAATGATTCCAGAGCAATTTCACCAAATTTGGCAAAACGGAATTGAAACCAACGATTACTATTTAAAATTGTGTGGTTCTGGTGGTGGTGGCTATATTTTAGGTTTTACCCAAGATTTCGAAAAAGCTAAAAAGTCTTTAAAAGATTATAAATTAGAAATGGTTTATCAGTTTTAATCCTTTTTTGTCATTCTGAACTTGTTTCAGAATCTAATTTCTATGCTAAGCCGCAACTCTAAATTATTACTTACTAAAATCTTCAGTTTTTTTTCTGTGGTTCGAGGTTATAATGTATTTGTAATCGCGTTAGCACAATATTTATCTGCGATTTACATCTTAGCTCCAGAAAGAAGAGCTTTAGATGTTATTTTGGATTGGAGATTATTTGTTTTAGTAATTGCTTCTACTTTTGCGATTGCTGGTGGTTATATTATCAATAATTTTTACGATGCGAAAAAAGACATTATAAATCGGCCTAAAAAATCCTATTTAGATAGATTAGTCAGTCAAAAAACGCAACTTCAAGTCTATTTTACTTTAAATTTCTTCTCGGCTCTATTAGGTTTTATTATCTCTTGGCGAGCGGCATTGTTTTATTCTGTTTATATTTTCATTATTTGGTTTTATTCGCACAAGCTGAAAAAAATTCTTCTTGTTGGTAATATTACAGCATCTTTATTAGCAGTTTTGCCTTTTTTCGGAATTTTGATGTATTTTAAGAATTTCTATCAAGTAATTTTCGCTCACGCTATATTCTTGTTTTTGATTATTTTGATTCGTGAAATGATTAAAGATTTAGAAAATATTGAAGGCGATTTATCTAATAATTATCAAACTATTCCAGTGAAATTTGGAGAGCATTTCGCAAAGAAAATTATTTCATTATTATTAGTATTTACTATTGTTCCCGTGTATTTTCTTATAAATGTATTCGATGTAGGGTATATGGATATTTACTTTTATGTCAGTTACATTTTACTTATAATTTTTGTTTTGAAACTTTGGAAATCAGAAGGAAAAGTAGATTATATTAAACTCCATTTTTTGCTGAAAATTATTCTTTTAGCGGGTGTAATTTGTATTGTTTTAATTAAACCAACCGTGATTGAAAACGGACAAAAGTTACTGTTAATTAAGTAATTAATGAATTTTAGATGGACTTCTAATTTCTAATTTCGTACTTCTAACTTAAATTAACTACCTTTGCAAAAAAATAATAGCATGAGAAAATCGTCAGGAGCGAAAAGAAGCGGTAAAACTTCAGAAAGTAAAAAACCAGATTTTAAGAAAAACGAATCAGGAAAATCATTTTCTTCAGAAAACAAGCCTGCTCCAAAGTTCAATAGAACAGACAAACCTAAACAACAAGTGGTTAAAATAAAATCTGATAAAGATGAAATCAGATTAAATAAATATGTAGCCAATTCAGGTGTTTGTAGTCGTAGAGATGCGGATATTTATATTCAAAGTGGTAATGTTAAAGTTAATGGAGAAGTAGTTACAGAAATGGGTCACAAAGTGAAATTAACCGATGTGGTTAATTTTGATGGCGTGAACATTACTCCAGAGAAAAAAGAATACATACTTTTAAATAAACCTAAAAACTTTTCTACAGAGAAGAATGACCAAGGAGCAAATAATGTTTTGCAATTAATAAAGTCACCGTCAAATGTAAGATTAGAACCTATTGGAAGAATGGATAAAACAACTACAGGTTTGTTATTGTTTACAAATGATCCAGATATGGTTAGAAAATTTACTACGCCTAATCAACGTTCATCTAAAATTTATCAAGTTACTTTAGATAAGAATTTGAAATATGAAGATTTAGAGAAAATTCAAAATGGAGTGACTATTGAAGGGCATAAAGTTTATGTGGAAGAAGTAACTTTTATTGATGGTGAAGCTAAAAGTGAAATTGGTGTAAAAATGAAAACTTCAAACGTAAAAGTGGTAAGAAACATTTTTGAACATTTAAAATACAACGTAATTAAATTAGATCGTGTAGTTTTTGCAGGATTAACCAAAAAGAATTTACCAAGAGGAAATTGGAGAGTTCTAACAGAACAAGAAGTTGTAAATTTAAAAAATAACTAAAATGATCCGTCTTGTTATAAAATGAGACGGATTTTTTGTTTTCAAATTACAATTGTATTAAAATAAAATATATATTTGTGAATCTTTATTTTAAAATAAAAAAAATGAAAAAAATATTTTCAATAGTTGCTTTAACATTATTATTGGTTTCTTGTGAAAACGATATTAAAACTAATTCACCAGCTTTTCAAGGTGAAAAAGACAATGTGTTTTGGCGTGCCGATGATTCAAAAGTTACAATTAATGCAGGTAATACTATTTCAATTAATGCTTATACAGATAAAGAATTAGTTACATTTAATGTGCCTAATACTGTTGGGATTCATAATTTAGGAACTTCAAATCAAAGTATCAACGCTTCATATTCATATAATAATGAAGGGACAGTTTCTTATTATGAAACTTCATTAATTGAAGGACCAGTTTATAAATTGGCAGGTGTGTTAAACTCTGGTTCAGGTTATGCAAGTTTGAACGGGAATAATGTAAACACTACTGGTGGTACAGGAAATGGACTAACATTGAAAATAACAACTAATACGTCTGGTGTTGTTATTGGTGCAACTATTGCTAGTAGAGGTACTGGTTATACTGCTGGTGATATAGTTACTATTAACGGTGGTAATGCAAATGCATCAGTTAAGATTTTAAATGTCTTGAAAAGTAACGGAGTAGTTGAAATTGAAAAAATTGAAGGAAATGCTTACACGGGATCATTTAGTTTCAATGCAGTAGATGATAATGGGAATGTAGTTAATTTTAATAAAGGAACTTTTTATAAAGTACCAGCTTACTAAAATTACTTAACTTATAGATAATATCTAACCACTTCATTACGAGGTGGTTTTTTGTTTTTGTTAATAACTAAAATTGCCTTAAAAAAAGATAAATTGTACTTTTGAAATCTTCCTTTTTTTAGGAGTTTTTAATTTAGAATTCTATTATGTATTTAATCTTTGATACCGAAACTACAGGTTTGCCTAAAAGTTGGTCTGCACCAATTACAGATACCAACAACTGGCCTCGTTGCGTGCAAATTGCTTGGCAATTGCATGACGAGATGGGAAATCTTATCGAACATCAAGATTATTTAATTAAGCCTGAAGGTTATAATATTCCTTTTGATGCAGAAAGAATTCACGGAATTTCTACCGAATTAGCCGCTAAAGAAGGGCACGATTTAAGTGAAATTCTAGAAAAATTTAATATTGCCTTATCACAATCAAAATATATAGTTGGACAAAATGTTGGCTTTGACGTGAATATTATGGGCTGCGAATTTCATCGTTTTGGAATTGCAACTGATTTAACCAAAATGCCCGTTTTAGATACGTGTACGGAAACAACAGCCTTATTGTTGAAATTACCAGGAGGTCGTGGTGGAAGATTCAAATTGCCGACTTTAACAGAATTACACGAATATTTATTTAACGAAAAATTCGCAGAAGCACACAACGCAACTGCTGATGTGGAAGCTACAACACGTTGTTTTTTAGAATTAGTAAAACGCGGCAATTTCAATTCCAACGAATTACCCGTTTCGGAAGAATATTACACCGCTTTCAGAACTAACAATCCAGAGGTAAAACCAATTGGTTTAAAACATGTTAATTTAAAACAAGCTTCGACAAGCTTACGCGAAAAATTACAACAACAACTTCCAAAAGATATTGAAATCTTACCAGAAGATTTAGAAGATATTTCAGATGTTGCTTTCGCACATTTGCACAATCATTCTCAGTTTTCAGTATTGCAATCGACCATTTCAATTCCAAAATTAATTGAAAATACAGCCAAACAAAAAATGCCTGCGGTTGCCCTTACGGATATTGGTAATATGATGGGAGCTTTTCAATTTGTAAGCGGAATTTTAAATCATAATAAATCAGCAGAAGCTAAAAATGCAGCATTAGTAGAAGCTGGCGAACAACCAACAGAAACGATCATCAAACCCATCGTAGGTTGTGAGTTTTTTGTATGTAACAATCACAAAGACAAATCGAACAAAGACAATGGCTATCAAATTGTTTTATTAGCAAAGAATAAAAAAGGCTATCATAATTTAGCGAAACTTTCCTCAAAAGCATATACAGATGGTTTTTATTACGTGCCTCGTATCGATAAAGAATTAATCAAGCAATATAAAGAAGATATTATTGTTTTGACAGGGAGTTTATACGGAGAAGTGCCAAATAAAATTCTAAATATCGGAGAAAACCAAGCCGAAGAAGCTTTGTTATGGTGGAAAGAGCAATTTGGTGAAGATTTGTATATCGAATTAATGAATCACAATCAGGAAGATGAAAAAGCGGTAAATACTACGCTAATTCAATTTTCTAGAAAACATAATGTAAAGCTAATTGCCACAAACAATACGTTTTACATCAATAAAGAAGATGCCAACGCACACGATATTTTATTATGTGTAAAAGATGGTGAAAAACAAGCAACACCAATTGGTCGTGGTCGTGGCTATCGTTTCGGATTACCGAATCAGGAATACTATTTCAAGTCGACCAATGACATGAAAAAATTGTTTCCGCAAACGCCGGAAGCGATTAGTAATGTGCAAGAGATTGTAGATAAAATTGAAATTTATTCGCTTTCGCGAGATGTATTACTTCCGAAATTTGATATTCCTGATGAATTTCAAGTTACTGAAGACTTAACAGATAAAGGTGTTCGTGGTGAAAATGCGTATTTACGACATTTAACGTACGTAGGTGCCAAAAAACGTTACGGAGAAATCACAGATGAAATCAGAGAACGTATTGATTTTGAATTATTAACAATCAGTAATTCAGGTTATCCGGGTTATTTCTTAATTGTACAAGATTTCATTGCCGAGGCAAGAAAAATGGATGTTTCGGTTGGACCAGGTCGTGGTTCTGCAGCAGGTTCTGTAGTAGCGTATTGCTTGTGGATTACGAATATTGATCCAATGTTGTACAACCTGCTTTTTGAGCGTTTCTTAAATCCCGACCGTGTATCGATGCCCGATATTGATATCGATTTTGATGATGAAGGTCGTGGTCGAGTAATGGATTATGTAATTAAAAAATACGGTTCCAATCAAGTAGCGCAAATTATCACTTATGGTAAGATGGCTACGAAGTCAGCTATTCGTGATACAGCTCGTGTGTTAGATTTACCATTGTTCGAAGCGGACAGAATTGCGAAATTAATTCCAGCCATGATGCCAGGAAAATGGAATTTAGCGCGTTTTCTTTCTGAAAAAGAAGAAGACGTTAAAAAAGCCGTTCGTTCTGATGAATTCGATAGGGTTAAAGAATTAATCGAAATTGCTAATCAAGGCGAGTTGTCTGGAGAAACCATTCAACAAGCCAAAATATTAGAAGGTTCTCTTCGAAATACAGGAATTCACGCTTGTGGTGTAATCATTACGCCAGATGATATTACGAATTTCGTACCAGTAGCTTTAGCAAAAGATTCCGATTTATATGTGACGCAGTTCGATAATGCCGTTGCCGAAAGTGCGGGATTGTTGAAGATGGACTTCTTAGGTTTAAAAACCTTAACGCTTATAAAAGACACGGTTAAACTGGTGAAATACAAGCGAGATATCGATTTAGATCCAGATACTTTTCCAATCGACGATAAAAAAACGTACGAATTATTCCAACGTGGTGAAACGGTCGGTATTTTTCAGTACGAATCACCAGGAATGCAGAAATACCTTAAAGATTTAAAGCCAACGGTTTTTGGAGATTTAATTGCGATGAATGCATTGTATCGTCCAGGTCCGTTAGAATATATTCCCTCTTTCGTTCGTAGAAAAAATGGTTTAGAAGAAATTACATACGATTTAGATGCCTGTGAAGAATATTTAGCAGAAACTTACGGAATTACGGTATATCAAGAGCAAGTGATGCTTTTGTCGCAATCTTTAGCTGGATTTTCTAAAGGTGATGCGGATGTACTTCGTAAGGCTATGGGAAAAAAACAGAAAGACGTTCTGGATAAAATGAAGTCTAAGTTCATCGAACAAGCCAAAGAAAAAGGTCACGATGAAAAAAAATTAGATAAAATTTGGACCGACTGGGAAGCGTTTGCAAGTTATGCATTCAATAAATCGCACTCAACATGTTATGCTTGGATTGCTTATCAAACGGCGTATTTAAAAGCACATTATCCTGCAGAATATATGGCGGCTGTACTTTCTAATAATATGAATGATATCAAATCAGTTTCGTTTTTCATGGAAGAATGTAAACGTATGGGCTTAGAAGTTTTAGGTCCGGATGTGAATGAATCGTTCTATAAATTTACGGTAAACGATAATAATGCGATTCGTTTCGGAATGGGAGCGATTAAAGGTGTAGGAGAAAATGCCGTAAAAACTATAGTTGAATGTAGAAAAGAAGCACGTTATAAATCTATTTTCGATTTAGCCAAACGTATCGATTTACGAGCGGCAAATAAAAAAGCATTCGAAAACTTAGCGTTAGCCGGTGGTTTTGATGAATTTGGTGAGACGCATAGAGCACAATATTTCCATTCTGATGGTGATAATATTACGTTTTTGGAAAAAGCCATGCGTTTCGGTGCGAAGTTTCAAGAAAACGAAAATTCTTCTCAGGTAAGTTTGTTTGGTGATGCTTCAGATGTTCAAATTGCTGAACCAGTTGTACCGCCTTGTGAAGAATGGAATACTTTAGAAAAATTATCTAGAGAAAAAGAAGTAGTTGGGATTTATATTTCGGGTCATCCTTTGGACGATTATAAATTTGAAATGAAATATTTTTGCAATACCAAGTTGCAAGCTTTAAGCAATTTAGAACCTTTAGTGGGCAAAAATTTATCGTTTGGAGGAATTGTTTCGAATGTACAACACAGAACTACGCAACAAAACAAAGGTTGGGCAACTTTCAATATTGAAGGCTACGAAGAAATTTTCGAATTTAAAATCTTCAATGAAGAATACCTGAAATTCCGACATTATTTGGTTCAAAGTCAGTTCGTGTTTATTAAAATTTTCGTTAAAGAAGGTTGGGCAAATAAGGAAACGGGTAAAAAATCGGATCCAAGAATTAATTTTTCACACATGCAAAGTTTACAAGATGTGTTGCCTGATTTTGCTAAAAAACTTACCATTCAATTGCCAGTTGAAGAATTAAAAGAACAATTAATTTCGAAATTAAACGAACTTTTTTCTAATCATCAAGGCGATTTAAATGTGACTTTCGAATTGTTAGAATTAGAAAAAGTAAAACGATTTGTAAAAAGAGAAATTGAAATCGATGAAGAACTTCAAGATGAAACCGTAATTGATTCTGAAGATGAGGTAGAAGGTGTTGCTGAAATTATCGTAGAAAATCAGATGGAAGAAATTGAAGAAACGATCATTAAAAATAAGCTCGAAATGCCAAGTCGAAAATTAAAAATAAATATATCCAAAGAGTTGTTAGAAGGTTTGGAAAATATGCAAATCAATTTTAAGTTGAATTAAGTAAAGTATCTAACATAATTTTGTTTTTATCGGCACTAAATTTGTACAATCATTTAAAAACAAGAATTATGAAAAAGTTACTTTTTATTTTTTTAGCCATAACATCATTTGCTTCGGCGCAAATTGCTGAAACAGCAGAAGATATTTCGCCTTTATTAATTGGAGAAAAAATTCCGAAACAAGATTTAATTTCAGTTGATGATAAATTAGTGTCAACAACTGAAATTTTTAATGAGAAAACCGTTTTGATTCTGTATCGAGGGGGTTGGTGTCCCTATTGTAACGCACAATTAATGGAAATGCAAGAAATTGAAAGTCAAATTATTGAAATGGGATATCAAATTGTGGCGGTTAGTCCGGATTCTCCTAAATTTTTAAAAGAAACAACAACAGAAGATAAATTAAATTACCAGCTTTTTTCAGACAGTGATGGAAAATTTTCACAAGCTTTAGGAATTGCTTTTAAAAGAGAAAAACCTAAATTAGAAAAATATTCTGAAGGTAAAAACCCAGGTTTTTTGCCAGTTCCAACTGTTTACGTTTTAAATGAAAATAGAGAAATTGAATTCCTATACATCAATCCGAACTATTCAAAAAGATTGAAGGGTGATTTATTGTTATCAGTGTTAAAAAACTTATAAATTGATTTTTCTAATCACTTAATAGTTAAAAGAAATCATATTTTTTTTCACACCTTAAATATATTTTCTACTTTCGCATTACAATAGTTAAGTATTAAAAAACTAAATAAAAAAATATGGCATTAGCAATCACAGATGCTACTTTTGAAGAAGTAGTATTGAAATCAGATAAACCAGTAGTAGTAGATTTTTGGGCAGCTTGGTGTGGACCATGTAGAATGGTTGGACCAGTTATTGATGAAGTAGCTACAGAATACGAAGGAAAAGCAGTTGTTGGAAAAGTAGATGTAGATGCTAATCAAGAATTTGCTGCTAAATACGGAGTTAGAAACATTCCAACTGTATTGGTTTTCCAAAATGGAGAAGTAGTTGGAAGACAAGTTGGTGTAGCGCCAAAGAAAACGTACACAGACGCTATTGACGCTTTGTTATAATAGCTAAGTAGATAAATATTTAAAAGGTTCAATGAAAGTTGAGCCTTTTTTTATGCAACTTTTTTAACTTCAAGAATAAAACTATATATTTACGATATGAATTTAGAATCGCAACTTGAAAAAATATCACAGTTTAAAAATTTAGAACTTTTGGCCAATCAAATCGTCGAAGGTTTTATTTCTGGTATGCATAAAAGTCCGTTTCATGGTTTTTCTGCAGAATTTGCCGAACACAAAATTTACAATCAAGGAGAAAGTACCAAGCATATCGATTGGAAGTTGTTTGCCAAAACCGACAGATTATACACAAAGAAATACGAAGAAGAAACCAATTTACGTTGTCATTTAATTATAGATAATTCTTCTTCCATGCATTACCCGAAATTGAAAGACAATCAGTTGTTTTCTGAAAGTAAAATTGGGTTTTCAATATTGGCTTCGGCGGTTTTAATGAACTTGCTTAAAAAACAACGTGATGCGGTCGGAGTTTCAGTTTATTCTGATTCGTACGAATATTACGCTTCAGAAAAAGGTAGTGAACGCCACCACAGAATGATTTTAAATCAATTCGAAACAATATTAAATCATCCAAAAGAATCAAAAAAAACGGACACAGTTACTTTTTTACATCAAATTGCTGAAAAGGTACACCGTCGTTCTATGATTGTTTTGTTTACGGATATGTTTATTGGTGAGGATAATGAGAAGCTTTTTAAAGCCTTACAACACTTAAAGCACAACAAACATAAAGTGGTTTTGTTTCACGTTTATGATAAAAAAACAGAGTTAAATTTCAATTTTGATAACACACCACGCAAGTTTATTGATGTAGAAACAGGTGAAGAAGTCAATTTATTTGCTGAAAACATGAAAGAAAGTTACGAAAAAGTAGTGAAAAACTATTTCGAAAACATTTCTAATACCTGTTCTGCTTATAAAATTAAGTATGTTCCAGTTCCAGTTGATGAAAATTTTGAAAAAATTATAACTACATATTTAGTTGAAAAACAGGAGTTTGGCTAAAAACTTAAAAAAACTTATAATATTTTTTAGCAAAACATTTGCAGGTTTCAAAAACTGTAGTATATTTGCACTCGCATTACAGCAACGGTTTGGTAGTTCAGTTGGTTAGAATACCTGCCTGTCACGCAGGGGGTCGCGGGTTCGAGTCCCGTCCAGACCGCAAAATTTGGGAAGCACTTCAGAAACGAAGTGCTTTTTTGCCCAAATATCTTGAGGTTTCAAGATGAACTCAGTTGTGTTGTTTATCCGAGAGATCGGGAAAGGTTTAGTAGTTAGACCAATGAAAAGCTTTCCATTTTTGGAAGGCTTTTTTGATTTTATACAATTTCCTGTCTTTTTAAATATTTCAAAAATCAAGTATTATATCCTTCGTTTTTTTGTTTTCATGTGTAAATTAGTGATGTAATAAAGAAAAATTTTAAGCTCTACACTGTACTTGTTTTACTTCTAAATGCTTTTATTTTAGCGTTATTAATTTTTATTTGTTCACTCACCAGTTTTGTGGGTTTCTGATAATCAGTTTGATGGTGTTAAATTGCGTTTTTATTTGTGTAATATGGGATTTATTTGTTTTTTTTTAAGTAATATATTTATATCTTTGCATCGCATTACAGCAACGGTTTGGTAGTTCAGTTGGTTAGAATACCTGCCTGTCACGCAGGGGGTCGCGGGTTCGAGTCCCGTCCAGACCGCAAAAAAAGCTCTTCAGTTTTGAAGAGCTTTTTTTATTTTTTCTAATTTATTTCACCCAAATTTCATAGTTTTTCACAACTAACCAAATAAAAATTCCAAATAAAACCAAGGCATAAAACACTTTCATGAAAGTTCCGGCTAAAAAGCCTAAAAAAGAGCCAAATGCTGCTTTTAAAGCTCTTTTTTTATCTTGAGAGTTATAGATAAGTTCTCCGATAAAAGCACCTAAAAATGGACAAATTAAAAAAGCGAAAGGAATAGGTAAAAAGATTCCAACTACTAAGCCGATATTCGTTCCCCAAATCCCGTAACTGGTTCCTCCAAACATTTTCGTTCCTTTGGCCGGAATGATATAATCAAGAATGCTTAGAATTATTGTAATCACTAATGTAATTCCTAATAACCAATAGTTGGTTTCTATTCCAGGAATAAAAAATAAACACAATAATCCAAGCCAAGATAATGGTAAACCTGGCAAAGCAGGTAAAATACTGCCAATAATTCCACCAATAAGTAAACAAATTCCTAAAATCAATACAATATATTCCATAAAAGTGTATTTTTGAAAATCTAAAAGTATAAAAAAATAAATGAACAAAGTAATTGCTTTATTCCTGATACTCTCACTACAATCGTGCCAGTTTTTCGATAAGAAAGTGCCCGATGAAAAGGTGTTGTTAGAACAAGAACTCAAAAAAATCAATTGGGAGCAAGTAGACGAATTCCCCTCTTTTTCAGAATGCGATTCGATAACGGAAAAAGACAGTCAGCAAAGTTGTTTTTACGAAACGCTTTCTATGCAATTACATTCGAAATTAAAAGACGATAGCATCGCTAAATTGTTTCCGCAATTAGATACGATTCAAGTAAAAGTGATTATTTCTTCTAATTCTGATTTGAATTTCGAACCTATAATTTCAGATTCAATTGCGTATAACAAACCACAATTAGACAGTATTTTTCAATTGCGATTAATCGATTTTCCAAAAATCAACCCAGCTATAAAAAGAGGTGTACCTGTAAAAACAGAATTTCAAATGCCAGTAGTTTTAAAGAAGTAAAAAAAATACTTTTATCTTTTTACTTTTAACTTGGCTCTTAATTAAACTGTCTCTCTTTCCATTCAAATTTCCCGAATAGCGCTTTTACAACAACTAAAACGGTAAAAAAAGGATAAACTATAAAACTGGACAAATAGTTTTTGAATGGCAATCTAAAATAAGAAGCACTAAATTTCAAAAACATAAAATCAATTCCGTATTTCAATATCCAAAAATAAGCAGTTAATTGTATTAATTCGAATTGATAAAAAGGAGCTGCCAACAAAAGTAATCCACTTAAATTAGTCAAAAAGACAATACTTCCTAAAATTTTCGGATACCAATTTGCGTAAGCTGAAGTTTTACTTGCCCATCGCACTCTTTGATGGATTAAGGCGTTCCAAGAATCGCAACTTTTTGTAAAAACGATATTCAAATTACCTAAATAAGCAATTTTTTCTGGAGCAGCTTTTAATGCTTTTTGTAATAAAAACACGTCATCACCACTCGCCAAATTATTGTTGCCTTTAAATCCGTTTAAGTCTTTAAAGAAATTTTTTTCATAAGCGAAATTCGCCCCATTACACATAAACGGTTTTTGAATACCAAAACTTCCAGCGGTTACACCTTGTAAACTCAAAAAATCATTATTTTGAAAATCGTGTAAAAATCCACTTTCAGCTACATAACCAACAGAACCAATACACATTTTAGCATTCGTTTCTTGAATTTTTGCATCAAAAACCTGTAACCAATTTTCAGGAATTTCACAATCGGCATCTGTAGTCACAATCCAATTGTATTTCGCTATTTGTATCGCAGTTTCAATCGCATCTTTTTTTGGAGAATTGCTTTTTCTTTGGTTTGGAATTACTAGAACTTTTATCTTCCATCTTCCATCTTCCAACTTCCAGCTATCATTCGATTCATCATCTACTAAAATCACTTCAAATAGTTCCTTCGGATATTTCAATTTCTCTATCGAATTTAAAAGTATCGGTAAATTCTCAGCCTCATTTCGAAAAGGAATAATTATCGAAAAAGTAGTTTTTGGTGAAGAAGATTCTATTGTGTTTTGCTTATTCATTTTCGAAATGCCAAAAGCCAATTGAGTAATCAAAGCCGCATAAAGGAATAAAAGTAGCGCAAATAAAATCATAAAACTTAGTGACTTTGTTTCTTCGTGGCAGTTTCTCGCGTTTTATAAATCAACACAAAATAACTTCCAATAACAACCGGGAGTACCACATTTAACAACCACATAAAAGTACTAATAAATAAAACAACATATTCGTCGATGTTCAATTTATCGAAAAACCAAATAGCCACGCCGCCTTTCACTACAAAATCTAAAAATTGAAAAGAAGGTAACGAACTCGCAATAAAATACACAGCAGTAATGGTTGCCATCAAAGTGAAGTAGTCAATTTCGATTCCAAATAATAAAAACAAAAAGTAATATTGGTGCGAAAAAGTAAGATATCTGGCAATGGCTAATAAAATATTTTTCTGATGAATTTTCTTCGGAATTTCGCTAATTTTTTCTAAAAACAAAGCAATGGAATAACCTTTAATATTCGCATTCTTCGTTAAAAATAGAAAAGTTAAAATTAAAAATCCAATTCCAAGTAAAATGAAAAAGTACATGGTGTAACCTAAATATAGCAAACCAATCAAACCAAAAATAATGCTCAAAACCATTTGAATGCCGTTGCAAATCAAGTTCAAAAACAACACGCGTTTGGTTTCTGTTTTTGGGTAATACAAAGCCTTTCCTGCATATTCTCCAATTCCGTTTGGTGTAAATAAACCTGCAGTAACGCCTGCTAAAACTTGTTTGGTAGCTGTGAATAAAGAGATTTTCTCCATCACTAAAACTAAATTCTTCCACTTCAAAATCTCTAAAAAACGATTCAAAACACTAAAGCACAACATGAAAAGTATCCAAGCAATAGTAAATTTATGTTGTAAAATATCTGAAAATTGTTTCCAACTCAGTTTATCATCGTGCGCTAATTTGTCGTAAATAAAATAAAAGGCGCCAAAAACAATGACCAGTTTTATTATAAGTGTGAGATATTGTTTAGTTTTGTTTGAAATCATTTTGCAAAGAAACAAAACTTTGAACTTGAAACCTTAAACCTGAAACAAAAATTTTGTCAAACGAACGCATCATACTCGGCATCGATCCTGGAACTACAATTATGGGTTTCGGACTTATTCGTGTCGTGAATAAAAAAATGGAGTTTATTCAGTTAAACGAATTGCAACTCAATAAAATGGACGATCATTATATGAAGTTGAAACGTATTTTTGAACGAACTATTGAGCTAATCGACACCTATCATCCAGATGAAATTGCCATTGAAGCACCATTTTTCGGTAAAAACGTACAATCGATGTTGAAATTAGGAAGAGCGCAAGGTGTGGCGATGGCAGCAGGTTTATCGCGAGATATTCCAATTACAGAATACGAGCCTAAGAAAATAAAAATGGCCATTACTGGAAACGGAAACGCCAGTAAAGAACAAGTGGCGAAAATGTTGCAACAGTTATTAGGTCTAAAAACATTACCTAAAAACCTCGATTCTACAGATGGTTTAGCTGCCGCGGTTTGTCATTTTTTCAATACAGGAAAAGTGGTTGGAACCACAAGCTATTCAGGTTGGGACGCTTTTGTGAAACAGAATGAAACGAGAGTGAAAAAATAAAAAGAACATTAAAAATTTGGCACAATAATTTTTTAGAATGGAAGTTATTAGTTCTAATAAATCATTTTCAAATGAAAAAAACACTTTCTCTTTTTTTACTATTTTTCAGTTTTGTACTCTTTTCACAAAACACCATTTCAAAAAGTATAATTTTATCGGATCCACCCATTTCTAAGGATTTTAGTTTTTTGCAAGAAGAATTAAAAGATGTTCAAGTTGTAATGCTTGGTGAAATCAGTCATTTTGATGGCAATGTTTTTGAAACCAAAACCGAAATTGTAAAATATTTGGTTGAGCATATGGGTTTCAATGTAATTGCATTTGAATCTGGAATTTACGATTTATGGAAAGCACAAGAAGATATTAAAGAAGGTGCAAATTGTAAACAAGTTTTTAGGAATTCGTTGTTTTCTATGTGGGGAAAAAGAAAAGAGTTTCAAAGTTTTGTCACGTTTTTTGAAAACAATAAAGGAAATTTAAAGCTTTTCGGATTTGACCATCAAATTACAAGTGTAAATGGTACTGTAAATTTATCAAATGATTTATTTAGCTATTCAAAAAGTATAAATCACACTATAAAATTGAACAAGGAAGATTTTAATTTGCTTTTAGAATCTATTTCCAATTCTAGCATGTTCGACGAAAGCGATATTTCGTATCAAAATTTTTCTTCAGAATTAAACAAATTGAAGCAAAAATTAAGTCAGCAAAAAAACTCAGAAGAAAATTTTTATTGGACACAAATTGTAAACGGATTATTAACATTAGGTGAAGATGCTTTTACGCGTCAAAATTTCACAAGTGCTTTCAATTGTACAGGTATAGACAATATTAGAGATAAGCAAATGGCTGAAAATTTATTGGCTTATGTAAAACAAAATCCTGAAGCAAAAATTATTTGTTGGGGTGCCAATCTGCATTTTGCTAACAATTTGAAGTCTGTAAAAACGCCTATTATTGAAGATTTTGTTCCAATGGGTTCTTATGTTAAAACTGCTTTACAAGAAAAAATGTATAGTTTGGCGGCAATAACAGCTAAAGATTCTATTTTTCTTCAAAATAAATGGCATAGTACTCCAATTAAGGAAGGTTCTTTTGAGGATGTTTTGAAAAAACAGTTTAAGAATAATCATGTGTTTGTTTCTGCTAATCAAATTGAAGTAGATAAGATAAAAGAAAACAGACTTTTTAGCCCGATAACATTTATCGAAGGAAAATTGAGTGAATTTCATGATGGTTATCTGTATTTTCCTATAGCCACTTTGGTAACTATTGATGAGTATGAAGATGTAAATCTTGATACAGTTGAAGAAAAAGAAATTGTAAAAAATAAAACTTCTATAAACTTAAATATTAAGGATAGGCCAAACGAAACCTACATTGAAGAAGTTGTTATTTACAGTAAAAACACACCTTATCAAATTCTAAAAAAGGCTATTGGAAGTTTTGATAAAAATTATCCAAATAAAGGATTTAGTTCGGATTTAAAAACTAATATTTTGATAAAAGTTGCGGATACGACTTGTGTTGATGCAGATGTTTCGGCTCAACAATACGATTTAGGATATGTAAATCGCGATTTTAGAAACACGAAAAAAGTATTGGAAACAAAATGGAAGGTAAATCAAAATTTTGAAACGGAAAGTTTTAAAGAATATTATGGTTTTATGTATAATAGTCCAATTCAATATGCTCCTTTTTTAAAAACAAACAAGTTTAAAAAGTTTCTATTAAGCATTGAAGGAACAACAAAAATAAACAATGAAGAAGTTTTTGTCATTCAGTTTTCTTCTCCACGAAATCATTCTACATTCACAAGGCGCGTTTATTTAAGTAATTATTCGGGATATATTTATATTAATAAATCGGATAACGCTATTGTGAAAATTATTGAAAATTGGCAAGTAACAGATTTTCCAGATTCGTTCCGAGTAGGTTATGTTTTAAAAAATAATTTAGTAAAATATACAAACAAAGAATATGTAAACGAAACCACAATAACTGAATTTGTAAAAGAAAATAACTTGTATTTTATTAAAAATGCTGCAAATATTATATCTGGAAATTTATATAATGATTCTGCTGAAAAAGCAGATTATGAAATTGTAACAACATCAACTTGGAATAATTTTAATATTTCTAACCCAAGCATAATTAAAACAAATAACGAAGTGCTTTTATTTGAAGTAAAAAAATAAGTTAGTATGTCTTTGCTTTTTTATTGGCACATCGTTAAATTGAACATTGAAAATTAATTAAAATGTCAGGAATCTACATCCACATCCCATTTTGCAAGCAAGCTTGTCATTACTGCGATTTTCATTTTTCAACTTCTATGAAGAAGAAAGACGAAATGGTTTTGGCGTTAGCGAAAGAAATAGAATTACGTAAAAACGAATCTCAAAACGAAACGATTGAAACTATCTATTTTGGTGGAGGAACTCCAAGTGTATTGACGATTGACGATATACGATTTTTGATTGATACGGTTTACAAGCAGTATCAAGTGGTTGAGAATCCAGAAATAACCTTAGAAGCAAATCCGGATGATTTGGATGAAGAAACGATTCTTCACTATGCGAATTCGCCAATAAACCGATTATCAATTGGTGTGCAATCGTTTTTTGAAAACGATTTACAATTGATGAATCGTGCACATAATTCGGTGGAAGCTAAAAAATGTTTAGAATTTGCCACACAACATTTCGATAATATTTCCATAGATTTAATTTACGGAATGCCTGATATGAGTAACGAAAAATGGTTGCAAAATATTGAAACGGCGCTAAGTTTTAATATTCCGCACATTTCCAGTTATGCGTTAACTGTGGAACCAAAAACGGCTTTAGATAAAATGATAAAAGTTGGAACAGTTCCTAAATTAGATGACGATTTAGCGCAACAACATTTCCATATTTTAATCGAAAAATTACAAGAAAAAGGATTTGTACATTACGAATTGTCTAATTTTGGTCAACCAGATTACTTTTCAAAAAATAACACGGCCTATTGGTTGGGTAAAAAGTACATAGGAATTGGTCCGTCAGCTCACAGTTATAATGGTGAAAGTAGAAGTTGGAATATCGCCAATAATTCTTTGTATTTGAAAGCAATCGCAGAAAATAAGTTACCTTCAGAGACCGAAACTTTATCCAAAACTGATCAGTATAACGAATACATTATGACCGGTTTACGAACTATTTGGGGTGTTTCTTTAGAAAGAATCGAAACGGAATTCGGAACCAAATATTTAGATTATTTACAGAAACAATCAGAAAAATTCATTTCAGATAATTTGTTGGAAATCGAAAACAATGTTTTAAAAACCACCAAAAAAGGAAAATTTTTGAGTGATGGTATTGCTTCCGACTTATTTTTATTAAATTTGGATTGATGGGAACGCAGATTGAACAGATTTTTAGGATTTACATTTGTTCTTTTGCTTGAAAATAAATCTGCTAAATCCCTAAATCTGTGTACCTATGAATATAACATATAAAGATTTTAACATCGATTTATCAAAACCCATTGATATTTCTTTACCATTATCCAACACCGATGCAAATCCAATTGCTTGGTATATTGAAAAACCTGTAATTGAACCCGTGACTTTTGACAATTGGATAGGAAAAGTTTCAGAAGGAAGTTCTACGAATTTCAACAATATATTTTTCAATCCGCACGGACATGGCACACATACCGAGTGTTTAGGACATATTACTACAGCGTTTTATTCTATTAATCAGTGTTTGAAACAGTTTTTTTTCATGGCAGAAGTCGTTTCGATTCAACCTGAAAAAAGAAAGGATGATTTCGTGATTACGAAAAGTCAAATTGAAAAGTCGCTGAATGGAAAAACTCCTGAAGCGATAATCATTCGTACGATTCCAAATATTTCGGATAAAAAATCTAAAAACTATTCGCATACGAATCCGCCGTATTTATTAGAAGAAGCGGCAGTTTTTATTCGAGAAATCGGAATTAAACATTTGCTAATCGATTTGCCAAGTGTGGATAGGGAAGAAGACGAAGGAAAATTATTGGCGCACAAAGCGTTTTGGAATGTGAAAAATACCACAATATTGAATGAAGATGCCCGTTTTGATTGTACGATTACAGAATTGATTTTTGTCGACGATTCAGTAGCAGATGGAACGTATTTGTTGAATTTACAAATCGCTTCTTTTGAAAATGACGCTAGTCCGAGTAAGCCAGTTTTATACAGTCTGGAGTTTGGAGATTTTAGTCTGGAGTAAATGCGTTAAAATAAAATTTTATGAACCACACCGATTTATTAGCCTATAAAAAGTCATTTGATTTAGCAATGAGAATTTTTGAGGTTTCAAAATTGTTTCCAAGAGAGGAAAAATATTCTTTGACTGATCAAATTAGGAGAAGCTCAAGAAGTGTTACAGTAACTATAACAGAATCTTATAGAAAACGTACATATCCTAAAAACTTTTTCAGTAAATTAACAGATGCTGAAGCTGAAAATTCCGAAACTCAAGTTTGGTTAGATTATGCTTTAGCTTGCAAATATTTAGAATTGGATACATACAATGAACTTTCTGCTTTAAATACAGAAATTGGAAAATTAATATGGTATATGATGAATAATCCTGATAAATTTGGTTCAAGTAAAATTTAAGAAAATGTTTGGTTTTAACTAATCCCGTTGTTTCGGTACTCCAAACTAAAAACTCTTTACTAATAACTATAAAATGACTCCAAACTAACCACTCTAAACTCACAACTCAAATATGAACATTCAACAACTATACGAATTCTGCCTATCTAAAAAAGGTGTAACCGAACATTTCCCTTTTGATGAAGATACTTTAGTGTTTAAAGTGGGCGGAAAAATGTTTTGCTTAACTTCTTTAAAACAATGGGAAAAAGACGAACCTAGTCTAAATTTAAAATGCGATCCAGACAAAGCAGAAGAACTTCGTGCAGAATATGAAGCCATTATTCCGGGTTATCATATGAGTAAAAAACATTGGAACACGGTTGATTTTCATTCGGATGTGAATGATACAATGATGTGTGAGTTGATTAATGATTCTTATGATTTGGTTTTTAGTAGTTTAACTAAAAAAATTCAGGCTGAAATTCAGGCGTTATAACGAGTCTTCTAATTTTTTAATGGTGCTTTTCCAATAATTAAAATCTCTTATTGCCAACAATATTTTAATGAATAGTATGAAAGTAACTATTATCGACAAAACAATAAGTGTAATAGATAATAAAGAAATCAAACCAAATCCTATAAAAAACATAATCATACACATGGTAATGATGAAAAGTGAAATATTTTTATGATTTATTCCAAAAGATAAAAACAGATGGTGTAAATGAGATTTGTCTGCTTTAAAAGGAGAATTTCCATTTTTTATTCTTCCCAAATATACTCGTATGGAATCTAAAACAGGAATTGAAAAGAAGGATATTAAAAGTAAAAATACATAACTATAGTGTTGATTTGCATTAATTTTTTCATTTTCAAGTAAGTTTATTCCTAGTGTAACTAGCACAAATCCTATAAAAAGAGAGCCGGAATCTCCCATAAATATTTTTTTCTTTTTAGATAAATTGTATCTTAAAAAGCTCAAAATACATCCCATGAAAACCACACATATTGTTGCTAATTCGATGTTTTTCAAAAATATCGAAGTTATTAATAGCATTGTGAATCCTACAAAAGATAAAGTACCTACTAATCCATCTACACCATCCATCAAATTAAAGGCATTAACTACACCCGTAATTATAAGTATCGTTAGCAAATATTGTAAATATATTGGAATTTCATTAATTCCTAAAAACCCATAAAAACCCATGATTCTTGTGTCATAATGCACAACAATTGCAGCTAAACTTAATTGAATTACAAGTTTTAATTTCGCATTTAAATCGGTTTTATCATCTATTACTCCAACGATTAATAAAATGAATCCACAACTTAAAATGGTTAAATATTTTTTTGCAATATCAAAGAAATTTGGAGACAGCATAAGTACACAAATTAGAACAATAGCGATACTTATTCCACCAATTAATGGTACAGGTTTGACATGTACTTTTCTAGCATTAGGTTTGTCTGTTAAGTTTACTTTGTAAGCAATTTTTCTAAGCATTGGAATGATTAGGATTCCTAATAAAAAGGATACGATTCCTAAAATGGCGAATGTAAAATTTTGATCCATACTGTTATCTTTTTTCGTAAAACGTATTTGTATATTTTAAATGCGATAAGTTTAGTTCATCCAATGTGTCGTTTTTAATAACTGAAAATGGATTGTTTAAACTTGTTTTTTTTCCTGCGAAGCGTACTTCTATGAAAAGTTGTTTGTATTTTTCTGCAATAATTTCCCATTTATATCTTCTGTCGGCAATGCTTTTCATTTTTAAGCCTAACGTTTTTAAGTCGTTTTTAGTTACGTTTTGAATGATTTTGGTCAATTCCAATTCATTAGAAAAATACAAAGCTTTATTTTCGGTTGTTGTTTTATTATAAGAAACGTTAAAGGAAACAACTGGTAATCCCAAAAACATAGCTTCTACTAAAGATGGATTGGTGCCACCTGCAGAATGTCCATGCACATAAAATGTTGCATTACCTCTAATCAAATCAATCTCTCTTTGATCATAAATGGGATCGTATAAAAAGATGTTTTTAAAAGCACTATATTTTATTTTAAGTGATTTCCCATATTCGTTATTTTCCCAATTTCCAATAACTACTAAGTTGGTGTTAGAATTTAAGGAAAAGGCGTTTAAAACTACATGAATATTATTTTCAGGTTCAATTCGGCACACTTTTACGGCATAATTTCCGTTTAAAAAAGTATATTTTAAATAATCAGTTTGGTTTGGTTTTACTTGTAAGGTATGATCTGCGCCGTATTCTATTACTTTACTTAGTGTTTCATATCTCATGGCTGTGTAATCTTGGATAGATTCATTATCTGAAATATCAAAGTGTGAATATTTTACAGCCATTTTTTCTGCCCAAAAAAGATAAAATTTTGCAAAAAAGGACCATTTGTCTCTTTTCCATTCAATGCCGTCTATTGAAATAATTATTTTTTTATTGGTAAATAATTTTATAAATGGAAGCATAAAAGCTCCAGCAACACCAAGTATTAACAATATGTCGTTATTCTTTAAAGATTTTAGTATCGAAATACAATCGTATAAAATACTTTGTACGCCATTAGCTTCCAGATTAATGTATTCTAATTTTGCTCCTTTATAATGAGAAATTCTTTCTTCTTTTGAATATTTCTTTTTAGAACAATACACTGTAAAATCAAATTCATCAGATAGATTAGAAACCAATTGTTCTGTTAACGTTTCAAAACCTCCATATTTTGCAGGGATTCCTACAGTACCAATTATTGCTATTCTGTTTTTTTTCATAATCAGAAGATTTTTGTGTTAGAAATACTTATGCTAATTTAATACCAACTTTGTAAACCCTTGTAATTTAGGGGGTTTTTTAAAATCCAGCTTTTTTTTATTCCATATTTTGGAAAAACTTAACTGTACTTGGAAACTATTTTTAAAATACTTTCTTCGAAATGAACCTCACTAAATACTTTGCTTTTTTCTATTGCATGAAATTGCATTTTTTCATACAACTCGGTATTAGAAAATAACAAGTTGATTTTTTCTGAAATTTTTGCGATGTCTTTACTATCTATTAAAAATCCATTTTTGTTTTCCTCTACTAATTCAATTACACCGCCAACTGGAGGGACTATTGCAGGTAATCGATACGCCATTCCTTCTAAAATGGTTAAGCCAAATGTTTCCACCCACAAATTCACATCTGATAAATTTAAAATAATACTTGCTTCTTGATAAAAAGGATGTGTGTTGTTTTGTGTGGGATAAATCAATAAGTTTGAAGGAACGTTTTCAGCATGAAAATAACTGTCAATTTCTTTTTGAGTAGCATTTACAACAAGTTTAAAAGTAAATTTTGGGTTTATTTCTGCTAATTTTAAAAACTCATCAACGCCTTTATATTTCTTTAAAGAACAAATCAGTAATACAATTTTTTCCTTTTTTTCTAGGGCATTATTTTTATTTGCTATCTCAATAAATCCACTTTCTAAAACATTATAAAGTATGTTTTTTTTAAGATGTAAAGCTTCTTGATTGGCTAAAAATTCCGATACATAAATGACTTCCGTAGCCGTACCTTTTACGATGTTAAATAAAAAAGATTTTAAAATTTTAGGTTTTACAGAAGTTTCATGAATGTGGTAAATCACTTTGCAACCTTTCAATTTTGCTGCACAACTGGCACCAAATGGCAATACGGTATTGACATAAACAAGGTCAGTTTTTTTAAGAAAAAAGGCCAATTTGAAAAACAAAATGAATTGACTAAAAAAGTAAAAAAAAATTCGAATTAATTTATTTTCAGAAAAATAATACGTAAAAAAATGGTTGTTTACTTTGGGAATAGCACTCAGAAAACCAACACGTTTACCAGATGTAAATAAATGTGTATCCATGTTGTTTTTGGTAAACGCTTTTAAAGCTTGCATGAGCACTTTTGGACTGCCGCTATAATCATTTAATAAGTGTACAGCAATTATTCTCATAGTTGTAGTTGATTATAAATGTCATTTAATTGATTCCCTTTACTATTCCATGTGAACGTATTCTCATAATGAATTCTGGCCTTTTCACTCATATCCTTTAAAACATCTTCATTGGAATACAATTTGTTTAGGGCTTCATGTAATTTCGAAATTGTAGCCGTATAGTTTGTTTTTTGAATGGCAAAACCGCATCCTGAATTTATAAATTCGCCTGGTCCATCATTATCTAAACAAATTACGGGCAAACCAAATGAAAGCGCTTCTGCCACAACCATTCCTGCTCCTTCATGAGATGGAAATAGAAAAACGGAGGCCTTGTTGTACAGATTCATTAACGCAATTCTATCCATCCATTCTATGATTTCAATATTGTTTTCTGCTTTATTTTCTTGTATTAAATTGATGTACTTATTTTTTTCTGGTCCGGTTCCAACTAGTGTTAATTTACATTTTGCTCTTTCCTCTAAAGGTAAGGAATTTATAAATTCTACAAAAGATAAAATAGTTAAATCAAATCCTTTTAAAGGAATAAATCGTCCCACACTAATTGCATTAAAATCTTCTTTGTTGTCGTTTGTGTTTTTGAAGAAATCTTCTGTGGCAACAGAAGGCATTATGGAATAGTTTTTATCTTTAAGTGGTAGAACATTTTTAACGTTCTGGTTCATACATAAAATATGATCGGCATTTTTAATAGTAGCATGTAAGGCACTGGAATAGTTCCAAAATATTTTTTTAATGCCCCAAGTAAAATTTTCTTTTACACTGTATTTAATGGAATATTTTTCTAAATATTGTTTTGGGATTTTGGAATGATGACCAATTGGTCCCCAAACAAATGGTTTGTTTAATTGGTGTAAAAAAGAAGGCGTCCAGTCATTATGAAAGTTGATATTGTGAACGATATCAAACGTTATTTTTTGTTTTTTTATGAAAGAAATGATATTTTTTTGCCATAAATTGAAGTAAATAAGAGAGGCAAAGCTTCCTTTTTTCCAAAATCTCATCCAATAAGGTAAATCAAAGTATAGAAATTTTATATTTTTATATACCTCATTTGGGTTTTCTTTCATGAACCTATCAATGTGAATTTGATTATTCTTTCTAGTGATTGCAATTACATTGTTAAAACGTGCAATTTGTAACACAAAATTCCAACCCATTCCATCTTCAGATCCTTTGTATGGATTTACAGCATAGCAAGTTGCTAAAATAGTTTTGTTACCCATGATTTGTTCGTTCTTTAATTAATTTTGCGGGAACTCCACCTATTACGGAATGGTCTGGAAATGATTTTGTAACGACACTTCCAGCAGCAATAACACATCCATTGCCTATTTGTACACCATCTAAAATGCTTACTTTACTACCAATCCAACAATTTTTTCCAATCTCAATTCCTTTTCTAGTAACTCCTTGGTGTCTGATGGATTCGTTGAGGTTGTCATAAATGTGATTTTCAGGATGACAACTAAAATATTGCCCAACAATACATTCCTCGCCAATGGTTAGTCCGCCAGCGCCACCTAAGTATGCAAATTCGCCTATTCCAACATTGTCTCCAATGCTAATATGATTTCCAATATTGTTTAAAGAAGTAGATACAATAATTCTACTAAATGCTCCTATTGAAACATTATTTCCAAATGTAATTCCGTTTTTACTTAAACCTGAAACATAAACATGATTTCCAAGTTTTAGAAATTTACCAAATTTTATTTTTGGGGTATTAAAAAAACTAACGTTCTTACCCAGTAACATTCCTTTTGGGTTTTTAAAGTAGAAAAGTAATTTAAAGCCTCTTGTTAAACTACCTATTTGAATCCATATAAATTGAATTAAAGCAAAACTGTTTAAATTCTCATCAAACTTAAAATTTGGATTTCTTAAATTAATGACTTTTTGGGCAATTGCTTTCATATTATTTTTTAATTAATGTAGTAATAATTGTCTGTAAAGTATTGTCTAAATTGTCGTTTCGAATAGAATCATAAACGGTGTTTTTTGTTTTTGATTTTAAATTTTCAAACAATGTTTTGTATTCAATGGTAAGTGCATTGATTGTAGATTCATCTAATTCGTTTTTTCGTTTTAAAATTACTTGTGCATCTTCGAAAAGGAAAAAATTAAATTTTGGTTTAAGTAAAAAGAGGTAGCCACTTTTAGTAATAAATTTTGGTAATTGAATATTACTTCTTCTGCTGTCATTAATAAAATCAAAATAATAACGGTCATAAATAACTACATGTCCACGTAAAGTATATTTAAAAAAGATTACAAATTGTCCGATTAAGTAGTCGAAATAATAATAAGAAAAGCGAAATAAGGAAGAAAACAAACTGTTGTTTTTACCTTGTCTAGGAAGACTTGAAATCACATCTGTATGTGCTTTTTCTTTTCCTTTTGTATAAACACTTAATATTGGTAAAAGAGACGGGCGGTGTCTTAAAATTACAACTCTTTTTCGTAATTGTTTTTCTATTTTTAATGCAATTTGTTCAATTACTGTAGATTTTCCAACGCCATCTACACCACTAAATGTAACTACGAAACCCGAATTTGAAAAATAATTTTTAAGAGTATCCATACAATAATTTATGGTGTTTATAATGAAATTTATTTTTTTGTTTTCTTCTTGACGATGTAAATACTGAAGCAGTTTCGTTTTATTTTGCTTTCTGTTTGAAAAATATTCGTTAATTAAAAGATCTAGTTCAGAATTTGAATTATGAATAATCTGTTCGTAAGTTAAGTATTTTTTTGGAATTTTAGCATTATTTAACAAATGAAATAGTGCAATATATTGAGTTGTATATTCGCAAGAAGCCGTTTTAACTCCGAAAACGTTTTTTACATTTTCAGTTATAATTTTTTTTGCGTTTAACATCTCTAAATTTTTTCTTTTTAGTTGCCAGATTAAATCTAGTGCTAAAATCTCATTTTCATTGGTTACTATTTTTATAGGATTCATAAACGATTTTTTTTCCGTTTTGAATTTTGTAATTAGTGCATGATTTTCTAAAAATGAAACTATTTTTTCATTCAATTTTTTCGGAATAATTACATCAATATCTGAATTTAAACTAACAGATTCTGGGAAATCATTTGGCATTTTAAGCGCTGCGTATTCTTCATTATGAATAGCATCAAAAAAATCCATTATAATTAATTGTCTTGATGATTTTAAGTTTTTCATAAATTCATTCAAACCTTCATTCCAAACATTTATCAACCAATTGATTTGAATATGCCAATCTTTTTGTGAAGCATATATTTCTAAATAATTTATACAATTGATAATTAAATACCATTTTAAGTAGTTATTTAATTCATCAATTTTCCCATCAAACAGATTGTCCAGAAGATTATTTTGATTAGCATAAAATAGAATATCAATATAAATTTCTTTCCAAGATTTATGATTGACTAATACTTCATATTGAATGATGTAATGAAAATAATCAAATCCTTTTGTTCTATTGCTTGACGCTAATTCCCAATCATATAATGAAAGTTTGTTGTGGTTTTCAAACATATTCCATTGTGTGAAATCTCCGTGAGAAAAGGCAAGTTGAATGCTTTCCTCTGGTTGCACATCATCTATTAATGCTTTCAGTTTTCTAACAATATTATTAGGAATTTTAGAATTGTCAATGGCGTTTAACTTAGTTTTTAATTCCTTTAAATAGTGCCATTCTTTTATTGGGAGTAGTTGTTTGTCTATAGTATTTAATTCTAACACAGCATTTACTTGGATGGGCTTGATAGTTCCAAATCTTTTGCAATCCTCTGAAATGTTTGAAAGTGTTAAGCAATCAACGGTTTTATTTATTATAGACGGAGTAGTAAATGAGACACTACAAGTGTTTAGTTTTTTAATGTTTTGATATTCATTTTCAATTAAATTTTCAGAATTTGAAGTAGTGGCAATTTTTGTGAAATTACTACCGTCAAATAGTAAAGCTTTGTTGTTTGGTCCTACGGTTCCCAAGAAAATTGCCCAACTTTTTTTAATATCAAAAATAGAATTATTATTTTTTTCAATATAAAACGTGCTTTGTTTGAATAACAATTTTTGCAATTTAAAAATGAAAACTATTTTGATTAGCAAAGCAAAAATTTTTGCACGAATGCTGCCTTCATTATAGAATTTTAAAAAAACAGGTTGTTTGTTAGTTGCATTCCAGATCCAACGTGCTGTTCCGTCTGGATTGTTAATTTGTAGCCATTTTATTTCTTCTAAATTTTTTTTTTCATTTGAAGAGCTCAAATTATACCCGATTTTTTTAAATATATTTTCCATAATATTTTTGTTTTTTTAAGTAATGTTAAAATCGTGCCGAATTATAAAGGTCTATTAAATAGGGTTTTGGATTTTTTTCAATTTATTTTTTTCCATATTTTGGAAAATTATTCCATGATTTCAGGACGCCTTTTTCTTAATTGTATTTTTTGAAGACTAGTTAAATTCAAATTATTTTTAAAGGATATAGAAAATATTAAAAGTTGATAAAATAAAATACCATAGTTGCTTTCTCCAAAAATTCCAAATTCGGTAAATGAATTGATGAGAATTGGAATTAAAATACCAATTAACATTAATTTATTTTCTTTATCTTCTTTAAAAAAGGCTGAAACTGTAAAAAATACTTGAAATAAAACTATGGTTAAACCTATTAATCCGAGATTCATTAAGGCTTGCATAAATGTATTATGCGTCATTTTTCCTGGATAGGTGTGTGTGCTTTGAAAGTATTCTTTATAATCTATACGCATAAAACCAAAACCTAAGAGAGGTTCTCTGGGTAATCCTTCTGTGATAAGTGCTTGCCAAAAAGGTAACCGACCCGTTAATGTTAAAATTTCTTCTAATCTTTCTTTATCGCCACCTTTTAAAATGATTTGGTTTACAGCGACTGGTATCACTAATAAAACGCAACCCATAATGGCTAGTTTTAATCCTTGTTTTTTAGTTTGATTGATATGGAAAAAGATTATTAAAAGAGCTCCAATTAAAGAAGATCTTGATCCTGTTAGGTATAAGGCATAAAAAATAATTAGTAATTTTATTATGGTCCAAGTTTTATTTTTAAATCTGTATAAGTCGAAGATTAAACAAGCCACACCTACGCCTGCAAGCATGCCAAGTTCATTCGGATTCATGATAACTCCACCTAAACGCGCTTCTTCTCCACCATGCGTTAATCTGAAAAAGGTTTCTGGATCAATCCACATTCCAACAACAAAAATAAGTTGAAGATAAAATACAGTATTCCCAAGTAAATTAAATAATCTTATGTTATGACCATCAAAGTAAGTGTCTAAAATTTTCAAACTTTTAATAAAATAATAGGCAAAAACCATACTTTGAAAAGTCATGAACCACTGCAACGCGCTAAAGCCAGGGTTTGTGCTCCAAGAAAAGGAAATGAAACCAAGAAATAAATAAGTTAAATACAATAAAGGGCTAAATAGATTTTTTATGCTTAAGGTTTCAGCTGCTCCGTATTTGATGATTCTATAATAATTATAGATTGACAAAATTAGCACCCCCATTCTACCAATCACTTTTATTACTCTTGTTATGTTAACATTTTCACTCCATGTAAAAAAACATCCCACCATTAAGAATAGGATGATGAACATGAAAATGTTGGTTTTTTTTAAGAATTTTTCGTGTTTGGAATGGGTGCTAAACGTGGTCATATTTCGTATAATTTGTGATTTAAATCTGTAATTACTTTTTTCCAATTAAAAGATTCTTCCACTAATTTAATAGCATTTTTACTCATTGTTTCATATTCTTTTTTGTTCTGCCAAATCAAAATCATTTCTATTAAAACATCATGTAATTCATTTGAGTCTTGTTTAGTTATTGATTTTCCAGCGTTATAAGATTCTATAAGTTCATTAATGTTTGTTGCATTTGAAACTACACATGGTTTACCAAAACTTGCTGCTTCTATAACAGAAGTTGGTAAGCCTTCATTTCTTGAGGGATGTACAAATACATCCATTTTTTTTAAAAGATTGTTTTTTTCTTCACCAAATTGGCTGCCAAAAAGAATTACATTTTCGCTCAATTTATATTTTATGATCAAAGTTTCTAATTTGCTTTTCTCATTACTATCGCCAATAATCCAAAGTTTTGCATTTGGAAATTGAGTTATTACTTTTTCAAACGCAAGTAGTAAAGTGTCAAGTCCTTTAGTGTAAATATCTAATCGGCCAATGAAACCAAAAACAATATCTTCATTTTTTGGAGTAAATAATTCTGGTTTTATCGTATTTTCAAATCCATAAGGTAGCAGCACAGATTTGTTGTTTTTATAAAAAGTAGATAAACCGGTACTTTCGCTTTTACCGATGTTGTGAATTTTTTTTGAATTTTTTAAAACTGTTTTTTCAAACAATTGAAAGTAGAGTTTCTTTATCCAAAAATTTCTTTTCATGGCTATGGTATTATAAGCACCATGAGGTGTAAAAACAAAATTGATTTGATTAGATTGTAAAACTTTCGAAATAGAATAAAAAATCGGAATCCAACCACCATGAATATGAAATATGGTATTTTCTTTTTTTGAAAGTAATGCTTTTTTCAGTTCGGCACTAATTGTAAAAGGATTTTTAGATTTTAAAAATAAGCGTGTTTCAAAATTTCTTTCTTCAAAATTTTTTGTAAGGTCTGCAGTTATTCCCCAAACGGAAACTTTAATTTGCATCTCAGCTTGTTTAACAGCCATTTGGTACACAACTTTATTAACCCCATTCATTCGGTTTGGGTTTGCTTTTCCTAGAACAATATGAATTATTTCCATAAAATGAAGTGATTTTTTTTCAATTGAAATTGCCAGTACAATAACATGATTAATTGATTCAATATTAAGCCTAATACTGCGCCAGAAATGCTATAATTTACCAATAACCACCGAAAAGAAAGTAAAGTGAATACGAAGGCGCATAAATAACCAATAAAAAAAGATTTGTTTAATAGTTTGATGCGAATCATAATTCTTATAGGGTAGCCAAGGAAAATGATCAGATATAATACAGCCATAAATTGTACTAAAAAACCATATTTTACATATTGAATTCCGCCAGCTAAAATAATTGCTTTATCCGGAAACATGAAAAGTAGAAGTAAAATAGAACCAAAAATAAATAAACCATTAAGCGTTATTTTGAATAAATATTGTTTAGCAGTTTGTCTGTTCTCATGGTAAAGTTTGGCAATTTTAGGTAAAAAATAATTTTCTACAACTTGTAAAAGCACATTTAAAATTCCAAAGAAAGATTGTACTAAACGTAAAGCTCCAATGCCTTCTAATCCAATATAAATCCCTGAGAACAAAATGATTAAATTGCTATTTCCCCATTGAAGTAAAGAAACACTAACAAACCATTTTCCTTGAAGCATGTGAGATTTTAAATAGATTTTCCAGTTTATTGTTTTTCGAAACGTTTTAATTAAAGGTAAAATACCAAAACCAATAGACAGTAAATTTGAAAATGAAATTATAAGTAAGGCGCTATTTAAATTAAGATTTTTATCTATACTAAAATAGCAGATTACAATGGAGATTAAAAAGAAAGCATCCATGTAAACAACACTATTAATTGCATTCTTTGTTAATAAAGTTTTTCTTAATAAGTCTTGAAAAATATAAGTAATAAAAAAAAAGGTAAGCGTTAGGAAGGAGAAAGATTTTATTGGTAGGAATAAATAAATCAAAAAGTTGACGACAGATAGTAGTAAAAAAGAACACAATACACTGTAAATTATGAATTGAAAATATTCGTGTTTGTTTTCTGTTTTTGGGTAAGCAATTTGAAAGGGCTGAATAAGAAATGCAGAAAGGATGCTTAATAGTAAATAAGTATAAATAATTATAGATGAAAACAAACCAAATTCAATGACACTTAATACTCTTGCTAGAATAATAGTAATCATAAAATTACTTCCACTATACATGAATTGGTCAAATAAAACCAATAGAGTAGGAGCGTTGATTGTTTTTATAATTCGTTTCATTTAGGTTTTCTTTTCGAGTATTTATACCATATTTTTTTAATTTCTGTAAGTATACTTGGATTATAACCGCTCCTATTTAATATAAACCACATGTTTGACAAGTGGTATTCTTCTTTAATTATTTCAATTTTTGAGATGGTATTTTCAGATGTTTTTCTACTGTCTAATATAAAAAGATTTTGGTTAGCTAATGCCATTAAAAGCAACGTTAATTTTCCGTCTTTTAATGTTTGATTGTGTATGATACATAAATCAAAATCCTCTTTTTTCTCTTCAATCAGTTTTGCAAAATCCTCTTTTTTTAATTTTAAAAACTTGTTGTCGTTTAAGTTGATATAATTAGTACCGTTATCTAATTCTTTTAATTCGCTTGTGCTGTCTATGATTAATATTTTTCTTTTTTGTTTTTGTAGGGCAATAATTAAATTTTTACTATGAAATAAGTGTTCTTTCGAATCATGAAAAGAAGTAATGGTAACGATATTTTTAGAAGTTAAAATATTTTTAATTTCAAGTTGCAAAGCTTCTTTTAAAAAATTAATTTCAATAGCATTCTGGTCTTTCAAATGGGGAGTTGATAAAGCGATTGGAATAGTACTATTTTTTTCAATTGTAACCACATCATTAACTTTTGCTTTTGTAAAATGAACTACATAAATTAGTATTGTTGAAATTAAAAAGCCAAGAAAAGCCGCTACTAAAATGATTATTATTCTAATTGGCGATACAGGACTTTTTGAAACTTCACCCGGAGTAATAACTTTGTGAAATGCAATTTTTGCAGATTTAGCGATATCTGCTTCTATCTTTTTTTCGTTTAAGAAATTATAGTTTTTTTCAAAAGCATTAAATTTTCTTTCCAGTATAGTCATTAATCTTTCTTTTTCTGGAAGGTCATTAAAAACTTGTTCTGCTTCAGTTATATCATTTGATAAATCATTATATTTTATTTGAAGATTTTTTTCAGTGTTTTTAATACTTTCAATTTGATAGGAGATTAAATCATTCAGTTTGTCGTCAACGATTTTTACTTTTTCATTGTTTGGTGTATAGGTAAGTAATAAATCTTTCTTTTCCGCTTGAAGTTTTTTCATGCTTTTAACCATTTCTGTTGAAAGTAAATCTGAAAAACTTTCAAAGTTTGCGGCTAAACTTAGATAGTCTTTTTCCCCATTGGCTATATATTTATTTAAATCCTTGATCGCATCAAGATTCATTTTTATATTTGTTTGTTGGATTTTTAATTGAGATATTTTTCTTAAATCTGTTTCTGTTTCTTGACGAAAATTGATAATTTTTTTTTGGTCTCTAAAATCTTGTATATTGTTTTCTGAGTTGCTTAAGTTTTTTCCGGCAGCTGAAATTTCATTATTTAAAAAATCTACAGTAACATTTGCGGCTCTAAATTTGTTTTCAATATAATCTCTTATGTACATTTCAGAAAGCTTATTTACAAACAAAGCTGCTTTTTCAGGTATGTTGCTTTTCAGGTTTATTCGTATAACAGGTACATCTTTATCTACTGGAACAATATCTAAATTTTTATAGATTTTGGCCATTACTTGTTGTTTGCTTAAGAATTCTATTTCGTATGCATCTACAATAGTAGCGTTTTTCTTTGTGGCTAAATATTTTTCATTTAAGCTAATGATCAGTTGTCCATTAGTTAAAATGATAGGCTTTCCAAATTCACCATTTATACTGCTTTCATTCGGAATGTTTAAAGTAAATTTTTTTTTAGAAAGCACAACAACCTCTATTTTCTTATTATAGTAGTAATCAGAGTTGAATGTGCTTTCAATTAAAATTGGGGAGTTGTTAAAAAGTTCTACTGTTCGTACTTCGCCTTTTCTAAATATTTCAGTATGGAACGGTAATTCGGTTATTGTTTTTTCAATTAATTCTGTAGATTTTAAAACTTCAATTTCAGTAGCTATTTTATTTGCAGTTGCGAAAACATCAAAATCTTTAAATAAATTGGCATTAGACACTCCTTCTTGTATATCAGCCAGTTTTAATTTTGCTGTGCTTTCATACATTGGAGTGGTATAACTCAAATATTTTTTTGCACCAATTACGGATAGGATAACAGTTACAATTATAAATGGTAATCCTCTTAAAAATGGTTTAAGTACTCTTAGGTTTTCGTTCATTATACTTTAAATTAAAATAATCCCATTATGATAGCTGCGGCACTAACTGTAGTTGTAAAAGGAATGATTGTAGAGATGCGTTTGTCAAATTCTTTGTTCTTTTTTGAAGGAACAATAATAATATCACCAGGATGAAGCTGTATGTTTTGATTGAGAATATCAACTGCATTTGTTAAATCAATATTTGCTACATATACATTTTCTCCGTTTTGTCTCAATACCTTTATAGATTTTAAATTGGCATAAAATTCAAATCCACCTGCTTTACTCACAATTTCTAATAAAGTATTATGGTCTTTATCAACTAAAATAGTGTTCGGATTTCTTACTTCTCCTAAAATAGTAATTTCTTTGTTTAAAACTTTAACATCCACAACAGGATATAAAAGCCATTCTTTTAAATTATTTTTTAAAATCTCTTTTAATTCTGGAATTGTTTTTCCTAAAACATTTGTGGTGCCAATTCTCGGTATTTCAATATTACCATTCGCATCAACTAAAAGCCATTTTCCATATACTTCATTGGAATTATAGATACCATAAACCGACCCAACACTATAACTGTCTTCTCCCCAAACTGATATAGATATTTTATCATCTTTTTCAATTTTATATTGATACGTGTTATCAAAAAAAAAGGGTTTCATGTCTACAACTTCATTTTTATCAACTAGTAAATTTTGTGTTTTACATGAAACTAGAAGAGAAATAAGAATTCCGTATACAATTATAATGTTCGTTCTCATGATGTTTATATTTTCATTTTTTAAAAGAAAGATAGTATTTTACTAACAAAACCAGCGTTTGATTTTTTTAGTTCTTCCTTAATTTTAACAATATTTGAGATTAAAGTTTCTATTTTTTTAGAAACATTTTCATCTTTTATTAAATAATCAAAAGCTCCATATTTTAAAGCATCTACGGCGGTTTTTATGTTCTCTTGTCCAGAAATCATTACTACATAGATTCCAGGATTGATGCGTTTGATTTTTTTTAACACCTCAAAGCCATTCAAATCATTCATGTCATGATCTAAAAATATGATATCTGGATTTAAATGCAAGTTATCTAAACAATCTATTCCGTTGGTGAAATGAGTAATATTTGTGCAGCCTATATTTCTAAGATATTGTTCATGTAAACTAGAGCAAAAAACATCGTCGTCTACAATAAAAAACTTGAATTCAGATTGATTTTCCATAATAAAAAAATTTATTTTATTATTATATAATCCAATTTGATGCCAAGATGTTAAACGTAATGAATTCAAGGTTTTAAGATTTGTAGGTTACGATATTTTTCCAAAATATGGAAATAAATTCCAAATTTTAATTAGTTCATTTCATTTTCTTCAAGTTGTTCGATCACTTTAAACAGAATTATTTTTATGGTGCCAAACAATTCTGAAATTTTTTCTTTATTAGTAGAAGTTAAACTAATTTTTTCTAATTCTCTAACTTCATTATAAATAGTATCGATGCCAACACCTTCAATGCTTGGTTTAATTTTATGCATTAATTTACTCACTTCAAAAAAGTCGTCTTGTTCAATGGCGACTTCCGTTTTTGTAATAATATCTTTAGCTTGATTGATAAAGATCTGAAGCATTTTAATTACAAATTCAGTATTATTTTTACTTAAAGCAATTAAGTGCGTTAAGTTATAAAATTTAATTTCCGTATTTATGATTTCACCCTTTTTATTTGATAAGTTTAAATGTTTAATTATGGTTTCAAAAAGATCTTTTTCATTAAAAGGTTTAGTAACATAATCATTCATCCCAACTTCTTTGCACCTATCAATTTCTGTTTTAAAAGCATTAGCTGTTAAAGCAATTATTGGGATATCTAGTTTTAAATTATTTCGGATAAAATGTGTGGTTTCAAAACCATCCATAATTGGCATTTGAATGTCCATTAATATTAAATCGAACGTGTTATTTTCAAGAATTTCAATGGCTTCTTTCCCGTTTTCAGCTTCAGTGGTTATACAATTTATAGAACTTAAAGAGTTTTGAGCGACCATTCTGTTAAATTCATTATCTTCAACTAAAAGAATTTTTTTGTTTTCTAAATTTATATTTGAAGAATCAAAAGTGTCATACGTAATGTTTGCTACATTTCCTTTTTCTAAAGTTAAATGAATTTCAATTTTGGTGCCTTGATCTTTTTTACTTTCAATTACTATTTCACCACCCATTAAATCTATTAATTGTTTTGTAATAGACATGCCAAGACCCGTTCCACCATATTTTTTGGTTTTATTACTTTCTTCCTGACTGAATTTGTTAAATATAGAAGTAATAAAATTAGATTCCATACCTATGCCTGTGTCTTCAATAGAAATGCAAATGGTTTGTTTTGAAGCTGCGTTTTTTAGTAAGCGACAACTGATTAATATACTTCCTTCATTGGTGAATTTTATCGAATTCCCAACTAAATTAAATAAAATTTCTTCAATTCTTAAACTGTCACCTTTGAAATATTTGGTTAGTGAATCGTCATAAAAGGTTCTGAAAAGTAAGTTTTTTTGATCCGTTTTAGGTTGTAATACTTTAAAAACATTTTCAATAGTTTTATGTAAATCAAAATCTTCAATTTCTAAGTTCATTTCTCCGGCTTCAATTTTAGAAATGTCTAAAATATTATTAATTATTGAAAGTAAATGTTTTGAAGCAATTGTACTGTTTTCAATATATTTATATTGTAATTCAGAAACGTTTTGTTTTTCTAATTCTCTTAAAAACCCAATTATTGCATTAAGTGGTGTTCGGATTTCATGACTCATATTAGCTAAAAAAACTTCTTTTGCTTTTGAAGCTTCTAAAGCTTTTATTTTTTCAGCTTCTAATTCAAATTCTAATTGTTTTTGTTCTGTAACATCTAAATGAATGCCTATGGAGCCAATTAAATTTCCTTTATCGTCATAGTTAGGTGCTCCACTAACTGTCCACCAACGTAATTCACCTCGTTTATTTCTAATTGGCAATTGATAGATGTCTGAAAGACCTTTTCTTCTTAGTTCTTTTACATCGTCTATTTTTCTTATGTTTTCTCCAAAAACAAAAAGATTTGCTGGTTTTTTTCCAATTAATTCATCAATTTCATAGCCAGAAATTTTGCAGAAACTTTGATTTGCAAACTTAATGTTTTCTTCATTGTCTACTTCCAACATACCTAAATTCATGTTGGCAATCATATTTCTGTATTTTTCTTCTTGAATTTTTAATTGGTTTTCTACTTGTTTCCTTTCTGAAATATCCTGTATGAAGGAACAAAAAAACAATTCATTATTTTGTTGAATAGGGATAATAGAAATTTCTATAGGAAATTCAAATCCCTCTCTATTGATTGCTGGTAATTCCAAGTTTTTATTTAAAGCTGGTCCTTCACCTGTTTTTAAATAATGTTCCATTCCTTTTACATGATTCGCTTTATGAACATCAGGAATGATAGTATCATGAAGCGGTTTTCCAATAACCTCTGATTTTTTCCAACCAAACATTTGTTCTGCACGATTGTTCCAAAAATTAATTAACCCTTTTTTATCAATAGTAATAATGGCATTTAAGGAAGAGTTCATAATCAATCTGTTATGTTCTTCACTTTGTTCTAAAAGTTTTTGCGATTCAATTCGAGCAGTTATATCGGTGTATTTCCATAAATGTCCTTTGTATTCTTCTTTAATTATAATCGGGATATAATTACGCTCTAAAAACTTTCCGTTTTTCAGTTCAAAACGTTCGTTGGTTATTATTTTTTTATTTTTTAAAGCGTTTTCTATACTCAATGCAAAATGTTCTGGATCTTTAAATAAGTCTTTTGCTTGTTCTGTAGAATTGGTGCAATCTAATCCAATTAAATTTTCAGGGGCAACAGGAATAGAAAAGAAATCGCAAAAAAGATCATTGGTAAATTCTATTTTTCTGTTTTCATCTTCAACAAGAATTCCGGATTGAAGATTAGCTAAAAGTGTTTTTAATAATTCGACAGTTGTGACAAGATTTTTTTCAGATTCTCTTCTTTTCTCAATTTGACTGTTTAAATATTTTGAAATGAATAGTAAATCATCAAGATTTTCTTTGTTGTGAAGCTCTTTAATATCATCGTCAATTGTTTCTAAAGTGTTGTATAAATTAGTTATTGAGATTTTTTTTAACTCATATTCTTTTTTTAGACTCGCATTAACTTCGTAATATTCTTTTTCACTTTCTAAAAAAGCATGTTCAGAAATCTCTTTATCTCTGTCAAAAGACAAATACGATTCATTAACGGCTTGTAAAAAATTTTGAAGCGTTTTATCTTCTAAATTGAAGTCGCTTAAATATTTGTTAATTTGTTTTTGAAGTAATTTATGTTGTTCCATATTTATTCCGTTTCTTCAAAGCAAGTGATAGTCATTGTTTGATTGTGTAATTCGCAATTTGTTAAAGGATTTAAAGGTGATATTTCACCATAGGAATAAAATCCAGTGATGGAAGTGTCTTTTCCAAAAGTTTTTGCAATGGCTTCAATTTCTTCATCAATTCGATTTGAAAGTATTATTTTTCTTCCGACACAACTAATTAAGATGGCTAATTTTGGTTGCATATTATTTATGGATAAACTATTTGTTGCTGCTTCACTTGCGGCATCAATTAATTTATCAAAATTTGCTTTCATAAATTTTACTTTGCTTCCTATTGGTAAATCGCCTGCAAAAGTCATGGATTGATTTTCTTCGTCTATGGTAAGTATGGTGCGAACAATAGAATCAGAACTATCAGATAGTTTTAAAGATAGTGGGAATAATAAAGCCGAACCTGGGAGTTCATTGGCATATTTTCCGAGATAGTTTTTGTAAAGTTCTAAAGCGTTTTTATGGTCTATTTCAAATAATACATTGTTTTTTGAGAGGGTCACTTCTCTTTCTAATCCAAAAGTTTCCCAACCACCCATTGAACCATGAGAAACTTTTAATTTATCGCCATAAAAACCAATAGCTACAATGTTTCCTGACTTTGCGATGTCGTCTAATCCTACACAAGACTCTAAAAATCTTGTTCCGTCACCAGCTAATCCACCTGTTATTAATATATTATCAACATTGTTTTTATTTAAACCTTTTACTAGCTCACTTCCATTTACTTTGCTTCCGTCAGATAAAATAAAAATTAATTTTAAATTTTCTTTAGGCAGTAATTTGAATAGTTCTTCACCTGCGTTGAAACTGTTTTTTATGTTAGTTATATTGACACTTGCTTTTTTTATTGTGGTTGACGAAAATTGTATAGCTGTAAGAGAAAGCGTATTTTCATTGGTTTCTATTCCATATATTTCTCCAGCTGTTGAACAAAGTGTAATTGTTGCGTTTGGAAATTTTTCTTTCAAAAAAGAAAAAGTTTTTGCGTCAATTACAATTTTATTTTCACCAAATCCAATTAATAATTGAACCTTTTCATTGGGAATGTTTTCCACATTCGACTCTTTAATAATGGCATTGTCTTTGAAAAGAAATGTAGCTACTTTCATTTTGAATCTGAGTTTAAAGTGTTTAACAAATTATAAATGGTTGATTTTCCTATATCTAGTTTTTGAGCTGTTTTTACTACATCATTGTTGTTTTTTTTAAGATGATGTAAAATGATTTCATGGGTATATTCTTTTAAACTTTTTTCTTCGGTAAAATAAAAATTGTCACTATTTAAATTTGAAAATGTAATGTCGTCATCATTAATTGTTTTGCCATCACACATTACACAAGCTAAATCTATTACTGATTTCAATTCTCTAATATTACCTGGAAAAGGATATTTAAGTAATTTTGATTTTGCGCTACTTGAAATTGAAATGGGTTTTAATTTATTTTCCTTAATAAAAATCTCAATAAAATGTTTTGAGAGTAAAAGTATGTCATTTTCTCTTTCTCTTAAAGGTGGTATTTGAATTGGTAATCCTATAATTCTAAAATATAAGTCTTCTCTAAAGTTTTTATTTTTAACTTCTTCTACTAAATCTTTATGTGTGGCAATAATTAATCTGGCATTAAACTTTACGGGAGATTTCCCACCAATTGAAACCACTTCTCTTTCTTGGATGACTCTTAAAAGCTTGCTTTGTAAATTATAATCAAGTTCAGCTATCTCGTCTAGAAAAATTGTACCACCATTTGCTTGTTCAAACTTTCCTATTTTTTTGCTATCTGCTCCAGTAAATGCACCTTTTTCATGTCCGAAAAACTCACTTTCAATTAAGTCTTTTGGGATGGCAGCCATGTTTACTGCAATAAATGGTTTGTTTTTTCTGTCAGAATTATAATGAATAGCTTTTGCAACAACATCTTTTCCTGTACCTGTTTCGCCAGTTATAGAAACATTAATAGTATTGTTTATGGCTTTATTAATTTTTGTATAGATCGATTTTATAGCTTCACTTTGACCAATAATTGTGTTTTCAAAGCTAAATTTTTCTTCTAATTTCTCTTTCAACTCTTCCACTTCATGAATTAAATTCATGTTGTCTCTAAGTTTTATAATAGCATTCCAAAGTAAATCTTTTGTGTGGTTGTTTTTTACGATATAATCATGCGCACCTATTTTTAAAAAATTTATGGCCACTTCAACATCTTCTTGACCACTGATTATTATTACTGGAATCTTATTGTTAATTTCTTTTATTTTTTTTAAAAGTACGTCACCTGCAATGTCTGGTAACCCAAAATCTAAACATATAATGTCAGGTTTCAAATGAAAATTACTTAGGCAATCTTTTCCATTTTCAAAAAGATGAACATTATATTCAGGGTTTAATGATAAATGATATTTTAAGGTTTGTCCAAAAAAAACATCGTCTTCTACAATAAATATATTTAATGCTTTCATCTACTCTTTTGATATTTATTTATAAATTTAAAATTAATAATAATCTTGCGAAACGTAAACTTGACTTAAAATTAAGAAAAAATTTTACGGTATAGCCGTAAAATTTGTTAATTAATTACTGTTTAAAAAAATACAGCGAAGCCGTATAAATATAAAAAAAAACTGACTAAAGAAGCAACTTTTATTTATATTTATTGGAAAAATATTACCCTCCTAAATATGTTGCGTTTATTTCGCATTCGTAACCTCTAATTTCTATTACTCCTAAAACGTGAGGATCCGAGTTGTTAATGTTATCATTATTGTCAACAGAATATTTAGCGTTTAATATACAGGTTGGTCTAGTAATTAAATTTACCGTTGTAAATATAGTTTCTTCATTAAGAAATTGATAAATATGTGTTCCACTACCGTCTCTTGCTAGATCATTAAAACGGTTATATCTTACATATAAAAATACAATACTTTTGCTTTTTATTTTAAAATAATATTTAGACTTTAGATATTTTTAAATAAAGGCATTACTTTTGATAATACATATTAAAATTTCTAACCTTCAGATTCGTAAGATTCTGAAATAAATTCAGAATAAATGATTGATAATTTAAAGAAAATATTAAACGAAGACCAAGATCCGAAAGCAATTGAGAAAATCACGTCTAAATTAGAAAATTTATTAATGTCCAATGAAGAAGTAGGTTATATCGCTGTTCAGAAAAAACCAGCCATTACGGTTTTTCCAGATAGTATTGTAGTCACAAACAAACGTATTATTTTATGTAAACCTAAAAACTTAGGTTTGTCAATGGGATTTATGGATTATGATTGGGACGATATTGCTGGAACTTTTGTAAAAGAAGGTCTGCTAGGTTCCGATTTTTCCTTTTCAACTAAAACGGAATTAACGCATACGGTTGATTATTTGCCAAAAAATCAAGCACGTAAATTATATACGTATGCAAAAGAACAATTGGATATCTTGAAAAACGGAGTATCAATAAATGTAAATCCTGTTCCAGATACTGAAATTGAAGCTGCTGTTGAAGTTGCTGCTGCTGCAGTTGAAATTGAAGAAGTTCCAACAGAAGAAGTAATACATTTTGCGGAAATTATTTCGGCAGATATGATTCCTCCAGTACAAGATACAGAATTAGAAGTGCCAATTCCACATCATGAAAAAAAGCTTTCGGAATTATCAAAAGACGAATTATTTGATAAATTGAATAATTATAAGAAGTTGTTAGACAATGATTTAATTATTCAAGGTGAATATGATAGATTAAAAAATGAAATTTTACCATTTCTGTAAAATAAATGAAATTTCTATTTTTTTTTATTTTTCTAGTTTTTATCTGTTTTTTTTTCGTTAAAATCAGGTAATGGTAAATGATATATGGTTTTTTTTATTATTTAAATAGAAAATTATCATTAAAAAATTGTTAAAAAATTAACATTCGTGTTAATTTTTTTTTGTTATCTCATTGGTTTTCAAAATATATTTACTACTATTGTGACGATTTAATTCCTAAAACTACTAAAAATGAAAAAAATTACACTAATTACTGCATTATTTGCATTTTTTCAGATGAATGCGCAAGTAATGTCCGAAGACTTTGACACAGCTTTAAACTGGACGGTTGTTAAATTATCAGGTGCTTCTGCAAATGCAGGTTGGACAAGAGTAACAAATGGTGCTGCACCAACTTGTTCTCCTTATTCAGGAGCTGGTATGGCTAAATTTGCCTCTTATGATATAGATGCTGGTAATGTTTATGCTTTAACTTCACCATCTTTTACTTTAGTTGGTACGAATACTTATTGTGTGAAATTTGCGATGTATCGCGATGGTGGTTATGCAACTGCTGCAGATAAAGTGGCTGTGCATTTAACATCAACTGCAACTACAGCTCCAGCTGCTGGAAATTTATTAGGTACAATTAATAGATCAATGTCTTTATTACCAACGGTAGCTACAGAAGGTTGGTATACATATCAATTTAATATTGCTGCTTCAACTGCAGGAGCAAGGTTTTTAAGATTAGTTGCTACATCTCAATACGGGACTAATATGTATGTTGATAATGTTTCTGTTAAGCAGCTTTTAAATAATGACTTAGGTTTGGAATCGATAACAGTTACACCTACTTTTTTAACAAATACAACAAAAAACATTACAGGTTCTTTTAAAAACAATGGTTTGAATATTGTGAATACAGCTACATTAAACTGGCAAGTTGATAGTGGTGCAATTTATACTCAAAATTTAACTGGTTTAAATTTGGCTCCTGGAGCTACATATAATTATAATCATACAACACAATGGACACCAACTACAGGTAACTATTCTTTAAAGGTTTGGGTTTCAAATCCAAATGGTTCTACTGATAATTATTTGACTGATAATGAAGTTATCAAACCTATAAGAGTTGCGAGTAATTCGGCTTCTAAAAAACCTTTATTAGAGAAATTTACTAGTTCTACTTGTGGACCATGTGCTGGATATAATTCTAGTACGTTTACACCGTTTTATTCTACAAATTCTAATAATGTTTGTTTGATTAATTATCAAGTAAACTGGCCAGGTGCTGGAGATCCATATTATACTGCTGAAACAGGTACTAGAAGAATGTATTATCAAGTTTCTGGTGCGCCAACATTATTTATAAATTCTAAAACTTCTGGAGCTGGTTCAACAGCGGCATTACAAACTGAAGTTAATACTGCTGCAGCACAACAAGGTTATTTTGCAGTTTCTGCTACAAAAAATTTAGTTGGAAATGTTATGAATGTTAGTGTTAATACTACACCGTATTTAACTGGTCAATTCAGATTGTTTGCAGTTGTGATAGAAAAAACAACTTCAGGAAATGTAGCTTCTAATGGGGAAACATCTTTCAAAAATGTTATGATGAAAATGATGCCAGATGCGTCTGGTACTGTTTTAACTTGTACAGCAGATACACCAATTGTTACTAATTTATCTGTAGATTTATCAGGTACTTTTATTGAGGAATATACAGACTTAGAAGTAATTGTTTTTGTACAAGATTATGCAACAAAAGAAATTATGAATTCAGGTGTAGCTACTCAATTATTATCAAATAGCTCATTTGAATTAGCAAAAATTAAAGTTTTTCCTAATCCTTCAAATGGGGTAGTTACAATAGATACTGTTTTACCAACAGATGTAGTTGTTTTAGATATTACAGGAAAAGAAGTATTTAAAGCATCAAGCATTACGAATGAAACTTCATTAAATTTAACTAATTTACAAAAAGGTGTATATATGTTAAAAATGAAAAATGAAGTTGGTGAGCAAACTGAAAAAATTATAATTGAATAATAATTAAATAATAATTAAATAATTCCAAATTTTATGAAAAAGATAGTAATGTTATTGTTTGTAGGTTTAGCTACAATTGGATGTTCTAAGGATGATGAGACGACACCTGCCCCAACAAATACAAATTCATTGAAAGTTTACAAATATCCGTCAAATGCTGAAATTGTAAACAATGATGTGATTGTGTTTTCTGGTTCTGCTGGTTTAGTTGATCCAACAAATGCTTTGAAATTTTATTTTAAAAACACTTCAACATCTGAAATGAAAGTTAAGATGAGAATAGTTTCTATATCTGGAGTTTCTAATTTAGATTTAACTACGTTTTGTTATGGTCCCAATTTAAATGATGGAGTTTGTGCGTCAGGATCAGCTTTAGCTATTGGTGCTGGATATCCTAAAAATAATGAGGCTCAAATTATAGTTCCTGCAAATGGAACTGCTGGAACTGGCGGAGCTAATAAATTTCAAAGTACCGCTACTCCTGTATCTCCTGCAACAGCTGTTGATTATGTAATAGAAGCATATCAAATTAATACAAGTGGAAGTGAAGTTGGTAATAAAGTAAGATTTACTTACAGATACCAATAATAAACTTTAAGTTTTTTAAATACGAAAAAGGAGCCCATTGGGCTCCTTTTTTGATTTTTGAAGATATCTGACTTTATTTAAAAAGACTGGCTTTAATTAAAGCGTAAAATAGGTTTTTTGCTTTAGTTAGATTAAAGTTGAAAATTGGTAATGAGTAAAAAACAAAAAACCCCTAATTTCAATTGAAATTAAGGGTTAAAAGTGGTACCTCCAGTAAAATTTTACACAAACTAGCGTGTTGATAATCAGTTATTTTATTCTTTAATTGTTTCGTTTTTGTGCTAAAAATCGAATTATTTTTGATTTTCAAGCACTTTATTTATTTTCTTTTCTATTGATTCAAGCTTATTAAATAGTGCTTGATTAGATATTTCTGCAGTATATATTTCTCTCGGTTCTTCTACTAGATTATATGACTTAAACATATTGAGTTCTTCTTTCAATAACCAGTTTAAATTTAGATTAGGAAAAATATCCATTAAAACCTCGATAATTTTTAAACCTAAATTTTGTGTGCCTGAACAATAGGCATTCCATTGTTTATAATTAAGGTTATTATCCTCACAAAACCTTACTACATAGGACTTTTCAAGATATCCCTTGTCCTCTGAATAGTGGCTAATTAGCTGTTTTATTTTGTCTCCGTCAATAGTCATATAAAAAAAATATTAAAAAAAGTTCCATTAATTTGTAGAAATATCCATTAATTAATATATATTTGTCGAATCAAAGTACAACAAATATAAAACTAATGATAAACAAAAGTACAACAAATAACGGAATTAAAAACAATGTGTATACCCCAAACGAGGTTAAACAAGGTTTGAAGAATATTCCTGCTCAATACATCTTGAAAGTTCAGGAAGTTTTGGAGGAAAAAATTAAGGAAGGTTTAATTGAAAAGAACTTTTCAAAAACTTACATAGCTGAAGTAAGAAAAGGAATAAAGTTTAATGTAGATATAATGAATGCATTAGTTCAAGTTGGGCTGGCTAATCTTGCTCAAAAAAAACAATTTGGTTTTAATAATAAAAAAACCCCTTCAGCTCTGTAAAGCTTCAGGGGTTTAAAAATCTGTAAATTTTTTTCGTGATGACAAATATACAAATTCCATCGGGACTTTTAGACAACAATGTCGAATTGTTTTCCCACAACGGTGAGGCAATGGCCACACACGAAGGTAGAGTGAAGTTTCTTTTTGAACTTCCAATACACATTTTAGACACAATTCAAGCAGACTTGGAAGACAATCCTTCTGCAGGACTTGCACTAGAATTAGCTGGATATACATCCAAAGCAGAAAAATTGAATAAATACACAACTTGCAGGTTTGGAAGTTTTGATACTGCTCCTGACTTCAAAGACGGACAGCTTGCAAATTCTGAACATTTTAATTGCGGTTATCGTGGTAGCTGTCCAATGGAAGGTGTAGTATGCGGTTCTATTTTGATTAATGGGAGAACAATTTCTCCTTTTGAAGTTAGAATGATTGAAATGCTAGCCACTGAAAGAACGCTTCTGGTGATTGCTGAAGATTTGAAAATTTCGATGAATACATTCGAAACTAGAAAAAAGGTTTTATACCAAAAACTTAAGGTTTTGAGTCGTCCAAAATTAGTAGCAGTGGCTTATGAAAAAGGAATTTTAACAGCTCCAGCATGTTCAGCTTAACCAAGAAAAACCAGGTTTATATTCTTCAATCCAAATTGTCGGATATAAGTAGAGACAAGAAGCTTCATCCTGAAGATAAAAAGCAATTGACTTCTTTTTATCAGAAGAAACTTCGAGATGTCCAAAAATAGGCTTTTAGCACTACGTTCTTATATATTTCAGAAGCTGTGCAGCTTCGAATTTTAATTAATTAACCCGTCTAAAGGCGGGTTTTAAAAACCAAAACTATGAGTGGATTAACATATAAACCAGTAAAAATTGAAATAACATATTCTAATTCCGAAACTAGAAAACTAGGCATAAATGAAGGAGATGTCTTTGATGCTGAACAAGAGTTTTTAAATGGAAAACCAAAGTTGAGTTTTTATTTTACAAAGGATGGGAAAAGATGTGTTGCTTATGATGTAAAACATGATGAGGAAGCAATGATAATGGTAACAACTTGTAAAATTTACTTTGAACATAAAGTAGATAAGAATCTTGAGTCAGATTTAAATCGCGTTAAAGCTCAGCTTAAACAATTAAATGAATCCGAATTATTTTCTAAAGAAGAAAGAGAAAGATTAACTCCTATTTATCAAAATCAAATAGACGATTTAAATACTAAAATTATCAAAAAATTTTGGAATGATAATGGAAGAAAATTGGGATGGGACGAAACTAATAAAGTTTTTAATTATTCTGATATAACAATCGGTGTAGGTTTAAGTATCGAAGTAAAAGACGCAGAAATATTATCTAACAATCAACCAGGAGAATAATTATATATGAAATTTTTAAAACAATCTTCTATTGATGCTGTATTAGACGAAGCTTTAGTTTATAATGTGGTTGCTGCCACTGAAGAACTAAAGAAGCAAGGATCTAATTATTTTTGTTTATCTCCTTTTGTTAGCGAAAAAACACCATCATTCTGTGTAAACCCTGTAAAAAACTTCTTTTACGATAATGCTGCAGGATTCGGAGGAAACGCCATTAACTTTTTAATGAAAAAACATTCTTCAATTTCATTTTTTGAAGCTGTTGAAAAAGCTGCAGAAATTTGCGGAATTCCATTAGAATATGAAGAGCGTTCTGAAGATCAAAAGCGTTTAGATGACGAAGATCAGGCTATGAAAAAAATGGCCGAATTTGCAAACAAAGAATATCAAAAACAGTTTGCTAAATTACCTGCAGATTCCTGGGCAAAAAAAATGATTTATGAAGAAAGAAATTATACTGAAGAAATAGTTTCTGCCTTTATGATTGGTTTTGCTCCTGAAGAACCTAGAAATTTAATTTCGACTCAAGCTATTAATAATGGTTTCTTTGAAATTGCCAAAACGTTAGGACTTTCAAAAACTTCAAACAACGTTTCTTATGATTTTTTCAGAAATCGTTTAATATTTCCAATTCATAACGACAAAGGAATTGTTGTAGGATTTGGTGGGCGTCGTTCAAATGATGAAAAGGATAAGGAATACGCTAAATATTTGAATTCTCCTGAAAGCAAATTATATCTTAAAGAAAAACTCCTTTTTGGACTTTATCAAGCAAAACGAAGCATAGTTGTAGCTGAAAAAGCTGTGATTATGGAAGGATACACAGATGTTATTGCAGCACATCAAGCAGGTCTTACAATTTCTGTAGCAACTTGCGGAACTTCTTTGTCAGATTTTCACGCTCGATTATTATCACGTTTTTGTAAACATGTTATTTTATTTAGAGATGGCGACAAAGCTGGATTAAGAGCAATTCACAGAGATATTGATATTCTTTTGAAATTTGGGTTTAAAGTTGAAGTTGTTATTTGCCCTGATGGAGAAGATCCGGATAGTTTAGCAAAACAATGTAATCTTCCAGACTTTGTTGAAAAACACAAGCAGGATGCAATTATATGGAAAGCTAAATTTTTAAAAGAGGAATCTAAAAACTCTGAAATTCCTACTTTAATTAAAGAACTGGAACGGTTTAAAGACACAGCAATTAGTGATTTGTATGCTGGATTAGTTCCTGAAACAAATGAAGCATATAAGAATGCCAATCCAGTTGAAAAAGCGCAACTTAAACGTGAAAATGCTGCTCTTCATAAAAAAATTGATGCATTAGAAAAAGAGCATAAAGCTAATATTGAAGAACTTCCAAAATTTGAACCTGAATTAGTAGCTCAAGCTGTTGAGAGTATGTCAAATACTCTATTTTTAGTACAAAATCAAATTGTACAGGAGCATTATGTAAAAATGGTTGCTAAAATTTTAGATCAGAAGCCTTTAACAATATCAAGTTTTATCAATACAATTAAAACTGAAACTGAACGTAAAAAATCTGAGCAGCTTAAAACTTCTGACGAAAAAGAAAATAAATTACTTCGTCTTCCTGAAGGTGGAAAAAAGGATCAGTTTTTACAAGATAGATTTTGCGAAATTGGAGAATCATATCATTTTGTTGGAAAAGCCGGAGAATTTTTTGAAGGAACAAACTTTGTTGTAATACCTTTATTTCACATCGACGGTAATGCTGAAAATAAGCGTTTATGTGAAGTGAAAAATGTTCACGGACACAAACGTTTGATTGATTTCGATTCTGTCGATATTATCAATTTTACGAAGTTTAAAGAACGTTTAATTCGAGAAGGCAATTTCTTTTGGGAACCTGGTACTCAAAATGAACATTTTCTTTTGGTTTCAAGAAAATTAGTAAATGAATTCATTACAGCTTCAGAAATTAAAACTTTAGGCCATCAAAAGGAAGGTTTCTTTGCTTTTGCTGATGGAGTCTTTCATAATGATGACTTTTTAAAAGTAAATAAATACGGAATTGTACATGTAGAAGGCCTTGAAAAAGGCACCAGCGAATATAAATCAGATGTGCAGCACTTCTATTCTCCATCGCATTCAGAAATATATAAATCAGCTCGTGAAGATGATGATCCATACGAAAATGACAGGCACTTTGTTTATAAAATTGCTCCGATATCATTAGATCAATGGATGATGCAAATGGTAAAAGTTTTTGGAGATAAAGGAAAGCTTGGAGTTGCTTTTTGTATTGCTGCTAATTTTAGAGATTTGTTTTTGGCCAACTGGAAGTATTTCCCATTAATGGGCGGTTTCGGACAAAGAGACTCAGGTAAATCAGGTTTTGGAAATTGCTTACAATCTTTCTTTTATTACAACCTGCCAGCTCTTGAGATTAACACGAGTACAATTGTAGGTATTTCAAGAAGATTAAGCCGTGTAAAAAACTCGGTTGTTTTCTTTGACGAATATCGTGATGATATCGACGAAGACAAGCATCAACAGCTAAAAGGTGGTTGGAATGGAATCGGCCGTGAAAAGGGAAAAGGAGCTGATACTAACAGAACCGCTAGCGACAAAATTAACTCAGCCATTTATTATGCCGGACAATATTTACCGACTCGAGATGATGGAGCTCTTCCATCGCGATCAATTATTTGCAATTTCGAACAGAAAGAACGCTCAATTGAAGAAAAAGAGGAGTATAATAAATTAATGAATTGGAATAAAAACGGAATTAGCAGTTTTGTTTTAAATGTTCTAAAACATAGGAAATATATGGCTTCAGAAATTGTGAAAACATATTCTGAAACGATGAAGGATTTAAAAAATTCATTAAAAGACCAGGAGAATATTCAAAATAGAATTTTAGAAAATTATTTGTGTCTTTTAGTAGTTGTTAGGCTTCTTCAGGGAAAAATGAACTTTCCATTTACATACGATGAATATTTTGAACTAACTAGACAGTCTATTATTGATAATTCTGATACAATTTCTGATAGTGATGGTTTAGCATCTTTCTGGAGAGTGATTGAATACTTAACCACTCCTGGATCTCAAAAACAAATTAAGGAAGGTGATGATTATCAAATATCAATTGATGCAGTTGTAAATGTTGTACCGAAAAAAGGAGAAAAACTGGCATGGAAAAATACAAATGGAGATAAAATTTTGTATTTGAATTTTTCAAAAGTGCATCAGGATTACCACAAAGAAGTTACAAAGCGTCAAGGAGAAGAAGTAATTCATGAAACAACTATTCGAAATTACTTGAAATCAAAAAAATACTTCATTGGCCTTTTTGCTAGTAAAAGAATGGGAGACAGAACACCAAGCGGTTACGCTTTTAATTACTCAATGATGGAACGTTTAGGAATCGTAAATCTTCATGATTCAACTGATGATCAAACAACGTTTTTTTTACCTGAAGAAAAATAATTATGGATCCAAACGAATCACTTATTTATCAGAAATGGTGCTGGGAAAATAATATAACCATTTATCCAAAACCAGTTGTTTACAATGGCAGCCGTTGTAAAATTGTGATTAACACTAATGGTGTTGAAAATATTAGAAAAGAAGTTTATGAAGACAAGCCATCATCAAGATTAATTGAGATTGAAGTTTCTCCAGGGAAAACTAAAAAAGTAAAACAGGTTATTCCTGGTCTTTATGATGAGATTAGACGGTTATATAAAGAAACCTATTTGTTGAATAAAGATTTAGTTGCATGAGAAAAGGAGTTAGCAAATTTATGCTCATTCAAGCTCAACTGGATGAGCTTGGAATTATCACTTCGTTACTGAAGACAGGAAAAAAGGAATATTCTTTAATAGTAAATGGTGAAATAGTAAAGCTTTACAAAAAAAGAGAAAACGCCAATTTTAGACTTCTGAAGTTGATAAAAGAGCACATGAAAAAGCCTATTGGAATTTACGGATGTTATTGCCACCCGTTTAAAGATTGGCCAGAACACGATAAGTTTTTTTCGCAAAAATTAGCTGCAGGAACAAAAGTAAAAACAAGATGTTCCGGTAAAAGTGGCCAACTTATTAAAAGAAATCAAAACGGATTTTGGCAAATCAAAATCAATGAAAATGAAACAATTATAGAACACACACAAAATTTAATATTGATCTAAAATTTAGAAAAATGAAAACAAATCAATTTATTTTAAGAGGCAAAAAGGGATCTGGTAAAAGTTATCTATCTGAAAAAATGGCATGTTTACTTCCATCTGAAAAAGTATTAAAACTAAACGCTGGAACAAATACTTATTTAAAATACATAAGTAGAAGAATAAATGAATCAAATTATGATTTAATCATTTTTGATGAATGTCTAAGTGTAGAACAAATATTAGAAATTAACCAATTAGTTATTTTAAAACACATGAACGATAATGAAGAAACACTTAAAAGTGTTGTATATCTAACTCAAGAAAATGATTTTAAATATTTAAGAGGTTTTGAAATTATCGAATGTAATTATCAATAACAACAAAATTTAATATCAATCTAAAATTAAGAAAAAAATGAAATTAGCAGAATTAGATCAGTTTTTAAAAGACTGCATTAAAGCAGAAATCGCTTTTCCAAGAGAAACTATGACGGTAGTAATTGACGATTACTATGAAGTAGTTCCTTCAGACAGACTAAATGAAAAACAACTAGAATATAATACTCGAATTGGTCATGAAATGGCTAGGGTTTTAATTATTCCAAATCATCCAATAGATTTAATCAACAAAGCCAAAAAATATGATGATTTAGAAATTAAAATCAGTAAATGTTATTTTGATGAAAATGGCGACGAACTTTCTGAAGAAGAATCTGAAAATATAGATTTAGGTACAATTGGAGAGATAGCAGCAACTCATTTTAATTTTTTATAGATGTCTCCAGAAACAAAACTAAAAGTAGCAGCTGAAGAAATAAAAGAGGTTTTAAGAAAACACAATTTAGCTGCAGCGGTTCAATTACACACTCCTGGACACGGTGAGTTTTTTGTACACCTAAATCCTACTTACTCTTGTGCTTATATGTACAATGATAATGAAGTAAGATTTCACAGTAAAAGAGTCAATTACTCAAGTGATGAAGAACAATTACAAAAGCAATGTGATAGTTCAAATATGTTGAAAATATTAACAGATATAACGGCTATCAATTTTAGAGGATTGCATCATTTATCAAAACAATTTGATGCATTAACAAATGCAGAACATTTTTAAAACACACATCATGAACAAATTTAAATCAAAATGGAATTCTGAATATGATAAAAAGAATCCAAAACAATACAGCGACAAAGGTTACAGAGCGTTTATAATTGGCCTTATAATGGGTTTAATACTTGGAGCTGCAGTAACTATATTTTTAGTTATCACTTATACTTTAATTTTTAAATAGTAGAGCGATGAAATTCATACCAATATTATTTAATACAGATATGGTTCTGGCTTTACTTGACGGTCGAAAAACTCAAACACGAAGAACTAAAGGTTTGAATTGTATTAATTTATCACCGAATAATTTTGTATTCAATGCTTATGGATTAAAAGCAACACCTCCATTAGACTTCCCGAAAATTACAAGTTTTTACAGTTTTAAGAACATAGTCACAAATGAAATTATAGACATAGATTTTCCTTATGAAATGCATGATGTTCTTTGGGTTAGAGAAACTTTTGAAATTTTTGGAACTACATATAATCCTCATGGAAATCCTTTTGAAGAAAAATCGTTTTTAAAAATTCAATTCAAAGCAGATAGACGCTTATCAAATGAATTTTCTGTAGAGAATTTTAAAGCATTAAACGCTCTTGTTGAAATAGAGATGAAAAAAGGAACAAAATCAAAGTTTCGACCATCAATTCACATGCCTAAAGCTGCAGCTCGATTATTCCTTCAGATAACAGATATTCGAATTGAAAGATTAAAAGAAATCTCTGAAACCGATGCAATTGCTGAAGGAGTAAAAAATGACGGTTTTTTTGAAGGTTTATTTAACTATAAAAATTACTGTAATAATGTTTTTGATTTAAAAAACGCTATTGATTCTTTTAAAAGTTTATGGTTAAAAATTAATGGAAAACAATCTCTGGATTTAAATCCATGGGTTTGGGTAATAGAATTTGAAAAGATAGAAAAACCTATAAATTTTTAATCATGGCAAAATATAATTTTAAATTTTTAGTATTTCACGCACGGCCAACCGAAAAAGGAGGTTATCAGCATTTAGTTGCTCAAGTAAATGTGACAGATAAAAATAGAAAGGAAATCATAAGTGAGTGGGACAAGTTGTTGATAAAGTATCCTTCAGACACTTTTTTATCAAGCTTAACAGAAACAAATCAAAAATTCAGGGAGTTTTAAGATGATCCCGAAAACTTTAATAACAAAGAAATCAAATATTAATTATGGAAATCGTAGCAAAAATCGTAAGAATCAAAGACACTCAAGAAGTAGGTCAAAATGCGTTTAAAATTAGAAACGTTCATGTGGTTACTGAAGAACAATATTCTCAAACTTTAGAAGTTCAATTTGTCCAGGACAAAACCGCAGAACTGGATAGTTATAAAGCTGGAGATAAAGTCAGAATTCAAATCAATTTAAAAGGAAAAGAAGTGACGAAAGATAATGGTGATATTGCTGTTTATAATACAGTTGCTGGTTGGAAAATTGAAAAATTAGCTCAGTAATGGATGCATTAATTAAAAAGATAGAAAAATACGAAATGTTTTTTCTTGGTTTCTTTTGCGGTATGGTTGGACTGATGTTATTGCTTTTAATAACGGTACACTTCTTTTTACACAAAATTATTTAACTAACCGGAATTCATCGGAATTTTAGGAATTCCGATGAATATTTAAAACAACAAACACATGAATATTTTACAAAATAAAAAATTTAGAGCAGCCACATGGCTTGATACTTCAAGAATAGTTGAAGGAAATTTACATCTTTTAGATCATCAAAAATTACAATCAGCCGACCCGAAAATTAATAGAAATGGTTATTTAATGGTGATTATAGATAATGAAGGTTGTAAGCATTTGATTGCTCCAGATACTCTTGAAATTGTCGAGAATCCACATTTCAGCACAATTACACAATTATTACTGGATAATGGTTTAACAACTGCAGATATAGAAACTTTTTGGACATATTCCATGCAACAAGCTATAAAGCTTTGTATAGTTAGAAATTCAGGTACAGTAATTTTCGTTAATGAAGGTAGAAGTTTTGGTAAAACTGAAAGTATGAAACGAAAATTTGATGAACTTATTAAAACTGCTGATGCTCTTATGGCAGCACCAACTTATTCAATTAATGAAAGCTCGAGTAAATATATTGGTAAATCAAAAAATAATTTTAAAAAATAATGAATACTATAAAAATAAATGAATTTGTGAATTTCACAAAAATAATAGACATAGAATGTGATGGAAATCCTAAAGTTTTAACTTTAATATCTCCAAAATTAGAACTTACAAATGCTCCTGCAAATACTATTCAAATGAGTATTGAGCAAGATGGTCAAGACGCTTATATTGATTTAGATCTTTCAGAATCAATTTTATTAAGAGATAAGATTAGTGAATGGATTAAAGATAAAGAAGATCATAATAATAGAACTAAATAATCATGGAAACAATCAAAATAATATTTTACGCAGTATTGATCATCATATTTTTTGTGCTGCCAATAATCACATTGTTAATTAGGCTTTTTCAAAAACCTTTCAAACGTTTCTCGAGAGGTGTGCCGGAACCACCTAAAAAGTTACGAGATAGGTATAATGACGAAATAAATAAAATGAAAGAATATAGAAAAACTAATGATTTTCCACCTATAACTTCTTCAGGAGCTATTGGTTCTCCTGAATGGCTTTCTAAACCAGCGTATTTAGAAAACCCAACTATTAATGATCAAATTCAAATTTTAGAAGGTTTAGGATTGAGCCCTGATTTATTAGGAAATGACAAACGTTATGAAGAAGGTTTCGATGGAGGTTTTGGTGGAGGTGGCTTTTCAGGTTCTGGAGCCAGTGCAAGTTGGTCCGATGATAATAGTTCGTCATATTCTTCATCATACGATAGCAGTTCCTCGTCTTCTTCTGATTCATCCAGTTACGATAGTAGTTCTTCAGGATCTGATTATTAAATTTTTATTTATGGAAACAAAAAATAAAACAATTTGGAAATTCCCATTAAAACCGATAGATGTAAATCGTGTACAAATGCCTGTAGGTTCTCAAATATTATCTGCAGAATTACAAGATGGAGTAATTTGCATGTGGGCATTAGTAGATCCTGAAGCTGAAATTGAAATCAGAAAATTTGGTTTAATTGGAACTGGAGCTTTTATAAAACAAGAGAAATCTGTTTATATAGCAACTTTGCAACTGGATAAGATTTGGGGAACTTTCAATCAGGTTTATCATTTATTCGAATTTTAAGTATGGACACAACAATTTTAATTACTGATCCTGATCATAAATATTATAATCAAAGATTAAAAGGTTATTGTTATTATTACGATTATCAATTTACTGGAAATTCTCCTGATTTATATTCAGCCACAACACCTGAAGGTAAAACTATAAGATTATTGTCGTTACAAATTGATACAAAGGATTATGAAAATCAACTTATTGAAGAAAAACGTAAAAAATTAAATGCAAAAGAAGGTGATACTGTTTTAATAACACACATTGGAAGCGGAACATACACAAATAATTTTAGGTCTTATAATCAATATAAAATAGATAAAATCACACCATCAGGACATGTTGATTTTGTGGACGACAAAGGCATTTTTGTCGCGACTATTTTTCGGCCAATTGTAGAAGTTGTAGACTTTCCTTTTTAAAACATTTCATTAAACCACTCAATCGAGTGGTTTTTCTTTTTATTTTTGTCACATGATAATTACTGACATCGAAATAAAAATAAAAACAGATCATTCTTTAGAACCTGAAGAACAAGAATACCACGAGGTGTATATTGCTCATTTCCGACACGAATTTACTAAATGGTTGGAAAAGTCCGGAATAAGATCTAACACTCCTGTTCGTTTTAATATTTACTATTTAGCCACACAAAGACTCTTTTACATAAATGATATTTCTTCTCAAAAATCTTTAATCTTTTCCTTTTTAAAAGATGATATCAGATTTTACACTAAATACTTCACGAATACAATTATCAGCTCTGCTGATAATGAATAAAAGGCAGCTTGCTGCACCATATAAATACTCCTGTATTCACACACAGTCATCGGCTTTGCCGATGATGAATTAAAGAAAGCCCGTAAGGGCTTTTCCTATTCTATTTCTCCCCCGCACCCCCTCATATATAAAGTATGGGCAAAGAAGTTGAGCGGTTGAGCCGTTGAGCATAATTTGCACAGCAAATTACATAAACATGAGCTTCTATAAGAAGCGAATGCGATTCTCCTGGAGTAGTATTATACTAAATCCCCCGCACCCCCTATACAAAAGGTTTAGAAGGAAAGAGTGTGAGAAACGCCTAAAAAAGGTTCAACGGTTCAACGGTTCAACAATATATGTATAACTGTTTGATTTATATATAATTATCTCTATATATATAAGCTAAAATTATGTTGAACTTGTTGAACCATTTTATTAAGGTTCCGACAAAATCGTGTCGGTTCCGACAGTTCAACAATGGTTATTTTTGTAAAGTGCTGTTTTTGAACTTGTTGAATTGTTGAACTTTTTATATCTAAAAATATCTATTAATTAATGTATATTTGATTTTTCAAATAAATTTAATTTTTTAGTATGAGCGAAAAACCAACCATCACTGTTCATTTTCCTGTAAAACCTCACGTTTACAAGTTTCTGCAGAAAAAAGTCGGAGAAAAATTAATAGTAACAAAAAACAATTTTTATGGTAATTTAGTTCTTGATGTGCTTTCTAAAAGGTATTGTGTGTTAGAATCTGTAGGAGACGATCTTACTTTTCCTGTAGATATCTCTTTAAGATACATGACAGATTTTGGAATTTACATTGATAAAAATATAATTAGGAAATTCAATGCTCAAATTGATAAGCAATTTAAAGAGGAAATGAGATCCTACGTTTCTATTAATGCCAATGCAAATAGTTTGCCTAAAGCAGAAGCGGTTCGTCAGTTTACATTTCATTATAATATAACTGAAGAAGATATTAAGATGGAAACGTTGTTAAAAGATATCGTTAGAAATGTATAAGGACATTTTTTTTTTCACACGATTTGTCCATTAAAAATTAGATAAAATTTAGAGTTATGATCACAAATTTTTTGCACGATAATTATAAGAATATAACAAGGGTTTCTATACTGGATGCCAAAAAAGTATTTTATCCAATGAAATATGTTCTTGAGAAAAGAGATATATTAATTGATGATGATTCTGCATTAATAATTTTACCTTTTCCTGAAGACATAAAATATCCGTCAAATACTAAAATGACTGATGCAGGTATGTTATGGGATTACAAGGTTGAAATTTCAATTAATAATCAAAGTGCACTTACTGAAAATCAACTTATGAGATTTTTAAATAAGAAAGTAATTGTAGTTTTTCATCATAATGATGGTAAGATAATTTTTGGTTGCAACGAAATGCCTTTACAGTATGGTTACTCTGAAGACAATAGTGTGAATCCTGCAGCACATTGTGGTTATTCTGTGGAATGCCGTGGAAATTCTTATTATTCAAAGGTTTCAACATAAATTACTGTCCTTTTGTTAGGCCTGTAAACGCTGTAAAATTGTATCGTTAATAATAGTAACGATACAATTTTTTGTTTTGAGTATAAAAAACATACATTCTTTAATAAGTGGTAAATGGTTCATTCATGAATCTTACGGCTATTCTTTGTTGCCTTCTCTTTTTTCTATAATTGAAGGTCAAAATATCAGTATCACTTCTGATGAGATAGAACCAGAGGTTTTTGTCTCAAGTAAAAAATCCAAATCAAATTTAATAGCAGCTGATTCATTTAACAATGAAAGTAATAATGATCAATATGTAGCTGTCATAAATTTAAAAAATCCAATTTATAAATATAACCAGGAATGTGGTCCAGCTGGAACTAAATCTAAAATGGCAATAATGGAAAATTATGCCAAAGATTCTAACTGTGTTGGAATCGTATTAGATATAGATTCAGGAGGTGGTCAAGTTTCGGGAACTCCAGAATTTTATGATTACATCAAATCATATTCGAAACCAGTTGTTTCTTATACAGATGGAATGATGTGTTCAGCTGCTTATTATATAGGTTCAGCTGCTAATCATATTATTGCTAATAACAGAGCTGATGCAATTGGAAGTATTGGAGTAATGGTTCATTTCATAGATGTTTCAGGTATTTATGAAAAAATGGGAGCAAAAGTTATAACTGAATATGCTACGAGATCTACAGAAAAAAACAAACCATTTGAAGAGTTATTAAAAGGAAATCCAGAATTATATATAAAAACAGAATTAGATCCAATTGCTGAAGATTTTATTAATGATATAAAGGCAGTAAGATCTAATGTAGATAAATCTGTTTTCGCAGGTGGAACTTGGAACGCTTCTGATTCCTTATCAAAAGGTTTAATTGATTCTCTTGGAACTCTTCAGGATGCAATTAATAAAGCTTTTGAATTGTCTAAAACTTCAAAAAACAATTCAAATAAAACAAATTCAAAAAATAAAGTTATGTCTAAAAAAACAAAAAATTTCGCTGAAATTCAAAAGTTAGTAAGTATTGAAGGAGAAGGAATTCCAACTCTTGCAACAATTACTGGTAAAAAAGGAGTGCAGCTTACGGAGGCTCAATTAGAAACTATTGAAGCTGCTTTAAGTGGTAATGCAGTTTTATTACAAACTGAAAAAGATAACGTTACTGCAGAAAAAGAAAAAGTAACAGGATTAACTTCTGCTGTTACTGAGGCTGTAACTACTGCAGGTTTAACTTCTGCTGCAACTCCAGAAGCTAACATTAAAATGTTAGGTGAAAAAGTAGCTGAGTATGGAGCTCAACCAGGAGCAAAACCGAAAACACCAAAATCAGATGGTGATAATGTTGAAGAAGAAAGCATTGTGGATGCAAATGCAGCTCACAATAAAGTTTACAACTCAATTTAATTAATTTTTAATCTTTAATAAATATTAGGCTATGTCAGTAAATATCGATCAGGTATTAGAAGAAACCAAAAAGTTTGCGGCTCAAAATCCGACAATCTTAATGGGCAACATCATGTCTACTGAAATTCTATTGAACAAGTATGCTAAACTGATCCCTAAAGTTAGAGGTGAGTACGCAACGGTTCATAGTCTTTTGGGGCATGTTGTACAGGCGTTCCAACCTACTTGGACAGAAATGGCGGACGTTCAGTTCCGTGGAAAACAAATGAAAGATTATCATCAGAAAGTAAACTTCGGTTTTGTTCCTGCTGAGATTTTAGGATCTTGGATTGAGCAAAAATATGATGAAGGAGTAGACTTGAAAGATAAAACTATCTCTAAACACGTTATGACGGTTTTAGGACAGAAAATTATCTCTGATGTTAACTATTTATCTGTTAAAGCGGTTTACAATGCTGCAACTCCAACAGTATTTGGAGCATCAATGAACGGTTTAAATAAAATCCACACGGATTTAATGGCCAACACGGATAATCCTTGTTTCAAAATTCCTACTAATGCTTTGTCTAGTACAAACATTTTGGATGAAGTTTTGAAATTCGAAAGAGGGTTTCCGGAAACGTACAAACCATTTGTAAAAGAAATTAAAATGTCGGTTACAAATGCAGAAAACTATCTTTTATTATACGAAGATGTTTTCGGAAAAAACACTGACTTCTCAATGGAGAAAGGTTTGAAAACTCGTTTAGGTGGTAGAACAATTATTGCAGTTCCAGGAATGGACAATAATAAACTTTCTGCTACAATTGATGGAAACTTTGCAAGAATGATCGATGTTATCGAAAACCCTGCAACGATTACTGATGTACAAAAACAAGATTACAAAATCAAAGTTTTTGCTGAGTTCACACTTGGTTACGATTATGCAGTAAATGAATTAGTATTCATGAACGACACCGTTGGAACTACAAGAGGTTTAGGTAATGCTACTTTGAATGGATTGTACTATCCTGAAGAGTCTTTATAATCTTTAGTTTATATCAATGGAAGCATTAATAAAAAAAGCAAAAGAGCTCGGCATTGAGAATGCCGAGACTCTTACTGAACCTCAGTTAAAAAAAGCTATTTCTAAAGCTGAAACCGCTTTAAAAACTGCAGAAAATCAAAAATCTGAACACGAAGATCTTTTAAAAAGAGCTGTTGAGTTAGGTTTTGATAAAGAGTTGTTTGCTGAATTTTCAATAGAAAATTTAAAAACAGCTATTTCAGAAGCTGAAGCGGAAAACGAAGCAAAGGAATTATCTGCAGGTAAAGCTGCATTAATTTCTGAACTTTTAGGTGTTGATTTCAATACTTCTACTTTGGAAGAAGTAAGAACTGCAGCTGAAAATGTAGTAATTGAAAATGCAAAAACAAGATCTGAAGTGTTGAAAAAACACATTGGTTTTGATTTGTTTGAAATTGAACCTGAAGCATTAGACACTGCATTAACTCAACTTAAAGCTGTTGAAGCTTCTCCAGTTGTAGAAAAAGTTCCTGAAGGTAAAACTTCAAAACATTTTAAAGCCGGAAATGGGATTAAATATGTTTTTGATGAAGAAGCTCCAGAAGCTTTCCGTTTCGCAGATGTTGTGAAAACTCAAAAAGAATGGATGGAAGATACAGAATCGATGGAACTAATGATCCAAGGAGGAGTATCTTATGTTAAACCTTTAAAAAAATAAGCATGGCAAATTGTTTTGAAGATATTGCAAATGAAAACTTAGAAGCTTGTATCAATTCAGAAATACAAGCAGGAGTTTCAGAAGTAGGTGTATATTACGCTGTACACTCACAAATCACTACTTTTCCAATGCCTTTGAATCCTGGTGACGTAGGATATGATTTTGAATCTGCAGTTACTGTAGCTTCTCCAATTGTGTTTTCTGCAGGTAAAGGATTTGGTAGAATGACTGTTCAGTCAGATATGGGAGAAGTAAAAGTTTCAGCTCCTGGAAATAAAGGAAATAAAAAATCGAAATCATCTTTTGATTTTTATATTCCTGGTAACTCGAAAAAACTTTTAGGTTACATCAGAACTTTCAAAAACATCCCTATGGTGTTTATTGTTACTGAACGAGACGGACAAAAACGTTTAGTTGGAGATAAATTCAATCCAGCTTACATGAGCGAGGTTGAAGGTACTACAGGTAAAGGTGGTGAGGATAACAAAGGTGTTCAATTTACAATTGAGGCGTTTTCGTTACCAATTGTTTATGAAAGTACAATTCAAGAGCCTGTTGTAATTCCTTAACGGATGAAGAAATTTTTTGAAATAGTAAATCTACAAATACCTTGTTCTTTCATTTTAAATGATGGATCAAGGTTTGATTTACGAACTGGAATTCCTAATAATTCGTTAGAAGTTTATAAAACTGGCTTTCATCATTTAGGATTGAAAGAAGGTGCTGAAGAGTTATTTAAAAAAGAAAAGGTTAATGATTTAATCGATCTAATTAGAAAAGCTCGAAGAGTACAAGATGTTAAAATTTTGGCATTGGCTAAACCTGATATTGCAAAAGTTAAGGAAGAAGCTGAGGCTAGAATTAAAATTTTAGAATCTAAATAATTTAGATATTCGTGTTGTGTTGTTTTAAAGAAGAAAAGCCAGTCTATTGATTGGCTTTTTTTATATTGATTTTATGGATATACAAGAATGGTTTGATAAAAATGGTACGTATCAAGAAGGATTAATGATATATGCTTCTTTGCCTTTTAAAAGCAATTTGTTTTTAAAAAGCATTCAGCGTGAAAATATTTCTAATTTACTGAAATTGAAATATGAGCTCAAGAAAGCGTTAAATAATAAATCTGCAGTAATTATAAAGCAAAGCGAAAAAATTACAACAGAAGAAGTAAAAACACGAGTAATTGAACCAATACTTCAGGATTTTAAAAATAAAGATGCAACTACTTCTTTAGATAAAGAAAATATGGCCATGTATCCAATGGAATTACATGAAACATATAGAAATAGAATTTCAGACTTTTATGAAGCTTGTGAGCTGAAGTTTAAGTTAAACATGTTGCATCCAGATGCTGAAGAAGAAGCGTTTGATTTAATTTTTAAACTTGAGATTCTTTGGGAGAAAATAGATAGAGCTTGGTTTGTTCTTAATCATTGGAAAGATTATAATCGAATTATGCCAATGAAAGAAACTGAGGACTTTACCAAATTGAATGGCATACAATTAGTAAAGCGTCGCGATCAACTTCAAACTTCAATTTCAAAAAGGAATAAAACCCTGGATAAATTATCTCAAGAAGTTGAAGCTTCTCCTGAAGACCGTACTAAACTAAATCTGTATAATCGAAAAAAAGAACAACTACAGCAATTATTAATCGATTTAGAAACAATTAGAAATTTATTGAAAAATGAGTGATTTGATATTGTCGCCTTTGGAATGGTCAACCGAAAAAAGAAAAGTTTCGGATCTAATTCCTTATGAATATAATCCGAGAAAATTGTCGGATGAGAAAAAAGAAAAATTAAAAGCAAGTTTAGAGCGTTTCAATCTTGCTGAAATACCTGCAATTAATACAGATAATATGATTATTGCAGGACATCAGAGAGTAGTGGTTCTATTAGAGCTCGGCCGTGGTGATGAATTAATAGATGTGCGTGTTCCTAGCAGAACGCTTACTGAAGAAGAATTTAAAATTTACAATATTAGCTCTAATGTTCCTACTGGAGAATGGGATGTCGATATTTTAAACGCAATTTTTGTTGATATTGATTTATTGGAATTAGGTTTAGATGTGAGTGCCATTCCTCTTCCTGAAGATAATATTTCTCTTGATCTTTTTAATGAAGAAGAAGAGGAGTTTGAACCTGAATTACCGGTCAATCCAATTTCTGTTACTGGAGATATTTACGAGTTTAGAAGTTTACAGAAAAAATTAACTCACAGGTTGATTTGTGGTGATAGTAGAGATGTTACGGTTTATGATAAATTACTTCAGAATGAATTGTTTAGATTGATTTTGACTGATCCTCCTTATAATGTAGATTATGAAGGTGGTACAAAAGACAAATTAAAAATTCAAAATGACAAAATGAAATCGGATGATTTCTACGATTTCCTTTTAGGTTTTTATACTGCAGCTTTTTCAAAAGCTTCTCCTGGTTGTCCACTTTATGTTTTCCATGCTGATACTGAAGGAATAAATTTTCGTAAAGCTTTGAAAGATTCAGGATTTAAACTTTCTCAATGTCTTATTTGGCTGAAAAATTCTATTGTAATGGGGCGTCAGGATTATCACTGGAAACACGAACCGTGTCTTTATGGTTGGAAAGAAGGCGAAGCACATCCTTGGTACTCGGACCGAAAACAAACTACAATTTTAGAGTTTGATCGCCCAACTAAAAGCGAGGATCATCCAACTATGAAACCTGTACCATTATTTGTTTACATTATAAAAAACAGCTCAAAACAAAGGGATTTAGTGGGTGATGCGTTTACAGGATCAGGAACAACGATTATTGCATGTGAGCAAACTTGGAGACAAGCAAGATGTTTGGAGCTGGAACCAGGATTCGTAGATGTGAATGTTAAACGTTGGACAAAATATATGCGTGATAATCATTTGGAATATGAAGTTTACAGAAATGGACAAATTTTGTCCAAAACAGATCTCGACAAATATTTAGAATAACCTGAAAGCCACTAGAGATAGTGGCTTTTCTTTTTGTCCTTTTTATACACTTTCCTTTTTAAAACCTTGCGTAAAAATTCAACAATATGGCTGGAGAATTGATTTTACGAAAAAAAGAAACCACACTTGATAAAATCAGAAAGTATTATCTAAAAGGTCCTGATAAAGTTACTCTTTCAGATAACCAAGAAAAAATTCGTTTGAAATTATACAAAGCATGGAACTTGTTGTGTAACTATCATTCCAAGGAACAAGCAATGAACGTTCTTTTTAATGATGGGTGTTCAAGAGCTCAAGCTTATAGATATGTAAATGACTCAATGTCTGTTTTTGGAGATGTTTTTAAAAATCAAATTGAAGCAAAAAGGTATTTGATTGAAGAAGATTTAATGAGACTTCAGCAGCGTGCTATTAAAAATGGTGATGGAGATTTAGAGTTAAGAGTTCTTGCTCAGCGTATAAAACTAGGGAACTTCAACAAGGATAACGACATTAATTTTGATCCTGAAAAATTACAGGCTCAAACTTATATTATCAAAGCAGATCCTGCAGCTCTTGAGATTATTCGTCAAAGAGGTGATGGAGGGCTGTTTGACTTTAATATGGTGGATTCTGAAAATATTCCATTTCAAGAAGTAAAGGAGGTTGATGATGATGAAGAATAAAGAAGTTTCACTAAATCTTCCTCAGTTAGCTGCAGTTGAGATTCCAAGAAAAAAAGTTTTAAATCCTGTAAAAAACGTATTGGTTTGGATTAAAATGATTGTTTTAGAATGGTCTAGAGGAACAGGAAAATCGACTATTTTAGGATGGTTCATTAAAGAAGCTTTAATTCAAATGCCCAAAGCTACTGGAGTGCTTGTTGGAGAAACATATCAACAAATGTTATCTCGTACACTTCCTTCTACTAAACAGGGATTAGCAATGTTTGGAATATATGAAGATATCGATTATGTAGTAGGAAGATCAGGCAAAAAATTAGGTTATGAAATGCCGTTTCAGTCTCCTTTGAAATGGGATAATGTCATGCATTTTTCTAATGGTTTTATAATGGTTTTGGTTTCTAATGATATGCCGGATTCAGGACGTGGATTAAATTCAAGCTTTGTTGTTGGAGATGAAGCTGTGTTATTAGATAAAGAGCGTTTATATAACAACGTTCAAACAACTAATCGTTCTACTTGTGGTGGGTTGTATGATGATAAACCTTTATGTAATGCTGAAATTTATGCTTCTTCAGTTGCAATGACTCAAAAAGGTCAGTGGTTTACTGATTTAGAAAAGGTTGCGAAAAAGAAGCCATGGAAAGTTTTATTTATTAAAGCCAATGCTTTTGCTAACAAACAAAACTTATCAAAAGACTGGTTTGAAAGAATGAGGGATGAAGCTCCATCACAGGTTCATTATGATGCTGAGATTAAGAATATCAGGCCTAAGAAAACTACTAAAGGATTTTATCCATCATTAGATCCAAAGAAGCATTATTACCGTTATGCTTATGATAATTTATATCTGCAGGAAGTTGGTGTTAAGGCGACAAAGAAAGACTTTAATTGTAGACAAGACACTGATTATATGAGAAGCAAGCCATTGATCGTTACTATTGACTGGGGTAACATCATGACGATGACTGTGTCTCAGGACCAGGGCGAAAGATATCGCTGTCTTAAAACATTCTATGTTAATTCTCCAAAGATTATTGATGATCTAATTGATGAAGAGTTTGCTCCTTACTACGAGCCAATGAAGAAAGGGAACAATGTTATTGAGTTCTACTATGATCGTAATGGTAATAGTAAGACACCTAACTCAAAGCTTACGTTTGCTGAACAGGCTGGAGCTGCATTCAAACGCAACGGATGGAAGGTTATCTATAAGACTCGTAAGCATGAGAACCCTCCACATAATCAGAAGTTTATCGTATTGAATTACATATTGAAGTACGGAGGAATCAAAGGATTGCCGGTTGTTGAGATAAACGAAAACAATTGTCCAGACTTAATCATCTCATTAGAGAATGCACCAGCAATGGAAGGTAACCAACCGAATACAATTGTCAAAGATAAACGAAGTGAGAAGTCTAAGACAACACCTCAAGAACACGCCACTCACTTCTCCGATACGTTTGACATACCGTTGTACTGGAGATACCACAAGCAGGTACAGAGATTGATATCAGACAACGGCGACCGTGGCTCATTGCCTTTGTTTAAAGGTCAATCAATGAATTTAATGAAACCTTAAAATTTTTTTACCCACTAAAATCGTGGCATATATCGCTATTTTTTAAAAGGAAAGTGTAGATGTAGGACAGGGGCAGGCCGGCAGAATCGTTAAATATGAGAAAATAAAAATAAATTTTTAGGCTAATATTTTGATAATCAATAAGTTATTTTTTAACAGTGAGATTACAGAAACAAATCAAGGTAGTTTTTATATGTCCTTTTAACACTTCTATTGTATAACGAATTTTGAATTATGGAAAAACATATTTTTTTGAGACAGGTTTTAGAATTAATGAAAAAAAAAAATGCTGATGGAAATCCTGTAAGTTTTGATTTAGAAGTTCGCACTTTCAATAAATACAATAAATCAGGTGGAGTTTTAAAATCTTACAAGAATGCAAAAGTTTTAGTTGGCCAAAAATTAAAAGGAAAACCATTTGTAGAAGCTGAGCATTTTTACAGAAAACATCGCTCGAGAAAAAACCCTAACCACTGGCAAAATGAAACTAGGAATATTGAGCTGGAGTCTGGACAGATTAAAAAAATAAAAATTAGATATATAATCAGATTTAACGGAACATTCGTCAATTATTAGCATGAGACATTTTAATTCAATCGGAGTACACGTAGGAAAAGCAACTCTTGCAATGACAAATTTAAATACTGAATTTGTTAAGCCAAAAGCCATTCCTATTGATAATGCAAATCAGGAAGTTAAAGGAGAAATAATTCCATGGGGTTCTGATAATTTGTATCCTCAAAATTTTTATAATAAAAAATATTTGAAAAACGGATCTGCAGTAGGTGGAGTTGGTGCTTTGCAAAATGCTCACTATGGTAGTGGGTTTCAACTTCAACTCGAGTCGGCGGATGAAAATGGAGCTTCGGTAAAAAAAATTGTTCCTTTTTTAAAGTATCCTGAAATTCAGCAGTTTGTCAGAAATTCAAAATTAAATAGATTTTGGAATGAAATAATTGCAGATCAAACTTTATTTAATATTGGATTTGCACATTTTGTTGTTTCAAAAGACTTTAAAAAAATTACTTCAGTTCGAAGACAAAAGGCTGCTTGGTGTCGTTTCGAAAAAATGGACAAGGATGGTGTAATTAAAAATGTTTATATCAATTCAGACTGGAGCAATGATAATAAAGAATATACTATTTCTGTTCCTGTTGTTGATCCATATATGTCTGCTGAAGAAGTTCGTATTTGGTGTCAAGAAAATAAATTTTATGAATTTATCTATCCTTCTTATTATCCACTAATCGATGAAAGTTATTATCCTAAACCTGGATGGCACGCAGTTGACAGAAATGGATGGATGGATGTTGCTAATTCTGTTCCGGAATTAAAACAAGCAATTTTTCAGAACCAAGCTCACATAAAATATATAATTTATGTGTCAGAGCAATACTTTGAAAACTTTTATAAAGAAGAGTGGGAGGATTTCGACGCTGATAAAAGACAAAAAATTCGTAATGAATTAGTAGCTGCTATTGACGAACACATGTCTGGTAATTCTGCAGGTGGTCGATCGCTTATTTCTCCAGTTTTTGAAGAAAACGGAAAGTTTGTAGAAGGAATTAAAGTCGAACCAATTCAAAACCACTTGCAAGATGGTTCTTATCTTCCAGACGCATCAGCTGCTAACTCTGAAATCTTATTTGCATTAGGAGTAGATCCTTGCATTATAGGTTTAGGAATCCCTGGAGGGAAAAATTTATCAGGTAGTGGATCAGATAAGCGCGAGGCTTACAATATTCTTTGTGCAAATTTAAAACCACGCAGAGAAATCACACTTGAGGTATGGGATTTAACTAGAGATTTTAATTTATGGGATCCTAATTTAGAAGGTTGTTTTCCAAACATGGTTCTTACTACACTCGACAAAGAAAAATCAGGACAAAACCAAATAGTAAATTAATATGGCGCAACTAATAAATACAATTGAAGATTTAAAAAAGCACATAGTTGTTTCGGCTTCATTCGATTTTAAGAAAGTTCTACCTTATACAAAAAGAGCTGAACGCAAATATATTATTGGATTAATTGGCCGTGAACAATATGATTCAATTATCGTTCATACTTATGTTGAAGGTAATGATGAACCGATAAATTTAGTTAAAGTATTACTTGAAGAAGCAGCTGCTCATTATGCATTATTATTAGCGCTGCCAATAATTAATTTACAGGTTACAAATCATGGTTTAAAAGTTCCTGAGACAGATAAAAGCAAGCCTGCAGATTGGAAAGATGTTCGCGATTTAAAACGTTCACTTTTAGAAACTGCAAACGAAGCTCTTGATTCTGTTTTTGAAATTATGGAAGAAAACGAATCTGATTTTCAAGAGTGGGTTGATTCTTCTTATTACACAGTTTTCAAATCCGGAATCGTTCGTCACACCAAAACCTTCAATTCTTATTTTGATATTCAGAATTCTAGAAAAACATTTTTAGCACTCAAGCCTTACATGATTGAGGTGGAGGAGCGTTATATAAATCCGATGTTCGGACAATGCACGCTTGATTTTGTTAAAACTATTTCTACAGATCCAATCGTAAAAAGAGTTCAGGAGCTTACGGAAATGTCCGTTGTAGCTTTTACAATTTCTAAAGCAGCTGTTGCCGGAACTTTTTCTGTAACACAATCTTCTTTAGTTGTTTCTTCAGAGGAGCTTCCATGGGAACGTAATAAAATGGAACTGGATGAATTAAAGCTCGAGCGTTTAAGAAAAGATCGTGAAACATCTGGTTTAGAATATCTAAAAAAAATCAAGAAACTTTTTATTGAAAATCCTATTATTTTCAATTGTTACGAAGACAAAAAAGAAATAGGGTTACAAAATAAAATACAAAAATTAAAAACAGGATTGGCTTTATAGTCTTGTCCTTTTAAAAAAATTCTTCAGTAAATATTTTTGATAAAAAATAAATCAAATGCGTGTAGTAGCAGTACCAACAACAAACGGAATAGACGATATTAAATTAATTGCTGAAACTGACTCAGAAGCGGTTTTCATTCGTCAATTAGCAGAAGCCGGAACATTATCTTCTTTAAGTACAAGTGCATCATCAAGCGTCGTATTTAGAGCAATATCTGTTCAATCTACTCCGACGGTTAATGATAATTTAATCTCAAGAGGTAAAGTAGGTAAATACGATTTCTCGGTTCGTCAAAATGAAAGTCATGCAGTGGGAATGACTTTCATAAAAGCTGATGTTCCTTTGGATTTAACTGCTTACACCGCAATTAAACTGCAGGTAAAATCTTCAAAACATTCTTCAGCAATTTTAACACTTGATCTAACTGCAGGACTTGCTATTTCTGGAGACGATAATAATGTTCTAAATATTTCAATGACTGCAAATCAAACAAAAGAATTGTGTAATGAAACGTATTACTACGATATTCTTTTCACAGGTACTTCAACAAATATTTATTACATAGAAGGAAAAATAACAGTTAAAAAATCAGTAACACGATAATGGAAAATATTGATGTAAATATTGAGGAAACTAATCCGCAAGAAATTATTGAAGTTTATGTTGATGAAAACGCAGCACAAGATGCGATTGATGCTGCAGCTTTAGCTCAACAGATTCTTGAGTTATGTCAAGGAATAATTGAAAATTTCACTGTTGTAAATACAATTTTTGTCGATAATAGCTTTACAAAAGTAGGCCAGTTGTTTACAGGTATTGCTGGAACAGAATGGAATATCAACGGAATAAATTATTTAAGACCAGCTGATCAAGAAATTACTATTCCGTTATGTGCTGCAGGAATGGTAAGAACTGATAGAGTTGTTCTTGATACTAACAATAACTTTGTTTTAGTTCAGGGAGTTGAAGTTGAAGAGAATCCTGTTGCTGAATCGAAACCGGTTAATACTTTAGATTATACATTTATTCCTGTTACTGATGCATCTGTAGGAGATCCTACACCACCAACTTTAGGAAATTTATATCAACAAAAAGAGTTTGACAAAATTCAACTTTACACAGGCGTTGCTCCAGGTACTAATATTGTGATTCCTTTGAATAAAGAAGGTAGAAGAGTTATTCTTTTGCAAGGCACAATTGTAAATATTAAAGGACTTTCAACTTCATTAATTTATGGTGATTCTACAGCTGAGAATCCACATGAAGGAAAAATTTTTACATTTATTAATGACACTACAAATCCAATAGTATTCAATCATTTTGAAGCAAGTGAAGATATTTTTTACATTTTTAAATCTGCAACAAACTTAGTTATTCCAAGTAAGGAAAGAATTGATTTTATGATGAGATCATCAACTTTAGAAGAGCATTATAAAAGTTGGGTTGATTTATCAGGAAAATTAGATAAAGTTTCAACGGTTGATGTTGAAAAAGTTTATTTAAAAAATGCCGATGGAACTCAAGGAATGAAACCTGTTAGTGAGTTGGTTTCAAAACGCGTTCAAATCATTTCTGACTGTTCTTCGTGGCAATTAAATCAAAACCTTTTTTTTGTAACCACAGATTCTGCAAATGGTGTAGGTTGGAATTCTGGAAACACTTTAAAATCATCACAACCAGGAGCAACATCAAATGCTGTTTCATTACTTACAAATTCAGGTGTTGTTCCTATTGCAATTTCTGCTTACAACTCAAATTTAAAGAAACTAGTTCTTGAGGCGAGATTTAGTTATTACAGACCCAACGATAGGTTTTTAATTGGATATTATGAAAAAAATACTTTATCTCCAATAATACATATAAATCCAACTGTAATTTATGATAATATTGTTTCTTATGGTGAAACTAATGACGGTACGTATTTAGTTGTAAATATAAATTCAAACATATTAATTCCTGAAAACGCAATGATTGTATATGCGATTGCTTCAAATGATCCTGCGGCAGCTGCAACAGTGAATAAATTCTATTGTTTAACAACTCACATAATTTTAGAAGAGATATAATGAAAGTAAGAATTATAAATTTTGAAAATTTTGGAGGTGTCTATTCCGATGATTTTTTATTGGAGAATGAAAACAATGTTATTAATGGTGAATTAGTCTCTGAATGGACATTGACTGAAATATTACCAAATACTCAATTTAAAACACCTAAATGGAACGGCTCAAATTGGTATGAAGCTTACGTAGAAGTAATTGTAGTTCCTGAAGAAATTTCACGGATGAAGTTTAAAATTCAGATACGTAGAAGTACAATTTATAGCTACGATATTATTCTTACTTATATGCAAAATTTAGCAGTAACGGAACTTTTTACACAAGATGATAAAGATGAACTTATTGACAGATTAGAAGATGCGGTAAGCTTCAACAGATACCATAAGGATTTCATCAATCTTGCTAATATGTTAAGCGTTTCAGATGAAATTAAAGACGAAATTTTTATAGAAGGAAATAAAATTCAATAGTATGGAAAAGCGAATCAAAAAACTACTAAACATTTCTTTTATCTGGTTGATTTTTCTTCCAATATTTCTGTATGCAGTTGATGGCGAAATAAGAACTTCAATTTCAAACTATGCCTACTCCGAATATAGTTTTGTTTTTGTGGCATTTCTAACATTTGCAGGATCAATGCTTATTGTAGATGGTTGTAAAGACGATTTGTTTACTCGTAACAAATGGTATTCAATTATTTTGGGTTTGTCTCTTATCGGAGTAGCCATTACACCGCACAAAGATTTTTCAATTCTTCACTACTCATTTGCTGGTATATTTTTCATTGGTAGCTTATTCGCTATGATACTATTTTCAAGTCCAAAACAACGCCTTTTAAAGATGTTTTTGGGTTTAATCATAATTATATCCATGCTCGGACATTTCGCATTTAATTGGTATAGTTTGCTAGTAGCTGAATGGATAGGGATGCTTCCAATAATAATTAATTATACAGGAGAAAATAATAACAAATTAGATTAGTATGAGAAAGTGGTTACACAATTTATTAGAGAATATTAAAATTACTGGAGTCGAAATATATTTATTTTCAAAGGAAATTTATTTAGCTATTTGCCTTTCGCTTTCAACAGTTCTTGCACATTATACAGATTTAAAAACAGCATTTTGGGCGTTTTTAATTATTACATTTTTGGACACATTAACTAGAATTAACGCAAATGCAGTCGAAAAAGGTTTGAAGTTCAATCCTTTTAAAAAATATTTCTGGTTAGAAATCCAAAGTACTGGCTTACGTGAAATGATGAAAAAGATTTTCTCAGAATATATGGTTTATCTGTTCATTGCTTTTGTGGTTGATGTTCTAATTTTTAAGCAAGAGTTTCTTATTGATTTTATGGGGAGAAAATTAACGCTTCCTGTAATTGCTTTGTATTTGTTTTCTGCAGTAGAGCTTTGGAGCATTGGAGAAAATATTGAAGCTTCAGGTGGAGTTAATATTTTTAAAAAGATATTTCATTTTTTACCTGAAAAATGGCAATTGATTTTTAAAACTAAAGAAGAAATAGAAGAATGAAACCGCTAATAATTTATTTAATCATTGCAGTTATTTGCTCCGTATATGGGTTTTTAACTTCAAAAAAAATCGACTAATATGACTATTAAAGAATTTGTAAAAGCATTTTATCCACATGCAAAAATTGTCCAGGATAAAACAGGAATTTCGGCTGTGGCTATTTTGGCACAAGCTGCACTTGAAAGTGGCTGGGGAAAATTTGCTCCAGGTAATATGTTTTTTGGTGTAAAAGACACAGATGGAATCAACGGAAACGAGCAGTTAATTACTACATCGGAGTTTCATTCAACAATGAATGTGAAGTATCCAGTTGTTATCAGCATCACACCGACTGTGAGAAATGGCCGAAAACTTTTCAAGTACAAAGTAAAAGACTACTTCAGAAAATATAATACTCCAGCTGATTGTTTCAACGATCATGCTCAGTTCTTTTTCAAAAATAAGAGATACGCAAAAGCTTTGTTAGTGAAATATGATCCAATAAAATTTATTGATGAAGTGGCAAAGGCTGGTTATGCAACTGCTCCAGATTATGCAATAATCTTAAAATCGGTTGCGAATTCAATCCAAAAACATATTTAGATTGGCCATTTAAAAACCAATAAAACCAACACTTATGAAACAATTTATATTAAAATCAATAATTTTCTTTGGCCTATTTCTGGCCCTTTCAAGTTGTACCGGAACAAAGAAGATTTCGGAAAAAAATTCGGAAACAAAAATTAAAGAATTATCTGAAAAAACAACTGATAAAGTTTCAGATACAAAAACTAATAAGGAAATAAACGACAATATTTCTGTGCCATTAAGGTCAAATAACGAGGAAGTTAATAAAGCCATTCGGGATGCTTTTCGAGATTTTAATTTTAATAAGCAGTCTGGAACCAATTCAACTCAATTTATTTTTGATGAAGAAGCAATGGCTTTTAAAATAGCAAATATTATTGGTGCGACTCAAGATAAAAACACGAGCTCTGTTATTGATACAAAAACTGATAAATCATTCGAACAAACCACGGATGAATATTTTAGTAAAAAAATTTCTCAAATACCATGGTGGCTTTGGGTTGTAGCTATTATCTACTTAATGCCTAGAATAGTTGAAGGTGTTTCGGCTATTTACAATCCATTTTCTTTATTAATCAAAAAAATTAAAACAAAGTAATGGAAGCTCAATTAAGAAATTTAAAATTAAAACGTGAAGGATTATATACACAAGTAGATATGCTTTCTTCAGTAAGTGAATCGTTGTATTTACAGATCGGAAAAGTAGAAGTTGAAATTCGTCATCTTGAGAGAAAAATTCTTCAGGAAAATAAAAACACATTTGATGCGAGTTAATTATACCATTCCGCAAAATTGGAATAAGCTGAGTAAATGGCAACTTAAACGTGTCGGAAAGTTGGTGCATTCACAATCTAAATTACCACATCGATTATTTATTTCGATGTTAATTTCTATTTTGATAATGCCAAAGCGTTCTTTTGTTGGTTATATAAAATCCATTTATTTGTTTACGCAAGTTCCATTATTTGTGCTTGAAGAATACTGCAGTTGGATTTTTGATAAAGATGAGCATTTAACTAAGTTTCCTGAAAAATTTAAAATTGGTAAAAAAATATTTATCGGACCAGCACAAAGGTTGTCAAACGTTACTATTGAGGAGCTTTCTTATGCTGATACGTTCTTTTTCAATTGGATTCTTGAGAAAAACGATTTAGATCTGCACAGACTTGTAGCGGTTCTGTATCGTGAAGAAGGCAAAGATGCAGGTTTAGATGATCGTCGAGTTCCTTTTAATAAGTTGTTGCTGCCAAATAATGCAAACTTTACCGATAAAATTCCAATGCAAGACAAATTAATTATTGCATTGGCATATCAAGGATGTCGAGATCTGTTTGCAAAACGTTATCCGATTATATTTCCAAAACCTAAAGAATCAGAAAAAGAAAAAACTCCTGAAGATTTAAAAAAAATAAAAAAATCATATCAGCCATTCGACAGAATTATACACGCAATGGCCATGGATGAAGTTCAGGTGTTTGGAAATTTACAGCAAACTGAAAAAGCAAACGCAGTTCAGTTCTTTAAAATTTATGAAGAAAGTATAATTCGCATGCGTGAACGTGAGCGTGCCAACAAAAAATAAAAACAATGTTAGAAAGAGTTTTATCATATAAAAAAGTAGATGAGTATTTCAGTAGTTTGGCTGCAAAGCATGTTGATATAAAAGATTATGTTGGCACATCTACAACGGAGCTTCAATCAAAGACTGCTACTGTAGATGGTTTGCAAATACCGTTTCTTTGTTTTTTCAATTACCAAGGGAAACTTTCAGGAAACCAGCAACGCACATTTAACGACAGAACTTTGTCTTTCTCAATTTGTTTTACAGGAATTGATGCTGAAGACTTTGCTGCGCAAAAACAAGCTATTGATGATGCTGAAATTATTGGTCTTGAAATTTTGTCCAGGATAAATGTTGAAAGCAAAAAAGAAGCTATCGGTTGGCTATATAATAATTTCCAAAAAGATACAGCTCATTATTCCGAAATTGAATTGGAAGGTTCTGAAGGGGTTTTTGGTATGGAATTTCATTTTGATTTAAAAAACACAGAGCCTTTAGTTGTGTCTCCAAATAAATGGTTTGACGGTGATGAGTTTTGTTTACCTTAGTTTATAGTTAATTTTTTTTAGTTTGAAGTGCGAGATACTGAAAGGTTCTCGCATTTTTTATATATTTGAATCAACTTAAAAAATAATTTATGCAAAAGTCAAAAACAACATCAGCAGTTCTTTGTTTCTTTTTTGGAATATTAGGAATACATCGATTTTATCTTGGTTATACATTAATTGGAATTCTACAATTGTTCACTTTTGGTGGATTTGGATTATGGACTTTAATTGATTTTATTCTTATTGTTACTGGTAATTTAAAAGAAAAGCAAATTGTAATTAATTATCCTGTTCAATCAGTTGTAAAAGCTAATAATACAGGTTCTAAAATAGAAAAGAAATATTCTTTTTCAAATAATTTTTATGTTGCAGGTACTCATATTGTCAAAAGAAAAAATTATATTTTAAAAAATTGTTATGATGGAATGCTAGTTAAACTTGTTCCAGAACCAACTAATAAAGTTGATCCAAATGCAATTGCGGTTAAAGATGAATTTGAAGAAACATTAGGTTATATTCCTTCAGATAAAACTTCAATTGTAAATAAACTTTTAAAAAGTTCTTCTTATAAAGTATTTATTGATGAGTATATAATTGAAGATAGTTTTTCTAATCCTGGTACTGAGCACGTGAAACTTTATATTAGAGTAGATTATGATTAAATAATTTAGTTTAACTTTAGTTGTACTTTTTTGGGGTATATGCACTATTGTTTTAAAAATATTTTTATCTTTGCTTTGACCAATTATTACAGAGGTTCTCAAAAAACTTCTTTTTTTAAATATTAATACTGGAGTTCTCAGGTTTCGGACAACTGTAAACAGCCGATTCTCATTCCTCGTAATGATTGGTCAGACCGCAAAAGGAACTCCTTTATTTGTTACCTTTGATAAAGTTCTTATTTTTTTTAACCTTTTAAAAAATTTGTATTATGACCAGTACAGAAAAAAAAGAAAATCCATTAACGTTGGATCAGGCTATTAAGCCAATTGTAGAATGTGGTGTTAACTTTCGCAATCAGAGAATGTTACTTCACGAAATGTTTACTTCATCGGTAGCTAATGCTCCAGATGATGAAATTGAAAACTTCACAGCGAAAAGATTAACACCTGTTTATCTTGCACTGTGTAATTTGTTGGAAAACTTGGATAGTATTGAAGAAATTCATTCAGATAATATTCAAAGTTGTATGTTTAAAAATTTAAAATAATTTGTTATGCCTGATATTATCAACTATAAAGAAGAGGTAAAACGTCTTATTTCTGAAACTTACGAATCTGCAGATATTATAAATAAAGAGTTTCAATTTACAACTATACAATTAACTAATCTGCTAATGACAATTTTACCATATAAAGCTATTGATGAACATTTAGTTTATGAAGCACTTTTAGAACTAGGTTTTCAGCCAAAAGAAGAAAGTCCACTAGAATTTTACTGGTATTTTAAACGCAAATAAAAATTATGGAAAAAGAAAATTATAAATTTGAAAAAACTTTGTTTCAAGATACACTTGATAAAGTTCCAATGGATGTGATTGAAAGACAATTTATTCAAGAGTTTTTAAGTAAACTCCCTTTGGAGAAATTAAAAAGATTAATTGATTTAAAACTTTTAAATCCAGCTGATGAATCTTTATGGGATGTTTCTGAAGAACAAGATTTTCAATTATCTTTTTTACGTGAAATGGAATCTGCTTTATTAAAAGCTAATATTGATTTATAATATGTAAAAGTCGCACAGCTTCGCATATTTTTTAAAAACCACTCAATCGAGTGGTTTTTTTATGTCCTTTTTTCAGCTTGCTATAATTGGGAATTTGCATCAAAATTAAAAAGCATGCAAAATACAGATATTACTTCTTTAGAAAAAAAAGCAGGTAGTGCAGCGGCCAGTTCTTTAAGAGCTGTTTTTCGCACATCTATTAAATCTACTTTTAAACGTAGAACAGGTAAAGCAGAAAAATCTAATGTTTCAGCAAAATATCGCGATGGAAATTTAGATAGGCTAACGCTTTCATCTCCACACTATTCTTTTAAAAATCATTTTGGATCTTCAAAAACAGGAACCACGCCATCTGTATCAAGAGCAGGAGGTTCTGTAAAATCTTTTTCTCGTCATATTAAAGGAAATACCGTAACGGTTAATGCTTTTTCACGTTCTGGCGGTTCTGTATCTGCACACCGTAAAGGAATCAGGTATAAAGCTTATGGTCATTTAGCAAATGCGATGAGAAACGCACAACCAGCATTAGAAAAATTAGCTACAGATTTAACTGAAAATAGAGCTGTAATTGTTGTATCTAAAATTGATTTCTAATGGCTGGAGAAAATGTAAATAGAAGGCTTAATATATATATCAATGATAGAGAAGTTACTAATTCTTTAACAGGTGTAACTCGTGAAATGTCGAAAGTAAGAGCGCAAATGCGTGGACTTAATAAAGGAGCTGAAGACTATCAGGAACAATTAGATAAATTAAACAAAGAATATCAAGATCTTGAGGAAGTTCAATCCCAATTTAAAAAAGACATTTATGGTGTGAAAAAAGGATTTGACGACACCAAAAAATCAGCTGAAGAAATGACTGGCGAACTGGATGCGGCAGGTTCTGCATTCGGGAATCTTTGGGAGGGATTGAAAACTGGTAATATGAAACAAGCTCAAGAAGGGCTTAATGGATTAAAAACTGGTTTACAAGAATCTGCTAAAGCAGGACTGGCATTTGTTTCAACTCCAATTGGTGCTGTAATTGCTGGATTAGTTGTTTTAGGTGCTAGTGTTAAAGCTTTATGGGATTATAATGCCGGACTTACAGAAATGAACAACAAACTAAGTTCACTTGGAGTAAGTTCTCAAGAATTGTCTAAAGTTAGATCGGAAGTTGCTGCCACTGCAGAAACTTTCGGAAAAGAGTTTGACGAAATTGCGGAAAAAGCCAATTCCCTTGCCAAAACGTATGGTATTTCCATGACTGAAGCAAATGATATCATTGCTCAAGGTTTAGCGAATGGAGGTGCACAGAATGGGGAGTTTCTTAATTCTTTAGGCGAATACGATGAATTTTTTGCAAAAGCAGGTTATTCTGCAAAGCAATTTGTTGATGTAATTAATACAGGTTACGATTTAGGGATTTATGATGATAAACTTCCTGATGCGTTAAAAGAGGCTGATTTATCTTTAAAAGAGCAAACAAAATCAACAAGAGATGCGTTAATCAATGCATTTGGTGCGAGTTTTACAAATGATATTTTGCAAAAAGTTCGTACTGGAGAAATGACCACTAAAGAAGCTTTAGATGCAATTGCTGTTAAATCTCAAGAGGTTGGCCTATCTCAACAACAACAAGCACAACTTACTGCAGATGTTTTCAGAGGAGCTGGAGAAGATGCAGGTGGTGCTCAAAAAATACTTGATGCAGTTGCTCAATCAGCTAAAAGAAATATGTCTGAAAGCGCAAAGGCTACAGACGATTTACGTTTAGCAAATGAGCGTTTAAATGAAGCTCAAGCTGAACTATTTGAAATTGATGGTTTTGGTGATACCTGGACAAAAATCAAAACTGCAGGTATCGATGCCTTCGCCGCTTTCTTAGAAGGAATTGCAGAATTTAAAACTGATATTCAGCCAATAATAGATTTAGTTTCCATCGTTTTTGCTAATGCATGGGAGGGAATTAAATTTACTGTTTCTAATGCTTTTGAAATTATTGGAGGTTATTTCAAGTTTTTTGGAAACATTATAAAAACAGGAATAAATGTAATTACTAAATTATTTAAAGGTGATTTTGGTGGTGCGCTTGACGCTGCAACTGATGGTTTGAAAAACGCTGCAAAAATTATAGGAAATGTTTTTATAGGATTAAAAAACAATTTATTAACTGCTCTTTCCAATATTATAGAAAATGTCGCACCTATGCTTGAAGCTTTGGGATTAGATGTTGACAAAATCAAGAAAAAACTTGAAAGTTGGAAGTCTCAAAAATTTGAATTAAAAGGAGAAGTTAAAGTAAAAGGGACTCGAGATCCTGGTAATCCAGAAGGGAATACTAAAACAAAAGAAACTACTAAAGATAATGGTAATGCTGATGAAAAATCAGATGCTTTAAAACGTGCAGAAGCGGCTAAAAAAGCTGCAGAAGAAAGAAAGAAGCTTTTAGAAGCTCAAGCAAAAGAACGTGAAGCTTTGGATAAACAATTGTTGGCCACCCAACGTGCGTTTCAAGATGCTCAATTGGATCTGATGGCTGATGGTTATGAAAAGGAAAAAGCCAAAATTAATCTTGAGCACGATAGGAAAATAGAAGATTTAAGATCTCATCTTTTCAAAGAATCAGAATTAAAGGATTTACAAAATCAAATTGATGCGGCTAAAAATTCTGGAAATAATAACGAAGCTCAAAGGTTACAGGCTTTATTAAATCAAAAACTAGAAATTAACAAGGCTTATAATGATTCAATTGTAGCTTCAGAACAAACTAGAAATTTAAAAATTGCCCAGCTTCAGGAAAAATATTTAGCTGAAGAATTTAAAAAGGAGCAAGAAGTACATGCTCGCCAATTAAAAAACCTACAAACTCAACAAAACTATGAGTTAAATGGAATTACCTCTTTAAAAGAGGCAAAGGCATTATTGTCAGAGACAATGTCAAGTGACGAACTTAAACGAGTTACAACACTTGAGCAGGCCAAAAAATTGATTAAGGAACAACATCTCAAAGAACAATATGAGATGGAGAAGGCTAATCTTGAGAAAATTGCTACTCAGATTCAGGCTTTGATGGCTCTTGATGCTCAATCAGGATTCCAATTGTTTTCAGATGAAGAAAGAGATGCGGTTCTTAAAAATCTTGAAGAAGTTCAAAATAAAATTTCAGGTTTAAAAAAGCCCCCAGAATCAGAAGAAGGTCCGAAAACTTTTGATAACGCTGCTAATACTGGAGTTGATATTCTTGGATTTGATGCTGGGAAATGGGAGGCTCTTTTTGATGGTTTAGACACTTTTGCTGAAAAACTAACTGCTGTACAAATGGTTGCAGGAGCTCTTAAACAAGCTTTTAATGCATACTTTGCTTTTATGGAAGCTGGAGAAAACAGAACTCTTCAGAAATTTCAAAAAAGTACTGATGCTAAGAAGCGTGCTTTGGCAGATCAGTTAGAAAAAGGATACATCACTCAAGAAGTCTATAATGCAAGAATAGCTCAAGCTGATGAGGAATTAAATCGTAAAAAAGCTGATTTAGAATATAAACAGGCCAAACGTAAAAGAGCAATGGCTATCGTTGAAGCAATAATTAACACTGCTCAGGCAATATCAGGTGCTCTTGCAGCGACTCCTGGTCCGGGCGGAATAATAATGGCTGCAATTGTTGGAGCTTTTGGAGCTTTGCAAATTGCTACAATTGCCCGGCAGCCTTTACCTGATAAAGGATATAAAACAGGAGGTTTTACAACTCGAGGTAATAAAAATGAAATTGCAGGAGTTACACATAAAGACGAATATGTCATTCCTGCAGATGTTCTTTATGATAATGATCCAGCAATGCCTAGCATTATGGAATATGTGGAAGGAAAACGTACAGGAAAAATTAAACCAGGATCTCAATCTTCAGATAATATTGATTTAGGTTCTGCAGGTGGTCAATCTTCAAATAATGAATTGTTTTTAGCAAAAGTTATCGAGCGAAACTCAAATCTTTTACAAAAAATTCTAGAAGAAGGAATTGCAGCGTGGTTGGAACTTGATTTACCAACGGCAAAAAGAATTAGAAAAAAACTTCAAGAGTTAGAAATAATCGAAAAATTAAGAAAAAAATGAGTGTAATATATTACCAAAAATTCTCTGAAAATGAAGTGTTTGCAGATCCTCTTTTAAACACTTCATTAAATCAATTGTTTACATTATTGATTAATATTCTTACTGAAGATATTGTTATTCCGAACTTAATAATTACTGGAGATGTTGCACAAATTATGCAAGGAGTAGATTTGACTACTACAACTGCAGCTGTGGAATTAATAACCGATAATAAAGAGATTTTTAATTGCATAAAAAGTGGTTATAGTAATTTAAATGTATCTCAAGTAATTGTTAATGATGCCAAAGTAACCATGGTAATAAATGAAAAATTAATAATTGTAAATTTTAATCCTGTTAAAGTTGAATCTTTTGACATTTACGGGATTTATGTGAAATCAGTTAAATAAATAATATGTCAATAGTTGTATCAAATAATAGCGGAAATGTTTCTAATACAGTTAATTCTGCAACTACAATTTTTTGGGAATGGACTCCTTCATCGGTCTTTAAAAGAGTCTGGAAGGTTGGAACACCTTTTTTTAATTCTACTCCAATAAAAGTTAGAATTCCGGCTTATGAATTAATGCCGGCATATACGGGTTATACATCTTTTTTATTACATATAAATGTAGATTGTGGTTCTGCAGCGCAATGGGTTCAAGTTGGTGGTGGTTCTGTTCATGTAGGTTCTATTGGAACTCCAGTTACTGAGGGTGGTTTAACTTTTTACGAGAAAACAATTAGTTATCCTTTTGTTAATTTTCATTTATTATCATTAGGTACATATTTCGCAACAGCAATTTATAAAATATCAGCAATTAATCCTGCAACAAATGTTCGTGAAGATATTATTTCACAAGGAATGTATTTTCAATTAGAAGTTGTAAATACTGATGTTGAATTTTTAGATTACACTTGGGATTTGATGCTTATTAATTATTTGTATTATTCTTATAATTTAAGTGGAGTTCTTCCTGCAGCAAAAAACGTTTTTGTTTACCATAATGTTCCTTTTACTGTTGCCGTTAGTGATCCTTTATTACTTTATACTGTAACAGCAGCAACTAATTATTCAAAGCTAGAACTGTCTTTTGATTCAGGGATTTCAGGTTTATCAATTGGTATTCATAATTTCACAGCTACTTTAAATTACGGAACTGGACTTTCAAAAGTGGTTAACATACAGCTTGAAATATTTAATGATCCTTCAGCTTTTTATGTAAATCCAACTGATGTTACTTTTGAAGTTTACAGAAATGCTACAGCTCCAGTTCCAATAGTTGTTAATACAATATCTCCAACACCTTGGAATATCAACACGGCATTGCCGGAATGGTTGGGTGTTTCTCAAAACAGTGGTTCTGGAACAACTGATGTGTTCCTTCAGGCATTAAACTATAATCATTTACCTGCAGGTAATTATAATTTTAATTTAGAATTTACAAATGATACCGAGACTAAAACAGTTCAGGTGCATTTAATTCTTCATGATTTTGTAACTTATCCATTTGTTCCTGGTAAATTGTTTTTTACTCAAGATTTAGATTACCTTGATTTTAATTCAGATGAAGTGGATCCAACTTTTATTGAAATTGAACTGGGAATTAAAATTTTCAGTTTGAATTTATATGAAGAAATTCCATATACAAGACAATATAAACTGCCATTGTTTAAAGGAATCGGAGATTTCCACATTGGAACTATTATTCATCAGTTACTTGAAGAAATTGAAAACTTACAGGATGTTGTTCCTTTGCGAGAAGGAAATTACACAAAACTGCAATATGCTCCAGCTGAAGTTTCAGTTTCTTTTGTTCAAAAAAATTATACTAGTGATGATGTTATCCGTTCAGGATCCATTGATTTAATCAAATTCATCAAAGGCCATAAACCTTATGTTACAGAAAATCAATTGTCTTTATTAACGGTGATGCAACAAGAGGTTAGTAGAATTACACCTAAATCTGTAATTGGAATTGCTTTCACTCATTTGGGAAACCCACTAATTCGAGTTTTTAAAAACGGAAATTTAATTGAAGAAACGAATGTGCTTTCTTTTGCATCAGTTCCTGAAAAAATAATTTATTCTTATTTCCGTTTTGACAATAATTTCCGTTTTGGTGATACAATAGAAATTCAGGTTCTTAATAATTTGGAAACTAGAATTCAAAGATTTTTAGTGTTAGCTGAAGGTTATGACAGTACTTACTTCTTATTTGAAAATGATAATGGAGTAATTGAACCGTTCGAATTTTCAGGAAGAGTACGTGTAAACAATGCTTACACTCATATTACCAATAAGGTTTTTGCTAAATTATTTGAAAGAAATAAAAAAGTTGATTCTTCAAACAATCAATCGTTGATAATTAATACTGGCCAATTGTTGCCTTCAGATCATAAAATAATTGATACGATAATAAAAAGCAAAAAAGTATGGTGTGCATTTAATGATCCTTCAGGAAGATATTTATTGGTAGATTCTACTTCTACTAAAATGACTCCTTCAGATACATTTAAAGAAGATAATAGTTATGATGTTGAATTTAATATTTTAGAAGACGCTAATGCTACAGTTTATCCACAATGATTTTAAAATAGATATATCTCACTTAAAAATTACTTTTAACAGCGAGAATATTTGGTTTAAAACAGAAATTAATTCAGATTATTCATTTCCTTTTAATATTCCATGGAATGAATGGGCTAAAATTTCAAACTCAATTCATTATAATGCAGTTGATGGATTAGTAAAATTTGAAGGAAAGTTATATCGAGATGGCATGTTGAATTCTGCTACTTTGAAAGTCCAGGAGACAAAAGGAAAATTTGTGTCATGTATGATTTATTCAGGATTCGAGGGTTTTACGGTTTTTGATAAACAATTGAAGGATTTACCTCTTGATAATTTTGTGGTTTCAAATATTAAAACTCATGCTTTGAGTGTGATTACGCAAGATTATCCAGCGGTTTCACATAATTTTCCTATGATTCATACGGACAAATATGATCCGGAAAGCCCTGAATTTTATCAATTTGAAAAAATATTAAATAAATATGTAGATGGAAGCTTTGTTGAGAGTGATTTAGCACCAGGAACAAATACTGATCGTATTAAAAATATCATGCAGCCACTTCCTTATTTACTTCATGTTGTTAAAAAAGGATTTGAAGCTGATGGTTACGACCTACAAGGTGATATTATGAATATAACAGATTTTCAAAAAGCTTTAATTTGTCGTGATGGAGATTATTTTGAAAAAACAGGAAAAGGAGATGAAATTCCATTTAAAATAGAAGTTGGTGATTATGTTTCTACAGATCCTTTAGTTCCAATTGATAATTATCCTTTCAGTGTCGAAGTGGTTAATTTCTTCAAAGAAATTGTAATTGAAAAAAAAGGTGATTATTTGTTATTTGGACAAACAAAATCAGTACAAGTGAAAAGGTTTAAAAACCCACTCCCTTTTCTTTTTATTACTGATTTAAGATATAAAATTACCAAAATAAGTGGTGGAGTTACTACTACTATTTTGAATTATGTTAAAAATGCTGATACCGATTTAACAAGTGGTAGTCTTAGTTCTTATTATTGGACACATCCAACTAAAAACATTGATATAGCTGTATCTTTTGAAGCTGGAGATATTTTACGATTTGAAAAAAAAGAGGCTATACGAAATTCAACATTCTTTCCTCCTTCTGCAGATTATCCTTATACAATTGATATGAAAGTCATTCCTTTAAGATATAGGAATCCTGATAATTCTCCTATACTTTCCATTTTAGACAGAAACAAAGTGAATTTAACACAGGTTGTTCCTGATATGACATTTGGGGAATTGATTGAAAGATTAATGGTTTGGAAAAAATTAGACATGACTCCAGTTGGCAATGTTGTTTACATGAATTACGTTGTTAATCAGCTTGATAGAAATCAAGCTATAAAACTATCAGAAAAAGAAGTCGAAGAACCATTAATTACAAATAATGATTCGAGATCGTATGAATTATTTTTTGCTGATGGAAAAACTCATGAAACATATAAGTATGATTCTGCTTATATTGATTCAGATGGCATTATTATAAATGATTATCAAACTAAAAAAGATACAATTCAGATATCAATTGATGCTTTGCCTTATCCTGTAGTTCAAAGAACCGAAATAAAGACTGCATTTGCTTTTGATGATGAAATTAGTAAATTAAGACTTGTGTTTTATAACGGAATTTCTTTGGATGATGACGAAGAGCCTGAAATTCCTGTTTGTTATGAGAATTCAAACATGCTTATTCCAAAAATTTGTGAAAATGATTATAAAGACTGGCTAAATTTTCTAATTAATTCAAAAACATATCAATGGGATTTTATTATGTCGGTTGAAAAATTTAGAGAAATCACAGCACAGTCTTTAATATATGCTTATAATAACTATCATATTTTCACAGAAATTGAACAAGAAAGGATTAATCACATGTATTGGAAAATTTCTGCAAAAACAGAAACTTTAGTCTAAATTCATATTATCCATAAATTGTATTTCTTTATCCTGGTCCTCTTGCAATATAGTAACGTAAATCATAGTTTCTTTAATATTGCTGTGGGCTAGGATTTTTTGTAAAACTTCTACTTTTCCACCTTGTTTTAAATAGTTTGTAGCGAATGTGTGTCTTGCAACGTGAAAAGTTACTATTTTATTAATATTCCGGTCTTTACAAATATCTTTCAAAATTCTGTTAATGTATTGATCTGTAAATTTTGTTACTAGCATTTCTGGACATGCTTCAAGTATTTGTAAAGCATATTTATTAAGCTTTACATTTTGATTCTTTTTAGTTTTTATAGATGTGAATTTAAGAGCTCCATCAACTATATTTTTTAATTCTATTTGTTGCATGTCCGAAATTCTTAATCCAGTAAAGCAGGATGTTAAAAATAAAGCTAACGGAATTCGGTAAGTTTCATTAATAAATTCAGAATGGAAATATCTGTTAAGCTTCTTTAATTCCTCTTCATTTAAATAGTTCCGATTTCCATTTGTAGATCCTATTTTTATAGCTCTAATGTTTAAAGGCATTTTTATGCCGGCTTCTTCAGCAATTTTCAAGTATTTTTTCAGAACCTTTAAATTTGAATTTATACTTGTTGCGAGCATTTTTCTTTTGATCATGAATGCTTTAAATTTTAAAATCACATCAAAATCTAAATCAGTAAACATTACTCGAGGTTTAAATTCTCTAAATTTTTTCAGTACACTTTTCTCTTTTTTGTGTGTATTCTTATGAACTATTTCTTTTTGTAGATCTAATTGAGAGGACCAGAACGCTACAAAGTCAATTCTCGGGATTCCGTGATGAAATTCATATACAAAGTTTTCTACAGTCAAAAATCGTTCACTTAGTCTGTAAGTAGTTTTGATGGCAGTTATTTTACTTTCAATGTTTTCTAAAATAAGATTAAGATCCTGACTTTTTTGTGAATTATCAGTCATTCTGCTTTTATCCTGGTTCCAGTTTTTTGGATTAGCGTACAAACCTAGCGGAATTCTTTCAAGCTCATTTTTGTGGTTGACTTTTAAATACAATAAAGCTTCTCCTTCTTTATTGATGTAGTTTCGAAGTGTAAATTTATGTTTCATTGGCACAAATAATTTTTTTGTGCTAATTTGTGTGTCGAAAATGTCGGTTTTGGTGTTTAAAATTCTCATGTTTATAAAATTAAATTAATAAAAAAGCGCACAGTTCTCAGGGGTTAACCTGCTTGCTGTGCGCTTGAGAATTTTAAAAAAGTGGTACCTCCAGGGATCGAACCAGGGACACATGGATTTTCAGTCCATTGCTCTACCATCTGAGCTAAGGTACCTTGAATAAATAAGTAATATTACTTCCTTATTGCGGGTGCAAATATAGAACCATTTTTATATTTTCCAAAATAAAAAATAAAAAAAATCAATTTCGTACATTTGCAATTCTAATATTCTGATATGATACTTACAATTGATGTAGGGAATACAAACATCAAAGTCGCTGTTTTTAAACAGGTTAACTTGGTTGAGAAGTTTGTTTTTCAAAAAAATGAGCTTAAAAATAATTTTAAAAATATTTTAAAAAAATATCCAGATTGTACAAATTCAGTGCTTTCTTCTGTGGGAAAACTGGATGAAACAGATATTTTGTGGTTAAAAAGTCATTTGAATTTGCTTGAAATAAGTCATGCTTCCACTTTTCCGTTCAAAAATCTATATGGTTCTCCAAAAACTTTAGGTGTAGACAGGATGGTTTTGGCTGCAGGAGCAGTTTTGTTGTATCCGAACCAAAATACGTTGATTATAGATGCAGGAACTTGTGTGACTTATGATTTTGTGACTAATAAGAAGGAGTATTTAGGAGGAGCCATCTCTCCTGGTTTGCGTTTGCGATATGAATCACTTCATAATTTTACTGCAAAACTTCCTTTATTAACAAAAAAATACCCTGAAAGTTTTATTGGTAACAATACAGAAGAAGCCATTCATTCAGGGGTAGTAAATGGTTTGTGTAACGAAATTGAAGGCTTTCTTTCCGGATATTCTGTTAAAAACGAACAATTTACAATAATTTTAACAGGCGGAGACGCTAATTTTTTGGCTAATCGATTAAAAAGTGTCATATTTGCCGATGAAAATTTCTTATTAAAAAGTTTACAACAATTATACACTTACAGTTTACAAAATGATTAAAAAAATTGCCTTAATAGTTACTATACTACTTGCGAATTTCGGTTTTGCACAAGAAAACACACCTTCTCCATATTCTTTTTACGGAATTGGAAGTACTAAATTTAAAGGAACAAACGATATTGTTAATACAGGAGGGATTAGTGTTTATTCTGATAGTACACACATTAATGTACTAAATCCAGCTTCATTTTCTAACCAAATCGTAACAACTTTTCAAGTAGGTCTTACAAGTTCATTTTATAAATTGAATTCTGCTTCAAATACAGAGAAAGCACAAAAATCAACATTTGATTATTTGATTATGGGTTTCCCTGTTTCAAAAAAATTGGGTGTTTCTGTTGGATTATTGCCACAAAGTTCAGTAGGTTATAGATTTGTGAATGACAATAGGTTAGGAGATAACACTATTAGTAGATATATGGGAAGAGGTGGAGTTAGTAAAGTGTATTTAGGTTCTGGATATAAAATTAATTCTAAATTCAGTGTTGGTTTGGATGTGCAATATTTATTTGGTACTATAAATACAGAATCACAAAAATTTGAAAATAAAGTTCAACTTGGTACAAGAGAAATTAATGAATCGTCTTTGTCAGGTGTAGCTTTTAATGCAGGTTTTATATATAATACAAAACTAAATAGTAAATTAAATTTCACATCTAGTTTAGTTTATTCACCTGAAGCTAAATTAACATCTGATAATAAAAGGTATATTTCTTTAATATCTTTATCGGATAATGGAACTGCAGTTCCAGTTACTTTGGATACAGAATTAAATGTGGTTGACACTAACCTTAATGTGCCTTCAAAATTAGCAATTGGTGCTGGTGTAGGAAACAGAAAATGGTTTGTTGGAGGAGATATTACTTTTTCAGGAACTGGAAGTCAAATTAATAGATTCGACAATTATTCAAATGTATCATATGAAAATGCAACTAGAGTTGCTATTGGTGGTTTTATTATCCCAAAATTCGATTCATATAATAGTTATTTAGCAAGAATTACTTATCGCGGTGGTTTCAAATTTGAAAATACAGGTTTAGTAATTAATAATTCTGCAATTAAAGATAGATCTGCAACTTTAGGTTTTGGATTCCCAATTACTGGATCATTTTCTAGTTTAAATGTTGGTGCAGAATACGGAACAAGAGGAACTACAAGTAACGGATTGGTTAAAGAAGATTATTTTTCAATTAATATTGGATTAATTTTCAATGATAAATGGTTTAGAAAAACATTATATAATTAATAAAATGAAAAAGTTTGTTGACTATATACTTGTTCTTGCTTTGGTTTTGGTTTTGCAAAGCTGTGAAAGTAATTTAAAGGATGTACAACGAATTTATAAAACTTCATTTGTTCCAACAGGAGAAGCGGATTCAATTAATTTAAAATATACTGATTCGGGTAAAGTGAAATCAACCGTGCAAAGTTTGAAAATGGTTGATTATTCTACAGCTAAAAATCCATTCGTGGAATTTCCAAAAGCTGTTTTAGTTACGCTTTATGATGATAATGGGAATAGAACAACCGTTGTAGCTGATAAAGCTATTTCTTACAAGAGAACTGAAGTTATCGATTTAATTGGAAATGTGAAAATCGCTACTTTTGATGGTAAAGTTTTAGAAACCAGTCAATTGTATTTTGATCAAAAAAACGAATGGTTTTTTACAGAAGAACCATTTAAGTTTAAAGATGCAGATGGAAGTTTTTTGCAAGGTGTTGGAATAGACTTTAGTAAAGATTTTAAAATTTTCAACATGCAAAACAATAACGGAGAAGTTAATAACATGAATAAATAAAAGATGAAGTACTACAAATATTCTCAATACTTATATTTAATTGCAGCCATTGTGTTTTCAATATCTGTAATATATAAAATTTTCAATAAACAAGATTATGGATTACAAGCAATTATTGCTGTTGGATTTATAATTATGTACTTCGTTAGAAGAAGTTTTTTAAAGAAAATGGAAAACAATCAGGAAAACAAGTAAAAAAAATATGCAATACTATTTTATTATTAAATAGATAATTGTATTTTCGCCCACTGAACAAAAAAATAACTCAATATAAAAATGGCAATTTTATCAAAAATTAGACAGCGTTCTATCTTATTAGTCCTAATCATAGCATTAGCATTATTTTCATTTGTATTAGCAGATGTAATTAAAAGTGGTGGATTTAGTGGAGGTTCAAACAACATTGGTTCTATCAATGGAACAAAATTTGAATACCAAGAATTCATGGGTAAAGTAGCTAATGTTGAAAAACAACAACAAGGAATTAGCGGAACTCAAGCTTTAAATTCAGTTTGGGATCAAGAAGTAAGAAAAGCATTATTATCTGAACAATATGATAAAATTGGTTTGTTACTTGGAAAAGAGCAATTAATGGCGGTAATCAAAAATGATCCGCAATTATCACAATCCCCTCAGTTTTTAAATGCTGCTGGTAAATTTGACGATAAAAAATTTGCAGAATATATCAATTCTTTACAAAGTGCTCCAGACCAAACACAATGGAATCAATGGAAAGCATACGAAATTCAAATTGAAGATTTCGCTAAAGAGCAAATGTATAATACATTGATTAAATCAAGTGTTTATACTACTAAAGCAGAAGGTAAATTAAAATACGAAAGAGATAACAATAAAGTTGATTTCGATTACGTAGCATTAGCATTTTCTACTGTAAGTGATGACCAAGTTAAAGTAACTGATGAGGAAATTATCGCTTACATGAAAAAGAATCCTAAAAAATTCAAATCAGACAATACAAGATCAGTAGAATATGTTTTAGTTGAAAACAAACCATCTGCAGCTGATGAAGCAGCAATGAAATCTAAAATTGATGGTTTTGTTAACGGTAAAATTGAAATGAAAAACGGTAAGAATGATACAATTTCTTCGTTCCGTGCTGCGACAAATTTAGCAGATTACGTTAATAAATATTCTGAAATCAAATTTGATTCTACTTACGTTGCTAAAAAAGATATCAACCCACAATTTGCTGAACAATTATACGCTTTAGCACCTGGACAAGTTTTCGGACCATATACTGATAACGGATATTCTAAATTATCAAGAGTTGCTGGAAGAAAATCTGGAGCTACTGCAAAAGTAAGCCATATCTTAATTGCATATAAAGGTGCGATGCAAGCTGCGCCATCTGTTAAGTTAACTAAAGAAGAAGCTAAAGCTAAAGCGGAAGGTTTATTAGCACAAGTTAATGCTAATCCATCAAGTATTGGAATGTTAGCAATGATCAATTCTGATGATCAAGGTTCGAAACAAAATGGTGGAGTTTATGATAATGTTGCTCCAAAACAAATGGTTAAACCATTCGATGATTTCTTATTTGGTAACCCAGTTGGAAAAACAGGAGTAGTTGAAACAGATTTTGGTTTCCACGTAATGAAAGTTGATGGTAAGAATGATGCTGTATTATTAGCTACTGTTGCTTTAAAAGTACAGCCTTCAGAACAAACAGAAGATGCTAATTATAATAAAGCGTTAAAAATCGAATCTGATGCAATGGCAAACGGACTTGAAAAAGCTGCTAAAACGGCTGGTTTAACTATTGCTCCTGCTGCAAGTGTAAAAGCTTATGATGAAAATGTTGCTAACTTAGGTTTACAAAGACAAATTGTAACTTGGTCTTTCAATGAAGATACAAATATTAATGATGTAAAACGATTTGATATTGCTAATCTTGGTTTTGCAATTGTGAAATTGAAAGCTAAAAATGACGATGGTCTTTTACCATTAGAATTAGCTAAGCAATCAGTTGAGCCATTAATTAAAAATGAGAAAAAAGCGGCTATACTTAAAAAGAAAATGACTGGTACTACTTTAGAATCTGTTTCTAAGGCAACAGGTTCAACAATTTCTCCTGCAGTTGGTGCTTCAATGGCTTCTCCTGTTATTCCAAACTTAGGTTACGAGCCAAAAGTTGTTGGTGTAGCTTTAGGTTTAGATTCTGGAAAAACATCAAAAGTTATAGAAGGGAATTCAGGTTTATATATGGTGAGAACTAAAACATTAACAAAAGCTCCTGCTGTAAAAGATTATAAAACTCAAATTGATCAATTGAATCAACAAACTAAAGGTTCAGCTCCTTACAGAGTTGTTCAAGGCTTAAAAGATAAAGCTGATATTGTTGACAATAGAGGTAAATTCTAAAAATAAAATTGAAAAATAAAAAAAGGGCTGAGTTTTTCAGCCCTTTTTTTATTTTTGTAAATGAAAATAAAAATGAGTGTATTAAATACTATACTTCGCTTTTTTGGATTGTCTTCCAAAACTAAGTTAGAAGAAATTAATTCAAATGATAATCAGGAAATGAAAAAATTTTTAATTGTTGGTTTAGGAAATATAGGTGCTGAGTATGTTAATACCAGACATAATATTGGATTTAAAGTGTTAGATTATTTCGCCAATCAAGAAAGTATTTCTTTTCAAACCCAAAAATTAGGTGAAGTTGCTGAATTTAAAATTAAAGGAAGAACAGTGTTGTTGTTAAAGCCAAATACTTATATGAATTTGAGCGGAAAAGCCGTAAAATATTGGTTAGAAAAAGAAAATATTGAAAAAGACAATATGCTTGTAATTACAGATGATTTAAATTTATCTTTTGGAAGTATTAGAATTAAAACAAAAGGTTCTGACGGAGGTCATAATGGACTTAAAAACATACAGTTATTGTTAAATTCTACAGAGTATCCTCGTTTTAGATTTGGAATTAGTGATGCATTCAAAAAAGGCAAGCAAGTTGATTATGTTTTAGGGGAATGGTCTTTGGAAGAAAAAGAAAGTTTGAAAGAAAGGCTAAGTGTTTCTTCAGAGATAATAATATCTTTTGCTTTGGCGGGTCTTAATAATACAATGAATCTATTTAACGGGAAATAGGTCTATTTATTTTTATTTTTTGGTTGATTAAAGTATAAAAATAATTGCAAACTTCTTTTTGTAATGCATTTAACTGGTAATGATAAATAACAATACCAATTTTGGTTTAATGTTATGAAATTATTTTTTTTATTATTATATTTGCTTTTAATTAACCAATTATATAAATAAAATGAAAAAAATTACTTTAATTTTATCATTATTCATTTGTTTTAGTAGCGTTGTTTTCGCACAAAATAAATCTGGTGATAGAACGGTTTTTGGGAAAAAAGTAGATCCTAAAAACATTACTCCCTCAGGACACATCAGATGTGCTACTACTGAATATGAGCAATATTTAAGAGAGCAATATCCTAAAATGGAATCTGTTGAACAATTTGAAAATTGGATGGCTCAAAAAATTGAAGAGCAAAAAGCAATCCAAGAAGTGGCATCTCAAAGTGGTGGAATCATTTATATACCTGTGGTAGTTCACGTAATTCATAACGGTGATGCTTATGGTACAAATGAAAATATTACTGATGAGCAAGTTCAGTCTCAAATTACAGTAATGAATCAAGACTTTAGAAAAATGTCAGGAACTCCAGGTTTTAATTCAAATCCAGTTGGAGCTGATACTCAAATTGAATTCGTTTTGGCAAAAGTTGATCCAAATGGAAATCCTACAAATGGTATTAATAGAATTAATTTATGTGAAAATTCATGGTCTACAGCTGATATTGATGCAATTGTAAAGCCGACAACTATTTGGGATGCAACACAGTATATGAATATGTGGTCTGTTAATTTTACAGATGGTACTTTGTTAGGTTATGCACAATTTCCATTTGCCTCAACTTTATCTGGTTTAACGATGGCTGTAAATACTGCAAATACGGATGGTGTTGTTGCAGGTTATAGATTTTTTGGAAGCTCAGCTTTAACAACTGGAGCTTTTCAAGCACCTTTTGATAGAGGTAGAACAATGACACATGAAGTGGGTCACTTTGTGGGTTTAAGACATATTTGGGGTGATGACGCTTGTTCAGGAACTACTAACGTAGCTACTAATGAAGATTTCGTGGCGGATACTCCTGCTGCAGGTGGACCTAATGGTGGTTGTCCAGCAGGAACTAATTCATGTCCTTCAGTGCCCTTAAATGATATGATTGAGAATTATATGGATTATACTGATGATACTTGTATGAATATATTTACTACTGGTCAGAAAACTAGAATTACTACGGTAATGAATAACTCTCCAAGAAGATCGTCTTTAAAAACTTCAACGAAAGATATTGCTATTCCATTATTTGCTAATGATGGTGAAGTTAAAATTGAAGCTTATTGTACTTCAGGTGCTTCTAATCCTTGTACGCCTGCTAATCAACATCAAGTATATTTATATAATAGAGGAACTGCTAATTTAACTTCTGCAACAATTAATTATAATGTAAATGGTGGTGCAAATACACCTGTTAACTGGACTGGAAATTTAGCGCCAAATAAATATGCATTAGTTTCGTTTTCAACAGTACAAAATACAGGTACTTTAAATGTTTCTATAGCTTCTGCTAACGGTGGTGCTGATCAAAGAGCTACAAATAACACTTCTTCAAAAACATTTACTTTTTCTGCGCCAACAGTTCCAACTAATTATGAGTACACTAACTTTACTTATACTTTACAAGGAGATAGATTTGGTGCTGAAACTACATGGAATCTTAAAAATGCTGCTGGAACGGTTTTGTATAGCGGTGGACCTTACACTAATTTAGCTGCTGGACAAACTCCTGCGCCAATTGTACAAAACTGGCCTTTACCAGTAAATGGATGTTATACATTCACAATATTAGATTCTTATGGTGATGGAATTGATCCTGGAACTTATAGTATTACTACAAATTCTGGTGCTGTTACAATTGTAGCTGGTGGTGTTTTTACAACTAATGAAGTAACTTCATTTACAAACAATTCATTATCTTCTCAATCTTTTGATTTATTTGATACAATTTCTTTGTATCCAAATCCTGCAAAAGAGATGGTAACAATTTCTGTTCCTCAAGGTTTAGATGTAAATGGTAAATTTGATTTATATAATGCTATTGGTCAAAAAATTACTTCTAAGAAAGTTTCTTCTCAAAATGATTTAATTATTAATACAAATAACTACCAAGTTGGTATGTATTTTATTAATTTAACAATTGGAGAATACAGCAAAACATTACGTTTTATCAAAGAATAATTTTTATAATTTTATATAATGAAAAAGGATTGGTGTATACCAATCCTTTTTTTATACACTAATTTTTATGAATTTTTGGTAGTTAAATTATACTTATAATTTATTTTCTTTCAAATGTTATGCCCATCTCTTTGTTGTTAATATCTTAGTTGTTTTGTTGAAACATATAGGTTCTTTTTTTATAAATATATTGCATTGTTATGATGTGAAGTTTTAATGTTATAGACGTTATAATGTAGTTTTTAAAGCATTTACGGCATTAGTTTGCTAATTTCACCAGAATATATTAGTTGTTGATTTTGTGTTACAAGTTTTATAATATAACATGATTTTCGTTAGTAATAATTTTTATAGTCTGAAATGTTTTTTATCGAAAATATTTCATGAAGAGTATGATTTTAAATTGAATAATATTGAAAGCGATTAATCGTAAAAAGTCAATAATATTATTGTAGTATAATGTCTGAATTCGGTATCACGCCATTAAACTTCTGTTTTACAACTTGTTTTTAGTTTTGCTCAATTCTTTATTTCTCATGTGATTAGTAATGTTTTTAATCATTTAAATTTTGTAGAATGTTAATTCTTTAAACCTCTTTGTTAAATTGATTATGCTTACGTTACTTAGTTTTTTAAACTTTATGTCAATGCTTAAATTTAAAGTTTCAAACATTATTTTTTATAAAATACTTGTCTTAATAACTTGCTGTTTTTTTCTATCGCAGATTATCTTTTGACTTCTGTTTTATAGCTTTATAATTCTTTTTTTTGTTATTTAAACATGTCCTTTTTTAAGTGAATTTTATCCAAAAAAAAAGCAACCATAAAGGTTGCTTTTCTATTTTATAAGAAACTAATTATTCAACAATAATTTTCTTAACTTCTTTTTTATCACCATCTTGGATAGTAATAATGTAAATTCCAGCTTCAATATTATTTAACTTAATCTCTTCATTAAAGAAAGAGTTGTTTTCAAATGATTTAGTGTAAACTTGTCTACCTCTAATATCATGTGCAATAACATCAATCGGGTTGTTTGTGTTTGAGTTAAACTTAATAGTAAAGTTACCATTATTTGGATTTGGATATAAACTAAAGTTATCTAAACCTGTGAAGTTTTCATTTGCCAATACAGGAACTAATTCAGATTTACAAAGATTAAAAGTAGCTTTTTCAAATGTACCTACATTTCCATCAAGATTAATATCTGTGAAAAAGATATACCATGTACCAGTACCAGAATTTCCGTTATATCCATTAATCGCAGTAACAGATGCTGCAACAGGGGGAATAGTATTTGCTCCACTTGTTGAAGCTGCACAGTTTAAAACCGCTCCAGATGTATCAAAATTTAAGTTCATATTTGCAGTACCATCACAAGAACCATTAAAGAATTGAGTAACTCCAGTTGCTATGTGTGCAGGTCTTACGGCTACAAATACTGAACCAATATCGTTATGTGTAAGTTCAACTTTAATGTTTGTATCTGTCAAAGTAAAAATATCTGGAACAGCAATACCGTATCCAGTGAATTGTTGGTCATTTTCAGGAATAGCAATGCTTCCTAAATTAAGAACATAATCAGTACAAGCATTTTGAGTTTGGTAAACATAATCTCCAACAGCAAAAGCTTTTGTAGTAACATTAAAGAAAATATTAGCATTTGCTTTAACCATAAATCTACAGTAAGCTCCAGAAACTCCAGCAGGTAATGTCACAGTATGTGTACCGTCATTTGTAGTAGCAGTTGCTAGTGTATATGCCCAAGTTGCTCCATTATCATTAGAGAATAAAATATCAACATTTGCGCCACCAGCAATTGTACTGTTTCCAGCACTAGTCCATGTAACAGTTTGTGAAGAAGCTACTGGGTATACAATCCCTGTAGTGTTTTGAGAAGTAACATTTAATGGAGCAATATTAGCAACAGTTACGAGTACGTCATCAAAATTTGTTTGTCCGCCTGCAGCAACGTTATCTCTAACAGTTAATCTGAAATTTAACGCTCTTGCTACAGAAGGTAAAGCTTCAACAGTAATTTCTGCACCAGTTGTAGTTGTTGAACCAGCTAACACAGATGTCATGTTTGGGAAATATCTTGTAGGAGATGCTGTTGGGTCATAACTTCTAAATACCGGTCCAGCAGTTTTTGTTCCAACAGGAATACAATCTGTATCTCCTGGAAGAGTTCCGTCACCACAAAGTTCTGCATTTGTAGCTGCTTCGTCGTATTGTTCCCAACAGTAAGTTAATGCTCCTCCGCCAGTATCAGTAGCAGAACCAGTTAAAGCAAATGGTGTACTACGTGGAATTGTGTAGTTAGCACCAGCATTTACAACAGGAGTTCCGTGAGTTATAGCAACACTTGTCTGACAAGACTTTGATGCCATATTTGTTTGAATTTGTGAAATACTAATAGCATGGAAATAGTCATCAGAATTAGATTGAACATCTCTTGAAGTAATACCAGCATATGCCATAATAGTAGAACCAGAACCTGGCTCATAATTAGCTGGATTATTTTCTGTACTATGTGTAAATGTGTGGTTTCCACCAAATTGATGTCCTAATTCATGAGCTACATAATCGATATCGAATGTGTCACCTTGTGGGATAGCACTTGATGGAGAAGTGTATCCACTTCCTTTGTTTTTGTTGTCACCTGCAACATCATTTGTGCAAACACAACCAATACAACCAGCGTTTCCACCTCCACCATCGCCACCAAATAAGTGACCAACATCATAAGCAGCATTATTTGCAGCCAAAGTTGTTGCGGCTCCAGTAAGACTAGAACTTAGTGTGTTTTGTAATTGAATATTCCAACCTAGGTTATTATTTGTGTTATTTGGATCTGTACCAACTGCTGATGCAGAATAAGGATCTGTTGCAGGATTGTAATATGCTACATTTGAAGATTGGGCCACAATGTTCATTTGGATTGCAAAATCTTTTCTGTAAATACCATTAACTCTAGTCATAGTTGCATTGTAAGCAGCTAAAACTAAATTGAATTGAGCAGCACTAGTTGCTCCAAAGAAGTTTGCATATTCTGCTGTACATGACATTGCTAATCTAAACGTTAATAGCGTTGCAGTACTGTTTCTGTTAGTTTCAAATGTTTTAGAGATTTCAGAAGCCATAGCTTTGTCATCAGTAGAGCAAGTAAAAGGTAATTTTCCTTTTGATCTACCTGATTTATATACAGCATAAGTTGAACCATCTGCAGTATATTTTTCCATAAACTCATTTCTTTTGTCTGTTCTAAACACCATAGTTTGTATACCATTAGGATCTATACTTAAACAAATTTGAGAATAAGCATCTTCAATACCTTTTCCAACAAATGCTCTAATTTCTGGATATTGTGCTTGTAATTCTGCATCAAAGTTAGAAGCTTCAAACATTCTAAAATGTTCTATGCTCCCATCTGCATTAGGAAGTGCAATTACTACACCTTCACTTTTTTTAGATTCGTTACCAATAACACTAAACAAGGCTTGTTTAACGGTTGGTAAATCTAATTGAAACAATTTGTAGTCTTCAGGAAAAGTAGCTCTTTTTACAGCTTTGTGTAAAACCAAGTTTCCAGTTCCATCAACTTTTTTCCATGCTTTTTCTGTTTGACTAAATCCACATGTTACAGTGAAAATAGTGAAAAAACAATAAAGTAATGTCTTTTTCATTTTTAAGTAGGTTTAATTATTTAGAACAAAAATAAACTATTTTTTTCTAAAAACCTAAATATTAACATTTTAACTATTTCTCGTATATTCATCTAAAAAACTTACTTTTGCAAAAAAAAAAAAGAACTATTTTGAAAGTTTTTAATTCTATAACTGATTTTACCGCTACCAAAAAAACAATAGTTACTTTAGGTACTTTTGACGGGGTTCATATTGGACATAATGCTATTTTGGATAAAATTTGTAAAGTTGCTAATAGTGAGAGTTTAGAAAGTGTAATTCTTACTTTTTTTCCACATCCACGATTGATTGTGTCGAATAATTATGATATTAAATTATTAAATACAATTGAAGAAAAGTCTGCTTTATTAGAGAAAAAAGGCATTCAAAATTTTATAATTCATCCTTTTGATAAAACTTTTTCGGAATTATCACCAAGAGAATTTGTTACTCAAGTTTTAGTTGAAAAATTAAATATTCAGAAAATAATTATTGGTCATGATCATAAATTCGGAAAAGACAGAGCTGCGGATTTTAATGATTTAATCAACTTCGGAAAAGAATTTGGTTTCGAAGTAGAAGAAATTTCAGCGCAACAAATCAATGAAGTTTCTGTAAGTTCTACAAAAATTAGAAATTCGCTTTTAGATGGAAATGTAGCTTTAGCCAATGAATATTTAGGTTACTCCTATGTTTTAACTGGTATTGTGGTGAAAGGAAACCAATTAGGTAGAACTATTGGATTTCCTACAGCAAATATTGAAATTCCTGAAGACTATAAATTGATTCCTAAAAATGGGGTTTATATTGTAACCGCAAATGTGAATAATGACTCGAGCGATAGCGAACAGGCGAAGCAAACCGTTTTCGGAATGATGAATATTGGCGTGAAACCTACTTTAGGTGAAAATAAATTATCAATTGAAGTGCATTTACTAAATTTTGATAAAGATATTTACAACCAGAAAATTCAAGTCAATGTTTTAGAAAGTTTAAGAGACGAACAAAAATTTGAATCTTTCGATGCCTTAAAAACACAAATAGAATCAGACAAACAAAATACGATTCATTACTTTGAAAATTTAAAATGATAAAAAAGTGGCTCTCTTCTACCATTGATAATTCAGGATTAGTAATTTTTAGAATTTTGCTAGGATTATTAATAATGGCGGAAGGTTTTGGAGCTATTTTATTAGGTTGGGTAGAAGCGGTTTTCGTTAAAAGTAAATTCACTTTTAACTTTATTGGTTTCGATTTTCTGCAATTTTTACACGGCGAAAAAATGTATTCGTACTTTTTCGTTATGGGAATTTTAGGTTTACTTATCGCTTTAGGGTTGTTCTACAGATTTGCGATGATAGTTTTCACAATTATGTGGACAGCAGTTTATTTAATTCAAAAAGAATCGTACAACAATCACTATTACTTTTTAATTCTCATTTCCATCATTATGGTTTTTTTACCAGCCAATGGTAAATTAAGCATCGATGCGAAATTATTCCCCAAAATAAAACAAACCAAAATCCCAAGATGGATGCCATATTTGCTGATTTTTCAATTAGCAATTTTATATTTCTATGCAGCAATTGCTAAATTATATCCCGATTGGTTAGACGGAACTTTCTCTAAAATTCTTTTAAACGGAATTACTCAACGTCAATTTCTACTAGAAATTTTCAATCAGAAATGGTTTTTGCTTTTTTACGCTTACGCTGGAATTCTATTCGATTTATTAATTATGCCTGCTTTGTTATGGAAGAAAACCAGAAAATTAGCCATTATCGCTTCTTTCGGATTTCATCTTTTTAATGCGTATTCTTTGAAAATTGGAATTTTTCCTTTTTTAGCGTTGAGTTTTATCGTTTTGCTTTACGATTCGATTCCGCTGAAATTCTTAAAAAATGAACAAGAAATTTTAACTAATAAGAATTTCAATGCCAAATTATTTGTTGTCTTTTTTGTGCCGTTTTTTATCGTACAAATCATTTTGCCATTACGTCATCATTTCATAAAAGGCGATGTTTTATTTACCGAAGAAGGTCACAGACTAGCATGGAGAATGATGCTTCGAGAAAGAAAAGGAATTTTAAGTATAAAAATTGTTGATAAAAACACAGGAGTGATTCGCTATCATAATTTTGCTTCAGAATTAACACCAAAGCAAATCAAGATTTTAAGTAATTCACCTGATTTTATTTGGCAATATTGTCAGAAATTAAAAAAAGAAGCTAAAAAACCTATTTCAATTTTTGTAGAATGTTCCGTTTCTATAAACAGAAGACCTTACTATAAATTAATTGACGAAAAAACAGATATGGCAACTGCTAAATTTGATTATTTCGGACACAATGATTGGATCTTACTTCAAGATTTAAATTAATTTCTGTAAAACAAAAGTTAAAAACAAACTTGATTATCAGATAGATAAAAAATTATTTGTACTTTTATAAGTATCAAAAAATTATCTACTATGAAATCGCAAAACATTCTTGAGTTAAAAATGCGATTCTAAAATTCATTTAAAAACAATTAAAATCGTTATTTATGAAAAATCAAGTTGAAATTAAAAACGGAATCTTAATCTTTATTGGTATTGGTCTTTTCTTCTTACTAATGGACTTGTTTGGTTTAGCCAATAAAAATTATCTTAGAATTTTAAACGCTTTCATTGTGCTTTTCGGAATTTGGAAAACCATCAAAAACAACTATGCAAACGGAACAACCGAATATCTAGAAAATTTAGTTTCTGGCTTTAAAACAGGAATTATTGGAGTGGTTTTAGGAATCGTTGGGTTAATTGTTTTCGTTTACATTAAAGGTGGTGAGAGTTATTTGGCAACATTATCAGACACTTTCTTTTTTACTGGAAAAACTAACCTAATTAAGTATTCAGCAGTTTTGTTTTTTGAAGGAATTGCCTCGTCATTAATTGGTTCTTTTGTAATCATGCAATATTGGAAAGATGTTCCTGCAATATCAAAAACATAAAATCTTATCGCATAAGTTTTTTCTTCAAATGTAAATTAGTACTTTTGAGGCATTAATTTATGATTTTATGAGTGTTACTAAACATAACTGGACGAAAGAAGAAATAATTGACATCTACAACAAACCTTTAATGGAATTGTTATACGATGCAGCATCAATACATAGAGAACACCATGATCCAAATACGGTTCAGGTTTCTACACTTTTATCAATTAAAACTGGCGGATGCCCTGAAGATTGTGGATATTGTCCACAAGCGGCTCGTTATCATACTGATATTGAAGGAAACGATTTAATGTCGGTTTCTCAAGTAAAAGCACAAGCATTACGTGCCAAATCTTCTGGTTCATCTAGAGTTTGTATGGGTGCAGCGTGGAGAAATGTGAAAGACGGCGCTGAGTTTGATCAAGTTTTAGAAATGGTTCGTACCATTAATAAACTAGATATGGAGGTTTGTTGTACTTTAGGTATGATTACCGAAAATCAAGCACATCGTTTAGCAGAAGCGGGATTATATGCTTACAATCATAATTTAGATTCTTCTGAAGAATATTATAAAGAAGTTATTTCTACTCGTGGTTTTGAAGACCGTTTAGAAACTATCGAAAACGTTCGTAAAACTAACGTAACCGTTTGTAGTGGTGGAATTATCGGAATGGGAGAAAGTATTTCAGACAGAGCAGGAATGTTAGTCGCGCTTTCTACTTTAAATCCACAACCAGAATCGGTGCCAATTAACGCTTTAGTGGCTGTTGAAGGAACACCATTAGAAGATGAAAAACCTGTTGAAATTTGGGAAATGATTCGTATGGTAGCTACAACAAGAATTGTAATGCCAGAAACGCAAGTACGTTTATCAGCTGGAAGAACTAATATGAGTAGAGAAGGACAAGCCATGTGTTTCTTTGCTGGTGCGAATTCTATTTTTGCGGGTGATAAATTACTAACGACTCCAAATCCGGATGTTGATGAAGACATGAAAATGTTTGAAATGTTAGGATTAAATCCACAAAAACCATTCATCAAAAAAATGCAACCAGAAACGGTTGAAGCAGCAGATTCAAAATTTGAAGCCTTGGGCGAAAAACCAAAATGGACTAGACCAGATCATAAAATCGAAAGAAATTTAGAAGCTTCTGGTAAAAAATAATAAAAACTGATTTTGTCATTCTGAACTTGTTTCAGAATCTAAAGTTATATAAAACAAAATTCCCATATCGTCTGATATGGGAATTTTTTGTTTAAACGGGAAAAAAGAGTAACTATTTACTAACCACAATAAATGAAAAACACACAACTTGTTTGTCACTTTCCATCCAATTTATATGAATAGAAATTCTGTGTCAAATGATGTGTTTTCTAACACAATTTCTTCAATCACTTTTTCAATGTTATTGGTGTAGTTTACTGGTATGATTTTGTTGCTTAACGTCCACATTTCAATTAAATTGAAATCAAGTTTTTTTGAAGTTAAAACACCTATTTCTTTTAAAGCCAAAGCATTACATTCTTGCTCAATTTGTTTTTTGATAGGAATTACGAATAATTTCTTTTTTAAATACAATGCTTCTGAAGGTAATTCGAAACCAGCATTACATAAAACTCCTGGGCAATTCGCAAATGAATTTAAAAATTCGTTTTCATCTATTGGGAAAACCGTGCAATTATGAGCCGTATAAGAAGCTTTTGCGTGTTTAGAAAAAATCGTCCAATTCGCAGAAGTTCGTTTTAATTCTTTAATGATTTTAATATCAGAAAAAGAAGGTAAATACACTACATAATTTCCAGAAGTGGTAGTTTTTAAATTTCTAACTTTTTTTCGAATGACCGGATTAAAAATATTTTCATTATATTCTTCAAAATGAAATCCGTATTTTTTAGTAACGGGTGCATAATTTTTAAAAATCCACCAACTCAACCAATTTAACTTTTTAGGTTTTGGTGTTTCTTTAAAAAACAAAGAAGATTGATGTGATAATGAAACTATATTTCCACCTTTTAATTTACAAGCCCAAGCTGATATTGGTTCATAATCGTTAATAATCAAATCGTATTTGTAAACATAAAGTTGTAAAATTTGATAGATAAATTTCAAATAATTATTTTTGAAAAACGTTTTCAAAAAAGAAACATTTCCATTACTTCCATAAAATAAAGAAATGCCTTTAAAGTCATATTTCACTGGAAAGCCTAAGTTAATTTGAGATTGACTTCCGCTGGTTAAAATATCAACGTCTCCATAAATTCTCAAAATCGGAATGATTTCTTGCGCTCTGGCTAAATGACCATTTCCTGTTTTTTGTACGGCATATAAAATTCTCATAATTTTCTAATTAAATGCAACAACTTCTTTAATTAAATTTTCAATACTTTTCATTTCAATGTCGTTCATTTCATTTTCTAACTCGTCTTGAAAATCATTTTTATCATAGGTGTAAATCTTCCATTCTTTGTTGTTATACTCTAAAGCGGTAAGGTTTTCAATCCAATCGCCACTATTCAAATACATACAACTTCCTTTTTTATTTTCTACTTTTCTAATTTGTGGTTGATGAATGTGTCCGCAAATCACATAATCGAATTCATTTTCAATGGCCAATTCCGTAGCAGCATCTTCAAAATTTCCAATAAATTTTACGGCTTTCTTAACATTGTTTTTAATTTTTTTCGAAAACGAATATTTTTCTCTTCCTAATTGAGTTAAAAACCAATTCGATAAGACATTTAAACGAATTAAGAAATCGTAACCCCAACCACCCAACTTAGCAATCCACTTAGAATGTTGAACAGAAGCATCAAAAACATCACCATGAAAAAACCAGGCTTTTTTGCCGTCCAGATTCATTATTTTTTTATTCGTCAATTCAATATTTCCGAAATTCGTATCGGCAAATCGACGTAAAAACTCATCGTGATTTCCCAAAATGTAAACCACTTCGGTTCCTTTCGTAGCTAAATCGATAATTTTTTTAATGACTTTTAAATGAGGTTTCGGGAAGTAACTTTTTTTAAATTGCCAAATATCAATGAAATCACCATTGATAATTAGTGTTTTTGGAGCTACAGATTTTAAATAAGAAAGTAGTTCTTTCGCCTGACAACCATAAGTTCCCAAATGAGTATCTGAAATAACTACAACATCAACTATTCTTGCCATAATACGTTCTGTATTGTTTAAGCAAAGTAATGGCTTGTTTGTTAAGTGAATAACATCTGAAAATTAAATAATTGAAGTAAATTAAAACTCTTAATTAAATTTATGTTAATTAGGTGTTTAGTTTTTTTTGCCACGAATTTTCGAATCAACACTTGGTAATTTGTGTTGAAAATTTTAATTCGAATTATTAATCGACAATGTCGATTTTAATAAGTTTTCAGATTATTAAATTCGAGAATTCGTGGCTAAAAGAATGTTACAGGCAAATTTTATCATGCTTAAAGCATCTAAGTTGTTTTAAGAAATAGTGTTAAAAGTGACAGTTTTAATTTGCGAAATCTATCACTTTCAGCTTGGCTCTTTTTACTTTTTCCTTGGCTCTTTAAATTTACAGCGTTACAATTTGCAACGTTTCTCGGCTAATTTGTTTTACCAAAACCGTTTTGTCTTTTTCTACCACTTCGGCAGAAGCAGCATCAAAATGACGAATCGTATATAGCGAAACATTGTCGTTATAGGAAACTTTGAATTTTTTAGATAAGATGGTTTTTATTTCTTTGAATTTGTCAAATTTGTCTTCCACACAAACTGAAAAACTAATTGCCGAATTCTGAATTAAACTCACTTTGATTTTATATTTATGAAACAAAGCAAAAATTTCACTAATGTTTTCTTCCATGATAAAAGAGAAATCAATAGAAGAAAGTGAAATTAAAACCTGATTTTTCTTTACGATAAAACAAGAAGTTTTTGGTTCTAAATCGACACCTTTGCTAACTTTTGTTCCAGGTAAAGTTGGGTTAATAAACGATTTCACAAATAACGGAATTTCTTTTTTCTGTAAAGGTTGTAACGTTTTTGGGTGAATCACACTTGCGCCATAAAAAGCCAATTCAATTGCTTCTCTGTACGAAATTTGATTTAATAAAACCGCATTTTCAAAATATCTTGGATCGGCATTTAATACTCCAGGAACGTCTTTCCAAATGGTTACACTTTCTGCACCTAAACAATACGCGAAAATAGCAGCAGTATAGTCTGAACCTTCACGACCTAATGTAGTAGTAAAGTTATTTTCATCGGCACCAATAAATCCTTGAGTGACAAATAAAGATTTTTTTCTATTAATTTTCGAAATTAATTTTTGAGTATGTTCCCAATCTACATTCGTATCACGATAATTATTGTCCGTTTTAATATATTGACGTACATCTAACCATTGATTAGAAATTCCTGCAAAATTTAAATAATGACTTACAATTGTTGTTGAAACTAATTCACCAATGCTGATAATTTGGTCGTAAACAAAAGGATAATTTGGCGATTTGTTACTTCTAACAAAATATTCTAAATCGTCAAAATGAGCATTTACATCAAAAAATACTTCATGCTCTTCATCGTCAAATAAATCTAAAAGAATTTGATTGTGATATTTTCTAATATCTTGAAGGGAAGCATATAATTCGTTAGATTTATCAAAGTAATTTTTAATAACAATTTCTAAGGCGTTTGTGGTTTTACCCATTGCTGAAATTACTAATAAAACATCTTCATAACCTACAGTTTGTAAAACGTGTAAAACGTTTTTTACTCCAGCAGCATCTTTTACCGATGCGCCACCAAATTTAAATATTTTCATTCTTTTTTCATTGTGAGTTCCAAATCAATTCTTCACTCAATATTAATAGTTGTGTTTGTTATTTGTTAAAAAAGCTTCCATTCCGTTTTCGTCCATTTGAACTACTCGCCAATCATTTAAAACTTTTGCGCCACTTTTTTCATAAAATTCAATGGCTGGTGTATTCCAATCTAAAACATTCCATTCAATTCTACGAACATTGTCTTTTTTACCTTGTTTGATAATTTCAGAATATAACGCAAAACCAGCTCCAGTTCCTCGACTGTTTTCTTTCACAATTAAATCTTCTAAATGAATGGTTTTTCCCTTCCAAGTAGAAAATCGGTAATAATATAATGCTATACCAATAATTTGATTATCCACTTCAGCCACAAAAGTATGAAATAATGGATTTTCAGAAAAACCATCACGCACTAAATCTTCAGCTGTAATAACAACTGCATTTGGTTCTTTTTCAAAAATAGCCAATTCGGTAATTAAATCCAAAACGGCTGGCATGTCATTTGGAGTTCCTTTTCTGATGTGTAACATGGTAACAAAAAATAATATTAGTGATTTTATATATAAAAAAATGTTATAAAAACATGCAAATGTAATTAATCGATATTGTTTTTAAAAAATAACTTTAAAATATAACAAAAATTTATATTTTTTGATAAAAATTGTTTTTTTTGCCTTTTAGAATCTATTTTAAAAAAATCAAACACAATAAAATATTCATGTAAATTTACGTAAGTTTGCATTACAATTCAACTCAATCGATTTCGTAATGGAAGAAAGAAATAAAACCCTTGGTGAGTTCATCATCGAGAACCAAAAAGCACATCAATATTCATCTGGTGAATTATCTAAAATTATTAATTCTATTCGTTTGGCTGCGAAAGTAGTAAACTATAAAGTTAATAAAGCAGGTTTAGTAGATATTGTTGGAGCAGCTGGTGATCAAAATATCCAAGGTGAAGACCAACAAAAATTGGATGTTTATGCGAATGAAGTTTTTATTCAAACGTTAATAAACAGAGAAATTGTATGTGGAATTGCTTCTGAAGAAAACGACGATTTTATCACTGTTGAAGGTTTAGATAAAAGTCATAATAACAAATATGTCGTATTGATGGATCCGCTTGACGGTTCTTCAAACATTGATGTAAACGTTTCTGTTGGAACCATTTTTTCAGTATACAAAAGAGTTTCGCCACTTGGAACGCCAGTAACTTTAGAAGATTTCTTGCAACCAGGAACGGCTCAAGTTGCTGCGGGTTATGTAGTTTATGGAACATCAACAATGTTGGTGTATACAACAGGTCACGGTGTAAATGGATTTACGTTAAATCCAGCCATCGGAACGTTTTATTTATCGCACCCAAATATGAGATTTCCAGAAAGCGGAAATATTTATTCTGTAAATGAAGGAAATTACATTCAGTTTCCTCAAGGAGTAAAAGATTACATTAAATATTGTCAAGCTGAAGAAGAAGACAGACCTTATACGTCTCGTTATATTGGAAGTTTAGTATCCGATTTTCATAGAAATATGATTAAAGGTGGAATTTACATTTATCCAACAAGTTCTAAAGCGCCAAAAGGAAAATTACGTTTGTTATACGAATGTAATCCAATGGCATTTATCGCAGAACAAGCTGGTGGAAAATCATCAGACGGTTTCGGTAGAACTATGGAAATTGTCCCAACAGAATTACACCAACGTGTACCTTTTTTCTGCGGTGTAAAAAGCATGGTAGAAAAAGCCGAAGAATTTATGGAGCAAGCGAAATAAGTTATAATATCACAAAAGCGACAGAAATGTCGCTTTTTTATTTCCATAAAATTCTGTAAGTTTGAAATTCCTAAATCTATTGTTATGCAAGAATTTTTAATATACTTCAATATGGGATTAAAGCACGTGTTAGACATTGGTGCTTATGATCATATTTTGTTTCTCATCGCCTTAATGATTCCGTACGCTTTTAAAGATTGGCAACGTGTTTTATTATTGGTTTCCTTATTTACTATCGGACATACTTTAGCTTTATTTTTATCTGTATTCGGAATTGTGAAAATTCAGGTAAATGTGGTAGAGTTTTTAATTCCAATTACTATTCTCATAACCGCCATTTTTCATTTGTTCACCGCCGGAAAATCGGGTAAAAAAGAAAGCATCACTTTTGTAGCATTGGTAACGGTGTTTTTTGGATTAATTCACGGTTTAGGATTCTCTAATTATTTCAATACGATAATGGTTGGAACCAGAGCAGAAAAGCTAGTTCCGTTATTAGAATTCGCCCTAGGAATCGAAGCTGCTCAAATAATCGTGGTCATAATTGTTTTAATAATCGCCTATATTGTACAAACTGTTTTTAGATTTTCAAAAAGAGATTGGGCTTTAGTGATGTCGGCATTTGTAATTGGCGTAGTTTTGCCAATGATTATTCAAAGTGAAATTTTCGGGTAAAAGTTATTACACAGAGCTACACATGGATTACACAGAGTTCACAAAATTATTTTTAATTCAACATAATGTGTTCAAAAAGTATTTAAAATAAAAACTTTGCGAACCTTTGCGAAGAACTTTGCGTTTCTTTGCGGTAAAATTTAACATGAAAGAAAAGAAAAAATTAAAATACGATTTAGCCTATTTACGCATCGCAACAGAATGGGGAAAATTATCTTATTGCAAACGCAAACAAGTTGGCGCAATTATTGTTAGAGATAGGATGATTATTTCTGATGGATACAACGGAACACCAAGCGGATTTGAAAATTGTTGTGAAGACGAAGAAAATTTAACCAAATGGTATGTGCTTCATGCAGAGGCAAATGCGATTTTAAAAGTAGCGCGTTCCACACAATCTTGTGAAGGTGCAACGTTATATATCACACTTTCGCCATGTAAAGATTGTAGTAAATTAATTCATCAATCTGGGATTAAAAGAGTAGTGTATTTAGAAGAATATAAAGACACTTCTGGTGTCGATTTTTTAAGAAAAGCCGGTGTAGAAGCCGAACATTTGCAAGTAATAAATGAATAAACCGCAAAACAAATATTATATTTTTATTCCTGTAATTATCGCCTTGTCTTTTGCAGGTGGATTGCTATTAGGTAATAAAATTGATGTTTTAAAAAATGCGCGTATCGGTACAAAAACCGAAGGAAAAATAAAACTGAATAAACTAATTGATTTTATCGATAGCGAATATGTAGATGATGTAAATACCGATTCTATAGTAGATTTAACTGTTTCTGGTATTTTAGAAAATCTCGATCCGCATTCTACCTATATTCCAAAAGAACAATTGGCTTCTGTAGCAGAAAATATGGAAGGTAATTTTGTGGGAATTGGCGTGAATTTCTATATGTATAAAGATACGTTAACAGTTATAAAACCGATTCCAAACGGACCTTCAGCTAAAGCAGGAATAAAACCTGGCGACAGAATTTTGTTCGCCAACAACAAACAACTTTTCAAGAAAAAATACCAATCCGAAAATTTATTTCCTATTCTAAAAGGAGAAGTAGGTAGTCCTATTAATTTAACTATTTATAGAAAATCGGAAAATAAGAAATTTAAAGTCACCGTTACACGAGATTTAATTCCCGTGAAAAGTATTGATGTGGCGACAAAAATCAACGAAAAAACAGGATATATTAAAGTCAACCGATTTGCTGAAACCACTTATGATGAATTTCATAAAGCCTTAGTATCCTTAAAAAAACAAGGAATAAAAGAATTAATTGTCGATTTACGAGAAAATGGCGGAGGTTATTTAGAAATGGCGGTGGCTATGGCCGATGAGTTCTTAAAAGACAAACAACTTATCGTTAAAACAAAAAATAAAAAAGGAACAGAAGATTTGTCTTACGCAACCGAAAAAGGTGTTTTTGAAACCGGAAGATTATATGTTTTAATTGACGAAAACAGCGCTTCCGCTAGTGAAATTTTTGCTGGCGCGATTCAGGATAACGACAGAGGAACAATTGTCGGTCGTCGTTCTTTTGGAAAAGGTTTGGTACAACGCGAAATGAAAATGAATGACGGTTCTGCGGTGCGGTTAACCATTGCCAGATATTACACGCCTTCAGGAAGAAGCATTCAAAAACCTTATGAAGACAAAGGCGAAAAATACTTCAACGAATTTGAAAAACGTTTCTTAAGCGGTGAATTATACGAAGCCGATAGCATAAAAGTAGCCGATAGTTTAAAATTTAAAACGAAAAAAGGCAGAATTGTGTATGGCGGCGGCGGAATTATTCCAGATGTTTTCGTACCAATAGAAAAAAATCACAATAAAGAAGGTTTAGAATTATTGCTTCAATCCGAGATTATGAGTTATTATGCATTTGAAAAGTTAGATCAAAATAGAGGGTTTTTCAGTAAAATGAATAAGCAAGAACTTAAAAAGGAATTGTTTAAAAATGATAAATACTTCAATCAGTTTAAAGAATATGTGACTTCAAACGGTTTGCTTTTTAACTTATCGGACCAAAAAGAACAAGTGCTAACGTATTTGTTTGCCGAATTTTCTAAGCAATTGTTTAACGATACTTCTTATTATCAAATTGTACTTCCAAGAGACAAAATGATTACTAAAGTTTTAGACAAACAGAAATAATTTAAGAAAATTTTTACATACTTTGTCTTTTGCTTAACTTTTAGGCATTATTTAAGGTTTAATTTTGAATTTCTAAACTTAATGTATGAAAATTAAAATTACGCTATTTCTTTTCTGTTGTTTTCAAATTTGTTTTTCTCAAAATATAAAAGGAAATGTTCGAGCTACTAATTTACCAATCAGTAATGTTGAGGTAATAAATAGCAGTAAAAAAGAAGTTGTAACTACTAATTCCGAAGGAGTTTTCGAAATCAAAGCTGCAACAGGAAATTGGCTTATATTTTACCATAAAAATTACGATGTCGTAAAAATATATGTGGATTCGTTATTTGATTACTCTAAAAATTTAGAAATTAAATTGTCTGAAAAATCAACACAAATTGAAGAAGTAATTGTAGAAAAAAAACAGCCTTTTCTGAAAGGATTAAAAACAGGAATGCCTGTAATTCCATATAATAAACCAAGTGTTCAATTCAATGATGGTTCTATTCCAAACGGAATGGATTTTATAGCTATTGGTAAAATGATTGGAAGATTGTTTAAAAATAAAGATAAGATAAATGTAAAACCAAAAGAACCAGTTCAATTCAGAACTTTTACCGCTCAAAGTTATAGTGCAGATTTTTTAATCAATAGTTTGAAGTTGAAACCAGAAGATGTAGAAGGATTTCTGAATTTTTGTAGTTTCGATTCAAAATCAAAAGAAGCGGTTGAAAATTCAGATAAATTAGTTTTGTTACAATTTCTAATTGCAAAATCAGAAGAATACAAAAAAGTAAATCAAAAAGAATAATTTATTCTTTCACAGCATCATGAACCTGAACAGGTTTGTTATCATTCCATAAAGTTAAAATGTCGGCAGCTGCACTAGCGCCACTTCCAGCGGCAATAACTAACTGACTTCTGTGTCCGGCTAAAGTTCCAATTGCATAAATGCCTTCGGTTACCAAATGATCGTTATTTGCTAACTGAATTCTGTTTTTCTCTGGAGCTGCTTTTTTATGCGGAATAATGTAATTTTCCATACCTTCAATCATAAACGGATTTCCAGCGCCAATTCCAATCATAATTATTTTAGATTGATAACTGTTTTTGTTTGTAGTAATTATGAAATTTCCAGATTCTCCAGAAATAGTTAAGACTTTCTCGTTTTCAATTTGAGAAATATGTGGATAACTTTCAGATAAATGAGCTAAACTTTCCTCTAGCAATTCACTACCTAATTTTCCTGGAGCGATTCCGTAAGCGTTATTGAAAACAGCTTTCTGTAATGAGGAAGTTTTCTGATGTGCAATAAGTCCAATTTTTCTATCAGCCATAAAAGATTTCTCTTTTGCCGAACCAAAAAGTAAAGCTGCAGAAACGCCAGAAACGCCGCCACCAATGATTAAAACGTCAAACATATTACTTCGTTTGATCAACTACTTTTTTGGCAACCATAAAAAGGGTTACGATTAGTATTGCGCAAAAAGAAGCTACAATTCCAATGATAGCAATGGTGCTTTCTCCTTCAAAAGGTTTTTCGAAATTAATTTTTGTAGCATTAAAAACAATAGTAATTAATGATAATGCGATAATAATGTAGGTAAATATCTTCATTTTTCTTTTTTTTAGTTGCCTGAGGCACTCGAAGGCAACGATTTGTTTATTTTTAAACTTATATAAATAATCCTTTTACGTTTGCGGCAAATAATTTTATCGAAATGGCTAATAAAATTACACCAAAAACTTTTCTAATAATTCCTAAACCGTTTACGCCTAATAATTTTTCAATTTTTCCTGACGATTTTAAAACACCATACACTAAAATGACATTAATTAAAATGGCAATAATAATGTTTATTTTGTCATAAGCTGCACGCAATGATAATAATGTAGTCATGGTTCCAGCTCCAGCAATTAATGGGAAAGCAATCGGAACAATTGAAGCGGTTGTTGGATTGTCTTCTTTGTATAATCGCACGCCTAAAATCATTTCTAAGGCTAAGAAAAACAACACGAATGAACCAGCTACAGCAAACGAATTGGCGTCAATTCCAATTAGTTTCAAAATTTCTTCACCTACAAACAAAAAGGCAATCATAATAATTGCGGAAACAATTGTCGCTTTCTCTGATTGTATGTGTCCAATCTTGCTTCGTAAATCGACAATAATAGGAATACTTCCTAAAATATCAATTACAGCAAATAATATCATCGATATTGTAAAAACTTCTTTCCAGTCGATTCCCATAGTTGTGGTGTAAATATTTTTGCAAATATAGGTATATTGTTTAAAAATGCATTTGAATTTAACGCTTCATTATAAAACTTCTAATTTTTGGTTTCCTTTTTCTAACTTCAAATTACTATCTTTGTTGGCTAAATTAATAAGAATGTTTCAACTTCAAAAAACCATAGTTTCCGAAGAAATTTTAGAAAAAGACTTCGTATGTAACTTATCTGCTTGTAAAGGTGCATGTTGTGTAGATGGCGATGCTGGTGCACCATTAACTATAGAAGAAACGCAAATATTAACTGACATTTATCCGAAAGTAAAACCTTTTTTACGTAAAGAAGGTATTGCGGCTATTGAAGCGCAAGGTACTCACGTAATCGGTGCGGATGGCGAATTAGAAACCACATTAATTGATGGAAAAGATTGTGCCTATGTTATTTTTGATAAAAAAACAGCACTTTGCGGAATTGAACAAGCCTACAATCAAGGATTAGTAGATTGGAAAAAACCAGTTTCTTGTCATTTATATCCTGTTCGAGTAAAAGAATATTCAGATTTTTCAGCTGTAAATTATCACAAATGGCATATTTGTTCAGATGCTTGTGCTTTAGGTGCAGAATTACAAGTGCCAGTTTATAAATTTGTGAAAGAAGCCTTGGTGCGAAAGTTCGGAAATGAATGGTATGAAGAATTAGAAAAAGTCGCTCAAGATTTAAAAAAATAACCGCTAAAAAAACACCTCAAAAATCGTCTTAGCAAGTGTATTATCAGCTGGTTAAGATGATTTTTTTGTTTTGTTTATCGAAATTTAATTTATTGATAATTAAATAGTTATGAAAATAATTTTTAATTTTACAAAACTTTCGGATTGTTAAAAACTTAGTCGGATTGTGAATAAGTTTGACTTTCATAATTCAATTGATTTCTTCAAATTTGTAAAGTCAAAAATTTAGAGAAAGCATCTCGTTAAATATAAAAAAATCAATTACTTATGTCAAACGTTGAACCAATTTTACAAGAAAACAAAAACAGATTCGTGATTTTCCCAATCAAGCACCATGATATTTGGGAATTTTATAAATCAATGGAAGCTAGTTTTTGGACAGCGGAGGAAATTGATTTGTCTCAAGATTTAAACGATTGGAATAATAAATTGTCTGGTGATGAAAAATATTTCATTAAACATATTTTAGCTTTTTTCGCAGCTTCTGACGGAATTGTGAATGAAAATCTTGCGGAAAACTTCGTGAATGAAGTGCAATATGCAGAAGCGAAATTCTTTTATGGTTTCCAAATCATGATGGAAAATATCCATTCGGAAACCTATTCGCTTTTAATTGATACGTACGTGAAGGATGAAGCAGAAAAAACAGAATTATTCAATGCTTTAGAAGTTTTTCCTGCCATCAAGAAAAAAGCAGATTGGGCATTAAAATGGATAGAATCTGATTCTTTCGCAGAACGTTTAATTGCTTTTGCTGCGGTGGAAGGAATTTTCTTCTCAGGAGCTTTCTGTTCAATTTATTGGTTGAAAAAACGTGGATTAATGCCAGGTTTAACGTTTTCAAACGAACTAATTTCTCGTGACGAAGGTGTTCACTGTGATTTCGCGGTGCATTTACATAATCACCATTTAGTAAACAAAGTATCAAAAACAAGAATTAGAGAAATTATTGTGGATGCTTTAAATATCGAAAGAGAATTTATTACAGAAAGTTTACCTGTTTCTTTAATTGGAATGAATGCTGGATTAATGACACAATATTTAGAATTCGTAGCGGATAGATTATTAGTAGAATTAGGTTGCGAAAGAGAATACAATACCACAAATCCATTTGATTTCATGGACATGATTTCTTTACAAGGAAAAACAAATTTCTTTGAGAAAAAAGTTGCCGAATATCAAAAAGCGGGTGTGATGAATACTGATTCTGACGCACAAAAAATTACGTTTGACGCTGATTTTTAATCTGAACTTGTTTCAGAATCTTAAATAAATAATACAGAATTCCCCAAATCCTGATATTAAACTTTACCTAAAATGTATGTCTTTTGTTGTTTTTAATAAAAGGCAAGCCTTAATTACTGGCCAAAAATAATTAATACAAATAACCCGAAGCAGTAAAGGGATTTGCTGTTTCACAAAACAAAAACTATGTACGTAATAAAAAGAGATGGCCATAAAGAGCCAGTAAGTTTTGACAAAATCACAGACAGAATCAAGAAACTGTGTTATGGTTTAAACGATTTAGTAGATGCTGTAAAAGTAGCTATGAGAGTTATTGAAGGATTATACGATGGTGTAACCACTTCAGAATTAGATAACTTGGCAGCAGAAACAGCAGCTTCAATGACCATTGCTCACCCAGATTACGCACAACTAGCAGCTCGTATTGCCATTTCTAATTTACATAAAAACACCAACAAATCTTTCTCGGAAACGATGAACGAAATGTTTCATTATGTAAATCCAAGAACCAATCAAGCAGCGCCTCTTTTATCAGAAGAAGTACATCAAGTAATTCAAGAAAATGCAGAATTTTTAAATTCTCATATCATATATAACAGAGATTTTAACTACGATTATTTCGGATTTAAAACTCTAGAGCGTTCGTATTTATTAAAAATTAATGGTAAAATTGTAGAGCGTCCACAACACATGTTAATGCGTGTTTCTGTTGGAATTCACTTAAACGATTTGCCAGCTGTGTTGGAAACTTACGACTTAATGTCGAAAAAATTCTTCACACACGCTACACCAACTTTATTCAACGCTGGAACACCAAAACCTCAAATGTCATCTTGTTTCCTTTTGGCAATGCAAGACGATAGTATTGACGGAATTTACGACACGTTAAAACAAACGGCAAAAATTTCTCAATCAGCTGGTGGAATTGGATTGTCTATTCACAATGTTCGTGCAACAGGTTCATACATTCGTGGTACAAACGGAACTTCTAATGGAATTGTTCCAATGTTACGTGTGTTCAATGACACGGCTCGTTATGTAGATCAAGGTGGTGGAAAACGTAAAGGTAGTTTTGCGATTTACATCGAAACTTGGCATGCTGATATTTTCGATTTCTTAGATTTGAAAAAGAATACAGGTAAAGAAGAAATGCGTGCGCGTGATTTATTTTTCGCGATGTGGACGTCAGATTTATTCATGAAACGTGTACAAGAAGACGGAGTTTGGACGTTAATGTGTCCAAATGAATGTCCAGGTTTATACGATGTATATGGAGAAGAATTCGAAGCGTTGTATACTTCATACGAAGCTGCTGGAAAAGGTAGAAAAACCATCAAAGCGCATGAATTATGGGAAAAAATTCTAGAATCGCAAATTGAAACTGGAACGCCTTACATGTTGTACAAAGATGCAGCTAACAGAAAATCAAATCAGAAAAATTTAGGTACGATTCGTTCTTCGAATTTATGTACGGAGATTATGGAATATACTTCGAAAGATGAAATTGCAGTTTGTAACTTAGCCTCTCTTTCGTTACCAATGTTCGTAGAAAACGGAACATTTAATCACGAGTTATTTTACACGGTTACAAAACGTGTAACTAAAAACTTAAATAAAGTAATTGATAGAAATTATTATCCTGTAATTGAAGGAGAAAATTCTAACAAACGTCACCGTCCAATAGGATTAGGTGTACAAGGTTTAGCAGATGCTTTTATCATGTTAAGAATGCCTTTTACAAGTGACGAAGCGAAAAAATTAAACCAAGAAATCTTCGAAACGATGTACTTTGCAGCTGTTACGGCTTCAATGGAAATGGCTAAAGAAGAAGGACCATATTCAACTTTTAAGGGTTCACCAATTTCTCAAGGAGAATTCCAATACAACCTTTGGGGCTTACAAGATTCAGATTTATCTGGTCGTTGGGATTGGACCAATTTAAGAAAAGAAGTAATGGAATTTGGAGTGCGTAACTCTTTATTAGTAGCGCCAATGCCAACAGCTTCAACTTCTCAAATTTTAGGAAACAACGAAGCGTTCGAACCATATACTTCAAACATTTATACTCGTAGAGTTTTATCTGGTGAATTTATCGTGGTAAACAAACATTTACTAGAAGATTTAGTAAAATTAGGCTTGTGGACAGAAGATTTAAAACAAGAATTAATGCGTGAAAACGGATCAGTTCAAAACTTAAATATTCCTCAAGACTTAAAAGAATTATACAAAACGGTTTGGGAAATGTCTATGAAAGATATTATTGATATGTCACGTCACCGTGGGTATTTCGTAGATCAATCGCAGTCGTTAAACTTGTTCATGCAAAATGCAAACTATGCAAAATTAACATCAATGCACTTCTACGCTTGGCAATCTGGTTTAAAAACGGGAATGTATTATTTACGTACAAAAGCAGCTGTTGATGCGATTAAGTTTACGTTAAATAACGACAAAAAAGCAGAACCAATCGTATCAACTCAACCAAAAGAGCAATTAGAAGTAGTACAAGCCGTAGAACCAGTTTCAACTGCCGCTATGAGTGCTGAAGAATACAGAGCGATGATTGAATTAGCTAAAAATGCTGGTCCAGACGATTGCGAAATGTGTGGTTCTTAATTTTGAATTTAATAAATATGAATGAAATTATAAAATTAGAATCTGAGTTTAGAAGAATCGAAAATATTTATCTCGAAAAGCGAAAAGCAATAAGTGCAGATGAGTCAAATCATTTTACAATTACTTTGAGTTACTCAGAATTATCAAAAAAATTCATTGAAAATGAAACAAAAGGTATTGTTGATTTTGCAAATAATTTAATAAATAATGCTAACGATGAGAATGTTGAAAAAGAAATAAATTCTAAAACTGAATTATTTTTGACTGAATTTGCATTAAGCCTTATCTATTCATAAATAAACAAAAACAGTCATTATTTTTAATGGCTGTTTTTTTATGAAGCTAATCCTGCTATTCGCTATATTCCCGATGAAAAATCGGGAGATGCCGCTACACCCGAGCTTTGCGAACTGACGAAGTAATCAGGGCTATTAATTTGTCATTTAATTAGAAATTTTTGTAATTTTACCATTCAAATACTTTAGATTATGAATATTACAATCGAAAAACAAAATTTACTTCAGTGGATTCAAGGTCTTACTGACGAGAAAATAATTGAAAGAATTTTGAGTATTAAACAAAACAATGAAGTTTCTACTTATGAAAATCAATTAATTCAAAAAGGATTAGATGATATTTCAAGCGGAAACGTGAGTTCTCACGAAGATGTAAAAAAACGTTTTGAAGCAAAATTTGCAAAAAAATGAATGTAATTTGGACAAAAACTTCCGAGTTAACTTTAGATGAAATTATTAATTATATTGAAAATAAATTTGGAATATTAGTTTCTGAAAAATTTTATTCTGATGTTATTTCAACAGTGGAGGACATAAAAAACAATCCTGAATTATTTCCAATTTATCAAAGTCAAACAGCAACAAGAAAAGCGGTTATTAATAAAAAGACAATTTTATATTACCAAATTCAAGATACAAATATCAATTTATTAGCATTTTATGATGTTAGAAAAGGCGTTCATAAATTGTAATAAAAGTTATACCTTTGTAAAAAATAAAATCATGGCAAAAGAAAAAGGAGTTTATACAGGAATAATTGAACAAGACGCTGACGGAAATTTTTTCTGCGGTCCATATATGTTAGATTACAAATTAGTCGTTTCAAAATTTAAATTGGGAGATGAAGTAAATTTGAAAACAGTTATTGAAAATCCTAGCGATAAAAGTTATGAAAAATATCCGAAAAAATCGAGTTTATTTTTCTTATCTAATTTAAAAGAGTAAATTTTAAAGCCTTCCTTTCGAAGGCTTTTTTTGTATATTTATTTTATCTTCGTATTCTTAAAAATTACGTTATGCAACTCATTCGAACCAACTCAGACAACCCAGATTTTAAAATTTTATCAGCACTTTTTGATGACTATTTAGTGGATATTGATGGTGAGGAAAAAGATTTCTTCGCTTTCTATAATAACGTACAATTAGATACGGTTTTAGTGGTTTATGAAAATTCAGAAGTGGTTGGTTGTGGTGCTTTCAAAAAATTTGATGATACTACGGCTGAAATCAAACGTATGTTCGTGCATCCCAATCACAGAAATAAAGGAATTGCCAAGTTTGTTTTAAATGAATTAGAACTTTGGGCAAATGATTTAGGTTTTACTTCATTTATATTAGAAACTTCTCCAAAACTAACTAGTGCCATTGCTTTGTATGAAAAAACAGGTTACCAATTGATTCCAAATTACGGACAATATATCGGTGTGGAAAATAGCATTTGTATGAAAAAAGGTTAACTTCGTGCTTCAAACATCAAACATCAAACTTTTATGATGCAATGGGAACAACTTTTGTCTTTAAAAAGACAAGGCGATACAAGTAAAAGATTACGAAAAGAACAAGACGACACGCGTTTAGGTTTTGAAGTGGATTATGATAGAATTATTTTCTCTTCAGAATTTCGTTTGTTGCAAGATAAAACACAAGTCATTCCGCTTTCTAAAACGGATTTTGTACACACGCGTTTAACGCATAGTTTGGAAGTTTCAGTTGTGGGTCGTTCTATTGGAAGATTAGTTGGAAAAAAAGTATTAGAAAAATATCCGCATTTACAAGAAATTCACGGGTATCAATTAAACGATTTTGGTGCTATTGTAGCTGCAGCTTGTTTGTCTCACGACATTGGAAATCCGCCTTTCGGACATTCAGGTGAAAAAGCAATCGGAGAATATTTTTCTTCAGGAAGCGGACAAAAATATAAATCAGAAGCATCACCAAAAGAATGGCAGGATATTATTGATTTTGAAGGAAATGCGAACGGATTTTCTATCTTAACCTCAAGTAGAGAAGGTGTAGAAGGTGCTTTGCGATTATCCTACGCGACTTTAGGAACTTTCATGAAATACCCAAAAGAAAGTCTGCCTAAAAAACCAACAAAAAACATTTGCGATAAAAAATACGGATTCTTTCAGCAAGACAAAAAATTCTTTCAAGAAGTCGCTACCGAATTAGGTATGATTTCTAACAAAACCAATCCAGATGTAGGTTATTTTCGTCATCCATTAGCTTTTTTAGTGGAAGCTGCCGATGATATTTGTTACACCATTATAGATTTTGAAGACGGAATTAAACTAGGATTAATCAACGAAGATTTCGCTTTAGAATATCTAATTAAATTGGTTCAAAAATCTATCGATTCTAAAAAATATAATGAATTAAAAACCAAAGAAGATCGTATTAGTTATTTGAGAGCTTTAGCTATTGGAAGTTTAATTAACGATGCTGTTTCTATTTTTATGGAAAACGAATCGGAAATTTTAAAAGGGGAGTTTTCGGTTTCTTTAATGGATAAAAGTCAGTACAAAGCACAAATTTCAGATATTATAAATATTAGCGTAAAAAACATTTATCAATCAAAAGAAGTTATTGAAAAAGAAATTATTGGTTATAAAGTCATTCATACTTTGTTAGATGTTTTTATCAATGCTTATATTAATACTGCTAATAATTCGGCAACCAATTCAGATAAGTTAATTATGAACATCTTGCCGGAAAAGTATAAAAGTAATAAAGAAACTATGTATGATAAGTTGTTGAATATCTGTCAGTTTATTTCTTTATTAACCGACGGAAAAGCTATCGAGATTTATAAAATCATCAATGCAACAAAAATATAATGTCCTAAATGTATTTAATGTGTTTTGTTGGGTATTTTTTTGGTATTTTTTATATTATGCTGATTTTTAATTAGTTTTTAAAATTTATTTAATGCATATTTTTGTTAAATTTCTGACTTAAATGATAGAAAATCAAAATTTTATATTGTTTTTGTGTAATAAATATAGTACTTTTGATGTTTTAATAAAAAACCCAAAAAACATGAAAAAACTTTTACTCTTTTATTTAGGTCTAGTTTCTCTAGTCTTTATAAATTGTTCAGAAACAAAATCTGTTGTTAAAAAGGATTTAGTTGTGAGCGATAAAAACGTTACTACTAATAATCTTTCTAAAAAACAAGTTAAAGAATTACGTAAAAAGCTTGATAATTATTTAGCTACAAGTAAAATTTACGAAACTTATAAGTATTCTAAAACGGAAAGAAAAGCTGCCGGTTTACCACCGAATAAATATTTTGAGCAGGAATGGTTATTGTCTATGAATCCTAGTTTAGGTAGACCAACTCCTGAAAATATAACTGTAATTAGAGAAGATTTAGAGAGATCACGTCAGGAAATTCTTGCAAATGGTAGAGTACCTGGTGATGCATCTGGTAATTCTTGGCAAGAAAGAGGACCAAACAATGTTGGTGGACGTACAAAAGCATTGATTTTTGATCCTACTGATGCGTCTGGTAATACTGTAATTGCTGGTGGTGTAAGTGGTGGTTTGTGGAAAAACACAAACATAACTTCTGCAGCAACTGTTTGGACAAAAATTTCTTCACTTCCTGAACATTTAAATGTTCAAAATATTACTGTAGACCCAACAAATTCAAGTGTTTGGTATGTTGGTACTGGAGAATCGTATACAGGTGATGTGAACGGAAATGGTATTTGGAAAACTACAAATGCAGGTGTGTCATGGTCAAGAGTTTTTGGTGGAGGTGTTGTTTCATCTACTCCAAGTGTTGTATATAATTTAAGTATTTTTGCTCCATCTAATCCAGCGGTAATTGGTGGATACAGTACTGGCTTAGCTAGCTTTGGTAGTCCTGTTGCTGATTTAGGAGGAAATAAAGAAATTGTTTTAGTAAATGATGGTACTGCTCCAACTGATGACGGTTGTGAAGCGTCACCAGCTGGTTCTTTAACAAATAAAATTGCATTAATTAGAAGAGGTACTTGTACTTTTGAATCTAAAGTTTTTGCTGCTGAAATTGCAGGTGCAGTTGGAGCTATTATTATGAATAATGTTCCAGGTGCTGGTGTGATTGGGATGGCTAGTTCTGATTTAGGTGCTAGTATTCCTTCAGTAAGTGTTTCAAAAGAAGATGGTGATTTATTAGTTGCTAACTTAGCAAATTTAACTGGAAATTTTTCTGCAACATTACCTGGTCAGTTTGCTGGTCTTGATGTTACGGGGATTCAATGTATTAATGATGTTGTGATTAAAAATGTAGCTGGTGTTCCACATATATATGCTGCTGTTGGTGATTCTTACAATGCAGGTAATATTGGTGCTACAACTTATGGTTTATATAAATCTGTTGATGGTGGAACCAATTGGACTGGACCGTTAGGATTGCCTGTTACTGCAAGTGGAAACAGAACATGTCCTTTTGATCTTGAAGTAGCAGTTGGTGGAACACTTTGGGTTTCAACAACTAATAGTAGAACTTTTGGTGATGGTGGTGGAAAAATATATTCATCAACAGATAACGGAGCAACTTGGGTATTGAAACATACAGTAGTTGGAAACGGTGGAGGTAGAAGAGTTGAAATTGAAACTTCTGAAACAACAGCGGATGTTTTATATGTTTGTTCTCAATTAGGTCAAGCAGATGCAGCAGCCCCAACAATTGAAGTTCAGTTGTTAAAAACTACTAATGGTTTTGCAACTGCTCCAACGGTTCTTAGTTTACCTGCAGGAGATGAAGGTAGAGAAGCTACTTATGGTTTCACGGGTGCGCAAGCGTTTTATGATATGATGATTGAAACTAACCCGACAAATGATGCTATTGTGTATGTTGGAGGGATTGATTTATACAGATCTGCAAACAGTGGTACATCTTGGACAACAATTTCAAATTGGATGTCTGATGTGCATTCAGATCAACACGCTATGACTTTTAAACCTGGAAATCCTAATGTTGGTATTTTTGGAAATGATGGAGGTGTTTATTATTCTGGTAGTTTATCAACAACGGGGACTCCAGCTGCAAGTAGAAATTCTGGATTTAACGTAACTCAATTCGTAGGAGTAGCAGTTTCACCAACAGGGGTAACTGGAATTTCTAATGACTTTTTCGTTGCAGGTGCACAAGATAATGGTTCAAACTATTTCCCTTCTACTCTTAGTACTACAACAGGTGTAGCTCCAGGTGTTTTAAGTGGTAGTGCCGAAGTTCAAGGTGGTGATGGAGGAATTCCTTTATTTAAACAAAACGCGACTTCTTCTGCGACTTCTTATTATATTTCAAATTATGTTTATAATGACAATATGAATAAAAGAGGTTTAAATGGAGCGGTTCAAAGAACTTTAAGTAACGGGATAATTGATCGTGGATTATTTTATCCTGCCATGGTTTTAGATTCACCTAATAATATCGTATATTCTGATTTTACAGATACTACTAATCGTGTTTATACTATTAGAAGATATTCTTCAATAACAGGTGCTACTGTGGTAAGAACTAATTTTACTAATCCTACATTATTAACTTCTTACCCAACTGCTTTACAAGTTGGTAAGTTTACGCCAACAACTTTATATGTTGGTACATCAAATTCTAAATTATTAAAATTAGTAAATGCAAGTACTGTTACAGCTGCAGCTTCTACTGCAGGTACTGGATGGAGTGATATTTCAATTGGCTCTGGTTTTGTAGGAACTATTTCTGATATTGAATTCGGTGCTACTGATAATCAAATATTTGTAACATTAAAGAATTACGGTACTACTAATGTTTGGTATACTACAAATGGTGGAACAAATTGGTATAATATTGAAGGTAATTTACCTGATTTACCAGTTCACACTATTTTACAGAACCCATTAAATACTTCTGAAATTATGATTGGTACTGAGCTAGGTGTATGGTATGCAAATACATTTAATCCTGCAACTACAGCTAATCAATCATTAAACTGGATGCAAGCATACAATGGTATGAGTGGTGTTAAGGTAACAGATTTAGATTTACAACCAAATTCACCAACTGCACCTACAGCATATAATGTTTTTGCAGCAACTTATGGTAGAGGAGTATTTTCAGGAACTTTAACAAATACAGTTTTAAGTAATGAAACTTTCGAGTCTAATAAAAATGTAACTATTTATCCAAACCCAGTTAAAGATGTTTTAAATATTAGTATTAAAGATTTTTCTAGTGAACTGACTATTGTTGTTATGGATATTAATGGAAGAGAAGTTTATTCTAATAAAATAAATAATTTAAACGGAGTTAACCCAATCAATTTATCTTCATTATCATCTGGAGTATATGTTTTAAAACTTCAAGGCGAAAATTTAAACTATTCTGAGAAAATTATATTAGAGTAGTAGATAAAAAAATATTTAAATCCTGCTTAATTGTAATATTAAGCAGGATTTTTTTTAAATATAACAAAAAACCTTTCTTAAGTTAAATTAGAAAGGTTTTTGTTTTTTTTAACATAAATAATATTTGAGTCTATGTCTAATAAGCTAATTTTGAATTTTTAATATGTAAACAATCTTCTTAATTATGAAAAAATAGTTACTTTTTGTTTTTGCATTTTTTGTTTCTTTTTTTTCTCAGAGTCCCAGTCAAAAAATACAAAATTATTTTTCTGAAAATCAAAGCAAATTAAATATTAGTGCTACTGAAGTGTCTAATTGGATTGTTCAATCTGAAACAAGTTCTGAAACTACAGGGATTACTAATTATTTAGTAATGCAAACTTATAATAATATAAAAATAGACAATTCGTATGTTTATTTTTGGATTAAAAAAGGAAACGTAATTAATTCTCCTGAAGGATTTATTTCGAATGTTGCTTCAAAGGTAAATACTAGTAACGCTACTCTAGGTGTTGTTGAGGGTTTTTCAAGTGCATTATCAAAATTAAATGAAAATAGTTTTTCTTCAAATATTATTTCTTCAGATAAAAATAAATATAAATTATCTAATGGAGTTTTAACAGAAGACAATGTTATTGCTGATTTAGTTTATTTTCCAAATCAAAACGGTGATTTAGTATTATCTTGGAGCTATGAATTTTATTCTCAAGATGCAAAGCATTTATGGAAAGTTAAAATTGATGTAACTAATGGAAATTTATTAGAGAAATTTGATTTAGTTCATAATTGTAGTTTTGGACCTAAGCATAATCATTCATCTTGTCTTGCTTCAGGAAGTTTCGATTCAAATAAATTATTTAAAGAGCAAACAGTTGAAACTTTATTAACACCAGGTACAACAAATTATAGAGTTATTCCTTGGAATTATGAAAGTCCATTTCATTCTCCAAGACAATTAATTACAAATCCAGAAGCTACAGTTGCTTTAGCTCCTTTAGCTGTTGCTGCTTCTCCAAACGGATGGCATAATGCTAGTACTGCTGTTGGTGGATCTACTGCTGCAGTTTTGTATAATTACTCAAGAGGGAATAATGTTTTTGCATATTCTGACTATACAAATGTTAACCCTGGTACTCCAACAACTTATGCTAATGCATCAGCTGGAACATATCCAAATTTAACATTTGATTATGCTTATGGAGGAAATGGTGTTGCTCTAACTACTTATATTAATGCGGCAATCTCAAATTTATTTTATCAAAATAATATCATGCATGACTTATGGTATCAATATGGTTTTAATGAATTAAATAGAAATTTCCAAGCAGCTAACTATGGAAGAGGTGGTGTTGGAAACGATGCTGTAAATGCTGAAGCATAAGATGCATCTCAAGCTGCAACTCCTGCTTTAAATAATGCGAATTTTTCAACACCAAGTGAAGGTGGTAAGCCAAGAATGCAAATGTATTTGTGGAACAGTAGAAAACCGTCAAATTTATTGATTAATTCAGGCGCTTTGGTTGGAACTAATGTTAATGACAATGCTTTTAGTCCAGGTCATGTTAATTTACCATTAGCTCCTGCAGTACTTACAAATAATTTAGTATTGTATGTTGATGGAACTCCTGATACTTCTGATGCTTGTGAAGTACCAACTAACGCAGCTGCATTAAACGGTAAAATTGCAGTAATTAGAAGAGGGGTTTGTTCGTTTGTAATTAAAGTGAAAAACGCTCAAAACGCTGGAGCAATTGGAGCGATTATTGTAAACAATGTTGCTGGAGGAATATCAATGGCTGGAGCGGATGCAACAATTACAATTCCTGCTGTTAGTATGTCTCAAACTGATGGTGAAGCTTTAATTGCTTCTATGAGTTCTGGAACTGTAAATGTTAGTTTGTCAAGTCCTGAAGTATATATAAATAGTGATGGAGATTTTGATAATGGTGTTATTGCTCATGAATACGGACACGGTATTTCAACAAGATTAGTTGGTGGAGGTATGGGTATGAATGGTTCTGCTGAACAACCTGGTGAAGGATGGTCAGATTGGGCTTGGTTGATGATGCAAATTAAGCCAGGAGATACTAGAAATGACGCTAGAGGGATTGGTACATATGTATCAAATCAACCAAATAATGGACCTGGAATTAGACAGTATAGATATTCAACAGATATGACGGTAAATCCTCATACTTTCGCTGATACAAATAATCAATGGTTTACAGATGCTGATGGATTTGAACAAGTTAATGTTCATGGTTTAGGTTCTGTATGGTGTGTTATGTTATGGGATTTAGCTTGGAATTATATTGATAAATATGGTTACAACTCAAATATTTATAATGGAACTGGTGGTAATAATAAAGTAATGCGTTTGGTTATTGATGCAATGAAATTAACACCTGCTAATCCGTCATTAATTCAATGTAGAAACGCTATTATTCAAGCGGATCAAAATACTACTGGAGGTCAAGATTATTGTATGATTTGGGAAACATTTGCTAGAAGAGGAATGGGTGTAAATGCTACTTCTGGTTCTATTGCGGGTGCTCCTGGTGTTCAAGATCAAGTGGGAGACTTTACAGAGCCAGTTCCTGGTTCAACTCCTGCTACGGGTTCAGCTTGTACTTTAGGAAACGATTATTTTCAAAACAGTAATTTATTTAAAATTTACCCTAATCCAACAAATGGATTGGTTAATATAAATATCAATAACTATATTGGAGAGCTTCAAATTAATGTGTATGATCTTAATGGAAGACAAGTATACAATCAAAATGTAACTAATTTTAATAAGACTAATGCTATTGATTTAGAGTCATTATCTACAGGAATTTATGTTTTAAAACTTAATGGTGAAAACTTAAATTATTCAGAGAAAATTATTATTGAGTAAATAAAATAATATTAAGTATAAAAAAACCCTGTCTAGAAATAGACAGGGTTTTTTGTTTTTATGATTTATATTTTAAAGGCAAATACACTACTTTTTTTGTTTCGAAAAATTCTTCTTCAAAAAAGTCTGGTAAATCAAACAATTGCACCGTTTGATAAATGGCTAATTCTTCAGTTAAATCACCACCTTTCAAATATAGAATTCCATTTTTCAATTCATGTGTAGAATTCTTCTTTGTTTTGTCTTTAATCCATTTTACGAAATCAGGCATATTAGTTACAGCTCTACTTACAATAAAATCGAATTCTTCTTTGACTAATTCGGCTCTTTTTTGTTCTGCTTTTACATTTTTTAATCCTAATCCTTGCGCAACTTCATTAACTACTTTAATTTTCTTAGCAATAATGTCAATTAAATAAAATTGCGTTTCAGGAAATAAAATGGCTAATGGAATTCCAGGAAAACCACCACCTGTTCCAACGTCTAAAACTTTAGAGCCTGGGTTAAATTGTATCACTTTGGCAATCCCTAAAGAATGTAATACGTGTCGTGAGTAAAGTTCATCAATGTCTTTTCTAGAAATCACATTAATTTTCGAATTCCAATCGGTATACAAATCGTACAATTTTGTGAATTGTTCAATCTGTAAAGGAGTTAAATCGGGGAAATATTTTAAAATCAGTTCCAAATCGTTTATTTTTTTTGCAAAAATACAATTTTTATGTGATATGATATTTATCAATATTTTTTTTAGAGAAATATTAGTACCTTTGTGAATTAAATTAAATAAATTATATGGAAGTTAAATCTCCAACCTTTTCAAGATTAGATAAAGCACAGTTTTTCAAGACTCTAAATAAAAGAGTTAATGACTATTTCAAGGAAAAAAACATTGAAAAAACAGGAAACTGGAAGCTACATTTAAAAACAATTATAATGTTTACATTATTTTTTGTGCCATTTTTTGTCATTTTCTTCGTAAAAGTTCCAACTTTAGTATATGTTTTAGCATCTATTGTTATTGGAATTGGTATGGCTGGAGTAGGAATGAATGTGATGCATGACGGAAATCATGGTTCGTATTCTTCTAAAACTTGGTTAAATAAAATTATGGGCGGAAGTATTTATATTTTAGCTGGTAATGTATATAACTGGCAAGTGCAACATAATGTTTTACACCATACTTATACCAATATTCCTGGACACGATGAAGACTTAGATGCGGGTCGTGTAATCCGTTTTACAAAAGAAGCAACTTGGTATAAATTCCACGCTTTTCAACATTATTATTCTATCTTTTTATATGGTTTATTAACGATAAACTGGTGTTTAACAACCGATTTTAAACAAATGGGTGGTTACCTAAAAAGAAAATTATCTTATGGAAGTGCACCAAACCCAACCAACTTATGGACAGGTTTAGTAATTTCTAAAATTGTATATTTTGGATTTTGGATTGTGTTACCATTACTTTTTAGTGTTGCAAGCTGGTGGGTAATTTTACTTGGATTTTTCGCAATGCATTATACGGCTGGAATGATTTTAAGTGTAGTTTTCCAATTAGCTCACATTACTGAAGACACTATAAATCCTCATCCAAATGATGATAATGAAATAGAAAATACTTGGGCCATTCACCAATTATTAACTACAGTGAATTTTGCTCCTAAAAACTGGATTGTAAATTGGTATACAGGTGGATTAAATCACCAAGTTGAACATCATCTTTTTCCAAATATCAGTCACATTCATTATGGTAAAATTGCAGAATTTGTAAAACAAACAGCTGCCGAATGTGATTTGCCATATTTCGAATACCAAACGATGAGAAGCGCTGTTGTAGCACATTTCAAGCATTTAAAAGAATTAGGACAAAAACCTCAATTAGCATAATAATAGAGACGCGATTTATCGCGTTTCTTCATTTATATAATTTTTAACTACCAACATGAACAACATTTTATCAGAAAGAATTAACAATCTTGCCGTTTCACAAACGTTAGCAATGGCAGCATTAGCAAGAGAATTAAAACAACAAGGAAAAGACATTATCAGTTTAAGTTTAGGTGAACCTGATTTCAATACTCCTGATTTTATCAAAGAAGCTGCTAAGCAAGCTATCGACGATAACTATTCTACGTATCCACCAGTTGATGGATATTTAGATTTGAAAGAAGCGATTTGTGCGAAGTTCAAACGTGATAATAATTTAAATTATACACCAAATCAAATTGTAGTTTCAACAGGAGCAAAACAATCTTTATACAACATTGCGCAAGTAATGCTTAACGAAGGTGACGAAGTAATTCTTCCAGCACCATTTTGGGTTTCTTACTTCGAAATTATCAAACTTTCGGGTGGAATTCCTGTAGAAGTGCCAACTTCAGTAGAAACGAACTTCAAAATTACAGCAGCACAATTAGAAGCAGCAATCACACCAAAAACGAAAATGATGTGGTTCAGTTCGCCTTGTAATCCTTCAGGTTCAGTTTATAGTAAAGCAGAATTAACAGCTTTAGTAGCAGTACTTAAAAAATATCCAAATGTATACGTAGTTTCAGATGAAATTTACGAACACATTAATTATACGGGTGATTATTGCTCAATTGGTTCAATTGAAGGAATGGAAAACAATACCATTACTGTAAACGGAGTAGCTAAAGCATTTGCTATGACAGGTTGGAGAATCGGTTATATCGGTGCACCAGAATTCATCGCGAAAGCCTGTACAAAAATGCAAGGTCAAGTAACAAGTGGCGCGAATTCTATCGCGCAACGTGCTACAAAAGCGGCAGTAGAAGCGAATCCTTCTCAAATTAAATATATGGTTGACGCATTTCATAAACGTCGCGATTTAGTTTTCGGATTAATGCAAGAAATTCCTGGTTTCAAATTAAACAATCCTGATGGTGCATTTTACGTTTTCCCTGATGTATCTCACTATTTCGGAAAAACATTAAGAGGAACTGAAATTAAAGATGCCACAGATTTCGCTATGTATTTATTAGCAGAAGCCAACGTAGCAACTGTAACTGGTGACGCTTTCGGAAGCCCAAACTGCTTACGACTTTCATACGCAACTAGCGAAGAGCAACTAATTGAAGCAATCAAAAGAATCAAAGACGCATTGTCTTAATATATTTGCCCCTTGGAAACTTGGGGCTTTTTTAATTTTAATATTTAGGGCGTTACCCTTCGGGTCGGGCTTTCCGTTACAATCTTTTTTTAGTTACCTTCGAGTGCCTCAGGTAACTAAAAAAAGGATTTTCACTACAAACGAAGTTCACTGAACTCCGATGAAAATAAAAATAATGTGAAGTACTCCCTAACGCACATCCGTTTTCAAAACACAATTCAAAATGAATAAAAAAATACTACTATTAGGTTCAGGTGAACTAGGAAAAGAATTTGCAATCGCCGCTCAAAGAATCGGACAAACAGTAATTGCAGTTGATAGTTACGAAAACGCACCAGCAATGCAAGTCGCACACGGTTTTGAAGTTATTAACATGCTTGATGGCGCGGAATTAGATAGAATCGTAGCGAAACATCAACCGGATTTTATCGTTCCAGAAATCGAAGCCATTCGCACAGAACGTTTTTATGATTACGAAAAACAAGGAATTACAGTTGTGCCTTCTGCAAAAGCAGCCAATTTCACTATGAACAGAAAAGCAATTCGTGATTTAGCGGCTATAGATTTAGGTTTAAAAACAGCTAAGTATCGTTATGCTACTTCTTTCGAAGAATTACAAAAATCAGTTGCCGAAGTTGGAATGCCTTGTGTGGTAAAACCCTTAATGAGTTCCTCTGGAAAAGGACAATCGACTATAAAATCTCCAGAAGATATCGAAAAAGCATGGAAATATGCAGTCGAAGGTTCTCGTGGCGATATCGTAGAAGTTATTGTAGAAGCTTTCGTGAATTTCCATTCAGAAATTACACTTTTAACAGTGACTCAAAATAATAATTTGCCAACGTTGTTCTGCGCACCAATTGGTCACCGACAAGAACGTGGTGATTACCAAGAAAGTTGGCAACCAGCCCGAGTTTCAAACGCAGATATTTTAGAAGCACAAGAAATGGCCAAAAAAGTAACTGAAGCTTTAGGTGGTGCTGGACTTTTCGGAGTAGAATTTTTCTTAACTAATGAAGGCGTTTATTTTTCAGAATTATCACCAAGACCACATGATACCGGAATGGTAACGTTAGCCAATACACAAAATTTCAACGAATTTGAATTGCATTTACGTGCGATTTTAAGTTTACCCATATTCGAAATCACTCAAGAAAGAGCAGGAGCAAGCGCGGTTATTTTAGCTTCAGCTGATTCAAATAATCCAACTTTTACAGGAATTGAAAATATAGCTTTTCAACCAAAAACCGATTTCAGGCTTTTCGGAAAACCAACTTCTAGACCATACAGAAGAATGGGTGTGGTGTTAAATTATGATACTTTAGATACTCCAATAGAAGAAATTGTGGAAAAAGCAAAAAAAATGGCTACCTTAGTCAAAGTAAATATTTAATAAGATGAAAAAAATAGTATTGCTTGTTTTTGGTTGCTTGTTCTTAGCTTCATGCGGACCAAAGCGTATGGGTTGCGGTCCATACAGAAGATGTGAAGTAAAAGTACCAACATCTGTAGATTCAGAAATAAATAAAACTCAGATTTCATAATAAATTAGCTCTTGCAATTTTATTATTTCTTTCTGAATTCTAAATTTAATGACTTCAATTTTACAAAATATTTCAAAACACGTTTCTTTAACTTCAGATGAAGAAACGTTGTTTTTGTCTAAAACAGAAACCAAATTTGTAAAAGCTAAAACGATTTTGTTAAGTTCTAACGAAATTGCAAAACATACTTATTTTGTAAATTCTGGAATTTTACGAAGTTTCAATATTAATGATAATATTATAGAACACGTATTGCATTTTGCTTGTGAAGGTTGGTGGATTGGCGATATGTTTAGTTATATTTCTGGAAAACCGGGGAATCTTTTCATAGAAGTTTTAGAAGATGCCGAAATCGTTTCTATATCTAAAGAAAACCATCAACAATTATATCATGAAATTCCAAAATTAGAACGCTTTTTCAGAATCTTAGCTGAAAATTCCTTAGTGTCTCATCAGGAAAGATTAATGGATAATTTAAGTCTAACCGCCGAAGAACGTTTTGAAAAATTCTGCACAAAATATCCTACGTTAATTCAAAAAGTTCCACAAAAACAAATCGCTTCCTACATTGGAGTCACACCGGAGTTTTTTAGTAAATTAAAGAAAAGACTATTATTGAAATAAAAACTTCAAAGCGATTAAAATTATTTCAATATTTTATACTTATGTATGAAATCTTTATACTTTTCACTTAAAGTAACCTTGTAGTTTCCTTCTAGAATGATTAAATTTTCAGAAAGAATTATTTCATTAATTTTATTCGTATTCACTATATAATTACGATGTGTTTTAGCAAAAGTATTGGTGTCTAAAAATTCAGTTATTTTTGTAAGTGAAAGTGCTACTAAATAATTCTCATTAGAGGTAATTATATTGCAATAGCGTTCTTCTACTTCAATGTAAATGATATCTTGAAGAGCTACTTTTTTTAGTGCGTTTTTCTTTTTTATGAATAAATGACTATTTCCGATAACCGTATCTTGTTCTTCACTTAAAAAAACATTTGTCTGATCGTAAAATTTTTCAATTGCCATTTCAATAGCATATAAAATTTCTAACTCATTAAAGGGTTTTAATAAAAAGCTAAATGGTTTTGTGAGTTTTGCTCTTTCAAAAATTTGACGATCTTTAGAGCTGGTTAAAAACACAAATGGTTTGGCAACATTTGGAGTTATAGTTATAGTTTCAGCAAAAGTAATTCCTTCTGGTTGACCATTTAAGAAAACATCAATAATTACTAAATCTACTTTGTGTTGATAGAATAGGGTTAAGGCTTCCGTATAATTGGTGGCTACTCCAACAATATTATAATCATTTTCTAAAAGTACACTTGTTAAGGCTTCTTCTTCAGATTTTGTATCTTCAATTAATAAAATATTAATTTTATCCATTAGTAACTTCTTTTGGTAAAAATAAAATAAACTTTGTTCCTAAACCAATTTTACTTTCGATATTTAATTTTCCACCATTTTTTAATAGCATAGATTTACAGAGTTGTATACCTAAACCAGTTCCTATAATTTCTTTATTATTCTTTTTAGATAATTTTGTGGATTCTAGTAATAATTCCTCTACCACTTCATTACTCATTCCAATACCAGTATCTTCTATGATTAATGGAATAAATTCAGAATTTGGTTTTTCTGAATAAATAGAAATTGTTCCTTTTTCATTTGTGAATTTTATCGCATTGTCCAACATGTTTCTTAGAATAATTTTGAACGAATCTAAATCCATAAAAACAAAAATACTTTTATCAATATTTATGTTTAATTCAATATTTTTTTCCGCAACTATCGGCTTATAATTATATTCTATTTGTTGAATAATAGAAAATAAGTGTAAGGATTCTTGTTGGAAAAATAATTGGTTGGTTTGTTGTTGAGACCAATTAAGTAAATTATCTAATAAGTTATATGAACTATTTGCAATTGCATTATTCTTGTGAAGAAGAACGTCAAGTTGTTCGTAGTTCTTGGTTTGTAAATGGTTTAATAATTTTGTGTTACTGGTTTTTAAAGCATTTACTGAGGAGCGTAAATCATGACTAACAATAGAAAATAGTTTATCTTTTGTAGCGTTTAATTCATCTAAATTTTCTTTCTGTGCCAGAATGATTTTGTTCTTTTTAATTTTTTGTAGATAAAAATAAACACCAATTCCAAAAATACTTAATAATAATATGGCAATTATGAAAAGTCCATTTCGCTGTGTTTGTTTGATTCTATTTTCCACTTCAAGAACATGAATTTCTTCTTGTTTTTGCTTTATGGCAAATTTCTTTTCTACTTCAGCTACTGCCCAAATTTTGTTTTGATCCATTAATGAATCATTCCATTTTTCAGCTTCTTTTCTATAAACAATTGCTTTTTCAAAATTTTTTCTGTTTTCTTCAACAACTGCCATGTTTTTAGTAGCAATTTGTTTTAAATCATATCGTTTTACTTTTTTTGAAAACTCATATGCTTTTTCAAAAAAGGGTATGGCCAAGTTGTCTTTATATTGTTCATAATACATGGTTGCAATATCACCATAAGCTCCAACAAGTGCTATCGTGTCTTTTTCTAATTCTTGCAATTTCGTACTTTTTAATAAATAGATTTCAGCTTTATTAAAATCTCTTAATTGTACATAACAAACTCCGAGATTGTGATTTATAAAACTTTTATTAATATCAAAATGATTAGTTTCAGAAATGTTTTCAAATTCTTTGAAATAACTTATAGCTTTTTTAAATTCTGATTGTTCTAGTGAAATTTGTCCTAGAATATTATGTATACTTTTATAGAAATAAAATGTTTTCGAAATAGTATAAAATTCTTTTTTAGCTTCATTTAACATTTTTTTTTGTTTGAAACTATAACCTCTGAAGAAGTGACAATAATTTGAAAGTTCTAATGATGTTTTATTCGAACTTAACTGTTTCATGGAGTAAACTAAGGTAGAATCCCAGTTTTTCTTAATAAAATATAATTGTGCCTTTTTAAAATTTACTTCTTGAGCAAATTTTTTACACTTTTTTTGAACTTCTAATTCAAATAATTTTTCGTTATCTTTTTGAGAATAAAGAGAATGCGTAATACTGAAGAGCATTAAAAATAATAGAACTACTATTTTGTTTTTTGTTGGCGTCAAATTAACTTTTTTTTGTAAATATAGTTCAATTTGACAAAATAAAAAATAGAGGAACTAATTCCTCTATTTTCTAATGTTACTTTTAATTTTATTATGGCTGAACTGTTGTTGTAGTTCCTCTTGAATTTATTGGGTCTTCATCCCAAACAAAAGTTTCAATAACTTCAGGTTTGTTCGCTAATTCAATTGTAAAATTCACTTGATATCCCATGAATTCTGAAGCTTTTGTTTCTGGTGCAGTATAGGTAATATAAAAAGTTGGTGTTTTTAGCGAGTCATCATAAAAAACACTAATAAGGTCTATTTTTTGACTTGCATCAATAAATGCAACTGTACTAACTTCTAAATTACCATTTTCATAATAAGCTTGAACTAAAGGTGGTAATGGTTCAGTTGGTCTTGGTTTTGTAAATTGAATAGTACTATTTAATGATTTAAAATCAGAAGTAATTTCTACTCCTGGAGGCGTAACTATTGGACCTGTTGTATTTGTTGTGCTCATAATTAAAGTGTTATTTTGTTAGATAATGTTTTACAAATAAAATTAATATTTTTCTATTTGTAAGACTATTATATGTTAAATTATTGTTTTAAAATTTTAATCGTTTTTGATTTTCCTTCCGATTTTATAGTGATGAAATAAGTTCCTGTTGGAAGAGTTGCTAAATTTAGCTGAATCTCTTTACTATTAAATTTAGTAGAAATCATCTGTTGTCCGATCAAATTAATCACATTAACTTCTTCGATTAAATTACCATTAGTGATATGTAAAATATCTGAAGTAGGGTTAGGATAATAAACAAAATTAGTACTATCAAAACTAGTAGTTTCTAAAGTCGTTACTGTTACACAAGATGATGTATTAGTACATCCACCAAGAGTAATTTCTACTTTATAGTCACCTACAACAGTTGGAGTAAATGTTTGGCTAGTTTCTCCTGTAAGAATTATGTTTGGACATTGATACCATTGATATGTTGCACTATTTTGATTAGCTGTAAGAATTCCAGCATTTTGAGAAATAGTTGTGTCAATAGCACTTGGCTGTGTGATTGTAAAGTTACGAGTTGCAGTACAACTGTTAGCATCTGTTACAGTTACCGTATAAGTTCCTGCAGAAAGTCCAGTTGCTGTAGCAGCTGTTCCTCCAGAAGGTGACCAAGAATAAGTATATCCACCAGCTCCGCCAGAAAG
>NZ_JAANOQ010000002.1:181185-437306 GCF_011305415.1 Flavobacterium bernardetii
TACCGTGTAAGTTCCAGCAGAAAGTCCAGTTGCTGTAGCAGCTGTTCCTCCAGAAGGTGACCAAGAATAAGTATATCCACCAGCTCCGCCAGAAGGTGTAACCGAAGCGGAACCATTCGAACCACCATTACAAGAAACATTAGTTTGTGCAGCAGTTGCCGTACTGATAGAAGTTGGTTGTGTGATTGTAAAGTTACGAGTTGCAGTACAACTGTTAGCATCAGTAACTGTTACCGTATAAGTTCCTGCAGAAAGTCCAGTTGCAGTAGCAGCTGTTCCACCAGAAGGCGACCAAGAATAAGTATAACCCGGAGTTCCTCCAGAAGGAGTAACTGAAGCCGAACCATTCGAGCCACCATTACAAGAAACATTAGTTTGCGAAGCAGTAGCAGTACTGATAGACGTTGGTTGAGTGATTGTAAAGTTACGAGTTGCAGTACAGCTGTTAGCATCAGTAACTGTTACCGTATAAGTTCCTGCAGAAAGTCCAGTTGCAGTAGCAGCTGTTCCACCAGAAGGCGACCAAGAATAAGTATAACCCGGAGTTCCTCCAGAAGGAGTAACCGAAGCCGAACCATTCGAACCACCATTACAAGAAACATTAGTTTGTGCAGCAGTAGCAGTACTGATAGCAGTTGGCTGAGTAATTGTAAAGTTACGGGTTGCAGTACAACTGTTAGCATCTGTTATTGTTACTGTGTATGATCCAGGACTTAAGCCAGAAGCAGTAGCCCCTGTTCCACCAGATGGTGACCAAGAGTATGTATAAGGAGCAATTCCTCCACTAACAGATACAGTAGCAGCACCGTTACTGCCACCGTTACAAGAAACACTAGTTGAACTTCCTGTAGATGTAATATTTGAAACTGTTAAGGTTCCAGAATTAGAGTTTGTAAAGCAGGTTGCTACTCCGTTTATGGCTACTGCTCTATATAAATACCCTGACATTCCTGCAGTTGCGCCAGTAATTGTTAATGTGGTACTTGTTACTCCGGAATATACACCTCCATTTGTTAAGTCAGTAAAACCACTTCCAGTATTTACTTGCCATTGATAGCTAGTTGCTCCAGTTGCAGCAACTGAGAATGTTGTATTGTTTGCCGCGCAAATAGTTCTATTAGGTGGGTTAGTAGTAATAGTTGGAGCAGTACAAGCTGCTTCGAATAAGCGAAAATTATCAATTGATAATTCCTGAGCTGAAGCTGCATTTGCAAAGCAATTAAAACGTAAATTTAATGTGTTACCTGTTCCAGGAATATTTGCTGTATATTCTGTAAAAACATAATTTAAACCAGCACCATCTCCAACCATATCGCCATTTGTATCAAGATCAAGAGTGTTACTAGATGCAGCTGAACTTATAGGAACATTACTGTAAAAAGCAATAGCTTTTGTCCATGCCCCACCATCGATCTGATACTCAACAGCTAGAAAATCTTGAGCAGTAGTTCCGAAATTAATTCCTTGCCAAGAACCAACATTATTTGCAGCAAAAAGACCTTTAAATGACAGTCCAGATTTTCCTGCTATGTTAATATTATTCCAAGTGACTTGCTGATTCGCTGAAATAGAATTATTAGCACAACCCAATGCTTTATCAATATCTTCTACTGCCCAAACTTTAAAGCCTTGAAAACCAGAATAAGTACCGTTTTGAGTTGCTACTCCAGATGTAGCTGTTCTAAAAAAATAGGCTGTTGCTGGAGGTCCACCACATGAGAACTCTGTTATTGACGGCGTTCTTGTTCCTGTAAGTGGAGCTCCTGTGTCTTCAAAAGTATCGCTCCAAAACAGTGTTTGTGCTTGTCCATTTATGCAAAAAAGACACAGTATTACTAATAACGTAATTTTTTGTTTCATATTTAGTTTATTTATTACTTTATAAAATTTATTTAATTAAAAATTTTCCCTATTAAATTTTCTTTAATATTCCAATGTTTAATTGTCATTATACCTTCATCTGTACTCATAATTTCAATAGCTATTTGTTCGTTATCTAAACAAGCTACATTAATACTATCTTCATTTATTTCAATAATTGTTCCTACAGCCGTGTTATAATGAGATACACTATGCACTGTTGCTCTAATAATTTTTACTTGCTCTCCCATTAGCGAAGCATCTGCTCCAATATTCCATGGATTACAAGCATTTACAAGTGATACTATTTCACTCGCATTCATTTTTTTCCAATTTATGTAGGTGTCTGAAAATTGAGGTTTTTCATAATAATACGCTACTGATTCATCTTGAATTGCACTTGGAATTTTACTTCCAAATTGAATCATATTTGCCACATTCAAAACAACGTGAGACATTCTTTTGCTCAATTTTACCGTCAATTTACCATATGTATCACCTTCATCTATAACAACAGGATCATTAAAAATAATATTCCCTTTATCGAAATGGTCGTTCATAAAATGAGCACAGATAGCTGTTTGAGATTCTTGATTCTTCAACACTTCAAAAATAGGCATGACTCCACGGTATTCTGGTAATGGTCCTGGATGAAAATTAATAAATTTTTCATGTCCATAAGATAAAACCTCTTCTGATAATAGAAAAGGAAATGAAATGGAAAATATATAATCTGGTTGAATTGAATAAATCCACTTTTTCATTTCAGACATGCTTTTCTTATTTGGAAAAGATTGAAATGCCATGTTATTATCTTCTGCTTCTCTTTCTAATGCATCAACAATCATTTCACTACCTTTACCAATACCTATTGCATATAAAAATTTTTCATGGGCTAACAATTGTAATGTTTTAAAAGCAAATTTACCTCCACAAAGTATTAATATTTTTTTGTTCTCTTCCATTTATATACAGGTATAACTGTTATACCAAGCTGAAGTTACATTATCCAATGGCAATGCACACATTTTTTCAAATTCTTCTTTAATGTTTTGAATTTGATTGTCCAATTTCAACTCACACATTCCATTACTTTCTATTACAGTAACTTCATACAAAGGAGAAATTGAAGTATTTGTTTTTGAATCAAAATAAATTTTTCCTCTAGGGGTTTCAAATTCAAATAATTGAAGTTCGTTTGCTATTGAAATAATTTTATGGGAATGCTTAAATGATAACTCTATAATTTCAATTGCAAGCTGAGCACTTTCCCATCCCAATAAAGAGAAGAAATTTGATTTTTTCCCTAATGACTCAAGAGTTGTTAAGAATAATTTATTCTTTTCGTTCTCAATTTTTGTAGACCATGAAGTGACTCCTTTTATTTTATTACTAGGATAAACCGCATTTTGAAGCATTGTTTCTTCTAAACCAAATGGAGATAGGTATATAGGAAGATTTTCTCCTTCGAATTCTTTCTTAATTTCTCTAAAGTACCATTGTACAAAATCGCCACTAAAGAGACTTAAAAGAGCACTATTTGGATATTGCATTAAATGATTTTTTAATGGTGACATTGTAAAATCATCTTCTTTGTATCCTGTAACTTGATTGAAATTAATATTTCCACCTGTGGCTTCAAAACTTTTAGAGATACTATAAGTATGCAAATACCCTCCATCATAATAACCACTTACCATACCACCGCTTTTATAACCCTCTTTTGTTGCATTTTTTGCAGACATCCAAGCTCCTAATGCATTGTGTAATGAAAGGTAAAAAATATTAGGACAACTTGGCCATTCGCTAGCAAGACTAGCACCTGAATCTAAAACAATTAGCATTTTATTTGCTGCCAGAAAAAGAGGCCTTAATAATTCAGCTGTTCGATGTCCTATATAAGCAATAACTAAATTTACATTTTCTTCAAGTAATAATTTCTCTGCAGAACGATAACATTGTTGTTTGTCTGCACCAAAACCTATATTTTCAGTTACAATCTTTACATCATCTCTTCCTAATTGTTGCAAACCCAATTTAAGTCCTTCAAATAAATCAAATCCAATAGTATCATAAAAAGTAGACCTAGGCAATAAAAACCCTATTTTATTCATATCTCATCTAATAAGTTAAAGTCAAATGACATAGTCTTATAATAATATATTACTTCTATCATTTGACTTACAACTCTATTTTAAATTAAAAATTTAATTTGTAACACTTCGTTATTTAATTTCTACTTGGGAAAATTCCTTCTGTTGCTATACAATAATTAAGCACTAAATAAGGATTCATAATATTTACTGGAGTTCCAGATCCCGCAGAATCAGTAGACCCTGTAACTTGTACTCCTCCTGTAAAAACATTTGGAGTAGCTCCATTACCACTATAAACAGCACTTGAGGTTGTTGCGGGATAATTTCCGTCAGCAGCAGACTCATCTGCATTAGCACTAGATGCTTTTTGCTTTATAGACACATTATTTAATGTATGCACATGTGCTGGCAAATTTGTAGCTAACATACTGACAGATTGATTTCCTGACTTTTCTCCAATAGTATATGATGGTAATCCTTGACTTTGACCTTGACCTACTATTAAACGCCCTCTTAAATCAGGTAAGTTAAAAGTAGTCTGCCCATTACCTCCGTAGATAGTTCCTATTAATGAAAACAGGGCTGTATTTTGGGCTATTGAATATGATTGTCCGTTACAAAAATCATAACTAATTGGCGAAAAATTAAATCCAAAAATTTTAACTTCTCCTATAAATGGTTCTGTAGACATAGTTTTTTTGTATAAAAATTATTAATTACGACTTGGAAAAATACCATAAATAGCGATAGAATAATTCATCACCAAATAAGGATTCATAATCTCTAACGGCATATTTGACCCTGAAATATCAGTAGTTCCTGAAACCTGAACCCCTCCTGTAAAAGTATTAGCAGTAGCTCCATTACCACTATAAATAGAACTTGACGCTATTGCTGGAAAATTACCATCAGCAGCAGACTCATCTGCATTAGCACTAGATGCTTTTAATTTAACCTGCATTGCATTTAAAGTATGACTGTGCGCAGGCATATTCATACTTTGTATTGTTACATTTGTTGCACCCGCCTTTTCTCCCATAGAAGTTGGTGACAATCCTGGTCCTGAGCCTTGACCTACAGCCATACGCCCTCTCAAATCGGGTATACCAAAAGTCGTTGTGCCATTCCCTCCATAAAATGTCCCTAGTAACGAGAACAAAGCAGTATTTGTGTTGATAGCCAATAACTGACCTGCACAAAGCAAATGATTTCTAGGAGCCCAGTCGAATGCTAAAATTTTAATTTCTCCAATAAATGGTTCTGTTGACATAGTTTTAATTTTTTTGGTTAATAATTGTTTTATAGAAATGCATTATAATTCTGATTACTAAGGGTTCTTTTTTTTAAATAAAAAAGTGAAATCATTTAATATTTTAATATTTTAAATTTTTAAAAGAAAGATAATTATTTCAAATAATCACATTTGTTTGGAAATAAACATTTTAGCTTCAAATTTTTTTATTCAAATTTATCATATTAAACTTGAGTTTATAAAATTAAATGTTACGAAATAGATAATTAGTGTCATAAAGTAATAAATGGAGTAAATAAGAGCAATATTATTCAAATTAAATTATGTTAATTATTTTTTATTGATGCTTAATTTACTGTGCTTTGATAATTATTACTTAATCCACAATATGTATTAATATAAATTGTGTTTAAGTTGAGCAACATTTTTGTAATTATTCTACAGATCATTTTATGTTTTACAAGTATATTAAGATATTTTTTTGTATCGTTACGTGTTTCCCGTAAATTTTGTTATATAGTTAAAATGTCTAGAATTTACTATTCAATAAAAGAGGTATAGATCTAGAGATTTGTTGTATACTTAATTATACGGACAATATTTTGTTTATACATCCATAATGAGGCAATCCATTGGTATTGTTTATTTGATGAATTGTTCTAATCATTTCAAAAAAATCGAATTAGAATTAGAAAACTTGGATTTTTTATAAGAACTTTGCATACTTTTTTCGGTAATATCCGAAGGATTAAAGTTTTAAAAATGAAGAAGAAGATTGAAATTTTAGCTCCGGCAAAAGATTTAATACAAGGAATTGCTGCCATTAATTCTGGTGCAGATGCCGTTTATATTGGTGCGCCTCTATATGGTGCAAGATCTAATGCTACCAATTCTATTGAAGATGTTGCTGAGTTAGTAAAATATGCACACTTGTTTAATGCTCAGGTTTTTGTGGTTATCAATACGATTTTGTATGATAATGAATTAGAATCGTGTCGACAAATGATTTGGAAATTATACCATATTGGTGTGGATGCCTTGATTGTTCAAGATATGGCAATCATGGAAATGGAATTGCCTCCAATCGTTTTACATGCTAGTACTCAAGCTAATAACCGTGATGCAGATAAAATTAAATTTTTGGCTGATGCTGGAATGAAACGTGTGGTTTTAGCTCGTGAGTTAAACTTACACCAAATTAAAGAAATCAGCGAAGCTTCAGATGTAGAATTAGAATTCTTCGTAACGGGCGCTTTATGTGTTTCGTTCAGTGGAAATTGTTATATGAGTGTGGCCAACGGAGAACGTTCTGCAAACCGTGGTTCTTGTGCTCAAAACTGTCGTTTACCTTATAATTTAATTGATAGAAATGGCGAAACGTTAATCAAAAATAGTCACTTACTTTCGATTAAAGATTTTGATGTTTCGAACCAAATTCCAAATTTAGTAGAAGCTGGAATTGTTTCTTTCAAAATTGAAGGGCGTTTAAAAGATATCGTATACGTAAAAAATAACGTGTCGTATTTACGTCAGAAATTAGATGCTTTTTTAGCTGAAAACCCTGAAAAATATAAAAAAGCTTCTTCTGGAACATGTACTTTTCTATTCGATTCTTCTTTAGATAGAAGTTTCAATCGTGGGTATACCGATTATTTTGTAAACGAAAGACATCAAGCGATTGGTTCTTGGGAAAGTCCAAAATCGAAAGGACAATATATTGGAAAACTAATTAAAACGGTTGGAAATTCGTACCATATTGAAAATGGAGAATTACTAAATAATGGTGATGGACTTTGTTTTATTAATTCTGATAATGAAGCAGAAGGAATTTACGTGAACAAAGCGGAGAACGGAATCGTATATCCAAATGTTCTTAAGGAAATTGCTGACGGAACTTTTATTTACAGAAATAACGACGCGGCTTTCATCAAAATTGTAGAAAGAGAAGATAGTGCGGTTCGTAAAATTAGTACGACTTTAGTATTAAAAGAAAACGAAACAGGTTTCGAATTAATCGCAACAGATGAAGATGGAAATGTAAGTGTTACGAATTTAGTTCATCCAAAAGAACAAACCAAAAATAACGAATCTATAGCAGAAAACTTTAAAATTAATTTAGCGAAAACAGGTTTTACACCTTATACAGCTGATGAAATTACGATTGAATTTTCTCAAAACTGGTTTTTACCTATTTCAAAAATCAATGAAATGAGAAGAACCGTTTTCGAACAATTATCAGAAATTCGTTTACAAAATTATGTTCGCAAAGAACACCAAATGGTGAAAACATCGCATCCTTATCCAGAAACAAAACTGGATTTTATGTACAATGTAGCCAACAAAACGGCTCGTAAATTTTACGAACGTCATGGTGTAACTGAAATTGAAAAAGCTTTCGAATTACAATGGGATCCAGGAAAATCTCGTGTAATGACAACCAAATATTGTATCAAATACGAATTAGAACGTTGTCCGAAATACCATCGTGAAAACATGGACAAAAAGTTAAAAGAACCCTTAGTACTAAAACAAGGCGAATTGGAATACAAACTAAAATTCAATTGTAAACCTTGTGAAATGGAAATTTGGGAAAAAGATGCCGAATTTGAAATTGAAGAAGATCATATTCATTAAATATATAAACCGATGCTTTATTGAAAAGACATCGGTTTTTTATTTCTTAATAGTATTTTTTTGCCATTCTTTCCTGTTTTGTCATTCTGAACTTGTTTCAGAATCTAAATCATTAATCTAAAAATAATTGAAAAACAGGTAATTCTACGTGCTTTTGTGAGAATTTTTTTAGTTATTTTTGCAGTGTTTTTTTAAGATACTCTTCATGTTAAAATTAAAAACAAAATTTATTACATATATGAACAAGTTTTAAAATAAAACGAATAATTACGAGAACAAATTTAAAAACACAATACTAAAAATGAAAACAATTTTAAAAACAATTTTATTTTCTACCCTTTTTTCAATTAATTTAAGAGCACAAACAATTGACGCTACTTTGTTAGAAACAAATTTTGCAGGTGATAGTAATCCAAAAAACATAACTAAAGGAAGTACTAAAATATATTTTTCAGCTAATGATGGTATGCATGGTAGAGAATTATGGGTTTATAATTCTATTACTAATACAACCAGTTTGGTTAAAGACATATATGTTAACAATCAAAGTGGTTTGGAAGATTCTAACTTTGTGACAATTAATGATCAATTATATTTTACCGCAAATGATGGCGTAAATGGGGTTGAATTATGGACTAGTGATGGGACAGAAACAGGAACTTTTTTAATTAAAAACATCAACAATAATGGGGATAGCTCAATTAGTAAATTAAAAGTTTTAAATGGTAATATTTTTTTTAGTGCAAATGACAATGTTAATGGTCAGGAATTGTGGATTAGTGATGGAACAACAAATGGGACGACACTTTTGAAAGATATTAATTTTGGAAATAATTCAAGTAATCCAACAGATTTTTTCGTTTTCAATAATAATTTGTTTTTTTTATGTGACAATGGAATTAACGGACTTGAATTATGGAAAAGTGATGGTACTAATTTTGGAACCACTATATTAAAAGATATAAATCCAAGTACTAATATGAGTATTTTTATTGGAAATAATTTTATTTTTTTCAATAATAATTTTTACTTTTTTGCAAATAATGGTACTACTGGATTTGAGTTATGGAAAAGTGATGGAACAACTATTGGAACTCAATTATTAAAAGATATATTTATTGGAACAAATAGTTCTTCTTATACAATGATTGGTAGTTCAACAAGTAATTATTTCGTTTTTGGAGCAAAAAATTCTACAAACGGAAATGAATTATGGAAAAGTGACGGAACGTCTACTGGAACTTTACTTTTAAAAGATATAAATTCAACATGGGACGGTATAAACAATGATTCAGAATTTGTTACATTTAATGGTAAAGTATATTTCACAGCTAATAATGATTTAAATGGTTATGAATTATGGGTTACAGACGGTTCGGCTATAGGAACTCAAATTGTTAAAGATATTTTTGTAGGCATTAATTCTAGTGATGTTTCAAAATTAACTCCTACAAGTAATTTTATTGTTTTTTCTGCAACAGACAATTCAACTAGTTATAAAAGTTTATGGAAAAGTGATGGCACATTGAGTGGAACTTCTCAAGTAAAAAATATAGATTTATCACAAACAAGTGGTACAGAATTGTCATTTATTGAACTAAATAATCAAATATATTTTCAAGGTGGAAATAATAGCCTTAATGGAATAGAATTATGGAAATCAGATGGGACATTAAATAACACATTTGTAGTTAGTGATGTTTTTCACAAATATGGCAGTTTTGGTAATAGGGATTTTATTGAGTTTAATAACAAAATGATTTTTGCAGGTACAGATGGAGTCCATGGAACTGAACCTTTTATAACAGATGGTACTATAAATGGTACTAAAATGATAAAAGATTTAAATCCAAACAGTTATTCAATTTATAATGATTATGATTATAGACCTTCTTTTACAAAAGCTGGTAGTAACGTTTATTTTAGAGGCACTAATGGATTGTCAGGCTTTGAACTTTTTAAAACAGATGGAACAGAATCAGGGACATCTCTGGTAAAAGATGTTGTGCCAGGTAATACTAGTAGTATTGGAGATTTTACGCTATTTATGAATCTAAATGACATTGTTTTTTTTAAAGCAAATGACCAAATTCATGGAGAAGAATTATGGAGAAGTGATGGGACTGATTTAGGTACATATCTTCTAAAAGATATTAACCCAGGAACAGGAAATGGAGTTACTAGTTCTAATTTATTTTATAATCATTATAATATTACAAATGAAAATTGCTATGCAATATTAAATGGATACCTGTATTTTATAGGTAGAGATAACTTAGAATATGGAATTTGGAGAACAGATGGTACGACTAACGGTACTATAAAAGTTGTTTCACTACCTTCAAGTGGAAGTTACAATTACAGACCAGAGATAATTAATTCAGCTAATGGGAAAGTTTTTTTTAAAACAAATATTAATAATTCTAGTTATGGGAATAATAGTTTGTGGTCTACAGATGGAACACAATCAGGAACAGTGTTTTTAGGCTCATGGTTGATGAGTGGCTCTGCACACTTTAGAAAAAATATTGTCTTTAATAATGAATTATATTTTACTTTAAATACTGAAAATGGAATTGCTTTGATGAAATCTGATGGTACGTTTAATGGAACTGTTATGGTAACAAATCCAAATTTCACAAATCATGAGACTTTTAATTCACTAAAATCTTGTGGGAATTTTGTTTATTTCACAACTGGTCTAAGTGGGCAATCTGTAGGTGTTCAACTTTGGAAAACAGATGGAACAAATATTGGAACTACTCTTGTTGAAGAGATACCTACAGGAGGACTTGATTATTTTGCAGATTGTACTTGTATACAAAATAATTTATTCTTTCTAAAACATTTTAATTCAGATGAAGTTTGGTATATCAATGATAATTTAACAACTCCAAACAACTATCAAATTAATGTTTTAAATTCAAATGATTTTTCTAATAATTATGGAATCACTGATATACATAACTTTAATAATAATTTGTTATTAGAAGGTACTACTCAATTATCTGGAAATGAACTTTACTTTTCAAATATCTCAAATGTTTTAAATGTAGAAAATTTTGATTCAGATAATTTTAAATCTAGTAAAATAATAATGTATCCAAATCCTTCAAATGGAAAAATTAACGTATTTATTAAGGATAATTCAAAGATTGTTGATGTTTCTGTTTATAATTTTTTAGGAGAAAATGTTATGAAATCTTTGCTGCCAGTAAGCCTAGATTCATACGATTTAAGTAAATTGAATAAAGGCATATATCTGATTAAAATAACAACTGAAAACTATTCTGAAACAAAAAAAATAATTATAGAATAATTTTATAATTTAAGTTGTAAACAAAAACCGATGCTTTACTATAAAGTCATCGGTTTTTTGTTTTCTTAATCTAGGTTAAGTGTTTTTCTTTTGACCACATCGTAAATTTGTATCATAATAATCACTAAATTTATATATGATGAACAATACAGTTTTACACAAAGCAAATACAAGAGGTCATGCCAATCACGGTTGGTTAAATGCCTACCATAGTTTCAGTTTCGCAAGTTGGTACAATCCAGAAAGAGTGCAGTTTGGAACGTTGAGAGTTTTAAATGATGATGCCGTTGCAGCTGGAATGGGTTTCGGAACGCATCCACACGATAATATGGAGATTATCACGATTCCTTTGGAAGGTGATTTGGCGCATAAAGACAGTATGGGAAATGAATCTACCATAAAAACGGGCGATGTACAAGTCATGAGTGCTGGAACTGGAATTCAACACAGTGAGTTTAATCCGAATGCTGATCAACACACAAAATTATTCCAAATTTGGTTGTTTCCTAGAGTTAGAAATGTGGAACCTCGTTACCAACAAATTACTTTAGATGTAACGGAACAAAAAAATAACTTCGCACAAATTTTATCTCCAAATGCTGAGGATGCTGGAGTTTGGATTCACCAAGATGCGTGGTTTCATTTAGCAGATTTCGACAAAGATTTTTCTAAAACCTACGAATTGAAAAAAGAAGGAAACGGAATGTATGTTTTCGTAATTTCAGGAACAATTACCGTAGACGGACAAGAATTAGAAACGCGTGATGGATTAGGAATTACCGATTTTGAAACGTTAGAGATTAAAGCGACTTCCGATGCGAAATTTTTATTAATGGAAATTCCAATGGAACACTAATTAGTGAGCAGTCGCAGTATTCAGTCTCAGTAAAAAGAAAATTATGAACGAAGAAGTACAACTAAAAAGCAATGATAAAAACGGAGCTTTTTTCATTGAAATTGACGGAAAACAAGAAGCATTAATGACATTCGTTTTTGCTGGCGATGATAAAATAATTATTGATCATACGGAAGTCAATCCAGGTAATAACGGAAAAGGTTTTGGTAAAAAAATGGTTGCGAAAGCTGTTGAATTTGCCAGAGAAAAAGGAATTAAAATTATTCCACTTTGTCCGTTTGTGAAAAGTGTTTTTGATAAAACGCTAGAATTTAGAGACGTTTTGTAAATAAGATTATCCTGCAAGGTTTCCAAAACCTTGTAGGTATTTATATAAAAAATCATGGTAAATTTACTAGAAAATAACATCACAGGAAAAATTGGAGCACAGAAATATTTGTGCACCATTTCTTGGCGAAACGGAACTTTCGTAATGGATGAACCCGAAAGTATTGAAGGAAAAGACTTGGGTCCAGATCCCTATTCTACACTTTTGGCTTCTTTAGCTGGTTGTACGTTGTCGACATTACGAATGTATATCGATAGAAAAGGTTGGGACATTCCAGAGATTAATATTTCTTTAAATTTATCTCAAGAAAATATTCCAGAATTAACTACAACGATATCAAGAACCATTACTTTTTCAAACACAATTGAAGAAGATATAAAAAACAGGTTGTTAATCATTGCCGAAAAATGTCCTGTTTCTAAAATTCTAAAAAACAACATTTTAATCCACACAACGATATAATCATGGATCCAAAAAATATTAAAAAAGAATATACAAATGGTGAAGTAACCATTGTATGGCAATCTGGAAAGTGTACGCATTCTGGAAATTGTGTAAGAAATAATCCAGATGTGTTTAAACCAAAAGAACAACCTTGGATTACACCAGAAAATTCGACTACTGATAAAATTATTGAAACTGTGAAAAAGTGTCCATCTGGCGCTTTATCATTTTATTTAAACGATAAATAATGGTTCAGTACACAACAATTGTAAACGCTTCTTTGGAAAAAGTGTGGCAACATTTAATTCTTAAAATTGAAAAGCCAGAAAACTTTGTTCCAGGCGTAAGTGATGTAATTATTTTGGAGAAAAACGAAGACTTCGTAACCAGAAAAATGACCATTACTGTGGAAGGAAATGCGACTACTTTAGTCGAAAAAATTACTTTCATTCCTTATAAAGTGAGGTTTTTGCTACTAGAGCATCCGAAGTTTGAAGGTTATGTAGATAATGATATCAAGCCAATTTCAGAAAATGAAACAGAAATGACTTTCACGATAAATTGGAAAGATAAAACCACACAATCAGAATTTGATACTCAAGAAATGGTGAAAAACGCTGTATTAAAAACGAAAACTTTTATAGAAAATAACTAATGAAATCGCTAATAACAAAAAGTTTGTGTAAGCAAACACCTATAACCAAAATGCGATTGCATATGTTACCGCTTAAAAATAAAATTTAAACATATGAAAAAAATCATCGCTTTTGCTGGTTCGTCAAGTAAGACATCCATAAACAAACAATTGGCAACCTATGCTGCCAACCAATTTGAAAATGCTTCTGTGGAAGTGTTAGATTTAATTGATTACGAAATGCCTATTTATTCCGTAGATAAAGAAAAAGAAAACGGAATTCATAAATTAGCAACTGATTTCTATGCGAAATTAGGAAGCGCCGATTTAATTGTCATTTCGTTTGCAGAACATAACGGAAATTACTCAACAGCTTTCAAAAATGTTTTAGATTGGACGTCAAGAATTAACGCCAAAACCTTTCAGGAAAAAGAAATGTTATTATTAGCTACTTCACCTGGTGCTCGTGGTGGAAGTTCGGTTTTAGACATTGCCACTAAGAGATTTCCATTTCAAGGCGGAATTGTAAAAGGAAGTTTTTCTTTGCCAAGTTTCAACGATAATTTTGATACCGAAAAAGGAATAACAAATGAAGACTTGAAAAAGCAATTATTAGAAATTATAAAAGCGATTTAGTTTTAAAATATATAAAAAAAAGGGAAGTTCTGATTTAGAAACTTCCCTTTTTTTTTGAAAAATATTTAAGTATTTAAATAATAGTAAAGCAATTATTATTTGTTGGTTTTGTTTTAACTGTTAGGATTTATTTTAAAATTTTAACAAAGATTACGGATAATCCGTAAAGTTAATAAAACTACATAAGTTAGATTTGATTACACACAAAAACAAGCATTAATAATTATGAGAAAAATCATTTTAACAGCAAGTGTATTACTAACTTTATTTGCTTGCCAAAACACTGAAGAAGTAAAAACAGAAAACACAACAACTTCAAAGGTAATGCGTAGAGCAGACCAAGTGGAAAACTTCAAAAAAGCTATTACAGAAATTAACAAACCACAGTATGCGCCTACAAAAGAGCATATTGAAAAATATGGTTCAGAACTTTCTGATGAAAGAAAACAAGTTTTATTGCAACCTGCAAAAGATTTAATTATTGCAACTGGAGTAACAGAAGCAGAATTAAGTAAAGAAACAACAAATGATATTTTAAACAAAGCGTTTAAAATTTATGTTTCGCAAACAGCTCATCAATCAACTAAATAATTTATTATGAAAAAATTTATAAAAATTTCGGTTTTTTTACTTTTTACAAGTAATATGTTTGCAGTACCAAGTATTGTAAATGTTATTAATGCAACTACTGAACACACTTTATACTATAATGTAAAATTAGCAAGTAAAACAAATGGCTACCCAATAATTTCTGCTAGCAAAGTAACTGGTTCTTATAATTATTTAACATTAGGTGCTGGTTACTCTTTGTCTTTTAGCTCTTTTAGCGAATTGAATACCTTATATGGATCAACAGGTTTAAATTTCATAAAACAAACTAGTGCTACTAGTAGTACAACAAGTACTAATGTTGGTAGTTTAAATATGTATTGTTTAGCTTCTCCTTATGGTTCTTTAAATATGGAATGGGCGGGTTTTATTTATAAAGTACAAAACGCTACAAGTACAGAAGGTTCGTGGATGCGTTTTGACGATTTTGCATCTTGGTTTAGTGGATATAATGAATATGTTAGTCATACTTACACAGAAGCTTATACCACTTACACAATTGGTGGTGAACGCTATTTTGTAGTAAGCGATTTATAAAAAAAATAAAACTGCTAACTAAAAAAGGTTAGCAGTTTTTTTATCTTTACAGAACTAAAAGTCAAAATCTATGAAAAAAACATATTTAATAGTGCTATTATTGTTTAGTTGCGTTTTATTCTCGCAAAACAATTACAATAGAACTTGGGCAACTTATTTTGGTGGTAGTGATTTTGATCTTTCAGATGCACTTACTGATAGATTTGGTAATTTGGTAGTAACAGCTATTGTTTCCACGAGTGGTAATACAGCTATTACAAATGATGTAAACTATTATAATCAATTTAAAACAGCTACAGGTTTGTCATATCAAACGGGAATGGATGGTGGTTATCAATCTTTTGTAGCAAAATTTTCACCTGATGGTGATTTGTTGTTTGCTACATATTTGCCTTATGGAATAGTAGAGATTCAACAAAACAAACAAAATAAATGGGTAATTAGAGGAAATACAAAACAAACAAACATAGGCACAGTAGGCACATGGCTTGCCAATCCATCAGCTATTGCGACAGGTTATTCATATCCAATTATTACACAATTGTTAGAAGATTTTACCACTGATTGGCTTTCTTATATACCGAATACTTCAAATACAAGTTCTTTTGATGATTTTTATTTAGATGACAATCATAATATTTATTTGTTCACAAACTATTCTGATACTAGCTTTCCTAACTTAACTACTCCTATTACTTTCCAGCCTAATTTTATTTTGGAATATGATGTTAATAATCATATTATTCCTAATGGATATTTGTGTAAGTTGAACAATCTAGGGCAACAACAATGGGCTACTTTTTTGGGTTTAATGTCAGTGAATGATGTGTTAATTACAAATAGTGAATTAGTGATTACAGGTATTAGAAACGAAAATTTGCCAGCTTATAATAATTATTATTGTACTGAAACGAATTGTGATGTTACGGCTACAGAATATGTTTTTACTAAATTTGATCCTAACACAGGCCAACGAATTTTTAGTAAATATATTCCTTCTAATGTTTTTATAGGAGGAGATACTGTTACAGATGGTAGTAATTTTTATGTATTAAATCTAATATCTTCTAATGATAAAATGTCATTAAATGCCTATCAATCAGCAAACGGAGGATTAGGATATGATTTGTATTTAGCCAAATACAACTCAAATTTTCAATTACAATGGGCAACCTACATTGGAGGTAGTGGTTTTGAATATCCAAATGATTATTTAAATTGGCTTGAGTATAAAGACGGTTATTTATATTTAAGTGCAAACACCGATAGTGGTAATAATTTTATTTTTTCACCAAACCCATATTCAGCAACAAAGCAAGGTAATGATGATAATTTTATTATGAAATTTTCTACAGATGGTGCTTTAGTTTGGGGTAGTTATTATGGCGGTTTAGGACATGAAAATTTTAATAGTAAAATAGTGCCTACATCTAATGAGTCTTTTTATATTTGTGGTAGAACAACAAGTACAAGTACTATGACAACAACGGGTTGTCATCAGGAAACTATGAATATTCATCCTGTTCTAAATGTTCCTTTTGTTGATAAATGGAATGGTTACATCGCGAAATTTTCTCCCGTGGTTTTAAGTTCAGATAGTTTTGCTGAAAACACAATACAAATTTATCCAAATCCTTCAAATGGTATAGTAACTATTTCTGGAGGTAATTTAAGTAAAGAAAAACATCAATTGACTATTTATAACGAATTAGGTCAGCAAGTTTATAATAAAAATATGGCTTTGTTTAATGAGTATACTATTAATCTAAGTCATTTAAGTAAAGGTGTGTATTTTATTACGCTACAATCTGAAGAATCAAATTTGAAACAAACAGAAAAATTAATTATTAAATAGAAATTGTATTTCAATAATTTAAAAGAAAAAGGGAAGTTCTGATTTAGAAACTTCCCTTTTTTTATTTTACTTTTTCAAACTCACATTTTCAAACGTAGAAACATCAATAATTTCTTCATTATCTAAATCGAAAGAAATTTTTACATTATCACCAACTGACGTAATTGGTAATTGATTAGATATTTGTGATGAACCCACAAAAATACTTGGGTAATCTTTCACAGTGAAATAATAAAAACTATTTCCGTTTTTAACATCATTCTGAATTCGCACCACAACCGATTCAATTACTTTTTTCGCCGATTTACTATCTGGATTTATTTTATTTCCAGAAGAATTAAAAGCCGTTTTATAAGCAGTTAATGCTTCACGCATTGTATTTCCAGTACCAACAATCGTATAATCAGCAATAGAAACCATCGCGTACATTTTAACCAATCCGCCTTTGTCTTTTAATGTCATTACGTAAGTTGGAATGTTGTTAATGTTGTATGGAATTGGTAAAGATGCTACAAAACCTTTTTCTTGTACTTTTCCTTGCGCCGAACTTTGTGCTGCATATTCTGTAGCCCCACTTTGCTTGTAGAAAGTAGTTTCCTTAGTTCGTGTATCCACCAAAACAAAACCAACTGCCGATTCGTCTTTTCCTACAGATGTAATCCCAGTATACCAATACGATTTATTGTCTTCGCCATACACTAAAGTCAAATCTTCTGTAATTTGAAGTTTATTTTCGTGAGAGAAATTCCAATATCCTTTTACATATTCACCCCAATCGTTCAATTGGTTTTTAATAAATGAAATCGGTTGAATTCTATCTACCCAAGTTGGCGTATTTTTAATATTATATTCTTTTATTTCGCCACTTTGTGCATTTACAACCACAACTCCAGTAGCATCATTACCAGAAAAACCAACTTGTTTTTTGTACTTGGTCACTACCCAATATGGTGTTCCTGCATCGTCAATTTCAAAAGAAAAATCGGTTAAACCAACGGTGTTAAATCCATTAAAATATAAATATCTATGTAAATTACTTCCGAAATAGGCTTCTCTTTGGTATTTTAAAAATATAGGTTTTCCATTCACTTCTTGGACTAATTTTACATCTCGTTCATTAGTTGCTGAAACCATTACATAACCTGTTGTACCTTGTTTGTTGTTTAGCCATTTAAAAAAACCAGAATGTTCTAAAGGTGCAATCCAATATAATTTTCCGTTGACTTTCTGAATAAAAAATTCCCCTAAATGTGCCTGACTTCCCAAAGCTGGTTGCGAACCTAATATTTTTTCTCCTAATAAATAGGCTAAACTCTCATCAACCACTCTAATTTCATTCATTGAAATGGGCGCAATATGATTGGTTAATTTGTCTCCATTAGCCACTTTTCCAATTAAATTTCTATAATCCTGATTTCTGAAAATAGGATGCGAGGTAAAAAAAGGCAATACAAAAGCATATAAAATCGCAACACCAATTAATAAAGCTGGAAGTTTCCAAAATACAGTTACAGGATTGTAACTTTTTCCATCTGAACTAATCGTAAACTTTGAAAAAGAGAAAAATAATAAAGCCGCAATAATAAGTAATAATATAGTTATGCCAGCAAAACCGTAACTTAATACCGGTAATGAAACATAAAAATAAAATACCGTAATTAGTAATACAAATACTATTGGAAGAATTTTTTTCATTTTAAATGGTTTAGATTTTATACATATAAGTCAATTGTTTGCATAGTTTGTTACAAAATAAGTATTTTTGTTTTTTAATTTAAACACATAGGAATATAGATTTTAAAAGTATTAGCTTCTAAATTTATAAAGAAATCATAGCTATGTGTTTTTATATTATATTTAAACTTAAATTATAAACTATGTGCCTATGTGTTTTACATAGCACATTAAACTTGAAACAAAATACTATGAAAGCATACGTTTTTCCTGGACAAGGCGCTCAATTTACCGGAATGGGTAAAGATTTATATGAAAATTCAGCAGTAGCTAAAGAACTTTTCGAAAAAGCTAATGAGATTTTAGGTTTCCGAATTACAGATATTATGTTCGAAGGAACAGCAGAAGAATTAAAAGAAACGAAAGTAACACAACCAGCGGTTTTTTTACATTCGGTAATTTTAGCCAAAACATTAGAAAACTTTAAACCAGAAATGGTTGCCGGACATTCATTAGGTGAATTTTCTGCTTTAGTAGCAAACGGTGCTTTATCTTTCGAAGATGCTTTATTGTTAGTTTCTAAAAGAGCTTTAGCCATGCAAAAAGCCTGTGAAATTACACCTTCAACTATGGCTGCTGTTTTAAATTTAGACGATAAAATTGTAGAAGATATTTGTGCTTCAATTGATGGAGTAGTAGTAGCTGCGAATTACAACTGTCCTGGACAATTAGTAATTTCTGGAGAATACAAAGCCGTTGAATTAGCTTGCGAAAAAATGAAAGAAGCTGGTGCAAAACGTGCTTTAATTTTACCAGTTGGTGGTGCTTTCCACTCGCCAATGATGGAACCAGCTCGTGAAGAATTAGCAGCGGCGATTGAAGCTACAACTTTCTCACAACCAATTTGTCCAGTATATCAAAATGTAACAGCAAGTGCAGTTTCTGATGCAAATGAGATTAAGAAAAATTTAATTATCCAATTAACTGCTCCAGTAAGATGGACACAATCGGTAAATCAAATGATTGCGGATGGTGCGACAAGTTTTACAGAAGTTGGACCAGGAAAAGTATTGGTTGGATTGGTGAATAAAATTAATAAAGAAGTCGAAACGATTTCGGCATAAGAATACAATTTCACAAAAAAGGTTGTCTAAAAAGTAATTATTTTGTCAATCTGAACTTGTTTCAGATTCTTAATAATATTGAAAACTAATTGTTTTAGATTCTGAAATAAATTCAGAATGACAAGTTTTCAGGCTTTTTCGACTACCTTTTTTTGCTATCTTTGGTAAAAGAATTACAGTTTTATGAACTTAAATTTACGAACGGTAAACGTTACTCGATATATTACGCCACTTCGCGAAGGTGGTTCTTTACCTGCTTTGGCGGAAGCGGATGACGATTTTAAATATGTTTTAAAATTTCGTGGCGCCGGTCATGGAGTGAAAGCATTGATTTCAGAATTTTTAGGCGGTCAAATTGCCAAATATTTAGGGCTGCCGATTCCAGAATTGGTTTTTGCCCATTTAGATGAAGCTTTTGGAAGAACGGAAGGCGATGAAGAAATTCAGGATTTATTAAAATTCAGTCAAGGTTTAAATTTAGGCTTGCATTATTTGTCGGGTTCGATTACTTACGATGCTGCGGTTAATGATTGCGATCCTTTGTTAGCTTCTAAGATAGTTTGGTTTGATGCTTTTATTACGAATGTTGACAGAACGTTTAAAAATACCAATTTACTAATTTGGAAGAAAGAATTATGGCTAATTGATAATGGCGCTTCCTTCTATTTTCATCATTCTTGGACGAATTGGGAAAAAAGTGCGTTGACTCCTTTTTCATTAATAAAGGATCACGTTTTATTACCAAAAGCTAGCCTTTTACAAGAAGCACATCAAGAATTTACTGCAAAATTAAACGATACGATTTTAAGAGAAATTGTCAACCAAATTCCAGAAGATTGGTTGCTTTGGGAAGATGGCGCCATTACTCCAGATGAAATTAAAGAAGTTTATTTTCAATTTTTATCGATTCGATTAGCGAACTCAGAATTATTTTTAAAAGAAGCGCAAGATGCACGAAAAACACTTATATGATTATGCTGTACTTCGTGTCGTACCAAAAGTAGAGCGCGAAGAATTTGTCAATGTGGGTTTGATGCTTTTATGCAAGCGTCAGAAATATTTGCGAATTGAATATCAAATTCCAATAGAAAAAATCATGGCGTTTTGTTCCGAATTTGATATCGAACAAGTACAAATCAATGTAGATTCTTTCGTGAAAATTTGCAAGGGAAAATCGGACGGCGGACCCATTGGACAATTTCCAATTGAAGAACGTTTCAGATGGCTAACCGCTGTAAAAAGTTCAAGTATTCAAACGTCTCGACCACATTCTGGATTTAGTTCCGATTTGGATGCGACATTCGAAAAATTATATGCAGAATTAGTTTTATAAATTTATAACGAAAAATGGAACACTTTTTTAAAAATATCGAAGCTGCGAAAGTCATTTCTCCTGAAATTGAGTATTCTGAATATGTAGCATTAGATTTATCAGTTACGAATTCAGAATTACAAAATCATAAATTAGAAACGGCTCAAGATTACGAAGTTTTTATTCAAAATCAGTTAGATAAGAAGGAGGGAAAAATTATGTTTGGTGGTTATATAGAAAATCGAAATTTATATAAAAGAAGTACGGTTTTTAAAAATCCAGACATAGAAGAAAGAAACATTCATATTGGTTTAGATTTGTGGATTAACGAACAAGCCCCAATTTTCGCTGCTTTGGATGGAAAAATTCATAGTTTTCAAAACAATACCGCTTTAGGAGATTATGGTCCGACTATAATTTTAGAACATCAAATAGCTGATGTTAAGTTTCATACGTTATACGGACATTTAAGTGAAGTAAGTTTAGAAGGCAAAAAAGTGGGAGATGCCATTCAAAAAGGACAACAAATTGCGACTTTAGGTTTACCACCAATTAACGGCGATTATGCACCACATTTACACTTTCAAATTATTATCGATATGGAAGGAAAATTTGGAGATTATCCAGGAGTTTGTAGTGAAAAAACTCTTCCTTTTTATAAAGAAAATTGTCCTGATCCCAATTGGTTGTTAAAAATAAAATAAATATAAATCAGAGGAAATAGATTGCTTCGTTCCTCGCAAAGACAAAAAGATGAAAAAAATACTATTTTCAGTTTTAGTAGTAGCAACTTTAATTTCTTGTAAAGAAGAAACACGTGCAAAGGTTAAAGACGCAAGTAAAGCAGTAGGCGCAGAAGTAAAAACTGCAGCTCAAAAAACCAAAGCCAAAGTGGGTAAATATATCGACACGGCTAAAGTGAAACAAAAAGCAAATAAAATTATCGTAAAAGGTGCCGAAGCGATTGAAAATGGTGCGAAAAAAGTAAAAGAATCAGCAGATAAGAAATAGTTTTAAAAAAGAAATCTCGTCAAGTTAACAAGACGAGATTTCAAACTAAAAAAAACAACAACAATTATAATAAATTAAAAAGTATACGTTATTTTTCCTTTTATAAAAAAGGGAGTTCCTGGTGTAAAATGTATTTCTTCAACGGATTGTGTTTCATTTTGTAATTGTGATTCGGTTGCAAATTGGGTTTCATTCCATTTGGTGTTGAAAAGGTTTTCAATTACAATTCCATAATTTATTTTTTTGTATTGGTAATTCATATTAAAATCGGACACGAAATAACCTTTTGCTACAATTGAATTGTCTTCCTTTGCTGGTCGTGATTTCAAATATCTGTAATTTAAGCTTGACGAAAATCCTTTGTAATTCGTAACGCTAATTCCACCTGTTGAAGTTAAATCTGGTGCTAATGGAATGTAATTTTGTCCTTTAGGTTCTTCAGTACTTCTGGCATACGTGTAATTAATATCAGAATTCAAATTAATGAATTTTGAGATTTGATATCTAAATCCAAAATCAATTCCCATTCTTCTTGTTTTGCCGCTTGGTTCTACAATTCCAGCATCGCCAACATACACAAATTCTTGTTCTAATTGTAAAAACCACAACGCACTATTAATAATTAAATTATTCATAGGTTTAAAAATGGTTCCTAAATCGGCTCCAGCTGAGGTTGGCAACGTTTTCTTATCTGTTTGTGAAACAATAACTCTAGTGTCGTTCGAGTGAAAACCTAAACCAGATTTTAAAAAATATTGTACCTTATTATTTGGAGCAAAAAGGAAGTTTAGTTTAGGCGAAATTTTCACTTTTTCTTCATTGTCAATTTGAAATGTTGGCGATAATTTATCTAAATAAGAAAACTGAAAATAATCGAATCTAACCGCTGGATTAATAGTGAAATTACCTAATTCAATATCAGAATTAATATAACTGAAATAATTTTTCTGACTAATATTTCCCAACTTTAATTGGTTGATTGTTGTCGTTCTGTTTTTCGTATTTGATAATTCTGAATCTTTGGTTTCATCTGTTCTTAAACCAAATCCAACTTGATAACTGCTTTTAGAGTTATCCATTTTTTTATTGAATTCACCATTGAAACCATAAATAGTTCGGTTTTCTTTTTGTTTGATTTGATCACCATCAATTGGGTTTTCTAAGAAAAATGTAAAATTCGAATACAACTCAAATTGGTAATTATTATAAAAGGTATTTCCTTTAAAAAACAAGTTTTCAGAAATTGGTTTATAATATTCCACATTCAAATTACTTCTGGAAGTTTTTCCGCCTTCTGTGTCATCAACAGCTCCAAATCTTGATATAATTCCAGCATCTATTAATCTTTGAGGGATTTGTCCTGATGCCGTCCATTCACTTGAAAATTGGGAAGCAGTAACTGAAAACTTACTTTTATCTTCTAAAACATTTGTAAATTTTCCGAATAAATTCATTCTTTTAAAATTCTGACTTGATACATAGGGTCCATCAAAAGTGATGTATTCACTAGCAATAAATGCACTTTGTTTGTTGTTGTTTGGTAATAAATTAAACATTCCAAGTGTTCTGATTGTGTTGAATTTTCCAACTTCTAAACTAATGGAGTTGTTGTCAATTTTTTCTTTTGTTTTGAAAGCTACGTAACCTGCTGTGGCAAAATCACCTTTATTGGCATAATAACTTCCTTTACCAAAATCAATTTTATCTAACGTTTCTGGTATTACAAAATGCAAATCTGCATAACCTTGTCCGTGCGCGTGAGAAACCATATTTACGGGCATTCCGTCTACAGAAAGTGCAATGTCTGTTCCGTGGTCAATATCAAATCCACGTAAAAATATTTGTTCTGCTTTTCCGCCACCACCGTGTTGTCCGATAAATAAACCTGGTACTTTTCGCAATATTTCTTGCGAAGAATTTACAGGTGAATTTTGCAAATCCAACTTCATAATTTGTGAAATGGCATTGTTCTTTTTCGAAATAACTATTTCTTCAATATTAAAAGAAGAACTGGTTAAAATAATAGTTTTTTCTGAACCATTTACCAATTGCGTTTTCTTCTTAAAACCTAAAGCAGTAATAGTTAATACGTCATTATCTGAAGTTTTATCTAAAATGAATTGACCGTTTTCATTGGTATGCGCGTGTGACTTTGTGGTTTCGTTATATACGTAAGCATTTTCAATTGTGTTGCCTAACGTATCAGTAACTACACCTTCTTTTTGTTGAGAAAAAGCAATCGTACTTAGTAATAATACAACTATTTGAAATACGTTTTTCATTATAATTTTTCAATTTTTTCTTTCATATTTGGACCTAACTCATAAATGCTTGATAATAAATCTTCCTTAAATGGTTTGATTTTATCAGTCATTTTATTGGCTTTGTAAATTTCTGCCAAATGGTAATTTATTTCTGGTTCAAATGATTTGTTTATAATATGTTTTTCACAAATATCTAACGCTTTTTTCGTATTTCCTAAGTTAAAATTCGCCCAAGCTAATAAATCGTATGATTCTGGGGTTGGTCGGTTTTTAATTTCTTGGTAGGCAATTTCTAAGGCTTTTACAGCATCTTTCTTATTATCAGCTAATAAAATAGCATTGTATTTGTTATACATTACTCCATAATTTCTGTTTTTTAAGGATTCGAAATAATCTAGTATATGTTTGTTTTTTTCTTGTTCGTTTTTGTTGAATTCTGCTAGTTCAGCTTTAAATAATTTAAAATCTGGTGAATTGTGTTTTTTAGCAATAATATCAATAATTCGGTTGGCTTCTTTCGTGTTTTTTTCGTGTGAAAAGGCAATCCAAGCAATTCCTTTTAAAGCGTAATAATTATTTTCGTCTTCTTTAAGTGTTTTCAAATAATAATTATAACTATCAGAAATTCTTCCAGCATGACCATACATATCTCCTAAATTAGAATACGACCAAATTTTTAAAGTTTTGTTGTCGTTTAATTCGGCTTTTTTTGTCGCTTTTTCCATTAAAGTAATTGCCGTTGGTAAATCACCAATGTGATCGTTCCATTTTGCCATTCTGATTAAATAATCGAAATCTTCTGTATTGTAAAATTTGGATAAGTTTTTTTTGGCGTCTGTATAATTTCCTAATTCCATATTCACATCAAAAAGAAGTTTTTGAGTTTCCTTGAAACCTTCACCAATTTTTAAAGCTTTGTTTGCTAAAGTTAAAGCTTCTCTAAAGCGATGTTGTGTGATATAATTTTTTGCTAAAGCACGAATTGGTCCAACTTCGGTATATTTTAAATCGGAATTAACTTTTACTAATAATTCTTCTGCTTTGTATAGATCATTGACTTCAAAAGTAGCTTCAAATAAAGAAGTATAGTAACCTGATAATTGAACTAAATAACTAGTTTGATTTGGATCAATATCATATTTTTTTTGCCAAAAATCAATTTCTGTATGGGCTAGTTGTATGTTTTTATTTTCAGAAGTTTTTAAGTAAGTATTGTAATCTGATGCTTTTGTTACTTTAGATTTTTCGTTTGTACAACTAGATATACTAATTGTAAAAACTATAATTTTTAGAAGATTAGATATTTTCATTGTTGTGGTTTTTAGTTTTTTAGTTTAGTTTTTTGAAAAAAATAGCGTGCACAATTTTACTTATGCACGCTTTTAAATATTTTACCAAGCAGCTGCTAGGTATGGGAATGAAGTTAAAAATGCTTTGTCGTTTGCACCAACATTATCTGAAGTTAAACCTGGATTTGATCCACCCGTTGGTCCACCAAAAATTAGTAATAATTCCGTGTCAATAACATCATCTGCTAAAGCTCTTCCTGTTAAAACATTAGTTCCATCAAAAAATGTTGTTGTTCCAGTTTTAGATACGCCTAATACGTCAGTAGCTAATAAAGTTGTTAATTGAGTTGCAGTTTGTCCTAAAGCGTTAGTGGTATAACCAGAATTTAAAGCTAATAATCTCGATTGAAATACCGATTGATAATTGGCTCCCATTGCAGAAGGAGTAGTTGTGTTAAAAGCATCTTTTGGAGCTCCTGAAGCAATAAAAACTGTGTTAATTGCAGGACGAGCCATTTGATCTTTTTGTACGTAAGTTCCTGAGAAATCCGTTTGTTCTTCAGCAACCATTGTGTCATCATTATTACAACTTACAAATGTAGTAGCTGTAAGAATTGATAAAGTCAGAAATTTTATAGCATTTATTTTCATTTTATTTCGATTTAAAAATTAATTATTGTTTTTCTTTAGTTTCAGCCCAAACGTTAATTGAACTACTTGATCCTAACATTGATTTTGGTACTTCAATAACAGTTGATAATACATTTGTTCCTGCGAAAGTGTCAGTTCCTGGGTTGTTAAATCCTGGTGCAGACCCTCCTAAAATGGCTTGGAATCGACCTAAATCAAAAAAGAATGGATCATCTCTTGGTCCAGCGAAAAATTTCATTCCACCAGAAGTTGAAGTCATTGCAGCGTTTCCATATGTAGAAATTTCTACAGAACCCGCAGCGTTTGAAGTTTTAATCGTACTGCTTGTTCCTGGAGTTCCTGGAGCAACTGGTCCGAAAAAGTGCATTTTGTTTCCTCTTTTAATAGCTTGAATTACTAAGTCTTCTACATTATCACCATTGTTGTCAATGTTAATTTCTGTAAGTACATTTTCTTTAAATGTTGCTGCTCCTGTTGTTCCAGGTGTAAGTAATCCTTGCGTATTTACAACAAATACTAAGTTGTTTGTGTCAGCACCTTGAAACGCATACACATCTGTAATGTCGTTTCCTGTGTTTGAAACACCTGGCGAATCAATATGATCTGCCGCTACTAATAATAAACCTGTTATCGCTACTAACGAAAGGCTTATGTACAATTTTGATTTTTTCATTTTGTTTAAGTTTAATGATTATATATACACTTACGGAAAAAGTTTGTTCTTGGTTTTAAAAAAAGTAAATTATTTTACGAAGTATTGTTTTTAAAGACTTTATGAAGTTTTTTTTAACGTGATGAAATAAAAAAATCCCAACTATTTGCATAATTGGGATTGTTATTTGACTAATACTATATTAATTATTCTCGGTCTTTAACTTCGTATTTTCTTTCTACTTGTTTTTCTGTGTTTAATTTGTTTGGTCCTATTGGGAAACGAACATCAACATGTTTGGATTCTAATTTTCCGTTAGTATCTAATACATCTGCTCTGTTAGCAACTAAATTCCATGAAAAGGATACGTTTGATTTTCCTTTGCCTAATTCTTTTACTTTAAAACCGTTTGTTGTTTTTTCCGTTACAAATACGCCATTGCAATCTCCTTCTAATTGAATAAAAACTTTCATGGGGTGTTTTTCATCTACATAAATGTGTTTGCTTAATAATTTGTCAATTGAAATATAGGCTTCACCATTTACTAATTTTCCAGTTCCAAAATCTTCAAATAATATTTCTGGTGTTTCTGTTGCGTGTAAAATTCTGTTATTTCCTTCGTCATCTTTCACCATAGTTGATACAGAACCACCACCTAAAACTTTATAAGAAGTTCCATTATTTTTTGCTCCAACAAAAACAAAATCTGTTGTAGAGGTATTGGCATCAAAATAACCACCATAAGTTACATCTCTAGCTGCAGCTGAACCACCGGTAAAATAATTCACATCTTTACCTGCAATTCTGGCAAAAGGGCCATTGCTTGTAGTTAAATTGTCATCTTGATCGTATTCAAAATATCCAGCAGTATAATCTACACCAGCTCCTTTTCCAACTCCTCTTGCAAAAATTCCAGTTGTTCCTTGTCCAGAAGTTCCTATTGATTCTCCTGGTAATTCTGTAAATGTGGTTCTACCACCTACACCAAGTACGCCCATTACTGTTGAAGTTGCATTTGCTGCTGGATTAGCACTAATACCAATAACGCCTCTTCCGCCGTTAGCATCTAAATTTCCACCATCAATAACAAACATAGTATTAGTTGCGTTTAATGCACGTATTGTTCTTGCAGAATTAGAACTGTTTACAAACAATCCAATTTGTGCCGCTCCAGCATTTATAGTTGTTAGCGTATTAGTTTGTGCTGTTCCTGTTCCGACAATTACTTGGCCGTCATTTTCTACAGTCATTCTTAGAGCAGAATTAGTTCTGATTTGTAAATTCTGATTGTCAGAAGTTCCCAAATATTGTGTGCCAGGAGAAGTTCCTGCATTTCCTGTCAAACTCCAGTTTTGTCCTGCAGTTGATTTTAAAGCTGTCCATTCTGTACCCGACCAATAATAAAAACCTGGAGTAACACCTGTAATTCCTATTCCAGAAGTAGCAGTATTGTATACTAAAATTCCTGTTGCAATTGGTGCTGGGCCAACTGGTGCTGCAAGTAAAGTTGTTGTTAAAGCTACTCTTGGTATAAGTAAACCTTTATTGTTACTTTCAATTTGTAATTCAACACCATTTTGAATAACAGTTGTGCCAATTCCAACTTGCGCACTCATAAAATTCATGGTTAATAGGGTGATTGTAAATAGTAAATTTTTCATATCGCTTTTTATTTTTAAGATTTCATTTTACTCATGTACGAGAAAAAGAATTCCTTGGTTTTAAAATCTTTTATTTTTTTTTCGGATACTTAAATAGTATTATTTTTAACAAGGTAAAACAGAGTATAAAATTTGTTAATATTTAAAACTAGGGTTTATTTAGAATAATTTTATATAGATTTGTAAAAACATAAAAAATAATCTAATGAGTCAAGAAGAAGTTTTAAGTCTAATTGAAAAGAAAGATGGCAAGGCTTATACGTATTTGTATAATATGTATTCAAAGAGTTTGTTTGCTGTTATTACTAATTTAATAAAAAATAGAGAAGAAGCAGAAGACGTTTTACAAGATGTATTTGTGAAAATTTGGTCGAATATTGATTCTTATAATAGCGACAAAGGAAGGTTGTATACTTGGATGTTAAACATCACAAGAAACACAACCATAGATAAAATGCGTTCTAAAGGATATAATAAGTCGTTAAAAAACCAAGAGTTAGATAATTTCGTAGGTATTATAGATAACGAGAATAAGTTTATGAATAAAATTGATATTATTGGTGTTAGTGAGTTTATTAAAAAACTAAAACCAAAATGTATTCAAATTATAGATTTATTATTTTTTAAAGGATATACTCAGGCGGAAACTTCTGAGGAACTTGAAATACCATTAGGTACAGTAAAAACTTTAAATAGAACTTGTATAAACGATTTAAGAACTTATTTACAAGTATAGATATGAAAAATAAAGAATTAATAGAATCTGGTAATTTAGAGTTGTATGTATTCGGATTATTGTCTGAATCAGAAACGACTGAAATTTCTAAAATTGCTACTCAAGATGCTGCTGTTCAAAACGAAATCATTTCTATAGAGAAATCTGTTATTGCTTTGTCTTCTAGTTTTGCGCCAACATTATCTGCAGAAAATTATAATAAAATCAAGCAGAAATTAGATATTGATACGAAAGTTGTTCCGTTAAAACCAAAATCGAATTTAAGTCAATATATTGGTTGGACAGCTGCTGCAGTTTTCTTATTGAGTTGTGGCTATTTGTTTAATTTACAACAAAATAACGTAAGCGAAATTGACAATTTGTTAAACGAAAAAAACACGTTAGAACAAACAGTTTCAACAAAGGAAAAATTAAACAATCAAATTAACACTTCCTATTCAGTGCTAAAAGATGAAAATAATGTGGTTGTAAAATTAGCAGGTCAAGCGATTTCACCAACATCTTCTGCAAAAGTATATTGGAACAATAAAACAAATAAAGTTTTTATTGACGCATCTAGTTTGCCAACCCCGCCAGACGGAATGGTATACCAAGTTTGGTCACTAAAATTAGCGCCAACATTAACACCAACAAGTATTGGTTTAATTGACAATGCGGAAGATAAAATGAAATATTTAATTGAAGTTGATGGAACAGTTGGAGCGGAAGCTTTCGGTATTACTTTAGAGCCAGCAGGCGGAAGTAAAACACCAACTATGGAACAATTATATACTTTAGGAAAAGTTTAAATTTTTTGGCACGCAATTTGAATATCGATTTATAAGTTCAAAAAATAATAACTTATTAAATCACAACCAAAATGAAAAAAGCAATTTTAGGTTTAGCATTCGTTGCTGCAGTTTTAGTTTCTTGCGAGGACAAAAACAAAAAAGAATTAGAAAACAAAGTAGACTCTTTGGAAGTTAAAACGGAAGAAGTGATTGACACGGCTGCCGCAAAATTAGACAAAGCTGTTGATTCTACTCAAGCAAAAGCTGGAGAAGCTCTTGAGAAAGGTGCTGAGAAATTAGATGAAGCTGCAGAAAAATTGAAAGAAGCTTCTAAAAAGTAATTCTTTGAATGGAATCCCAATGAAAGTTGGGATTTTTTTGTTTGTATAAATAAAGGTTTTTGTTACTTTTTACCTTTATAATTAATCACGAAAACGCCAATTATAATTAGAATCACGGCAATAATAAAATCTTTGGTTACTACTTCATGATTTAAATACCAACCTAAGAAAACCGCAATTATTGTGTTTACATAAGTTAAAATAGAAACCTGAATAGGAGTAACTCTCTGCAATGCATATTGGTAACTAAACATGGCAACTACAGATCCAAATACAGCTAAATAGATTACGGCTGCCATACTTTTTATCGACCAAGTTTCAATTTCAGAATTAGGATAAAGTATAAGTGATATCACAATTTGAATGGCAGCAGCTAGTATAAATTGATAAAATAAATTGAGCATCAAATTATTGGGTTGACTGCTAATTTTTTTAGAATAAATAGTACCAAAACCCCAACTCAAAATAGCAATGCTTAAAAATAACACGCCAGTTTTATAATTTGGATTTAAAATATCGCCCAAGCCATCTTTAAAAATAAAAAGCACACCTGAAAAACCTAATAAAACACCTAAAAAACCTTTTATTGTTGGTTTTTGTAATTGAAATCCAATACTCAATAAAAAGATAATTACCGGATTAATGGCGCTAATAATAGAAGTTAATCCAGAAGGTAAGGTTTGTTCGGCAACTGTAGTAAAACCATTAGCGAACACTAACATTAAAACAGATAAAATAAGTTGTTGTTTTAAAGATTTCCAACCAATCCATTTGAATTCTTTTTGAAAAAGAAGGATGATAAAGATAATAGAAGCTGCAATAAAATTTCTTATGGTAGTGGAATACCACGGCGGAATGGTTTCAACAGCTACAGAAATACCTAAAAAGGTGGTTCCCCAAACTAACCCCACAATAATCATGGAAAGTATTAGTTTGACATCTAAATTTTTAGGCATTTATTATTTTTATTTAAGTATTTTTTTTTAAAACTGAAAACTGAAAACTGAAAACTGAAAACTGAGACTGAGACTGAGACTGAAAACTGAGACTGAAAACTAACTCCTAATCTTCTGTTCCCATTTCCAAGCACTAGCTAAACTTTCATCTAAACTTAAATTGGCTTTCCATCCTAAAATGGTGTTGGCTTTATCAGTGTTGGCGTAAGCTTCAGTAATGTCACCTTCACGTCTTCCCACAATTTTATAATTTAATTTTTGTCCAGAAACTTTTTCAAAAGAGTGAATTACTTCTAAAACCGAACTTCCAGTTCCTGTTCCTAAATTGAAAGTTTCAACTTTATCGATATTTTTATTATTCAACAAACGTTGCATTGCAATAACGTGTGCTTTGGCTAAATCGACCACATGAATATAATCACGAACTGCAGTTCCATCTGATGTTGGATAATCATTTCCGTAAACCGAAAGTTCTTTTCGTAAACCAAAAGCAGTTTGCGTAATAAAAGGCACTAAATTTTGTGGAACGCCTAATGGTAATTCGCCAATTTCACCCGATGCATGTGCGCCAATTGGATTGAAATATCTTAAAAGTATCGAATTCATTTTCGTAACTTTTGCGACATCTGTAATAATTTCTTCTCCAATTTGCTTTGTATTTCCGTAAGGTGACATGGCTGGTTGCACTGAAGCGTTTTCAGTAATCGGCATCACTTCGGCTTGACCGTAAACCGTACAAGAAGAACTAAAAATGAAATTCGAGTTTTCTAATTGCGTAATTTCTTGCAACACATAAACCAAAGCATTAATGTTGTTTTCGTAATATAATAACGGATTTTCAACACTTTCGCCAACTGCTTTACTAGCAGCAAAATGAATTACTCCAGAAATATCTGTATGTTTTTTAAAGAAATTTTGAACAGCAGCTTTTTCTCTTAAATCAATGTTTTCGAAAGTTGGTTTTTTACCTGTAATGCGCTCAATTCCATCTAAAACTTCAATGGAAGAATTGGATAAATTGTCAATCGCAATCACTTCGAAACCTTTATTTTGTAATTCAACAACGGTGTGCGAACCAATAAAACCTAAACCTCCTGTTACTACTATTTTCATTTTCTTATTTTAAAAATTCTAAAACCGTATCGGTAATAAATTTAATTTGTTCGTCGTCTAATTCGGTATGCATTGGTAAAGCAATTACTTCTTTACATAATTGGTTAGTTACTGGGAAATCTTCTTCTTTATAACGAATATCTGCATACGCTTTCTGACTGTGTAATGGAATTGGGTAATAAATCGCACAAGGAATTCCTTTCTCTTGTAAATGTGCTAATAAAGCATCACGTTTTCCATTCGTAATTCTAATTACATATTGGTGAAATACGTGATCGTCACCATTAAAATCAAAACTTGGAACAACAATATTGCTATTTACAGAAAGTGCTTCGTTGTATTTTTTTGCAGCTGTTTTTCTAGCTAAATTGTAAGCGTCTAAATTTGGTAATTTGGCTTTTAAAACTCCAGCCTGAATACTATCTAATCGTGAATTTACACCTACAACATCATGATGATATCTTTCGTACATTCCGTGATTTACAATTCCTCTAATAATGTGAGCTAAATTATCATCGTTAGTAAAAATTGCACCACCATCTCCATAACAACCTAAGTTTTTAGATGGAAAAAAGGATGTTGCCGCAACTTGTCCGATAGTTCCAACTTTAGATTTTTTACCATTTTTATCGGTATAATTCGAGCCAATCGCTTGAGCGTTATCTTCAATTACATATAAATTATGTTCGTTGGCAATTTCCATAATCGCATCCATATTCGCAGCACGACCAAATAAATGTACAGGAACAATAGCTTTTGTTTTTGGAGTAATCGCTTTTCTGATTCCTTCAAGCGAAATATTCATGTTGTTCATGTTAACATCCACTAAAACTGGTGTCAATTGCAATAAAGCAATTACTTCAACTGTTGCCGCGAACGTGAAATCGGCAGTAATTACTTCATCGCCTGGCTGTAAACCTAATCCCATCATCGCAATTTGAAGCGCGTCAGTTCCGTTTGCACAAGGAATAACGTGTTTTGCACCTAAGTATTTTTCTAAATCAGCTTGAAACTGATGTACTAAAGGTCCGTTTATATAAGTATTGTTTTCTAAAACGTCTTGAATAGAAGCATTAACTTCTTCTTTTATTTTTTCGTATTGACTTTTTAAGTCAACCATTTGTAGTTTTTTCATAATCCTAATATAATTAAGTGTAGCAAAAGTAAGAAATTCTGCTTACATTTTTTGTGTTACATAAAAGAAACGTAATTTAGCCTCATAAAATATTTATATGCTATTTATTTATAACCTTGTTGTGCTTTTTGCGGCTCAAATTTTAAAACTTTTGGCGATTTTTAGCCCGAAAATGAAATTATTTGTAGAAGGTAGAAAGTCGGTTTTTCCAACTTTAAAAGATAAAATTCATCCAGAAGATAAGGTGTTTTGGTTTCATGCTGCGTCTTTAGGAGAATATGAACAAGGTTTGCCTGTGATTGAAAAAGTAAAAGAACAATTTCCACATCATAAAATTGTAGTTACTTTTTTTTCGCCTTCAGGTTATGAGGTTCGAAAAAATAATGCCATTGCTGATGTTACGGTATATTTACCATTAGATTCAAAAGCCAATGCGAAGCAATTTTTAGATTTAATTCATCCAGAAAAAGTATTTTTTATTAAGTACGAATTTTGGCCAAATTATCTGAACGAATTAAAACAAAGAACTATTTCAACTTATTTAATTTCTGGAATTTTCCGCGAAAAGCAAGTCTTTTTTAAATGGTATGGCGGATTTTACAGAAACGCTTTAAAGACCTTCGATTACTTTTTTGTACAGAATGAGAAATCTAAAATTTTATTGCAATCTATCGGTTTTACGAATGTAAAAGTCTCAGGCGATACACGTTTTGATAGAGTAGTGGCGATATTAGAAAAAGACAATACTTTAGATTTTATCGAACAATTTAAAAACAATCAAACTACAATTGTAATTGGAAGTAGCTGGCCGAAAGATGAAGAACTATTGGTGAACTTTATTAACCAAGCTGCGGATAACGTAAAATTTATTATTGCACCACATAATATTAAATCGGAACAAATTCAGAATTTGCAACAATCCATTACGAAGAAAGCAGTATTATATTCTGAGAAAGACGAGATTCTGAAACAAGTTCAGAATGACAAAAGTATTTCATTAGATACGTATAACGTTTTCATCATCGACACCATCGGAATTTTAACCAAAATATATTCATATGCTGACATTGCCTACGTTGGTGGTGGTTTTGGAAATCCGGGAGTTCATAATATTTTAGAACCTGCTACTTTTGGAATTCCGATTGTAATTGGTTCGAATTATTCTCATTTTGCAGAAGCAACTGCTTTGGTTGGTTTGGAAGGTTGTATTTCTATAAAAAATCAAACAGAATTAAATGAAGCGTTAAGCTTATTGCTTCAAAATGAAGACGAACGTTATGAAAAAGGTCATATTTGTAGCACATTTGTTCAAATGAATAAAGGCGCAACAAATAGTATTTTAAAATATATTTCTTAACAAAAACTTAAAATTTTTACACTATTTTATTAAAAACGTAACTTACAAACTTTATTTTTTCATTATGGTTAAAATTAGATTAATTATTTTTATTTTGTGTGTTTCACAAACAATTGTTGCTCAATTTAGAGAAAGATTTGACGATGATAGTTTTATTTTTTTGCAACAATCTGATAGTATATATGTAACTAATAAAGTAAAATCTAGAACAACATATTTTATAAGTTATGGAGAAAATAGATGGAAAAATAAATTTGAATTTTACAAAGACGGTAAAACTAAAGCGATATCTTTTCCAACGGAAACAATATATGCATTAACAACAGGTTTTTCATATGATTCTTTGGGCAAAGTAACTCAGGTTAAAGATGTATATGTAAAAAACAAGGATAGTAAGTATTACAAAAATTTTGTTTTTGGAGATAAAGAGTTAGAAGCTGTTTTCAATCTTAAACCGAAGCAACAAATTGTTACTTATGAATTATTTTATTCAGAGGATACTATTTCAAAAGTGGCTCGTAAAAACGAAAATGGTAAAATTATTACCGAATCAACCTACAAAAACAATGGATTGAATCATGTTTTTTTTGATAAAGATAAATACCCGTCAAATTTTGTTTGTAATTATCTACCAAAAAATACTTATCAACATTTGATAGCGTCTTACGAATATGAAAAATCATTTCAAAAGCATGTGGAGAAATTTGAATATGTTTTTGATGAGAATAATGTGTTTATCAAAGAGATTAACCAGGTACATGATTCGTATTATAAAAATGAAAAATTAGAACCCATTATTTATAAGTATAAATTAGAGTATAATTTACAAGGATTATTGGTGAAATTATCAAAACAAGGAGTGGTATATGAATATCATTATGAATATTATTAAAAAATACAATTTAACTTTATATATACAATTATGAAATTCTTAAAATTATTCTTACTACTATTTATTGTTCAAGTCAATGCGCAACAAGGCGGAATGTGGATTCCTTCTTTGTTGAAAGGAATGAACGAAAACGAAATGAAAGCTTTAGGTTCAAAACTTACAGCAGAACAAATTTACTCGATTAACCATTCTTCATTAAAAGATGCCGTTCCTCAATTTGATGGAGGTTGTACAGCTGAAATGATTTCTTCAAAAGGATTGTTGTTGACCAATCACCACTGTGGTTACGATAATATTCAAAGTCACTCAACTGTAGAACACGATTATTTAGCTAACGGATTTTGGGCTTATAAAATGGAAGAAGAATTACCAAATCCAGGTGTGGTAGTGACTTTTATTGTGAGTATTAATGATGTGACGACTACAATTTTATCAGGAACCGAATCGTTAGTAGAAGCGGATAAACAGAAAAAAATTCAACAAAACATTGCGGAAATTTCTAAAACTTTTAAAAAAGAAGCTTGGCAAGATGTTTTAGTTCGTTCTTTTTACGATGGAAATCAGTATTTGTTATTCGTAACAGAAAATTTTAAAGATGTTCGTTTAGTAGGTGCGCCGCCAAGTTCAATTGGAAAATTTGGTTCAGATACAGATAACTGGGTTTGGCCTCGTCATACAGGAGATTTCTCTTTGTTTAGAGTCTATGCAGATAAAAATAATCGTCCGGCAGAATATTCAAAAGATAATGTGCCTTATACACCGAAACACTTTTTTCCAGTTTCTGCAAAAGGAATTAAGGAAAATGATTTTACAATGGTTTTAGGTTATCCAGGAAGAACTACAGAATATTTGCCTTCTTATGCTGTAGAACAAATGGTCAACGATTTAAATCCAGCTCGTATAGAAGTACGTGATGCGGCTTTGAAAGTACAAGATGGTTTCATGAGAAAAGATCAAGCGATTAAAATTCAATATGCTTCAAAATATGCTGGAGTTGCTAATTATTGGAAAAAATGGATTGGGGAACGTAAAGGTTTAATAAAAGCGAATGCAGTAGGAGCAAAGCAAAAATTTGAAAAAGATTTAACAGATAAAATTGCAAAAGCGGGTAAACAAGCTGAATACGGAACTTTGTTGTCGGATTTTGCTAAAAACTATGCTGAAATTAAAGAATATGCTATTGCAAGAGATTATTATACAGAAGTGGTTTTAAGAAATACAGAAATTTTATCTTTTGGGTACAAGTTGTTTCAATTGGAGCAAGTTTATAATTCAAAAGGAGAACAAGCTTTCAATGATAGAAAAAAGAATTTAATGGAGAGTTTTGAGCCATTATATAAAGATTTCAATGCGCAAGTAGATGAAAAAGTGTTCGAAAAACTAATTGATATTTACAGTAAAAAATCGCCACAACAATTTTTGCCAGAAAGTGTAAAAGGAGTTAATGCGACGCAAGTTGCTACTGATATTTTTAAATCTTCAAAACTAACGTCATATAATGGGTTAAAAGAATTGTTATCTGGCGATACAAAAACGGTTTTAGAAAAATTAAATCAAGATAAAGGTTTTGCATTTGTGAAAACAATTGCTGAAGCTTATAATAAAAATGTAGCACCAAAATATGATGAAATCAATTTAAAAAATGTGGCGACACAACGTACGTACATGAAAGCGATTTTAGAGTTAAGTCCAAAATCTGCTCGAATTTTCCCAGATGCGAATTCAACTTTACGTGTCACTTACGGAAAAGTGAAAGGTTACAAACCAAGTGATGCAGTAGTTTATGCGCCGTTTACTTATTTAGATGGTGTAATGGAAAAATACGTTCCTGGTGATTATGAGTTTGATGTTCCACAAAAGTTAATTGATCTATATAATGCGAAAGATTACGGTAAATATGCTGAAAACGGTAAGATGCCAGTAGCTTTCATTGCGACGAATCATACTACTGGTGGAAACTCTGGAAGTCCGGCTTTAGATGCTAGCGGAAATCTGATTGGTTTAAACTTTGATAGAGTGTGGGAAGGAACGATGAGTGACGTGTATTATTCTCCAGATATTTGTAGGAATATTATGGTTGATTCACGCTATATTTTATTTATCATTGATAAGTTTGCAGGGGCGAAAAATCTAATTGATGAAATGAAAATCATTTATAATCAGCCAAATACACCGAAAAAAGCTAAAAAATAATCTTTGGCACGGTAGTTGTAAAAACCAATTCGGACAACAAAGAAAAAATAATTTAAAAAAAAGCAATAAAATTGTTTGTCATTTAAATTTTTTTATATCTTTGCTCCATAAATAATTAACCTTTATAATAAAATTAAGATGAAAAAAGTTGTTTTAAGCATTGCATTCGTTGCTGCAGTATTAGTTTCTTGTAACAAAAAAGCTGATGAGGCTGTAAACGCTGACTCTACTGCTGCTGTAGTTGATTCTGCTGCTGCTGTTGTTGATTCTGCTGCTGCTGTTGTTGATTCTGCTGCTACTGTAGTTGATTCTGCTGCTGCAAAAGTTGAAGGTGCTGCTAAAGAAGTTAAAGAAGAAGTTAAACACTAATATTTGACCTTCTTTTCGAAAAGAAATCAATCCCGATGTAAATCGGGATTTTTTTTTGCTCAAAATTTATTTTTAAACTGTTGAAACGTGTTTTTAGGTAAATCACTTCAATTCAAATTTGTACAAATTGCCTCCTGCTTTTTTTACTTTTTCGTCAGCAATTAATAAAGTATTGTTTGTTTTAAAGGTTAAAGCTTCCTTTTGAGATTGGTGCTTTAAGTCGATTTCTGTTGATTTTCCTAAAGTAAAATTATCAGAAGTAAAATCAGATAAAATCCAAATTTTTTTGTGTGTAAGTAGGGCTATTTTTTTCTCGTCTGGACTAATGGCAACACTTGTAATAGCACAAACTTTATCTTCATTACACGTAATAAATTTTCCAATTAACTTTGCTTCGTGGTTTCCAGCTTCATTCGGGATTTTATATAATGAAGTGGTGCCATCAAAATCTTTACTACGGTTTTTGGTAAATAAATAAAAGTGGTTGTTGTGTTCAAAAAAACCTTCGCAATCATAAACTAAATCTTTCTTTTTTGGAGGAAAGCTAGTTTGTTCAGGATAATGGAAACTAATTTTCTTAGAAGTTTCTACTTTGTTTTTGTTGCAATCTGAACTTAAAATTTGATAAATAGCTAAATCTTTTCGTTCATTATCGTTGTTTCCAAAATCACCAATATAAATATTGCCTGTTTTGTCTTGAGTGATGTCTTCCCAATCAATATTTTTTATGTCTGTTATTTGAATTGATTTGATAATGTTTCCGATAGAATCTAAAGCATAAATTTCGTTTTCATTGCCACTATCTTCAATGGACCAGATTAATTTCGAATTGGAGTTGTAATAAATTCCAGAAACTTCTTTTAAGTTATTCGGAAAACTAAATTGCTCTTCTAGTTTATTAATAGGTTTGGTTTCTTTACAAGAAAAAACTAATACTAAAGCGGAAATGGAAAGTAATTGTTTCATTATGTGAGTTTTTGAAAACTAAATATAGTAAAACGTTTTTAATTTTCAGCCAAAAACATCTTCTGCTGGCGGAAAAATATCTTCAGATTTAGAGAAATCTAAATATTCGGCTTTAGCACCATACTTTAAAATTTCGGTTATTCCTTTTTCAAGCATTAATTGTGTGGAGTATTTTCGGCTAACAGCTAATTCCTTGTCATTTAAAAGGATTTTAAAGTAGAATTTCCCAGCTGGCGAACGAAAACGCATAAAAAATAATTTATCAATTGATTTTTTAAGTAATTCGATTTCGTCTTCACATTCAAAACGCAATTCAAAAGCGTTGCTAATAAATATGGTTTTTCCTCTACGAGTATTTAGTTCGTATTTGTAATGTCCGCTAAGTTTTTTACTGATTACAAAGGTTGCCATTTGTTGTGATTGTATTTTGATGCAATATAGTATTTTAATTGCGAAATTTTAATTTGAAACTTTGAGAAGAGCTTCTCAAACTTATATAAACAAAAAAAAGCTCCAAACATAGTTTGAAGCTTTTAGTACTCAAGGCGGGACTTGAACCCGCACGGGCATTACTACCCACTGGATTTTAAGTCCAGCGTGTCTACCAATTCCACCACTCAAGCAACTTATTGGTAATATATTTAAAATTTTGATGTACTTTCCAAGGAAAGTATTAGTACTCAAGGCGGGACTTGAACCCGCACGAGCATTACTGCTCACTGGATTTTAAGTCCAGCGTGTCTACCAATTCCACCACTCAAGCAAAATTTTATTTATAGAGCGAAAAACGGGGCTCGAACCCGCGACCTCGACCTTGGCAAGGTCGCGCTCTACCAGCTGAGCTATTTTCGCGTTTCTTTATTTGTATGAACATTTGCAATAGTTTCTTATTGCGAGTGCAAATATAGAATATATTTTTATTATCACAAGTGCTTTTTTTAAAAAAAAATATAATCTTTTTTTAACCTTTTCTTTAATCTTTTGAAATTGAAAATGTTATAACAAATTATTTTTTACTAATCATTCTTTTTATTTCGTTCAATTTCATCAAAGCTTCTACTGGAGTCAAAGTATTGATGTCGATATTCATAATTTCTTGCTTAATATCTTCCAATAAGGGGTCATCTAAATTGAAAAAACTCAATTGCATCTCGTCTTTTTCGGCCTTAATTCCGTTTAAAGCTTCTCCAGAATGGTCTTTTTCTAACTTTTTTAATATTTTTTCTGCTTTTTGAATTACCAATTGCGGCATTCCAGCCATTTTTGCTACGTGAATACCAAAACTGTGTTCGCTTCCACCCTTGACCAATTTTCTAATGAATAAAACGGTGTCTTTTAATTCTTTTACCGAAACATTAAAATTCTGTACGCGATCAAAAATAGCTTCCATTTCATTTAATTCGTGGTAATGTGTAGCAAAAAGTGTTTTGGCTTTACTCGGATGCTCGTGTAAATATTCGGCAATAGCCCAAGCAATCGAAATTCCGTCGTACGTTGAGGTTCCTCTTCCAATTTCATCTAACAACACCAAACTTCTATCGGAAATATTATTCAAAATAGAGGCGGTTTCGTTCATTTCTACCATAAAGGTCGATTCACCCATAGAAATGTTATCACTTGCGCCAACACGAGTAAATATTTTATCTACCACGCCCATTCTTACATTTTCAGCAGGAACAAAACTTCCCATTTGCGCTAACAATACAATTAAGGCAGTTTGTCGCAAAATAGCTGATTTACCAGACATGTTCGGTCCGGTAATCATAATTAATTGTTGGGTTTCTCTATCTAAAAAAACATCGTTAGAAATATATGGAGTTCCAACAGGTAATTGCTTTTCAATAACTGGGTGTCGCCCTTCTTTTATCTCTAAATCGAAAGTGTCATCAATTTCTGGTTGCACGTATTTATTTTCGATGGCCATTTGGGCAAAACTTTGCAAGCAGTCGATTTGTGCTATTAAATTGGCATTTAATTGAACCGGTTTTATGTAAGTTGCCATCCAATTTACTAATTGTTCGTACAACATGCTTTCTAGTTGCGAAATTTTATCTTCTGCTCCTAAAATTTTCGATTCGTATTCTTTTAATTCTTCTGTAATATATCTTTCAGCGTTGACTAGAGTCTGCTTTCTAATCCATTCTGTTGGAACTTTATCTTTATGTGTGTTTCGAATTTCAATATAATAACCGAAAACATTATTAAATGATATTTTTAGCGATGGAATTCCTGTGCTTTCGCTTTCTCGTTTTTCCATTTCCGCTAAATACCCTTTTCCCGTAGAAGAAATAGTTCTTAAATCATCCAATTCTGCATTCACGCCAACTGCAATTGCATTTCCTTTGTTAATCGCAACTGGAGCATCTGGATTTAATGTCGAACCAATTTTTTCTCGTAACAATTCACAAGCATGCAAACTATCACCAATGGTTTTTAAGGCTTCGTTTTTCGATTGTAAAGCCAATGTTTTGATTGGAATAATCGCATCCAACGAATCTTTTAAATGAATCACTTCTCTTGGAGAAACTTTCCCAGTCGCCACTTTCGAAATCAAACGTTCCAAATCGGAAATTTGTTTAATTTGATATTGAATTTGGTTTAACTCTTCCGAATTTTCTTTTAAATACGCCACTACTTCATGACGACCTCTGATTTTATTGATGTCTTTCAAAGGTAAAGCCAACCAACGTTTCAGCAAACGTGAACCCATTGGCGAAAGCGTTTTGTCAATCACATCAATTAAAGTCACCGCATTAGGATTGTAGCTGTGATATAATTCTAAATTTCGAATCGTAAATCGGTCCATCCAGACATAAGCATCTTCTGCAATACGTTGAATGTTAGTAATGTGTTGAATTTTATTATGTTGTGTTTCCGATAAATAATATAAAATCGCACCAGAAGAAATAATCGCTTCGTTGAAATCATCTACACCAAAACCTTTTAACGAATTAGTTTGAAAATGTTTGGTTAAACTTTCAAAAGCATAATCTTCTTTGTAAATCCAATCTTCCAAATAGAAAACATGAAAATCTTCTCCGAAATGGTGTTTGAAATCGGCTTTTTGTTGTTTCGAAACCAATACTTCACTTGGTCTGAAATTTTGCAACAACTTGTCAATGTATTCTTCGTTTCCTTCGGCAGTTAAAAACTCACCTGTTGAAACATCTAAAAAAGTAATTCCGTTGGTTTTTTTACCTAAAAATACAGCTGCTAAAAAGTTATTGGATTTTGATTGTAAAATGTCATCGTTAAAAGAAACTCCTGGAGTCACTAATTCCGTAACACCACGTTTGACAATGGTTTTAGTCATTTTTGGATCTTCTAATTGATCACAAATGGCTACCCGAAGTCCGGCTTTGACTAATTTTGGTAAATACGTATTGATAGAATGATGTGGAAATCCTGCCAAAGCTGTTTCACTTTCACTTCCATTACCACGTTTGGTTAAAGTAATGCCTAAAATTCTTGAAGCACGAATGGCATCTTCTCCGAAAGTTTCATAAAAATCGCCAACTCGAAACAACAAACACGCATCAGGATATTTCGCCTTAATGGTGTTATATTGCTGCATTAACGGCGATACTTTTGGAGTCGACTCTTTGATTTCGGATGCTGATTTTTTAGCCACAATGTAAAATTTTAGTGCTGGCGAAGTTAGTAATTTCAAAATTCAATACCAATTACAATGTTGAAATTCAATTTTAAGTTGAAAAGTTGGGAACACAGATTGGAGGAATTATAAAAATTATGGAAATTTCTTAAATCTGTGTTTTAAAATATTTACATATTTATCTTACTTTTGCCACATGAGAAAATTAGCCAACGCCGAATTAAATCGTATTAGTAAAGAAGAATTTGCAGATGCAAAAAAAACACCTATTATTATTGTGTTAGATGATATTAGAAGTTTGCATAATATTGGTTCTGTGTTTAGAACTTCAGATGCTTTTTTGATTGAAAAAATCTATTTATGTGGTATTACGGCTGTTCCGCCAAATAAGGAAATTCATAAAACAGCTTTGGGTGCTACGGAAACCGTGACTTGGGAATACGCGAAAGAGGTATTGGAAGTAGTGGCGAAATTGAAAGCAGAAAACGTTAAAATTTATTCGATTGAACAAACGGAAAATGCGATTATGTTGGATAATTTTCAACCTGAAAAGGAAACCAAATATGCGTTAATTTTTGGTAATGAAGTCAAAGGTGTTTCTCAAGAAGCGATTAATTTATCGGATGGCGTGATTGAAATTCCGCAATTAGGAAGTAAGCATTCGTTGAATATTTCTGTTAGTGCTGGAATTGTTATTTGGGATTTGTTTCAGAAATTGAAATAGGTACACAGATTTTACAGATTTTTTTGTCATGCTGAACTTGATTCAGCATCTAATCTGATTTTAGAAACTGAAACAAGTTCAGTTTGACAATTCGAGAACTAATTTTCTATTTTCTTATGAATCTCATTCAAAATAAAAACAAAATCTTGTTGTTTTTTTACGAAATCTAAATCGGAAATATCAATAATTAATACGTTTAAATCGGCTTGTGATTTGATGTAATCTAAATAGCCACGATTGATTTTTTCTAAATATTCAGCTGGAATTTCTTGTTCGTAAGTTCTACCACGTTTTTTGATATTGGCTAATAAACGCTCGGTGTTTTGATACAAATACACATATAAATCAGGTTTTGGCATGTCTTTGTACATGATGTCAAACATCGTTTTGTATAAACGAAATTCGTCTTCTTGTAATGTAACTTTGGCGAAAATGATCGATTTAAAAATATGATAATCGGCCACCACAAAATCTTTAAACAAATCAAATTGTGCCAAATCATCCGATAATTGTTGGTAGCGATCTGCTAAAAAAGACATTTCTAAAGGAAACGCATATCGACTTTGGTCTTTATAAAATTTAGGTAAAAACGGATTATCTGCAAAACGTTCTAAAACGGTTTTAGCATTACAATCTTCCGCAATTTTTGTTGCTAAAGTGGTTTTTCCAGCGCCAATATTTCCTTCGATGGCGATATAATTCAGTTGTTGGAAATCTAAATTTTCTATTGGATTTTTTAAGTGTCCTATTTCTGTAATTTCAGAAGTGTCTTCACAAGAAAGAATCAATTCTGAAATAGATTTGTTTAGTTTTGGATGCTGCCATTTTGGAGCCACATCTCGCAAAGGAAACAAAACAAATTTTCTGTTCTGTAAATGAATATGTGGAACAATTAGATTTTCCGTTTCAATACTATCATCGTTAAAAGAAATAATATCAATATCAATTTTTCTTGATTCGTAATTTCCAGAATGACTTCTAATTCGACCTAACTCTTTTTCTAATTTTAAAATCTGACTCAATATTTTTGGCGCCGATTTATGCGTATGAATCATAACCACACAATTATAAAAAGCTTCACCTTCAAAACCCCAAGCAGGTGTTTCATATACTTTTGAAACCTGAATTATGGTAGCAATAGTATGGTGAATAGCATCAATACAGGTTATCAAATTTTCCAATTTGTGCCCCATGTTTGTGCCTAAAGAAAGTGTAATTGTATTTTGTGTCTTCATCTGTCAACAAATTAACAAACAATTTTACACTTATACTTTACAAAAAATATTTTTTTATGAACATGTAACAAATTCGTTCAAAAGGCTACTTATCAGTATATAAAACAATAATTATGAATTTTTTTAAGAGTGTATTTGCTACTGTTGTAGGAATATTTTTATTTATGTTGCTTAGTTTTTTCTTATTGATTGGACTTGGAGCATTATTAGGAAGTGGAGAGGATAAAGTAAAATTGAAAGATAATTCGGTTATTCAGCTAGATTTAGCGAAAATTAATTTCGATTATGCAGGGAAATATGAATCGGATAGTCCGTTCAGTTCTTTAATGATGTCGAAAGATAAAGTAGGTTTTATTGAAGTTTTAAAAGCGATTGATGCTGCAAAAACAGACGATAAAATCAAAGGAATTACGATAGTTAACAACCAATCTGGTTTAGGATTAGCACAAAGTAAAGAATTAAGAGACAAATTAGAAGATTTTAAAAAATCGAAAAAGTTTGTTTATGCGTATGCGAATATTTTTTCTCAAAAAGAATATTATATCAGTTCTATTGCGGATCAAGTATATTTGAATCCAGCTGGAGAAGTTGATTTTAAAGGTTTAGGAACAGAAATGTTATTCTTTAAAAATTTCCAAGATCAAACGGGTTTAAAGATGGAAATTATCCGTCACGGAAAATTCAAAAGTGCGGTGGAACCTTATTTAGCTCAAGAAATTAGTCCAGAAAACAGAGAACAAGTTACGGTTTTATTACAATCAGTATGGAAAACCATCGTGACAGATATTGCTAAAAATAGAAATATTTCTGTTGCGCAATTAAATACGATTGCTGATGGTTTATTAGCAAGAACTCCACAAATGGCTTTACAACAAAAATTGGTGGATAAAGTGGCTTATGAAGATGAGTTCAATGACATGTTGAAATCAAAATTAAAAGTTGAAAAAGAGGAAGATGTAGAATCAATTTCTATTACTGATTATGTAAATAATGCTTCAGCAAAATCGGAAGATTATACGAAAGATGATATCATTGCAGTCATTTATGCACAGGGACAAATTAATGGTGGAGAAGGTGATGTAGATTATATTGGAGAAGGTTCTATTAATCGTTCACTTAAAGAAGCGAGAGAAGATGAAGATGTGAAAGCTATCGTACTTCGTGTAGATAGTCCAGGTGGAAGTGCTTTGGTTTCTGAATTAATTTGGAGAGAAATTGAATTGACTAAAAAAGTAAAACCTGTTGTTGTTTCAATGGGTAATTTAGCTGCTTCTGGTGGATATTATATTGCTTGTAATGCGAATACCATTTTTGCTGAACCAACAACTATTACAGGTTCTATTGGTGTGTTCGGAATGTTGCCTAATGCGCACGGATTTGCTACTAAATATGGAGTAAATGCAGAACAAGTTCAAACCCATAAAAACGCTATCGGTTACAGTGTTTTCGAACCAATTTCTGAAGAATATAAAACATTCGCTTTAGAAGGTGTGGATCAAATTTATAAAACGTTTGTGAATAGAGTAGCGGTAGGAAGAAAAATGACTTTCGACCAAGTTGACGCGATTGCACAAGGTAGAGTTTGGACAGGTTCCGATGCAATAAAAAATGGTTTAGTAGATAAATTAGGAAATTTAGATGCGGCTATTGCTCATGCAGCAGGTTTAGGAAAAACGAAAAGCTACAGAACAGAAAATTACCCAGAATACAAGAAAAATTTCAATGAGTTTTTAGAAGGATTAGCAGGTGCGAGTATCTACAAATCTAAAGAAACCATGATGAAAGAAGAATTAGGGGAAGAAAATTATAATTTGCTTAAAAAATTAAAAGTAATGCAAAACAGAAAAGGGGTGCAAATGCTTATGCCTTTCGATTTGAGTTTGTAATACAAATAAAAAAACGCCATTCTTACAAGTTTGGCGTTTTTTTTTAACAATAATTTAGTTAAATTTTATACTTTGGTATTAACTTTGTAGTCAATTAAAAAAATCTTCAAAAAATCAGTCTTATGTTGAAAAAAGTTTTAAAATGGTCGGGAATTTCAGTGCTTTTACTTGTAATTGTTTTAGCTGCTGTGCCTTTTTTGTTTAAAGATAAAATTAAAGCAAAGATTTTAACAACGATTAATGAAAATGTAAACGCTAAGGTTGCATTAGAAGACGTGAGTTTAAATTTATTTAAAAGTTTTCCTAAAGCGAATGTAACACTTGACAAAATGAGTGTAATTAACAACGCACCTTTTGCTGGTGATACCTTAGTATATTCCGATAAAATCAACTTAAAAATGAGTATGATGGAACTGTTCAATGGTGAAGATGAACCGATGAAAATTGAATCTATCAGTACAGAAAACACAAAATTAAATATCCTTTTTAATAAAGATGGAATTGGTAATTATGATATCGCTTTAAAGAAAGACGAAAAAGAAGCTGCAAAAGAAGAAAAGCCATTCGCGTTAAGCATTCAGAATTATGAAGTGGAAAATTTAAGATTCACTTATAAAGATGAAGCTTCTAAAATGAAAATGGTTTTAGATAGTATCAACCATGAAGGAACTGGAAATTTTGAGCAAGATGTTTTAGATTTAGATACAAAAACAACAGCCAACTTAACTTTCGATATGGATAAAAGTAATTTTATGCGTAACGTAAAAATTTCATTAGATGCTGTTTTAGGAATCGATTTAAAAAACAGTAAATACACGTTCAAAGAAAATAAAGCGTTAATCAATCAATTGCCTTTAAATTTTAACGGATTTATTCAAATGGTGGAAAAAGGTCAAGTGTACGATCTATCTTTCAATACTCCATCATCAGATTTTAAAAACTTTTTAGGCTTAATTCCTGCAGCATATGCTGGAAGTTTAGATGGAGTTGAAACAACAGGAAAATTTGAAGTAAAAGGAAAAGTAAAAGGTGATTTAACAGACACAACAGTTCCAAAGTTTAATATTGAAATGTTATCTAATAACGCTTCTTTCAAATATAAAGATTTACCAAAATCGGTAAAAAATATTTCAATTGACACACATATTGTCAACGAAACAGGTTTAATGAACGACACTTTCGTAGATTTAGATAAGTTATCATTCGCAATTGATCAAGACGTTTTCAATGCCAGTGCTCATATTAAAAACCTGACCGAAAACCCAAATATTGATGCGGCTTTAAAAGGAGTAATTAATTTAGCGAATGTTTCAAAGGCGTATCCTGTAAAATTAGAAAAACCATTAAATGGAATTTTAAGAGCAGATGTAAAAACAGCTTTTGATATGAAATCGGTAGAAACGAGTCAATATCAAAATATTAAGAATTCTGGAAATATAAACTTAACAGGTTTCAATTATGCTGGTCCAGAAATGGCAAAACCAGTAAGTGTAGCCGTTGCCGATGTATCATTTAATCCAACCAAAATTAACTTGAATAAGTTAGCGGCTAAAACAGGAAAATCAGATATTAATGTATCAGGAAGTTTAGATAATTTTTACGGATTCTTGTTTAAAAACCAAATCTTAAAAGGGAATTTCAACTTAAATTCATCTCTTTTTGCGGTTTCCGATTTCATGGCGCCAACTACAACAACGAATGATGAAGGAAAGAAAACTACAGAACAAGTAAAAATTCCAAGTTTCTTAGATTGTACCTTAAATGCTAAAGCAGCAACAGTTATATATGATAATTTAAATCTGAAAAATGTCGCTGGAACGTTAATCATTCGCGATCAAGCTGTGAACTTGAAAGGTTTAACAATGGATATTTTTGGCGGGAAAATTGGTTTAAACGGTTTAGTTTCAACAAAAAATAAGGTTCCAACTTTCGATATGGATTTAGGATTGTCTTCTGTAGATATTAGTCAAACTTTTTCGATGTTAAATACATTGAAAACAATCACTCCAATTGCAGATGTTATTAGTGGTAAAATGAATTCGACAATTAAGTTAAACGGAAATTTAACACAAGCTATGATGCCAGATATTAAAAGTATTTCTGGGGATTTATTAGGAACTATTTTACAAGGTTCGTTAAATAAAAGCAAATCGACTTTATTAACAGAGTTAAGCAGTAAAGCTACGTTTTTAGATTTGAAAGATATAAATTTAAAAGATGTAAAAGCAGCTTTGTCATTTGATAAAGGTAAGGTTTCTGTAAAACCATTTACATTAAAACATAAAGATATTTCGGTTCAAATTGCAGGTTCTCATGGTTTTGATCAGAATATGAATTACGACTTAAAATTTGATGTTCCAGCTAAATATTTAGGTAAAGATGTCAATAATTTAATTGCGAAATTAACACCAGCTGATGCTAAAAAGTTAGAAAATGTTCCTGTAAACGCCATAATGAATGGTAGTTTTAAATCGCCAAAAATCACAACAGATTTACAAAGTGCGACAAAAAACGTAGCGTCTCAATTAGTGAAAATGCAAAAAGATAAATTGGTGCAACAAGGAACTGGCGCATTATCAAATATTTTAGGAGGGAAAAAACCAACAGACTCTACAAAAACTACAACCACACCAAAAGAACAAGTTGGTGGTGCTATTAAAGATGGTTTAAAAGGTTTGTTTGGTAAGAAGAAAAAGGAATAGCTTTGTCATTCTGAACTTGTTTCAGAATCTAAATCAAAATAGAATCAAAGAGAAGCTGAAACAAGTTCAGCTTGACAAATAAACAAACAAAAAATGCCAAGTGAAAACTTGGCATTTTTTATATCTGATACTTAAAGATTATCCTAAAAACGGATAGCTATAATGTTCTGGTGTAACGAAAGTTTCCTTAATTGTTCTTGGAGAAACCCAACGCAATAAGTTTTGTGCAGAACCAGCTTTGTCATTTGTTCCAGAAGCTCTTGCTCCACCAAATGGTTGCATTCCTACAACAGCACCAGTCGGTTTGTCGTTGATATAGAAGTTTCCGGCTGCGTTTTGTAAAGCTACAGTTGCTTCTTCAATAGCGTAACGACATGTACTTAAAACAGCACCAGTTAAAGCATATTCAGAAGTTTGATCTACTAAAGTTAATGTTTCAGCCCATTTCGCATCTTCATATACATAAATTGTAATAACTGGTCCGAAAAGTTCTGTTTCCATTGTTGCATATTTCGGATTTGTAGTTACGATAACTGTTGGCTCAATAAAGTAACCTTTAGATTTATCGTAGTTTCCACCAATAATAACTTCTGCATCAGCATCTTTCTTAGCTTGATCGATAAAACTCGCTAATTTATTAAATGAACCTTCGTGAATTACTGCTGTGATAAAGTTTGAAAAATCTTCTGGCGATCCCATTTTCATTGAAGCAACATCTGCAATTAATTGTTCTTTAACAGCTGGCCACATAGATTGTGGAATATAAGCTCTTGAAGCTGCAGAACATTTCTGTCCTTGAAATTCAAAAGCACCACGAGTAATTGCTGTAGTAACTTGTTTTACGTTTGCCGATGGATGAGCGATAATGAAATCTTTTCCTCCAGTTTCACCTACAATTCTTGGGTAAGTTTTGTAATTGTGAATGTTTTCTCCGATTTTTTTCCAAATTTCTTTGAAGATAAAAGTCGAACCTGTATAGTGAATTCCAGCAAAATCTGGTGAAGCTAAAACCGTATCTGTAATCATAACTGGATCACCAAAAACAACATTAATTACACCATCTGGAACTCCAGCTTCTTTGAAAACATCAATAATAATTTTTGCAGAAAAAACTTGACTATCACTTGGTTTCCAAACCACAACGTTACCCATTAATGCCGCACTTGCAGGTAAATTAGCCGCAATTGCCGTAAAGTTGAAAGGAGTTACAGCGTAAACAAAACCTTCTAAAGGTCTGTATTCCACTCTGTTCCACATGTCTGAGTTTGATGCTGGTTGGTCTGCGTAAATTTGTGTCATGAATTCTACGTTGAAACGTAAAAAGTCGATTAATTCACAAGACGCATCAATTTCTGCTTGATGAATTGTTTTAGATTGCGCGATCATTGTTGCAGCATTTATTTTTGCTCTGTACGGACCAGCGATTAATTCAGCGGCTTTTAAAAAGATAGCGGCACGTTGTTCCCAAGCCATGTTAGCCCATTTTGTTCTGCTTTCTAACGCATTAGCAATGGCTTTTTCTACATGTGATTTTTCAGCTAAATGATACGTTCCAACAACGTGTTGGTGATCATGTGGCGCCGACATGTTTTTAGTGTTTCCAGTGAAAATTTCTTCAGAACCAATATATAAAGGCACATCAATTTTCGAATTCCACATCGCTTTGTAAGCTTCTAAAACTCTTGTTTTTTCTGGAGAATTTGGTGCGTAACCTTTAACTGGCTCGTTTACCGCTTTTGGTATATTAAAAAATCCTTTTAACATTGTATTTAATTTGACAATTAGACAATAAGACGATTAGACAATTTTTAGTTTGTCGTAATTTGATGTAAAAGTACAAAGGATAAATTGAATTTGGAAATAAATTATTGGGTACACGGATTGAACGGATAGTAATGATTTACTCAATTATAAACTGAATTTTTTTCCTTGAGAATAGTCAATTGGCAATTCAGGGCTTTTTATTCCAAATGGAGTAGAGCCTATTTTGTTATTATAATAAAATTCCTCTTTGTTATCAGTAAATCTTCCAGCGCACAATAGATTAAATGTTGTGCTTTTTCTACTTGATTTAAGTACATTAATATTAATCCAAACTGGAACTTTATTTTTTCGATAAAGTAAATCGATTACTTCAATGTCGATTAAATTTAATTTTATAATTCCGTTATCTTCTTGATAAAAATCAAATTGATTAAAATTTAAATCATCATTTGAAGCGTTTAAAATTACATTGTATTTAAAATCTGTAGTGAGTTTGTCTTTTACGAAATGTTCTGCAAATTTAAGAGCAATTAAACTTGATTCTCTTAAATGAAGTATAAATTCATCTCTTGTCATTTTAATTTATCGCAAAAGGAACATTCAATTTAAAAGTCGGAATTTGAACTTCAAAGCTTTCAGAAGTAGTGAAATTTAGCATCGTGTAAAAACCATTCATTGCACCAATAGTTGAATGTAACATACAACCAGAAGAATACACATATTTGTCACCAGGAATAATAATTGGAGTTTGACCAACTACGCCTTCACCATCTACCATTTCAGTAAAATTTAGAGAATCGAAAATTTCCCAATGACGCGCTTGTAATTGTACAATATCAGAACTTAAATTTTCAATGGTAATTTCATATGAAAAAGCATAAAGAACAGTATGCTCTTTATAATAATTGCCTTCGAAACGAGTGGCGACCGAAATTTTTATACCGCTGGTGATTTGAGTAACCATATTGTGTTTTTAGTTAAATCAAAGTTACTGAAAAATAAATATAACTAAATGTTAATTTTTTATCTCCGTGCTATTTGCTCTTCCAATTCCAATAATTCTGTCGTAACGTTCTGCGCCACCTCTGTAATACACTAAAACAATGTATTCGTTTTCAGTTTGATAAAAGTTTCCGTCAACGGCATTTTGTTCGTCAATTTTACCGTTTTTATCAACTAAAGTATATTGGTAATTGTTAAATCCTTGTTTTAATAATATTGGTTTTTCAAATGTTTTAGTGTCAACATTGTATTCCATTTTAAATTCGTCTGAAATCTGATAATTATTAAACATTCCAGTAACATAAACCGATTTCTCAAGTGGATTTACATCGGAAAGTAAGCTGAAATATACCCAAGAATAATCTGCTTCAATGGTATTTTGAGTTGTGTTTAAATTGATGACAAAGAAGTTTCCATTAATGTCTGGAAAATAAGTGTAAATTTTATTTTTACGAGCTTCGTTGGTGTATAAAAAAGTATTGTAAATGTCACCAGTTGTGACTTTAAAAACAGAATTGGAGCTACCACGAATGTTTTTATTTTCGAAATTTAAAAACTCATTTCCAGCCCAAAATTGTGTTTCTTTATTGTATCTGTAAATTAGTTGTGTGCCAATGGTATACTGTGGTTTTATATTATGAATGGCATTGCTGAATTTACCATTTTGATAAATAGAAACTTTAATATTTTCCTTTGGATTTTGTAATGGTTTATCTTTATAATCAATAAAAAATTCAATGTTTTGCTTTTTATTGATGGTTTCCATATCGCGAGGACGTCTGATTGTAATGCCAATCGTGGTATCGTCTTCGTAAAGAATGAGTTTTTTAGAGAAAACAATTTCCTGATCTTCATCGAAAATTTTCACGATATAATTTCCGCTTTTTATAATTTGATTGAACTTATTTGGGAAGCTTAAGGTATAATGCGAATAAATTTGTAAACAATTTAACGAGTTCTGATAGTTTTGAATACGTTGATTGTCTAAACCGTTTAGATATTCATTTTTAAGTAATTGACTTGGTGTCCAATCGTAATTGTATTGTTCTATCGTATAATAATAATCGGCTTCGTTTCCATATAGATCGTCAAATTGTAAATCGAAGTTTTCACCTAATCTAAAAAAAGGGATAGTGTTATTTACATTTTGCGAAAAGGAAATCGTTTTAATGTTATATGGTGGAATTACTTCTTTTTCTTGTGAAAAGACAAGTGTGGTAAATAATAGTGTAAAGATTCGAAATAAATTCTTCATAAATTAAGTTTTCTATTTTATAAAGATATAAAAACTATGCCAAAAACAACTACTTATAAACCACTGGAATAATTTCTCCTTTAGCTAAACAATATTTTTCTACTAAATCTGCAGGAATGGTATTCGTATAGTCTACTTCTTCAACTCGGAAACCGATGCTTCTTAGTTTATTAAAATAATCTCTTCCATATACACGAACGTGATCATATTGACCGAAAATTTTAGCTCGTTCTTTCTGATCTGTGATAGAATCATCTGAAAAAGTAACGTCTCTTTTTAAATCTTGTGGAATTTGGAAAATCCCCATTCCGCCAGGTTTCATGACACGATATAATTCTTGCATCGCTTTCGTATCATCTGGAATGTGTTCTAAAACGTGATTACACAAAATCATATCGTACGAATTATCTTGAAAAGGTAAATTACAAATATCTGCTTTTACATCAGCTAAAGGCGACAATAAATCTGTTGTTGTGTACTCTAAATTCGCTTGCTTTTTAAAACGTTTGTAAAACTCTTGTTCTGGAGCAAAATGCAAGACTTTTATTTTTTCTGTTGAAGTGAAAAAGTTCGTTTTTTCTTGAAGATACAACCATAATAAACGGTGTCTTTCTAAAGATAAAGTACTTGGTGACAACACGTTGTTTCGTTGCGTTCCGTATCCGTAAGGTAAAAACATTCGGAAACTATTTCCATCAATTGGATCCGTGAATTTATTTCCTTTTAATAAAAAAGCAATAATTGGTCGGGCCACAATACTCAATCTAATTAAGATAGGACGTGGGATTGTATTTAGTATAAATTTGAAAATTTTCTTCATAGTATTTTGTTACACAGAGTTTCGCAGAGAAATCGCAGAGATTCGCGAAATTTTGTTTTTTATGTGTTTATAAATCGTTTTATATTATTTTTTAAAATTTTAGAATGAAAATTAATTAAAAGGCCTAACGGAAATTTACCTAATTTTAAATATGTCAAAACTTGAGCTGTATGAACATCTGTAAATGCTTCGACTGTCTTTAATTCAATTACAATTTTATTATTTATTAGTAAGTCAATTCTATAGCCGTGATCTAATTCAATATCTTTATAAAGAATTGGTAAAGAAACTTCTTTTTTTACAAAAAGCCCAGCTTTTTCATGCTCAAATATTAAGCATTTTTGATAAGCTGATTCTAACAAGCCAGGTCCAAGAATTTTGTGAACCTCAATTGCGCAACCTATTATTTTATAAGATAAGTCATTTAAATTTTCACTTAACTCAGTCATTTTATTTCTTTGTGTATCTCTGTGGAACTTTGTGTATCTCTGTGAAATTATAAAACCAAAGGTTTCTCTCTCAATCCATCTTCTTCGTTACTCACAATTCCTAAAGCTTCATAAATATAAGCGAAAGTTGAAAGTAATTCTGGTTTACCGTTTACAATAGCTACATCGTGTTCAAAGTGAGCTGATGGTTTGTTGTCGGCTGTTGTAATCGTCCAGCCATCTTTATGTTGAATGATGTTTTTGGTTCCTAAATTAATCATAGGTTCAATGGCAATTACCATTCCGTTAACCAATTTTTTTCCTCTACCGCGTTTTCCGTAATTCGCAACTTCTGGATCTTCATGCATTTTTCTTCCTAAACCATGTCCACATAATTCACGAACAACACCATAACCATGACTTTCGCAAAACGTTTGAATCGCATATCCAATATCTTCCACGCGATTACCCACTTTAGTTTCTCGAATTCCAACGTATAAAGATTCTTTCGTAATTTGAAGTAATTTTTTAGTCGCTTCTGCTACTTCACCCACTTCAAAAGTATAGGCGTGATCTCCGTAAAAACCATTTTTTAAAGTTCCACAATCTACAGAAATGATATCACCATCTTGCAAAGGTGTGTTGTTAGGAATACCGTGAACCACTTGCGTGTTCGGACTCATACATAACGAATTAGGAAAACCATACATGCCCAAAAATGCAGGTTCAGCACCATGATCACGAATGAATTCTTCTGCTAATTTATCTAAATATAATGTAGTAACTCCTGGTTTAATTTCCTTCGCAATCATTCCTAAAGTTTTAGAAACGATTAAGGCACTTTCGCGCATCAATTCTATTTCTTCTGCGGTTTTTATTATAATCATCTTCTTGAAATTGAGAATGCAAAAATACAATATTCTTTTAATAATTTTTATCTTTATGAAGAAGTATGAGTTTTGTCATATTTTAGGTGTAATTTGGCTAGTAATTTTGCATAAAAATTAGGTATGAGTTTATATGTTACTGCAGCAGAAGCTGTACAAGTAGTGAAGTCGGGTGATAGAGTATATGTTCAAGCAGCGGCTGCAACGCCAACTGTTTTAACCAAAGCTTTAGCGGAAAGAGCAAGCGAATTAAGAGATGTAGAAATTTGTCATTTGCACACAGAAGGTGATGCTCCGTATGCGAATCCAGAATTAGCGGCAAGTTTTCACGTGAATTCTTTTTTTATTGGTGCGAATGTACGCCACACATTAAAATCTGGAAATGGTTCTTATACACCCGTTTTCTTAAGTGAATTGCCATTGTTGTTTCGAAAAAAAGTGGTGTTGTTAGATGTGGTTTTTATTCATGTTTCGCCGCCTGATAGTCATGGCTATTGTTCTTTAGGTGTTTCTGTTGAAGCGAGTATTGCGGCGATTGAAAATGCTAAAATTGTAATCGCACAAGTCAATAAAAATATGCCAAGAACTTTTGGTGATGGTATTTTACACGTTTCAGAAATAAATTATTTGGTGGAAGTCGATGTGCCTATTTTTGCTCATGAAGTAACGTTATTTTCAGCGGAAGAAGAAAAAATTGGGGAATATGTCGCTTCTTTAATAGAGAATAAAAGTACGTTGCAAATGGGAATTGGTTCAATTCCAAATGCGGCTTTGAGTAAGTTGAAAAATCATAAAGATTTAGGTTTACATACCGAAATGTTTTCCGACGGAGTGATTGATTTAATTGAAAACGATGTAATTAATTGCAATTATAAAGGTACGTTAAGAGGTAGAGCTTTAGCTACTTTTTTAATTGGTTCGAAAAGATTGTACGATTTTGTAAATGATAATCCGTTTATTGAAATGAAAGAATCTTCTCTAGTAAATGATACCGCAATTATTAGAAAAAACCCAAAAATGGTTGCGATAAATTCTGCGATAGAAGTGGATGTTACAGGTCAAGTTTGTGCCGATTCAATAGGTGGAAAAATGTATTCTGGAGTGGGCGGACAAATGGATTTTATTCGTGGTGCTTCTTTAAGTTATGGCGGAAAAGCGATTATTGCGTTACCATCTATTACCAAAAGAGGTGAAAGCAGAATAGTTCCGTATTTAAAACAAGGCGCTGGAGTTGTGACTACACGTTCTCACGTTCAATATATTATTACAGAATACGGAATTGCCAATTTATATGGAAAAACACTAAAACAGCGTGTGAAAGAAATGGTGAAAATTGCCCATCCCAATCATCAAGAAGCAGTGGAAAAAGCCTATTTTGAAATGGTAATTAATTCATAAAAAAAAATCTCCCAATTGAGTTGGGAGATTTTTTTTTAATTTGGATTAGCAATAGTTTTGAATAAATCAGCATTGGAAATATAAAACCTGTTTTCTATCAAAATTTTTGACAATTGCGCTAAAACCAAGTTGTTTTCTCGCGTATTGATTAAGAACAAAGAACCTTCTCCCATTTCAAAAAGACGTTCTTCCGAATTTAATAAGGTTGAATTATCTTGAACTAATTCAGAAATAATATCTTCTTGTTTTTTTAGCGATACGATTTCTGCTTTTTGAGATTCTATTTTGTTGTTTAACTGTTCTTTTTCGAAACTTACTGCAAATTGTTCGGCTTCAATTTTTTGTTTGGTCAATTTCAAACTTCCTCTTTCTTTTCGTAAAAATAAAGGAAAAGCAAAGTTGACTCCGAATTTATAATCTTGAAATCGAAATTCTTGAAATTGATTCGGAACCGATAAATAATTATAACCCAAATCTATTTTCGGGAGTAACATATTTGCTTTCAGTTTTCGGTCGACTTCCAACATATTGATTTTATAATTTATCGAATTGATTTTCGGATGATTTTCAGCAGAAAAGTTCACTAAATTCAATTCATTCGTTTTTAAATATTCTTGAATGTTTTTAAATAATTCGATTTCTGGAAACATTTGTTCTTCTAATTCAATTGGAATAGAATTGTTCGTCCATAAAAAATTTGATAATTCTAAACGCGCTTTGGTTAATTTTAGCAAAGCATCTTCTTTGTTTAGCATACGGTTTTTTACGGTAATTCCAGCTTCAATACTATCAATTGCTGCTTTATCGCCTTCTTTAATTAAGGTTTTAATTCCTTTTAGTCTTATTTCTGCATTTTGTAAATACGTATCATACAATTTGAATTCATCGTAATTTTTTTTCCAATTAAAATATGCCATAGAAGCGTGATGCAAAACCTGAATCGCTTGTAAGTTTCTTTCTGCAGCACTCAAATTGATATTGATTTTTGCTTTTCGTAAATCGGCCATTCTTTGGTTAATTAAAAACCCTTGTAAAACTGGAACGGAAATTCCAGCATACGTTAAACCTTCGCTTGGCGTTGTGTTTTGCGGATTTAAATAATAGCCTTCCGTAGTTTCAAAACCACCTTTGACTTCAATTCCATACCAAGTTGGAATTTTAAATCCGCCATTAAATAGCGAATAATATTTTTTGTCTTTAAATTCTTTATTGCTAAAATCGGCTTCTAATTTTGGGTCAAATGCACCACGAGCCATTAATAAATTTGCTTGTGCTTGCGAAATTTCCAAATCGGCAATTTTCACTAACGGATGAAATTTTTTCACCATTCCTAAATATTCATTAAACGACATTTCATTGCTGTTTTGTTGTGCGTTAACTGCATTTAGGAACAAAAAAAGTATAAAAAAATAAGTTTTCATTGGTATGTTATTTTTCTGAAACATCTTTGTTTTTTTCTTTAGCGGGTTGGTAATAATTCGGTGGGAAACCGTTTAAAGTTCGCCAAATTTCATACCATATTGGTACATTGTCTAACAGCGCCATGGTTTGTGCACCAGAACCAATACTTAGTTGTTTCGGCCATTTTTGTTCTGCACTATCTGGAGCAATTAATACACGATATTTTCCATTGTCTGAAATGAAATTTTCTACAGCTACTATTTTTCCTCCAAAAGTTCCGTATGATAAATCCGGCCAACCAGAAAATACAATTGTAGGCCAACCGTCAAACCAAACGCGCACTTTTTCTCCTTTTTGAATCAAAGGAAAATCGTTTGGAGAAATATATGTTTCTACTGCAATATCATATTCAGCTGGCATAATGCTTACAATTGGCGTTCCTTCTTTAATATTTTCACCTAAACCTGATTTTAAGGCACGATTTACATATCCATTTTGAGGTGCTTTTATGTAATACATACCGTTTCGGATTTTGTAATTATTGTATTGATTTTCCAGTTTATTGACTTGTGCTTTTGTATCGTATTTACTGCTTTGAGCGGTGTATTGATCACTTTGAGCTTTAGAGTATTTTTCAGAATATTCGGCATTGATTCTACTGATTTCCACGCGTGCATTGATCAATTCGTTTTCACTACTTAATAATTTGTTTTCTTGTGTGATAATTTTAGCTTCAATTTCTTGTAGTTTCAAACGCTTTTCTTCCACATCTGTCAACGGTTTTAAACCTTCTTTATTCAATTGAACTGAACGTTTAAATTGGGTGTTGGCAATTTTGATTTGTGTTTTGATCGCTTCTAAATCCATACTATCACTTTTGATTTTTAAAAGAGCTTGTCGGATTTTATTTTTAGCTTGTTGCGATTTTAAATTTCTTTCACTGTTAATAGCGCCCATTTGCGAATCTAAAGCACCTACTTTTCCCTCGTATGAAGCTACGGCATCTTCTTTTGCGTTCATTTGATTTTTAGTATTTTCCACTAAATTCGGATCTAAATAATCTTCTTTTATTTCCGAAATGAATAAAATCGTATCGCCAGCTTTCACATAATCGCCTTCGTTCACATACCATTTTTCAATTCGTCCAGAAATTAAAGATTGAATGGTTTGTGGTCGCTGATTTGGTTTTAAAGTCGTTACCGCACCAGAACCAGAAATGTTTTGTGTCCATGGAAGAAATATAAATAAAACTGTAAATAGTACAAAACCTAATAGAATTTTGTTTAATATTTTATAATGCTTTTCCTTATTTAATAATTGAATCGAACTAAATCGCTCTAGTTTTTTGTTGTCAATTCTGTTGTTATTTGAAACATTTAACATAATTATTTATTTAAAATGTTACTGATTTTACCTTTTTCCATTGTAATCACTCGGTTGCTATTGGCACTAAATTGTTTGTTGTTAGAAGTTACCACTACAGTCCATTTTTGATTCGGATCCATTAAAAAAGCTATAATTTCTTGCGAAGTGGCAACATCCATTTTATCTGTAGGATTTTCTAAAAATAGAATTCGTGGTTTATGTAACACACATCTTGCTAACAATATTTTTTGAATATTTGAAGACGAAAGTTGTTTGCCATCAGGAAAAATAGGTGTTTTTAATCCGTTTGGTAAGGTTTTGATAAAACTCGTTAATTTCAAATTATCTAATGCCCATTTGATATCTTCATTTGAGATGTTAGGATTATTGAAGGTTAAGTTTTCAAAAATAGTGCCTTCGAATAAAGTTTCTCCTTGTAAAATACAACCAAAATGAGTTCGAAATTGATTAATATCCATTTTGTTAAAAGTGTCATCGTTAATGATGAAATGCCCTTGAGTTGGTTGAATTAATCCAGATAAAATTCGGATTAATGTTGTTTTTCCCGAACCATTATCGCCTTCAATGACAATTTTTTCGCCTTGATTTATTTTTAAAATGATGTTTTCTAAAGCATTTGTGGTATCATCTTCGAATTTGAAATTTACATTTTCTAATTCTAAAGAAAGATTTATAAAGCAATTTGTTTGATTTACTTCTGATTCTGATTCGATTTCTAAATCGGTAACTTCTCCAATTTTTTCTACAGAAGTTAAAACATCGTAAAACGTTTCTAATCCTAAAATTATTTTTTCGACTGAATTAATTACTAATAAAATGATAATTTCTGCAGCAACGAATTGTCCAATATTCATTTGTTGGTTTAATACTAAAAAACCACCAATTAATAATAAACTTGCTGTGATAATTACTTTAAATCCAATTAATTGCGAAAATTGTCTTTTGATAATTTTGAAATGTTCTTCTCTGTAATTGATGTAATCTGCCACAAGTTTGTTGTTTTTTTCTAAAGCAAAATCTAAGTGATGTGGATTTTTAAAACTAAAATTATTTCGAGATAATTCTTGCAACCAACCAGCGACTTTATACTTGAATTTGGATTCTTTTAAACTTGTTTTTAAACCTGATTCATAAGAGAATTTGAATATGATATAAAGTAATAACGTTAATAAGATTCCGAAAATAATAAAGAAAGGATGATATAACGATAATAAAATAATTCCAAATAAAATTTGAAGTAAAGCGGCTGAAAAATCGGTTAATAATTTTGAAGTTCCTTTTTGAATGGATAAGGTATCAAAAAATCGGTTCGCAATTTCTGGTGAATGTTTGTTATAGGTTGATGAAAATTTTAATTTCGGAATGCGATACGTAAATTCAAACGCCGATCGTATAAATATTTTTTGTTGTAAATTTTCTGTAATTCGTAATTGCATTAAGGAAAGAACGCCTACAAAAGCTACGCCAATAACTACTAATATTACTAAAACTATCCACGAAACACTTGCTCGTCCAGCTTGAATAAAGTTAATAATTGCTTGAATACCAAGAGGAAGCGACAAACTAATTATTCCTGCAAAAACAGCATACGAAATAATTTGAATGATGTCTTTTCGGTCTAATCGTAATAAATTGTAATATCTTTTTAGCGGTGACATAAATTATTTTTTTAAAAGATTTTCTATTAAATGAATGTAAAAGGAAGTTGGGTTTATCTCATCATTACAATTTGTAATCGTTTTTAAATGATTTTTTAAAAAATGTTGATGTAAGGAACCTTGAATTATTGAGGAAACTAAACTTTTAGCATAAGGATAGTCGGGATTTACTTCTTCGACCATTTTTTCTATTCGATAATTCACTTGTTTATATATTAAGAAAAATCCTTCTTTGTTTTCTTCGTCAACATGTTTGTTGTAAAGTGTTTTTGTAAATTCTTCAATGATAATTTTATTTAGAATAGCCTCGTTGACGTGCTCTGTTGCATTATCATCTTGAATCGTTTCCGTAACAATACAAATTGCTTTTTTTAGTTTTTCTAATTTGTTTTCAATGTTGGCTGTAGAAAAAACCAAACGATATTCCATCCAAGCCCAATACCATGAAGATAAATATACTAAAAGTTTGTGTTTGTTTTCAAAATATCTATAAATAGAACTTTCATTAGACCCGATTTTTTCTCCTAACTTTTTAAAAGTGAATTCTTCGAAACCAATTTCATCAATTAATAAAATACTATTTTGAATGATTCTTTTACCTAAAGTTGAGGTTTCTGGATCCTTAACATATGTTTTTGGGTTAACTTGAATTTTAATATTTGTTATTAGATTTTCCATATGTGATAATTTATATCGCAAATATAATAGTAATACTATCAAAAGTTAATAGTTTAACTTTTATTTAATATTTGTTCATAAAAAAAGCCATCAATTACGATGGCTTTTTATAAATTTTTTATAAAGATTTATTCTTTCTTTAATTCTAATTTTTCGGCAAAATAATCACAGAAATCTGTCATTGCTCCAGCCATTTTTTCATCGCCTGTAGCGCGTTGGAACGTGTCTGTCATCGCTACTAATGTTTGGTGAAAAAAGATTTTCATTTCATCCACTGGCATGTCTTTTGTCCATAAGTCAATACGAAGCGTTTCTTTCGCTTTCGCATCCCAAATAGATAATAAAACGGTTTTTGCTTCTTCATTATTTACACCACCATCTTGTGCAGACCAAGTTAATTTTTCTGGCACATTATTTTGATCTAATTCGATATTTACTTTAATTTCAGATGTTTTGCTCATACTTATAAATATGTTACTCCGCTGGAGTAAATTACAGGTTAGTTTTTTGTTTTGTATTTTCTAGATGAATTACTTTTTTTAATTTTTTTATTATTTCAAATCGTACATCCCAAATCGTAAGTCGTAAATTGTAAGTCGTAAATCGAATACTACTTCTTAGGTTTATATCCAGATTTATTAAATATAACTGTTGGTTCTGTTTTTAGAAGTTGTTCTAAAGTTACATCGTTATTTTCCATGTAGCTTTTTACAATTTGCCAACCCAACCATTGTCCAACTCTACCAGGTGATTCTTTATCAATATCTAAGTAAAATTTAGTAAACGGCCCGTCTTCAATAAATCGTTGGTAATTTTTGATGTTATTATCGTATAATAATTTCTCATTTACTAAATAACTCCACATTTGAGATTCATTTTCGATACAGAATTTTTCTTGCATTTCTGTATATCCTATTTTCTGATAATTAGGAGTTTCGGGAATCAATACGTCTTTTAAATAGTGTAATTTCCCAAAATAAATCATTTCACTAATTAATGTTTTATCTTGTGATGGTACAATTTTTCTAAAGGCAAAATTCGTTACTAAATCGGGTAACATTTGATGTGTTTCTAAATTTGCTTTTTGATATTCTGCAAAAGGCTCATAAAATTTATGATTTTTTCCTAAATAAGTATCTAAAGAAATTAAAATTAAATCGTTCGTGTAAAACGCTTTTTTGTCAATTAAAACTTCATTAACAAGTGTAATTACTCTTGGGTTTTTTTCTTCAGGAAAATAATGTTTGATACGTGAAACCATCATTTCTAATCCTTCTTCAAATTTCTTATTATCTGGAAACTGTTTTTCAACTTCGGTATTTAATTCTTTAAAAATTGGGTCGCTTATTTTCGCATACCAAATAGAATCAGGGAATTGTGTAGGAAATAAAAAAGGATATTGGTTTTTTAAATCGGGTAACGTTTTTGGTGTAGCTGCTGCATATAATTTGTCAAAACGTTCTATATTTAAATCTACTGATTTTTTGACGTCTACCATTTCAACTGCATCATTTTTTTTGCATTGAAGGAAGAAACATCCTGAAATTAGTAAAAAGATTAATTTTTTCATCGTTTGAAATTTACTATTTTTATCAAAAATTATTGAACTGCAAATATATAATTATATAGCTAAATTATTTATTAAAATTATGTCAAATAAAACAACGTTAAATTTAGAAGGAATTCACGGTCATATTGTCAATTGGTTGAAAACTTATGCAGAGAATTCTGGTGTAAAAGGTTTTGTAATTGGAATTTCTGGAGGAATTGATAGCGCATTAACTTCAACATTGTGTGCCCAAACAGGTTTTCCAGTTTTATGTGTGGAAATGCCAATTCATCAAGCGGAAAGTCATGTCAATAGAGCAAATGAACATATTGACCAATTGAAAAAACGTTTTCCAAATGTTTTTAACGACAGAGTAGATTTAACGCCAAGTTTTGAAACGTTTAAAAATAGCGTGTCAACTTGTGAAAATGAAAAAGCTTTAAATTTGACTTTGGCAAACACTAGAGCACGTTTAAGAATGACAACTTTATATTATTTAGCAGGAATTCACGGTTTTTTAGTTGCTGGAACAGGTAATAAAGTAGAAGATTTTGGCGTTGGATTTTATACGAAATATGGTGATGGTGGAGTAGACGTGAGTCCAATTGCCGATTTAATGAAAAGTGAAGTGCGTCAACTTGCCAAATTTGTAAATGTGCCTGAAAGTATTTTAATAGCTAAGCCAACTGATGGTTTATTTGGTGATGATAGAAGTGATGAAGACCAATTAGGTGCAAGTTATGACGAATTAGAATGGGCTATGTTAGAAATGGAGAAGGGAAATATTCAAGAAAATTTTGAGGGAAGAAAAGCGGAAGTTTTCAGAATTTATAAGAGGTTAAACAGCATCAATCAGCATAAAATGCAGCCCATTCCGGTCTGTGAAATTCCGAAAGAATTTATAATCAGATAAATACCACGTTTTTTGATTTTTTTTTGTTAATTTTGTGTAATAAAATTATTGCTAACATTTAAAAAACAGAATGGTATGATTACACTTTGTTTAGCAGATAATTCTCCAGTTGTTCACTTGGGAATTCAAACGTATTTTAAGAATAGTACTACGATAAAAATTGCAGAAGTAGTTTCGAGTTTTGATGAATTACAATCAGCAATCTCTTCTTCTTCAGTTGATTGTGTTGTTTTAGATGCCGAATTAAATGGTTTAAATAGTATTTTGAAAATTAAGAAATTATTACAGGAAAATCCAAAATTAAATGTAATTTTTTTCACCAATGTTTCAGATACTTTGTATGCGCCGCCAGCTATAAAATCTGGTGTAAAAGGATATGTTTCAAAAACTATTGAATTAAGTGAGCTAGAAAACGCGATCATTAACGTAAATAATGGGGAATTAGTTTTCAGTTCTGAAGTTAAAAAGGCTATTGAAATTTTAAATAAAACGAAGAAATCTGACCGTTTATTTAAAAAATTATCTACAAGAGAAATTGAGGTATTGCGCTATTTTAGTGAAGGAAGAAAAAACAAAGAAGTTGCTAAGATTTTAGGTTTAGACGAAAAAACCATCAGTACGTATAAATTACGTTTGCTTCAAAAATTGAGCGTTACAAATTTGTTGGATTTAATCAACAAGGCGAAACAATTGGAGATTATCTAGAGAATTACTTTATAGTCACGAATTTTAAATTTTTTTTTAAAATTCGTGACTTATTTTTTTAAAACCGAACCATAACTCGACCTAAGTTCTTTGCAATAACTGTTGTTAAAGATAAATAGTCTTTTATAGTAGTTAAAATTTCGGTGTTATCAACTGTTACATCAGCGGTTATGTTGTTTTTATTCTCTTCAATGACTTTGTTTAATAAATACCATCGGTAAGATAAAATGGTTTCAGTTACACTTTGTGCTAAATTGATGTTTTTTTTCTCTACTACGATTTTTCTATTTTCCCATTTGTGCAAAATATCGCGTTCTTCTAACATTAAAATAGAAGTGATTTTGTTTGCAATTTCAGGTGAAGTTTGAGAAATATATTTATCAATTTCAAATTCCAAATTCTGATTGTAGTAGTTTATGATATCTGTATAAATCGTTTTGAAAATCGGATTTGATAATTCAATTTCATCTTCTTGAAGTGCCAAATATATTTTTTCGTAAACTTTATAAGCGTTAGTTTCTTTAACATCTACTAAATTCCCGGTTTCATCTTCTGCTAAGAAAGTCTCAGTAAAATCTTCTGTTTCCGAACCGTTTACTAATAAGATTTCAATTATTTTTTGTTCTAATTCATATAAAATGTCAATTTTTGCAGGTTGCAAATTCTCATTGTTTTTATGAACTTCAAATGCTTTTTTCTCTTCTGTGAATTTTTTATTCGCATCAGAAACATCCTTTTTTTCTATTTGTGCTAGAGTACTACGAATTACTTCTTCCGTAATATCCATGATACGTGAACATTCCTTAATGTAAATTTCACGTTTAATGAAATCTGAAATTTTAGAAATACTGTTCACCATATCTCTAATTAATTCGGCTTTTTTTATCGGATCGTTGTTGGCTTCTTTGACTAATAAATCGGCTTTAAACTGAATAAAATCTTTGGAATTTTCGTCTAAATATTGTTTTAAAACTTCGTACGAATTGTTCTTAGCAAAACTATCTGGATCTTCTCCATCAGGAAAACTACAAACTTTTACGTTCATTCCTGCTTCCAGAATTAAATCGATACCTCTGATAGAAGCGCGTAAACCCGCTGCATCACCATCAAAAAGAACTGTAATATTGTTGGTTAAACGATGCACTAAACGAATTTGGTCTGGCGTTAAAGCCGTTCCAGAAGAAGCCACCACGTTTTCAATGCCACTTTGATTGAACTGAATCACATCGGTGTAACCTTCTACCAAATAACAATTGTCATGTTTGGCAATAGATTGCTTTGCCTGAAAAATTCCGTATAAAACTTTACTTTTATGATAGATTTCGCTTTCTGGCGAGTTTAGATATTTGGCTGCTTTTTTATCGTTGGTTAAAATTCTTCCACCAAAACCTAAAACTCTACCGCTCATACTTTGAATAGGAAACATCACACGACCTTTAAATCGGTCAAATGTTTTACCGTCTTCTTGTTTTACAATAGTTAATCCGGTTTTTTTTAGATATTCTAATTTGTAGGCTTTTCCTAAGGCTTCTTTCGTAAAAGCATCCCAAGAATCTGGAGAATATCCTAATTGAAATTTTTCAATCGTATCTTTTGTAAAACCACGTTCTTTAAAATACGATAAACCAATAGCTTGACCTTCATCTGTATTCAGCATCGTTTTATGAAAATAATCTCGGGCAAATTCCGAAACCAAATACATGCTTTCTTTTTCGTTGGCTTGTTCTAAATCTTCATTGGTCACGATGGTTTCTTCCACTTCAATTCCGTATTTGTTGGCCAAATATTTTATGGCTTCCGGATACGTAAAATGTTCGTGTTCCATTAAGAAAGTAACAGAATTTCCACCTTTTCCCGAGCTGAAATCTTTCCAAATTTGCTTCACTGGCGAAACCATAAACGACGGCGATTTTTCGTTTACAAACGGCGAAAGTCCTTTCATGTTACTTCCGGAACGTTTGAGTTGTACGAAATCGCCAATGACTTCCTCTACACGAGCTTGGTCAAATACTTTTTCTATGGTTTCTTTAGATATCAATTTGGAAATTGGGTTTTAGCTGGTAAAAATACAATATTAAAAAACATAAAAAAAACCTACAAGAAAATTCCCTATAGGTTTTTAAAAAAGCGCATTGTATATAACTCAAAAAATGTAATTCTACTTTTTAATTGATATCAAAACGTAATCCTAATGAAATGTTGTTTTGGTCAATTGGGTTGTTTTTAAACATCGGATTTAAATCGTATTTTAAATATAATGATGTGCTTTTGTGCCCAATGTAAGCGCTTAATCCGTAAGTGAAATCGTTTACATTGAAATCTCCTTTTTGTTTTTCAGAAATTTTATAATCATTTATTTCGTACGCAATAAATTGTTTTGAATTGGTGTTTATTCCAACAAATCCTCCAATTCCAAAACGAGCACCTTTGTGAGATTTGAATACTTTCTTATCATCCACTGTTTTTGTTTTAGAAAAATCAAATTCTAAATGCATTGGTACCACAAAATAAACGTTTTTAAAATAAGTTTTGCGTGCTTTTGTATCAACTCCAGCGTCTACTAAAATGGTTTGGTTGTCCACATCTGCAAAAACTCTGTTGTCTGTTGCGTGTAACATATTGTACATAAATCCTAAACCATATTTTAAATGTAAAAGATTACTGTTGTTAGATAAACGTGTGTTCCAAGTAAGACCCCATTCATAAAAAGTAGAACGACCATAACCAAATTGAGAGTTCGCTACTGCGCCATCAGTTACAACATTGTTAAATCCTGTAGCAAATACAAACTGACTTGTAGTTCTGTTTTCCGATCTGTTTGGATTATTTTTTTTCGATTTAATATTGATTAAATTCGAAGTTCCATTATCCGTAGAATCTGTAGGTACTGTTTGTACTTGGTTGGTAATTAGTTCTCTTAAAGCCGTTTCATATTCAGCAGTTCTAGTTTCCATGTTTTTTGCACGTTCTTCTGCTGCTTTTGTCTTTGCTTTGTCAGCATCTTCTTTAGTGATTTTTCCTAATTCGACTTCTTTATCAATGGCTTCAATTTCTGCTTTTAAAGCTTTTTTCTCTTCTTCTGCAATGGTTTTAATATTGATTGCAATGTCTTTTGCTTTTTGTTCGAAAGTTTTTTCTTGAGCACTTACAGTATTTACTAAAGTCACTAAAGCAATACTGATGTATAAAATAATTTTTTGCATGATTTCTAGGTTTTTTAAATTGTTTTTTTTGTTTTTAGATTTAACTTTTTGTTTTTAATGGTTGCTGAGGTTCTCGAAGCCTAATTATAGTTTCTATTTACGAATGCAGATTTTGCTTGTTTAAATTTAGTTAACGCTTTGTCTTTTAACGATTGATCGAGCTCTGATTCAACCGAGTTAAGTAAGTCGTTAGGGTTTACTTTTAAAGTAGATTTGTGCGTAGTTGTATTTCCATCTGGCTTTTTATTACCTTGTACTTCGGCAAGTAAAGTTTCTGAATTTACGTTGGTATGCGTGTTTTTTTGATTGGTTTGTTCTTGATATTTATTATTGTTTTCGTTTTTGGTAATTGCTTCTTTTAGTTTTTCAGTTACAGCTAAATAAGAATCAAATTTAGATTTGTATTTCGAATTATCATTTTGTTTAGAAACTTTTTTTGTTGCTGAATTTGTTGCTTTTGGTGTGGCGATTGCTAATTCATTTTGGGTTTCTGGTAAAATTATAATTTCTGTATCATCACTATTTTCAACTTCATTTGTAGGTGTTTCTTTTGAAATAACTACTTCATTTGTTGGTTGTAATGTTTCTGATTTCTGGTTTTGTTGAAAAAAAACGTAACCCATTCCTGTAAACAGTAAGAAAGAAGCAGCAATTTTTAACCAGAAATAGTTTTTAGGTTGTTTTTTCTCTTCGGCAACAGTTAGCATAGCGTCTAATCTGTCCCAAGCTTGTGCAGAAGGTTCAATTTCGCGAGAATTGAATTTCTGTTGTATGTTATTATCGAAATTATTTGGTTCCATTGCTCTTGCTTTTTAATTCTGTAATTTGGGTTTGCAGTATTCTTTTTGCGTGTGACAATTGTGATTTTGAAGTGCCTTCAGAAATGTTTAATAACTCGGCAATCTCATTATGTTTATAGCCTTCAATGATATATAAATTGAAAACTGTTTTATATCCTTCTGGTAAATTATCTATTAATAATTGAATGTCATCTATAGAAAAATCGCCTTCCATTTCGTAATTGTCTTCTTCTTCAGAATAAATTACATCGTCTATGTCTTTATGATTAAAACTGTTTTTCTTAACTCTTAAATAATCAATGCATTCATGAATCATTATTCGTCTTATCCAACCTTCAAAACTTCCTTTGTTTTCGAATTTTTTCAAATTGGTAAACATTTTCATGAAACCGGTAATCATTACATCTTCCGCATGGTGAATGTCTTTAATATATTGTCGACAAACACTTAACATTTTAGAAGCATATTTTGAATACAACTGCTGTTGGGCTTGGCGATTATTTGCTATCGCTTCGCTAATGAGTTGTTGTTCGTTTTTATGTAATGCTATTACTTTCATATTTTAATGTCAATGACAATTTCAATGTCAAAAAATCAAGTTTTATATGTTTCTATTAGTATAGACGATTCTTGTTTTTAAATGGTTGCATTGTTTTTTAAAAAACTTTCAAAAATCAAATTTTAAATGCTTCTATTATTATAGACGAGAATGGTTTTAAAAAGGTTGTATAAAGTTTTAAAATTTAATCAAAATTAGAATTAAATCTTTCTTTCAATCACGTAATTTACCATTAAAGTAAGTGAATCTTTATAAATAGAAGTAGGGAAGTCTTGGATAAGTAATAATGCTTCTTGTTGAAATTGCATCATTTTTTGTTCTGCATATGTAAGTCCGCCGTTGTTTTTCACGAAGGCGATTACTTCTTTGACGCGTTTTTTATCTTTATTATGATTTTTTATCGAATTGATAATCCAACTTTTTTCCTTTGAAGAACAATTGTTCAACGTATGAATTAAAGGCAAAGTCATTTTTTGTTCTTTGATGTCAATTCCAGTTGGTTTTCCGATGGCGTCTTCGGTATAATCGAATAAATCATCTTTAATTTGAAATGCCATTCCGATTAATTCACCAAACTTTCGCATTTTTTCAACTACTTCTTTGTCTTCTGGAAGTACAGAACAAGCGCCAAGAGAACAACAAGCCGCAATAAGTGTAGCGGTTTTTTGACGGATGATTTCGTAATAAATATCTTCAGTGATGTCTAATTTTCTGGCTTTTTCAATTTGTAATAATTCTCCTTCGCTCATTTCACGAACGGCAACTGAAATTATTTTTAACAAATCGAAATCGTTATTATCTATGGAAAGTAATAAGCCTTTTGAAAGCAAATAATCGCCAACTAAAACCGCAATTTTATTTTTCCAAAGTGCGTTTATTGAGAAAAAACCACGACGTTTATTACTATCGTCAACCACATCATCATGAACTAAAGTTGCTGTGTGAATTAGTTCAATAACTGAAGCTCCGCGATATGTTCTATCATTTACTTCTCCGCCCGAAACCATTTTCGCAGTAAGAAAAACAAACATTGGACGCATTTGTTTCCCTTTTCGATTTACAATATAATGTGTAATTCGATTCAGTAGCGCCACTTTAGAAGACATAGCTTCTTGAAACTTCTTTTCGAAAAGTTCCATTTCATGAAGTATGGGTTCTTTAATTTGCTCTGTGATTTTCATAGTGTGTCAAAAGTAGCAATTTTCAAGTTAATTTACTAACTCTTATTTGCCAATTGTCCACAAGCGGCATCAATATCTTTTCCACGGCTTTTTCGAACTTTAACTACAATATTATTTCTTTCTAAAGCAGTAATGTAATCTTTTGTAGCTTGTTCATCGGCTTGTTGAAAATCACCATCGTCAATGGCGTTGTATTCAATTAAGTTGACTTTACAAGGCACATGTTTACAAAATTTAACCAATGCATCAATTGAAGCTTTATCGTCATTGATGTTTTTCCAAACTACGTATTCATAAGTGATTTTGCTTTTTGTTTTGGCGTACCAATATTCTAAAGCTTCACGTAATTCTGGTAATGGAAAACTCTTGGTAAATGGCATAATTTCATTTCGAATCGCTTCAATCGCTGAGTGTAAAGAAACCGCTAAATTGAATTTCACCTCATCATCCGCCATTTTTTTAATCATTTTTGAAACACCAGAAGTTGAAACGGTAATACGTTTTGGTGACATGCCTAATCCTTCGTTTGACGTAATCATGTCAATTGCTTTCATTACGTTTGGGTAATTCATTAAAGGTTCGCCCATTCCCATGAAAACTATGTTAGAAAGTGGTCTGTCATAATACAGTTTACTTTCATTATCAATCGCAACAACTTGGTCATAAATTTCACCAGGTGTCAAATTTCGCATACGTTTCAAACGAGCAGTTGCGCAAAAATTACAATCTAAACTACAACCAACTTGACTAGAAACACAAGCTGTTGTTCTGGTTTTTGTTGGAATCAGCACACTTTCTACAATTAAATCATCGTGTAAACGAACGGCATTTTTAACTGTTCCGTCTTCACTACGTTGCATGGTGTCGACTTTTACATGATTAATGACGAAGTTCGCTTCTAACATGGTACGAGTTTCCTTTGAAACGTTAGTCATATTTTCAAATGAATGTGCACTTTTGCTCCATAACCATTCGTAAATTTGATTCCCACGAAAGGCTTTGTCTCCGTTAGTTACGAAAAATTCTCTTAATTGCTCTTTTGATAAAGCTCTGATGTCTTTTTTGTCTGCTTGCATGGTGCAAAGATAGCATTAATGTGTCAATTTATCAATTTGTCAATATGCCGATATTATAATTGATCAATTGTTATTGGTTTTTGAAATTGTCATTGCTATTGAAATTCGTACTTTTGTGCTTTGAAATTTAAATAATTATGCACTTTATATCAGAAGATTTAGAAAATTACGTAGCCAATCATTCTCAACAAGAACCAGAATTATTGGTAAAGTTGAATAAAGAAACACATCAGAAAATTTTGCAACCAAGAATGTTAAGTGGACATTTTCAAGGTCGAGTTTTGAGTATGTTATCTAAGATTATTCATCCGAAAACTATTTTAGAAATTGGCACTTACACGGGTTACGCGGCATTATGTTTGGCGGAAGGTTTGCAAGAAAACGGAACTTTGGATACGATTGATATAAATGAAGAATTAGAAGAAATTCAACAAAAATATTTTGATTTGTCTCCTTATTCGAATCAAATAAAACAACATATTGGTGATGCGATTGAAATTATTCCAACCTTAAATAAGAAATTCGATTTAGTGTTTATTGATGCAGATAAAGAAAATTACATCAATTATTTTCACTTAATTGTACCGTTGATGAATAAAGGTGGAATTATTTTGTCTGATAACGTATTGTGGAGCGGAAAGGTTTTGGAAGAAGTAAAAGCTAACGATAAAAGCACGCAAATTTTATTAGATTACAACAGAATCATCAATGAAGATGAACGAGTAGAAACCGTATTATTACCTATTCGTGATGGGTTAACTGTTACTCGGGTGAAGTAGATTTTTTTGAAATTCTTTTAATGCAAAACCAATTACAATCAATTGGAAAGGCATCATGTAGCGAGAAGAATTTACAGGTCCAGAAATCAAAAAATTATAAACAAACAATATGAATAAATACAAAATTAAATTACTGTATTTGTGTTTTGCTATGTGTTTAAAAAAATAAAAATATTTAAAAATATTAATAAAGAATATTGGTATTAATAATATAATTATAATAATCATTTTGTCTTTAAAAAGAGATTGTATGGATTTATTTCCATTTAAAATTTCTAAGAAACCTTGCTTTCCATCTTCTTTATCGAAAAAAGTCATTATGTCAAATCTTCCTGGATCAAAAACACCACGAATTGCAGTTTTTAAATGATAAAATGAATAACTAAAAAAGTTATTTTTAATTTCGTTAAAACCTACATTTTTTAAATAAATATTTTGTTCTTTAAAACTTTTATCAACATAATTTTTGTTCTCATAAACTTCTTTGTGCCATTTGTCAGCTTCCTTTTTTCCTAGTTTAGAAGCTTTGAAATAATATAAATTATAGTTTATTAAATTATAGTTTTCTATTGAAGAAAAATGTTTGAAACCAGATTTTTGTTCATTATGAAATAAGTATAATTGTAAAATTATAACAGGAAAAAATAACCAAAAGCTAAAAGTTTTATTTTTGAATAAATAGTAAGCAAAGAATAAAAAATTAATATAAATAAAAGGATAAAAAACAGGTTTTGTAAATGCTAAAAGAACGGTTATTACTTGAATAATTATAAAATTTCTTTTGCAAAATGGTTCTAATAAAACTAATGTTAAAATATTGATTAATAATAAAACTATCCATTCGGACATTATTAACTGAGAATAAATAAAAATACTTGGAGTCAAAAATAAAATCACAACTAATAAATTTGAAATTTTTACTTCTAACTTTTTTAAAATTTTGAAAAATATAAAAACGCTAAAAAAACTAATTATTGTCTGAATACCAATTATAAGAACAATTGGGAAGTTAACAAAAAAGGATAAGAAGAACGGGTAAACAAAAGGTCTTTTAGTGGTTAATTCAATCTCTGATGTGTTTTCAAAATAGCTTAAATTGTTGATTAATTTAGCAACTTCTAAATATTCGTGAGAATCTGCTAAAAAATAATTTCCAGATAAAATTCTAAAAAACATGAACAAGAAATAGAATAAACCAATATAGGCTAAAACTCTTTTTTCTTGCTTTGAAAAACTGTTGCAATTAAAAAACATAAATTTATTTTTCCTCGTGATATTCTTCTTCAGTGTTAATGCTCCAAATATTTGATTTATCTGTAATGTTGTTTTTTATGTTTTGAACCGCTTGCATTGCAGTAAGCATAGAATGGTCTTGGTTGTTATATTTGTGCATGCCATTTCTTCCGACTAAAAAAAGGTTTTCAATTGTATCAGTAAAATTTTGAATTTCATTAAACTCGGAATAACTTCCAAAATATGCTGGATAGGTTTTAGGAACTTTAATAACTTTTGAGTCTAATACATTTTCAAATGAATTAATGAAACCTAATTTAATCATTTCATTGGTGGCTAATTTAATCATTTCTTCTTCGGAAAAATTCCAAATTTTATCAATATCATTGCAGAAATATTCTAAACCAACCCAAGTTTTAGAAGTGTCTGAAACCATGTGTGGGCTCCAATTGTTAAATATCTGTAATCGTCCAACTTTGACATACGATTCTTGAATATAAATCCAGTTGTCTTCTAATTTAAAGTTAATGTGGTTCAGAAGTAACCCAACAGTGATAAAATCTCTATACATTAAGCCATTTGCAACTTCTTTTGCTTTTTTAGGAACATCAGAACTTAAACTTTTTATTAATTCTTTTATTGGCATTGTAGAAATGCAATAATCACATTCTATGGTTTCTTTATTTTTAGTTAAAATATTTTCGATAACAACACTTAAAACTTTATTGTTTACAATGTTTATTGCCGTAACTCTGTTGTTTTGTTTTAATATAGCTCCATCATTTTTTATTTTTTCGGCAACGGTCTCCCACATTTGACCAGGACCAAATTTTGGATATAAAAAATATTCTATTAATGAGGTTTCTTTGTTTTTTTGACTTAAATCCTTCTTGTTGGTTTTAAAAAGAGTTGAGATAGCATTCGTTAGTGTTTTAGTAATAGATAAACCTTTTATTCTTTGCGCACCCCATTCTGCACTGATTTCGGAACAAGGAACACCCCAAACTTTTTCAGTATAATCTTTGAAAAATGTTTTGTATAATCTGTTTCCAAATCTATTTATAAAAAACTGTTCTAGAGTTTTAGGGTTTTTTATTGGGAAAAGCACTGATTTTGTATAGCTTAAGCCTATTAAAAAAGTATTAAAAAAACCAAGATTAAGTATTGTTTGAAGAGATAAGCTAATTGGATAATCGAAAAACTTATTGTTGAAAAAAATTCTAGATTTTCTTTTTCTGACTAATAAAACATTGTCATTGTTAGATGTTGAATTGTTTTCAATTTGGAGTTCTTGTTTTTTGTTTTGATAAGTTAGTTCAACTTTTTGTTCTTCAGAATGAATAGGTAAAATTTCTTGCCACCAATTCATTACCACATCTGATTTTGAAAAAAAACGATGACCTCCAATATCAATTCTGTTACCATTATGGTTTTCAGTACGAGAAATTCCGCCCCAAAATTCACTCATTTCTATAACGATTGGATTGATGTCAGTGCGTTTAGTAAATTCATAAGCTGCTGTTAATCCTGCAGGACCACCACCAATTATTACTGCTGTTTTTTGGGTTTTCAAGATGTAATGTATTTAGAAATAATTTTCAAATAAAGCCTATAAAACAAAATCCCTACTAAGGTTCCGAAAATATAACCAGAAATAATATCTAAAGGAAAGTGTAAGCCTAAATAAATTCGGCTATATGCAAAAATTAAAGGGTATAAAAAAATCAAATAGCTGTATTTGTAGTAACTTCTTAAAACTAAAAACACAAACATCATTGCGGCCATTGAATTAGCAGCATGACCTGAAAAATAACTAAAAGTTTCGCTGTCTTTTACAATTCTAATTAAGCCAACTAATTCTTCATCATTACAAGGACGAATTCGTTGTACAGAGAATTTTATTAAATCGGTAATTTCGTTGGTGAAAGTGATTAATGCAGCAACTGTAAGTAATACAATTACTAATTGCTTAGTTCCTATTTTTTTGTAAAGAATTACTAAAAGTAAAAGGAAAAAAGGAATCCAATTGAATTGTTTGGTCACTAATAACCAAATACCATCAAAGGGTTCAGAACCTAAATTGTTTAAAAAAATAAATAATTTTTTATCTAAATTTATTACTTCTTCAAGCATTACATTTGACGTTTTATTGGTCCAGATAAGTTTTCAATATCTTCTTTAATTTCATTAATTGGATTGGCTAAGTCAATTGGATTAATAGATTTACTCATGCTTTCTTTAGCGCTTGCAATTTCATCTGAAATTCCGCCCGTTAAGCTTTTCATGTCTAAACCGTTATCTTCTGCACCTTTTTGAATTTCGTGTTTAATTTCATTGGTTGCATTTTTCAATTGCGCCATACCTTTTCCTAAAGTTCTAGCGATTTCTGGAATCTTATCTGATCCAAAAAGCATTAGAATAACAATTAATATAAAAAATATTTCGCCTCCGCCAATACCAAACATAGTTTTGATTTTTAAATTTTTAGCTAAAAAATAACCGAACTGCAAAGTTAGTAAAAGTTAGAAGTTAGAAGTTAGAAGTTAGAAGTTTTTTTGTAAAAAAAAGCGAAGTTGAATATCAACTTCGCTTTTTAAAATATTTTATTTTTTTTCGATTTCACTAAATTTATCAACAACCTCTTCTTTTGGCCAAGTGTTATTAGTTACATCAATATCTGCTGTTTCTAATTTTGGGTCTAATTGAATTTTAACTACTTTTTTCTCAGTCGCAAAAACGCGTTTTGTAGTAGTGTTATTTCTTCTCCAAATTTGAACTGGGAATTTATGAATTTCTTTTGTTCCGTCTTCAAAATTTAATTCTGCGATAATTGGCATCATTAAACTTCCTGGTTTTTCAAATTCTACTTCGTAAAAGTATTTTGGGTTTTTTAATTTAGCTCTTTCTTCAACAGTATAGTTTTTAGTTAAGAAATCGTTCAGAATAATAACTTTTTCTTTTTCTAAAGCTGCTTTTTGTTCAGGTTTCAATTCTGTGTTTTCACTATTTACGATATGTAAAAGCGGACCTGCATCTGCAACTTTTCTTCCTCTTCTGTTAAAAGATGCTGTAGTTTCTTTAGTTGCGTTTTCAGTAACATAAAATTGTTTTACGTTTTTAATTCCTAAATCTACTACATCAGTAGAGTAGAACCAACCTTTCCAAAACCAATCTAAATCTACAGCAGAAGCGTCTTCCATTGTTCTGAAGAAATCTTCTGGAGTTGGATGTTTAAATTTCCAACGATTTGCGTATGTTTTAAATGCATGGTCAAACAATTCGTGACCCATAATAGTTTCACGTAAAATATTTAACCCAGTTGCAGGCTTTCCGTAAGCATTAGCGCCAAAATTATAAACCACGTCTCCGCTGCTCATAATTGGTTCTAAAAATTGTTGATTTCCTTTCATATAAGGAACAATTAATTTTGCAGGACCTCTATCTACTGGAAAGTCTTTTTCAAATTCTATTTCAGTTAAATATTCTAAGAAAGTATTTAAACCTTCATCCATCCAAGTCCATTGTCTTTCGTCAGAATTTACAATCATTGGAAAAAAGTTATGACCTACTTCATGAATAATTACACCTAACATTCCGTATTTTACACGGTCGCTAATTTTTCCGTTTTCGTCTGGACGACCAAAATTCCAACAAATCATTGGGTATTCCATTCCTTGGTCTTCAGCAGAAACTGAAATCGCTTTTGGATAAGGATAATCAAAAGTATATTTTGAATACGTTTTTAAAGTATGTGCAACCGCTTTGGTAGATAAGTTTTCCCAAAGTGGATTTGCTTCTTTTGGATATAATGAAATTGCCATTGGTTTGTTGTTTCCAACTTGAACAGCCATTGCGTCTAAAATAAATTTACGAGAAGTAGAAAAGGCGAAATCTCTAACGTTTTCTGCTTTTAAATGCCACGTTTTTTTAGCTGTAGAAAATCCTTTTTCTGCTGCAGTTGCTTCTTGTTGTGTAACAATTATAACTGGCTTGTCGAAAGAATTTTCAGCTAATTGCCATCTTTTTACTTGTTCTGCCGTGTATACTTCGTTTCTATTTTGTAAAACTCCAGTTCCGTCTAAGATGTGATCTGCTGGAACTGTGATTTTTACATCATAATTTCCAAAAGTTAAAGCGAATTCACTTCTTCCCCAGAATTGCATATTTTGCCATCCTTCTACGTCATTGTAAACACACATTCTTGGATAAAATTGAGCAATAACATATAATTTATTTCCATCAGGAAAAAGTTCATATCCAGAACGACCATTGCCGCCATCCTTCATGTAATCATTAATGTTATACCACCATTTGATTGAGAATACTACTTTTTCGCCTTTTTTCAACGCTTTTGGTAAATCAATACGCATCATTGTGTTGTTGATGGTGTATTTCATGGCGTTACCATTTTCATCTTTCACATATTCCAAATTGAAACCGCCATCAAAACTTTTACCCATATACGTTTTTGTAAAGTCTTCTGGTGAAGTTGACGATGGCATTATTTGAGAATCTATCAAAGGCGTTTGAGAATCTCTTTTAGCGATGTTTTGATCTAATTGAATCCATAAATAATCTAAAGATTCTGGTGCGTTATTATAGTAAGTTACCGTTTCACTACCATACATTTTTGATAGTTTATCGTCTAATTCTAGATTAATTTTATAATCAGCACGTTGCTGGTAATACGCAGGTCCGGGTGCTCCTGAAGCTGTACGAAACATGTTTGGCGTAGCCATTTCGGCATACATCTGACTAAATTTGTTAATATCAGTATGACCTTGATCTTTTTTTGCTTCTTCTTTTTTTACTTCCTGTGCGAAAGAAGTAATAGATGTTAAAAATAAGAAAGCAATTGAAATTGACTTTTTCATATAATGTATTATTTATATTTCAGTTTTTGGTTGGTTTCTGTATTAGTAAACAAAATTGTTTTTTTGTTACCATTAATGTTTAAATGTACTAAATTTTGTTGTTCGCTAAAAATATCAGACAAAACATTGTTTGTAATATCTAATTCTTTTATGTTGTCTTTAAAATTAATTTTAAAATAGCAAATTACAATGTTTTCTTCCTGCTCTTTGCTTAAAAATTGAATAGTTTGAATTTTATTATTGATTTTAATTTTAAATTTTTCTTCTAAATATTTTGCAATATAACTATTTGCATCGGGAACTTCATCCTTAGTTGTAATGTAAAAATGTTTGTTGTGTTTTTTGTATAATGCTTTTTCTAAGTCGTCAATAAATAATCGGGCCGTAATTTGTACTGCTTTTTTTTCTTTAAAATAATCCACTTGAAAAACCCCAACATAAAATTTATGAAAAGTGAAAGCGCTTGTAAGTACAAAAAGCGTTACTAATAAACTTATCTTAATCTTATTCATCTTTTTTTGGTTCTATTTCTGGTTTTGAAATGGTTGTGTCTTCTGTTTTTACTTCAATTTTTTCTTCTACTACTGGTTTCGGGTAATAAGGTTGTAAGTTTTTTAGTTTTAAATAATCTACTGCTAAAGCACTCATTCTAAAGTTTATTAGCGTTTTGTTTTTTGCTTTTGCTGCAGCTTTTAATTCGGCATCTTCAACAATGTAAAAAACATATCCTTCAACGTATTCTTCAGGAATGTGTAATTGATTTGTAATAAATTCAGAATCAAAGTTTGAGATAATTTTATTTTGTAAATATTCTTTTCGTTCTACTTCTAATTCAGCTTTTAATTGTTTAGTTCTTCCTGAAATCGCGTTAAAAATTGGGTCAATACTAAAAGCAGTATTTAATCCAAATTGCCCATCAAAAGCGCCGGCTGTTTTTAAACGGCGTTCTGCAGGTGTGTATTTTCTTTGTCCTTTCGGAACTAAACCTAATGATTCAGCGCTTATGTCATCGGCATTAGTGACCATAATTTCTTTAATATGACGAGTGTAAATATCTAACTTTATGAAAAGTAAATCTTTACCAAAATCTTTTTTTGTAACAATATGTTTTTTGCCAACTAAATGAATAGCGCTAAACATAATGGTGTCATTTACTTTAGCTTTTATTTTAAAATATCCGCCATTTCCGGAAATTGTATTAGTTTTGTTTGAAATATTTACAATAGTAATTCCGTCATTATCGTTGGTTTCAATAATGATTTTACCCTTAATTATAGAGTCGTTTTGCGACATCACAAATTGAGAGAGTACTAGGAATAGTATTTGTAAGTAGGTTTTAATAATACAAAAATTAATTTTTTGTAAAAATATAAGAACAAAATCACAATCAATATAAAATTTTGTTAAGAATAGCGTAAAATTTTTAGAATTTATGAAAAAAGTTATTATTGCAAGTACATCAACCGTTTTTGGTGGAACTTATTTAGATTATTTGCTGCCAACATTAGCAACGCATTTTGCAACTGTTTCTAATTTGGTTTTTATTCCATTTGCGAGACCTGGCGGAATTTCTCATGAGGATTATACAGAAAAAGTGAAACCCTTTTTTAAGCAATTAAATATTGAAGTTAAAGGAATTCACGAGTTTGAAAACCCAATTGAAGCCATTAATAATGCCGAAGCTATTTTTACTGGCGGTGGAAATACATTTGTTTTGGTGAGTATGTTGTATAAATTTAATTTGTTAGATGCGATTCAGAATGCGGTTGAAAACGGGACACCTTATTTAGGAACAAGTGCAGGAAGTAACATCTGCGGTTTAACAATGGGAACTACGAATGATATGCCAATTGCGTACCCACCAAGTTTTAGAACTTTAGGTTTGGTTTCTTTTAATTTGAATCCGCATTATTTAGATCCAATTGAAGGTTCACAGCATATGGGTGAAACAAGAGAAACGAGAATTGGTGAATTCCATCATTATAATCCGCAATCGGTTTTAGGATTAAGAGAAGGAAGTTGGCTAGAAGTTTTAGGGAAAACAATTACTTTAAAAGGGAATTTACCTGCAAGATTATTTCAACAAGGCAAAGAACCAATTGAATTGGAAACAGGAAGCGATTTAAGTAATTTGAGATAAACACAAAAAAAAAGCCTCAAAATAATTTGAGGCTTTTGAGCGAAAGACGAGGGTCGAACTCGCGACATTCAGCTTGGAAGGCTGACGCTCTACCAACTGAGCTACTTTCGCATGGTAGAATTTTGTAATTCAATAAATTTTAGAGCGAAAGACGAGGGTCGAACTCGCGACATTCAGCTTGGAAGGCTGACGCTCTACCAACTGAGCTACTTTCGCATTTTTTTGTTTTGGTGAGTGCAAATATAGTATGAAAAACTGGTTAAATGCAAGTTTTTTTATCAAAAAAATATAATTTTTTTAAAATTAAGTTGTAATTTATTAATTTATAAATGGTTATGAATAAAATAAAAGTAAAAAAAATTACATTTCTAGACACTTTTCCTGTTAGAAGTGCTGTTTTACGACAAGGAAAACCAATTGAAACTTGCTTTTTTTTAGGTGATGATGATGCTGAGACAACTCATTTTGGATTATTTAATGATAATAATCTAATTGGTGTGGCTTCTGTTTTTAAAGTTCAAAACGAAAATATCGAAAAAAACAATCAATTTCAACTGCGTGGAATGGCTGTGTTAAGCGAGTGTCAAGGTAAGGGTTTTGGTAATGTATTATTGGAAGAAATTTGTAAGTTTGCAATAGCAAAAAATGCGGAAGTTTTATGGTTTAATGCCAGAGAAAATGCGGTGAAATTTTATCAGAATTCTGGGTTTTCTGAGTTGGGAGATTCATTTGAAATTCCTGAAATTGGCACACATTTTGTAATGTTTAAGTATTTTGTCGTTTAAAGAAGTATTTTGGCGATAAAATTTATTATGCACGCATATTTTGTTAAATTTGTTATATGATGAAAAAGTTTTGCTTATTTGTAGTTTTACTATTCGTTGTTTTTATGTCATGTAAGAACAGCAAAAAAGAAGTTTTTGAAGAAAGTGAAGACTATTTCGACACCATCAGAAAAGTTACAATTCATGCCATTCCTGAAGATTTATTAGCGGATAAATCAGACAGTATAAGAAGTTACTACAAGTTGTTTGAAAACCATGAAATTTGGGTGGACCGAGAAAATAGAGAAGATTTAATTTCCCAAATTGAGAAAACTAAAGATGAAGGTTTAAATCCTGAAGAATATAATATCAATAAAATTTTTCGTTTAGAATTAAGAATGGATTCTTTACAAGTAGAAGAAAAATTAGCCTACGATATTTTACTAACACAAACCTATGAAAAGCTTTGTAATCATTACTATAGAGGAAAATTAAATCCAGATGAAGTTTATGATAATTGGGATTTATTCGATAAAAAACTCTCTATCGCTAAGTTATTGAAAGAAGCAATTGATACAAAAAAAATTGCGCCTTCCATTAAAGGTTTATTGCCAACACATCCTATATATTTATCTTTAAAAGGGGCTTTAGTTGAAGTTGATAAATTGCCTGCGAGTAAATTTGATTCTATCGATATTAACCTCAAAATTAAATTTAATGATAATTCAGAAGTAATAAAAAAAATAAAACAACGCTTAGTTTATTGGAAAGATTTAAAACAAGAAGATACTTTATATACGAATAAATTTGACGCTAAAATGCTCAATGCTGTTAAGAAATTTCAAGCCAGACATGGTTTGTTCGCTGATGGCGTAATTGGTATTGGAACGATTAAAGCTTTAAACTACAATAAAGAAACCCGAAAAGGGCAAATTCTAGCAAATTTAGAACGATGGAGATGGTTTTCTAGAAATTTAGGTGATCAGTATATTTTGATTAATCTACCAGATTATGAATTAGATTATGTAAAAGATAAAGATACCATTGCAACTCATAAAATTGTGTGTGGAAGACCTGAAAGAATGACTCCAATTTTATCTTCGAAGTTGTCTAATTTTGTATTTAATCCAACTTGGACCGTTCCGCCAACAATTATAAAAGAAGATCTAACGGTTGAAGCTACAGCAAATAGAAATTATTTTACTAGAAATAGAATTACAATTTATAAAGGAACTAACACGGTTGTTTCTCCAAGTGAATGGAATCCGGAAAAAGCCGAAAGTTACAGATATGTACAAACTCCAGGTTATAATAATTCATTAGGAGTGGTAAAATTTAATTTTCCGAATCATCATTCTGTTTATTTACACGATACAAATCACAGAGATTATTTCGAATATAAATATAGAGCTTTAAGTTCTGGTTGTGTTCGAGTGGAAAATCCTGTTTCTTTAGCAAAAAAAGTGTTGGATGGTCAAGATAATGGCCGTTGGAAAAGTTTAGAAGTAATTAGAAAAGAAAGAGCAGAAAAAGAAGCTAAATTAAAACTGAACAAAAACTATAAGCCTGTAAAATTATCTCCAGAAGAATTAGAAGCAAAACAAAAAATGCTTACTGAAGAACAAGATGCTATTGATAAAATTATTGCTGCTAAGGAAACGTACTATATTAAAGTAAAACAACCCATTTATATCCATCAACTGTATTGGACAAGTTGGTCAGATAAAAATGGGTTGCAATTTAGAGATGATATCTATAATTTAGATAAAATCTTATATAATAAACTGGGGGGAATAGGTGATAATATAAATGACTAATAAAATATAAAGTTTACATTTATGAAACTAATCTCGATTTACTTACATACATTCTTGTTGGATGATAAATAAATAAAACTGATTTGTTTTTTATAGTGTTGATTAATTTTGAAGCAACTTCTGGAGCCACAGCTGGACAACCTTGACTTCTTCCAATATAACCTTGTCTGTTAGCTAGTCTTTTAGAAACATAATCTGCACCATGAACAACAACAGCTCTTTCTCTAGCATTGTCGTTTAATCCGTATTCTTGACCGTCTAATTTTAAAGAAATCCCGTGTTTTCCTGTATAAGTTTCACCAGTAATAAAAAAACCTAAGCTACTTTTAAATGATTCGTTTTGGTTAGAAAATGTTTTTGCAAATTCTTTACCAGAATTCATTCCATGAGAAACTAAAGTTTGTAAAACTATTTTTTTGTTTTCCATGTCAATTACCCACATTCTCTCTTTAGTTGAAGAAAAGCTAAAATCAACAATAGTTAAAATAGAGTTTTTTACTTTCCCTTGGATTTCTAAAGCAGAATATCCTTCATATGCTTTAATGAAAGTTTCTAAATTTGGTAATGTATATTGTCCAGCTTCAATTCCGTTATATAGTAGTTCTGTTTTTTCTTCAAAACTTAAAACTTTATTTTCTGCTAATTTTGCTGGCTTTGCTGCTTCAGTTTTCACTGAATCTGATTTATATATACTCTTAGATGTAGTTTTGGTAGTAGGAAAATTTAAAATAAATCCTAAAAAAACTAAAGGTAAAAATCTGTAAGTCATTGTTGTTCTTGTTGTTAGTTGGTTTGTTGATATCGCAAATATATAAGTTATTTCGAATAAAAAAAATTTTAAAGTGTTTTTTAACGATTATTATTTGCATTTCGTCGATTATTTTGCATTTCGTCGGATTTTTGAATTTAGAATCGTCTGTGAAATGGGTATGTTTCATATTTACAACAAGTTGAGCGTTTTTTGTAAAATATTTTTTTGATTTAAAATTTAACATTTTTTTTAGAAACAAAATCTGGCATACTCATACTAACAATTTTATTATATAAAATCACATTTATGGATTTAGTCAAAATAGTTAGTGGTCTAGCGTTATTTTCACAGTTTTCAATTGCACAAGCAGTTGATCCTGTGATTGAAGTTGAAAAAAGAAAAATTGGTACCACAAAAATTGGCAAATCAATAAAAATTGATGGTGTACTAAATGAAACAGATTGGGATAATGTTCCAGTAGCTAAAGATTTTATTATGTTGGAACCAGATAACGGTAAACCAGAACCCAATGAACGTAAAACAGAAGTAAAAGTCCTATACGATGATGACGCTATTTATATTGGTGCCATTTTATATGATAATGAACCTAATGCCATTCTAAAAGAAATTACAGAAAGAGATAAAGATGGAACTTCAGATTATTTTGGAGTGTTTATAAACGGGTTTAATGACGGACAACAGAGCTACTGTTTTTATGTTGGTCCAACCAATTGTCAGTCGGATTGTATTCAAAGTGCACAAGGTCCTGAGGATTATTCTTGGGATTCCATTTGGGCAAGTGAAACCAAACTAACTGATAAAGGTTGGGTGGTTGAAATGAAAATTCCGTATGCCGCTTTGCGTTTTTCAAATGAAGAAAAGCAAACATGGGGAATTAATTTCTTTAGAGAAGTTAGAAAACTACGTCATTCATTTACATGGAATAAAGTAGATAATAAAGCAGGAACTTTCACACAACAATCTGGTATTTTAGAAGGAATTGAAAAAATCAATACGCCAACTCGTTTGTTTCTTATTCCTTATGCTTCTTATTATTTAAATAGCTTAGGAAAAGATAAAGCCTTTGGAACTTTAAAAGGTGGTTTAGATTTAAAATACGGATTAACAGATGCTTTTACTCTAGACATGGTGTTAATTCCAGATTTTGGCCAAACCAAATTTGATAATAAAATTTTAAATCTTGGGCCGTTTGAACAAGTATTAAACGAAAATCGCCCTTTTTTTACAGAAGGAACCGATTTGTTTAACAAAGGAGACTTATTTTATTCCAGAAGAATAGGCGGTAAACCAACTCAAAAACTCAAAATGAGCGACGATGAAGAGATAGTTGAATCGCCAAGCGCTGTAGGTTTATTAAATGCAACAAAAATTTCAGGAAGAACAAAAAACGGATTAGGAATTGGATTTCTAAATGCAATAACCGAAAAAACAAACGTAGTAATTCGAGATACTATAACTAAAAATAACAGAATAGAGACTATTGAGCCATTAGCTAATTATAATATTTTAGTTTTAGATCAGCGTTTTAATGGAAATTCCTCAGTCTCCTTAATTAATACAAATGTTACTAGAAATGGCGAGTTCCGTGATTCAAATGTTTCAGCTGCAGTTTTTAATTTAAATACGAAGAAAAACACGTATAATGCAAATGGAGCTTTTAGATACAGTTATGTAAATAGCTATGAAAATTTAGATAACAAAAAAGGAATTTCAACAAATTTAAATTTAGCAGAAACGGCTGGTAAAATAAGGTATTCAATTGGAGGGCAATATGTTTCAGATAAATATGATAATAATGATTTAGGAGTTAATTTTCAAACCAATTATTTTTCTTTAAGCAGTAATGTAAATTATAGAATTTTAAATTCAACAGATAAATTAAATTCATTTCGTATAAATCTTAATGCGTTTGTACAATATGATAATAGTACACATTATTTACAAGAACAAAACTTTAATGTAAATTTAAATTTCACTAATAAAAAGAACCATTCAGCAGGAATAGGATTTAACGTGAATCCGTTTGAAAGATATAATTTTTACAACCCTAAAATGAAAGGAAGATATGTTGTTTTTCCTAAAAATTATGGTACATGGATGTGGATATCCAGTAATTATAATAATAAATTCGCGTTTGATATAGAACCAAACATTGGTATTGCTGAAGCAAAAGGCTGGTGGTATTGGGGTTTGATGGTGAAGCCTAGATATCGCTTTAGCGATAGATTTTCTTTAATTTATACAAGTAATTTCTATAACGAATACCAAGATTTAGGAAGAGTGGATCAAGTTGGTGATGATATTGTTTTTGCTAAAAGAGATAATAAAACAATAGAAAACAGTTTAGAAGGTAAGTTTTCTATATCATCTAAAATGAATTTTGGATTAAATGTTAGACAGTATTGGTCATTTTCGGAAAATAATTCATACCATAAATTATTAGAAAATGGGTATGTGGAAGAATATGCTTATGCTGATAATGCAAATGAGAATTATAGTTCTTGGAACTATGATTTAACCTATAGTTGGTGGTTTGCGCCAGGAAGTCAAATGACCGTTTTATATCGTAATAATGCTGAGTTTGAAAGTGATATTATTGATAAAAAATTCAATAAAAATTTAAAATCAGTATTTAATAATGAACAACTAAATCATACTTTTTCTATTAGTATTCGTTATTTTATTGATTACAATCAAGCAAAAAACGTGTTTAAATCGTAAGGTTAAAATTTGTTATAATGAAGCACGAAGAGTCTAAATTTTTAGCTAAATTCGTGCTTTAAACTTTTATCATGAATAAAAAAGTAATTTTAATGATTTTGGATGGTTGGGGACATTCTCCAGACCCGAAAGTTTCAGCAATTGATAATGCCAATACGCCATTTATAGATGCACTTTATAAAAATTTTCCGAATGCAGAATTAAGAACTGACGGACTTCATGTAGGTTTGCCAGAAGGTCAAATGGGAAATTCGGAAGTCGGCCACATGAATTTAGGCGCTGGCCGAATTGTTTATCAAGATTTAGCTAAAATAAATTTAGCGGTTCAAAATCATACTTTAAAAAACGAATTGCCATTAATTTCTGCTTTCAATTATGCAAAAGTTAATGATAAAAAAGTGCACTTTTTAGGTTTGGTTTCAGATGGTGGTGTGCATTCTCATACGTCACACTTACGTGGATTAATTGAAGCTGCGGAAGAAAATGGTGTAAAAAACACATTCGTTCATGCTTTCACTGACGGAAGAGATGTAGATCCAAAATCAGGAAAAAAATACATTCAAAATTTACAAGATTTTTTATCGAATACGAATGCCCAATTAGCTTCTGTTGTGGGAAGATATTATGCAATGGACAGAGACAGACGTTGGGAACGTGTAAAAATTGCTTACGATTTATTAGTAAAAGGAGTTGGTGAAAAAACCACTAATTTAGTAGAAAGTATTCAAAAAAGTTATGATGAAAATATAACCGATGAATTCATCAATCCATTAGTTTCTGTTGACCCTTTTGGAAATCCATTAGCAACCATTCAGGAAGATGATGTGGTGATTTTCTTTAATTTTCGTACAGATAGAGGTAGAGAATTGACAGAAGTACTTTCACAAATGGATTGCCACGAAGAAAACATGCATAAATTACCTTTGTATTTTGTCACACTTACCAATTACGACAACACGTACACGAATGTTCATGTTGTTTACGATAAAGATAATATTACCGAAACTTTAGGTGAAGTGCTTTCTAAAGCTGGAAAAAAACAAATCAGAATTGCCGAAACAGAAAAATATCCTCACGTGACATTTTTCTTTTCTGGCGGAAGAGAAGAGCCTTTTGAAGGTGAAACTCGAATCTTAAAAAACTCTCCAAAAGTAGCTACTTACGATTTACAACCTGAAATGAGTGCGTTCGAATTAAAAGACGCTTTAGTTCCAGAATTACAAAAAGGTGAAGTGGATTTCGTTTGTTTAAATTTTGCCAATGGCGATATGGTTGGACACACAGGTAGTATGCCAGCTGCCATAAAAGCTTGCGAAGCCGTTGATGTTTGTGTGAAAGAAATCATTGAAACTGCTTTGGCAAATAATTATACTACAATTGTCATCGCTGATCACGGAAACTGTGAAACGATGATAAACTCTGATGGTTCACCAAATACGGCACATACCACAAACCCAGTTCCAGTAATTTTAGTCGATAACGATAAAATACACATTCATTCAGGTGTTTTAGGCGATATCGCGCCAACTATTTTAGATTTAATGGGAATTGCACAATCAGAAGCCATGACGCAGCATTCGTTGTTGTTGAGGTAAATAAATTCAAAAAAATCATAAAAAAAACTCCCAATTTGGGAGTTTTTTTATAATAAATATCCAGAATTAAATCTGTTTAAATCTGCAAAATCCGTGTGCCTATTTAAAAATCAGAACCCGTAAATAAACTCTGATTCACTTCGTCAATATAAGTCAAAATTTCTTCTTTACCCAAAGTGCTTTCGGCAGAAGTTACAAAATATTGAGGCATTTCTGCCCAATCATTTGCTAGTAAATTTTTCTTATATGCTTCCACATGTTTGTGAATATGCGTTTTTCCTAACTTGTCCGCTTTCGTAAAAACAATACAAAACGGAATTTCGCTTTCTCCTAAATATTCAATAAACTCGGTGTCAATTTTTTGTGGTTCATGTCTAATATCGACTAAAACAAACGCACAAATTAATTGTTCTCTCGTTTCAAAATAGTCCGTAATAAATTGCTGAAATTTCGCTTTTGTCGTTTTCGAAACTTTCGCATAACCATAACCAGGTAAGTCGACTAAATGCCAGTTTTTGTTAATTAAAAAATGATTAATTAACTGTGTTTTTCCGGGTCTTCCAGAAGTTTTAGCTAGGTTTTTATGGTTGGTAATCATGTTAATTAACGACGATTTTCCAACATTAGATCTTCCAATAAAAGCATATTCCGGAATTCTGTCTTTCGGACATTTTTCCACTTCGGAATTACTAATTACAAATTCTGCGGTATTAATTTTCATATGTTTTAAAAAATTTAAAGCCACTCCAGAAGAATGACTTTAATTATTATATTTTTTTTTCCTCTTGCTCTCTCTCTTTTGGAGAGGGTTGGGGTGAGGCTATAATTTCTTTTCAGTTAACCATCCGTATAACAATTCGTTAAATTGGTCTGGTTTTTCCATCATCGCTGCATGTCCACATTTGTCAATCCAGTATAAACTAGAATTCGGAAGCAATTTTTTAAATTCATCTGCCACTTCTGGCGGTGTTACTTTATCTTGTTTTCCCCAAATAATACAAGTTGGTGCGTGCATTTTTGGTAAATCTTTTGCCATATTATGACGAATTGCACTTTTAGCAATCGTTAACGTTTTCAAAAGTTTAATTCTGTCGTTTACTGTAGCAAATACTTCGTCTATGATTTCTTTTGTTGCAATTTTCGGATCGTAAAATACATCTTCAGCTTTCTTTCTAATGTATTCATAATCACCACGTTTTGGGTAACTTTCACCCATCGCACTTTCATATAATCCTGAACTTCCAGTAATTACTAAACCTCTAACCAATTCTGGATATTGTTTCGTAAAATACAAACCAATATGTCCTCCTAAAGAATTTCCAACTAAAATAACGCGTTCATACCCTTTAAAAGTGATAAAATCTTTTACATATCTCGCAAATGCTTTCACATTTGTTTTTAATAAACTTTGCGTGTAAATAGGTAATTCCGGAATAATAACTTTGTATCCTTTTGAAGGAAAAAAATCAGCCACCCCATCAAAATTACTTAAACCACCCATTAATCCATGTAAAACAACTATCGGAGTGCCTTCTCCTGCTTCAAAATAGGTGTATTTTTTCTCTTTCTTTATCATAAATGCTGTATCGTGTTCAAATATTCAATATTTACAAAAATACACAAATTTTTCACATTTGTTTCATATCACGCATTATTAAATTGTTTAACGGCTAAATGCCTTATGTTCAATTTGTTTCCGATATAAACAATATAATTTACATGGTTTTTCTAATCAAATAAAAATTAGTTAAAAACTTCTAATCTTCGTTAATAAGTGTGTTTTCTGATGCTAAGTGGGATTTATGTCTTTTTTGAGCAAAAACTTATTAACAAAGTGGTAGTTTGTGGTAAAAAGTGGTAAAATATTTTTTAAATTTGTCTCATTATTAATTCATTCAAAAAAGTTGAATACATTTTTAGGAACATACGAGTGTAAAGTCGATGCAAAAGGAAGGCTAATGGTGCCTGCGCCTCTCAAGAAGCAATTGGGCAATCTTGAGGAAGGTTTTGTGTTGAAGCGTTCTGTATTTCAACCTTGCTTGGAATTGTATCCAATGAGCGAATGGAATAAAGTCATGCAAAAGATTAACAAGCTAAACCGATTTGTAAAAAAGAACAACGATTTCATCAGAGCCTTTACTGCTGGTGTGAAAATGGTTGAAATTGATGCAACTGGTAGGTTGTTAATTCCAAAAGATTTAGTGCTGTTTTCTAAAATAGATAAAGATATTGTGTTGTCCTCTGCGGTTTCAATTATTGAAATTTGGGATAAAAATTTATACGAATCAGCTTTAGATAATGCAATGGTAGATTTCGCAGATTTGGCGGAAGAAGTAATGGGTAATCAAAATGAAGACGAAGATGGAATATCATAATCCTGTACTTTTAAAAGAAACGGTGGAAGGTTTAAATATTAAGCCTGACGGAATATATGTAGATGTAACTTTCGGTGGCGGAGGACATTCACGAGAAATAATGAAACATTTAGGGCCAAACGGAAAATTGTTTGGTTTTGATCAAGATAAAGATGCATTAGCCAATACAATTGACGATGAAAGATTTGTTTTAATCAATGAAAATTTCCGATTCATAAAAAGATTTTTACGCTTTTATGGTGTAAAACAAGTGGATGGTATTTTAGGAGATTTCGGTGTTTCTTCTCATCAATTTGATGTGGCTGATAGAGGTTTTTCTACACGTTTTGACGGTGCTTTGGATATGAGAATGAATCAAAATGATACACTTTCAGCATTTGAAGTAATTAATGATTACGAAGAAAAAGAACTAAAACGTGTTTTTCTAGATTACGGAGAATTGAAAAATGGTGGTGCAATGGCAAATGTTATTGTTGCAGCCAGAGCCGATAAAAAAATCAAAAGTTCAGAAGAATTAAAAGAAGTTTTAGCGAGATTTTTACCTGGACATAAAGCCAATAAGATTTTAGCACAAATTTACCAAGCGATTCGTATTGAAGTAAATCAAGAAATTGAAGTACTAAAAGAATTTTTAACGCAAACTGAAGAATTATTAGTTTCTGGCGGAAGATTAAGCGTGATTTCTTATCATTCTTTGGAAGACAGATTAGTAAAAAGATTCATTAGAAACGGAATGTTTGAAGGGGAACCAGAACGCGATTTCTTCGGAAATTTTGAAGTACCTTTTAAAATTATCGAGAAATTAATTGTGCCTTCAGCTGCAGAAATAGAAATCAACAACAGAGCAAGAAGTGCAAAATTGCGTGTAGCTGAAAAAAAATAATGACAAAAGAAAGCAGTATATATAGTCTTTTAAAAGCGAAATTCTTAATTGATGATGACGCGCTTAAAACTTGGAAATTCATTATTTTCTTGTTTTCATTGGCTATGTTAATGATTTATTTTAACCACAATTACGACGAAAAAAATTATAAAATCACAAGATTAACCAATGAAGTAAAAGAGTTGCGTTCCCGATTTGTAGATACGCGTTCCGAGTTAATGAAACTCAAAATGGAATCTACAATTTCTAAAAAAATGGAAGAAAGACAAATTTTACCTTCATCAGTTCCTCCAAAAAAAATCGTAATACATAAACCAGAAGAAAAAAGCTTTTTCGATAAATTAAAAATATGGCAGTAAAAAAAGATAACATCATTTCATATAGACTCACTCTTGTAGTAGTCTGTGTTTTTGCGTTTTCTCTTGCCATTGCTGTAAAATTGTTCAATATCCAATGGGTTGGAGGAGATTATTACAGAAATTTAGCGAAACAACGAACGGTTAAAAACTTCGATATTCCTGCTAATAAAGGAAATATTTATTCGTCTGACGGAAGTTTGTTAGCCACCTCTATTCCGGAATATACCATTCGTTTTGATGCTGTTGCGCCTTCAGATGAAAATTTTGAAAAAAATTATGTTGCTCTATCGGATTCGTTAGCAAGACTTTTAGGAAAACCTTCTGGGGAATTTCAAAGAGAGTTGAGAAAAGCGAAAAACACAAAAAACAGATATTTTTTAGTCGCTAGAAAATTGAGCTTCACAGAATATATGCGAATTAAAAAATTCCCATTATTCAAATTAGGCGCGAATAAAGGCGGAATCATCACGGAGCAACAAACGGTGCGTAAACATCCAGTCGGATTAATTGCCAACAGAACAATTGGATACGAACGCGATGGGAATCAGGGAAAAGGTTTAGAATACGCCTTTCGTAAATATTTAAACGGAACAAACGGTCATCATTGGATGCAAAAAATTGCAAAAAATCAGTGGAAACCTATTTCTGATGTCAATGAATTAGATCCAGTTGATGGTTATGATATTATTTCAACTATTGATGTTTTTATTCAAGATATTGCACATCATGCTTTATTAAAACAATTAGAATTATACGAAGCAGATCACGGTTGTGTAGTGGTTATGGAAACTAAAACAGGAGAAGTAAAAGCGATTTCCAATTTAGGTAGAGCAGAAGATGGTTCGTATTTTGAAACGCAAAATTATGCGGTTGCCGAATCTCATGAACCAGGTTCAACTTTCAAATTATTAGATTTAATAGCACTTCTTGATGATAAAAAAGTAGATACTTCTAAAGTGTATAATACTAATGGTGGAATTATCACTATCAGAAATAGAAAAGTAAAAGATTCACATGATGGCGGTTACGGAAGTATTTCTTTAGCACGTGGATTTGAAGTGTCTTCTAACACGGTTTTAGTACAAGCGGTTCAAGAAAATTATAAAAATAATCCAAAGCAATTTACTGACAGATTAAGCAGTTACGGATTAAATGGGAAAATCGGAATTCAATTATTAGGAGAAGGAAAATCATACATTCCACAACCTGGAACCGATAATTGGAACGCACTTTCATTGCCTTGGATGGCTTATGGTTATGGAGTTTCAATGACGCCATTACAAACTTTAACTATTTATAACGGAATCGCGAATAACGGAAAAATGATTAAACCGATTTTCGTTAAAGAAATTAAAGAATGGAATAAAACGATTAAAAAATACGAAGCTGAGGTTATTAACGAAAAAATGTGTTCAGATGAAGCATTGGCTAAAGTGAAAGCAGTTTTAGCAAATGTGGTAAAAAAAGGAACGGGAAGTAAATTGTATTCTAAAGATTTTTCAATGGCTGGTAAAACCGGAACGGCTCAAGTAAATTACAGTAAAGGAAAAGAACACATGTATTATGCTTCTTCATTTGTAGGCTATTTTCCAGCTGATAATCCTAAATATTCTTGCATCATTGTGGTTCATAAACCCAATACGTCATTGAATAATTATTACGGAGCAGATGTGGCCGGACCAGTTTTTAAACGTATCGCACAAAAAATATTTACAGATGTTCCCAACACAAACAAGTTTAAAAGCATCAAATTAAAAAATGCAAAGCAAGATGTTTTGTATGCAGAATATGAAAAAAAATCGCAAGGAAATACTAATAAAATTCCCAATGTAAAAGGAATGGCGGGAATGGATGCCGTTTCCTTATTAGAGAATTTAGGATTGAAAGTGAAGTTTATTGGTGTGGGAAAAGTGAAAAAACAATCTATCAATCCAGGTGAAATTTTTAAGAAAAATCAAACTATAACTATAGAATTATCGTGAACATATTAAAAGACATATTATATAAAGTTACGATTGAAGCGGTTCACGGTTCAACGGATTTGCCTATTGAAAAAATCGAGTTCGATTCTAGAAAAGTTTCCAACAACGATGTTTTTGTAGCGATAAAAGGTTCGCTTTCTGATGGTCATCAATTTATTGATAAAGCGATTTCATTAGGAGCTTCAGTTGTGGTTTGTGAAGATTTACCAGCAACATTATTAGAAAATATCACGTATGTAAAAGTGCAAAATTCTAATCAAGCCTTATCGTTTTTAGCGGCGAATTATTACAATAATCCATCGCAAAAATTAAAATTAATCGGAATTACAGGAACAAATGGAAAAACAACAATTGCTTCGTTACTGTATCAAATGTTTAAAAAAGCAGGTTATAAAGTAGGCTTATTGTCGACCGTAAAAATTATGGTGGATGAAGTAGAATATAAGGCCACACATACAACTCCAGATTCGTTAACGATCAATCAGTATTTGGATGAAATGGTGGAAGTTGGGTGCGAATTCTGTTTTATGGAAGTTTCTTCACACGGGATTCACCAAAAACGCACCGAATCTTTACATTTTGAAGGTGGTGTGTTTACGAATTTATCGCACGATCATTTAGATTATCACGATACGTTTGCAGAATATAGAGATGTAAAAAAATCGTTTTTCGATAGTTTGCCAAAATCAGCTTTCGCTATAACGAATGTTGATGACAAAAACGGAATAGTCATGCTTCAAAATACGGTTGCCAGAAAAAGGACGTATGCCTTGAAAACGTATGCCGATTTTAAAGCACAAGTTTTAGAAAATCAATTATCAGGATTGGTTTTAAAAATTAATAACGATGAGGTTTGGACGAAATTAATCGGTTCCTTCAATGCCTATAATTTATTAGCCATTTATGGCGTGGCGCTAGAATTAGGAATAGAAAGTAATGAAGCGTTACGCTTATTGTCAGAATTAGAAAGTGTTTCTGGACGTTTTCAATTTATCATTTCTGAATCTAAAATCACAGCAATTGTCGATTATGCTCATACACCAGATGCTTTAGAAAATGTTCTAAAAACGATTGAAGACATTCGTACCAAAAACGAACAATTAATAACAATTGTAGGTTGCGGTGGCGATAGAGATAAAACAAAACGACCAATTATGGCCAACATCGCAGCTTCATTAAGCGACAAAGCTATTTTTACAGCAGACAATCCAAGAACTGAAAATCCTCAAACGATTATCGAAGAAATGGAAGCTGGAGTGGAAGGTCAGAATTTCAAAAAAACAATATCAATTCTTGATAGAAAGCAAGCAATAAAAACGGCTTGTCAAATGGCAAATCCAGGCGATATTATTTTAATTGCAGGAAAAGGCCACGAAACCTATCAAGAAATAAACGGGGTGCGTCACGATTTTGATGACATGCAAATCGTACAAGAATTATTAAAACAATTAGAAAAATAGTAAATAGTAAATAGTAAAGAGTGAATAGTAAAGAGTGTAATTGATGCGGGTAAACTTACCTAAAACCTTTTAAACCTATAAACTTTTAACCTTTTAAACCCAAAAATTATGTTATACTACATCTTTAAATACTTAGACGAAGCGTACAATTTGCCAGGAGCGGGTCTGTTTCAATATATTACTTTCCGTTCAGGAATGGCTGTGATTTTATCGTTGCTAATTTCTACCATTTACGGGAAAAGAATTATTGGTTATTTAAGAAACAAACAAGTTGGTGAAACAGTTCGCGAGCTTGGTTTAGATGGTCAAGTACAAAAAGCAGGAACACCAACAATGGGTGGATTAATTATTATTTTGGCAACGCTAGTTCCTGTTTTATTATTAGCAAAGTTGGATAATATTTACATCATTCTACTTTTAGTGACTACAGTATGGATGGGAAGTATTGGTTTCTTAGACGATTATATAAAAATTTTCAAAAAAGATAAAGATGGTTTAAAAGGACGTTTCAAAGTTATTGGTCAAATTGGTTTAGGAATTATTGTGGGTGCGACATTATACTTTCATCCAAGTGTTACTATTAAAGATGACGTAGTTCTTAAAAAACAAGGAATTGAAACGGTAATAAAATCGACTTCTCCAGAAGTAAAATCAATGGAAACAACCATTCCGTTTGTAAAAAATAATACGTTTGATTACGCAGAAGTATTATCATTTATGGGTGATGATTATCAAAAATGGGCTTGGTTGATTTTTATTCCAGTTGTAATTTTTATTATTACAGCTGTTTCAAATGGTGCCAATTTAACGGACGGAATTGACGGTTTAGCCGCAGGAACTTCTGCCATTTCAGTGTTAGTTTTAGGGATTTTTACTTTCGTTTCGGGTAACATTATTTTTTCTAATTATTTGAATATTATGTACATCCCAAATTCGGGAGAAATGACCATTTATATTGCAGCTTTCGTAGGAGCATTAATCGGTTTCTTGTGGTACAACACGTATCCAGCAACTGTTTTTATGGGCGATACAGGAAGTTTAACCATTGGTGGAATTATAGCAGTAATCGCTATTGCGGTTCGTAAGGAATTAATGATTCCGGTTTTATGTGGAATTTTCTTAGCGGAAAACTTCTCCGTGGTTTTACAAGTGGCCTATTTTAAATACACAAAAAAGAAATTCGGCGAAGGACGTCGCATTTTCTTAATGTCGCCGTTGCATCATCATTACCAGAAAAAAGGATATCATGAAAGTAAAATCGTAACACGTTTCTGGATTGTAGCTATCATATTGGCCATTTTCTCATTAGTATCATTAAAGCTACGTTAATGGAAGTCATTAATCGTAAATCATTAATCGTAAATCGTAAATAGAAAATGAGATTAGTAATATTAGGCGGTGGAGAAAGTGGTGTTGGAACCGCAATTCTCGGAAAGAAAAAAGGATATGATGTTTTTGTGTCTGATTTTGGAAAAATTAAAGAAAATTATAAAGAAGTTCTTACTATAAATAAAATTGCTTTTGAAGATGAAAAGCATACAGAGGAATTAATTCTGAATGCTGATGTAGTAATGAAAAGTCCAGGAATTCCTGAGAAATCGCCAATCGTAAAAAAGTTGTTAGAAAAAAATATTCCAGTGATTTCAGAAATTGAATTTGCAGCGCCTTTTACATCTGCTACAACAATTGGAATTACAGGAAGTAACGGCAAAACAACTACAACTTTATTAACGTATCATTTGCTAAAACAAGGTGGTTTAAATGTAGGTTTAGCCGGAAATATCGGTAAAAGTTTTGCATGGCAAGTGGCCGAAAATAAACACGATTGCTATGTGTTAGAATTAAGCAGTTTTCAATTAGACGGCATCATAAATTACAAGCCGGATATTGCTGTTTTATTGAACATAAGTCCTGATCACTTAGACCGATATAATTACGATTACAATTTATATATCGATTCCAAGTTTAGAATAACCATGAATCAAAATGAAGATGATTATTTAATTTATGATCAAGATGACGAAGCCATAACAAATTGGTTAGCCAATAATAAAATTAAAGCAAACAAATTGCCTTTTTCACTTACGAAAAAAATTGAAGAAGGCGGAAGTATTACAGAAAACAACGAAATCAATATCAACCTAAACGACGAAAATTTTATTATGCCAATCAACAAACTTGCTTTAGAAGGAAAACATAATGTTAAAAACACTATGGCTGCAACAACAGTTGCGCAATTAATGAACATTAGAAAAGCAACTATCAGAGAAAGCTTATCTAATTTTCAAGGTGCGGAGCATAGATTAGAAAAAGTATTGAAAATTAACAACGTTCAGTATATCAACGATTCAAAAGCTACGAATGTAAATGCTACATTTTTTGCTTTAGATAGTATGAATACACCAACAGTTTGGATTGTTGGAGGTGTGGATAAAGGAAATGATTACGATGAATTAATGTCATTAGTCCGAGAAAAAGTAAAAGGAATTATCTGTTTAGGGGTTGATAATAAAAAATTAGCAGATAAATTCGAAGGTTTAGTGGAGATGTTTGTAGAAACAACTTCTATGTCTGAAGCCGTAAAAATCGCTAACAAAATGGCTGAAAAAGGTGATACGGTTTTACTTTCTCCAGCTTGCGCCAGTTTCGATTTGTTTGAAAATTATGAAGACAGAGGAAAACAATTCAAACAAGCGGTACAAAATTTATAAGAAATATAATAATCTTGATTCTATAGGAGTCAAACATTAATAAGATGAACAAACTAAAGTATCTTAAAGGAGACAAAACAATATGGGCAGTAATTTTTTTACTAGCCATGGCGTCTTTCTTGCCAGTATATAGTGCCGCTACAAATTTAGTGTACACTGTTGGTAATGGAACGGGTTCTACTTTTATGCTTTTAATGAAACATTTTACGCATCTTTCTATTGGAATGGTTATAGTGTATTTTGTACATAAATTACCTTTCGAAAGGTTTAAAAAATATTCCATTTTTGCTATTTGGTTAATTATTCCTGCTTTGCTTTTTACATTATTGCAAGGAAAAACAATTGGTGGAGCGAATGCGAGTCGTTGGTTAACCATTCCTTTCGTGAATTTTTCCTTTCAGCCATCAACATTAGCATTTACAATTTTAATGGTTTATGTAGCGAGAACGCTAACAAAATTAAATGAAGGAACTTATACGTTCCAAGATTCATTTGTGAAAATATGGATACCTGTTGGTGCCGTTTTGGTTTGTGTGTTACCATCTAACTTTTCAACCACAGCATTAATGTTTGCCATGGTTTGTATGTTGCTATTTATCGGACAATATCCATTAAAATATTTAGCTATAATATTAGCTAGCGGATTTGCATTTTTGGCTTTGTTTTTTTTATTAGCAAAAGCATTTCCAGAGAAAAAAGCATTTAGCCGTGTAAATACTTGGGTAAGCCGTATTGAAAATTTCACAACTGATAAACCGGACGAGGATAAATACCAAATTGAAAACGCAAAAATAGCCATAGCTGTTGGAAAAATAAATGGGGTTGGACCAGGGAAAAGTATTCAGAAAAATTTTTTACCGCAATCTTCTTCCGATTTTATTTTTGCTATTATCATTGAAGAATACGGCTTAATTGGTGGTTATCTTTTGGTGTTTTTTTACATGTTGTTGTTTTTTAGGTTTCTAATTAGAGCAAACAAAACAACCAATATGTTTGGAAAATTACTCATCATTGGGCTCGGTTTCCCAATAATTATTCAAGCCTTAATTAATATGGGTGTTGCGGTGGAATTACTTCCAGTAACAGGTCAGCCTTTGCCATTAATTAGTAGTGGGGGAACTTCTGTTTGGATGACATGTTTGTCTTTAGGGATTATTTTAAGTGTAACGAAAAAAGAGGATGAAATTGCTGAAGACTTAAAAGATTTACAAGATAGAGAAGCCGCATTACAACGAATTATTGACAGAGAAGTTTCTGTAATGAATGAAGAAAATACTTCTGAATCTACTTCGGAAGAAGAACAAAAAATTAACGATATGAAATATTCTATTCGTGAATCATTAAAACAAGAAAACGAATTGGATAATCAAGGAGATAGTTTAGTAAATGGGCAAAACCCAATGAATGCTGTTTTAAATAAAAAGTAATGGGAAAACGATTTATAATTAGTGGAGGCGGAACAGGCGGACATATTTATCCTGCTATTGCTATTGCAAACGAATTGAAAGCGCAATTTCCTGATGCGGAATTTTTATTTGTTGGTGCAAAAGATAAAATGGAAATGCAAAAAGTACCGCAAGCAGGATATGAAATTCAAGGACTTTGGATTTCAGGAATACACAGAAAATTGACTCTTCAAAACGCTATGTTTCCAGTTAAATTGATTTCTAGCTTAATGAAGTCGTATTCTATTTTACGAAAATTTAAACCAGACGTTGTTATCGGAACAGGTGGTTTTGCTAGTGGAGCTGTACTGAAAGTTGCGGCTATGTTAAATATTCCTACTGTAATTCAAGAACAAAATTCATTTCCTGGAATTACTAATAAATTATTAGCAAAAAAAGCCAATGTCATTTGTGTGGCTTATGAAAATTTGGAAAGGTTTTTTCCGAAAAATAAAATACGATTTACAGGAAATCCAGTTCGTCAAGATTTAATTGATGTTACAAGTAAAAAGTCTGAAGCGATTTCGCATTTTAAATTAGATGCGAATAAAAAAACACTTTTAATTTTAGGTGGTAGTTTAGGTGCTAGAAGATTGAATCAATTAATTGAGAAAAATTTAGACTTTATAACAGGACTAGGTTTTCAAATTATTTGGCAATGTGGGAAACATTATTTAATTGATTATTCAAAATATAACGAAAAAGAAAACGTTCAAGTTACGGCTTTTATTGATAGAATGGATTTAGTTTATGCTGCTGCAGATATTGTAATTTCTCGTTCAGGAGCTTCTTCTGTTTCCGAATTATGTATCGTGGGAAAACCAACAATTTTTATTCCATCACCAAATGTTTCTGAAGATCATCAAACTAAAAATGCTAAAGCAATTGTAGATAAAGGTGGCGCAGTTCTAATCAAAGAATCTGACTTAGAATCGGAATTTAATTTGGTTTTTGAAGCTTTGGTAAAAGACCAAGGGAAACAAGAAAGTTTAATAGAAAATATCAAAAAGTTAGCCTTGCCAAATGCTACCAAAGATATTGTAGAAGAAATTAAAAAGTTAATTTAATTGTTTAAGGTTTCGAGTTTCAAGTTGGATAAACTGAAACAAAAACAACTTTAAACTTTAAACAAAAAATAAAAATGAATCTAAATCAAATACATAACGTTTATTTTATTGGCATCGGAGGAATCGGGATGAGTGCATTAGCGCGTTATTTTCAATTCATTGGAAAAAATGTGGCGGGTTACGATAAAACCGAAACACAATTAACCAACGAGTTACAAGAAAATGGCATAAAAATTCATTTTGAAGATGATGTGAATTTGATTGACGAGTGTTTTAAAAATACAGAAAATACATTAGTAGTTATTACGCCTGCCGTTCCAAAACAGCATTCTGAATGGAATTACTTTTTAGAAAATGGTTTCACGGTTAAAAAACGTGCTGAAGTTTTAGGAATCATTACAAAAGACACGTTTTGTTTCGCCGTTGCAGGAACACACGGAAAAACTACAACGTCAAGTATTTTAGGTCATGTTTTGTATGAAAGTGGTGTAGATGTTACGGCTTTTTTAGGCGGAATTGTAGAAGGTTATAATACGAATTTGATCGGTTCAGGAAAAACAGTAACGGTTGTTGAAGCAGACGAATTTGACCGTTCGTTTTTGCATTTACATCCCAACTTATCTTGTGTAACGTCTATGGATGCGGATCATTTAGATATTTATGGCGACGTAGCAGCAATTGAAGAATCGTTCAGAGAATTTGCGCATAAAGTACCAGCTGAAAATTTATTTATCATCAAAGGTTTGCCTTTAGAAGGAAATACTATTGCCGTAAATGTTGGTGCCGATTATGTAGCTCAAAATATCAGAATTGAAAATGGTTTTTATGTTTTCGATGTCAAAACAAAAGAGGAACTAATTGAGAATATAAAATTCGGATTACCGGGTCATCATAATTTAACGAATGCATTATTGGCTTTCGCAATGGCGAAATCTTATGGTGTGGAAAATGAAAAAATTAAAAAGGCATTGGCTACTTTCAAAGGAGTTCGTCGCCGTTTTTCATTTCAAATTAGAGAAGAAAATTTAGTATATATTGATGATTACGCACATCATCCAACAGAAATAAATGCCGTGCATCAAGCGGTTAGAGAATTGTACCCAAATAAAAAAATAATCGCATGTTTTCAACCCCATTTATTCAGTAGAACAAAAGATTTTATTGACGGTTTTGCAGAAAGTTTATCGCAATTTGATGAGATACTTTTATTAGAAATTTATCCCGCTCGCGAATTGCCAATGGAAGGAGTAAATTCTACTTGGTTGTTGAGTAAAATAAAAAATGAAAATAAACGTTTGGTAACTAAAGAAGAGTTATTAACAAGCTTTAAAAATTCAGACGCAAATGTGTTTGTAACCATCGGTGCAGGTGATATTGGCGAAATAGTAAAAGACATAAAAAAAATACTAAATGAAAAAGTTTAATTGGCAAAATATTCGTCTAGTATTGATGCTTTTCTTAGTAGTATTTTTGTATTCTTTTACACAGAGTAGAAACGAGAAGAGGAAGATAAGTAAGGTGCAAGTTGAATTTCAGGGCGATAACAAAATGTTTTTAACAAATGAAATGGTTAATAACTTGTTAATACAAAATTTGGGAGGCACTTCTTCAATCCAAAAAGAAAAAGTAGATTTGAAAGATTTGGAAAGTGTCTTAAAGAGACAGCCTTTTATCGAGAACGCAGAGGTTTTTACTTCTGAAGACGGAGTGTTAATAACTAAAGTTTTACAAAAGTCCCCTGTAGCAAGAGTTGTTAATAAAAACCGTAATTTTTACGTAGATAAAAACGGCAGTATTTTTCAATTGTCAAATAATTTTTCATCAAGAGTTCCTATTGTTCAAGGAGATATTGAAGGAGAATTCAAAAAGGGTTTCATTGAAACTTTTAGCGCTATTGAAAAAGATGATTTTTTAAAAAAGAATATCATCGCAATCACAATTCAGAAAAACGGAAGTATGACAATGCTTTCAAGAGAATATGATTACGAAATAAATTTTGGCAAACCCGTTTCAATTGAAAAAAAGTTTAAGAATTATAAAGCTTTTTATCAATACGCATCGAAAGATTCGTTAATCGGGAAGTACAAATCAATAAATTTAATTTTCACACAGCAGGTAGTGTGTTCAAAATAAGGAATAGATGATGAACAAAGAAAGTATTGGAGTAGGATTAGACATTGGTACAACCAAGATTGTAGCAATGATCGGAAAGAAAAATGAGTACGGGAAATTAGAAATTCTAGGTGTAGGAAAATCTAAGAGTTTGGGCGTGCATAGAGGTGTGGTAAATAATATCACGCAAACTATTCAATCTATTCAACAAGCAATTTTAGAAGCAGAAAACAATTCAGGTTACAAAATAAATGATGTAGTAGTTGGTATTGCAGGACAACACATTCGTAGCATTCAACACAGCGATTACATCAGTAGAAAAAAACCAGAAGAAGTAATTGGTGATTATGATATTGAACAATTAACTTGTCAAGTTCAAAATTTATCAATGCTTCCAGGAGAAGAAATTATTCACGCCTTACCACAAGAATTTAAAATCGACGGACAATCGGAAATTTTAGAACCAGTGGGTATGTATGGTGCTAGAGTAGAATCTAGTTTTCATATCGTAGTTGGTCAAGCAGCATCTATTAGAAATTTAGGTCGTTGTGTGAAAAATGCAGGTTTAGAATTAACAGGATTAACTTTAGAGCCATTAGCTTCATCAGATGCGGTTTTAAGTGAAGAAGAAAAAGAAGCTGGAGTGGCACTTATCGATATCGGTGGTGGAACTACAGATTTAGCGGTTTTCAAAAACGGAGTAATTCGTCATACAGCAGTAATTCCTTTCGGAGGAAATGTTATTACTGAAGATATTAAAGAAGGTTGTTCCATTATCGAAAAACAAGCGGAATTATTAAAAACACGTTTCGGATCAGCTTGGCCAGGTGAAAATAAAGACAATGAAATTGTTTCTATTCCTGGATTAAGAGGTCGTGAACCAAAAGAAATTTCGTTAAAAAACTTATCGAAAATTATTCACGCAAGAGTTGTGGAAATTATCGAGCAAGTATATGCTGAAATTAAATTATACGGACACGACGAGTCAAAGAAAAAATTAATTGCAGGAATTGTTTTAACAGGTGGTGGTTCGCAACTACAACACATTAAACAATTAGTAGAATATATCACAGGAATGGATACCAGAATTGGTTATCCAAACGAGCATTTAGCAGGAAATTCTAGCGAAGAATTATCAAGCCCGTTATATGCAACTTCTGTAGGTTTAGTAATGGAAAGTTTACGTAATCAAACGAATAGCGCAACGCCATTTGTTGAAATGAAAACGCCAGAACCTGTAGCAGTAATTGCTCCGGAGCCTGTAATAGTAGAAAAAGTTATTGAACCTGTTGTAGAAGAAGTAAAACCAACGCCAACAGTTTCAAAAGAAACACAAGAAAGAAAAAAGAAATACGACTTTAATAACCTTTTAGGGAAAATTAAAGAGTTTTTAGATAATGTAGAATAAGTGTTATTAGTAGCAAGTAACACAAAATAAAAAAAGCCAAATATATGGAGAGCAACAACGAATTTGGAAATATTACTTTTGATTTACCAAAAAATCAATCAAACGTAATAAAAGTTATTGGAGTTGGAGGCGGCGGAAGCAATGCCATCAACCACATGTTTAGACAAGGAATTGCAGGTGTAGATTTCGTAGTTTGTAATACTGATTCTCAGGCATTGCAAACAAGTCCTGTGCCAAATAAAATTCAGTTAGGTGTAAATCTTACGGAAGGATTAGGTGCTGGGGCAAAACCAGAAGTTGGACAACAAGCCGCTTTAGAAAGTATCGAGGAAATTGAAAAAATGCTTGATGCGAATACTAAAATGGTCTTTATTACTGCCGGAATGGGTGGTGGTACAGGAACTGGTGCTGCGCCAGTAATCGCACAATTAGCTAAAGAAAGAGGTATTTTAACAGTTGGTATTGTTACTATCCCATTTCAGTTCGAAGGAAAAAATCGTTCAGAACAAGCTATGGAAGGTGTCGAAAGATTAAGAAAACAAGTAGATTCATTAATTGTTATCAATAATAACAAATTAAGAGAAGTATACGGAAATCTTGGTTTCAAAGCAGGTTTCTCTAAAGCCGATGAAGTGTTAGCTACAGCTTCAAAAGGTATTGCGGAAGTGATTACCAATCACTTAACCATGAATATCGACCTTAAAGATGCGAAAACAGTTTTAAGTGATAGCGGAACAGCTATAATGGGATCTTTTGTTGCTTCAGGTGTGGATAGAGCTAAAATAGCTATCCAATCTGCATTAGATTCTCCGTTATTAAATGATAATAAAATTACTGGTGCTAAAAACGTATTGTTGCTTATCACGTTTGGTTCAGATGAAATTACTATCGATGAAATTAGTGAGATTAACGAATACATTCAAAACGAAGCAGGTCACAACGCCAACATCATTATGGGTATTGGTGAAGATGATAAGCTAGAAGAATCTATTTCAGTAACTGTTATTGCTACAGGTTTCAACATAGAACAACAAAAAGAAATTATAAATGCAGAACCTCAAAAGATTATTCATTCTTTAGATGGTGAGCAAAAAATTCAACACAATTTAACGCCAAATGCAGTTTCTACTCCAGTAGTTTCTGTAAATGAGCCAATTGTGAATGCTGTAACTTTTGAAGCAGAAGCACCAAAGGAAGTAGTAGCTGAAACAGCAGCAAAAATTGTTTTCGAATTAAATGATTTCGAAGTGGAACAACCACAAGCGATTCAAGCGCCTGTTTCAGATTTAATTCCAACATCGGATTATATTAAAAATTTAGATGTATTTTTTGAAAACGTTTCAGAACAAGTTAAACAACCAGTTGCCGTAGTGGAACAACCTACTTTTACAGTAGAAACTCCAGTACAATCGATTCAATATACGGAACCAGTTGCACAAGTTGCTCCGCCAGTTTTTGAAGTTGTTAAACCTGTTCAAGAATTTGAAATTATCTCTAATTCAGTTAGAGAAATTGAAGTTATAGAGCCAGAATTTGTTGTAGCAAATGACGATTTCAGCTTTTCTTTAGATTTATTCGAAACCAAAGCAGAAACAACTCAAAATACAATTGTTTTTGAATTAAGCGAAGAAACAAAAGAGATTAAAGTTAACGAAGCTGTTCAATTTTTCCCAGTGACAGAATTAGGTCAAGAAGGAATTATTAAATATACGTTAGAAGAAGAAATTGAAGAAACTTTTGAACCAGCTGCAACTATTATGCAAGCTGCCGAGCCAATTGATGAAGAAGTAAATTTCACAGTAAAGGCTGTTGCAACTAATGTAACTTCTGAAAACAACTTCAGTTTTGATGCTGCTACACCAGTAGAAATGTCTATTGAGGAAATTTTAAAATCAAGAGCAGAAGAAAGAAAAAATAAATTAAAAAGTTTCAATCACAAGTTCAACAATCCAAACAGAATTGACGATTTAGAAAAAGAACCAGCTTTTCGTCGTCAAGGATTAGATGTAACAAGTATGCCAAACCAAAATAATCAATCACGCATGTCATTAGGAATGGACAGTAACGACGACATTCAGTTGCGTTCAAACAATTCTTTTTTACATGACAATGTAGATTAAGCATAAAATAAACTAACCAATACTTTAAATCCCGACTTGTGATAAACAAATCGGGATTTTTTATTACTTTTGTTTTTGATTTTTTTAGCACCTATTCCAGCTATTCGCTATATCTTTTTTTGTCACAAATTTTTTAGTTTTAAACAAATATAAAATAACAAAAAAAGGATGCCGCTACTATCTGGGGTGAACCCTAAATTTCAAACAACATTACATTAATAAATACTTAAAATCAAAATATATGAGCTTATCTACACAAATTATGGATAGCATGAAAGAAGCAATGAGAGCCAAAGATACTGTGGCTTTAGAAGCTTTAAGAGCTATTAAATCAGAAATATTATTAGCACAAACTGCCTCAGGTTCTAAAGAAGAAATTACAGAAGCTGACGAAATTAAAATTTTACAAAAATTAGTAAAAATGCGTAAAGACAGCGCGTCTATTTTTACAGAACAAAACCGTGCCGATTTAGCAGAACCAGAATTAGCGCAAATCGCAGTTATCGAAAAATTCTTACCAGCACAATTATCAGAAGAAGAAGTAGAAGCAATCATCGCTAAAATCATTGAAGAAACAGGCGCGTCTGGAATTGCTTCAATGGGTAAAGTGATGGGCTTAGCATCTGCACAAATTGGTGGACAAGCTGAAGGAAAAACTATTTCTACTATCGTTAAAAAACTTTTAGTTTAATAAAGTTAGAAGTGGGAAGTTGGAAGCACGAAGTTTAGTCTTCCAGCTTCCCACTTCCAGCTTCAAATGGCTTCGTAGTTCAACTGGATAGAATGACGGATTTCGGCTCCGTTGGTTGCAGGTTCGAACCCTGCCGAGGTCACTTTCAAAGCATATTTATAAGGCTTAACGTTATTTTTAGTCAACATTTAGTCAACCGATATATAAAAATATAGTTTTCTACATTAAAAATGTTTTAACTAAAATGATGTTTAATATTAGATTGCTGAATAAATTAAGCAAAAAAAATCCTATCAGTTATTTGATAGGATTTTGCTTTTTATATAAAGGCAACAGAATAAAATTTTTTGTTTTTAATACATTGCAAAAACTATTAAACAAGCATTGCAAAATTATAATTAAAACTTTGTTACAGTCATTGCCTTTAATAACTGGGTTGTAATATCATAAAATATAAGCTTTGCAACAACAATTTTCTATTTTTGCAAAGCAATTGAAATAATTTATTTATGTTAAATTACTTTTCTTATTTCGTTCCAGTTGCAATCTACTAAACCAAACGTTTCAATTAGATTCCAAATTTCGGGTGTGTGTGTTTCAAATTCGTTAATAATATTTTCGGTGTCGGTATAAATAATTTCATGTTTTTTATTTTTTTCAGCTTCTTTTTTTTCAATAAGTAATACATCTGCAAAATCTGTTCCTGCTTCAAAATTCGTATTTTCGAGCCAATCATTAACAATTATATCAAAACCTAAGATATTGAGTTCGGTGGCTTTTTTAAACCAATCTGCATACTCGCTTTTATCAGGAAATGCAATAATTTTATATTGCTTAATTGGTTTCAGATTTTCATATTTAAAACCTTGTTTACTTCCTGTGGCTAACCAAATATATTGAGGTTTAAATATACTCATCATAATTGCTGTTTTTTCTCCCTCAACAAGTGCAATGGTTTTGGCATTACTTTCATTTATTAGGTGCAAACCGAATAAGCATTGATTAAGATTATAATCATTGATTGTTTTGGTTCGTTTTAAAATACTATGTACCCAATCTATTAAACTTTTGCCGTCTTCGTTTTTGTGTCGTTTGCCAGTTTTTGAAACATATTGTAAAATTTTACCAGCGTGAACCTTTTGCAAATTATCAATTTGCCAAAATATTGTAGCACCATTCCAACGCTTTGATGTTCCTATCAAATATTTTAGTATTGCTTCTTTTACTTCAGTTTCTGTAAAAATGGTTTTTAAGAACTGGATAAAATTATTTTCTTTGTAATTCCTACCACTTTGACTTACTAAATCGAAATTATGAAAACTTGGTTTTGGTTTCGGAATATTAACCACTTCAAAAGGATTATTAAACTCGCCTGTTGGTGTGTTATGAAAACCACAATTTGTTTCACGGTCGCAACGTCCAAAATCTTCATTCAAATAGTTTCCTGTTTCCGTTTCTTTATATTTTACAAGGGTTCGTTTGTTGCATTTTGGACAAACAAACTTTTTACTGCTTTTATCTAAATTGTATTTGTATTGTTTCATCGCATTTAAATTTTTACTGTTCACGGTGTTCATACTGTTCACACTGTGAACACCGTGAACAGAATGAACACTTTACAACTTTAAATATTTATTTACAGTCCCAACTGACACACCCAATTGAGTAGCAATTTGCCTTTGGCTTTTTCCTTGTATGTTTAATTCCTTTACTTTTTCAATGTTTGTTTCACGGTCTTTATCAGTATATTGTTTTAGGTGTTCACGTTCATTACCATAACCAATAAACTCAAATTGTAAAAAATTATATTCTTTATTTATATGACAAATACAAACATTATCTGTATCAAATACTTGCTCACAATTACGTTGTTTAATTTGTTTGATATATCTTATTTGCTTGTCTTGGTTACTTTCTCCAATAGCAAAGGAACTATCACAAAAATTCATAAGCATTTTGCTTCCTGACAAATCATTTCTTGTAATTGGCTTTGATAAATCTCTTTTTGGCGTGTGTGCTAAAATCAAAATTGAAAGTGAGTACTTGCTTTTTAATTCTTTAAGTTTTTTCATTAATGGTAAAGCTTCTTTTGCTTTTTCATTATCGGTTTTTAAGTAGGTGAGATTGTCAATAATCAAAACCTTTGAATTAGATTTTAAAAGACTTTGCTCGATTGACAAGATAAGAAAGTCATCAAAATTTTGATTAATTGGTAAATCAGCATCGGTATTGATTTCTATTCTTAAAAAATTATTGTCAAAGTTGTAATTTTCGGTATAATCTTTTGAATATCTATTTTGAAATTGCTTATCCGACAATTCAAAATCAAAGTAAAGAACAGACTGTTTTTGAGTTTCAATTTTGAACCCAATTATATGTTCTGACTTACTTATGCTGTTGCCAATTTGAACTGCTAAAATTGATTTCCCTAAATTGGTATCAGCAAACAAAATACATATTTCACCCTCATACCATAGTTGACTAAAAAGCATCTTCGGTATTGGTCGGTTCTTTGCTTCCTCCATCCACTCATTAGCTGTTTTTATCAAAAATAAACCATTTTCTGTTGTCTTAACTTCGCATTGCATTGCTTTGTCAATTACATTGCTAAAATCGGTTAAACCAATTGCCTGTTTATCTTTATCCATATTGCTATGAATTAATTGACTTAACCGCTTCTAAAACTTGTTTTCTGCTATAATACACCCTGTTTCCTATTCCACTACTTAATAGTTTACCACTACGAGTATGTTTCCATAAAGTCGTGAAATTTATACTCAAAAGAGTACAAACTTCTTTTCGGGTCATTAAATCGTTTTCGGGTTGTTGTGATTCTTTTGTTGCTTGAGGTTGCAACAATGGTTTAAGTGCTTCGGCTAATTGTTCAATTGTGATGCCGTTTAATAAAATTTGATTCATTTTTCTTATTTTTTAATTAATAAGAGCAAATGAACTTTAGGTTTATTTTGGGTTTAACCTAAATCGTTTCTTTTAAATTTATTCCAATTCGGATTAATTCTTTTTCTACTTTTTCAACAGCCTTTAATGAGTTCATTGGGTTGTTCGTTTGCGAAACAGAATTATTGACAATAGGATTAATCATTGGATAAATAGATGATGTTTTTATTCCAGTAATACCAGATAAAAAAGATGCTAAACTATGTGTGTTTGTATTAAATGGTGTTTTTGTTCTTAAAAAATCAATTATTCCCATTTTTTGCAAATAAATTATTTTTTCTCTACCATTAGTTTCACTTAAATCAATTTCTACTTCATCAACTTCTGTTTTTCCATATTTGCATTGTGCAATTTTCACCCGAATAAAAGCAATAACTTCTTGAAATTTATCCATATTCACAACAGTTCCACCGTAAAGTTCTCCTTCAAAATCTTGATGGCTTACAACATGAGCATTATTATAAATTTCTAATTGATATTCAAAAAAGTCTAATTCTGTTTTTGCGGTCGCTAAAATAAATTCATTCAGTAAATATTGAAAAGTACTTTTATATTCTTCAACGGTAAAGCAAATTGATTCGTTCATATTATGGATATATTCTACTTATAATTATTATTTTCTAATCATTTTTCTCTTTGGCAATTTTATACTTTTCATTTCATTTATAGGATTTTTTACAATTTTCTCTTCAAAAAAACTAAATAATTTTTCTTGATGTAATTTATAAATTGTTAATGGAGTTACATTTTTATAAATATAATCATATAATTTTTTTGTATCATTTACAGAATACTTTATATAAAAATTTTCTGTCTTAGTATGTTTGTTAGTATTAATATTTCTTTTTGTTAAACCTATTTTATTCAATTGTTTTTCTAAATCTAAAATAAATTCAAAAGAGCATGATGAAAAAGCAGAAGCAATAGCATTTTTACTTAAAGCTATTGAACCACTTCCTGCCCATAATCCTCTTATGAAATGAGGATATAATTCATCAGGTAAATATGGGAATTTAATATTTGAATTTTTTTTCTCACACATTCCAAATTCAATTAATTCATCAATTATGTCTTCATTTGAAATATGCAAATAATAAAAGCCACCTTGCTTAATGCCGTTATACTCTCTTTCTTTGACATAGTGAATTTCTAAATTTGATTTTAATATATCTCTACAATTTTCTATAAGATACTTATTCTTATTAATTATCCTGATAAATTGTTTCCCTGTATTAGAATATTCATATAATGAACCATCAGTAAATATCATTCCTAATAAGAAAGCTGTATCACAATCAAAATCATCAAAAACATCGAAATCATAATAAATAAATTCTTTCATCTATTATTATAAATTAATATTGGTGGTACAAATTTCATTTATTTTCTTTTTAATCCATCAAATGCTTTAGAATCGTTAGAACGCAAATAAAATTTAATCCTTTCATTACTTGGTATAATTGCTAAATTAAATTGCCTTTTAAATATCATTCCATATTTGAGCCTCAACTCAATACTTTCTTTTATTTCTTGAATTTTTATATTTTGAATTTCCTTTTTTGAAAGTTTTTTATTTGTAGAATTATCCAAAATTGATTCTTTTGATAAAACAATTCCTTGATTTAATTTATTCAAAATCAATTCTTGTGTTTCTAATATTTTATCAACTTTAGCTGATAATTCATCAAGTTTCTTTTCAAGCTCCATGTCAATTAGCCCTTTCTTTAATCTTTATTTTTCATTCAATTTATCAGGATTTTTAAGTGCCTTTTTTTCGTCACTTACTAATCTCCTTTCGATTTTACTAATATCCTCTTCGGGTGCCAAATTTTCAGGTACTATACCTCTTGAAAGCAAAGTACTTCTTACTGATTTGTTATTTGTAATGTGTTCTTTCGAAATCTGATTTTCGGATTTCATTTTATGCTGTTTGGCATTGAAAATAGTTATTTCGGTTGCAAAATCTTTTGCTTTTAATAAAATAGTAGGCATATGGTCTGCCAAGGGTTTTGTACTTGCCAAGCCCCATTTTACTTTCATTTGTTGCGTGGTTCTGTTAAACAATGCAGCATCTCCTTTGCTTCTAATTAAAGCAAAATTTTGATTGCCACCTGTTTGTTCAAAAATAACTTGCGAAAGTTCCTTCTCGGTTACTTTGAGTTTGTTTCTGGCTTGAACTCGCTCATATTCCAATATTTTTTGTTCAATTAACTCTGCTTTTCGGGTTTGAATAGCAAAATAGCGTTGTGCAAAAGCTATGGATTCTTTGCGTGAATCTCCATTTTGTGCAATAAGATAACAGGCGTAACGTGTAAGCATTATGTCTTGAATTTCTTTTTCAGCACCTGAGCCAATTGATACCATTTTCCCGACGTCGGCAAAATGGTCTTCAATACTTTCTCCTGATATTTCACAAGCAGATTTTGCTTTAGAAATAACGCTAACAAAATTATCCCATTTGGTATATCCCAAAAGGTGTTGTAAATCTCTTGCTAACCAAAACTCGATTCCTTCTTCGGTTTGGTTGGCGTGCGATTCAAAATTATTGGTTAACGTATGTATAATTTCATTTTTCATAATATTTTTTTTATTTTAATTTATCAAATATTCCACCAGGTAATGTTGGGGAAGAATCCTCTTTTAAAAGTCCTGTGTCAGTTCTACTAAATAAAGATTGTAAAATCATTTTTCTGTCTTCTTCATTTACTTCAGTATCTTTTAACAATGCTAAATAAAAGAAAGTTAAAGTATGTCTTTCTTCTGCATCTCTTGCTAAATGATATGAACTAAACATATACTTCGTTAAAGCTCTAACTGCATAAACTATTAATGAAATCAATGTTAAAAATACAATTGACCATCTTACAATACTAACTTCATTACCTTTAAATACTTTTTGAAAAATCCAATCAGGAGAAATAACTAATACAATACCTAAGAAAATTGAAGATCCAATTACAACTTTTATTAGTACTTCTTTAGCTTTATTTCCTTGTGTATAGTATTTATCCGATTTAATCTGCCAATATCTTGCTGGTTTTTGAAGTTTTAAATTGGTTTCATAAGTTTTTTCAAGTCTTAATAAGGTTTCTATTTTATCATCGTACCATTTTTGCCATTGCTCAGTTTTTGTGTCTTCAAACCATTCGTTAAAAATAGTTTCTTTGTTGTCTTTTATTTTTTCAACATCTTCAAGATGCTCCGCATAATTTTGCTCTGTTTTATTAAAAAAATCACTTAAATCTTTTTCAGATTCTGAAAGTTTCTTGTTAAAATCATTTCTAAGTTGACTTAAACTTTTTTTCTCTGAATTTAATTTTGAGTTGTTTTTAATTATCCCTTGTTTAACATATTCTCTTGCTAATAATATTCCTTCAAAATATTCATTATTCGAATTTCCTAAACTTATATTTTGCTTTGAAATATAACTAAACGCACCAATGAAAGTATTTTTACCAAATTCAGTGTTTACTTGCTGTAAAAAATCTAATTCAGGAACTTCACAAGGATAAATTATTGTTGAATAAGATTGTAAATAAGAATTTACATGCTGATTTAAATAATATAATGTATTGTCAAAATTTGGTCTATCATTCAGATATGAAATAATTTGATTAACTTGTTCAAATGCTTTTTTGAAAAAATCATATGATGTGTTTAATTCACTAATTTGGCTGTTATCTTTCCAAAAATCCCATTGTTTCTGAAAGTATTCATAAATTGAGGAATAACCTTTAAGATTAACTTCATAATTGAGATGTTCAATTTTAATTATTACTTCGATATTATTTAGCTCCTCAGCAAAATCTGATTTTGCAATTTCTTTTCTTAAATCAGTTAATTTCATAGTGATTATTTTTAACTATTCTCTACAATTTCTATTTCTTCCTCACTCAATCCATACAACTCATATACCATTACATCAATTTGTTTATCTGTTGCAATGATTTGATTTTTTGTTGCAATGGCTTGTTTTTGGTAGGTTTCAAAATACTCTTGTACTTCATCTTTTTGTATTGCTGACAATACTATTTTTGCTTTTAACAACTCAGCAAAAAAGCTTTGCAAAGGCAACTCATACCAAGTTTCCAATTTTTTAGTTGGCTTTTCTAAACCATAATCCCTTTGCAACATATTTATAACTTTTGATTGTTGCTTTTGCAAAGCTTGATTTAGTGATAGCATTGCTTCTGCTTTTTCTTTGAAAGGTTTTTGTTGTTCAGTTGATGCCTTTTTAATTGGAAACTCTTTAATATCTTTTGGGTTTAATTTTGGGAATGTTTTTTTAGAAAAATTTGAACATTTTTGAGAAGCATACCAACTAATTAATTTTGAATTCACTATTGATAAAATATAGAAAATGTCATATTCAGAATTATTTAATAAGAAAGGAGTAATACTATGTCCATAATAAGATTTTTCATCTGTATAAACAGCTTGAATTCTTTTATTTTGTCCTGGAATTTCCCTAAATAATATTCTTGGCGTTTCAAAAAATCTTGGTTCTCTTGGTGCTGCTAACCAATCACCATATTTTAACCACTCATCACCTTCTGTTAGAAAATATCTGTTTAAATGTTTTCCATCTAACCATTTACCACATGAATCATCAATTTTTTCTTTAAAATGATAGGCTCTACTTTTAATTATTTCCTGAGATTGACCTCTATAACTATCATAAGCAGTCAAGCCCTGTATACAATCTCCTAATTTTCCTAAAAAACATGTATCTGAAATGATATTCTCAATTATGAAATTAATATCATCTGAAACTTCATATTCTAAAATATAATTTTCTGCCTCTTTCCATCTTTTCATCAAAAAGGCAACAGAATTATCATTTTCGTATATGATTCTTACATAGTCATCATTAGTAATTTGTTTTTTTAAAGTGAATACGACGGAATTAACTTTGACATCAGCAAAAACATTTTCACCACAGAATTTTACTTCCAATATATTGGAGTTTTCCAGTAATAATTTTCTAATGTTTTCTGATTTTTCGAGTCTTAAAAATAATTCTGGCGTAATGAAAGATAAATAACCATTATCTTTTAAAATATTAATTCCTTTTTCATAAAAGTATAAATAACTTTCAAATTTATATTGATAAGAAAAATAATTGTCTTTAATGAAATTTTTCTCAAGGTTATTAAAACTTGCTCCATAAGGCGGATTTCCAATAATCACATCAAAACCACCTTTTGCAAAAACTTTTTCAAAGCTTTGTTGCCAGTTAAAAGCTTTATCGCCAGCAACCGCAATATCAACAATTAATGAGTTCCCACATTGTATATTACTACTTAAATCGTTTAGTTTTCGGTTGGGTTGTGCTGTACGTAACCAAAGGGAAAGCTTTGCAATCTCTACACTTTCCTCGTTTAAATCAACACCAAAAAGATTGTTTTCTAAAATACTGGTTTCTACATCGCTTAATACAAAAGTATCTCCAAATAATTTGGCTTTTAGTTCGTCAATATATTGGTGTTCCGCAATTAAAAAATCTAACGCTTGGTTAAGAAACGCACCACTACCACAAGCAGGGTCGCAAATGGTTAGTTGCAATAACCAACTTCTGTAAGCTTCTACTTTGTCAATTAAGGCTTGTAAGGTTTTCTTTTGTCGTTTTTTATCAGTTGTATAATTTTCATCTATCAATTGCAATTCGGTTTTCTTCTCCTCACATAATTTACCAATTGTGTTTTCTACAATGTATTTGGTGATATATTTAGGTGTATAAAAAACGCCGTCTTTTTTACGTTTGGTTTTAGTTTTATCAATTGTTCCACCCTCTAATTGTGCTTTTATTTCGTCCAATTCATTTAATGAATTTTCAAAAATATGCCCTAAAATATTCACATCGACTTCGCTGGCAAAGTCGTAATTACTTAAATTTTCGGTGTGTTTAAATAAAACGGCATCGTCAATTTTAATATTGTCTAAAATATCGTCAGCTTTAAACAATCCGCCATTATAGGCAAAAATTTGGTGTTCTTCCGTAACGTTTGATGTTGTTTGCGAAAAGGCTGGCAAAACCACTTTTGCACCACTATTTAAGTCGTTAAAATATATTTTGTATCGTTCGTATAAAGACACTTCAATACGCATAGAGCGTAAGTTTTGCCATTCTTTATTGATACGAAAAATTAAATTTGTAGGTAATAAGTTTCGGTCTTCTGCAAAGAAAATAAACAAAAATCTATCTAATAACTTTTGTGATTTTTTAAAGAGTTCAATAGGTTCATATTGCGGATTTAAAGCCACTAAATTTTGATGCAACTCTCTTTTAAAAAGCGAATAATCTTTATATAATTTTTTGGTAATAACGTCTTCTTGGCTTACCGATTCATCTTTAATTGTTTTTGCAATGCCTTTCGAAAGGTTATCATAAGCTAAACACAAATACAACAATTCAAATTCGGTTTGCGTTAATTGAAACAAATTAAACTCTAAAAATTCAATAGCATTATCAATATAAAATCTGATTTTTTCAAAGTTGGAAGTTATCACATAAACGCAATCGGGTTGATTGTTTTTATACCCAAAAGCTTGTGCTTCAATTTTATTTAAATCGGTTGTATTTGTGCCTTTTAATTCAATTACTGCTTTTACTTTTTCATTAATAATAATTGCTCCGTCAGCTTTTTTGCTGTCTTTTACGTTTTTGTATTCGGTAGTAAGATTAAATTTTGTTTCCGTTGAAGATGCTGGCTTGGTGTAGCCTAATATTTTAACAAACAAGTCTTCTAAAAACTCACCTTGATATTGTTCTTCTTTTAGACTTTTAATATCTTCTTGAACTTTTAAATTTAGGAAGTGGTTTTTATAGGCTTCCCATTTTTGCAAAAGCAAAGTTGAGTTTTGGTTTTTTAAGTATTTGGAAACTACGGAATTTTGAAATAATGGCATTTTTATAAGTTACTTAATTGAGTGTACAATTTATAAAAATTTAATTGTTAAGTAAAATATACTTATTAACAAACCAACCATTGCAAAAACGTTGAAAAAGCATTGCAAACGTATGTTTTAGTGCGTTTTATAGATGGTAAATGTTGAAATGTCCGCTAATTGTTTTGCAATGGAAAAGCTTATTTATTTGAAAATGCATTGCAAAGCAGTTTAAATACTAAGTTTCTATTTAATCAAATGAACTAAAACTTCATCCTCTGTATTCTAACCGCATTTAAAATAGCTAATAACGCAACACCTACATCTGCAAAAACGGCTTCCCACATTGTAGCTAAACCACCTGCTCCGAGAATTAAAACAATTGCTTTTACTGTAAATGCAAGTATAATATTTTGCCAAACAATCTTTTTCGTTTGTTTACCTATGTTGATAGCCATTGCAATTTTACTTGGTTTATCATCTTGAATAACAACATCAGCGGTTTCTATTGTGGCATCGCTTCCTAAACCACCCATTGCAATACCTACGTTACTTAAAGCAACCACAGGCGCATCATTTACTCCATCGCCAACAAAAGCTACTGTTTTGTTTTTAGCAATGATTTCTTTTACTTTATTTACTTTATCTTCAGGAAGTAAATCTCCGAAAGCATTTGCAATTCCAAGTTTTTGAGCAACAAATTGAACTACTGTATTTTTATCGCCACTTAACATTGTGGTTTTTATTCCTAAAGCTTTTAGTTTATCAATGGTGATTTGTGCATCTTCTTTTATACTGTCTGCAATAGTTAAATAACCCACAAATTTTTTATCGTACGCTACTGCAATTAATGTGTAAACAATACTTGTCGGGTCAATATCATAAGCTATAGAATATTTATCCATTAGTTTGAAATTTCCAACTAACAATTCTTTTCCGTTTACATTGGCTTTTAATCCGTGTCCCGATATTTCTTCTACATCTTTTAAAACTATTGCACTATCAATTTTACCAACAAATTGATGAATGGCGGTTGCTACTGGATGTGTACTTTGACTTTCTAAAGCATTAACCAGTTGCAAAATATCGGCTGCATTGAAATCGGAATTAAAAACAACTTCTTGAACTTTAAAAACTCCTTCGGTCATTGTTCCAGTTTTGTCCATTACAACATTTTGAACCGTAGCCATAACATCAAGGAAGTTACTTCCTTTAAATAGAATTCCGTTTTTTGAAGCTGCGCCAATTCCTCCAAAATATCCTAAAGGAATACTAATAACTAATGCACAAGGACAGGAAATAACTAAGAAAATTAAAGCTCGATATAACCAATCATTAAACTGATAATTTTCTACAAAAAACATTGGTAACACACATATTGCAACGGCTAAAGCAACAACAATTGGGGTGTAAATTTTTGCAAATTTTCTAATAAATAACTCGGTTGGTGCTTTTTTAGCTGTTGCATCTTGCACCATTACAAGAATTTTTGATAATTTACTATCCGTATAAGCAACGGTTACTTTTACTTGACAAACCGAATTTAAGTTTATCATTCCTGCTAAAACTGTTTCCCCTTTTGCTTTTGTGTCTGGTTTACTTTCGCCTGTTAATGCAGCAGTATTGAAAGAAGCTGTATCAGAAAGTAATTCACCATCTAAACCTAATTTTTCACCTGCTTTAAGTTGGATTATATCTCCAATTTTTGCGGTTGAAGCTTTGATTGTTTTAGCTACATTATTTTCCAAAACAGTAACTTCGTCTGGTCGTTGGTCGAGTAATGTTTTGATATTTGCTTTTGCTCTTTGAACAGCTAATGTTTGAAATATTTCTCCAATTGCATAAAATAACATAACAGCTACACCTTCAGGAAATTCGGCAATTGCAAAAGCTCCAATTGTAGCTATTGATATTAACAGAAACTCTGAAAACACATCACCTTTTCTAATACTTTCAAATGCTTCTTTAACAACAGGAATTCCAACAGGAATATAAGCTACAACATACCAAGCTATTCTTATCCAACCTGTAAACCAAGATTGTGTAAAATAATTATCAAAACCAATTGCAATCAATAATAAAACAAAACTTATTATTGCTGGTAAAAACATTTGAAACGTTGATTTTTCCTCGCTTGAATGGTCGTGGTCGTGTCCGTCATCATCAGAATGATGTTCGGTTTTTTTATTTATTTTTTCTTCTAATGAGCAACAAATTTGTTTTCCTTGCTTGTCGTAAATGTGCTGATGTTCCATAATATAATTGTTATGAATTCGAATTTAAAATTTCTTTAATATCTTCAGGTATTTCCATTACTTTTAAAGGTGGTACATTTGCACCACCTGTATTACCTACTGGAATATGACCAACAAATGATTTTACACCACCTACCAATAATCGTGGAATTTGACCAATAATTTCTTTTGAACTTTTTATCTTAATACCAAACTGCAACATTTTCCAATGTACAAATGTGTGTTCATAAGGATGTTTTTGCCCAATAATATGGGCACGCTCCAAATGATACCAAGCAGTTTGTAAATTATCTTGCTTTAAATTATCCTTAACGGCTTCTAACTCTTTTTGATAAAAAGGAATTAGTTTATTTGGCATTTTGATATTAAACTTCATACCTATGCTTTACAACAACCATCTAAACTTTCATAAGCTTCTGTGTCAGCTTTTACTTCATCTGCATCATATCCTAATTTAGAAATACCTTCTTTAATTGCTTGTAAAGTGGTTTTCTTTGAATTATAATAAATTGTAAAAGTCATTGCTTTATCATCTAATTCATACATCTTAACACCTTTTATTTTAAGTATTTCTGTTTTGAATTTTTGACCGCAGGTTTCACATTCCTTACAATGATCACAATGTAAAAAAGTTTTGATTACAGCTTTTTGGGTTGTTTTTTGAGCTGAAACAAAATTTGAAAAGAAAAATAATGATACAACTAATACGATTAATTTTAAAACTGAATTTTTCATATTTTATTTTTTTAAATTAATGATTATGTCCGTCGTGGTTTTCTTTTGAATGGTCATGTCCTTCATGATTTTCAGTTGCATGGTCGTGCCCTTCGTGATTATCTGCTTTGGCTTCAATTAATTCCATTTTACAAACTGGACAAGTTCCTTTTTTATCATAGGTTTTACCTTTTTCACAATCCATCGGGCATTCATAAGTTACTTTATGAGCTTCTCCTTCTTTGTGATTATGACCTTCGTGTTCTGTTGTAACTTCTGTTTTTTCATTTTTATTACAAGAAACTACACTTAATGTTGCAATGGCAAAAGCCAAAATTAAAATTGATTTTTTCATGATAATTTTATTTATTTAGATGAATTATTGTTGAATATTATTAATGTGCGTGTCCGCCACCGCCTTCACTTTTTAGTAAATGACTTTGTACATAATACGCTCCTTTTAGTACAATTTTTGCATTAGGTTCTATTTTTTGAAGTAATGTTACTTGTGTATATCCTAATTGTGATGTACCTGTTTTTACTTCAATACGTTGGAAATGGAAAGTTTTTCCTTCAGCTTCTTCGTGCTTGTCACCATCTTCGTGATTATGTCCTTCTTTTTCATCGTGTGCTACTTCTTCTTTATGACCTTCTTCTAAAACAAAAATAAATTCTCTACCATCTGCTTTTATTATTGCTTCCGTAGGTAAAGCTTTAACAGTATTTGCTCCTGCATCAATAAGTGCATTTACATACATTCCTGGTATTAATTTTTGTTGATTATTCGAAATGTCAGCGTGTACTGCAACTGATTTTGTTTCGTTTTCAAAAGATTTACCAACGCTAAATATTTTTCCATTAATTTCGGTATTATCTTGATTGGTCAAAATAAAGCGAACATTTTGACCTTGTTTTACTTTAAATAAATCTTTTTCATACACTAATAAATCTACGTGTAATTTAGAATTATCAACTATATTCATTAATGGTTTACCAGTTTCTACATTACTACCAATTTTAATATAAATCTCTGTAATATTTCCTGAAATTGGCGCAAGTACTGGCACTGTAGCCGTAGTATTTCCATTGCCACTAATGTGCAAAGTATTTAGTTGTTTTTGCAATGAATTGAACCTTGCTCTTTCAATTTCATAATCTGATTTAGTTTTTTGAAAAACTTTTTTAGAATTTACTTCTTCATCACTTAATGTTTTTTGTCTTTCAAATTCTAATTTTAAATACTCTAAATTACTTTTTGAAGTTAAATAAGCTTCTTGAATTTTGGTAAACTCAGGACTTTCAATTGTTGCAATAGTTTGTCCTTTGCTAACTCTTTGTCCTTCCATTACATTTATTGTTTTTACAATTCCTGTAGTGAAAACTGATACATCAGCTTGATTTTGTGGTGGCAACTTCGTATATCCATTTGCCTTAATTACTTCGCTTAAATTTTTATCTGAAAAAGTACCTAATTCTATACTTGATGCTTTAAACTGAGCTTCATTTAATTCCACTTCTTTAATTGTTGTTGGCTCTTTTTCGTCCGAATGACTTTCTTCCGTATGAGCTTCGCCATCTGTATGTACATGTCCATCACCTTCAGTATGACGCAAAGAAAAATATAAAATAATAGCAAGAATTATTGCTCCTACTATTGATGCGTATATGATATTTGATTTTTTCATTTTATTTTTATTATTGATTGATACTATATTGAATTGTAATTATAGTTTGATTATAATTATAAATCGCTTCGTTATAATTTAGCTGAATTTGACTTGCAGTTTCTATACTCTGAACATATTCTACATAAGAAATATCTCCGTTTTGATACCCTTTTGTTGCATTTTTGATTATTAAATTTGCATTTGGTAATGCTGTGTTTTTATAATAATCAATTAACGAACTATATGTAATTAATTGTTCGGATTGTTGTTCTAAATGGCTTTTAAATTGCTGATTTATATAGTCAGCATTTTTCTGTTCACGTTCAATATTAGTTTTTGCAGCTTTCGCTCTTGCAATATTACTTCCTGCAAATAACGGAACTGCAATACCAACTGAAAATCCTTGAAATTGTGGTGAATTATTATAATAGGTTGATGTTCCTTTTACATCTTGATTACCTGTTATAGACTGTAAAAAATAACCAACTGAAAAGTCTGGATATAATGCAGATTTTTCTACTTTATGGCTTGCCTGTGCTATTTGAACTTGTTGATTTGCTAATTGAACTATTGGGTTTTGTTTTACCATTGTAGTATCAACTTTTGCAATAGCGGGATATGGCACAAATGAAGTATCTATTGCCATAAAATCAGTTTTTAGGTCTAAAATTACTTTTAGCTTTGATTTTTCAATTGCAATTTGTGTTTTATTTTGCTTTATTTTTTGTTCTAATTCTTGTTGCTTTGCCAATGCAATTGTTTTTTCTAAAGCATTTGTTTCACCTGTTTGAAACTTTAAATTAGCAGACTTCACAAATTTTTGCATTACTATATTTTGCTTTTCTAAAACGGTATTTTGTTTTTCGTAAAATAATAAGGTATTCCAAGATTGACGAATTGAATAGGTTATTTCTTGCTTTGAAACCCCTAATTTAGTTGCACTGGCATTGCTATATGCTGCAAGCAAGGTTCTTTTAGCACTTATTTGAAAAGGATTAAAACTTTGACTAATTTGAAAGTTTTTATCTTGAGCTTGCGAATTTATTTGCCCAAAAGTACCTAACAATTCCGTTTTAGGAAGTTCAAATGCTGTTTTTTGCATTTGTGATTGCATTTTTACTTCTAATTCTGAAGCTTGAATATTTTGATTGTTTTTTAATCCAATTTCAATTGCTTGCTTTACATCAAGTTTTTGAGTTTCTTGTGCAGTTACAGTAAATGAACCCAATAAAAAAGCTATTACTAAAGCCGAATTATTCATAGTTTTTCTTTTGATTTTTATTCCTTTTTCAAAATATAAATACAGAATAGGTAAAACTATTAATGTTAGTAAAGTAGCCGTTATTAATCCACCAATTACAACAGTTGCTAATGGTTTTTGAACTTCAGCACCAGCACTACTACTTATTGCCATTGGTAAAAACCCAAGTGAAGCAACGGCAGCTGTTAATATAACAGGTCTTAATCTTACTTTTGTTCCTTCTTTTATTCTGTCATATACATTATCCATACCTTGTTTTTTAAGTTCATTAAAATACCCTATTAAAACAATTCCGTTTAATACGGCTACACCAAAAAGGGCAATAAATCCAACACCTGCGGAAATACTAAACGGCATATCTCGTAGCCATAAAGCTACAATACCACCAATGGCAGATAATGGAATAGCTGTAAATATTAATAACGATTGTTTAATTGATTTGAATGTAAAATAAAGTAGCACTAAAATTAAACCTAAAGCAACTGGCACAGCAACAGAAAGTCGTTTGTTAGCTTCAATAAGATTTTCAAATTGACCACCATAAGTAGTATAATAACCTTCAGGTAATTTTAGTTTTTCGTCTAATTTAGCTTGAATAGTTTCTACAACCGTTTTTACATCAGCACCACGAACATTGAAACCTACAACAATTCTACGTTTTCCGTTTTCACGAGAAATTTGCATTGGTCCATCTTCATATTTTACATCAGCAATTTGTTCTAAGGGTATTTGACTTCCAGACGATAAGGTTACGAATAGAGCTTTCAAATTTTCAATATCTTTTCTGCTATCATTGTCTAATCGCACTACTAAATCGAAACGTTTTTCTCCTTCATAAACAACACCAGCCGTTTCGCCTGCAAATCCCATTCGAACAACTCTGTTTAAGTCGCCAATCTTTAATCCGTAAAGTGCTAATTTGTCTTTATTATAACGAATTGTTATTTGTGGCAAGCCAGCAACTCGTTCTGCTTTAGCATCTGAAACACCTTCAATACCATTAATTAACTTTACAACCTCTTCACCTTTGCTAACTAACATATCAATATCGTCACCAAAAATTTTAACTGCAACGTCACTTCTTACACCAGTCATTAACTCATTAAAACGCATTTGAATAGGCTGAGAAAACTCGGTAAATGCACCTGGAATATCAGACAAAGCATGTTCCATTTTTTCCATTAATTCTTCTTTGGTTTCTGCTGAAGTCCACTCGCTTTTATCCTTTAAGAGAATAATCATATCTCCAGCTTCAATAGGCATTGGGTCTGTAGGAATTTCAGCCGAACCGATTTTGGTTACAATCATTTTAATTTCTGGAAACTTATCTCTTAAAATTTGTTCTGCTTTTGTAGTTGCTTCCACTTCTTGAGATAATGAACTACCCGAAGCAATGATTAAATGGGTTGCAATATCACCTTCATCAAGTGTGGGAATGAACTCACCACCTAATGTATTAAATAAAAATAATGAGCCTATAAATAAGGCAATAGCTACACCAATAATTGCTTCTTTAACTCGTAATGCTTTTTCTAAAATAGGTGTATAGAAATTGTAAATTGCATCTATTATTTTATCGCTAAAATTCTTTTTATGTCCTGTTTGTTTTTTTAATGCCAAAGCTGACATCATTGGAACATAAGTTAATGACAATATAAATGCTCCTAATATGGCAAAAGATACTGTTTGTGCCATTGGTCCAAACATTTTTCCTTCGATACCTACTAATGCTAAAATAGGTAGATATACAATTAAGATTATTATTTCACCAAAAGCCGCACTACTTCTAATTTTTGCAGATGCTTTATACACTTCATCATTCATTTCTTGAGTGGTGAGTTTTCCTTTATTACTGACTTGGAGTCGATGTATAATCGCTTCAACAATAATAACAGCACCATCTACAATTAACCCAAAGTCGATTGCTCCTAAACTCATTAAATTACCACTAACTCCAAAAAGTTTCATCATTGAAATGGCAAATAATAAGGCTAATGGAATAACTGAAGCTACTACTAAACCAGCTCTCCAATTACCTAACAATAATACTAAAATGAAAATCACGATTAAAGCACCTTCAATAAGATTGGTTTGAACCGTAGTAATAGCTTTGTCAACTAAAACTGTTCTATCCATAAACGCCTCAATTTCTACACCTTCTGGAAGTGATTTTTTGATTTGTTCCATCTTTTCTTTCACAACCTTAACAACTTCGCCACTGTTTTCGCCTTTAAGCATCATAACCATTCCTGATACTTCTTCGCCTTTTCCATCTTTTGTAACCGCACCATATCTGATACTACTACCTATTTGGACATTGGCTACATCACGAATAAGTATTGGTATTCCGTTTTGATTTTTAACTACAATTTTATTGATGTCGTCAATACTACTAACCATTCCCACACCTCTAATAAAATAAGCATAAGGTTTTTTATCTATGTATGCACCACCTGTATTTTCGTTGTTATTTTCTAACGCATCAAAAATTTCTGTAATTGTAGTGTTCATACTTTTCAGCTTATCAGGCTGAACAGCTATTTCATATTGCTTTAGATTTCCACCTAAAGTATTTACTTCGGCAACACCTTTTGTACCGATTAATTGGGGTTTTATAATCCAATCTTGAATGGTTCTTAAATCTGTTGCATTGTATTTTTCTTCAAATCCTTTTTTAGGAAATACTACATATTGGTATATTTCACCTAAACCTGTACTAACTGGTGACATTTCAGGTGTACCAACTCCTTTTGGTATGGTGTTTTCGGCTTCTTTTATTCGTTCTGTAATTTGTGCTCTTGCCCAATATATATCTACTTCTTCTTTAAACACAACAGTTACAACGCTTAATCCAAAACGACTTATTGAACGAAGCTCAACAATATCAGGAATTGATTTAACTGATTGCTCTATTGGGTAGGTAATAAATTGCTCTACTTCTTGTGTTGCCAAAGTAGGCGAACTTGTAATAATTTGTACTTGATTGTTTGTAATGTCTGGTAATGCGTCAATTGGTAAAGTATATAGTGAATAACTACCAACGATAACTAATACGAGTGTGAAAAGCCCAATAATAAATTTATTATTGATACTAAAATGAATGATTTTATCTAACATTTTTATTGTATAATGAATTAATAAACAGAGAACTGTTTTCTTTTTTAAGTTGTTTAAAAGACACAACTTGTTAACCCGAAATTACTCGGGCTTCATTATACTAACTGCGGTGGTTGCCAAATACTTCCGAAGAAATTTGAAAAAGAAGCTGACTTATAAAAAGAAATAGAAGATTTTATTTCTTGAAATTGCACTAAAAATTGAAAGGATTGAATTTCTAAAAACGTTAATGTTTGTTGACCACAACAATTGCAAACACAAAAAGGAGAACATAAATCGGTTTCTTCGTCGTGAGAATGGTTGTGTTGTGAGCTACTTTGTGATTGTGATGATTTACCTAAAACATCATTATGCTTATCTGCACAAGGATAGGCAGTAAGCATAATTATATATATTGATAATATGATGTTTAGTATTTTCATTGTTGTAAAAGTAGTATTTTTTTACAAAAAATAAAAATAATTACAATTTGTGTTTTTAATTTTAAAAATAAGTAGAAATTCCTAAACTATATCCATCGGTAATTGATGGTGGATTTCCAAAAATATCGGTTTGTTTTTGCAATCTATAATTAAGTCGTATTACAGTTGCAATGGTATTGCAATGATATGATTTAACAATTGCAATGCCATTGCAATGATTTTCTACTCTCTTTTGTAGTGAATTTAAAAAGAATAAATATTGAAATGTCAGTTAATTGTTTTGTTGAAATATTAAATGTTACTTATTACTTCCATTTGTGGAGGTGTTTTTTTTCTTGATACTAATTTACTGAATAATTCCGCCATATGAAATGCGTTGTCATAAGTTGTTTTTCCGATGTAAGCTAAAAATACTTTTTCTGTTCCATGCCCTGTTATATTCATTAATACTGGTGTTGGAATAAGTCCGTAAAAATTAGTTGCAAAACTCCTACGTCCAACGTGTGATGTTATGAATTTGTGTTTCGGCAATGTTTTTATTGTTGTTGCTCCTCTACTTGTTGCTTTATTCCTGTCAGTTATAGGTTCATTTATTTCGGCAATTTGGCAAACAAGTTTAATGTATTTGTTATAATTTACTAATGATAAATGATAAGGCAAACCGTTTTTAATAATTTCTATTGCTTCGGGCAACAAAGGTATTGCAACTATTTTTCCTGTTTTCTGTTGTTTTAGTTCTATTATTTTAACACCATTTAATTCTTTAAAGTTGTCGCTTGTAATATTTAATAAGTCGCCACCACGTTGCCCGATTAAGCAACTTAATAATAGCCATTTTCTGGCGTTTATTAATGCTTTTTTATCTATTTTGGCAACTTTAATTTTTTCCTGTTCATCTTCGCTTAAATAAATAATATTTTCAGGTTCTTTAGTTTTGGATATTGCTTTTATGTTTTTTATTTGATTAGAAATTTCAAAATCATTTTTTTCAGCATCTAAACAAATTGTTTTTAAGTTTGCAATGTTTTTGCCTACATAATTTATAGAGTATTTTTGAGCAAACAACCATATTTTAAAATTCTCAACAAATAGTAAATTTATGTTTTTTACTAATATTGATTTACTGTTAAACTTTTCTAATTCGTAACGTATTATTGTGTTTTTGAATAGCTTTAAGTTTTGAATACGTCCATTGCTTAATCCAGTACCATTTTTTCCGTTTTCTTTGTATGGTGCTTCGTCAATATATTTTTGTGTGTATTCTGTTAATTTGTCAAGTTCTAATTTAGGTTTTTTATTATTGAATAAATCAATTTGAAATTGTAACCAGTCGCCTGTAATTTCTTCGCCAGCACTAACAGCAATATTGTAAGCATCATTTATAAAAACAGCTAACTTATCAAGCTTTGATTTTAAAGCTTTTGTTTCTTCACTTTTTTGTATGGGTTGCCCTTTATCTTTACTCCAATCTTTAGCGTTTATAATAAAACCTGTTTTGCGTTTTAAGACAGTTGCTCTATTTATAGAGTACCGAGCATAAATATTAGAAATTTCGCTTTTACTTTGAAGTAAAAATTTTATCTTCGCCATTATATTTTAATTTTTGTACAAAACAAATATAATATATTTAGTCAACATTTAGTCAACGAAATGCGAATTTAAACAAATTTCAATAAAACTGAATGAATTAAAAAACTCGTTAAGCTTTGATTTTATTGTATTTTTACGTTTTATAAGTTTTACGTAAATTCATAGGTTCAGTCCCTGCCGAGGTCACAATGTGTTTAATAATTAATACTATTTTAAGCAATGCAAGAAATTCCTGTACTAGAAAGAGAATATACTATTGCTGAATTTTTTGTCATGTTTTTGTTGTTAGCTCCAATTGTTTTTGGGTATTGTTACTTCATGTTATATGTGGTTGAGATTATTTATCAACGTAATTTCAAAAAGCCATTAATTGTTTTTGGACATATCTTCAATAAAAAAATATCGGAATCAGATAAAATGATTTTGAAAAATAACAGTCAATTTTATCAGAAGTTAAAACCTAAGTATAAAATATATTTTGAACATCGAGTTGCTACTTTTATTGAAAAAACCGAATTTTCCACTCGTGATATTTCGATAAATCAAGAAATGAAACTCTCTATTGCGGCTGTTTACATTCAGTTGACTTTCGGAATGAAGAATTATTTAAATAAACTTATTCAACAGATTATTATTTATCCTAATGTCTATTTATCTACTCATACTGATGAGTATTATAAAGGAGAATTTAATCCGAAATTGAAAACCATAGTGTTTTCTTGGTCGGATTTTAAAAGTGGAATCGACATTAAAAACGATAATTTGAATTTAGGTTTACACGAATTCACCCATGCTTTACATTTCCAGACTTTAAAAAGTGATAAACCAACACATGTTTTATTTAACGAATCGCTTCGTAATTTATTTTTATCTTTTTCTAACGAAACGTTACGACAGGATTTGTTGAATTCTGGATTTTTACGAGAATATGCTTTTGAAAATCAGTATGAATTTGTAGCCGTTTTATTAGAACATTTCTTTGAGTCGCCAGAAGAATTTAAATTAAAATTTCCAGAGGTGTATTTGAAAGTCAAACAGATGATTAATTATAACGAAAATTATTTCATAACCCATTTGCAATCCTGATAACTGTCATGTTTTTTCATGTTTTTTCGATGTAACTTTATACTGTTAAAATCGAAATATTATGAAAAAGTTAGTTCCCGTGTCAACTATAATGACAAGAAATATAGTTAAATTAAATTTGTCAGATGATTTAACAAAAGCTGAAACGCTATTTAAAAAACACAACATCCGACATATTCCGGTTGTGGTTGGAAATAAAATTTTGGGCATGTTGAGTTATACTGATTTACTTCGAATTTCTTTTGCGGATGCTATTGACGACGACGAAGATGTTGTAGATACTACAGTTTATAATATGTTTACAGTAGAACAAGTAATGGCAAAAAAATTAGTTTCCATATCTTCAGACACTACAATTAAAGAAGCGGCAGAAATTTTAGCTTCTAAAGAATTTCACGCTTTACCTGTTTGCGAAGGCGAATTGTTAGTGGGAATTATTACCACTACGGATTTAATAAACTACTTAATCGATCAATATTAAACAAGAAGCCTAACAATTTGTAAGGCTTCTTGTTTTTTTTATTTCGTAATTTTCTTTAAATCAGCAATTGTTGCCGTTGGATTTTCTGCTCCAAAAACATAGCTTCCTGCGACTAAAACATCAGCACCAGCATCAACTAGTTGTTTGGCATTTTTGTCAGTAACACCGCCATCAATTTCAATTAAAGTGTTCGACTTACATCTTCTAATCATTTCTTTCAATTGAAAAACTTTGTCGTATGTTTTTTCAATAAAACTTTGTCCGCCAAAACCAGGATTCACACTCATAATACAAACTAAGTCGATATCCTGAATAATATCTTCTAAAACTTTAACACTAGTGTGTGGATTTATCGCTACTCCTGCTTTCATACCTTCTGCTTTTATCGCTTGTAAGGTTCTGTGTAAATGATTGCAAGCTTCGTAATGTACGGTTAATACATTTGCGCCCAATTTTGCAAATGTAGAAATGTATCTGTCTGGATCAACAATCATTAAATGTACATCAATAGTTTTTGTAGCGTGTTTTGAAATGGCTTGTAAAACTGGCATTCCAAAAGAAATGTTTGGTACAAATACGCCATCCATAATATCAATATGAAACCAATCCGCTTCAGAATTGTTAATCATTTCGATGTCGCGTTGTAAATTAGCAAAATCAGCTGCTAAAACTGATGGAGCAATAAGTGTGTTTTTAGTCATGTTGTTGAATTGTAGTTATGTTGTTTGGCAAAGGTAAAATTTAACCGCAAGGTTCGCAAGGATTTTCGCAAAGTTCGCAAAGTTTTGATTTGTTGCCTCTCAATTATATTTAAAGATATGAATAACTGCGATATTTTTATAATGATAATTAATTGCAGAGAGCATCTAGTTTTAAATTTAACCACAAGGTTCGCAAGGATTTTCGCAAAGTTCGCAAAGTTTTGATTTGTTGCGTCTCAATTATATTTAAGGATATGAATAACTGCGATATTTTTATAATGATAATTAATTGCAGAGAGCATCTAGTTTTAAATTTAACCACAAGGTTCGCAAGGATTTTCGCAAAGTTCGCAAAGTTTTGATTTGTTGCGTCTCAATTATATTTAAGGATATGAATAACTGCGATATTTTTATAATGATAATTAATTACAGAGAGCGTCTAGTTTTAAATTTAACCGCAAGGTTCGCAAGGATTTTCGCAAAGTTCACAAAGTAATTTTTTCGTAAGAAACTCCTCTTTGGGGTTGGGGGCTAAAAACAAAACTCCGGATACCCGAGCACTTGTGCGAACTGACCGGAGATTTGTTTGCCAAAAAAACAAAACTCCGGATACCCGAGCACTTGTGCGAACTGACCGGAGATTTGTTTGCCAAAAAAACAAAACTCCGGTAATCAGCCGGAGTTTCAATCATCAATCAAAAAACGAACCGTTTGCACGGTTGTTTACTATTTGTATTCGTCAGTTCGAGTGATTTTTTGTTTCTATTCTCGAACTTTCGATTGGAAATCGAAAACTCGAATTGACGAAACAAAAAATTGTATCGAGAACTATCCTAAATACGTTTTTAATATTTTACTTCTAGAAGTATGTTTCAATCTTCTAATTGCTTTTTCTTTAATTTGACGAACACGCTCACGAGTTAAATCGAAAGTTTCACCAATTTCTTCTAATGTCATTGGATGTTGGTCACTTAATCCGAAATATAAACGAACTACATCCGCTTCTCTTGGAGTTAAAGTTTCTAACGCTCTTTCAATTTCAGTTTGAAGAGATTCATGGATTAATTCTCTATCTGGATTTGGAGATTCACCTGAACGTAATACGTCGTATAAGTTAGAATCTTCACCTTCTACAAGTGGAGCATCCATTGATAAATGACGACCAGAGTTTTTCATTGACTCTTTTACATCATTTACTGTCATATCTAGTTCTTTTGCAATTTCCTCAGCACTTGGTGGACGTTCGTTAGATTGCTCTAATAAAGCGTACATTTTGTTGATTTTATTGATAGAACCAATTTTGTTTAATGGTAAACGTACAATACGAGATTGTTCAGCCAAAGCTTGAAGAATCGATTGACGAATCCACCAAACGGCATAAGAAATGAATTTGAAACCACGTGTTTCATCAAAACGTTGTGCCGCTTTGATTAAACCTAAATTTCCTTCATTAATTAAATCGGGTAACGTTAAACCTTGATTTTGGTATTGTTTTGCAACAGAAACTACGAAACGTAAATTCGCTTTTGTTAATTTTTCTAAGGCGCGTTGATCTCCCGCTTTTATACGTTGCGCTAATTCAACTTCTTCATCGGCAGTAATTAAATCTACTTTACCAATTTCTTGTAAATATTTGTCTAGGGAAGCAGTTTCACGATTAGTAACCTGCTTGGTTATTTTAAGTTGTCTCATGGGGTTTTCTCCTAACTTTAAAAGTTCTTATTGTTATACGTAAGAAGTTTGTAAAAAGTTACAAAAGTTTTAAAAAAAAATGTTCATCTAAATTAATAAATGAACATTTTATATAAAATAATAGTGTTTCTATAGTATTCTGGTTGCATTCCAAATTCCAAAATTACTATCAGCGTATGTCCAGTTTCCGTTGAATTTGTTTTTCTCCATAAGCCCTGTTATTTGCCCAATATGTAAGTTTGCATTTAATTGGTATTGAGTAAAAGGATTACCGTTATCTTTTGCTTTTGAAATTTCATCAGTTGGTGAAAATAATTTTATTTCTCCATTTATATCAATAAAATCCCTTGAATTAAATTCTTTTGATAGGCCTTTTACTTTTAATTCTCCGTCAGTAGTAAAGTTAACATTACCAGATTCATCTTGACTTTCAAACCTACCTGTATAACATTTAACTAATGAGTTGGATTTTTCCTTAATAAGGCAAATTTTTGAATTTATACTTGAATAGAAATTAAAATTTGATGTAGCAATGACTCCTCCGCTTTCATTTAATCGTATCTCAAATGATATATTATCATTCGCAAAACGATATCTGTAAATTGGTAAAATGTCTTTTCCGTCGCCTCCTAGAATAGGAACATTTTCTAAAATATAGGTTTCATTATTCTCTGTTTGGAACTTTGCCCAAATTTTATCATCATTTTATAAATCAACATATAAGACACCTGAAGTATTCCCGATTACGATTCCCTTGTAAATGCCTTTGTGTGAATTGTCAAATAATGAATTAGCTTCTGGTTTACTAGCTAATGTAGTTGATGTGGTCGCCATTGTTGCTTGGTCGTCGTCAGAACAGTTTGAAAGTAAGCAACAAAAAATTAAAATTGAAAAAAATTTTTCCATGATTAATGATGTATTAGTTAAACTTAATTTAGTGGAAATTTATGTACCAAATTTTGAATCTAAATTTCTACTTCAAAGGTAATTATATAGGATTTACACTTTTGATATTTAACTGTTTAATCGATATGAAGGTTTTTCGTTTGGTTAATAAACCTAATTTTAAGAAATATTTATACTTAATAAATAAAAGGGTTCAATTTGCAGTGTTGTGCATCATAATTAGCTATTTATTTAAACGCTAACATGAAGAGAAGTATATTTTAATTATTATAAAATCGGTCAATTGGTTACAAATTAGCGTTCATTTTCTTGTTTGATACGTTAAAAGTTAAATAAAAATCGATTTATAGAAATTTAGATAGATGCTTTGTTCCTGTTATATTCTTTACTCATGTATCAAAAATCCCGTTTCATGACAATAATTAAATTCCACATTATTATTCGTGATAATTTTACTACAAGAATTAATACTAGTAGATTCTTAAATTAAACAAAGGCGGAACCGAAAAGCCAAAAGAGTAGGACAAAAACCATATAAAAAACCAAATTATGTCAACACAATCTAATTTAGAAGGAGCTTATTTAGCTCAAGGTACAATAGGAAACGTAGGAATGCCAGGAGCTCCTATTGTTCATTTTTCTTTTGTTGTAGTACCATCTCAACACAAAGTAACTGGTTCAGTACATGTTACTCAAGCTATCCAAAACGGAAATTATAGCGGACAAGTTACAGGAACAATTTATGCTACTGGTTTTGGATCTGTTACTCAAGTTGTAGCAGTAAAAGGTATGATTCATTCTGATGGAGATATGCCAATTGAAATTCCTTTTGATGCACATTTAGCTATAGATGGTTCTTGGAATGGAACTGGAGGGTTTGCTTATGCAAATACACATATTGAAAATGTGCCTGTAGCTTCAAAAAAATAATTATTGTCTATCCAATAGCTATAAAGACTTATGAACTTTGTTGTGTTGGGTAATTGAATTATAAATTAAAAGAGGTTGCTTTGTAATAATCAGCCTCTTTTTTTTAAACAAATCCCAATTAATTCGAAAACTTAAAAACTATTTATTATGAAAAAAACTATTTTAAAAAGAATACTTTCAGTAACATTAGTTGGAGCAATAGTTGTTTCTTGTGTAATTGAAAACGGAAAATTACCTCAAAATGTCAAACCATTATGTGATTTATCTGAAAAGGATTTTGCCACTTGGTTTAAAAGTGGAGAGGTTACTGAAAACGGAGAAGTAACACCAGCAAACAGTGTAGATTTTGTACATGATAACAATTGTGATTTTTATAAATGGTCGGAAAGAATGTTTCTTTGGATGACCTCAAAAGACAGTTCAAACAAAGCTGTTTTTGAATCTCAAGAATTTTATACCGTATCACCTAAAATTGATGGACACCGAGATTTAATTCCAAATAAACCAGGTCAATTGTTACGAGCTATGGCTAATGTTGATAAAACTGGTAAAATAGTAAGTGAAGAAGGGCAAGCAACGGATGATGTATTAATGGATGCTAATGGAAATTTAGTGTATTATATTTCTATGGTAAATGATGTGTATGCCGAATTTTTAAATGCTGTAAAGCAAAAGAAAATGTCGGGAAATCAATTTCCAACTACAAAAGCTGAAAAAGATAGCATCTTTAATTTCGCGAAACAAAATGGAATTATTTTGAAAAACCCTAATACATTAGCTATTGAAATTAAAACTTCTTGGGTTGAGGCGACTTCATTAAAAAATGTGGAGGAATTTATTACTATCGAAGCTATGGTTCCTGTTTATAAAAAAAATAGCGACAAATTATGGATTATTAATGGAGAACGTAAAATAAAATTAGCTTTAGTAGGAATGCATATTGTTGGAAGTGCTAACGGACATCCAGAAATGATTTGGGCTACATTTGAACACCAACACAATACACCAAATGCCGCTTATCAATATTTGAACAAAGACGGCATTACTGAAACTGTTTTAGCAGACGAAGGAAACGATTGGCTGTTTAATAACAACCTAAAAGATTCTACGAATATTTCTCATATGGTTTTTTCTGGCGATTCTATTATGGCTAAAAAAGGCTATACAATTTCACCAAGTAATACGCTTAGAACAAAACCTTGGGGAAGTGCGGTGGATGTAAAGCCAAATGCTGAAGACGCTTCGCCTGCAGCTTCAAACAGTGAAATTATTGCGATTAATAATGCTGTAATTTCTAAATTAAAAGGTAAAGATGTACGAAAGAATTATATTTTTATTGGTGCAACATGGACGGATAGCGGAACAGCACCAAACGGATATAGTTATAATCCAAAAGTAGATTCTTTAAAAGTTGCTGGTGTAGCAATTGGTGCAAGTCAGTTAGCCAATTCAACAATGGAAACGTATGCTCAAAATGGAGATACTTATAATGCTTTTGGTACGTGTTTTTCTTGTCATTCAAATAACAAAGGTTTAAGACCAAATGATTTGAGTCATATTTATAGCGGATTGTTAAAAGGATTGCCAACTCCAAATGCATCAATGGTAATTATTGATGATAGAAATAGAAAATAAAATAAATATGGTTAATTAGGAAGAAACACTCAAGTAATTGGGTGTTTTTTTTTTTGTCAATTTTTACACTAAAAAATCATTGCCTAATCGTTGTCTGAATCTGTCAATTGGTTTTAAGTCGACATCAATTTCATCGTTAGAAACATCGAAAGGATCATCTAAACCTCTAATTAATAAATACAAATAACAGAATAAAAAAGTAACAGCTGCTGTAACGAAATAATCTGCTGGGTTCGATTTAAATTTTGTAATCAACAACAACGACATCACAATAAACAAAATACTTTTAAGTAAAATGTAGGCAGGTTTTATAAAGTTATTTCGAGAAATAGAGTAGGCGCGAGTAAGTTGTTTTCGCATCGCGTTCGTGTTTTCTTGAATACCTTTTATAGCTTCTTTATCCACACCGCGTTCTGCGAAGTAATAGGCAATTTCATTAGAATTTCGAAGCAATGGAAAAATGACGTTGGAATCTTTTTCTTTAGAATAAATCCAAGAGATAATTCCGTCTGTAATTAAAAGTAATTGATCTCTTAAAAAAGGTTGGTTTAATTCTTCTTTACATAAATCGGAAGTACCGGTTCTTGGTGCTCTTAAGGCTAAATAAATCCAATCTTTTATCGCTTCTAAATTGGAAGCTACTTCTCCAGGAATACGCTCACTTTCTTTAAAATCCGACATCGTAGCGGCTAATAATAATCCGAAAACAAAAAACGCACCTGTGAAAATAATTGTAATATCAGACAACTCAATTAAATCGTGAAAATCTTGTCCGTAGAACGACAAGTTTTTGAAAACAAAATTTTTAATGCATAAAATAAGTAAGGCTGCAAGAATAGATTTTATAATTATGGTTCGGTTGGTGATGAATTTCATTGTGGTTTGTTTTTAGCAAATTTAGAAAGATTTGAATTTAATTTATAAATTATTTTCATCTAATAGCTTTTGTTCCTCTTTGTAAAGTTGGTCACTAATTGTATAGCCTCTCACTTTATTGATGTGCATTTCATCTATAGTTTCTACAACGTTTTCAAAAACGCAAGCTGCACTTGGTTTGATAACTACAAATAAGCCCTCTCTATCTGGATTTTCAACTCGTTCTTTGACAAATTCATTGAAGGTAAAAATTTCATTTCTTAAGGCTAACGAACCTGATTGAAACGTTTTTGGTTTTTCTACTGGACATTGAGCCAATCCGATATATGTAACTACTTTGTTGTTTTCGCCTAATAAAATAGTAAAAGTTTTCCAACCAACATTGTCGCCACAGCATATACTTCCATCGACACAAGCATCTTGAGGCAAACTTAAATCCATAGCGGTTGGTTTTTTAATGAAACTTTGCAACATGAAAAACATCATTAATAAAAAGGATAAATTGACCATAGCGGTTAAGTCTACAAAAGGATGTAGTTTTTTAGCTTTTGGTGTAATGCTTTTTCTGCCGTAAGTGTTTTTGCTAGTGTACATGATAAAGTAGATTGGTTAGTTTTTTTTCTAGTTCAAGAATTATGCCGCGTCTGTGATTTTTTTTCTGTAATAATTTTTTAATCACAGTTTCTGTTATTTTTTATTTGAAGTGGAAAATAAATAACAAAACCCGTTATTTTTTTCTCTGAACGAAAATAAATAACAGGTTTAAAATTGGTTAACTTAAAAAAACAACAAATAGGTTTTAGATTGTTAGGTAGTTTGGTATTTGTTGAAATTGTTTTAAAATAAATTTGGTTGTGTTCTGGGATGACCAATTGCTTTTGTAAATAAGTTTATTCTTCTTTAACTTAAACTAATAATCCTTTTATTTTCAAATACTTATGATAAATATTTTTACTATTTATTTCTTTTTCTTTTTGAAATCATTTTCACACCTCATTTTCTGCATTTCAAGTCATAAAGATTAGGTTTCATGACATAAATATAATTTCTCTACATTTCTTATAGTAGCTTTATGAAACTAAAAGTAGAGCATAAACTACTTAAAAAGACGAACTGTACTCATACAGTTAACCAATTGAGAGGCGGCAACTGAAAAGCCTAAATAGAGTAAGTGATATATCATAAATAACATAAATATGACGATTACAGGACACCTTGTTTTAGAAGCGCTTGGTAAAGAAAATGGCAATTATCTCAGCTATTCAAAAGAAAAACTTGTTTTGCAGAAAAGTAATAAAGGCGTAACAATAGTTTTCGCTATTGAATATCAGGATAATGGAACAATAGCCTTGGCTTGCCAAGGTTGCGAAAAAGGTTTATATCTGAGTCATACCAATGGACAACTGTCACTAAAATATTGGGAAAAAGGAGACGATCAACTATGGATTAAATATGATAAAGGTTTTGGCAACGTAGCATTTGAATGTTCTGGGAATAAAAAAGGGCAATTTTTAAGTCATGCTTTTAACGAAATTTGGTTGCAAGACGGATATGAAGGTGAGGGTGAATTATGGAAAATGGAAAACAGTCCCGAATCCGATTACAATAATTATTTAAATGAGTATTTTACTAAATCAGAAATTTGTGTTAAAGAATTATGTGATCAATTACCAAGAGTTACAATATTTACATCTCTGGATATAGAGCCAAACAAAAAGTTGGGATATTTTAAGGGATCCCAAGTATTTAATACTCGTTTACAGCAAAATCCTTTAGCAATTGTTTATTGTGAAACTCCAGAACATGTGCAAAAGGCATTTGATATTGCAACTAAAAACCAAATTCCTATCAGAGTGAGAGCAGGTGGTCATGATCACGAAGGCGAGTCGTCAGGAACTAATGTCGTAACAATTGATGTGTCAAAAATGACTTCTGTTAAAATAGATAAAACTACCAAAATTGCAGAAATCGGAGCGGGAAATCGCTTTATTTGCTTAACATCAAAATTAGCTGATAAAGACGTAATGATAGCACATGGTACTTGTGCTACAGTTTGTATTACAGGTTATACTCTTGGTGGAGGCTGGGGACCTTGGACCAGAAAAGTAGGTATGAATTGTGAACATTTAAAAGGTGCTACTATGATACTTGGAGACGGTTCGGAGGTTAGAGTTGATGAAGACCCGAAGGATGGGCATGTTCCAGAACTATTGTGGGCACTTCGTGGTGGAGGTGGTTTGAGTTATGGTATTGTAACCGAACTAAGAATCCAAACTTTTGATTTGCCTAAAGAATTAATTAAATTCGAATTACATTGGAATCATTACGACGATAAAGAAAAGTATCCAAAAGATGATTTTCCAACTTTAGAAATTCTAAAGACTTGGGAAGAAGTTATTAAGTCAGAAAACACATCCAAACTTATAGGTACTAATTTTAAAATTAATGGACGCCCTACTGTAGATGAATTTGATTATAAAAAAATATCTCACGGTTGTTGTATGTACGGATATTGGGAAGGCAATTGTGATGAATTAGTAACATTCGTTTATGAATGGTTTAAAAACGTTTTACCAATGGGTATTCATATTGATGGTGAAGGAGGAGTTCATACAGAACCATTTGAGAAATATATCCCTTTAGTCTCTTCTAAAACACCTCTCACTGCGCCAGTGAAAGGTCCTGAAATAAATTTTAAAATCAAAACTGCTAAAGAATTTTATATCAATAAAAACGGTCTTATGAGCAGTTGGGACAGAGAATCATTTGCAAAAACACAGGAAAAAATAAAAGCAAAAACACGAGTAAAAGGAAAAGAAGCAGCGACTCTTTCAGGTGTGCCAATTCCTCCAGACTTGGACGATCCTGCTCCGCATAAAATTACATCTCGTTTTGTTAATCATGAAGGTTTAAATGACGAAGGATACAAACAATTTTTATTGAGCCTAACTTCTTCTTTAATACAGCCAGAAAATCGTGGTTTGGGTATATTTACTTATGTTACTTTGGGCGCAATAGTAGGTGATTATTATAATAGTAAAATTGGAAAAAACAATCCAACGGCATTTCCTTATAAGGACAAACTTTATACCATTCAATACCAAGCTTGGTGGAATGAGACTAACTATGAAAAAATTGATCCTTCTCATTTCCAAAATGATTCAGTATATGAAAATACGAATCGTGCCATGGATTGGATTGATGTTGCGCGTAATTTCAATATTCCGAATACCTCAGGTTCTTTTATTAGTTTTAAAGATAATAGTATACCAACATCTGTTTATTTTGACAAGAATTATGATAAATTGAAAAAAATCAAAATTAATTTTTCAAAAGATCCTTACAATCATTTCCGAACTCGTAAGACAATTATTTAAATTCAATTATTTTAGACGTAAAGTAGTATATGAAGAAAATTTTGTGATTCTGTGTGAAGTATAATTTCTCTTTATTTTAAATGGCTTTTTTAAAGATAAAAATGTGTAAGCGTTTTTGCGTAATAAAAGTTATAAAACATTATTTGTGTTTTGTGCCATAAATTAAAGGTTTCATGACATAATTTTAATTCCTCTAGATTTCTTATGCTAGTTTTATAATATAAAAAAGTAGAGCAGAAACTACTTTAAAAAAGTCTGCTACTCCCCCCAGTTAATACTATTGAGAGATAGAAATCGAAAAACTTTACTAGAATAGGTGTTTTTTAAAATAAAGAAATGTACTCTAAATGAAGATGTTAAATTAATTGTGTCTTCTTGTTACAGCTTTATTTGAAATTAAAGACTTAATTAATTTAATACCACATATAAATTAGTTTAAAGCTATGCGAAGTAATAAAGGGATTGTATTTGGAATAATTGTCTTTTTTATGACAGTTTCATCGTCAGCACAAAAAGAAATATTAGTTATCGGTAGAACAACAGGAGAATTAGTAGTAAATAAGAACAAAAAAATAAGATCATTTGGTTTTAGTAGTACACTATCTGGACAAGTAAGTTTACCAGGTTCTCCAATAGAAATGATAGTTGGGGATAGTCTTACTATTGATTTTTGGAATATTTCTCAAGGTAATCCAGTATCGTTATTTGCTGAAGGAATTAATTTTAAACAGCTTGATGAGGAAAATAAAATTATTAAGAACAAGCCTGTAGCTCACATGGAGCATGGATTATATCGAATCTTAGCAAAAAATACGGGGACATATCTTTATTACAGTCCAGAAAATTATCCGTTTAATCTTCAAGCAGGTATGTTCGGAATTATTAATATCCGGGAGAAGGAAAAATTAGAATCAAAAAAAACAGATGAGGTAGTATGGTGTAGCCATGAAATTGATACTAATTGGCATACAGATGATATTATGAATGAGAATCAAAATGCAATAAATAATCCCTTTAAACTTCTGGAATATCAACCCAATTATTTTTTGATTAATGGAAAATTAGCAAAAAAAACAAATGGTTTGCAGCCTTTAAATCTTCGAAAAGATACAATTATTCTTCGTATTGTGAATGCAGGTTTATATAATCATGAAATTGAATTTCCTGTAACAATGCATCCTGAAATTATTTTCGGAAATACATCTAATAGTATAAAAACATCAGAAACTACTAAAGTGGTTTTACATAGTAAGGAAACCATGGAGATACAACTTTTTTTAGTTCATTCAAAAGAGAATGAATCAATAGTTTATAATTATATAGATCCTAAAATTGGCAAAGTCATTTATAAAGTAAAAATTCCTGTCTTTTATTAACATTAAAATATAAAAATATGAAATCGCCATTAACAAAAAGTTTGCGTAAGCAAACACCAATAAATAAAAAGGTGATAACATATATAACCACTAAAAAATAAAATCTACATATATGAAAACAATTTTTAATACCCTTCTTTTTTTCTTGCTTTTTGGTTTCACTTTTGCGCAAAGCAAGCCTACTTTTTCAGTAGTTGGTAATGCAATCAATAAAGAAAATGTAACAAAAGGGAAACGTTTAGATATTTCTAAAATCAAAGTAGAAAACATTTCTGACAAACCCATATTCTTGGTTTGGGAAACCGTTTATAATTCTTTTCCAAAGGAATGGGATTGTTCTATGTGTCAACACGGAGCTTGTCAGATTGGAATTCCGAAAGGTTCAGTTTTTAATAAACTAAATGCAGACCAGCAAGGATTTATTGCCATTCATGTCATTCCAACTCAAAAAACAGGAAAAGGCGTCGTTAAATTTAAGATCTATGATAAGGCAAATCCAGAATATTCAGAAATCCTCACTTTTGAAGTTGAGGTATTATAGAGTAAGTAAATAATAAATAGTAATCAAAACAAAGAAAATGAAAAAAGTAACTCTTTTATTAGCAATGATTTTGTTGGTAGCTATAGGCTATAGTCAAAACAAAAGTAACATCAAGTATGTGCGAAAAAACGCTTCATCACCAGAAGGAAAAGCCGATTTGGAAGCTATGAGTGTAGCATTTAAAAAAATGCGAGAAATGAGCTGTGATAATGGTTTGTCATGGTATTATCAAGGAGCAATACATAATATTCCAAATACCATTATTGGAAAAAACCAACTTTGCGCACAATATCAAAATATTATCAATAAACTATGGGCATGGGGAGATTGTACACACACCAATAGTGAAAATTCGAAATTGCATTTTCTTCTATGGCACAGAATGTATATTTGGCATTTAGAAAAAATTGTTAGAGAATTATCTGGAAAAGTCAGTTTTGCCCTTCCGTATTGGAATTATGGTGAAAATAATGTAATGCCAGAAGAATTAAGAACTCCACAAAGTTCATTATATGAAAATGCTAGACAAGACATTTTAAATGAAGGTAAACCTATTCAACAAGCAGATGTTATAAATTTATTAAAGTCAATTAACAAATTGAAAAACATTCCTTCTTTTGCAGGGGGGGCTGGTTTTAGTGCTGCTTTAGAAGGTTCACCGCATAATTTCATGCATGGCTATATTGGTAGAGGGCAGCATTACAATGAAATTTATCAAAAACAAACTGATGGGTTAATGGGATTGGTACCATCTGCAGGTTTTGACCCAGTTTTTTGGTTGCATCATAGTATGGTGGATCGTATTTGGGAATCTTGGGATGTTAGTCCTTATGGGCAAAGACCTACATTAGCAGAATTAGAAAAATATCCTTGGAAATATGAATTTATTGAACCGAATGGACAAAAAGTAACCTATACGGTACAACAAATGTATGATATTGTTTATAATTTAGATTATAAATATGACAATTTACTGTACACGGATGATGATGAACAATTAGCATCTAATGAAAATATAAAGATGAATAAAACTTCTTTTCAAGAACCAAAAAAGACACTTGTTTGGGAACAAAAAATAAACAAAACACTAGGAGAAACTACTTTTATCCATAAAATAGAAAATAAATTATCTAAAAACACAAGTAAGATGTTTAAAAGTGAAGCGAATTCAAATATGGTTTTAAATTTAGATATAGTGTTATATAAAGAACCAGTTGATTATTATACTGTTTATTTACGTTATTCTGGAGAAGAAGATAAATATGTTGGAATGATGACTTTTTTCGGTGTAACTCATAACCATGGAACAGGAGATAATCATACTATTAGTGAGGAGGGTGTAAAACTGAATTATTCTTATTATGTGTCGGATGTTTTGTTGTCAACGGATAAACCTTTTGAAGTTATTATCAAAAAGAATGGTTCAGGAGATGTTCAGGTAACTTTAGAGAAAATAAGTATGGTTAAAATCAATTAATAACTAATTGATTTCATAAAATTAACGTCAGTTTGAGTGTTTTTTTGTTCCGTTTTTACGCTGCAAAAAACACTCGGACTGGCGTTTTTTTAATTTAGTAAAGTTTTTTATAAAGTGCTTTTGTAACATTTTTTTTGAAAATATTTTTTGTTGCAACTTTTGTTGTTTTATTTTTGGAATGAAAAATAAATAACAGATTGTAGAGTGGGTTTGCGCTTTGTGTAAATAAAAACACCTGACAGGTTTGAGGCTGTCTGGTGTTATGGTTACTTTCTTCTTATTTTAGTTATTTTATCATCTTTTGCGGAATAGCTTGAAATAAATTTAATTTTCCTTAAATTTTCAATAAATTTTAAATTATTTTCATTGTTTTTAATAGGTGGTTTTATTAATCCAACCTCTATTATTTCTTTAAATGGAGTGCTTAGTAATGCTAAAACAGTTTCAATTTTATTAACTTCACTTGAGAAAAGATTAAAGTATATATTGCATAATTTTACTTTTGTATCTAAAGAAGTAATATTCTGTAATAAATTTATGAAATACGAATAAGAGAGCGCAATAGCTGAGTGACTTTTTAAAATTTCTCCAATTAAGTTGCCTAGATTGTTTTCTTTACTAATTTGGTTTTCGGATATTTCAGTAATTATTTCAATTTTGTTTTCTTGGGTTAAATTAGAACTTAATAATGATTCATATTCTTTTTCTTCAAGTTCGTAATCGATTACTTCTTCATCTCTTTGTTTAATATATTCGTCAAAATTCAATTTAATTAAGAAAGTTTGTTTGCCTGAAAAATTTTCTCTTAACAATTCAAAATTTTCTTTGCGAAGTGCAATGATTCCTTTTTCAATCAACATTGTTATTTTTGTTTCCCCAATATTTTCAATTTCTAATTCATCATAACTATCCTCAATATTTTTGATTAGAAATAAATATGCAATATCGGAAATCTCATCTGTCAAGATTAAATTCTCAATAAATTCATCTCTCATTTCTTCTTTGATAGATGTGCTTTTTATGTCAATTTTTGATAATTCCAAATAATTTTTTTCAATGTTTAAATATGGAATTAAGAACTCATCAAAATTATACTTTTCATAGTATTTGAATACATTTAACCAAGTCGGTTTTATTTTACTTAGTGAAAATAAATTAATCCAACTTTCAGGATTTTTTATATCTTCAATATTTTCAAATACTACATCTTGATATTTAATAATTTCATAAAGTTGTTCTTGATCATTAAGTTTTGGGTTATTTATTAAATTAATTAAAAATTTTTCACTTTCTTTTGTGTTATTTTCAAGATTTAAAAACACATTAGTTATATACTGTTTTATGTTTTCTTCAATATAATAAATTAAAAACTCACATTTTGAATTTAATATAGTTGTGTAGTTTGAGATTTCTAAATCACTCACTAAGATTTCTTCTTCAGTTTTCTCAAAAATAATCTGTTTAATCATTTCAATATTTAATTCATATAAATTATTTTTATATATAAAGTCAAATAAATTTTGATTTACTTGTGAATCTAATGGAGAAATAAATTTGATTTTTAATATTAATAAACTATTTTCTATATTTTTATTTTCAAAATGAATTAAATTAAGAAAATCACTTTTTTTAGAAATATAATTTGAAAGTTTTTTATCCTTATCCTGAATTTTCAAAATTTCGGGACTAACATTCATAAGTAAGGGTTTAAGTATAAAGTCCTTATTGTCATTTGTTAAATTACTTCCATCAATATAATTCCAAAAATTCGAGTATTTTAAACATATTGTTTTTACAAATTTTTCAATATGTTTTCCTGTTTTCACATAAAGCTCTATGAATTCTTTCGTTCTTTCATTTTCATCATTAAATTGAATAAATATTTTGTCAAAGTCACCAATTTCTTTTTCTAATAAATAATCAATGAACTGAATATTTAAAATTTCATTTTTATGAAAATCGTTTTCTAAATGCTTAATCAAATTTTCAATTTTATCTAACTTAAAATCAACTTGTAGGGCATTATTATTTCTAATACTTAGAATGAAATTTTTATCGTTTCTACTGATATCTCCTTCTTTGAAAATCGAAATATAATCAAAGTAGTCTTCTGCAATGAAGCCATTGCTTATAAAATAAACTAAAACATCTGACTTTTTTAATTCAACATTGAGTTGTTCATCTGAATTTTTATTTTTTGTTAAAATCTTATGAAGACTATAGCTTTTAATTTTGTTTATTTCCTCATTTGAGATACGATTTAAATTTTTTAATTTTTCAATATCTTTATTTTCTTTTTCAAATATAAATTCAACTCTTTTATCATAATTATAATTTAAATCAACTTTACTTTCAATTTTTTCAAAACTTAAGTCCATTTCAGTTGGAACAGTATTTATTCTATGAAGATATGTGTCAAGAAATTTTTCTGTATATGAGATTACTTTTGTTTTTCTTATTTCCTCAAAAACATCCTCCTCAATTAGTTTGTCTATTTGATTTAAAAAATATGTTTTCTCTTTAATAATAATACTTGTCGTTTCATTTGGGAGTAATTTGAATAACTCTGAAATATAAAGTTTTCGTAAATCTTTTATATTGTTTATTTTTGTTTTATTATCAACTATATCTTTTAATTTTGTTATTTCGTTATTATTATCAATAATTTTTTGTTCCTCAATTTCAGTCTGTTTTTGTTTGATTGTTTTTAAATCTATATTAAAAACTTCATAAATCATTCCTTCATTTTTATGTAGTATTGCGAAATCTTTAGGGAATAAGTTTTTGTAAATAATAAATGACAATAATTTATTAGGTATTAATTCAATTTCTGTTTCTTTAGTAAGTTTGTCATGATAAATTTTATATTCATTAATTATGTTTTTTAATAAACGCATATCATCAATATATAATGAGATATCATATAATAAATTTTTATCTATTTCATCATTCTTCAATTTTTCTAACAAAAAGTCATAAGAATTTGATGAATTAATAACAGGGATAATTGGTAAAATAAAATCAAAAAATTTTGTTCTATCACTGTTTTTGAACATTTCATCTTTCAAAGCATAAATAAAAACAATATGTCTGTTAACTTGTTTAGAAATATTTATTAATAAATTTATTTCTCGAAGTTTTGTAAATATTTCAGGTTCTTGAAATCGATCTAAATCTTCAATTAAAACAACATTATATTTTGTTCTTTCAAAAAAGTAAATTATTTCATCAATGTTTTTGTTTAAAATGGAATTATCAGTAACTTCTCTGTTTAATTCTACTTCTCCCTTCAGATTTATTTTATTAAATTTAAAATCATTTACAGTTTTTACAAAGCTTTTAATAATATAAAAAGCTCCTAAAAAAAGAGATATAATAGAAAGAATTTCGAAAATTTTAAAATTGATTTCACAGTTTTTACTTTCAAAAAAATAGAATTTAACGCAATTTAGTTTTGTAATTAAAGTATTGTGAAATAGAAAAATATAAGCTAATACAGTTGTTAAACAAAATATTGAGTTGATATATATAGAATGATTTTTTAAGTTTTTTATTCTTTGAAATCTTGAATTTGGAATTGTACTGCTTTTTTCAACATAAAGCATTTGTTGTAGAATACTAAGTTCTATTTTTTTATTTATTTCATCTGATTTAGTAGAATCAAGCTTTGTTGACTGAATTGTACTTTCCTCTAATTTGTCGAATAAATCATCAAAAGTTGCTAATGAAATATTCAAGTATTCGAATTCAGGATGCTTTTCTTTAAAAGTTTTTAGAATACTACTCTTACCTGAACCATATGAACCAGTTAATGCGATGTTTTTTACATTCTTGTTTTTTAAAGCCCAAAATAGTGAATCAATGTAAATGTTACCATTATTAACAATTACTGGAGTTAGGTCTTCAAATGAATTATTATTAATATTTATAGGGTAGCCCAATTTACAAATTAAATTGTTCTTAATTTGTTTTAAGCGATTTGAATACTTATTGAATACTATTTCGGTATAAATTTTAAAATATCCTTTAGTTTTTTGTTCAATATTAATTTCTGTGGCCTCTACAACTATTTCTTCAAGCTTAATTATCTTCTCAATTTTGTAGCCTAGTATTTTCATTATTTCTTCTAGTATTTTCATGATTTTTTGTTAAATAGTCGTTCCCAAAATTAACCAAAAAAACATTCTTAAAACCACGTAGAATTACCTGTTTTTTAATTATTTTTTTGTTACACTTTTTGTCACAAAATTTAATCGAGCAATTTTTTTGTCACAGTTTTGTCACAAATTTTTTCAAACAGAATTTTTTGTCACAAATTTTGTTATTTTATTTTAAACTAAAAAATAAATAACAAAAACCGTTATTTTTTTCTCTAAATGAAAATAAAATAACAGTTTTTAAAATGGGTTATAAAACCTGACAGGTTTCAAAAACCTGTCAGGTTTAGGAATAGTATAAAGTTTATCTTATTGTTTGATTCGCAATGATGCTGTTTTGTTATTTGCCACGAATTCTCGAATTTTTTTAAAAACTAATGTGAAAATTAGTTCCTTTTATTTATCCCGATACATCGGGACGAATGAATTCGAATAGCAAATCCGATTCCTTCGAAAATTCGTGGCAAAAATATTTATAAACCTGTCAGGTTTGAAAATTGGTTTTAATCCTCATGACTACCATCTTCCGCCATTCGTACCATTTTTTGGGTAAACTTCGCTACTACGTCCACCAAATCTTGTTGAGCAGCCATTACTTGATGGATGTTATTCTAGGTCATCTAAAAATCTCCGTAAAAAACCTGAAAACAGGGTAATCCTAATTCTTTTCGCCACATATCTACTACTTGATTTCTGTCGTCTAATACAAACTCTATAAAAAATTTATCTTTTATGTATTCATTATAAATCTCTGTTTTTATACTAGCATCTTTTCGGTAATCTTTAGTTTTTCGCATCAGTAACATATCAAATGCAATCGAATGCTTTTCTAAAAACAATAGTGTTTGTGGTTTAAATTGATCTTCTCTTCCCGAAACTAAAAGGATTTGATATCCTAACATTTTGTAGTTTCGCAACAAATTGCCAACGGGTTCATTTAAAATATCTTGCTCACATCGTCCCGCATCAAACGGATTTCTCCCGTTCATAAAAGCTAAAGTTCCATCTAAATCGCAGATAATAGCTTTTGGTAATGTTGGGTTTTGAGTGATGTATTTGGGTTCTTCTTTTATGATTCTTTTTTTCATGATGTTGCTCTATTAAAACCTGACAGGTTTGGTGTACTTATTATTTTACGAAAATTTCTTTCAATTGTCCGATGATGTTTCCGCTTCCAGAAATAGTTAATTTACCAATTTTATCTGCAATTTTCTCTACATATTCCATTTCTTTCAATTTCCACAACATGTCGTTTTCTTCCATTAATTTGGCGGTGTTTAACATGCTTCTCATAGCAGCCGTTTCTTCACGTCTCATGATGCTATTGGCTTGCGCTTTTTTCTCGGCCACCAAAACCTGATTCATGATTTCTTTCATATCACCTGGTAAAATAACATCTCTAATTCCAGCATCAGAAACCGCTAAACCTAAATCGTTAATTTTGGAAGTTACTTGTTCTAAAATTTCTTTCGAGATCGTATCTTTTCTAGTCAACAATTCGTCTAATGTAAAGTTGCTAATGAAAGTTCTTATCGCCAATTGCATCACAATGTACAATTGTTTGTCAAACTCCTTGTTGTTCACTAAGGCTTTAATGGTATCTACAACTTGGTATCTTACAAAAAAGTTAATACGCAAAGCGGCTTTGTCTTTTGTCAATAATTCTTGACCAGAGATTTCCATTTGTTGTTGTCTCACATCCATGTTTTTTACTTCAAGTGATATGGCATTTTTCCAAAAGTAATACGTTCCAGCTTGTAATTCTTTTATAATTTTTCCGTTTTCAAATAGTAATCCTTTTTCAAAGTTGGCTACTTCAAATTTTCTAACAAAAGGTCTTACTTTAACGTTTTCCAATAAAGCATCCATAATTTTTTCAGTAATAGCTACTTTGGAAACATCGGCTTTAATAAATGAATTTTCTACATAGCCTTTCCAAAACGCATATCTACCCGTTAGTAAAACTTCTTTAAATAAGCCATTTGTAAAATATAAAGCCAATTCATTATCTGCTACTTCTACAATTTCTAAAAGTGAAGCCAATTTTTCATTTTGCAATAAAATATTTAATTCTATTGGTGCTACGAAAGATTGTTTCATTTCGTATGTTTTTACTTCTTTGTTTCCTAAAATCCAAAAAGTTCCTTGTTGTAATACGTCTACTAATTTTCCTTTTTCAAAAATCAAACCTACTTGGTACGCATTGATAATAATTCTTTTTATCATAATTTCTTAATTTTATTTTGTTGTTTTTTTATTTTAATTGAAAAAAATCTTCAGTCCTTCATCCATAATCTAAAACGGAAATAAGTTAGAGAGCAATTGCATTTTAAGGCTTTAGTATTCTTTTTTGAAACTTTTAAAATTTAAGTTACAAGCCAATACAAAAGCAAAAAAACGGAACTGAAATCGATTCGTATTTCAGGTTTTTTCTTATGTGTTTTTCTAAGACAAAGTCAAATTAAACCGACTAAGACCAAAGATTTTTAATGGTCATCTTTTTTGAGAGTGATGGAACTCTGAAAACAGATTTTTAGTCTGTTGGCGACAAGCCGCTGTCAAATGCAAACCAAAATTGCATGTAGGATTCGAACCTACGTAATCAATCTATTGTTCTAACCGGACTGAACTATCCCGATAAATCGGGAGTGGGATTCGAACCCACGACTAATAGTGGTGATAGTTTTTTGGCGAACTACCGAAACCTTCAAGTCAAGTTGAATAGTATGACATCATTTGCAAAAGCAAAAAGAATACTACAATAGTGCTATACAGAAACACCCAACAAGACTTGCTTGATATTTTTATTCAATGAACGTTTTATTTCTTTGCAAATATTTCAAATCAAGTGCGCAATTATTTTGCGCAGAAAAAAAAATCTTTTTTTGTAACCTTGATGAGATTCGAACTCACATTCCCTCTCGGGCATTACGGCTCTAAATACGCTTCCCTACTTTTCCTAACAATTTCGGTGCTTCTGTAAATTCTACCCATTAGTCCGCGCAGGTCTAACCGGAATATCCGTAAACTCTATAGTAAGTAATATTTTGCTATAGGCTTTTCCTTTTAAGCTACAAGGTCTTTTTTATTTCTTTACAAAGATTTCAAAACTACTGCGCAATTATTTTGCGTAGCAAAAAAGAAATTTTACATTTGATAAAAAAGGAGTCATGGGTTTGAAAGAAAAGTTTGTAAATGTGTTGCTGGAAATTGGTTTTGAAGCTAATAAAACCGATGCTTTATGGCAAGATTTGGAAAAAGCTTATTCAGGAAAAAACAGGTACTACCATAATTTGACGCATTTGGAAGAAATGATTGTGCAATTTGAGATATATCATTCTCAACTAACTTTTCCATTGGAAGTGTTGTACGCTATTTTTTATCATGACTACATTTATAAAGCTACGAGTAAAGAAAATGAATTGAAAAGTACTGAATTCGCCATTTCCATTTTACCTGAGAATGCAAAGATTAATGCAGCCTTAGTTTTTGATATGATTGAAGCTACAAAACTCCACGAACACAATCGGGTAGAAGACATAAATTGGTTAATAGATTTCGATTTGAAAATTTTATCTAAAGAATGGAAGGAGTACGAAGTGTATTTCAAACAGATTCGAAAAGAATATAAAATTTATCCCGATTTACTTTATAACCCAGGAAGAAAAAAAGCGTTGCAACATTTCTTAGAAAATGAATTTATCTATCAAACACAAACTTTCAGAACAAACTTCGAAAAACAAGCAAGAGAAAACATTCAACGAGAAATTTCACAATTATAATCATAAAAAATGGCACAAACTAAAAACGCCCTTATCCGATATAAAACCATTGATAAATGTTTGCAAAACAACTATCGCCAATGGACATTAGACGATTTAATTGAAGCCGTTAGCGAAGCTTTGTTTGAATACGAAGGCAAAGAAAATTCGGTAAGTAAACGAACGTTGCAATTAGATATTCAAATGATGCGTAGTGAGAAATTGGGTTATAATGCGCCAATTGTAGTATACGATAAAAAATTTTATAAATACGAAGACGAAGATTTTACCATCACAGATATTCCACTAACAGAAACCGATATTAATGTATTGACAGAAACGGTTTCGATGTTGAAACAATTTAAAGATTTTTCGCTGTTTACTGACGTGTCCGATATTTTACAACGCTTAGAAGATAAAATTTACGCCGAGAAATCGCACACGCAACCTGTAATTCATTTGGATAAAAATGAAAAGCTGAAAGGTTTGCATTTCTTAGATGAAATTTATCAGGCGATTATAAAAAAAGTGGTGCTAAAAATCACATATAAATCTTTTAAATCTAGAGAAGAAAATACGTTTCAGTTTTATCCTTTTATTTTGAAAGAATTTAATAACCGATGGTTTTTAGTAGGTAAAAAAAGAAAGCAAGGGCCTGTTTCTAATTTAGCTTTAGATCGAATTATTAGTATCGATTACGATTTTCAAACACCATATATTGATGAAGAATTTGATGCCGAACTATTTTACAAAAATGTTGTAGGCGTAACCGTAAACACTGGAATGCAACCTCGAAAAGTTGAATTGTGGTTAAATCAAATTCATGCTCCGTATGTGATTACAAAACCCTTGCATAGTTCGCAACGTTTAATTGAAACCTATGAAGATGGAAGTGTGAAAATACATTTATTTCTAATTGAAAATTATGAGTTAGAAAGATTATTGCTTGGTTTTGGCGATGGCTTAGAAGTTTTGCAACCACCACGTTTGAGAAATCGAATGAAAGCTATTTTACAGAAAAGTATGGAGAAATATATAGAAGAATAAACTATTATAACAACTAAAATCATGAATGCATTCCAAATCTTATTACAAACATTAAAGCAAATTACCACTTTATAAGCTGATGAAGAAGTGTTGTTTCAAAAAGCTTTTCAATCTTTTTGTTTGTGATTTTTTTTCGCATATATGATTTTAAGACACATAGTTTCAAACCGTTTTTAGGCTAATCGAATAATAGATATAGTTAATTCTTATATTACCAGTTATTTATAAAGGATATAAATTTATCCCAAAAAACGGTTTGTTTAAAAAAAAGAAGTAATTTTAATTAGTATGTAACTTAAATACAATGATAAATTATGAGAAAAATTTTATTCATCACGTTCTTTATAATTTCTAATTCTATTTTATCTCAAAGCAATTGTAACTGTCTTCAAGCTACGGATTATGGTGTTTTACCTGATGGAACAACGGACAATACTAGTGCAATTCAAACATTGTTAAATCAAGCTTCAATAGATGGTAATGCCTTGTGTTTTAAAAAGGGTGTTTATTTGATAGCTAGTACTATTACTGTTCCTGCTGGAGTTACTATTGTAGGAGCAGGTAGAGGTTCAAATCCAAATGCTACACCATATAACGGAACGATATTTAAATATACAGGAAATAACGATGCAATAGTAATATCAGGAAGTAACGTTACTCTAGATAATTTTATTGTTTATGGATATGGATCAGCACCCGTAAATGGAATTAAAGTGCTTGCTAATAATGGTTTAGTTGAAAGTGTGGTGTTGAATAAGATGTTAATTCATGGTTTTATCTCTGGAACTTCCTTAGGTTTAATAGCTCAAAATAATGGCGGAATTGCATATTGTAGCTTTTATGATGTGAGAATACGATATGCAAAAACTGGAATAGAGATAAAAGAAGTTGATCAGAGCTCTTTTGTTAACTCTAATAATTTTTTTCATGGGGTTGTTTCTGGTGGTTCTTTTGATTATGCTTTATTAGTTAATGGGGGTAATAACAATGTTTTTTGGGGTACAGATTTTGATGTGCTTTCTTGCCAAAATTCAGTGATACATGTTAATAATGGACAAATAATAGGCGAAAACTTAAGAATTGAAGCAAATTTACAACCTATTGATAAGCCAGTTATATTCTTTTCACAAACTAGTTCACAAAGTAAAATTACTGGACTATATGGTGGTGGTTTAATCAAAAATCTAGGGAATAATGATGTAGTTCTTTCGAGCCCTAATTCATTTGGAGAAGTTAGTCCAACAGAAAATTTATTGCTTAATTCTTCATTTCAAACTTATAATTCTTCATTTGTTCCTGATTTTTGGACAATATCTAACGCAAATGTTACTACTAATATACTTGCAAATGAAAATATTATTGGATCTAAAATAGTAGAACTTACCTTACCGGCAGGTCAATCAACAGAGTTTAATATAGATACTAATTTCAATCCTAAAATAGGATCAAATCAAAAATATACATATGCTAATTATAGTATACTGGCAAAAACAAATCAAGCGAATAGAGTTAAAGTAACTTATAATTCTGCTTATGGTATGGTAACATCTATTCCCCATTCTGGAAGTGAATTGTGGGAAACAATTGGACTTCAGGCAATAGCTAATGGTATTAGTACACAACCTAAAGTGATTATTGATAATACCTCAGGAACTGAAGCTTTAAAAGTAGAATTAACTTCACCTTCCTTTAATTTTGGTTTATCAATACCACCGCGTTTACCTGCAAATATTAACACCCAAGGAGGTGTGATAAGCGGTGTATTATCACATAGTCTTAGTAATAATTACTCTTTTATTTCTGGAACATCCTATTTAGTTTTACCTAAACAAGGTAATTATTTTATTATTTCTGGAAGTAATATAAATATTTCAAGAATTAATCACTTAACAGCTGATAAGTTTATAAAAGGAACTGTTATTACTTTGATTTTTAACAACAGTGGTATATCTGTTTCATCTGGAGCTTATCTCAATCTTAAATCAGGATTTACAAGTACAGCTGCTAATACTTCATTAACACTCATTTCTAATGGTGTTGGTACTTGGAGAGAAGTGAACAGAAATAATTAAAGGTAACCTGTTGGGTGTAATTAGTTTCGGATTAGAATTTTCGTCAGTTCGAGTAATTTTTGTCAAAAAATGTATCGAGAACAAGAAAAATTTCATTAAAAACTATTCTCGATACATTTTTTGTTTCGTTTTCTGCACAAAAAACACTCGAATTGACGTTTTTTTTAATTACACCCAACGGGTTAAAGGTAATAAAAATAGGCAATAATATTTTTTTGACTTTTCCTGATTTTCTCAAAAAAAGGTTGAAAATTAAATAACTCAATGAAATTAATAGATATCAATCGATATTATGTTTAAATTTAAAGATGTTCATAAAGAGTAATCTACTCCACCACATAATTCTCAATTTTCGTTTTGTAAAAATCAATTTTCTGTCGCATTTTATTGAAAAATATTTTCTGATCTTTTTTGCCCGATTGGTTTAACGATTTGGAATTGGAAAGCTGATTAGCAATGTATTCTTTTTGTTCTAAACAGGCGTTTTTATCAGAAGTCACATAATAACCTAAGGCATTATAAGGTAAAAAGAACTTTAGTTTTTGCTCAGATGTAAATAAAACCGAATTGTTTAAAATGAGCAATTCGTTATGATATAACTGAAAATCAGGTGTATTGGTTTGGCATTTTTGCTCTAAATTGGCAATAATTTCAGCTACATCTTCTAGTAATAATTTGGCATTAGTATAGTGCAATAATCCCGATTCGAAGAAATAATAGATTTGTTGTAAGGAACTGTTTATAGTCGTATCGTTCCAAATTTCTACACGTTTGGAATGTTCAAAAAACTGCTTTAAAGCGGAAGTTTCATTTATAATGCTTGTATCAAAAATAAAATCTTCAAAGGGCGTAGCTTTCTTATTCGTTAGTAAATTATACCAAATAAAAAACTTGAATTTAGAAAACAAAGTTCCCGCCACAGCATAATTCATTGGAATGTCTTTTGCCGAATAATACAAAGTGGTTTCTGCTGGATTGAAATCGGATAAAAATGCTTTTGATTTTTCGAAATACGCTTTAAAGTCGGCTTGCGTTTTGATGCTTTTTGTTTTCTCAACAATCAAACTGTCATTTTGCTGAAATAATTGATCCATAGAAATGCCATATTCCTTACATAAAGCTACCGTTTCTTCAATTGAAAATTTACTTTTCATCGAAATTCTTCTATGTGCTGCATCATAGCTAATTTGTAAAACAGTTGATATGGCTTCATTAATAGAAGTTTCGTTTCCAATAATTTGTCGGATTTCTTTTAAAAGGATTTCTTGAGGGTTCATATTTGTGATTTTCGCAAAACCAAAGATACATATTATTATTAACTGCAAATTATTTTGTGATTAGTATAATACTTTTGAGGTGTAAAATTTCAAGATTATGAAGAAAATATTAACTGAAAAATATGAATCTTTTACAGCGAAAGATTTGAAAAACTATTCCAAAATTGTGAATGCTTATTTCAGAAGGAAAAAATATCTTTTATTAATTTCATTTACTACTATATCCTGTAGTGTGCAAAATGAAATAAATACAGATGGTTTTAGAAAGTTAGAGCCCAATTTAAATGTAAGGTTTTATGATAGGTTAGATACTATTGCTCAATATGATATTAGAGTTTTGACAAAAAGTTTAATAAAGGAATTTGTAGATAACGATAAAGTTGATTATTCAAAACCAGTTTCTTTAAAACTAGAAAAGGATAAAATGTTTGTACGTTTCACGGATGTACATAAGAAAGAATTTGTGTTGCAATTTCATGGGAAACTTCATAAAAAGATGTTCGTATTTTATACGAATTATGAAACTATAAATTTTCCAGTTCTATTGATGAAAAAACAAATGGAACGATATAAAATTCATATTTCAGAAAACAATGAATTATTAATTCAAAAGTTTAATGTTAGTGAAGGTATGTTTTTGCTTTTTGGAGCAGGAACTTCAAATGAAAATATTTATAAATTTAAAATTATTTAAAATGAGAATTGTACTTTTTTTAGTTTTGTTTGCTATTAAATTGCAAGCACAAGACACAATTGTTTTTCCTAAAATTGATGTTTTTAAACGAAATATTGTTGAGGTGAGTTACGGAATTCCTTTAGGAGATTTAGCTAATAAATATGAAAGCACGATAAATTCTGCCGTTTATTTTAGAACTAAAATTGCTAAAAAACAGTTTGTAGATTTCGGATTGGAAGTAAGTGGAGTGGTGCAAGGGAATGCTATTAATTATACATTTAATGGAGAAAATGTAATTTTAGATGGAAGTAAATCTGCTTTTTTATTAGGTTTACGATATACCCGATTTTTATATCAATCTAAGAATGAAGTTTTCTATATTGAATCCAATTCAGGTTTAGGATGGAAGTATTTGCATTACAGCAAACCGGAAGAGGAAAAATTTAAAGAAATAGATTTTCAACCCATTTTAAACACCATTGCATTTACGCAAGGAATAAAAATTATGTATAATGGTTTTGGTGTGTTTTGCAATTACCAATATGCACCATACGATTTGTTTAATTCAAAAATTGAAGACCATTTCGGAGCAGAATCCATTAATTTCGGAATTTCAGGAAGTTGGAATTTTTAATTTTTTTGAAATGAATTGACAAAATAAAACCGCAACTTAAAATTTAAATTGCGGTTTTTATGAGAAGTATGTTGAGTCTATTCAATAATTACTTTCTTGAAAATTTGTTTGTTTTCTGTTGAAATGACACACATGTAAATTCCAGCACTCAATTCTGAAACGGGAAGTTGTTCAATTAATTGCGAATTGTTAAATTCTTTTGCAGTTACAGTTTTCCCATTAAGATCAATAATTTTTACAGAATAATTTTCAGTATCTAGAGTTCCTTTATTGATGTAAAGATTGTTTTTTGCAGGATTTGGATAAACCGTTACTTGATTTTCCGAATTGAAAGTTGCATTGGATAATGCAGAAGTATTCGCTACAGCAAAATGTAACATCGCTCCAACAGCTGCTTTAGTTACATTATAGGCATAAGTTGGATCCATATTGGTCAATAAATCGTTTGCAGAATGTGTTACTGAAGATTCATTGGTTTCATAAAAACCTGTAATAATTTCATTATTGTCTTCAAACGGGATATAATCTGAGGAGTAAGCAGATGCTAGTAATGTATTCAAGTTGGAATATAAATTAACACAGTTAATTAATTCATTAGTCCTAGTATTTGAAGCGGCGTTGTTAGTAGATGGCGTATTGCTCATGTCTCTTTCGCATGTAATCGTATTATTAACTTGTCCGGCAACACCGCCAACTTGATCGATGTTAAAAACTAATCTTATGTCTAATTTTGGATTAGTACTATTTACTACATTAGAAACATAATGTTGACTACCATATAAACCAGCTTCTTCGCCACTGAAATGAATGAATTTTATGGAATATTCCGTAGGAATACTTTGTAGGAGACGTGCGGTTTCTAGTAAAACATTCGTGCCACTTCCGTTGTCATTTGTTCCAGTTCCAGTAATGGTGTCATAATGTGCACAAATAATCACAAAGGTATTTGGATATAAAGTTCCAGTTTTGGTTACAATTAAATTTTTACAAATAGCTGAAGAACCAGAATACGTAAATGGATCTTCGACCATTTGTGAAGCAGTAAAGCCGTAGCTTAGGTATTTGTTTTTAATCCAGTTTAAAGTATTTGTTTGGGCGGCGCTTCCTCTTGTTTTTACGCCAAAATTTTCAAAGGCGGTTAAATTTGCTGTAGTGTTTGTTTGTGAAACTTGATTTACCACATCTTGATAGCCTTGAATAAAGGTTTGGGAGAATGCAATAGTTTGTACAAAGAGTAGTAAGGAAACTCTTAGGGTTAGTTTTAGGTTGGTTTTCATAAGTGTTTGATTTGGTAAACAAATATATAAAATACGGATTAGTTAAAAAAAACAAAAAACCTCTAATTGTAGAGGTTTTCTTATTTATTTAACAATAATGTAGTTTTCCATTGAAACGGATTCACCGCTTTTTGTAATACCTTCTATTGTAATTTTATAATTCCCAGAAACATCTGATGTGTAAAACTCAAATGCTTTTTGACTTGAGATTTCAGTGACATTTGGTTTCCAACACAATTGATATCTATAATCTGGAATTTTTTCTAAATTATTTTTAGAATAATCTATATTATAATATGTTTTTCTAAGTTGAGGCCTGTCTAGTTTTTTATTAATGATATAATTATTTTCCAATTTTGGGACATAATTTAAATCTTTTGTTGTTAAATTAACCACACCATTGAATATGTATTTGTTAAAAAAATAGCCTTTGTTAACAAAGTTTATTTTGGTGAAAAACGCGGGGTCAAACGTTAATATTTCATCAACATCTTGTAGTAAAAAACCATCAACTAATACTAATGTGTTGTAGTAAATATCACTACTGTTTACTTCGTAATCATAAACGCTAAAGGTTTGTTTGCCATCTTTTTTAGAAATATAAACTTCAGGAATAATTTCAATAAAAACTTCCTTTATAGCATTTTGTACATTATAATCTTTTAAAACATATTCTTTGTCACTTCCATAATAAAAAGGTTTAGACTTTTTATAAGCAAAAACGGTATCACTTTTTGTGTGATAATAAATATTTTGTATCTGGTTAGCTATGGAACGTTTTAAAAAGGCATTTGCATAATTAGGATTAATTTTTATGTCTTTTTCAATGTTTTTTGTTTTTATATTTTGGTTTTCTGAAAGTTCAATTTTGTATTTTTCTTTATCTTTTTCAAATACTTGAAAATAGGCTTCTTCTCCATCGAAGCTATCTAATAGAAATTTAAAATTTCCGTTTTTATCTGTAGAAGCAATTTTAAAATCGAAATTTTCACCTGGAATAGATAAGGCTATTTTTTTGTTTTCTAAATCATCTCCATCGTTTTTTGATGTGATTTTTCCTAAAAAAACTTCTCCTCTAGTTTCAGGTAAAGAAGCTGTATTTTTCTGGTTTTCTAAATTATTATACACACTTGAAAATATAGAAGTGTTTTTTTGTTCTTGTATTGTTGGAATACTATCAATTTTAACTACATTAAAAACGAAGTTACCTTGTAAATTGTCATCAATGTTTATGCTAACCTTTTCTCTTTTAGTGTATTCTTTTTTATTTGATTTTACTTTTGAAGAAATGATGTTTCCATCAATTGAAGTTGATAAGTTTACAACTTCTGGATTGTTGTTGTTTTCTTTAAATTTTTCTGGAAATTGAACGTATGGATTAAAAATGAATATTTCTTTTAAAGCATATTCACTATTATTTAACGTCAAATTCGTATAAGCAATTATTTTGTAATTTCCTGTTTCAATATTTGTTGGAATAAAAAAATCATTATAAGAAATACCATTATTAATAACTTGTTTGTGTTTTAATATGGATATGTTTTCACTGTTTACTAACTCTACATAAGCTATTTTGCTAAGCGTTATGGTTTCTTTGTTAGTTTGGTTTAAACAAATTGTTTTGTACAAAATACTTTCTCCTGATAAGTAGAAATCAGTATTTGTTTGAAGTACAATTTGTTCTTTTATAGGTGTTGTTTTATTATCAGTATTTGTTTTTTGTGAGAACAAAAAGGAGTGAATAAAAAATATTGCGAAAAGTAATGTTTGTTTTATCATTGCCAAAATGGTGGTATTACGTTAGAAGAAAATGTGGTGCAATCGCCGCAGGGTGGAGGAACTAAATCTACATATTTGTCTGAGTCAATATATAGTTGTTTATAATATAAAAGGTAGCTTTGTTGTAAATAGTCTTGGGCCATTTCTGCTTCACAATCTGATGGTGGAGGTGTTAGAAAACAAAATTTGTATCTTCCTTCTGCGTCTTTTTTGTCTACAAAAATTTGATCCCAAAAGCATTCATAAAAATAGCCTGGAGTATCTGCGGTAGAAAAAATATCTACAAAATTAAAAAACATTCTTTTTTCTGAATAACTTGATACGTCGAAAAATCCTATTACTTTTTCATTAGGATTTGTTGAACAAGATATGTTGCCACTAAAAAATCCTGGTTGATTTTGAGATAAAATGCTCTGGTTTTCTGATAATTTTTTTAATGTACTATAAAAGGTATGTGCTTCTAAGCTTTGCACATATTGTTTTGCTAATATACTATAGCGATGTTTGATAATTGGGTTAGAAACAGGAATAAATCTAAGTTTTAAATTTACGCGATCTTCGGATAAGTTGGAAGAATTGAATAGTATTATTTTTTCAGATTTAGCAGAAGAATAGCAAACTCTCGCTTCATACGTTCTTGGTGTTAAGGATATTTCAGGTATCATTAGTGAAGGAACTGTAGGATGTGGGACAGCAATTACAGTAGCTATATGTGGCACCCATCTTGGTGCTATAATTTTATAAGTTTCTTCATATTCATATCTATAATATTTTGAACTATTTGTTGGGTCAAAAGATTTTAGTTCTATTTCCGCTCCCCGAACACCGTCAATAACTTTGTTAGAAACCTCTAAAGATTGAACTTGAGTTTCAGTTGTTAAAACTTCTTGAGTGGATGTATATGTTTTTCCATCAGTTAAGATGGTAAGTTTGTATTTTCTACCAGCGATTGCTTGAAAGGGATTTTCGGATTCATAAATTTTATCGCCTTCAATAAAATTATAGATATTACCTAAATCATCTTCAACAGTAACAGTTGCATTTTCAACAAATTCAGGACCGCTTTCTTCTAAACGATAGGTTTTAGTAAGTTTAATTTGTTGCTTTTTTAATTGATTTGTAATCGTTGCTTCAATTACAAGTGCTTCTTCAAAGTTAGAAGTTTCTAAAAGATAGGGTTCGGTACAACCAAATATTACTATAAATAAAAGAAAGCTAAGTTTTTTCATAATTTAAAATTTTTAACACTTGTTTTTTTGAAAACAAAATTGAGTGAATAAAAAATATCTCGATAATTAGTGTTTGTTTTTATCAATACCAAAATGGAGGTACTACGTTAGAAGAAAAAGTAGTGCAATCGCCGCAAGGAAATGGTACTAAGTCTACATAACTTTTTGCATTAATAGATGATTGTCTGTAATACAAAAGCAGTCCTTGGTCTAAATTGAATTGTGCAACATCAGCTTGACAATCACTTGGAAAGCCAACTGCAAAACAATATCTGAATCTTCCAGCTGCAGCCTTATTTTCCATATTGTCTTGTTCGTCATAACAATCGTAAAAATAGCCTGGAGTATCTACGACAGAAAAAATATCACCAAAATTAAAAAACATTCTTTTTTCTGAGTAACTCGATACGTCGAAAAATCCTATCACTTTTTCATTAGGATTTGTTGAACAAGTTATATTTCCACTAAAAAATCCTGGTTGATTTTGTGATAAAATGCTCTGATTTTCAGATAATTTTTTTAATGTACTATAAAAGGTATAAGATTCTAGGCTTTGTACATATTGTTTTGCTAAAATACTATAGCGATGTTTGATAATTGGATTAGAAACAGGAATAAATCTAAGTTTTAAATTTACACGATCTTCGGATAAGTTGGTAGTATTGAATAGTATTGTTTTTTTTGATTTATCTGTTGAATAGCAAACTCTTGCTTCATACGTTCTTGGTGTTGCCACTATTTCAGGTAGCATTATAGAAGGGTTTGCGGGATTAGGAACAGCAATTATTTTAGCAGTAAATGGGATCCATTTTGGTGCTATAATTTTATAGGTTTCCTCATATTCATATCTATAATATTTTGAAGTATTTGTTGGGTCAACAGATTTCAGTTCTATTTCCGCCCCACGAACACCGTCTATGACTTTGTTAGATACTTCTAGGGATTGAATTTGATTTTCAGTTGTTAAAACTTCTTGAGTAGAAGTATATGTTTTTCCATCTGCAATGATAGTAAGTTTGTATTTTCTCCCAGCGATGGCTTGAAAGGGATTTTCGGATTCATAAATTTCGTCACCTTCAACAAAATTATATATGTTACCTAAATCATCTTCAATAGTAATAGTTGCGTTTTCAACAAATTGAGGCCCATTTTCTTCTAAACGATAGGTTTTAGTAAGTTTAATTTGTTGCTTTTTTAATTGATTTGTAATCGTTGCTTCAATTACAAGTGCTTCTTCATAATTAGAAGTTTCTAAAAGATAGGGTTCCGTACAACCAAATAATATTATAAATAATAGAAAGCTAAATTTTTTCATAATCTAAAATTTAAAATTATATGTTATTGTTGGTATTGCAATGGCAAAAATGGAAGTTTTGTAACCTTTCACTTGTCCGTTTTCTGTAACAAAATATATTGAATACGGGTTGTTTCTTCCTAATAAATTATAAATAGAAATGTTCCAGAAACTATGTGCTAGTTTTTTAATTTTATGGTTTCCTTCAATATTAAAACTTAAATCAACTCTATAATAATCTGGGATTCTAAATTTGTTTCTATCGCTATATAAGGTATATTCCGAACCAGCATACTCGTATTTTCCTATTGGATAAGTAATTGGTCTACCAGTTTGATATACAAAGTTAAGTGAAAAGCTATATCTTTTTGTTATTTTATAATTTAAAACAGTATTGAAATCATGTGGCTTGTCAAAATTAGAAGCAAAAAATTCACCATTATTCACGCGTTCATCTTTAAATTGACTGTCTAATTTTATGAAACTTCTCGAGTAAGTATATGCAATCCATCCGTTAAGTTTTCCTGTAGTTTTCTTAATTAATAATTCTACACCATAAGATTTTCCTTCTCCTTGCAATAATTCCGTTTCAATTTTGTCACTTAAAACAATATTTGCTCCAGTTTTATAATCTAGTAAGTTTTTCGACTTTTTTGTATATGCTTCTAAGCTAATTTCATACACTTCATTTAGGTTTTTATAAAGTCCAATTGAGAACTGTTCACCAGCTTGTGGTTTTACATTGATATCTGAAAGTTTCCAAATATCAGTTGGTGATTGTGTTGTATTTGTACTTAGCAAATGAATATATTGGTAGGTTTTGTCATATCCAACTTTAGCAGATAAACTGTTGGTTAACATGTATCTTGCGGATACTCTTGGCTCAAAGCCTCCATATCGTTTTATAACTTCATTGTTTTTGTATTCTTTGGTTTCAATTAAAGTAGCATCATTTTTTGGTAAACCATCTTCATAAATTCTTTGGGTATTTGGTCCTAAATTACTAAAAGTAGTATATCTTCCTCCAATATTTATTAATAATTTATCAGTTAGTTTTGCTTCTGTTTTTAAATAAACCGAAGATTCTAAAGCCTTTTCATTATTTAAATTTATGGGTACAATCAGGCTTGTAGGTTCATTTGCGTTTAAATATCCAGGGTTTACTTTGTATAATTTTCCAGATAAACCATAACTTACTGTGAATTTATTATTTAGATTATTCTCGAATTTTAATTGCGCATTGGTTTCATTAATTTGAAAGCCTGAATTAAATGATTTATCAATATCATTATCATTAGAGTAATTCAGCCCATATTTATAATCACTATTGTTCACTAATAATTGAGAGCTCATTCTTTTTGAAAATTTATGGCTCCAATTAATTCCTAAAAGACGATTGTTATAATTTATTAATGAATCTGAAGTTAATTTAAATTTATCATCACTATAATATAATGAAGCTTGTATAGAATTGTTTTCGTTTATTTCATGGTTGTATTTTGTGAAAAAATCATAAAAAGAAGCACCACTCCTTTTTAATTTTTCATCATTTAAGCTTTTTAAAATCCAATCGGAATAAGTTGCTCTAAACCCTGCAATAACTGCCGATTTGTCTTTTACCACAGGAACATTTACAAATAAATTACTTGTAACGGGTCCAATTCCACCTTCACCAGACAGTTTAGTGTTATTTGGTTTTTTGGTTTTTAAATCGATAACAGATGATAATCTACCACCATATTCTACAGGAATACTTCCTTTGTAAATGGTTACACTTTTTAAACTATAAGGGTTCACAGAAGAGAAAAAACCTAAAAAGTGAAATGGATTATATAGTGAAATGTCATCAACTAAAATTAAATTTTGATCTGCGTTTCCACCTCTAACATTCAATCCACTTGAACCTTCACCTGTAGTTTTAATTCCAGGCATAATAGTTGCGATTTTAAAAACATCTTGTTCACCTAGTAAAATAGGTACGTTTTTCATGTTTTCTAAATCAATTGAAGTGGCACCTACAACAGAGGTTTTTATTTTTGTTTGAATCTTATTAGTAATTACGATTTCTTTAATTCCAATAGATTTTTGACTAATATTGAAATCTAAAGTGCCATTTTCATTAATAAATATCTTTTTGCTATTTCCTTTTGTATTTAAAACTTCAACAGTAATTATGTGCATTCCTGTTGGTAATTCTAATTTATAAAAACCATTGTCATCAGTGGTGGTTTCAATTTTTTTATTGTTCACCTTTATCTTTACATTTTTAACAGGTTCATCAGTTTCGATGTTTTTAATAAATCCTGTTAATTCATTTGTTGATGACGTACTTCCTTTTTTTTGCTTTCCAATATAAATAACATCGTTGTCAAAGTTTGTAATACTGTTTTTATTGGTTGTGTTTACTGAGGAGTTTGCGTTTTTGTTATTTTCAGGTTTGAAATAATTATCTACAAAATAGTCATAAACTATTCTGTTTTGAGTTAAAATTATTTTATTATTATCTATAAAATAATTTAATGATGTATTTGTAAATAATTTGGTTAAAATGTCCTCTAAACTTGAATTGTTGAAATTCTCAGTGATCATTTTGTTTTCAGATTCTAACCATTTTGCATCATAGTAAAACGATAGAGATTGTTTTTCTTCTAATTTTTTTAAAGATTGAGAAATCGTTTCGTTGTCAAAAGAAATTGTAATACTATCATTTTTAGTTTGAGATAAAGCCACAATTTGGAAGAAAAACAAAAATATAAAAAGCGTATTTTTCATTAAATTATAGTTTTAAATAAGTTCTGGTAAAAAAGTTCAATGTTGTTTACTTTTTGAATACTATTTTCTTTGTAAAATTCTTTAATTTCCTTTTTTAATGTAGGAAACAAATTGATGATACTGTTTTTACTAGAAATTTCTTCAAGTTTGTTATTATAAAAGATGTAATATATTTTGTAATCGTAAAAAATATAAGATACTTTATCTGATCTAGAATCTTGTTTAATTATTTTTTTGTGTTTTATATAAAGTATGCTTTTTTCGTTAATTACATGCTCTTCAAAATAACCTGCACTAATAGTGTTGTCACTTGAAATCGTTTCCAATTTTTTAAATTTTTTATTTTTAAGAATAAAATAGTCAACTTGCTTAGTAATTAAACTTGTTTCTAATACTAATTGTAATGTGGGTTTGAATATTAGGATATCATCAAAAACATCATATTTAATATTCACATCATAGTACGTTTGGTTGTTATGTTGTACAACACCCGTATTGTACTTATTCTCCAAAAACTGAAAAGTATTTTTAGAAGTTATTGGATACTTATTGGTGTAAACTATGCCGTTATTTAGAGACAGGTTTTCAATACCAACTAAACTGTCGTTATGTTTTATGAGATTTTTATTTTGCGAGAAACAGCCTAAACTGAAAAACAAAAAGGGTAGTAGTAGCTTTTTTTTGATTTGCATTTTAAAAATTTTTCGTGAATTTATATAAAAATTCTTACAACACAAAGCTTGTAAGGAATTTTAACGTTTTTAGAATTTATTTTTAACATGAGATTGTTATATTTTTCATCTTTAAAATTTATAGTTTATACCTGAACTTATTGAAAATGAATATGATGTTGGTTGTGCATAATCAAAATTCCCTAAAAATTGAAATTGAGCAGCTGGTGAAACAAATATTTGAATTTTGTCACTTAAGTTATAATTCAAATAATAATTTAAATTTAAACCATACCCTTGCTTTAAATAAGCTAAAGATTTACCGATATTCATTTTACTTACATTTTCAGAATATGCATTAACTTCATTTTTTATAGGTAAGTAAAAACTTAATCCAAAAGAGGCCGCATGATTTAATTTACTTGTATTAAAGTAATGATAAGCTTCAATTGGAATTTCTATATATCTCAAATGTTGCTGAAAAGTAATTTTTTCACTATTGCTAAATACAGCATTTATAGTGCTCGAATCTTGATTTAATTCGATACTTTCTGTTTGTAAATTACCGTTTAGGTTTTTTACAGTTGTATTATAATAAAATGTATTTATACTAACTCCAGATTGAATTCCCGTTTTTTCAGAAAACATCCATTTTAGTTTTAAACCAAAAAGATTCCCATATTTTCTTGAACCATCAATCACTTCACTATTTCCAAATTTATTTTCTGTTCCAATTTTGTAATTAGTATTAAATCCTGCAAAAGGACTAACAATTAATATTTTACTTTTTGGTTTAACAACAGTATCTTCTTTGGTTTCAGGAAGTTTTTTCTTTTTTATTTTTTCTTGAATCTGTTCGATTGTAACAATGCAGTTTTCGTCTGAACAACAACTGTCAATTTTTGAGAAACTAATTACTTGAGAATTTGAAATATTATTTTCGTTTAAACTTGTTGTTGAATTGTATGTTGAACTACTGTTTTTACTGAAATTTATGCTTTCAGTTTTGTTGTTGTTTAAATTATTACTTCTTATTTTCTTCTTCGTAATTGTGTTTTTTATTGCTTTGTTAGTATTGCTGTAAAGGTTATAATCAGTTAATTTGAATAAATTAGCTTTGTTGCTTTTTGTGTTTCTGCTGTTTTTATAACCTGAAGTTTCTTTAGTTCGGTTTGTATTTGAAACTAAAGATTTCTTCATTGCAACGTTTGTTTCGTAACTACTTTTTTTGCCGCTTTTTGTTCTTGAATTTGAAACTAAAGATTTCTTTGTAGCATTTGTTTTGTTACTGTTGTTTTTAGAATTGTATTTTAAATCACTCTTTTTAGTCGTATTGAAATTGTATGAGTTATTATGATTTTTTGTATTATTATTTCGACTGTTGTTTGAAATTACATTTTCTTTAGAGTTATTTAAAACGGTGTTGTTATTTTGTTTCGTATTTGAATTTGTATTTTCTTCAGAGTTATTTGAAATAGTGTTATTGTTTTGATTTGTATTTGAATTTAAAGCAGTACTATTCGTTCCGTTATTTGTTTCTTCATTAACTGAATTGAAATGATAGTAAGAATAACTAGTTATACCTATAATAATAAGTGAGGAAAAGAAAATCCAAAAGAAAAACCTTCTTTTTCTCTTGTCTTTTTTTAAATCCGTTTCAATTTTATCCCAAACCATTTCGCTTGGAGAATAATCTAATTGACTTAAATTATCTTTGAAAAGTTTACCTATGTCTTTTTTATTCTCCATTTTGAATTTTATTTGGTTGAAATTCTAAAATATTCTTTTTAAGTATGGCTTTGGCTTTTGATAAATTTGATTTGGATGTGCCTTCGCTAATGTTCAATAGTTTTGCAATTTCTTTATGTGAATAATCGTCAAGTTCATAAAGATTAAAAACCAATCGGTACTGATTTGGTAATTGTTGAATTAAGTTCAATAAAATATCTAAACTTAAACCACTTTCTGTTAAATCAAATTCTTCGTATTCAATATTTTGATATTCGTCAATGGTCTTGAAATTGGTTCGTTTATTAAATTTATTTATGGCTTTGTTAATCGTAATTCTTTTAATCCAACCTTCAAAAGAACCTTTGTTTTGATATTTATCAATGTTTTGGTATATTTCCATGAAACTATCGTGCAAATTATCTTCCGCTTCAGTAAATGAAGTACAATACTTCAAACTCAAGTTGAAAAGTGTTTTGCTGTAAATAAGATATAACTCTTTTTGATGGGTTATACTTTGTTTTTTACATCCAATAATAATTTCATCTAAATTCAATTATCTAAAAATATCTAATGATTAATGTTTTAATGTTGTTGCTGTTTTTGTTTGCATTTTCAGTAGCTCCAGTTTGTAAATTTATAACTTTTACTTTTGAAATATCATACTCTGTTGAACTCCAATAATAAGAATTATCAAAAGTTAAATGATGTGGAATTGATAATGTATTGTAAATCAATTCAAGCTCATCAAAAGAAGGAATGAACCAGTTGTTTGAATTATTGAAATTCTGATTAATAATTTCTTTTGAAGCAACACTTCCATTGCTTGAAGCACTACAAATTGATGGATTTGTGTAGAAATTATTTAAATCATTATGACTGTTTAGTATGCCGTAATTATTCTGTAAACCACAACCAATATTGCTAAATTGAGCATTGTTTACATTCAAATTAATACAACCCCATTCTTTTGTGGGTAAATTTTGATTTAATACTTCTATATATTGCCATCCGTTGGAATATGCATTCTTTTTGTAAGCTATTTTTCCGCCTTTTGGTCCGATTTCTCCAATTTCAAAACTATCTGAATTTTTACAGTCTTTCGTTAAAGTTCTTTCAATATTGATTGATTTTATTTTGATTAAATTCTCGGTGAAATTAAGTACTTTATAATTTAAATTCCATGAAGTTGCCACGTTTGATGTTCCAGCTAAATTGATATTCAAATTTAATTCATCATTTAAGAAAAGAAAAATCCATGTTCCTGTGTAGTTGTTGTTTAAATGATAAAGATTTATTGTTCCATTATCGTTTGCTGTAAAAACAGCTCCTGCAAATTCGTTGTTTTCGCCTTCTATAAAAGGAACTTTCCAAACACATGAACCTTGTGGGTTTCCGAACAAACCACTACAAGTTGCTATAATATCTTCTCTTGAACAAGCATCAATGGCAAGTTTTAGTTCCGTATTATTACTAACAGTAAATATTGATCCGTCTGCTAAAGTGGTTTGCAATGGATAACTAATGCTAATAAATTGATTGCTTGGAAGATTTCCTATGAAGTCACTAAACATATCATCACCCGTCATTGTAACCTGATTAATGATTTGATAATTATCGTTGTACACTAATAATTGAAACGGATAAATGAAATCAATACAGACTATTGATCTTAATGGGTCGTCTTCATCTTCAGTAATCTCTTGAAGTAAATGAAAAAGAACATCGTCTTTTTTTATTGTTTCAGTAGTTGACAATAAGCCATCGCCAACAGGTTCGTTTTGACAAGATTGTGTTAACAAGATAAGTAAAAGGAGTAGGTTGAATTTTATAAGAATTGATTTCATAATAGAGTTTTTTGAGGTTATATTTATATAGTAGTAAAAAATCAAAAAGGTTGCCTTTGAAATATATAAAATTTTATTGTTTTGTAATATCTAGATGTACATCACAAAATTGACCAGTGTCATCCGTTGCGTAAACACTAATTTTTCCAGAAGTGAAGTTTGAATTAAATTGCACATATGCATACTTTTCATATGCCGATACAATTACCATAGAACTATTATTTACTTCCCAGTTAAAAGTTCCGTTTTCTATTGATGAAGTTAATTCATAAAGATATTTTTTGCCAGGAATTATTTTATGTCTTCCAATTACACCACAGCATAATCCTTTTTGGGTTGAATAAGGGTTGTTTGTGAAATTATCACTTGTGTTTGGATCTGGATTTACCTCTTCATCTTTTGAACAAGAGAAAACAGATAATGTAATTAATGTAACGAAAACTAATCTTTTAATATTTTTCATAATAATATTTTTTGAGGTTATATTATTATAGTATGATAAAATTAAAAAGGTTGCTTTGACAACATAAAAAAACCTGAAAAATATTTTTCAGGTTTTTTAAAACTAACTAAAATAAAGAGATTATACTTTTTGGATTGTATTCATTTTATAATTTTTTCTTGTTGTTTTATATAGTATTGAAAACACAAAAAGGTTGCCTTGACAACATAAAAAAACCCTGAAAAAATTAATTTTCAGGGTTTTTAAAATATTTAAAAAGAAAGATTATGCTTTTGGAGCATCATCTTTTTTCTCTTCTCTTGGAGGTCTTGGCATTAATGCTTTTCTAGAAACTTTTTCTTTTCTAGTTTTTGGATCAATACTAAATTTTTTACAAAAAGCATGAAACAAATTCTTTTGCTTAAGTTTACTAAAAATTAGTTTATTTTTATAATCAAAAACAACAAGTTGTTTGTATAACCATGTTTAAATGTAAAAAAAAATGAAAAAAATAATTATTTTATTATTTATAAACATAAGTCTACAAAGCTTTGCTCAATGCTTTACAAGTATAGCTTCCGGAGGAGGAGATCATAGTCTTAGTATAAAAACAGATGGAACACTTTGGTCTTGGGGATATAATTCTTTAGGCCAATTAGGAGATGGAACAACTGTTCATAAGAATGTGCCTATACAAGTTGGGGCTAATGCAAATTGGCAGAGTATAAGTGCTGGAATAGAACATACTCTTGCTATAAAAACTGATGGGACTCTTTGGGCTTGGGGCAGAAATGACTATGGAATGTTGGGAGATGGTACAAATCTTAGTAAATCAATACCTACACAGATAGGTACGTCCACGAACTGGCAAAGCATTAGTGCTGGAGATTTTTATTCGACTGCTATTAAAACTGATGGTACACTTTGGGCTTGGGGTATTAATTTTTCTGGACAGTTAGGAGACGGAACGACTATTAATAAAAATATACCAACACAAATAGGAACTGCTATGAATTGGCAAAGTGTGAGTGCAGGATATTCGCATACAATTGCATTGAAAAATAATGGGACTTTATGGGCTTGGGGTGGTAATTATTATGGTCAATTAGGAGATGGAACAAATTTTGGAAATATTTCGCCAATTCAAATAGGTTCTGGTACAAATTGGCAGATGATTAGTGCAGGATCTACTCATTCTACTGCAATCAAATCTGATGGTACGCTTTGGGCGTGGGGAGAGAATAATCATGGACAATTAGGGAATGGAACGTTTACTAATAAAAATTCACCAATTCAAATCGGTTTTGGATCAACTTGGCATATTATTGCATCAGGTTTTTATTATACCCTAGCCATAAAATCGGACTTTACATTGTGGTCTTGGGGAAGAAATTATTTTGGACAATTAGGAGACGGAACATATGTAGATAAGAATACACCTACAACAGTAAGTTTAGATAATAATTGGGAAAATATTAGTGCTGCAGAAGACCACTCACTTGCTTTAAAATCAGATGGAAGTCTATATTCATGGGGTTACAATTATTTTGGACAGTTAGGTGATGGAACAAATGTCAATAAAGTTCTGCCAACAACAATTAGTTGTTCTACGCTTAATGTTTCTACGTTTGAAGATAAAACGTTAGTAGTATTTCCAAATCCGGTTAAAACTGTAGTAAATCTTCATGCTCAAAACACCATCCTTGTAACAGAAATTATAGATATTAATGGTAGAATTATGAAGTCAACTAAACATAATAGTAATGAAGTGACTTTAAATCTAGATGACTTTCAAGTTGGATTGTATTTTATAAAAGTCATCACCAATATTGGTAATTCCATACTAAAAATAATAAAAGAGTAACATGTTTTATCAAAAATTTTATAAAGGAAAAACCCCAATTCAACTAAATGAATTGGGGTCTTTAAATATTTAAAAGAAAGATTATGCTTTTGGAGCGTCCTCTTTTTTCTCTTCTCTTGGAGGTCTTGGCATTAATGCTTTTCTAGAAACTTTTTCTTTTCTAGTTTTTGGGTCAACACCTAAGTATTTTACCATAAATACATCACCCATGTTTACTACATCAGTAACATTTTCTGTTCTTTCCCAAGCTAATTCAGATACGTGTAATAAAACTTCGTTTCCTGGAGCAGCAGTATATTCTACAACCGCACCGAAATCTAACATTTTAATTACTTTCACTTCATAACTTTCACCCATTGTAGGTTTGAAGATAATTGAGTCAATTTTAGCTAAAACTGCTGCAATTCCGTCTGGGTCTGTTCCTAAAATTTCAACAACTCCTTGTTCGTCAACTTCGTTGATTACGATAGTTGTTCCAGTAGCTTTTTGTAATTCTTGAATTACTTTTCCACCAGGTCCAATTAATGCACCAATAAAGTTTCCAGGAATAGTACGCATGATAATTTTTGGAGCGTGAACTTTAACATCATTGTTTGGTTGAGCTAAAGTTTCCATTAATTTTCCTAAGATATGTAAACGTCCATCACGAGCTTGAGCTAATGCTTGCTCCATGATTTCATATTTTAATCCGTCAATTTTAATGTCCATTTGACAAGCAGTAATTCCTTCTGAAGTTCCTGTTACTTTGAAATCCATATCTCCTAAATGATCTTCATCACCTAAAATATCAGATAAAACAGCAAAACGTTCTCCGTCTGTAATCAATCCCATCGCAATTCCAGAAACTGGACGAATCATTTGAATACCGGCATCCATTAATGATAATGTTCCAGCACAAACTGTAGCCATTGAAGAAGAACCATTAGATTCTAATACTTCAGAAACTACACGAATTGTATAAGGACAATCAGCAGGAATCATGTTTTTTAATGCACGTTGTGCTAAGTTTCCGTGACCAACTTCTCTTCTTGAAGTTCCTCTTAATGGACGAGCTTCTCCAGTTGAAAATGGTGGGAAGTTATAGTGTAAATAGAATTTTTCTTCTCCTTGTTCAGATGGTGAATCAATTTGGTTCGCTTCTCTAGATGTTCCTAAAGTTGCAGTTGCCAAAGCTTGAGTTTCTCCACGTGTAAACAATGCCGAACCGTGAACCGATGGTAAATAATCTACTTCACACCAGATGTCTCTGATTTCCGTAGTTTTTCTTCCGTCTAAACGTGTTCCTAAATCTAAAGTTACATTACGAACTGCTTCTTTGTTGACTTTTTTGAAATATTTAGAAACTAAATCTCCGTTTTCTGTCAATTCTTCTTCAGTAAATAATGCTTTTACTTCTTCTTTTACTTCTTCAAATGCAGCAGAACGTTCGTGTTTAGCTGAACCTTTACTAGCAATTGCGTAAATTTTATCGTAAGATGCTTCTTTTACTTTTTCGTAAATAGCTTCGTCTTCTTTTTCTCCTTCATAAGTACGAACTTCTTTTTTTCCAAATGCTTGCGCCAATCTTTCTTGAGCAGCAATTTGTACTTTAATATGTTCGTGTGCAAATTTAATCGCTTCTAACATTTCTGCTTCTGAAATTTCTTTCATTTCTCCTTCTACCATGGCGATAGAATCAGTTGAAGCTCCAATCATCATATCAATATCTGATAATTCTAATTGCGCACGAGATGGGTTGATGATGAATTTTCCATCAATTCTTCCAACTCTTGCTTCAGAAATTAAAGTTTCAAAAGGAATGTCAGATAAGGCAAGTGCTGCCGAAGCGGCTAAACCTGCTAATGCATCTGGCATCACTTCTTCATCATGAGACATTAACTGAATCATAACTTGAACTTCTGCATGATAATCTGATGGGAAAAGTGGACGTAAAACACGGTCAACTAATCTCATAGTTAATACTTCGCTATCACTTGGACGTGCTTCTCTTTTGAAGAAACCACCAGGAAAACGACCTGCTGCAGCAAATTTTTCACGATAATCTACCGTTAAAGGTAAAAAGTCGATACCTGGACTTGCTTTTCTTGATGATACTACTGTTCCTAAGATTACAGTGTTACCAATTCTTACTACTACAGAACCGTCAGCTTGTTTCGCTAAACGACCTGTCTCGATTGTGATGCTTCTGCCATCACCTAAATCGATCTTTTCTACAAATAATTGTGGAATCATAAATTTAATTCTCAAAGGTTATACAAAGGGTTAGTTGTGTTGTTGTTGTTGTTGTGTAGTTGTTGTAGTTGTGTCTAACCCAATGAAAAACCAAACTTTTCTTGCTTTTTTTGTAAACAAAAAGGGGCACAAAGCCCCTTAAGTATATTATTTTCTAATTCCTAATTCTTTAATAATCTCACGGTATCTTAAGATATCTTTCTTTTTTAAGTAATCTAAAAGACTTCTTCTTTTACCTACTAAAAGTACTAATGATCTTTCAGTGTTATAATCGTGACGATTTTTTTTCAAGTGCTCAGTTAAGTGAGAAATTCTGAATGTGAATAACGCAATTTGTCCTTCTGCTGAACCTGTGTTTTCTGCTTTTCCTCCGTGTTTAGCGAAGATCTCTGCTTTTGTTTCTTTAGTCAAATACATGCTAATATTATTTAAATGATTATTATGTAGATTGAGAATGTCTCAATACGGGTGCAAATTTACAAATTATTTTTGAAGTTGCAAGTTTATACCGCTTTTTTATTTTAACCACAAGTTTCTAAACTCCCTTTTTTTGTCGTAATCACTAGCTTGTTTTTCGATATTAAACCATCTATGTTCTCTCGGATCGTTACCAACTCCAGCTAAGTACGCCCAATTTCCCCAATTGCTACACACATCATAATCAATTAATTGTTCTTCAAAATACGCTGCGCCTAATCGCCAATCCATATTCAATTCATTGCAAAAATAACTCGCTACATTTTGTCGGCCTCGGTTACTCATAAAACCGGTTAACTTTAATTCGAGCATATTGGCATTGATGAAATCGGATTGCGTTGTGCCATTTATCCATTGCGAAAGTAATTTTTCATTTAAAGATTTTGAATTGACTTTTTCTGTTTTGATTCCCGAATACAAGAAAAATTTAGTTTGGTATTTTTTGAACATGAATCGGAAAAAATCTCTCCAAAGCAATTCGAAAATTAACCAATAGGTTGAATCATTCGCGCCAATTTCTTTTTCATATTTTTTGACTTCGGCATAAATATATCGTGGAGAAATGCAACCCATTGCCAACCAAGCTGAAAATTTAGAAGAATAATCCGCACCAATCATTCCGTTTCTGGTTTCTTTATATTTCGATAAGCTTTTTGTTTCGTAAAAATAATGATTCAAACGTTTTATAGCTTCGGTTTCGCCACCTTTGAATGGAATGGCCGCACGTTTATCGGATTTTATTTTCTTTAAACCTAATTCTTCTAAAAAAGGTAGTCGAAATTCAGGAATTTCGTGTGATGAAATCGCTAAAGGTTTTTCAAATGGTTTTCTGATTACGGCATCTTTTTCTGTTTTCTTTCTGAAATTCGTAAACACATCTGGAATGTCTTTTATAGAAAAAGGTAAATCTTCCGCATGATATAAAGTGCTAGTGCTACAAGTTTCTAATTCGCATCGCAACTTAAATAATTCATCTTGTACTAATTTTTCAGTCTGTTTTTCTTCGTAAGCGACTTCACGTTTCACAAATACTTTTTGTACTTTATATTCTTGTACTATTTTTGGAATTTCAATTTCTGGTTTTCCTTTTACGATAAGTAATCCAGAACCTAATTTTTTTAAATTCGTATCTAAATCTTCTAATGCTTCTAATAAAAACTGTGCCCTGAAACTTCCCGTTTTTTTAAATCCATAAGAAGTTGTTTCAAAATGCGAATCGTCAAAACAATACACAGGAATTATGTATTGACTTTGAGAAATAGCTTTGATTAACGTTTCGTTATCTTCTATTCTTAAGTCGGTTTTAAACCAAACTAATGCTGTTTTTATCATTTTTTTATTTTTTTAGCCACAGATTTCACAGATTAACACGGATTATTTATTGGTAAGATTTGCTAGTTGTGCTTTGTTAAGCGAAGCGTTTCACTTCTTAAAATAAATCTATGTGTCTATGTGTTTTATTTTATAACTCGTTGATGTTTTTTAGATAATAATCGGCTTGTTGTAATAACGCAGCTTTGTCGTCTGGTTTCATTTTATGCCAAACGTTGTACATCATTCCAATTCTTGGGTTTTTTCCTAATTTGTCTTCATTTTTATCGTAGAAATTCCAATATAAACTATTAAATGGACAGGCTTTTTCTCCTGTTTTTACTGCTTTTTTATAGAAACAACTTCCGCAATAATTACTCATTTTATCAATGTACGAAGCGGAACTTACATAGGGTTTTGTGCCTACAATTCCACCATCTGCAAACTGACTCATACCACGTGTATTGGTGATTTCAACCCATTCAATCGCATCAATATATATGCCTAAATACCAAGCGTCTACTTCATCGGGATCTACTCCAGCCAAAAGTGCGAAATTTCCTGTCACCATTAAACGTTGAATATGATGTGCATAAGCGAAATTCAGAGATTGATTGATGGCATCTTTTAAGCAATTCATTTTTGTTTTGCCTGTCCAAAACCAATCTGGTAATTTATTTTCATGGTTGAAAAAATTCATGGTAGCATATTCTGGCATTTTATTCCAATAAATGCCACGCATGTATTCGCGCCAGCCAATAATTTGTCGTACGAAACCTTCTAGTTGATTATAGGCAATTTCTTCAGGACGTTTTTCCCATTCTTCGATGGCTCTATTAATAACTTCCAAAGGTGAAATCAATTTGATATTCATGGAAAACGAAATTCTCGAATGATATAACGACCATTCATTAGGTGTCATCGCATCTTGATAACTTCCAAAGAGCGACAAACATTCCATTACAAAAAAGTCTAATAATTCTAAAGATTGCGCTCTTGTTGTGGGCCAAACGAAGTTTTTAGCATCGATAGTTCCAATAGTTTTAATGTCTGTTTTTTGAATTTCAGTTACAATTTCTGAAACATCGCTATTAAAAACTAGAGGAGAAGTCGGTTTGTGATCTTTCGGTAATTTTTTTCTGTTTTCGCCGTCGTAATTCCATTTTCCTGTTAACGGTTTGTCGCCTTGCATTAAAATGTCGTGTTTTTTTCGCATCATGTGATAGAAACTTTCCATCAAGAATGTTTTTTTGCCTTCGAAAAAATCGCCAAGTTCACTTCTTGAACTCATAAAATGTTCTGAATCGACTACAGAAGAAGAAATAGAAAGGGTTTGGCAAAAGTTTTTCAATAGTTCATCTACACGGTATTCATCAGGTAATTGGTATTCGAAATGCGTAAAATTTTCTTTATCAATAAGTTGTTGGAGGTTTTTATCAAACGCTTGAAAGTTGTTTTCGTCATTTAGTTGAAAATAAACAACCTGATGGTTTTTCGATTGTAGTTCAGAAGCGAAATTTCGCATAGCAGAAAAAAAACCTACTATTTTTTGAATATGATGCGTGGCATAATCAGTTTCGGAACGAATTTCCATTAACACATAAGTTATGGATTCATCGATAGTTTGAAACCAAGAATGATTTATATTTAATTGATCACCGAGAATTAATCTTACTGTTTTTGACATTTTATTTGTTGCTTCTACATTTATCACTACAATATTTTACTTCGTCCCAAACTTTTTCCCATTTTTTCCGCCAAGCGAAAGGTTTCTGACAAACTAAACAAATTTTATTAGGTAGATTTTCTTTTTTGACTCCTCGCATTTTTAGGTTGATTTGGATTGCTCATGTGTTTTTGTAAAATTCGTTTGCCTTATTGTTTTACTTCGTCTTTTTTTCTGAAACTCCAAACAATATCGCTAGCGTATTTTCTGGTTTCTTCAATGTTTACAATTGGTTTTGGATAATTTTTTCCGATTTCGCAATTGTAAAATTGTTGTTCCATTTCGTTCATTTTCCAAGGTTCGTGAAGTAAATGAACTGGAACTTCTGCTAATTCCGGTAACCATTGCTTGATGAAAATACCTTCAGAATCGTGTTCTTCGGAATTTTTTATCGGATTGTAAATTCGTATCGTATTTATTCCGGTTGTACCTGATTGCATTTGAATTTGCGGATAATGAATGCCAGGTTCGTAATCTAAAAATTGTCGGGCTAAAAAATGCAATTCGCGCCAATCTTGCCATAAATTAAAGGTAAAAAAAGAAACGACCATCGCACGCATTCTGAAATTGATATAACCAGTTGCCACTAAACATCGCATGCAAGCATCTACAATTGGAACGCCTGTTTTTCCTTCTTGCCAAGCTTTTATATAGGTTTTATTTTTAGGTTTTATTAAACTGTCATAAGCACGATTGGCGTTTTGAAATTCCATTTCGCATTCGTCTTCAAATTTTTGCATAAAATGACAATGCCAATGTAATCGTGAGACAAAATTTAAAATCGCTCGTTTGTTTTTAGAAGTTTCATAATGCTGATTGGTATATTGATAAACCATTCGCATGCTGATATTTCCATAAGCTAAATAAGGTGATAATCGACTACAGCCTTTTCTGCTTAAAGAAGGTTTTGAAATGTGTTTACTATAATTAACGTAACGTTCTTTAACGAAACTATCTAAATAGCGCCAAGCTAAAGTTTCGCCGCCTTGTTGAAAGTTTTTATTAGGAATTGTAATTTTATCTGATAATTTTTCACCTTTCAAAACATCATAAAAATCAGAAGTTAATTCAATGGTTTTTAATTCTGATTCTTTTAAAATTTTAGGATTCGCTCTCATAATTGCTTCCCAACGTTTGTCCCAATTTTGTCTCGATTTTAATTTTCTGGTGACGCCGTGCAGTTGAAATTCTTTCCAAATAATGTTATTTTTCTGGAAAAGTTCTTGCATCGTAATATCTCTATCAAAAGTGGTTTTATTACCAATTTCTTGATGTGAAAAAATAGTTTTTACATCAAAGTATTTAAATATTTCTGAAAATACGAATTCCGCTTCGTTATGAAAGAAATAGATTTTGTTGTTCGATGGTTTTAATTTCTTTTGTAATTCTTGAATCGATTCGTAAATAAATCGCCAATGACGTGCATCAGCATCATCATAGTTCATTACCGAAGGTTCAAAAATATAAAGCAACAATAAAGGTAATCCAGATTGATGTGCGTGAAATAAGGCTTCGTTATCGATGAAACGTAAGTCGCGCTTAAACCAAACAATATTTATGGCTTCTTTTGTCACAATTTATAGTATTGATGTGATTTTTTTATCTGGTTTTGCATAACTTAATCTGTCAATTTTGGTAGTTTTGTGGTAACTATCTAAACCAGAACAAGTAAGGGATGCTGCTTTTTCAATATCTAAAAAGCCGTCTTTTTGTAAGCAATCTTCTGGAAAGTAAACGGCTTTGATTTCGCCAATTACTAAAACCGTGTTGTTTATTGTGAGTTCTATTTTTTCCTTAAATTCCATCGCCAATTGTACCTGACTTTCTCCAACAAAAGGTGCGAAAAATGCATTTTTATATTCTTTATTTAAATCGGTAACATCAAATTCTGAAATTTCTCTAACGTATCTCGCGGAAGTATGATGCGCTTGTTTGAAAATATTTTCATTGATATGGTTGATGGTATAAAAACTAGTTTCCAAAATATTTTCTAAAGTATGTCTTTCATAAGCCGCGGGTCGGAAAATAATTCCAAATAAAGGAGGATTACTTCCAATATGAACAATTGAATCTACAATGGCTAAATTCGTTTGTCCGATTTTATTTTGAGTTCCGATTAAACCAATACTTTTAAAACCGCCTAAACTATTTACAAAATGAACACGTTCTTGTTTTTCCAAGTTCATAATTTGCTCATATGTAATTTGTTTTTGTTTCGATTTTAATGCTGTTTCACCCATTTTTTATCACTATTTAATTGAAACGTGCCAATGTGTTTCTTGTTCCATTCGTGAGGTGGAATTAAGGATAAAAAATACGTTCCATCGCCAGTTGCATATAAATGATAAATTTCTCCGATGATAGGTTCAAATGAAAATTTTGAATTGTAAACTAATTCGTTCCATTCAAATTCTTCCATTAAACTTTGATATTGTAGTTTTAGTTCGTTGAATTTATTTTCAAATTCTTTATTTACATTTCGTACACCGCGACCTTTCCAAGCAGCAACATCATCCACTTTAATTATAGGCGCTCCAACGCTTGTAGCGTAAGGTAAAAAACTCGCATTATATCCTTTCTCTTCAGAATAAACTACATTATCTGGTATTTCATTTTCCATTTTTACGGTATGTTTTTTATCGTTTTGATATTTTATTGTTTGAAATTGCTCTTTGTAAATTGCATTTGAATCGGTCTATGCCTTCTACGCGTTTGGCTGTGTGTTTGGTTTTGCAATTTTCTACACGTTTTCGCCAAAGTTTATAACTTGAAAATTTCAGTTCCTTTTTCATTAACGCTTTGACATCGGCTTCTGCTAATCCAAATTGAAATTTGATGGCATCAAAAGGTGTTCTATCTTCCCACGCCATTTCAATAATTCTATCAATGGCAATGTCGTCTAAATTTGTTTTTTGAGCAACTGGCATTATTTTGTTTAATTAAATTAAGATAAAGTTAAACAAAATTAAGTAATTAAATTTGAATTTCTATAAAGTATTAGAAATAAAAAAATCCGTTACTAAAATTTAAGTAACGGATTTATATAATAATAGGTTTTTTTCTTAAAAAAGAGTTGCCACTTGTTCGTTAACAAATTCTAAGAAACGTTCGTCTTTTTCAGTGAAAGGATCAATAACATGACTATCGATATCTATTTGTCCAATGTTTATTCCATTCACAAACAAAGGCACAACAATTTCCGATTTTACGGTAAAACTGCAAGCAATATAATTATCTTGAGCCGCAACATCTGGAACTACAAAGTTAGCATTGCTTTCGGCTACTTGACCGCAAATTCCTTTTCCAAAAGGAATTACAGTATGGTCCGTTTCCGCACCAACATAAGGTCCAAGATGTAAAGTTTTAGCTTCGTGATTGGCAAAATAAAAGCCAACCCAATTGTAATATGAAATATTGTCTTGCAATAATTGACAGATATTTTTAAGTTTTTCATCTCTAGTAACTTCACTGTTTACAATGCTTGTTACTTGTGGTTTTAAGTTTTCGAATTGCATTTTTTTAAATTTTTACAAATTTATATATTAATAAGTAAGTAAAAATTATATTTTTGTTAAAAATAGCACATTTTGAAAAACACTATAAATCAGCATAAACCTTTTTTTCTTTTCTTACTAAAGTTTGTTTTGTTCTATTTGATTTTTACATTAATTTATAAATTCTATTTGAATCAATTTAATGTTGAAAATAAAGAAGTTGATGGAATAACCGAGTTTGTAGCGCATCAAACTAAAAATACATTGGTGTTTTTTGGTAAAGAGTGCGAGATAAGGAAACATGAGTTTGAATCTTCTTATAAAGTTATTTATTACAATAAATATTTAGCCAGAATTATTGAAGGTTGTAATGCAATAAGTGTGATTATACTATTTGCCTCTTTTGTATTTGCTTTTTCGGCCAAGTTTAAAAATACTTTTTTGTTTATTCTATTTGGTTCAGCCTTAATTTTTGTTTTGAACATTCTAAGAATTGCCTTACTTACAATTGGTTTATATAATTATCCTGAATATGAAGAATTTTTGCATAATATCGTTTTTCCACTAGTAATTTATGGTGTTGTTTTTGTGTTGTGGATTGTTTGGGTAGTTAAATTTTCAGCGTATGCAAAACGTAATAACTAACAAAAAAAATCTGATTCTTGTTGGGGTATTAATTTTTGCATTAATATTGGTAAGAGCCTTTGAAAGCAAATTGTTCTACGATCCTTTTTTAGAGTTTTTTCATAGCGAAATCCAAAATAAACCTTTGCCAAAATACGATAGTTTTAAACTATTTTTTGGATTGTTTTTCAGGTATTTAATTAATAGCGTAATTACTGTTTCAATTATATATTTCCTTTTTAAGGAAACTTCAATTGTGAAATTAACGTCATTTTTATTGGTTGTTTTCTTTGTGATATTAATTGCAGCTTTGTTTCTTGTTTTAAATTTCTCCTCACAACCTGATTATTTGGTTGTTTTTTATATTCGTAGATTTCTTATACAGCCTTTGTTTTTGATTTTGTTTGTTCCAGCATTTTATTATCAAAAAAGTGTTAATAATAAATAAGTTATCAAAAAATAATATAAATTTGCAACAATGAATTTTAAAAGACATATAAGTATTTTCTTAGCATTGTTTATTTTATTAGTAAATAGTAGTGCTAGTTTGGTATTGCATTATTGCCATGACCAAATTGCTTCTATATCTTTAGTGTATCAAGAAAATAAAGTAGCTGATGCTGCCGACGAAGATTCTTGTTGTGCTGCTGATGACAAATCAGATGAAAAAAGTTGTTGTTCAGACGAAGAAATTAAGGTTGATAAAAAAATTGATTATTCTATTTTAAAAGGATTTCAATTTAATGTTTTAGCGGTTACTTTCGAGAATGAAATGACCTCTTTCTTTAGTCAAGAAGATGTTTTATCTACAAACAAAAAAGTATTAGATTACTACTGTGATTCTAATGCACCTCCATTTTACAAACTCTATTCTCAACTTATTTTTTACGCATAATTAGTATCGTTTCTACTTTTATTCAGCTCTTTTGAGCTTGATTTAAAATTTATAAACTTTATTAAAATAATTATGTATAGAATAATTTTATTGGTTTTATTGCCAATACTTTCTTTCGCACAAAGTAGTGTGTTAGGAAAAATAACAGATAAGGAAAACAACCCTATCTCCAATGTAAAAATTACAATTCCAGAATTAAATTCAACTTTTTTTTCAGATGAAAGCGGTACGTTTAGTCTAATTCAAAGAAATGGTACAGTTTCGCTTATTCTTGAAAAAGAAGGCTTTCAGAAATTAGAAATTCAACAAAGTGCTGCAATAGATTTCACTATTCAATTAGAAAAAACTTTTGTTGAAAGTAATATTGAAACGGTCAGTGTTGTAAAAAATCAAAAGACTTTAGGTAGAAAACAAAAAGCAGTTACCAATACTCAAAATTTATCGCAAGGAGAATTGCAAAAAGCAGCTTGTTGTAATTTGTCGGAAAGTTTTGAGACGAATCCTTCAATTGATGTTAACTTTTCGGATGCTGTTACTGGAAACAAACAAATTAAAATGCTGGGATTAACAAGTCCGTATATTTTAATGAGTGAAGAAAATATTCCAGCTATTCGAGGCGCTTTACAGGCAACAGGTTTAAATTTTATTCCAGGAACTTGGGCAGAAAGTATTCAAATTACGAAAGGTGCCGGAAGTGTAACAAATGGTTACGAAAGTATTTCTGGTCAAATTAATTACGAGTTATTAAAGCCTCAAAAAGAAGAACCATTTTTTGCTAATGTTTATGGGTCAAGTGATGGACGATATGAGGTGAATACCCATTTCGCTAATAAATATTCTGATAAATTAAGCTCGTTAGTTTTATTACACGGTAATACCAGAAATATCAAAAACGACATGAATCATGATGGGTTTTTAGACAATCCGTTAGGGAAACAAGTTAATATTTTAAACCGTTGGCAATATAATAATGCAGAAAAAGGAATTGTTTCATTTTTAAATATCAAGTATTTTAAAGATGAAAAAACAGGTGGAACAATTAACGATAATTCGCATTCAGAAGTGATGAATCCAAATTTATGGACAAGTCAAGTAGATACGGATAAAATTGAAATTTCAAATAAGATTGGATATGTTTATCCAGATATGCCATTCCAAAGTATTGGATTCCAGCAAGCTTTTCAGTACAATAAAATGCATTCTGAATTTGGCGATAAAGTGCATCATATGCACCATAAAAACTATTTTTCAAATCTTATTTTTAATTCAATTATCAATAATACAAAACATAAGTTTATTACAGGTTTGAATTTTAATTATGATAAATTTGAAGAACATTTAGAAGCTAATTTTATGGCTGAATATGACAGAATTGATACTTCAATTGGTTCGTTTTTTGAATATTCATATGATAATTTAAATAATTTTAGTTTTGTTTTAGGTGCGAGAGCCGATAATCATAACAGATTAGGTTTGTTTTTTACGCCAAGAGCACACGTGAAATATAACCCGTTTGAAAAAACAACGTTACGTTTTTCAGCTGGAAGAGGAAAAAGAGCTTCGAATATTTTTGCGGAAAACATTAATGTTTTGGCAAGTTCTAGAGATATTGTCATCAACGATGAAAACGGAAAATTATACGGTTTAAATCCAGAAATTGCATGGAATTACGGAACAAGTTTAATTCAGAAATTTTTCCTTTTTGGTAAAGAGAATGAAATTGTAATTGATTATTATAAAACGGATTTCAGTAACCAAATTGTGGTTGATTTAGAAAATCCAAGACAAGTAACTTTTTCCAATTTAAAAGGGAAAAGTTATGCTGAATCGTTTCAAATTGAATGGAATATTACTTTAATGACGCATTTAAATTTAAGAACAGCATATAAATATTTGAATGTTAAAACCGATTATGCAACAGGATTATTAGACAAACCATTACAAGCTAAAAATAGATTTTTTGCCAATATTGCCTACGAAACACACATCTTAAATAAAGGACAACAATGGAAATTTGATGCGACATTTAACTGGATTGGTGAGCAACGTTTACCAAGTACATTAGCAAATCCTGTTCAATATCAATTACCAGAATATTCACCAAATTATCAATTGATTAATGCGCAAGTAACTAGAACTTTTTCAAGCACATTTGAAATGTATGTAGGTTCGGAAAACTTAGGTAACTTCAAACAAAAGAACGCCATTATCGCATCGGATAATCCAAACAGTCCATACTTTGATAGTACCATGATTTATGGTCCAGTTTTTGGTAACATGTTTTACGCAGGATTACGTTTTAAAATAAAAGCAAAAAAAGAAGTAGTAGAAAATCACGAACATAAAGAAGGAGAAAATCTTAATCATAATTAAAAATATAATATCATGAAAAAATTAGTATTAGTTGCATTGTTTGCTGTTTTAGGAATGAATGCAAATGCACAAGAGAAACCAAATAAAAACAAAAAAGTTGAAGTTGGAGTTTCTGGAGCATGTGACATGTGCGAAAAACGTATAGAAAAAGCAGCTTATTCTGTAAAAGGTGTTAAAAGTGCGGAATGGCATGCTGATCATCAAGATTTACACTTAATCATTGATGAATCAAAATGCACTATTTTAGATGTTGAAAAAGCAATTGCAAAAGTAGGTCATGATACGCAAGATGTAAAGGCAACTGATGCAGAATATGATAAAGTTCATGGGTGTTGTAAATATAGAACTCAAGAATCACATTAATAAACAAAAGTTAAAATAATTTATTATATTTGGTTTAACTAACCAATTAAATTTTTATTTATGAATTTTTACGCAATTTTAGCAGCAACATTAGTTTCATTAGTTGTAGGTTTTGTTTGGTATAATCCGAAAATTTTTGGAACCATTTGGATGAATGAAACAGGAATGACCGAAGAAAAAGCGAAACAAGGAAACATGGTTAAAATCTTCGGATTAACTATTATTTACTCCTTTTTAATTTCATTTATGTTATCAGGAATGGTTATTCACCAAGTTGGAGCTGTTCAATTAGTTGGTGGAGACGAAACTAACGCTTCATTAATGGAGTTTTTAAAAGATAAAGGTGATGCTTTTAGAAGTTTTCAGCACGGAGCACTTCACGGATGTATGGTAGGATTATTATTTGTTTTACCAATAACAGCTATTAACGGTTTGTTTGATCAAAAATCATGGAAATTAATCTTAGTAACCGGAGGTTATTGGGTAGTAACATTAACTATCATGGGCGCAATTATTTGCGGATGGAAATAATTAACATTTTATTATAAAATAGAAGTCCTACATTTGTAGGACTTTTTTATGCCTTTTTTTATCTTTTGAGAAAAATTACTATAAATATATTCGATAACATTAATGATTTGCCAGAAAATTGGAACGCAGTAGCTTCTGCAAACCATTTTCTGCAACTTCCTTATTTGAAAGTTTTAGAACTTTCAGCTCCAACCAATATGCAATGCTTTTATATTGGCATTTATGAGAATTCGGAATTAATTGGTGTAATGTTAGCCCAATATTTAGATTTGAATAAATTAGAATCTTTTGGTGAAAGAGACAATTGTGTTAAAACGCATATTCGAAATTTTATTTTCAGAAATTTCGCATCGCACACTTTGTTTATAGGAAACAACATGATTACCGGACAAAATAGTTTCACCTTTAATAAAGAAATAAGTTTTCAGGAAGTCAGTCATATTTTAATGCAATGTTCTCATGAATTAGTGGGGTATTTCAAACAAAAAGGAATCAATATTCATTTGGTTTCTTTCAAAGATTTTTATCAAGATTGCACTTCGGAATTTAAAAATTACGCTTTCGCGAATGTGTACGAATTCAATACACAACCAAACATGGTTTTTGAATTGCCTTCCTCTTGGCTTACTGTTGAAGATTACTATAATTCATTTTCAAAAAAATACAGAGATCAATATAAAAGATCACACAAAAAGTTTGAAGGCATTTTAGTAAAAGAACTAGAAGCCGATGAAGTTGTTTTTCACGAATCACGAATTAATGAATTATATCATCACGTAGCTAAAAATGCACCATTTAATACTTTTTTCTTAGCGGATAATCATTTTTCGACTTTTAAAAAAGAATGCGGAAATGGCTTTAAAATTTTTGGTTATTTTTTAGAAGAAAAACTAATTGGATTTCATTCGGTTTTATTGAATGATACGGTTTTAGAAACTTATTTTTTAGGTTACGACGATCACGTGCAAAAAGAAAAAATGTTGTATTTGAATATGTTATACAACATGACAGAATTTGGAATCACCCATCAATTTAAAAAAATCATTTTCGGAAGAACCGCTTTAGAAATCAAAAGTTCCATAGGAGCAACGCCAGTCATGATGTCGGGTTTTATTTACCACAGAAATAAATTAGTCAACAAATTTTTAGGAAAAATATTTAAAAATTTAGAACCAGAAACGGTTTGGCAACAACGTCATCCTTTTAAATAGAATATAAAAAATCCGTTCTGATGTATTAGAACGGATTTTTTGTTGAAATAAACTAATTGTTTTCTTATTTTTGGAAACATTTTCATCTCATGCGAAAAATACTTTTCTTATTTATATTATTTTCCCAATGCTTATTTTCTCAAACTTTGTTCGAGAAAGCAGAAAAGCTATTTAAGGAAAAAAAATATACAGAAGCTAAAGGTTTATTCGAAACCTATTTGAAATCGGTTCCCAATCATCAGAAATCAATAGAATATTTAGGCGATATTGCTGGAAGTTCTAAAATGTGGGATGTTGCAATTGAACATTATAAAAAATTAAAAATTTCAAATCCCAATAGCGCTAATTATTGGTTCAAATATGGTGGCGCCATGGGAATGAAAGCGAAATCTGTCAATAAATTCAAAGCTGTTGGAATGATTGACGATATTGAAACCGCATTTCTTAAAGCTGCATCTTTAGATAAAAAACATATTGAAACACGTTGGGCATTAGTGATTTTATACATTGAATTGCCCGGAATTATTGGTGGAAGTGAAAAGAAAGCAGCGAAATATGCAGATGAACTTTTGGCTATTTCAAAAGTGGATGGTTATTTAGCAAAAGGATATATTGATGTATATTACAAAAGATATAAAGACGCTGAAGTAAATTTACTAAAAGCACATCAAATTGGGAAGTCGGCAACAACGTATGCAAAACTTTACGATTTATATTTGAACAAATTAAAAGACAAAACAAAAGCACTAAACTTAAAAAAGTAATTGGGTAAAGGGTTTTGGGTAAAAGGTATTTGTTTTCCTTTCACCATTTTCCTTTCACCATTAACCTTATATAAATGAGAACACATTTCATAGCCATTGGCGGAGCTGCCATGCACAATTTAGCATTAGCCTTACACAATAAAGGATACAAAGTTACGGGTAGCGATGATGCTATTTTTGAACCTTCAAAATCTCGATTAGAAAAAAAAGGTTTATTGCCTATTGAAATGGGTTGGTTTCCAGAAAAAATTACATCAGATATTGAAGCAATCATTTTAGGAATGCACGCGAAAGCAGATAATCCTGAATTATTGAAAGCTCAAGAATTAGGTTTGAAAATTTATTCGTATCCTGAATTTTTATACGAACAATCTAAAAATAAAACACGAGTAGTTATTGGTGGTTCACATGGTAAAACTACAATTACTTCTATGATTTTACATGTGATGCATTATCATAATATTGAAGTGGATTATATGGTTGGTGCACAATTAGAAGGTTTCGACACGATGGTGCATTTAACAGAAACGAACGATTTTATTGTTTTAGAAGGTGATGAATATTTGTCTTCTCCAATGGATAGACGACCAAAATTCCATTTGTATCAACCGAATATTGCTTTACTTTCAGGAATTGCTTGGGATCATATTAACGTGTTTCCAACGTTTGAAAACTATGTAGAACAGTTTAGTGTTTTCACAGCGCAAATTACAAATGGTGGTATTTTAGTCTATAATGAAGAAGATCCAACGGTTAAGCAAGTGGCTGAAGAAACTACGAATCCAATTCGTAAAATTGCGTATCAAACACCAAGTTATGCAGTAGAAAACGGTACGACTTTATTAGACACGCCAGAAGGTCCAATGCCAATTGAGGTTTTTGGAGCACATAATTTAAATAATTTAGCTGGTGCGAAATGGATTTGCCAATGTATGGGTGTGGATGAAGTTGATTTTTATGAAGCTATATCGAGTTTCAAAGGTGCAAGTAAACGTTTAGAAAAAATTGCAGAAGGAAATAATAAAGTGGCTTACAAAGATTTTGCACATTCGCCAAGTAAAGTTTCGGCAACAACAAAAGCAGTGAAGTCTCAATATCCAGATAGAAAATTAATAGCTTGTTTAGAATTGCACACATATAGTAGTTTAAATGCAGAGTTTTTAAAAGAATACGAAGGCGCTTTAGATGCAGCAGATGTAGCCGTAGTTTTTTATTCGCCAGATGCAGTGAAAATTAAACAATTGGATGAAGTGTCGTACGAACAAATTGCACAATCATTTAACAGAAAAGATTTAATTATTTATACGAATCCAACTGAATTTAAAGAGTATTTATTCGCTCAAGATTTTGACAATTCAGCTTTACTTTTAATGAGTTCAGGTAATTATGGTGGATTGAATTTTGATGATGTGAAACAATTAATCAATTAGACGATTAGTCAATTTGCCAATTTAAAAAACCCTCCAAGAGTTTAAAATTCTTGGAGGGTTTTAAAATTAAATACAATTTTTATGGACTTTTTAGATTTCTTTATTTTATTAGATCAAATTTCTAATCCAATAAAAGCTATTAAAAACTATTGGTTAAAATTAACTGATAAAAATGAGTATTTAGGTGAAAGGTTTATTGCTTTTCTTTGCTTGTTTTTATTATTAGGTTTTTATTTTTTAATGGGTTATATTTTGTTTTTTATACTTCTCAAAAAATAAAATTTTGGACTTATTTGTTTTGAGTTAGGATTGAATTGGCACATTGAAAATTGTCTAATTGCCATATTGATAATGCCCAACAATCGTATAACTAAACAAGCAATCTTGTAAAACTTGTCCGCCACCCACATTATGGACAATTAAATTGCGTTTACCATCTTCCGATTTTAAATGTGTGACAATACCAATATGTGGTAGTTTATCATTAATCATCCAAGTGACAATTTCTCCTGTTTTGTAATCACTTGCGTTTTGTGTAATTGGTAATGACTTTCCTTTTCTGCCAAAGAAAATTTCTAAATTTGGCACACGTCTGTGGTCAATATTTTTATCGGTTGTTTTCAAACCCCATTTTTCTAAATTTGGATATTTCGTAAAATTCGCTACCATATCTTCGTGAACTTCTTTCTGTAAATCGATATTCAGTTTTCTGTAAGCACGAATAATTACATCTGTGCAAACTCCGGTTTTCGCTGGAACATCTCCATTCGGATATTTTAATTTTATGTAATCTGGTGTGTAAACTACATCTTTGTCAATAATGGAAATGGCCGCATTCGATAATTTTTCTGCAAAAGAATTCGGGTTTTCAATTGGTGTAATTTTTTGCTTTTCGGAAATTAAAATAGTGTTATCCGAAACAGTTTCTAGTTTTTTACAAGAAGTAAAACTCAATAGAAAGAAAAAAATAAAAATGTAGTTCATAGCAATGTGGTTTTAATTAATTAAACGTATTTCTAATCGTTTTATTTTGAAAGCCTTAAAAATATATTTAGATTTGGTTTTTATAAACGCCAAAATAAATTTTATGTATACGCCAATTAATCTTTGGGCCGAAGACGATCGTCCACGTGAAAAACTACAACTAAAAGGTAAATCTACCTTATCCGATTCCGAATTATTAGCAATATTAATTGGTTCTGGCTCCAGAAACGAAAGTGCGGTGCAACTATGTCAGCGAATCCTAGCTTCTACGAATAACAATCTAAATCAACTTAGTAAACTTTCTATTAATCAATTAACGAAATTTAAAGGAATTGGCGAAGCTAAAGCTATTTCCATTGTTGCTGCTTTAGAATTAGGACGAAGAAGAAGAATTGAAGACGCAACGGAATTACCTCATATTACTTCAAGTAAAAAAACGTTCGAAATTATGCAGCCAATTATTGGTGAATTACCGCATGAAGAATTTTGGGTATTGTATTTAAATAATTCGAATAAAGTGATTCATAAATCGCAAATCAGTAAAGGCGGAATTACCGGAACTGTTGTTGATAATAGAATGGTTTTTAAAACCGCTTTCGAATATCATGCTACCGCCATAATTTTATGTCACAATCATCCTTCAGGAAAATTACAAGCCAGTGAGTCTGATTTATTTTTAACAAAAAAAGTAAAATTAGCGGGTCAAACTTTAGATGTTATAGTTCAAGATCATGTAATTATTACAGAGTTTGGGTATTTAAGTTTTAGAGATGCCGGTATTTTTTGATGGGTACACAGATTTTAAGGATTTTACAGATATAAAAGGATTATTATGGATAATTTTAAGCATAAGTTTATTACAGAGAAAATACTAAAAGCATATTATAATGTGTATAATTCACTTGGTTTTGGGTTTTTAGAAAAGGTATATGAAAAAGCTTTGTTAATTGAATTACAAGAATTAGGTTTATGTGTTGAACCTCAAAAACAAATCAATGTTTATTATAAAAACAAATTAGTTGGGAATTATTTTGCGGATATTATTGTTGAAGATAAAGTAATTTTAGAATTAAAAGCAACAGAGTTTTTATTAAGTTGTCATTCGAGTCAATTGTATAATTATTTAAAATCTACAGAAATAGAAGTAGGTTTAATTTTAAATTTCGGTGAAAAACCTGAATTTAAAAGAATTGTGTTTACTAACGATAGAAAAATAAATTTGAATCAGTTGAATGAATAAATCTGCGTTACAATTTTTAAAAAATTGTTAATCAAATATGCGCAATACAATATTAAAAGAATCAGTAAAATCATAAAAATCTGCGTACCTATGCAATGATAAGAAAAATAGAAAACGTATTTTTGCAAATTAAACAAAGAATAAGAAATGAACGAATTATATCAATTTACCAATCAAGATTTAGAATTGGTTTCTCAAATAAAAAAGCATCAAAACATCACATCCATATTTTATCATTTTTGGATCAACTTAGTGAATCCAGAAGAAAAGTTTGTTTTTGTGGATACTATCGAAATCGTTTTTGATAAAACTACCACGTATTTTTTTAAAATTAATGAAGAAGATAATGGTTATGTTGTTCTAACAAACTATAACTTTGAAGACGAACAAAAAGCGTTGGCTGCCAAATTTCAAGATGTGCTTTCTTTGAAAAGAATTGATGTTAGTCAAGCTACGATTTGGAAAGAGAAAATTAAAACGCCTTTATTGTCCGTAAACACAGTTGTTGATTACGAAAACAGAAATGAAAATTTCATTCATTTCGATTTTATTGATGGTTCGTTAGCGATTTATCATGATGAAGAAAAAGGATTACAAGTTGAGGATTATGAATTTTAAAATATTTTAGTCTTTACATTTTTTACATACACCATTCACTAATATTTGAGTTTCTTTAACTTCATATTCATCAGGAATGTCTATTCTTGGAATTAGGTTTTCTAAGCACGTAGTTTCTTTACAAACAACACAATTAAAATGTACATGTTCATGATGATGGTTTTTATGTGCTCCGTTGTTTTCGTGTGCGTGTAATTCATTTTCACATTCAGAACATAACGCATAAAGAATTACACCATCAAAGTTCGCTATTTTATGCAATTTTCCTTCAAGTACAAGTCTGTCAAGTGCTCTGTAGATGGTTACTCTATCTATATTATTGCCGAAAAATTCTTGAAATTCTTTATGGCTTAATGCAATTTTTTTATCAGAAAGTAATTTTAATATTTCTGTTTTTGTAGATGATTTACGCTCTCTAATTATTATTTTTTTCATTTATTCAAAATTATAAACGCAACATTGTTGTGGTTAATTAAAATAATTTTATATTTGCAACATAATTGCATTTAACAACAATTAAAATGAAAAAACAGATTACACATTCTTTAGATTATATTGGTGTATCAAGCGCGTCACTTTGCTTAATTCATTGTTTATTGTTTCCGTTAGTAACATTTATACCAATCGGTATTACTCACAATCACTATGTTGATTTAATTTTTGCATTAATTGGTTTGTTTGCTGTTGTAAAAATACTAAAAACTAATACAGAATTATATATAAAGTTAATTTTATCTATTTCAATGTCTGTTATTATTGGTTGTGTTTTGATTACAATTTTTTTTCATTATCACAGTTTACTGCTTTATTTTGGTGGTGTTGGTATGATTGTCGGACATTTATTAAACTTTAAAAATCATAAACATTAAGAATGAAAAAATTACCAGTTACAGTTTTATCGGGGTTTTTAGGCGCTGGAAAAACAACTTTGTTAAATCATATTCTACATAATAAAGAAGGTTTAAAAGTAGCAGTTATTGTTAATGACATGAGCGAAGTAAATGTAGATGCTCGTTTAGTTAAAGATGAAATGACACTTTCTCGAACTGAGGAAAAATTAGTAGAGATGAGTAATGGTTGTATTTGCTGTACATTAAGAGAAGATTTAATGCTTGAGGTTGAAAAATTGGCTAAAGAAAATCGTTTCGATTATTTATTAATTGAAAGTACAGGTATTTCTGAACCTATTCCTGTGGCGCAAACCTTTACTTTTATTAGTGATGATGGTGAAATAGATTTATCTAAATTTAGTTATATAGATACTATGGTAACTGTTGTAGATGCTTTTAACTTTTTTATAGATTTTGGTAAAGCTGAAACATTAAAAGACATCAACGCTACTGATATAGAAGGTGACGAAAGAACAATTGTTAATTTATTGGTTGATCAAATTGAATTTGCAAATGTTATAGTTTTAAATAAAACAGATTTAGTTACTCTTGAAAGAATTATTCTTTTGAAAAATTCAATTAAAAAATTAAACCCTAAAGCGAAAATTGTTCATTCTCAATTTGGAAAAATTAATCCGTCTGAAATATTAAATACAGGATTATTCAATTATGAAGAAGCTGAAATGTCAGCTGGATGGATTCAAGAATTAGAAGGAATTCATACACCTGAAACAGAAGAATATGGTATAAACTCATTTGTGTTTAGAGATCATCGTCCATTTCATCCACAGAGATTTTTAAACTTCATTGAAGATTTTCCTGCTTCTATCATTCGTAGTAAAGGTCTTTTTTGGATAGCATCACGTCCAAAGCAAGCGTTAAATTGGAGTCAAGCTGGTGGTTCAACTAAAGCTGAAGGTGCTGGAGTATGGTGGGCAAGCATGCCTTTTTCGCAGCGTATAGAATATCCTAACTTTATAGATAATCAAGATATTATTGAAGAACGTTGGTCGCTAGATTTTGGTGATCGTTTAAATGAAATTGTTTTTATAGGTATTCAAATGAATATTTCTGAAATAAAAAAGCAACTAGAAACGTGCTTATGTAATGAAAATGAAATCATGGATTTACAAGATGGCTTCTTTCCAAATAATGATAACTTTCCTGTGGTAAATCCTTTTTTCTCTGAAAGGGAAAAAACAGTAAGTTTTTATGATTAAAAATTAATAATTTTTTTAGATTTTTTTCTATCTATAAATAGATTCTAAAATTTTAGTATTTAAAAATCTTGTTAAAGGGTTTTGTGTTTTATTTGTTTGAAGATGTTTTTTTCAGTCTTTTGCGGAGAGCTTAGTTAATTGGTTATAAATTTTCCTCCGCAGAAGCGAAAAAAAAGTTAATATTTTCGTCTTTTCTTCCTTTCTTCTTATATTGCGGTTCAAAAAATAATGTTATACATGATAAGCACAAAAAACATAACATTTTCTTATAACAAAGACCAAACTTTCATTATGCCCGATTTATTCTGTCAGGCAGGAAGTACGATTTTAGTTACCGGTAATTCGGGAAAAGGAAAAACTACATATTTACATATTTTAGCTGGATTGTTACAACCCAATTCTGGCGAAATTCATATTGATAATAAAGAAATTACACATCTAAAAGGAAGTAAAGCCGACAAGTTTAGAGGTAAAAATATCGGAGTGGTTTTTCAGAAATCGCACTTTATTGCTTCGCTTTCTGTTTTGGAAAATTTAGAAATGGCAAGTTGGTTGGCCACAGGAAAAAAGCACAAGGTTAGAGCTAAAGAATTATTGCAAAAACTAGATATTTCAGAACAAGCACACAAATTGCCAAGTCAGTTAAGTGTAGGGCAACAACAGCGAGTTTCTATTGCTCGTGCTTTAATGAACGAACCAAAAGTGTTATTAGCAGATGAGCCAACTTCAAGTTTAGATGATAAAAATGCTGAAAATGTTATTGAATTATTAGAAACTTTATCAAAAGAATACAAAACAGCTTTAATTATTGTTACGCACGATAGTCGAATTAAAGAAAAATTCACCAATCAAATTACAATGGTATGATCGGAAAGTTAGCATGGAAAAACATTTGGTTTAAACCTTTAAATACCATTTTAAGTATTTTGTTGTTAACGGCTTCAGTGGCGATAATAACAGTTTTAATTTTGGTAGAAAAACAATTCGAAGAAAAATACCAAAGCAATTTAGATGGTGTCGATTTGGTTTTAGGTGCGCAAGGAAGTCCTTTGCAATTAGTGTTGTCTTCAGTATATCAAGTAGATGATCCCACAGGAAATATTAGTTACGATTCTGTAAAAGTTTGGATGAAACATCCGTACGTGAAAAAAGCTATTCCATTAGCGTATGGTGATAATTATGTAGGTTTTAAAATTGTTGGAACTACACCAGATTACTTAGAAAAATATCAAGCAAAAATAGCTGACGGAAAAGTGTTTGAACACAATTTCGAAGTGGTTGTTGGAGCAGATGTAGCCGAAAAATTGAATTTAAAAAGAGGCGATACTTTTAAAGGAACACACGGAAGTGCGGCAGAAGGAGAAGTACACGAACACGGAGAATATATCGTTGTAGGAATTGCTTCAAAAACCGGAAAAGTAATTGATAATTTAATTTTATCGAATATTCCAACAGTTTGGCAAATGCATCATGAAGAAGGTCATGAAGAAGTTGCCGAAAATCCTGCTCATGGTGAAGAAGGACATATACATAATGAAGAGGAAGTTGTTGCAGAAAATCCAGCTCACGGTGAACCAGGACATGTTCATGAAGAACACGAAGAAGTTGCTGAAAATCCAGCTCACGGTGAAGAAGGTCACGTGCATGATGAACACGAATCGGATATGACTATCGATGAACCAAATATGGAAATCACATCGGTTTTAATAGAATTTAAAAATAAAATGGGCGTGTTTATGTGGCCCAACTTAATTGCACAAAACACTAAAATGCAAGCGGCTTTACCAACGTATCAAATGAACAGATTGTTCGATATGTTTGGAGTAGGATTAAATGCTTTAAAATATTTAGCTTTCGGAATTATGTTAATTTCTGGAATTTCAATTTTCATTGCTTTATTCAATACCTTAAAAGAAAGAAAAGCTGAATTTGCCTTAATGCGTGTGAACGGAGCCAAAAGACATCAATTGCTTTTGGTAGTTTTATACGAAAGTATTTTGCTTTGTGTAGTAGGTTATTTATTTGGCACAATTTTGGGTAGAGTAGGAATAGTTCTGTTGTCGAAAGCCTCAGAATCAGATTTTAAATTAGGATTTAATCCTATGGAAATCATTTGGGAAAAAGAAGGACTTTTATTCAGTTTAACCTTATTAGTCGGATTAATTGCAGCGCTTATTCCTGCCATAAAAGCATATACATTAAATATATCAAAAACATTAGCAAATGCGTAATTCGGTAAAATTAATGATGGCCTTATTCTTAGGCGTTTTCTTATTCAGTTTTCAAAATGAAAGTGAAGTAACAACTTTCAAATCTTCAAATAAATTTGTTGCTACCGATACTTTAACATGGAAAATGTTAGGAGAAATTAAATACATGAAGAAAAAACACGCGTCGTACGGCGAAGTCGATTTTCCAATTATAAATACGAAATTGAAAAAATTAGCCAAGAAAACTATCGTAATGAGTGGTTTTATTGTGCCAATTGACAATAAAAATTATGCGTTGAGTAAAAACGTATTTGCGTCTTGTTTTTTCTGCGGGAAATCGGGACCAGAAACCATTATGGGAATTAAGTTTAAAGGAGCCACTCCTAAACTAAAAACAGATACGTATTTGACAATTAGAGGAACTTTTCGTCCGAATGAAAATGACGTAGAAGATTGGATTTACAATTGTGATAATGCCGAAATTGTAAAAGGAAATTAAATCTTGAACGAAATTAAACACATATTTTTCGATTTAGATCATACGCTTTGGGATTTTGAAAAAAATTCAGCTTTAGCTTTTGAAAAGATATTTCATGAGTTGAATTTAGATATTGATTCCCAAGAATTTATTACAACATACAATCCTATTAATGTAGCGTATTGGAAATTGTATGAAAGAAACGAAATAGACCAAGAATCACTTCGCACCAACCGATTAAAAGATGCTTTTGAAGCGATTAATTATGAAGTGACTTTAGAAGAAATTAATACTATTTCCAATTTGTTTATTGACTATTTAACAACCAATAACCATTTAATTGATGGTACAATTGAAACGTTGGAATACTTAAAAGATAATTATAAATTACACATAATTACCAACGGATTTTCATTTGCACAAGAAGCAAAATTGCAAAAAAGTAATTTAGCTGCATATTTTGTTACGGTTACAAATTCAGAATTATCCGGACATAAAAAACCACACCAAAATATTTTTCAATACGCTTTGTCGTTAGCAAATGCTTCAAAAAACCAAAGCATTATGGTTGGTGATAGTATCGAAGCTGATGTTTTAGGTGCGATGAATTTTGGGATGAAAGCCGTGTATTTTAATCCAGCAAATGAACATGTTTCTCACGAACAAATTATCCAAATTCAAAAATTAACTCAGTTAAAAAACATATTATAATGAAGAAGATTTTACTAATATTAATTACAATTTTTACAATTGGGTCATTTGCTCAAAAAAAGCAAACTATTCTTATTTCTAGCAAATATGATTTTCAGGAAAAGAAAAACTCTCATAACATAAATAATATGTTAAAAGCCATTTTGACATCCAACAATTATCAAGTTTATTTTGAAGATGAGATTTTGCCAATCGAAATCGCTCAAAACAGATGTAATGCTTTAACTGGTGTTTTGGTTGATGACAGTAATGTATTTGTAACGAAAGTAAAGCTTCAAATTAAAGATTGTAAGAATAACATATTGTTTGAAACGGCAGATGTTAAAAGCAGAGAAAAAGAATCGCAAGCAGCTTTTATTGAAGTAATAAAGTTGTTAAGTCCTGAATTGAAGAAATACAAACCAGTTGTAATTCAAAAGAAAGAAGTGACGGAATCGCCTTCAGAAATAATTACTAATACTAATGTAAAATACCAATTCGTTGAAATTGCTAATGGATATGCCGTTATGGATGCTACGCCAAAAGTAATATTACAAATTTATAAAACAACAAATCCTAACATTTTTATTGCTGATAAGTTTGGAGTAAAAGGTGTGTTTACGAAGTTAGTAAACAGAGGTGTTTTCGAATACTATTTGAATGATAAATTAGTGGTGGAAGAGTTTTTGTTTTAAAAAAAAAATATTTTAAATTTTCACATGAAATTTCTACTTTCCTTCGGAATAACATTATTTGTATTGTCAATATCGTTTTCTCAAATTAAAGAAAATGAGTTCGATACTTATTTATTAAATTTAGATAAAGCTAGAAATCTTGAAAAAAGCAATAATTTTTCAGAAGCAATAAAGTATTTTGATCTAGCAATTAAATATGCTAAAAAACATCCTAATTTTAATATTTACGGACATAGTTATATGTCGAAAGCTTCTGTTTTTTTTAAACTTAATAAGTTTAAAAAGGGTATAAAAGAAGTTAAGAAAGCAATTGTTGCTGGTAGTGAATTAGAAGTAATAGATTATAATTATCTTTTCAGTGATTCCATTTCTGTGAAAATTAAAGACGTGATTTTGCCAATCTATCGAGAATTGGTAAAAGAGAAGTTTAGTAAAATGAAAAATCCAGAAGCTTATGTTGAAATTGAAAAAATGATTGTATTAGATCAGTTTAACAGAATGAATGACGGATTATTAACGAGTGAAAATATTCCAGTTGATAAATTACAAAACATAACAGATTCTGCTTTAAGTCAACAATGCGTTGAATTAGTTAAAAAGCATGGTTGGTTTAATGAAATGTGGTTAATAATGTGGCACAATAGAGATACTTATAAACAAAAAAACGATTTTTGGAATTTCATGATTCCTTTTATCAATAATCAAATTGAACTTGGGATGTTACCGCATTCTTTTTTTGCAATGTATGAAGATTATAAAAGTTTGGAAGAAACAGGTTTTACAATTTATGGAACTATTACATCAAAAGTAAATAAGGAAACTATTAATTTGAAAAGAGCAGAAATTTTCTTACCCGCTTTATCAGAAGATATAATTAATAGCTATAACAATAAATAATGAAGATTATAGAAAAAAGTATTTTTTTGTTTTAACTAATACCCATATTTATTTTTCCATCTGTTTTTTAAAAACTGACGGATTTCTCTTTCTCTAGCATTTTCGCCTGGTTCAAAAAAGGTGGTTTCTGAAATGTCTGTTGGTAGAAATTCTTGTTCGGCAAAATTATTCGCAAAATCGTGTGAATACTTGTATTCTTCACCATAACCTAATTCCTTCATTAATTTCGTTGGTGCATTTCGCAAGTGAATTGGAACAGGTAAATCGCCAGTTTGTTTCACTACTTGTTGCGCTTTTCCAATTGCCATATAACTCGCATTGCTTTTTGCTGAGGTTGCTAAGTAAATCGCGCATTGACTTAAGATGATTCTGCTTTCTGGATAACCAATTGTGCTTACTGCTTGAAAGGCATTGTTCGCCATAATAAACGCAGTCGGATTCGCATTTCCAATATCTTCACTTGATAAAATTAACATTCTACGAGCGATAAATTTCACATCTTCGCCACCTTCAATCATTCTAGCTAACCAATACACAGCGCCATTTGGATCACTTCCACGAATCGATTTTATAAATGCCGAAACAATATCATAATGTTGTTCACCCGTTTTATCATACAACACGGTATTTTTCTGAACCAATTGCATTACTTTTTCATTCGTAATTACAATTTCATCACTTTCGGTTGCATTGACCACTAATTCGAAAACGTTTAGTAATTTTCTTCCGTCACCACCAGATAATCGTAATAAAGCTTCGGTTTCTTTTAAATCTATTTTTTTACTTTTCAAATAGGCGTCAGAAGCTATTGCTCGATGTAAAATATTTTCTAAATCTTCTTTCGTAAACGCATTTAAAACATAAACCTGACATCTTGACAAAAGTGCAGGAATGACTTCAAAACTCGGATTTTCAGTCGTAGCTCCAATTAATGTTACCCAACCTTTTTCTACAGCTGCTAAAAGCGAATCTTGTTGTGATTTACTAAAACGATGAATCTCATCAATAAATAGAATCGGATTTTTAGCCGTGAATAATCCACCACTTTGTTTGGCTTTTTCTATGACCTCTCGAATGTCTTTTACGCCAGAATTAATCGCACTTAACTCGTAAAATGGACGTTTGCTTTCTTGTGCCATAATTTGTGCCAAGGTAGTTTTTCCGGTTCCTGGTGGTCCCCATAAAATTAAACTTGGAATAATTCCTTTCGCAATTTGTTGTGTTAACGAGCCGTTTTCGCCAACCAAATGCGATTGACTTATGTATTCCGATAAAGTTTTCGGACGAATTCTTTCTGCTAAAGGTGTTGTCATAAAGCAAATTTAAACAATGAAATCTTTTGAAACAATCTTTTTTGATTTTAATATGTTATGCCAAAATTACATACCTTTTACTTTGGCTTCATTTTTGACTTTTATGCTGTATGATAAAATCTTCCATAGATAAAAATTTTTATTTTTCGCCTTCGGTATTTCTTTTTCCATTACTTTTTGTGATGGTAATGTGGATTTGTTTTTATGCCAATTTACATTATTTTCCAGAAATGCATGAGTTCGGAATTTTGCCTAAAACATTAAAAGGTTTACGAGGAGTTCCATTGCATGTTTTTATTCACGGAAGTTTTAAACACTTGCTCAATAACTCCATTCCGATTTTCTTCTTGATAATGGCGTTGAAATATTTTTACCGACAACAGTTTTGGAAAGTCTTGTTTATAGGAATTTTATTTTCCGGAATAGGAACGTGGCTAATAGGAAGAAATTCTTATCATATTGGCGCAAGTAGTTTAGTGTATTGTTTAGTAAGTTTTATTTTCTTCAAAGGAATTTTATCCAAATATTACAGATTAGTCGCTTTGTCGTTAACTATTGTATTATTGTATGGTGGAATCATTTGGTATATGTTTCCCAACGCGGAAACTTTAAAAGGTAACGTTTCATGGGAAGGCCATTTTGCAGGTTTTGTAACAGGTTTAACAATGGGGATTTTTATAAAAACACCACAATTTGAAAAACCTATTTTTTACGATTGGGAACATCCGGATTTTGATCCATCGGACAAACCTTTCTTTAAACAATTTGATGAACATGGTAATTTCATCAATCCGCCAAAACCCGAACCTGAAGTTATTGAAGAAACAGAAGTCGATTCGTATTTTAAATCTTCAGTAAAAGTAATTTATGAGTTTTTGAAAATGAAGTAAAAAAAAGACTTATATAATTGAAAATTCAATCATATAAGTCATATAGGTAAATTAATTTTTCTAAAAATTAAAGCAGTCTTTGTCTCACCACTTCGTATAAAAAAGCACCACAAGCTACAGAAACATTTAAAGATTCAATAGTTCCATACATAGGTAATTTAGCTTTTTCGTCAACTACTTTTAAAACCGATGGGTTTACACCGCGTTCTTCGTTACCCATAATAATCGCTACAGGAACTTTAAAGTCGATATCGTAAATAGTATGTTCTGTTTTTTCTGTTGCTGCTACAGTTTTGATATCGCAACTTTGTAAGTGAAAAACCGCATCTTTAATATGGTCTACTTTACAAATTGGAATATTGAAAACAGCACCTGCACTAGTTTTTACGGTATCACCATTTACTGGAGCAGAACCTTGTTTTTGAACAATAATTCCGTTTACGCCAACACATTCTGCTGTTCTGATAATCGCACCAAAATTTCTAGCATCAGATAATTGATCTAAAACTAAAAACAAAGGAGTTTTACCACTTTCTAAAGTTTGTTCAATTAAAGTATCTAAATCGTGAAAAGCAATTGGTGAAATAGTTGCCACCGCTCCTTGGTGATTTAAAGAAGTAAAACGATTCAGCTTTTCAACCGGAACATAACTAAAATTTACATTATTCGCTTTTATAGCTTTCATTAAATCTTTCATTAAGTCGCCCTGAGCTTCTTTCTGAATAAATACTTTGTCTATAAGTGCACCCGAATGTATGCCTTCAATAATAGCTCTAATTCCAAAAATCTGATTGTCGTTTTTCATAGGTGCAAAGATATAATATTAAGGTCAAGTAAAAAATAAAATAATAAAGTTGTTTTGCTTTGTTTAAATCCAGCTCTTTTTACTTGGCTCTTTAGAAATACGTCTTAAAACTAATTTGCACAATAGAATTTGAAAGTTTTATAGTCTGACTTCCTGTATTTCCATTCGCGTAAACTAAATTAAATAAGCCGCCATTACTTAATAATCCAAATCCGAAGCCTAATCCATAAAGTTGATCTTTGCTGTTGTTGGCTTTATCTTGATAATAACCATAATCAGTGATTGTGTAAAAATATAAATTAGGAGAAGCTACATATCGGTATTCGGCAAAAATTCCGCTGAATACATTTCCTTGTAGGCTGTTTTCGTTGAAACCTCTTATGGATTGAATTCCTCCAAATCGGTACAATTCATTGGTGTAATAATTCGTGCTTTGAAGAAAATACGTATCGTTTTTTAAATGAATGTAGTTTTTTTTGTTGAGTTCGAACAGTTGCTGAAATTGAAATTGTGCAAAAAACTGATTTGTTTTTATGGAACTTGCAGTTCTGTTTCCAATTCCGAATTTAGTAAATATGGAGAATTTATCTGGAAATAGCGAATCGTCAAAATCAATTTTTTTATGCTCAAATGTAACCGTGTTAAAAGTGGATTTTAAATCTTTTAAATCGGAACTTGCTATTTTTTGAATGGCTTCTGAAACATTGTCTTTGTATCCGATAAATACTTTGGTGTTGTAATTAATCATGTAACCCAAATCGAAATCGAAACTACTGTTTTGAAAAATAGTATCCTGTTTGAAAATTTTCAAATTCGATTTTAATGCCATCGGACTTTTAAAAATATAAGCTAAATCTAAATTTACATTGAAAGTGCTTTGTTTGTTTCCGTCATTTTTCCAATATAAATTGAAACGTTCTCCTGAATTTAAATTGTTGTACAAATTTAAATCTAAATACCCGTTGAATTGTAATTTTTGAGTTTCTTCATTGTTTCCAAAACCTAAAAATCCATCAAAACTATTGTTCTTTCTTTTTTCTAAATACAAATACACTTTTGTAGAATCTATCGTAAGTAAAACTTCTGGATATTTAACTTGAGTGACAAATGGTAGAGAATTAAAATCGGAATGAATTTTTTTAATGATGCTTTTGTTAAAAGGTTTCGAACGGTATTTTCTCAAAAAGACTTTCTTAATTCCGACAGGAAACTGACTATAACCTTGAAATTCTAAATTATTTATTTTTCTGACTTGGTTCAATTCGATAATTAAATCGGCTTGAAATAGATTGTTTGTTCTGTTGAAATTATCTAATTTGATTTTTGATTGAGCAAAACCTTTTTTTTCAAGGATATTCAGTTTTTCATTGATGTAATTTTCTGTATTCGAAAGCAGAATGATTTCGGAAGCTGTTAGATTCAAAATCTCTTTTACGTCTTTTGATAAATTGTCGGTTTTAATTTTGATGTTACGAGTTAAACTTCCTAGGTTGTATTCGAAAGTAAAACTGCTATCATTTGTTTTTTTGGTTTCGAGTAATTCATTTTCCAAATAGCCAATTTTCAATAATTTCTGATTGAAAGTGTTTTGAGTTTCTAATAAATTTTTAATTTCCTTATGTGTTTTGATATAACCAATGCTGTCAATAATTTTATTTTCAGTTGAAGAGCTTCCTTCAATTTTTAAATAAAACTGCTGACTATATATATAAGGTGAAAATAAAAATAAGAAAAATAAATATTTCATAGCCCAAATATAACGCAATTTTTCTAGAATTTATTTTGTTGTTTGATAGTAAAATATTCTTTAGTGAATGAGTTTTTCAATAAATTGGTTATCAAAAAGTTAGAAAATTAAAAATAAATATAATAGAGTTTGGATAATAAAAAATATTTTCTACCTTTGCATCCCTTAAAATAAGGTAACAATAAACAAGTTTAATTAAAATTTAATTATGCCAACAATTCAGCAGTTAGTTAGAACAGGAAGAACCAAAATAACTAAGAAGAGTAAATCGGCGGCTTTAGATTCATGTCCTCAAAGAAGAGGTGTATGTACTCGTGTTTACACAACAACTCCTAAGAAACCAAACTCAGCGATGAGAAAGGTTGCCAGAGTTCGTTTAACAAACGGAAACGAAGTAAATGCATACATTCCTGGAGAGGGGCATAATTTACAAGAGCACTCGATAGTATTAGTTAGAGGTGGAAGGGTAAAAGATTTACCAGGAGTTAGATACCACATTGTGCGTGGTGCTTTAGACACAGCAGGTGTTAAAGACAGAACACAACGTAGATCTAAATACGGTACAAAACGCCCTAAAGAAGCAGCTAAAAAGTAATTATTTAACACTTTTAAAGAAAAGACATGAGAAAAAGACAGGCCAAAAAAAGACCTCTTTTGCCAGATCCAAAATTCAACGATCAGTTGGTAACACGTTTCGTAAACAACTTAATGTGGGATGGTAAAAAATCAGTTGCTTTTAAAGTATTTTATGATGCTTTAGATATAGTTGAGACAAAAAAACAAGATGCAGAGAAATCAGCATTAGAAATTTGGAAAGATGCATTAACAAATGTTATGCCTCACGTAGAAGTTCGTTCACGTAGAGTGGGTGGAGCTACATTTCAAATTCCAATGCAAATTCGCCCAGATAGAAAAGTATCTATGGCAATTAAATGGTTAATTCTTTACACGAGAAGAAGAAATGAAAAATCTATGGCTGGTAAATTAGCTGCAGAGATTTTAGCAGCAGCAAAAGAAGAAGGTGCTGCTGTTAAGAAAAGAATGGATACTCACAAGATGGCAGATGCTAATAAAGCATTCTCTCACTTTAGATTTTAATTCGTACAGAAATGGCTAGAGATTTAAAATTCACGAGAAATATTGGTATTGCTGCGCACATTGATGCTGGTAAAACTACAACTACAGAACGTATATTGTTCTATACGGGAAAATCACACAAAATTGGAGAAGTACATGATGGTGCTGCAACAATGGACTGGATGGCACAAGAGCAAGAAAGAGGTATTACAATTACTTCTGCTGCTACAACTTGTGAATGGAATTTCCCAACTGAACAAGGTAAAGTATTGCCAACATCGCAATCTTACCACTTTAATATTATTGATACTCCTGGACACGTTGACTTTACTGTAGAGGTAAATAGATCTTTACGTGTATTGGATGGTTTAGTTTTCTTATTTAGTGCGGTTGATGGTGTTGAGCCTCAATCTGAAACTAACTGGAGATTAGCGGATCAATATAGAGTTCCAAGAATGGGATTCGTAAACAAAATGGACCGTCAAGGTTCTAACTTCTTGGCAGTTTGTCAACAAGTTAGAGATATGTTAAAATCTAATGCAGTTGCAATTACATTACCAATTGGTGAGGAAAATGATTTTAAAGGTGTTGTTGATTTAGTGAAAAACCAAGCTATTGTTTGGCATGATGCTACTCAAGGAGCAACTTTTGATATTATTGAAATTCCAGCTGATATGGTTGCTGAAGTAAAAGAATATAGAGATATTCTAATTGAAGCAGTAGCTGATTATGATGAGAACTTACTTGATAAGTACATGGAAGATCCAGATTCTATCACAGAAGAAGAAATCAACAATGCGTTGAGAGCTGCTACTATGGATATGGCTATTATTCCTATGATTGCAGGTTCGTCTTTCAAAAACAAAGGAGTTCAATTCATGTTAGATGCAGTATGTAAATACTTACCATCTCCAATGGATAAAGAAGGTATCGAAGGAATTCATCCTGATGATGCTGAGTTATTAGAAGAGGATCAAAAGAAAATTTTACGTAAGCCAGATGTTAAAGAGCCATTCGCTGCTTTAGCATTCAAAATTGCTACTGACCCATTCGTAGGTCGTTTAGCTTTCTTCCGTGCTTATTCTGGTCGTTTAGATGCAGGTTCGTATGTTTTAAATACTCGTTCAGGTTCTAAAGAAAGAATTTCTCGTATCTATCAAATGCATGCTAACAAGCAAAATCCAATCGAGTACATCGAAGCTGGAGATATTGGAGCAGCAGTTGGTTTTAAAGATATTAAGACTGGAGATACATTGTGTGATGAAAAACACCCAATTATTCTTGAGTCTATGAAATTCCCTGCGCCGGTAATTGGTATTGCTATTGAGCCAAAAACTAAAGCTGACGTTGATAAAATGGGTATGGCTTTAGCTAAATTAGCTGAAGAAGATCCAACATTTACTGTTAGAACAGATGAGGCTTCAGGTCAAACTATTATTTCAGGAATGGGTGAGCTTCACTTAGATATCTTGGTTGATAGAATGAAACGTGAATTCAAAGTTGAAGTAAACCAAGGTGAGCCTCAAGTTGAATACAAAGAAGCTTTTACAAAAACTGCAACTCACAGAGAAACATACAAAAAACAATCTGGAGGTCGTGGTAAATTCGGTGATATCGTATTTACATTAGAGCCAGCAGATGAAGTTGACGGTAAAATTCCAAAAGGATTACAGTTTATTAATGCTGTTAAAGGTGGTAACGTTCCTAAAGAATATATCCCTTCAGTTGAAAAAGGTTTCCGTGAAGCTATGAAAACGGGTCCTTTAGCAGGATACCAAGTAGATAGTTTAAAAGTAACTTTAACAGATGGATCTTTCCACCCTGTGGATTCTGATGCTCTTTCTTTTGAATTAGCAGCAAGAATGGGTTATAGAGAAGTAGCGAAAGCTGCTGGAGCTATCGTTTTAGAGCCTATCATGAAAATGGAAGTTATTACACCAGAAGAAAACATGGGAGATATCGTTGGTGATATTAACCGTCGTAGAGGTCAGGTGAATGACATGGGTGACAGAAACGGAGCTAAAACTATCAAAGCAGATGTGCCATTATCAGAAATGTTCGGTTATGTAACAACATTAAGAACATTGTCTTCAGGTAGAGCAACTTCAACTATGGAGTTTTCACACTACGCTGAGACACCTGCTAATATTTCAGAAGCGGTAATTAAAAAAGCAAAAGGTAACGCCTAATTCTTAAGAAAATGAGTCAAAAAATCAGAATAAAATTGAAATCTTACGATCACATGTTGGTAGATAAGTCTGCTGAAAAGATTGTAAAAACTGTAAAAAGTACAGGTGCTGTTGTAACTGGTCCAATTCCATTACCAACTCACAAAAGAATTTTTACAGTATTACGTTCTCCACACGTAAACAAAAAATCTAGAGAGCAGTTTGAATTAATGTCATACAAAAGACTTCTAGATATTTATAGTTCTTCTTCAAAAACGATTGATGCGTTAATGAAATTAGAATTACCAAGTGGTGTTGAAGTAGAAATTAAAGTATAACTTTATTTCATAATAAATAAAAACCGAGTTGAAATACTACTCGGTTTTTTTATATCCTCAAGGGAAAAAATATGTCATTTTTGTTGTTTTTGAAAATAAGTTAACATTTATTTTTGAGAACAATAAAATATTTATATATTTGCACCCTTGAAAAAATTCAGCAAGTGTGCTGAAAATCAATGTTTAATTAATTAATATGTATTTATGTCTGGGTTAATCGGAAGAAAAATCGGTATGACTAGCATCTTTGACGAGAATGGAAAAAACATTCCATGTACTGTTATTGAGGCTGGGCCATGCGTTGTTACCCAAGTCAGAACCAACGAAGTTGATGGGTATGAAGCCCTTCAATTAGGTTTCGATGACAAAACTGAAAAGCATACAGTTAAAGCTGAAGAAGGTCACTTCAAAAAAGCTGGTACTGCTGCTAAGAAGAAAGTTGTTGAATTCCAAGGTTTTGATTCGGAGTTTAAGTTAGGAGATTCAATTGATGTAAACTTATTCGCTGAAGGTGAATTTGTTGACGTTATGGGAACTTCAAAAGGTAAAGGATTTCAAGGTGTTGTAAAACGTCATGGTTTCGGTGGGGTTGGTCAAGCCACTCACGGTCAACATAACCGTTTAAGAGCGCCAGGATCTGTTGGAGCGTCATCTTATCCTTCTAGAGTATTCAAAGGAATGAGAATGGCAGGAAGAATGGGTGGAGATAATGTAACAGTTCAAAACTTAAAAGTATTGAAAGTTGTTGCTGACAAAAATCTTTTAGTAATTAAAGGGTGTGTACCTGGGTGCAAAAACTCTTATGTAATCATTCAGAAGTAATGGAAGTAAAAGTTTTAGATATCACTGGAAAAGAAACAGGTCGTAAAGTAAATCTTGACGATACAGTTTTCGCTATTGAACCTAACAAACATGCTGTTTATTTAGATGTAAAGCAATACTTGGCTAACCAAAGACAAGGAACGCATAAAGCTAAAGAAAGAGCAGAAGTTGCAGGTAGTACACGTAAAATTAAAAAACAAAAAGGTACAGGTACTGCTCGTGCAGGATCTAAAAAATCTCCTTTATTTAAAGGTGGTGGTACTGTGTTTGGTCCAAGACCGAGAAGTTATTCATTCAAATTGAATAAAAACTTAAAAAGATTAGCTCGTAAATCAGCTTTCTCTTTAAAGGCTCAAGAATCAAATATTATTGTTGTTGAAGATTTTACATTTGAAACACCAAACACTAAAAAATTCATTAACGTATTGAGTTCTTTAGGTTTAGAAAACAAAAAATCTCTATTTATATTAGGTGATGCAAATAAAAATGTATATTTGTCGTCTCGTAATTTAAAAACGACTTCAGTTGTAAACTCTACTGAATTAAGTACTTACGCTATTTTAAATGCGAAAAGTTTAGTTCTTTTAGAAGGTTCAATTGAAACGATAGAAGCTAATTTAAGTAAATAATTCAGATCATGAGTGTTATTATTAAGCCAATTGTAACTGAAAAGTTAACTAAAGATGGTGAAGTTTTTAACCGTTTTGGTTTTATAGTTGAAAAAACTGCAAACAAAGTACAAATCAAAAAAGCTATCGAAGCTACATTTGGAATTACTGTTGTTGCTGTAAGAACAATGAACTATAGAGCTGATAGAAGTGTAAAATACACTAAAAGCGGATTAATCAGTGGAAAAACAAATGCTTACAAAAAAGCAGTTGTTCAAGTTAAAGAAGGAGAATCGATAGATTTTTATACTAATATCTAATATACAACAATGTCAGTTAGAAAATTAAAACCTATTACCCCAGGTCAGCGTTTTAGAGTTGTAAATAGCTTTGACACTATTACAACTGATAAGCCGGAGCGTTCATTGATCGCACCGAAAAAAAACTCTGGAGGTAGAAATAGTCAAGGAAAAATGACCATGCGTTATACAGGTGGTGGTCATAAACAAAAGTACCGTATTATTGATTTTAAAAGAACAAAAGCTGGAATTCCTGCTAATGTGAAAACTATCGAGTACGATCCAAACCGTTCAGCATTTATCTCATTATTATATTATGCAGATGGAGCAAAAACTTATGTTATTGCACAGAATGGTTTACAAGTTGGGCAAACTGTTGTTTCAGGTGAAGATGCTTCTCCAGAAATCGGTAATGCTTTACCTTTAAGTAAAATTCCATTAGGAACAGTTATTTCTTGTATCGAATTAAGACCTGGTCAAGGTGCGGTTATCGCTCGTTCGGCAGGTACATTTGCTCAGTTAATGGCTAGAGATGGAAAATATGCAACAATTAAAATGCCGTCAGGAGAAACAAGATTAATCTTGTTAACTTGTTCTGCAACAATTGGAGCAGTATCTAACTCTGACCACCAATTAGTAGTATCTGGAAAAGCAGGTAGAACTAGATGGTTAGGAAGAAGACCTAGAACAAGACCAGTAGCTATGAACCCAGTTGATCACCCTATGGGAGGTGGTGAAGGACGCTCTTCAGGAGGTCATCCACGTTCAAGAAAAGGTTTACCAGCTAAAGGTTATAGAACTCGTTCTAAGGTTAACCCGAGTAACAAGTATATTGTAGAACGTAGAAAGAAATAATAAGATATGGCACGTTCATTAAAAAAAGGACCATTTGTACACTTTAAATTAGAAAAGAAAGTACAAGAGAATATAGAAGGTGGTAATAAAAATGTTGTGAAGACTTGGTCTAGAGCATCTATGATTATTCCAGATTTTGTAGGACAAACTATCGCTGTTCACAATGGCCGTCAATTCGTTCCAGTTTATGTAACTGAGAATATGGTTGGTCATAAATTAGGAGAATTCTCACCAACAAGATCTTTTAGAGGTCACGCTGGTGCGAAAAATAAAGGTAAAAAATAAGAAGTCATGGGAGTTCGTAAAAGAGAAGCAGCTGACGCAAGAAAAGAAGCTAACAAGCAGATTGCGTTTGCTAAATTAAATAACTGCCCTTCTTCACCAAGAAAAATGCGCTTAGTTGCGGATCAAGTAAGAGGTCAGAAGGTAGAAAATGCTCTTAATATTTTAAGATTCAGTCCAAAAGAAGCTTCAAAAAAATTAGAAAAATTAGTTTTATCTGCCATTGCAAACTGGTCAGCTAAAAATGAAGGGTCTAATATGGAAGAAGCTGGCTTATTCATAAAAGAAATTAGAGTTGACGGTGGTATGATGTTAAAAAGATTACGTCCTGCACCTCAAGGTAGAGCACATAGAATTAGAAAACGTTCTAATCACGTAACAGTGGTTTTAGGAGCTATCAATAACACACAAAGTAATTAATTAACAGTATGGGACAAAAGACAAATCCAATTGGAAACAGACTTGGTATCATCAGAGGATGGGACTCAAACTGGTATGGTGGAAATGATTACGGTGATAAAATCGCCGAAGATTACAAAATCAGAAAGTATATCCATGCGCGTTTAACGAAAGCTAGTGTATCAAAAATAATTATCGAGAGAACTTTAAAACTTGTAACCGTTACTATCACTACTGCTAGACCTGGTATTATTATTGGAAAAGGTGGACAAGAGGTAGACAAGTTAAAAGAAGAACTTAAGAAAATTACAGATAAGGAAATTCAAATCAACATTTTCGAAATCAAAAGACCTGAATTAGATGCTTACTTAGTTGGTAACTCAATCGCTCGTCAAATCGAAAGTCGTATTTCTTACAGAAGAGCTATTAAGATGGCTATCGCAGCAGCAATGAGAATGAACGCAGAAGGAATTAAGGTTCTTATTTCTGGTCGTTTAAATGGTGCAGAGATGGCTCGTTCAGAAGGCTTCAAAGAAGGAAGAATTCCATTATCAACTTTCAGAGCAGACATTGATTATGCATTATCTGAAGCTCACACTACTTATGGTAGAATGGGAATCAAAGTATGGATAATGAAGGGTGAAGTTTATGGTAAAAGAGATCTTTCTCCTTTAGTAGGTATGGACAAAAAAGGTCCTAAATCAACTGAAAGAGGTGGTTTTGATTCAAAAGGAAAAGGCGGTAAACCAGCTCCACGCAAAAGAAAGTAATTTTTTAAATAAAAGACAAAATGTTACAACCTAAAAGAACAAAATATCGTAAGGTACAAAAGGGAAGAATGAAAGGTAACTCTCAAAGAGGGCACATCCTTTCAAACGGAATGTTTGGTATTAAATCTATGGATTCTTCTTTTATCACGTCTCGTCAAATTGAAGCATCTCGTATTGCTGCAACACGTTTCATGAAAAGAGAGGGTCAATTATGGATCAAAATATTTCCAGACAAGCCTATTACAAAAAAACCACTTGAGGTACGTATGGGTAAAGGAAAAGGGGCAGTCGAATATTGGGCTGCTGTTGTAAAACCAGGAAAAATTATGTTTGAAGTAGGTGGAGTGCCTATCTCAGTAGCTAAAGAGGCATTACGTCTTGCAGCACAAAAACTTCCTGTAAAAACTAAGTTTATCGTTGCTAGAGATTTCGAAGCATAATAAAAATTAATTATGAAACAATCTGAAATAAATAATCTATCTGCAGCTGACTTACAAGCTAAGCTTGTTCAGTTAAAGAAAACGTATAACGACCTTAAAATGGCTCATGCTATTTCTCCAATCGAGAATCCGCTTCAAATGAGAACATTAAGAAGATCAGTAGCAAGAATTGCAACTGAAATTACTAAAAGAGAGTTACAATAATTGTATTCTGCTGAAAGATGGAAAAAAGAAATTTAAGAAAAGAAAGAGTTGGTGTTGTTACTAGTAATAAAATGGATAAATCTATTGTTATTTCAGAAACAAAAAGAGTAAAACACCCTATGTATGGTAAGTTCGTGTTAAAAACTAAGAAATATGTTGCACACGACGAAACAAACGACTGTAATATTGGTGATACTGTAAAGATTAGCGAAACGCGTCCTTTAAGTAAAACAAAATGTTGGAGATTAGTTGAAATCATTGAAAGAGCTAAGTAATTATGGTACAACAAGAATCAAGATTAAAAGTAGCAGATAACACAGGAGCAAAAGAAGTTTTGACTATCCGTGTTCTAGGTGGAACGAAACGTCGTTACGCATCTGTAGGTGATAAAATTGTAGTTTCAATCAAAGACGCAGCTCCTAACAGTAATGTTAAAAAAGGATCTGTATCAACTGCAGTTGTAATACGTACCAAAAAAGAAGTGAGAAGAGCCGATGGTTCATACATTAGATTTGATGACAACGCATGTGTGTTATTAAATGCAGGTGGTGAAATGAGAGGTACTCGTGTTTTTGGTCCAGTAGCTAGAGAACTTCGTGAAAAACAATTCATGAAAATTGTATCATTAGCACCTGAGGTGCTTTAATTCTCAAAGAAATGATGAAAATTAAAATAAAATCAGGAGACCTAGTAAGAGTTAATGCTGGTGATCATAAAGGACAAGAAGGTAAAGTTTTACGTGTAATTCGCGATAAAAACAAAGCTGTAGTGGAAGGATTAAACATGGTTTCAAAACATACGAAACCAAGTGCAAAAAGCCCACAAGGTGGAATCGTGAAAAAAGAAGCTCCTATTCATATTTCTAACTTAGCGTTAGTAGACTCTAAAACTAAAGAGACTTCTAAAGTTGGTTTTAGAATGGATGGAGAAACAAAAGTAAGATTTTCAAAAAAATCTAATCAAGTTATATAGTTATGGGATACTTACCAAGACTAAAGGAAGAATATAAAAGCAGAATAGTTGCTGCTTTGAAAGAAGAATTTGGTTACAAAAATGTAATGCAAGTTCCAAAATTGGAAAAAATTGTTATTAGCCGTGGTGTTGGTGCTGCTGTGTCTGACAAAAAATTAGTAGATTACGCTGTTGAAGAGTTAACTAAAATTACTGGTCAAAAAGCTGTAGCTACAATTTCTAAGAAAGACGTTGCTTCATTCAAACTAAGAAAAGGTATGCCAATTGGTGCTAAAGTAACTTTACGTGGAGAAAGAATGTATGAGTTTTTAGATAGACTTATTACTTCATCTTTACCACGTGTAAGAGATTTTGGTGGAATTAAATCTACTGGATTTGATGGAAGAGGTAATTATAACTTAGGTGTACTTGAGCAAATCATTTTCCCAGAAATTGATATTGATAAAGTAAACAAAATTTCAGGGATGGATATTACTTTTGTTACATCTGCTGAAACAGATAAAGAAGCAAAATCATTATTAACTGAATTAGGTTTACCTTTCAAAAAGAACTAAGTTATGGCTAAAGAATCAATGAAAGCCCGTGAGGTTAAAAGACAAGCTGTTGTAGATAAGTATGCTGAAAAAAGAAAAGCTTTGAAAAAAGCTGGAGATTATGAAGCATTACAAAAATTACCTAAAAACGCTTCGCCAATTCGTTTACACAATCGTTGTAAATTAACTGGTAGACCAAGAGGTTACATGCGTCAATTTGGTCTTTCACGTGTAACATTCCGTGAAATGGCTAATCAAGGGTTAATACCAGGAGTTAAAAAAGCTTCTTGGTAGTCTCGTAAAAGTTTATTACTTTTGCAAACCAAAAAATAATTTTTAATTGATTAAAGGTTCAGGAAGCGAGTGCTTCCTGAAAACCGTAATCGCAAATTTATACATATGTATACAGATCCAATTGCAGATTATCTTACAAGAGTAAGAAATGCAGCTAGAGTAAACCACAAAGTGGTTGAAATTCCTGCTTCGAACTTGAAAAAAGAAATCACAAAGATTTTATTCGATCAAGGATATATCTTAAGTTACAAGTTTGAAGATTCTACTGTTCAAGGTACAATCAAAATCGCTTTAAAGTATGATAAAGATACTAAAGAGTCAGTAATTAAAGATATCCAAAGAATTAGTAAACCAGGTTTACGTAAGTACGCAAGTTCTACGAACATCCCAAGAATTTTAAATGGTTTAGGTATTGCTATCGTGTCTACTTCTAAAGGAGTTATGACAGGTAAAATGGCTAAGCAATTAAATGTAGGTGGTGAAGTAATTTGTTACGTATACTAATTTTAAAGACCATATAAGATGTCAAGAATAGGTAAAAATCCAATTGCAATTCCAGCAGGAGTAACTGTAGAAGTGAAAGACGCTGTAGTTACAGTAAAAGGAAAATTAGGCGAGCTTACTCAGGAATATTCTGATGTAACGATCAAAATTGAAGATAATAATGTTATCGTTGAGCGTGCAACAGATCATAAGAATGAGAGAGCGAAACACGGACTATATCGTTCATTAATCAATAACATGATTATTGGAGTAGCAGACGGTTTCACAAAACAATTAGAATTAGTTGGAGTAGGATATAGAGCATCAAACCAAGGGCAAAAATTAGATTTAGCTTTAGGTTTTTCACACAATATCGTACTAGAAGTAGTATCTGAAGTAAATGTTGAAACAATCTCGGAAAAAGGTAAAAATCCGATAGTGAAATTAACTTCATTTGACAAACAATTATTAGGACAGGTTGCTGCTAAAATCAGAGCTTTCCGTAAACCTGAACCGTACAAAGGAAAAGGTGTTAAGTTTGTTGGTGAGGAAGTAAGAAGAAAAGCAGGTAAATCAGCTTAAAATATAAAGTTATGTCATTAACAAAATCTGAAAGAAGACAAAGAATACAGTTCAGAATCAGAAAGACTGTAAGCGGAACTGCTGCTCAACCTAGACTTTCTGTTTTTAGAAGTAATAAAGAAATCTATGCGCAAATCATAGATGACGTAAGTGGTGTTACTATAGTTTCTGCTTCATCGAGAGATAAAGGAGTTACTACAGGTACTAAAATCGATACTGCAAGTGCAGTTGGTAAATTGATCGCAGAAAAAGCGCTTAAAGCTGGTGTTTCAACTATCACTTTTGATAGAGGTGGAAACTTATACCATGGACGTGTAAAATCGTTAGCTGAAGGAGCTAGAGAAGCGGGACTTAAATTCTAAGGTATGTATCAAAATTATAAAAACGTAGAATTAGTGAAACCAGCAGGTCTTGAATTAAAAGATCGTTTGGTAAGTGTTAATCGTGTTACTAAAGTTACTAAAGGTGGTAGAGCTTTTGGTTTTTCAGCTATTGTTGTAGTTGGAGATGAAAACGGAGTAGTAGGTCACGGTTTAGGAAAATCTAAAGATGTTTCTGAAGCAATTGCGAAAGCAGTAGAAGATGCTAAGAAAAATTTAGTAAAAATTCCTTTAAGTGGACAATCTGTTCCTCATGAGCAAAAAGGTAAATTTGGTGGTGCTAGAGTATTCTTAATGCCAGCTTCACACGGTACCGGAGTTATCGCTGGTGGTGCTGTACGTGCGGTATTAGAATCAGTTGGTGTACACGATGTATTATCTAAATCTCAAGGGTCATCAAATCCTCACAACGTAGTTAAAGCAACTTTTGATGCTTTATTACAAATGAGAAGTGCTCTTACAGTTGCAAAACAAAGAGGAGTATCTTTAGATAAAGTATTTAAAGGATAAATCAAGGAGATATGAAAATTTTAGTAAAACAAGTTAGAAGTAAAATCAACTGTCCACTAGACCAAAAAAGAACATTAATTGCTCTTGGTATTAGAAAAATGGGTCAAGTTGTTGAGCACGATGCAAGTCCTGCTGTCCTTGGAATGGTAAATAAAGTTAAACACTTAGTTTCTGTAGAAGAAACTAAATAACAATATACATGTTATGAATTTAAGTAACTTACAACCAGCAGAAGGTTCTGTTCACAACCAAAACAAAAGAGTAGGTAGAGGTGAAGGTTCTGGTAAAGGTGGTACTTCGACAAGAGGTCACAAAGGAGCCAAATCACGTTCTGGTTATTCAAAGAAAATTGGTTTTGAAGGAGGTCAAATGCCTCTTCAACGAAGAGTACCAAAATTTGGTTTCAAAAACATCAATAGAGTAGAATATCAAGGTATAAATCTTGATACATTACAAGGTTTAGTAGAAAATGGTGTTATCACTGAAGCTGTAGATTTTACAGTATTTGTTGATACTCGTTTGGCTACAAAAAATAGCTTAGTAAAGATTTTAGGAAGAGGTGAGCTAAAAGCAAAATTAAAAGTTAGTGCTCACAAATTTACTGCTACTGCAAAAGCTGCTATCGAAGCTGCCGGAGGAGAAGTAGTAATTCTTTAATCATCATCACTATGAAGAAATTTATAGAATCATTTATCAATGTTTGGAAAATAGAAGAACTAAAAAATAAAATTTTAGTTACTCTTGGAATCTTACTTGTGTACCGTTTCGGTTCACAAGTAACATTGCCAGGTATTGATTCAACTAAATTGCAAAGTTTATCTAATCAAACTGAAGGTGGAATTGGTTGGTTAATTAATGTGTTTACAGGTGGTGCTTTCTCGGAAGCTTCAATCTTCGCATTAGGAATCATGCCTTACATCTCGGCATCTATTGTAGTACAATTAATGGGAATTGCTATTCCTTATTTACAAAAATTACAAAAAGATGGTGAAAGTGGTAGAAAAACTATTAATCAAATTACACGTTGGTTAACTATTGCAATTACATTGGTTCAAGGGCCAGGTTATATTTTTAATTTAAAACAAACCTTACCTGCTGAAGCATTTGTAAATCCTGATTTCTTTACTTTCTTCCCTTTATTCGGGTCAGTATTAATCATCGTTTCGGGGACAATTTTCGCAATGTGGTTAGGAGAAAGAATTACAGAAAAAGGAATTGGTAACGGTATATCATTATTAATTATGGTTGGAATTTTAGCTAGAATGCCAGAGGCATTTATGCAAGAATTCGCATCAGCAATTACAAATGGTGGACCAATGAAAATCATTATCGAAGTAATTATTTGGTTATTAGTAATTATAGCTACAATATTATTAGTAATGGCTTTGAGAAAAGTTCAAGTTCAATACGCTAGAAGATCAGTTTCTGGTGATTTTGAATCGGATTCAATGGATGATAATAGACAATTTATCCCATTAAAGTTAAATTCTGCAGGTGTTATGCCAATTATTTTTGCGCAAGCAATTATGTTTATACCTGCTGCACTAGCTGGATTATCTAAGTCTGACACGGCTTTAAGCATTTCAAATATGTTTAAAGATCCATTCGGTTTAGTATATAATGTGGTTTTTGCTTTATTAATTATTATTTTTACGTATTTTTACACCGCCATTACGGTACCAACAAATAAAATGGCAGATGACTTAAAAAGAAGTGGTGGTTTCATTCCAGGTATTAAGCCAGGAGCAGAAACAGGCGATTTCTTAGATAAGTTAATGTCTTTAATTACCTTCCCAGGTTCAGTATTCTTAGCATTAATCGCAGTGTTCCCTGCAATTATTCATGGTTTATTAGATGTTCAAGGGGCATGGGCATATTTTTATGGAGGTACTTCGTTAATCATTATGGTCGGAGTTGCAATCGATACGATTCAACAAATCAATTCATACTTGTTAAACAAACATTATGATGGTTTAATGAAAAGTGGTAAAAATAGAAAAGCTGTCGCTTAATTAATTATGGCAAAACAATCAGCAATAGAACAAGACGGAAGCATTGTAGAAGCATTATCTAATGCAATGTTTCGAGTTGAATTAGAAAACGGACATGTAGTAATTGCTCATATCTCAGGTAAAATGCGTATGCATTACATTAAGTTGTTACCAGGAGACAAGGTTAAACTTGAAATGAGTCCTTACGATTTGTCTAAAGCTAGAATTACTTATAGATATTAAATAAGCAATAGGCATTAGGCAATAGGCAGTAAGCTTAGAGTATAAAGCATATAGCATAAAGCAATTTACAATGAAAGTAAGAGCATCAGTTAAAAAAAGAAGCGCAGAATGTATTATCGTGCGTAGAAAAGGTAGATTATACGTTATTAACAAAAAGAATCCTAGATTTAAACAAAGACAAGGATAATTATGGCAAGAATAGCAGGGGTTGATATCCCAAAAAACAAAAGAGGAGTTATCGCTTTAACATACATTTTTGGTATGGGTAGAAGTAGAGCTATTGAGGTTTTAGAAAAAGCCAAAGTAAGCCAAGATAAAAAAGTACTTGATTGGAATGATGACGAGATCGGAGCAATTCGTGAAGCGGTTTCATCATTTAAAATCGAAGGTGAATTACGTTCAGAAATTACATTAAACATTAAACGTTTAATGGATATCGGATGTCAAAGAGGAATCCGTCACAGAGCTGGATTACCTTTAAGAGGTCAAAGAACGAAAAACAACTCGAGAACAAGAAAAGGTAAAAGAAAAACTGTTGCTAACAAGAAAAAAGCAACTAAATAGTAAATAATATGGCTAAGGCAACTGCAAAAAAACGTAAAGTTATCGTTGAGTCTTCTGGAGAAGCACATATTAGCGCTACTTTTAACAACATCATCATTTCGTTAACAAACAAAAAAGGTGAAGTTATTTCTTGGTCATCAGCTGGTAAAATGGGTTTCAGAGGTTCTAAAAAGAACACTCCGTACGCTGCCCAAATGGCTGCTGAAGATTGTGGAAAAGTAGCTCTTGAAGCTGGACTTAAAAAAGTAAAAGTTTACGTTAAAGGTCCAGGGAACGGTAGGGAATCTGCTATCAGATCTATCCATAACAGCGGAATTGAAGTAACTGAGATTATCGATGTTACTCCGATGCCACACAATGGATGTCGTCCTCCGAAAAGAAGAAGAGTATAACAATTAGTATAAAACAAAGGTAGGAATTTAGATTATCGAAGGAAAGACCTTAATTCATAATCCCTACCTTAAATTAAAATTTGTAAAATGGCAAGATATACTGGTCCAAAAACAAGAATCGCCCGTAAGTTTGGTGAAGCAATTTTCGGAGAAGATAAAGCTTTCGAAAGAAGAAATTATCCTCCTGGTCAACATGGTTTGGCAAAAAGAAGAGGTAAAAAATCTGAATATGCTGTCCAGTTAATGGAAAAGCAAAAAGCAAAATATACTTATGGTATTTTAGAGCGTCAATTCAGAAATTTATTTGAAAAAGCAGCTGCTGCTTCAGGTGTAACAGGTGAAATCTTGTTACAACTTTGTGAAGCTCGTCTTGATAACGTAGTTTACAGAATGGGTATTGCACCTACTCGTAGAGGTGCGCGTCAAATCGTTTCTCACAGACATATCACAGTAAATGGTGAATTGGTAAATGTACCATCTTACCACTTAAAACCAGGTGATATTGTTGCAGTTCGTGAAAAATCAAAATCTCTTGAAGCTATTGAACGTTCTTTAGCTAACAATTCTTCTGTATATGAATGGTTGACTTTTAATAACGATACTAAACAAGGTACGTTTGTAACAGTTCCTCAAAGACTTCAAATACCAGAAAATATTAAAGAGCAACTAATCGTAGAGTTGTATAACAAATAATAATTGACATTAGTCGAAGATATGGCAATATTTAATTTTCAAAAGCCCGATAAAGTTATAATGATCGATTCTACCGATTTTGAAGGTAAATTCGAATTTAGACCTTTAGAACCTGGTTATGGTTTAACAGTTGGAAACGCTTTAAGAAGAGTTCTACTTTCTGCATTAGAAGGTTTTGCTATTACATCTGTAAGAATTGAAGGAGTTGAACATGAATTTTCAACAATTTCTGGTGTAGTAGAAGATGTAACTGAAATTATCTTAAATCTTAAACAAGTACGTTTCAAGCGTCAAATTGAAGATATTGATAACGAATCAGTTTCTATCTCACTTTCTGGTAAAGATCAAATTACAGCTGGTGATTTCCAAAAATTTATTTCTGGATTTCAAGTTTTAAACCCAGACTTAGTAATTTGTAACTTAGATAGCAAAACAACTATCAACATGGAACTTTCTATCGAAAAAGGTAGAGGATATGTTCCTGCTGAAGAAAATAAAAAACCAAATGCTCCTATTGGAACAATTTTTACAGACTCTATTTATACGCCTGTAAAAAATGTGAAGTATTCAATTGAAAACTTCCGTGTTGAACAAAAAACAGATTACGAAAAATTAGTTTTCGAAATCAAGACTGACGGTTCAATTAATCCAAAAGATGCATTAACAGAAGCTGCTAAAACGTTGATTCACCATTTCATGTTGTTTTCTGACGAAAGAATCACTCTTGAGGCTGATGAAATTGCTCAAACTGAGTCTTATGATGAGGAATCATTACATATGAGACAACTATTGAAAACTAAATTAGTTGATATGGACTTATCGGTAAGAGCGTTAAATTGCTTAAAAGCGGCTGAAGTTGATACACTTGGAGACTTAGTTTCTTTCAACAAAAACGATTTAATGAAGTTCCGTAACTTTGGTAAAAAATCATTAACTGAATTAGATGAGTTAGTGGCTAATAAAAACCTTACTTTCGGAATGGATTTAGCAAAATACAAGTTAGATAAAGAGTAATTGCTTCATATTTTGCTCTCCATAGCGGATTGATGCAAGATGAAGTCTAAAATAAAATGTCATGAGACACGGAAAAAAATTCAATCATTTAAGTAGACAAACAGGTCATAGAAAAGCAATGCTTGCTAACATGGCATGTTCACTTATTGAGCACAAACGTATCAATACAACTGTAGCTAAAGCAAAAGCTTTAAAACAATTTATTGAGCCGCTTGTAACAAAATCAAAAGAAGATACAACTCACAACAGACGTATTTGTTTTTCTTATTTAAGAAGCAAGTATGCTGTAACTGAATTGTTCAGAGCAGTAGCTGATAAAGTTGCAGATCGTCCAGGAGGTTATACTCGTATCATTAAGTTAGGAAACCGTTTAGGGGATAACGCAGATATGGCTATGATTGAACTAGTAGATTTCAACGAAATTTATTCAACTGCTAAAAAAGAAGTTAAAAAAGCATCTACTCGTAGAGGTAAAGCTAAAAAAGCTGATGAAACTACTGGAGAAGCTCCAGCTGCTGAGTCAACTGATACAACAGAAGCTTCTGAATAATTATGAATCAATTGATTTAAATATAAAAAAGGATAAACAAATTTTTGTTTATCCTTTTTTTTTGTAATTACTAAAACGTATTTTTGCAAAATAAATAATGCAATTGATAAGATGAATTTATTTACATTTTGTTTTAAAAAAAAACTACAACAACTAATGAAATACAACGACAAACAACAAGCTATTCTTCTTCTAAAAGATGGAACTATTTTCCACGGGAAATCAATTGGAATTTCAGGAACAACTTTTGGAGAAATCGCCTTTAATACCGGAACAACAGGTTATCAAGAAATATTTACAGATCCGTCTTATTATGGACAAATTATGGTGACTACCAATGCACATATTGGTAATTATGGTGTAAATACAAATGAAGTGGAATCGGATAATGTGAAAATTTCTGGATTAGTATGTAAAAACTTCAGTATGAATTATTCTCGTGAAGATGCTTCTGGAAGTTTATACGAGTATTTAGAAAAACAAAATCTAATTGTAATTTCTGATGTTGATACACGTGCATTAGTAAGTTATATTAGAGATAATGGCGCAATGAATGCAATTATTTCTACAGATGGAACTTCAATTGAAGAATTGAAAATCAAATTGGAACAAGCTCCAAACATGGAAGGTTTAGATTTAGCATCAGTAGTCTCAACTAAAGAACCTTATTTCTTCGGAAAGGAAGACGCAACTTATAAAATCGCTGCTTTAGATTTAGGAATCAAAACAAACATCTTAAGAAACTTAGCAAAACGCGATTGTTACATTAAAGTTTATCCATTCAACGCCACTTTCGAAGACATGAAAGCGTTTAATCCTGATGGATATTTCTTATCAAACGGACCTGGCGATCCAGATCCATTATTTTCTGCTCAAGAAGTAGCAAAAAATATTTTAGCAGAAAACAAACCTTTGTTTGGAATTTGTTTAGGACACCAAGTTATTGCTTTAGCAAACGGAATTTCTACATACAAAATGTTCAACGGACACAGAGGAATCAATCACCCAGTGAAAAACTTAGTAACTGGTAAAGGAGAAATAACTTCTCAAAACCACGGATTTGCTGTAAATAAAAAACAATTAGAAAGTCACCCAGATTTCGAGTTAACTCACGTACATTTAAATGACGGAACGGTTGCAGGAATGAGAATGAAATCTAAAAACTGTTTCTCAGTACAATACCACCCAGAAGCAAGTCCAGGACCACATGATTCAAGCTATTTATTTGATGAATTTATCGAAAACATCAAATCTTCAAAAAACTAAAACGGTATCGATTATAAGTTTTAAGCTAAATCAGACGTTAAAAATAAAATATATTTAACTTTGTTAAAATATAATAGAGATAATTAAAAATAAAGATATGAGCATAATAATTAAAGTTCACGCAAGACAAATATTAGATTCAAGAGGAAATCCAACGGTTGAAGTTGATGTAATTACTGAAAACGGAATTTTAGGTAGAGCAGCAGTTCCATCTGGAGCTTCTACTGGTGAACACGAAGCTGTTGAATTACGTGATGGTGGAAAAGCCTTCATGGGTAAAGGTGTTTTAAAAGCGGTTGAAAATGTAAATTCTACTATTGCTTCGGAATTAGTTGGAATGTCAGTTTTCGAACAAAATGCTATTGATAAAATGATGATTGAGTTAGATGGTACACCAAATAAATCTAACTTAGGTGCTAATGCTATTTTAGGAGTTTCTTTAGCTGTGGCAAAAGCAGCTGCTAACGAATTAGGAATGCCTTTATATCGTTATGTTGGTGGAGTTTCTGCCAATACATTACCAGTTCCAATGATGAATATTATCAATGGTGGATCTCATTCTGATGCACCAATTGCGTTTCAGGAATTTATGATTATGCCAGTAAAAGCAACTTCTTTTACGCATGCTATGCAAATGGGAACTGAAATTTTCCATAATTTAAAAAAAGTATTACACGACCGTAATTTGTCTACAGCTGTAGGTGATGAAGGTGGTTTTGCTCCGAATTTAGCTGGTGGAACAGAAGATGCGTTAGATTCAATTAAATTGGCAGTTACGAATGCTGGTTACACTTTTGGTGATGATATTATGATTGCTTTAGATTGTGCCGCTTCGGAGTTTTATGTAGACGGAAAATACGATTATTCTAAATTTGAAGGTGCTGGTGGGAAAATCAGAACTTCTGAAGAACAAGCAGATTATTTAGCTGAATTAACTGCGAAATACCCAATTATTTCTATCGAAGACGGAATGTACGAAGACGATTGGAATGGTTGGAAATACTTAACGGAAAAAATCGGGAATAAAGTACAATTAGTAGGTGACGATTTATTCGTGACAAACGTTGATAGATTATCTCGTGGAATTAACGAAGGAATTGCCAATTCAATCCTAATTAAAGTAAACCAAATCGGAACTTTAACTGAAACAATCGCAGCGGTAAATATGGCACATAATGCAGGTTATACTTCAGTAATGTCTCACCGTTCTGGAGAAACAGAAGACAATACAATTGCCGATTTAGCTGTAGCGTTAAACTGTGGACAAATTAAAACAGGTTCGGCTTCTCGTTCAGATCGTATGGCAAAATACAATCAATTACTACGTATTGAAGAAGAATTAAACGAAGTAGCTTACTTTCCAGGTGCAAATGCCTTTAAAGTAAAGTAGTTTCATTTCAAAATATAGATAAAAAACCAATAAGCGAAAGTTTATTGGTTTTTTGTTTTAATTGAAGTGAATTTTAATATAGATAATATATATACCTAATGTGCAATTTATCTATACATTAATTTTAAAATTCAAGAATTAATTATTAAATTCGCAACAAACAAAATTATACTTACAAAATATATATATATTATCATGTCGAAAAATGCAATTATAGAAATTGATGGCAATAAGTTCGAACTTCCAGTTATGGTTGGAAGCGAAAATGAAACTGCGATTGATATTAGTAAATTAAGAGATTTAACAGGAGCAATTACTTACGATCCGGGATATAAAAATTCAGGGGTTTGTAAAAGTGATATCACTTTCTTAGATGGAGAAGAAGGAATCTTAAGATACCGTGGTTACTCTATCGAAGATTTAGCGGATAAAGCTGACTTTTTAGAAGTTTCTTATTTAGTGATCTTTGGTGAGTTACCAACGAAATCACAATTAGCTGATTTCGAAACTAACATTCGTAAATATACTTTAGTTAACGAAGAAATGAAAAACATCATTGATGGTTTTCCAAAAACAGCTCACCCAATGGGCGTTTTATCTGCGTTGACAAGTGCTCTTACAGCTTTTAATCCAAAAGTTTTAAATGTTGAAAACGATAAAGAAATGTACGAAGGTATTTGCAAAACAATGGGTAAATTCCTTGTTTTAGCTACTTGGACGTACAGAAAAAGCATGGGTTATCCATTAAATTATTATGATAACACAATTGGTTATGTAGAAAACTTTATGCAGTTAATGTTTAAATTACCTACTGGACCTTATGCTGCTAATCCAGTTGTTGTTGCTGCGTTAGATAAATTATTTATCCTACACGCAGATCACGAACAAAACTGTTCAACATCTACAGTTCGTATGGTTGGTTCTTCTCATGCTGGTTTATTCGCTTCAATTTCTGCGGGAGTTTCTGCACTTTGGGGACCATTACACGGTGGAGCAAATCAAGCAGTTTTAGAAATGTTAGAAGCTATCCAAAAAGATGGAGGAGATGCTGATAAATATTTAGCAAAAGCAAAAGATAAAAATGATGAATTCCGTTTAATGGGATTCGGACATAGAGTATACAAAAATTTCGATCCAAGAGCAAAAATCATCAAAAAAGCTGCTGACGAAGTTTTAGCTGAATTAGGGGTAAACGATCCAATCTTAGCTATCGCAAAAAGATTAGAAGAAGCCGCATTAGTTGATCCTTATTTCGTAGAAAGAAAATTATATCCAAACGTAGATTTCTATTCTGGTATTATTTACCGTGCTTTAGGAATTCCAACAGATATGTTTACTGTATTGTTTGCAATCGGTCGTTTACCAGGTTGGATTGCACAATGGAAAGAAATGCGTGTAAACAAAGAACCAATCGGTCGTCCAAGACAAGTTTATACAGGTCATCCTTTAAGAGACTTCGTTAATTTTGAAGACAGAAAATAATTAAACTAATCCCGATTTTTATCGGGATTTTTTATTTCCAGTAATTTCGAAAAATGAAATAACCTTCGGAATTTCAATCAGAACTGGATTTACTTTTTTTGTCTCAAAATTATTAAAAACTCTCTTTTTAGTGAATTCTCTTAAATAAATCATAAAAAAAAACTTTGCGACTTCGTGTCTTTGTGGCATTGTCAAAAATAAATGCGTTTTTACTTGACAACGCCTATCTCACAATCGTATATTTGCAACCGATTTAAGTAAAGCCTTTTGTCTTTATAATTAATTCTTTAATCTTAAAATATATTTATGAAATTATCTCACTTCCAGTTTAACTTGCCAGAAGAATTATTAGCTGAATTTCCTTCAGAAAACAGAGACGAATCTCGTTTGATGGTTGTACATAGAAAAACAGGTGAAATAGAACATAAAATGTTTAGAGATATTATCGATTATTTTGATGATGGAGATGTAATGGTTTTAAATAATACCAAAGTTTTTCCAGCTCGTTTATACGGTAATAAAGAAAAAACTGGAGCAAGAATTGAAGTTTTCTTATTAAGAGAACTTAATGCAGAGCAACGTTTATGGGATGTTTTAGTTGATCCAGCTCGTAAAATTAGAATTGGAAATAAATTATACTTTGGTGACGACGATTCGTTAGTAGCTGAAGTTATTGATAATACAACTTCTCGTGGTAGAACTTTACGTTTTTTATATGACGGTTCTTACGAAGAATTTAGAGAAAAATTAATCGAATTAGGAGAAACACCAATCCCTAAATTCATCAACCGTGAAGTAACTCCAGAAGATGCGGAACGTTACCAAACGATTTATGCAAAAGAAGAAGGTGCTGTTGCAGCTCCAACTGCTGGTTTACACTTTTCTAAACATTTAATGAAACGTTTAGAAATTAAAGGAATTGATTTTGCAGAAGTAACTTTACATGTTGGTTTAGGTACATTTAATCCAGTTGAAGTAGAAGATTTATCTAAACATAAAATGGATTCTGAAGAAATGGTAGTTACACAAGAAGCATGTGACATCATCAACGGAGCAAGAGCTAAGAAAAAGAAAGTATGTTGTATCGGTACTACTTCAATGCGTGCCATGGAAAGTACAGTTTCTTCAATGAGAACTTTAAATCCATATACAGGTTGGACAAATAAATTCATTTATCCACCATACGATTTTAGTTTGGCTGATGCAATGGTTTCTAATTTCCACACACCAAAATCAACTTTATTAATGATGGTTTCTGCGTTTTGTGGTCACGATTTAATGAAAAAAGCATACGAAATCGCAATTAAAGAAAAATATAATTTCTACTCTTATGGAGATGCGATGTTAATTTTATAATATCATGTTTTAAATATAAATAAGCCCAGCAGTAATGTTGGGTTTTTTTATATCTTAATTTTTTTCTACTTTTACGCTACTAAATTAACAACAATGAACTTCCAAAATACTAAAGAATTCGCTAAAAGCATTGATGCTCAAGATGAATTGGCTCATTATAAAAACGAATTCTATTTTCCACAACATAATAATAAAGATGTAATCTACTTTACAGGAAACTCTTTAGGATTGCAACCAAAAATCACCAAAAACTATGTTAATGAAGTCATGGATGATTGGGCGAATATGGCTGTAGAAGGTCATTTTTATTCTGAAAAACCATGGTGGGATTATCACGAAAGATTTTGTAATCCATTAGCGAAAATTGTTGGAGCGAAACCGTCAGAAGTTGGTGTAATGAATACGCTTACCGTAAATTTACACTTATTGTTAGTTTCTTTTTACCAACCTAAAGGAAAAAGAATTAAAATTTTATGCGAAGAAAAAGCCTTTCCTTCAGATCAATATATGTTGCAAAGTCAAGTGAAATTTCACGGTTTTGCTCCAGAAGACGCTATCGTAGAAATTAAAAGAAGAGAGGGCGAATTAACAACCAGACAAGAAGATATCTTAGCTAAAATTGAAGAATTAGGTGATGAGTTAGCACTTGTTTTTATTGGGGGTGTGAATTATTACACAGGTCAAGTTTTTGATATGAAAACCATTACTGCTGCCGGACATAAAGCAGGAGCAATCGTAGGTTGGGATTTAGCACACGCTGCAGGAAATATCGAATTAAATTTACACGATTGGCAAGTAGATTTTGCCGCTTGGTGTAGTTATAAATATATGAATTCAGGACCAGGAAACGCATCAGGTTATTTTGTTCATGAAAAACACCATACTAACAAAGACTTAAATCGTTTTGCAGGTTGGTACGGACATAATAAAGAACGTCGTTTCTTAATGGAACCAAACTTTGACGCTGTAGAAGGTGCAAACGGTTGGCAAGTAAGTAATTTACCAATTCTTTCTTTAGCTCCGTATTTAGCAACTGTGGAAATGTTTGCCGAAGTGGGAATGGAGAAATTAATCGCAAAAAGAAATCTTATAACTTCTTACCTAGAATTCATACTTCACGAAATTGATAAAGAAATTGATGGTACTGAATTTGAAGTCATCACGCCATCAAACCAATCAGAAAGAGGTTGTCAACTTTCGGTTTATTTACACGGACAAGGTAAAGAATTATTCACCTACTTAATGCAAAATGGAGTGATTACAGATTGGCGCGAACCAAATGTAATTCGTTTAGCTCCAGTTCCGTTTTATACTTCTTTCGAAGATATTTATAATTTCGGACAAATATTAAAACAAGGAATCTTATCTAAATAAAATAAAAAAAAACCGGACAGCTACTCCAAACTGTCTGGTTTTTAATTTTATGCCAAAATTAAAGTTGGTATTTCAATTTTGTTTAATTCTAATTGGTATTGCTCAATTTGTTTCTGAATTTTTATTCTTTCATTTTTAAAGAAGTCAGTATTCGAAAACAATTCTTGATAATACTTAATTCCTTCTAATAAATTGTTTTTAAACAAATTCCATTTTTTAATTTGACCTGCTGAAATTTCAGTATTATAATCGGAAATCTCGTTTTTTAAATAGGCTACATACATTTTTAATTCTTTCACAAATACATTTGGTCGATTTACATCTGTCATAACATTCGCGTTTCCATAAATATGTTTTACCATATTCGCTAATGAAATTTCTTTGTCAAAATACGCTAAATTCGGACCAGGACAAATAACAATTCCTTGTTGCTGTCCTTTTATTTTGATGTCATTTTCTAAATAAGCGGCATTTACCAATCCTACACAAAGACAAGCTTTATCTGTGATTTTAGCTTTTATTTTTTCAAATTCTGTTTCACTGATTTCATTTTTAATAGCTTCTAGTTCTTCTAATTTAATATCTTGGTATTTTTTAGAAGCCATACACAATCCTTTTTCATCGTGTTCTTTGCTTAATGCTAATAAGCGTTTCGGACAAGAACTTCCTGCATTGTTTTCGTTAATTCTTTTTTGTTTCCAATACTCGTTTGAAGTTCCTTTAACAGAATTAAAAGGAACACCAAGTGGTGAAATATTGCTTAAATAAAAATCATTTTCTTTTGCATTTGCTAATAAAATTCGCGTTTCATTATCTACTGAAGTAGCTTCAGGAACTAATAAAAAAGGCGAACCCCAACCAACTGCATCTAAATTGTATTGTTCCAGTAAAAATTCATGTTCTTCTGCAGTTCCAATTCCGCCTTGAGCGGTAATCTTTAATTCCATTGGCTTTTCTGGAGTAAACAGTTCTTTTTGTTTTAATGCTTTTACCAATAATTCATGTGCAGATTCAATTAGTTGATTTTTCTTTTCTTTAAATTCTTGTAAAATCGGACCTAAAAGAAAACCGTCGGTTGCAAAGGCATGTCCACCACAATTTAAACCGGATTCTATTCTGTATTCAGATACCCAAAGTCCTTTTTTGGCTAAGAAATTTCCTTGAATCATTGCAGAACGAAAATCGCTAACTTTTAAAATAATTCTCTTTTTTAAATTCGAATTCAAATCTGGAAAAAAGTCTTTAAAATTTTCTAAGTAACTATACAATCTTGGATTCATTCCTGCAGAAAGTACAACAGAAGAACTTAAATTACTATTTGCAAAACCACGAAGTGCAGCATGGGCGTCATTAAATTCTATTGGTAATTGTTCGTTCTTGTTAAAATTGTCTTTGTCAACTTTAGTCATAATATTAACGTCAATTTCACCAGAAGAAAGATGTTGCTCTAAATAACTTTTGATCGTTTCTTTAATTGTATATCCTTCGTCAATAAAGTTTTGTAGCCCTTTTTTAAAATCCGATGTATTAGGTAGTATTCCAATGTAATTTTCTAAGGAAGTCTTGCTTTCAGCTAATTCGTTTTTAAAATTTTCGAATTTTTCTTTCACAATAGTGTCCATTAAATTCAAATAATGTGTAATTCTTTCGGCTCTGAAATCATGAAATTTTTGTGTGATTTCTTGATAAGGTATGCTGAATTTTTCACTGTAATAGGCACGCATTTTTTCAATGACTTCATCATCAGTAATAGAAACTACAGAAGATATTCCGTATTGAGCTACTCGAATCGGACTGTCAATGGTGTAAGCTAATCCCATTACCGGAATGTGAAATGTATGAGTGTTTTTAGTTGTCATTTAATTAAAAATTTAATACACAAAATTGCTTATTTATAAATACATAAAATATGATTTTTGTCATGCAATTTGAAATTGTTATTCAAACAGATTTCAAAGCAATAAATTTTAAATACTTAAAGTAAAGTTTAAATTTTACATTTCGGAGCAAAATACCTTAAGTATTTTCTTATTTATTATTATTAATATTTACTTTTGCAAAAAAAAAAAATTAAAAAATGAAAAAACTAATAATTTTATTTTTACTAATTTTTACACAAATTAGTTTTGCACAAACCGAATGGTTTGCTGCACCTGCACCAACTGGAAGTTCCTCTGGTAATGGAACAATTTCAAATCCTTGGGACTTACAAACCGCATTAAACAATTTTTCAAATTCAATTCAACCTGGTGATATCCTTTGGCTTAGAGGTGGAGTATATAGAGGACAATTTGATTCTTTTTTACAAGGAACAGTTTTGAATCCAATTACTGTCCAAAGTTACACAGGAGAAAAAGCAATACTTAATGGGAACACTATATTTCCAACACCTATGCCTAACCCTAATCCTCCGTTAGTAAATCCAAATAAAGGCATACAAAATAAATTAAAAATAAATTATTGGGGAATAGATCCAGAACAAAAAGCAGAATTTTATCATAGAGCAAAAATCAATCCTTCTCTTCGACAAAATGGTTTATTTTTAATTAATCTGCCAAAAATTGCTGTTTTGAATATTTACGGAGGCTATGTTCATTTTAAAAATTTTGAAATAACATGTTTAGGTTTTTTTGAAAGGGATTATACAAAACCAAATTTTTTCCTTTTAGATGGGATTTACAACCATGAAATTCAAAATAATAAATGTAAGTTTATTGAATTAGTTATTTATAATTTACCTGGAACAGGTGTTGGAGAATGGAAAAATGCAAATGGGACTGAATATAATTCATGTATAGTCTACAATAATGGATTTTATACTTCTACAACACTTGGAGGGATATTGAATGGTAGAGGTCACGGCCCTGCATTTTATATTCAAAATAATAATGATTCAGAAAAACTGTTTAAAAATAATATTGCGTTTAGTAACTTAGGTACTGGACTTGAAATTTGGTCTGCAAGTAATACAGTTGGAAGTGTAACAGATTTTGTGAAAAATATTAAAGTTCAAGAAAACACTGTTTTTGATCACCAAAAATTTTATGATAATATTAATTTTAAGCCAAATGTATTGATGGCTGCATGTTCATTTAGTGCTAGAAATATTGAAGTTTTGGAAAATACATTGTATCATTCAATGAATTTTATGGCAGGCGATGGAAATCAAGGAGTAGCAGTTTCATTTGGAGGTGCTTGTGAAGGTTCAGTTGGAACAAATCATCCTCCGTTAAAAAATATTAAAGTTGAAAATAATTTTATGGCGGGTAGAAATTCAACTTTAAGAATTTTTAAAACATTAGCCACAAATACAGAACCGATAATTTTTAGAAATAATTTAGTGTATGGTAGAGTTAATGAATTAAGATCATTGTCAATGATTGATAATAACTTAGATCATCCTAATTGGATTTCAAACTTTAATTCGTTTTATGCAATAAATGTTAATGGGGATAGAATTTTTAATTTGACTTCTGGCGGGCAATTGAATTTTTCTTCTTGGAAATTATCTCCTTATTTTAAAGATTTAAATGGAGTTAGAACATTAATACCAAGCCCTAGTGTTAGTGTTCCAAATCCCATTTTGCCTACTGTAGATTATTTTAAAATAAGAAAGTTTGATTATTCAAATGATAAATATTTTGTTACTATTGTAAAAAATAATATTGGTACAAATAATTATACAGCTGACATTTCAAATTCAATTTCTAATATTCCAATTGGTACGCCATATAGAATAATTGATGTTGAAAATTATCATGCAGAAAAATTATTACCATTTTCAAATATTTATACAGGAACAGCTATTACTTTTAATATGCAATCAACTGCTTTTGAAGCACCTTTAAACTTGCCTAATACGCCATTTGGGGCAAATGTAAATACAAATGGGTTAAAAACTCCTAATAATTTTGGGTGCTTTATTATTGAGTTTGATTTATGCTCTATACAATCTTCTCCTGTTATTATTGGGAGTACTTATGCTTGTGATGATTATAATGAAAGTACATTTAATTCAACGGTGTTGACTTCTAATCAAACAGCAGTTTGGTCTGTAACTGGTGGTAATGGAACTATTGTTGGTTCAAATAATCAAGATAGTGTAGAAGTTAGTTGGAATTCATTGCCTGGAGAAATTACTTTAACAATTACAAACGAATATGGTTGTAGTAAAAGTGCTTCTCAAACAATAGTTGAAGGATGTGCTTGCGATATAATGAATGCTAATTATTTTACTGCTGATTTAAATTCTAACACAGTTTCAAATTTTCAATTTTTTAATTCAATTGCCAATGATTTTGGTACTGCTATTTCTTGTGACTTTGGTGATGGAACTAGTCCTACTTCAAACCCAGTATCACATACATATCTTGTAAATGGAACTTATATAATTGATATGTTGTTTTATGGGAAACAATGTAGTAGTCATTATTATAAGACAGTTGTAATTACTAGTAATGCTGGAAAAGTATCTAACGGACAAAATAAAATAGTTAAGGCTAGTGTTGTTGAAAACAGCTTTGTTGTATATCCAAACCCAGCAAATACAACTATCACAATCAAAGGTGATAATATTGAAAAAGAAGAAATTGAAATGTATAACATGTTAGGTCAAAAAGTACTACAACGTTCTTTAATTGCTAATGAATCTGTTATCGATATTTCTGGATTAACAAATGGAGTATATTCTTTATACTTTGTTAAATCAAAAACGTCTCAAAAAATTATTAAGCAATAATTTTTCAAATAATAAACTAAAGCCGAATTTTTATTCGGCTTTTTTTATGAAATAAATTACCTTTGTCATCTAGAAATTAATAAAATGAACAAACAACAAAAAATCGAAAATTTCGATCCATCTCAACCTGGTTTAGCAGATGCTACCGTTTTTGGATTGCCATTTACTGCTGAAGAATCAGAAATTATTATCATTCCTGTGCCTTGGGAAGTAACTGTTAGTTATGGTTCTGGAGCATCTGAAGGTCCAGATGCCATTTTTGACGCCTCTTTTCAAGTCGATTTATTGCATCAAGATTTTCCTGAATTATGGAAACTTGGAATTTATATGGATGAAGCACCAGAACAATGGGCGAAAAATTCAGAAAAATATAAAGATTTAGCACAGCCAATTATTGAAGCTTTAGAAAATGGAGAATCTTTAGAAACATTTCCAGCTTTATTAGAAGACTTGCATAAAATAAATAAAGCCTGCAGAACTTTACATACAGAAGTAAAAGACAAAGTTTTATATTGGCAAAATAAAGGTAAAAAAGTGGCACTTTTAGGAGGTGATCACAGTACGCCACTTGGTTATTATGAAGCTTTGGCAACACAACATGAAAGTTTCGGAATTCTACATTTAGATGCGCATATGGATTTACGTATTGCATATGAAGGCTTTACATATTCTCACGCTTCAATTATGTATAATACTTTGCAAATTCCACAAGTTTCAAAAATTGTTCAAGTAGGAATTAGAGATTTCTGCGAACAAGAAGTGCAAGTAGTTAAAGATTCAAAAGGAAGAGTTGTCGTTCATACGGATTCTGATATGAAAGCAAAAGCCTTTGAAGGACAAACTTGGAAACAACAATGTGAAGAAATTATTGCTCAGTTACCACAAAAAGTAGCGATTTCATTTGATATCGACGGAATGTATCCATGGTATTGTCCAAATACAGGAACGCCAGTTCCAGGTGGTTTTTCATTTGAACAAGCTACGTATTTGTTTAATTTATTAGCTAATTCTGATAAAGAAATTATTGGTTTCGATTTAGTAGAAGTGGCTCCAGGTGAAAATGACGATTGGGATGGTAATGTAGGGGCGAGAATGTTATTTCACATGTGCGGTATATTAGCAAAATCTCATAAGTTAGAGGTTGGTCAGAAAATTAAGTTTTAATATATAATTAAGAGCTTACAGATTTTAATGCTTTACATTTGTAAGAACTAATTTTAAAATTTACTTTTATGAAAAACGCATGTGTATTATTATTCAGTCTTTTATTTATTTCATGCCAATTTCAAAATAAAGAAGAAATCGAAAAAGCGAAACAAGCAAGTGTTGATTCTATGAAAACTGTAATAGAGAAACAAAGAGTTGTGGATTCTATGAAAACCGAATTAGCTAGAGTTAACGAAGAAAAAGAAGTTTTACAGAATAGTAAAACAGTTGTTGTAAATAACAATACAACAACTACTCAAGCCGCTCCTAAAAAGAAAGGTTGGAGTAATGCAGCTAAAGGCGCTGTAATTGGTGCTGGTGTTGGCGCTGCAACAGGAGCAATTGTTAGTAAGAAAAAAGGAACGGGTGCTATTATTGGAGGTTTAGCAGGAGCAGGAGTTGGTGCCGGAACAGGAGCTATTATTGACAGTAAGAAAAACAATTAATTAATAAGAATTTACATAAAAAGCCCTTTTGCAAGTCGTAAAAGGGCTTTTTGTTTATGTGTGAAATACTATTATGTATAGTATTTTGTATATTTGTTGAGAATTAAATGTGTTTTAATTACTTAAAAATAAATTATGGGACATTTTTTAATGGAAACTTGGGAAGAATATAAAATTGAAGCTGTTGAAAAGGTTCGTTATGCCGTATCAAATATTGGTAGAATAAAAAGTTTTACGGATACAATTTCAAATGGAAAATTATTAAAAGGATCTAAAACGGAAGGTTTTTTGTTTTTAAGATATAAAAGGCAAGAAAACAATAAAATAAAATATTACCACCACGCGGTTCATAAAATGGTGGCTGAAATGTTTATTCCGAAAAATTCAGAAGATCAAATTTATGTTTTACATTTAGATTATGACAAATTAAATAATAGCGTCACAAATTTAAAATGGGCTACTTATGAAGAAATGCGAGAGCATGGAAAAAATAGTCCAAATGTAAAAGAAGCATTTAAAAAATTACAAGAGCACAATATAAAAAATGATGGTGCAAAATTAAGAGTAATTGATGTGATGCGTTTAAAAAAGATATTACTTAATCCTAATAGAAAAACTCGATACAAAATTTTAGCCAAACAATTCGGTGTTTCAGAAATGCAATTGCATCGTATTAAAACAGGAGAAAATTGGGGTCATATTAAAGTTTAAAAGTAAATTAATACATTATTAAGTAGTATTTTTGCTTATTATAAGAATAAAATTCAATGCAAAAACAAAAAAAAATTGCGATAGTTGGTTCTGGTTTAGTAGGAACATTATTGGGTATTTATCTAAAAAAAAGAGGTCATATAGTACATGTTTACGATAGAAGTCCTGATATTAGAAAAATAAATTTTACAGGACGTTCTATAAATCTTGTTTTATCAGATAGAGGCGTAAAAGCATTACGTGATGTAGGTTTAGATCAAGAAGTTTTAGGTATAGGAATTCCTGTTGAAAAACGCGCTATTCATACGGGTTTAGATACCGTTAATGAACAATATTATGGTAAAGATGGCGAAGTTATTTATTCGCTTTCTAGAGGTTTACTAAACAAAAAAATGGTAGATCTTGCCGAAAAAGCAGGTGTGGAATTTTTCTTCGAAGAGAAAGTTTGGGATGTCGATTTAACAACGGCAACCATTTCAATCGGCGATTCAGAAAGAGGAGAATGGACCACACATGATTATGATTTGACTTTTGGTGCAGATGGTGCTTTTTCAAGAATCCGACACAAAATGCAACGTCAAAGTATGTTTAATTATTCTCAAGAATTTTTAAATATTGGCTACAAAGAATTAAATATTCCTGCTAATGCAGATGGTACTCATAAATTAGATAAAAATTCCCTACATATTTGGCCACGTGGAAATTATATGTTAATGGCATTAGCGAATTTAGATGGAAGTTTTACGTGTACTTTATTCATGCCACACGATGGCGAAAACTCTTTCGAATCCTTAAAAACAAAAGAACAATTAGTAGATTTCTTTGCCAATCATTTTCCAGATACTAAAGAAGTTATTCCAAATTTAGTAGAAGATTTCTTTAAAAATCCAACCAGTTATCTAGTAACCATGAAGTGTTTTCCATGGACATTCAGTGATAAAGTAGCCTTAATTGGCGATGCTTGTCATGCCATTGTGCCTTTTTACGGTCACGGAATGAACGCAGGTTTTGAAGATATTACCGTGTTGGAACAAATGATGGACCAATATGGTGATGATTGGGCTAACTTGCTTAATGATTACGAAAATTCAAGAAAACCAAATGCAGATGCTATCGCAGAACTTTCTTATAGAAATTTTATGGAAATGAGTTCTAAAACAGCCGATGCGAATTTCTTACTTCAAAAGAAAATTGAAAAATGGTTTTCAGATAAACATCCACAATTATGGATTCCGTTATATTCTCGTGTAACATTCAGTCACCAGCCTTATGCAGAAGCTTTAGCTATTGGCGACAGGCAAAATGAAATTATGCAAGAAGTATTGAAAATGGAAAATATTCATCAAAATTGGGATACTATAGAAGTAGAAAATAAAATTTTAGAATTGTTAAAAGCGTAAGAAATTCTATTAGCTTCTGATTTTTGCGGTTATATTTCTTACATTTGATTATTCTAACTATTTTCTATGGATTTGCCAATAGCCTTAATTATCATAGTATTGCTTTTAGTAGTACTATCAAATATCAATTCAAAATTTCAAAAATTACAAGATTCTATTTTTCACCTAAATGGTAAAATTCAAGAATTAAATAAACAAATTAAGCAAAGCGAAAGATCTCCAAACGAAGCTATTAAAGACGTTTTCAAGGAAGAATCTATTGTTGAAAAACCTGAAATTGTTATAGAACAACCCAAACCAGTTTTTGAAGCGGAAAAAACAATTCCAGTAGTCAGAAAATTAGCGCATCAAGAAGAAGAGACTGAAAAAATTGTATTCAATTCGCCACCTGCATTTAAGGAAAAACCAATTGTAGTTTCAGAAAAATCTTGGTTTGAAAAATTCAAAGAAAACAATCCCGATTTAGAAAAATTTATTGGCGAAAACTTAATTAATAAAATTGGAATTTTAATTCTGGTTTTAGGAATTAGCTTTTTTGTAAAATACGCTATCGATAAAAACTGGATCAACGAAACAGCTAGAGTCGCTATCGGAATTCTATCCGGAACTTTAGTAATGGGTGTTGCTCATAAGTTAAAGAAAAATTACATCGCTTTTAGTTCCGTTATTGTGGCTGGTGCAATAAGTATCTATTATTTTACCATTGCGATTGCCTTTCACGATTACCATATTTTTAGTCAAACCGTTGCATTTGCGATAATGGTAGTTATCACAGCATTTAGTGCTTTTGTTTCCATAAATTATAACCGACAAGAATTAGCGGTTTTATCTTTAATTGGTGGTTTTGCTGTGCCGTTTATGGTAAGTACCGGACAAGGAAATTATGCGATTTTGTTTACATATATCGCTATTTTAAATGTTGGAATTTTAGCCATCGCTTATTATAAAAAATGGAATTTAGTTACCATTTTATCTTTTGTATTTACAACTTTATTATTCTTAAGCTGGAGTTTTACAGAAATGAATAAAGATAATTTCCCACATCAAGGCGCATTTATCTTTGCAACATTATTTTATTTCATATTTAGTATTACGGTTGTAATTAATAACGTTAGAAATAAAGGTGTTTTTTCAACCATTGAATATTTCATTATCACAGCCAATACTTTTATTTATTTCGGAATTGGATTAGCAATAATACAAGATGCTCAATTGCAATTAAAAGGCTTATTTACACTTTCTTTAGCGATTTATAATTTTATTTATACCGCTATTTTATTCAAGAAATTTGGTTTAGAAAAAAATGCGGTTTATTTATTAATTGCTTTAGTTTTAACTTTCGTAACCTTAACAATCCCAATTCAATTTGAAGGAAATCATATCACCTTATTCTGGGCTTGTGAAGCTGTTATGTTGTTTTGGTTGTCTCAAAATTCAAAAATCAGTTTGTTTAAATTGAGTGCCGTTGCGGTACAATTTTTAATGTTTTTTAGTTTAATTATCGATTGGTTCCAAACGTATGGCGCTTACGATATTACTTTAAATATAGTATTCAATAAAATCTTCCTTACTGGATTTGTAACTCTAGCTTCTATTGTTGCTACTTATTTCGTACTGAATAAAGAAACAGAAAATAGTAGTATTTATAAACTAACTTTTCAACCCACTTTGTACAAAAACTTCATCATTTTAGTTGGAGTCATTATGGCGTATTTTGTTGGAATGTTAGAAGTTTCCTATCAAGCAACCGAATTTCTATCTAATCATCATTCTGCTTATTCTTTTTCTGTAGTATATCATTTTGTTTTTACAACAGCCTTAATGGTTTATGTATTTAGTAAAAATAAAGCGTGTTTTTTCAGACCCATTCTTATTTTAACTGTAGTCAATGTAATCGCCTATTTAGTTTTCTATTCCAACTTGCCAACACAAGAAATGGTTCAGAACTTACAAATGAAAAGCAGTTCTAATTTTGCCTTTTATTTTCATTATATCTTGTTAATTTGCTTAGTATATCACTTCGTAATTCTGATAAAACAAATTAAAGACGCTTCTGTTTTTGAAATTTTTAAATCGAAATTTGCGATTTGGATTTTAGTAATTTCCGGAGTTTATATTTTAAGTAACGAATTAGTAGTGCACGTAGTACATTTTAATGATATTTCTGGAGTTGAAAACGCAATTGCTAAAACCTCAAAAACAATTACAGATAAATACGCCTTAGAATATGAAATTCAAACTATCATTTCAGACGATATAGATCATGTTAAAACGCAAGTAGTGAAAATTGGATATCCTATTTTATGGGGAATTTTATCTTTTATTTTGTTAATTGTCGGAATCAAACACCAATGGAAACAATTGCGAATTATAGCATTGTCTTTGTTAGGATTAACCGTGGTGAAGTTGTTTGTTTACGATATTAATAATGTTTCCGAAACTGGAAAAATCATTGCGTTTATTTTATTAGGCGTTTTAATTCTGATCATTTCATTCGTATATCAAAAAATCAAAAAGTTAGTTGTAGATGAATCTCCAAATACCAATTCAGATGAAAATTAAAATACTTATATGTAGCCTATTTACTTTTGCTTTTGGATTTTCTCAAAGTCATAAAGCGACTATTTCAACGATTCAAAAAGACGGATTTCATAAGATAACAATCTCGCCAGAAATTCGTTCTGCAAGTGTGGATAATTTAGGTTATTTTAGGATTTTAGATAAAAGTAAAAAAGAAGTTCCTTATGTGCTTTTTAATAATGTAAAATGGAGTTCTTTTACTTATAATAAAATTGATAAAGTAAAAAAAGAATCCATTTTAGATTCAATTACTTCTTACATTATTCCAATTCACGAGCATAGTACGAAATATTGTAGCGAATTATCATTGTTGATTTCTAATTCTAATATTGAAAAAAGCTATTCCATTAGTGGAAGTAACAATCAAAAAGAATGGTTCGGATTAGTTTCAAACCAAATTTTATCAGATTTGAATAATGAAAAGGGAACTTCTGTAGAAAGAAAAATATTTTTCCCTTTAAATAATTATAAGTTTTTAAAGATAGATTTAAATGATAAAAAATCCTTGCCGATAAATGTATTAGAAATAGGCTATTCTGTTCGTAATTTTAAAATGACGGAAATAACAAATTTGATAGATTTCAAATATAAAATTTCAGAAGACAAAAAGAATAAGAAAACAATCATCACATTATCATCTGATAATTATCAAAGAATTGACGGAATTTCTTTTGATGTGAAAACGAAACTATTTTCAAGAAATGCTTCCGTATTTGTCAATGCAACTCGAACAGTTAAAAAACGAACGGAAAATTTTAAACATGAATTTTTTAATTTTAATTTAGCATCCAATACTTCAAATGTTTTTCCTCAGAATGGTTTTTATGAAAAAGAACTTATCGTTGAAATTGATAATCAAGACAACCAGCCTTTAGAAATTTCAAAAATTAATGTTTTTCAAAATACTATTTCAGTTATCGCTGATTTAAAAGTTAATGAAAAATATGAAATCATATTAGATACTACATTATCCAAACCTAATTATGATTTAGTCAATTTTACTAAAAATATACCTGCTGAATTGCCAAAAGCAACCATTTCTAATTTAAAAAAGATGGATTCTGAATCTAAAGAAGCTTCTGAAAAGTCATTTTGGCAAAAACCAATTTTCTTATGGAGTACCATTTTGTTGACTTTGCTTTTATTGGCTTATTTTGTTTTTAGCATGCTAAAAGATGTAGAGAAGAAATAAGTGTTTTACTTCTTAAGAAATTTCACAAATTTACTTTTACTAAAATCATTAATTTCTATAAAATATATTCCAGCAGCAAATTCAGAAACATCAATTTTATTGGTGTTTTTTGTTTTTAAAACTAGTTGCGAAACAGAATTGTAAATTGAAATTTCATTTTTTTCCTCTTTTAAATTCAAATGAATTATATCAGTTACCGGATTTGGATAAATTAGAAATTCATTTGTTTCAAATTCATCTATACTTAATAAATTAATAAATTGATTCGTTTGCTTACTTACACCGCAATTTGTTACAGTTAATATAACATTAAAATTTTCAATTGTTGTATATGTATGTGTGGGATTTATATCTGTAGAAGTTGTGCCATCACCAAAATCCCATAAATAGGAAGTTCCGTTTGTAGAGGTATTAGTAAACTGAAATTGTAAATTTGAAACTAAATTAGAAGTAAAAGAGGCTGTTGTGTCAAAATCTCCAACATTCCAAGTACTTAGATTATTATATACTACTGTTTTTATAGCGTTTTTTATTATTTCTGCATCTGCAACTGATAATGAAGAATTAAAAGTAATTAATTGTGGATCATTTCTAAATAGTACGGTGTTAAATGTACAAGCTGCAGCATAAGAACCTGCTAAAGATGGATGACTTCCATCACCTGAATATAAGTTTAATGTTGGATGATTTGTTCTTAAGTAACGCCATACCGCACCAACTGGACTTATAATAGCTTGGTTGGTATTTGCCATTTCCGTATATCTTGCTCTCAATAAATCATCCATTCCTTCGTAAGTGCAAACTGGTGGGTTAGCAGCGCAGTTTTGACTATCTCCATTTTCTCTTCCCCAAGTCATGTAAAAAACGGTTTCTGCACAAGGGTTGTATTGTAAAATAATGTTGTTTAATTGTGTTGCAAAAGGAAAACAGATTGTTGAAACTTCATTAATTGGAAATGACGGAATTTGACTCTGCTCTTGTAAAACCACAAAATCCCAGTTGCCTTGTTGTATTTTCTGTAATGATGTAACATTAGTAGAATGTCCTTGAAAGGTATAACCACCAGGCGTGTTACTATCAATTATTAATGTATTGCCAGTTGAAGCTGTAACTTGTTGTGTTAAACTGGGTAAATTATTAACTCCAGTGTAGCTATTGCCTAAAAATAATGCCCGTTTAGTAACTTGACAAAAACTTAAATTCACTAGTAAAACGAAAAATATTGCTTTTTGAAGAGTCATAAGTTTTTAGATTATTTAAATTTATTTTTTATTTTCCTTTTAAAACTCTCATCAAAACACTAAAGGCACCACGAATAAAACTAGCACTTGTTACTACTTTTACTACCGATTTTCCAATTACAGATGCTGTACTTGGTTCTTTGCTTTCTTGTTTTTCTTCTTCCGCTTCGGCAACTTCTGCAGAAATTTCTTCAATTTTTTTAGTTAAAATCTCGTAAGCACTTTCTCTGTCAATTTCTTCAGCATATTTTTTAACTAATTTCGATTTCGAATTAATGCTGCCAATTTCACTATCTGATAAAATATCCATTCTACTTTCTGGTGTACGCATCATGGTCGCAGCTAAAGGCGTTGGAATTCCTTTTTCGTTTAAAGCCGTTACTAAAGCCTCACCAATTCCTAACGATGTTAATAATTCTTCCGTTTTATAAAATTCAGAAGTTGGATAATTGTCAGCTGTTTGATTAATAGCTTGTCGGTCATTTGCTGTAAAAGCTCTTAAAGCATGTTGAATTTTTAATCCTAATTGTGCTAAAACGCCTTTTGGAATATCCATTGGGTTTTGCGTAATAAAATAGACACCAACTCCTTTTGAACGAATTAATTTTATAATGGTTTCAATCTGATCTAATAAAGTTTTGCTTGCTTCATTAAATATAAGGTGTGCTTCATCTATAAAAATAACCAGTTCTGGTTGTTCTACATCGCCTTTTTCTGGCATTTGGTTATAAATTTCTGCTAATAAATTCAACATAAAAGTCGAAAACAACTTTGGTTTATCCTGAACGTCGTTTAATCGTACTATATTAATGTAACCTTTCCCGTTTTCATCAATTCGCATTAAATCATCAATTTCAAAAGATGTTTCTCCAAAAAAGATATCTGCACCTTGTTGTTCTAATTCAATGATTTTTCTCAGAATTGTTCCAGTTGTTGCAGTAGAGATTTTACCGTATGATTCTGAAATCTCATCTTTACCTTCTTCAGTAATATAATTCATTACCTTTTTAATGTCTTTTAAATCAAGTAACGGCATTTTTTTGTCATCACAATATTTAAAAATAACTGAAATTACACCGGCTTGCGTATCATTCAAATCTAAAATTCTAGAAAATAAAACCGGACCAAATTCTGAAACTGTGGCACGAAGTCGAACGCCATCTTGTTCGGATAGTGTTAGTAATTCTGTAGAGAAGCCTTTTGGTTGAAAAGGTATATTTAGTTTTGTATGTCGTTCTGTAATAAAACTTTTTTCTTCTCCAGGTTGTGCAATTCCAGAAAAATCACCTTTAATATCCATCATTAAAACAGGAATTCCTTTCGAAGCTAATTGTTCAGACAAAACTTGAATAGTTTTTGTTTTTCCAGTTCCTGTAGCACCAGCAATTAATCCATGACGGTTTAATGTTTTTAATGGTATGTTTATTGGTGTTTCGGCAATAGTTTCACCTTCAAGCATAGCAGCACCAAGCGTAATGTAGTCACCTTTTGAAGTATAGCCAGTTTGTAATGCAGAAATAAAGTTTTCTTTTGACATTTTGATGAGTTTTTGTTTATACAAAGATGAATTTTTTTTTAAAAACAATGAAATTTTATGTAACAAAAACAATTTTTGTAAGACTTTACATTTTCTTAACATTTGAAACTGTTGAAATAATCTTTTTTTGTTGAATTATTAACAAACAAAATGAAATAATTTTAAATATAATTCTGATTTACCCGTTTTTTGGTACGATTGTTGCATATTTTCAAACTTGAAATGCAATTTTTATTAAATTAGTTTTTTTTTAAAACCTAATTCGCATAAATTTGCGACTATCAAAATAAAATTGAAATCAAATAATTAATCAATTCAAACTAAAAATTTTAAAAAATGGAACAGGATTTAAACGTTTCTGTAGAGAACAAAGGAAGTAAAGGAAGTAGTACTTTTGCGGCAATTACAATTGTTATTTGTATTGTTATTGGAGCTTTATTGTGGAAATTTGTAATGGGAGCACCAGCAAATTTCGTTAAGAATGATCCAGCAGGTCAACCATTACCAGGTAATTATTTAGGTATGGTTTATAAAGGTGGTGTAATTGTTCCAGTATTAATGGGATTATTTTTAATGACAATTGTATTCTCTGTAGAAAGATTCATCGTTTTGAAAAAAGCAGCTGGAAATGGAAATTTAGATAACTTCGTAAAAGGTGTGTTATCTCAAATTAAAAGTGGAGATGTTCAAGGTGCAATTTCAGCATGTGATACTCAAGAAGGTTCTGTTGCAAATGTAATTAAAGCAGGATTATTGAAGTCAGAGCAAGTTAAAAAAGACGGTTTAGATGTAGATACGGCTACTGAAAATATTACTAAAGAAGTAGAACAAGCAACTTCATTAGAAATGCCAATGTTAGAAAAACACTTAACTATTATTTCTACTTTAGTATCTATTGGTACATTATTAGGATTATTAGGAACAGTTTCTGGTATGATTAAAGCATTCGCTGGATTAGCAGAAGGTACTCCAGACCAAGCTGAATTAGCAAATGGTATTTCTGAAGCCTTAATTAATACAGCAACTGGTATTGGTACTTCTACTATGGCAGTTATTGCATATAACTATTTTACTTCTAAAATTGACACATTAACTTATTTTATTGACGAAGCTGGTTTCGCAATTTCTCAAGCTTACAAAAGAGCTAAAGGAAACTAAGATTTTCTTTCTTAGATAAAATAAATTATAAAGTTAAAATAAAGTAAAATGGCAAATATAAAAACATCTAAAAAAAGCACAAGAATCGACATGACGGCCATGTGTGACGTTGCGTTTTTGTTATTGTCCTTTTTTATTATGACAGCAACATCAAAAGTACCTGAGCCTAAGCCAGTAGATACTCCTGCGTCAACCATAAAAGCTAAATTGCCAGAAAGAAACTTATTGACTATTACTGTTGGTGATAGTGCGGTATATATTGGAATGTCTGAAAGAGAAACCAGAATTGCTGCATTAGAAGCTATGTCTTTGAAATATGATATTGCTTTTACTCCAAAAGAAGTTGAAGAATTTTCTTTATTAGAGTCATTTGGTGTTCCTTTAGAGCAATTAAAGTCTTTACTAGCTCTGAAAAATGCTGAAAGAAATAAGCCAGGTACACAGTCAGGTATTCCATTCAAAGGAGATATTTCTGAAAATGAATTATCTTATTGGGTGTATTACGCTAATGCAGCTGTAGTAATGGAGCAACAAGCTAAAGGATTAGAGAAGATAAAGGAAATTGAAATAGCTATTAAAGGTGGTTCTAAAGAAAAATATCCGGTTGTTAAAAATGTTTTTGATATCCTTCAAAAGCAAAATATGAACGATTTTTATTTAGTAACTTCACTAAGAGATGAGGATTTTTAATTAAAATAAAAAAATAACATGGCAGAATTAAATACCGGTGGCGGTGGCGGTAAAGGCGGTAAAGTAAGAAGTAAAAAATCGAATCCAGGAGTTGATTTAACAGCGATGGTAGATTTAGCTTTCTTGCTAATTACTTTCTTTATCCTAACAACCACATTGTCTAAGCCACAATCTATGGATTTAGCTTTACCAGATAATACTAAAGTTGACGATCCTAATCCGCCTGAAACTCCAGCATGGAGAACTTTAACGGTTGTTTTAGGTAAAGATGATAAGTTGGTGTATTATATTGGTATGACTGATGCTCCTTACATGGAAGATGGTTTAAATGGTAAACCAAAGAAAGAAAACTATGGAGGTAAAGGTATCAGAAAAGCACTTATTGCTCACAATAAATATGTGATGGATCGTGTGGATGACCCACAAAAACAAGGAATGATGGTGCTTATTAAAGCAAGTAAATCGGCTAATTATAAAAATTTAGTTGACATTTTAGATGAAATGGCAATTGTAAAGCCGTTTTCTTATTCAATTGTAGATGTAACTCCAGGTGATTTAAAAATGCTTGAAGACAATAAAATTAAATAACATAACTTTAAATATAGTATAATGAGTGCAAATGTAAACCTTAGCGAAGCTAGTTTAATTGACAATATATTCGAAGGACGTAATAAAAGTTATGGTGCATACGAATTAAGAACAAATAGCTCTAAAAGAACTATTTTAGCTTTAATTTTATCTTCAATATTTTTTATCGGAATGGTTTTTACTGCATTTCTTTTAATGAAAAAGAAAGATGTAGAAGAAGTTAAAATCACGAAAGTTGAGCTTAAAAAAGTTAAAACTCCTATCAAAAAGGAAGAAAAGAAAATTTTAGAACAAAAAAAGGTAGAGCCAATTAAAAAGGTGAAATCTGTGGTAGATATTGTTAAAAATGTTCCACCAGTTGTTGTAAATAAAAAGACAGTTGTAAATGAAATTCCTCCTGTTGATACTGATAAAAAATCAGGATCTGAAACAGCAAAAGGAGATGCAAATGCAGCAGTTGATAAAGGAGCTGAATTAGCAAAAGAAGAACAAAAAGGAGATGATACAGATTATAATCAAATTTTTACTTCTGTTCAAGTTCAAGCTGCACCTCCAGGTGGAATGAATGCTTTTAGAAAACAAATTGCAAGTTCATTCCGTTTACCTGAAGTTGATGAAACAACAACAGGTACTGTTATTGCTAAATTCGTAGTTTGGGATGATGGTTCAATTAGAGATATTGTAATTGTGAAAGAAAGTCCTGCCGGTTTAGGTTTAGGAAAAGAAGCACAAAGAATTTTATCAAAATCTCCAAAATGGACTCCTGGTATATACAATGGTAGAAGCGTAAGACAATACTATACTTTACCAATTTCAATTCAAATTACTGCTTCAGAATAATATGAACTGGTTAAATAAATTAAAACAGAAATCGCCCAAACAGCGATTTCTGTTTATTTTAGGACTTTTAATATTTTGCTTTTATTTAGTTTTAGCCTATTTGGTAACCTTTTGGTATGACTTTCCTTTAGAAGTTTCTATGACTAGAAGAAGAATTTTTAGCGGTTTGTTAGTCTTATACGCCAGTTTCAGATTTTACAGATTAATTCAAAAAGAAGAGGAGTAAAATGAAAAATATAGTTACTGCTATTTTATTTTTAAGTTTTGCATTTGGTTTTGGACAAGATACTTCTGCGCCAAAAGAAGCTGCAAAATTGATTAAAGAAAATGCTTCCGATGTAAATACAGGATCAGGTTACAATCAGATTTTTACATCAGTAGACTCTATTGCAGTACCACCTGGTGGTATGAATGCGTTTAGACAGTTTATAGGGAGCTCATTTAAAGTGCCTGAAGTAAATCAAACAACTATGGGAAGAGTAGTTACAAAATTTACTGTTTGTAAAGATGGTTCAATTTGTGATATTCAAGTTGTAAACGAAAGTCCAGCAGGTTTGGGTTTAGCTGATGAAGCTAAAAGAATACTAAATATTTCAGGGAATTGGAAACCTGCAATAAAGAATGAAGAATCTGTAAGTACGTATTATACATTGCCAATTGTAATTCAAATTACTGCAATAGATCCTACTGAACCAGCAAATAAAGAAAATAATACTACCCCAAAAAAAGAGTAATGTTATGAAAAAGATACTTTCCATTTTTGTTCTACTTGTTTTAGTGATTTTCGCTTGTAAAAAATCGGAAAACTCAACAGAAGACGAATCTTACGTAAAAGGTAAAGCAGAAATTTATGTAGATGAATCTTTACTACCAATTGTTGAAGACCAAGAAATGGTTTTCGAAAACAGATATCCAAAAGCCAACATCAAACTAATTCCAAAATCAGATTCTGATATTGTGAATTTATTACTACAAAGAAAAATCGACATCGCTGTTCTTTCTCATGAACTAACAACAACACAAGAAAAGAAATTAAAAGACCTCGATGTTATTGGTAAAAACACCCCTTTCTGTTCAGACGCAATTGCACTTGTTGTCAATCAAGGAAATTCAAAAACTGCCATAACTACTTCTGAAGTTTATGAAATCCTTCAAGGTAAAAAAACAGAATATCAATTTGTTTTTGATAATGAAAATTCAAGCACTTTAAGTTATCTAATGGATAAAGCCGGTGTTAAATCTTTACCAAAAAGTGTTACAGCACTTAAAAATAACTTAGAAGTTATTAAATTTGTTTCCGAAAATAATAATTCAATAGGTTTTGTAGGTGTAAATTGGTTATTAAATCCATCTGTAGAGTTGGAAAGCACTGTTAAAAAAGTAAAAGTTTTAGCGGTTGGTACCACTAATGAAAATGCTGTGAAACCAACGCAGACCTATATTGAAACCAAAGAATATCCGTTCATCAGAAAAATTTATTTGTTAAATTATCAAGGAAGAACAGGTTTAGGCATGGGATTTGCTTCCTTTGTTAAAAGTGAAGTTGGTCAACGTATAATTCTTAAATCAGGATTAGTGCCCGTTAAAATTCCAACACGAGAAATTAGAATAATAAAAAATAATAATAAAGAAATAAAAAAGTAGAAATGAAAACAGTTATTTTATCAAGTTTTGCCACTATTTTTGCTACACTAGTAGTAAATGCTCAAGATATTGAGCAAGTTAAAAAAACAATCGATGCAGAGAAATTTTCTGATGCTAGAAAATCTTTAAAATCTATGGTAGCATCTGCACCAGATAAAGGTAAAAATTACTTTTATTTAGGTCAAGTATATATGGCTTTAGAAAAACAAGATTCTGCAAGAGTTTATTTTGAAAAAGGTAAAGCAGTAAAAGATGCAGGGCATTTAAATTTAATTGGTTTAGGTCAGTTAGATTTATTAGACGGAAATAAATCTGCAGCTGAATCTCATTTTACTAATGCATTAGCTTTTGCTAAAAAGAAAAACACTGAAGAGCAAATTTATATTACTCAAGCCTACTTAAAAGCGGCTACTCCAGATAATGCAATAGCATTAGTTGCTGCAAAAGCTGCTGTTGCAAGTGATCCAAAATCAGCATTAGCACAAGTTGCTTTAGGTGATGCATTAGTTGCTAATAGAAATATTAACGATGCTTATGTTGCTTATAGAACTGCGAGTGAATTAGACAAAACATTACTAAGAGCACCTTTGCAATTAGCAATCATAACAAGAAACGCGCAAGCTTTTCCTGAAGCATTAAAAGCATTCAATGATATTTTAGCTATTAATTCTAGCTACGGACCAGCGTACCGTGAAAAAGCAGAAACAAATTTAGCTTGGGCTTATGCAAAAAAATCACTTTTCGAAGAGAAAATTGCTGCAGCTTTAGAAGACTATAAAAAATACATGAGCTTAACAGATGTTTCAACTGATGCAAAAATGAAATATGCTGATTTCTTAATCTTATCTAAAAAATGGAAAGAATTAGAAACGGAAGCATTAGCAATCCAAAAGTCTGATAAAGTAAATCCAAAAGTATTTAAATATTTAGGTTATGCTTATTCAGAAAATGGAAATCCAACTGAAGCAATTAAATCATTAACTGAATATATGTCAAAAGTTGATGCTAAAAAAATTAACGGTAAAGACTATTTATATTTGGCTAAAGCAAAATTAGCGACATCAATTGACGATAAAGGAGTAGTTTCAAATCAAGCAAAATTCAATGAATCAATTGCAGATTTAACTAAAGCAGCAGAATTAAATCCATATTTAAACACAGAGTTTACAGATATTGGTATTAAGTTATATACTGGAAAAGCTTATTTAGAAGCTTCTAAGTTATTTGAATTAGCAGTTAAAAATACAAGTTCTAAAAGTTTTGCACGTGATAACTTCTTATTAGGAAATTCAATTTTATTCTATGCGGAAAGTAAAACGGCAGCTCAAAAAGCAACTTTAACTGCAGAATTTGCAAAAGCAAATAAAGCATATGATGAGTCTATCAAAGTAGGACCAAGTAATGTTCAAGATGTATATTACAATAAAGGACAATTAAATAGAGTTATCGGAACAAAAGAATCTAACGCACAAGCAGTTTTAGATTATGAAGGTTATGTGAAAACAGTTATTGCAAAAGGTGATGCTGAGATTTCTAAACCAGCTGTAAAAGAAAATCTTTTTGAAACATATTCTTTCATTGGAGCAAATTACGCAACAACTGATAAAGTAAAAGCAATTGAAAATTTCAAAAAAGCAGCAGAAATTAATCCAAATGATACTTTCGTTAAAGAATCTTTACAAGCTTTAACTAAATAATAAAAGCAATAAAATTTTAAAACCGATAGCGAAAGTTATCGGTTTTTTTATTTGAAGCCAATTCCAGCTTTCCATTATAGTTGTTCTCATAAATAAGTAAAAACTAAATTTTGCAATAAAGCTTCCGCTGGTCGCTTTCTTGCAAAAAGTTTTTATCTCATTTCTTTCCAACAAGCTGCCATTCCAATCTGGGCTAGATATTCGACATTAAATAAAAACTTCCCACTTCTAACTTCTAACTTCTAACTTTGTACTATCTTTGCACCCAATAAATGAAATATGCTTAATAAAGAAACTCAAATATTAGTCAACAAAGGTGAAATGCTTCCCTTAATGGAAGAATTTTACACCATTCAAGGCGAAGGTTATCATACAGGAACTGCGGCTTACTTTATCCGAGTAGGTGGTTGTGATGTAGGTTGCCATTGGTGCGACGTAAAAGAAAGCTGGAATGCCGATTTGCATCCGCCAACTTCTGTAGGAACCATTGTTGCTAATGCAAAAAAATACGCTAAAACAATTGTTATTACTGGTGGTGAACCCTTAACTTGGGACATGAATCCATTAACATCGCAATTAAAAAGTGAAGGTTTGCATGTTCATATCGAAACTTCTGGGGCATATGATGTTACTGGAACTTGGGATTGGTTTTGTTTGTCGCCAAAGAAAAATAAATTACCTGTAGATTCTGCTTATGCCATCGCAAATGAATTGAAAGTGATTATTCACAACAAACACGATTTCATCTTCGCAGAAGAGCAAGCTCAAAAAACAAACAAAAACGCGATTTTATTCTTGCAACCAGAATGGAGCAAAAAAGAAGAAATGACACCACTTATTGTAGATTATGTCATGAACAACCCAAAATGGAGAGTGTCATTACAAACACATAAATATTTAAACATTCCTTAATGAAAAAGATTCTATCGATTATTGTTTTGTTTTTTGCTTTCAATTTATCTCATGCACAATTGGGCGGTGAAGATGAAGTGTATTTATCAGGTGATTTAACTGAAGCGACTTTTCAAGGTGGAGATTTAAATAAGTTTTATGATTATTTCGTGAAAAATTTCGACACGAAAACAGTGGAGAAAAAAGGACAACTAATTTTTTCTTTTACGATTAATGATAAGGGTGAAGTAAAAAACATCAGAGTGTTAAAAGATTTAGGAGGTACATCTGCATTAGAAGTAATCAGAGTTTTGAGAGCTTCTCCAAAATGGGAACCTGCTAAAAGAGGAGGCAAGCCCGTAAGTATAGATATAAAATTACCAATGAATTTTAAATAATCAAAAAAGGTCGAGAATCATTTCTCGACCTTTTTTGTATTTAACTCAATCTCGCCAAATAATCAAAATGTTCACCTTCTGCAACCAATTCACATTGTAAGCCATTCGCAATTGCCGCATTTTGTAGTGTGTTGTAATCTAAATACAACCATGGAAAAGTTTCTTCCGTTTCTCCTTTATATTGAACGGTAAAAGTCAATTCGCCATAATAACCATCTGCAGGGATACTATAAGCGCCATCTTCATCCTGGTCAAACATATAAATCAAATCCGACGAATCAATTAAAATTTGTCCGCCTTCATTTAATAAGGTTTTTAATTTTTGTAAATACTTCGCCGTTTCTTTCAAAGTTCCGAAAATTCCTGTTCCATTCATTAAAAGAAGTATTGTGTCATATTTGTTTTCAGTATCTAAATCTAAAATGTTTTCAACTTTCACATAGTTTAAACCACGAAGTTGACACGCTTTCACGGCATTTTCAGAAATATCTATTGCGGTAACTTCTAATTTTCTTTCGTTTTGTAATTCTAAAGCATGACTTCCAGCTCCACAACCCACATCTAAAACTTTTCCTTTTGCCAATTGCAACGCTTTTTGTTCTAGTTTTGGCATTTCGTTATAACTGCGATACAAATAGGCAACGCTCATTTCATCCGCTTCAGAAATTGAAGTCTCCGTAATTAAATCTTCAGGTGAATTATTGGTTTGGTAATCTAGTATGGCTTTTCCGAAAAGGTCTTTCATCTTTTTTTTGTTTAAAGTTTCAGGTTTTTTTAGTTTGAAGTTGTTAACTTTGTCTTCAATTGGTTTTAATATGTTTTTTAAACATACAAATGTATAGTTACTAACTTGAAACCTGAAACTTGAAACAAATTAATAAATGTTAAAACCAGCATTAAACGAAATTCAAAAACTAGCCAAAGATACGCATATTGAAAACAAAAAATATTTCGATAAGCTAAAAAAACGCGTACCTAAAAATTTAGATTATGTGATGCAAGATTTACATGATGCGGAATTCAAGAAAACCGATTGTTTGGATTGTGCGAATTGCTGTAAAACTACCGGTCCATTATTCACAGATGCCGATGTAGAACGAATTTCGAAACATTTAAAACAAAAACCACAACAATTTATCAATCAGTTTTTACGTGTCGATGAAGACAATGATTATGTATTGAAATCTGTGCCTTGTACGTTTTTAGATAACGAAAACAAATGCTTCATTTACGATGTTCGCCCAAAAGCCTGCAGAGAATTCCCACATACTGATAGAAAAAAGTTCAATCAAATCACTGATTTGACTTTATTGAATGTTGCGATTTGTCCAGCCGCATTTAATATTGTGGAAAAAATGAAATTGAAAATGCCTTTATAATCTAATTGTAGATTAAGTATTTCTTTCTCATTTCCTTAAAAGTAAGCAAACCAGTTTCCCAACTTTGTCTAATTTCTTTTTCCGAAACACCATTCGCTATTTGTTCTTGTAGTTTTTTGGTTCCAGCCAATTTCGTGAAAAAGTCATTAAAGAAAACCGCCTTAATTGAAGTATCTGAATACGCTTTAAGTAACCATTTCAATTCTAAACGATTCACTTTTTTAATTTTCGTTAAGTCTTCACCAGTACATATTACGTCTTTATGCATCGGCTCTTTCGCACCAAAATTAGAAATAGGTGTGAAGCTAAAATTGAAGTTAGTTAAAAACGGAGAGCCATAAATTTGGAATTGCTTTTCCGTTCCTCTTCCAACACTTACATTCGTACCTTCAAAAAAGCACAAACTAGCATACAAATTAATCGCCTGGTCGTTTGGTAAATTTGGTGAAGGTTTCACAGGTAAACTATAAAACATTTCTCTTTTGTAATGCTGGCAAGGAATAACGTTCAATTTACACTGAATTTCATTAGCTAACCATTTTTCACCATTAATCATTTTCGCATATTCACCAATAGTCATTCCATGTAAAACAGGAATAGGGTGCATTCCCACAAAACTTTTATGTTCCATTTCTAAAACCGGACCGTCAATAATTGTTCCATTTGGGTTTGGTCTGTCTAAAACTAAAAGTTCAATATTGTTTTCTGCGCAAGCTTCCATCACATAATGTAATGTAGATATATAAGTGTAAAATCTCGCACCTACATCTTGAATATCAAAAACCATTACATCAATACCAGCTAATTGCTCGGGCTTTGGTTTTTTGTTATTTCCGTATAAGGAAATAATTGGTAAGTTAGTTTTGCTATCTTTTCCATCTTTAATCATTTCGCCCGCATCTGCAATTCCTCTGAAACCATGTTCTGGAGCATATATTTTTTGCAGGTTTATTTGTTTTTCTAAAAAGTAATCAACCAAATGTTTTTTGTTTGCAACTATCCCTGTCGGATTCGTAACAATTCCAACTCTCTTATTTGCTAATAAAGGTAAATACGCGTCATGGTTTTCTGCACCTGTTTTAAACTTACCATAATTTGAAACCGTATTCGTAAGTTGGGGTGAATCATTAATAGTAGCACTTACATTGTTCTTAGTTGAAGAACATCCAGCTAAAATTAATAGCGTAGAAATAAATAAAAACGTATTTTTGAACTCAAATGTCATATGTCTATAATTTTTGTTTTTTATTTGTCATATGCAATTCGCATTTCATCAATGGTGTTTGCGACCAATTAAATCTTATGCTCATTTCATATAAAAGTATATTTTGAATTTAGAATATTTTATTGCGAAACGACTTATTGTTTCTAAAAGTTATAAAAGTAGTGTTTCTTCCCCAATTATAAAAATTGCTATTTTGGCTATTGCCTTAAGTATTCTTATGATGGTGATGTCTGTGGCAACTGGTATAGGATTGCAACAAAAAATCCGTGAAAAACTTTCAGCATTCAACGGACATGTTATTGTTTCAAATTTCGACGACAACCAATCTCAAGTTACAGCCGAACCAATTGACTCCAGATTATTGCCTGTTTCGCAACTAAAAAAGAATGGTTTCATCACACACGTGCAACCAATAATTACTAAAGGAGCATTAATAAGAACCGAAACCGATGTAGAAGGAATTATCTTTAAAGGTGTTGACGCTTCCTACCAATGGAAAAACTTAAAAGAGTTTCTTGTTGAAGGAAAAATTCCAACCTATAAAGAAGGCGATATTAACGAAGTGTTGATTTCACAGTTTTTAGCAAACCGATTAAAATTGAAAGTTGGGAGTTCTTTTAATACCTTTTTCATGAAAACGCAAGGCAAGCTTCCAAGTATGAGAAAGTTTAAAATTGCCGGAATTTATAATTCAGGTTTTCAAGAATTCGATTCCTCTTATATAATAGGTAACATCGAACATTTGCAACGTATCAATAAATGGCAACCGAGTCAAGTTGGAGCTTATGAAATTTTCATCGACGATTTCTCCAAATTAGATGAACGCGCTAAAGAAATTTATAAAACTATTCCGCCAACATTTAATAGTACATCTATATCTGAAAAATACTTCAGTGTTTTCGAATGGTTAAAACTTTTCGATTTCAATATTTTGGTTATTCTTATTATAATGATTGGTGTAGCAACTATTAATATGGTAGTCGCTTTGTTGGTTTTAATTTTAGAGCGCACCCAATTAATAGGAATGTTAAAAGCACTTGGTGCGAATAATTGGTCAGTACGTAAAATATTTTTATACAATGCAGCTCATTTAATTTCAAGAGGATTGCTTTGGGGAAATGGAATCGCTATCTTATTATTGGTTGTTCAAAAGAAGTTTGAAATCATTAAACTAAATCCCGAAAGTTATTATGTCTCTTCAGCTCCTGTCGATATAAATTTACAACACATACTATTATTAAATTTAGGTACTATATTAATATGTGTATTGGTTTTGTTAATTCCGTCTTACCTAATCACAAAAATATCTCCAATCAAAGCCTTGAAGTTCGATTAGAAACTTATTCTGCTTTTTACACTATAATATAATACGGTTGATGTTTTGTTGCATCAGCCGTTTTTTTTGTTTGGAACAATTATTTCTTACTATTATATATAGGTGTAGTTTTTTTAGGAGCTATTTCCTGCTCTCCGCTATATCTTTTATTTAATTTTTGAAGAATTAAATAAAAGGATGCCGCTCCTATCAGGGCTAGAATTCGGTTTTCATAAGAATTTATCGTCTGTCATTCCGTAGAATTAAGGAATCTAAAGAGAGTGTTGGTGTGAAAACGAGCCAAAATCGCTTTATTTTTAGAAGAATCCATTTTTTTCTAATACCTTATCTCTATTGAAACTGGGCTTAAGCAAGTAAAATGCTCAAGTGTCGATGAAAGTTTAAATAAATCGACGTTTGTAACTATCTGTAAATTAACTCAAAGTAAAATACTTTATAAATATGTTAAGATAATGTTAGGGAATACAAAATTAAGTGCTAGTTTTGCACCCGCAATGAGAGAGAAGTTCTTTATATAATGACAAACAGATTGGAGATTATTTTTTTAAAAAAAAGTAAAAAAAAGATTTGGAATTTAAAATATAAAGATGTTATCTTTGCACCCCGCAAGAGAGGGAGTTCTTACAAATAATGATTGATTAAAACAGATGA
>NZ_JAANOQ010000020.1:1433-4368 GCF_011305415.1 Flavobacterium bernardetii
AAAAAAACATATAATTAAATCGCAAGATTTAGCTCATTATAAGAATACAATAAGCAAAATAAGGGCGTATGGGGGATGCCTTGGCTCTCAGAGGCGATGAAGGACGTGATAAGCTGCGAAAAGCTACGGGGATTGGCACACACGAATTGATCCGTAGATATCCGAATGGGGCAACCCAACATGTTGAAGACATGTTACTCCGATAGGAGAGTGAACCCGCTGAACTGAAACATCTAAGTAGGCGGAGGAGAAGAAAACAAAAGTGATTCCGTAAGTAGTGGCGAGCGAACGCGGATTAGCCCAAACCAATGTTGTTACGGCAATATTGGGGTTGTAGGACCACGACATTTGTTGCGGATTGAATTAGAATAACCTGGAAAGGTTAACCAAAGAGGGTGATAGTCCCGTATAAGTAAGAGAAGATAACGATAGTGGTATCCTGAGTAGCGCGGGGCACGTGAAACCCTGTGTGAATCTGGCGGGACCATCCGCTAAGGCTAAATACTCCTGAGAGACCGATAGTGAACCAGTACCGTGAGGGAAAGGTGAAAAGAACCGTGAATAACGGAGTGAAATAGATCCTGAAACCATACGCCTACAAGCGGTCGGAGCATCCAAGTGGTGTGACGGCGTGCCTTTTGCATAATGAGCCTACGAGTTACCGTTGCTGGCGAGGATAAGTGATTAAGTCACGGATCCGTAGCGAAAGCGAGTCTGAATAGGGCGCTTTAGTCAGTAATGGTAGACGCGAAACCGTGTGATCTACCCATGGGCAGGATGAAGCTGTGGTAACACACAGTGGAGGTCCGAACCGGTTGACGTTGAAAAGTCTTCGGATGACTTGTGGGTAGGGGTGAAAGGCCAATCAAACTCGGAAATAGCTCGTACTCCCCGAAATGCATTTAGGTGCAGCGCTGGGTTATAGTTATATAGAGGTAGAGCTACTGATTGGATGCGGGGGCTTCATCGCCTACCAATTCCTGACAAACTCCGAATGCTATATAATGTTTACCAGCAGTGAGGGCTTGGGTGCTAAGGTCCAAGTCCGAGAGGGAAAGAACCCAGACCATCAGCTAAGGTCCCCAAATATACGCTAAGTTGAAATAACGCGGTTTGTCTGCATAGACAGCTAGGATGTTGGCTTGGAAGCAGCCATTCATTTAAAGAGTGCGTAACAGCTCACTAGTCGAGCGGACGAGCATGGATAATAATCGGGCATAAGTGTATTACCGAAGCTATGGATTTGACTTTTGAGTCAAGTGGTAGGGGAGCATTCTAAACTGGGTCGAAGGTGTGATGTGAGTCATGCTGGACTGTTTAGAAAAGAAAATGTAGGCATAAGTAACGATAATGCGGGCGAGAAACCCGCACACCGAAAAACTAAGGTTTCCGCAGCTATGCTAATCAGCTGCGGGTTAGTCTGGTCCTAAGGCGAACCCGAAAGGGACAGTCGATGGCTAACGGGTTAATATTCCCGTACTACTTATAATTGTGATGGAGTGACGGAGTGATGAAAGCGCCGCGAACTGACGGAATAGTTCGTTGAAGTACCTACCTATAGGACCCGTAGTCAAATGCGCGGGTTTTGGGGAAATACGATAGTACTCGGAGTCTTCGGACAATGGGATAGTGCGCCTAAGGGCTTCCAAGAAAAACTTCTAAACTTAGATTATAAGTACCAGTACCGTAAACCGACACAGGTAGTTGAGGAGAGAATCCTAAGGTGCTCGAGAGATTCATGGCTAAGGAATTAGGCAAAATAGACCCGTAACTTCGGGAGAAGGGTCGCCCTCAGTAATGAGGGCCGCAGTGAAGAGGTCCAGGCGACTGTTTATCAAAAACACAGGGCTCTGCAAAATCGTAAGATGAAGTATAGGGCCTGACACCTGCCCGGTGCTGGAAGGTTAAGTGGAGATGTTATGAGCAATCAGAAGCATTGAAATGAAGCCCCAGTAAACGGCGGCCGTAACTATAACGGTCCTAAGGTAGCGAAATTCCTTGTCGGGTAAGTTCCGACCTGCACGAATGGTGTAACGATCTGGACACTGTCTCAGCCATGAGCTCGGTGAAATTGTAGTAGCGGTGAAGATGCCGCTTACCCGCAGTGGGACGAAAAGACCCTGTGCACCTTTACTATAGCTTAATATTGACCTTGGACACGTGATGTGTAGGATAGGTGGGAGACTTTGAAGCGGCGTCGCTAGGCGTTGTGGAGTCATTGTTGAAATACCACCCTTTACTTGTCTGAGGCCTAACCCCCAATGGGGGGACATTGTTTGGTGGGTAGTTTGACTGGGGTGGTCGCCTCCAAAAGAGTAACGGAGGCTTCTAAAGGTTCCCTCAGCACGCTTGGTAACCGTGCGTAGAGTGCAATGGCATAAGGGAGCTTGACTGAGAGACATACAGGTCGATCAGGTACGAAAGTAGAGCATAGTGATCCGGTGGTTCCGCATGGAAGGGCCATCGCTCAAAGGATAAAAGGTACGCCGGGGATAACAGGCTGATCTCCCCCAAGAGCTCATATCGACGGGGGGGTTTGGCACCTCGATGTCGGCTCGTCACATCCTGGGGCTGGAGAAGGTCCCAAGGGTTGGGCTGTTCGCCCATTAAAGTGGCACGCGAGCTGGGTTCAGAACGTCGTGAGACAGTTCGGTCTCTATCTACTGTGGGCGTTAGAAATTTGAGTGGATCTGACTCTAGTACGAGAGGACCGAGTTGGACAAACCTCTGGTGTATCTGTTGTTCCGCCAGGAGCACCGCAGAGTAGCTACGTTTGGAAGGGATAAGCGCTGAAAGCATATAAGCGCGAAACCCACCACAAGATGAGATTTCTTTTAAGGGTCGTAGGAGATGACTACGTTGATAGGCTATAGATGTAAAGGCAGTAATGTCATAGTCGAGTAGTACTAATAACCCGTAAGCTTATTGTAATGTT
>NZ_JAANOQ010000021.1 GCF_011305415.1 Flavobacterium bernardetii
TACTAATTTATCACAACCAATTACAGTGATAGATTATCCTAAATATTTCACACCAAATGGAGACGGAATTCATGATACTTGGAATGTTATAGGGTTAAATCAAGCAGATGCGAAATTATATATCTTTGATAGATATGGAAAATTAATTAAGCAATTAAGTACAGCGGAGAATAGTCCTGGATGGGATGGAACCTATAATGGTCTACAAGCACCATCAACGGATTATTGGTTTACAATTGATTTCAAAGAAAACAGTGAACAGAAACAATTCAAATCACATTTTTCGTTAAAAAGATAATAATATCGTAATTTACAAAAAGCCCGTATTTCTAAAAATACGGGCTTTTTTTTGTGAGTAATAGAAAAAGTAATGTTTAGATTTATTGTTATATAAAATTTAAATAAATACAATAATTTCAAAAAACATGATGTGTGTGATTGTTGTGTGTAAATAACTAATAAATAAATTTAATCTTATTTTTTATTAAAAAGTTGAAAATTTTATTTTTTTGTAAAAAGGCCCGTATTTACTTGATATACGGGCTTTTTTTGTGAAAAATTTTGAAAAACACTTAATTATGTTAAAATGTTTCTTAAAAATATGTTAAGTTGTTGAATTATTTTTTTATATTGTGCTGTTGAAATAATTTACTTAACTATAAAATTTTTATGAAAAATCTACTAATTATTACAGTTTTTACAATTCTGTGTGTGCTGTATTGTGGTACTTCCTATGGGCAAAAAAATGGGGGAAGCATTAATAATTCAATGAAAAATTACAATCTACCTCCTGGAGTAGTTTTACAAATGAAAGGAATTGAAGAGAAAGATTTATCTTTTAAACTGAATTCTGTGGATTATGAAAAAAACGAGTTAGTAGTTAATTTTTTAAGAAAATTTTCTTCTGAAGAAATCAAACAAATGGAAATAGAAAAAGGAAAGGATTACTACTATTATAAAGTAGCAAACGAATATTTTTTGTCTTTATCTGAAAAAATAAGAAAAATATATAGTTATGATGAGCTTTGGTATATCTATATGTTTGATCAAAATTTAAAGAATAGACTTACTACAATAAAATAAAACCTTAAATTTAACAATTAAGACTATGGGTAAAAAATACTTTTTACTACTGATTTTTTTAGCTTCCTCTTTTATTTCGTTTAGTCAAACTTATACGATGAATAATGGAGCTAATGGAACAATTTCAACTTGTTCAGGAACTTTTGTTGATCAAGGTGGAGCAGCAAACTATGCAAATAGCCAAAATAGTACAATTACTTTTTGTCCTTCAACACCTGGTGATAAAATTAGAATTGTATTCAATACATTCGCTACTGAAGGAGCAGCAGGTACTTGTACAGATTATTTAGATGTATGGTACGCCAATGCAGTTGGTGCTTTAGGTACAAATAATGATAGATTGTGTGGTGCGTTAGGAACTACAACTTTAGTTTCTACAAGTCCTGATGGATGCATTTCTTTTCAATTTATTTCAAATAATTCAGTAAGAGATTCGGGTTGGTCTGCAACAGTTTCTTGTGTTACTCCTTGTACAAATCCGATAGCAGCTTTAACTGATACAACAACTTTGAATATTTGTTCTTCAAGTGCGACTAATCCAGGTTCGTTAGCAGTTAGTTTTAATGGTTCTGCTTCAACTGCACCTGGAGGTTTTTCTATAACTTCTTATGAGTGGACTTGGGGTGATGGTACAAATTCAACAACTGCTGCAGCAACTACATCACATACATTTCCTGGGCCAGGAATATATTCAGTAAGTTTATCGGTAAGAAATAATAATACAGATATTGATCCTTTGGGTTGTCAAAGTACTAATGCATCAACTAGATTAATTAGGGTTTTGCCACCACCCGATTTTACTGGCTCAACTTTAAGTACCTTCAATATTAATTGTGGTAATTCTATTAATTTAAATGGATTAGCTACATCTGAAACAATGTCTACTGGGCCTTTGTCTGTTTCAGGTAGCCCAGTTTCTTTACCTGATGGAAGTGGAGTGAGTTATACAACAACTTTAGATTTTACAGGAGTTTTCCCAGTTGGAGCAACCGTTACACCTGGATGTTATCCAACAGTAACTTTTGATTTAGAACATACATATTCAGGAGATTTAGATATAATATTAATTTCACCAACTGGACAAAGTGTAATTTTGTATGATCAGCATGGTGGGGGAATTGATTTTGGTCTTTGTACCAATCCAGCTGATGATGGTGTTGCTGGATGTCCTGCTACATACACAGTTGTTAGTACTGGCGGTGTTGCTTGGACAGCTGCTGGTGTAACTACCACTGCCCCAGCAAATGGTACTTGTTCATACACTGGAGTATGTGAAGCAGGAACAAATTATATTTCACAAACATATAATTCTTCAAATCCATTTACCCCTTTTAATGGAGCCGATTTAAATGGAGTTTGGACTTTACAAATTACTGATAATATAGGTTTTGATGATGGAACAATTACAGGGTGGTCTTTAGCTTTTCCTGGATCTTGTTATGCAAATGCTGAGTTTGTAACACCAGATGTATCAACTTTAACATGGTCGCATTCAGGTGCTGGTCCAGTTATTCCTGCACAAACGACTACGAGTACTTCAGTTACAGATCCAGGTCCTGATGGATGTCCTTCGCCTGGCACGTGTATAGGAAATCAGTTGACTAATAATGTAGCTGTTGGACCATTTCCAACTCCAGGATCTTATGTTTATAGTTTAACGGCGGTTGATGAGTATGGATGTAATTATGTTAGAAATGTTACGGTAAATGTTGCGGCATGTGCTTGTAATTTAAATTTAACATCTGCTGTTGGTACAAATAACCAAACAGTTTGTAGAAATAGCGCAATATCATCAATTACATATGGTTATGGAGGAAGTGCTACTGGAGTAACATTTTCAGGATTACCTGCAGGAGTTACAGGTACATGGGCAGCAAATGTTGCTACGATTAGTGGGACACCAACTGCTTCAGGAACTTTCAATTATACCATTACTACCGTAGGATGTACGCCAAATTTATCATTAAACGGTACTATTACAGTTACGCCATTAAATACAATTGCTGCAGGAATAAATAGAACTACTTGTATCAATACAGCAATCACTAGTATTACATTAGCAACAACAGGAGCAACAGGAGCAACATTCTCTGGTTTACCAGTAGGAGTTACAGGTTCATGGGCAGCAAATGTTGCAACAATTAGTGGGACACCAACTGCTTCAGGTACATTTAATTATACAGTGACAACTACAGGAGGTTGTCCACCTGCCACTACTACAGGTACTATTACAGTTACACCATTAAATACAATTGCTGCAGGAATAAATAGAACTACTTGTATCAATACAGCAATCACTAGTATTACATTAGCAACAACAGGAGCAACAGGAGCAACATTCTCTGGATTACCAGCAGGAGTTACAGGTTCATGGGCAGCAAATGTTGTTACGATTAGTGGTACACCAACTGCTTCGGGTACATTTAATTATACAGTAACTACTACAGGAGGTTGTCCACCTGCTACTACTACAGGTACTATCACAGTTACACCATTAAATACAATTGCAGCAGGAATAAATAGAACTACTTGTATCAATACAGCAATCACTAGTATTACATTAGCAACAACAGGAGCAACAGGAGCAACATTCTCTGGATTACCAGCAGGAGTTACAGGTTCATGGGCAGCAAATGTTGTTACGATTAGTGGTACACCAACTGCTTCAGGTACATTTAATTATACAGTGACAACTACAGGTGGTTGTCCACCTGCCACTACAACAGGTACTATTACAGTTACACCATTAAATACAATTGCAGCAGGAATAAATAGAACTACTTGTATCAATACAGCAATCACTAGTATTACATTAGCAACAACAGGAGCAACTGGCGCAACATTATCTGGATTACCAGCAGGAGTTACAGGTTCGTGGGCAGCAAATGTTGCAACAATTAGTGGTACACCAACTGCTTCGGGTACATTTAATTATACAGTAACTACTACAGGAGGTTGTCCACCTGCTACTACTACAGGTACTATCACAGTTACACCATTAAATACAATTGCAGCAGGAATAAATAGAACTACTTGTATCAATACAGCAATCACTAGTATAACATTAGCAACAACAGGAGCAACAGGAGC
>NZ_JAANOQ010000022.1 GCF_011305415.1 Flavobacterium bernardetii
ATTTCTCGCAAGAAATATTATATTTGAAAGAAAATAAGCGGTTACGAAGTCGCCACTTCAGCAAGCCGCGGAACGTTAGCAGCAATATCTACACTAACATCGACATCAAAATCGACATGAACGAACTCATAGGAATTAGAAGTTTTAATCATTTGGAAATCAATGACCTCAAACGAGATTTTTTGATTTTTGATAAAATATTCGTTGTAGGATTATCTGAATGGAAGGAAGTTTTTGAACAAAAATCTTTCGAAAGTACTGAAGCCCTTATAGAACAAAAAGGTTTAATTCCTTTGAATGACTTTATTATTTATAATGGTTTATTGGAAATGAATAGTCAAGTCAAAAAGAATTTCGGTGATTTTGACAATTACTATGATAAAAATAAAACCGACGAAATAGATTTTAGAAATTCAAATATTCAATATTTAATTAATGAAGGAAAATTAATATTTGATTACAACAACATTAAAAAGCCTATTATTAATACTGATGTTTATTCTCAAATTAGACCTATTATTGAATCAAAATTAAATGATGCTAAAAATAAAAGTCTATATGACTTATTTATGTTAAGTGATATGTGTCATGATTTGAAAGTCCGTATACTTTCAACTCAATATGATGAGTCTAAATTTTTGGCAATTCCTTGTGAAAATTCTATTTATAATATTGATGGAATTACTGATAAAAAACAGGATACTTTTCATTTAATTTTAAATGATTTTCCAATTTTGAATGTAGAAAAATTACCATGGGAAGAAATATTTAATTTTAAAAATGACCCTGAAACCTATAACTCAATTTGGGGGTTAAGAAATTGGATTAGCAATATTTCAAAAACTCAAAAAAATATTGGCGAAATTGAAGAAGAATATCGTTACTTGAGAAATAAATATGAACAAGCTATCAAATTGCACAAGTTAAAAACTAGCAATAGTGTTTTTCAAACAACTATACAAACTAGCGCTGAATTAATCGAGAATGTTGCTAAACTCAAACTTCGCAACGTGTCTGATTTATTTTTTAAGTTTAAAGAGAATAAAATTTCACTTATGGAAACTGAATTAAAAAGCGAAGGAAATCAGTTTGCGTATTTGTTTAAAGTTAAAGAAAAATTCAAATGATACTACTGCTAACAGGCGTTTGGCAAGATTGCGAATTTTGTAGTAAATACACGTTTATTTCTCGCAAGAAATTTTATCTTTGATAGAAATTAATCGGTTCCGAAGTTCGCAACCTCGCCAAGCGCCGGAACGTTGGTGGCAAGCTTACCGAGAAACCGCATATCGTAACACAAAACATTCTAAATATGGAATATAGTCAAAAAGAAATGAATGGCTTTTTTGAAGCTGTTGAATCATTAAAAAAGTATAGAAGAGCTGACTTAATAGATGAAAAAGGCAGAAATTTATTAAAGGAATTATACACCGACTTACTTCCTAATGATTTTATTCTTCAAAAAAGTTTAAAAGAAAATACAACATTTCTAATAGGAAGAAAAGGTACAGGAAAATCGACTATATTTTTAAGGCTTGAACAAGAACTTCGTGAGAAAAAAGGTTATCTACCTTGCTATTTAGATGTAAAAACTATTTATGAAGCTTCACAAACAAGATTAGCTAGAATAAATGAAATTGAAAAACTTTTGTCAGCAGAAATTATAGAAAAATATTTAATTGAAAGGTCTTTTATTCAAAGTATTTTATCTGCAATTATAGGTGAAGTAAGTAAAAAATTTGATTCTAAAATAGATAAATTATTAGAACTAATCGGAGTAACACAAGTCGAATCAGTTAAAGAAAAACTAGCAGAATTAAAAAATAATTTAGAAGATAATAAATATTTAGAGAAAATTGAAATACCAATTTTACAAACAATAAAAATTGGACAAAAAGAATCTTCAGAAAATTCTAAAGAAAGAAATATTTCATTAAAAGGACTTGAAATTAGTGGTGGAATTGATAAAGAAGGTATAAACGGCAGTGTAAAAACTGATTCGGGAATTGAATGGAAGAAAACAAATAATAATACTAATGAAAATGAACAAAATTTTTCAAATGTTTTCTTAAAAGTTTTCCAAATTAAAGAAATAATTGTTGGTATTAAAGAGGCATTATCAATTTTAAAAATACGACACCTTTATATTCTTTTAGATGATTTTTCAGAAATTGAGGACGATTCAATAGTTACTTTTGTAGATGTTATTTTAGCACCACTCAATAATTGGTCAGATGAGTTTATTAAGTTTAAAGTTGCAGCATATCCAAATCGAATTTATTATGGAAAAATTGACCCAGGTAAAGTTGATACAATTAATTTGGATTTTTACAATCTATACTCAGAATTTGACAGAGACAAAATGGAATCAAATGCTGTCGGATTTACAAAAAAAATTCTAGAAAAAAGAATTGAAATTTTTGTTGGAAGTGAAATCGAAAATTATTTTGATACATCGAGAAATTCAATGGAGGATTATTATGAAATTCTTTTTAATGCATCTATGAATGTACCTAGAATTTTAGGTTATATCTTGTCATTTTGCTACCAAAGTAGAATTATATATAATAACAAGATAAATAAAACAGATATTGAAAATGCTTCAAAAAAATATTATGAAGAAAAAATTTCTTCATTTTTTGAAACTACAACACACTCACTTATTTCTCTTGATGAAAAAATTTCGGCACTTCAATTAAAAAATCTTTTACAACTTTTTGTGAATAAATCTAAAGATATTAAAAGAAAAATTATTTCTAATGATCTTAAGGGTTCAGTGTATTTATCAAAAGAGCCATATAGTAGCCATTTTCATTTTGACCCGAGATACGAAGATTTTCTTAAAACTTTAGAGTTAAATTTCTTTATAAGTAAGTATAATGATTTGAGTGATAAAGACGGAACACCAGTTTCTATTTACTCTTTAAATTATGGTCTTTGTGTAAAAGAAAATATTATTTGGGGAAAACCAAAAGGAAGGCCTTTTAGAACCTATTTTATAGAAAGACCATTTAGTTACAATAAAATAATAACAGAATTTTTAGCAGATGCTAAAAGGATAATTTGTTCTAACATTGATTGCAAAAAACAATTTGACATACAAGATTTAAAATTTTTAGAGTTCAATAATTATAGATGTAACAGTTGTAATTCGGATGTTATAATTGAAACTTTGGCAGATGATATTACTGAAATAATTAATAAAATCGATCAAAGTAAAATGTTGCCAATGCCCGAAGTTAAAATATTACAAGAACTTCAACATTCTGAAACTGAATTATACGCAAAAGAAATTGCACAAGAAGTTGATTATTCGGGACAATTAATTGGTTGGAGGGCAAAAAAACTAGACGAAAAGCACGAACTCATTAAAAGAGAAAAAGAGGAAGGAAAACCTTATAAATATATGTTAACACAAAAAGGAAAAGACTTTTTTACAGGAAAATAAAAGCCAGCCACCAACAGGCGTTTGGCAAGATTGCGAATTTTGTAGTAAATACACGTTTACATTTCGCAAGAAATTTTATCTTTGATAGAAAATAATCGGTTCCGAACTTCGCAACCTCGCCAAGCGCCGGGACGTTATATACCAGTCGTTTAGAATCGAAAACACAAGAACAATTTCTAATATTTCAACATCTATTTTCAGAAAACGCTTCGCTCCTATTTTGTTTTAAACTCGA
>NZ_JAANOQ010000023.1 GCF_011305415.1 Flavobacterium bernardetii
CAACAGCGGTTTTGCGCAAGCCTTGCCAGAAAAAGGCAAGCCCTGCGCAAAGCCGCGGCCCGTTGGTAGCAATTTTACCGCAGAAATCGAAAACATGACTGAAAAAGAAATTGAGAATAAAATTAGTTTAGTGGAAAATATTGGCGGTATGACAGTCAATGAAAGACTTTATGTTTGCGGTTTAGATAAAGAATTTGAAAAAGCTTTAAAAAATGACAAATTGAAAGCTGAAAGAATATTAGAACTTTTAAAAGTTGACAAATTATCGATTGAATTAATATTGACAAAATATATGGTAGAAAACATAACTAAACCGAATTTACTGAAAAGATTTATTGCAGGATTTATTGATTATTTATTTGTATATGGTTTTTTCTTTGCTTTTGTTTACTCATTTGGAGAACCGAATGACGAAGGTGGATATTCAGTTACTGGAATATTAGGATTAGTTCCAATTATTTTTTGGTTTTCGATAATTGTGCTTACTGAAGTGTTTTTAGGAGCAACTCTTGGAAATTCTATTGTTGGCTTAAAACCTAAATCTTTGACCAAAAATAATGGAGAATTGAGTTTGAGCCAATCAATAAAAAGACACTTATTGGACCCAATTGATATGTTTCCTTTTGGATTAATTGGAATAATGACAATTAAAAACACTGACCGAAACCAACGTTTAGGAGATATTTGGGCGAAAACTATAGTAACGGAAGTATAAAATAAATAAAAAACTGCTACCAACAGGCGTTTGGCAAGATTGCGAATTTTGTAGTAAATACACGTTTATTTCTCGCAAGAAATTTTATCTTTGATAGAAAATAATCGTTTCCGAAGTTCGCAACCTCGCCAAGCGCCGGAACGTTATATGCTATTTTAAGACAACTATGAAACAAACAATATCTATATTATTTCTTCTACTTTTCTTTAATGTTTACGGACAAAAATGGCATTTGAACCGCATTGACGAAAAATCAAAATTTAAGTATGAATATTGGTTTCAATTCGAAAATGCAGATGACATTTCTTCACATAGTTTAAAGAAAATTGAAGGAAAATCTATATCAACAATCCGACTAACTGATAACAAAGGAAACGTAATTAATTTTGCAACAATTGAGATTAAGGAATTAAGTAATGATTCTTTATCTAAAATTGTGACTGACTATGATGGTCTTGTAAAACTACAATTGGAACCTGGAAAATATAGTATGGAAATTTCTGCAATAAATTATGATAAGTTTACTGTTGACTTTAGTATTGTGGAAAATATTTTTTTTGAATTGAATATAAAACTTGGTTTAGCTCCAGAATTAACAATTTATCAAATAAACTCTAAAACCGAACTTAACGAAGCCGAGATTTTAACGATAATGAAATGCGTTAATGAAAACAGACAAAACTATTATAAGAATTGTTCTGAGCAAAATAAATTCTATGTATCAATGCAGATTTAATAAAAAAACAGCATATAACAGGCGTTTGGCAAGATTGCGAATTTTGTAGTAAATTCACGTTTATTTCTCGCAAGAAATTTTATCTTTGGTAGAAAATAATCGGTTCCGAAGTTCGCAACCTCGCCAAGCGCCGGAACGTTAGCTGTAACTATTATGAACGACAGTCCTTACAATAAACTTCCTAACGACATTAAACGAAAATATAAAATCGTTTATAGTGAATTGTTGTGTGATAATATTACGATGTTTAAGAATAAAGACGAGAAATGGGGAGTTTTATCTTCAAATAAAAAATTCGGACTATTCAATTTCTATGATTTTTTAATTAAACCAATCTATAACTCTGTAGGTTTTAACAAAGATTTGAAACTTATTGAAGCCGTTAAATATGAAAATAACATCTGGAATCAAGATAACAACACATATTTTTACTTTGATTTAGATGGTAAGCTAATTTGGAAATCGGAAACAGGCGAAAGTGTTCAAATAGACAAATTAGGTAATATCTTATTAAATAAAGCAAATAAAATTGGTATCCTAAATAAAGACTTCACACAAAGAACTGAAACAAAATATCAACGACTAAACGCATTAAGTACTTCTTACTTCAAAGCATTCCAATATGGTAAATATGGAATAATTAATAAAGATGATGTAATTATTTTAGATTTTGAATTTGAAGAGATACTTAATGTTATTGAAAAAAATAAAGTTATTGTTAAAAAAAATGACAACTACTATTCATTTGACTTTGACAATAATTCACTAACCGAATTACCATTTACTAAAATCTTAAATGCTTCAAGTAATACTTATAAAGCTCCATCAACAGAAAGCCTTAAATACTATAAAAGCATTGTTGATTGTAAAGAGAATGAAGACTATGACGATTATAACTTAGAAATGATTAGGTATCAAGGAAAATGGGGAATAATTAATGGAGCAGGCAATATTATAATTCCAAATGATTACTCTTTTGTAGATTTTTTAAGAAATCCAAAATATTTTAAAGTTTGTATTGGAGAAATTGAAGTAGTAGATTATGAAGATGATGATGAAAATTACATAACTTCAATTAAAAATGTAAAATGGGGAATAGTTGACATAAATAATGAAATTATAGTTCCAATAGAATACGATTGGATAGATGAAGTAGAATCGATCGTTTGGGTAGTCTATAAAGGTGGAACTGTATTTTATAATGACGATTATCAAGAAGATTATTGGACAATAAAAAATGCAAAACTCGGAGTTTATAACCTGACAAAATTAATTACACCAATTGAGTATGATGTAATTAAAAAGAATTGGTTCAGAATTAAAGATTATATTTTTGTTCAAAATGGGAAAAACTATTTTGATGATAACTCGACAGAATATGATGTCTTTACTTTAGAAGGTAAGAAAATAGAAGCGAATAAACCGAAACCGAAAGATTATACATATTATGGATAAAATAGCTACAGCTAACAGCAGTTTGGCAAAATGGCGGGTTCAGTGCTAAATTGAACATTCGGTTTTCTAATAAACATTAGTGCTAAATTGAAAGAAGTGCTTCTAAATCCGCCACTTCGCCAAGCTGCAAAACGTTGTACCGCATAAATTTTCCGTAGTAAAAATCCGTGTAATTTCGAGGGTTTAGAATAGAAATACTTAAGGAAAACTTTGAAGAAAACTTACTGAATTATTGAGAATTGTAACGCAAAGCCAACGTATCACGTTTCACCGAATGTTAATACGGCTCCTATGGTTTCTTTTGGCTTTTGTTTTGTGTTTACATTGTAGAAAAACTTTATAGAAAAACTAGAAGGAAGAATATTCAGAAATAATACAGTAAATTTTGAATAGATATTTTAGCATTTATTCAAAATAGAAAGAAAACAAAAAAAAAAATCTTTGTCGAAAATTGAATAGTAAATACTAGGCGGAATATCTACAAGAAATATTTTTATTTAAACATGTAGCAATTTACGCGGTACAACAGCAGTTACAAGAAATGGCTAAAAATTTGCTACTTTCACGTTTTGTTTTCGCAATTAATTTATATCTTAGCAAGATAATAAGCAGTCACGAAGTTAGCCACTTCTTGTAGCTGCAAAACGTTAGCACCAATACTCCACGAACACAAAAAACCAATGATATCAAAAGAAAAAATATCTGAAATTAAAGAAAAATT
>NZ_JAANOQ010000024.1 GCF_011305415.1 Flavobacterium bernardetii
GTAAATGGAATTAATACAGTTTCAGCAGCTTCAATTACACCAACTTTGTGTGTGAATACGGCTTTAACTGCAATTACTCACTCTACGACAAGTGCAACGGGTATTGGAGCACCAACTGGTTTACCAGCTGGAGTTTCGGCTTCTTGGGCTGGAGATGTTATTACTATAACAGGAACACCAAGTGCAACAGGAACATTCAATTATACGATTCCATTAACTGGAGGTTGTGGAGCATTTAATGCAACGGGTACCATTACAGTTACACCAGATAATACAGTTACGGCTGCGTCAGTAACACCTACTTTATGTGTGAATACAGTATTAGCGCCATTTACTCATACAACAACAGGCGCTACAGGAATTGGAGCTGCAACAGGTTTACCTGCTGGAGTTACGGCTTCATGGGCAACTAATACAATTACAATATCAGGAACACCAAGTGCAACAGGAACATTCAATTACACGATTCCATTAACTGGAGGTTGTGGAGCGGTTAATGCTACTGGAACAATTACGGTAAATCAAAATAATACGGTAGCTGCTGCTTCATCTACACCGACATTGTGTGTGAATACATTATTAACACCAATTACTCACGCTACAACAGGCGCTACAGGAATTGGAGTAGCAACAGGTTTACCAGCTGGATTAATAGCAACATGGACAGCACCTGGTACAATTGAAATTTCAGGAACGCCAAGTGCAACTGGAACATTCAATTACACGATTCCATTAACAGGAGGATGTGGTACGTTTAGTGCAACAGGAACAATTATGGTTAATCCAAATAATACAGTTACGGCTGCATCATCTACACCTACATTATGTGTGAATACGGTTTTAGCAGCAATTACTCATACAACAACAGGCGCTACAGGAATTGGAGCTGCAACAGGTTTACCTGCTGGAGTTACAGCATCTTGGGCAACTAATACAATTACAATAACAGGTACTCCAAGTGCAACAGGAATTTTCAATTATTCAATTCCATTAACTGGAGGTTGTGGAGGAGTTGCTACAGGAACTATTACGGTTACACCAAATAATACTGTTACTGCAGGTACAACTACAACATTGTGTGTAAATACGTTATTAACACCTACAATTACTCATACAACAACTGGCGCAACAGGAATAGGAGCAGCAACAGGTTTACCAGCAGGAGTTACAGCTTCATGGGCAACTAATACAATTACACTATCAGGAACACCAAGTGCAACAGGAACATTCAATTACACGATCCCATTAACGGGAGGATGTGGAACAATTAATGCAACAGGTACTATTACAGTAAATCCGAACAATACGGTTTCAGCAGCTTCGTCAACTCCAACCTTATGTGTGAATACAGCTTTAACAGCAATTACTCACACAACTACAGGTGCAACAGGAATTGGAACTGGAACAGGTTTACCAGCTGGAGTTACAGCATCTTGGTCAGCAGGTACACTTACAATATCAGGTGCGCCAAGTGCAGCAGGAACATTCAATTACACAATTCCATTAACTGGAGGTTGTGGAACTTATAATGCTATAGGAACTATTACAGTTATCCCAAGTAATACCGTTACAGCTGGATCAACATCTACATTATGTGTGAATACGACATTAACACCAATTATTCATACAACAACAGGAGCAACAGGAATTGGAGCTCCAACAAATTTACCAACAGGAGTTACGGCTTCATGGTCTGGAAATATGATTACAATAACAGGTACTCCAACAGCAACAGGAACTTTCAACTACACCATTCCATTAACAGGAGGTTGTGGAGCAGTTAATGCTACAGGAACAATTATTGTTAATCCAGCTCCAGCTAATATTAGTATTTCAGGAGGAACAACAATATGTTCAGGAGGAACAACTAATTTAACAGTAACCGCTACACCAGGAACAGTTATTACGTGGACAGCAACACCAGGAACATCAAGTTCATTTACAGTTGTAACAGGAAGTTATGTAATTCCAGTTTCACCAGCAGTAAATACAACATATACTTTAACGAGTGCAAATTTAAATGGTTGTGTAATTCCAGTAGTGGCAGGACCAACTACAATGGCAACAGTTAACGTTTCGGCGACACCACAATTTATTACACAAGTTCCAGATATTATAATTTGTAATGGAGGAACATTAAATATTGCTTCACAATTAACAAGTACAGTTCCTGGAGCAACCTTTATTTGGAGTGCAACTACAAGTAATGTAAGTACAGCAGTTATAAGTGGAGACCAAACGAATATTGACCAAATTGTCAATTTAATGAATACGTTCCAAAACGGATCGGTTAATATTGAAGTGAAACCACAAATAGGGACTTGTTCAGGAGCTTCACAACAAATATTAGTTACAGTAAATACAATTCCAGTAATTACATCAACAGTTGCTAGTCAGACTACAATTTGTAATAACGAATTTGTAACACTTACTTCGAACAGTAATCCAGCAGCAACATTATACAATTGGCAAGTAAATGCCGCTGGAACTAGTGGTGTTCAAATTGTTGGAGGAGCAACAAGTGGAACATCAACAAACGGAATTGTAAGTAATTTACAATTAGCCTTAACTAATCCATTAGTGGCAGGAACTATTAGTTTTAGCTTTACACCAGCAAATGGAACTTGTACAGGAGCAACAATTGTTAATGCAGTAACTATTAACGTAAATCCAATACCAGGAACACCAATTGGTTTGCCAGTTGATGAAATTTGTAGTGGAGAAACTACCAATTTAACTATTTCGTCATTTCCAAATATTACAGGAACAACGTTAGTTTGGACAGTTATAGATTCACAAAATGTAACAGGATTTGCAAATGGAACAGGAACAGCACCATTTACTATAAATGATGTGTTGATTAATAACTCAAATATTCAAGGGCATGTTACATATAGTGTAACTTCAAAATTAGGAAATTGTAACGGTGGAACTACAGAATATACTGTGTTAGTAAATCCATTACCAAAACCAAATTTAGTTGACGGACATATTTGTGTGAATCAAGCTACAGGAGTAACGTATCAAGGTTATATTTTAGATACACAATTATCAGATCCAGATTTCACATACGATTGGTATATGTTAAACACAGCAACAAATATATACGATGCTTTACCAAGTGCAAATGGACCTACTTATGAAGCAACATTACCTGGAACTTACCAAGTGATAGTTACAAATACAGTAACCAATTGTGTGGCACCTGCAGATCAAGCAATAGTAGGTACAATTTATCCAGCAACAGCTTTTTCAGCAGTAGTGACTGATGCATTTACAGATAATGCAACAATAACAGTTACAGTAAACCCAGTAGGAACAGGAAATTTAATTTATTCATTAGATGGAGGAGCTTGGCAAAGTTCAAATGTATTCACAGGAGTTCAAGCAGGTCAACATGAAATAATGGTTGAAGATGTTGAAGGTTGTACTAATTTATCACAACCAATTACAGTGATAGATTATCCTAAATATTTCACACCAAATGGAGACGGAATTCATGATA
>NZ_JAANOQ010000025.1 GCF_011305415.1 Flavobacterium bernardetii
TTAATTCTACTATACCTCAAATACAAATTTTTACCCAAGTAGGTACCGCAAACTGGAAAGCAATTTCTGCATCAGATAGACATGTAGTTGGCATACAAACCAATGGAACCTTATGGGCTTGGGGCAGAAATGATTATAACCAAGTAGGTAACAATACTTGTTGTAATGATGTGTTAGCACCCGTACAAATTAGTACGGATACCGATTGGGCTTCAATAGACACTAGTATTTGGGGCTATACCATGGCATTAAAAACCAATGGTACACTTTGGGGCTGGGGTATGAACCAAGGCGCATTTGGAGACTCCGGCACTACGAGTCTACCAGTACCTACACAACTTAGTACCGATACCGATTGGGCAGAAATAAGCACTTTAGGCGTTCAAATACTCATGCTTAAAACCAATGGTACTCTATGGGTTTTTGGAGGGGGTGGCACAGGAGCACTAGGTTTAGGATCTGGTGTAACCACCACTTTTATCCCTTTACAAGTAGGCACAGATAACTGGAAAAGTATAGCGGGAGGATTTTTTACCTCTTTTGCTGTAAAAACGGATGGTACTTTATGGGTGTGGGGAAGAAATGATGGAGGACAATTAGGTTTAGGAGATACCACAAATAGAAATATTCCTACGCAAATAGGTACTGATACCAATTGGGCAAAGGTAATAACTGGTAGAGATCATACCATAGCGATAAAAAATGATGGTACCTCTTATGCATGGGGATATAATAATTATGCATCTACTACTCTTGGTACTTTTGTACCAGCTGAGAGTTACTACACTCCAATACTTTTACCTACTGCTATGAATGGCGTTTGTGCGGTTTTAGAAAATGAGGGTTTTAATATACCTACTAATGATATTATTCTTGCTCCTAATCCAGCGAAAGAATTGGTTACCTTGCAATTTGCCAACGCAACCAAGAACGCCACTGTTACGGTGTATAATTTATTAGGTACTAAAATGGATAGTTTTAGTACGACAGACCAAACTGCTTACACTATTGACACCCGCCAATATAGTGCAGGTATGTATATTGTTGTGGTAGCAACCCCAAATGGACGAACCCAACAGTTTAAGTTGATAAAAGAATAAGTATTACATATAATAGCAAGGCAAACTAAGTTTGCCTTGCTATTTTAAAATAAGAATTTATGAGAAAAATTTACATTTCACTAGTGCTTTTTAGTAGTATTTATAGTTTTAGCCAATGTTTTACTTCAATAAACGGAAAAAAAAATCACGTAACTGCTATAAAAACAGATGGTACACTTTGGGGTTGGGGTTCAAACAGTACTTTTGCTTTAAATACAACATTTAATACATTTGAAGCCCCAATGCAATTAGGCATTGACACCAATTGGCAGAAAACAAGAAGCGGCACAAATAACGTTTTTGCTATAAAAACTAATGGTACTTTATGGGGACGAGGTGAAAACACGAGAGGCAGTTTAGGCATTGGAACAGCAGCTATTTATAGTTCAAACTTAGTTCAAATTGGTACAGCTAGTTGGAAAGAAATTTCTAGTGCCTCAGAACATAGCATTGGTATTCAAACTAATGGTACGTTATGGGCTTGGGGCAGAAATGATTATAACCAAGTAGGTAACAATACTTGTTGTAATGATGTGTTAGCACCCGTACAAATTAGTACGGATACCGATTGGGCTTCAATAGACACTAGTATTTGGGGCTATACCATGGCATTAAAAACCAATGGTACACTTTGGGGCTGGGGTATGAACCAAGGCGCATTTGGAGACTCCGGCACTACGAGTCTACCAGTACCTACACAACTTAGTACCGATACCGATTGGGCAGAAATAAGCACTTTAGGCGTTCAAATACTCATGCTTAAAACCAATGGTACTCTTTGGGTTTTTGGAAATGGTGCCTCTGGTGAGTTAGGTTTAGGTGCTGGTGTACCCACAACCTTTGTGCCTTTACAATTAGGCACTGCTACTTGGAAAAGTATAGGTGGAGGTTTTTTTACTTCCTTTGCCATAAAAACAGACGATACCTTGTGGGCATGGGGTTTAAATGATCATATTACTGGAATACTAGGTTTAGGTGATACTACAAATAGAAATGTACCCACACAAATAGGTACCGATGCCAATTGGGCCAAGGTGATTTGTGGCGCAGACCATACCATAGCGATAAAAAATGATGGTACTGCCTATGCTTGGGGGTTAAATTATTCTTCCTCAACTACATTAGGAACGTGTCCGTTTGGTGATAACTGCAACCCTATACTTTTACCTACTGCTATGAATGGCGTTTGTGCGGTTTTAGAAAATGAGGGTTTTAACTTGGGAACTACGGTTAGTATTAGTCCTAATCCAGCGAAAGAGCAAGTAAACATTGCTTTTAGTACGGCATTGCAAAATCCTAGTATTAGTATTGTAGATGTCACTGGCAAAACGGTATTGACACAAAATAATACTACACTTTTGAATAACACGAGTATGAATGTTGCGGGTTTAAGCAAAGGTTTGTATTTGGTAGTGGTGAAAAGTGAAGGAAATACAAGTGTGGAAAAGTTGGTAGTTGATTAGTCAATTTGGCGATGTGGCAATGTGCCAATTTTGGATTGTGGAATTTGGGATTTGGGATTTACGATTTACGATTTGAGTGATTGATGAATTTTGAATTTTGAATTTGGTTTGCGTGAGACCCTTGCAAGGTGACAAACTTTGTGGGATAGGCACGCAGATTGAAAGGATTAAAAGGATTGACTTTGATTATGGGATGCTTCCTTACGTCAGCATGACAAGATTGTGGCGATTGGTTTGTGGGAAATTTTGAATTTTGAATGGTGAAGTGGATGGCGTGAGACCCTTGCAAGGTGACAAACTTTGTGGGATAGGCACGCAGATTGAAAGGATTAAAAGGATTGACTTTGATTATGGGATGCTTCCTTACGTCAGCATGACAAGTTTGTGGTGATTGGTTTGCAGTAAATTTTGAATGGTGAATTCTGAATTTTGAATGGTGAAGTGGATGGCGTGAGACCCTTGCAAGGTGACAAACTTTGTGGGATAGGCACGCAGATTGAAAGGATTAAAAGGATTTTTAACCACATAGTTTTCTTTTAATAAAAGGGCGCTTCGCTTGAAATAAAGGGAATAACTGTGTGTTTGATTATGAGATTCTTCATAATGTCAGAATGACAAGTTTGTGGTGATTGGTTTGCAGTAAATTTTGAATGGTGAATTCTGAATTTTGAATGGTGAAGTGGATGGCGTGAGACCCTGGCAGGGTGACAAACTTTGTGGGATAGGCACGCAGATTGAAAGGATTAAAAGGATTGACTTTGATTATGGGATGCTTCCTTACGTCAGCATGACAAGATTGTGGCGATTGGTTTGTGGGAAATTTTGAATTTTGAATGGTGAAGTGGATGGCGTGAGACCCTGGCAGGGTGACAAACTTTGTGGGATAGGCACGCAGATTGAAAGGATTAAAAGGATTGACTTTGATTATGGGATGCTTCCTTA
>NZ_JAANOQ010000026.1 GCF_011305415.1 Flavobacterium bernardetii
TCAAAGATAAAATTTCTTGCGAGAAATAAACGTGTATTTACTACAAAATTCGCAATCTTGCCAAACGCCTGTTAGCACCAGTATTTATTTTTTATTTATAATTTCTTCATTTCTTATTAGTGATCTTGAAGCGTCAAAATAGATTTCGGTTGCTTTATAATATTCACTAACTTCATTAATAAATCGATCGCATAATCCCGACAAAGACTGACGACTTATTTTTGGAATTTCAAAATAGTCATAAATTATATTGTATTCATCAGAAACATAAATAACTTTAAATGCGGTTTCACAACTCAAACCATTACCACTGAAACTTATTACTTTTCTTAAATCTCTATATCTTTTTTGATATTTTTTCCATTCCGTTTCAGGTTTTTCAAGTTTAAATAAAGCAAATCCCATTTTGTTATTGCCTTCTAAACTCACAGGATTTTTTTCGAGTATCTTTTGGCACTCTAATACTAACTTTTCATATTCTTTATTATTACTTAATGTTTGAAGTTCGTCTTCTCGTGGTTTATTTTTCAAATAATTTTCTTGAAATGAAAAGCCAAAATAAATAAGTGAATTTTCTTCTAAAGTTAGTGTCGTATCAAACTCGTTAAATCTTTTTATTAGTTTTGGATAATAAGTTTCTGAATTAACATTTTCGACTTTCATTTTAATCTCATCAAAATTTATTTTCAGTTCTTCTTGCGCAAAAGAAATTCCACTAAATATTAATAAAAAAATCGCTGTAAATATCTTATTTTTCATCGTTTCTGGTGATATTGGTGCTAACGTTCCGGCGCTTGGCGAGGTTGCGAACTTCGGAACCGATTATTTTCTATCAAAGATAAAATTTCTTACGAGAAATAGAAGTGTATTTACTACTAAATTCGCAATCTTGCCAAACGCCTGTTGTGTGTCAGCCAAAATTCGTATTAAGGATTTACATCATAAATCATTTCGTAATCGTGAGCAGTTACAAATATTGGTATTTCACTCCAATCCAGTTTTTCCTTAATTGCAATCTTTTTCGACTCTCTGAATAATTCTTGCAATCTTAAAATGATTAATAATTCGCAGACTTCACAAACTTTCTCTAATTCTTTATCATTATATTTTTCATTCTCCATATAATCTTGATAAACATTTTGCAAATCTTCAAATCCAGTAATTTTCAAACTGTTTTCTGTTGAATAATCAAAATCACCGAGCCAATCTAAATCTTCTAAACCTTCACACTTGTCAAATCCAAACAAATCTATAAACCATAAATCATAATTTATAGTAAATCCATTCATTTCAGAATAAATTGCTTTAAAGTCAAATTCATTTTTATAATTATCGTAAAATTCACTTATATAGTTCGTCAAATTATTTGTTAAATGAAATAAATTCTTTCCAATAATTTTATGAAAATCTGTTTTTTGAAGACTTTTTAAATGATTTTCTGCAATTTCTATAGCTTTATCAATTTCATTTTCTGCTACAAGTTGATATAATTTATCTGAAATTTCCATTTATATTTTTTAGTTTCTATTTTCGTTTAGTTTTCAAAATTGGTTGCACACAACGTTCCGGCGCTTGGCGAGGTTGCGAACTTCGGAACTGATTATTTTCTGTTAAAGATAAAATTTCTTGCGAAATGTAAACGTGTATTTACTACAAAATTCGCAATCTTGCCAAACGCCTGTTGTAGGCAGTTTTTATTTATCAATTTTTATAGTATCTAATAGATTTTTTAATCTTTCCAACAGTTCGTCATATAAGACAAACTCGATATCTTTTAGACTTTCTCTTAAATTTTTAAAGTGGTTTCGTTTCTTTTCAGTGTCTAATTGTTTTGTGTGACCAATTACAATTATAGCTCTCGGATTTATAATATTTACTTCCAAACCTTGTTCGGTATCGGTTTCTGTTTCGTCTTTTATGGCTTTTGCATAGCTTAAAGCATTTTCTTTGGATTTTTGAAGATAGTCTGAAACTTGTGCTATTACCATTGAAACATCTTTACTCCAAAACCAAGTTTTATGACTCTTATCATATTGAATCAAGTCTGTACCACTTTTTTTAAGTTCATAAAAATCAATATATCCATATATGTCAACTAAAACTAAATCAGGATATTTAGTGATTCCTGTTGCAATATTTTTATAATTTATTTTATGTACATATCTACTGTCAAATAATGTGATATACTCATCAAAAAATTTTTGCCACTCACTTTCAGCTGGATTCTCCTTTAGGAGTTTTTCATATTTTATTATTATTTCTTGTAAAGACAGTATTTGCGCATTTTTCATTAATCCCGCAGTCATCTTTTTAATAATGTGTCCAGCTTTAAATTTTCGAGTTGCTTTTACATAAAACTCACCTAATTTTTGTATTTCATCAGCAGTCAACTTTTCTATTAATTTATCATTTAGATTTCTTAATATCAAGTCTTTATTATTGTTTGTTTCAGAATGGTCAAAATTAACATCAGGAAAAATGTCAACGATAAGATTTTTGATAAGAATTTTTTTAGTGTCATTGCAAGCTCTTTGTTCTTGATTTATTGACTTTATTAATGATTCTATATCATCGTAATTAAGAATTAATTGGGTTTTATTTCTCGATGAAGATTTTGATTCGCTTAAAACTATTGTATCTATTTTATCATCGTTAAAATTATAACGTAGAAAATTATTTAAACTTCTTTCTGAAAAACCATAACCATATGGACTGATAAAGTTTGGAAATTGGTCTGAATTTTCAATTATGATTTTTTTTATTTTTTCACCATCATATTCATAATCAATATTTCCTTTAATGAAAGAATAAATCAAAACTTTCTCTTTTTTTTCATCCTCTTTGTTTTGTCTATATATTTTCTTTACAGACTTTGTTGATTCTTCAAACAAGATTAGCTTTTCCGTGTTTTTTATTTCTTTCATAATTGTGTTAGTTTTCACATTCGGCGGTAAAATTGCCTACAACGGGCCACGGCTTGCTGAAGTGGCGACTTCGTAAATTATTATTTGATGCTAAGATACAATTTCTTGCGAAATGTAAACGTGAAT
>NZ_JAANOQ010000027.1 GCF_011305415.1 Flavobacterium bernardetii
TTTACTCGTCAAAATCAATCAAATCCCTTTTGTTTTCGATAGTTTATCACGTATTTTTGGCTAATTGCGTACAACGTCCAGCAGCTTGGCGAAGTGGCGGATTTACAGCACCAAAGTTACTAAAAATTCCTGAACTTTGTTTCAGCACTTTCGCTTCTAAAAAAAGCACCGAACCCGCCATTTTGCCAAACTGCTTGTTGGCAGAAGTGCTTTTTCACATTATTATTCTTCTGATATTCTTAATTCCCATTCATTATTTTTTACAAAATTCAAGAAAATCAATAGGTCATTTATGCAATTATTGTCCCAAACACTATTTTTAGATTCTTTTTTATGATTTTCGTTTATTATTGGGATTATATTTAATAACCATTCAAGTTCGTTATCTAAAATTACATCTTCTATTGAATCTATATCACGCCAGCCTTTACATTCATTCCAATTTTTTATAAACATTGGTAATTCTTTGTATTCATTTTTTTCATCGATAAGTTCTCGTATTAATGAGTCAAAATAACCTTCCCAAAGACTAAAAAAATATATATTATTTTCTCCTTGAGTTAATTGTATTTCGTAAAATTGATTTTCAGCAAACTCTTCTATGTTTCGCTTAAATATAGTGTCTTTTGAATTTGTATAAAATCGTATTTCTTTTTCTCCTATAAAGTCTGAGTAATAGTCCAATTTTAAAAAATCAATTTCCATTAGTTATCAAATTTTTTCTATTTAGTCTGGTTTCATAGCATTTCTGCCAACGTTCCGGCGCTTGGCGAGGTTGCGAAGTTCGGAACCGATTATTTTCTTTCAAAGATAAAATTTCTTGCGAGAAATAAACGTGAATTTACTACAAAATTCGCAATCTTGCCAAACGCCTGTTATGCACAGTATTTTATTTTTTTAAGTCAATTATCAATTTGTCGATATTTTTCAAAGTTTCAGTTTGTGATATACTTTCACCAGTTCCAAATGAATAAACATCATCACAAATTTTTACCAATTTATCTAATAAAGAATTCTCGTTGGGTGACCACGTTTCACCAATTTTTATTTGCCCATTTTTTTCGGTAGTTGCAAAATAATAAGTTGTTCCATCAAGTCCCATTAATTCATCTTCTGGTTTTTTTGTCTGTTCAGATAATATTCTGAATAGGTCTACTATTTTAAGATAAAGTTCGTTGGTCAATTCTACTTTGCTTGAAATTAGTTTGACTTTCTTTTTGTTTTCAGCATACCAATAACTTTTCGATAATCTATTGCTCACAACATAGTTTTTGCCTTCAATTGTTTCAATAGAAAAAGAATATTCATTAGAAAAAGACGGCATTGAAGTATATCTCGCAATCGGTTTTTCGGAAAATCCTTTATACAGCAACGGGAAAACATTTTCATAATATTCTTTTAAAGTTCCTTCGTATTTGCTGAACTCCCTTGCTGGTTCTAAATGTTCTTTTTGTCCAAAACTTAAAAAAGTTGTCAGAATAAATATTAATATTGAAATAGTTTGTTTCATCGTTTCTTGATATTGTGCATAACGTTCCGGCGCTTGGCGAGGTTGCGAACTTCGGAACTACTTATTTTCTGTTAAAGATAAAATTTCTTGCGAAATGTAAACGTGTATTTACTACAAAATTCGCAATCTTGCCAAACGCCTGTTAGGCGCAGTTATTTTTCTTCCTTTTTTTGGTTCATAGCAATCCACCATGCAAAACCTTTGTCTTGTAAACGATATGTTCCTTGTGTTCCTTCTTTAGATAAAATTATTCCTCGCGTACGTAAAGCATTTATGGCATTATCTAATGTTGCTGATTGCCCTTTAAATTTACTTTTTATGTGTTTTTTAGTTACCCAATCATCTAGCTTTTCTGCCATGATAATTAAAACTTGTCGATAACTATCTACTTTAATTTTATTATAGAAATCGTCTCGATAATATTTGTCTCCAATCTTTTCAATTGCACCATTATTACCAAAAGCTCCTTTTTGAATATTTTCATCAGTAATAATTACTCCATCGGACAATTCAAATGCGCAATAACCATATTGATGGATAAAATGTGGGAAACCTTCTGAAAGTCTTACTAAATCATTTTCTGCAATTTGTTCGATATCTGTTGCATGTCCATTGAGCTGTTTAGAATGTGCGAGAACACTTTTAATAACATATTTTATATCTTCGTCAGACAATCTGTCCAAGTTGAGTTCTTCAAATATTCGAATTGATGATGGGTGACTTTCAATTAGAATTTCTTTAGTTTTGGGTAATCCAGCGATTCCTATCATCAATTGTTGTGAACCTTCTTTTTGTAGTCTTTCCATTAATAGCTTAAAAAACGTGCCCAGGTCTAAATCTTTTGTTGCATTATCAGTTTCATCAATTATTATTAAAATACCATCATGTGTACTTTCAAAATTATCACCAGTATTTACTGTAATTCTTTTTAAAGTATCAGCAAGTGAATATGAAAATTCTTCAAACAAAAGTTCTTTATCATATTCTTGAGATGTATTAACTTTCACTCCAGCAATTTCAACCTTTCCAAGAAAATTCCAAATATCTGAAAAAAGTTTTCGTGTTGGTTCTGACTTTGCTAATTTACGTTTTAATGCTAATTCAATTTTCTTTATTAGAGTGAAAAGACTTGTTTCCTTTGTTATGTCTATTTCTACTACTAAAAAGTTTAAATTTTGTCCTTTTGTTTGGATTTTCCCTTCAGCTTGATATTTGACTAAATTTAACAATGATGTTTTTCCTATTCCTCGTTGACCAAGTAGTAGAAAACCATGTCCTTTGTTTGCCTTTGTTTGTAATAAGATTTGCTCGATTGCCTCTATTTCTTTGATGCGTCCTGCAAACATGCCCGGTCCTGTCGGAGAGTTAGGATTAAATGGATTTATTTTCATTTGGTATTGGTTTGTGTGTTTTTTATAATTGCGCCTAACGTTCCGGCGCTTGGCGAGGTTGCGAACTTCGGAACCGATTATTTTCTATCAAATATAAAATTTCTTGCGAGAAATAAACGTG
>NZ_JAANOQ010000028.1 GCF_011305415.1 Flavobacterium bernardetii
AGTAACAGCGTACAACAGCGGTTTTGCGCAAGCCTTGCCAGAAAAAGGCAAGCCCTGCGCAAAGCCGCGGCCCGTTGTGCGACACTTTGGAGCGACAGAAAACGAAAAATCAGAAACTAAATGAATAATAAAAAATACACATTTGAAACTTCAAAAACCGTATTGTTTTGGACAATAATTCCAAACATTTTTTTATTTATATTTTGGAAATTTGATGAAACATTTTCATTCGCACCAACATTAACAATATTTTTTAATTCGATAATTTTACCAATTGCATTAATAATTTCTGTGAAGAATATTAATGAAAAATATAATAAAAATTGGTGGTATTTAAATTACGTTATTTTTACTTTAAGTGTTTTACTATCAATATTCTTTAATTTATTTAATTGGATTTTATCAGTTGAAAAAGAAAATGGATTTTATGGAAGAAACAATATAGATAAAGGAACTTGGATGATAATAAATCTTGAATTAATGATTGGATTTGGAATTCTATGCATTGGCTTGATTTATGACATAATAAAAAGCGTTCCAAAGTCAAATATTAATCTTGAAAATGAAAAATAAATATATTTTAAAACTTGACAAAATACGAATTGGCTATACTGAATTTGAATATGCAGATGTTCCTATGGGAGTTATTCACGGAAAAATAATATTTGAAAATATAAATTCCCCTTTTGAACTATTTCAAACACATTGCACAAAATTTAACGTTGAAATGAATGATAACGATATAAGTTTGAGATTAATTGACACAGTTGTTATACCACAATTAAAAGTTTATACAGAAAATAATGAAGAATTAAAAGGTTGGGGCGGAGCAATAACTGGAATGGATTCAGATGAATTTGAAATTCTGTTTGGTGGAATTACAAGTGAAATAATGCAAAAAGAATTCGGAAGTCATTTTAAAGAATACTATGGGGAAAAATAAAAGCGATCGCACAACAGGCGTTTGGCAAGATTGCGAATTTTGTGGTAAATTCACGTTTATTTCTCGCAAGAAATTTTATCTTTGATAGAAAATAATCGGTTCCGAAGTTCGCAACCTCGCCAAGCGCCGGGACGTTAGCAGAAATCTCAAGGAAAAATCGAAAATTAAGCAAAAGACAAAAATGAATACAAAAATGAATACAAAAATCAAATTATTATTGGCCTTTTTAGTGATATCTAATATCGTATTTGCCCAAAACGTAGTCAAAATGACTAATAACTATGGAAGTGAAAATTCCGAAATTCAAGATATTATTGACTTTGAAAATATTTTCATTGAAAAATTGAATTTTGAAAGCAAAGAATTAAATGGAAAATTTATCACGATAAGTATAGACGAATACAGAAATGGAAAATTAAAACAAACCTCAATATTATTTGATGGTTCTGAAAGTGATTATTTTAAAATTAGTTCGGATAAAGAATCCTTAAAATTCTTTTTTAAAATGAACGATGGTAAGCTAAAAACATATATAAGAGGACAAAAATTCGGAAGTAAAAAATCATTTTTCAAATTATTCGAAGAATCTGAAAAATATGCTTTGAAAGATTTTTTTGGAAGTAAAACAGAATTGAACTTAGATATTAGCAAGAAAAATGCAGTTTTTGCAATTATAACACCAACAATTCATAAGGATGGTTCGGGTTCATATTGTGAAGTTGCACAATCAAATATCGTAGCTGAAAAACTTGGAGAACATTTTAATATTCCACATTATTTCATAATCAACATCGAATTTAAATAAAGAGACTTCTGCTAACAGGCGTTTGGCAAGATTGCGAATTTTGTAGTAAATTCACGTTTATTTCTCGCAAGAAATTTTATCTTTAACAGAAAATAAGCAGTTCCGAAGTTCGCAACCTCGCCAAGCGCCGGAACGTTACCAGTAATATGACAAAAACAACAATAACATTAGCAATTATATTTCTGATTTCAATTAAAACTTTTAGTCAAGATTTTAATGAAAAAACTAAATATTTATTTGGAACTTTTCACACACAAAACACGACTATAAATGGAGTTTCATTTGGAGCTTTTCCTCAATTTAAAAACAAGCAGAGATTTGTAAGAACGAATGGAATTAGGCTTGAAATTCCAGGGATTGGACTTATTGGATTTATGGCAAATGGAAGTTTAATTAGAAAAGAGGAAACTGATGAAATTGTCAATGGTTTAAATATTTCAAGCGGTACAATGGGAAATGTTTCCTTTAATGGAATCACATTGGCTTTAGTTACCCAAAGCGGAACGGAAAATAACGGACTTGCAATTGCTGGCTTGTGGAATGGAATGGACAAATCAAATGGAATTCAAATTGCTGGATTACTTAACGAAGCTACTTTTAGCAATGGAATTCAAATTGCAATATCCAATTCAACTAAATATATGAAAGGACTTCAAATTGGAGGTGTGAATTATGCGAATGAAAAAATGGTTGGACTACAAATCGGAATTTGGAATAAAAGCAGAAACACAAAAGGAATTCAATTAGGTCTATGGAATATTAACGAGAAACGAAAACTGCCAATCATTAATTGGAATTTTTAAAAGTAAATAAAATACTACTGGTAACAGGCGTTTGGCAAGATTGCGAATTTTGTAGTAAATACACGTTTATTTCTCGCAAGAAATTTTATCTTTGATAG
>NZ_JAANOQ010000029.1 GCF_011305415.1 Flavobacterium bernardetii
TTCTCGCAAGAAATTTTATCTTTGATAGAAAATAATCGGTTCCGAACTTCGCAACCTCGCCAAGCGCCGGAACGTTGGTGGCAAGGCTACCGCAGAACTTAAAAATCAACATAATATAAAACAATTAGAATATTAAATGAAAATAGTTTTTGCAATAATAGGTTTATTAGTTTTAATAATTGTAGTGTTTGCCATTTATAGATTTATAACTGTAAAACTTCAAAATAACAAACTTAATAAAGAACGTTTTGAAAGAGTAAAAGAACTTTATGAGAAACTTGAAAATGGAGAAAATATAACCGAAGAAAATATTTTATCATACGCTCAAAACTTACTCACTAGACAAACTACATTTAAACTTTTAGAGGAACATAACAAAGTAAATTTATTTCCAAAAGAATATTATTCACTAATAAAAGGAGCCGAAAGTAGTTTGGCAAATTGGTTGGAATTCCCAACCGAACTTGGTGCTTGTCCTGACGAAATGGAACATATTAAACGTGTTACATTTGACTTTGACGGAAAAAATAACTTTGTACACTACGAAGTGTTTAAATATTGTGTTTATAAACCTCATTGGGCATCAGAAGATGGATGGAGTTTAGGTGTTGTTGGTCCATATTTTGATGATAGCAAACCTTACGATTTTGCACAAGCAACATTTAGTAGAATTGGAAGCAAATTTGACAAGGTAACAGCAGATGAAGAAGCTAAATGGGTTCACGAAAACATTTCAATGAGACAATAAAAGCCCAGCCACCAACAGGCGTTTGGCAATATTGCGAATTTTGTAGTAAAATCACGTTTATTTCTCGCAAGAAATTTTATCTTTGATAGAAAATAATCGGTTCCGAACTTCGCAACCTCGCCAAGCGCCGGGACGTTAGCAGCCATTTTAAGACACTCCTATCCTATGAAAAGAACAATAATATTATTTTCTCTTATACTTCTAAGTCTTTTCGCTTGCAAATCGAGCAAATCTCTTATTTCCGAAAAGGCCGAATTAAAACACTCAAATCGAATTGTGAATGCCCAATCAGGATATGAAATTCGAGAAATGTACAAGAATAGTATTAAATATAATTATGAATTAAATAGAAAATTAGATACGGCTGCAATCCGAACTTTTGACAAAAAATTTATTGTTAGTGAAGGATATAAAGTTGGAACAAAATGGAAAGATATTGATAAAAAATTAACTGATTCAGTATACAAACTTTCAGGATTTGGTTATTATGTAGAACTGGAATCTGGCTGGAATCTGGTATTCTGTATTGGAACGACTTGTACCGATAATCTTCCAGAAAATAATGCTGAAGTTGTGTGCATTGAAAAAAGAATGCGAGAAAGAATGAAAAATAAAAGCTTGCTCTTAAAAAAATGAGAAAAAAACGGCTGCTAACAGGCGTTTGGCAAGATTGCGAATTTTGTGGTAAATTCACGTTTATTTCTCGCAAGAAATTTTATCTTTGATAAAAAATAATCGGTTCCGTAGTTCGCAACCTCGCCAAGCGCCGGAACGTTATGCAACATATTTCCGCTGAATAGAAAATTAGTGATTTTATCATGTTTTCCTCTTCTTTCTTTTTTAAATTAAAATCTTGATTTGAGATTGTTTTGTTGAATAATTTATGAAAATGAATTGAGTATTTTGATTCGTAAATAGTTGGCGAGAATATTGAAACTTGTAAGATTGCGGAAAATTGGATTCGCAAAAGTTTGAGTGAATCGTGGAACGAAAAAAAAGTTGATTCTTGAAAAGTTTGTTTGAATATTGAAGCGTGTAACTTTGCAGAAAATTGGAATCGTTAAAGTTTGAACGAATATTGAAACGAAAAATGATTCGTGAAAGGTTTTGTGAGAATATTGAAACGTGTAAGATTGCGTAAAAAAGATTCGCGAAAACTTGGAGATTTATAAATTTAGATTCAATTTTAAATAAATAATACGTCGCATAACAGCGGTTTGCTAAAATGGCGACATTTTCTTTAAAATCACGTTTACTTTTCGCAAGAAATATTATATTTGAAAGAAATAAGCGGTTACGAAGTCGCCACTTCAGCAAGCCGCGGAACGTTAGTGGCAACCAATCCGCACGAAACCGTAAAATAAGAAAAATGAAAAATATTTGCTTGATTTTAGTTGTCTTT
>NZ_JAANOQ010000003.1 GCF_011305415.1 Flavobacterium bernardetii
GTAAATATTCCTCTTTCAATTTTCATATTGTTATCTAATTGTAGTTTTCCAGATTCTGCGGTAAAATAGCCACTAACTCTAATATATACGAAATCGAAATTTCGAATACTTGGTTATTGTTTTGTTATTTAATGTTTTAAGTAAATATATTTAAAAATACGCATTGCGTAAAATGAAATATGGTTTTACTCGTTGTTTCAAATTCAAATATAGTATTTTTTTTACAAAAAATCTAATGGACTAACAATTTTTCTTAAACTATTATCCGTAACTTGGGTGTAAACTAATGTAGTTTTTATATCGCTATGTCCTAATAAATCCTGAATAAAGCGAATATCTGTGCCATTTTCCAATAAATGTGTGGCAAAACTATGTCGTAAACTGTGAACTCCAACTTTTTTTATAATATTAGCTTTTTTAGCAGCAATTCTAAATATTTGTTGAATACTTCTAACGGAATAAGCACCACCATATTGCCCTTCAAATAAATATTCTTTCGGTTTGTAGGTTTTATAATAGTCTCTAAGTTGAGGTAAAATGCTTTCAGGTAAATTTACATAACGGTCTTTTTTGCCTTTTCCACGTACTATAAATACGCGCATGGCTTTGCTATCAATATGTTCTATTTTTAAATTTATGATTTCAGAAACGCGTAAACCCATGCCATAAATTAACTTTAAAATGGTATTGTGCTTTAAGTTTTCTGTATGGTGTAACAAACTTTTTACTTCCGAAAGATGTAACGCTTTGGGTAATATCAATTGTTTTTTTGGCCGAGGTAATTCTAAAAGTAATTGTGGCTGAAGTAATACTTTTTCGTAATAAAATTTTATACCATTAATACGACTATGTAAAGTGTTTTCAGCATATTTCAAAATGTTTATGCAGTGAAGTAAATAATTTTGAACCTCTGTAAGCGTGCAGTTTGTTGCCGGTTTATCTTGAAGGTAATACAAATATTGTGCAAAATCCTGAATGTAGGTTCGAATAGTGTTCGGACTGTAACCAAACAATTGCAATTGATTAACGAGCTTCTGAATTTCGTCTTTGTTTTGATCAGAAATTTTACTTAGTACAAGTTTCCCAATTACGGGCGTTTCCGGAATGTTGAATCGTTTTCTGTATTCAGAATTGTTTGGTAAATACCACATTTTATGTGTGTTACTCCAGTTTCTTCCTACACAGTTTTTAATTTCTGTTAAAAACGGAATGTCATTCGTAATCTTAAAGAAAATGACATTTTTTTCACGATGTTTTCCTAATATAATTTCATAGGGCATAGACAGGTTTATTTTGGCGGTTACAACACAAATCTAATTTAAATTTTTATAGTTTCAAAAAATAAATTTGTTTAAAAAACGAAACGTCTTATGTAGCCCCGATAGGAGCAAAGTACCGTGTACTGCGGATAGCGGGTGTGAAGTTGTTTGAAAAGTGAGACGTCTGCTCCTAAAAAAAAATAATAATTTCTTTGTTGCTAAGAGTTTATTTAGCTTTTTCGATAGTGTCCCAACTTTTCATGCCGTTACCAGAAATCGGAATTTTTTCGCCTAAAAATGTTGGTTTTGAAGAAATGAGCACATCTTTAAAAGCTTTAACTCGAGTCAATAGTTCTCTAATTCTCCAATTGAATCGTAAGGATTCTTTATAAATACTTTCATCAACCGCAAAACCATAGGCTTCAATGCCTAAACTTCGTGCGATATAAACGGAACGATTGATATGAAAATCCTGAGTCACGATAATGGCACTTTTAATTCCGAAAATCTCTTTGGCTCTAAACATGCTATCGTATGTGTCAAAACCGGCATGATCCATGAAAATTTGCTCTTTTTTTATGTTGAAATTTCGTCGTAAAATATATTTTCGCATGCTATTCACTTCGTCATATTCTTTCTGACCGTGATCGCCTGATAATAAAAGGGCTTGGGCTTTATTGGCATAAATAATATTCACTCCAGCAAGTAAACGGTCTTCTAAAACATAAGATAATTTTTCACGACTTACTTTGGCTCCTAAAACAATTATGGCATCTACTTTTGGAAGTTTTTTAATGTCTGAAAACACATAAGCTTCGGTTGATTTTACGATATAAAAATTGATGCTAAAAATAAAAATTCCAATAACGAAACAAGCTATTAGAAATTTTTTGAAGTGTTTTTTTAGAAATGTTTTCATGTGTGATTTTTACCTTTCAAATATATAAAATTTCCCACAAAAAAAGCGACTAATTTCTTAGTCGCTTTTACTATTTTATTTAGAAAATTACTTAGAAAGTGTTTTCATTTCTTTTTCTAACATATCGTAAAATTGGTCGATTTTTGGCATAATGATAATGCGCGTTCTACGGTTTTTGGCTCTGTTTTCTGCTGTGTCATTTTCTACTAAAGGAATAAAAGAACTTCTTCCAGCTGGAATTAATTGTTTCGGATTTACACCTAAATCGTTTTGTAACACACGTACAATTGAAGTCGAACGTTTCACAGATAAATCCCAGTTGTCTAATAATACTGAATTTTTAATCGGCACATTATCTGTATGACCTTCCACCATACATTCGAAATCAGGTTTACTGTTCACCACTTTCGCCACTTTCGCTAAAACTGATTTCGCTTTTAAATTCACATCATAACTTCCGGATTTGAATAATAAATTATCAGCAATAGAAATCATAACTACACCTTTTTCAACGTTGATGTTAATGTCTGGATCGTCAATACCAACTTCACGTTTTAAACTCGTAACTAAAGCCAATGTAACACTGTCTTTTTTTGTTAACGCATCTTGTAAACGGGTAATTTTTAAATCTTTTTCACGTAAACTTTCTAATGATTTTTCTAGGTTTTGAGCACCTTTTGTAGTTAAAACAGTCATTTCTTTAGAACTGTTTATTAAATCAGAATTGTTCTTTTTTAGATAATCCAATTGGCTCATTAAACTACTTCTTTCCGCGTTTAATAAGTCTTTTTCACTCAAACAGCTGTTTAACTTTACAGTTGCTGAATTTAATAAATCTTGAGTTTCTTTTTGTTGCGCTTCTAAAGCTGTGAATTTCTTTTTAGAAACACACGACGTAAGCACAAAGGGAATTGTTGCGGCTAAAACTAGTACTTTTCTCATTTTAATAGGATTTTTTACAAAGCTATACAGAAAAAATCATACCAAAGTGTAACGAAAAGTGAAATTTTAGTTAAAAAAGTTTGGAGTCAGAAGTAGGAAGCTGGAAGTCAGAAGAATAAAATTGAAGTTTTAGTTTTCGAATTTCAGCAATGTTGAAAACTTAAATGACTTATGAGTTTAAATTTTGTTAACCCGTTGGGTGTAATTAGTTTCTGATAAGAATTTTTCGTCAGTTCGAGTGATTTTTGTCAAAAAATCGTATCGAGAACAAGAAAAATTTCATTAAAAACTATTCTCGATACATTTTTTGTTTCGTTTTACTGCACAAAAAACACTCGAATTGACGTTTTTTTTAATTAGATCCAACGGGTTTTATTAATGTGTTTTAGATAGCTTGTCCCGTTTTTTCGGGAGGTGCCCGAAGGGTGGGGTGTCAAATAACTTGACTTTTTTAGGACTTTTCGTTGAATCTTATTAATCTCTCAAGTTTTTTCTTTTTCTGAAAAATCTATGTTCTCTCTTTTAAGCGAAGCGACTTTTTTTTTACATAAAAACCTATGTGCCTATGTGTTTCAAATTAAATCTGTGTTCCTATTTCAATTTAACCCACCAAAATAAAAATTTTATAAATTAATATAATTTCTCCAATCTGTGTTTTTAATATCCAGAATCAAAATTAAAATTATCAGTTAAATCCGTGTTCCTATTTCAATTTAACACCAAAATAAAAATTTTATAAATTAATATAATTTCTCCAATCTGTGTTCCAACTATCCAGAATCAAAATTAAAATTATCAGTTAAATCTGTGTTCCTATTTCAATCTCAAAATCGTAAAAGTCTTCTTTTTCCCAACAAAATAGCTCCAAACAATAGATTTTGTATAAAAATAATTCGTTTTTTGATGAGAAGCTCTCTTTTTTAGATTTCTGGAAAGTAAATGATAAAAATAGAAATGAGCTTTTAATATCGCCCAAGTATGTTTGAATTTTCCTTGAAAGATAAATTGCATGGCTGCCACGCCATCTAAACACAAACGGATGAAGATAATTGGAAACAATTTCCCTTTCGGAAGATTTTTGGTCAGCATTAATAACGAATTTCGAAAATTTAGAAAGGTTTTCTTTGGATTAGCTTCGTTTAAAGTCGCACCACCAACGTGATATACCACAGAAGTCGGACAATATTTTGCTGTAAATCCTAAGTTGTTCGCACGCCAACACAAATCAATTTCTTCTTGATGTGCGAAAAAGTCATCATCAAAACCTTGTAAAGTTCTGTACACTTCTTTTCGGATAAAAAAACAAGCACCAGTTGCCCAAAAGACTTCTGTTTCTTGATTGTATTGTCCTAAATCTTCTTCCAACGTATCAAAAATTCGACCTTTACAAAACGGATAGCCAAATTTATCAATAAATCCGCCAGCGCCACCAGCATATTCGAAATGTGTTTTCTTTTTAAAATCTAATAATTTAGGTTGGATGATAGCCGTTTTCGGTTGGTTATCAAAAATGGCTTCAATCGGTTGTAACCAATTTTCGGTAACTTCAATATCTGAATTTACTAATGCGTAATAAGGTTCTTCTACAAATCTTAACGCTTCGTTATATCCTTTTGCAAAACCAAAATTACCTGTATTTTCAATGATTTTTACAGAAGGAAATTCGTTTTTCAAAACGTCAATAGAAGTATCTGTTGAAGCATTATCCGCTACATAAATCGTAGCATTTCCAGAAAACTGAATCACAGAAGGCAAGAATTGCTGCAATAATTTCGTACCATTCCAATTTAAGATAACTACGGCTGTTTTAGTCAAGTTGTTTATGAATAAAGTTGTTTATTTTATTTTGTTTTTGATTTCTTTCCAATGAAAAATTACCAGAAATCGCATCTGCTTTTTTTGAAAACTTATTGGAAATAGTGAAATAGGTTATAGCTAGTTTTGAATCTGAATCTTGATGGTTTTTACCGAGTATATAGGCAAGTTCAGCTAAGTGTTCTAAATGGGATTCAGTTAATGAGTTTTCATTGATAAGGGCCTCCATTTTATTGTCGTCGAATTCAGAAACGGCTATAAAATCAAAATTGAACGTAGTTTGTATTGCGTTCGAAATTTCTTCTGTAGTTTCTATATTAGAACAGCCTAATGCTTTAGAAAGTAAACTTTTAAGGAATGAACTTAATTGTTCTATTTGTTTTTCTATAGTGTCTCTTTGTTCCATTTTTACTTTTTATATTCAGGCAGCTCTTTCAAAAAAGTATATTGCTCTTTTTCAAAATCCATTTGGCAAAAATAATGATTTAATCCGTTAGTTACCATCAAAAATTCGGCTTTCAAAGTAAAATTATACCGCGCAATTTGGTCAAAAGTGTTTTGAGAAATCGTTACATCTGGTTGTTTGCATTCTACAATTAAAAAAATACTACCGTCTGAATTAAAAATCACAATATCGTATCGTTTACTCATTCCGTTAATTTTCACTTGTTTTTCAACGTTAATCAACGATTTAGGATAATTGCATTCTTCCATCAAATAGAAAACCGTATGTTGTCTAACCCATTCTTCCGGAGTTAACACCACAAATTTTTTTCTAATTTCATCAAAAATAGCAACTTTATTTTCACTATTTTTGAACCGAAAGGAATAAGATGGGAAATTCAGTTTATTCAATGTTTATAGTTTATTGTTAATTGTTTGTTGTTTGAATGGCAAAAATAGAAAAATTTGAGGATTTAGAAATTTGGAATATTTCTCGTGATATTTGTAAAGATATTGAAATCTTGTTTGAAACTACTGGTTTAGGAAAAAGATATTCGATAAAAGACCAGATGGATAGAAGCTCAGGCTCAATTATGGACAACATTGCTGAGGGTTTTGAAAGAAATGGAAACAGAGAATTTATTAATTTTTTGAGTTATTCTAAAGGTTCATGTGGTGAATTAAAATCACAATTGTATAGATCATTTGATAAGAATATAATTTCTGAAGAACAATTTCGAGTAACATCACAAAAAATAGAACTTGTAAAAAACAAAATCGGAGCATTTATGAAATATTTAAATAATTCTGAAATTAAAGGTTTGAAGTTTAACAACAAACAATAAACCAAAAACAACAAACCAAACAATGACTGAAGTAATAAAAATAGTTAACGATATTAAATCTAGAAATTTTAAACCTGTATATTTTTTATGCGGAGAAGAAGCGTATTATATAGATAGAATTTCCGATTTAATTGAAGAAACGGCACTTACAGAAGATGAAAAAGCATTCAACCAGATTGTTTTATACGGAAGAGATACCTCGGTGGAAGAAATAGTTTCTACTGCGAAACGTTTTCCGATGATGGCAGATTATCAGGTAGTTATTGTAAAAGAAGCGCAGAATTTAGTTAAAACGTTTGAAAATTTCGCCAATTATATGGCCAATGTGCAACCAACTACCATTTTAGTTTTTGCTTATAGAGCCAAGCCTGATGGAAGAAAGAAAATATTCAAAACGATTAAAGATATTGGTGTGTATTTTGAAAGTAAAAAACTATACGATAACCAAGTTCCTGAGTGGATTGTAAAAGTTTTAAAAGGTCAGAATTACGGAATTGAACCTAAAGCTGCTGCGATGTTAGCAGAGTTTTTAGGAACCGATTTAGCTAAGATTAATAACGAATTAGATAAACTAAAAATCGTTTTTCCAACCGGACACGTTTTTACGCCAAAAAATATAGAAGAAAACATAGGTTTCAGTAAAGATTATAATATTTTCGAATTGAAATCGGCATTAGCGCTTAGGAATCAAGAAAAAGCATATACTATCATTCATCATTTTGGTTTTAACATGAAAGAAACACCCATGGTATTAGTAACCGGACAAATGTTTTCGTTTTTCTCACAATTGTTACAATTCCATGGATTAAAAGACAAATCCAAATTTAATGCCGCAAAAGCATTAGGAGTCAATCCGTTTTTTATAGAAGAATTCGCTAAAGCTGCTCAAAATTTCCCTATGCGAAAAGTCAGCCAAATTATAGAAGTTATCAGAGATATTGATGTTAAATCCAAAGGAGTTGGTGCAGGTTCTATGAAAGAAGACGATATGCTAAAAGAAATGGTGTATAAAATATTCAATTAATCCGTCATAGTAATCCTAATTCATATTCATTTAAAAGCACCTTTAAAAAGTAGATAAAGTACATATAGTATAGATAAAGTATGGATAGTGTATAGATAGTGTATAGATAGTGTATAGATAGTGTATAGATAGTGTATGAAAAGTGTAGGGGTGAAATTATAAATAACATACTACTTTGGCAATAATTAGGTAGTTTAATTTTAACTAGTATTGTTTCTTTATAGTATAAAAAATCCCGATATTTGCATTCCTAAATTTATAAAATTAATATAATGAACAAAAATACAGTTTTAGCTTGGGCTACGGGTATCATGGTGATAATGGGAATAATTATAATGGGTTTAGCTGTTTACAGATACGATGATGTTGCAGGTTGGGGTTTTGCAGCAGTTGCCGTAGGTTTTTTTGCAAATGCATGGGTTTTTAACGCCTTAAAAGGAAGAATGTAATTCTAATTTGCGATTTAAGAAATACGATTTACGAAGTTTGAGAGTTTTGAACTTGAAACCTAAAACCTAAAACCTGAAACTTGAAACAAAAAATAAACAAATAAAAATAAATTATGTCAGACGATAAGAAAGTAATTTTCTCAATGCAAAAATTGAGTAAAAGTTATCCAGGAGCAGATAAACAAGTACTTAAAAATATATATTTAAGCTTCTTTTATGGAGCAAAAATTGGAATTCTTGGATTGAACGGTTCAGGAAAATCTTCATTATTAAAAATTATTGCTGGTATTGATAAAAATTACCAAGGTGATGTGGTTTTTCAACCAGGTTATACCGTTGGATATTTAGAGCAAGAACCACTTTTAGATGAAACTAAAACGGTTATTGATATTGTTCGTGAAGGAGCAGCAGAAACATTTGAATTATTAGCAGAATTCAATAAAATTAATGACGATTTCGCTTTGCCTGAGGTGTATGAAAACCCTGAGAAGATGGAAAAGTTAATGGATCGTCAAGCAGAATTACAAGATAGAATTGACGCTTCAGGTGCTTGGGAAATTGATACTAAATTAGAAATTGCAATGGACGCGCTTCGTACGCCAGATCCAGAAACACCAATTAGTGTGTTATCAGGTGGAGAAAAACGTCGTGTAGCTTTATGTCGTTTACTTTTACAACAACCAGACGTCTTATTATTAGATGAGCCAACCAACCACTTAGATGCAGAATCTGTACTTTGGTTAGAACAACATTTAGCACAATATTCAGGAACTGTAATTGCTGTAACGCACGATAGATATTTCTTAGATAACGTTGCAGGTTGGATTTTAGAGTTAGATAGAGGAGAAGGTATTCCATGGAAAGGAAATTATTCTTCTTGGTTAGACCAAAAGTCAACTCGTATGGCGCAAGAAGAAAAAGTAGCTTCAAAACGTAGAAAAAACTTAGAGCGTGAGTTAGACTGGGTTCGTCAAGGAGCTAAAGGTCGTCAAACAAAACAAAAAGCACGTTTACAGAATTACGATAAATTATTAAACGAAGACCAAAAAGAATTAGACGAGAAATTAGAAATTTACATTCCTAATGGACCACGTTTAGGAACAAATGTAATTGAAGCTAAAAATGTAGCAAAAGCATTCGGCGATAAATTATTATATGACGATTTAAATTTCGTTTTACCACAAGCAGGAATTGTTGGAATTATCGGACCAAATGGTGCGGGTAAATCTACTATTTTCAAAATGATTATGGGCGAGCAAGAAACAGATAGCGGAACTTTCTCAGTTGGAGATACTGTGAAAATCGCTTATGTGGATCAGTCACACTCAAACATTGATGCAAACAAAACACTTTGGGAGAACTTCTGTGATGGTCAAGAATTAATCATGATGGGTGGACGTCAAGTAAATTCAAGAGCATACTTATCTCGTTTCAACTTTGGTGGAAGTGATCAAAATAAAAAAGTAGCAACACTTTCTGGAGGTGAACGTAACCGTTTACACTTAGCCATGACTTTAAAAGAAGAAGGAAACGTACTTTTATTAGATGAGCCAACGAATGATTTAGATATCAATACACTTCGTGCTTTAGAAGAAGGTTTAGAGAATTTTGCAGGTTGTGCCGTTATTATTTCTCACGACAGATGGTTCTTAGATAGAGTTTGTACACATATCTTAGCTTTTGAAGGAGATTCTCAAGTGTATAGTTTCGAAGGAAGTTTTACAGAATACGAAGAAAACAAACGCAAACGATTAGGTAAAGATGTAACGCCAACTCGTATCAAATACAAGAAGTTAATTCGATAATTTGTAAATAAATTACAGCAAAAATCCTGATTTATTTCAGGATTTTTTTATTTTTACCATATTTCAATTAAAAAAATGAAAGCCAAGTTATATTTTATACTCTTTTTTTTTCTCTTATTCCCAAAATTTATTTTTGCTCAAATTGCTCTAACCAATAAAGAAGAAGCAAAAAAAGTGCTCCAAAAATCCATTGCCGATTTAAATGATTTAAACTGTAAATCATCTTTAAATAATGCACAAAAACTATTGCAATATTCTTTAAGTAAAAACGACAATAGTTATGCTGCCAAGGCTTATAATATTATTGGACTAAACTATGAGGAGTTTTCTGATTTAAAAAAAGCTTTGTATTATTATAAAGAAGGAATAAAATATGCTATAAAAGCTAACGATAAGCAATTATTAGAATACTTATATAACAATATAGGAAATCTTTATTTCTTCGGTTTGGACAATCCTGAAAAGGGATTAGAATATTATTTTAAATCTTATAAGTATTCTTTAAAATACGCAGATAAATTAGAAATTGCTTTTACAGAATTAAATATCGTTGCCGCTTATTTTAGACTAGAAAAGTTTGATGCTGGAAAAGTATATTTAGATAAAATTCTTCCAACTTTAAAGTCAGAAAATGATTTTGAAATGTACATTACTTACCATACATTATTAGGAAACTACAATTCAAATAAAAATAAAAATGTAGAAGCAGAAAAAAATTATAATCTTGTTTTAGAACGATTAAAAGAAAATAATATTGAATTTTTTAAACCTAATGAATTAGAGATTTATAATGAAATTTATAAGTTTTACAAAAAAATAAATAATAAAGAAAAGGCATTGTTTTTTCTTGAAAAACACGATAAACTACAAGACGAATTAAACTTAAAAGAAAGAAATAAGGATGTTAAAATTGCAGGTATTTCAATTGATGAATTAGAAATGAATAATAAAATTCAGAAAGTTTTATCTGAAAAAAAGGTGCAAGATCAAAAAATGATTGCTTCGTCAAAGTTGGTGAAAATGAGTTTGTTTTTCGCAGGAGTTCTATTATTATTTTTAATTTATATGTTTAAAAACTACTTAGATTATAGAAAATTAAATAAAAAACTTTTCGATTCCAACGAACAATTAAAAATCGCTAATATAAAATCGGAAGAAGCTTCGCTTTTAAAATCACAATTTTTATCCAATGTGAGTCATGAACTTAGAACGCCTTTATATGGTGTAATTGGAATGGCTGATATTATCGAATCGGAACATGTTGAGCTAAAGAAAAATAAGTATTTTAAAGCACTAAAATTCTCTTCAAATTACCTGTTGTCTTTAATTAATGATGTGTTGAATGTATATAAAATTGAAGATACAAAGTTTGAATTAATTTATGACAATGTTGAGATTAGAAAAGAAATTTCTGTTATTCGAGAATCATTAGGAATTATTGCTAAATCAAATAAAAACGAATTAAATATTAAAGTTTCGGATGCAGTTCCACAATTTATAAAAACCGATTTAACTCGATTTTCTCAAATTCTAATTAACTTAATTAGCAACTCATTAAAGTTTACAAAAAAAGGTGTGGTTTCCATTAAATTACAACTTTTAGAAGAAGATACTATTCAAAAAATTCAAATTCAAATTGAAGATAACGGGATTGGAATTCCTGAAGAATATTTAGATAAAATTTTCGAAAAATTCGTACAAGTTGATGTCAATTTAAATGAGCAATACAAAGGAACTGGACTTGGTTTATCTATTGTAAAAAGATTAGTAGATTTGTTTAAAGGAGAAATTTCAGTAAAAAGTGAAATGAATAAAGGAACTGTTTTTACGGTAAAAATACCCTATATTGTTGCTGATTGCGAAATAATATTTAAAGATATTACAATGTTAGCACCTAAAGTAAATAAGATAAATTTGAAGATTCTTGTTGTAGAAGATAACAAGATCAATCAAATGGTTACTAAAAAACTTTTAGATAAAAGTGACCATTCATGTAAGATCGCAGAAAACGGATTAGAAGCAATTGAGTTGGTTGAAAAACATAAATTCGATTTGATTCTTATGGATATTCACATGCCGGTTTTAAACGGATTTGATGCTTCTAAAAAGATTAGAGAATTAGGAATTCTAACGCCAATTATTGCTCTGACAGCTTCAGATAAAAATGAAATAATTAATGAAATGGCCATTAATGGAATTAATGATGTTTTAGTAAAGCCTTTCGAAATTAAAGATTTGCAAGTAATTATAGAGAAACATGTGTAAATTATATTTGAAATGATTGAATTTGTAGTTTTACCTCTTCTTTATATTTAAGATATGAAAAATTTTAAATTTATTTTCTTTTTTTTATTGGTTTTCAATATACATTTTTCCCAAACAAATGTAAATAGTGATGAGGAGGCTCAAAAATTATTTACCATTGCGAGTACTAATTTTTACAATCTAAATAATCTATAAAACAAACCGAAAAAATTCTTACTTATTCTTTAAAAAAACAAAATTTTGAACTAGCGGCTAAAGCATATAATTTATTAGGATTAAATTTTGAACAATTTACAGATTATAAAAAGGCAATTGAGTTATATAAAGAAGGAATACTATGTGCTTCCAAAATAAATAACAACGCTGCTTTGGGCTGGTTATACAACAATCTTGGCGGTGTTTATTCCTATAATAATATAGATATTAACAAAGGAACTTATTATTTTAAAAAAGCATTTCATCACACAAAAAATCTTAAAAATAATAGTGATTTTTTAGTGGCAGCACTCAATATTGGCGCCAATTTAATCGAACTAAAACAATACGAAGAAGGTAAAAAATACTTAGATAAATCAAAAGACAAGGTTTTAGTTTCTAATGAAATGGATGTTATTATTTCTATGTATGCTTCTTATTCAGCGTATTATGATTTGTATAAAAATGATTTTAAAAATGCTGAAAAAGCTTATTTTGGCGCTATAGAAGCTGGTAAAAAAGATAATACGCCAGCAATTAGAATGAACTTACTTGATATTTATAAATCGTTTGCTGAGTTTTATAAAAAATACAATAAATTAGAAAAATCTGTTGAATATTATAAACTATATATCGATTTAAACAGTGAAATTTATAACGAAGAACAAAAAAACATACTACAAGGAAAGGATCAAACGTTTAGATTAGATTTAATAAATTCAAGAATTGAAAAAGTTGAACAAGAAAATAAAGATTACGTTAAAAAATTAAATTTCAATAAATACTTTATCATTTTTCTTACCATCTTAGTTTTTACTTTTTTAACTCTAATGTACTTTCTATATAAAAACTTTACTAAAAATATAAAAATTAATAAAAAACTTAAAAAAGCAAATATAGAATTATATAATGCAAAACAAAAAACAGAAGAAATAGCCAAACTAAAAGCTCAGTTCATGTCAACGGTTAGTCACGAATTACGAACGCCTCTTTATGGAGTAATCGGTTTGACTGAGATAATTGAAAATGAACATGCCGAATTAAAAGATAGTAAATACATAAATTCATTAAAGTTTTCAGCAAAATATTTATTGTCATTAATCAATGATGTTTTAAGTTTATCCAAAATTGAATCGGAAAATATTGAGCTTGTTTATGAAGATATTAATTTTAAAAGTGAAATCGAAACTATAGTAAATTCTATGGAAGTGATTGCTAAACAATATTATAATGTTATCACTTTAGATTTAGATCCAGATGTTCCAAAATATATAAAAACCGATAAGACAAGACTGTCTCAAATTTTATTAAATTTATTGAGTAATGCGCTTAAATTCACAAAAGATGGAAACGTTAATATTCATATTTATGTCGTAAATAATTCTGTTTTAAATTTTGAAATTACCGATACTGGTATAGGAATTCCTCAAAAATATATTGATAAAGTATTCGATAAATTTGTTCAAGTGGAAAGAAATTCCGACGAACAGTTTCAAGGAACAGGATTAGGTTTAGCCATCGTAAAACGATTTGTAGATTCATTTGACGGACAAATTCATATAGATAGTGAAATAAATAAAGGAACAACTATTCGATTTTCTATTCCATTAATTTTAGGAAAAGAAGTAGAAAGAAGTACTTCAAATAAAAACGGCATGACTATTGATAATTTGAGGGTTTTAGTGGTGGAAGATAATAAAGTAAATCAAATTGTTACATAAAAAATACTTGAAAAAAACAAGATAATTTTGTACCATTGCTGTAGATGGTTTTCATGCCTTAGAAATTTTAAAAACTAATAAATTCGACATTATTTTAATGGATATTGATATGCCCAAAATGAACGGTTTTGAAACAACAGAAAAAATCCACGAATTAGGAATAACAACTCCAATAATAGCATTAACTGCTTCGGATAAATACGAGTTAGAAGGTGATATTTCAAAGTACAAAATGAATGATATTTTAGTAAAACCTTTCGAATTTACTGATTTGCAAAATTTAATAATCAAACACATAAATTTATAGAATTATATGAGTTCATTAAAATATTTCCTAATAGTATTAATTAGTTTTCAATTAGGATTTGCTCAAAATAAAAAGTATACCTCTAAACAAGTAGATAGTTTGTTTGAGTTAGGTAATAATTATTATAAAAAATCTGATTATTATAATTCATTAAAAGAATTAAGATTTGCCTTAATTGAAGCAGAGAAAATAAAAAATGACACATTAGTATCAAATATTTATAATAGAATAGGAAGAAACTTTGCACAAATTAAAAATTTAGAATTTTCAAATTATTTCTTTAATAAATCTTTAGTATTAGCCAAAAAAACGAACAACTTAAAACATCAAATTCTTGTATTAAATAATTTAGGCAACCTTTTTACAGGGTTTTGTGAAACAAAATCTAATCAAAAAAAGGCTATATCTTATTATAAACAAGCGTTGCGACTTGCAAAAAAAAATAATCTTAATGAAGATATTTGCTTAATTTCAATGAATTTAGCATGGTCCTATTTAAAATTTAAAGAATTTGAAAATGCTAAACCTTATTTAGACGATTTTATAAAGTTACATCCAAAATATGGTAATAAACTTTTTAATAACATCGTTTATATGTTGCAAGCAACCTATTATGAAGGAATTGGCCAATATCAATTAGCTGAAAAAACGTATCAAGATGGGCTAGCAACATTTAGTGAGAAATTAATATTTAAAGAAAAAAAAAGCGAATACTTATATAGATACTCCAGATTATTATCAAAAATAAATAAACCACAAGAAGCTGCATTATACTTAAAACAAGCCGATAGTATTAATGAAATATTTTATAATAAAGAAATATTAAATAAAGCAAAAGAAACTTCTTCAGCTTTAATTTTAGATGCTTTCAAAATCGATAAAATTAAAGCAGACTTTGAATTAAAAAGTAAAGAACAAAATTTAAAACTTAACAAAAATATATTTTACATAACTTTAATATTTCTTGCAATAATTAGTTGTTTTTCTATTTATATTTTAAAGTTATATAAAAATAAGAATAAAATTAATGAACAACTTACCAGTCTAAATATCGAATTAGAAAAGGCTAAACTTGTAGCAGAAGAATCAAATGAAATGAAATCTAAATTTGTTTCTACCATAACCCATGAACTTCGTACGCCGCTTTTTGGAGTTATTAGCTTAACAGAAATTTTAGAAAAATCAGTAATTGAAGAAGAAAGTAGAAGCCATTTAAAATCATTAAAATATTCCGCTAAATATTTATTAAGTTTAGTAAACGATGTTTTGCAAATTTCAAAACTTGAAAATAAAAATTCTAAATTAGAAAAAAGTATTTTCGAATTTAAAAGCATAATCAATTCAGTTAAATTAAATTTAGAACAAATTGCAATTCAAAATAATAATAAATTTGTAATAGAAATAGATGAAAATGTGAATGAGTATTTTAGCTCAGATGAAGTAAAATTGACTCAGTTATGCCTAAATTTAGCTTCAAATGCATTAAAATTTACAAAAAATGGAGATGTAACTATTAAAATTGATAAAATAAATGAAATCGATAATTTACAAGTTATTAAATTTAGTTTTATAGATACTGGGTTTGGGATTTCAGAAATAAATCAGAAAAGGATTTTTGATAAATTTTTTCAAATAACACCTAAAGATAATTTTTTTCAAGGAAGTGGCTTAGGATTAACAATTGTAAATGATATTTTATTACTTTTTAATTCTAAAATTGAATTAAAATCAGAATTAGGTAAAGGTTCTGAATTTAGTTTTATTCTAAATTTAGAAAAAGCATCAAACAGTATTCAGTTTGAAACAGAAGTTATTAATCATGAGTTTAATAATTTAAATGTATTAATTGTAGATGACAACAAAATAAATCAAATAGTAACTTCTAAAACGATTAAAAATTTAAACTGTATACCAACTATTGCAGATAATGGATTTGAAGCTATTGAAATGATTCGATTAAAGGAATTTGATATCGTATTAATGGATATTAATATGCCAGAAATTGATGGGTTTGACACCACTATAGAAATTAGAAAATTTAATAAAAACATTCCAATTATTGCTTTTACTGCTTTTGATAAATCAGAAATTCAAGAAAAAGTACAAATGTCTGGAATTTCTGATGTTTTAAACAAACCATTTACAAGTTCTGAATTAATACATATAATTACAAAATTTACTTCTTCAAGTAACGTATAATTATAAAATACTTTTATAACCCTTGGGTGTATTTAAAAAAAACGTCAATTCGAGTGTTTTTTGTGCAGTTCAACGAAACAAAAAATGTATCGAGAATAGTTTTTAAAGAAATTTTTCTTGTTCTTGATACGATTTTTTGAAAAAAATCACTCGAACTGACGAAAAATTCTTATCAGAAACTAATTACACCCAACGGGTTTTATATTATATAAAAAACAAAAAATCCATTTCGAAAAATGGATTTTTTGTAGTTATTTGTTTTTATTATTTTTTGTTTTCGATCCAATTTCTAGCATTTACAAATGCTTCTAACCAAGGAGTCACTTCGTCTTTCTGACCTCTTTCTGGATAATTAGCCCAGTTCCAAGGGAAAGTAGAACGCTCAATATGTGGCATTGTAACTAAATGTCTTCCAGTTGCATCACACATCATTGCCGTGTTGTAATCTGAACCATTAGGATTGGCCGGATAACCTTCGTAACCATATTTAGCTACAATGTTATAGTTTTCTTCCGATAATGGTAAATTAAATTTTCCTTCTCCATGCGAAATCCAAACTCCTAAAGTTGTTCCTTCTAAACTAGATAACATCACAGAATTATTCTTTTGAACTTTTACAGAAGTAAAGCCACTTTCGTGTTTATGTGAATCGTTATGTTTCATTTTTCCGTGAACTTCATGTTCTGGAGTAATCAATTCTAATTCCATCATTAACTGACAACCATTACAAATTCCAACAGAAAGTGTGTCTTCTCTTTTGAAGAAGTTTTTCAAGGCTGTATTTGCTTTTTCGTTGTATAAAAAGGCACCAGCCCAACCTTTTGCTGAACCTAAAACATCTGAATTCGAAAATCCACCAACGGCTCCAATAAATTGAATGTCATCTAAAGTTTCACGACCAGAAATTAAATCCGTCATGTGAACATCTTTCACATCAAAACCTGCTAAATACATAGCATTTGCCATTTCACGCTCAGAATTACTTCCCTTTTCACGAATGATTGCGGCTTTTGGTCGGTTTGTTGTAGAAGTCGGTGCTAATTTTCCATCAAAATGAGATGGGAATGTAAACTGTAAAGGTTGATTAGCGAAGTTTTCAAATCGCTCTAACGCTTTTCCGTTTTTAGTTTGTTTTTGATCTAATAAATACGAAGTTTCAAACCACGCTTTTCTATATTTTGAAACACTTAAATTGAAAGTGTCATCAAAGTTTGTAATAGAAACAGAATCCGAATTCGTTACTGTTCCGATATTGAAAATTTCAACTCCATTCGCTTTAAAAGTTGCTTCTACTTCAGCATCAGCTTGAAAAACTACCGCAATATTTTCAGAGAATAATAATTTAGTAGAATCATTTTCGTTAATTGAAGTTAAGTCGAAATTCGCACCTAAATTCACATCAGCAAAACACATTTCTAATAAAGTTGTGATTAAACCACCACTTCCAATATCGTGTCCCGCTTTGATTTTTCTCTCTTTAATTAAATCTTGTAACGTATTAAATGCATTTTTGAAGAAAGCAGCATTTTTGATCGTTGGCGTTTCATTTCCAACTTTATTTTGCGTTTGATTAAATGACGAACCACCTAATTTAAACGAATCTTGAGATAAGTTTAAATAGTAAATGTTTCCACCATTTCGTTGTAAAACAGGTTCTACCACTTTCGTAATATTCGAACAATTTCCAGCAGCTGAAATAATAACCGTTCCTGGCGCAATTACTTCATCATTAGGATATTTTTGCTTCATTGAAAGGGAATCTTTTCCTGTTGGGATGTTGATTCCTAATTCGATAGCGAAATCTGAACAAGCTTGAACCGCTTCATATAAACGAGCATCTTCACCTTCATTTTTACAAGCCCACATCCAGTTTGCTGATAACGAAACTGAATCTAAATTATCTTTTAAAGGCGCCCAAACTAAGTTAGAAAGCGATTCTGCAATAGCATTTCTTGTACCAGCAACTGGATCAATTAAAGACGAAATAGGAGCATGGCCAATTGAAGTGGCAATTCCTTCTTTTCCTTTAAAGTCTAAAGCCATTACACCAACATTATTCAAAGGCAATTGTAACGGTCCAACACATTGTTGTTTCGCCACTTTTCCACCAACACAACGGTCAACTTTGTTTGTTAACCAGTCTTTACAAGCTACAGCTTCAAGTTGTAAAACTTGCTCTAAATAGGTTGGAATTTCTTTTGAATTATATGCTGAATTGCTGTAATTTCTAGCAATTGTTTTGTCATTCATGATTGTTTTTGGCGAACTTCCGAAAAAGTCTTCCAAAGCATAATCCATTGGTTTTAAACCTGTAGATTTCGATTCGAATGTAAATCTGTGATCATTAGTTACCACTCCAACTTCATACATTGGAGAACGTTCTCTATCGGCAATTCTTTGTAAGATGTCCATGTCTTTCTCACCAATCACTAATCCCATTCTTTCTTGAGATTCGTTTCCGATAATTTCTTTAGCAGAAAGTGTTGGATCTCCAACTGGTAATTTATCTAAATCGATTAATCCACCAGTTTCTTCTACTAATTCTGATAAACAATTTAAGTGTCCACCCGCACCATGATCGTGAATAGAAACAATTGGATTGTTATCACTTTCCACTAAACCACGAATAGCATTCGCAGCACGTTTTTGCATTTCTGGATTAGAACGTTGGATCGCATTTAATTCAATTCCTGAACCAAAAGCTCCTGTGTCTGCTGATGAAACTGCCGCTCCACCCATTCCAATTCTATAATTTTCTCCACCAAGAATGACAATTTTATCACCTTCTTGTGGTTTCTTTTTAATCGCTTGATCTAATTTTCCGTACCCAATTCCACCTGCTTGCATGATAACTTTATCATAACCTAATTTTCTGCTCTTTGAAGCTGAGGCACTCGAAGCTTCTTCATGTTCGAAAGTTAAAACCGAACCAGTAATTAACGGTTGCCCAAATTTATTTCCAAAATCTGAAGCTCCGTTTGACGCTTTAATCAAAATATCCATTGGTGTTTGATACAACCAAGGACGTTCAGCCATCGCTTCTTCATGTTTACGATTGTCATTCAATCTTGAATACGAAGTCATGTAAACTGCTGTTCCTGCCAATGGTAAGGAACCTTGTCCACCTGCTAAACGGTCACGAATTTCTCCTCCAGAACCTGTTGCTGCTCCATTGAAAGGTTCAACAGTTGTTGGGAAATTATGTGTTTCTGCTTTTAAAGAAAGTACAGAATCAAATTCTTTTTCTTCGTAAAAATCAGGTTTGTCGGCGCTTTTTGGTGCGAATTGTGTCACTTTCGGACCTTTAACAAAAGCAACATTATCTTTATATGCCGAAACGATATCGTTAGGGTTTTCTTGAGATGTTTTTTTGATTAACTTGAATAATGATGTTGGTTTTTCTTCTCCATCAACTACAAAAGTTCCATTGAAAATTTTATGACGACAGTGTTCTGAATTGGCTTGTGAGAAAGCAAAAATTTCAGAATCCGTAAGTTTTCTGCCTAATTTGGTTGCTAAATTATCTAAATATTCTACTTCTTCTAAACTTAAAGCTAAACCTTCTTGCTTGTTGTACGCATTAATATCATCAATTTCTAAAATAGCTTCAGGTTGAATATTAATTGTGAAAATATCTTGATGTAATTCTGTGTATTTTTGAAGTAACATCGGATCAAAATCATTGAAATCAATCGATACTTTTTCGAATTCTTCGATTCTAATAATCCCTGAAATCCCCATGTTCTGAGTGATTTCAACCGCATTTGTACTCCATGGTGTAACCATAGCAGCACGTGGTCCTACGAAATTTTGAGAGATGGTTTTACTGTCAATTTGTTGTGTTTCTCCAAATAGCCAGTTTAGTTTTTGGATGTTTTCGGTAGAAATTTCAGATTGTGCTTGAACTGCAAATACTGTATTGCTTTGGTTTCCAAAGAAAAAAATCATTATGTTGAGTTGTTAGTTGTTTGTGGTGCAAAGTTAAACTTTCTTATTAAAGTATAAAAAAAAAGAGCGGTAAAAACCGCTCTAAATTTGAAATTTATGGTAAATATTCATAAGCTCCCATATCTGATGAGGTTGCCCTAGAATTTCCTAGAATATCAGCAAAAGTTGAAAAGCTTAAATTTGCGTTTCCAATTACTGATGAACCCAATAATATGTTAAGTTTGTTTTTATCCGTGTTTTTAAATTTTGGATTAAATGAGTTGGAGTTATTTGAAATTAAGCATCCCGTAAATAATGCAGAATTGTTAAAAGCATAAAGCGGATTACTTCCAAACTGATTATTAAAATCATTAAATCTAATTAAGCAATTATCGAATTTGTAATTAAATGTAGAGCCTGTTTTTTTAAGTACAATCCCTAAATTTGTTGAGCCATAAAAAATACAATTTTTAAAATCGGCTTTGTTTAAAGCATATAAACTATTTCCATCATAATCGTCCATAACCAAACAAGTTTGACTCGGAGAACTCCAATAATTGGCAAACGTACAATGTGTAAAATCGTAACTTCCACCGAAAGTGCAAGCTAAGCTGGCTTGTCCACAATTGTTAACGGCTATGTTTTTACCAATCATATTTCCCGTTCGGGCTAAAATTCCAACATTGGCACAATTATAAATTTGAACATTCGTCATATCAATAGTTGGAGTAGGAGTGCCATCATTTCCAGAGACTAACATACCAACTGTTGCATTTTTTATAGTTAAATTAGTAATGTTATTTGCTTTACTTCCAGGTAAAAACCAAACAGTTCCCCATTGTCCTGCTGCTTCTGCATAAATTGGTTCTAGTCTGTCACCTTCGAAAATCACTTCGTTGTTGACTAAAACTGACCCATCAGTGTTATAGGTGCTTAATCCGCCATTTATATCCAAACTCGCATCGTCAGCAACAATTAATCCTGAATTAGCATGAAAATGAACTTTCGCACCAGCATCTACGATTAAAGTCTCGTTTTCTGGAATTTTCGCATAGCCATAAACGACATAGGGTTTTGTATTAGTCCAATGTAATTCGTCACCATTAACAACGTCGGTATGACTTAAATTGGTTCCTGTTATGTTTACAGGATCGGTATTTGTCCCTAAATTAATTTGTTCGTAGGTGTAATTATTTGGACTGCCACTTCTTTCAGGATATATAAAAACGGCATCTTGAATTAAAGTCACCAGATTAACTTTTTGAAAATTTACGCCATTTCCAAACTGAATTTCATCTGTATATAAAAAATCAGTTGGATTCGCATCTGCAACATCTGAATTTACAGATATAAAAACATACATGCTATCTTTTGCCAAAAGTTCTACATTTTCGAATTCTTTTCCAGCCATACCATCAACCATTAATTGATAGTTAGAAGCTTGTCCTTTTCCTAATCTAACACTTGGTATTGAGATGTTTTTATCACTTTTATTATATACTTTCAAGGTGTAAGTACTTGAACCAATATTGGTAAAGACAGTATCTAAATACACGGTTTTTTTAGAGAATGATAAATCTCCAATACTCGATTCGAAATCAAGTTCGTTTCTACATGAAGTGAAACAAAAAGTAGCAATTAAACCAAGGAAAAGTATAAACTGACGCATAGTGTGTTAAATTTTATTTAAAACGAAAAAATCTTCGTTTTAGTATATTTTTATTCGAAATATAAATTTGTAACTTTGTAAAAATAACTATTTATGTTTAATAAAGAAAAGTTTTTAGCACTTTGTAAGCAATGGTCTAAAAACACCTTAATGGAAACGCTTGAAATTGAGTATATTGACGCTGGAGAAGATTTTTTAACTGCAAAAATGCCTGTGAATTCAAGAGTGCATCAACCCATGGGCTTACTTCACGGTGGCGCTACAGTTGCTTTAGCTGAAAGTGTAGGAAGTGCGGCTTCATTAATGTTTATTAATCCAGAAAAACAAGAAGTTCGTGGTATAGAAATCAGTGCCAATCATTTACGAAGTAAGCGTGAAGGAACAGTTTATTGTACAGCTAAAATTGTGCATAAAGGAGCTAGTATTCATTTATGGGAAATAAGAATTGTAGATGAAAAAGACAAATTAATTTCTCTATGTAAATTATCTAATATGGTATTATCAAGAAGAGAAAGATAATGAATGTATTAGAAAAAGCTACTTTCAGTTTTCAAAATCAATTGCCTTTTGTAGTTTATGCGAAGCCAAATGAAACAACTTTATGTGGTGTTTTTCCAAAAGATGCTGTTTTAAATGTATTTGAAAATCAAAGTGGATTTGTTTTTGCAAGTTTTTATAACGAAACCAATGTAGTTTTTCCTTTTTCTAATTCAGAAGTTTTTCAAGAAGAAATGAATCTTGTATCAGAGGAAAATTCAATTCAAATTGATTCTAAATCTGATGAAAAAGCTCAAATCTCTTTCGAAAATTTAGTCAGAAATGGCGTTTCAGAAATTGAAAAAGGAACTTTTGAAAAAGTCGTTTTATCCCGTAAAATAGAAGTTTCTCAATCCGTTGATGTTATAAAATCGTATCAAAATCTATTAAAAAAATACCCAACAGCTTTTAGATTTTTATGGTTTCATCCGAAAGTTGGTTTATGGATGGGCGCTACACCAGAACAATTAGCAAAAATTAAAAACAATACCTTTGAAACAGTTGCTTTAGCTGGTACACAAGTTTTTTCTGAAAATGTAATTTGGCAAGAAAAAGAAATTGTTGAACAGCAATTGGTAACAGATTATATTAAAAATCGAACAGAAAGTTTAGTTGAAGAGTTGAAAATTTCTGATTCGTACACACAAAAAGCTGGGAATTTAGTACATTTAAAATCGGATATTTCTGGAAAATTAAAACAAAATGTTTCAGAATTAGATGTGATAAACGCATTGCATCCAACATCTGCAGTTTGCGGAATGCCTTTAGAAAGTGCTAGAAATTTCATTTTAGAAAACGAAAACTATAATAGAAAATATTATGCTGGATTTTTAGGCGAATTTCAAATGCAAGAACAAACCAATTTATTTGTAAATTTGAGATGTTGTGAGTTTGTCAATTGCAATTCCAATGTCAATCTCAAAAATCAATGTAAAGTCAATATTTACGTCGGTTGCGGAATAACAAAAGACAGCCAAGCCGACAAAGAATTTATAGAAACAGAAAATAAAGCCAAAACAATATTAAATATATTAGTCAATAGTGAAAAGTGATTAGTAAATAGTTGTAATTAAACTTTTTACTTTTGCCTTTTTACTTGAATCTTTAAAATATGAAACTAGACATATTAGCATTCGGTGCACATCCAGATGATGTAGAATTAGGTTGTTCAGGCACAATTGCCAAAGAAATTTCTTTGGGTAAGAAAGTCGGAATTATCGATTTAACTCGTGGTGAATTAGGCACAAGGGGAACCGCACAAACTAGAGATGAAGAAGCTGCCGAAGCTGCGAAAATTTTAGGAGTTCCTGTTAGAGAAAATTTAAATTTCAGAGATGGCTTTTTCTTAAACGATGAAGCACATCAATTGGAGATTATCAAAATGATTCGCAAATATCAACCTGAAATTGTTTTGTGTAATGCGATTACGGATAGACATATCGACCACGGAAAAGGTAGTAAGTTGGTTAGCGACGCTTGTTTTTTATCAGGTTTATCAAAAATTGAAACGGAACTAAATGGCGAGAAACAAACGCATTTTCGACCAAAATTAGTGTATCATTACATTCAATGGCAAAACATCGAACCTGATTTTGTTGTAGATATTTCTGGTTTCATGGATGTAAAAATGGAATCGGTAAAAGCGTATAAAACACAATTTTACGATCCAAATTCTAACGAACCAACAACGCCAATTACGTCAAAAAACTTCTTAAATAGTATCGAATATCGCGCAATGGATTTAGGACGTTTAGTAGGAGTGGAACACGCCGAAGGTTTTACTGTTGAAAGATATTTGACAGTCAATAGTTTAGGGGATTTGTTGTAAAATTGTTGTAAAATTTATTAAATTTTCTTTGCAAGTTTCAAGTTTAGTCTTATATTTGCACCCGTATTCATACATGGTGGTTGTAGCTCAGCTGGTTAGAGCATCGGTTTGTGGTACCGAGGGTCGCCGGTTCGAACCCGGTCTTCCACCCAAAGCCTTACAGAAATGTAAGGCTTTTTTTTATGCCTAAAAAAAATCGTCCCGATTATATCGGGACGATTTTTTAGTTTTATTTACTTTCTCTTTAAGATTAGTAATCCCATAATACAAATTACTAAAATTGATAATGCAGTAAGTACGGTTACAAAATCTCGAATTGATTTTCCTGCCCATTCTAAATATAAAAATTTATGAAATAATGCAAAAGTATACCCTTCAGCTCTGTCATAATTATTGACTTTTGCTGCAATTCTGGATGTATTAGTTTCAATGAAGAAAGTATTGTTTTCTGGAGTATTATAAGCAATTTTGATAACTGGAAGTCTTTTGTTTACAAAACCATATTCTTTTTTATCAAAATCATTTAAAATAGCAACTTCTTTTTGATTGCTTTCCTCTAATAAATTACGATCTATAAATTGATGTTCTTTGTTTAATTCGGTAACTAAAAATTGAGCATATTTTACATCTAAATCTTCTGGTTTATTAAGTTGATTGATCTTGTAAAACGAAATGGTGTAACTTGGTTTTGGTTTGTTTTTTAAATCTTTATTGTCATTTTTTTCTATTTTTTTAGTGCTACTTCTTAAATATGTTTTGTTATTAAAATTGATCAAGCCAAAATTAATTTCTTCATTCCAATCTAAGTTCAATTTCTTAATATCAAAATCAATACTTTTTGTTTTGAAAATTGGCTCATAAACTAAAGACGTAATGGTGTTGGGTTCCCATTTTTTGATAATATGAAATAAGCCACTTAAAACAAAAGCAAACGTGAAAAAGGAGAATAAAAGCCCCAGTTTTCTATGATTTTTTCTAGCTTTTAGTTCACTTGTTGTCGTGTTTATCTTTTTAAATTGTTTCCAGAATAAACCATAAATAATTAAGCCGCTAAGAGCACTCAATAAAATTATTGATAAGGAAAAGCCAACTAAAATAATTCGGGCATATTCATTTGAAATTTTCTCTATAAAGGAGAAATTATGAAACGTGTCAAAAAACCAAATAAAAGCTTGACGCGATTTGGGATTAAAAGTTGCCAATTTACTAGATGCCGTTTCAACATAAATTTCCATTTCATCATTACGATTATAGGAAATTTTATGAACAGGTAAATATCTATTAATGTACTTGTATTGATTGTCAAATTCTGTTAAAACAATATGGTTTGAGACTTTACTAATACTATCATTTAAAAAATATCTAGATAACCATTCTGCATATAAATTGTCACCATTTTTAAGCAAATTGGACGTCTGTGTATTGAAATACATGAATTCATTTTTGCTGTTTTTAACTTGATAAAACTGTTGGTTTTTAAAACTAACAATTCGGAAGTTTTTAATAGAATTAATATTGTTCTTAGTTAAAACTTCTTTTAATGTAAAATTAATTTTTGTTGTATCAATTCTCTGATTTTCTAAATATTCTTTTGCTATTTCAGGTTTGAAAAAATGTGACATCATCGGATGCATAATTCCAGATAAACTCCAGAATATTACTGGAAGAATAGTGAAAAAAGCTAAATATTTATGATATTTATAAATATTTTGTTTCAATCTTTTTTTAAATTTTGAATCTTTCGTTCTCATAATTATTTCTTTAAATCAAAACTATATTGGAATCCAAACATAAAAGTTCTTGGAGCAGCTACTGTATATGTTGCTTGTGACGAACTTGCATTGCCTCGAGAAACATTATAAGCATATAATTTATCAGTCGCGTTTAAAACATTCGTAAACACCTCAAAGCTTCTCCATTTATAACCTAATCTCGAGTTAAAAATGGTGTAACCTTCATATTTTACAGTATTAATTTGATCTTGGAAATAACTTGAAACATACTGACATTCCACAGCAATTCTGAAGTTTGGAAACCAATTCGGTTTATAAGTAATTTCACTATTTCCTGACCATTTAGGAGCGGAAGGCATTTCAAATCCATCTAAGTTTTTAAGCGCATCTGTTGGTTTTGCCGACACATCAAATTTCACAAAAGTGTGTTGTGCGGTTGTTCCGCCAATTCTGAACTGAAATTGCTTACAAGGGTAATAATTCAATGAGAATTCTACACCTTTATGTCGGGTTTGTCCAGCCGATTGGTAATCGAAAGAATTATCTGCTTGACGGATATTTAACAACTCATTTTTACCATTTAATAAGTAAAAAGCGTAATCGATTGTTAATTTGTTTGGTATTAAATTCGCATAACCACCAATTTCATAGTTTCTGAATAAAGCTGGTTTTAAATTGTAATAAAAATCAGCTGGAATTCCCGTATTTCCTCCAGTTCCTGGTTTTAATCTGAAAATTGAAGTGACTCCTGGTGGCGTAAATCCTTCCGAATAATTGATGTAATAACCCACATTTTTATTGATGATAAAGTTTAATCCTCCTTTAAAAGTAGTGCTTTCATATTTCTGATTTCCGTTACTGTTGTTTAAATAATTGTTGTAACTCAAATCCATAATATCATGTCGCATTCCAAAAGTTAAAATTAAATCGTGATTTAATTTAGTTTTCGTTTGAATGTAGGCTGCAACATTTTTTACTTCCGAATCGTAATTGGCTAATTTCACGCCATTTTCGCCTAAATTTTCATAACTAGAAACCGTTTGTCCGCCAGGATTTATGTTGGCTTTTAAACTAATCTGATTCGAAAAATAAGTAATTGGAGAATAATCATATAAAAACCCAGCAACAGCTTCTGTTTTAAGGATATTTATGTTTTGAATTTGCTGAATTAAAGCGCCATAACTTTTAAAATTAATCGAATTAATCTCACCTTTTGCAATGATTTGTCCAGTTGTCCAACGAATTCCGTAAGCTGGATTTTGTCCTAATTTATTGTCTCTAAAATAAGTCGTAATGGAAGTTTTTGAGGTACTGTTCCATTCTTTTTCAAAAGTTAATTTGGTTCGTAAAGCTTCGGATTTTCTATAAGTAAAATTGGATTGACTTGTATAATTTCTATCATAAAATGTTTTTTCATTTACACTTCCAAACATATCTGAATAGTAATTTCCGTTAAAAATCGTACCAATTAACTTTGTTTTATTGTTAAACTGATAAACCAATTTCGCATTAATATTCGCTTTTTTATAATCAGAATAAGCCATCCATGAATCTTTCTGATCCGCATATAAACCAGCAATATGAACGCCCAATTTTCCAAAAGTGGTACTTCCAGAAGCAGCAATATTTCTATAACCAAATTGATCGGCCTGTAAGCCAATTTTAAAACTCGGATGCCAACTCGGATTAACCGAAATTAAATTGATAGAACCTCCAATAGCATCTGGTCCGTAAATAGATGAAGTTGGACCTTTGACCACTTCAATATTCTGTAAATTGAATTGATTAATTTCTAATAATGCATTATGATTAAAAATTCCTAACGGACGAATAGGTAAACCATCTTCTAAATATAAAAAGTAAGAGTTGGTGGTCATCGGTTGTCTAATTGCCATAGAATGTTGCTCATTTCCTAAGTTGACCATTATCGCACCTGGAACTTTATTAACCAATTCGTACATGGAAGTGGCTTTAGTTTCTTCAATTGTTTTTTTGGATAATTTATGAATGGCAACGGGCATTTCCGCCTTTTTTGTTTCAGTTTTATTAGCCGTTACAAACACTTCTTCAATAGTATTTGCAATGGTGTCGTTGCTTTTTGAGTTTTGCGCAACAACAAGGTTTCCTACTAAAAATAGTAAGATAATATAAATGTTTTTCATAGTAAAATTTAGCTAAAGCCATTATTTCTAAATGATTATAGCACAATATTATGTTTCAATAGAAAATTCTATTGAAAAGGATTAAAATTAAAATTCGATAAATACGTTTTAGAAATTAAACGTTAAAAATTTAATTTTAAGTAAGTGGTGGGTGAAAAATTCGATTTGTAAGGGTTGGAATTTCACTTTCGATATAAAATGAAAACAAAGATTTTGGATTTTGAAAATTGTAGAAAGTAAAGGTAAATTCAGGTTGAATAAATACCAATTCCATTTTTTCTTTATATGAAATAGGAAGGTTAGAGTCATTTTCTGTTTCTGAAACTTTCTTCAATTCTTTTTTCAAATGACAATGTCCGTTACAGGTATTTTCCTTTTCTTCTTTTTTCTCACAAAGCGTTTTGGCAATATAATCTTGATTTATTTTGAAACTAATCACAACGAAAAGATTGCTAATTGCTGGCAAAAAGAGTAAAAAACAGATGAATATGGAAATTGCTTTTTTCAGAATTGAAATTTTATGCAAAAATAGGCTATCAATGGAAATTAAAGAAACTTTATCGGGAAAAAATTACTTATTTTTGTTTCTGTATTAATTATCAGAATACTTAATGCCAAACTGGAATACGTACATAAAGGAATATCAAAATTATTTGCGATTGGAACGCGGATTGTCTCCAAATACAATTGAAAATTATAGTTTCGATATTGAAAAATTAGTAGGTTTTTTGTCTGAAAACAATATAGATGTTTCTCCAATTAAAATTACGGATGAACAAGTGCAGCAGTTTATTTACACCATTTCTACACAAGTTAATGCACGAAGTCAATCGAGAATCATTTCTGGATTAAAGAGTTTTTTCAATTATTTAATTTTCGAAGATTACCGAAAAGACACACCTTTAGAGTTAATTGAAGTCCCAAAAACAGGCAGAAAATTACCAGATACACTTTCAACCCAAGAAATCGATTTACTGATAAACGCGATAAACTTAACTTCAGCTGAAGGGGAACGCAACAAAGCAATGTTAGAAACCTTGTACAGCTGTGGTTTACGAGTGTCCGAATTGGTAACGTTAAAAATTTCCGATTTATTTTTCGAAGAAGGTTTTGTCAAAATTACTGGAAAAGGAAACAAACAACGTTTTGTTCCGATTGGCTTGCCCACACAGAAAATAATTCTGAATTACAAGAACTTTATCCGAACTCATTTGTCAATTCAAAAAGGACATGAAGATACTTTGTTTTTAAACAGAAGAGGAAAACAACTCACTCGCGCTATGATTTTTACAATTATTAAAGATTTAGCGGTAAAAATCGATTTAAAAAAGACGATATCTCCACATACTTTTCGTCATTCTTTTGCGACACATTTATTAGAAAATGGAGCCGATTTACGTTCTATACAATTGATGCTAGGTCACGAATCCATCACAACTACAGAAGTCTATATGCATTTAGATAGAAAATTCTTAGCAGATGTGATGGAGAGTTATCATCCAAGAGGAAAATAATATTAAAGTACTTTTTCTATTGAAAAACTTGTGGAAAGTGATTTTCCGGTTGAACCACTATTTTGGGATTTAAGTTTAGCATTTCTATTTGCACCAGTGATTGATGTATCATAATCGCTAAAAATTCTAAATCCATAAGTATGCCCTTTTTCTAATTGTAAATAATTTGAAATTCCAAAACTCTCGTTTCTTCCAGCTGTCATAGAAGCAATGTTGTTATCTCTGTGTTTAAATGTTCTTCTTAAAACCCAGTTATTATCTGTGAAATCCCAAAGTCCAATTAAAATATCTAAATCATAATCATCACTAGTATAGTCTCCAATATCAAAATCCATTGATATTTTATAATAACCAGTGAATAAAGGAGCATATCTTCCTGTTGTTCCATTGTATTCACTATTCACATCTATCAATTCATTGGATAAAATAATCTCTTTGAAGTTGTAATCTTGATCTAGTAAAATATCGGAATTTAGAAATCCGACAAATTTTGTTCCTGGTGCTGATGGATCAGAATAACTATTTACTAATGTTCCATCTGGTTTAGCGTAAACGACAACAGTTTTGCTATTTGGATTAGCTAAACCTCTAACTCTAACATCTCCATTTACATCTAACTCTTTTGTTGGGGTTGTGGTGTTAATTCCTACTTGAGAAAAACTGAATACTGGCAATAAGGCGAATACAAATGATAATTTAATTTTTTTCATTACTATTTTTAATATTATTAATTAAATAGTAAGTTGATTTTTGTAAACTTGGGGGTTTTACTTTGCAAAGGTCTCTTAAAAATAAATTTATTAATATTATTTCCGACGAACGCATCATTTAATCGGCAAACTGCATGTGTTCTATGTTTTGTTAGTTATAAGTCTCAATAAATATTTGTGAATTTTTAAAGTTATAATTGCGTGCTTTTTTTGTTTTTTTTGTACAAAAACGTTAAATAATTTTATATTAATTAGTTTTAGCGTAGATTGTGGAAAATATTTTAATTTTTTAACGAATTTTAAATTTTTAATCCATTCAAGCTACTACTAATTAACTTTAATTTAAATGAAGACTTATACGATTCAAGAAATAAACCACATTCTCAAAGGAGAAATTGTTGGAAATACAACCACTTCAATCACAGCTCCAGAACAATTAGCTGAAGCAAAAGATACAGAAATTTCTTTTATCGGAAATAAAAAATATGAAAAATTTTGGGCTACTTCAAACGCTTGTGCTGCTGTAGTTAATAATGATATTGCAATTGAACCAGGTGAAAATTGTGCGTTCATTAAAGTCGCTAATGCCGATTTAGCGATGTCGCAAGTTTTAGAAATGTTTGCACCAGATACACCTGTTTTTGCTGTAAATATTCATCCAACGGCAGTTATTGATGCTTCGGCAAGTATAGGGCACCATACAAAAATAGGAGCAGGAACGTATATTGGACCAAATGTACAAATTGGTGAAAACGTAATTATTTATCCAAACGTAACCATTTTAGACGAATCTACAATTGGCAATAACACCACAATTTGGTCGGGAACGGTTATTCGTGAGCGTTGTCATATCGGAAGTCATTGTATTTTACATCCAAATGCAACAATTGGTGCAGATGGTTTCGGATTTCGTCCTGATCCTGAAAAAGGATTAGTTAAAATTCCACAAATTGGAAATGTTATCATCGGAAATGGAGTTGAAATAGGAGCGAATTCTTGTGTAGATAGAGGGAAATTCAGTTCTACCATTTTAGGAGATGGCTGTAAAATAGATAATTTAGTACAAATTGGTCACAATAGTAAATTGGGTAAATTTTGTATTATGGCAGGAAATTCTGGTTTAGCCGGTTCTGTAACATTAGGAAATGGCGTAATTATTGGCGGAAGCGCTTCTATTAAAGACCACATCGTAATTGGAGATGGCGCTATTGTTGGTGCTGGTTCTGGTGTAGCTGCCGATATTCCTGCAGGAAAAGTGATGCTGGGTTATCCAGCAGTTGAAGCCAGAGATGCTTTGAAACAATGGGCGATTTTGAAAAGATTAGTTAGAGACGCTAATAAATAAAAATTATAAGAAAAATCGCAGTTTATTTTTGTGTTTAAATAATTGAAAATCAATTATTTAAAAAGTAAATGAAAAATAATTTCAAAAAAATCGTATTTTTTATTAGGAAAATTAAAAAAATAAGATAAATCTTTGTGTCAGAAAATTAATAACCTTTTAAACGAAGAAAAATGTTTGTATTTAAATCATTACCTCAAAGCTTTGCGTCAGTTGGAACTGATGTGGCTCTTCTTCGTGGCTTCACACAATCATAGATAAAACAACATATATGAAAAAGCCCGAAGACATTTAGTTTCGGGCTTTTTTTTGTGTATTCTAGAACCTTCAAAAACTTTCCCGGAACGTATTCAAAATAGTACAATGCGCTATAGCTATGCCTTTTTGGTAAGTCTATGCTCGTTGTTAGGAATCATTTTTAAAATAATCATGGGAAATAAACTCTCTGGGAAAGACTTAATTAAATTAGGCTTCCCAAAAAATAATGCCATAAACATTGCTTTAGGGCAAATAAATAGATATCGAAAAAGAGAAAAAAAGGAAAGTATTTTAACCGAAGCGAAACAAGTATTGCTACATCCAGAAAAATATAAAGGAGACGGTACTTGGGGAAAAGTCGCGGAAGGTTTAGTGAATCCAGTTCAAGTAAAATTCAACGAATTGAAAACGACTCGAGCTCCTTTTTCCATCTTTGGAGAAAACGAAATTGACGAACAAGCTAAGTTTCAATTGTATGACGCTTTAAAATTACCAATTTCAGTAAAAGGCGCTTTAATGCCCGATGCACATTACGGTTATGGATTGCCAATTGGCGGTGTTTTAGCTACAGATAATGCGGTTATTCCCTACGGAGTTGGAGTAGATATTGGTTGCAGAATGAGCTTATCGATTTTCGATTTGCCAGCGTCTTTTTTCAAAGGAAAAGACCATCAATTGCAAGCGATTTTGAAAGACAATACCAAATTTGGGATGAGTGAAACGCATAAAATAAAAGCCGATCACGAAGTGTTTTACAGAGACGAATTTAAAACGATTCCATTGGTAAAACAGTTGTTAGACAAAGCCTACAAACAATTAGGTTCCTCTGGTGGAGGAAATCATTTTGTGGAATTCGGAATTGTGAAATTAGACAATCCGTTACCGGAATGGAAGTTGGAAGCTAAAGAATACGTAGCGGTTTTATCACACAGTGGTTCCCGCGGATTGGGTGCGAATATTGCCAAACATTACACGTATTTGGCAAGCAAACAATGTCCGTTACCCAAAAATGTACAGCATTTAGCTTGGTTGGATTTGAATACACATGACGGTCAAGAATATTGGATGGCTATGAATTTAGCGGGTGAGTATGCCAAAGCTTGTCATGAAGACATTCACAGAAGATTGGCTAAAGCCTTAGGAAAACGTATTGCGGTAACTATTGAAAACCATCACAATTTTGCTTGGAAAGAAATGGTTGATGGCAAAGAATGTATTGTGCATCGAAAAGGAGCAACGCCAGCAGCTAAAGGACAATTGGGAATTATTCCCGGTTCGATGACGGCGCCAGGATTTATTGTGATGGGTAAAGGAAACGAAGACAGTTTACAATCGGCTTCACATGGAGCTGGACGATTGTTTTCAAGAGCGAAATGCAAAACCACTTTTACTCAAAGTCAGATTAATAAAGTGTTGAAAGATAACGACGTGACTTTAATCGGCGGCAATATTGACGAAGCACCGATGGCGTATAAAAACATCAATACGGTGATGAATTTGCAAACCGAATTAGTAGATGTGTTAGGAACTTTCACACCGAAAATTGTTAGAATGGACCGATAAGATGGAAAAGATAATTCAAATTACATCGGGTAGAGGACCTGCAGAATGTACTTGGGTGGTGGCTCAAGTCTTGAAAAAAGTGTTGCAAGAAGCAGAAGCTTTAGGTTTAGTAACGACTGTCTTGCAACGCGAAGTAGGATCTGAAAATGGAACTGTCGCTTCGGCAATGGTCCAAATTATTGGAAAAGATGCTACTGAATTTACGGATTCATGGGTTGGAACCATTCAATGGATTGGGAAAAGTACGTTTAGAAAATTTCACAAACGCAGTAATTGGTTTATTGGGATTTTCGAAGTAGATGCGATTGAATCTCGTGCTTTTTCTGAAAAAGACATTCAGTATCAAGCGATGCGAAGTTCTGGAGCTGGTGGACAACACGTAAATAAAGTGAGTTCGGCCATTCGGGCGACACATTTGCCAACTGGAATTAGTGTGGTGAGTATGGATTCGCGTTCGCAACATCAGAATAAGAAATTGGCGACCGAGCGTTTGCTAGTGAAGCTAAACGAAGCCCAATTGAATCTTTTGAAACAACAATTTCAAAGTCAGTGGACCAATCAATTAGCAGTGGAACGTGGGAATCCGATTCGAACTTTTGAAGGTTCCGATTTTAAGAAACTCAAAGTAGAAAAGAAATTTAAAGCTGTACGACAGCAATTAAAAAACGAATTAAATAAATTTAAAAACACATAGGCACATAGGTTTAAATCTTAAAACTATCTGAAAATAAGAAAGCAGATTTAACTGATTTTTGCTGATTTTGGATGGTTTGATATGCTTCGCATATTCTGATTTACACGGATTAAAAACTGTGTGTAATTAAATTTAAAAAACAAATATCATGAAAAACATAGATAAATACTTATTTCAAGCCTTGGATAATTATCCGTATTGGTTGGAAGGAACTTCGGAAGCTTTGGATTACGCCTTGTCTTACGATGCGAAAAACACAACCGCTTTGTGTTTGTATGCCCGAATAGAAGCAGAGCAATTGCAAAACTATGAAGCAGCAAAAACGTATTTTCAAGAAGCTTTGGCGATTAATATGGATGCCGTAGCGGTATATCCGTATTATTTGGAAACCTTGCTTTTGAATGAAGATTACGAAGAAGCTGCCAAGTTAATTGACTTCGCCTTAACTATTAAAGGTATTAACAAAATGGCAATTTTATTAAAAAAAGTACACTTATTAGAACGCCAACAAGATATTAAAGGCGCAATAAAATTAATGAAAGAAGTAAAATTAGCTTCTTTTGCTAACGACACGTACGAAATCGACGAAGTAGCCAACAGGTTAAATACCAAAAAGGATTTACTTAAGCCAAAGAAAAAATCAAAGAAAAAGAAAACCGAGAAAAAGAAATCGGAGAAAAAAGGCAAGAAGAAATAAGAAAACCAGCTTTAGGGCTGGTTTTTTGTATTGTTATATTTTTGATACTTTTAGTTTTATGACTAAAAATTAGCGTTTCAAAGCATCTTTATGCATAGCAATTTATCAATTCGTTACATTTGATAGAAAGCTTAAAATAAACTACCAATGGCAACCAATCAATTACTAGTTTCTTTTAGAAATAGGGCATTAGGCGATAAAAAAGAAACTCAAACAACAACCAGTTGGACAGAAGAAATAGAATATTTATATAAAAGCGGCGTGGGAATTGATGAAGCGTTGAAGTATTTGTATTTTGAAAAACCATCTGTAGAAGCTTTTGAGAGTTGGGTGAACCAAAAACAAACTTTTTTTGTGCCATCCGTTGCACAAGAAGCCTTAGTTTTTAGTGAGGAAGAGTTGCAGTTTTTTAAAACCAATGGTTATGTTGTGTTACCTAATGCCATTCCAAAAACGGATTGTTTGGCGACACAACAGATTATTTGGGAATTTTTAGAAATGCATCCAGATCAATCGGACACTTGGTATAAAAATCATCCTGAACAACGCGGAATGATGCTTAATTTTTTTGATCACCCTTTATTAGAAAAGAACAGAGCTTCGAGTAAAATAAGAAAAGCTTTTGAGCAATTGTATCAGTCGGAAAATATTTATAAAACGATAGATAAAGTGAGTTTTAATCCGCCTATTACTCCAAATTATTCTTTCAAAGGAAGTGATTTACATTGGGATGTGAGCTTACAATTGCCCATTCCATTTCGATTACAAGGATTGATTTACTTATCAGATTGTGGACTAAAAGATGGCGCGTTTCATTGTGTACCGGGTTTTCATAATCAAATTACTGCATGGATGCAACAAGTTCCTGAAGGTGTGCATCCAAGAGCTCATGCTTTAGAAACATTAGTACCTCAAGCGATTAAGGCTTATGCTGGCGATATGGTAATTTGGCAACAAGCCTTACCACATTGCGCGACTCCAAATTACGGCACTTCACCAAGAATGGTGCAATATTTAAGTTATATCAGTGAAACGTACGAAGAAGCTAAAGTGTGGATTTGAGTTGGAGAAGTTAAAATAGGTTATAATGTCTTTTTGTCAGATGTGTCATTTTTTTTGTAAGAATATGACAGACGAAATACAAGCAATATCGTTGAAATACATACTGACTGTCAATATGATAAATATTTTATTTGTGATATATTTTGTAGTGTATTTTGGCACAATTTGTGCAATAAAAGAAAAGAGTCCAAGAATTGGCGTTCGGTGGACTCTTATTGATTTTATTTCTAAAAACGACCTCAAAAGCAAGGATGAGGTTGTTTTTCTTTGAAGGTGCAAAAGTATTCTATTTTTTCTTTCCTACAAACTTTTTTCTGGTTTTCTTCTCGGAACATAGCGCCGAATGCTATATAATTAAATTTTATTAAAAGAATGGAAAGTTTTCATTTAGTCCATGAGGATGGTAAGTACAAATTAAAAAGAGAAGATGCTGAAAGAGCATCGAAAGTAATTGATTCTAATAAGCAAGACGCTATTAAACAATCAAAAGAATTTATTCAAAATCAAGGAGGTGGTTCTTTGAAAATTCACAAAAATGAAGGTGGATTTCAAGAAGAGAGAACTTACCCTAAGTCTAATGACCCGAGAAAAAGTAAAGGATAATATGGAAAAAGATTATTTTAAATATTATAAGCCTAATTTTTTAATTTATTTAATTGTTGGCTTATTTGTTCTAATTTATAGTATAAAGAAAGAATTTGTTTTATCTATTTCAATCACTAGTCTTCTGTCTGTAATAATATTTTTTATTACTCAATATTTTTGGAAGTATTCACCTTTTAAATATTTTTTTTGGATTGAAGATTTTTCTGGAAGATATGAAGGAAAAATAATCTATCAATATAATGATGAAAATGGAAATTTAAAAATAGGTGTATTAAATCATGTTAAAATAATAAGCCAAAGTGGTTCAAGAATTACTGTGTATTCTTTTACTATTAAGTCTGATGGTAAAAAATCTTCACTTTCTGTAAATAAAGGAATGTATGTTGAAAAAACTGAAGATGAAAAACATTTTAGATTGATTTATAATTATTTAAATGAAGGTAGTCTTGAACAAGATTTTTCTCCACATTATGGAACTGAGATTATAAAGATAATAAAAAAAGGGGATGATAAAATTATTGAGGGAAACTATTATACTGATAGAAAACCTTTTCAAACCAAAGGTAGGTTTGAAGAAATGAAATGGATTAGTAATGATGATAATCACGAATTTTAAAAAATAAAAAAATGGCAACTTTAAATAAAGAATTTATAGAATTTGATAAAGAAATTAAGCTTAATGAAAATAAGAAGCTTGATTTAAAAACGAGTAAAAAAAATATAAGGAAAAATATTCAAAAATGGTTTAATGAAAATAAACCTAATGAAATACAACCAAAATTTCATGGACAGGGTTCTTTTGAAATGAATACTGGAAATAATCCGATAATCGAATATGATAATGAAGGAAACAAAATTTATAAATATGATTTAGATTATGGAGTTTATTTTATTGAAAAAGAAGGAGAGGATAATAAAAAAAATATAGACACATGGCATGATTGGGTATATCAATCTGTTGAAAATTATACCAGTCAAAAGTCTATTCGTAAAAATACTTGTATTAGGGTTATATTTGCTGATGGTCACCATATCGATTTGCCTATCTATTATAAATTAGGAGATGTTATAGAAATTGCACATCGTTCTAAAGGATGGTGTTTGAGTGATCCAAAATTGTTTTATGAATGGTTTAACGATGAAAAAAAGAAAAAAAACAGATTAGAATCTATTGTAAGATGTTTGAAGGCATGGAAGAACTTTAGAGATTTGAATAATACAAATTTAAAATTACCTAGTGGTTTTGAGTTAACCATTTTAGCTACTAACAACTATGTTGATAAGGATAATTTGGATGATTCTTTTAGAGAAACAGTTAGAGCAATTTTAGTTGAATTAATGAGAAAATTCGAATGTTTAAGACCTACTACACCTAAAGCAGAAAATGTTTTTGAGTCTTATTCTCAAACTAGGAAAAATGATTTTTTAAATGTTTTAGAGAGTTTGTTAAGTGACTGTGATAGAGCAAAGGAAGAAAAAAATTATAAAAAAGCTACTGAGAGACTTAGAGATTTTCAATTTGGATATAGATTTCCGTTTGGTAATGATGAAGATGAGGAAACGCAAAGTAATAAATTGTATAGTGCTTTGGGAAGTTCAATGATAACTCCGAAACCTTATGGGTATTGAAAATCAAGTAAAAGAAGTTTTAAACTTATTTAAAGATTTAGTTTTTTTTGAAGAAGAAAAAAAAATTGGTGGAAAAATTTATGTATTAAATGACGATTATTATGAAATTGAAATACAAATTCAAGATTTCCCTAGTTCATTTCCAATAGTTAAAGAAACTTTAACAAGAATACCTGTAAAAGCTGATAGACATGTTTATATTGATACTGGAAGTTTATGTTTTACTACAAAAGCGATTGCAGATATTTTATTAAAGAGTAAAATAAAAACTTTAAAAGACTTTATTGTTAATGTTTTAATCCCTTATTTGAGGAATAATTCTTATTATGAAATACATGGCAAATATTTTGAAAATGAATATTCGCATGGTGTATTAGGTATTATAGAATCTTATAAGGATATATTAAAGATTAATGGAGAATATAGTATTGCAAAAATAATGTTAGATAGAATTGAAAATCGTAATATTAAATTTAAAGACAATTGTTATTGTGGTTCTAATTTTACTTTAAAAAAATGTTCTAACGGAAAACATGATAAAGCGTATAGGGAATTTAAATTTATCAATAAAGAAACTTTGACAAGGGATTTAATGCAAATGATTGAATTTTTAAAAAAGTAAATAAAAACACCAACATTTCTGTTGGTGTTTTTTATTTATAATGAGATGCTGAAACGAGTTCAGCATGACAATTCATTGTTTAATCCTCAATCAATACCTCTAAAATACTAATAGCTGCTTCACTAATTTTGGTTCCAGGACCAAAAACGGCAACGGCTCCGGCGTCAAATAAATATTGGTAATCTTGTGCTGGGATTACTCCACCTACTATTACCATAATGTCTTCACGGCCGTATTTTTTTAGTTCTTCAATTACTTGTGGTACTAAGGTTTTGTGTCCTGCTGCTAATGAGGAAACACCTAAAATATGAACGTCATTTTCCACGGCTTGTTTCGCCGCTTCGGCAGGAGTTTGAAATAAGGGACCAATATCCACATCAAAACCTACATCGGCATAACCTGTGGCCACCACTTTTGCACCACGGTCGTGTCCGTCTTGACCCATTTTAGCAATCATAATCCTTGGTCTTCTACCTTCTTTTTTGGCGAAGTCGTTGGCTAATTGTTTGGCTTTTTCAAAACTCGAATCGTTTTTTATCGCTTGACTATACACACCACTTATCGATTTAATTTGAGCTTTATGTCGTCCAAAAACTACCTCTAAAGCATCACTAATTTCCCCTAAAGTTACTCTATTTCTCGCAGCTTCAACTGCTAAAGCTAATAAATTTCCGTTTCCGGTTTTTGCACATTCAGTAAGTGCTTCTATACTTTTCTTAGCTTTTTCAGTATCACGATTAGCTTTTATTTCTTCTAATCGTGCTACTTGTTGCTTGCGCACCATATCGTTATCCACATCTAAAATGTGTAACGGATCTTCTTTATCTAAACGGTATTTGTTGACACCTACAATAATATCTTGCGTGCTATCAATACGCGCTTGCTTACGCGCAGCCGCTTCTTCAATACGCAATTTCGGAATTCCAGCTTCAATAGCTTTTGTCATTCCGCCTAAAGCTTCCACTTCTTCAATTAATGCCCAAGCTTTTTCTGTAATTTCAGCGGTTAAACTTTCTACATAATAACTTCCTGCCCATGGATCCACCGTTTTGCAAATTTTGGTTTCTTCTTGTAAAAAGATTTGTGTATTACGCGCAATTCGTGCTGAGAAATCTGTTGGTAAAGCAATGGCTTCATCCAAAGCATTGGTATGTAAAGATTGTGTTCCTCCAAATGCAGCAGCGGCAGCTTCAATTGCTGTACGAGCTACGTTATTGAACGGATCTTGTTCGGTTAGACTCCAACCAGAAGTTTGGCAATGTGTTCTTAAAGCTAATGATTTTTCGTCTTTTGGATTGAATTGTTTTAACAATTTCGCCCAAAGCATACGACCGGCACGCATTTTGGCAATTTCCATAAAATGGTTCATTCCAATCGCCCAAAAGAAAGATAGGCGAGGTGCGAATTCATCAATTTTCATACCTGTAGATAATCCTGTTCTGATGTATTCTAAACCATCGGCAAGTGTGTAGGCTAATTCAATATCGGCCGTGGCACCTGCTTCTTGCATGTGATATCCTGAAATGGAAATCGAGTTGAATTTAGGCATATTATTACTAGTATATTCGAAAATATCTGCAATAATTTGCATAGAAGGTGTTGGTGGATAAATGTAGGTATTTCTCACCATGAATTCCTTCAAAATATCGTTTTGTATGGTTCCTGATAATAGGTTAGGAGCCACGCCTTGTTCTTCTGCAGCTACGATGTAGAATGCCATAATTGGTAAAACTGCTCCGTTCATAGTCATCGAAACCGACATTTCATCAAGTGGAATTTGGTCGAAAAGAATTTTCATATCTTCCACAGAATCAATAGCCACTCCAGCTTTTCCAACATCACCTTGCACACGAATATGATCTGAATCGTAACCACGGTGTGTAGCTAAATCGAATGCTACAGATAAACCTTTTTGTCCGGCTGCTAAATTTCTTCTGTAGAAAGCATTACTTTCTTCCGCAGTTGAAAATCCAGCATATTGACGAACTGTCCAAGGTCGGCGCACGTACATTGTAGCGTATGGTCCTCGTAAATTTGGTGCAAAACCAGCTCCAAAACCAAGATGCTCTAAATCAGAAATATCTTCTTTAGTGTATGTTGGTTTTATGTCAATTTTTTCCGCAGTTTCAAAAGAGCTAGTAGCTGTCACTTCCAGCTTCTGACTTCCAGCTTCTAACTTAATATGTTGTATGTTTTTTCTCATTATGAAATGAAAATTAATTTTTTATAAATTTGATTGCTTCATAATCTTCAATTTTTAGAAAATATATTCCGCTTTGAAGAAAGTTAACAGGAATTGAATTAGAATAATTATCTAAATATGATTCAGTGATTATTCTACCTAATGCATTAATTATTTGATACTTTTTATTATGAATATTATCCAGACTCAAAATATTTAAATCTTCGTTTACTGGATTTGGATAAATGCTAACGTTGTTTGAAATAAAATCTTGATTGCTTAATGTTGCTGAAGATAGTTTTGAAATAAAATTATAAGACGTATTAGTATACGCATTTATATCATCAAAAGGGGTACATTGAGGACCTATTGTGCCTGTTAAAAATACTTCATTTGATTGATTACTTGTTAATGCAAAACCAAAATCATTATAAATTCCGCCATTTGATTTTGACCATATGGCATTACCAGTAGCATCATATTTCGTTAAAAAAACATCTTGATTGCCCTGACTAACTAACTGTGGTAGATTTTCAAAAGTTATAGAATTAAAGTATGCACCAGAAATATAGCTATTATTATCTGAGTCTATAGTTAATCCAGTTGATACATTATAACTGCTATTTCCTGCCTTTTTCGCCCATAGCAAGTTTCCGTTTGTATTGTATTTTGTTAAAAATATATCTTGAGTACTAGTTCTTGTTAGGGTTGTTGTTCCTAATGTTAAAACAGGCGAACTAAAATGACCTGTAAGATATAAATTTCCAACATTATCTAATTTTATATTTCTTACATCATCATCATCTGTTCCACCAATTTTTTTAGCCCATTGAAAAATTCCAGTTGAATTGTATTTTGCAATAAATATGTCTTTATAATTATTTGTGTTATTTAAAACAGTAGTATCAAAACTTAATGTTGGAGAATTAAAACCACCTGCTATAAAAACATTTCCTAAACTATCAACACTAACAGCCTCTACATAGTCATAAATTGAACCATTAATAACTTTATTCCAAATTGGGTTTCCTAAAGAATCAAATTTTAATAAAAAACCAGCACCTGATGTTGTAGCATTATTTAATACGGTAGTTCCAATTGTAATTGAAGTAGAACTAAATCGACCACCAACATAAACATTTCCAGAAGAATCTACAGTTAAACCTTCTGCTGATTCATTATCTGTTCCGGAAATACTTTTTACCCAAATTAAATCGCCATCGCTATTTAATTTTGCTAAATAGATGTCATAATATCCAGAATTTGTTAATGTTGTACTGCCAATAGTTATGTTTGGTGAATTAAATGCACCTAAAATATAAACATTATTATTGTTATCAGTATTTACTTTTAAAATTTCTTCATTATTTATTCCGCTAATTCCTTTTAACCAAATTATTTCGCCTAAAGAATTATGTTTTGCAACATAAGAATCTCTTGCGGTACTTAGTGATGTGTTGGTTAAGGTTAAACCACCATAATTAAATGTATTTGTAGAGTAATTTCCAACGGTATAAACGTTTCCATTATTGTCCAAACTAATACTTCTAGATCCAACATAATCTGAACCAATTGACTTTGTTAACCACTCCCAAGTAGGTGTTTGAGCGAAAAGCCCAAAAGGTAATAATAGTAATTGTAAAAAATATTTTTTCATTTTATTCTTCCTTAGCTAAACGTTCTTGTTCTAATTTTTCAGATAGTCTTTTTTCGATAATCGGAGCGATTAGCGTTTTTTTGTCTTTTGTTTTTACGAAAGGAAACAACTCTAAATCGTGCTTCATTTTGTCGTTTGGATTGGGATATTTGTTTGTTCCTAATAAAATTTCTTTACCAGAATCGAATAAATCTTGTTCTTTTTGAGCGCTTTCTGAAATTTTTCTTTGAATCGTTCCTTCAATTAATTGTGTGATGAAACCACCATTTGCTTCAATCTCTTTGAATAATTCCAACGCTTTTTCTGCTAATTGTTCGGTTAACGTTTCGATATAATACGCGCCATCAGAAGGATTGTTGACTTTATCGAAATAACTTTCTTCTTTTAAAACTAACAATTGATTGCGCGAAATTCTATCACCAAATTCGTTGTCTTTATGATAAATGGCGTCGTAAGCTAAATTGGAAACGGCATTCGCACCACCTAAAATAGCCGACATGCATTCGGTTGTAGTTCGTAACATGTTTACGTTGTAATCGTATAAGGTTTTGTTACGTTTTGTTGGTGTGGCGATAATATGACAATCGAAATTATGATTATATTCTACAGCTAGCGTTTTGAATAACAAACGTAAAGCACGAAGTTTAGCGATTTCGAAGAAATAATTTGTACCAATAGTTACTTCAATTGTAATCGGTTGGTTAATTGCCGAAATTCGATTAAAATATTCGTTAACGTGTGCTAACGTGTACGCCAATTGTTGCACCATATTCGCACCGGCATTTTGATAAATTCCAGATTGAATATTTAGAAAGGCTTTTGTTGTATTTTTTGAGATTTCGTTTAGTTTTTCTAAATCTGGATTTAGATTTTCAAACCAATTTCCTTCTTTGCATAATTGTCCGATTGGGTCAATTTGAATGATGAAATTAGTCTTGTTACTTGAAGCGAAATCGTTTAATGTTTTTACATATTCCGTTGAAAGAAAAGGTAAATTGAAATAATACGTTACGTTTTCTAATGGTAATTCGTGCATTAGTTTCGCAACTTCAATTTTATCTGATTCGATTGTAAAACGAATACTTTCCGCACCACGACTTAAACTTTCTTTAGCTTTTCGGTTCGACATTTGAATATCGTGTACGAAAATGTTTTGCAAAATGGTGAATTCTGTCGCTTTGGTATTGGATGTGAAAGTAGTAATTTCTTCGTCTGAATGGTAAAAAGGTTTCACTTTGATACCTTCTGGACTTTCCCAAATTAGCGTTTCGTTATAATCGGCTCCTTTTAGTTCAAATTGAATTTGCTGTTTCCATTGTTTAGATGAAACGGCTTCAAAATCTGAGAATAAGTTTGTTGCACTCATTTTAGGTACGTGTTTTAAACTTTATTGAGGTTATTTAGCCCTGATAGTAGCGGCATCCTTTTTAAATTGTTGCCTGAGGTTCTCGAAGGCAACTGTTTTAAAAGATATAGCGGATAGCAGGACAATTATTGTTTTGAAAGTTAGTTTTCTGCTTCTAGTAAACTGTCTTTTATTTTGTCTTCTTCGAATTCAATGATGTAAATATCTTCGCTATCTTTTTTCATAAAGTATTTTTCGCGCGCATATTTTTCAATCATATTATCGTTTTTTAAATGCTTTATTTTGATACTATCTTTGGTGATTTCCGATTGATAGTATTTTTTATTGTCGTTTAATTCTTCAATTTGTAGGTTTAGAAAACGATGCTCAAAGTACGAATAATTATCGAAAAATAACATCCATACGATAAAAGCAATAAGAATCAAATAGTACTTGTTTCCTAAAAAACTTAGGAAAGGAATTTTTTGTACCAATATTTGAAATCTTTTAAACATTATTTTTCAATACGTTGGTTAATTACGGCACGAACTACATCAATAGCCACGGTGTTATATTTGTCGTTTGGAATGATAATATCTGCGAATGCTTTTGTTGGCTCGATAAATTGCTCGTGCATTGGTTTAAGCGTGTTTTGATATCTTGACAGAACTTCTTCCATATCTCTACCACGTTCTGCAATATCACGTTTTAAACGACGAATTAAACGTTCGTCTGAATCGGCGTGAACATATACTTTTATATCAAATAAATCGCGAATTTCTGGATTGGTGAAGATTAGAATTCCTTCTACAATCATTACTTTTCTGGGATGCGTAGTGATGGTGTCGTCGGTTCTGTTGTGTGTAATGAAGGAATAAATTGGTTGATTGATTACTTTTCCGGCTTTTAAATCTTTTAAATGTTGGATTAGTAATTCGAAATCGATGGCACGTGGGTGATCAAAATTAATTTTAGAACGTTCATCGTAAGATAAATTAGTAGTTTCCTTATAATAAGAATCTTGAGAAATAATTCCTACTTCAGTAGAAGGAAGTTCGTTCATAATTTGATGTACAACAGTAGTTTTTCCACTTCCTGTTCCTCCAGCAATACCAATGATAAGCATAAATGTTGTGTTTAATTTAGGCAAAGATAGAAATATATACTGTAAAAAAAATTCTCACCTTGGGGAAAAGTGAGAATTTTAATAAAAAATAATAACCAGAAAATTAATTGTTTATGAGTTGTAATAATTCATTTATTTTTTGTGGATTGTTAAAAGCGCCGTTGAATGAAGTGGTTACTGTTGCTGAGCTTTCATCTTGCACTCCACGGGAGGAAACACATAAGTGTTTGGCGTCAATTATTACTGCAACATCTTCTGTTTCTAAGGCGGCTTTTAAATCTTCCGCTATTTGCATAGTCAATCTTTCTTGAACCTGGGGGCGTTTTGCGTAATACTGTACGATTCTATTCAATTTAGATAAACCAATTACTTTTCCAGATGAAATATAAGCTACATGAGCTTTACCAAAAATCGGAACGAAATGATGTTCGCAATTAGAATAGAACGTGATGTTTTTTTCAACCAACATTTGGTTGTATTGATATTTATTATCGAAAAGTGCCATTTTTGGCTTGTTTTTCGGATTTAACCCAGAAAATATTTCATCAATATACATTTTTGCTACTCGTTCTGGTGTTCCTTTTAAGGAATCATCCGTTAAATCTAAATCTAATGCCTTCATGATTTCTGAAAAATGAAAGGCTATAATTTCCTTTTTTTCTGAATCTGATTTTGTAAAAGCATCTTTAACCATTGGTGTTTCTAAAGATGTAAATAAATGATCGTTACCAATATCTTCCACAGATAAATTTGAGATTGTGTTGGTTTCGAAATTATTTTCTGATTTCATATCTTATTTTTTGTTTAACAAATGTAATAAAAAATTAAACAAAAAATACTATCAGATTACTATTTTTCTTATAGTGTTATAAGGAAAACATATGAAATACTGTTTTAACTTTTGAAAATGAGCAGGTTGGGTGTTTTTGAAAAAGTATTTTTCTACTAATGTGATGTTTTCCATAGTGAGAAGTATGAAAAGAAAGATGAATTTTAGCTATTTTATTTTATGACAAAAAAAGCATTTTTGTTTTGTAGTTTTATAAATTATACTATATTTGCACTCGCATTCACGGGGTGTAGCGTAGCCCGGTTATCGCGCCTGCTTTGGGAGCAGGAGGCCGCAGGTTCGAATCCTGCCACCCCGACAAAAGAGATTTTCGAAAGAGAGTCTCTTTTTTTATTTTAATTTGAATCTGATTTGTATCTTTGAATATCAAATTTTAAATTAAAATGAAACACAACTTATACGTATTATTACTTGTAACTACTTTATTTTCATGTACTTCAAAACCTAAAAAAGAAGATATAGCAAAGTTAAATGGCTATTGGGAAATTGAAAAAGTAGATTTTCCTGATGGAAATAAGAAGGAATATCAAGTAAATGAGTTTATTGATTTTATTTCTGTAAAAGAAAATAAAGGGATTAGACAAAAAGTAGCACCACAATTAGACGGATCCTTTTTGAAAGGAGCTTTACACGATGATATTAGAGTTGTGGATAGTGCGGATTGTTATTATATCAAAACAAAATCGAAATTTACAAAATGGGAAGAAAAGATTGTTTCTGTTTCTGATGCCGAATTTGTTTTAGAAAATGAAGCTAAAATTGTATATCACTTTAAGAAATTCGTACCTTACGATAAAAGAAAATAAGATGAAGAGATTTAATGATGATTTTTCTATTGGTGATGTGATGAAAGAGTTTATGAATAAAAATAAACTTGAAGCGGGTTTGGATATTATAAACGTGAAAGAAACGTGGTTTAAAATGATGGGTCCAGCCTTTAAAAATTATACCGAACAGATTGAATTGAGAAGACAAACATTATATGTACAATTGAATTCTTCGGTTGTTAAACAAGAATTAGAATATGGAAAATCGAAAATTATTAAAATGCTGAATGAAGAATTGGGCAAAGAGTTGATCAAAGAAATTGTGTTTAGATAAAAGGCAAAAGGCAAAAGGGATAAGGCAAAAGGGATAAGGCAAAAGGCATAAGTAAATAGAAAAGACTAAAGAAATATATATAAAGAAAAAGGCGACTTGAAATTTCAAATCGCCTTTTTTGTATTAATATCAATTGTTCTCTAAACAGGGACTGAGTACTTTTTATTAGAATTGCTCTCTTCCAGCAAAGTGGAAAGCACCTTCGATAGCAGCATTTTCATCAGAATCTGAACCGTGAACAGCATTTTCTCCAATTGAAGTAGCATATTTTTTACGGATAGTTCCTTCAGCAGCATCTGCAGGGTTTGTAGCGCCAATTAAAGCTCTGAAATCTTCTACTGCGTTATCTTTTTCTAAGATAGCTGCAACGATTGGTCCACGAGTCATGAATTCTACTAATTCACCAAAGAAAGGTCTTTCAGAGTGAACTGCATAAAATTTCTGAGCGTCTGCAACAGTTAATTGTGTTAATTTCATTGAAACGATTCTGAAACCACCTTCAGTAATCATGTTTAAAATTCCACCGATGTGTCCGTTTTCAACACCATCAGGCTTAATCATTGTAAATGTTCTATTTGTAGCCATTTTTCTTATTTTTTTTGCAAAGGTAGTATTTAATTCTTTATTGCAAAGCGGTTTATTGAAAATTATTGAACAACAGTTTTTACAACACGAAAACCATAAAATTCATGAGTTTTCTTTGGATCAGTTGAAATTCTGTTTGCTGGACGAACATAGTTTGGTTGACTATCCCAAGAACCACCTCTTACACATTTCTTTTCACCACTTTCAGGTCCTTTTGGGTTTTTGCCATTTTCAATTTTGTAGTAATCTTTGTTATACCAATCCCAACACCATTCCCAAACGTTTCCTGTCATGTCGTATAAACCTAATTCATTTTGTAATTTGCTACCCACAACGTGTGGTTTAGCATTACTATTTCCTTTATGCCAAGCAATTTCATCTAAAGTATTGCTTCCAGAATATTTAAATCCTTTTGATAATTTTCCACCTTTTGCTGCAAATTCCCATTCTGCTTCTGTTGGTAATCTGTAACCATTAGCTTCAAAATTACAAGCATAAAACGGACCATTCATAGTATAAACTGGCGTTAATCCTTCTTTTTTACTTAACCAATTGCAATATGAAATTGCTTCTTCCCAAGTAATGTTGTTCATTGGTAATTTATCATTCCATCCCCATTTTGGAGCTTTAGGCATTTTTATTTTTTTAGCTTTTGCGAATTGTTTCCATTCCCAAACAGTAACTTCAAATTTGCTAATTTCAAAAGTATTGATAGTAACTTCATGCTTTTTTTGTTCATCTACTTCAGCTGTTCCATCTGAATCATTTGATCCCATAGAGTAATTTCCACCTTCTACTTTAATCATAGAAAAAGGAAGTGTTGTAAATGATAATAATGTTAATGTAATTAGTAGTGTTCCGGTAAGTAAAATTGTGATTTTTTTCATGTTTTTTTTATGTAAATGTTAAATTTGGGTCATTTTTCTGAAGCAAATATATAATTTGACACAAATAAAACAACAAAAAAACAGATGAATTTTCATTATAGTCGATGAAATGCAGTTTATTTAAAAATCGAAGCTATTGTTTTAGGCTTAAAATTGCGAATACTTTAAATTTTAACTATTTTAAACTCGTGTTTTAATGGATTTGACAATAAAACAATATCATTTATGAATTTTTTTGAATAAAACTCGCTGAAGTTGCTTTTTCGCTCTTGTAAACTACCTTTTGTAAATAATTGATTTTGAATAGTTGAAATTTGCTCTAGTTTATGAGAATGCATTCTTTTTTCCGCTTTAAGTAAGCGCTTTTCCAAATTTTCTAATCCTTTTATCTGTTTTGCTTCTTGAGCTTTAACGGCTCCTAAAAATGATTTGTCGGTTCGCATGGCAATTTTTAGTAATTCTGAAAATTGTTTGTTTAATGCTTCTTTTTGCTCAGAGAAATCAATTTTGAAGTTAGATAATTCTTTAGTTTTTTGGTCAATTAATTCGTGTTGAGGTGAAAATAATTCGGACCAAGTTAAATGAAGTTTTTCTATCTTCTCTAGTTGTTTTTCAGTTGCGATTACAAATGAATTTCGTACTATTAACATAGGAAAAGTAACATTTTGAACATTGAAATTGCTTTTTAATTCTAGCCAATAGGCAATTTCCCCTGCACCACCAATATAGGCTAAGTTAGGTAAAATCACTTCTTGATATAAAGGTCTTAAAATTACATTTGGACTAAATTTTTCTGGCGAATTTTTAAGTAATTCTAAGATTTCACTTTCAGAAAATTCAATTTCCGTATTATTAATTTTATAAATGTTGTTTTCAAAAAGAATTCGTTCCCGTAAGTTATCTTCAATATAAAACAGATTTATTTCTCTTGGATTAACCTGAATTGCATATTCTTTTAATTGCTGAATCGTTTTTGAAACTGCATCAAAAGAATTTTGGTTTAGTAATTCATCTTTAATATATGGTGTGAAAAGGTTTTTTAACTTTCTATCATCACCATCAATAATGATTAAACCTTCAGCTGAAAATAATTCATTCGTAAGAAAACGAGTGGCTTCTGCTAAGTTAGAATGTTCTAAATATGATTTCTTAAATAATTCTTTTAAATATTCTGCAGTTGTACCAATACCAATTATTTCAGAGAATTCTTCAAAAACTTTATTTAAACCTTCTGTAGACAAACGGCCAACTGGACCAGAACTTTCTCTTTCCCATTTGATTTTTTTGTCTTTAAGATTAAAATGATTGATTTCTTCAAAATCGTGATCTTCCGTTGCCATCCAATAAATTGGTACAAAATTACACTCAGAATATTTTGCTTTTAATTGTTTACATAAATTAATTGCAGAAGCAATTTTATATATAAAATAAGCCGGACCTGTAAATAAATTCAACTGATGTCCAGTAGTTATAGTAAATGTTTTTTCTGATTTTAGAAGTTCAATATTAGCTTGAGTTAACTCTGAAATGGGCAAGTTTGTATTTTGATTTTTTAAGGCATCAACTAAAGTAAAACGGTTTTCTAAACTATAGTTTTTTGCTTTTTCATCAATTTGTTCAGCGAAATTTTCTAAAGTTGGAAAACGATGATAAAGTGATTGTATTTCGGGTTTTTTATCTAAATAATCTACAATTAGTTTAGAGAAATAACCCGAATTTTGATACGTAATACAATCTGTTGGCATAATTTTTTTTGTAAAAATAATTAAAAATCAGTCGCCGTATTATTTTTTATTATCTTTTTAACGAAAAATGCCCTTTTAATTCTTTTCCATTTTCTCTAGTAACCACAAACCAATAATCTGATGAAGGAACATCTTTGCCTAAATACTTTCCATCCCAACCCATAGAATTCATTCCTAAATGTTTTAGTAATTTTCCATATCTGTCAAATATTTTAACAGCTAAATTGGGTTCGTTTTCAGAGAATTTTATTTTCCAATAATCGTTGTAACCATCACCATTTGGAGTAAAGAACTTCGGATACATTAATAAATAAAGTTCACCAGAAACCATTCCACAGCCATTTTTATCTCTAACAAAAACAGTGTATTCGCCAGCTTCTAAATTGTTAAAAACATTGCTGTCTTGAAAATCAATTCCGTTTAGTGAATATTCGTAATCACCTTGACTATTGTTGTGTAATATAACGGTAATGGTGTTGTTATTATCTGTCCAATCTGAACTAATAATTTCTTGAATTGTAGCAATATTAGAATTTACAACCGTAAAATTCTTAGTTGAAGTACAAGTTGTTGAACCATGATTTTCAGTAACAACAACCGAATAATTCCCAGGTTGTGTGATGGTTATTTGTTGCGAAGTTTCTCCTGTAGACCAAGTGTACGAATCATAATTATTTCCTCCGTTTAACGTGATATTTCTTCCTTCGCATAAAGGTTCGATATCATTTATTGGGATAATTGGTTTAGAAACTAAGTCAAGTGTTAGTGTTACGATTTGAAAACAAGTATTTGGAGAAGCAATTCGAACATAAAAGGTGTTTGTTCCTAATACTAAATTGTAATTGGTACTATTAGTTATTTGTCCAGCTGAATTTTGACTTAAAGCATCATTATAACTGTTATAATAACTAAAAATATTTCCAGTTGATGAAATTAAGTTTGAGTTGTAAGTGTTCAAATTACTAATTTCTGTATTATCGTTTAAATTGTCACAAATAACCGTTGAGTAATTTGTTGCATTTAATGTATTTATTAAACTAATTGTCACCGCTAAACGATTCGCACTTACACAGCCGTTAATGGTTTGAGTAGCGTAATAGGTTGTGTTGTTTGCCAATAATGTAGTATTAGCTAATGGAGTGGTGCTTGAAACTGAATTATACCAAACAACATTAGTTCCAGTAGCAATAATATCTGCAACTGTTGCATTTGCTGTAGAGCAAAAACTTTGATTTGTATTTCCTGATGGAGTAGGAGTGTTTTGGATTTGGACTAAAACAGGAACTCGATTACTTTCACAACTATTAATAGTTTGCGAAGCATAATAAGTTGTTCCATTCATTAATGCTGTTGTGTTAGGTAATAAGTTTCCGTTAGTTGGTGCATCATACCATTTTATATTTTGACCTGTAATTGCAATTGAATTTAAAGTTGCGTTTTGCTGAATACAAAACGTTTGTGGTGAGGTTATTATTGGTAAAGTGTCTGAAGTTATTGTAATGAATACAGGTGTTCTAGTGCTTTCACAACCATTTGTTGTTTGTGAAGCGTAGTAAGTTGTATTGTTTTGTATGATTGTATTTAGTGGTAATTCAGTTAATGATGTATTTGAATTGTACCATTTAATGTTTTGCCCAGAAATGATAATGTCATTTAAACTTGTATTTTCCTTTTCACAAAAAGTTTGATTACTCGAAATTGGAGCAGTTGGACTTAGATTTATCGTTACAGTCACAGGTGTTCTTAAACTTTCAGGACAACTTCCATTTTGTCTTGAAACATAATATGTTTGACCATTTATTAATGAGGTTGAATTCGCTAATACAGTAATACTTGTTGCATCAATATACCAATTAAAATTATTAGAATTTGGTGTCAAACTTGAAATTGTTGGATTTTGTAAAGAACAAAAAGTTTGGTTGTTAATTATAGAAGGAGTTGTTGAATCGCATTGACCAAGTTTTTGAATAAAACCATCTTGGTCTATAACCCCTCCAACTATTGTGTTTAATGAGTTTTGAGATATTGTTGAAGGGTCAAAATCACAATATCTATGGAATTCTCCTATCATATAACTATTGTTATTTATCACTTTTATCTTTTTTATATGCAATCCGCTACATATATCAGATGAACTTAATAAGGGTAATTGTTGGCCGAAAATTTTAATATTATCAAAATTTCTGGTTGAGTCAAGTTTTAAGTAAAAAGCATTAAAATATGGTATAGAGTTTATTATATTAATATTGTTTGATGGGTCGAAATCTATAGTTCCAATAACTATTCCACCAAAATAAAAATTTCCATTTTGATCAGTTGTAACTGCTAGAAATTCAGCATTACTTCCAGAAGGATTATAAAATTGTTTTACTTCTTGAAAATCACCACTTAAATTTAAAAAAATAATATAACTATTGCTAGGTTGTACAGTATAGTTGTTTGATGAAGGGTCAACATCTACAAACTCATAGAAATTTTTTATTCCTAAAATAATAATTTCGTTATTAGAAACATGAAAAGTTTCTAGCTGATGATTGTTGAAGTTTTTTTCCCAAATAATATTACCATTTGTATTATTAATATTGTATAAAACATGATTTGCGTTACCATTATTACTAATTAAGAGATTAATGTCATTATCTGGTCTAACTATTAATTTGCTCGAGGTGGCAAAAATATTAAATTGTTTAATCCATGAATAACTACCATTATTATTTATTTTAAATAAATAGTTTCCAATTCCAGAAGAACTTAAATTGATATTAGAATTTATATTTATAGTACCAGTGAAATATCCACTTAATAGAAAATTATTTTGATTATCTAAATCAAATGAGTTAACATTTAAATTGTTGTTACTGCCATAATTTTGTGGAATAATTATTGTTGATAATATTGTGCCATTTGGTGAAACCTTAAGTATGTTAATTTTTGTTTCAATTATATTTTGTGTGGTATTATATTCTGCTAAACTTATTAATATATAAATGTTTCCATCTGTTCCAATTTTTACGTCTGTTGCATAATCACTTTTATGAGTACCAAAAGTAAGTCCCCAAACATAATTTCCGTTACTATCTGTTTTTATTAAATAAGTGCCCATAAATTGACTATGGTTAACATTCAAGTTATCAATAATTTGTTCTCCTGATAATGTAGGGTCGATATCAAATAATCTAGACTCTGTATGTCCTAATGTATAAGTGTTTTCATTGTTGTCAACAGCAATACCTTCAACAAAATCATTATAAGGATTAGTGATTCCTTTTATTTGTCTCACCCATTGAAAATCTTGTCCAAATCCAAATTGTGAAATAAAAAAAGTAAAAAGTAGGATAATTTTCTTTAACATGTATTAAATTTTTTACAAAATTAATCTTTTTTCGCGATTTGCGATTAAATTATAAAGCCTTTTTTATTATCTAAAAAAGGCCTTATAAATTGCTTATAAATGATTTATTTTAAATATTAATTAATACTATCTAACTAACGAAAAATGTCCTTTAAGTTCTTTTCCATTTTCTCTTGTAACTACAAACCAATAATCAGTTGCTGGAACATCTATTCCTATGTATTTTCCATCCCAACCTATAGAATTTGTTCCTAATTGTTTCATTAGTTTACCTTGTCTGTCAAATATTTTGATGGTAAGATTAGGTTCGTTTTCAGAGAATTTTATCTTCCAATAATCGTTATAACCATCACCATTAGGTGTGAAAAATTTAGGATGCATTAATAGATAAATATCGTCATTAACGGTTCCACAACCATGTTTGTCTCTCACGTAAATAGTATATTCTCCAAGATCTAAACCATAAAAAACATTACTATCTTGATAATCAATATCGTTAAGTGAATATTCATAATCTCCTAATCCAGTTACATTAACTGTAATTACATTGTTGTTATCTGTCCAATCTTGAGTTATGAATTTTTTAAATACCGCTGGATTTGATAGAATTACTGGAACCACTTCTGTTGTTGAGCATATTACGCTACCATGAGTTTCTGTAACAGTTAAACTGTAGTTTCCAGCTTGAGAAACGGTTATACTTGGAGTTGTTTCACCTGTTGACCAAGTGTATGAATCAAATATACCATTTTCAGTTAAAGTTACCGTAAAACCTTCACACAAATAATACTTGTCTTCTAAATTGATAACTGGAGTTTCTATTAAAGTCAAATCTAAATTCGCAATACTTGAACAACCATAAATATCTGTAACTACAACATAAAAAATCTTATTCACTACATTTAAGTTATACGTACTGAAATTAGTAATTTGATCAGAAGCATTTTGTGTTAAAGCCCCGTTTTGAGTAGTGTAATAAGTAAAAGTATAATTGATTGGATTCGAAACTAAGAATGAGTTGAAACTTGAAAGGTTTGTGTTTTCATTATTATTGTTTTGATTGTCACAAATTAATGTCGCAAAATTGGTAACTACTGGTAAAGGTCTAAAAGTTGAAGAGATGAACACACTTCTATTGTAAGTATCACAATTTAGGTTTCTTCTTACTTTTAATTGTAAGCTTTCACCACCAACTAAATTTGTTAATACATTATTTGTAGACCAAGTTGCTCCTCCATCAAAACTATAAAAATCACCTGTTGTAGTAATTGTTACTGTTGCGTATTTATTACAGCCAGCTGGATCTATTGTGTAATCTGGATAAGAATTTTCAAAGTTCACTAAATAAACATACAAGTTTGGAGAAGTACAACCTTGAGCGTTTCTAATTTTTATTAGATAACTTCCTGAAGTTAAATTGTTTAATGTGTTTGATGTTTGCCATGTTGTTCCTCCATCAAAACTATATTCTGAAGCAGGAGATGTAATGGTAATACTTCCTAAATTTGAACAATAGGGTGCATTAGAAGTATAAAGAGGAGCTGGTAAAAATTGACTATATAATACCACGCTATTGAAATTTGAGATACATCCGAACGTGTCTTTAGTTCTGATTTTATACGTACCAATTGGTAAATTTGTTGCTACATTATTTGTTGTCCAAGTTACTCCGTCGTCAAAACTATACTCTGAAGCTACTGTAGTGATTGTGATAGTACCAAAAGCATCACAATCAACTGGATCAACTGAAGAATACAATGGATAACTGCTTAAAAAGGAAACAATTTTTATTGGTGTACTATAAGAATAACAATTGTTTATGGTTCTAATTATTACATTATATGTCCCAACTGATACATTTGTTAATGAGTTATTTGTTGTCCAAGTTGCACCATTATCAAAACTATATTCTGCTGCTGGTGAAGTAATTGTAATGGTTCCTGTACTTGTAAAACAAGTTGGTTGAATAACATCAATTGTTGGAGAAACAGCTACAGTACTTGGTAAAATAGTTGCCGAAGCTGTAGAAATACATCCATCAGAATCTGTTATCGTTACGCTATAAGTTCCAATACTTGTTACGATTGCATCTTGCGTAGTTGCTCCATTTGACCAAAGATATGAAACACCTAATGATGCTTTTAAAACCGTACTTCCACTACAAACATTTAATATTCCTGAAATAGTTGCCGAAGGATTTTTTACCACTAATTGAAAGGCCATTATCTTAAAACAAGTAGCGTCTTTAGTAATTCTTGCATATACAGTACCTGAATAACTTTCGTAATTTGTGAAAGTTATAATTGGATTTGTATTATTAAATGCATCATTGTAATTCGTAAAATAACTTAAAGTTAAACCCGTTTGAGTTCCTATTATTTGAGAATCGACTAAAGGTAAATTGAAAAATTCTTTTCCATCATCATTATTGTCACAAGCTTTTAAAACACCTGTTTGTAATGGTATGTCACAACCTGGAATACAATTTAAAAATGAAATATCCCATCCTGGATTTGCGTCACTGTCACTTGCAGTATTAAAATTTGTTCCAGAACAATTGGTTTGTGTAATAGAATAATTAATTGTCACACCAACATTATAATTTCCAGTGGTAACATTTACTAAATTCGCTGCGGTTAATGGAAAACAAAACGTATTTGTAGTTAAGTTTAAAACACTTGGAGTTGTAGTAGTGTAAATAACATTATTTGAATTGTCATATACATTCAACGTAATTGAAGCAACATTAGCCGCAATTCCTCCAGAATTTGGTATGGTAAAACTTCCACAAACATCAATAGGTAATTGTGGACAAATTTTATAAAGTGGATCTAATTCAATACTACCTTGTAAATTCTCATTAGAACGATTCAAACATAAATCGTCAATAAAAGCATATCCAAAGTGACCATTAAGTCCACATCTTGCTGCTGTAAATTCTATAGTAAATTCTTCGTTATTTGGAATTGAAGTAATATCTAAACTACCAGCTTGCCAGTTTGGTGTGTATAAAACAATACTTCCAGCTTGATAGCCAGGTGCTTGTGTGAAAATACAATTAGTAGGATCTCCAATCACACAAAATTCGCTTACCGTAATGCCATTTTTGTTTTTAACTTTTGCTTTAAAGAAAGGTTGTTCATTGTCATGATCATTTCCTGTAATACTCTGTAAAACTACTTTGTAATTAAATATAACATTAGTTTCATTATTGGTTTTAAATCTTTTCGCTTGAACAACTCCTGAAGTAGAAGATGAATTTTTGTAATTTATTTTTAATGCAAATTGATCGAAAGCATTAATATTACCAATGAATTCATCAATATGAGTTGCGTTAACCGTTGAAGCCATTAAATTACTCTGACTTGGATTATATTGTGCAATTTCTTGAGTAGCAATTGAATTTGGTGTTGAACACTGAGTTGGATTTATAGGATTTTCAACTGAATATAGAAAATTCTTTAAAACATTGGTGCCAGAATTGTTCTCAAATTCTTCAAAATTATTATTGCTACAAAGATGAACCGGACTTAGTGTTGCTCTAAATCGTAGTTTTTTATTTGTGTCAATTTCTGCGTTTCTCTTTGCTAGAAATTTAGCTATTTGAATACTATCTGTGATTAAATTCCCGTTGGAATCTTCAAGTTTAATATTCTTTGTTGTTTTAGTGTTGGTTTGTTGCGAAAATAAAAAAGTGCTTGTAAGTAGTAGTGTAAGCGCAAGTAATTGCTTCATGTAGATATAAATTTTTGCAAAGCTATAACAAATAAATAGAAAAATGTGAATTTTATTTTACTAAATTGTAAATAAATTCTTGGTTTTCGCCATCCATAATTAATTTTTATCTTTGCCAAAACATTTTCCTTTGAAAGACTTACTTCTTATCACGCCTCCATTTACACAATTGAATACGCCTTATCCCGCAACGGCTTATATCAAAGGGTTTCTTAATACGAAAAACATTTCTGCTTTTCAAATGGATTTGGGTATAGAAGTAATCTTAGAATTGTTTTCCAAAACGGGTTTAAAACAAGTTTTCGATTCCGTTGAACAGTCGGAACTTACTACAGAAAACTTACAACGTATTTATAGTCTAAAAGCTGATTACATAAATACAATTGACGCTGTGATTGCTTTTCTTCAAGGTGATAATCCAACATTAGCGCGACAAATTTGTAGTGGGAATTTCTTACCAGAAGCGTTTCGTTTCAATCAATTAGACGATATGGATTGGGCTTTTGGAAACATGGGAATGCAAGACAAAGCCAAACATTTAGCAACCTTGTATTTAGAAGATTTATCCGATTTTATTGTGGAATCTGTCGATGAAAATTTCGGATTTAGTCGCTACGCAGAACGTTTAGGTAGAAGTGCGAATTCTTTTGATGAAATGTATTCCGAATTACAAAACGAAACGACATATATTGATAAAATCACACTTAAAATATTAGAAACAAGACTAAAAGAAGTGCAACCAAAATTGGTGCTAATTTCGGTTCCTTTCCCAGGGAATTTATATAGTGCTTTCCGTTGTGGGCAATTTATAAAAGCCAATTTCCCCGAAATCAAAATTTCAATGGGTGGCGGTTTTCCAAATACCGAATTACGTAGTTTAAAAGACACGAGAGTTTTTGAGTTTTTAGATTTTATAACACTTGACGATGGCGAATTACCAGTGGAACTTTTATACAATTTTTGTCATTCTGAACTTGTTTCAGAACCTGAATTCAAAAGAACATTCCTCCTAGAAAACAACGAAGTCATCTATAAAAACAATACCACAAAACACGATTACAAACAATCGGAAGTCGGAACGCCTGATTATTCGGATTTACTTTTGGATAAATATATTTCTGTAATAGAAATTGCCAACCCAATGCACAGTTTGTGGAGTGATGGCCGCTGGAATAAGTTAACAATGGCACACGGTTGTTATTGGGGAAAATGTACGTTTTGTGATATTTCTTTAGATTATATTAAAATTTACGAACCCATTGCGGCTAAGACTTTAGTTGACAGAATGGAAGAAATGATTGCACAAACTGGCGAAACAGGTTTCCATTTTGTGGATGAAGCCGCGCCACCAGCTTTAATGCGTGAGGTCGCTTTGGAAATTTTAAATCGTAAGTTGGTTGTCACTTGGTGGACGAACATTCGTTTTGAAAAAAGCTTTACGCAAGATTTATGTTTGCTCCTAAAAGCTTCTGGTTGTATTGCCGTTTCTGGTGGATTAGAAGTCGCCTCAGATAGATTATTAAAATTAATTGACAAAGGTGTAACGGTAGAACAAGTTGCAAAAGTCACACATCATTTTACGGAAGCCGGAATTATGGTTCACGCGTATTTAATGTACGGTTATCCCACGCAAACGATTCAGGAAACAGTGGATAGTTTAGAAATGGTCCGACAATTATTTCAATTAGGTGTGATTCAATCTGGATTTTGGCATCAATTTGCAATGACAGCACATTCTCCAGTAGGATTGAACCCTGAAGAATTTGGCGTAATTCCACAACAAAACGATATTACTTTTGCTAATAATGATATTCAATTTACAGATAAAACCGGAATCAATCACGATAAGTTTAGTTTCGGACTGAAAAAATCGTTATTCAATTATATGCATGGCATTTGTTTCGATTACGATTTACAAGATTGGTTCGAATTTAAAATTCCAAAAACTAAAATTCAACCTAATTTTATTGAAAACGCTATTTTTAATACTGAAGATTTTACTCTAAAACCTAACTCAAAAATTATTTGGATTGGCAATCAACCAATAGTGGAACATTTTACCAAATCGAAAAAAGGAAATTCTTGGGAAATGACCAAACTAACTTTTCATTTTAAGTCGGATGCTGTTGAAATTTCTATCGAAAAAGATATCGCAAATTGGCTAGTAAATATCCTTCCAACTATAGCAATGAAAAGCGGTTTGCTAAAAGATATCAAACAAGATTTTGAGACTCATTTTGAAGATTTCGAATTGTTTTGGTTCAGTAAACCTATGAAAACTTTACGTGATTCCGGATTGTTGATTCTTTAGTTTTTTTGGTTTTTATGGATATTAAAATGCCTAATTTAGACGATTACGGCGCTTTTGAAAAGATCCGTAAATTCAATAAAACGCTTCCGATTATTGCACAAAGTTCGTATTCCTTTCCAGAAGAAGTGGAAAAAATTAAACAACTAGGTTTCAACGATTTTATCTCCAAACCTTTGGATAAAGAGCGTTTATACGAATTAGTGAAAAAATACTTCAATAAGTAATATTTAAACTATATCATTTTTACAAATTCTTCTAAATAAAATTTACGAAAACGTTTTCTTTTGCTTATTTTTACGCTCAAATTATATGTAATTATGAGTAAACCTTATAAAGTTTCAGTAGATCAAAATCAAGTTTTTAATCTTACTGAAAATAGCTTAACTACTTTAGATGCTGTAAGTGTAGAAGAAAATCATTTTCATATTCTAAACGGAAACACACCTTTTCAGGCAGAAATTATCACTGCCGATTTCAATTCTAGAAAGTATAACGTAAAAGTTAACGGAAACACCTATCAAGTTGCGATTGCTAATGAACTAGATTTGTTAATTGAATCTATGGGAATTGCTGTGGGTGCTAACAAAGTGGTTAACGAAGTAAAAGCACCAATGCCAGGATTAATCCTAGAAGTTTGTGTGGCTGTCGGACAAGAAGTTACCGAAAATGAACCGTTACTAATTTTAGAAGCTATGAAAATGGAAAACACATTAGTGTCGCCACGTAGCGGAAAAATTAAATCTATTGCTGTTGACAAAAGCAACGCCGTAGAAAAAGGACAATTGTTAATTGAGTTTGAGTAAAAAAGAGCCAAGTAAAAAGAGCCAAGTGAAAAGAGCCAAGTGAAAAGAGCCAAGTGAAAAGAGCCAAGTGAAAAGAGCCAAGTAAAAAGTGGGAAGAGCCAAGTGAAAAGTGAAAATCTTTGCGAGCCTTGCGAAACCTTTGCGCTTCTTTGCGGTTAAACAAAAAATAGATGAGAAAAATATTAGTTGCAAATAGAGGTGAGATTGCCATTCGAGTAATGCAAACTGCCAAAAAAATGGGAATTAAAACAGTCGCTGTATATTCTACAGTCGATAGAAATTCGCCACACGTAAAATTTGCTGATGAAGCCGTTTGTATTGGTGAAGCGCCATCGAATCAATCGTATTTATTAGGAGATAAAATTATAGAAGTTTGTAAACAATTAGGTGTAGATGGAATTCATCCAGGTTACGGATTTTTGAGTGAGAATTCAGATTTCGCAGAACTAGCCGAAAAAAATAACATTACGTTCATCGGACCGAAATCTAAGGCGATGAAAGTGATGGGAAGTAAATTAGCTGCGAAAGAAGCCGTGAAAGCGTTCAATATTCCTATGGTTCCTGGTTTGGATGAAGCGATTACTGATATCGCTTTAGCGAAGAAAGTTGCTGGAGAAATCGGATTTCCTATCTTAATCAAAGCATCTGCTGGTGGTGGTGGAAAAGGAATGCGTATCGTAGAAAACGAAGCAGAATTTGAATCACAAATGGACAGAGCAATTTCTGAAGCTACGAATGCTTTTGGAGATGGTTCTGTTTTTATTGAAAAATATGTAGGTTCTCCTCGTCATATCGAAATTCAAGTTATGGCGGATAGTCATGGAAACATCTTGTATTTGTTTGAAAGAGAATGTAGTATTCAACGTCGTCATCAAAAAGTGGTGGAAGAAGCTCCTTCTTCAGTCTTAACTCCAGAAATCAGAAAAGCAATGGGTGAAGCAGCTGTAAAAGTGGCGCAATCTTGCGATTATTTAGGAGCTGGAACGGTTGAGTTTTTATTAGACGAAAACAAGAATTTCTACTTTTTAGAAATGAATACACGTTTGCAAGTAGAACATCCAGTAACAGAAATGATTACAGGTTTAGATTTAGTTGAAATGCAAATTCGTGTCGCTCGTGGTGAAAAATTAACGATTACTCAAGACGATTTACAAATAAAAGGACACGCGATGGAATTACGTGTGTACGCTGAAGATACACTAAACGATTTCTTACCAAGTGTTGGACATTTAGATGTTTATCAAATTCCAGTAGGTGAGGGTATTCGTGTAGATAATGGTTTTGAACAAGGAATGGATGTGCCAATTTATTACGATCCGATGTTAGCCAAACTAATCACGTATGGTAAAACTCGTGAGGAATCTATCGAATTGATGATTAAAGCGATTGCCAATTATCATATTGAAGGAATTAGTACGACGTTGCCTTTTGGAACATTCGTTATGGAGCATGAAGCGTTCCGTTCGGGAGATTTTGATACGAATTTCGTAAAGAAATATTACGACAGCAACAAACTAAAAGCCAAGTTCGATAAAGAAGCAGAAATTGCGGCTTTAGTAGCTTTGAAAAGATATTTAGAGGATAAAGAGATTGTAAGAATTCCTAATTAGTAAAAAGTAAAAAGGCAAAAGGCAGAAGGCAAAAGTAATTGCTAAATGCTAAATGCTAAAAGCTAAAAGATATGCAAGACAAAATAAAAATATTAGAAGATAAAATCGCCTTAGCTAAATTAGGCGGTGGTGAAAAACGTATTGCTTCGCATCATGCTAAAAAGAAATTAACGGCAAGAGAAAGAGTAGAGTACTTAATGGACGAAGGTTCTTTTGAAGAAATTGGGATGTTGGTGACACATCGTACGACAGATTTCGGAATGGAGAAAGAACAATATTATGGAGATGGAGTAGTTACAGGTTACGGAACTATCAACGGAAGAGCGGTTTATATTTTCGCACAAGATTTCACTGTTTTTGGTGGTTCGTTATCTGAAACGCATGCAGAGAAAATCTGTAAAGTGATGGATATGGCTTTAAGAAACGGAGTTCCAATGATTGGTTTAAACGATTCTGGTGGTGCTCGTATTCAAGAAGGCGTACGTTCATTAGGTGGTTATGCGGATATCTTTTACAGAAACGTTCAAGCGTCTGGAGTGATTCCGCAAATTTCTGCAATTATGGGACCATGTGCTGGTGGAGCGGTTTATTCTCCAGCTATGACCGATTTCACTATGATGGTGGAAAACAACAGTTATATGTTTGTAACGGGTCCGAATGTGGTGAAAACGGTTACGAATGAAGAAGTAACTTCGGAAGAATTAGGAGGTGCGAGTACGCATTCAACGAAATCTGGAGTGGCGCATATTACGTCTGAAAATGGAATTGAATGTTTAGAAGATATCAAGCGTTTGTTGAGTTACATGCCTCAAAACAATAGAGAAACAGCACCTGCGATTCCTTTTGAATTGAAAGACGAAATTAGAGAACAATTGAGTAACATCGTACCCGATTCTGCGAATAAACCGTACGATATGCATGATGTTATTAAAGGAATTATTGATCAAGATAGTTTCTTTGAGATTCATAAAAACTTTGCGGAGAACATTATTGTTGGTTTTGCACGATTAGGTGGAAGAAGTATTGGTATTGTAGCCAATCAACCAATGTTTTTAGCAGGTTGTTTAGATGTTAACAGTTCGATAAAAGCGGCGAGATTTGTACGTTTTTGCGATTGTTTCAACATTCCTTTATTGGTATTAGAAGACGTTCCAGGATTTTTACCAGGAACCGACCAAGAATGGAACGGAATTATCACTCACGGAGCGAAATTATTATATGCATTTAGTGAAGCGACAGTTCCAAGAATTACCGTAATTACACGTAAAGCTTATGGTGGTGCGTATGACGTAATGAACTCGAAACACATTGGTGCAGATATGAATTTTGCTTGGCCAAGTGCAGAAATTGCCGTAATGGGAGCAAAGGGAGCTTCGGAAATTATCTTTAAGAAAGAAATTAGTGAAGCCGCTGATCCTGCAGCTAAATTATTAGAGAAAGAACAAGAATATGCGGATTTATTCGCGAACCCTTATACAGCAGCGCAACGTGGTTTTATTGATGAGGTGATCTTACCAAAAGATACTCGTAAGAAATTAATAAAAGCGTACAGTATGTTAGAAAACAAACAGGTTTTAACTCCGCAAAGAAAGCACGGTAACATTCCTTTATAGAATTCTTATACTAACAAAAACTCCCAATGTGAATTGGGAGTTTTTTTATGCCTATATGTGAATTAGAAAAATATACTTGCAACAGCGAGTTTCATACTTGTAACGTAGAGTTTTACACTTGTAATAGGTAGTTTTAACTTTGTAACGAGGAGTTATAACTTTGTAACGAACAGTTTCATACTTGTAATGAGGAGTTTTATACTTGTAACGAGGAGTTTTAACTTTGGAGTAATGAGTTTTACAAATGCAGTTGCTAATTTCGGAAATGCGGTTGCTAAAAGCGGGAATGCGTTCGTAAGTTTCGGAAATGAAGTTGCTAAAACTGGAAATAACTATGAAAGAAGTGGAAATGACTATGAAAGAAATGGAAATGACTATGAAAGAAATGGAAATGCCGATGCAAGAAATGGAAATGTCGATGTTAATTTAGGAAATACCGATGCAAGAAGTGGAAATACAGATGCAAGAAATGGAAATGTAGATGTTAATTTAGGAAATACTGATGCAAGAAGTGGAAATACCGATGCAAGAAATGGAAATGATTATGAAAGAAATGGAAATGACTATGAAAGAAATGGAAATGAAACTGTTAAAAGTGGAAATGTAGTTTCAAGAAGTTCAATATGGTGTGGTGTTTTTATAACAAGACCTGACAGGTTTTTGAAACCTGTCAGGTCTGTAAATAGGAATACTTTAAACAGCTGGTTTATAATTTAGCTTTCCATTGTCATATATTCCAATTGTCCATTTTCATCTGTATTTATAACAACTAAATAATTTGTTATGTCTTGACCAATTGAATAATCAAAAATCGCAAAATTGTCTTCACTTTCAGGGTAAAGACCAACTCTTACTAATTTTAATTTTGCCAAAAGTTGTTGTTCTAGTTCAATTGTTGTGTCGTCAAAGTTTATAAGTGTCGAAAGTTCGTCTTTTCCAATTTCTTCAAGATGATCTTCTAAATAAAATTTTACCGTGTCTCCTTCTTCGTCATTATAGTCGTCAAGAATATAGTTCTTATTTAGAATGTCAAATTTTTCAATATTCTCAATGAAGTTTTTTACTTTGTCCATAGTAGCTATATCAATAGCTTTGTTTTCAAAATTGAGGTCAATTTGAATTTCGTTGCCGTTAAACACAATATCAACATCATAATATTCTTCCAAATTTTCTGTTGCTAGTTTTCCGAAATGTGGTAATGTATATTCTGTCATTTTTATTATTTTTAGTTTGTTATATTGTTTGGTTATGAACGAACGCGAAAGGATTCGCGCACGAGCGGGGGAATCTGTGCTTTTGGATTTTACTCCCAATTCGTTATGTTTTTTGTCCAAGCTTCAATTATGATGGGTTCAATAACAAGCATGACTAACTTTATAGGGAATTTATTGTTTTCAGATTGTGGATTAGTCATAATTAGATAGTTATTCACCGTATCATAATAGTACATCATAGTATTTACGGTTGCAGTTTTCGAAACTTTAAAATTTGGAATTTCGCTAGCTATTAAGTTTTTAAATGAAGCTTCATCCATAAAATTCTTATTTAAAGTTCCAACTGCGATTGCAATACTGTCTTTAGTATATGTAATCATTTTTTTCTCGTCTTTTGAAACTATTAAATCTTCCACTAAAAAACTTCCTTCGGCTCTTAAACCTTTAGAAGTTGCTTCGGGATATAATTTATGAATTTCACTGTATGATTTTCTTAATTGCGCAAGAGTCAATTGAGCAAATAGAAAGGCAACGAGTATTAAAATGCTTTTTTTCATTTTTATTAATTTAAACTTCTTATTATTAAAACACATAAAGTTATTATTAATGTCGTCGCTAAAATTTTAATACTTCTGCTTTTATTTTTTGTTAGATAGTTGGCTAATAAACCCAAACCAGCTCCAAGTCCGCCAAATACTCCTGAATATAAAATTTGCATTCCACTTTCATTTGTTAGTTCTTTTCCGGCATTCATTAAAATAATGCATGGTAAAACGATCATTACTAAAGTCCAAATTTGGTTTTCGTCAAGTTTATTTTTATCTGTCATTTTGTATTGTTACTCTTTAGAATTATCGCACGGATTGCAAATCCGTGCTATCGGGTTTTATTTTTCAACTTTTAAATCTACTATCGATGTCTTCTCAGCATTTAATTTTGCTATTGCTTTTATTACTGTTGTTTCGTTATTGTTTTCATTATTAAAAGCAAAGTAAAGAAATAAAGAATTGGTTTTTTCAACATACGAAGTAGCGCCACCTGTCATTACTTTTTTTGAATTATCACTTCTTAATTCTATAAGTTCGTTTGCTGGTTCTGAGCTTATTTTAATTTTGTCTGAAATGTTTTCAGTTTTTCCACTTAAATAATTAGCAATTTCATTTGAAATAAATGCGATTTCTTCTTTTGAATTGATTTTAAAATATCTGTTTTTATTAAATACATTGGTATCATTTTTAGACCAAACATCATTCAATCTTGAAATTTGTAAAATCTTGTATGATGGATCAATTATAATTCTATTAACGTTTTCAATATTTAATTTTTGTATTTTTTGTTCTTTTGAAAAAGATAAAGTTTTTAAAGTTTTTTCATTGTTTGAGTCGGTTATAGCGATTTCAACGGTATAGCTTTTATTGGAATTTGATGTTATACAAACTTCATTTGAAGCGCAATCTGAAATGAAAAAATCAGGAAAGAATTCATCTGTTGCTATCGCTTCAATTCCTTTTGAATCAAAGAATATATTTATTTCGTCAAGACTTGTTTTTCTTCTTTTTTCTTTGTTTTTATACAAGTCTGCAAGTTGATTAATAAAATCCGGATTGCTTAATTGTCTTGTATGAAAATATATAGGCAATAAACCATACGATAATGACTTTGTGGATTTCGCGTCTAAATCTTTTTTCCTTAAGTCATTTAATGATTTTTTTCCTTCTAATAAATATAATCTTTCATTTATTGATTTGTCAAGTTGGCTTTCTCCGTATTGATTTATAACATATTGCATAGAAAGAAATTCAGCAATTCCTTCGGTTAGAGGTCTTTCCTTAATAATTATTCCGTCTAGACCAAACCAAATATGAGCAATTTCGTGAGATATAGTATTCTCTATGTTTTTTCCCTTAACAACGTCAGAATTGTAAACAATTAAATTTTCAGTAGTTTCACTTGGTTCATTGTTTGGAGCAAACACAATCTTTGGTTTTCTTTTTTCGCCAAAGTATTTTGAAAAATAATTAAAAGCGTTATTCATTCCGATATTGGCTTTTTTCATTTCCTCTAAAAACTCTTTTTCCTTTTCTAGATAATACACTTTAAAACCATTTTCCTCAAAGAAATTAAAATTCCCTGCTACAATTTTTGGAGATGTTATATAGGTTTCTTTTAAATCATCTTTTGATGGAAAAATAACAGGATATTTTTTTGAAGAAATATCGAGATTGAATTTTTTAAAATCTAAGAAATTATTTTTTTTTAAACCTAAATATTTCAAATCAGAAATGAAAAAATCAGTATTTAGTTTTGATGTGTTAGTAATAACTTCAAAATTGATGTTGTTTACATTATATATTTCATATTCTTTCGAAGAACTTAACTCTCTTAAAAAGACGATTTCTTTTTGATTCGGGGAATAGCTTTTAGGAAGTATATAAATGGCTTTATTGTTCTCTTTTAAAATCTGATTTACTTGTAGGTTTGAGTTTTCATCGATTATAACTTTTGCCGTTATTTCTTCTTGTGCAGATACGAATGTGATGTTTAAAAACAGTGTAAAAAATAAAAATTTTCTTTTCATAAATATATTTTATTAAGTCTCCAAACATACAAAAAATCCCACAAAAAAAGACCGCTACAAGCAGTCTTTCTATATCAGTTATTAACAAATATACTATGTTGGTGCTAACGGACTTTAATGTATTTGTACATTAGCTATTGTTTTTCAAAAGATTTTTCGAAATTATAATTTAATATCATTCCAACACTTTCTTTTGTGTAATTTATTGACGCGCTGAATAGACTATTATTGATATAAGCATTATATAATTCTTGAGTTAGTAAATGTCTGTCATCTTTTGCACTATATATTTTAACTTCTATTTTGTAAAAGTTATGTTTCCCTAATTGTAGGTCAGATTTAGTTAATTCATATTTTAATTCTTTAATGTTTGAATACGTATCACGTAATAATTTTTCGGTAAATAATTTATGTTCTTCTAATGTAAATTTCTTCTTTCCTACTAAAGTTTCTAAACTACTTTTGAAATAATTAAATCTATCAAGCTGAAATCCAATTAATTGTGGAGGGTGTCCATTAATAATTATTCCATTTGGAACTTCTTTTTTTATAGCCTCGAGGCCCTTTTTTTCTAATTCTTCAATTCGTTCTTTCTTGATTATTTGATAACCTTCAGGAATTGCAATTTCCCATTCAATTAGATCACAAATATAAACGCCATTTTCTATTTTTCCGTTTTCTGAACTTTCAGATTTAGATTCTTTAACTTCTTCTTTCTTTTCTTGAGAGAAAAACAAGTTTGATGAAATTAATAATAGTATGGTAACTAAGTTTTTCATTTTTTTAGATTTATTGATAACTCAAAGTCGGTAGACTTTACGCAGCGGGAGGGTATTTATTATTAGTCCTTCAGACTGTAAAGTATTTTTTGAAAGTCAGCTTTGAATTTGTCTTTATCTTCTGCTGCTGCCCAAGACATAACTTTGTAATAACTAGTCTTTGTTTCTACAATTCCTACTAAATAATAAATTTCTGTTTTAGCTTCCTTGTCATAGAATGTTACATCAGACTCAATAAAATTTATTTCTCCTTTTTTTTGAAATTGAGGTTTTGAAACTTTTCTCTTTTCTTCGTCTTTTAAAAAGTCTTTTATGAAATCATCATAAAACTCATTTATTGAAGAAAATTTCATATCGACTAAATCTAAATCTTCTTTGGTGTCAAAAATTATAAAACCGTAAACTTCTTTTACAATGTTTTGGTACTCTATTGCTGACGAACCATTAATTCCGATAGTTTTACTCATGTATTCTGGAAGGCCAATTTCAAAAGTATGTCCAGCCTTATACTTTTTTAGTTCAGTTTGGGCAAATGATGTCATGGTCATTAAAACCAAAATTGTTGTGAAAATTGCAATTGTCTTTTTCATTTTTTATGTTTTATTTTCTGTTATTGATTATTAGATAGTTGTCGTATCTTTTGTTAAACTTACGTAATAGCGTTCCTCGGATTGGCGCAATTGCGGGGATTATTATTTCAAAACGTGATGCGCCAAAACCTTTTGCACATCGTACACATTTACTGATTTGTTAAACTGTTTTACAATGCTTGGTTGCGCTTCGCTAGAAATCCAAATTTTTAATTCTGCTTCTAAGTCGAATGTTCCTGCGGTTTCTATACTGAAACGTGTGATGCTTTTATAGGTTATTGTTTTGTATTCGGTTTTACTTCCAGTAAGACCTTGCACATCGACTAAAATTAGACGTTTGTTTGTGAAAATAAAGGTGTCACGAATTAACTTGAAACCTAATTCTATTTCTTCTGAATCGGTTAGTAATTGCCCGTATTTTTTTAATAAGTCTTCTTGGGTTACGGCTCCTGCGTTACCTAATAATGATGAAAATATTCCCATGTTTTTATGTTTTTGGTTTAATTATTCAACGACCAAATTAGAGCTTTTTCTTTAGTTGCTCTAAAGATAGTACTATGGTCTTCTTTTTTTTCTGGTGAGTAATTCCAATTTAGATTTTGAATGTTCTTTGTCGTTAAAATTTTAGCCAATTTATTAGTCGATTTAAAAATGCTTTTTTCACTTGAACCAGCGAACCAAAATGTTTTTTTGTTATTTGAAAAATGGTTGAGGTGTTCGTTGGCATTTTTGACTAAATGCTTATTGTTCCACCAAAGAGAAGGATCGAAAGCGATATAGAAATCGAACATTTCAGGTTGTAGTAATAAGGTTTCGGTTACGAAAAGTCCAGCTAAGGATTCTCCGATGATGCCTTTTTTGGCTGTCGTTTTATATTTTGAATTGATTTCTTGGAAAAGTTCCTCTTGTATAAATGCTCTAAATGCTGCTGAACCACCAACAACTGGTGCAATTTCTTTATCTTCTTTCACTACCGTTTCGCCCGTTAAATCTCTTCTGCGTTGTGTGTTTTCAATGCCGACTAAAATGATAGGTTGTATCTTTTTAAGTTGTATTAGTTTAGCTAATGTATTGGCAATGTGTGGAAAATCTTCTTGAATGCCGCCATCTGCCATGTATAAAACAGGTAATGAATCGGTACTTTTACTATATTCTGAAGGTAGCCAAACATTAATAACTCGAGTTTCATTTACTTTTTTTGATGAGATGGTAAACGTTTCATATTTTGGAATGGAATCGTTTTGTTGGGCAATTGTATTTGTAATACTAAGTAAGCACGATAAGATACAGAAATAAATAGATTTCATTTTAAATTAGTTTAAGTTTTGATTTGCTTACCAAGCTTTTTTGATAGCCTCTAATTTGTAATAAAAAGGAAGAAGAAGTATAAGTTCTAATCTAAGTGTTACACCAGCATTTTCAACAAAAATAGGAATAACAACCATTGAAATAAAACAAATAATAATTCCTGCAATAGCGTCAATCTTTCCTAATTGGATGGCATTGTCTTTTTCAAACCATAAAGAATAGGCAGTGAAAGCTTTAAATGACATTAAAGCAATAATTAAACTACCTAATAGACTTACAGGTTTGTTTGTTTCAAAACCATATAAAGATAAATCGGCTGTTCCTCCAAAAATTCCAATAAGAAAGCAAGCAATTCCTGCTACTCCCATAATCATAAATAACCAACAAAATACTTTTATCCATACGGGTAATAAGGCTCTTCTGTTGACTGGTTTCTTTTCAAATTGATCAAATTGGCTGTTTGTGATTTCTTCCATTTTAAACGAGTATTATTTTATTTCAAAACATGATGCGCCAAAACCTTTTGCACATCGTACACATTTACCGATTTGTTAAATTGTTTTACAATACTTGGTTGCGCTTCGCTAGAAATCCAAATTTTCAATTCTGCTTCTAAGTCGAATGTTCCTGCAGTTTCTATGCTGAAACGTGTGATGCTTTTATAAGTTATTGTTTTATATTCCGTTTTACTTCCAGTAAGTCCTTGAACATCAACTAAAATTAGACGTTTGTTGGTAAAAATAAAGGTATCACGAATTAACTTAAAACCTAATTCTATTTCTTCTGAATCGGTTAATAATTGCCCGTATTTTTTTAATAAGTCTTCTTGGGTCACGGCTCCTGCGTTACCTAATAATGATGAAAATATTCCCATGTTTTTTTGTTTTTATGTTGTTTGATTTTGGTTTATGAGTGTACTTTAACGCTGCGAAAAGTCTCTAACGCTGCGCAAAGTCTCCCGACTTTGAGCTACTATTGACTTATATATTTATCAAAAGAAGATTGTTTTAATACATCAACTTTTGGGATTTCTACTATTTCTACTTGAATGATTCCTGTTCCATTCATGTAGTTACTTGCACTAGAATAAAGATAATCATCCATTTTTATTACAATTCCAGCACGTACTGGATTCATATGTATATAATCTAATTTTGACCACAAAAATTGCTCTGTGAATATCTCTTCAGCGTGATTTCCGTATTGCCAAAATTGATAATTTTTATTTCTCGAATGAGTTTCCGTTGCTAATTTAAATCTTTCTAACATCCATTCTCTTCTGCTTTCAGGTTCAGATTGTATTTTTTCTAAAATTGTTTTAGCAGTAAATTTTTTAAAGTCTCTTAATAAATCTGAAAGTTTTCCATCGTTAGATTGAATTATCATATGAATATGATTACTCATAATAACATAGCCATATAAAATCATTCCTTTGTTTTTTATACAATAATCAAAACATTCTATAATAGAATCTCTATAACTTTTTCTTGAAAATACATCTATCCAATCTACAACTGTAGCAGTAATAAAATGTGCTTTTTCTTGTTCTTTTATTGTGTATCCTTCTTTCATTATCTTAAATATTAATTTTTCGTGGCTTATAGTTGATGCTTTGCAAAGTCTCCTGTCTTTGAACTTGTTTTTTATTTGTTTTAGCTCAAAGTCAGGAGACTTTGCGCAGCGGGGTGTTTTTTTTATTCCTTACCTTTTCGCTAGCGCGAGCTTCTAGCTCGTAATCGTTCTAAATAATTAAAAATATATGCTTTGTGTGCACGAGCTGGAAGCTCGCACTAGCGTGGGGGTTTATTTTTTCTTTTCTTTTTTTACAAAAATTTTATCAGGAGTTGTTTCTTTTACAAATGTTAAGTTTAAAATTTCTTTTCTCTTGTAATCAGAAACAAAATTTAGTTCCCATCTTTTTTCCATAAATTTCAAAAGTTTTATACCTCTGTCTAAAATGTTTTGAGGTGTCCAATCAGTTAAACCTGAAATTTCATTTTCAGAATAAGAACCATATTTATAACCAACATAATTTTCACCATTATCAATTTTATCTATAAAGCACTTGTTCTGTAAACTTGAATTTTTAGGTTTAGATAACGGCAATAAGTTACCCAATGAATTATTCAATGTTTTACGTTCTCTTAATGTATATGAATTAAAGTTTTTTGTCCAACAATCCGTTCTGGGTGTCTGTGGGTAAATATGTTCAATTGTAATAAAATCATCTTTTTCATTTCTGTATTCAAACCAATCTATTTTATTTTTCTTAGTTTTAGATGTCCCTTTTATGCTTAATTCATACTCGTAAAGAAAATACCTTATTCCGTTCCAACCATAAAATCCATCACTTTTAAAATTATCAACTAAACGGTCAATAAAATCAGGTTTTTCTATGATTTCTTTTATTTTTAAATCTAAATCTTTGATTAAATCGTTTAGTGACATATCACCTTTTTGAATTTTAATTGCTACCATAGAAAAATCTATATAATTCACGTAATATCTGTATGATATAAGTAAATATAAAAAGGCTAATTTTTCTAATTTTTCTAAAAGTTTAATTTTTAAATCAGCCTTAGGCTTCTTTAAGTAGATCGCTAAAATTAATGCTGAGAAATTAGAAAGGCCAATTCTATTTAGACTGTCTAATAGAACTTTTTCATTATCTGTATAATCATTTGAAAGCGTTGGGTTGAAAAAATAAAACCAATTAACAACTGAATTTTGTAAACTTTCAACATACTTTTTAATTGAATTTATTGTCAGATTATTTTCTGTGATTATGTTTTTTAATGTAAACTTACTTTCTAATAAAAAATCTTCTAAATTGTCTCTTAAGTGATGACTAGGTCTTCTTAATCTATTTGCTTGAATTTCATCGTAAGGAAATATTTCGTGTCCGAAATAAATTGAACAATGATTATTTAAAAAGAAATCATCATTTAAAGGTTTATTTTTATTTAAACCTAAATAATGATAAATACCTCTCCATCCATCATTTATTATCTTTCTTAATTTATTTCTTTCGGAATCATCAGCATTAAATTTGGTAGATAAGTAAATTAGTCTGTTCTTTAAAAGTTCTAAATTTGATAACGGTTTTCCTCTATTATTCATTGTTTCAAATGCAATAAAAACATCAATATCACTTGAAATTGTATAGATATTAAATAATAGGTTTTGTGTTACTTTTGTAAAAATTACTTCACGTTCCTCTTTAGTAAGCTCCTTTAGTTTATTTACAAAAAACTCTTTTGCATTTTCTAAATTATGTGTGTAGATAGTTATTTCATTCTTATATCCGCTAGTTGAAGTTTCATTAAAAATTTTAGTTTTTAAGAATTCGTATGACGGATTGTCTTTTTCATATCCAAAAATATATGATCTAGAAATACCATTATCCTTTGAATCAAAAATAAATCTTTTTTTTATTTCTTCAACAGTTGTGTAATTTAGAACTTCATCTTTTGAAATTACTTCAGTTAATGATTGAATCAAAATAATTGTAGTTGTTAGTCTTTGCTGTCCATCTACAACATAATAAGGTTCAAAGTTCTTTGATTTTATAATCCAATTGTCATCTGCCCAATTTTCATATGTTTTTTTGGGAACACCTTCTAAAGTCAAAACACCAACATAATGATTTTTATCCTCTTCTAAAAGCATAATATCAGACCAAAAGTCTTTCAGTTGTTTTTCAGTCCAAGCATATCCTCTTTGATAATCAGGAATACGGAATATTTTTTCTGTAAATATTTTTGATATTGATTGAAGTTGATTGTCCATTTATTCTTGTTTTATTTCTGTTTTTCTTATTTGTTAACTTAATTTGAAAAGTTGCATCTATTGTATAAGTTCAAATTCTAGATATTTTTTCATTTTAAAATAAATTTCTATAAAATTCATTATTCCGTAAATATATAAAAACCCCACAAAAAAAGACCGCCAAAGCAGTCTTTATGTAGTTAACTTATCAACAAGTTTATTTTTAGCTTAAAATTTTAGCTTCTAAACCTACCCTTTCAATTTGTTTCTTATGTTGTTCAATTTGGAATTTGTTAAAGTTATCCCATCTTGTAAAACGGTCTCTTTTTTGGTTGCTCATGGCGTTGATGCAAATGTTATCGTCTTTGTATTTATCGTGTAACACTTCTAATATTTTAAAGAAAAATTCTTCTAATAAAACTATAGTATCAAATTCTGATTTAAAATTAGTTAGTTGTAATTCCTCTAAAACTTCTGCTTTTTCTTCAGCATTCATTTCGGTTGTATAACCGTGTTTTAACGATTTAAAAATGATGTTGTTCCAAACCTTACTGTCGTGTCCCCAAGCTACATCGGTTACGTTTAAAGAATGTTCGCAAATTAATAGTATCGCATAAAGTACATCTTGTAAATAGGAGATAGGAAACTCATCAAAACTTCTAAATTCGAAGCCGCTTTGGTACATTTTTTCCTGATTGAAATCTAAACCTACATCAGAAAGTAAATTATATTCCATGTCGTTTTCAATTTGATCTCTCCACCAAATGTTTTCTTCTTTTGTGAACTTTAGGAGTTTTCTAAAATCCTCTACTTTATAGGTTAGTATTTTACCTTTCGGCATCACTTTATTATACGTACCTACGCCAATATAGCGCGACATGGCATTTCGCATAGAACCTAAAGCATAGTTTTTATCTAAATTGAACTTTTCACTAATCACGCCCATAATGTCCGGACTTCCTAGTGTTGCAATAAAAAGCGGCTGAAACCATTGTAATAAATACATGGCATTCGCGTGCGTATTTTCGAAGGCATCGTAATCTACAATTCGGCTGTTTTGCGTTAGAGTAGGTAAGGTAAGGTGAAAATGATATGTTCCATTATTGAACAAAACAATGTTTTCTTGGTTCGACATGAACATGTTTAGTCCGCTGTTGTAGGCAGGAAAATGAAGCTTTTCTTCTAGGACTCCCGATTCGTTAATTTTGTCAACAAATAAATTTTTTGTCGTAATTAATTCATTGCAAGATTCTTCTATAGTTCTGTTTTCGAAATATTTAGTGACAAATTCAATAGAATCACCATCAAAACAAACCGATCCCATTGGATTTGTTTTAGTAGTAATCATGCTACTAATGTTGAACGGTTGTTTTTCTAAAAAGTTTTCTAAGATACTTTTACCTAAATAATCTGGATTTTCAATAGTTTCGATACTGATGCTTCCGTTGTCTGGCGCTTCTGTTTCGATTTTTTTGGCTATTGTTTTATGATTGTATTTTAAATCTAATTTTTCTAAAGAATGACTGTTGATCATTCTACTTATAAAATAGTTTTTGTTTTCTTCGAAACCCGTTTTTAAAGCTAATGACAAACTTCCTGGCTTGTAATAGGTAGTGTAATCTAAACTATATCTTTCACGACCTACTTTTTCATGTATAAATGCACCAGACACCGTTAGAGGATCTTCAAATTGAATATAGGTTTCGTTTTCTAATCCAATTCCCCAATAATACTTTGTTGTCTGATTGTCTTTCATTTATACGTTTGTTCTTTTAAGTTTGATATATTATTTTTTATCCGTTGGATGTAATTTGTTTTTGCTGCTATTTTTTTGTCAGAAACTTGTTTCGAGAACAAGTAAAATTTCATTAAAACGATTCTCGATACATTCCGATTCATGCTTCATCGGAACACTCGAATTGACGTTTTTTATTCGTGATAGTAAAACACATGAGACGAATAACGTTCATGATTCCACCAATCTTTTCTCGCTCTAGCAAAATAATTATAATTTATTTTACCGGCTTGAGATTGTAATGGGTATTTAACTACACCATTTTCTCGGAATGCTTTTTTGGTTTTTGTTTCTGGGACAATTGGTACAATATGTCCTGATAAACCTACTATTTTTCTTTTGGCGCAAATGATACCAATACCACCTTCTGTGTTGACTTTATGTTGAATTTCGTCTAAATCGGTCATTTTTTTCCAACCAAAACTAGCGCCCCAAACTCCAAACCAATCGTGAATCGCACTCGAGTAAATGTTATCTACCGTTTCACCGAAAACAGGTTCTACTTCTTCACCGTTTAATACTCTTTGTAAAGCTTCATCTGTCCACCAAATAGTGGGTAAATAGACTTTAGCGAAATAACAATAATCATAAGAGTATACGTTGCAATAGGTATCTTCAACCGTTCTTTGGTATCTTATGCTTTTTGTAACGTTTAGTTTTTCAATTAATTGACCTAAACTTTCTTTTTTGGTTTCCAAATTAGTTAGATCTCTGTAAGGAACACCTTCATCGCTAATGGGATGAATTTTCATTAAGAAAGAATCTAATCTAGAATCTGGATGTGGTAATAATTCCGCTTTTTTTATGCTGCTGTCAACTTTTGTTACTTCTACAAGAGTTTTTATATCTGATGATGTAGTACTATTTTTCATTGTTACTGTCTTACTTAAACAATTTTTCAACTTTCAATTCATAAGGTTTTAACCGTTTTGAAATATACTAGTTTTTTTTAATTATTGACAATTAAATTTTACTATTTGAAACAAATTATGCTTGTACGTTAACAAAATCCATTCTTACCAAACCGTCATCGTCAATTTTTGTTAGGGTGATTTCGTGTAATGTGTTGGCTAATTCTGGGTTCCAAGGTGTTTTTACTTTTACATAATTTTCAGTAAAACCGGTAATGTAACCTTCTTTGTTTTCGTTTTCAAACAAAACCGTTCTTGTTGTACCAATTTGACTTTCGTAATACGCTCTGCGTTTTTTAACTGAAAGTCCGCGTAACATTTTACTGCGTTTACTTCTTACGTTTGCTGGCACAGCGCCTGGCATATTTGCGGCTTCCGTATTGTCGCGTTCACTATAGGTAAACACGTGCAGATACGAGATGTTCATTTCATTTAAATAATTGTAAGTATCTAAAAAGTGTTCGTCGGTTTCACCAGGAAATCCAACAATGACATCCACACCAATACAAGCGTGTGGCATTACTTCTTTAATTTTATTTACGCGTTCCGTATAAATTTCACGTTGGTAACGGCGCTTCATTTTTCCTAAAATTTCATTGCTTCCACTTTGTAAGGGAATATGAAAATGCGGTACGAACGTTCTGCTTTTGCTTACGAATTCTATCGTTTCGTTTTTTAGTAAATTAGGCTCAATGCTTGAAATTCTTAGTCTTTCAATACCCTCAACTTTGTCTAATTCTTGTACTAATTCTAAGAAAGTATGTTCGTGTTTTTTGTTTCCAAATTCTCCTTTACCGTAATCGCCAATGTTTACACCGGTTAATACAATTTCTTTGATGTTTTGCTCTGAAATTTCTTTGGCGTTTTTCAACACATTTTCCAACGCATCACTTCTTGAAATTCCACGCGCTAACGGAATCGTACAATAGGTACATTTATAATCGCAACCATCTTGCACTTTTAGGAAAGCACGCGTTCTGTCGCCAATAGAATAACTTCCGACATAAAAATCGGCTTCTTCAATTTCACAACTGTGTACTTCGCCCATATCGTTTTTAGATAGGTCGTTGATGTAATCGGTAATTTTAAATTTTTCTGTTGCACCTAAAACCAAATCTACACCATCCACTGCGGCTAATTCTTCGGGTTTCAGTTGGGCATAACAACCTACGGCTGCTACAAAAGCTTTGTCGTTTAGTTTCATGGCTTTTTTCACCACTTGTTTAAACTGTCTATCGGCATTTTCCGTTACCGAACACGTGTTAATCACATATATATCGGCTACTTCTTCAAAATCTACTCTATCAAAACCTTCGTCATTGAAGTTTCTGGCAATCGTAGAAGTTTCCGAAAAATTCAGTTTACAACCTAGTGTATAAAAAGCTACTTTTTTTCTATCAGACATAATCATTTCTTTATTTGTCACACTGAGCGGAGTCGAAGTGTGGGCGTGCCCTTTCAGGTCGGGCTATCCGTTACAATCTTTTTTATTCTTGCTCAATTGTCACACTGAGCGGAGTCGAAGTGCTATACACTACTATAAAAAAGGATTTCCACTACTATCCCTCACGCAAATCGGATGCAAAATTACGTATTTTTTATATAAGGAGCAATAGCTTGCCATGAAGACGCAAAGGTTCATTTTGCCACGAAGACACAAAGGCGCAAAGTTTTATTCTTTTTCATGCAAAAACGCAGAGGCACAGAGCAAATTTGGGTTGATTTTTTATCAATTAGTGTGTTTTTATTTTTACTGTTTTTACACACTGCTAATATCAACCGATAAAATTAAGGTTAAACTTAGCGGCTCTGCGTCTTTGCGTGCAAAAAATAATATTACATTTTCTTTTCCAAAAAAGTTTGTAGGTTTAATATATATACTTATATTTGCACCCTGAAATAAAAACAAAATTAACAAAAGGTTATAAGGCGTTTACACCTTTTTAGTAAAAAGCCGCGAAACAAATTATAATCATACATTTAAAGATTTACAAAATGAGAAAAGGAATTCACCCAGAAAATTACAGATTAGTCGCTTTTAAAGACATGTCTAACGATGACGTATTCATCACAAAATCAACTGTTGAAACTAAAGAAACTATCACTCACGAAGGTGTTGAGTATCCAGTTTTCAAAATGGAGATTTCTAGAACGTCTCACCCTTTTTACACAGGTAAATCTAAACTTATTGATACTGCAGGTCGTATTGATAAATTCAAAACTAAATACGCTAAATTCGATAAAAAATAATATCAAATTTATCTATCATACAAAACCTCGAATTTATTCGGGGTTTTTTTATATATATTATTTTTATTTCTTTAATTTTGGAATCACCAAATAGTAAGGACAAAATACGATAATTAGAGACAAGTCGCGACTTGTCCCTACAAATTATAAAAAATCACAATATGAATTATATTTTATTTGATGGCCCACATCGTAACGCTTTATTGCCATTTACTTTCACCAGACCTGTTGCCGATATTCGTGTAGGGATTTTAACCATTCGTGAAAAATGGGAAAAATATTTAGGTTATACAACTACTACCATTACCGAAGAATATTTGTCAGACAAATGGCCAATGGTAGAAATGGAAAACAACGTGATGATTAGTGCTTCTTTTTTACCCAATGATATTTTGGTAGAAATGGTAAAGAATTTAGAGTTAAATCAAGCTATTTTTCAAGACGAAGAAGTGGTAGCGTTTTATGCTAAAGAAGGAGAAGAAGTCGATTTTGATTCTTTTGAAGTGATAGAATTCACCAACGAATGCATTAAAATAGAAAACACTTGGGATATTTTCCAAAAAAATGACGTAGCCATTCGTGAAGATTTCGAATTGCTAACAGAAGATAGATATTCACAACCGATTCCTAAATCGGTCAACGTATTGTCACCAGAACATATTTTTATAGAAGAAGGTGCGAAATTAGAATTCGTGACTTTAAACGCATCAACAGGACCTATTTATATCGGTAAAAATGCTGAAATTATGGAAGGGTCTGTGATTCGCGGACCTTTTGCTTTGTGCGAATCGGGTAGGGTGAAACTAGCAACTAAAGTATATGGCGCTACTACGGTTGGACCACATTCTGTAATTGGTGGTGAAGTGAATAATTCGGTTTTATTCGCGTATTCTAATAAAGGTCATGATGGGTTTTTAGGTAATGCCGTTTTAGGAGAATGGTGTAATATTGGAGCCGATAGTAACAATAGTAACCTAAAAAACAACTACGAAGAAGTAAAATTATGGAGCTACGAAACGGAAAATTTCGCTAAAACAGGCTTACAATTTTGCGGATTAATGATGGGTGATCATAGTAAATGTGGTATCAACACGATGTTTAATACTGGAACAGTTGTTGGTGTAAGTACGAATATTTTTGGAGCAGGATTTCCAAGAAATTTTGTGCCTAGCTTCAGTTGGGGCGGTGCAAGCGGATTTACAACGTATTTAACTAAAAAAGCTTTTGATACGGCTAAAATTGTAATGGCAAGAAGAAATGTAGAGTTCTCTGAAGAAGATGCTAAAATTTTAGAGCATGTTTTTGAAGAAACTAAAAAATATAGAAAAGAATAATGGAGTTATTATCAAGTCTAATTGTTATTTTTTTAGTTTTTGCTTTTTATATTTATAAGATTTCCTATTTTTATGATTTCAGATATATTGGAAATGTAATACGTTTTTTAGTTTTTTATTTTATACTAGTAAACATTGTAGGTTATGTTTTTAAGTATTTTTCTGAAGATTTATTTGAGAATAATGTGATTTTTTCTCTAACAATTTTTATTTTGTGTCTAATTACGTCAATTTTGTATAGAGCTTATTTGATTAAAAAATTTGGAAATGAAGAACGATTCGCCAACTTAGAAGAGATAGAAGATATTGGTGATTTAAAAGAATAAAATATGTTTGGAATTATATTAATTTATTGGGTTGGAAAATATTTTTACCAATTAGCAATCGAATTTAATAAAAGTAAATGGGGATTTGCTGTTTTAGGATTAGCAACATATTATGGAAGTCAATTGATAGTTGGTTTTATTTTAGCAGTTTTAAATGAGATTTTCATTTTAGGACTAGACTTTGAAGGTGTAGGGATCAATTTATTAGGTATTCCTGTTGGTGCTGCTTCCTGTTATTTTTTATATAATTTTTTAGAGAAGAAATGGAAAAGAGAATATGTAAATCCTTTAACAGAAATTGAGGCTATTGGAACTTCAAATGAGTAAAACGAAAGTATAAATTAAAACCGCAGATTCAAAGATTATTACACCTTGAATTTGCGGTTTTTTATTTTTAAACCAACTAATTCTACAAATTAGTGCCTTCTAAGAAATAGTTTTAAAATGTTTTTTAGTTTCTTTCTTATAATTAATTGCTATTAACAGAAATAAAGGGAAAAGTCCATGACATAATCTTACTATGGTTTCATGGGTGAATGTTTTTAAAACATCGTATAAAAAGTCATAATTCCAACTAGCAATAATTCGAGCAAAAGCAGTTAATAATCCCCAAATTATACAATAATATAAAACCGGTTTTAAGGTGCTTTTTATAAATATAAACGGTAATACCAAAAAGTCTATAAAGCCAAAAACTTTAAGATAAATTCTAGCATCAGTTTCATCAAAAGTTTTAATAATATTTAAAGTCATATCTACAAATCGACCAGGTACAGCGTAATATCCGAAAGCATATAAACCATGACAGAAAAATGTTGAAGCGATTATGAATTTTGAAAAGAAATAAAATCTACTTTCGTTATAATATTTTGAATAATAATAAAGCAATAAAATAGATATTCCTATTTGAATGGCGTGTTCAAAAAACATACCTAATTGATAAAAAGCCTCTTTAGTTAACACAAAAAACATAATAAATTGCCAAAATGAAATAAAAATGATTGGATATTTTAGTTTGTTATAGTTGTTTTTATTGATAAAATATACACAAATTGATGCTATAATAAAAAACACTCCAATGGTTCGTATAAAAAACTGAATTTTATAATCATACATAGGAGAAACAAAATCTTCCCATTTAATTTTGCAGGTATTTTCAATAAAATTTCTTGAATAGCCTTCACTCCAAATAATTGTCCTGTAAGAAACATCTAATACAATATGTTGGTAAGCTCTAGATAAAAAAGTAAGAATTATTATTATTTTTAAGAAGTATGCATTTTTTTGAGTCATGTTTTTTTTTTTCAAATATTGATTTTTTTTTCAACTTTAAAAAATATATGATTAAAATTAATAATAAGTTAACAAGTCTTATACTTATAATTTGATACAGTTTTTATATTTTAATTTGACTTGTAACGTTGTGAATATTTATTTTAACATTTATTAACTTTATATTAATATGTTAATTGTTAATAACTTGACACAAAATTTTAGTTTTGTCTGATAAACAAACAACCAACTTATATATTGTATTATCATGAAAAAAATATTTACTTTTTTGTATTTATTAGGTTCTTTATTTGTCTTTTCTAATACAGACAAATATAGATTAATTTTAACTTCGGATCCAAGTACAACTATTACAATTGCATGGAATCAAGTATCAAGCAATAATCCAGTTGTTAGATATGGAACAACAGATTTTGGTACAACATGGGCGTCTTATCCAAACTCTAAAACAGCTGATAGAGTAGTTGCGTATAGAGGGATGAATAATCATTTTGCTAGAATTACTGGTTTAACTCCAAATACAGCTTATTATTTTGTAATTAAAGATGATGCTGGAACTAGTATTAGAATGTGGTTTAAAACCTGCCCTAATGATTTAAGTCGTTTGTCATTTATTGCTGGTGGTGATTCAAGAAACAATAGATCGCCACGTCAAAATGCAAATACTTTAGTTTCTAAATTAAAACCACATGCTGTTTTTTTTGGAGGTGATATGATTGATGTTGATAACAATACACAATGGATTGAATGGTTTGATGATTGGCAATTAACTAGAGCTACAGATGGAAGAATGTTTCCGATTGTTCCAGCAAGAGGAAATCATGAGGCTGCTAATACAATAAATAGCTTATTTGATATACCTCTAGTAGAATACTATGCTTTAACTTTTGGTAATAATTTATATAGAGCTTATACCTTAAACTCTGAAATTGCTGTTTCTGCAACTTCAGCTCAATCAGTTTGGTTGTACAATGATTTTGCTGCCAATACGGGTGCTATATGGAAAGGTGCTCAATTTCATACACCTTTTAGACCACATCAATCTGCAAAAGCAGATAATTTAGATTTGCAAACGGCATGGGCGCAATCTTTTTATGATAATAATGTCAAATTAGTTATAGATTGTGATTCACATTGTGTGAAGTCAACATGGCCTTTAAGACCAAGTACAGCTCCAGGAAATGTGGATGGTTTTGTAAGAGATGATGTAAACGGAACTGTGTTTGTTGGAGAAGGTTGTTGGGGAGCTCCATTACGTCCTGCAGATGATAATAGAACTTGGACAAGAAATTCTGGTTCTTTTAATGAATTTAAATTAATTTTTGTAGATCAAAATAAGATAGAGATACGTACAATTAATGTGGGTTCTGTTGCAGCAGATATTGCAACAGTTGGTGTAGTTTCAAATACAGACCCATTTACTTTACCAGCAAATTTAAATGTATGGAATCCTTCAAATGGATCGGTAATTGTAATAAATAAAGCTGTTGTTACTCCAGCTCCTCAAATTGAATTAAGCACTATCAGTACTTTTACTTGTTATGAATCTGGTAATAATATTACGAATGGAATTACTTTTGCAAATAACGGTAGTACGATAACTAGTGTTGGCTTTTATTTAGATAATGTATTAATTGGTACAGATACAACAGCTCCATTTGAATTAACTCAAAACTATACTTTTGGTTCACATCAATTAGTTATGGTTGCTACAGGAATTGATGGTCAAACGGATTCAGTTGTTAAAAACTTTTTTGTAGGATTTTCAACTCAAACTTTATCTTTTCCAATTGTTGTTGGAGATGATGATGTAGAAGAACATGGTTCAACTGGTGAATTTTATACAAATAGTTCTGACATTGAAATGGTTTATGATGTTACACCATCTGTTAATTATCAGAAAGTAGGATTACGTTTTTCAAGTATAAGAATCCCACAAGGTGCAGTAATTAATAGTGCTTATATTCAGTTTACTGCTGATGAAGTTAATACAGCAGCAGCAAGTTTAAATTTTCAAATAGAAAATAGTCAAGATGCCGAACCTTACGTAGAAAGTGTATTGTATGGACTTTCCGGACGAGATTATTTTCCAGATAAAATCAATTGGGTTCCACCAGCATGGAATACTATAGATGAAGCAGGAGTTAATCAAAGAAGTCCAGAATTAAGGACATTACTTCAAAAAGTAGTGGATAATAACGATTGGGAAGAAAATAATGCTGTGGGTATAATGATTACTGGAACTGGAGCTAGTTTAACAAACACTGCAGCAAAAAGAGTAGCTGATGCTTATGAAGGTGGTGCTACAAAAGCTTCAAAATTAGTAGTTAATTTTACTTATGCTTGTTGTGGTGCTTTAACTACAAATTGGAATGGATCAGCTTGGTCAAATGGAGTGCCTAACAAAATTTATGAAGCTAACTTTACAGGGAACTACAACGCTACTTCAGATATTGAAGCATGCAGTGTCAATGTTTTGAATAATGCAATTGTTACTGTAAATTCAGGAAATACATTAACTGTTAAAAATGATATTAGTGTTGCTCCAGGTTCTAATTTAACTATAAACAATAATGCGGCTTTAGTCCAAATTAATTCAATTTCAAGTAATTTTGGTGATATAATAGTCAAAAGAAACTCAGCCCCAATGGTCCGGTTAGATTATACCGCTTGGTCTTCTCCGGTTACTGGTCAACAGTTAAAAGCGTTTTCACCATCCACTTTGGATAATCGTTTTTATCAATATTTGTTTACAGGAACAAATACTGCAACAGCATTTCAAGCAATAAATCCGTTAACTAATTTTGTTCCAAGTAAAGGATATTTGATTCGTGCAGCAAATGATTGGCCTACAACATTAACTTCATTTTTAAGCTCATTTACAGGTAATCCAAATAATGGAGGTTATACTCAAAACATTGGTATAGGTTATAATTTAGTTGGAAATCCGTACGCTTCACCTATCTCTGTGGATACTTTTTTTGAAGAAAATCCAACTATTAGCACGGTTTATTTTTGGAATCATAATGTAGCGGCAGTTGGTGGTTTGTATCCTCAAAATAATTATTCTTACAGAAATAGATTAGGTGGTGTAGCTGCTGCTTCTGGTGGTGCTGTACCTAATGCTTATATTCAAACTGCACAAGGTTTTTATGTAAATTCGTCAGTTGCAACAACAGCTAATTTTAGTAATAAACAAAGAGTTAAAGCAGTTAATTCTACTCAGTTTTTTAAACAAAATAATGTAGTAAATAGTTCTAATGAAATTGAAAAGCATATTTTTAGATTGAATTTAAATGATAGTCAAAATGCTTATAATCAAATATTAGTTGGTTATTCAAATGAATCTACAAACGGAATTGATACTGGAATAGATGCAAAAGCATTAGATAATTCTCAAACTTATTTATATTCTGTTTTGGATACTTCTGATTTAATTATTCAAGGTCGTTCCATACCTTTTGTTGCTGAAGATATTGTACCATTAGGATTAAAAATTAATACTGCAGGAAATTATTCTATTTCATTTGATTCTTTTGAAGGAATTTTTGCGAATCAAGAAATTTATTTAAAAGATAAATTAAACAATGTAGTTCATGATATTAAGTTAAGTCCTTATAACTTTAACTCAAATGAAGGAACATTTAATGATAGATTTGAAATTGTTTATGAAAATTCAACACTAAGTAATGATACTTTTAATTTTGAAAATGTGCAAGTGTATTCAAACAATAAAGTAATTACAGCTTTATCTCCAAATGAATTGTTAAATGATATTTTTATCTATAATGTTCAAGGGCAATTAATATATTCTAAAAAAGATATTAATGAAAATCAGTTTATAGTGAGTAACTTAAATGTTCAAAATCAGATTTTACTTATTACGATTAAAACCAATTTAAATAAAGAAAAGACTTTTAAAGTGATTTATTAAATATATTACATTTATTAAAGAAAAAGCCCGATGTTGAATCGGGCTTTTTTTTGTTTAATTTTCGCTTAAATTTTTAATCAATTCAATGGCTTTTGGCATGCTTTCATTGAAAAAACCAACATAAGTTTCTAACGCATCAATGCTGACAGTTAGTTGAGTTTGGTTGTTTTCTTCGCTTAATTCGTATGTTTCTTTCGAATTACACCATAATCGGGTTTCTTCGTCCAAAGGCATTTCTTTATATTCTTTAATGTTTCCAATATGTCGAAATGACATCAGTTGATTGGCGATTTTCTTTTCAATTACACTATACATTCCATCGCCATTTGGAGCTAAAAAATGTACAGCATCTCCTTCGTTCCAATTGCTTACCGCATAAGAACCTTCACAAAAAGCAGTTGTCCATTTTCTGTATGTGGCATCGTCCCACAAAACACGCCAAACTTTACTAGCAGGTGCGTTGATATCTACTGTGAATTTTAGTGTTGTCATATTAATTTGACTCAATATATTTTTTAAAATTATTCAAAATCATTTGCCAGCCTGTTTGTTGTAATTCTTCTGAATTCTCTGTTTCTGGATCAAATTTTTCAATAATTTCAATACCTTCTTCTGTTTCCTGAAAAGTGATGTGAATTTTTCTATCGTCAGCTAAAACGTAACTTATTTTAGATAAAGGTTCAATTTCTGTATAAATTCCAGTAAAATCGAAGCTCATTTCGCCATTTTTAGCTGCCATAGTATAAGTGAAAGATTTCCCAACTTCTAAATCGTTTTCTGCTTTCGGACAATGCCAATCGTCTCCAGCATAATTCCAATTCATTACGTGTTTTGGGTTAGTGAAATAGTCCCAAACTTCTTCTGTTGTTTTGTTTTTGATAGTTGTGTTTACAGTAATCATTTTTTCTTATTTTTTATAATAGATAGTTTTACGTTTTCTTCGACTCTAAATTTAGTGATTTTTTCAATTAAATCGTAAGGAATAGGTTCTGAAAATTGAAACTGAATGGTGCCTTTTGAAAATGTATAATCATTTAATTCGTCTTGAAAGTTTTCTATACCAGAAGCACCAGGATAAAATCCAATATGATTTTTAAAATTGGCAAAATGCACCAAATTACCATATAATTTAAAGGTTGGAATAGCATAACTGATGGCTTCAGTAGCTTCTGGTGCTACTTTTTTTATGGTTGCTCTAACTTTTTCTAACAGCACAGCAATTTCTTTGGGTTGCGCTGCAATGTATTCGTCTATAGTTTTAAAATCGTTTTTAATCATACTTTCTATTTTCTAACAATTCTAATTTTCAAATATTTTTAAACACAGATTTGAGAAATTTTATTAATTATTATAATTTCTTAAATCTGTGTTGTCTAACTTTCTAAATAAACTAAAACGTCTTATTTAAGAACTACAACTTAACATCGAGCTACCAATTTTTTGTCGCGCCCAATCAGGTCTTTTGGCGAACCATTTTTCCATTTCGGGTTGTTCGTCGTACGGATGTAACAGTAAAGTATACAATTCTTCAATTAAAGAATAGTCTTCTTTTTCGGCTAATTCAATGGCTGTTTGTGCCATATAATTTCGTAAAACGTATTTCGGATTGACTGCATTTAATTGTGTTTTACGTTCTGAATCGGAATTCGATTCTTCTTTTAAAATCGACAAATATTGTGCGAACCAAAAATGCCAAGTTTCTAAAATGATTCTGGTAACTTCTTCTGGTTTATAAAAGGCAAAACTGATTTTAGAAACACATTCTTCAACCGAATCGGTTTTATTGATTTGATTTAAGTTTCTGAAAAATATCGTGTAATCGGTTTCCGTTTGTTCTAAATTGTATAGTAATTGTTGAATTAACTTGTCGTTTTCTTCCTTTTTTGAAGTAATTCCGAGTTTTTTTAGCATCATTTCCGATAAATCTTCGTCATATTTTTTAGCGAAATTATTCAGAATCGTTTCTAAAGGTTCCGCTTCTTCCACTAATGGATATAAAGCATTCGCCAATTGGTATAAATTCCACAAGGCAATATTCGCTTGGTTGCCAAAACGGTATCTTTTGCCTTCAGCATCGGTAGTGTTTGGTGTCCAATTCGGATTGTAATCTTCTAGCCAGCCGTAAGGTCCGTAATCAATTGTGATGCCGTGAATGCTCATGTTATCAGTATTCATTACACCGTGAACAAAGCCTACACGTTGCCAATGTACAATCATTTCTCTTGTGTTTTCGGCTACATTTTTGAAGAATTCGATATATTTTTCTTTTCCTTCAACTTGAATTTCGGTATAATAATTCGAAATCGTATAATCGGCTAATAGTTTTAAATTTTCGATATCGTTTTGAGATGAGAACAATTCGAAACTTCCAAAACGAATAAAACTTGGCGCTATTCGGCACACAATCGCACCTTTTTCCATGGCTGGATTTCCGTTGTACATCACATCTCGTAATACTTCGTCACCAGTAGAAACTAAAGATAAAGATCGAGTAGTGGGAACGCCTAAATTAAACATCGCTTCACTACATAAATGTTCACGTATAGAAGAACGTAAAACAGCTAAACCATCAGCACGACGAGAATAGGGTGTAGCTCCAGCACCTTTTAATTGTAAGGTAAATGTTTGCTTATTGTGTTCAATTTCTCCTATAACAATGGCTCTTCCGTCGCCTAGTTGTCCAGCCCAATTACCAAATTGATGTCCTGCATAATTCATGGCAAAAGGTTTCGAATTGGAAACAATTGCTGCACCAGAAACTAATTGTAAAAAGGTTTCAGATTGTACAAAATCATCCGAAAAACCAATTAAATTTTGTACTTCTTTTGAAATATGAATCAGCTTTGGATGACTCGGAATTCGAGGTTTTACATACGAAAAAGCAGCTTTTGGAACTTGACGTGTGTAATTCTCTTCAATAGCATCTGAAGGTAAATTGGTGGTAAATTTATGTAAAAATTGAATAGACATGGTTGTAAAATTGTCTATCAAAAGTACTTATAAATATTTAACTATTTTAAAGATTAGTATAGTTTTAAGAATTTTTTAAAAAAAAGCGTTTCACTCTAAGTACTAATTCTATTGGGTTAAAAGGTTTTGCAATTAAATCATCTGCACCTAATTTAAACGCTTCAATAACAGTTAAATCTTCTTTACCTAAAGAGGAAATAATGATAACTGGAACATTAGGGAAATTTGCTTTTGAATACGAAGTAATTTCTAAACCAGATTTGTAAGGTAACATAATATCTGTGATAATTAAATCAGGTAAAAAAGAATTAATTTTTTCCAAACCAATTAAGCCGTCTTCCGCAAATTCGATTTGATAGCCTTCTTTTTTTAATAAAAATTCGATAATATTTTTGATGATTTTATCGTCTTCAATAATTAATATTTTATTAGCCATAGGAGGTGTTTTTTAGAATAAGTATGTTAAATCTATTGAAAAATTAGATTCATTTTGAAATTTTTCTGGATAGTATTCTTGATTATTAAAACTTGTATTAAATCCAATTATGTATTTTTTTGCCAAAAGTTTACTAAAACCTGCACCAAATCGGTAGGAAGTTAGAGCAATTCGGTCTTGAAATTGTGTTAATGTTTGTCTTTCATCTGGTGAAGTTCCATAACCTGCTGTGAAAGAAAAATAATCGTATTTGGTGTTGTAATAATGTCTGAAATTTGAAGTAAACGAAGGATATAATTTCGGTTCGCTTACTAGAAAAGAGGTTCTGAAATTGATCCAATTATTTTTGAAATATTTACCAAATGCGACAATTCCGGTGCTTAATTTTATGTCTTCTTGTTGATTGAATCGGTAACCAATTTCTGTTTCAAAACCTTTTCCTAAAGTCAAGTAATAAGAATATAAAAATCGGAATTCGGGAAAAACTTTTCCTTCACTAAAACCAACATTTGCAAACGAATAGCTCTTTTTTGACGTTTTAAAATACGATTCTAGTTCATAAAAATACCCAGAATTTGAGCTAGCGCCGTTTATTCTTCTATCAATATAACTAATTCTTCCGCCAAGTGAGAACTTTTCAAATTGTTTCATGTAATTCACATTACTCAAATGCCAAGGACCGTAATTGTCTCGACTAAAATGAGTAAAGCTGTAGCCAGTTCCAATTCTGTTGGATTTTAGATTGCTTTTTACTTCACGAAGTTGGTTTTGAATTTCAATATCTTCAGGATATTTCTCGCTTAAAAATTCTAAATATTCTAAGCTTTTTTTTGGATTTTCTTCACTGTTAATAATTTGAAGTTTTACCAAATAAAATTCTTTTTCTTCTGGATGAATCACAATTCCTTTGTTGATTGCTGTTAATGCAGCTTCCTTGTTTTTTGCTTCTAATTCGGTTTTACTTAAAAACACAAATGCTTCTTTGTATTTAGGATTGGCATCAATAACGTGTTGAAAATAATATCTCGCACTGTCAATGCTTTTTTCATTTTTATGAATTCTTCCTAACGCCATGTGAAAGTCTAAATAATCTGGAGCCACTTTCAAACATTGATGGGCGATTTTTTTAGCTTTAAAATAGTCTTTTGTATCAGAATTAAGGATGTTGTTTGTCACCACCAATAAACTATCAGTATTTAATTTTTGAGCAAAAGCAGTGCTGCAAAAACATATAAAAAGGTATAGTATTTTAAATTTAGTAGTCATTAGTTTGCAGTTTTAAATCCTTTACGAGACATTTCTCCCCATTTTTTCTCTTTTTTAAGTAAGAAATGTGCATAACCTTTTAATGAAGCATACACGTTTAATGGATGATATACAAATGGTTCGATGAAAACCATAATAATTAGTCGGCCTACTTCTTTTAAACTCGAATATTGTTTGTGAATCATTTGATCTAAGAAAATAGAACTTAGTGTAATGAGTATGTAAAAACAATAAACAGAAATGCTAATAATCACTAAAAACGGAACGTTTATTCCGAAGAAGAAAATGTTTAATAATATAAAAACCAACCCAATAACTTCTAAAACCGGAACAATAAATTCGCAAAATACATAATAAGGAAACACAATCATTCCTGTGTTTTTGTATTTCGGATTGAAAAATAGTTTTCTGTGTAAAAATAAAGTTTGAATTAAACCTCTAGCCCAGCGTACACGTTGACGTAAAAATACTTCTTTATCGTCGGGAACTTCTGTCCAACATAACGATTCTGGAATGTATTTTATTTCGAATTCTTTTTTCTGTTCGTGCATGTATTTTCGCATTCGGGTAATCAGTTCTATATCTTCACCAAGCGATTTATTCCAATATCCACCAACAGCAATCACCGTATCTTTATCGAAAATTCCAAGGCCACCAGAAACTAAAAGTAAACCATTAAGTTTACTCCAAGCCATTCTTCCGAATATAAACGAACGAATGTATTCTAACTCTTGAAATCCAGCGAAAAAAGTATTAGGATAATGGGATTTGTATAACATGCCTTCTTTAAAAGTACATGAATTTGAAATTCGTAATGCCGCACCAGCCGCGATTACTTTTTTATCGCTTTCCAAAAAGGGTTTTACAAGCATTGCTGTTGTATCACGTCGCAAAATACAATCGACATCTGTACAAATAAAAAGGGAATATTTTGTAGAATTGATTCCTGCATTGGAAGCATCTGCTTTACTTTTTCCATTTTCTTTATCAACAATTAAAAGTTTGTTGTAAATCGGATTTGTAGAGCGATAATGGCCTCTTACAGGTTCGGTTTTGATTTTTTCGATATAGAAGAAATCAACTTTTACAAGTTCAAATTCGGAAATTAATTTTTCTAAGGTGTCATCAGTACTTCCGTCATTAACGATAACCACTTCAAACTTTGGATATTCTTGAGAAAGTAATGATTTTACATTCGAAATGATGGTCATACCTTCATTAAAAGCTGGTGCAACTATAGATACTCCAATCGCATTATTTGATTTTATGATCACATCTTTTTTGAGGAAATACTTACCGATATAATATTTTTTTATTTCGTTAAAAGACGAAATAGCCAATATTATATATACAAGAATATAAAAAATGGAATAGCATCCAAAAAATAATTCGGAGCCTTTAACGATACTTTCTAAGGTTGTCAATTTAAATAGGGGCAATTTGAGTGTGCAATCATTTTTTGTAACTCGGTATTTTTTTCTTCGTTGTTAAATTTGAAATTTTTGAAAAATGAAAGATTCGTTTTATTGATAAAATTCACAATTTCAAGTTTCAAATCTAAATCTAAATTTTCGTCTTCATTTAATAATCCCGACATAAAGGCAATATTTTCCGACGTACCGATAATATTCAAAGTTTTTACAATAGAAATTTTGTTTCTGATGTTCGTTTCTTTGGTGAAATGTTGCATTAAAATGTCATTCGCTTCAAACATAACTAGCTCTCTAATAGCTAGAATAACTTCTTTTCTAACAGATGGATTTTCTAAATTTAGTAAGTAGGAAATTTGCTCTAGAGAAATGTTTTGTTTGTGTCTAAATCGGACAATTAATTTTATAGCAATAATTACAATTGAATCATTTTTACTGTTTAACCAGTTTTTAATGTTCTTTGGAATATTTGATTTTTTTCTATAAATAATATCTAAAATTTTAACTTCATCAGATTTAGAAATAGTGTATTTGTAGTTGTCTAAAACATCAAATTTTTCATCAGATAATGAAATTAAAGCAATGATAGCATTGGAACGTAAAGCTTTGTTTTTACTGTTTAGAAATTGTTTTACATGTCCAGTTTTTATTTTATATCCAATATTTTGATAATGATGAAAGGCTTCCGATTTGGAATACCATTTTCTATTGCGAATTAATTTATTTGAAATTTCATCAAAACCGAAATACTTGTAAATTAATAACATAGTATGTTCGTTGGTTTCATTTAAATTCTCTTTAATATGAATGATTTTATTTAAAATGTACTTTTTAGAATTTTTGTTTAATTTATGTTTCAATTTAAATTCTTTGATTTTACTTTTCATTTCAGGAGCTGTAAAATCTGAAAATATTAGCTCGGTTAAAAATGTATTGGTTTCATTTTCAATGTCTTTTTTAAAATCATCATTTTTGTCAACAGCATATCTTGTGTATAGTAATGTTAAAACAATTAAAACAACAAAAAGTACAATTAAAGGAATAAAAAAGTATAATAAAAAATAGTATATACTTTCAGCATTTAATGAGAATAAGAAGTATGAAGCTTTGAAATTAAGGGAAATCATTTTTAAAATTCGAAATTATAGTTTTTAAATATTTTTTTTTAACATAAATTATTGCACAAATATATTAAAATGAAATTGACATAACCTATTGTCATTCTTTTATTTAAGATAATTTAAAAGGATTTTTTTTTACTGAATAAAAAAAGACGTAATTTTGAAAGCAAATTTAGAAGTAATGAACGCAACATTGGTAAAAACAGAATTAGAAACTTATTTTCAACAATTTAGAAAAGATATTATTGGTATCAATCAAACTTTTGTATCACCTTTTGGGGAACAAAAAATTGTATATACCGATTGGACTGCAAGTGGAAGGTTATATCGTCCAATTGAAGAAAAATTAATGAATTCTTTTGGACCTTTTGTTGCCAATACACATACAGAAACTTCTATTACTGGTACGGCAATGACTATGGCTTATCACGAAGCGCGTCATATTATAAAACATCACGTAAATGCCAATGATAACGACGTTCTAATTACAGATGGAACGGGGATGACAGGCGTAGTAAATAAGCTACAACGTATTTTAGGTTTACGTATTGCAGAAAACTTAAAAGAATACACAACTATTCCTAAAGAAATTAAGCCCATTGTTTTTATTTCACACATGGAACACCATTCAAACCAAACGTCTTGGTTGGAAACCATTGCAGATGTTGAAGTAATACCAGCTAATGAAGAAGGTTTGTTTTGTTTAGATCAATTTACAGAATTAGTCAATAAATATAAAGATAGAAGTTTTAAAATTGCTTCTATTACTTCTTGTTCTAATGTTACAGGAATCAGAACTCCTTACCATGAAGTTGCCAAAATTATGCACCAAAATAACGGGGTTTGTTTTGTAGATTTTGCATGTTCTGGTCCATATGTAGAAATTGACATGCATCCCGAAGATAAAGACGCTTATTTAGATGCGATTTTCTTTTCGCCACATAAATTTTTAGGTGGACCTGGAACTTGTGGCGTGATGGTTTTTAATAAAGAATTATATAAAAATAATGTTCCTGATTGTCCAGGTGGTGGAACAGTAAGCTGGACAAATCCTTGGGGAGAACACCAATATATAGACAATATTGAAGATAGAGAAGATGGTGGAACGCCAGGTTTCTTACAAGTTATCAAAGCAGCACTTTCTGTTCAATTGAAGGAAAAAATGGGCGTGAAGAATATTTTAGATCGAGAACATGAATTGGTAGATTATATTTTTGAAAGATTAGCGCCAATTGAAAACATCAATATTTTAGCAGAACAACATACCAATAGATTAGGAGTGATTTCGTTTTACATTACAGATTTACACTTTAATTTAGGAGTGAAATTATTGAATGATAAATTCGGAATTCAAGTTCGTGGTGGATGCAGTTGCGCGGGAACGTACGGACATTATTTGTTAAATGTAAACCAAGAAACTTCAAATTCAATCACTTGCAGTATTAATGAAGGTGATTTAACCAACAAACCAGGTTGGATTCGTATGTCGATTCACCCAACAACAACTTCAGAAGAAATTCAATTGGTTTGTGATGGAATTATTGATTTAGCGGAAAATTTTACAACTTGGCAAGAAGATTACGTTTATAATCCAGCTAAAAATGATTTCAATCATAAAAATGATATGAGACCTGAAGTTGAAATGGTAAAAGGTTGGTTTTTGTAATTTCAACATTCTAAAAAAAAATCGTTGTTTTTAGTTAACAACGATTTTTTTTATCTTATCTCTTATGTTTCCAACGTTTATGCGTCCATAAATAAAATTCTGGAGCGTCATAAATTTGTTGTTCTACTAATTTTAGGAAATTATCTGTGATTTCGTAATTTGGGATATCTTTTGTATTTCCGTCCGAAAGAATTTCAAAACTAGCTTCATAATATCCACGTTTGACTTTCTTCGTTTTTAAGAAAATCACGTTCATGTCGTATTTTTTGGCTAACATTTCGCCACCTGTATGAACCGGAACTTCCACGCCCATAAATTTTTGCCAATGGTGTGTAGCGCTTAGTTTTGGCGATTGATCGCTCACTAAGCCATACACGCTAAACGTTTTACTTCTATAATTCGAAGCTATTGTTGGAATTGTAGATTTACTATCAATTAACTCGCTTTTAAATTTAGAACGAATTTTTCGTACCAATTTATCAAAATACGGATTAGCTAATTTTTTATATACACCAAACCCTAAAAAATTAATGTGATAATTCATAGAAACAGCCCATTCATAACTGGCATAATGGGCGCACAATAAAGCAATGCTTTTTTCTTTTTTCTCTAATTCGTGATACACTTCCATGTTGGTAAAAACGTATCTTTTTTCAATTTCTTTACGAGAAATAGATAACGTTTTTATCATTTCTAAAAACATATCGCACATATGTGAATAGAATTTTTTCTCAATTACATTTCTTTCTTTTTCAGATAAATGCGGAAGAGCTAAAGCTATATTTCCTCTAACGACTCTTTTTCTATATTTAATAACTCTATAAACTAGAAAATAAATACAATCTGATAAAAAATATAAAACAGGAAATGGAAGTATAGAAATGATCCAGATAATAGGATAAATTAAAATATATAGTACTAATTGCATGAATCTTTTTTTGCAAATATACACGTTTTGTTATTTCTTAGGAAAACATTTTAAATTTTGGTTAACATTGGATTTTTATGATAAAGAATTGAATTATTATCTTACCTTTATGTTTATTAAAATTTTTATATGTATTCTATTACAACAATTATCATTGCAATTACCGCTTTAGTAACCTATACAGGTTTGTCCAACCCAGTATTTTTCGACAAGTTTAAGTTTAATATTTCTGGCATCAAGGCAGGCGAACAATATCGCATGATAACTTCCGGTTTTTTACATGCCGATTGGTTTCATTTTGCTTTTAACATGTTTAGTTTTTGGAGTTTTGCCAATTTCCTTACTCAAGAATTTAGTACTATACATTTTCTTGTAATCTATTTCGGAAGTATGGCAATTGGAAGTTTATTAACCTATTATATTCATAAAGAAGAACCTTTTTATTCAGCAATAGGAGCTTCTGGAGCGGTAATGGGAATTATTTATTGTGCGATTTTGTTGTATCCAGAAAATTCTATTTTGTTATTTGGAGCTATTCCAATTCCAGGCTATATTTTTGCTTTTTTGTATTTAGCTTATTCTATTTACGGAATGAAAGGTCAATACGATAATATTGGGCATACTGCGCATTTAGGTGGTGCCATTGGTGGATTACTGTTTACTTTATTACTTATGCCAAATTTATTTGAAACAAGATTGTTATTCATTGGGATTTTATTGATTCCAATAGCCGTTTTAATTTATTTAGTAAAGATGAAAAAGATATAATTGGCATGCTATTTGAATTAGAAATTTAAACTAAAAAAAATCAAAATGAAAAAGTTAATTTTATTACTAACATTAGTTACAACAATGAATGTTATGAGTCAAGAACAACACAAATTAGTACCACAAATTTCTATTTCTGGTGAAGGAAAAATTAAAGTAACGCCAGATATTGTGGTAATCCAATTAGGAGTTCAAAATAATGGTAAAGATGCCAAAGAAGTAAAAACTTTAAACGATGTAACAATTGATAAAGTAATTAAGTATATCAAGAAGTTTAATATTCCAACGGCCGATTATCAAACAGCTCAAATGAGTTTATATAAAAATTACGATTACGAGAAAAAGAAATATTCGTACCAAGCGAATCAAACTATTTCTGTTACTTTAAAAGATATTTCTAAATACGATGCCTTTATGATGGACGTAATGGAAACAGGAATTAACGTAATTAACGGAGTGGAGTTTAAGTCTTCTAAAATGGAAACTTACGAAACTGAAGCTAGAAAAAAAGCCATTTTAAATGCTAAGAAAAAAGCAGACGATTATGTATCTGTTTTACCTGGTCAAAAAGTAGGTAAAGCCATCTTGATTTCAGATAACTCTTATACAAATTATCCACAACCAGTTTTTATGGCAAAAGGAGCCATGATGGATGCAGAAGCAGCACCAAGAGAAACATTAGCAGTAGGTGAAATTGAAATCGTTTGTACAGTAAATGTTAGTTTTAGTTTAGAGTAAAACTCAAACACATGTAAAATAAAAAAAGCACTTCAATTGAAGTGCTTTTTTTTTGTGGGGAGAGTAGGATTCGAACCTACGAAGTTTTCACAGCAGATTTACAGTCTGCCCTCGTTGGCCGCTTGAGTATCTCCCCGTGGCCATAGCTTGAGTGCAAATATATAATTGTTTTTTAGAGTTACAAACTTATTTTAAAGGAATATTTAAATTATTTTATAACTTTCTGAATATTAAAAACATAAAAAAATCCCATTTTGTAATAATTAACAAAATGGGATTGATTTTTATAGCTTGATGTGTTATTTTACACCTAATAATTCTTTTACTTTAGCTTTTAATTCGTCACCTCTAAGGTTTTTTGCAACAATATTACCTTTTGCATCTAATATAAATGTTGAAGGAATTTCTTCAATCTCATAAGCTAACGCAATTGGATCTTTCCATTTCTTAAGATTTGAAACTTGTGTCCAAGTTAATTTATCTTTAGCAATAGCAGCTTTCCAATCTGCGGCATCATCGTCTAACGAAACACCAATAATATTTAAACCTTTGCTATGTAATTCGTTATATAACGCCACTACATTAGGGTTTTCAGCTCTACATGGTCCACACCAAGAAGCCCAGAAATCAATAATTGTAACTTTTCCTAAAGATTCTTTTAAAGAAACTGTTTTTCCTTCAGGCGTTTTCGCAGAAAAATCAGCAGCTTTAGTTGAGTTATCTACTTTTTTTTTTCTGTATTACCTTTTTCTAATGGTAATTGTGTGTCTAAATGTTTTTTTACACTTTTTCCGCTTGTAGTTTCTTTTAAGTCAGCATCCAATCCATCATAAAATGTTTTCACTTTAGAAGCTTCCATTTTATTGTTATAGAATAAGTTTTCAATTAATAATAAAGACACAAAAGAATTTTGATTTTTAGCAACAAAATCTTTTGATCTTTTATCCATTTCCAGTTGAATTTTTTGAAATTCAGCCATAATTACTTCGGCTTTAGCTTTTTCTTCATCTGTTTCTGGTTGTTTTTGCATAAATGCACCATTTGCTTCGTAAATAGCTTTAACTTTTTTCTGAATGTCTAAGTTAGCATTGTTGTATGATTGGTATAAATCATTATTTTTAGTTCCACTAATAGCATTTTTTTCAATGTTTTTAGCGTCAAAATTAATAGCAACAGTTCCTTTTTCTAATATAAATCCAACATTTCCGTTTGGCGTTTTTTCAAAAGCAATATAAGCAATTTCAGGTTTTTCACTTTTACCTTCAAATTCAAATTTACCATCTGTTACTTTAACTGTGTCTTTAGGTTTTGGAGTTCCAGTAGAATCTGAAGTTACTAAAAATACGTTTGTTCCGTTAGCAACACCAGTTGCAGTTCCTTCAACTTTATACTTGTTGCAAGAAATTAAAATTAATGCAGAAAATAATACTACTAATTGTTTCATTTTTATTTTTTGTAAATTGTTATACTGAAAACTCAGTTTTTATTTTTATTGGATGCAAATGTATTAATTTTTTTAGGATTAATGAAATCTTATCGGAAAGGAAAATAGTTATGATTATCTTTGCAAAATGAATGTTTATCATAGGAACAATTTTCACAAACACACTTTTTGCTTGTTTCAACAAGTGGATAATTCTGTTTTGTCCGATTTGAAACTCGGATACAAAAGCAATTCTGGAAGCGAATATTATTTCACGGAAGTTGGCGTGTACCGAAAATCCAATCATTGGGGAAGAGCGGCGAATTGTCGTTGGCGATTACTTGTGAATTCCGAATATAAAAACCAAACTGAAATCATCGGATTTGCACGTTGGACTGATTTTTATTCGAATAATGAAACAGATAAATTGTTTTACATCGAAATAAATGAAGAAAAAAACGAAGTCCATTTCAATCATAAAAACAATCCGAATTATACGAATCAAGTTTTAAGAAATGCTTCGGAAACCGCAAAAAGAATTAAAGAAATAAAAGAAGTTTTACAGAATACTTCTTGGGCAAAATATCTGGTTTTTGATGATTTTGAAGAAATTAGACGTAAAATGCTATCAGAATTGAGCAATACCAACGAAAGTTTCGTAAATTTGCGTAAAATATTAAAAGATGGGAAGAAATAACGCCGTAAATCAAGACAAGCATAAAAAACAATTGGATAATCACATGAAGAAAATTAAACAGACAAAATTAACTTCTGCTGCCAAAAAAGCTTCTATTTTAGAGCAATACAAGCAATCGCTAAAAAATCAGTAATTCCTTTATTTTTTTACCGTTGCCAATAATTTTTTGCTATATTTGAGTAAATCAGTTTATATATGACGACAACTTCAAATTTTAGACAAAGAATTTTTCAACACTTAGATGGATTAGTAACTGCACCGGTTGTTTTTGCACTTCATCAAAAAGGAATTTTACACTATCTGCTCGAAAATAAAGAAGTTTCACTATCCAAATTATCTTCAGAATTTAAAGCCAACGAAGGATATCTTAACATTGCTTTGCGTGTTTTGGCATCTCAAGGTTTGTTAGAATATAAATTAGACAATGCCAATAATTCGGTGGTGGTTTCAACCAATTCCAAATCGGCACTTTTCTTTTCTTTAGCACCAGTTTACGAAGAAGTTATTGATGTTTTAAAAGAGAAAGATTGGTTTACTTCGGTACAAATTCAAAACGAATCGTATCAGGATTTAAACAGGTTGTTCGAATGGTATAAAAACAAGTGTCATGTTCAACTTTCTGAAAATGATGAAGAAAGAGCCATTCAAGAACAATTTTTAGCACATATTGAAGGGTATTTAGTTGGGCCAATTATCGTAAGTTTAGGAATGACAGGCATGTTTCATAAGTATTTTATGGAAACGTCTTTCAGTCCGGAAGAATTTCATAAACATCCGGAAGTTTTCAAAATTATTTTAGATTTCTTCACGCATTTAGGTTGGTTTACCCATAAAAAAGACAATTATCAATTTACAGAATTAGGTTTGTCTTTTGCCAAAAGAGCTTCGGCTTATGGTGTAACGGTTTCTTATTTGCCGATGTTCAAAAATATAGATAAATTATTGTTCGGAAATCCGAAAGCATTGAGAGAAACCGCTATTGGTGAAGACGAAATTCACGTCAATAGAGAAATGAATGTTTGGGGAAGCGGTGGCGCACATACTACGTATTTTAAAGTAATTGATGAAATTATTATCGAATTATTTAATAAACCCATCAACGAACAACCTAAAGGAATTTTAGATATGGGTTGTGGGAATGGAGCGTTTTTACAACATATTTATGAAGTTATCGAACGTCAAACCATTCGAGGAAAAATGTTGGATGAATATCCTTTGTTTTTGGTCGGAGCCGATTATAATCAAGCCGCTTTAAAGGTGACAAGAGCGAATTTGATAAAAGCAGATATTTGGGCAAAAGTAATTTGGGGCGACATCGGAAATCCAGAACTATTAGCTTCAGATTTAAAAGAAAATTACAATATCGATTTGAAAGATTTATTAAATGTACGAACATTTTTAGATCATAATAGAATTTGGGAAACACCAAAAACTGTTTCAAAAGATAGAATTAGTACGTCAAGTGGTGCTTTTGCTCACAGAGGAGTTTGGATTAAAAACAACGAAGTAGAAGATAATTTGTTGGAACATTTACAAAAATGGTCGACTTACGTTCAAAAATTCGGATTGTTAATAATAGAATTACACACGATACCACCAGAAATAACAGCAAATAATTTAGGGAATACAGCTGCAACAGCTTACGATGCAACTCACGGTTTTTCAGACCAATACATAGTAGAAATCGATGTTTTACATAAAGTTGCCGCCGAAGTAGGATTGTTTCCCGATCCATTATATTTTAAAAAGTTTCCAAATACCAATTACGCCACAGTTAGTATTAATTTATTAAAAGGCTAATTTTAAAAAAAGATATGTTTACAGAACAAATAGTTAATTTAAAACCGAAAGTTCAAACCATTATTGACTTCATAGCCAAAAAAGATTTGGTAAATGCCCATGTTTATTTACATGAAGTAAGTAATGAAGTTGAAGATTTAATTGATTCCGTGTCGCTTGATGCGCATTTAATTGAGTTAGGTAAATACCAAGTTTTATTGAAACATTTATTACATAAAATACAAAATGATAAAGACTAAACCTTGCCCGTGTGGGAGTGAATTACATTTGGAAAATTGCTGTTCTCCATATATTTACGATGGAGTAGTAGTACCAACTGCAGAAAAACTAATGCGTTCTAGGTTTACAGCTTATTGTTTGCAAAATGCCGATTATTTATACAATACGACTCATGTTTCTCAAAAAAAATACACCAATAAATCGGATATTTTAGCTTGGGCGAAATCAAACACTTGGCAAAAATTAGAAATCTTAAATTTCTCTGAAAATACAGTAGAATTTAAAGCCTATTATTTAGACGAAAACAGAAAACCTCAAATTCATCACGAAAAATCAACGTTTATCAACTTTCAAGACGCTTGGTTTTATGTAGATGGGAAATTCTATTAGATTTAACTAAAAATTAGTATTCGTTTTTATGTTATAAAATATAAACCTTGTAATTTTAGTGTATGAAAAAAGGATTCTATTTTAAAACATACGAAAAACCATTTAAGACACCCTTTGAGGTGCTTTTTGGCGTTTTTAAAGAATTGATTGTACACACTTCAGGCGATTTTGATGAAGCTATCGATTGGTTACGAGAATTAGATAACGAATACAAATTAACCACTCCAGAATACACAATTGAAGATTTTATCGAAGATTTAAAGAAAAAAGGATTCATCCGTGAAGAAATCACACCTGATGGTGGTTCCGGCGAAACTACTATAACTTCAAAAACAGAGCGTTTAATCAGACAATCGGCTTTAGATCAAATTTTCGGGAATTTAAATAAATCGGGTAGTGGAAACCATAAAACCAAACAAGTTGGCGGTGGTGATGAACTTACTGGCGAATTCAGAAGTTATAATTTTGGCGATTCTTTAGATAAAATTTCATTAACCGAAAGTTTAAAAAACGCTCAAATCAACAACGGAATCGGAGATTTTCAATTAACTGAAAACGATTTGGTGATTGAAGACACACATTACAAATCGCAAATGAGCACGGTTTTAATGATTGACATTTCGCACAGTATGATTTTATACGGTGAAGATCGAATTACGCCTGCCAAAAAAGTAGCGATGGCTTTGGCAGAACTTATTACCACGCGCTATCCAAAAGACACCATCGATATTTTAGTTTTTGGTAATGATGCTTGGCCGATTTCTATAAAAGAATTACCGTTTTTAAAAGTCGGACCATATCATACAAACACTGTAGCTGGTTTACAATTAGCTATGGACATGCTGCGAAGAAAACGAAACACCAACAAACAAATTTTCATGATTACCGATGGAAAACCAAGTTGTGTTCGTGAAAAAGATGGTTCTTATTACATGAATAGTAACGGTTTAGATGAATATATCGTAGAAAAATGTTACACACAAGCTGCTCAAGCCAGAAAATTACATATTCCAATTACCACTTTTATGATTGCTAACGATCCGTATTTGCAACAATTCGTAGATAAATTTACAGAAGCCAATCAAGGAAAAGCTTTTTATACCGGTTTGAAAGGTTTAGGAGAAATGATTTTTCAAGATTATGAAGCGAATAGAAAAAAGAAGTTGAAATAAAGAGCCAAGTAAAAAGAGCCAAGTAAAAAGAGCCAAGTAAAAAGAGCCAAGTAAAAAGTAAAAGATTCAAGTAAGGTTGACGAAAGTCTAAAAAAAAATAAATTAAAACATGGACATTAAAAATATAAATACTTTAGGTGAATTGATAGCGTCAGGTTATCAATCTAAAAACATAAAAGACGAGTTACGTAACAATTTGCGACATAAATTAATAGCCAAACAGCCTACTTTTACTGGTGTTCATGGTTTTGAAAATTCGGTTATTCCTGAATTGGAACGCGCTATTTTATCTCGACACAATATCAATTTATTAGGGTTGCGTGGACAAGCGAAAACTCGTTTAGCCCGAAAAATGGTCGAACTTTTGGATGAATATATTCCGTTTGTTTCTGGTTCTGAAATTAATGACGATCCTTTAAACCCGATTTCTCGTTTTGCCATAGATTTTATTGCTGAAAAAGGAAACGAAACACCAATTTCTTGGTTACACAGAAGTGAGCGTTTTTTCGAAAAATTAGCTACGCCAGATGTAACTGTTGCTGATTTAATTGGTGATGTAGATCCAATAAAAGCTGTGAATTTAAAATTATCTTATGCAGATGAACGTGTGATTCACTTCGGAATGATTCCGCGAGCGAACAGATGTATTTTTGTTATTAACGAATTGCCCGATTTACAAGCTCGTATTCAAGTCGCGCTATTCAATATTTTGCAAGAAGGCGACATTCAAATTCGTGGATTTAAGTTAAGAATGCCTTTAGATTTACAATTCATTTTTACAGCAAACCCTGAAGATTACACTAATCGTGGAAGTATTGTTACGCCTTTAAAAGACAGAATTGGTTCACAAATTTTAACGCATTATCCAGAAACTATTGAAATTGCTAAAACGATTACACATCAAGAAGCTAAATTAGATGAAAATCAATCTTCTATCGTACATGTTCCAAATTTAGCAAAAGATTTATTAGAACAAGTGGGTTTTGAAGCAAGAGAATCTGAATATATTGATGCGAAAAGTGGTGTTTCTGCCAGAATGAGTATTACCGCTTATGAAAATTTAATTAGTACGGCAGAACGTAGAGCATTGCAAAATGGAGAAGAAAAAACAACAGTTCGTTTGTCTGATTTCTTAGGAATTATTCCAGCAATAACAGGGAAAGTAGAATTAGTGTACGAAGGCGAACAAGAAGGAGCAGGAGTTGTAGCGCAATATTTAATTTCCAATGCGATTCATACTTTTTTCCCAGGTTATTTTCCTAAAATAGAGAAATTAGAAAAACAAAATGAAGTCAATCCTTATACAGAAATTTCAGAATGGTTTTTCAATGAATCTGGTTTTGAATTGTCAGATGATTGTTCAGATGAAGTGTATAAAAATGTTTTAGATGAAGTGGAACCACTTGAGAATTTAATTCAAAAATACCAACCAGAAATTGCCATTTCAGATAAATATTTCCTAAAAGAATTTATACTTTGGGCTTTAGTAGAATACAATAAATTATCAAAAGAAAGAACACAAGACGGTTTTCAATTTAAAGATCCGTATGCTAAGTTTATTAGTAGATTGTCTTAGTTAAATATAAAATATAAAATCCGTTCTGATTAAAAATTAGAACGGATTTATTTGTTTTTATTAGGATTTTGTCGCGTGTCAAAAATTCTATTTATGTATATTTTATTTTTTCCTTCTCGGTAAGTTATTTTGCAGTGATGATGAATTAATTTTCTATATTCAAATTTTAAATGAGTGAAATCTTCATCTATTGATCCAATTTTATTGAAATCACTTGATTCTAAAATTTCAGTTCCTTCTTGAATTTCAATTGCAATTTCAACTGCTTTATTAAAACCAAATAATTTACTATTAAAGCGAGTTACTTTTTCTAAATCTTTTACTGCTCTATTGGTCCAAAAAACAGGTTTAATTATTCTTTCCAATTAGCAATCATTTTTTTTACTTCTTCTTGAGTATGAATGTTACCAGAATCAATATCTTTTTCAGATTCAGCTATCATTTTGTCTTTTTTTATTTGAACTAAGTATGTTTTAGCCATATCGTAAAATAATTGCACAAACTTATCATCACCTTTATTGATGATGTCATGAAGTTCTTGTTTTAGCTCAATTGTACTCATAATAGAATATTTATAAAACAAAATTACAAAAAAAAACCACTGAATTCACAACGGATTTTTAATTATGTTTTTTGTTTTTTCTTATTTCAAAACAGGTTCATCAATATTGGAACCACCCCATTCTACAACGGTAAAACCTTTTCTTGGAGTTGTGCTTAATTCTTGTTGAGGTAGTTTTTCTTCACCATGATATGCTTTAAATTCCATGAAAATTCGCAACAAAGTATCCGGTTTTGGTGTGATAGTTAAGATAGAAGAATTATCAATATTATCATTCACCCAAAAATGAATAAAGTTTTCCTCGTTTTTGTTTAGTTCTGGAAGCCAATACACTACAAAATCATTGATTTCAGTATTATTTAAACCTAAAAGCTCTAGTTTTTCTTGAAGAAAAGTAATATTGTCTTCTTTCTTGACATAAAACCCATTTTCATATTGATAATGTTTCTTCGTAAAACTATATGAGCCATCCCAAAATAAATAATTATAGGTTCGTTTGTCATCTAAATTATATAAAACTCCATTTGGTTCTGCCATAACATTCCAACCATTTTTGTATGAAGGATAGGTGTTCATGATTTTTCCTTTAAAATCATTTTTAATACTAATTTCAGATTTAACTTTTGGATAAAGATAAATAGCTGGTTTCGCTCCAACAATCTCTAGATCAGGATTGTAATTAGGATTTTCTCCTACTTTAGCAATTAAAATACTATCATTTGGAATTTTATTTATCACATAAATTGCATTGCCGTTTTTGCTTTCAAATTCCAAATAAGGATATTTTCTTAAATCAATTTTACTAATTGAAATTTCAAATTTTTCATTTTTTGTTTCTAATATTTTTTTTGCTTTTGAGTATGTATTAAAATCTCTAAGAAGGTAGATATGATAATGTTTTAGATATATTATTGTGTCTTTGTTAGTTTCATCTACGAAATAACCTGATATTTTTTTATCTTGGGAAAATCCTAAAAAAGTTATAAAAAGTAAGAATAATGCAAATATTTTTTTCATAATGTAGTTTCTAATAAGCAAATTTAGGAAGTTTATTTTAATATTGGTTCATCAATGTTTGATCCACCCCATTCCACGACAGTAAATCCTTTTCTTGGTGTTGAAGTTAATGCTTGAATAGGTAATTTTTGTTCGCCATTGTAAACTTTAAATTCCATGAAAATTCTCAACAATGTTTCAGGTTTTGGATTGATGTTTAAAATAGAAGAATTATCGATATTATCATTTACCCAAAAGTGTATGAAATTTTCTTCGTTTTTGTTTAATTCGGGTAACCAATACACGATAAAATCATTGATTTCAGTATTATTTAGGCCTAAAAGTTCTAATTTTTCTTGAAGAAAGGTAATATTATCTTCTTTTTTGACATAAAAACCATTTTCGTAATTATAATGTTTCTTCGTAAAATTATAAGAGCCATCCCAAAATAAATAATTATAGGTTCGTTTGTCATCTAAATTATATAAAACTCCATTTGGTTCTGCCATAACATTCCAACCATTTTTGTATGAAGGATAGGTGTTCATGATTTTTCCTTTAAAATCATTTTTAATACTAATTTCAGATTTAACTTTTGGATAAAGATAAATAGCTGGTTTACCTACCATTATTTTATATTTACTATAATCCCCCAAATTTTCTCCAACTTTAGCAATTAAAATGGTATCGTTAGGTATTTTATTAATCGCATAAAGTGCACCTCTGTTTTCACTTTCAAATTCCAAATAATAATACTTTTTTGCATCTTTTTTGCTAATTGAAATTTCAAATTTTTCGTTTAAAGATGTCAATATTTTTTTATATCTAGAATCAGGATTTAAATCTTTAAGCAAGTAAATGTTATAGTTTTTTATGTTAACTATTGTATCAACATAATTTTTAGTTAATTCCTTTGTAGTGAAATAACCTGATATTTTTTTATCTTGAGAAAACCCCAAAATGGAAACAAAAAGCACTAATAATAATACAACTATTTTTTTCATAATATAATTTCTAAAAATCAAATGTAAGGAAGTTTTTATAAAATTAAAATCCGTCTCGAAATAATCGGGACGGATTTTGTTTTTATTGACTAATCGACACATTGTCGAATTGACTCATTATTTTTTCAAATGCACATCGAAATAATCTGCGATTTTCGCATACATGTGAATTCTGTCTCTTCCGCCCACATTATGTTCGTGGTTTGGATATAAGAAATAATCTACTTGTTTTCCTGCTTTTATAGAAGCTTCAATGAAATTCATACTGTGTTGTTGCACTACAACTGGATCTTGAGCTCCGTGAATGATTAATAATCTTCCTTTTAAGTTTTTTACTTTATCTAATAAAGATGCTTTTGCATAACCTTCTGGGTTATCTTGTGGTGTATCCATGTAACGTTCTCCGTACATAATTTCATAATATTTCCAATCAATAACTGGTCCACCAGCAACACCAACTTTAAAAGTTTCTGGTTGAGCAGTTAATAAAGAAGTCGTCATAAAACCACCAAAACTCCATCCGAAAACTCCAATTTTATCCGCATCTACAAATGATTTCGATTTTAAAAATTCTACACCTTTCATTTGGTCGGCCATTTCGTTTACTCCTAAATTTCTATGTGTGACATCGCAGAATCTTTTTCCACGAGCATCACTTCCTCTGTTGTCTAATGTAAATACCACATAACCTTGTTGTGCCATGTATATATCAAAATAACCAGCGCCACCTAACCATTTGTTAGTCACCAATTGCGCGTGCGAACCACCATAAACATAAACCATTACTGGGTATTTTTTAGTCGCATCAAAATTTGCTGGATAAATTAATCTTCCATTTAAAGGCGTTTTTCCATCAGGTGAAGTTAAAGTTACCATTTCGATTCTTGGTAAATCAATTTTTCCTGCAAAAGGATTTTCGGCTTTCACTAAAGTCGTATTGGCCATTTTTGTTTTGATGTTTAAAATCGAAATTTCATTAGGCGTTGTTGTATTACTGTATTGGTCTAAAACCATCATTCCATCAGAAGAAACAGAAGCATTATGCGTTCCAGAAACTGTTGTTAATTGTAACGTTTTTCCAGATTTAATATCAACTTGAAACAATTGTCTGTCTAAACCATTATTTATTGTTCCGATGTAGTTGATTTTTGAATTCGACGCATCGAAACCTAATAAATTAGTCACAACCACATCTTTAAAACCTAAGTTTTTAATCAATTTTCCATCTGTATTGTACAAATACATTTGGTTGTATCCGTTAAAATCAGTTTGATAAATAAATTGATTTGGATTGTTGGGTACGAAAGTCAAAGCGTGTTGAGGTTCTACCCAAGTAGTTGCTTTTTCTTCGAATAATGTTTTTACAAAAGCTCCAGTTGAAGCATCGTATTTATTGAATTTTAAATGATTTTGATCACGATTTAAGATTCCAATAAAAATGTATTTTCCAGTTGGTTCCCAAGAAACCATCGTTAAATATTGTTCTTTTGGTTCACCAGTTTGAATCGTTACTTTTTTACCAGTTGCAACATCATAAACCACTAAAGTCACATTTTCACTGGTCATTCCAGCCATTGGATATTTGATGTCTTTGTTGATTGCTTCGCGTTCGTTCCAGTTGATAATTGGATAATTTCCAACCATAGTTTCATCTTTTCTGTAATAGGCTAATTGTGTTCCAGTTTCGTTCCACCACATTCCTCTATCGATACCAAATTCTTGACGGTGTACATAATCTGAACCGTTAACAATTGCTGGATTTTCATCATTTGTAACTTCGATAGTTTTAGTGTTTGATGTAATTCTGATGTTGTTATCTTTTAACCAAGCGACATTACTGTTTGAAGCAAATTTAGCTTGAGCTCCTTCATTTGAATAACCAATTGCTGAAGAAATTTGTTTTGTAGATACATTATAAACAACTTTATAATTGTTTGTTTTTGATGCGATTTCCGTTTCAAAAGTTGTTGCAGTTTTCCATGTTATAGCTGTAGGAAATGTTCTTAAAGCGAATTCTTCTGTTGGAAATTTTGCTTTTAAAGCGGCTTCAAATTCAGCTTTTGTAGCTAAATTAGTTTCTTTCCATCCGTTTGCAGCACTTTTTTCTAGTAAATTAGAAAAATCAGAACTTAAATACGTAATTGATTTTGAATCTTTTCTCCATTGTTGAGCCAATAATGAAGTTGGGGCATATTTTCTTGGTCCCATCACCGTTTCTTCAATGGTTAACTTTTGTGCGAAAGAAATACTTCCAACCAAAAGAAAACTTAAAATATATTTTTTCATTTATAATTATTTAATTTGTATTAGTTGGCAAAGCTAAGAAATTGTTACAAAAAAATCCGACTCATTTCTAAATCGGATTTTGATATTATGTGTTTTCTAATTATTATGCATTCTCTAATTGTAGGATACCTAATTCTTTCATACAAGCATTCATGCTTTGATACGTTCTTTCAATATCGTTATCTAAACCAATTGAAAAACGAATTAAACCATCTGTTAAACCCATTTCTGCTTGTTCTTCTAAAGGAATTTCAGAAGAAGTTGAAGTTCCTGGCGCGCTAAATAACGTTTTGTAGAATCCTAAACTTACAGCTAAATAGCCTAAATTTCTTTCTTGCATTAATTCCATCAAAGCGTTTGCTTTATCTAAACTTCCTACGTCAATTGTCATCATTCCACCAAAACCATATTCTGGATTAATCATATTTTTATATACTTCATGACTTGGATGACTTGCTAAACCTGGATATACCGTTTTGATTCCGTCTGCTTCAAATTTATTCGCCAAATACATTGCGTTATGACTATGTTGCTTCATTCTAATATGTAATGTTCTAAGATTTTTCATTACTGAAGCAGAACGTAAACTGTCCATTGTAGGTCCTAATAACATGCTTGCACCAGAATTTACATTTTTCAAATCGTTAATAAATTCCTGACTCGCACAAGTTACACCACCAACTGTATCAGAACTTCCGTTGATGTATTTTGTAAGTGAATGAATTACGATATCTGCTCCTAATTTTGCTGGAGAAACTGATAAAGGTGAAAAAGTATTATCTACAACTAATTTAATATTATGTTTTTTAGCGATTTTAGCCAATGAAGCAATATCTGCCACTTCTAATAAAGGATTACTAACTGTTTCACAATATAAAACTTTAGTATTTGGTGTAATGGCTGCTTCTACAATATCTAATTTAGTAATGTCAACAAATGTTGTGGCAACGCCAAATCTTGGTGCAAAATTTTTCAAGAAAGCATACGTTCCACCATAAATAGTTCTACTAGAAACTACGTGATCACCTTGTCCGCATAATTGTAAAATAGTCGGTGTAATGGCACCCATTCCAGAAGCAGAAACGTTCGCTGTTTCAGTTCCTTCCATTGCTGCCAATGCTTTATCTAAATATAAATTACTTGGAGAAGAATGACGTGAATATAAATAACAACCTTCTGCGTTACCTTCGAAAGTATCGAACATGGTTTTTGCTGAAAGAAAAGTGTAAGTTGAGGAATCTGAAATAGAAGGATTTACACCTCCAAATTCACCAAAATATTGTAAATCTTGGATTTTGTCTGCTGGGTTAAAGTTGTTCATGTTGTTTAGTTTTTTATTCATCAAAATTGATAAAAAAAAATTAATATTTCAACATAGGTACGATATTTTAGAGTTTAAATCTAAAAAAATCAAATTTAAAGGTTTTTTATTCTGAAATTTAAAACAAAATTTAAAAAAAAATGATATATTTGCGTCACAAACACACATACAACAACACAACTAAAATGGATGCAACAGACAAAAAACTGTTAGAATTAATGCAAATTGATTCTAAAAAAACTACTAAAGAGCTTTCTGGTAAACTAAATCTTTCTGTAACTGCGGTTTATGAAAGGATAAAAAAACTAGAACGTGAAGGAATTATTAGCAAATATGCTACAATTTTAGACAAAACTAAAATCGATAAAGGATTTGTGGTATTTTGTCATATCAAATTAATTAAACATTCTAAAGATTTAATTTCTGAATTTGAAAAAGAAGTCGTTACTCTAAATGAAGTTTTAGAATGCTTTCACGTAAGTGGAGATTACGATTATATTCTGAAAATCTGTGTAAAAGACATGGAAGAATACAGAGAATTTATGGTTACGAAGTTAACAACACTGCAACATATTGGTAGTACGCACAGTACTTTTATGATTGGAGAAGTTAAAAACTCCACTTCATTTGTAATCAATTAAATTTATTGAAGTTTTTAAATAAATATCAGTACATATTTATTTAAAAACTTTACTTTTGTACTCGAAAAATACACAACAATCATTTTATAAAAAAAATATTTATGAGTCAATTTGATGTAACCATTATTGGTTCTGGACCTGGAGGATATGTTGCAGCTATTCGTTGCGCACAATTAGGATTTAAAACAGCAATTATTGAAAAATACTCAACTCTTGGTGGAACTTGCCTTAACGTAGGTTGTATTCCATCAAAAGCATTATTAGCTTCTTCGCATCATTATGAAGAATTACAACATTTTGCAGATCACGGAATTGAGGTTTCTGGTGAGGTAAAAGTGAATTTAGAGAAAATGATTGCTCGTAAACAAGCTGTTGTAGATCAAACTTCTGGTGGAGTAAAATACTTAATGGATAAAAATAAAGTTACCGTTTTTGAAGGTGTTGGTTCATTCGAAAGTGCTACTTCAGTTAAAGTAACTAAAAATGATGGTTCGTCAGAAGTGATTGAATCTAAAAATATTATTATTGCTACGGGTTCTAAGCCTTCTTCTTTACCTTTTATCAAATTAGATAAAGACAGAATTATTACGTCTACGGAAGCTTTAAAATTAAAAGAAGTTCCAAAACACTTAGTAATTATTGGTGGTGGAGTTATCGGTATTGAATTAGGTCAAGTTTATTTACGTTTAGGAGCGCAAGTTTCTGTCGTAGAATTTATGGATAGAATTATTCCAGGAATGGATGCTTCTTTATCTAAAGAATTGACTAAAGTATTGAAAAAACAAGGTATGAAGTTTTACACGTCTCACAAAGTTCAATCGGTTGATAGAGCAGGAGATGTAGTAACTGTAAAAGCTGAAAATGCAAAAGGAGAAATCATCACTTTAGAAGGTGATTATTCTTTAGTTTCTGTGGGTCGTCGTCCTTATACAGATGCTTTAAATGCAGATAAAGCAGGTGTTAAAGTTACAGAAAGAGGTATGATTGAAGTAAACGATCATTTACAAACTTCAGTTTCAAATATTTATGCAATTGGTGACGTAGTTCGTGGAGCGATGTTAGCACATAAAGCGGAAGAAGAAGGGGTAATGGTTGCTGAAATTTTAGCTGGACAAAAACCACATATCGATTATAATTTAATTCCTGGAGTAGTATATACTTGGCCAGAAGTTGCTGCTGTTGGTAAAACAGAAGAGCAATTAAAAGCAGCAGGAATTGATTTCAAAGCAGGAAGTTTCCCTTTCAAAGCATTAGGAAGAGCTCGTGCTGGTGGTGATACAGACGGATTTGTGAAAATCTTAGCTGACGCGAAAACAGACGAAGTTTTAGGTGTTCATATGATTGGTGCGCGTTGTGCCGATTTAATTGCAGAAGTAGTTACAGCTATGGAATTTAGAGCATCTGCTGAAGATATTTCAAGAATGTCTCACGCACATCCAACTTTTGCTGAAGCCATCAAAGAAGCGGCTTTAGCTGCAACTGGAAACAGAGCATTACACGTATAATTAGAGTAATTTAAAATATAGAAAATCCCAAATTCCTTAACTGGAGTTTGGGATTTTTTGTTTTCTCTCTTTTCGAAATTTTAACACCATTGTTAATAAATTCTCGAACCAAATTCAATGCTGAAATCGTACCTTTGGCATATGTTTGCATTGGTCGATTGTAATAATTTTTATGTGTCTTGTGAGCGTGTTTTTCAACCTCAATTTCAAAAAAAAACCGTTGTCGTTTTATCTAATAACGATGGTTGTGTGATTTCTAGAAGTGATGAAGCAAAAGCGCTTGGAATCGCTATGGGTGTGCCTGAATTTAAAATTCGAAACGAAATTAAACAACACCAAATAGCTGTTTTTTCTTCCAATTATGCCTTGTATGGCGATTTAAGTAAACGGGTAATGGATGTATTAGCTGATTTTACACCAGATATTGAAAATTATAGTATCGACGAAGCTTTTCTTAATTTTAAAAACACGAATACAACCAATTTTGAAACGTGTGGTTTACAAATGAAACAACGGGTGCAAAAGTGGATTGGAATTCCAGTCTGTATAGGTTTTGCCGAAACAAAAGCGCTGAGTAAAGTCGCCAATAAAATTGCAAAAAAATTTCAAGAGAGAACAGGCGGGATTTATGTTATTGATACTGACGAAAAACGTATTAAAGCTTTGAAATGGACAAAAATTGAAGATATTTGGGGAATTGGGTATCAGTTGTCTAAAAAAATGAAAGCATTTGGAATGGTTTCGGCTTACGATTTTACCTTGCAGCATAATGAAGATTTCGTAAAAAGAACAATGGGTGTAGTTGGGAAACGTCTTCGTGCGGAGTTGTTAGGTCTTTCTGTATTAGAATTAGAACAACAACCTGAAGCCAAAAAAAATATTGCCATTACTCGAACTTTCGAGAAATCTATTACCAATTTAAGCGAATTGAAAGAACGCGTGTCTACTTTTGCAACCATTGCTTCGGAGAAATTACGCCAACAAAAATCGTGTTGTTACGGAATTATTTTATATTTGAGAAAAGATAAATATAAAGCTGAAAATGAACGGTATAATTTTTCTGTTTACGAAGCGTTACCGTTTGCGACACAATCAAGTTTAACATTAAGTACTACAGCTATTAAAATGTTAGAAAAGATAGTGCAAGTTGGCGAAACCTATACGAAAGCTGGAATTATTATAACGGATATTATTCCACAAGATCAAAAGCAATTTAATTTATTTGTAGAAGAGAATCCGAAACACGAAAAAATAATGAAAGTGATGGACGATATCAGAAAAAAAACGGGTGAAAGAAAAATTCGACTCGGAAACCAAGATTTGCAACGAACTTGGAAAATGAAGCAGAATTTTTTGTCTAAAAAATACACGACAGATATAAAAGAATTATTAGAAATAAAATGCTAAAAAAAAATAACTTATCGTTTTTTATTCCAAATACGGAAAGCAATTTAGAAATGCCTTACATTTCTAGTGGAATAAAAGCAGGGTTTCCTTCTCCGGCAGCCGATTTTGATGGTACCAGAATTAGTATTGATCAAATTGTTGTGAAAAACCAAACAGCTACTTTTTATGCTAAAGCGAATGGGAACTCTATGATTGGAGCCGGAATTGACGATGGTGATATTTTAGTAATTGACAAAAGTATAGAGCCAGAAGATGGTAAAATTGCCGTTTGTTTTATTGATGGCGAATTTACCGTAAAAAGAATTAAAGTACAAGAAAACAGTTTGTTGTTATTACCAGAGAATAAACTATTTGAACCAATTGAAGTCACTCAAGAAAATGATTTTATCATATGGGGAATTGTGACGTATGTAGTAAAGAAATTATAAATAAAAAATCCTGAGTTTACTCAGGATTTTTTATTTATATGTTTTTTTATGACTTCGCTAATTCTTTTTCTTTTAGATATCCGAATAAATGGTCTTTTTTGATGATTTCAGCCGTTCCATCAGGAAGCATTTCTTCCCAACCTGGTTCTCCTTTTGCAATCATTTTTAAAATTCTTCTAGAGAAAATATCTAATGTTTTTTCATCGTAAGTTTCTATATCGGTAACTTTTCCATTGTATTTAAAGAATTTATACAACTCTTTCATTCTAGGATGAACTTTTAAGTTTTCAGAAGTAATAACTTCACCAGTTTCAGGATCTTTCATTGGGTATAAATACACTTTTAAATCTCTGTAAAACAGTTTTCCAAAAGCTTCTAAAATCCCACCCGACATGTGACGGTAGTATTTTTCGTCAAAAATTTCAACTAAATTACTTACTCCCATCGCTAAACCAGTTCTTGATTTGGTGAATGATGAGAAATATTCTAGTACTTTATAATATTCTTGGAAGTTTGAAATCATTACCGTTTGTCCTAATGAACATAATAATTCCGCTCTATCTAAGAAATCTCTTTCGTCAATTTCACCTTCTGCTTTTAAGTTAGAAAGGGTAATTTCAAAAACCACAAATGTATTTTCTTTACTAACTTTATTTTCTTTGATAAACATCTCGTAAGATTGTTTATACATATCCATATTTACTTTCGTTACTGGACGGAAACTTCCACGTAACGCTAAAATGTTCTTTTTGTATAAAACAGCTGCTGGTAAAATGTTTTTTCCTTCTGGATTGAACATTACGGCATCTGTAAATCCATATTTTACTAATTGTAAACTCATTAATCTGTTGTCAACATCAGCAAAACGTGGTCCAGAGAAATTTACTGTATCAATTTCAATTTGGTCTTTTTCTAAGTGATCGTATAAATAACGTAATAATTTCTTCGCATCATTATGTTTATAAAACGCACCATAAATTAAGTTTACTCCTAAAATACCTAAAGTTTCTTGTTGTAAACGCGCATCATTTTCTTTAAAACGAATATGTATTAAAATTTCGTTATACGCTTCATCTGGTTCTACTTGAAATTTAACTCCAACCCAACCATGACCTTTAAATTGTTTTGCAAAATCGATTGTAGCAACCGTATTCGCATAACTAAAAAACATTTTATTTGGATGTTTATCACGACCTAATCTATCTTCAATAAGTTGGGTTTCGTGAGTCAACATTTTTCTTAATCGACTTTCTGTAACATAACGACCATCTTCTTCAATACCATAAATGGCATCACTAAAGTCTTTGTCATAAGCAGACATCGCCTTTGCAATCGTTCCAGAAGAAGCTCCAGCTCTGAAAAAATGTCTTACAGTTTCCTGTCCTGCGCCAATCTCAGCAAAGGTTCCGTAGATGTTTTCGTTTAAATTAATACGGAGTGCCTTATCCTTAGTTGAAGGAATTTGTTCAATTGCTTTGTCTCCTCTTAATGTTATTTCAGTCGTCATTTTTTCAAATGTATTTTTGGGGAAATTATAATATATATTGCAAAGTTAACAAATTATAGGTTTTAACAAGAGTAATTTGTTATTTTTGTATAAAAATATTCGCTTTGCAAATTTACTTTTTAGGTACAGGCACGTCTCAAGGAATTCCAGTAATTGGAAGTAATCATTTCGTATGTTTAAGTGAAGATCATAAAGACAAACGATTGCGTGTTGCTGTATGGATTCATGATGAAGATTTTTCTATAGTAATTGATTGTGGTCCCGATTTCCGTCAGCAAATGTTAACGAGTAAATGTTCGCATATTGATGGGTTGCTTTTTACCCACGAACATGCTGATCATACTGCTGGTTTAGACGATATTAGACCCTTTTATTTTAAACAAGGTGATATTCCAGTTTATGGACATCAACGTGTTTTGCAAAATTTAGCAAGACGATTCGATTATATTTTTGAAAAGGAAAATAAATATCCTGGTGCGCCTTCTGTTTTGCCGTTCGAAGTGGTAAACAATCAAAACATACAAATCAAAAATCAGGAAATTATCCCGATTAATGCGATGCATGGAAATTTACAAGTTTTTGGCTACCGTATAAAAGATTTCGTATATTTAACAGATGTAAAAACCATGGAAGCTTCAGAAATTGTAAAGCTAAAAAATGTAGAAGTTTTGGTTATCAATGCCTTACGTTTTGAACCACATAATACACATTTTAACATTGAAGAAGCAATAAATTTTATAAATTTGGTGCAGCCAAAAAAAGCGTATTTAACGCATATTAGTCATATTTTAGGATTGCATGAAGAAGTACAAAAACAATTGCCAGAAAATGTGTTTTTAGCCTACGATAATTTAGAAATAGAAATTAAATAACAACAAAAATGAAGAAGAATTTATTGCTTTACGGATTAGTGTTTTCAGTATTAATTAACATTTTCCAGATGGTTAACTCCTCAAACATTTTAAAAAGAAGTGAAGAAGTTTCTACTATCAGTAAGAAAGAATTAAAAAAAGCAAAAGATTCAATTGCGAAATTATTAGATAACGATAAATTTTCTTTAGATAATAATGAATTTGCTCAGGAATATTATTTTGAACATAATTTAAAAGCTTTAAAAACGAAAGTTAAAGAAGATTTAATAGCATTTAATGCTGATAAAAGAGGAAATAAATATGTTTCTTATGACCAAATTAGTGATAGTCCGTTTTTAATTAATGATGTTAAAATTTTAAATCATAGATGGATTATTGCTAATTTTTCTGATGGCAAAATTTGGGGTGAAGTATTAATAAAATACTTTCATAATACAGATAAACCAACTGATTTTGAAACGGTTGAAACGTTAATTTACGCAGATACTAACAATTAATCTATGAAGAAAATTCTATATTTTTTAATACTGGCTTCCTTGTTTTCTTGTGATTTTATTCTTAAAAATCCAACCTCAGATGAAGAGGTATTAGACTCTATTGTAGGAAACCAAGTGAACGACGATAAAAATGAAAACGGTTGCGATTTAAAAGCGGGTTACAAATGGTCAAATATGACTAAAAAATGTGTACGTGTTTTTGATGAAGGGTATCGTTTAACCTCTATTGAAAAAGACACATTGGGTAAAGGTAAAAACGCTTACTTTTTTGTAGATGAAGACAGTTTAATCGCTGAAGTTTTCTTACCAGATTCTAAAGAATCTATCATTTTTACAAGAGAAAACGAAGATGATAACTTCAAATTTAAAAACTTCGAATTTCGTACCAAAAAAGGATTCAATTTGTATTATAATGAAACCTTAATGTTTCAACCAGCTATTCCTGTAGATACTAAAGTTTTAGGAAAAGACGAGGAACATTAATTGAATTTGTCACATATTTTTCAATAAAAAAAAGCATCTCATTTTTTTGAGATGCTTTTTTTATTTAGAATTTAAAATCTGATCAATCCGTAAAATCTGTGTACCTATTATTTAAACTTCTTCTCATCCACATCTTTCAAAAACTGAATTAAACCTGTAAAATACGTTTCTTGATCATCATATTGTGATAAATGACTTCCGTTTTTACAAAATAAAAAGCGTCCATTTTGCACTTGAGTTGCCATCCATTTCATGTGTTCTGGATCCATCGTGTCATATTTTGAACCAATAGTTAAAGTTGGAACAGTCAATTCTTTCAATCGTTTCGAAACATCCCAATTTTTAATATAAGCATCGCCTGTGATTCCGAATTCACTGTAACCTTGCATCGAAATATAAACCTCAGAATTGATGTGTTTAAAACATCTGGTAATCGATTCTGGCCAATCCTTTTGTGGTTTTCTTAAAATGTGTTCTGTATAATAATGTTCGAAAAGCAATTCAGAATATCTTGGATTCGCAAAATCATTATTTTTTTCCAATTTCATGATTTCATCGTATACTTCTTTTTTCATTTGCGGCCCTAACACTTCTTGCGCATATTTATTATACAATGGAATACTCGAAACCATATTGGAAATAATCAAACCTTTTAGATTTTTCTGATATTTCAAAGCATAATCCATCGCTAAAATCCCACCCCAAGATTGTCCTAAAATGTAAAAATTGTCTTTATTTAAACCTAACGTAATTCTAACTTGTTCTACTTCTTCCACAAAGCGTTCGTTCGTCCAAAGTGATTTGTCTTTCGGTTGATCGGAATAATAGGAACCTAATTGGTCGTAGTAAATGAATTCGATACCTTCTTTAGGTAAATAACCTTCAAATGATTCGTATAATTCGTGCGTCAAACCTGGTCCGCCATGCAAAAGCAAGACTTTTATCTTAGGATTATTTCCAAATCTTTTGGTCCAAACCTTAAACGTTCCTTTTGGCGTTTTAATTGGAATCATTTTGATACCTCCAGAATATTGGTCTTCTTTTGATTCAAAAGTATGATAGTTTTGTAACGAAAAATCTTCGCTCTTTTTACAAGAAAAAAAAGCGAAGATTAACGAAATGAAGAATATTTTTTTCATTTTATGCTGAATAAATTTTATCGTAAAGGGTTTGGTATTTTTCTTTGATAATTTTACGTTTCAATTTCATAGTTGGCGTTAAATGTCCGTCATTAATAGACCAAACATCTGGTGTTAATTCAAAACGCTTCACTTGTTCCCAATTTCCGAATTTTTTGTTAGCTTCATCAATATCTTCTTGAATTCTAGCAATCACTTTCGGATTATTGCAAATGTCTTCGTTAGTACTTCCTAAATCCACTTTATGTCTGTTTGCCCATTCTTTTACGAAATCAAAAGCAGGTTGAATAAAGGCTGCAGGCATTTTTTCGCCATCACCTATCACCATTATTTGTTCAACGAAACGAGATTGTTTGAAAGTGTTTTCTAAAACTTGTGGTGCTACATATTTTCCTCCCGAAGTTTTAAACATTTCTTTTTTACGATCCGTAATTTTTAAGAAACCATCAGCGTCAATTTCTCCAATGTCACCTGTATGGAAATAACCATTTTTGATTACTTCAGCCGTTTGTGCTTCATCTTTATAGTAACCCATCATTACGTTTGGACCTTTACAAAGGATTTCGCCATCTTCAGCAATTTTGACTTCTACATTGTCGATAACTCTTCCTACGGTTCCAATTCTGAAACCACCATTTCTCATATCATTTACAGAAATTACTGGTGAAGTTTCTGTTAATCCGTAGCCTTCCATAACTGGTATTCCAGCTGCAGTAAATACTTTTGTTAAACGAGTTTGTAAAGCAGCACTTCCAGAAACTAAAAGTTCTAATTCGCCACCTAAACCTTCTTGCCATTTAGAGAAAATTAATTTTCTTGCAATTCCTAATTGAAAATTATACCAAGCACCGTTTGCATTATAAGGTTTGAACTCCATTCCTAAATCTAAAGCCCAAAAGAATAATTTCTTTTTGATTCCAGTTAAATCAGCACCTTTAGCATAAATTTTATCGTATACTTTTTCTAAAAGTCTTGGTACAACTGACATGACGTGCGGATGAACTTCTTTTAAATTGTCGGAAATTTTCTCAATACTTTCCGCAAAATAGATTGAAATTCCACCATATTGATATAAATAGGTTAACATTCTTTCGAAGATATGACAAATCGGTAAGAAACTTAAAGCACGTGTACTTCCTTTTCTTAACGGCATTCTTTTATCTGAATTTAAAACATCAGAAACAATATTATCGTGAGAAAGCATTACACCTTTTGGTCTTCCTGTTGTTCCAGAAGTATAAATTATAGTAGCTAAATCTGTTGGTAAAACATTATTTTTACGTTCTTCAACTGCATTTTGGTTGGAAGTATCTGAACCAGATTCTAATAAGTCGCTCCATTTTTTACAACCAGAAATTTCGTTGAATGAATATATTTCCACTAATAATGGAATTCTAGAATGAACCGATTTTAATTTATCATATACTTCTTGGTCAGAAACGAAACAATATTTTGCTTCAGAATGATTTAATATATATTCATAATCTTCTGAAGAAATAGTAGGATAAATAGGCACGTTTTGTGCACCCGTTTGCAAAATTCCAATATCTGAAATATGCCATTCTGTTCTGTTATTAGAAGAGATAATAGCAATTTTATCATTTTTTTGTATTCCCAAATGTAACAAAGCTCTTGATAAAGAATTGGCTTTATTTAGGTATTCTTGTGTAGAAGTTTTTACCCAATCATTACCATATTTAGTAACCAAAGCATCTGGTAAATTATGGTGTTCTAATTGATAATATGGGAAATCGAAAAGTCTAGTAACGTTTTGCATTTGAATTGGTTTTAAACTGCAATTTATAAAAAAAATAGATATTTATAAATATTTTAACGGTTAAACTTCTATTATTGTTAATTTTGCAATAATTAATTTTTAAAATATGAAATCTATTTTCAGATTAGATGAGTATAAAGTGCTGTTTTACAGAATTTTATTAGTTTATTTCTTTTATTTTATTGCCAGAGTTTTGTTTTATGTCTTCAATAGCGAAATTGTTGAGGTAGATTCCATTTCAGAGTTTTTACAGATTTCTTATCATGGTTTAGCATTTGATACCACAGCTATTTTATATGTAAATGGACTGTTTATTTTGCTTTCTATTTTGCCTTTTTTTATCAATACGAAACCTAAATATCAAAAGATTTTATTCTATTTGTATTTCTTTTCGAATTTACTTTTTTTCTCATTCAATTTTGTAGATTTCATTTATTATAAATATAATTTTTCTCGTTTAACACTTGCTGCTTGGGATTTAGTTAAAAATGAAGAAGCTAAAGGCGGTATGTTATTTCGATTTTTAATCACATATTGGCATGTATTTTTATTATTCATTGCCGTTTCTGCTTTATGGATTTTCTTATATAAAAGAGTGAAGATTAAAGAGAATTTAGTAGAACATTCTAAAGTAAAATATGTTTTAGTCTCCGTTTTTGGATTTCTAATTATTGCCACATTATGTATTGGTGGAATTCGTGGTGATTTCAAAAAAAGTACACGACCAATTAATTTAGTAGATGCCAATCAACACGTAAAAAAAGCACAACAAGCCGATTTAGTACTGAATTCTCCTTTCACTTTTTTAAGAACTTTAGGTGTACAATCATTTAAAAAACCAGAATTCAATATTCCACAAGATGTAGTTGCTTCCAATTTTCAACCTATAAAATTTTACAAATCGAATAGTCCTTCAACTCCAAATATTGTTCTAATTATTACGGAAAGTATGGGTCGTGAATACATTGGAGCTTTTAATAAAAATACAAATATTAAAGATTATGTAAGCTATACACCGTTTTTAGATTCGTTAGCAGCAGAAAGTTTGATTTTTACTAATGCTTATGCAAATGGCTATAAATCTATTCACGGAATGTCTTCTATTTTATCTGGAATTCCGTCGTTTAAAGAAGCTTTTACTTCTTCGCCATATGCGAAACAAAAAATAGAATCTTTGGTTTCTTGTTTAAAAAGTAAAGGTTATGATACTTCGTTTTTTCACGGTGCGCCTAATGGTTCCATGGGGTTTTTAGGATTTGGAAATATTTTAGGATTTGACCATTATTATGGAATGACAGAATACGGAAATGATAAAGATTTTGATGGTTCTTGGGGAATTTGGGATGAACCTTTTATGCAATTTATGAATCAAACCATTAGCAAAAAGAAAGCTCCATTTTTCAGTACGATTTTTACAGTTACTTCGCACGAACCTTATGTAGTTCCTCAAAAATTTAAAAACAAAATTCCAAAAGGAACCAATCCAATGCATCAACCTGTTGGTTATACTGATTATGCTTTTAAGAAGTTTTTCGAAACAGCCAAAAAACAACCTTGGTTTGAAAATACCATTTTTATTATCACGGCCGACCATTGTAATTTGGTGAATTATTCAGAAGAATATACTGATAAAGTTACGAACAGATTAGCAGTTCCGATTTTGTTTTATTCTCCAAAATTCAAATTGAAAGGTGAGAATAACGATTTAGCGCAACATATAGATATTTTTCCAACAGTTATGGATTTGATTGGCTATGACAAACCTTTTAGAAGTTGGGGAAGAAGTTTATTAGACAAAAAGCAACAAATTCAACCTTTTGTTATCAATCATAACTCGGGTTTATATAACTTTGTTAGAGGAAATTATATTTGTGCTTTTGATGGAAAAGTCGCGGTTGGGTTTTATGACAAAAACGACAAAAAACAATTGCATAATTTAATTGGCAAACGAAATAAAGAAATGAATGATATGGAAATTGCTTGTAAAGCTTTCATTCAGGATTATTTTAATAGAATTATTGATAAAAAATTAACTGCGAAATAATGAAGAAAAGAATAATAAAAATAGTCGTTGCAGTTTTAGTAATTGGAGCTATTTTCTGGGCAAAAAGTTTTTTTTATGATTATAAGATGAATCATAATTTTAAAGTAATTTCTGAAGGGAAAGTCTATAAAAGTGGTGTTATTCCTCCAGAAAAATTGGCTGAATTTGTGAAGGAACACAAAATTAAAAGTATCATCGATTTACGTTTTCCAGGTACTGCCGATTTAGTAAATAATCCAGAAATTCCGACCGAACTAATTGCCGAAAAAGAAGCAGCATCAAAAATTGAAGGATTAAATTATTTTAATTTAGGTTCTGATCAAGTGCCAAAACCTGAAAATTTAGAGTATTTTTTTAAAATCATGGACAACAAAGCGAATTATCCAGTTTTAATTCATTGTTTTCACGGTGTTGGTCGTGCCGAAATGTATTCAGCAATCTATCGCATAGAATATGAAAATTGGGGCAGAGATGACGCAAGAAAAGAAACTAGATTTTTAACGAAATTTAGTTCTTTCGATTTAGGAAAACCAAAAGGTGATTTTTTGCATAGTTATGTGAAAAGAAAAGAGAAAACAGCGAAGTAGTTTTAAGCTAAAGTTTTTTATGAGTTATACATGTGAACCTTCACCAATTAATAAAAAAGAGTACATTACGTATATTGGTAAAATTCTGGTGGATGATTATGGTAAGAAAGCATTTTATAAGCCAGAAGAAGTAAAGAAAGCCCATAATAAGAGCAAATGGTATGATGGTTTGGATTTCTCGTGTTGGGGAATGAGTACTTTTTCATCTCATTCAGATTTTGATTTTTACCATTCTAAAATTGGGGAGAATTGTAATTATGTAGAAATGAAAACAGAAATGTTTCAAGGAATAGCTAACAGTGAATCTTTAAATTGGTTAGATATTCCTGACATAGATATTGATTCTTCTTTTTTTGAATTAGGAGATATTTTTAGTGGAATATTTGAGAATTTCGGAGAAATATTAGCTTCGATTTTTGAATAGATTCAAACAATTTAGAAACAAAATTTTGAAACTTTTTCGGATTGACAAACTTTACAGACAAAATCTGCTTAATCTGTAAGATCCGCGTTCCTAAATCTAAACAATCCCCAATCCTAAAGCGATCGCAAACAAAATAATCATAAAAGCTACGATTTTCTGAATGGTGTTTATGGTTATTTTTTTGACCAATTTATTTCCGAAATACACGCCAATAAAAGCGGCAAGAGTTGCCACAAAAATCAAGTTAAAGTTTAAAGAATCTTTCACTTTTGAAATATTGGTAAAATAAACCGACATTCTGCTCACATCAATCATACAAGCGATTATTACGCCTGTAGCAATAAACGCTTCTTTAGATAAACCGACTTTAGTTAAAAACGCACTTCGCAACGCACCTTGATGTCCGGAAAGTCCTCCAAAAAAACCACTTAAAATTCCGCCAATCGGTAAATATTTCTCAGGAAATTGTAAGTTTTTTAGTTTCGGAATTAACTCAAATAAAGCAAAGAAAATCAGTAAAAACGCAACAATAATTTTCATTAAAGTTACTTGAAATACTTTGTCGTTTAAACTGTATTCAGTAAGAATATTAGCATTTGTAATCTTATCTAACAAAAATGCGCCAAGAAAAGAAAACAGTAAAGCTGGAAGTCCAAATCGTAAGGCAATTTTCCAATTGATTTGTTTTTTTACTAATAACAGTTTAAACGCATTATTTAAAAAATGCACAATTGCCGTTAATGCTATCGCTACATCGACAGGGAAAAACAGCGCAAAAGCAGGTAATAATAAAGTTCCCAATCCGAAACCTGAGAAAAAGGTTAGGGCAGAAGCGAGTAGTGCTACAATTGGGATTAGGATGTATTCCATAGAAGCTGGAAGTTTGGAGTTAGAAGTTTGAAGCTAGAAGTGTTAAAAAAATCTTCCAGCTTCTAGCTTCCATCTTTTTATATTCCGTTAATAATTCCGAAGAAATCGTTGGCGTTTAATGCTGCACCACCAATTAATCCACCATCAACATCCGGTTTTGAGAAAATTTCTTTGGCGTTGTCAGGTTTAACACTTCCACCGTATAAAATAGAAACGTTTTCAGCAATTTCTCTTCCGAAAACTTTATCAACTAAGTTTCTAACAAATAAATGCATTTCTTGTGCTTGTTCTGGAGAAGCGGTTTCGCCAGTTCCAATAGCCCAAACTGGTTCGTAAGCTAATACGATATTATTCCATTTTTCATTTGAAATATGAAACAAACCATCCCGTAATTGGTATTCAACAATATTAAAATGGTTGTCGTTTTGTCTGTCTTTTAATTCTTCACCAAAGCAAAAAATAACCGTCATATCGTGAGTTAAAGCAGTATCCACTTTATTTGCTAATAACGCATCATTTTCATGAAAATAAGCTCTTCTTTCGCTATGACCTAAAATCACAGTATTCACAGCAATACTTGTTAACATTGACGCAGAAACTTCACCTGTAAACGCGCCACTTTCTGCTTGATGCATGTTTTGAGCGGCGATTTTAATATCCGTTCCAGCCACTAATTCCACCGCTTTTGCTAAAAATGGAAATGGAGTAGCTAAAATGACTTCAGCATTGTTGTTTGGTTTGTTGTTTTTGATTTCGTTAATTAACTCTATGGCTTGTGGTAAGGTTTTGTTCATTTTCCAGTTACCAGCGACGATGTTTTTTCTCATTTTTTATTTAGTTACAACATTTTTTTTCGACACAGATTGGAGAAATTATTTAAATTATTAAAATTTCTCCAATCTGTGTTCAAAGAATAAAAAATGTTTCTTTTGGTTATGATATTTTATTTAGATTTTTCTATAGTTTCTTTAATTTTATCAAAGTCTTTTTCAATAGCTCTGAATAACGCAATGTTTCCTTTTTTATCCAAAACAATAAAACGTGGAATCCAATCTAATTTGATAGATTGTCCGAATTCACCTTTCATACCATCCTTAATTAAATAGTTTTCACCAGTAACATTATGTTTTTCAATACCTGTTTTCCATGCATCGAAAGTTTTATCACAAGATAGGTTTACAAATGCTACATTTGGATTTTTAGCTTTTAATTCTTTTACTTGTGGCATACTTTTTACACAGTCGGAACACCATGATGCCCATACTTCTATAACAACTACTTTTCCTTCGTTTTGTTTTAAGATCTCTTCGAAAGTGATGTCTTTATTATCAGTTGTTGTTAATTTGTGACCTAAACTTTCTTTTGAAAATTCAGTTTCTTGGGCTTGACAAGAGGTTAAGCTAAGTCCTAATGCTAAGGTTGCTAAGATTTTTTTCATGGTAATATTGTCTAAATTAATATTCTATTTTTTATAAATAACTTTCTCAATTGCTTTACTATTAAATGCATTTTCTGCAATTCCGTCGTAAAATTTAATTACGTTTCCATTGTGTAAATATACGATTCCTGGTGTATCTTTTCCAGAACCTAATTTCGTCCAAAATGGAATCACATCAATCACTTTGTATGGGAATTGTTTGCCAGCATATTTAAAGAAATCTGGAATTTTTTCCGCTTCTTCATCCATAAATACAATTTGTACTTGTGGAAAATCTTTATGTTTCTTTTGTAAGGCATTTAAATCTCTAGCGGCATCTCTACAATGTTCGCAACCTGGAACGAAGAAACATAATATTTTTTTACCGTTATCGATATCAGCATAAAACTCCGAATAACCAGAAAAGACTGGTTTTGGTCCCACTTCTTTTTTGACTTCTTCAATATTTTTTTCGACTTTAACTTTCGATGAATCGACAGGTTTAATTTCTGCAACTTGAACAGTGTCTTCAACTTGAGAAATTGTATCTGTTAAAACTACTTCATTTGAATCTATTGAACTTGAAGTAGTAGCAGCTTTCATCGGTGCTAACATGAATAAGCCTAAAATACAAGCTAAAGTCACGGTTGTTAAAATCCAAAAATTCGATTTTTTATCGTTTTCTTGAATTTTCCAAAGCCAAACTAATAAACCAACTGCAATTATGTTTTTGATTATTGCTTCAATTGGTGTCATTGGGATTAATTCGCCAAAACAACCACAATTTCCTGAATTTCCACCGCTTAAAAAAGTCACATAGCTTAAATGAATGATGAAAACTACTAACAAACCAATCGTTGCTGGAATCGTAATTCGTTTTAAGAAATTATTATTCAGTAATAAAAACCCAAGTGCAAATTCAATTCCAATTAAAATTCTTGAAAAATAGGGTGCAACTGCTTCTGAAAATCCTAAAGTTAAAAGTTGTTTAACTTCAAAAGTAGAAATAGCAAAATAGGGCGAAAAATCGATAAAAGGAAAATCAGAAATCCAACCTTTAGATATTTTCGCAATTGCCGAAACGATAAAAAGTAAGGCAATAACTATTCTTAGCGTCCAAGATATATTTTTTTTGTTCATTTATTTTTTTGTTTAAAATACAGAGAAACATAGTTTATTGTTGTTTATAGTAAAAAAAAGTTAACATTACCTATAATAGCAAAGCGACTTTTTTTTTAAATTTTCTATGTGTATATGTGTTTAAAATTTTAGCATTAACAAATATAAACAGGCTTTTTGATAGATTGTGTTAATGAGATGTTATTAAAGTTTTTCCATCAAAATCAACGCAAAAACCGAATAGTTAATCATGTCTTGATAATTCGCATCAATACCTTCAGAAACTAAGGTTTTTCCTTTGTTATCTTCAATTTGTTTCACACGTAATAACTTCTGAATGATTAAATCCGTTAGGGAACTCACACGCATATCGCGCCAAGCTTCTCCATAATCGTGATTTTTATCTTCCATTAATTCTTTCGTAATATCAATTTTATGATTATATAATTTGATCGCTTCTTCCGCAGTTAAATCGGGTTGCGTCGCAATGCCTTTATCCATTTGAATTAAAGCCATCACACAATAATTGATAATTCCGATAAATTCTGAAGTTTCATCTTCATCTACTTTTCGAACCTCGTTTTCTTGTAAACTTCTGATACGTTGCGCTTTAATAAATATTTGATCCGTTAACGAAGGCAAACGTAAAACGCGCCAAGCGGTTCCATAATCGTGCGCTTTTTTAGTAAATAAATCTCTGCAAATTGCAATTACTTTGTCGTATTCTTGTGAGGTATTGCTCATTATTATATTATATTTGTATCAAAGTTCAAATATAACTAAAAAAATGTATGTCAACAATAAACTGTAAAGGAACGCTCATCGATTTATCAACACCTAAAGTCATGGGAATTGTCAATGTTACGCCAGATTCATTTTTTGAAGGTGGAAAACTGACCAATTCTGATGAAATTTTAGGTCAAGTTGAGAAAATGCTAAACGATGGTGCTACGTTTATTGATTTAGGTGGTTATTCAAGTAAACCTGGAGCAGATTTTGTTTCTGAATCTGAAGAATTAAATCGAGTAATACCAATTGTGAAGTTATTAGTCGAGAAATTTCCAGATATTTTACTTTCGATTGATACATTTAGAAGTGAAGTAGCGAAGCAAGCAGTAGAAAATGGCGCGGCAATCATCAATGATATTTCGGCTGGTTTGTTAGATGAGAATATGTTTGAAACCGTTGCGAAATTACAAGTTCCGTATATTATGATGCATATGAAAGGCACACCAAAAACAATGCAAAGCTTAGCAAATTATGACGATTTATTAAAAGAAATGAATTTTTATTTTTCGGAACGAATTTCGAAAGCGAGAAGTTTTGGTTTGAACGACATTATCATCGATCCCGGATTTGGATTCGCCAAAACAATCGAACATAATTACGAATTATTACAGAATTTAGAGTTGCTTCAATTCCAAGAATTACCTATTTTAGCTGGAATTTCAAGAAAATCAATGATTTATAAAACCTTAGAAACTTCACCAGAAGAAGCATTAAACGGAACTACCTTTTTACACGCTTTTTGTTTACAAAAAGGAGCAAATATTTTACGCGTTCACGATGTAAAAGAAGCTGTTGAATGTGTGAAACTAATGTGCCGATTAGGCAATTAACAATTAGTCAATTTACCAAGATTATGTTAAAACCTAAAATAAAATTATATGATGCAGTTGGTTTGGGATTAATAATTTCTTATCCATCTGGTGTAGAAATTTCAAATCAAACTGGAGGAACTACTTGTTATCAACCATCAATTGAAGGTGTTTATTTGCCAATTGTAAATTCTTGTAGTTTATCAAATGAATTAATAAGTCCAGAAATTGAATTATTTGAATATTTTTCAAAATATGGATGTGATTTCTTAAGAGAAGTCGATATTGAAATTATAAATAAAATTCTAGATAAATATAAATTATCAGATTTTATTAAAATTGATTTAGATATGTTAAAACAATCACACGAATCATGGATTTATGTAGATGTTTATTATGATGAAAAACATGATCTTTTAGATTGTTTTAATTTTCCTTTAAAAGGTGTGTTAACTTGGAGTAATAGTGATTAATTGGCACATTGTCAAATTGACTAATTGAACATTAATTATGATGATACGGTTCGTTATTCAAAATCGTAAAGCCTCTATAAATCTGCTCAATCACAAATAATCGTACCATTTGATGTGAAAATGTCATTTGAGATAAGGCCACTTTTCCTTGTGCTTTTTGATAGACTTCTTCCGAAAAACCATAAGGTCCACCAATTACAAAGACCAACGTTTTAATTCCGGAATTCATTTTCTTTTGTAAAAAATCGGAGAAACCAACACTATTGAATTCTTTTCCATTTTCGTCCAATAAAATCAATTGGTCTGTTGGCGTTAATTTGGATAAAATAAGCTGTCCTTCTTTCGTTTTTTGCTCACTTTCCGATAAGTTTTTTACGTTTTTGATGTCTGGAATAACATCCAAATCGAACTTAATATAAAAACCCAATCGCTTCGTATATTCGTCTATTAAAGCTTGCAGATTTTTATTGTCGGTTTTGCCAATGGCTATAAGTTTGATGTTCATATTGAGTTGGGAGTTAGGAGATGGGAGTTAGGAGATGGGAGTTAGGAGTAAGTAAAATGCAGAATTTAAAATATTAAATTCTGCATTCAATTGTATACTGTAAACTGCGACTGTAAACTGAAAACTAATTCTCCACCATGGTATGGAAAACGTTCATTACGTCATCGTCTTCTTCAATTTTTTCTAATAATTTTTCCACATCAGCTACTTGTTCTGGTGTTAATTCTTTCGTTACTTGTGGAATTCTATCAAATCCAGAAGATAAAATCTCTAAACCTCTAGATTCTAATTCTTTCTGAATCGCTCCGAAACTTTCAAAAGGCGCGTACATTAAAATTCCATCTTCATCATCAGCGAAAATTTCTTCTACACCGAAATCAATCATTTCTAATTCTAATTCGTCAATATCTTGTCCGGCAGCAGGGATTCTGAAGTTACATGTATGATCAAACATAAATTCAACCGAACCTTGCGTTCCCATTGTTCCATTACATTTGTTGAAATAACTTCTAATATTCGCAACGGTTCTGTTGTTGTTATCTGAAGCAGTTTCAATTAAAATCGCAATTCCGTGTGGTGCGTAACCTTCAAATAAAATTTCTTTATAGTTCGCTGTGTCTTTATCTGTAGCTTTTTTAATGGCACGTTCTACGTTTTCTTTTGGCATATTTACTGCCTTAGAGTTTTGAATAACGGCTCTTAAACGCGAGTTAGCTTCCGGATTTGGACCACCTTCTTTAACCGCCATTACAATATCTTTACCAATTCTGGTAAACGCTTTAGCCATTGCCGACCAACGCTTCATTTTTCTTCCTTTTCTGAATTCAAACGCTCTTCCCATTTCTCGTTTTGGTTTTTTTATATAAGTGCAAAAATAAAATAAGCAAGCAGTAAAAAAAAATGTTTGAGTGTTTTTTTTATGGTTATCTAATTTTTCCAATTTTTACAGATTAAATAATATGTCAATTGCTTTATCTTTGCCCTATGCAAAACCAATTTTTTCAACCTATTTCAGCCGATATTTCAGGAATTTCGTTACCTGAAAAATTTACGTTTCCGTTTTATTATCAGCCACATCCATTGAGTGAAATTGCGGCTACGGCTTTGCAAAATTACTTAGAATTGCAAACTAATTTTGATCATAATTTTGGATTAGATGCCAATCAAAACGGATTAGTGATTGGGAAAATGTTTGGTGTTTTGGTTTGTCAAAATGAAAAGGGTGAATTAGGGTATTTATGGGCGTTTTCAGGGAAATTAGCGAATGAAAATCACCATGATTATTTCGTGCCAACGGTTTTTGATATGTTAGTCGACAATAGTTTTTTCCGTAAAGAAGAAGCGCTGTTAAATGCTTACAATCGTAAAATTGAAAATTTAGAAATTTCTGAAGATTATTTAAATGAATTAGAAAATTTCAAGAAAACTAAGATTCAAGCGGAAACTGAATTACAAAATCAGAAAATCAGAATTAAAGAACAAAAAATACTTCGTGACGAAAGAAGAATTCAAATAGAAGCCACTTTAAACGAAGAAGAATTATTGGAATTTAACGAACAACTAGCTGAAGAAAGTAAGAAAGAAAGCATTTTGTTAAAGAAAATGACCAAATATTGGAAATTAACTTTGCAAACTTTAGAAGAAAAAGGGTTAGTGTTTTCCAATGAATTAATGCAATTAAAAGAAGAAAGAAAGGCGAAATCGGCAGCTTTACAACAAAAATTATTTGCGGAATATTCGTTTTTTAATCAGTATAAAGAAAAGAAAAGTTTAGGCGAAATTTTCAATAATAATCCGCCCGCTGGAGCAGGAGAATGTGCTGCGCCGAAGTTATTACATTATGCTTTTCAACATAATTTAAAGCCGATTTGCATGGCAGAATTTTGGTGGGGACAATCGCCAAACTCAGAAGTACGACAACACAAACAATTTTATCCGTCTTGTAAAAGTAAATGTGAACCGATTTTGATGGGGCATATGTTACAAGATTTAGAAATGGAAGAAAATCCGTTTATTATGAATCATGCAGAAGGGAAAGATATTGAAATTGTGTACGAAGATGAAGTGATGCTAGCCATAAATAAACCTACAGAATTTTTATCCGTTCCAGGAAAAACCATTTCCGATTCGGTTTACGCTCGAATTAAGGACAAATATCCTGAGGCGACTGGTCCGCTAATTGTGCATCGATTAGATATGTCGACTTCCGGAATTATGCTTATCGCGAAAAATGAAGCTACAGCGGTACAATTACAAAGTCAGTTTATTAATCGAACCATTAAGAAACGTTACGTCGCTTTATTAGATGGTTTATTAGAAAAATCTCACGGTTATATCGATTTGCCTTTACGAGTAGATTTAGACGATAGACCAAGGCAATTAGTTTGTTACGAACACGGAAAACCTGCACAAACCAAATGGAAAACCATTGAAGTCAAAAACGGAAAAACGAAGGTTCATTTTTATCCAATAACAGGAAGAACGCACCAATTACGTGTTCATGCTTCTCATAATTTAGGACTACACGCGCCAATTGTTGGTGACGATTTATACGGTACAAAAGCTGATAGGTTGCATTTGCACGCTGAATATATTCAGTTTGAGCATCCAATTACCAAAGAAATAATGGAGATTGTGGTGGAAGCGGAGTTTTAAAATCGTATAAAACACTTATAATTAAGACTTTATAAATATAAAACATTTAACGCTAAAATAATAAGCATTTTAAAGAAATTAATTGTTAATAAATGTACTTTTGCCAGCAAATGTTAAAACAAAAAAAATGAAAAAAATATTTTTCTATTTATGCTTATTGATTGTTTCTTTAAGTTTTTCTCAAAGTCAACTTTCTAATGACTATAGTTACAATGTAAGTACTCCTTATAAAGTTTTTGATGCGGATCAAAAATATTATTTTACAAAAGGAAATCATTCTATTGCATTAAAATTTGATGGTAAAAAAGTATTGTTGCAAAAATTCAATAATGACAAACCGTCTTTTGTTAAAGAAAAATTATTTGAAAATTATTTTCCTAAAAATTATAAAATCGAAAGAGTATTACAATTAGATTCGAAAGTCTATGTATTTTATTCTTCTTGGGATGGCGATAATGACAATGAGCAATTATTTGCTGTTGAAGCAGATTTTGAAACCTGTGCTTTTAAAGACAATAGAAATATTTTAAAAATTGCAGGGAAAATTACTGGAAAAAAAGAATTTAGTTTTTGGGGAGGTACTTTTAGTGAAATGATTGCTGGTACTCAAGATAAATTTGATTTTTTAGTATCACATGATAGTAAAAGAGTGCTTGTTCAATATTCAAAAAAAGAATTAGTTAAAAATGATAAAGAAAGCTTTTCTGTTGTTGGATTAGTAACATATGATTCTAATTTAAAGCAAATTTCGGAAAAAGAAATTACGATGCCTTATTCAGTCAAAACGATGAATAATATCGATTATCATTTAGATAATGATGGTAATTTATATATGTTAACTAAAGTTTTTCATGATGATTCAAAAAATGAAAAAAAGAAAAGAAAAGATGAATTAGCCAATTATCATATAGAATTATTTTTTGTTGCCAATGGAACAAATGAAATTAAAATTTCAAAATTTGATAACAAAGAAAAAATCATAACAAAATTATGGTTGTTTGATTCAGATCAAAATTTCATTGTTTGTGGAGGTTTTTATAATAATGGAAAAGGTGATTATTTTGATGATGTTGATGGCTTATTAACGTTTAAAGTGGATAGAACTGGTAAGATTTATGATTCATATAGTCATGAAATTCCTTTAGAAATTATTAATCAATACGAAAGTGAGAAATTTATTAAAAAGAACTTAAAAGCCGAGAAAAAAGGTGAAGGAGCAAAATTTAATGATTTAGAATTAAATAATTTACTAGTTAATCAAGATGGAAGTATCGTGTTAATTGGAGAAAAAATATTTGTTAAATCACATTATTCACCTGGAATGAATGGTTCTGCTGGTAGAACGTATTATACATACCATTATTGTGACATTTTAGCAACTAAAATTGGTGTTGATGGTAGTTTACAATGGATGAAAAAAATTCCTAAAGAACAATCTGGTTCTAGAGGAAGAGGAGGAATGTCATATAAATATTTTGTTGCTAATAATTCTCACTATCTATTATTTTTAGATAACGTAAAAAATATCAATTTAGCAGAAAATTTACCTCCAGCTTTGCATTCAGATGGGAAAGGTGGTTATTTAACTTCTGTGAAAATTTCAGATTCTGATGGGACTTTGAAAAAAGATTCTGTTTTTAATGGAAGAGATATTGAAGACTTTACGATGTATCAATTTGCAGTAGATAGAGTTTTTAAAACAAGTGATAACTCATTTATGATTGAAGTGTATAAAAAGAAAAAAGAAGATATAATGATTAAAGTGAACATGTTAAAACTTTAAAAGTCTTTTAAAAACATAAAACCTCCAAAAAGTAATTTCTTCTTGGAGGTTTTTTTATTGTCAGAATTATATAGAGTTAAATCTTAGTAGACTTATCAGATACTATTTTAAATTTTGATTAGTTTTTTAATTCTGTTAATCAATAAAAATATTATCAATATTAGAATAAAAGGTATTGAATAATTGATTTTTAATTGGTTGTCAATTGCTGTATCAATTTCAATATTCCTTCTATTACCAAAATACATAAAAAAAGAAATCCCAGATAAGTAAAACAAACTAACAATTGTTGAGAATAATAATATTATGTAAATGATAAATTTAGTTTTCATCTTCTAAATCCTTTAAATCTGCGTACCTATTAACCAAAAATCTCCCCATCCAACCAAACACTATCAATTAAATTCGTAGCGAAACAATACGGAATTTCGTAAAAACTATGTAAGGGTTTTGTGATAATCAAATTGGCTTTTTTCCCTTTTGTAATACTTCCGTGAGAATCACTTAATTCCATCGCGTAAGCTCCATTAATTGTCGCAGCGTTTATCGCTTCTTCTGGTGTCATTTTCATTTTGATACATGCTGTTGCGACTACAAAATGCATATTTCCTGATGGAGTAGTTCCTGGGTTGAAATCGGAAGCTAAAGCTAAAGGTAAACCTGCGTTTAACATTTGTCGTGCTGGTGTGTAGGGAATCGAAATAAAATACGAACAACTTGGCAAAGCCACTGGCATACAAGCGGAACCTTTTAAAACTTCAATATCTTCTTCAGTAATAATTTCAAGATGGTCGACACTTAATGCGCCATTTTCTACACAAGCTTTAATTCCGTCAATGGCTGTAAACTGATTCACGTGAATTTTCGGTGTTAAACCATATTTTTTTCCAGCTTCCATTATTTGAATGGTTTCTGAAACACTGAAATAACCGGTTTCTAAAAACGCATCAATATAATCGGCTAAATTTTCAACTGCTATTTTTGGTAACATTTCATTGATAATCAAATCGATATACGCTTGATGATTTTCTTTGTATTCTGTTGGAAAAGCATGAGCACCAAGGAAAGTTGACTTTATAGCAATGGGATAATTTTCTTTTAATTTTTTGATGACGCGAAGCATTTTCAATTCGCCTTCCACTGTTAATCCGTAACCCGATTTAATTTCAACGGCGCCAGTTCCTTGTGAAATCACTTCTTCTAAACGTTTTTTCGATTGGTTATAAATTTCTTCTTCGGAAGTTTCGTTTAATTTCTTAGCCGAATTTAAAATCCCACCACCACGATTCGCAATTTCTTCATAAGACAAACCGTTAATTCTATCTACAAATTCACCACTTCTATTTCCGGCGTACACAATGTGCGTGTGACTGTCGCAAAAGCTTGGCATCACAATTTTTCCAGTCGCATCAATAATAGTTGCATTTTCTAATTTTGGACAATTTTCCATCAATCCGAAATCGGAAATTAAATCGTTTTCTAAAACTAAAAAAGCGTTTTCTAGTATTGGTAAATTCGCCATTTCTACACCTGAAACTTTTTTTATGGAAGTTTCTCTAACTTGTAGTAATTGTTTGATGTTTATAATAAGGGTTTGCATAACTTTTAGTTATATTTGTGAATGGTAAAAATACTTATTTAAAATAAAGTGCGAAAACTATTATACAAAAAAGGTCGAAAAGTTGTACCATCAATAATTGAATACACTGGCGAACACGATGATACAAAGCCAGAAATGCAATTGTTTGTGTACGATTCTGATGAATTATCTGAATATGAAGACATAAAACTGTCTCAATTGGATAAACATATGGAGTCGGATAAAAACAATTGGATTAATTTACATGGTTTATCAGATGTTGCTTTAATTAAAGAAATTGGTGCAAAATTTAAAATTGACGATTTCATTTTAGGAGATATTTTAAATATTCTAAAACGATCCAAAGTTGACGAATACAATCATACTTTGTTTTTTAATATTAAGTCGTTATTACCTGAATCTAATGGGATTGATGTAGAACAAATTAGTTTTATTTTACGTGATGGATTGTTGTTTTCGTTTCAAGAAAAAAAGAGTGATTTCTTTTTACATATTCGAGAAAGAATGCGTCAACACGCTGGAATTGTAAGAGATAGAAAAGTCGATTACCTACTGTATTTGTTGTTAGATGCGGTAATGGAGAATTTTTATATTACAATTGAAAGTGAAGAGCAGAAAATTGATAGTTTAATAGATTTAATTAAGACAACACCTAATCCAAATATTTTAGAAGATATTGAATTACACAGAGATAATTTAAATTTTTTACGTCGTTCAATTGTGCCACTTCGCGATTCGTTGTATTCTATAAAAAGCATGAAAGATGATGATGTTTTTAACGTTATTCAAGCAGAAAATTACACGTTTTTTTCTCGATTACATCAAAAATGTTTAGAACTTTTAGATCAAGTGGATGCCGACTTAAATTCCTTAGATAGTGCTTCCGCTTTTTATTTTTCGATGCAAAGTCATAAAATGAATGAAGTCATGAAAACTTTAACTGTCGTTTCGGTGTTCTTTATGCCATTGACTTTTATCGTTGGAGTGTATGGAATGAATTTCGATAATATGCCAGAATTGCACTGGAAATATGGTTATTTTATCATTTTAGCGGCTATGTTTTTGTTGCTTTTAGGAATGATTATTTACTTTAAGAAAAGAAAATGGTATTAATTGTTAAATTCATTTAAAATGAAAAAGGAAACAAAAAACTTGTTAGATTCTGAAGATGAACAATTAAAAAAACTACAAGAAATTGTTAGAAAAACGATTGACGAAGAACAATTAATCATCAATAATTTACTTCATCCGCCAACGGATAAATTATCAAAAGGACAAATTATTTCTGATAAAGTAGCTAATTTCGGAGGAAGTTGGGCGTTTATTATTTCCTTTTTTGTGGTGCTTTTAATTTGGATTGTCTTTAATACGATTGCTTTAAAAAACTTTATTTTTGATCCGTATCCATTTATTTTAATGAATTTAATTTTGTCCTGTATTGCAGCTTTGCAAGCGCCAATTATTATGATGAGCCAAAACCGTCAAGAAGAAAAAGACAGAAAGCGCAGTGAAAACGACTACTTAATTAATCTAAAATCGGAATTAGAAATCAGAGCTTTAAACCAAAAAATCGACTTATTATTGGAAGAACAAATCAAAATTCTATTTGATAGTCAGGCGAAACAATTGGAAATTCTTAAAAATATTGAACAAAAAATGAAATAATTTTTTTGTTACCTTTTATTATCGTAATATTGCAATATATAAATATGATATAGAATGGGAATTACAAAATCAGAATCTTTTACAGACGAACAAAACGAAATAGCTAACTTATTGAAAGCCTTAGCTAATCCCGCGCGTGTGGCGATTATTCAGTATTTGTTGAAAGTCGATTCTTGTATTTGTGGCGATATTGTCAACGAATTGCCTTTGGCGCAACCAACAATTTCTCAACATCTAAAAGAATTAAAAAACGCAAATATCATTCAAGGAACCATTGAAGGGAAATCAATTTGTTATTGCATCAATCCAGAAACAATGTCGAAAATTGAACGTTATTTTGGTGGAATTTCTCAAAAATTAAAAAATAAATGTTGTTAACTAGATAAATTAGACCGACTTAGACAAGTTAGATTTCTAACATTCTAAAAATCTAATAATCCAAAAATCTAAAAAAAAATGAAATTATCAGAAATTAAAAATCAGCTTAAAAAGCTTACGAATATAGCTTTTCAATTGCCTAATGGCGAATTAGTTCCGAGTCATTTTCATGTGACGGAAGTGGGTAAAATTACCAAACATTTCATCGATTGTGGTGGTGTGGTTCGTAACGAAGAAGTAGTGAATTTTCAACTTTGGGAAGCGAATGACTATAATCACCGGTTGCATCCAGAAAAATTTCTTCATATTATAGAACTTTCGGAAGATAAACTACAAATTCCAGATTTAGAAATTGAAGTCGAATACCAAATGAAAGAAACTATTGGAAAATTTAGTTTAGATTTTGATGGTACGAATTTCCAATTGAAATCGAAGTTAACGGATTGTTTAGCCAAAGACAATTGCGGAATTCCACCAGAAAAATTAAAAGTTAAAATTGGGGAATGGAAACCAAAAGTAACTTCTTGTGCACCAGATTCTGGATGTTGTTAATAATAATTAAATTCTAAAATGAATAAAATAAAATCAATATGGACCACCATTACAGGAAGTGTTAGTGCTGCTATTCCTTTGTTTTTTGCAGTTTGTAAAAGTGGCGCTTGTACTGCAGTTTGTGTGAGTCCAATTGCCTCAATATTTGGAATTTCTAGTGCGAGTTTAACGGCTTCGCCTTTGATGAAATCGTTATTTCCATTATTATTAGTCATTAGTGCAGTGGCATTTACCATTTCGTATTATAAATTATATGTTTTGCCAAAATACGCATCAGCGACTTCTTGTGAAACAGATTGTGGTTGTGATACACTTCAAAAACCACTTCATAAAACCTTTCCATTTTGGTCTTTTTGGGTTGGATTAGTGGCAAGTATTGTGTTTTTTACTTATTTTGAAGTTCAAAATTATAATTCTGAAACTCAAAAAGTAACGACTCCTACAGAAGTGAATGTTGTGAAATTAGATAATGCGGAAGCGCCTTGTTGCGCTGATACAAAAAAATGTGAATAAGTATAAAAGAAATAAAGAATTTTAACATGAAGGAATTTATCATAAAATATAAAAAACCAATTGTAATTACAGTTGGAATTACAGCTTTAAATATTTACTTTGGGTTTGATGCTCGATTTACAATTATTAATTTATTATGGTTGTTAGTGTAATGGAAAATAGAAAAGCACATTGGGAAAATGTTTTTGCTAATAAGCAAGAAAAAGAAGTGAGTTGGTACCAACAAAAACCGGAAACTTCTATTAATTTTTTTACTGAAAACAACATTTCAAAAGACGCTAAAATTATTGACATTGGTGGCGGTGATAGCTATTTGATTGATAGTTTATTAGATTTAGGCTACACAAATTTATTTCTTTTAGATATTTCTGCCAATGCGATTGAACGTATTAAAAATAGGTTAGGAGCAAAGTCGGAAAAAGTAACTTTTATAGTTTCTGATGTTTTAGATTTTCAACCCAAAACTACTTTTGATGTTTGGCACGACAGAGCAAGTTTCCATTTCTTAACGACTGAAAAAGAAATCGAAATGTATAAAAATTTAGTTTCTAATTCTATTTCGGAAAATGGATTTATGTTTTTAGGAACTTTCTCTGAAAATGGTCCATTAAAATGCAGTGGTTTAGAAATTACTCAATATTCAGAAGAAAAGTTTGAACGTATTTTCGGTACCAATTTCTCTAAAATGAATTGTTTTACAGAAAATCATCAAACGCCTTTTGATACGACTCAAAATTTTATCTTTTGCACGTTTAAAAAGAAATAATATGTTTCAAAACTTATCCCAAACGATAGAAATAATTTCAAAAATTTCTGTTTCTCAAGAACGAAAAGAAGTTTTACAACCTTTAGTAAATTACATTCAAAATAAAGTGAATGGAAATGAGTTAATTCGTTTGAATTTTATTTGTACGCACAATTCGAGAAGAAGTCATTTGAGTCAAATTTGGGCACAAACTATGGCGTTTCAATTTGGAATTCAAAATGTGTTTTGTTATTCTGGTGGAACGGAAGCTACGGCTATGTTTTCGAAAGTTGGAGAAACTTTAGTCAATCAAGGATTTGAAATTCAGCAATTAAGTAAAAATGAAAATCCAATTTACGCTATAAAATTTTCAGATAATGAAACATCTGTTATAGCTTTTTCGAAAACGTATTTTGATGCATTTAATCCGAAAACTAATTTTGGTGCGATTATGACTTGCAACAACGCAGATGAAGGTTGCCCGATGGTTTTTGGTGCAGAAGCTCGATTTCCAATAAAATATGAGGATCCAAAAGCTTTTGATGGAACAGAAGTTATGAACGAAAAATACACAGAAAGAAGTTTAGAAATTGCTTCGGAAATGTATTATGTTTTTTCTAATATTAAACATCTTTAAAATAAAAAAATCCCGTTTTTAGCGGGATTTTTTGTAATAAACATATTCAATTATTCTTTAATAACTTTAATAGTTTGCGTTTGATTTTCGTTTTCTAACGTAATTATATAAATTCCTTTAGCATGTTTCGACATATCAATTGTTGAAGAAGAAGTATCAATGTCTTTTACCTCTAATTGTTGTCCTAATAACGAATAAATTGTAGCTTTTGAAGCAGCAATATTATCTATATACAAAATGTCTTTTACTGGATTTGGATAGAATGAGACTTTATTAATTTCATTTTGATAAGTTCCTAAAGTTGTATTAATTACAAAATTATATGGTGTTTGATAATTTGTATTTGTTGGTGTTGTGCTAACTACTTTTAAGAAATAATCTCCAGGAGTTAAAGTTCTTACAAACGAAAGGGTGTTTCCAGAATTGTTTACCGCAGTGTCAATTAAAGTACCGCTATTATCTAAAATTGAAGCATTCATCGCACTTGTTGTGATAGAAGTAATATCTACATTTGCAGTCATCGTTCCTCCAGAAATAGTGAATTTATAAAAGTCTTGATCTGCATTTACAGGGTTTGATTGTAAAGTTGTAAAACCATTGTAAATTTTATTTGTGTTGACGATATAAGCCAATTCTTTAAAGTTTGGTTCGTCTAAACCTTGCATGATTTCATAATAATATCCTGGTAATTCAGTATGGTTTTCTATGAAATCAAAACCTGAATTAAAATAGAAAAATTTTGTTGGATACGTTAAACTCGTGTAATAAGTATCCATAATAGATTGTGGTTCAGCTACAACTCCATCTGTAGTTCCGCCTGTAATTCTACCAATTACACTTGAAAAATCAATATAGTTATCAATTGGTTTTTGGTTTAATCCTATAATATTATCTCCAATATTTCCGCTACAATTCACATCGTAATTATAGAAATCAGCTCCAAAAAGATGTTCATTCATATTATTTGGATCGTTAACTTCAATTCCTCCAGATAAAAAGCGACCTACATCTCCACTATAATAATACGATATTTTTAAATCTCTAATCGCTTCACTTTTGGTATCGATTCCTGCAAACCAACCCAAACCAGTGTCGCTGGCATTACTTCCACCATGTGGAGTTCCTAAAGTTAATAGTTTTGCTACGTGATGTGCATTATCAGGTTGCCAATAATTGGTATTTTGTAAATATTGACGAGAAGCCAAGCCGCCCATACTGTGGCCAACTAAAATTACTTTGTTTTTGCCGGTTAATTGCATTACTCTTTCGATAGCTTTTTTAACCGCAATTCCTTGTTTGTAAATAGCAGATTGATTACTTAAAGCACCAGTTCCAATCGAACCATTGGTATTCACGTTGAAATTTAAAGTATAATAATCACCATTGATCATTGTAGTTTCAAAAGCAGCGATATCGGCTCCGGGAGTTGGAAAAATATTTAAATTTGCTGTTCCGTTATTTCCATCTGCGTTTAAGCAAAAATCAAATCTTCCACCAAAGGTATAACCGTATTGCGTATCAAAATAAGCAGTAGAGGCATCCCAAGTTGTTGAACTTGAATTTAAGCCGTGAATAAAAAGGATAGGATAGGGGTTTTTACTTTCGAAAACTAATTTGTTATTCTGATTAACAGATTTTAATGGAAAAATAGTATCGTTTCTAATTTCTTGAAATTCAAATTCAGCTGGTCTTGGTTTATATAATATGTCTTGTGCAACACCAATTGTAATTGAAAAAAGGGAAAATATTGTCAATAAAGTAGTTTTTTTCATATGCATACATAGTAAATTAGTATAGCAATATAAATAAACACATTTAATATTTAACCTTTTTTTGTTAAATTATTAACAATAAGTTTACATATCACAAATTTTTTTAGTAAAATAAAGGTTTTGATAGGGAATTTAAATTGTGTTTTATTTATAATACACATCACTAAATTTACCATTTACAATCGTGAATTGAATAACTTGATACGAATCAACTGGTTTACCATCTGCTGAGGTTGCTGGTTTCCATTTTAGGGGCATTTTTTTTACGATTTCTAAAACTTGTTCAGATAAAGTTAGCATTTCTCCTTCGCCATTGCTAGCAATTAGAAAGTTGCCAAGTTTTCCTTTACAATTTACAGCGAAGCCAATTAAAGTTCTGAAAGTTTTAGAAGTATTAAGTGGATTTGTCAAAAAATATTTTTTTAAGGCTTCTTCACCTCCAAAATAAGTAGGATTCGAAAGTGGAAAGGCTAAATCCATTCCAACTTTTTTTCGTAAGTTCAAATCATCAACAGTGTATGAGATCTTTTTACTACAAGTTACAAATGGTTTTGGGTTTTGTGCAATGGCATATTGAGAAAGAAGTACAAATAAGAATAATAGTTTTTTCATTGGAATGGATTTATAAATTGTTACTATCTTTTATGTATTAATTATTAAGACAACTTATCAAATATATTATTTTTCTGAAAATTACTACAAAAAAAAACTCTCAATTTCTTGAGAGTTTCTGTTATTTATCAATAGCACCTAAAACGCGTTTCATAAAATCGTTTAGGGCTGTTTTTTTGTCTTTACCTTCTTTGACCATTTTGTTAACTTCAATGGCGCCATACATATTGGAAATTAATTCAGCTATAACATCTAATTCTTCCTCTTTTAAAGATTCTAATTCGCAAAGATGTTCTAAAACGGCAATGGTTTCCACTAAATAATCTGCATCGTTTTCTTCTACAAATTGGTTAAGGTGTTTTATTACGGGTAATTTCATGTTTTGAGTTTAGAAGTTTATAAGGTTATGAGTTTAAAAGGGATTGTGTGTATTTAGTTTAGAAGTTTATAAGGTTAAGTGTTTAAAAGGGTTTGTGCGTAAAGTTTATCCACAATACCTTTTAACCTTTTAAACCATTAAACTTTTAAACTACACTTGCTACTAATTCCGCTAAAACTTCTGCTTTATTGGTTTGTGTTTGGTTGACTAATACGCCATTTTTAAAAGCAGCGAATGTTGGTAAATTGTCTACGTTTGCTAATTTTCTTGATTCTGGAAATAGTTCAGCATCTACCATTAAAAAAGGAACGTTTTCGTTTTCTGAAGCCATTTTTTTGAATTTTGGTTTCATAATTCGGCAATTTCCACACCAAGAGGCTGAAAATTGTACTAAAACTACTTCGTTTGAAGCAATTACTTCTGCTAAATTATCTTTTTCTAATTCTAAGAACATTTTTTTAATTATCAATTTGTCAATGTGGCAATATGCCAATGCATGGTTTGTATAGAAATCAATGTGTCAATAATTGACTTATCGACACATTGATAATTGACTAATTATATTAGTTTTGGCTTAAATACGCAGCAGTACTTAATCTGTCGGCGTTCATAGCTTCTTTACCAGCTTCCCAGTTTGCAGGACAAACTTCTCCTTTAGTTTGGATATGTGTGTAAGCATCAACCATACGTAAATATTCGTTTACGTTTCTACCTAATGGCATATCGTTAACACTTTCGTGGAAAATTTTACCAGTTTCGTCAATTAAATAAGTCGCACGGAACGTAACGTTTGAACCTTCTAAAATTTCATCGTTTAATTCTTCGTTATATACCCATTCTGCATCTAAAATATCTAAAGCAGCAGATAAGTTACGAGTTGTATCAGCAATTAAAGGATAAGTTACACCTTCAATTCCACCGTTATTTTTTGCAGTGTTTAACCAAGCGAAGTGTACTTCGTTAGTATCGCAAGAAGCACCAATTACAATTGTGTTTCTTTTTTCAAATTCTGGTAAAGCGGCTTGAAAAGCGTGTAATTCAGTTGGACAAACAAAAGTAAAGTCTTTTGGATACCAAAATAAAAGTACTTTTTTGTTGTTTTTTGTAGCTTCTTCTAAAACGTTAATTCTTAAGTTGTCACCCATTTCTGAGATAGCGTCAACGGTAATGTTTGGGAATTGTTTTCCTACTAATGCCATAATTTTATTTATTTTATTGTTTTTAATTTCTGGTGCAAAATTAGGGATTATTATCAGTATTTCAAGTGGAATTTATTGTAATTTCCTATTTGTTAATAGGATATGCTTATGATGAAATTTTAGGTTATTTTTATGTAAAGAAAAAAGACGATTTGTTTCCAAATCGCCTTTGAAATAGGTTGTTTAATTCATGTGATTTTGATGATTTTTTAGCCACGAATTCACAAATTATCGATGTGTTTATTTCGATTTAATTCGAATTATTATCGTCTTAGACGATAAATTTAAGATAATTAGAAAATTTTAATTCGTGAATTCGTGGCAAATAATATTTTTTAGATATCAAATCGATCTGCGTTCATCACTTTTGTCCAAACCGCAATAAAATCTTTTACAAATTTTTCTTTGTTATCGTCTTGAGCATAAATTTCAGCGTACGCTCTTAAAACGGAATTCGAACCAAAAACCAAATCAACTCTTGTAGCTGTCCATTTTGTTGCACCCGATTTTTTATCTACTATATTGTAAAGATTGTCGCCCGCTGCTTTCCAACTGTAATTCATATCTGTAAGATTTACGAAGAAATCATTACATAAAACGCCTTCTTTATCAGTGAAAACACCGTGTTGTGTTCCACCGTAATTGGTTCCCAAAACACGCATTCCGCCAAGTAAAACAGTCATTTCAGCTGCATTCAATCCAAGAAGTTGTGTTTTATCTAGCATTAATTCTTCTGGTTGCACTACATATTTATCTTTCATAAAATTTCGGAAAGCATCATTAGTTGGTTCTAAAACTTCAAAAGATTCTACATCAGTCATTTCTTGTGAAGCGTCACCTCGTCCAGCATGGAAAGGAACTTTTACATTGAATCCTCCTTCTTGTGCCGCTTTTTCTACAGCTGCACTTCCTCCCAAAATAATTAAATCGGCAATACTTACTTTTTTACTCAAGCCTGCTTGAATTTCTTCAAGTTTAGTTAAAACTTTTTGAAGTCTTTCCGGTTCGTTGGCTACCCAACTTCTTTGAGGTTGTAAACGAATTCTTGCTCCATTTGCACCACCTCTGAAGTCGGAACCTCTAAACGTTCTGGCACTGTCCCAAGCGGTATTGATCAATTCCGCTCTAGATAAACCACTATTTAATAATGTTCCTTTTAATTCTTCAATTTCTGAATCAGATAACGTGTAATCTACTTTTGGAACTGGATCTTGCCAAATTAAATCTTCAGCAGGAACATCTGCACCTAAATAGCGGTCTTTCGGACCTAAATCTCTATGCGTTAATTTGAACCATGCTCTAGCGAAAACTTCTGAAAAATAAGCTTGATCATTGTGAAAACGCTCTGAAATTACTCGGTAAGCTGGATCCATTTTCATAGCCATATCGGCATCTGTCATGATTGGATTTCTTTTTACTGACGGATTGAAAGCATCAACAGGTTTGTCTTCTTCTTTCATGTTGATAGGTTCCCATTGCGATGCTCCAGCCGGACTTTTCTTTAATTCCCAATCGTAATTTAATAACAAATTGAAATATTCGTTATCCCAACGAGTAGGGTGGGTAGTCCAAGCGCCTTCCAATCCACTCGTTACCGTGTCAGGTCCGTTTCCATTTCCTTTTGGATTTAACCAACCAAAACCTTGATTTTCAATTTCACCAGCTTCTGGTTCTTTTCCTAAAATTGAGGCGTCACCATTCCCGTGTGCTTTTCCAACGGTGTGTCCACCAGCAGTTAGAGCTACGGTTTCTTCATCGTTCATCGCCATTCTTTCAAATGTGATACGAACATCTTGTGCTGTTTTTAAAGGGTCTGATTGTCCGTCAACACCTTCTGGATTAACATAAATTAATCCCATCATTACAGCGGCTAATGGATTTTCTAAATCTCTTTCTCCAGAATATCTTGTTCCTGGACTTCCTGATTTGGCTAACCATTCTTTTTCAGCTCCCCAATAAATATCTTTTTCTGGATGCCAAATGTCTTCACGACCACCTGCAAATCCGAAAACTTTTAATCCCATTGATTCATATGCCATCGTTCCGGCTAAAATCATTAAATCGGCCCAAGAAATTTTATTTCCATATTTCTTTTTGATAGGCCATAATAGGCGTCTGGCTTTATCTAAATTTCCATTATCAGGCCAACTGTTTAAAGGAGCGAATCGCAGGTTTCCTGTCCCAGCGCCACCACGACCATCGGCTATTCTGTACGTTCCAGCAGAATGCCATGCCATACGAATCATCAATCCACCATAATGACCATAATCTGCTGGCCACCAGTCTTGACTGTCCGTCATAAATGCTTTTAAATCATTTTTTACAGCTTCTAAATCCAATTTCTTGAATTCTTCTGCATAATTAAAATTTTCTCCTAAAGGATTTGTTTTTGAATCGTGTTGATGAAGGATATCAAGGTTCAATGATTTTGGCCACCAATCTTGATTTTTTGTAGCATTATCAGTAGATTGGTTTGCTAAACCTCCTGAAAAAGGGCATTTTCCTCCTGTTGAATTTGTGTTGTGTTCCATAGTATTTTGTTTTTGATTATTTCTCTTACAAAAGTAAAGTTTAAACTAAGTTAATTAATAAATTTTAATTATATAAATTTATTTTACAATAGTTTTAGGTTATTGTAATTTAATTTTAATAACTGAAATCAATTTCAATTTTAATTATATATTTGCCTTCCTAACCAAAATTACTAAAAAAATGAAACTATTTAGAAGAAAACCTATTGCTACAATTTTGAAAGAAGGAGGAGATGGAGAGCATTCTGGTTTAAATAAAGTATTGACAGTAAAAGATTTAACTTTTTTTGGGATTGCAGCTATTTTAGGAGCTGGAAGTTTCAGTAGTTTAGGAAGTGCTGTTTTTAATGGTGGGCCAGGTGTTGTTTTTTTATTCGTAATTGTAGCTGTTGCTTGTGCTTTCACAGCTTTTTGTTATTCGGAATTTGCCAGTAGAATTCCTGTAGCAGGAAGTGCCTATACCTATGCCTATTCCAGTTTTGGAGAATTATTTGCTTGGATTATTGGATGGGCCTTAATTATGGAATATTCCATTGGAAATATTTATGTAGCTTACAGTTGGAGTGATTATTTCACTTCTTTATTAGAACAATGTCATATTCATGTTCCAGCTTATTTGTCTACCAGTTACATGGAAGCTTCTAAAGCATTTGAGGGAAATATTCAAGGTGAAGCTTTAAAAGCATGGACTACGGCTACTGAAATAGGAGGCTTAAAACTTATCTTAGATTTACCTGCCTTACTTATAAATTTCATAATTACATTCTTGGTATATAGAGGAGTGAAAGAAAGTAAAAACTTTAGTAATTTGATGGTATGGATTAAAATGTTAGTTGTTGGATTAATTATAATTGTTGGTACGATTTTAATTTTCAAAAACGATTTATTTGGAAATTGGACACCTAATAATTCAGTAGGTATTCCAAGTTTTATGCCAAATGGGTTTAGTGGGGTGATGATGGCTGTAAGTGGTGTGTTTTTTGCTTATATTGGTTTTGATGCAGTAAGTGTTATGGCCGAAGAAAGTAAAAATCCACAAAGAGATTTACCTCGTGGTATGATATATTCTTTAGTGATTTGTACCGTTGTATATATCTTATTAACTTTAGTTTTAACGGGTGCTGCTAACTATAAAACCTTTGAAGGAATTGGTGATCCTTTAGCTTTTATTTTTGAGAAGCAAAATTTTGATTTACCTTGGATGCACTTTTTAGTTGCGATATGTGCGGTAGTTGCCATGACAAGTGTAATGTTAGTTTTTCAAATGGGACAACCGCGTATTTGGATGACTATGAGTCGTGATGGTTTAATGCCAAAGCGTTTTTCTACAATTCACCCAAAATATAAAACACCTTCTTTTGCTACACTTATTACTGGTTTAGTAGTTGGAATTCCTATTGTTTTTACAGACAAAACTTTTGTTTTAGATTTTACAAGTATCGGAACTTTGTTCGCTTTTGTATTAGTTTGTGGTGGTGTTTTGTTAATTCCTAGAAGAGAAAAAGAAGCAGGTAAATTTCATTTGCCTTATGTTAATGCGAAGTTTATATTTTCAGGATTAGTGGCACTTTCTATTTTCTTAGTAGCCACTTTTGTTCCAGGATTTTTTACAGAAACTTTTGATTTTTCAAGTGATAAATTAGCCAAAAATTTACCAATGGTTATCTTTTTTATCCTTATTGTTGTGATGATGTTTTTATCGTTTACGAAAAATCTATCTTTAATTCCTTTATTAGGATTGATTTCTTGTTGTTATTTACTAACAGGAATGGCGGTTTCAAACTGGATGTGGTTTGGCGTTTGGTTGGTAATTGGATTGATAATTTATTTCGCATTTAGTTATAATAATAGTAAATTGAATACTGAGGTAGAAGGTTAAAATAAGTTAAAGGTTGTCTGAAAGACTATTATTCTGTCAATCTGAACTTGTTTCAGATTCTTATTATTACTAAAATTAGTTTTTTTGAGATTCTGAAATAAATTCAGAATGACAGTTTTGTTTTTAGACAACCTTTTTTTATGGTATAAGTTTAAGCTATTTTCTTAATCGTTTTCCATTTTTTGAATCCGAACCAAGCTAAAAATCCGAAGAAAGCTATTGGCCATAGTTGGACTAAAAACGCCACAATTCCTTCAAAAATAAACCAACCTGTTTTGATACTTTCCCAAACTTGTAAACCTAAATTTGGTCGGTAGGCATTTATGTTTTTTTCATTGGCAACCAATTCGTATTTTAGTTTTTCGTTTTGGTATAATTCTAATGTTACAGTTGAAAAATTCACTTGATCTTTTAGCGATAAGTTATTGATGTACGAAGTATCCGAATTTTCTTTTTTAGTAGCCAAATTCGCTTCAGCTTCATTAATTTCTTTTAATTTATTGCCTTTTTTATCGATAGCCGTTTCTAATCTTTTAGTTGTGTTGGCATTTCTTTTTTGAGATAATTCGTTGGCTAAGAGTTGTAAATTCACATCGTCCGCTTTTATCACTCGATAATCTAAAAACTGAACTTCTTTAGCTAAACTTCTTAAAAGCGTGTCTAATTTGACGTTTGGCACACGCAAAGCCATCGTATTGTTCACTTCGTAACGTGTGGTTTTCAATAAACTATCTTGGCTAACTTGCGTTTCATCGTTTTCGGTTACGGAACTTCTTAATTCCGAAAGCGTTACAAATCCACCACAATTTTTAGTTACATTTTCAATTTTGTAAGTCGACAGTGCGACATCCTTCACTTTAAAACGCGCATCGGCGGTTCTAATAAATTTTCGATTTGAATTTTTGTCTTCCACGGCTGCGGAAGAACTCATGTCGTCAGCGACTGAACTGCTGTCCACAACAGCTTCTAGATCCATTCTACTGATACCTTTTTCACTTTTTTTGCTACATGCGATGGCTAAAGTTAGAAGCAGGATGGCGCCTCCAGTTTTGAATTTTCTGTTCATAATAATTTGTATTTAATGGTTGGTTAATAAGTAAAAAGTAATTGTGCGCCATTAACAAATTTTTATGATTAGGTGATATGAATTTACCTACTAAAAACTGTGCCAAAAATTTTTGTTGCAAAAAATAGAGTAGTGCTAAAGCAAAAAAAATCTTCGTATGACAATTATCATAATTTAATTCTACGAAACGATATAATTTTGACATAAATTCTAAAGTTATGACGTCTTTAATTCAAAAATATAATGTTCCAGGTCCGAGATATACTAGTTATCCAACAGTTCCGTTTTGGAATGAAGAAAAATTCACGGAACAAAAATGGATAAATGATTTAAAAGAAACGTTTAAAATTAGCAACCAAACAGACGGAATTAGTTTATATATTCATTTGCCTTTTTGCGAAAGTTTATGCACGTTCTGTGGTTGTAACAAACGAATTACAAAACGTCACGAAGTAGAATTACCTTACATTCAGGCTGTAATTAAAGAGTGGCGCATGTATTGTAATTTATTTTCTAGAAAACCGAATATTAAAGAAATTCACTTAGGTGGTGGAACTCCGACTTTCTTTTCAACTGAAAATTTGACTTTATTAATTAATGGTATTTTCGAAACAGCAAATAAAGCAGAAAATTATATCTTTAGTTTTGAAGGACATCCCAACAATACTACAAAAGAACATTTGCAAACCTTATACAATTTAGGTTTCCGAAGAGTGAGTTTTGGTGTGCAAGATTATAGTCCGAAAGTACAAGAAGCCATTCACAGAATGCAATCGTTTCATAATGTTTCGAAAGTGTCTTTATTGGCTAAAGAAATAGGTTATACTTCTATTGGTCATGATTTAATTTACGGATTGCCTTTTCAGACTTTGGAAGATGTGGAAGATACTATTTTGAAAACCAAATCTTTATTACCAGATAGAATTTCGTTTTACAGTTATGCACATGTGCCTTGGTTAAAAGGAAACGGTCAACGCGGTTTTAATGACGAAGATATTCCACAAAGCGATGCAAAAAGACAATTGTATGAATTAGGGAAGAAAATGTTATTAGAAATTGGCTATATAGAAATTGGTATGGATCATTTTGCTTTACCAACTGACGAAATGTATGTGGCGTTTCAAAACAAAACATTACATCGTAATTTTATGGGCTATACGGCTTCAAAAACAGATGTGATGATAGGTTTAGGCGTTTCTTCAATTAGCGATAGTTGGAACAGTTTTGCACAAAATGAGAAGTCGTTAGATGCATATTATGTTAAAATAAATGCGAATTTAATACCCGTTTTTAGAGGGCATCATTTAACAGAAGAAGATTTAATTATCAGACAACATATTTTAAATTTAATGTGTCATTTTGAAACTTCTTGGGATTCATATTCTTTATTTTTCCCAGAAATATATGAGGTTTTAGAAAGTCTGGAAGAAATGCAACATGATGGTTTATTAATCATTCAAGATAAAAAATTAACCGTTACCGATTTAGGAAAAGGCTATGTAAGAAACATTTGTATGGCTTTCGATTTAAGATTGAAAAGAGCTGCACCACAAACGGAATTGTTTTCTATGACGATTTAATATTTGAGATTTGGGATTTGGGATTTACGTGAAGTTCTATGTGGTTTACTATTTACGATTTGGGATTTACGTGAAGTTCTAAGAGATTAAACATTGCCGAAGTAGTTGGCGTGAGATCCTTTCAGGATGACAAACTATACACACAGCTTAAGTGAACTATTTTGAGCGAAGCGACTTTATCCACAATCCAACATAAATCTATGTGGTAAAAAAAACTTATATGATTTTATATTTACGATTTTAGATTTGGGATTTACGTAAAGACTTCTTCTTAGGTTTAAGATGACGAATTTTAGGCTAATCAATTTCAATCCTTTCTATTCGCATACAAAAAAACAAAAGAAAGATAATAAACTTTGCGAACCTTGCGAAAACCTTTGCGTCTTTGCGAGCAACAACTTAATGGCAATTCACTTCAGATTGAATATGCAAGTGCAAAATACTTGGAGAAATATAAGGGATGTCTAATCCGAAACCTCTCAAAACAAATAGAATTCCAATACAAATTATTAGTATTGGAATTACTTTTTGAAATTTTGAGTAATAAGAAAATTGAGTCGTTTTTAAGAAATTCACTAATACCATCATCAACGGAATAGTTCCTAATCCGAATAAAGTCATATATAAACTTCCTAAAAAGACATTGTTCATTGCCATGGCTCCGAATAGGGCAACATACACCATTCCGCAAGGTAAATACCCATTGAATAAACCAATTAAAAACAATGATTTGTAACTTTTCTTTTTGAATTGAAGTCCTAATTGGGTTTTAACTTCAGAAATAATTTTATAAATAGGTTTTGAGAAATTGTACTGTGCTAATTTTTTCTCTGGAATGATGGCAATTAAAATCATCATAACCCCTACAGCTATTGATAATTGTTGTTGAATACCTGCCAAGAAAAATCCAGCTCCTAAAAATCCAAATACAACTCCTAATGAAGTATAAGCGGTTACTCTACCAATTTGGTATGTGCTAATTTGCAGCCATTTTTTCACAGTATTGTCTTTATCTACAGGAATCATCAATGCAATTGGACCGCACATTCCTACGCAGTGTAAACTACTAATAAATCCGAATATGAGTGCAGAATAAAGCATTGTTTAAGTAAAAAGTAAAAAGTAAAAAGTAAAAAGTAAAAAGTAAAAAGTAAAAAGTAAAAAGTAAAAAGTAAAAATGTTTCTAAATGTCAGACTGAGCTTGTCGAAGCCTTTATGAATTCAAATCGTAAAACCCAAATCGTAAATCGTAAATCGTAAATCAAAAATAGACTGTTTCTTTATTTAGATACGTAACCTCATCAACTTTCCAATTGATAGATATTTCCCAAAGACCGCTAACCAATTTATGATTAGGTATGAGCATTATTGGATTTGATAAAGAAATTTTGGTTTCAAAATCCAACTTTTGATTAGACGGTCTGTATAGGGAAATAATTCCAGTTATTTTTTTATAATCGATATCTGCAGGGAAAACAATTTGTAATCCTTCTGCTGTTTTTTCTATTTTTAATTTTGTTTTCAAGGCATTTGAAAGCGTTTGACTTTCAATATCACCTTGCACTTTACTTTCTTGTTTGTAGTAATCGTCCGCAACTAATTCGTTATCGTATTTTGAGTTAGATTGTACTAAAAACACAAAAAATAGTATAAAAGTCATAAAGCTTCCAAAACCTATGATTACTCCTGTTCCCCAATTAAACTTCATATCTGTATATTTTTAATTAAACGTTCTAGGACCAAGAAAATTAGTGGATATGGTTTGAATCACTTTATCGCCTTGATGCACTTCTATATTTATTTTAGTATTGTCTGTTTCTAGTAATACACCAGGAATTTCAACAAATAAAGTTCCTGTTGCTGCACTTGCTTTTTCCACGTGAAGAATTGGATTTCCAACTAATTTCAGTGTTCCTTGCTTCGGGTTGATTAATTTGAACGTGATATTTTTTAAATTATCGTTCGTTTTATTAATAATTCGGTACGTGTACACATTACTGATGTTTTTCCCTTTTTCTTCGTACAACTGACCTGATAATCGTAATATTTTAGTATCAACTTCTGTTCGTAATAAAATCATAGAAATCATTACTGTCGTTAAGATGACTAAAACCGCAATATATCCTTTCATTCTGGTAGTAAGTTGGAACTTTTCCTTTTTGGTAATTTCCACTTCACTTGCAAAGCGAATTAACCCTTTTGGCAAGTTCACTTTTTCCATCATTAAGTCACATTCGTCCATACATGCGGTGCAATTGGTACATTCTAATTGCGTACCGTGACGAATATCAATTCCAGTTGGACAAACATTTACACATTGATGGCAATCGATACAATCACCAAACTTTAAAGCTTGTCGGTCTTCATTTTTTTTAATTTTGGCTCTTCCGTTTTCGTTTTCTCCACGAACATAATCGTAAGCAACAACTATCGATTTATTATCCAACAAAACACCTTGTAATCTTCCGTAAGGACAAGCGATAATACAAACTTGTTCTCTAAACCAAGTAAATACAAAATAGAAAATACCTGTAAAAATGAACAACACAATTAAGGTTTTTACATTACTCAAAGGTCCTTCAATTATCATCGCTTCAAGAGTATCACTTCCTACTAAATAAGCTAAGAATACATTCGCAATGATAAATGAAATGATTAAAAACACTGTCCATTTTACCGCACGTTTTCTAATTTTTTCGGCATTCCATTCTTGGTTGTCGAGTTTAATTTGTGCACCTCTATCGCCATCTATCCAATATTCAATTCGTCTGAAAACCATTTCCATAAAAATAGTTTGCGGACAAAACCAACCACAAAATATACGACCGAAAGCGACTGTAAATAAGGTTAATCCAACCACTCCAGTAATCATTAGAACCACCACTAAATAGAAATCTTGTGGCCAAAATGGCATTCCGAAAATATTGAATCTTCGATCTAAAACATTAAATAATAAGAACTGATTGCCATTAATTTTGATAAATGGACTCGACAATAAAAGAACTAATAAAACGTAACTCAGTAATTTTCTTCTGTTGTAATATTTACCTTGAGGTTTTTTAGGGAAAATAAATTTCCTTTTTCCTTTTTCGTTTATGGTTCCGATGGAATCTCGGAAACTATCGTCTTCTATATTTGACATTACATTTTATATTTAGCATTTCTGCTGTAACAATTTAGAACAAATGATGTTATTTTTTTGCAATTGTATCAGTTACTGCAATTTCAGGCGTTGTTGATTTTTCAGCACCATCTTCTTTCCAAACATCTCCTTCTGGCGCTTTTCCTGCAGCAGGTTTCGTTCCTTGAAGAGACATGACATAACTCGCCACTTTTTGAATTTCAGTTGGCTTTAAACTTTCTTTCCAAGCGACCATACCTTTTCCTGGTCGGCCACCTTCTGAAATTGTTTTAAATAAATTTTTAATTCCACCACCATTAATCCAGTTGGCATCAGTTAAGTTTGGACCAATTGCACCACCACCATCAGCTTTATGACATAAGACACAATTAGTAGTAAAAATTGCTTTTCCTTCCGCAACAGCAGCTGGTTCAGTCAATAAAGTTACTTTATCAATATTCATTAAATCTGGAGCTGTTTTGTTGTATTCTTCTACTTTTTTCTCTGCTAAAGTATTTTCAATCACATATTCTTGATCCTGTGTATAATCACCAATAACATGGAAACGAACTAAATAAACCAAAGCAAACACAATTGTAGCATAAAACAATCCCGTAAACCAAGGCGGTAAACCGTTGTCTAATTCTTTAATACCATCATAATCATGTTCTAATTCAATATCTTTTTCATTTTCAATTGGCTGTAAAGCCGAAAATTTGAACATCCATTTTTTATAAAATTCGGTTTGAGTAAATGGTTTTGCCTCTTCAATATCAAATTTTATTTTGTCTTCGTCTGTAAGTAGATGATAGGAAATACTATCTACTGCTTTCGTTATTACTTCAACTGCAATAAAAACAAATATTAAGATAACATGAATTATAGGTACAATTGGAAATTTTAAAAAAGCCGGTCTATCACCAGAATCGATGAAATATTCTGTTAGTGCAAAAACCATCGCATAAAAAAATGGAAACCTAACGTATACTGGAATATATTTTCTCATTATTTTGAATTTTTAGTTTTCGTTAAAAGGTAATTCACTCATAATTTTCACTTGTTCTTTGCTGTATGATAAAGCATAAACTAAATAACCAACAAAAATGGTAAAGAAAATTACTAGAGATATTATAGGGTAAATTTCTACTCCGTTGATACCTTCTAAATTGTGTTTGACAAATTTTAACATCTTCTTATTTTTTAACTTTAATATCAGTTCCTAAACGTTGTAAGTAAGCAATTAAGGCTACAATTTCTCTGTCTCTCATTTGAACAAATTTTTCACCTGTGATTTTTGCTTTTTCTTTACTTGCAGCATATGATTTGGAGAAATTTGGATCCGTTTCTAAACCTTTTTCAATTTCTGTCGCTTGTTTTTCAATACTAGTAAAGGCATTGGCGATGTCGTGATCTGTATAAGGAACTCCTAAAGTTTTCATCACACTCATTTTTTTCTGAATGTCATCGTGCTTCATTTTCTTATTATCAAACATCCATTTATAAGCTGGCATAATAGAACCAGTTGTAGTTGCTTGCGGATTCCACATGTGACTAAAGTGCCAACTGTGAGGATATTTTCCACCAACTCTCATTAAATCTGGACCCGTTCTTTTTGAACCCCATAAATGTGGATGATCATAAACATATTCTCCAGATTTTGAAGATTCACCGTAACGTTTTACTTCACTTCTAAACGGACGAACCAATTGTGAGTGACAGTTATTACAACCTTCACGGATATATAAATCTCTTCCTTCTAATTCAAGCGGTGTGTATGGTTTTACACTTGTAATGGTAGCGATATTCGATTTTACAATTAACATCGGCACAATTTGAATTAAACCTCCAATGGAAACCGCTAATACCGTTAATATGGTAAATTGAACAGGTTTACGTTCTAACCAAGCGTGTACTTTTTCATTTCTTAATCGGCTTGATGCGATAACTGGTAAAGCTGCTGCTTCTGCTTCTTCATCCTCAACGGCAGAACCTTGTTTTACTGTTTTAAATACGTTATATACACCCACTAAAACTCCAGCTAAGTATAAAACACCACCCACAGAACGCATCGCATACATCGGCATAATTTCTACAACCGTATCCATAAATTGTCCGTAAACTAACGTTCCGTCTTCATTAAATTGTTTCCACATTAACGATTGCACAAAACCTGCCACATACATTGGTAACGCATATAAAATGATACCTAATGTTCCAATCCAGAAGTGTAAATTAGCTAGCTTTTCAGAATATAATTTTGTTTTTGTAATTCTTGGGATAATCCAATAAATCATACCAAATGTCATAAAACCATTCCAAGCTAATGCACCAACGTGAACGTGAGCTACAATCCAGTCTGTAAAGTGCGCAATAGCATTTACATTTTTAAGAGATAACATTGGTCCTTCAAAAGTGGCCATTCCGTAACCTGTAACCCCAACTACGAAGAATTTTAAAACGGCATCTGTACTTACTTTATCCCAAGCACCTCTTAAAGTTAGTAATCCATTAATCATTCCACCCCAAGATGGCGCGATAAGCATAATAGAAAACGCAACTCCTAAATTTTGAGCCCAGTCTGGTAAAGTTGAATATAATAAATGATGAGGTCCAGCCCAGATGTAAAGGAAAATTAATGACCAAAAGTGAATAATTGATAGTTTGTAAGAATAAACAGGTCTGTTTGCTGCTTTTGGTAAGAAATAGTACATCAAACCTAAGAAAGGCGTGGTTAAGAAAAACGCAACGGCGTTATGTCCGTACCACCATTGCACCAAAGCATCTTGTACTCCAGCATAAACAGAATAACTTTTTGTTAGAGATACCGGAATCGCAATACTGTTTACAATATGTAATATAGCAACGGCTACAAAAGTGGCAATATAAAACCAGATGGCTACATAAATATGACGTTCTCTACGTTTAATAATGGTTCCAATCATGTTGATACCAAAAGCTACCCATACTAATGCAATTGCAATATCAAAAGGCCATTCTAATTCGGCATATTCTTTTGAAGTTGTGATTCCCATTGGTAAAGTAATAGCCGCTCCTAAAATGATAAGTTGCCAACCCCAAAAGTTAATTTGACTTAAAAAGTCGCTATACATTCTGGCTTTAAGTAAACGTTGAAGTGAGTAATATACTCCAGCGAAAACCGCATTTCCAACGAAAGCAAAAATTACGGCATTAGTGTGTAAAGGTCTTAATCTTCCGTAGCTTAACCACGAAATTCCGTCTGTTAAATTTGGGAATAGATAAAATAAAGCAACTAGTAATCCTACCGACATACCAACTACTCCGAAAAGTAGTGATGCATAAATAAAATTACGAACGATTTTATTATCATAACGAAATTGTTGCATTTCCATAATTACTGATTATTTATTTAGTTTTAGTTTTAGTTTTTTTTAATTCATCGTCAAATAGCATACGTACAGAAGGTGTATAATCATCATCAAATTGTCCGCTTCTAACGGCTAAAATGAAAGTAATTAAGAACACAATGGCAATAAAGATGCTAATGGTTATAAGAAAATATATGATACTCATACCTCTATAAGTTTTAAACAAAGTTAGTTTAGTGCGGATTCATTAAATATGACATTTGTCATGTATTGGATTTATTTTTATTTACGATTTACGATTTGGGATTTACGATTTGATTTTTTTTCCATAAAACTTACTTAAAATGGTTACAAAACTTACAATTGTAATGGCGCTCATGGGCATAATAATCGCGGCAAACAATGGAGAAAGCTCACCTGTTAAGGCAAAAGTTAATCCGACTGCATTGTATAATAACGACAAACCAAAACTCATATAGATTGTTTTCATCGCATTTTTAGAATACTGGATATAATGGAATAGTTTTTGAAATTTGGACGCATCCATAATTCCATCACAAGCTGGAGAAAATACATTTACATTTTCCGAAAGTGCAATACCTACGTTACTTTGTGCTAAAGCTCCAGCATCATTTAAACCATCACCAACCATCATTACATTTTTTCCTTCTTTTTGAAGTGCTTCAATAAATTCCAGTTTTTGTTCCGGTTTCTGATTGAATACTAATGTTGTGGTTTCTGGCAAAATAGTTTTCAAGAATGCTCTTTCACCATCATTATCTCCAGAAAGAACAATCGTATGATATTTATTTGAATTCAATTGGTAAAACAAATCGTGTAAACCTTCTCTATATTGATGATTGAATACAAAATAACCTTTATACAAATTATTAATTTCAATATGCACTTTTGTGTTTTTATCTTGTTCGATAATATTTGAATTGTTCATTAATTCTAGCGAACCAATCTTGTATGTAACGTTTTCAATAGTAGCCAACATTCCTTTACCCACAATTTCTTCGTAATTTGAAATCTCAGTTACTTGCGATTGTGGTAAAAATTCGTATAATTTTCGACTTAACGGATGATTAGAATTTCTAACAATGCTTTTAATTTTTGAAAATTCAATTTGAGTTAACGTTTCACCAACATATTCAATATTCGATTTTAGGGATGAGGTAATGGTTCCGGTTTTATCAAAAACAATCGTATCTACTTTTGCCATTTGTTCAATAACTTGAGCGTTTTTTAGATACAATTTATTGTTACCCATAATTCGCAATACGTTTCCTAAAGTAAAAGGAGCGGTTAACGCTAAGGCACAAGGACAAGCTACAATTAATACCGCCGTGAAAACATTAAAAGCAATATAAGCATCAATAAATAACCAAAAAATAAGGGAACCAAAAGCCAATAATAGTAGAGCAGGAGTGAAGTACTGACTCACATTATCTGTAATGGATTTGTGTTTTTGATCTATTTTCTTTTGAAAAACATCATTACTCCACAATTGGGTTAAATAACTTTGTGAAACCGAAAACAAGACTTCCATCTCAATAATTCCGCCCATTTGTTTTCCACCAGCAAAGACTTTATCACCTGATTTTTTCTCAATTGGAACCGCTTCGCCTGTTACAAAACTATAATCTAAAGAAGTTTTGGGAGAAATTAAAATCCCATCAACGGGAATTAATTCTTGGTTTCGAATGATTAGTCGGTCGCCTTTTTTAATATCGTAAATCTGACAAGGTTTTTCATTTCCTTCAGGACTAACTAAGGAAACAGCAATTGGAAAATAGGATTTATAATCGCGTTCAAATGATAAGAAATCATAGGTTTTTTGTTGGAATAATTTTCCTAATAACATAAAGAAAACTAAACCTGTTAAGCTGTCGAAAAATCCTTGTCCGTAATCGAAAGTAATATCAATCACACTTCGTACAAACATTACAATAATTCCTAAAGCGATAGGAATATCAATATTTAGCATTTTCGATTTGATACTTTTATAGGCAGAAATATAATAACCACTTGCCGAATATAAAAACGATGGTAACGATAAGAAGAAAATTAATGTTCTAAAGAAATTTCGGTATTTGTTGATCCAAAATTCGTCTACTTCAAAATATTCTGGAAACGATAAAAGCATGATGTTTCCGAAACAGAAAAAGGCAATTCCTAGTTTATAAATTAAACTTCTGTCGATTTCTTTTTTGCCTGTTTCGTAATTTTCTAAACTGATATAAGGTTCGTAACCAATTGATGATAAAAGATTTACAATTTCTTTTAGAGTAGTCGTTTCAGCGTTATACGTAATTCTGACTTTCTTTTGTGTGAAATTAACTTGAGAAGTACTTATTCCTTTTTGAAGTTTTTGTAAATTTTCCAGAATCCAAATACATGAACTACAGTGAATATGTGGTATGTACAAGGAAACAATGTGTGTTGCATTTTCTTGAAATTCCAATAATTTGGATTGAATTTTCTCATCATCTAAAAAATCATATTTACCTTTAATTTCTAATGGTGTTGCTCCTGGAGCCAATTGAAAATCGTAATAACACGTTAAATCGTTTTGACTAAAAATTTCATACACTGTTTTGCATCCTACACAACAGAATGATTTTGCGTCAAATTGTATTTCCTCCTTTGCAGTATGTTCTTTACCACAATGAAAACAATTTTTAATATCCATAATAATGCTCATTTTACCTAGAACAAAGGTCAAATTTTGTTTATAAGTAAAATATGATATTTGTCATACAATTTCGTAAATTTGTACCAACATCAATTAATTTTGTCTAAATGGGTAAATGTGAACAATGTATAGTAAGAGAGTTTAGTGCTTTAAAAGCATTAAATAAGGACGAATTAATTAGAATAGCAGATTGTAAAACTTCTTATACCGTTAAAAAAGGAGAGACTATTTTTGATGAAGGCGATTCTTTAAACGGAATTTATTGCATTAAAGATGGCGTTTGTAAATTGTCAAAACTTAGCGATAACGGAAAAGACCAAATTGTAAAATTGGTTAAAAAAGGAGAATTGTTGGGTCAGCGTTCTTTAATTAGTGAAGAAACTACCAATTTGAGTGCCGTAGCCATTGAAGACATGCAGGTTTGTTATATTCCAAAACAAGAAATTTTACAGTTTTTTAATGAGAACAATCAGTTTTCATTGAACATGATGAAATCTGTTTGTGGTGATTTAAAAGATGCCGATGATGGAATGGTGAATTTGGCTCAGAAAACTGTAAAACAACGTTTAGCAGAAACTTTATTGAAATTAGAATCCGATTTTGGAAACAATGAAGATGGTAGTTTAAAATTACAATTGTCTCGTGATGAAATTGCTGGATTGATTGGAACAGCCACAGAAAGTTGTATCCGATTATTGTCTGAATTTAATAAAGAAGGTTGGATTGCTTTACAAGGTAAAAAAATTACGATTACAAATAAGAAAGAGTTACAAAAAATGATTTAAATGAATTTTACATTTAATAATTAAGAGAAGCTCCAACGCCAAAACCCATATCACTATCATAATGTGTACGAAAACTAAAGTTTCTTTTTATAATATATCGTAAACCAGCCATATATTCTTTATCGGTATTCCACATCAAATCCATTCGTACTCTTTTAGAAACAGGAATATCCATTCGTTCTAACTGAAATCTGAAATTTCCATCTGTAAATACTTCAGCTTGTGCTTTTACTAGCATTGGTAAAGTATATTCTACACCAGCGCTAAAAACAGAACGATTGTCTTTTGTATTGGATTGGTTGAAAAGATTTTCTTCCATTTCGCCTTCTTCCATTTTTCTATAGCGCCAATCGAAACCTACAAAAGGCATCAGCCATTGCATTTTTCCAATATATCTACCAATGTGCGTTTCTGTTTCATAACCATGATGATCATTATACCCTAATCGCCATTCTGTACCGATGCTCCAACGGGTATTGCTCAACATTGCCATACCATCCATTCCGTTAGTTGCAAAATCGTTTTCTGCCATAAAATGGGGAGCTCTATCATCTGCAAATAACTTTCTTTGGGCTAATTTCGGATTTGGAATTAATGGATTTGGCGCTTGATTTTCATAAGTAAAAATTCTTCCCATTCCAGCCATCATATGATATAAAATATGACAATGAAAAAACCAATCACCTTCTGCATTAGCATTGAATTCAATCACGTCAGTTTCCATTGGCATGATATCAATAATGTTTTTTAGCGGCGCAAAATCCTCTTGACCATTTAAAATTCTAAAATCGTGACCGTGCAAGTGCATTGGATGTCGCATCATAGAGCCATTATACAAAGTGATTCTAACATTTTCTCCTTTTTTAATTAGGATTTTATCCGTTTCAGAAACTACTTTATTGTCTAAACTCCAAACGTATCGGTTCATATTTCCTGATAATTCAAATCGTAATTCTTTTACAGGTGCGTCTTTTGGGAGTGTGGTTTGTGTTGGCGACTTCAGCATCGCATAGTTTAAAGTTGTAATATCAGAAAGTTCATTGCTATTATAATCATCTTCAGTCATTTTTTTATCGCTTCTGACTTCTGTTTCACCAGTAATTTCGGGATACATTACTACATTCATATCCATTTGATTGTAGGACATTTTCATACCCATATCATCTAAATCGCCATTCATTTTCATCATGCTGTTCATCATTTTCATACCTTCAAAATATTTCAATTTTGGAAGAGGTGAAACCAGTTGTTTTATTCCGTCACCAATAAATAAAGATGCCGATTTTGTTCTGTCTTCTGCAGTTGCTAAAAATTCAAAAGCTGTTTTATCAGCCGGAATGGTAACAATTACATCATACGTTTCAGAAACAGCAATGAGTAATCTATCCACTTCAACAGGTTCTACATCGTTTCCATCATTGGCAACAACTGTAATTTTTCCACCTGCATACGTTAACCAAAAGTAAGTAGATGCGCCACCATTAGATATGCGCAATCGGATTTTATCACCACCTTTAAATTGTGAAAGTTGACTTTCATTTTTACCATTAATGAGAAATTTATCGTAATAAACATCGCTTACATCCATGGCATTCATTCGTTTCCATTCGTTTGTTACTTTCGTTTTAAAATGTCCTTGTTGAATAGCTTCTGCATAACTTTGAGTAGTTCCTTTCTTGATAGCAAACCAATCTGTGGCATTGTGTAGCATACGATGCACATTTTCGGGTTTGACATCTGTCCATTCACTTAAAATCACAGGAATTGTTGGTAAATCATCGATTCCGTTTCTAAAAGTTTCGTCTTCATTTTTTTTGTTTAAAATCATAGAACCATACATCCCAATTTGTTCCTGCAATCCCGAATGACTATGATACCAATGTGTTCCGTGTTGGATAATTGGAAAAGTATATTTATGCGTTGTACCTGGTTCAATAGGCATTTGAGTTAAATTTGGAACGCCATCTTCTTTATTAGGTAAAAATAAGCCGTGCCAATGTAAAGAAGTACTTTCTTTCAATTCGTTATGGACATAAATTTCTGCCGTATCGCCTTCAGTAAAAGTTAAAGTTGGCATTGGAATTTGTCCATTAACAGCAATGGCTCTTTTGGATTTGTTTCCTATATTTACAAGAGTGTCTCGAACATATAGATCGTATCGAACTGTTTTAGGAATGGTTTTGGTTACGATTTTAATTTCAGTTTTAGTCTCGTCTTTTGGAGTTTCCGAAATTTCCGAAATTTCTTTTTTGGGTTCAGAAACTTCTTTTTTAGGAGTTATGATTACTTTTTTGGTTACAATTGGTTTTTTGATTACCGTTTTTTGAGTGGTTTTTACTTTTTCTTTAACCAAAGCCATTCCACATTTTGGACATTTCCCGGGTTTCTTTTCGTGAATTTCTGGATGCATCACACAAGTGTAAAACGTTTCTTGCGCTACTTTTTTGGTTTGAGCATGAGTAAAAATCCCAATTGAAAGCAGAAAGACTATTTGAATTATTTTTTTCATTTTTAAATTAAATTTAAAATCATTATTCCGCTCATAACTATCATTAAAGCATCTTCAATAATGGTTACTGTGCTCATCGGTAAATTGAAAATCGCACCTAAACAGGCACATTGGATTTTCTTTTTGTTTAAAACCGATTGTAAAACACCAATAATACTAACCGACATTACAATGAATGTAACGGAATTTGTTAGCAACGGATTAAAATTAATCAAAAAAGCAATACCTAAAGCTAATTCAATTAAGGCATAAATATATCCCCAAACTGGAATTTTCTTAGCCAAAACATCATACATCACATAACTTTCTGCAAATCCTTTCAGATTTAGTAATTTGAAAAAAGAAAAAACCAAAAAGAAGCCTGCCATAAAATGCTGCATTCCTTCCATAATATTAATTTTTTCATTTTTAAACTGAATTAAAACAGTTATTAAACTGATGTAAAAGAAAATTAATAAAATAGGTTTATAGGTTTCAAACCATGATTTTGCTTGCTCTTCCATTTCGTTATGATGAATGGCAGAGATTTTATATTTTGAATCTAACGCTTTTTGCAAATCGGTTAAAGCAATATGTTTATCCATTGTTATTGTTGCCGAATTTTCTTCTTTTGAAACTTCAACGGCAGTTACATTTTCAACTAGTAGTAAAGCCGATTTTACTTTTGATTCGCAACTAGTGCAAGTCATTCCTGTTATTTGATATTTGTGTACCATCTTTCTTGTTTTTTAATTGTTATTAATAATGGGACAAAGTTCAGACTGAATGACAAATTATTGTTTACATAATTTTAGGTAAAATTTTTAACATTTATAAATCTTCTATTTGTTTTCGTTTATTGTTTTTTAATTGTTTGAAATAGGTAGGAGAAAAGCCCGTAACCTTTTTAAATTGATTACTTAAATGTGACACACTGCTATAATTTAATTGAAAAGCAATTTCGCTTAAATTCATTTCATCATACATTAATAATTCTTTTACTTTTTCTATTTTTTGATGGATAAAGTATTTTTCAATAGTAGTGTTTTCTACTTCCGAAAATAAATTGCTAATGGTATTATAATCTTGAGATAAATGACCCACAATATAATCAGAAAGATTGGAGTTGATATTGTTATTCTTGGTATGAACTAAATCAATGATTAGTAATTTTATTTTTTCTATAATCCTACTTTTTTTGTCGTCAATTAATTCAAATCCAAATAGTTTTAAATGATGGGCAATTTCTTTTTTTTGTAAATCTGAGATTTCTGAAATGGTTTCAACTTCTCCTAATTCAACAGAAAACAATTGAAGTCCGAGCTTTTCCAACTCGGACTTCACAACCATTTTACAACGACTACAAACCATGTTTTTGATGTATAGTTTCATATTGATTTAACTGTTATTTACTTTCTTATTTTTCAACTGGTTCAGTTAATTTCATACCACATTTTGAGCAAGTATCATTTAATTTACCTTGAACTTCTGGATGCATGGAGCAAGCAAACATTTTTGTGTCATGGCTCATTTTCATAGAATCCATTTCCATTTCCATAGCCATACTATCATTTTCCAATTTTTCAATTGTATTTGTTGTGTTTTCATTGTTTTTTTGATTACAAGAAACCAATACTGCTGCCATTATAAAGGCTAAAAAGATTGTTTTTTTCATTTTTTTTCATTTTTTTTCATTTTTTTTATCAATATTAAATACTTGTTTCATGTATTTAATATTGATATGATTATTTTTTACATTCTACATGCATCTGCACATTTTTTGCAAGCTTCTGCACATTTTTTACAGCATTCCATATCGTGTTTGTTGCACTCGTTGGCACAATCTTCACAACATTTAACACATAACGCACAAAGGGCATCGGCAAATTTAGAGCCTCTTGCACATAATTTTGCACAAAGAGCACAAATGTCAGCACAATCACGACATAGTTTAACGCATTCTGCGTGTCCATCCATTATTAAACATTCCGAGGAACATTTTTCACATTCAACCATACAAGCTAAACACGCTTCAATACTTATATTGACATTTTTCATTTTATGAATTTATTAACCGTAGATTAATTTCTACAAATAAAATTACATCTTAATAATGTTTATAGTATTACAGATTTATTTGTTTAAGTTGTATAATTCATACTAAATTATTTTTTACTTTTTAAATCGAAAAAAGTATAATATAAGTTGAAATAAAAGCCATTTGGAGCGGTTCTTAACATAGAACTTACCAATTCATGTCTGTAAGCAAAATCCAAACGTGCTTGACTATTGAAAATAAATTGTACAGCTGGCATTACATCCAAATAAGATCTGCCATTTTCATTAATAGTTTGTCCAACAAATTCAACCATCAAATTGATGTTGGTTTGCTTAAAACTAGTATACTTTTTTGGATACATCAATTTACCAAAAGAAAGTGTATAATTAGTTGCATTATCGCCAATATTATCTGGAAATAGATAATTAGGTTTGTTGTCTAATGCTTTCTCAAAACTTACTGAAGAACTTATAGCTACTTTTTTAATCAATTTTGTAGCAATTATTCCGGTTTCAAAACCAGAATTGTGCCCTAAAATTTCAATTTGTTCTTGATGAATATCCGAATTATTGAAACTATATCTTCCATAAGCAGCTAATCTGAAATGACTATTTAAATCATCCGTTGAATGAAAACGATATTTTGTATAAAAACTACCACCTTCTGTAACCAAATCGTTATTTCTATTACTTACAAAAGCAGAAGCACGAAACATTAAATTTTTATTTAAACCATACGTTACTTCAGGCATAAAATGGTAATTGTAACCTGATTCAAATTTTTCTTTAAAAGCGGATTGCATTATGTTAACCGCAAGTGAATTTGCTGGTACATTACTAGCTGGATCGGTAACTACAAATAACTCTTGACTAAAAATATTTTGGGAATTTATTACAAGAAACAATAAAAGAATTTTTCTCATTAGTTTAAAATTTTAATGTGAAAATCATCTTCGCTATTTGCCATATAAGTAGCAATATCCTTATATGATTTAGATAATTTTTTAAATTCTTTTTCTGTCACATACCCTTTATCAACAACTTGAAATTGAACTTCCGCTGTGTCACTTTTTTTGGCATTAACTAAAATAAAAGAGCTATTGCTGATAGTTTCTGATTTTGCAGTTAATATCAATGATCCAATGAAAAAACCTGCTTTTTCAACTTTTTCTTTAAATATTTTTGGACTTAATTCATTTCCTTCTTTAAGTGTTACGGTAAATGTATTTGTATTTAAATCGGTTTCTACATTAGAAACTTCTGGTAATGCTTTAAGTTGTTTATTTATAGCATTTGAACACATGGAACAAGTTAAACCCGTTGCTCTAATTTCTGCTTTAACAATTTGTGCATTACTTTTCATTGAAAACATCAAAACCATTGATGCTATTACCATATAAACTTTATTTATTTTTTTCATTTTACTTTTCTATTAATTTAATTATTTCTTCTTCTGTTGGGTTTTTTGCAATTAGAATACCTTCTTGATTGAACAAATATTTCGATGGTATTTCATCTACACCAAATTGTAAAGCTGTGTCAGCATCAAAACCCTTGGAATCTATCAATTGGGTAAATTTAATTTTATCTTTTTCAATAGCTTTAAGCCATTTGTTTACATCTGTATCAATTGAGATTCCTATAATTTCAATTTTATCTTGACTGATATCATTATGTAATTTAACTAATTTTTTATTACCTAAACGACACGGTGCACACCAAGATGCCCAAAAATCTATAAGTACATATTTCCCTTTAAAAGAGGTAATGTTCACATCTTTATTATCACTGTTTTTGAGTGTAATTGACGGTAGTGTATCACCAACTTTAATTTGTGCAGTAGCTAAATTAGCAATTAATAAAAAAACAAAAACTATTATTCTCATTTTAAATTATTTTATAGTTTCAATGGTTTTACCACAAGTTAACATCATGGAACCATAATAAGGGTTTTTCACTGCATTTTCTTTGCTTAACCAATTAGCACCTTTTCCGTCGTTTGCCATTGGGCAATTTTGGTAGTAAATTGGAGTTTCTGGTTTTGAAATTTTAATTAATTCGTACATTTTTACAGAAAGTGTATCAAAATAATCTCTTTGAACTTTGATGTCTTTTGTTTCCGAAATAAGCTTAGTTTCTTCTTTCAAATTTTTTACTACTTTCATCCAAACTACGTGAACGTCCGCTTTTAAATTCTCCATTTTAACAGCATTTATTTCTGAAAGTAATTTGGTAGCATTTGTTGATGCTGAATTCCCATCTGATTTTACTAAAGCATTTTTTACCAAAAAGTAATTGTCAAAAATAGTTTCTAGCTGATTTTTATCTTGAGCTTCTTTAGAAGTAGTATCGTGTCCAGAATGATTTTTGTTTGTAGTTTCCGATTTTATTTCTTCGGTTACAGCAACTTTAGCAACTCTTTCATATTGACAACAACCATGAAGATTATCATACACATCATATGGAGCAAGAAATTTATCACTATCATAACCAGCTAATGCAATTCTCTTTAGTATTTCGTCTTGATTTGTTTTAGTTGCATCATAAGTTAAAGTTGCCATCTGAGTTTCTTGATTCCAATCAACTGTAGCAACCTTTTTGATAGTTCCTGCTTTTTCAATTTTGGTTTCGCACATCCCACAGTTACCATAGATTTTAACTATTTCAGTTTTTGAATTTTTAATTTGTGCATTGACTGTAATAGATAGCAATACAAAAGTTGCTACCATTATATTTTTAAATGAATTTTTCATTTTAATAATGTATTAGTAATCAAAGTGAATTACTTTGATAAGTTGATAAAAAAATAAATTTGAATAAATAACAGTTGGTAATAAATATTGATTACACATTAATTTGTGTTACAAAAATTATTATAAAACTGGAATTTTTGTATAGCAAATGCTATGGAGATTTGACGCAATTATGGCTGTCAAAATTTGAATTTAGCTTATTTTAGGAATGACCCAAATGGAATGAAAACCATCTAAAATTGATGGTGAAGAATAAGAAAATTTAGCTTTCTCGATTATTGAGTCGTTAAGTGTGCTGTTTTGAAAAACAACTTCTAAAAGTAAATTTAATGGAGTAGAAGAACATGTTGAAGAACAACTACAATCTGAATGATCACAAGTTCCTTGGCAACCTTTGTTGTCTTTCTCTGAAGAAGCATCATTGTTGCAACAGCTCATTTTTTCTGTTTTACTAGAAGAAATTTCTTTTTTACAAGTATGTTTTTCAGAACTTTTACCACAAGCCATAACACTGCTAGGCATTAATATAAAGCCTAGTAATACAATTAATATGTAGTGGTATTTTTTCATTTCTTATTTTAAGAACGAAGCAAAATTAGATAAAAATTATTTGCTTTAAGCTAAAATACTGTTAAATAGTTGCGTGTAATTTTCTGAATTTTCTTTTTCCTTTCCTTTGTTGAAGTTGAAATTTTTCATCTAATTTTGCGGCTACTTTAATTAGTATCGATATGAATGACAATTTTATAAATGAATTCTTTGGAATAGGCATACAAAACGGAAAAACACCTGAAAACTTGGGTATGCTTTGGCGTACGGCCCAAAATTTTGGTGCGAGTTTTATTTTTACGATTGGAAAACGCTATGCGAAACAAGCTTGCGACACACATAATGCCGTTAAAATGATTCCTTATTTTCACTACGATACATTTGAAGCTTTTTACCAAAATTTACCAAAAGGCGCTCGATTAGTAGGAGTAGAGCTTGACGATTCTGCTGTAGATTTAGAAACTTTTCACCATCCGCAACGTTGCGTGTATTTATTAGGAGCAGAAGACCACGGCATGACCAAAAATGCTATGGAAAAATGCCATCATTTAGTCAAATTTAAATCGGAAAAAAGTTTGAATGTTTCTATTGCTGGAAGCATTGTTTTGTATGACAGAGGTTTGAATAAGCCGAGGATTTAAATAAACTATTTTAATTCCCTTTTATTCGTGTAAATATCTTTTGTAATAATAACTTACCATCACGTTTCGCATTGGGAACTTCATGAGCAATTAAATTGCCGTTCTTGTCTTTTATAAACTCGTAACTAAAAGCGAATTGTGGGTTTTTTGGGTTGTCATTTATTAGTCCAAAACGCAAATCGTTAAAATAATAAGTATTGTTTTTATTTGTTATCAAATACCAACCTTCGCTAATTACTTGAAGTTTTTTAAAATCCGAATTTTGTATTAAATTCTTTTCTAGTTCTTTATTTTTTGAATAAAATTTAAAGCTAATAGGTTTTGAATCGAATAAAGAATAATCAGCTAAATAATAACCTGTTGTCGTGGCAATATTCGCATTCCAAAGAATACAATTAAAAGCTGTAGGTTTTACAATTATGTCTTGATATGAAATTTTATTGTTTTCTAGTGAATTTTCAAATTGTTGTAAAGCAAAAAGTTTAATGATGCAGGTTAGTAATAAATAGCAAGAACTTATAATTAATCCTTTTCTTAAGTGTTTTTTACGAATAGAAAAATCAGTATTTCTCCAAACATAAATTAATGAAACGCCTAGTGGAACAGTATATAAAGGATCAATTACAAAAATTGTTTTAAGTGCAAAACGATGTTCTAAAGGCCATAAAATTTGAGTTCCCCAAGAAGTAAATAAATCGAGTAATATATGCGTGAATAAACACCAAAAAGCTAATAATGTAGCATTTTTAAAATTGATTTTCTTTTTTTCAATTTTTGAAATTATCCAACCTAAAAGTGGTGCTAAAAAAACAAAAAAGAGTAGGGAATGACTTAATCCTCGGTGAATTGCAACTCCATCTACATCATTTAAAAATTTTCCGATGATAATATCTAAATCAGGAATTGTTCCTAAAACGGCACCATATAAAAAAGTTTTGTTTTGTAGTTTTTTGCCTGCGAAAACTTCTGCAGTAGCAATTCCTAAAACTATTTGAGTAAAAGAGTCCATTTGAGTTTATTTCCCGATACAAAATATGTAGTAAATTCGTTAGATATAGTGTTTGTTAGGCTTGGTAGATGATTTATTTTTTCTTGTAGCAAATATGCAGTAAATACTCAATAAATAAAGGCTATTTTATAACTAAACAAAGTCAAAAACGAACAATTTAACTGCTTTGTATCTCACTACAAATAAACGAATTTATTCTTTTATTTATCTCAATTTGCCAATCTTTTACATTTTTGTTTACTGCAATCGAAATCACACTGCATTCCTTTTCTGTTAGGTCGCTAGTAGCTCTATCTAAATACATTCCACTACTAATACTAGAAATATTGTTTGGATAGATTAGAGCAACTCGATTAGCTTCAAAATACTCGTGATAAACATACATCTGTCGCAAATCTTCTGGCGACGGATTATAACCATTTAGATTTTTCCATTTGGTATCAAAAACTATGTTTCCGTTTTCGTGTTCAATTACAATATCAGGTTTCATTTTTGAGCGTCTGCCTGCTAGTGGTTTCCAAAAATATTTTGAGGTTTGTGCTGTAATTTTAGTATTTGATCCTTTGTGCTTTCTTAAACTTGTAAATATGAATTGTTCCCAAAGTAGATTCATGTCAAACATCAAAGCTAAAACGTGGTTTCTGCCTTTACTAACGTCTGGGTGATACTGAAGTAATATTAGTTTTGAAATTTCTATTGCTTTTGTGTAATGCTGGTTTTTGCGATTGAAGTTCAGTTTTTCAAAAGTGGCTTCACTTACTTTAATTTCAGGCATTTCTGGAAAAAGTAACAACAAAGTACCAATTCTACTATTTAGTGTTGCATTTGCGTTTATTTGCTTTAATAATCGAATTGTTTTGTAAAGTATGAAGTGTAAAGTATGCTCCACATCATAAGTCGTATGTCTAACAAAAAATCGCTCTTTATGTGTATGATTTTGTTGTATGTGTTTACTAAATTGTAAACTCCCTTTTAATGCGGTCACATTACCTTCTTTTTTACGGTATTGCTTAACCAGTCCCGAATGTACTAGATATTCAACCTCTTTAACGAAAAGTTCAAAATATAAATCGAGTATTGTATTTGGTTTAATTTTTAGGTTACTTGAACTAGTCTGTTTTATATCAAATCCGCCAACTGCTCGGAGCATATTTATTAAAATATCTCGCCATTTTTTATCTTCAATTTCAGAATGTGGATTTTTATCTGCTTTTGGTAAAACTTCAATGAGCGTATTCCCAACTTGGATAACGCCAACGTGTTCATTGAACTCTACACCATTGTATATCAGTTTAAAAAATGGCACACCATTTCCATAATATCGCTGTAATGCTTTGAATTGGTCATCGGAAATATTTTTTTCTCCTTTGCCAACTAAAAGTTTTTCGTATTCAAAAACTGTAATATGTAATTTATCTTTACTCAACTTTATTTTTCATCAATATTTTTATTGCCTTTTCAAATGTCATTGAAATAGTACCAATTGAATAATTGTGATTTTCATTTCGATAATCAATTATTTCAAAAACATTTCTTTCTTCAAAATCGTTAGAATTATCGTAATCAAAATCTGCAAATGAATCCGAAGTTTTATCCCATTCTTTTTGTCTAACAAAACCTTTTCCAAGCACCAAGCCAATTTTTCCGTAGTCTCCAAAAAAGTATTCTTGCAACAATGGAATAATACATTTGTAAAAGGATTCTACAATTGAGACTTCGTCTTTTGAAATAAAATAAGAATGACCAATGGCGTGGTCTTTATCTAACAACTTTTCAATTCGATGATTTATTGATTTCAAAATACTTGAGGCTGGGAAATCAAAAATAGAATTTCTCAATTCATCTAATTCGTAATTTGGTGGCATTTCTTCAAAACTAAATCTTCTTCTCAATGCCGTATCTAATGCTTCAACACTTCTGTCTGCAGTATTCATTGTGCCAATAATGAAAAGATTTGAAGGTACACCAAACTCTTTTTTGCTATATGGTAAAGTAACTTTCAACGCTTCAGGTTTTCCTAGTCGTTTGTCTTCTTCGATTAATGTAATTAACTCTCCAAATATTGCTGAAACATTTCCACGATTAATTTCATCAATTATTAATACAAAATTATTGTTGTTATCTTTTCTTGGTGCTATTTTTAGATTTAGTTTTTCTTTCAAATAGTTATCAATTCCAGAAGCATAACCGTCCCAACCAGTAAATGTTTTGAAGCCATTGGCATAAGCTTCAATTTTTTCTTTAGTTAAGACACCTTGGTAATTTTTCTTTGCGGTAGTGTATAGACTTAAATTATTATTACTGTTTATACCCACCCAAAATGATTTTTCCTTAATTGTTTTTAGTTCCAATAATTCTTCAGTTTCATTCTCTATTTTTTCTAAAAGCATTTGATATACTTTATCAAAATTTTCTACCGAAACATTACTTGTTGCCGAATTACATATATTTTTAAATATGCCGTCTTGTACTTCATACAAAACATCGTTTCCAGATGTTATTGGTTTTATTCCTTCTACAAAGTCCTCATAACTCATGCTTTGATGAAAAGTAGAAAAGACAATTCTGTTTTCTTTTACTTTTTCGTCAAATAATGTTTTTATTTCGGTTCTTGTTTTGCCATTTATATCTACTCCAACAATTTCTAAAGCCTTGTTTATTGTGCTGTAAGTTTTGCCTGAACCAGGGGGACCGAATAAGATTTGATTTAAAGATGGTTTCATATTAGCATTAATTGTATTTTTTGTAAAGTCTGAATTGTTTAATATCGCATCAATTTTATGGTGCGTCGTAATTTCTGAAAGTTTGTATACTGTGGTTTGCAGTCCTTCTTTATTTTTGAGTTTAGGATTTAACACTTTCCACTCTATCAGTTTTTGATGTGCAAAATTTTCTTTTTCATTAAAAAAGTATTCATCTTTAACAATACCAATACCTAAAACGGTTTCGCCATCTTGTGCCAAAATAATATCTCCAATATTTACTTTAGTGTAAAAATCAAAAATTTCTCCTGCTTTTCTAGTAAGAACGCCTTTCTTGTCTTTATAAATTCCTTCGTTTTCAAGAAGTTTCTTAATGTCATCTTTTGATTTTACTTCTGCTTCATTTAAGTCGCCAATATCTGACCAACCAATACAAATCAAATTATTGGTTTTCATATAGTCCCAATAACTTTGAGTGTCGTCTTTTGTTCCTATTCTCCAATAGTTTCTATTTGCTCCCAATTGTTTGTCTAGCGACTGATATAAAATATCTTGGGCAAGAATTTTGAAGTTAGTATCTTGAAATGCATCGCTTGGAATTTGACTTCTAACTAAATCAATTAATTCTTCATCATCTTTTATATAATCGTCAATGAATTCATTTACTAAACCCATATAGTGAACATACTTTTCATTTTTCTTTTTTGGCTTTATACCTAGAATATCACAAAATTTTTGATAAAAGGTATTTTTATAAAAAGTGTACAGGTTCGGATTATGGTAGGTTAAAAAAGTGGACATTGTACGCTCGTCTTGATGATGAGAAAACCTTTCCTCTGGAACAATTTGTCTGTAAATTTTCAGAGTCTCTTCGTTAAAAAATTTAATTCTATCAAGCAAAGGGAGGTTTTCGTCAAATAATGCCTTAAAACAGTCTCTATATAGCTCAGTTCTTGCTTCCGCTAAATGTTTTATCGCTCCTTGACCAACAGGGTAAATTAAATTTTCAAATTTTACATCTTTTATTTCTTCGCTAAAATTTTGATTATTGATATTTGGTCTTCCTTGGAACTTACCTAATAATTTCCATTTATAAATTTCTTCTTTCAATCCATTTTCATGAATGTATTTTTTATAGCGATTTACAATTTCTTGTAATGGGTTTCCAGTCATATCTAAAATTGGAAAATCAAATTTTTTTAAAAATTTATTCGTGCCTTCGCCACCACCATATTCCCAAACTTTTTCCCCATTCATTTGTTCGTGGGCGTAACGCATTACTTCTTTTGGGGGGTATTTTTTATTGTTTATTTCAACATTCCATCGAGTAGGAGAAATTAACACAATGGCTTCCTTCTCTATTTTCTCAATAGCTTTTAGAATGTGGTCTTTTGTTATTTCGTTTGGTTTGAATGCCATATATGTTTTATTGAATTTTTATTTGTATTGAATGTCAAGTTTTTTTTTTACCATTTTTTATTCTAACCATTTTAGGTGTTTTACTCTTTCAGGAATAAGTTTGTCCTTTTCCACTTTTCTTTGAATTACATGAGTTATTGTTCTTAAAAAATTATAATCTTTGGCATTACCTTTATTTTTAATATCTGACATTGAAAAAAGCAAATCAAGAATGTTAAAAATATTTATTTCGTTTTCTTCTAAACTTTGTTCAATTTCGAGTAATTCAGAAACATTGATAATACTTAAAGGTTTAATATTATGCTCTTTTGATTTCTTATTAATACCTTCATTATCTAACATTTCATCAAATTTTCGTTTAAAAACAAAAGACGAATATGAAGAGCTAAATATTGGATCATTTACAATTAATAATGGATATAACTGAACTTTTCTATTGTAATTAAATCCATCATCATCAATTAAACTTTTGTACTTGTGAAATTCTTTGATTGTTTTTTCAGCTAATTGAGTAAGTCCATAATCTTTGTAGAATTTTTTTAAATCTAATGCTTTATAATCTTCAAATGTTAAAACGGTTTTATATCCATTAACCATTGGTAGATAATTACTTTTTGCCTCAGCGAGAATTATATTCTGTTTTTCTCTAATATAAAAATCTGCATATTCAATTGAATTTCCATTTATTGTAAACTTTAGAGCATCTGTTGACCTAATTGTGTAATTGGGTTTATTTGAAAATGCAACATTGAATATTTTTTCCAAAAAAGGTTCAAAATAGGAAGCTCCAATAAAGTTTCCCCAATCTTTTCTGTTACATATTTCTTTATCTTTTAAATAGTCAAACCAAAAATCATTTATTAACAAAGAATAAGTCTTCTCTACAAAAAGAATGTTATCCATAACAACAAATGAAATAATGTTCTTTCCATCATTTTCTTCTTTTCTGAATAAAGGACTTTTCTTTATTTGTAAAAAATCAAAAATTCGTAAATCATTAGCAGGCGGTATGTCTATAATTTGTCTTTCGCTTAATTTATCTAATATTTTTAACGCTTCTGTCTCTTCAATAGGAACATTTAGATAATTAAATTTTAAGTTATCATCATAGCTCTTAAAATATGACCAAATCTGCTTTTTAAAAAATTCATTTATATCATCTGTGCCAAAGACATCTATTAAATAATTTTTAAAATGACTTCCAAAAAAATCATCATTAATTAAAGCTTCAAATAATGACCAAGATTTATAAAACGAATTAACAGAATTTGAAGCTTCATTATATTGATTGTGATGTAGTTCTCTAAACATAAAAAATTCAAAAAAATCATCTCCAAGTTTTTCATAATCATCTTCTTTATAATTTTCATCTGCGGTTAATATTTTATCATTACAAATCAATAGAAATTTAAAAATACGTTCTCTTAAATCAAAAGTATATTCTGGTGTTTCTTCAACAAATTCATTATGATTTATTATTTCTTGAAGTGCATATAAACATGTTACTCTTGAAAAAAGATTATAATTTTCTTGAAATTCGTTCTTATATTTAATGATAATGTCTTTTGAATGTGAATGATGAAATGGGTTTTGGGTATCTAAAAAAAGAACTCTTATACAATCAATCTGTGTTGTTCTTGAATCATCAAAGAATGAATTATAAATTGGTTTTAAATACGCATTTATTGCCGATATTGTAACAATCAATTCTTCTTTAGGAATATCAAATAATAATTCTATCGGATTCTCTGGAATTGGTTCAGAGTAAAATTTTGTATATTTAACTAGATGTCCCACCATGATTACTTGATATTTTGAAATGAATAGTCCTTTAATGCCTCATCAATAAGCACTCGTAATTGTTTTTTTAAAAGTTCAATATCATCATTTTTGAAATGATTTTGAACTTTAGGATGGAATATGATTTTTAAACCTTTGTAAACATTAAATATTCTATTTACAATCAATCTAGTTTCTATGAAATCGCTTTCGGATATTTCTATTTGTGGAATTAATAATTTATCTCTGAAATCAACATACAAACCTTGATTTTTTTTGTCGTTGAATTCCATTAATTTTTTTACTCTTTGTGCTGAATCGAGGAAAGGCTTACTCGCCAAAGCAATCTCTAAAATTCCATTTATAAGACCATTCCAAAATTCACTTTTAGTTTTTAGTAAAGTAACTGGTTCGTTTGATGCTTTTTTCTCTATACTTTCAAGGATACCAATTGACAATTCCATTAACTGTGCAAGTTGATGTCTTACTCTATGGTCTGAAAAAAACTTTTTAGAATCTTTTATTAAATACGTTTTGTAACCTTGACTGTGAAGTAATACCAAAATTGATTTTATAACTTCTTCGGAGCTTAAAATAAGTAAAGAAGTAGCAGAGGAAAAAGATTTATTAGTTTCAGCAATTAATAACGCATCTTTTCTTAATTGACGTGCATTTTTATAAATAGTATAATCAATACCTTTAGAATTTTGTGCCGTTAAATTGATAAATGTATTCATAATTTAAGATATATTGTTTTCAAATTTTAACTCTTTGAACACACTTGATATTATTTGATTATAACTTAATTCTTTAAAAGGAATAGCAATATTATACTCTTCTAATTTTCTTTTGAAATTTCCTTTTTTATCTTCAATGTGTAAAAAATTATCTAATCCGTAGTACGTTTTAATTGCTTCTAATATTATGAATGCAAAGCTATAATTCTTTTCATTTTTAGGATTAAAAAAATGATTTGCAAGTTGTATTAAACTATAACTATATCCAATTACTTTTTTTTCTTTAATTGATAAAATTGCAACCAATACTCTTTCAATTTTTGGTAATTGCTCTTTATAAACTGAATTACGCCTAATTTTTGTTTTTATTATGGTAATTGATAAGTAATATAGAATTGATAGTCTAAAAGGTACTTTATAGTGGTTTATTTCATTTTTGTATTCGTTGTAAAGGAATGTAATATCTTCATTACTTGGTTCGTATCCATTTTTGAACAATTCATCAATACTTGAACTAATTTCATATAATCTTGATTTGAATATTAGCTGTAATGGACTTAACGCACTATAATTTTTTTCCAACCTATCAAAAAATAAAGCATTCTTATTTTCAAAATCAAGCTGGTCAGCATCAATTTCTTTTTGTCTTTGAGCCTTATATATTTCGTGTTGCTGCTGTCTTTCAATTACTTCTAAACGTATCTTCTCTTGTTTAGCTTCGATTTGTCTTTGTTCTTCTTCCCAAACTTCAATTTCTTGTAATCTTAATTTTTCTTGTTTTGCTTTTAAATTTTTTTCGGCTTCTTTACGCCCTGCAATTTTCTTTTCAACGATTTCCGCAATTTCATATTCGGCTCGGCTTACATCAAAATAATAGACCTTTAAAGTTTCTTCATCAAAAGTCAAATCACTTAAATTAACGTATTTACATTCCCATTCATATTCAATTTTTTCATCCTTCTCTATTGGATTTTGAAATTGACATAACAAAAACAAATCATTGTGTAAATTAGACAATCTAATTGCTTCTTCGTCTAAAACAAAAGCATTTCTGTTATTTGAGTAAAAAATGTCTTTTTGAGTAAATCGTTGTTTATCTGCTTCAATTTCAAAATTTTTAAATACCCAAATTATAAATGATTGATTTTCTTTGTAAAAATGCTGTCTTTCACATATAACATCTAAAAAAGTTGTTGCAAGTTGAATTTCAAAAACTAATTTCTTATTCTTGAAGATTGATGTAACGTCTGGCTTTTTCCATTTAAGATAATCCCTATCACTTTTATTAACCATTTCCTGTTTAGCAAATGAAACTTCGCCTTTAGTATCTTTATTCAAACACAAAAAATCATAAATTAATTGTTTGGTTTCAATATGTAACGCTCCTTCCTTTTGACCATTAAATTTACCTCTTAAAATCCAATCTCTATCTATTTTTGTATCAGTTTTATAAGGACAATCCTCACTGTCTTTAAGGTGTTTAAAATGTGTTATTTTAGCATTTTTACCTATTCCACCTTTTATTTGTACCATTTGTCCACAAACTTCACATACAAGAAAAGGGTCGATTATCTTCTTACGTGCAAATTCACATTTTTCTCTGAAAGGAAAAACTATATTGTCGTCTAATGCTAAAAAAATATCAGCAATAAGTATCTCATCAGTATCAAGATTTTTGACTGATTTCACACTCCTAATATTTTCACTTTCACTAATCAACTAAAACGCCATTTACAAACTCCTCAAATGTGGAGTAATTTTTCACATCCTTTGCCTTTCTATTTCTTCCAAAGGTTGTTTTATCAATTCTGTTATTCAGATATTCAACTAACTTTTCAAAATATCTAATGTCAATATAATTTATGCCAGTTGCTTTAAACTCATTCATAATGTGTTTATTAAAACTTGCCCAATTAAATTTTTCGTTTTTTCTGTTCAATTCAATCTGTTTCCAATCTCCGTATCGTTTAATTAAATAACTGATATAGTTTTTCTTCGTCAAATCTTTTCCTAATGCTCCATCTGGTAACTCAATTTTTGGTTTGACAGACTTTGGTTTGAACTCTGGAAAATATTTTTTTAAAATCATTTCAGACTGTTCAGCGTGTTTAATGATTGTGTCCCAACCCCAATAGTACAAGTGAAATGATAGGTTTTGTTGATTTCTAATTTCATTTACAAATTCTTGCAATTTTGTATCATCTCTAAAAGTAGATGCTAAAATAAATCGGTCAAATTCAATCTTTAAATCTTTTACTTTTTCTAAATCTAACGTAATATCTTCAATCAAATTCTTTCTTAATTCTGTATCTTTTTTTCTAATATCTTTCAATTTGCACTGGATAACCGTTTTGGTTTGAACCGAAAAAACATCAATTCCTTTTTGATTTTGACCCTTTACTCCAAAAGTCTGAAAATCGGTGTTATTGTAGGTATTCGTATTTTCAATTACATTGAATAAATCACATATAAATTCTTCAAATAATTTTTCGTCTTTGAGTGGTGGGAGTTGGTATTTTGCCATTTCTAATTGTTTTAATCCTTCCAGTTATCAATTAATTTCATTGTCTTATTGTCGGGTTCATATTTTTTATCAATTTCACTTACATCAATCATAACTGGAACTTGTGCCGACAAACCAGCCAAAATACACGTTCCAGTAGGTAAAATTGGTAACGTTTCAAATGAAAGCCTATCTAAATATGATACGGTTCTTTCTATTGCATTAATATCATTGTTATTAATCAATCTATGTAAAAAGAAATTATGTAATTGCGAAATTATGGTTGCTGAAATATCGTAAGGGCGTTGGCTTGCTATGGTTAAGAAAACACCAAATTTTCTACCTTCTTTTATAATTTCTTCAAATGTTTCCAGCCTATAATCTTTCCAAGTTTCGCTCTCTCTTTCAGATACTGACGATAAAATATTATGTGCTTCATCAATAATAATATTCAGATACTTTTCTTGTCCGTTCTTTTTATCTTGTTCTTTTAATTCTTTCTTTGTTTCGTATAATTGTTTGCATATTAATAGTGGTAACATTTTTCTCATCTGCAAGTTTACATCTCTCAAAGAAATAACAGTTATGTTTTTTTCTGAAACAAAATCTTGAATTGTTATGATTTTTTTTAAATCGTTTATTCTGGTTGGCGTTCTTTTTATTAATGGCGAAAGGTGTTCAATATTTGAAAAACCGCTTATTATTTCGTGATAATACTGCAAAATAATTCTTAATCTAATTTTGATTAAAAAATCAGTTTGTATTTCATCAAATTCAATTTCATCTAAAATAGGTTCAATCTTATTTAGAACTGATGGTGTCGTGCTTTTATAATAATCATTCCCATTTTCATCTCTAAAATAGAAATTTTTATTTTTACTATGGAAATGTAAACTTTCTCTAATAACACTTAAAACCTCATTAATATTACTATTTGTCAAGCAAACTTCTACATTATACAATAAGTCAATGATTATATTTGTTTTCAAATTATCATCTTCTTTATCAATAATTTTAGCAATCAATTGCTTTAAAAAACTTTTTAAACAATCTTTATCCGTTATCTTATCTTCTAAATATTCGTTATCTATTGCTCTTTGTAAAAATGGTTTTTGTGTTTTTTCTGTTGCTTCTAATACTAACGCCCAAAAATGATGGTCTTTAATATAGGCTTCTGAAATCGGAAATTTATCTTTTGAAATTCTCGTATTCAAACAAAAAATATTCTTATGCTCTTTTTCTAAAATTGCATTATCTTCTATATACTCTCCATTAAAATCTATAAAGTAAAATTGTGCATTTTCTTTAAATTTTTTATTTTCAATGAATTTCAAAAATAATTCTCTGTAAATCTTTGCCAAAGTATAGGATTTTCCACTTCCAGTATTTCCGAAAATTCCAATATGGCTTGCAAATAAATCATTTACACCAACGCTTATTTCTTGTCCGTTTTCGTGAGTAAGTGTACCAATAACAAGCGGTTCATCGTCTTTCTTAACAAAATCATGAACATCTTTAAACTCTTCTCTTTCCAATAAAAAACATTCATTGTTAATTAGTGGAAGTTCTTTAATACCTCTTTCAAATCCTTTTTTACTAAAAAATCCCAGTAAACTAACAATGAGCAACCGTTTTATTTTCTTGTTTTCATTTGTATAATTCTTTTCGGAATATTGTTTGTCTTCAACAATAAATTCGCCTTCAACTTTACCAATTATTTTAGTAAATCCTTTTGTTATTTTGATGTAACTATTAACAGATATATTTCTTAAAAGTTCCCCATCATACAACAAATGAGAACTGTTTTTAGTTTTATCAACCTCAATTTTAATAGTTCTACCCTCAACAGAAGTAACTTTACCAACCTTAAATATAGAATCCTTTTGTATAGATGTTTTCATATTACTTTTCAAAATTTTTTCTTAATAATATGCTTTCTAACAAAGGATTAAAAAGTAACTCATTCATCTTTTGCAAATCAAACTTATCTGTTGGATTTAATAATTCAACATTATGAAAGTCTTTTAAATCAATACGGTCGTTTTGCAAGTTCTGTTTAATATCTTTGGCTTGTTCTGTATATGAGCAAATGAATACTTTTAAGGTAGGGTTTGATTTAATGGCTCTAAACGTAATATCTCTTATATGTTCGTCTGCCATTGAAAAACCCATTACAAATAATACGGAATTTTCTTTCTCCAATTCATTTGCATAAAGTCGAAGCATTTCATAATACGTTTTGTTAAAAGTTGTATCTCTAAACTTATCTTTTGTAGGATTTACCACCTGTAACTTTTCGTATGCTTCAATAAATTCAGCAGTTGATGGAATAGGGGCTTTTTTGGTGGCTTCCTCTATAATTTCTTCAATCGTTAAATCTGTTTTGGTATCGTCCCACTTTTTAGTGCTTAATGAAACTATATCTATCAAATCCGATGTTCCAGCTACTTTAATAACTTTTTTCAATACATCTAATCCTGCAAATTCAATATTTGTGTTTTCTAATCTCCAAGTTACAGAACCGTGAATTTTCAATAAATTAAAAACTGGAATTTCTGCTATATTATCATAATGAAGGCTCTTTTGATAAAATGATTTTTTGAAGTTACTTAAATGAAATTGTTTTCTAAAAACCCCATTGAATCCATCATTAAATTGTAAATCTAAGTCCTCTATTACTTTCTCAAAAAAAACATCGATATTGGTAGTGAATAGATTAACTTGCTTGTTTACGGTGTTACTTCGTCTTTCATATAAAACTTGATTAATGATTCTTAAAAAGTCTTTATACGCTTTATAGGTTTGTTTTAATTCAGAAGACTTTGAACTTAAAGACCAACAACTATCTTCGCCAAATATGAAATCTAAAATATCAATATTGTCTTTCATTGCCACATCAAAATAACTTTTATATAAAGATGCTTTGATGTATTGCTTTAATTCATTAGAAATTTCTTTGTTTTCTTCAAGACCTGTAAGCCAAGTTTCAATGCCTCCTAATGTTCCCATAAAAGGAACAGATAAACCAGAACCAATCAAAAAACTAATATTACAATCTTGAATAATGTTTTTAAAAGTTTCTATTTTCTTCTCCAATGGATTTTCAATCTTTATTTCTTCTGGATCTAGTTGAGGTCTTATTGGACTCATATTTAATAAGATTTCTTAATTTTTAATTTCTGTAATTCTCAAAAATACTGCTTTAAAACAAATTATTAACTATCTAAAAATAGATTTGAATATATTGTTATTAACATTTCTATCTTGATAAAGAATATATTTAACTTAAAACAAAAAAGCATCAATATTTTAATACTGATGCAATTATTTAAAAAGAAAATGTAGTAATATTAATGACAACCTAGCTCTTTCATTTTATCTTCTAAAAAATCCATTAAGTCAATATTTCTTGATGCACTTTTTCCAGTTTTTTGAAGTCTATCCATATTTTCTGCCGTAACATTAAACTCATCTTGTAATCCCTTGCAATCTTTATCTTCAATCAGTTTGTAAATCCTTTCTTTAACCATTGGGTCATATAAAGTCCAAAATTCAGAATTATCTAATTCCATTTCTGATTTTTTTTCATTTTTTACTACATTAGGCTTATTTTCGGTTTTTACTTCCTCTTTTACTTCTTTCTTTCTTGGATTAATTAAATTTCCAATAACTCCTATCGCTATAATTCCAGCTAGGATATAAACAACTTTTTTCATAAAATAATTATGCTTTCAGTTCCAAAAAGCTGTTAAAGTTAGACCATAAAAAAGACGTGGAACTTAATCTATCTGCTTTGGCGGTACTGGTATACCTGTATACAAAATAGAAAAAGCCCACGCCAGACCGACGTGAGCATTAATTCTATTATTCTTGTATACTTTTTAAATTACCAGTTTTCCAAAGCTTGAATAACGATTAACGCTTTATCAATATTTATTTATTTTTTATTTCATTTAATTACCTAGTTGATTTTTACAAAAATATTGTTTTTAAACAAAATTTTAGTGATTTATTTGTTAAAATTACATCTGTTGTGCAAGATTAATACTTGCGATGCTGTAAAATTACCTCCTCTGCTTGCTTTAAATCCATTTTCATTTAAAACCGAAGCGATTTTATTATAGCTTAAATTATCTTTCCTTAGAGAGCTTATAAATGCAGATGCTTTTTTATTGTTTTCATTTACTAAAGCATTAAATTTTCTCACTTCAATACTTCGTGTTCTGGATTTATTAGTTAAATTTTGGGGTGAACCAAGATTTTTACCTCTTGCTTTTAGTTCGGCAAGTGCAACTCTAGTTCTTTGGCTAATCCGTTCTCTTTCGTCCTGTGCTAAAATTGCCATAATACCAATTGTAACAGAATTAGCAGTAGGCATATCTGTACAAACAAATTCAACTTTTGAATCTCTTAATGTGAGTATAAAGGCTGCATTTCTGGAAAGTCTATCAAGTTTTGCTATCAAAAGAATAGCACCAGTAGTTTTGCAATGTGCGATAGCTTTTTTTAGTTGAGGTCGTTCATTATCCTTTCCGCTTTCTGCCTCTTGGTACTCCGCAATTAAAATGTTGTCTTGATTCAAAAATTTTTCAACTGCTGTTTTTTGTGCTTCTAATCCTAAACCAGATTGCTCTTGTTTTTTTGTAGAAACCCTATAGTAGCTTATATATTTCATTTTGTAATGTTTGTTAAAGGTTGGTTTAATAAACTTTATAAAAAATCTAATGAAGTTTGTGCTTCAATTGAACCAGCTTTATTTATGTGTAAAACTGTTATGTCTTTTTCAGCTAGATCCTTTCCGATAAGTTTGTTTCTGTGACAATCTTTGTGATGAGGGCAAGCACATAGTATAGCAATTCTGTAACCTAGTTCAATACCACATTCTAAATCAGAAAGACCCTGCTGATAAGGCAAGGTCTTTCTGGTTTTTTCGTAGTCTGGTAAATTATCTGTTTGTAAGTTCGGGTCTTTTGGTAATCCTCCAAGTTCGTTTCCTTTAAACATGTAACTAATTCCAGAATCTGCTAAATGCTTTTCAAGCACATTTCTATTAAATGCTGGCCTGTATCTGGAAGAGGGGACAGACCTAACATCAACAACTACTTGAATTTGATTGTCTTTTAAGATTTGGATAAATTCGGAAATCGAGAGATTTCCATATCCAACTGTGTAAATACAAAACGTCATAAATTTATTTTAAACTTTCCTATTCAAGATTGCTTCTAACTCTTCATCTGATTTGGTTTCCATTTCCTGTAAGTTAGTATTCACTCGTAACACATTCTCCTGTTCTATGTAACCTCTCTTCTTACCTTTGGTCTTCAAATAGAAAATCGTAGCTGTAGTATTCTTTTCTTGTATCTGCTTTATAAGTGAAGCCTCTGCTAAGTCTAATATACTCTCTCCTAGAGCTTCATAGGTTTCTTTAAACTTCTGATCTTCTTTAAGCCAATTGTAAAAAGTATTCCTAGATATATCAACAATCTTACAAGCTGAATCTACAGACAGGCCAAAACTACTAGCGAATATTTCCAATATCTTAACTTTCTTCTGTTTTGTACTTAGTCTCATCGTCTTCTTTTTTATGTGTAACATTTTGTAACATTTTAATTTAATTCGCACTTATTTATCAAGTCGCAATCCTCGTCTTCTAAATCACACGCCATAGTCCAATACTGATGGTTATCTATGGTTAAGGTTCTATAAATCTGTTTCTCAAAAATTTGGATTGCACCAAAATTCCTAATATGCTTAACTATTGATAAAAACAACTCATCATTACCAAATTCTTTCCTCAAAGTATAAGAATGTGGATTTTTAGGCATCGTTTTAGCAAAATGCCAGTTAGCGGTTTCAAATGATGCTTTGATTGTTTCTAGGGCAATATTATGATGCCCTCTAACTTTATAAACATCATAGCTCCAAAGTTCTTTCTGTTTATTCATAACCGCTTCATCTATCACGACGTTATTGTAGCCGTTCTGCAATAAAAAATTCGCAAAAATGTATCGGTAGCAAAAGTCTGAATCTTCATTCTTATCACAAATAGCAATTTTGTTTCTTTCTCCAGATGCTTCAAGTATTGAGTTACGTATTCTTTCATAGCCTAATCTTTCCAGCTCTTTGTCATATAAAATTAAACAAGCTAGGAAATCCCTAGCTCGTTCGTGATAATAACTTCGATATGTACTTAAACCTCTTATCGTTTTAACTTCTTCTTTCTTTAAGTAATTTCCATAAACTTTACCTGTAATAGAAATGACCTTGTAACCTTCATTAAGTCTAGCTTCAATCTCATTAAAGCTACACAGTATTATTAATTTATCCATCACTTAAAGATAGTGTAATTCTGATTATTTACAAAATAATTCATTGACTTTTAATGTGTTATAAAGTTATTGATAAGTCACTAATAGCCTGTAAATTTTAGAAATCACTCATCTAATCTTTGTAAATGAATTTGCTCAATTTTATAATTGATTTCATTTATACATTCTCCTTCAATATTTTGTTTATTAATTTTCATAATGTTTTTTATTTCTGATTTCCGTCTGCTAAAATATTCTGGCGATAGATTTTTATTCAGTGCTTTTGAAGCATCAATTTTATCCAATACAGCATTTAAACCTCCATATGCCATAACTCCTGCAAAAACAAATTGTTCTTGAAATTTTGCTTTTGAAGAAATTGTTACTTCATCAAAATAAGATTGCCTAATTTTTGTGATGGATTGATAGTCTGCATAAACTAATTCAGCTATTTGATTATAGGTATTTCTATCTGTTAAATTTTCAATTTTCAATTTTTCAATTCCAAGTTTACTAGACATTATTTTAAGATATTTCGTCTTATATCTGAACTCGCATCTCATAATATTTTTGCCAATAAATTCATATGGAATACTATCTCTTTTACTTTTAATTTCTTTTATTTTATCATAAAAATTGAACACTCTTGATTCATTAGAGTAATAGAGTGAATCTGAATCGATGTTACTTCTACGAAAGTACTTACAATCTCCTAAATACCTAAAGTATTCTCTCACTTTTAATTCTGTTTCAAAAGTGTAATGACAATCAATTCTTCTAACTATACCTTGTTGTATTGAAATTCCTAATTTGTCTTCTATCATTTTGAGTGCTAATCCTACTTCTGAAAATGAAAGTGAATAAATATTATTTCTTTTCAAAAGTTTAGGTAGGCTACATTCTACCGTCATAACTTCTCCAACCTTTCTGATTTTTATACAATCAGTAAATCCTACTGAATATCTTACTTCTCCAGTTTCACTATCAATAGTATCAGATTTATCATCTAAATCTTTAATACTCTGTATAGGTAGTTCAATGTAAATAGTATCAAACATAATTGACAAATTCAGTCAATAGTTAATGCTTATTATAGAGAAGCTTTAATTTTGTTCACGGAGTAATTAATTGCTTCTGCATTAATTTCTTCGTTTGTGGATTGTCTGTTACGAAGAAGCCAGTTGTCTATTTCAGCTTTATTGAAGAAAATGTTTTTACCATTTGGCTTGTAATGTGGTATATCGTTTTTTGACGTTAATTTATACAGGTAAAGTTTTGATAATCCTGTATAAGTAGCAACTTCATCAATATTGAAAATTGATTTGTTGGTTAAAGATTGAGCGGTTAGAAGTTGCTCAATGCTTTTTAATTTTGTTCTAATTTCTTCATGAGAAATTTCTTCAAGCAATTCAGATTTTAGCATAATAAATGGTTTTAAATTCACTGCGAAATTGTGCATTTGTGCATTTTAAACCTTTTCACTTAAAATAGAAGTGAACTGTAAAGTGAACTATTTTATATAGCTATTTCTTGTATAATGTTATAAATTGTTCTTTGTTTTTCCTTGCTTAACTTTATTTCTAGTTCAGTATTAATATTTTTAAAATTTTCGGAAAATTCTATACCATTAGGTTTTAAAAAACAAGATTTTAGTAATAAATAATTTTGTCTTTTTGTCTTCTCAATTATAACATCTTGAATATTTATGATAAAATAAAGTAGTTCACTTGCGTTTGATGAGAGCCAAACTATTGGATTTACTATATCTGAAATATTTTTATTATTAAAAACAATAGAAAAATCTTTAAATGAGGTTTTTTTCTCTATTAAATTATTTTTTTTTAGTAAGTTGAATAAAGTATTAATTTTATCGTCTTTTACAATTTTTTTATAAGTTAAAATTGTTTTTTCATTTCTTTTTAACGGTTGATTTTCAAATGAAATAAATTCAGATATTAGGTTTCTTAATTTTTGAATTGCTTTTAAAGTACTACTGTATTCTATATTCTCATTTTGCTTTTCAAAATTTAAAACTTGAATTTCAATTTTATTTAGTTGTTCTAGTTTTGAATATAAAAAATCAATTTTATAAACTGTTTTACCTAATCTTTTGCTATCAATGCTAAAGTTTTCAAATTCATTTTCAAATGTTCCATATAATATACTTTCATTCGCTATACTAATCACTTCTCTTTTGAATAAGCTTTCTTTTATGTTTGCTAAAGAATTATTTATTGGACTGATTAATTTTATAGATTCCATAAGTTTAAATTATATCAAAGTTAGGAATCACATTGGCTGCTTCAATTTTCTTTTGGTCAATAACCTTAGCATAAATTTGAGTTGTGCGTATTTCTTTATGTCCAAGTAATTTTGAAACAACGAATAAATCTGTGCCTCTTGTTATTTGAATAGTAGCATACGAATGTCTTGCACAATGAAATGTTATATGTTTGGTAATTCCTGCTTTTAAAACCCATTGCATTAAAGCAGTATTCATATAAGCTGAGTATTTTATACCTGCAAAAATTTTATCTTCCTTGTTTGTTTCATTTCCGCATAAATCTCTTGCTTGTTTACTGACGTAATGATATTGTAATCCGTTTGTTTTTTGCTGATGAAAATTAATTTTCCAATTTTCTCCCTCTTTATTTAGTTCTGACCATGTAACTTTATTTATATCCGCCCATCTCATACCAGTTAAACAAGAAAACAAAAAAGCACGCTTTAATACATCATACCTGCATTCAGTTTTAAATAAAGCTTGTATTTCTTCAATAGTTAAATATTCTCTTTTGGACTCAATCTCTTTTGGAATTGAAACTTTAAGTGATGGATTTACCAAAATAAGTTCATCGTCAACAGCTGTGTTCAAAGCTGCTCGTAATTTGCAAAAATAGGATATTACTGAATTTGTAGAAAGATTTTTATTAGAACTAGTTTTAGCAGTAATCATCAAATATTTTTTAAAACCTTCACAATACTCTAAATCAATATTTTCAATTGAGTTGTTTTCTCCACCATACTTGATTAAGTGTTTTAGAACACTATCCCAATTTCCATAATTTCCTTTACTTGCTAATCTTTCTTCTGTAAGTTTTCTAAAATATTCTATAAAATTTGCTTTTCCTTTGGAATCAGATTTGAAGCCATATTTACCGTTCAAATAGTCTTTTTCTTTTTCAGAGCGAATTATTTCAATCTTAATTTCGACTTCTTTATTATGTGTTTTTTGTGAAGGCGTTTTAGGGTTGACGTATAAGAAGTAATCCAATTTTGTAGTTACTCTATTAGCTCTAGTGTTTCCATCTTGGTTTATGGTGTAACCTTTGTAGATTTCCAATGACAAGTTAAATTTATCCCCACCTACATTTTTACGTTTTCTAATATGTACTTTCATGTTTGTTACAATTTGCTACAAAGATATAATTAAAAACAAATATGTAGCAAAAAATATTGATATTGTAGCAAAAATAAGTAAACCAACATCAAGTCTAATTTTTAGTAAATCCTTGTTTTATAGTGTTTTATTGGTTGTTTATTAGATATTATTTGACAACTTTACTTTCCGATACAGAAGTTCGCAAAAATATTACCAAGCAATTCATCGTTAGATACTTGCCCTGTAATTTCTCCAAAGTGGAATAAAGCCTGACGAATATCAATCGCCATGAAATCGGAAGAAATATTGTTGTCTAAACCAAAACGTACTTTCTGAATTTCCTCTAACGCTTTTAATAACGAATCGTAGTGACGTGTGTTGGTTACGATAGTTTCGTTGTTTCTTAAAGCTCCAGTATTTACGAATGATAACAACTGATTTTTCAGATCATCAATTCCTGTTTTTTGTTTCGCAGAAATAGGTAAAAGTTTAACATTTAACGTTTCAAGTTGCTGCTGAATGTTTGAAATTTGGTCATTCGTTAATAAATCCACTTTATTAATTACGACTAATAAAGTTTTAAGCGGATATTTGTTTTTAACTTTTTCAATTTCATTAATGTATTCCGAACCTGAAACCTGAAACTTTAAACTTTCAAACAAATACAAAACCACCTGCGCTTGTTCAATTTTTTCAAAAGTTTTCTGAATTCCGATGCTTTCTACCACATCTTTTGTTTCACGGATTCCAGCTGTATCAATAAATCGGAAACCAATTCCGTCAATGACTAATTCGTCTTCAATCGTATCACGAGTCGTACCTGCAATGTCTGAAACAATCGCGCGTTCTTCGTTTAATAAAGCGTTCAAAAGCGTCGATTTTCCTACGTTTGGTTCACCCACAATCGCAACCGGAATTCCGTTTTTAATCACATTACCCACAGCAAAACTGTCGATTAATCGTTTTAAAACAAATTCAATTCGAGTTAATAATTCGTAAAATGCGGTTCTGTCGGCAAATTCTACGTCTTCTTCGGCAAAATCTAATTCTAATTCAATTAAAGAAGCAAAGTTTAATAATTCTTCACGCAACTTGGCAATCTCGTTACTGAAGCCGCCACGCATTTGTTGCATCGCTATTTGATGACTCGCTTCGTTATCCGATGAGATCAAGTCGGCCACAGCTTCTGCTTGAGATAAATCTAATTTAGCGTTTAAAAAGGCTCTTAAGGTGAATTCACCTGCTTGCGCCATTTTTGCTCCTTTACGAAGTAACAACTGAATAATTTGTTGCTGAATAAAAACCGAACCATGACAAGATATTTCCACCACATTTTCACCCGTATACGAATTCGGACCTTTAAAAATAGAAAGTAACACCTGGTCATAAACCTTTGTGCCATCCACAATATGCCCTAAATGTATCGTATGCGTTTTTTGCTTACTAATGTCTTTTCCCGAAACCGATTCAAATACGTCAGCAGCAATAGCAATCGCATCAGCGCCGGATAATCTAATAATAGCAATTGCTCCCGCACCAGATGGTGTAGCCAAAGCAACTATGGTTTCGTGTGGAATCATATTTTGGGTTTTGAAATGCAAAGATAGGAAAAGTTAGAAGTTGGAAGTGGGTAGTTGGAAGTTTTTTAGGAGAAGACAAATTGTTTTCAAAACACCACTTGTCCCGCTATCCACTATATTTTTTTTTCGGTGTCTGAGGTTCTCGAAGCCACCGAAAAAAAAGATGCCGTTCCTATCGGGTCTATAATAGAACTTTTAGTTTTTCATAATTACTTTTTCAACATAACGTAACCACAATCTTGTCATTTCGACCTTGTAGGTATCAAATAGAAATACCTACAAGGTTTTGGAAACCTTGCAGGAAATACAATTTAACCACACCGTAACCACAAACTTGTCTCCCGAAGCTTCGGGAGTGAAAGGATCTTACGTAATACTTGTTACAGTTTTTCCGTAGTTTGCGCTTTTGATAGTAAAACTTATATGACTTATAAATTTAAAATCCATTTCAATCCTTTAAATCCGCGTGCCAATTACCACAAACCAATCACCACAAACTTGTCATCCTGAAGGGATCTCACGCAAACCACTTCCACAATCTTGTCATTCTTATCCCGATTGCATTCGGGAAGGAATCTCATAATCAACTTTCGCCATAACTTATCCACAAACTTGTGATCCTGAAAGGATCTCACGTAATACTTGTTACAGTTTTTCCATGGTATGCGTGAGATGCTTACAGCATCACAAACTTGACGATAAAACTTATATGACTTATATGTTTAAAATCCATTTCAATCCTTTAAATCCGCGTGCCAATTACTCGCAACGTAGCAAAATCAAAATCCTTTCAATCGATCCCAATCCACGTCATCTGTGTACCCATCAAATAAAAAAAACCACAATCGCTTTTCGGCAATCGTGGTTCAAAGTAGTAGTTTTTGATTAGCTATATATAATTTCGAAATCAGAAAGTTGATGTTTCTTCCTTCTATTATGTATACTCGTAATTAGTTATTCAACATTACTGGCATTACCAACATAGTAACAGTTTCACCTTCATCTAATCCGTCAATAGGAGTAAGGATTCCGGCTCTGTTAGGTAATGACATTTCTAATTGAATTTCGTCACTTGTTAAATTGTTCAACATTTCTGTTAAGAAACGTGAGTTGAAACCAATTTGCAAATCGTCACCATGGTAATCACATGTTAAACGCTCATCTGCTTTGTTTGAATAATCAATATCTTCAGCAGAAATGTTTAATTCTGTACCTGCAATTTTTAAACGAATTTGGTGCGTAGTCTTGTTAGCAAAAATAGCCACACGACGCACCGAGTTTAAAAAAGTAACACGACTTAAGATTAATTTATTCGGATTTTCTTTAGGAATTACCGCTTCGTAATTTGGATATTTTCCATCAATTAAACGACAAGTTAATACGTAGTTTTCAAATGAATACGTTGCATTAGAATCGTTGTATTCTACTTTTACTTCTGCATCTGAAGTGGCTAAAATTCCTTTTAAAATGTTTAAAGGTTTCTTAGGCATAATAAATTCTGCACTTTGAGATGCTTTTACATCGGCACGTGCATATTTTACTAATTTATGAGCATCAGTTGCTACAAAGATTAAGCCTTCTGTAGAAAATTGGAAAAATACACCACTCATTACAGGACGTAAATCGTCGTTTCCTGTAGCGAAAATAGTTTTTCCAATAGCTGTTGCTAAAACTTCTGCTGGAATAACTGTTGTTGATGGATCTTCTAAAGCTACTGCTTTCGGGAATTCTTCGCCAGCTGCATAAGCAATAGCGTATTTTCCAGAGTTAGAACTAATTTCTACCGTATTGTTTTCTTCTACAGTAAAAGTAAGAGGTTGTTCTGGAAACGTTTTTAAAATATCTAACAAAAGTTTTGCTGGTATCGCAACACTTCCTGTACTATTCGATTCAATTTCTAAACTTGCCGACATAGTAGTTTCTAAGTCAGAAGCTGAAACGTGTAATTGATTGTTATCTAATTCAAATAAAAAATTATCAAGAATAGGTAAAGTGTTGTTACTATTAATAACGCTTCCTAAAACTTGTAATTGTTTTAATAAATACGAACTGGATACTATAAAATTCATCATCATCTAATTTTTTTGCTTTACAAATATAATGGGTTACTGCTTAATCTAAAAATATACTTATCAACAACTAGCGGTTGTATTTCTTCTTTCTCAAATACGTAAATAAAAATCCGAAGATTCCTAATAATACAATAGGTAACGCTACTGTTAGCATTTGTGTTCGACTATAATTGTCATGAACACTCTGTTTATCTAGAAGTGCTAAGGTTACATCTTTACTTCTAATGTTAATAAGTCCGTTGTCGTCTAAAAGGTAATTTACGCTATTTAAGATAAATTCTTTGTTTCCAAAATATTGTCCTGTGTATTTATCGTACCCTAATTCAATAGGAGCGCCTTTGTCTAATTGATTTTTAATAACTTCACCATCAGAAATCACAATCATTTTTGTTGGAACACTTTTGTTTAAAAATTTAGCATCTTTAAAAGGCAATACACGATTGTTATACATGGAAGTGAAAGAACCTTCTAACAAAGCCGCAACTGGAATTAATCCTCCATTTGGATAATCTTTTGGAGAACTTTCTTCTCCAATCATTTCTAATGAAACTGTTGTTGGTGTTCCTATAAATTTAGAATAAGGAGAACTTTCTAGTAAAATCGTCTTTTTTACGTCAGATTTTAATAATTCAATTGGCGAACAGAATTCGAATTTTACACCATCCGTATTTTTTACGATGGGATGTTGTTTTGAAGCTGGATAAATAAACGGCGCCATTTTCCAATTGTATTCTTCCATTTGGCTTTCGCTTCCTTCATTCCCAGAGGCTAATTTTATTGGCGTTCCATATTCGTCTTTAATCATTTGCGGATTAATTCTGAATCCGTATTTGAAGAACATGTCTGTTAAATTTAAATCGTTACCTGCAACTAAAGTCGTACCCGTTTCATTATACAATTGATCCATTTCGGCAGTTGTTCCATCCACTAACCAAAGTGTTTTTCCACCTTTCATGATGAATTGGTCTAACACTTGCTTTTCAGGCTCCGTAAATTTTTCTCTTGGTTTCGCAATAATAGCTAAATCATAAACATTTAAAGCTTTTAGCGTAGCTTCGGGTTGTGAAGCTACAGAATCTAAAGTAATTGGCCCGATGTAATAATTATCACGAATGGTTTTTAAGAAATCGGCAATATAAATATCGTCTAATTCACCATTTCCTTTAATAACGGCAATTTTACGTTGTTTTTCTTTTGAAATTTTATTGATGGCTTCCGCGAAAGCATATTCTAAATGTTGTACTGAACTTTCTACTTTTTTCTCGGTAGAAGCGCCCATTAAGTTTTTCAATAATTGCACTTTCGCACCTTTATCTCCGTAATTAGCTAAAGCCCATGGGAAAACGACTTCTTGCGTTTGTTTTCCTTTATCTTCAACAGAAACATTGATTGGTGTTAAACCTTTGTCGAAGAATTTTTTCATTACTTCCACGCGTTCTTCTTCTTTTTCAATCGGATTTACAAATTGGAACGTGATGTTTGAATTATAAGCGGAGAATTCTTCTAATAATTGGCGGGTTTCCGTTTGTAATTTCTTAAAATCAGCAGGGAAATTTCCTTCTAAAAAAACATCAATAATTAAAGGCGAATCGACACCATCAATAATTTTTTTAGTGGTTTCAGAAAGCGTATATCTTTGGTCTTGCGTAACATCGAAACGCTTGTAAATATAATAACTCGCAAAGTTTAAAAGGAATAAACCTATGGCTAAGAATCCTAATTTTTTTAAACTATTTTTTTGAACTTCTTTCATTACCATTTAAGCGATTTAAGTTGATACACTGTTCCAGCTAAAAATAAGATGGTGATACTTATGAAATAAATAATATCTCTTGTGTCTAAAACCCCACGACTCATACTTTTAAAGTGAAAATCCATTCCTAATGTTTTGATAATGTTGCTGAAACCTCCAAATAAATTAGATAAGCCATCAAAACCAAAATAGAAGAAAAAGCATAAGAAAACGGCAACAATAAAAGCTACAATTTGATTGTCTGAAAGCGTAGAAGTGAACACGCCAATTGACGTGTAAGCACCAATTAAGAATAATAATCCGAAATACGAACCAATGGTGCTACCGTAATCGAAAGTGCTTTGTGCAGCTGTATAACTTGAAACGATAAACACGTAAAAAAGAGTAGGGATAATCGCAATTAGAATTAAAATAAAAGCGCCTAAAAATTTTCCGTTTACAATTTCCCAAAGACTTAATGGTTTGGTGAATAGGATTTCTAAGGTTCCTTGTTTTTTCTCGTCTGAGAAACTTTTCATGGTTACTGCTGGAATTAAGAAAATCAAAATCCAAGGAGCTAATTTAAAAAACGGACTCATATCTGCATAGCCCGAGTTTAGAATATTAAAATCTCCATCAAAAACCCATAGAAATAATCCGTTTAATAACAGAAAAATGGCTATAACCAAATAACCAATTGGCGAACCAAAAAAGGATTTTATTTCACGTAGCAATAATGCTTTCATTCTATTAATTTATTGAGTTGATATATTTTGCGAAAATAACACTAATTTTTCAAAGTTTACTTTTTATGTTAAAGTTGCCAATTTGTTTACACTCCACGCTTCTGGTTTATCATCAAATAGCGTTTTGGTATACGTCCAAACTTCATTAAATAGTGCCGATTTTCTATAGTTCTCTAAAGCGTCTTCATCTTTCCAATAACTATATGTAAAGAAAATTCGAGCATCCTGCTTATCTTGATATAATTCTAAAAACTCATTGCCTTCAAAATTTCTAATTTGATGCTTAATTTCTTCAAAATTGGCTAAAAAAGCGTCTATTTTATCTTCTTGAAACGTTAACTTCACTATTCGTACAAACATATTTATATTTTTAATTTATTCGCTTCCAACTTCCAACTTCAATCTTCCAGCTTTATTCAGTAAATTCCACAATTACTACATCTTGTATTTTCAAACCCAATAAAGTTTGTGCGGAACCAGAACGAGAAGGGTTGCTTCTGTAAATCGCAATTTCCAAGAAGTTATCTTGATTAAAAATGGCGATTTCATTTCCAGCCATTGCATTCAAAGCTGCAGATGAATTATCTTTAAAATCGGAATAATTATTTTTTACCTTTTTAATACTATGGGAAGAAAAACGTATAGAAAACTGTCGGCCTTTTGCAATTTCTTCAATATAACTTTTAGAAATATTAGTTACACAATTTCCAAAATCGTCAATATAAACCACATTTCCACGAATAAATTTTGCATTTTGATCCACAATCGGCACCAAAACATTCATTTTCTTGATTTCAATAATTGGAGCGCCAATGACATTCATTTCTCCGCCTTTCGCTAAATGAGTGGCCACAGTTGCAAAAACATCTAAATCGCTAGAACCGTTGATTAATCTGTCGTGAATATTGATTTGAACAATTTTTTCAGCATTTAATTTACTGGTTAATCCACCAAAAATACCATTATCGGCACCAATAAAATAATGTCCGTCATAAAGCATTGCAACATGCACTGTATCAGCGTTTCTTGAAGCATCTACGCAAACTATGTGAACGGTTCCTTTTGGGAAATGAGCATAAGAAACGGAAAGTAAATAACTAGCTTCCAAAACGTTAAACTTGTCAATGGTGTGCGTAATGTCAACAATGTTGGTTTCTGGCAAAATGGAGAATATCTTACCCTTTAAAATTCCCGCAAAATGATCTTTTAGACCATAATCTGTAGTAAGAGTAATTATTGACATTTTATTGTTTATAACTTATTTGAAATGGAATAGTTGTTTTTGCTATATTTGAGTGATACAAAACTAATCTTTTTTTTACAGAATAAAAACAATTTAAATTTATAGCCTTTGAACGAAAGAATTATTGAACTAGAAAACATTGCACCTAAAGATTTTTGGGGCGCACATGACAGTCATTTAGAGACAATTAAAAAGTATTATCCAAAATTGAAAATTGTTGCCAGAGGTACGGTTTTGAAGGCATTTGGCGAAGCTGAGGTTTTAGATGAATTTGAAAAGCGTTTCCGAAGGTTAATGATGCATTTTACCCGTTTTAATACCATTGACGACAATGTAATTATGCGCGTAATTGAAGGTGATGCACAGCAAACAGGCGAAATGCCTAAAGGCGATCAAATTTTAGTTCACGGTTTAGGTGGAAAGCTGATTAAAGCGATGACGCCAAATCAACAGAAGTTAGTCGATTTTGTAAATAAAAATGATATGGTTTTTGCTGTTGGACCGGCCGGAACTGGTAAAACGTATACTGCTGTAGCTTTAGCGGTAAGAGCATTAAAAGAAAAGCAAGTCAAACGAATCATTTTAACCAGACCAGCAGTAGAAGCAGGGGAGAATTTAGGTTTTTTACCTGGTGATATGAAGGAAAAATTAGATCCGTACATGCAACCTTTGTATGATGCGTTACGCGATATGATTCCGCCACAAACTTTGGAAGATTATATTTTAAAAGGAATTGTTCAAATTGCGCCCTTAGCATTTATGCGTGGTAGAACTTTGGATAATGCTTTCGTAATTTTAGATGAAGCTCAAAATACCACTCATTCGCAAATGAAAATGTTTCTAACGCGTATGGGGAAAAACGCCAAGTTTATCATTAATGGAGATCCTGGACAAGTCGATTTACCAAGAAGAACGATTTCTGGATTAAAAGAAGCCATTTTGGTATTAAAAGATGTGGACGGCATTGGTATTTTATATCTTGATGATAAAGATATTGTACGTCACCGTTTAGTGAAAGCGGTTATTAATGCTTATAAAAGTATAGAGAATACAGATTAGTAGGTACGACCTCGCTGAGGTCGTATTAAAACCTAACGGTTTTTTTGTTATAAATATATGATTCTAGAAATGTGTGATTCCTCTGGAATCATTTATTTGAAAAAGAAAAATAATATGATAAACAGAATTGATTCCATCGGAATCACATATTTATAACACAAAACAATTAACGCAATCAGAATCGATTCCATCGGAATCATATATTTATTACACAAAACAATTCACATAAACTAAATCAATTCCATCGGAATCACATATTTATAACACAAAACAATTCACATAAACTAAATCGATTCCATCGGAATCACATATTTCTAGACCGAATCAAATATTTATCGCCAAAATCAAAATTTTTAATCCAAACCATTAATTTTTATACGCCATGCCAAATACGTTTTCACAAATTTATATTCAAGTTGTTTTTGCCGTTAAATACAGAAAAGCATTTATTCACCAATCATGGGAAGATGATTTGTATAAATATATTAAAGGAATAATTCAGAATAAAGGTCAGAAATTAATTGCGATAAATGGGATGCCAGATCACATTCATATTTTTATTGGAATGAAACCTACTTGTAATTTATCTGATTTAGTTAGAGAAATTAAAAAAGCTTCTAATAGTTTTATAAATGAGCAAAAATTGACTGCATCAAATTTTCATTGGCAAGAAGGTTTTGGAGCTTTTTCATACAGTCAGAGTCATATTGATCATGTGGTTAAGTATATTAATAATCAAAAGCAACATCATAGAAAACAAACATTCAAAGAAGAATATTTAGATTTTTTACAGAAATTCGCAATCGAATATGACGAAAAATATTTGTTTGAGTGGATTGATATTTAAATGTTATTTCCAATAAATTTACTTTTGAATATAAATAATTACAACTACTTTTGCACCACAACAACAAATTCTGAAATTATTTTGGAATAAACAACACGTCAAAATGAACACAATTACCACTACAAATTTTAATTTTACAGGTCAAAAATCCGTTTACAGAGGAAAAGTAAGAGAAGTTTACAACATCAATGACAATTTATTAGTTATGATTGCTACAGACAGACTTTCTGCTTTTGATGTGGTTTTGCCTGAAGGAATTCCGTATAAGGGACAAATATTGAATCAAATTGCAACAAAATTTATGCAATTAACGCAAGATATTGTTCCAAATTGGTTAATTGCAACTCCAGATCCAAACGTTGCGGTTGGACATTTATGTGAGCCATTTAAAGTCGAAATGGTAATTCGTGGGTATTTATCTGGTCATGCTGCTCGTGAATATGCTTTAGGAAAAAGAACGATTTGTGGTGTTACGATGCCAGAAGGTTTAAAAGAAAACGATAAATTTCCAACACCAATAATTACGCCAACAACTAAAGCAGATAATGGTTCACACGATGAAGATATTTCTCGTGAAGCGATTTTAGCTAACGGAATTGTTACTGAAGAAGACTATTTAGTTTTAGAAAAATATACCAGAGATTTATACCAAAGAGGAACGGAAATCGCCGCATCAAGAGGTTTAATTTTGGTTGATACAAAATACGAATTCGGAAAAACGAAAGAAGGTAAAATTGTATTGATTGACGAAATTCATACGCCAGATTCTTCTCGTTATTTTTATGCTGAAGGGTATCAAGAAAGACAAAATAATAACGAAGAACAAAAGCAATTATCAAAAGAATTTGTACGTCGTTGGTTAATTGAAAATGGTTTTCAAGGTAAAGAAGGACAACAAATTCCAGAAATGAATTCCGATTATGTTGCTTCCGTTTCTGAAAGATATATCGAATTATTCGAAAATATTTTAGGGGAAAAATTCGTAAAAAGTGATATTTCTAATATTGAAGAAAGAATTTTCAATAACGTTCAGGCTTATTTAGCGAAATAATATTTCAAAATAAAATCAAAATTAAAAACAGCGTGCATATCTAAAACGACACATTTATAAATGTATCGTTGTAATTCTATGCTTAATTATTAAAACAAAAACTAAATGAAAACTAAATTTTTTTATTTATTATTTATTCCTATTCTACTTTCTTGTAATTTTTTCAAATCGGGTTCAGAAGAAGATTTGTTTCCATTTGAAAATGATACACAATTTGGTTATTTTAATGTAAAAGGTGAAACTGTTATTAAACCTCAATTTTTATCTGCTTCTGTATTTAGTGAAGACATTGCTTTAGTTCAAACTTTTGATAGTGGTAAATTTGGATATATTGATAAAGAAGGAAAATTTATAATTACTGCTAAATATGTTATGGCATCAATATTTAATGAAGGTAAGGCTGTAGTCGTTGAAGAAAATGGTGCGCCAACTGTTATTAATAAAGAAGGAATAACATTATTTACTCTAAAAGATGCCGATGAATTAAGGTTTTTTAATGAAGATTTAGCAGCGTTTAATGTTATTCGTGATTCAATTCCTAATTGGGGATTTGTAAATGTTAAAGGAGAAAAAGTTATAAAACCTAAATATGCTAGAGTTAAAGATTTCTATGAAGGAAAATGTGCTGTTAAAAACAATGATGAAAAATGGGGGTTTATTGATAAAACAGGAAAAGTCGTAATTGATTTTCAATTTGATGACGCATTAGATTTTAATAATGGTAAGGCAGTTGTTTTTAAAGGAGATAAAGCAGGAGTGATAAATAGTAATGGGGAATTTATAATAAAACCTCAATATCAAGCAATTAGAATAGATGGGGATGATTTTATGATTCAACAAAACGAGCAATATGGATGGTGTGATAAGAGCGGAAAAGTTTTTGTGAAACCTCAGTACAATTGGATTTCAGGTTTTTTTAATTCTGATTTAGCGCTAGTTCAAACAGATGCTGAAAATGGCTATGGATATATTGATAAAAAAGGTAAAATAGTTATAAAACCACAGTTTTCCCATGGAACTTCATTTTTTGGAGATTTTGCTATGGTTAAGTCTGGAGAAAAATATGGTATAATTGATAAAAGCGGAAAATTTACTGTAAAACCAAAGTTTGAAAGTATTGATTTGGATTTGTTTTCAAAAATTAATACCAATGGTAAATATAAAGCTAAATTTAATGCTGTAAATAATTATTCAACAAAATAATTTTAGTTTATAAAAAAAAAGAAAACCTAACAGTTCATTTTGTTAGGTTTTCTTTTTTATTCCTTAATCAAGTGTTTTACGACCGTTTCTGCGGCGTGTAAGCCAAAAAGTGCTGGCATCCAACTATTCGTACCGTAAAACGATTTTTTAAAGTTAGAGCCGTCTGTAGTCTTCAAACTTGAAGCGTCAGGATGCTCTATCGAATAGACAGCTTTTACGCCTTTGTTTATTCCAGCCTTTTTTAATCTTTTTCTGATATTTTTTGCTAATGGACAAACTTCTGTTTTGCTAATATCTCTAACCACAACTTTATTCACGTCAAATTTACCACCAGCACCCATATTGCTTATTACCTTTATTTTTTTGCGTTTAGCGGCAACTAAAAGGTTAATTTTTGGAGTTAAACTATCAATGCAGTCTAAAACGTAATCAAATTCAGGCGTTACAATCTCAGTGGCGCGTTCTGGAGATAAGAATTCTTCTACTCTGATTAGGCTCAATTCTGGATTGATGTCCATTAACCTATCTCCAACTATTTTAACTTTTGGTTCACCAACTGTACTATGTAAAGCAGGTAATTGTCGGTTAATATTTGTGATATCAACAGTATCACCATCCACAATTGTCATTTTGCCTACGCCTGCACGTACTAAAAATTCAGCGGCAAACGAACCAACGCCACCTAAACCCACAACTAATACGTTGGAATTTTTTAATCTATTTAAGCCTTCTTCTTTAAATAATAACTCTGCTCTTTCTTGCCACTTTGCCATAACTTTTACTTTTTATTTAAAAACGGTTTGGTAATTCTTCCAAACAATTTCCTTCATTTCTTCAATAGAGATGTTTTTACATTTTGCTGCAAAAGTATAAACTTCTTCCAAACTTTCCGCAATTGTATCTGTTTCTAAGAAAATTTTTTCATTCGGGATTTGTTGAAACACTTCTCCTAATTCTGGATTTCGAAGTAAGTATTTTCCAAAAGATAAATAGAAATCCTGATTCAATAATTGCCTAGCCACTTGAACATTTTTTGAAAACCCATGAATGATAAAAGGGGAGGTGAGTCCGCTGTTTTTTTTACATGAAATTACTTCGTCAAATGAAGCGACGCAATGCAAGATTACAGGCTTTGAAATTTCGTGTAAAAGGTCAAGTTGCGACTCAAAAACGTCTGTTTGTGCACTATAGATTTTATCTATACGTTTATCTAATCCGCATTCCCCCAATGCAATACATTCGTTTAGTGAAAGTTTTTCTTTAATAATTTTTAAATCATCATTCAAACGCTCTTCGTTGATATGCCAAGGGTGAATTCCGATAGAATATAGCGGAATTTCTTCTGAAAATTCATTCGGATATTGATTTACAATTTCTAAAATCGAATCAGAATTCGTGTAAAAATGAGTATGTAAATTAACAAATTGCATATAATTGTTTTCACAAAAATAACACATTTTAACAAGTTATTTGTCTAAATTTGTATCAGATATTTTATTATGATTCAGAAAGCATTTCGCAACTACATTTCTAACTTTCAGGGTTTTTCTCGTGAGGTTTGGATACTAACACTTGTTACTTTTATCAATAGAGCTGGAACTATGGTTTTACCATTCTTGTCCAAATACTTGCACGAAGATTTACATTTTTCGTTATCGCAAGTGGGAACCATTATGGTCTTTTTTGGTATAGGTTCTATGTTAGGTTCTTGGTTAGGTGGAAAGCTATCAGATACCATTGGGTTTTATAAAATTATGATATTTAGTTTACTAGTTAGTGGTCTGATGTTTTTTGGATTACGATTTGTTACTTCATTTTACGGTTTATGTATTAGTATGTTCCTAATCATGACGGTTTCTGATATGTTTCGACCAGCAATGTTCGTTTCTTTGGGCGCATATGCGAAGCCAGAAAACAGAACTCGAGCGCTAACTTTAGTTCGTTTAGCTATTAATTTAGGATTTGCCGCTGGACCAGCTTTAGGCGGATTGATTATTATGAATATCGGTTATAAAGGGTTATTTTGGGTTGACGGATTGACTTGTATAATTGCAATTTTAATATTCTGGATTAAAGTAAAAGAGAAGAAAAAATCTACGTATTTAGATAAAGAACATCCTGGTGATGTTTTGGTAGAATCGGTTTTTAAAGATAAAATATATTGGTTGTTTTTAGCTTCAACCTTAATTGTTGGAATTATGTTTTTTCAATTGTTTACGACTATTCCAATTTATCACAGAGAACAATTCGGGTTAACCGAACTTCAAACAGGATTATTATTAACCTTAAACGGTGTGTTGGTTTTCTTTTTAGAAATGCCAATTGTGAACTATATCGAAAAGAATAAAAAAGATAAATTAAAAGTAATTATTTTGGGTTGTTTCTTAATGACCATTAGTTTATTCTTAATGTTAGTAAACACTTGGGCAGGAATTTTATTAATTATGATGTTGTTCATGACCTTCGCAGAAATGTTCAACTTTCCGTTTTCCAACGCGTTTGCTTTGAGTCGTGCTCCCAAACATCATCAAGGTCGATACATGGCAATTTTTGCTATGAGTTATAGTTTAGCGCATATCTTAAGTGCTAAAATAGGAATGACTATTATTGACAAATATGGTTATCAAACCAATTGGTTAGTTATGGGAACGCTTGGTTTTATTGGAACTTTAATTGGAATTTACGTGTATAATTTAGTTGAAAAAGAAAAACTAAACGTTAAAAATAGTTAAATAACTATAAAAATAGTTGCGTAACTAAAAATATAGTTATAGGTTTGTATAACAAAATTATAGTTATGCAAAAGTTAACCAACAAGGAAGAAGAAGTGATGCACATTTTATGGAAGCTAAAAAAAGCTTTTGTAAAAGATGTTTTGGCAGAGTTTACGGATGACAAGCCACACTACAACACACTTTCTACAATTATCAGAAATTTAGAAGAAAAGGGATATGTTTCTTATAATGTGTATGGAAATACGCATCAATATCATCCAACTGTGGATATTGAAGAATACAGAAAAACCTTTATGAAAACGGCTATTCAGAATTACTTTGGTAATTCATACAAAAATTTGGTTTCGTTTTTTGCTGAAGAAGAAAAAATATCAGCAGACGAACTTCGTGAGATTTTAAATATCATCGAGAAAAAGAAATAGGTATGGAAACGGTTTTCATCTACATTTTAAAAGTCAATGCTTTAGTTGTATTGTTTTATTTGGTTTACCAATTGGCACTTTCTAGAGAAACCTTTTACAAACATTCGAGATGGTTTTTGCTTTCAGGATTATTCGTTTCATTAGTATTACCTTTTGTAACTTTTACTAAAATTGAATATTACGAAGTAAAAAATTCAATTGACAACCAATTTTTTCATGCAGTAACTGCCACTAATGAAATTGTGCAAGAACCCATTTTAACGAATCAAGAAATCTTGTTTTTGGTATACGGAATGATCTGTTTTGGGTTTTTGATTAAAACAGTATTCGATTTTTTCAAATTGTTTAAAATCATCAAAGTTTCCAATTCGGAAAAGAGAGATAAATTGGTTTATATCAACACGAATTTAGTGCACACGCCTTTTTCATTCTTTAATTATATAGTTTTCAATTCGGAACTCATCAATCCAATTGAATTACAAAACATAATCAAACATGAAGAAGCACATTCTATGCAAAAACACAGTTTCGATACATTGTTAGCGCAGTTTTTTATTATCTTATTTTGGTTCAATCCAATCGTTTGGTTCTATCGAAAAAGTATCGTTCAAAATTTAGAATTTTTAGCAGATAGTTTTGCTATTCAACAAGTTTCGGATAGAACGGTGTATCAGAAAACCATGTTGAAAATCACCACACAAGCATCAAATATTTCAATCATTAATACATTTAATCAATCATCAATCAAAAAACGAATCATTATGTTAAACACAAACAAATCAAACAGAAAAAACATTTGGAAAATGGCATTAATTCTTCCAATTATTGCAGGGTTTATTTACCTTTTTCAGGTAGAAGTTATTGCACAAGAGAAAAAGTCGGTTAAATTTAAATCTACATATCAAGATAAGAATATTGCAGTTGTAGATTCAGCTGTAGCTATTGGTATTGGTTATGTAACAAATAAATTTTCAACAGATGATGAAATGAAAAATGACGCAGCATCTTTAAAAAAAGATCATAACATAGATTTCACGTTTTCAAATATTAAGAGAAATGAAAAAAATGAAATTATCGCAATTAAAATTTCATACAATGACAATAAAGGAAATAATGGCGATCATGAAGTAATTGGTGACGAACCAATAGATCCTATTCATTTTTCTGTTGATACAGATGAAAATGGAAAAGGCCAAATAGGTTTCTTTGAACATAAAATGAAAGAAGGAAAGAATATCAGTAATTTTAAGGTAGCATATATTACAAAGAATGATACTGATAATGAACTAATTTCCAGATTATCAATTGTTGAAGAAGAAAATGTAAGTGTGAAATTTTCCGATATAAAACGAAACAATAAAAAGGAAATAATTGCAATTAAAATTATAGCTAAAAATTCAGATAATAAAGAAGTTAAATACGAACAAATTAACGATGATGGAATTGAAGATGTTTTTATTATGAAAGAAATTGGCGGTAAAAACCAATTAAAAATTAAATCTAAAAAAAAATAAAAATTAAAAGTTAAATTAAAATTTAAGAAATAGTTTGAGAATAAAATCTCAAGCTATTTTTTTGTTAAAACCCGTTAATTAACAAAATTTTAAAATTTCATTTTCATAAAAATTATATTTTTGGACAAGAAAATTATAAACAATAAATATTATGAACGCTAAAATGTTATTTCAAGGATTAGTATTGGCAAGTGCAATAACCTTTTTGCCAAATCCAACTTTTGCTCAAAACAACCGCTTACAGCAATTGTCTCAACCCAAAAACAATAGTTTCGAGTTGCGAATTGACAAAGCGATGACCGACGCACAATTGAAACAAGACGAATCAGATGCTAAGAAGTTCGATTTTGAAGTTTCTTTCACAGGTGTGAAGCGTAACGACAAAAAAGAAATTACGGCTATTAAAATCGCTTATAAAGACAAAGATGGCAATTCAGGAAATTATAATGTAGGTTCTGATAAACCGATTAATCCAATTTCTATCACAAAACAATTCGATGGAACTGGAAAAGGTCTAATCAATATTCAATCTGGCGATAAAAGAAATGATATTTTTGGAAACGGTTTTGCAGGTTTAGGAAATGGTTTCGATATGAATGGTTTCGACGGAATGTTTAATAACGATATGTTTAAAGGTTTAATGGACAATAATACTATCGATTTAGAAAAGTTAAAAGAATTACAAAAAGGATTTTCAATGGATTCTTTAGGTGGTGGAAATTTCAAATCGTTTACTTTTAAAGATGGTGAAATGTTAGGCGACAATCCAGATATGAAATTAGAAGAAGAAAAAACCGATGAAAACGGAACCGTAACTAAGAAATATTCTGATGGAAAAGGAAATACCATGATTTTCTCAGAGAATTTCGGAAGCGGAACACCAAACCAATCAGGAAAAATGAAGATTGAGAAAAAATATAATTTGAATGATGACACTAAATCGGATTTAGAAAACTTAAAAAAGGAATTAGAAAAAACCAAAACTGATTTGGAAAAGCTTAAAACCGATTTACAAAAAGATAAAGGAGTTATAGGAAAGAAGTAAAAAGGCAAAAGGCAAAAGTAAAAAGTTTTCATTCGTATTTTTGAGTGTTAAACTGTTAAGCGTATCGAAGTGCCTTAAATAAAAGCCAGAATTTCATTAGAAATTCTGGCTTTTTTATTTTGCCTTATAACTTTTGCCTTATCCCTTATTTACCTAAACTCTTTCTAAATTCTGGCAACATCTCGTTTGGTATTGTTTTTATGATTTGTAAATCGGTAAGGTAAATATGAAATTACTTCCTTTGTTTTCTTCACTTTCAACCCAAATGTCTCCGTTGTTTTTCTGTATAAATTCTTTACAAAGTACTAATCCTAATCCCGATCCATTTTCGTCTGCAGTTCCAAGTGTTGTTGTATTTGAAGCAATACTAAAAAGTTCATTACACTTTTCTTTAGGGATACCAATTCCATTGTCAGAAATTGTAATTTCAACATGATCTTGTTTTGAAGCTGCACTAACTTTAATGTGGCCACCAACATTGGTAAACTTAATAGCATTTGAAATTAGATTTCTTAATACTGTATTTAACATATTTACATCAACATAAATTTCTAAATTATCTGTACAAGAACATTCTAATGCAATATTTTTTGATTTTGCAATATTTTTTGAAAGTGTTATTATTTCTTGAGCTACTTCTGAGAAAAGAATTTTTTCAGGGTTAAAACTCAGTTGTCCTGTTTGAGATTTTGCCCAATTTAATAAGTTATCTAGTAAAATAAGTGTGTTTTTTGCTGAAGAATTTATAATTTTAATATACTGTTCTGAATCTTCTAACAAAATATCATTACTGTTTTCTATTAACAATTCTGAAAATCCAATGATACTGTTAAAAGGGCTTCTTAAGTCATGAGCTACAATTGAAAAAAGTTTATCTTTTGTTGCGATAAGCTCTTTTAGTGAATTTTCTGTTTTTTTTCGATCTGTAATATCATGAATAACTCCAACGAGATACTTTTTATTATCTGCATCAAGAAATCGTGTTTTTTTTGTAGAAATTATTCGAGTTTCTCCTCCACGAACTGTTAAAGTTTCTTCGTTTATATTTTCAATTCCATTTTCAAGAACTTGTTTGTCAATTTTTAAGAAGATGTCTCGTTCTTCTGGAGATACGTCTTCCGAAAGGGTTTTTCCAATAATTTGCTCTCTTTGAAGGTTAAAAATTTCACAAAAAGCATCATTAACCATAAGCAATCTGCTCTGATCATCTTTTACAAAAACAGGGTCACCAATATTATTAAGAATACTAGTGTAATAATATTCTCTTCTTTTTTCTTTCTGTATAAAAGAATGTAATTTTAGAATTTCATTTTGTCTTTTTAGCTCTACAATCTGATTTTCTAATTCTTGATAGGTAAAAGAATTGTTTGCCATTTACGAATTTTTATGTCAATTTTGAAAAATTAACGGTAGGTATCTCAAATTTAGTTAAATGAATTTGAATTATTATCTTTTTTAAATAATTTTTTCTATTTATAATAAAAAATTAACATGAAATTACTAACTGTTTAAATTCTAAGTGTTTGTTATTCATAAAAAAGCCAAAATTTTCATTTGAAAATTTTGGCTTTTTTATGAATACTTCGTAAATCCCAAATCGTAAATCCCAAATTACCTAAATTCTTTCTTAATTCGGGCAATATCACGTTTGGTATCGTTTTCTTTCATGGTTTCACGTTTGTCGTAGTTTTTCTTACCTCTGCATAATGCAATTTCTACTTTTGCGAACCCTTTTTCATTCGTATATAATTTCAACGGAACGATTGTTAAACCTTTATTATCCGAATCTTTATCTAGTTTTTTAAGCTCTTTTTTATTTAAAAGTAATTTTCGTTCACTTTTCGCTTTGTGGTTATAATGCGTACCAAAAGCATATTCTTCAATTGTCGCATTAATAAGGAATAATTCGGTTTGTTCGTTAAATTCGCAAAAACTTTCCGCAATAGAAGCCTTTCCTAAACGTATCGATTTAATTTCCGTTCCAGTCAATACAATACCAGCATCATATTTGTCTATGATTTCATAGTCGAATCGTGCTCGTTTGTTTAATATGTTTATAATCTTTTGCATAGTAGGGCAAAATTAAGGTTTATTTTTGAAATAGCCACAAAAAATAAGTTTGCTTGCAATTGTAAATCATCGAAAACCGATGGGAAATATATTACTGAGATAAACACCAATAAAGATAGACTATAACGCATGACCAATAAAATACAATAATCAGCTACATACGAAAGAAAATATTTAATTTTTAGGATTTACATTTGTTCATAAATATAAAAAAGAGTAACTTTATATAACTTAACCAAACTAACTTAAAAAATTATTATTATGAGCGATTTTCAACTAATTGAAAAAGAAGAAGTTGCTTCTTTGAAATTTCCGCATAAAGATGTCATGTCGGATAGAGATGATGTAATTCAACGTAAATCTGATTTAGAACGTGCTTTAACATTAGGAAACTTAGAACATTTAAAAATTAAAATCTTTTTTGAAGATGAATCTTCTAAAAGAGTTACAGAAACCACGGTTTGGGGAATTACAGCAGATGAAGTGATTTTAAAAAAAGGGGTGATTATACCTATTAACAGAATTCATAAAATTATTTAACATTAAAACTAAAACAAAACAGAACTATGAAGAAAATCCTTTTATTATGTTTGTCATTGATGTTGTCTTATGGAGCAATAGCTCAAGAAACATCTGCTGGTGAAAAAAGAGCTCAAATTGAAAAAGCGAAAAAAGAGCGAGTAGCAAAAGAGAAAAAAGCAAAAGCTAAAAAAGAAGCTGAAGTAGCCAAAGAGAAAATGGAAGCAACAGCTAAAAAAGAAGCAACAAAAGCGAAAGCAACAAAAGAAAAAACAGATGCAAGAGCCAAAGTAGCTGATAAAAAAGCGAAAGAAACCAAGGAGACTGCAGATAAATTAAAAGCGGATAAAGCAAAATCAGACAAAGCGAAAGCTGCGGCAAAAGCAAAGGCAGCTAAAGCAAAAGAAAATAGTGCCTCTGCAACTGGAGCGGCTAAATCGGCAGCAGGAAAAGCAAAAGCAGCCGGAAATAAAGCAGAAGCAGCAGCAAAAACCGAGACTAGCAAAGCAGTAGCTAAAACCAAAGTAAAGAAAAAAACACCAGCTGAAATTAAAGAAGATGTGAAAGAAACTCCAGCTTCAAAAGCAGCAGAGAAAAAAGTAGCAGACAAAGTTACTGGAACTTATAATGGTAAAAAAGTATTTACTGGACCAAGAGGTGGAAGATACTACATCAATAAAAATGGTAACAAAACCTATATTAGCGACGATAAATAGAAGTTATTATATTGTAAAGTTCAAAATCCCATATTGTTTTAACAACGATATGGGATTTTTTTTATTAGTTTTGCGCCAAACAAAAAAAGAATGTTTAAAATAATAGCCAAAATTAATAAAGCCCTTTTGCCAAGTTATTCCAAGCAACGTCTTGATTTAGCGAAAGCTACCAAATTACAAAAAGCAATAATTGCTTGGCGCTACTTTATTACTTGTAAAGCTTTAGATGAAACTAATAAGTAATAGCAGCAAATATTTCTTTTCCAGTTAATTTGTTTCTTCCGTTTAAAAAAGACAATTCCATTAGAAAATTTACTTGTACAATTTCACCACCTAATTGTTCTACTAATTTACAAACGGCTTCAGCAGTTCCGCCAGTGGCTAATACATCATCGTGGATAAGTACTTTATCACCAGGTTGGATAGCATCAATATGTATTTCAAGACTATCGGTTCCATATTCTAAAGCGTAAGAAGCAGAAATGGTTTTATAAGGTAATTTTTTGGGTTTACGAACAGGTACAAATCCTGCATTTAATTTTTGAGCCAAAAGCGTTCCGAAGAAAAAACCTCGACTTTCCACTCCAATTACTTTATCAATTTTTCTGTCTTTTAGAGTACTAACTAAAGTGTCCAAACATAATTTTGTTGCTTCATGACTCAATAATAGTGGAGTAATGTCTTTAAAAAGAATCCCTTCTTTTGGGAAATCAGGAATATCTCTGAGAAAATCTTCAATTTTCATATGTTCTTAATTAGTTTATGTTGATAAGTTAAAGATACAGAATGTTGATTTACAATAGAATGATATCACCCATGTTTTTTTATTTATTTTTTTATTAAAAAACATTTGGAAGGAATGGATTTATTCCTATATTTGCACTCACAAAAATAAGGCCTTGTGGCGCAACTGAATAGCGCACTTGATTACGGCTCAAGAGGTTTCTGGTTTGAATCCAGACAAGGTCACAAAAAAGCTGAAAGGCACAAAAAAAACGACAAGTTTTACTTAGTCGTTTTTTTTATGACTTTTAGATTTCAAAGCGGAGCTTTGCTGGAAGGATGAAGTCAATCCAGTAGGAGCAAGGCCACAACAAACAAAAAAGAGCATCAAGTTATTGATGCTCTTTTTTCGTTTTATACTTTTTGTAACTGTTGTATGGCGTTACTTATTTAGTTTATACAAATTTTCTAAAAAAGATATCTTTTCTGCTTCCGTCCATTTGTCTGTGTAAACTAGTAGGTTTAAGAAATTATCTTTAACTGTACCGAATAGGAATACATTATCCAATTTTCCATCATTATATTTCCAAATTACATATTCTGATTTAGCGTTTTCTTGAATCTTATCTGTTTTGGATTTCATTTCTTTTCTATAATCGGAATCCCAAGTATAAAATAATTTTACGTTTTCATAAGCTGATTTCTTACTATTAAAAAAAGGATAAGCTTTTTTAGGGTTTTGAGCAATTGCAATTATTACGCCATCATTATTTTTTAAATAGGTTTGACCTGAATCGTCCATAGTATTTAATGTTTCCCATTTTCCTGGAACTTTTACTTCGCTGGTTGCTGTTTTTACATTAGTATATTCCTTTACATCTTGTGAAAAGATAAAATTAGGAAGGAAAATAAATAGTGCTACTATTAATTTGAATCGGCTCATGTTTTTGTTTTTTATAATTATTTTAAAGGTTTTTTTATTACTGATGGTTACAAATATACTAAAAAGAGCATCATGAAATTGATACTCTTTATTTGTTTTAATATGTTGTGGAAAGTCTCCTGACTTTGAACTTACATTTTTTTTTAAATTTATTGATAGCTCAAAGTCGGGAGACTTTGAGTAGCAGATTTTCTTATACTAAATAGGATAAACAAGATAATTATATTTCATGTTGCAAAATATTTTTTTTATAAATATCGCAACAATTTTTGTTGCAAATAATAATTTTTTAAAATTTGCAACAAAATTTGTTGTAAATCGTTATATTTGAAAAAAATGCAACAAATGAAAAATCATACTACATTAAAAAACATCTTAGGATTATCCCAAGTGGAAGCGGCAATATATTTTGGTGTAAGTAGGGGACTTTGGTCAATGGTTGTAAGTGGTAAAAGAAGTTTGCCTCTAAATGGCACAATCAAATTAACAGCTTTATTGCAACATTTAAAAAAAGAGAAGCCTCTTTCAGAAGCGCGACAACAATTTGAAAAAGCAGAACTTGAAAAGCTACAACATAAATTACAATATGATTATACTACCATTAAAATCAAACAGTATAAGATTGCCAAAGAAATTGCTAGAATTGAAAACATCAGAAAAGAATGTTTTGCAGCGTTAGAAGTCGCCGAGTTTATAGAAAACCAAGAAGAGAAGCATCCAATCGATTCATTTGAAAAAGGCATCCGATCGCGAGCGATAAGAACCTTAAAACAACATGATTTGTATGCTTTAACGGAACTCCAGCTAAAAAAGGAAAATCTTGAGATTTTAAAAACAACTTTAGAAAAAAAAATAAAAGGTTTGGAAAAGTAGAAATAAAAAAGAGCATCAAGGGATTGGTGCTCTTTTTGGTTTTATGTTTTAATAAAGCTCAAAGTCGGTATTTTAATCACTCAATTTATGTGTTAAATCGAATACTAAAACATGGAATATTTCATTTTTTCTGTAACCGTATGTTCTAAACTTCTGTGAACATCTAAATTTACAAATCTCATTAGGTGGTGAATAATTTTTGAAATAATTTTGGTCATGATATTGCTCAAATGCCAATCCTGTTTTATTTTTTCCTTTACCTCCTTGTGCTAAAATATCAGGCCAATTCATTTCTGTAAATAATTTAAATGAATTTAAAAACTCAATTTCATCATTTTTATCAATTATTAAATCAAAAGATTCTTTCTGATTTACCATATCAAAACATAATTTAGAATCTCTAAAAAACACAATACAAAATTGATGAAAAGTCATTTTATTATTATTGTATAAGTATTTTGCTAATTCTAAATCATCATAAAAATTTAATACATTTTTAGAAATATCATTATTTATTATCTCTATTGAATTAATATCAAATGGTGATGGAATAAAAGAAACTAATGAAGAATCTCGAATATATGCCTCTGCTAATGAAGTGTTTGAAACAACTTCATTTTTCCAAGTGAAAATATCATTTGGATTATGTTTTAAATTATTTTCCCAATAAGGTTCATTTATACATTTATCAGCTATCATTTTAAATTTTCTTACTTCATCAGAAACACCATTTATATCTTTTAATGTTAGTAAAAAATTAAAAGTCTGATTTTGTGTAATATTTAAATTGTAAAAGTTATAATTTTTTAATGGATAAATATTTTGTTTTTCAAGTAGTGAATATATTTTTACAAATTTATTTAAAGAAGTATTAATGAATTCTTCAATATTATTGAATTGACCATGTAAAGATAATTCGTTTATTAAAATTTCCATATTATAACCCTAAAAGTATGTCTAAATCATTATCAAATTGATCAAATAACCCTTTTTGATAGTTCAAAATTTTTCCTCTTTCAGAGAGTTCAATTAAATTATTTTGAGATAAATTTTCATCATTCATACTAAAAAAATGAATTTTAACATCTTCATTTGAAATAGTTTTGTTAAATACAGATTTTCGTATACCATTGAAGATGTGGTCACTATGACTTTCAATAATAATTTGAACCCCAGCGTTTGCTATAAAACAAAAGAAATCAGCTAAATCTGATTGTGCTTTTGGATGTAAATGTATTTCTGGATTCTCTATAATTAAAACACTTTCTTTGTCAATATAAAGACCTAAAATAATAATACCTACAATGTAACTAATACCAGCTCCAACATGGTATGGTCTAACCATTTTATTATCATTAAACGAATAACTTGCTGAAACCAAATTTGTAATGCCTAAATCCTGCACATCTAGTTTAACATTTAGTATTTTTTTTAACCAATAATTTACTTGATATTCTAGTGTGTAACTATCTTCGGTAATAATTCTTGATTTTTCAACGTTAAATGTTTTATTTTGATTTAATAAATCAATTAAAAACTCTCCCTTTTTTCCTATAATGTTTTTTGAATCAAAGTTTTTAGAGTAAAAATTTTGTGGACCAACTCTATGAGCAGATAGATAATTAAATTTGAGTAAAATGTGATTGAAATTTGTAATTGGAAATCCAATTTTTTCTTTTTCACTATATGTAAAACTACTTTTAGCATTGTCATTTGTTTCAAGTTCTATTGAAAATGATTCAGCTCTTGTAATGAAATTCCTTGCTTCTTCGAAGGAACCTAGGTCCAACCAATCGCTATTGAGTTGTGAATTTGTATTTTGTGATGAGTTATCTATTAATAATAATGCTTGAATGGCTGAGGACTTTCCAGATGAATTAGTTCCGCTAAAAAGCGTAATCTTTCCAAAAGAAATAGATACTTCGTTAAAGCATTTAAAATTTGATATGTTTAGTTTTTTTAACATTCTTCCTTTATATATTTAATTTTTTTCTCAATTATGGTGAATCTTTTGATAACCGACTTATTACTATCAACAGTATAGGTCAAACTTCCAACAAAATCATCATCTTCTTTGTTAGTGATTTTGAATAATTCATTATTAATCAATTTATTATACTCATCTAATATTATTTTTCTTTTTTCGTCAAATTCATCTTCAAGTTCAATAAAAAAATAGGTAATAACTTCAAATAATGCCATATTTATTGGTCTTAACGTACCACCTTCTTTTTTAGGTAATCTGAAACTATTATTTCCAAATAAATTTAGAATGTTTTTCATTGCCTTTTCAAATGAAATTTGAATATTTGAAAATATTAAATCTGATTTTATAACAAATATTTCATTGTTATCTTTTAAACAAATCTCGTTATTATTAACAGTTAGCGTTAATATTTCTTCACTTTTTAATTCAAGATCTTTTACTTCAAATTCTTTAGAATTAAGAAAATCCATAGTTTTGGCTAAAAAGTCCTCTAAATCACTTTTATAATCTAATGGATTTCTATTATTAAAATCAATAGTTATTTTTTTTCTCCATAAATAAAAGGCAACAAACCTTAATATTAAATATCGATCTTTCATTCTTGATGGAGAAATAGTCTCTGTTACATTCTTAAAGCTCTCTAATTTGCTTAAAGTTTTTAAAAATAGGGTTGAACTACCTTGGTAGATTGCATTTCTCATTTCTTGATTGTTTAATCGTGTTCCTCCACGATTAACTCTATCAAATAAATCATAAGTTAGTTTTTCGGGTGTTGGTTCTTTGATAATATGAAGAGTCAAGTTAACGTCTTCAATTTTCCCTCTGTAAATACTTTTCAATGATTTTTCATCATCTTCATCTTTTCCTTTGAAAAGAAAACCATTAAATTTTGATAATATTTTTAAGCCTGATAAAGAAAATTTATTATCCATATAATCGAAAATAGTTGAAAGTCTTTGTCTACCATCTATTAAAATTAAATTCCCTTTTTTATCTTGTTTAACATAAAAAATTGGTAATGGTATACCAATTAATATAGATTCTATAAGTTCAGATTTTTGTTTTGGATTCCAAACGTTGCTTTCTCGTTGAAAATCAGGGTCTAATTTTATTATGTTGTCCTTGTATTTTCTGTATAATTGAAATGCAGAGAAATTATCTCTTCCAATATTTATATTCTCATATGGGTATGGATTGTCTTCTGAAGTTTCAGTTTTATTTAATTTTTCTTTTGCTTCATTACTTAAAGTTTCTTCTCCTTCAATTTCGTCGTAATGATCTATTAATTCATTATCCATTTTATAAATTTTACATTACAAAAATAGTATTTATTTAATTAAATTTCAATAATTGTATTTTTAATAAAAATTTGATTTAAATAATCTTTATTTTGAAAATTATTCATAGTAACATTACTACCAATTTGTATATATACCAAATTTTATTTCGACAATCTTTCTAAAAAAGATTGTTTATGGAAGTTTTGTTTAGCTCTTCCCAAACCTACAAAAATTCTCACAAACTAAAAAATCCTACAAAAACAAAATTCTAAAAACAAAAACTCTCAAAGTCATTCTTCAAAAATAATTTTGTCTGTTATGATAGATTTTGAGAAATGGTCTTTAAATGTTGTTTTTAAATTGAATGTGCTTCCGCCTTCTTGATAGGTTGCTTTCATGGCAATAACTAAAGTATCCTTTTTTGTAGCCACACTTTGTATTTCTTCATTAGCACCTTCGTCATGAATTAATACTGCTTTTTCTAGTTTTTTGATTTTATCATTAGTTCCGTTTGTAGGATACTTTATAGAAGTAAAAGTTCGCTTGTTTTTATTTTCAATTATTAAAAAGCTATAATCATCGCAACCCGTTAAACCATCATCATCTGAGGCGCCCATTTCGAAATTTGTCACAGGAAATAAGGATAGTTGGTCGCCATTTGGGTCTTGAAATGAAAATTTTTGTTTCATATCGATTTCATAAACGTCTTTTCCGAATACGATGCAATCTTGGTTGTTGTATCTTATTTTTATGAAATAGGCTTTTTCGCAATATTCAGAGCTGTTTTCTAGATTATACATCTTTTTAGATCTTTCTAAAATCTGCACTTTTTCAAATCCTTTGGAATAGAGTTGACCTATTGCTTTTAGGTTTTCGTCAAATAATCTATTGTTTTGATAGATAATAATTCCAGATGCGGAATATTTTTCAAATTCTACTTTCTCTTTATTGCGTGTGTCTTTTGATTTGATTACGCTTTGGGTTTTATTTTCGGTATTTTGAGTCGCTTGTTTCGTATCGGTTTTTTTACAACTGATGAAAAACAAGAGGGTAATAATAGAAATTTGGATTTTCATTTTGTTATTTTATAATTATTGCTAAGTTGTTTATTGTTCAAAGGTGGGAGACTTTGCGTAGTGGGTGTTAATTGTAATATTCAGATATGTTAATACTTGTTCTTTTTTCTTTTTCTATAATTTGAATCCCATTAAAAAATAAATTGTCTTCCGTATTATCATCTTCAAATTCTAAAAAAAATGATGAATTACTATTTTCTGTTTTTTTATACAAACCTTCACTAAGTTTTTTGCAATAATTGTCAAATTTAAATTTACAGGCTACCTCCTTAATTTTTCTTAATAGAGTAGTGTCGAGTGTTTTATTTGGGTAAATAGCTGTTTTAAATTCTACGGAACTTATAAAATGGTTACAGCCACCTCTATATAAAGTTAAAGTATCTCCATTATAGATTACGATTGCTTTGTTAGTTTTTGGATCCCAAACATATTTTTTGATTTCAAGATCATTTAGCCAATCTTCTGTTACTTTTTTGTAATCATCTTCAAAAACACAATCAGAATTGTCTTCCAATTGATTAATTTCTTCTGTTTTTAAAACCGTATCAGATTTACTATTTTTAAGGTTGCTATTTTCTGATGGCGTCTTTTTCTCTGAACAAGAAAGAGTTATAATTAATAGGACTATATAATAAAATGTTTTTCTCATAAGATTTTGGCTAACTTATTTAAGGTTTCCAAATATACATAACTTCCTACAAAACAAAAATCCTGAAAATAGAAACTTTCAGGATTTTTTGTTGTGGTGCGGATTGCAAAATTGAGCTATCGGGTGTTAAAACTCAATTTCTTATAACTGCTGTTATCAGATAGTTCTCTGTTTTTAGTTTTTAATTATTTTTATAGTTTGTGAATTATTTTCAGTTTGAATTTTTAAAATAAAAGTTGCTTTCTCTAAATCTGAAATATTTAAAATAAAATTATTTGTATTTACTATTTCTGTTTTTAGGAGTCTACCTGTTACATCATATAATTCTATTTTTTTTATTTGATATTTATTATTTTCAATATTAATTATGTTGTTACTTGGGTTTGGATAAATTTTTAATTGACTAGTATCAAAATCTTCAATTGATAATGAAGTAGTAGGACAACTAATAACGGTTGGAGTCCATAAATCTATAGAAATTCCATTTCCTAATTGACCAAAGTAATTTTCTCCAAAAACCCAAACTGAGCCATCGTTTTTTTCCACTAATGAATGTGTATAGCCAACACTTATCGTATTCCAATCTATGTCATTGTTAACAGGTGTACTATTGTTTCCTCCACCTCCTAATTGTCCATTACTGTTATTTCCCCACGAATATAATTTACCATTATTGTCAGTGGCTAATGTATGGGAATGACCAGAAATTACATTACCCCAATTTGTTGAAGTTCCAATTTGTGTAGGAACTACTAAGGTTTGAGTGTTTCCATTTCCCAATTGACTAAAATAATTATAACCCCAAGCCCATAATGTTCCATCAGTTTTAATTGCAAAAGAGCATAATTCTCCAGCTTCAACTTTAGCCCAATTGGTTGCTGTGCCTATTTGTATTGGGGCATTTGTTGCAGTTGTTGTGCCATTACCAAGTTGAGCAAAATCGTTAGCGCCCCATGCCCATAAAGTACCATCAGATTTAATTGCAAGTGAATGTCTATCTCCTCCTGATATTTGAGTCCAGTTTGTAGATGTACCTATTTGTGTTGGTAAATATTTAAATGTATTTGTTCCATCCCCAAGTTGACCATTTTGGTTTCTCCCCCAAGTCCATAGCGTACCATCTGATTTTATAGCTAAAGAATGATATATAGCTGCTTCAAATTTTACCCAATCATTTGATGTACCAATTTGTGTTGGAATATCACTATAGTTTATTCCGTTTCCAAATGGGTCACCACCCCAACCCCATAATGTTCCATTTGACTTTTGTAAAAGTGTATACCAATATGAAGTTGAAATATTTGTCCAATTGGAGTCATTACCAATTTGTAAAGGAATATTCGATGTTGTTGGAAGTCTATAATCATTATCTCCCCAACCCCAAAGCGTCCCGTCATTTTTTAATCCAAAAGAGTTCCAATGACCACCTTGCACTTTATTCCAACATTGGGAGTATATATTTATACTTGAAAGAAGTAGAAAAATGATTAGTATCAGTTTTATTTTAATGTTGCAAATTCGTTTCATGATTTTTTGTTTGTTATTTTAAGGTTTATGTTAACTTCATTTATAGCTTAGCTGTTGCCTTTTTTATTGAGCAACTACATTCTAAAAAGAGTAGTTATATCTCCATTTTATTAGAGGATTGCAAACATACAAAAAAACCTACAAACTAAAAATCCTGAAAATAGAACTTTCAGGATTTAGTTTGTCGGATTATATCAAGGCTTTAGATGAACTAACGAAGTAAATCTGCGTTGTAGGTTATTTATTCGGAAGCAGATCCAATAAAAATGGATGCTACTTTATTGTTTTTTAAAGTAAAGATTAAACCACCATATATTGAACCAACGACAATAGATTCTTTATCTGAAAAATCTGTAGCTATTTGATCTTTATATGCATTTTCAACATCATTATAATCACTTCCTATTCCAATATTTTTTAAAGTTTTGAGCTTAGATGGTTTGGATATAGTAATCATATTTACTTTTTTTTGAGTTTCTGATTCGCCAATCACATCAAGTTCGATTCCTTCTTCAAAGTATTTGATTGTTTGATGATATTCACCATCACCAGTCCATAATTCAGTTTTAGTTTCTTTACTAGGGTTTCCAAATAAATCAATTACTTTTTGTAACGATAAACCATACTTAAGTTGACCAACACTTTCATTTTCCATAACTTCATAGCCAATTTCTGAATTGTCATTACTCTCTTCATAAGTACTTGACAAAGTATCAGCTTCATTGGTGTCTGATAAAACGTTATCTTTATTACTATTAGAAAAATTATTTACTTGAACATTTTCTCTAGTTTTTAATAGATTGCTATTGCTTTCTTTCTTATCACTACAAGAAATTATCAATAAGTAAATCAAACAAATTGTAATTTTATTTTTGCTTATCATAATTTCTTTAGGTGGTTTTTGTTTTTTAAATTTAGAAAAGAGCAAAGCTGAGAGACTTTGCGTAGCAGATTGTTTATTTATATACAATTTTGTTTCTTAGATTGTCGCAAAAAGCAACAAAATCATCAGGTTGTTTCACACTGAAACCTTCTAAATAAACTTTATCAATATTATATGGTTTATATATTGTTGGTAGTTTAACGTGTTTTTGAGCTTTTTCATTGAAACGAATCCACTCACCAATATATTTTTTAGTTAATAAATTTACACTTGATTCTCCACTACCATCTTGCATTACATTACCTAGATTGTATCTGCTCATTCCAATCAGTTCAATTTTTTTTTCAGTTGGGTTATATCTAAATTGACAATAATACCCTAATCTCATAGAATGATTGTAAAATTGAAACCCATTTTTTGTCGATTGAATTCCTGCAGTATCATTCAAATATTCCAATTTTTGACTTCTAATTGGTAAAAAATTTTGCGTTGATAACTTGCAAATTATTTGTGCATTTTTCTTATCAAAAATTATCTGGTCTTTTATATTATCATTATCTAAATCTTTTGAAAGTTTTTCATTTGAAAAACAATTTTGCGATACAGTTAATAACGTAATAACGATTAAAATTTTTTGGAAATTCATATGTGATTAGTTTGGTTTTATGTGGCACAAGCTCATTGTGTATTCAATTTTGCATGTGTGGGTTATCGAGATATATAATTTAATCATGCTCCGATACAGTTACAACTTTTTTTTGTTTTTGAGAATATCCCATTGCCATTCCTCCTTCATCACAATCAAAACAGGTAACATTAATTAATAGGATAGTAGAATCAGCTTTAACTTCTTGTAAAAAATCATCATTAATTATTTCTTCAGTTGAAAGGATGTCTTTATAGTCCTCTTTCTCAAAAAAGGAAATATGACCAAAAAAATCTTTTACATTTTTATTGAAAAAATTTTCAAATTGTTTAGGTGTCAATGTTTTCCAATAATTAGCAACATACTCTTCATAAGCTTTTTGACCACCAGTTGTAGGGGTAGTTTCTGGGTCATAAATTTCTCTAATAAAATAAAAAGAATCGAATGTTTGAGAATAAATTACTTTGTTTTCTGCATTTTTTATTTGTAATTCAGACTTTGAATTTTTAACTAAGCCAGGCATGATAGTAAGCTGAAATAAATCTTTAGTTTTAGTGTTTGAAAAAAAGTATGATTTAGATGATTTTATTGTGTCTTTTATAAATAATTTTAAGCTTTCTCTCCTGTCGTCATAAATTATTTTTTCGTCATTTTCTTGTGTTGTTTCAGTTAATTTAGGAGGAATACTTTTTACGATTATATTTTCTTTTTTTTCGGAATTACATGCGAATAGTAAAGTAAAAGCTATTAAATAAATGTATGCAATGTTTTTCATGCTTTTGTTTTATTTTGTAAATTGGGCTAATGGTTTTTTATAATTTAAATCTTCTTAAAAACATCCAACAAAAATTGCGCACCTGAAAAAGGTGAAATTTCATGATTGAAAACTTGTTGTTTCACCAATTCTAATTGTTTGATGATTTCAGGATGGTTGTAAAAACTACTTTTCAATTGTTCATTGATGGTTTCTAACATCCAATATTGGTTTTGTTTTTCACGTTTTTCGTTAAAATAATCAGAAGTTGTTGTTAACGTAATATATTCTGTAATTATATCGTAAACCTCTGCAATTCCGTCTGTGGTTACGGCACTACAAGTCGTCACTTTCGGACTCCAACCAGAATTTTTCATCGGAAATAAATGCAAAGCTCGGTTGAATTCTACTTTAGCCATTTTGGCTTTTTGAATGTTGTCGCCATCCGCTTTATTAATCACAACGGCATCTGCCATTTCCATAATTCCGCGTTTGATTCCTTGTAATTCATCGCCAGCACCAGAAATCTTTAATAGTAAAAAGAAATCCACCATACTATGAACGGCTGTTTCACTTTGTCCGACACCAACGGTTTCAATAATGATGGTATCAAATCCGCAAGCTTCACATAAAATAATGGCTTCGCGTGTTTTTCTTGCTACTCCGCCTAAACTTTCGCCAGAAGCACTTGGTCTAATAAAAGCATTTTCATCTTTCACCAATTCTTCCATTCGGGTTTTATCGCCTAAAATACTTCCGTGACTCAATGTACTACTTGGGTCGATAGCCAAAACTGCGACTTTTTTACCTAAACCAGTTAAATGTTTTCCAAACGCTTCAATAAACGTGCTTTTTCCAACACCAGGAACTCCAGTAATCCCAATTCGCACCGATTTATTCGCATAAGGCAAACAACCATTGATGACTTCATTCGCCTTTTCTAAATGATTGATATTCGTACTTTCAATTAAAGTTATAGCACGACTCAAAGCGACTTTATCGCCAGCAATAATTTTTTCAATTAATTCAGACGCCAGAATTTCTTTCTTTCTAAATGCTTGAATATGCTTTGCCACCTGTAAACTCAGTATTTCAGGTTTATTTACTCCGTCTTTTTCGGAAAGTGCAGATATTTTATTATTTTTACTCAATGAATATTGCTTTGTGTAAAAGTAAGAATTTTTTTTCAGAAGCCAAATCCTGCTATCCGCTATATCTTTTTAAAATATGTTGCCTTCGAGAGCCTCAGGCAACATATTTTAAAAAGGATGCCGCTACTATCAGGGCTAGGGCAATCGTTTTCATAATAAAAATTTGATTATCAAATAAATATAAGCCATGAATGCACGAATATTAATTCGAAAAATTCGTGAATTCGTGGCAAATAAAAAAAACATTAAAACAATGAATTTCAATACTGAAGCCTTTCAAAAACTAACCGCTATTGTTGGCGAAAACTATATTTTTACCGATGCAGAAACTTTATTGCATTTCGGACACGATGAAACAGAAGATTTATCTTTTCCGCCTCAAGTCGTAATAAAACCAGCAAATACTCAAGAAATTTCTGAAATTTTAAAAGTGGCGAATCAATATAAAATCCCAACTACACCAATTGGTGCTAGAACAGGATTAAGTGGTGGTTCGTTATCCATTTATGGAGGAATTGGTTTGTCGTTAGAACGTTTGAATAAAATCTTAGAAATCGACGAGAATAATTTACAAGTTATTGTAGAACCTGCTGTTATTACTCAAGTGTTACGTGAAGCAGTTGCCGAAAAAGGCTTGTTTTATCCTGTCGACCCAAGTAGTATGGGAAGTTGCTGGATTGGCGGAAATATTGCCGAAAATTCTGGAGGTGCTCGTGCTGTAAAATATGGCGTAACAAAAGATTATGTGTTAAATTTAGAAGTCGTTTTACCAACAGGAGATATTATTTGGACAGGAGCAAACACGTTAAAAAATTCAACAGGTTACAACTTAACGCAATTGATGGTGGGAAGTGAAGGAACTTTAGGTGTAATTACGAAAATCGTCTTAAAATTAATTCCGCAAAACAAACATAATGTATTGTTGTTAGTGCCATTTTACAAAGCAGAACAAGCTTGTGAAGCCGTTTCAGCGATTTTTAGAGCAGGAATTGTTCCAAGTGCTTTGGAATTTATGGAACGCGATGCGATTGATTGGACAGTCAAATTTTTAGACGGCATTTCTGTAGATATTAAACCCGAACATCAAGCACATTTGTTAATTGAAGTCGATGGGAATTATCCTGAAATTTTAATGATTGAAGCGGAGAAAATACTAGAAGTTGTAGAGCAATTTGATATTGATGAGGTTTTGTTTGCCGATACGGAAGAACAAAAAAATGCACTTTGGAGAATGCGTAGAGGAGTAGGTGAAGCGGTAAAATCGAATTCGATATATAAAGAAGAAGATACGGTGGTGCCACGTTACGAATTGCCAATATTGTTAAAAGGAATTAAAGAAATTGGAAATAAATACGGATTTCGTTCGGTTTGTTACGGACATGCAGGTGATGGAAACTTACACGTGAATATCATCAAAGAAAACATGTCAGATGACAATTGGCAAATTGAAGTTCCGAAAGGGATTAGAGAAATATTTGAATTGACAGTTGCTTTAAAAGGCACACTTTCTGGTGAACATGGCATTGGTTTGGTACAAAAGAACTACATGGATATTGCTTTTGGAAAAGTGCATTTGGAATTATTAGAACGCATTAAAGCCATTTTTGATCCGAATAATATATTAAATCCTGGGAAAATTTTTCCGGATGAGTTGTAATTTAAAACATATATGTCATATTAGTTTTAAACACATAGGAACATAGTTTGGTTTGTGAGTAAAGTCGCTCCGCTCGAAATAGTTCACATAAGTTATACGCATAGTTTGTCATGCTGAAAGCATCTCACTCAATCTACTTCTGTAATCTTGTCTTACTGAACTTATTTCAGTATCTATATGAGAATCACTATAAAAAACTTAGCCACGAATTTTCGAATTTTTCGAAGTAAGTATTCGATTTATTTTCAAAATTCGTGGCAATTTAATAATGATATATAGCGTTTGAGATTCTGAAACAAGTTCAGAATGACAAGTATTTACTATTTCTTCAAGTATTCTAACAAAACAGGATCTGCATTTTTGAATGTATTGTCCATTTCTGAAACTGTAGCAATACGTTTTTTGTTTAGTTTGATTAGGATGTCTTTTTCTGTAGTGAATAAAATTACAGTCAAAAACGGATTGTTGATGTATTGACTTAATAGCATCACTACATCTTCAATTGGTTTTATTTCTACAATTTCTTCAGATAAATATCTAAAAGTTACATTGAATTTCAATACGTCGTTATCTACAATCGTACGGAAATAAATATTCGTTAATTCTGTTTTTCCAATGGTTTTACCTAAGGTTAATTTGGCAAATGTTCCGTTAGCTAAACTTGTTTTTAGTGCTTCAAATATGGCGTGAATGGGTTCTAAGTAAATCATTTTAATTTTTTTGTAAAAGTACTAAAAGTTTGTAATAAAAAAGTCCTCAATTATTGCTAATTCAGGACTGGATTATTTAATCTCTTTTAGGATTGTTTTTCTTATCTCTTTTTTCTTCTTTTTTCTCTTTTGCCGTTTTTAATGGTTCTTTTTTGGCAACCTTTTTTGCGTCTTGACTTTTAGCCATGATGGTTAGTTTTATAGTTACTGCGCATTATTTGTTTAGTAAAGATAGTTTTTTAACTTTAATAGATTGGCATATTCAACTTGTTTTTGTTTTGGATATCCTGCAAGGTCTTTTTTTTGACCTTGTAGGTATTAAAAAGTAAGACCTACAAGGTTTTTGAAACCTTTCAGGATAAGAAGACTATTTTAAAACAAAAAATCCCTAATTATTTCTAATTAAGGATTTTGTTTTGTTGAGACACTTCGACTCCGCTCAGTGTGACAAATTATTCATTTACGATTACATACTCGCCAGAAGCAATCATGCTTTCTGCTTTTTTGTATTTCATTGTTTCGCTTTTTCCAGTCATAACGTGTTTAACAGTTACATTATCGTTTCTGTTAATTTTCGGTTGGTCACGAGTGATAGTTTCCGTAACTGCTGGGCGTTGTTGCGCATTGTTTCCTGCTTCTCTGTTCGCTTCAGCTAATTCATCAGAATTTAATACTTCGTCTTTAGATTCTGTATAATTTGTTTTCTTAGCTTCCTGACGCGCTTCATGAATATCGTTAGCGTTTTGTCTTGGTAATTCCCCTTTAAATAAGAATGAAATCACATCTTTATTTACTTGTTCAATCATCGCTTTAAATAATTTAAACGCTTCGAACTTGTAAATTAATAAAGGATCTTTTTGTTCGTGAACAGCTAATTGAACCGATTGTTTCATTTCATCCATTTTACGTAAATGTTTCTTCCAAGATTCATCTACAATAGCTAAAGTGATATTCTTTTCGAAGTCAGTAATTAACGATTTTCCTTCTGATTCATAGGCTTTCGTTAAATTAGTAACTACGTTTAATGTTTTAATTCCGTCAGAAAATGGTACTACAATTCTTTCAAATTGACCGTTGTTATTTTCGTAAACGTCTTTAATAATTGGATAGGCTTCTTTTGCATCACGAATTACTTTGTCTTCATAATAAGCATAAGCTGCTTTATATGTTTTAGCAACAATTTGTTGTTGGTTTAATTTTCCGAATTCTGCTTCCGTAACTGGAGAAGTGATAGAAAAAGTTCTAATTAATTGGAATTCGAAATTTTTAAAATCGTTTACAATTTTGTTGTTTTCCACAATTACTTCGCAAGTATCATAAATCATATTTACGATATCTACTTTTAATCTTTCCCCTTGTAATGCATGACGACGACGTTTGTAAACAACTTCACGTTGTGAATTCATGACATCATCATATTCTAATAAACGTTTACGCGTTCCAAAGTTGTTTTCTTCTACTTTTTTCTGAGCACGTTCGATAGATTTTGTCATCATAGAATGTTGAATCACTTCACCTTCTTTTAATCCCATTCTATCCATAACTTTTGCGACTCTTTCTGAACCGAACAAACGCATTAAGTTATCTTCCAATGAAACGTAGAATTGTGAACTTCCGACATCACCTTGACGACCAGCACGACCACGTAACTGTCTGTCAACACGACGAGAATCATGACGTTCTGTTCCGATAATTGCTAATCCACCAGCCGCTTTTACTTCTGGAGATAATTTAATATCCGTTCCACGACCTGCCATATTTGTTGCGATAGTTACAACTCCTGGTTGACCAGCTTCTGCTACAATTTCTGCTTCACTTTTATGCATTTTGGCATTCAATACATTATGATTGATACCACGCATTTTTAACATTCTACTTAATAATTCTGAAATTTCTACAGAAGTTGTTCCAATTAAAACAGGTCTTCCTGCTTTTGAAAGTTCTACAACGTCTTCAATAACAGCATTGAATTTTTCACGTACAGATCGGTAAATTAAATCTTCTCTGTCAATACGAGCCATTCCTCTGTTTGTTGGGATTTCCACAACATCTAATTTATAGATTTCGAAGAATTCACCAGCTTCAGTGATGGCAGTTCCCGTCATACCTGCTAATTTGCTGTACATACGGAAATAATTCTGTAAAGTAACTGTTGCAAATGTTTGAGTAGCTGCTTCAATTTTTACATTTTCTTTGGCTTCAATCGCTTGGTGTAATCCGTCAGAATAACGACGACCATCCATAATACGACCTGTAGATTCATCAACAATCATTACTTTATTGTCCATGATTACATATTCTGTATCTTTTTCAAATACTGCATATGCTTTTAATAATTGCGTTAGCGTGTGAATTCTTTCAGATTTAATAGAGAATTCTCTATATAAATCTTCTTTTAATTCTGCTTCCGCGTCTTTATCTAAATTTTGTTTTTCAATAGCTGAAATTCCAGTAGAAATATCTGGTAAAACGAAGAAAGTTTCATCTGTATCTTGTGATAAATACTTAATTCCGTTATCCGTTAATTCTACTTGGTTGTTTTTTTCTTCGATAACAAAGTATAAAGCCTCATCTACTTTAGGCATTTCTCTGTTGTTATCTTGCATGTGTGCATTTTCTGTTTTTTGAAGAATTTGTTTAACTCCTTCTTCAGATAAAAACTTAATTAATGCTTTGTTTTTAGGATAAGCACGGTACGTTCTTAATAATTGGAAACCACCATCTTTAGTGTTTCCTTCTTTTAATAAACGTTTTGCTTCAGTTAAACAATCTGTTGCGATTTTCTTTTGTAAAGCGAATAAGTTTTCAACTTTTGGTTTTAATTCTAAGAATTCATGTCTGTCACCATCTTCCACTGGTCCAGAAATAATTAATGGCGTTCTTGCATCATCCACTAATACTGAATCGACCTCATCGACAATGGCGAAGTTGTGTTTTCTTTGTACTAAATCTTCAGGAGAATTGGCCATATTATCACGTAAATAATCGAAACCAAATTCGTTATTTGTACCGTAAGTAATATCAGCGTTGTAGGCTTTTCTTCTAGCTTCTGTGTTTGGTTGGTGGTTGTCAATACAATCCACAGTTAAACCATGAAATTCGAATATTGGTGCTTTCCAAGTACTATCACGTTTTGCTAAGTAGTCATTCACGGTTACTAAGTGTACTCCGTTTCCTGTAAGTGCGTTTAAGTAAAGTGCTAATGTTGCTACTAAAGTTTTTCCTTCTCCCGTTTGCATTTCGGCAATTTTACCTTGATGTAATACGATACCACCCATTAACTGAACGTCATAGTGAATCATGTCCCAAGTAATTGGTTTACCAGCAGCATCCCAAGAATTTGCCCAGTTTACTTCATCACCAACAAGAGTAATATAAGGTTTATCTGCAGAAAGTTCTCTGTCTTTTGCAGTTGCAGTAACTGTAATAGATGAGTTTTCTTTAAAACGACGAGCTGTTTCTCTTAATACAGCAAACGCTTCAGGTAAAATTTCGTTTAATACTTTTTCAGAAATCTCGTAAGCTTCTTTTTCTAACTTATCAATTTCTGAATATATGTTTTCTCTCGCATCAACATCAACAGTATTTTCTGCTTCTGCTTTTAACGCTTCAATTTTGTTGTCTTTTTCCGAACGAGCTTGCTTTATTTTATCTTTGAAGAAAGCAGTTTTAGCTCTCAATTCGTCGTGTGAAATGCTTTTTAATCCTTCTTGAAAAGAATTGATTTTGTTCACAATTGGCTGAATGGCTTTGATATCATTTGCAGCTTTATCACCTACAAATACTTTTAATATCGAATTTATAATACTCATAATCTGTTTTTTATATATTTTGTTTAAACTGAACTTGTTTCAGTTTCTCCAGAACTTATTTCGGTTTTGTTTTCTGTTTGCTAAGATAACCAAAAAAAAAGCCTCACCGAAGAGACTTTTTATTTGGTTATTTATTTTTTAATATTCATCCTCGTTCCAAAGATAATCTTCGTCTGTTGGATAATCAGGCCAAATTTCTTCCATTGACTCATAAATTTCACCTTCATCCTCAATAGACTGTAAGTTTTCCACTACTTCTAATGGTGCTCCAGCTCTAATCGCGTAGTCAATTAATTCGTCTTTTGTTGCAGGCCATGGCGCATCACTTAAATATGATGCTAATTCTAACGTCCAATACATCTTATTTAGATTTTTTAGTTTAATGCAAAAATAAATTTATTACTTAAAAAGACAAGTTTTTTTTGAATTATTTTTTAATAAATTTTAAGAACTTAATTTTTAGTTGAGAGTTAGTAGTTTTTAGTTGAGAGTTTTTCTATTTTCTCCTTACTAAATTACTCTTTACTCTAAACTCACTTTCTAGGTATCCATTTTACTTCATCAGCGTTCAAATCATGAGACAACTTTCGTGCCAATACAAATAAATAGTCAGAAAGTCGGTTTAAGTACTTAATTGCTATGTCAGCGACAGGTTCGTTATGACTTAAATGTACTGCTAAACGCTCCGCTCTTCTACAAACACAACGTGCTACATGACAATATGACACGGTTGTATGTCCGCCTGGCAAAACAAAATGAGTCATTTGTGGCAATTCTTCTTCCATAGCATCAATTTCTTTTTCTAGTAATTCGATGTCACTTTCAAGAATTCCTAGGTTTTGTAATCGTTTTTCGCCATTTTTCAAAACTTCTTTTTCTGGAGGAGTAGCTAAAATAGCACCAACAGTAAATAATCTGTCTTGAATTTCGATTAAAATGTCTTTATAATGTTGATTAAAATCTTGATCACGAATTAATCCAATGTAAGAATTTAATTCGTCAACAGTTCCATAACTTTCAATTCTTATATGGTCTTTTGGTACACGTGTTCCTCCAAATAGGGCAGTAGTACCTTTATCTCCAGTTTTAGTATATACTTTCATTACTTGTTTTTATTTTTCTGTAACGAAACTACAACTCCAAGTGTAATAGATAAAGCAATAAAAGCTAAGGACAACCATTCTGGGAAAAATTCTGGAAAGTGGTGAATCAATAACATTTTGATACCTACGAAAGTTAAAATAGCAATTAAACTATATTCGATATAGCTAAATTTTTCAATCATATTCGCTAAAAAGAAATACATAGAACGTAATCCTAAAATGGCAAATATATTAGAACTAAATACTAAAAACGGGTCAGATGTAATTGCTAAAATGGCAGGAACACTGTCTAAAGCGAAAATTACATCCATAACTTCAATTACGATTAAAGCAATAAATAAAGGAGTTACATAGTTAATATTGTTTTTTCTAATAAAGAATTTTTGTCCTTCAATTTCAGTATGAACTGGAAATATTTTACCTATGAATTTGTAAATTTTAGAATCTTTTGGGTCAAATTCTTCTTCCTCTTTACTGAAAAGCATTTTCATAGCAGTGAAGATTAAGAATGCTCCGAAAACATAAATAATCCATTCGAATCTATTGATAAGCGCAACACCTAAAAAGATCATTAAACCTCTAAATACAATAGCTCCAATGATTCCCCAGAATAAAACTCTGTGTTGGTATTTTTGTGGTATTTTGAATGATGCAAAAATTATGGCGATTACAAATATATTATCGGCGCTTAAAGAAAGTTCAATTAAATAACCTGTTATGAATTTAATGGAAGCTTCAAGTGGTTTTAAATTAGTTGGGTTAGCAATATGATTACCACTATATAATAGGTAAACTACTCCAGAAAACATAAAAGAAAGTGTAACCCATAAAATGGTCCATTTTGAGGCTTCTTTACTGCTAATAATGTGAGGGTTTTTATTAAAAACTCCTAAATCTAAGGCTAAGAAAATAGATATAGCGATTAGAAAAATAATCCAAACTGTCATAATAATTGATTTTTTAGCAAATATAAATTAAAATTAAGAAATTAGGAACTTGGTAAAGTTAAAGTTCTAAAAAAACACATCGAGCTTTTCTTTTTTTATTGTTTTTTAAAGTTGTGCCCTGTTTTTTTGAAGTTTAAATTCATTAAAATCAATTTATTTTTATTTTACCCCTATTTTTTTAGGGGTAAATTTTTTTATTTGTGTTTTATTTGTATTTTTGCACCATAAAATTAAGGATATAATTTTTAAAACATAACTTTATGGCTACACTTCGTTTCCAAGCTTTAGACAAAGCTACTAGTAGAAAACCAGTTTCTTTTGAAGAAACAGCAAGAAAATCTGAAATTTTTGGTTCAAATGTCTTTGGTGACAAAGCAATGCGACAGTTTTTAACTCCAGATGCTTACAAAGCAGTTAAAAGTGCCATTGAATTAGGAACTAAAATCGATCGTAAAATTGCTGACTATGTGGCAATGGGAATGAAAGAATGGGCCTTAACTAAAAATGTAACGCATTACACGCACTGGTTTCAACCTTTAACTGGAACAACTGCTGAAAAACATGATGCTTTTTTTGAAACATCAATGGACGGTTCTGATCCAGTTGAAAAATTTGGTGGAACGCAATTAGTGCAACAAGAACCAGATGCTTCTTCTTTTCCAAATGGAGGAATTAGAAATACTTTCGAAGCTCGTGGTTATACCGCTTGGGATCCAACATCTCCAGCATTTATTTTTGGTAGTACTTTATGTATTCCTACTGTTTTCGTATCGTATACTGGTGAAGCTTTAGATAATAAAACACCTTTATTAAGAGCTTTAAGTGCCATCGATACTGCTGCAACTGAAGTAGCTAAGTATTTCGATAAAAACGTTAAAAAAATTACACCAACTTTAGGTTGGGAACAAGAATATTTTTTAATTGACGCAGCATTAGCAGCTTCAAGACCAGATATTTTAGCAACAGGTAGAACTTTACTAGGACATACTTCTTCTAAAGGACAACAATTAGATGATCATTATTTTGGTTCAATTCCAACTCGTGTATTACAATATATGAGAGAATTAGAATACGAATGTATGTTGGTAGGTATTCCAGTTAAAACACGTCATAATGAAGTAGCTCCAGGACAATTTGAATTAGCTCCGATTTTCGAAGAGACTAATTTAGCAGTTGACCACAACTCTTTATTAATGGATGTGATGGAAAAAGTAGCGGAAAGACACGATTTCAAAGTGTTATTCCACGAAAAACCTTTTAAAGGCGTAAATGGTTCTGGTAAACATAACAACTGGTCATTAGCAACAGATACTGGAATTAACTTATTAGCGCCAGGAAAAACGCCAATGAGTAACTTAATGTTCTTAACGTTCTTTATCAATACGATTAAAGCGGTTCATGATTACGAAGAGTTAATGAGAGCATCAATTGCATCTGCAAGTAACGATCACCGTTTAGGAGCAAATGAAGCGCCACCAGCAATTATTTCGGTATTCATCGGACAACAATTAACTAAAGTTTTAGCTGAATTAGAAGGTGTAACTCAAGGGAAATTATCTCCAGAAGAAAAAACAGATTTAAAATTGAACGTAGTTGGTAAATTACCAGACGTTTTATTAGATAATACAGATAGAAACAGAACTTCACCATTTGCTTTTACAGGAAACAAATTCGAATTCAGAGCGGTTGGTTCTACTGCAAACTGTGCGGTTTCAATGACAACTTTAAATTCAATTGTAGCAAAACAATTAATCGACTTCAAGAAAGAAGTAGATCATTTAATTGAAACAAAAGATTTAAAGAAAGACGAAGCGATTTTCAATACTTTAAGAGAATACATCAAAGGAACAAAAGCGATTTTGTTTGAAGGTGACGGTTATAGTGATGCTTGGGAAAAAGAAGCGAAAAAACGTGGATTAAGCAATCATAAAACAACTCCAGAAGCTTTAAAAGCTAAAGTTTCTAAAAAAGCATTCGATTTATTTGCTGAATTAGGCGTAATGAATCATGTGGAAGTAGAATCTCGTTACGAAATTGAATTAGAAGAATACACGAAGAAAATTCAAATTGAAGGAAGAGTTTTAGGAGATATCGCTCGTAATCACGTAATTCCAACATCTATTAAATATCAAAATACGTTAATTGAAAACGTTAGAGGTTTAAAAGAAATTTTCGGTAAAGATTTCGAAAAAATCGCAAAAGAACAAATTTCGTTAATTAAAGAAATTTCAGAACATATTGAAGGAATTCACCACAATATTGACGAAATGATTTCGGAACGTAAAAAAGCAAATAATTTAGATAATACAGAAAAAATGGCTGCGGCTTACTGTAATAAAGTAAAACCATATTTTGAAATCATTAGAGAACATTCTGATAAATTAGAATTGTTAGTAGATGACGAAATGTGGCCCTTAACAAAATACAGAGAATTATTTTTTATTAAATAATTGTTTATAAATATGTTAAAAGCTTATCAGAAATGGTAAGCTTTTTTTTGGTTTATAAAATAAAAAACCATACTTTTCCAAAGTCCTAAAATGAAGCAATTATGCGTTTTTTATTATTAATGTTACTTGTAACATCATCTTTATATTCTCAAGAAAAATTCACAGTATATTTTGATACTGATAAATATGTATTAAATCAAAAACAAGATAGTATTCTGAATGGTTTTATTCAGAAAAAAGACGTTAAAGTAAACAAGGTTTCTGGATTTTGTGATTTTAGAGCAAGCAATGCTTATAATTATCAATTAGGATTAAATCGTGCCAATACTATTTTAAATTCACTTTCAATTGCTGATAAATCTTCAATTATTGTAGTTTCTAAAGGAGAAGAATTCAAACAAAAAACCGATTTATCTTTAAATCGAAAAGTTGAAATTGAGTACGAAGTTAACAAGGTAGTTATTGAATCAATTCCAACCAAAGAAATTGAAATTATTAAAAAACCACTTGTTGAAGAAGTTGTAATTGATGAATATCCAACAGAATTACAAAAGAAAATTATCGATAGTAAAGTTGGTGATAAAATTTTACTGAATAATTTAAATTTCTACGTTAGAACTGCGGAGTTTTATCCAGAATCTATTCCTTTTTTAGAAGATTTGTATGAAGTTTTAGAGAAAAATCCAAAAATTAAAATCGAAATTCAAGGTCATATTTGCTGTACACCAGGAAGAGATGTTGAAGAGTTTTCATTAAGAAGATGTATTGCGGTTTATGATTTTTTAATTGATTACGGAATTTCTTCAGATAGAATGACATATGTAGGTTTTGATGCTACACAACCACTTTTTCCAATTCCAGAAAAAAATGAAGAACAACGAAAAGCCAATCGAAGAGTTGAAATTTTGATTTTAGAAAAATAAACTGTTACAAAATAATGAAACGCTATACTAATATATAGAAATTGAAAATGCTTGTTAGAAATATCAAGCATTCTTTTTATTTAATAATTTCTATTGATTTGAGTTATTATAAAGAACTATTGTTTTTATGAAGTCGGTATTAGTAAGTTTATTTTTTATTTTCTTTTTAAATTCTTTTTCACAGAAAAAATTCACCCTTTTTTTTGAAACCAATTCAAGTGAATTAAACAAAACGGAATTGGATAAGTTTAACAATTTCGTTAAAACAAAAGATTTAAAAATCTTAAAAGTTATTGGGTTTTGTGACTTAAGATCATCAAATCAATACAATGATTCTTTAGCTTTAGCAAGAGCGAGTTTTATTGCAAGTTTACTTCGACTAGCAACTTTCAATACTGTTTTTGAAGTAAAATCTAAAGGAGAAAATTTTAACCAATTGAAAAATTTAGATTTAAATAGAAAAGTAGAAATTCATTTCAAAATTGAAAAACAAGCTGCAATAAAAATCACTAAAGACAATGAATTAGCAGATGTGGTCAAAAAATCTAAAATTGGAGATAAATTAGTATTAAAGAATTTGAGTTTTTACGACAGAACTGATATTTTATATCCAGAATCGTATAAAATTCGGGAAGAATTATTACAAGTTTTAAAAGATAATCCGAAATTAAAAATTGAAATTCAAGGACATATTTGTTGTACTCCAGGAAAAGATGATGAAGAAATTGCTTTAAAACGTTGTGTTGGAACAGTTGAATATTTGGTGATAAATGGAATTGATAAATCGAGATTAAGCTATAAAAGCTTTGATGCTAAGCAACCTATTTATCCCATTCCAGAAAAAAATGAAGAGCAACGAAAAGCCAATCGTAGGGTTGAAATTTTAATCGTCGATAAATAATTGGCACAGTTTTAGCAAATTTTATATTAAACCGTCAGTTCGAGTGTTCCGATTTTTCATCGGAATGTATCGAGAACCTGTTTTATTCAAAGTTTTTAATTCTATATTTGTAAATCTCAAAACATAAAATATTTTAAATAATGAAAATCTTATTTGCTTTTGCCTTTTTCTTTTTGCCTTTTTTCTTTTTTGGTCAAGAAAGTGTTTCGTTTTATTTCGAAAACAACAAATCAGCTCTAAATCAAGTAGAATTGGTAAAATTGAATAAATGGATTGCTGCAAATAAAACATCTAAAATTCTTTCTATAACTGGTTCTACGGATGAAGTAGGTTCAACAGGTTATAACGATACGTTATCACAAAAACGTGTAGATTATATTTTCAATAAAGTTAAAGCTTCTGTAAAAATTAGAGAAGATTTTAAATCGATTTCACTTGGTGAAGCAGGAGCAAAATCAAACACAAAAGCAGAAAACAGAAAAGCAATTGTTGTTTTTTTACAGGAAAAAGATTTAGCCAAAGAAGCGGAATTAATTAAACCAAAAATAGAAGAACCAAAAGATATTCCAACAAACGGGTTAACGCCAATTGAAGAAGTAGATATGCATTTCCCAGAAGGTGCTTCTTTAGCAGAAAAAATTGAATTATCTCGACCAGGAACATTGATTGTTTTACCAGAAATTCAATTCTATAAAAATTCATTCGGAATTATGCCTTCTTCGCAAAGAGAAGTTTTCGAATTGATCCGAATTATGACAGAAAACCCAAGATTACATATTGAAATTCAAGGTCATATTTGTTGTACGGATAACGATGTTAGAAAATTATCGTTAGAGCGTGCGAAACAAGTACGTCGTGTATTACAATCAAACTACATTTTAGAACGCCGTGTAAAAGTAAAAGGTTTTGGTGTAACGAAACCAAAATTCCCAATTCCTGAAGCTACGGAAGAACAAGCGGCTGCAAATAGAAGAGTGGAAATTATGATTTTGGAGAAATAGTTTAATCCGTCAATTTTACAATTCGTCAATGTGCCGATTGTATGAAATTTACAATATTGATGCTTTATCGATTAGAAAAATTAGGAAAATTCAAACTTTCTTTTAAATAATTTAGGTGCTAATAATTGGCACATTGATGAATTGTCACATTGGCTAATTATCCTTTTCTTTTTACAACACTTCCTCTAGGTTCATCACCTTCATGAAGTGCCATTTCAGAATGCAAAAATTTTGCCGCTTCAGCTGAATCTTTGACTTTGGTAGCGCTTCTTTCTAACATTTCTGATTCAAAATCGTTTAATATGCTTTTTCGAATTCCAATTTCTCTCCAATTTGAAGAAGGTTTACATTTTTTTGAGATTTCTCGAGCTAGTTTCAAAGCGTCTAAAAGTGCTTGATTCGCACCTTGACCTTTGAATGGACTCATAGGATGTGCTGCATCTCCAATTAAAGTTATGTTTTTTCCTTTTGATACTAATTCTGATGTGAGTAATTCTCTATCATAAACAGGATATCCGGAAATTTGCGTTTCTAATGTTGCAGTCAAAATCTGAGGAATAGGATGGTGCCATTGTGTTCTTCGACATGCTTCTTCTTTGAGAGATTTCGGACCTTTTGCACTCAATTCAATAGCTTCTTTTTCCGACATTGGAAAACTAAGTTGCCACATTATCGAATTTGAATCATAAGGCATCATATAAATTCGCTCATTTCCATTTGCGGTTTGAAAAACTGTAGCTGAATCGAGTAGAGGAGAATCCATATTTTCTAATGCATTCAAAGGACAAATTCCTAAAATTACAATGCAATCTAAATAATGTAAAGGTGTATTTTCTTCACCAATTAGTAATCTTCGCACCGAACTACGAATACCATCGGCTCCAACGACAAGATCAGCTTTTACATTTTTAATTTCACCATTTACTTGAAAATTCAAATCGACACCATTTTTATTTTCTTTAAAATCTAATAATTGATGACCCCATTGAACTCTAGTATTTTCTCCGAGTTGTTCCAATAACGCTAAACGTAAAGCTTGTCTTGAAATATGCATATTGGTTTGCTTCGAAGTTGTTTTCGTTTCTGATGGTAACCATTTTCGCATTCCCCATTCACCAACCACTTTTCCATCTGTGTTATGAACCACGTGTCTTGTAGAAACTACGCCTTCTTTTAAAGAAATTAATCCTAATCCTTTAATTACTTTACTAGCTTGTTGTAAAGTCAGTCCGTAACCCTGAGATCTGTCAGTAAAACTGATATCACGTTCATAAAGCGTAAACGGTATTCCACGATGCAAACAAGCTACAGCTAGCGCCACTCCGCCAATTCCAGCGCCAATAATTGCAACATGTGGATAATTCTCATTGTCTGATTTCGGAAAATGATCAGAAAGAACTAAACCAGATCCAGAACAATTTAAGCAAGAATATTGCTCTGCTTTAGGACGAACTGGAGCATTTTCACCAGCTTTAGTTTTTTCAAATTCATCGCACGCCAATTGGTAGCGGAGTAGCACTTTCTTACTGAGCTTCCGACTTTTTTTACCTAGACCTTTACAACTTTCACAAATAATCCAGCTAGCAAATGAATTTTCTAATTTTTCCAATTATTATTTTATTGATTCAATATAAAACATATCTGCAAAGGTTGTGAATTTTTCTGTTATATCATTTGTTCCTAAATTGATTTGTTTCGAATTGCCTAATTGCCTAATTATTTATATCTTTGCCGCACACAACAATCAACACCATAAAAATGAGTTCTGAAACGAGCCAACGCTACAATCTTAGAGGAGTTTCTGCTTCTAAAGAAGACGTGCATAATGCTATTAAAAACATCGACAAAGGATTGTTTCCTCAAGCGTTTTGCAAAATTATCCCAGATTATTTAACGAACGACGAAAAGTACTGCATTATTATGCATGCTGACGGCGCAGGTACAAAATCGGCTTTAGCTTATATGTACTGGAAAGAAACTGGTGATATTTCGGTTTGGAAAGGAATCGCTCAAGATGCTTTAATTATGAATATAGACGATTTATTATGTGTTGGTGCAACAGATAATATTTTGTTATCTTCTACAATTGGAAGAAATAAAAATCTAATTCCAGCTGAAGTTATTTCAGCAATTATCAACGGAACAGAAGAATTAATCGCTGAATTAAAAAAACACGGAGTTACAATTCATTCAACTGGTGGAGAAACTGCTGATGTAGGTGATTTAGTTCGTACAATTATAGTAGATTCTACCGTAACGGCTCGTATGGAAAGAAATAAAGTCATCAATAATGCCAATATTCAAGCTGGTGATGTTATTGTTGGTTTAGCTTCTTTCGGACAAGCAACATACGAAACAGAATACAACGGTGGAATGGGAAGTAACGGTTTGACTTCAGCTCGTCATGATGTTTTTGCGAAATATTTAGCTACTAAATATCCTGAAAGTTTTGATGCCGCAGTTCCTAATGAATTAGTTTATTCTGGACAAACGAAATTAACAGATGCCGTTGAAAATAGTCCAATAGACGCAGGTAAATTAGTGCTTTCTCCAACAAGAACTTACGCTCCAGTAATTAAAAAATTATTAGATACCTACACACCAAATCAAATTCACGGAATGGTGCATTGTAGTGGTGGTGCACAAACGAAAGTGTTGCATTTTGTAAAAGAGGTTCATGTTATTAAGGATAATTTATTTCCAGTACCGCCATTATTCAAATTAATTCAAGAAAATTCTAAAACGGATTGGAAAGAAATGTATCAGGTTTTCAATTGCGGACATCGTATGGAAATTTATGTTCCAGCTGAAATCGCTAATGAAATCATTGAAATTTCTAAATCTTTCAATATCGATGCACAAATTGTTGGTCGAGTGGAAGCTTCAGAGACAACAAAATTAACCATCAATTCCGAATACGGAACTTTTGAATATTAAATAAAATAAATTCGTACGGACAAGTCGCGACTTGTTCCTAACAATAATAAAACAACAACTCAACATAATGAACAACGTATTAATTTTAGATTTCGGTTCGCAATACACACAATTAATTGCTCGTAGAGTAAGAGAATTAAATATTTTTTGCGAAATTTTTCCTTTCGATAAAATCCCAGCAGATTTATCTTCTTATAAAGCTGTAATTTTAGGTGGAAGTCCTGCTTCTGTTCGTTCAGAAGAAGTGTTACATCCAGATTTATCTGAAATTAGAGGAAAAAAACCATTATTAGCAGTTTGTTATGGTGCACAATATTTAGCTCATTTTTCAGGTGGAGAAGTTGCGGCTTCAAACACTAGAGAATACGGAAGAGCTAATTTAGCTTACATAAAAGAAAACGAAACATTCTTAGAAGGTGTTTCTGAAAATAGTCAAGTTTGGATGTCACATTCAGATTCGATTAAAAGCTTACCAACTAACGGTGTTAAAATCGCTAGTACGAAAGATGTAGAAAATGCTGCTTATAAAATTGAAGGTGAAACAACATATGCCATTCAATTTCACCCAGAAGTTTACCATTCAACAGATGGAAAACAAATGTTAGAAAACTTTTTAGTGAAAATTGCTAAAGTGGAACAAACATTTACACCAAATGCTTTTGTAGAAGAAGTAATTGCGGATATGAAAGCTAAAATCGGAAACGATAAAGTAGTTTTAGGTTTATCTGGTGGAGTAGATTCTACTGTTGCGGCAGTAATTTTAAACAAAGCAATCGGAGATAATTTATATTGTATTTTCGTAAATAACGGCTTATTACGTAAAAACGAATTCCAAGGTGTATTAGATCAATACAAAGGAATGGGATTAAACGTAAAAGGTGTTGATGCTTCACAAAGATTCTACGATGCTTTAGCAGGTTTAGATGATCCGGAAGCAAAACGTAAAGCAATTGGAAACGCATTTATTGAAGTTTTCGATGCTGAAGCAAATTTGTTAACGGATGTGAAATTCTTAGGTCAAGGTACCATTTATCCAGATGTAATCGAATCAGTTTCTGCAACTGGTGGTCCATCTGCAACAATAAAATCACACCATAATGTGGGTGGTTTACCAGATTTTATGAAATTACAAATTGTTGAACCTTTACGTATGTTGTTTAAAGACGAAGTGCGTAGAGTAGGAGCAACTTTAGGAATCGATCCAGAATTATTAGGTCGTCATCCTTTTCCTGGTCCTGGTTTAGCAATTCGTATTTTAGGTGATATCACACCAGAAAAAGTAGCGATTTTACAAGAAGTTGACGCTGTTTTTATCAACGGATTAAAAGAACACGGTTTGTACGATAAAGTTTGGCAAGCGGGTGCGATTTTATTACCAGTAAACAGTGTTGGTGTAATGGGTGATGAGCGTACTTACGAAAAAGTAGTGGCCTTAAGAGCTGTTGAGTCTACAGACGGAATGACAGCAGATTGGGTACATTTACCTTATGAGTTTTTGCAAAAAATTTCAAATGATATTATAAATAATGTTCGTGGTGTTAATAGAGTAGTTTACGATATTAGTTCAAAACCACCAGCAACTATTGAATGGGAATAAAAAAGAAATAACAATTTCAAAAAGCAATGGCAATGTCAATATTTAATATAAAATTTGGCATTGCTTTTTTTATTTTGAAATGTTGTAAATGAAATTATAATGCTTATTTTTGAAAATTGATATTGAAATTGATTTTGTCATTCTGAATCTTGGCATTAAAATTGTTTCTTATTAGAAATTCAATATAAAAGCAATAAATATTTACGTATGAAAAAGGCACATATATACATTATTTTATTTTTAGTAAGTTTTGCAGGTTATTCGCAAAGCAAACATACTGTTGTAAAAGGAGAAACTTTATATAGTATTTCAAAAAAATACAATGTAAAACCAGACGATATATTAAAACTGAATCCAGATGCTAAAGATGGTGTAAAAGAAAATACGGTTTTAACTTTGCCTTCTAGTGTAAAAGTAGTTGCGCCAAAATCGACTTTAAACAAGTACGAATACCAAGTACAACAAGGGGAAACTTTATATGCTATTTCTAAAAAATTAGGAGTTTCTGTTGACGAAATGATTAAAAACAATCCAGCTTCTAAAGAAGGAGTTTCAACTGGACAATCTTTAATTTATTTTGCAGCTAAAAAACACGCAGCTACACAACAAGTAGTGAAAACTGAAGTAGTTTCTAAAAAGGAAATCGTAAATCTTCATACCATTCAAGCGGAAGAAACAAAATATAGTGTGTCTAAAAAATACGGTATTTCTATTCCTGAATTAGAAGAATTAAATCCACATATTAAAAATGTTTTCGAAATCGGTATGCAAATCCGATTAAACAAAAACACGGTTTTACCAAAAGTTGTAGTTTCAGATGTTCAGCCAACAGCTACAAAAACAATGTTTTATGCGGTGCAACAAGGTGAAACGTTATTCTCTATTTCAAGAAAATTCGGAATTTCTGTTGATGAAATTACAAAAAAGAATCCCGCTGTTTCAACAGGTTTAACTGTCGGAATGGAACTCCTGCTTCCAGAGAAAAAAGAAATTAATTCAACTATCCAGAGTGATTCTGCAGATGGGTTAAAAAAAAAATTGAACTTATTAGAGACGGCGAATAAAACCAAGCAAAGAAACCTTGTTTTATTAATGCCTTTCAATATTAATAGAATTGAAAAAGATTCTGCTAAAACAAAAAGCGAATATTTAAAAACGGATAAATTCCTAAACATTACACTTGATTTTTATGCTGGTGCGTTAAAAGCAATCGATTCAGCTAAAGTGTTGGGATTACCTATTAATGCTAAGGTATACGATGCTGAAACTTCTAAATATTCTTCAAACGTTGCTACAATTATCAAGAATAATAACTTTTCAAATGTAGATGTGGTTATCGGGCCATTTACAAATTCATTTGTGGAAACGGCTGGTCTTTTATTAGACAAAAACACGGCAATAATTTCTCCATTAACTAACGAAGGTGGAAAAGGTGGAAGTAATGTTTTCTATGCGATGCCAAATGAAAATATTCAGAAAGTAAAGTTGATGTCGTATTTGAAATCGAAATCAGATGCTATTTTTGCCATTCATTCTGCATCAAAAACAAGTTTGAGTAGTTATTTCGCAGCTAATTATCCAGAAGTACAGTCGTCAAGTTTTAATGATAAAGGACTTTTTGACTATACGGTTTTCAAAACCACTTTACAAAAAGGAAAAAAGAATTTTGTGATTTTGGATTCCGATAAAATTATGCAAGTGATTTCTGTAGTCAATAATTTATTGAAATTGAAGAAAGAATTTGATATTCAATTAGTCGTTGTAGAAAGAAACGATGCCTTAGATTTTGAAGAAATTCCATCTAAAAATTTAGCCGCTTTACAAATGTTGTATCCTTCTGCGATTCGTGAAAATGAATCGATTGAAGCTATGAATTTCGCAAAAGCATACAAAAAAGACAATAAAATACAGCCAAATCAATATGCCACTCGTGGATTTGACGTGACGTTTGATGCGATTTTAAGAATGTGTCAAGAAGAAGGTTTTATTAAATCTACAGAAAGTCAAATTTCAGAGCAAATTGAAAGTCAATTCAACTATTCAAATAATAACAATTGGGGAGTTTATATGATGTATTATAATTCCGATTTAACTATTAAACAAGCACAATAATGGCAACATCTAAAGTAACTTATTTAGGCGATTTAAGAACATCATCCATACATTTAGCTTCTGGCTCAGAAATTATTTCTGATGCGCCAGTTGACAATAACGGAAAAGGAGAAGACTTTTCACCAACTGATACAGTTGCGAATGCCTTAGCAAGTTGTATGTTTACCGTAATGGGAATAAAAGCACGCGATTTAGAAGTCGATTTTTCTAATTCAACCGCTGAGGTTACTAAAGTTATGGGTACTGAACCACGCAGAATTACTGAAATTCATGTAACTTTTTCTATGAATGTTTCTGTTTCTGATAAAGAAAAAACCATTTTAGAAAAAACAGCCATGACTTGTCCAGTTTTCAATAGTTTACATCCAGATATTAAAAAAGAAGTAGTTTTTAATTGGAAGTAATTGTTTGAAATGTTAATAACTTTATTTTAACTCAAGTTTTTTTCTTACAATTATTATTACAATTTCGTTATTTTTGAGAATAACTAAAAACTAAAAATTATGTTTAAAAATGCTTTCTCTTTTAATGGTAGAATTCGTAGATTAGAATTTGGGATCTCTTATTTAATTTATTTAATTGTCTATTTGCCAATTATTTTTGCAATTGAAGCAAATCCAGATATGTCATATTTGTTGCTATTGTTGTTACCGCTAATTTGGTTTTTATTAGCCCAAGGTGCAAAAAGATGTCACGACAGAGATAATTCGGGTTGGTATCAAATCATTCCGTTTTATAGTTTGTGGATGTTGTTTGCAGATGGTTTTCCAGGAAAAAACCAATATGGTTTAAATCCAAAAGGAGTTGGAAATAATGACGATATTCAAGAAATCGGAGTTCCTCAAGAATAATGCTTTCTCAACAAGAACAACTTATTAAATTAGCACATACTATAATGCCCTTTGGAAAATTCAAAGGGCGTTATCTTATAAATCTACCTGAACATTATATTGTTTGGTATAAAAACAAAGGTTTTCCTGCTGGAACTTTAGGTGAACAACTTAAATTGGTGTACGAATTAAAACTAAATGGATTAGAAGAATTAATTCATAACATTCAAAAAAAATATCCAAAACCGCAATGATAGAAGAAATCTTAAATAGCCAAAAGGAGTTTTTTAAAACGAATGAAACTAAATCAATTTCTTTTAGAATAGCTATTTTAAAAAAGTTGAAACAGGTTTTGTAACAAAATGAAAAGTTGCTGTCTGAAGCTATTTATTTAGATTTTAATAAATTAGAATTTGAAACGTATTTAACTGAATTCGGTTTTTTATATATAGAAATAGATGAAGCCGTTATAAAGTTTAAAAAATGGTCTTCTAAAAAAAGTGTCTCCTCAAGTTTAATAAATTTCCCTTCTAAAAATTATATTCTACCAGAACCATTAGGTGTAACTTTAATAATTAGCGCCTGGAATTATCCGTATCAATTGGCTTTAGCTCCAGCTATTGCAAGTTTAGCTGCTGGAAATACAGTTATTATTAAACCCAGCGAAGTAGCGATTCATTCAAGTAATGCCTTAAAAAAAATAATTTCTGAAAATTTTGATGCAAATCATTTAGCTGTTATTGAAGGTGGAGTTGAAGAAACCACAAAGTTAATTCATTCTAAATTTGACAAAATATTTTTCACAGGTTCTACACAAGTTGGGAAAATTGTTTATAAAGCTGCCGCAGAAAATTTAATTCCCGTCACCTTAGAATTAGGCGGAAAATCACCAGCAATTTTAACAGAAGATTGTCATTTGAAAAGAAGCATTCAACGTTTAGTTTGGGGAAAATTTTTAAATGCAGGTCAAACTTGTGTCGCACCAGATTACGTACTAGTGCATCAATCTCTAAAAAAGGATTTTTTAAAGGGAATTGAAGAAAAAATTAAATTACGAAAGTATTCTATTGAAAATCAGAATTTCACAAAAATAGTTTCTGTAAAACATACACAACGATTAGTAAATTTACTCGAAAATCAAGAAGTAATATTTGGAGGAAATTATCATATCGAAAATAGAGACTTTGAACCTACTTTAGTTTTAAATCCAACTTGGGAAAGTCCAATTATGCAAGAGGAAATTTTCGGAACTGTTTTACCTATTTTATTTTACGAAAATTTCAACGATGCTATTCAACAAATAAAAACCAAAGAAAAACCATTAGCGGCTTATTTATTTACAGAGAATTCCAAATATAAAGACCAATTTTTAAATGAGTTTTCTTTTGGTGGTGGTTGTGTAAATGAAGTGATTATGCATTTAGTAAACGGAAATTTCGGATTTGGTGGTGTAGGTTCTAGTGGAATTGGCGCTTATCACGGATACGAAGGATTTAAAACGTTTTCTCACTTCAAAAGTATCCTAGAAAAACCTACTTTTTTTGAAATTCCTTTAAGATATTCCGCTTATTCTGCTAATAAATTAATTTGGATCAAACGATTTGTGAATTGGTCCAAGTATTTTTAATTACAAAGAAATTCTTTCATTTTTAACTACACATTGAATTAATTGAAAATTGGCTAATTAGAATTGGCACATTTACTAATTAATAGTATCTTTGCACGGTTTTTAACACAATATCAGTACGAATTCGTACAACATACAACAACACAACAAACAACAACATGAATCAAACAAAATACATTTTCGTTACAGGTGGTGTGACTTCTTCATTAGGAAAAGGTATCATTGCAGCATCTTTAGCAAAATTATTACAAGCAAGAGGTTACAGAACAACTATTCAAAAATTTGATCCGTATATAAACGTAGATCCAGGAACTTTAAATCCTTACGAACACGGTGAATGTTATGTAACAGATGATGGAGCAGAAACAGATTTAGATTTAGGACATTACGAACGTTTTTTAAATGTTCCAACGTCTCAAGCAAATAACGTAACGACAGGTAGAATTTATTTATCTGTTATCGAAAAAGAACGTCGTGGTGAATTTTTAGGTAAAACGGTTCAAGTCGTACCTCATATTACCAACGAAATTAAAGAACGCATGCAATTGCTAGGAAATTCTGGCGATTATGATATTGTAATTACTGAAATTGGTGGAACAGTTGGAGATATTGAATCTTTACCCTATATCGAATCAGTTCGTCAATTGGTTTGGGAATTAGGTGATAATAACGGAATTGTAATTCATTTAACGTTAGTGCCTTATTTGGCTGCTGCGGGAGAATTAAAAACAAAACCAACACAACATTCTGTTAAAACTTTAATGGAAAGCGGAATCAAAGCTGATATTTTAGTTTGTAGAACAGAACACGAATTGTCTCAAGATTTACGTCAGAAATTAGCCTTGTTTTGTAATGTGAAAAAAGAAGCAGTAATTCAATCTATTGATGCTTCAACGATTTACAAAGTGCCTAACTTAATGCAAGAAGAAGGTTTAGATAAAGTAGCCTTAAAGAAATTAAATTTACCAGAAAAAGCGACTCCAGATTTAAAACAATGGAACGAGTTTTTATATAAATTAGAACATCCAAAACACGAAGTAAATATCGGATTGGTTGGAAAATATGTGGAATTACAAGATTCTTACAAATCAATTTTAGAAGCTTTTATTCATGCTGGTGCGACACAACAAACGAAAGTAAATGTAGTAAGTATTCATTCAGAATTTTTAGATAAATCGAATGTAGCTGATAAATTAAAAGGTTTAGATGCAATTTTAGTTGCTCCAGGTTTTGGTGAAAGAGGAATTGAAGGTAAAATTGAAGCGATAAAATATGTGCGTGAAAACAATATTCCATTTTTAGGAATTTGTTTAGGAATGCAAATGGCTTCTATCGAATTTGCTAGAAATATTTTAGGAAAAAAAGACGCCAATTCAACTGAAATGAACGCGAATACAAGCTATCCAATTATCAGTTTAATGGAAGAGCAAAAAACAGTTACTGAAAAAGGTGGAACCATGCGTTTAGGTGCTTGGAAATGTGCCATCAAAGAAAATACTTTAGCACACAAAATTTACGGAAAAACGGATATTTTAGAACGTCACCGTCACCGTTTTGAGTTCAATGGAGATTATTTATCAGAAATGGAAGCCGCTGGTTTAGTAGCTTCAGGTTTAAATCCAGATACAGGATTGGTAGAAATTGTAGAATTACCAAATCATCCTTTCTTTATCGGAGTGCAATACCATCCAGAATACAAAAGTACAGTGTTAAATCCACATCCATTATTCTTGGGATTGGTTGCTGCTGCTGTTAAAAACAAATAAAACGTAACGAATTATAATAAAAGCAGACATATAATAACTAACTCAACTCCAACCGAGTTGCACATTTATAACATGGAAGAAAAAAAGTTCGACATTAAGTCGTTAATTGGTTTCACATTAATCTTCGGAATTTTAATGTGGATGATGTATTCAAATCAACCTTCAAAAGAAGAATTAGCCGAAAAAGCAAAAAAAGAACAAGCGGAAAAAGAAGCAAAAACACCAAAAAGTGTAACTTCTGCATCTCCAACTATTCAAAGTACTGATTCTACAGCAAAAGTTTCACCAGAAGCTTTAGCTAAATTAGGTGCATTTGCTTATGCCGAAACGTTACCTTCTGCCAAAAATGCAACAACTTTATTAGCAAACAACTTATTAAGTTTAAAAATTGCGAACAAAGGTGGTTACATTTCTGAAGCAACCATTTTAAATCAAGAACAATTTAAAAAAGGTTCAGGAAAAGCGGTTCAAATTATTAAAGATAATAACGCGAATTTCAACTTAACTTTAACTACGAAAGATGGTAAAGTTATCAATACTAAGGATTTATACTTCGAACCAAAGTTCACTAAAGAAGGAAAAAATCAAGTACTTACGATGCAATTAAGAACAGGTGAAAATCAGTTTTTAGAGTACCGTTATGTGATGAAAAATAATGACCATATGTTAGAATTTTCTATTCGTACTCAAGGTTTAGAAAATGTATTAAATACGTCTAAATCTCCAAGTTTAGAATGGAATTTAAAATCTTATCGTAACGAAAAAAGTGTATCATACGAAAACAGATATACGGAAATTGCTTATGAATTTGAAAATGGAAAAGATTCTTATTTAAGTAATACAACTGATGATGATGACACTATTGAAGAAGTTTCTTATGTGGCTTTCAAACAACATTTTTATACTTCGGTTTTATTAACAAATACGCCTTTTAAAACAGCTGAATTAAAATCTGATAATTTAGTTGACGATGAAAAAATAGATACTGTTTTTACTAAGAACTTCACAGCTAAAATGCCATTAGAGTTTAAAAATGGGGCTTTAAATTACGATATGAATATGTATTATGGTCCAACGGATTATAAAACATTAAGTGCATACGATAAAAACTTAGACGAAATTGTATCATTAGGTTGGGGAATTTTCGGTTGGATAAATATGTTTGTTTTCATTCCTTTATTCGGATTGTTATCAGGGTTTATGTCTTACGGAATTGCAATTATTATTTTTACGATAATCATTAAAATTGCCATGTCGCCAATTACTTATAAATCATTCTTGTCTCAAGCAAAAATGAAAGTATTGAAACCAGAAATTGCAGAATTGGGTGAAAAATTCAAAGACAACCCAATGAAAAAGCAACAAGAAACAATGGCCTTGTATTCTAAAGCCGGAGTAAACCCAATGGCGGGTTGTATTCCAGCATTAATTCAATTACCATTCATGTACGCTTCGTTTCAGTTTTTCCCTTCTGCATTCGATTTAAGACAAAAAAGCTTCCTTTGGGCAGATGATTTATCTTCATACGATTCAATTTATAAATTACCATTTAATATTCCATTTTATGGTGATCACGTAAGTTTATTCCCGATTTTAGCGGCTATAGCGATTTTCTTCTACATGAAAATGACAACTGGAGATCAAGCCATGCAAACACCACAACAAGAAGGAATGCCAGATATGGGAAAAATCATGAAAATTATGATTTATGTTTCTCCAATTATGATGTTGATTTTCTTCAATAATTACGGTTCTGGATTGAGTTTATATAACTTTATTTCTAACTTAATTACTATCGGAATCATGTTAGTAATTAAAAACTACGTAGTTGACGAGAAAAAAATCCACGCACAAATTCAAGTGAATAAAACGAAACCGAAAACGGAATCGAAATTTCAAAAGAAAATGCGTGAAATAATGGAACAGCAAGAAGCTCAAAAAGCTCTAAATCAAAAGAAAAAATAAATTCTTTAAAAGCCTGTTCATTTTGTGAACAGGCTTTTTTATTTAAATAAAATATGAAATCACCATTAACAAAAAGTTTGCGTAAGCAAACACCAATAAATAAAAAGGTGATAACATAACTTGTCCCGATAATTCGGGATATGACCACTAAAAAATATATTTTACATATATGAAAATAGCAATAATTGGTTTTGGAAATATGGGACAAACGTACGCAAGTAGTTTTGTCAGTTCAGGTTTTATTAAATCGGAAGATATTTTTGTATTGACACGAGATTTGTCTAAAATTTCAAACAAATACAATATTCCCAACGAGAATTTTTTTACAGAAATCAGCGCGTCATTTTTGTCGGTTGATATCGTAATTATTGCCGTAAAACCCCAAGATTTTGAAAATTTATGTTTTCAAATTAAAGATTTCATTACAGAAAACCATTTGATTTTATCAGTAATGGCAGGAATTTCAATTGAAAATATTTCAGAAAAATTACAAGTCAAAAAAGTCATTCGTTCTATGCCTAATATTCCGACTCAAATCGGACAAGGAATGACGGTTTTTACAGCTTCTCAAGAAGTAGATAGAAAGGATTTATTCATCATTCAGAATCTAATTAATACCACAGGAAAATCGTTGTTTATTGAAAATGAAGAAATGATAAATGCAGCAACTGCCATTTCTGGAAGCGGTCCGGCTTATGTATATTATTTTATGAATGCGATGGTGGATTCAGCCGTAAATTTAGGTTTTACCAAATCGGAAGCAGAGTTTTTGGTGCAACAGACTTTTTTAGGGTCTACACAATTGCAAAACAGAAGTAATTTATCAAATTTAGAGTGGATTGAGAAAGTAGCATCTAAAGGCGGAACAACTGAAGCTGCTTTAAATGTGTTTTATTCACACGATTTAAATTCGAAAATAAACGAAGGAATTATCCAAGCGAATGCAAGAGCAAAAGAACTTGGCAAAGTAATTGATAAATAAATATTATTATATACTTTTACCAAGCAATTTTTTTAAGATTTTAACGTTAGAAAAAGAGAAGAAAAACAACAAAAAACATATGAAAAAGATAGTATTTATTGCCTTTTTAGCGATTTCAAATTTTATTTCAGCACAAGATAAATTAAATCAATTTGATGATAAAGGTTTACGTCATGGACTTTGGAAAGGATATCACGACGAAAGTAAACGTCCGCGTTATGAAGGAACTTTCGACCACGGAAAAGAAACAGGAACTTTTAATTATTTCGATGATACAAAAGCAGGAACTGTAATTGCAACACGTGATTTTTCAAAAGGTGACGGTTCGTGTTACACGATTTTTTTCGACCAAAAAAATAATAAAGTCAGCGAAGGTTTAGTAAAAAACAAACTTTTCGAAGGACAATGGAAATATTATCATAAAGAATCAAAAGACATTATGACCCTTGAGAATTACAAAAATGGAAAGTTAAATGGTCCAAAAAAAGTGTTTTACAAGGAAAATGAATTGGCTGAAGAAGTTAATTATGTAGATGGAAAGAAAAACGGAATAGGTAAGACTTTCGGTGAAAACGGAAAACAAATTCATCAGCATACTTTTGTAAATGATGTTTTTGAAGGAAAAGCCATTTACTTTAATGTTAGTGGGAAAAAAATGTACGAAGGCGAATATAAAAATAATTCGAAAATTGGTACATGGAAATTTTACGAAAATGACAAAGTTGTAAAACAAGTTAAAGCAGAAAAATTCTCAAAAGAATTAATCAAATTCGAAGAAAAATTAGCTAAAAAAGCTGCAAAAAACAAACCAGTTGAACAAACTGTAGAAGAGAAAAAAGTAGAGGAGAAAAAATAATGAAGCGAGTAGTAGTAGGACTTTCCGGAGGTGTAGATTCAAGCGTTGCAGCCTATCTTTTAAAAGAACAAGGTTATGAAGTGATTGGGCTTTTTATGAAAAATTGGCACGATGATTCGGTTACTATTTCAAACGAATGTCCGTGGTTAGAAGATAGTAATGACGCGTTATTAGTAGCAGAAAAATTAGGTATTCCTTTTCAAACGGTTGATTTATCTGAGCAATATCAGGAAAAAATCGTCGATTATATGTTTAAAGAATACGAAAACGGAAGAACGCCAAATCCTGATGTATTATGCAATAGAGAAATTAAGTTCGATGTTTTCATGAAAATTGCGGTTTCACTTGGTGCTGATTATGTTGCGACCGGACATTATTGTCGTAAAAACACAATTGAAGTTGACGGAAAAGAAGTACACCAATTATTAGCTGGAAAAGACGATAACAAAGATCAATCGTATTTTTTATGCCAATTATCGCAAGATCAATTAGCAAAAGCGTTGTTTCCAATTGGTGAATTAACCAAACCAGAAGTAAGAGAAATTGCCACTCAAATGGAATTAGTAACTGCTGAGAAAAAAGATTCTCAAGGTTTATGTTTCATCGGAAAAGTGCGTTTGCCAGAGTTTCTACAACAAAAATTACAACCAAAAGAAGGTTTAATTATTGAAATTCCAGCAAATACTCAAATATATCTTAACCCAAAACCTCGTTTCGAAAATTTAGAAGCTGAATTGGCTTTCGAATCTCAAAATAAAGAGTATTCTGACGCAAACGGAATTGTTAAAGGTAAGCATCAAGGTGCGCATTATTTCACAAACGGACAACGTCGTGGACTTAATGTTGGTGGGACAAAAGAAGGTTTGTTTGTCATTCAAACCGATGTCATAAATAATATTATTTACGTTGGAGAAGGAGCAAACCATCCTGGATTATTCAAAAATACTTTATTTGTGAAAGTTGATGAAGTACATTGGATTCGTCAAGATTTAAAATTAGCTGTTGGTGAGACAACTGAAGTAATGGCGCGAATTAGATACCGTCAACCTTTGCAAAAAGCTATTTTACATCAATTTGAAAGCGGTATGTATGTGCAATTCGATAATCCGCAATCTGCCATTACTGAAGGACAATTTGTAGCTTGGTATATGGATGATGAATTGCAGGGAAGTGGTGTGATTTCTTAATTAGAAATTTATTATATTTGGTAAAACTTTGTTGATATGAAAAAACTATACTTTTTACTGATCATAGTAGTAGCCAATTTTGGATACGCACAAATTGAAGATGCTTGGGTATATTTTAATGATAAGCCAAGTTCTGCAACTTTTCTTTCAAACCCACTGACAATGCTAACGCAACGTTCTTTGGACAGAAGAACAGCTCAAAATATTTCACTAGATATTACAGATGTTCCTGTAGAACAAACGTACATTGCTCAAATTTCAGCCGCTACCGGAGTTACGGTTATGGCCAAATCAAAATGGTTAAATGCCTTACATATTCGTGGTACACAAACTGATATTCAAGCATTAACGGCTTTAAGTTTTGTGAATAATGTAAAATTTGCCAATCATTCTTTAAATCCGGGTGGAAAATTTTCTCAAACTCCAAAAGCGATTAAGCCAGTAAACAAACAATATGATGTTCAAGTAAACTACAATTATGGTGGTTCTCAAAATCAAATTGAAATGTTGAATGGCCATTTATTACATCAACAAAATTTTACAGGTCAAGGAAAAATTATTGCCGTTTTAGATTCAGGTTTTACAGGAGTTAACACAGTAGCACCGTTTCAAAACTTAATCACAAACAATCAAATTTTAGGTGGATATAATTTCCCTGATGCAAATACAAATTATTTCTTCAGACATAATCACGGAACAAATGTATTGTCTACAATGGGTGGTTTTGCTGACGGACAATTAGTAGGAACGGCTCCAAGTGCACAATATTATTTATTTATTACCGAAGATGTGAATTCAGAAAATCCAGTAGAAGAATCATATTGGGTTGAGGCAGCCGAATTAGCAGATTATTATGGAGTGGATGTAATTAATTCTTCTTTAGGCTATTTCGCTTATGATAATACAGCCTATTCGCATCAATATGATGACATGATTGGTAACAAAACTTTCGCTTCTCGAGGTGTAAATATGGCATTTAATAAAGGAATTGTTGTAGTAATAAGTGCTGGAAATTCTGGTGCTACTTCAGACCCACATATTGCAACTCCAGCTGATGCAATTGGTGCTTTAACAATTGGAGCTGTAAATAGTTTAGAAGCATATGCTAGTTTTAGTTCCATCGGACCTTCTTTTGATGGAAGAATTAAACCTGATGTTTGCGCAAAAGGATTGCAAACCACAGTTAGTTCTACAACTGGTACCATAACAACTTCAAGTGGAACGTCATTTTCAAGTCCAGTTATGGCCGGAATGGTGGCTACTTTTTGGTCTGCAGTGCCAAATTTAACTGCACAACAAGTTGTTAATTTTATAAAGCAATCTGCTGATAATTATAACGCGCCAACCACTCAAAAAGGATACGGAATTCCAGATTTTCAATTGGCTTTAACGAACGCGTTAAATTTAGAAGAAGTTTCATCAAATAAGAGTTTTGTAGTGTATCCAAATCCAGCCGAAAATCAAATCACTTTTCAATTGGAAAATAAACAAAAAGGGATCCTTTATTTATACGATGTTTTAGGTCAAAATATACTAACAAAAGAAATTTCAGAGAACAATAATGCAATTGACATCCAAAATTTGTCAAACGGCGTTTATTATTATAATTTTGAATCGAATAAAGTATTTAAAGGAAAAATAATAAAAAAATAATTTGGGCGTTACCACAAGGGTCGGGCTTTTCGCTATATTTTTTTAAAAATTGCCTTCGAGTGCCTCAGGCAGCTTTTAAAAAAGATGCCGCTACAATCCCTAACGCAAAACAAAAGAGCCAAGTAAAAAGAGTCAAGTAAAAAGTAAAAAGAGCCAAGTAAAAAGTTAATAGGTTTTTTAGAAAGAATAATATTTAAATAAAATCGGCGTTTATCTGTTTAATCCGTTAAATCCGTGTACCAATAAAATGAATAGAATTAAAAAATTATTTAGCATAAAATATCCAATTATTCAAGGAGGAATGATTTGGAATAGTGGTTATAAATTAGCAAGCGCAGTCAGTAATGCTGGCGGATTAGGACTTATTGGTGCAGGTTCCATGTATCCAGAAGTATTAAGAGAACACATTCAAAAATGTAAAAAAGCTACCACAAAACCTTTTGGTGTTAACGTTCCCATGTTATATCCTAATGTGGAAGAAATCATGAAAATTATCGTAGAGGAAGGCGTGAAAATTGTCTTCACTTCAGCAGGAAATCCAAAAACATGGACGCCTTTCTTAAAAGAAAATGGAATAACAGTAGTTCATGTCGTGAGTAGTTCTAAATTCGCATTAAAAGCACAAGAAGCTGGTGTAGATGCAGTTGTTGCTGAGGGTTTTGAAGCGGGCGGACACAACGGTCGTGAAGAAACTACTACATTGACATTAATCCCAATGGTTAAAGAAAATATTACAATTCCATTAATCGCAGCGGGTGGAATCGCTACAGGAAAAGGAATGTTAGCCGCAATGGTTTTAGGCGCAGATGGTGTACAAATGGGAAGCCGTTTTGCAGCTTCAACAGAATCTAGCGCGCATATCGATTTTAAGAAAACTATTTTAGAAACACAAGAAGGCGAAACGTTGGTAACTTTGAAAGAATTAGCACCTGTTCGTTTAATTAAAAATAAGTTTTTTAATGATGTTCAAGAAGCTTACGCGAATTGCGCTTCAACAGAAGATTTGAAAACTTTATTAGGCAGAGCAAGAGCAAAACGCGGCATGTTTGAAGGTGATTTAGTAGAAGGCGAATTAGAAATTGGACAAATTGCAGGATTAATTCACGATATTTTACCAGTGGAAACCATAATTGGCAATGTTATTGCTGAGTTCAATTCGGCAAAAGTTGCTATAAATGAAATTCAATTTTAATAATAAAGAAAAATGAAAAAATTAGTTGCCATCTTATTTTTTGGTTTGTGTGCACAATTAGGATTTTCTCAAACCTATCAATTTAAAACCGTTAATTTTTCTGTTTCTCAAAAAACTGAAAAAGGAACTTGGACAAAATGGTCAAAAGTGCAACCTACAGAATTGTTAATCAATTTAGATAGAGATAAACATCGTTTTGTAGTTCATTCAGAAATTATTCAACTTTATAGTATTGTTAAATATGAAGATAAAGTAGAAAACGAAACCGGAACTTCAAACAAATATTTTTGTGTAGATAATGTGGGTTTAGAAACAGTTATTACAATCGTATCTCCAAAAGATGCAGGAAGTAGTAAACAAATTTACATTGCTAACGAAGAAATGATCATTGAATACGACTTAATTTATTTAGGCGAAAAAAAATAATTCTTGCGTACAAATATTTCAAAATATATCCACAATGTTGCTCTTTTTAAAGAGCAACTTTTGTATTGGAGCAATCAGTTCCGAGAAGTTGTTGTTTTAGATAGTAATATCGAAAACAATGAAAATCAGTTATATAAATCTTACGATTTAGTTGTGGCTGTTGAAGCTTTTACTTCTATTCAAACAGATTATGAAAAAGCTTTCGAAGATGTGTATCAATACCAATCCAAAGCAAACGATTGGTTATTTGGTTATTTATCTTACGATTTAAAAAACGACGTAGAACATCTAAAATCTCAAAATTTTGATGGCTTACAATTTCCTGATTTATACTTTTTTCAACCTAAAAAAATCTTCTTACTAAAAGGAGATACAGTTGAAATTCAATATTTGAACATGTGTGATGATGAAGTGGAATCTGATTTTGAAGAAATTACTCAAAGTCAAATGTCAAACGTCAAAAGTCAAAAGTTACCAATAAATATCCAACAACGAATTTCCAAAGAAAATTACCTTAAAAAAACAGAAAAAATGTTAGCTCACATTCATCGTGGCGACATTTATGAAGCTAATTTTTGTATGGAATTTTTTGCTGAAGATGCGAATATAGAACCAGTTGACATTTATCAGAAATTGAATGAAATCTCAGCTTCACCATTTGCGGTTTATTTCAAGAAAAATCAGCATTATTTACTTTCGGCTTCACCAGAACGTTATTTAAAAAAGGAAGACGAAAAAGTGATTTCGCAACCTATCAAAGGAACTGCGAAACGCAATTTGGATATTGAATTAGACGAACAAAGCAAAATTGATCTTCAAAATAATCCAAAAGAACGTTCTGAAAATATCATGATTGTCGATTTGGTTCGAAACGATTTGTCTCATACTGCAACAAAAGGTTCAGTAGAAGTGGAAGAATTATGCGAAATTTATACATTTAAGCAAGTCCACCAAATGATTTCAACCATTGTTTCCAATGTAGAACACACGACTTCACCAATTGAAATTTTACGCACGACTTTCCCAATGGGAAGTATGACAGGCGCTCCAAAGATTTCTGCCATGCAAATAATTGAAGAATTGGAAGAAACCAAACGCGGTTTATACAGCGGAGCCGTTGGCTATTTTACACCAACAGGAAATTTCGATTTCAATGTGGTCATTCGAAGTATTCTGTATAATTCGGAAAATAAATATCTGAGTTTTTCTGTCGGAAGTGCCATTACTTCGGAAGCCATTCCTGAAAAGGAATATGAAGAATGCTTACTGAAAGCCAAAGCAATGTTTGAGGTTTTGGTGAAAAGGCATAAGTGAATAGGCAAAAGGCATAAGTGAAAAGGCATAAGGTATAACTAGTAAGGCATAAGAAAAAAGAGAAATAGATAAGGAAGAAGTTTATACGCCAATAGAAATATAAAATTAATTAATTTGACGCCATGAAAAGTTATAGAGATTTAATAGTTTGGAATAAATCCATGTCATTAGTAACATTAATATATACTATTTTAAAGAAATTCCCAGATGAAGAAAAGTTTGGTTTAGTTTCCCAAATTAAAAGAAGTTCAGTTTCGGTTCCTTCAAATATAGCTGAAGGTTATGGAAGAAATTACACAAAGGATTATTCAAGATTTCTTCAAATAGCTAGAGGTTCATTATATGAAATGCAAACTCAAATTGAAATTTCTAAAAATCTAAATTTTATTTCAGAAATGGATGTAAAAGAAATTTTTGATTTAACTTTAGAAGTAGAAAAAATGCTAAATTCGCTAATTAATAAATTAAAAGTCTAAGTTGAAAGGTGTATAACTTATCCCTTATAACTTATCCCTTTTAAACTAAAATAATGGAACAAAAATTTCAAAATCATATCCAGCAAAATTTTTCTTTTCTACAAGATAAGAAACTACTTGTTGCCACAAGTGGCGGCATGGATAGTATGGTTTTGGTACATTTATTTCAAAAATTAAACCTAAATTTTGCTTTAGCTCATTGCAATTTTCAATTACGTGAATCGGAAAGTGATGGCGATGAAAATTTTGTAAAAGAGTATGCTAAATCTAACACTATTAATTGTTTTATAACAAAATTTGATACTGAAAAGTATTCTGAAGAACATAAATTATCCACTCAAGTTGCTGCTAGAAATCTGCGATATAATTGGTTTAACGAGATTTTAGAGCAAAATAATTTCGATTATATTGTCACGGCGCATCACGCTGATGATGTGGTAGAAACCTTTATGATTAACCTTTCTCGTGGAACAGGTTTGGATGGTTTAATTGGAATCCCATCACAAAACGGAAACATTATTCGACCGATGTTGCCTTTTTCTCGTAAAGAAATTGAAGAGTATGTTTCAGAAAATAACTTGCAATGGCGAGAAGACAGCAGCAATGCCTCAGATAAATATTTGAGAAACAAAATTCGTCATCACATTGTTCCTGTTTTTAAGGAAATTAATGATTCATTTTTACAATCATTTCAAAATACGCTAGAACATATAAATCAAGACCAATCATTAGTGAATGATGCAGTTCAAATGGTGTATGAAAAAGTGGTGTCTGAAGAAAATGAGCAACTAAAGATTGATATTTCTGTGTTACTTCAATATAAAAATTACAAAGCTTATTTATATCAATGGTTACATAAATTCGGGTTTTCGGCCTGGAATGATGTGTATAATTTGGTGGAATCCCAATCGGGTAAACAAATTTTCTCCGAAAACTATATTTTGCTGAAAGACAGAGGTTTTTTAATTCTTTCAGCTAAGAAAACAGCTGATTTTAAAGCGATTATTGTGAATTCTATAACAGAAAAAACTAATTTTCCGTTAAAATTGACCTTATGTAACTTAAGTAACATTTCAAATCAAATGAAGAATGTTATATTTGTGAATGAAAATAAAATCCAGTTTCCGTTAACTATTAGAAAATGGAAAGAAGGGGATTATTTTTATCCATCTGGCATGCAAGGAAAAAAGAAAGTTAGTAAGTATTTTAAAGACGAAAAATTCACACTATTTCAAAAGCAAGAAACTCGGATTTTAGAAAGTAATAATCAAATTGTTTGGATAATTGGACATAGAGCCGACGAACGATTTATAGCAAATAACTCAACTCAAACCCAAATAAAAATAGAATTTAATAATGAAAAAAATATTTAGTTTATTAGCCCTACTAATTACCTTTTTAGGAACAGCACAGATTGTAGAACCCGTAAAATGGAGTGCAAGTGTTGTTAAAGTTTCAGATACAGAATTAGATTTAGTTATTACTGCTGATATTGAAGATCATTGGCATTTATATTCACAATTTACACCAGATGGTGGCGCTTTACCATTGGTTTTAACTTATAAAAATCAAAAAGGAAATTATCAATTAGTTGGAAAAACTAAGGAAGGTAAATATAAAAAATCATTTAATGAAACTTTTGAAATTGATGAATATTATTTTGAAGGTTCAGCAAAATTTACGCAACGTATAAAAATTTTAAATACAAAATTAAAAACAATAGATGTTCTTGCAGACGGGCAAGCTTGTATAGATGGAAAATGTGTACAAACAGAATCTAATTTAAAATTTAAATTACCAGAACTTAAAGTTGCAGAAACTACAACAGTTGAATCAGTTAATGATTCTGTTTCTAAACCAACAGATTCTGTAGCAACAACAGTAACTGATACAACAGATACTGAGGTTGCACCAGTAAAGGATTTAAACATTGAAAAACCTTCAAACAAAGAAGAAAAAAGTTTATGGACTATTTTCTTTTTAGCCTTTTTAGGTGGATTTGCAGCACTTTTGATGCCGTGTATTTTCCCTATGATTCCAATGACGGTAAGTTTCTTTACCAAACAAAGTAAAACTAAAGCAGCTGGTATTAGAAATGCTGTAATATATGGTTTAGCTATTATTGCTATTTATGTGTTATTAGGTTCTTTTATTTCTTGGGCTTTTGGTGCAGAAGCATTAAACGAATTATCTACAAGTGTCACTTTTAATGTGATTTTCTTTGTTTTATTAGTTGTTTTTGCTCTTTCATTTTTAGGAGCATTTGAAATTATGTTACCAAGTTCTTGGGCAACAAAAATCGATTCAAAAGCGGATAAAGGCGGAACAATTGGTATCTTTTTTATGGCATTAGCACTAGCCGTTGTTTCTTTCTCTTGTACAGGTCCAATTGTTGGGACACTTTTAGTTGAATCGTCTAGAAACGGTGGGATTGCACCGATTGTTGGAATGTTTGGTTTTTCTTTAGCCATTGCATTACCATTTATGTTATTTGCCATGTTTCCGGGTTGGTTAAATTCTATGCCAAAATCAGGTGGTTGGTTAAATACAGTTAAAGTTTCTTTAGGATTTTTAGAATTAGCTTTTGCTTTCAAATTTTTATCTAATGCCGATTTAGTTTTGCAAAAACATTGGTTAGAACGTGAATTATTTATCGCCATTTGGATTGCCGTTTTTGCAGCTTGGGCTTTATATTTATTCGGAAAATATATGTTGCCACACGATTATGAAAAAGCAGATAAAATTGGAGTAGGTCGTTTAATTATGGCAATCATTGTTACAACTTTCACTTTTTATATGATTCCAGGATTATGGGGTGCACCTTTAAAAATATTAAGCGGATTAACACCTCCAATTAATTATTCGGAAAGTGCTTCGGGATTCGGAAACGGAGGAGGTTCTAGTACAGCTGAATTGCCAGAACATGCACACAAAGGTCCACACGGGATTATTGCTTTTGAAGATTATGAATATGGTTTAGCTTACGCGAAAAAAGTTGGTAAACCAGTATTATTAGATTTTACAGGAGATGCTTGTGCGAATTGCCGTAAAATGGAAGATAATGTTTGGTCGGATAAAAATATTATGCCAATTTTAAAAGAAAAAGTAGTTTTAATTTCATTATACTGCGATAGAAAAATTGAATTGCCAAAAGAACAACAATATGTTTCTAAAACTACTGGAAAAGAAGTAGTTACAATTGGTAATAAATGGACAGATTTACAAATTACGAGATATAACAGTAATTCACAACCGTTATATGTAATTATTGATAATGATGGAAATGATATAGAAGGTTTTGAGCCAATGGCATTTAATACTGACATTCAAGAATACAAAAAATGGTTAGAAGTTGGTATTGCCAAAGCTTCTAAAAAATAAGAATCTCTCTTTTTAAAATAAAGTTAACCTGTGTGATAAATTTCATGCAGGTTTTTTTATTTCGAAAACTTTTCTACATTTGTAACCTTATAAGCCAATTTTTAAAGTACAAGCCATGTTAGTAAAAGTCTTCGGAAGCGCCGTTTTTGGTGTTGACGCCACAACCATTACAGTAGAAGTAAATATCGATAAAGGAATCGGATACCACTTGGTAGGATTACCAGATTCTGCCATTAAAGAAAGTAGTTATCGTATTGCTGCCGCTCTCAAAAACAACAATTACAATCTTCCCGGAAAGAAAATCACCATAAATATGGCACCCGCCGATTTAAGGAAAGAAGGTTCTGCCTATGATTTAACACTCGCTATCGGAATTTTAGCTGCTTCAGGCCAAATTAATGCGGAAGAAGTTGGTAAGTATATTATTATGGGAGAAATGTCTTTAGATGGCGGTTTACAGCCTATCAGAGGCGCGTTGTCCATCGCTATAAAAGCGAAAGAAGAAGGTTTTTTAGGAATTATTCTTCCAATACAAAATGTGAAAGAAGCCGCAATTGTAGATGGTTTAGATGTTTATGGTGTCGATAATGTGTTACAAGTCATTAATTTTTTTGAAGGAAAAGAGACTTTAATTCCGACCGTAATTGATACCAAAGAAGAATTTTCTAAAAACTTAGAATTTCCAGAATTTGATTTTGCTGATGTCAAAGGGCAGGAGTCTATTAAAAGATGTATGGAAATTGCTGCGTCAGGCGGACATAATATTATTTTAATTGGTCCGCCTGGAGCAGGAAAAACAATGTTAGCCAAGCGTTTACCAAGTATTTTACCACCAATGAGTATGCAAGAAGCTCTGGAAACCACAAAAATACATTCCGTTACAGGCAGAATTAAAGATGCGGGTTTGTTAACGCAAAGACCATTTCGTGCTCCTCATCATACAGCGAGTTCGGTGAGTTTAGTGGGTGGTGGAAGTTATCCGCAACCGGGAGAAATTTCTTTGGCACATAACGGCGTTTTATTTTTAGATGAATTGCCCGAGTTTAAAAGGGAAGTTTTAGAAGTGATGCGACAACCTTTGGAAGACAGAGAAGTAACCATTGCTCGAGCTAAATTCACCATTACTTATCCATCTTCTTTTATGTTAGTGGCAAGTATGAATCCTAGTCCGAGTGGGTTCTTTAATGATTCTAAAAATTCAAATGGAGCTTCACAAATGGAAATGCAACGCTATTTAAGTAAAATTTCAGGACCACTTTTAGATAGAATTGATATTCATATTGAGGTAACACCAGTTCCTTTTGATAAATTATCAGAAACTCGAAAAGCAGAAAGTAGTGTAGAAATAAGAAAACGGGTAACAACAGCCAGAAACATTCAAACACAACGCTTTGAAAACTACAATCACATACATTATAATGCACAAATGAGCAGTAAACTTATTCGAGAATATTGTGCTTTAGATGAAGTTTCGTTACAACTATTAAAAACGGCTATGGAACGTTTGAATTTATCGGCACGTGCTTATGATAGAATTTTAAAGGTTTCCCGAACAATAGCCGATTTAGAAAATTCTGAAAATGTGTATTCACATCATATCGCTGAAGCCATTCAATATAGAAGTTTAGACAGAGAAGGTTGGTTAGGATAATTACGATATAGAAAATTTACGATTTACGAGTTTTGTTTCCAATTAAGATTAAAACCCACATTATAAATAAAAAAAATAGACTGATTATTAAAGCATTAATGAAAACTTGTGAGTAACCAATTTCAATAACATTAACAAAAGGATAAGGATAGAAATTCGAGAAATGTCCTCGGATAATTACGTATAAAAAGTAACCAATTGGATACCAAAGCCAAATTTTAATATTTTTAAAAATTAAATCAGTTTTATTTGCGAATTTTAGCCAATATAGAAACACAAAAAGAGGAATTGCAGAGTGCAATAACTCATCAATGATTCTTTGTAAACCAGTAGGTTGCCAAGTTCCTCTCAAAATGAATTGATATACTAATCCGACAACTAAAATGAAAGCTGTTAATGCGGTCAAATTGCCACTATTTGTTAATCTTGATAAAGAAGTGTTTTTGGAAATTGATATTCGAGAAGTGAAATATAAAGCTACTAAAATATTGGTTAATATGGTAAAAAAACTAAAAAAGCGAATTATAGTTTCTTGAATATCTGCTTGCCTGTTTTGAATCATCAAAATAAACTGTCCAATAATTGCTAACCAACCAATAAGAAATCCTAAAATGTCTATGTATTTCCTCATAAAATGTTTATTTTTAAAAAGTTGTGTCGTAAATAATAGTAGTACTATTTTCAAAAGTACAAAACAAAGTCTAAATTTATAATTAATAAATAAACTTATTAAGGCGATTATTTACCGTTTTTCTTTCTAATATAAATTAGTATAAAGTTATCTTAAAAGTAAGAAGATTAAAATTTTCAAAAGCAAATTTGACTATTTTTGTATTGCACCTAAATTAAACTAAATAGTTAGTATGCCCATTCAAAAGATAAAACGTGGTTATAGAAAAACAAGATATATCTTTTATAAGGAAACTTTAATCGACTTTAAAGAACATTTTTGGTCGTTTATTGGTTCGTTTTTCGGAATTGGAATTATTGCGTATTTGCAAAGTCAAACCTTAGAAACTTCTGATTTGGTTTTTCTAATTGGTTCTTTTGGAGCCTCAAGTGTTTTGGTTTATGGTGTGATTCAAAGTCCTTTAGCACAACCGCGAAATTTGGTTGGCGGACATTTAGTTTCTGCCATAATTGGAGTTACAGTTCAAAAACTAATTCCAGATATTTTATGGATTTCCGCACCATTAGCGGTTTCTTTATCTATTGTTTTTATGCAGATTACGAAAACGCTTCATCCACCAGGAGGCGCAACAGCTTTGATTGCCGTTACTGGTTCTGTTGCGATTAAAAAAATGGGATATTTTTATGTGATTTCTCCCGTTTTAAGTGGAGTTTTGATTCTATTATTGATAGCACTTGTTTTTAACAACATGACTTCCAACAGAATTTATCCTTTCAATAAAAAATTTGAAAATATCAGAAACCGATTCCTGATATTTCCAAAATATTTTAAAAAGATTTAGTTATTCAAAAACGCCATCTATTTTTGTTAATGGCATTTTTGAAGTAAAATTCAGATTTGAAGCATCTTTAAATGTTGTTCCATCATCATTTAATTCACCATAACCTTCAATTAATTTGTCTCCATCAACTTTAAAAGCTACTTCTCTTGTGCTTTCTTTTCCTTCAGACTTAAAAGTGTATTTTCCAATTAAAATTCCATTTTCAAATTTTCCAGAGAATTTTCCAGAATTTTTATCTTTTTCAGCTAATTCATAAGTTAAAAAACCTTTAATTTTATTTCCATTTTCTTCAATTACAAAAGTGATTAAGTTTTTCCCATCTTCAAAAAGATAGTTTCCCATTGCTAACGTATCCAACTTTTTTTCTTCAGTTGTAATCTCTTGATTATTTGTGTTTTCCGGATTTTCTTCTTTGTTTTTACAATGTAACATTGTTAATAACGTAAAAAATAGGATAGTAAACTTCTTCATCTTTTTAAGTTTTTAAATGTCTAATCAATTTTTTTAAATATGATTTTTTTTCCTGATGGATTTGATAAAATTAATCTATTTTCTCCAATGGAATAACTTGTTATATTTTGAAGTGTGGTTATGTATTCCGTTTCTTTATATGAATTATCACACATCATTTCAGTGGTTACAATATTGATAAATCGTAGTTTTTCTTTTTCCGAAAATAAAGTGCCATTCATTTGATTGCATCCCGAAAACCCAGAAAATTTGTTTGTACTGGCATAAATTTCGATCATTGGGAATTTTTTACCAAAATCTTCAGAGCTTATTTTTTTGCCATTTAATTCTTCTAAAACCCAAATATCATGCAAACGATAATCTGTAATATATTGTCCGCAACCTTTAATGTTCTCAAATGCAGAAGTCTTATTTTTTCTATAATCGACAGAAACTTTGTATGGAGAAAGTTCTCCCGACATTTCATTTTGACATTCTTGTTGTGAAATTTGAATAGTAAACTCAGCCGATTCGGTTTTAACTCTATATAATTTCACATTGCTATCCATTGCAAAAATTGGTTTAACATAAGGCAAAATAATAGAATCTTCTGGAGTTTTATACACAATTTGTTCTTCTGAAATTGAAATATTCCAAAATGGTTCTGTTCCACTTGCTTTAAAATACGGAAGTTTTTCGGTATCATTTACAACTGTTGTGTTGGAAACCGAAGCTGTTTTACAACTTAAAATCGTCAAAACTAAAATTCCGAAAAAAATTGACTTTTTCATAACTTATTTAGTGATTTTTTTGAATCGCATCATTGGAACATCGCCTTTATTTAAAAAGAGTTTTCCTTCTGCATCAATATAATAATAGTTTACTTCTTTTATCATTTTTAAGAAAACTTGTTCGCCACCGCCCTCACAATATCTCATAGTCATTGGGAAATTTTCATCAAATTTAATAGTTTGCACATCTAAAGTATATTTCGTCGAAAAGCCATTGCAACCAGTTGTTCCGCTAACTTCTTTTTTTGCTGTATTGAACGTAATTTGAGGTTTATTTTCAGGAAACAAACCGTCAAAAGCAATTCTTGGTCCAGTTATATATTCTAATTCCCAAGTTTCATTTGAAAGAGTTGTAGTGTTTTTTAATGTGGTACATGAATTAAATGCAAGTGTTAAAAGGCTAACAAAGGCAAAAGTGATCTTTTTCATATTCTAATTTATTTAGATTTTTCATTTCTATAGTTAGCAAATAATGTACCAAAAGAAGATTAATTTGTCTTTTAAATGTTTTTTTTCTAAACAAATTGAAAACTATTTGGATCTATTTTGCGTATATAAAAGTATGAAAAATTACCAACTATATTTCTTATTTACATTTCTATTTCCGATTTGTCTTTTGGCTCAGAAGATTGATAATATGGCATCATTTCGTGATATGAATGCGAAACGCTATTTCCGTTTTAATTATGATAACGATTATTTTGCATCACAAGATCAAGATTATACACAAGGTTATAGTTTTGAATTGGTTTCACCGAATATGAAAAATAATCCAATAAATAAGATGCTTTTTAATCCCAAAAACACCGAAAATAAGTACGGAATTACCATTGAACACATCGGTTTTACACCTTTCAATATTAAAAATTCTAAAATTGAATATGGCGATCGTCCTTTCGCTGCAACAATTATGCTAAAAAGCTTTGCGATTGCCACAGATACAATCAATACATCTCGTTTAATTTCTTCTATGAATATTGGATTAATTGGTCCAGGTGCATTTGGAAAAGAAATGCAAGTCGCTATTCATGAAGCAACTGGAAATACGATTCCAGAAGGTTGGCAAAATCAAATAAAAAATGATGTAGTTTTAAATTACGAAGTTAGTTATGAAAAACAATTGATAAGTTATCGGAATTTATTTTCATTATCCTCTAATACAAGATTGCGTTTAGGAACTTTATTTACAAATGCTGGAATTGGAGTAACTACTACATTTGGAATTGTTAACACACCATTTTCGTCAATAAAAACCAAAAAAAGCTTTTCATTGTATGGTTTTGCACAATCTATGGTGAATGTTATTGGTTATGATGCGACTTTACAAGGCGGAATTTTCAACAAGAAAAGTCCATATAGGATTTCCAATAGTGAAATTGAACGTTTGACTGCTCAAATAAATTTCGGTATGATTATGCAAACTCGAACAATGTTTTTTGAATATTCACGTTCTCTAATTACAAGAGAATTTGAAGTTGGAAATAGCAGTAAATGGGGCGGAATTAAAGTAGGTTTTCGTTTTTAAAATGGTCAAAATTCAATTTCAGATGCTACATAATTAATATCACTAAAGGTGTGTTTTTGTATATTTGATTCTATGATAAACTTTGTTGAAAACGATTCGGTTGTTAGAAAAATATGGGGTAAAAGTGATACCATACTTTTTATTTTTGCAGGTGCTTCTGCAGAATTTGCTCTTAATAAAGCCGTAGATTGGTTGTATTTTACTGGAAAATTGCCTTCCGATCCTTTAGGGCGACTTTTTTCAACGGTTCGATATGCTAAAAAAATTGTTTTTTCTTCCATGGATGATGCGAATGCTGCTATTGATACGATGCGAAAAATACATTCTGCTGTGGAACAAAATCGGGGTGATGTTATTCCAGATTGGGCCTATAGAGATGTTTTGTTCATGCTAATTCATTATTCAATTGCGGCTTATGAAGTATTGGAAAAAAAATTAAGCGATGCCGAAAAAGAAGAAGTTTATAATGTTTTTTATCGTGTTGGTATCAGAATGGGATTGAAAGAATTACCAGAAAATTATATAGAATGGCTTCCTGTAAGGCAATCGCATTTAATGGAAAATTTGCAAAAGAGCGAATTCACCATTGATTTATTTAAACAATATAAAAAACATCTAGGTGCGATGCGATACAAGGTTTTACTCGAAGGTCAGAAATTAGTTGTACCAAAAAGAGTTAAAGAATTGATGCATTTTAGTAATTTTTCTATCATAACACCATTCATTCCAATTTATAAATTTAGTAGAGTCATAAAAATAGACGATTTGTTAAAAAACATACTTCTTCCATCAGATTATAAAGCTCAAATTAACGAATTAGATGTGCATAAAGACTAAAATTCTTCTTAACCAGGTCTTTTCATAAGTGAAGAATTAATTATATAAGTTATATTTATAATCATGTAACAGCCTTCTATGGTGTTACACCTAATTTCGTATTTAATAATTTAAACAAATTAGATATGAAAAATTCAAGAATAATATTAGCCTTAGTAGCAAGTATCGGATTATTTGCAGTTTCGTGTAACAATGACGACAGTAATGGAGGAGAAACAATTGCACCTTTAGCTGGAAAATGGAATTATTCTAAAGTAGGAACTACATCAGGTACTACAGAAACATTAATTGATGCACCACAAAATCAATCAGGATGTAATAGAGATTACATTGATCTTAAATTAGACAACACTGTAATTGAAGGAAATTATGATTCAACTATTGATCCTTGTGCTTTATTCACTGATAATGGAATTTACTCTCGTTCTCATAATGATTTAACCAGAGTTGTAAACGGTGTTACAAAAGTTCAAGATATTGTGAATCTTACATTTAATCAATTGAAATTAAAAGATGATGCTGGAAATATTGAAGTTTTTGTTAGATAAAACTCAAATTTTTTTGCATTACAAAAAACGGAACAACATTTAAAGTTGGTTCCGTTTTTTTTTATTTGTATTTATCATTCAAGCCAATTCCTTGTAAAATATGGGTTTTATATAAAGGAAGTTTGTTAATTATGGAAGCCACAAGTTCCAGTTCTTCCGTCCATTAAGTATTGTTTTGGATGGAGAGTTACTTTTTCAATTGTTGCACGAAATTTTCTTTAATTTCTTCACCCGCTTTTAAAGACTGTAGCATTAATATTGGAAGTTTATCAGCCATTTTTTGTCCAGCAGACGATTTGTAAAACCGAATAAGTTGGTTGATTTCTTTTAAAGTAAATTGCTTTCTATAAATCCAGATGATTGCATTATTTAACCATTTTTTACCATTTCCATTTTTGAAAAAAGCTTCAATTTTATCTAATTCTTCCGTTGGTGCATTTTCTTTACTTCGTTCTTCAGCAATTTTAAATTCTATGGCTTCATTAATATTAAAACCACCTTTTAAACTTCTTAATTTTTCTATTCTTTTGGAAAGTTTATCGTTTGGAACCGAAGTCGTATCCAACTTAAATTCTTTCATTTCTAACGCAATTTTTTCAAAAATAGGCGTAGTAGTTTTGTCATTTTGAGCTTGACTCCAAAAGGTAAAAAAGAGGAGAAGTATTGTAGCGGTTTTTTTCATAATGCTTCACAATTTTTTAAAATGACTATTCAGGTGTTACACAGGAAATTAGTTTTTTTGTAACTGTTGCACCATTGATATTTACAGTTGCACCAATATACCCATGTCCTTTCAAATAATAGAATTGAAATGTATTAGAAGCACTTTTTGCTTGCATGACAAGCAAGTTTTTATATTCGCAATAAGGAGTTTTTAATTCACCACTAAAGGATATAATTTCATATTCCATAGAATTATCAACTTTATTCCATTTATCACCAATTTTAAAATCTTTACTAAAACGAATCGTTTCATTTTCACAACATTCATCAAATTCATAAACAATGTTGTTTTCTTCTCTCAAATACATTAAATCAACAGTCTTATTTTCCCATTCTTGTTTGATTTCAGTATACTCTTTTTCTTTAATTATCTTTTTACCATTATTAGTTTCGATATAATAGGTGTTTTTCCAAAATATTTTTTTTGAATCGATTGCCAAAGGAAAATATACACCATCCTCATTTGGACTACAGAAGTTTTGACCTTCTTTAAGTTGAGAATATCCTTTTAAATTTAATAAAATTATTGCGATTAAGAATGCTTTTTTCATTTTTTTGAGATTTATAACTGCGGTAAATCTAAAAAAAAATTCCCCAATTATCGCTAATTGAGGAATATTATATTTTTGCTTTTTAAGTTGCCTGAGGCTCTCGAAGGTAACTTAAGATTTATTCTCTTTATTGAAGTAAACTAAGTAATAATACATTTGTTTTTCTTCGTCCCAACCTTTTTCTACAAATTTTTCTGCACTTTCCGGATTGATGAAATCTAATCTAATTTGTATGTTGGTGTCTAATTCAATGGTGTTCTTTAATTTTCTACGAACATCTGTTACTGCTGCATTTGCAATTGGAAAATTAGAAACATCTTCAATGCTGTATTTCGCACCTTTATCTACTTTATAGTTTTTAAATTCTGGAATCAAATCTGGATTATTGATAACATCGTTTAAGAAAGCCGTTTCTTCAAATTCGTCGTTTTTCGCAAAGTGATTTACGGCACGGTTCATAAATAAAACTTCTTCTTTTTTGTCTTCTGCTGGTAAAACTACTTCTTTAGCAAAATCTTTACAAAATTGTAAGTATTTTTTAGTCATAAACGTTTCATCTTGAAACACATCTACACTTAAAAAATGTTCTAACCAGTAACGTGCATCGTATCTATTACTGTCAACCGTTAAAATTTTATAACCTTCTTCTTTTTTGTAATTGAAAATCAAACAACCTTTATCTAACTTGTTTAAGTTGATACCGTCTTGTAAAATCATTTCTAAATTACTTCCGTTTTCTTGAAATTGTAAGAAGTCGGTTTTGATTTCACTTTTGAAAACACCAATCGCATCTACCACATTATTATCGATAGAAACGTTAGTTAAATAAGCAATATATACTTCACCACTTTTAATGTGTGGATGATTAGATTGCTCAAATAAATGCTGTGTAATTTTTTTAGAAACGTTATGAATTTCGCTTGGTTTATTGAAAATTTCCGTCGCCATGTTGAACATTTCATTGTATTCTAAATCTACATCATGTGCAAACTGATAGTAGTTTTCTTCTTTTTCACGAAACGCCTTGAAGAAATATTCCTTTAAAATCGGCATAATTTCATCATTCAACGAATACGGACTTTCAGATAAGAAAATTTGTTCTTCTTTATTTTTATTTCCAACTCGGTGTATAGAAAGGTTTTCTACGTGTGTATTAAATAAGTTTATCATAGTCAATTAGTCAATTAGCCAATTTTCAATCAGCCAATTATTAGTATTTTATTTTTTAATTGGCGTATTGCCACATTATTTTATTGGCTAATTAGATTAGTTCCAATTTTCTTCAAAACCAGGATCGTCATAAGATTCTGTATCGCCATAAGCATCTAAATCATCTTCGTCTAAATCATCTTCAAAGTCATTAAATAAGTCTTCGTTTTCTAAATCGCCACCTCTGAAACCACTTGTTGTAGCTTCATCAGGTAAAACACCGTGAGAAAAAAGTAAAGCTGGATAATCCACACCTTCCTTATTATTTTCCATGGCAGCTAATTCTACGAAAAATGTCCACATCGAAAACAAATCGTACACATAAACCAATTTGGTGTTTTGTTCGTGTACTAAATCGTCTAATTTATATTCGGCCATTGTTTTTATCTCACCTGGAATATCTCCTGTGTCAAACATTGGAATTCCATCTTCTTCATGCCAAGCCCAATCGTCACCACAAGTGTAAAAAGCACCAACTTCGGAACCATCAAAGCCAAAAGCGTTGACTAAAGCGTTGTGTAAATCTTCTAAAGTATCTTTCGCTTCTATAGCAATATCTCTAAAAATATCTTCTTCGTTGTCTAAAATGGCTCTAAACTTATAAATCATAATATGTAATTTTAAAACGCAAAAGTACGTAATATTTGAAACTTATTTTATTGAAAACTACGATTGTTAATAAATTCAGTATCGTTTTCAGTTATAAGTTTTTAAGAATTTTGAATTGTTTATTTCGGGCCAAAATTATTTTTTTGGTTTCGTAATTTTATCGTGAATTTCCTTTGTTGCTCCTAATGCTGCGCTACCGTACCAAATGGTTAAATCTGCTTCGAAAAGTTTAGCTTGAACTGCAGGATCAGAATTGACTAACTTTTCTGCTTCTTCAATTGTAGTACAATTAAAAATGAAAATTCCTCTGTAGTTTTTCTCGTTTTTCATAAATGGTCCGGCTACAACTAGCTTATTTTCATCAGCTAACTTTTTAATATTCGCCATATGACCATCAAAAAGTAGTTTCTTTTCTTCGGCAGTTGCTGTTGTATTGGTGCCAGTTTTTAAAATACAAAACACGTAGGTTTTCATGCCACGTTCATCTCCACCCAATTTTTTGGACAAAGCTTCGTCATAATTAGAAGTTTCTTGGGAAAATCCAACTTGATTGAAAGCTATAAATAAAAGAGTAATTAGTAATTTTTTCATTATATATTGTTTTTGGAAAATATAAAGATACTTGTTTTACAATTCAGATGCAAAATTCTACAATTCGGCACATTACTTTTTCTGTTTTCAGTCAATTATAACAACTTTGCTTCATCAAAAAACACAAAACATGAAAAATTTTATCTTTATTTTAGTAACGCTATTCAGTGTAACTGCTTTTTCTCAAACTAAAATTTCTGGAAAAGTAATTAATAAGAAAAATGTACCAATGCAAGGCGTAAACGTTTTTATTGACGGAACTTACGATGGCGCTTTAACCAATGAAAAAGGAGAATTTAGTTTCGAAACTGATGCTAAAGAAAATCAAATTTTAAAATTTACTTTGAATGGCTTTTTAGATGTTACCGAAAATATTGTGATAGAAACCTATACGAATAGGGTTTTCACACTTTTTCAAGATATGAATACAATTGACACGGTTGTTATTTCTGCAGGAACAATAAAAGCGGGTGATAATAGTAAAGTCACCGCTTTGAAACCTTTAGATATTGTAACTACAGCAGGTTCTTCTGGTGATATTGTTGCAGCTTTGGAAACTATGCCAGGTGTAAATGCTGTTGGTGAAAGCGGACGTTTGTTTGTTCGTGGTGGTGAAGCAGGAGAAACTCAGACTTATGTTGATGGGATTCGTGTCGCACAACCTTACGGAGCATCACCTAATAATATTCCAACTCGTGGTCGATTTTCGCCTTTTTTATTTAAAGGAATTACGTTTTCAACAGGTGGTTATAGTGCCGAATTTGGTGACGCTTTATCAAGTGTGCTTTTATTGAATACAGTAGATGAACCCGCTCAAAATCAGACTGATATTTCAATTATGACGGTTGGAGTAGGATTAGGAAAATCGAAAAAATGGAAAAATAGTTCGATTTCGTTTAACTCGAGTTATATCAATTTGAAACCTTATTATTTATTAGCACCACAAAGTTTAGATTGGAATAAAGCTCCAGAATCTATGTCAGGTGAAACGGTTTATAGAACTAAAATTAAAGATGGATTACTAAAAGTGTATGCGGCTTTTGATCATTCAACCATGAATGTTAATCAGAAAGACATAAACTATTCTGACAAAATTAAGTTCGGATTGACTAACAATAATTTTTACATCAATTCTGTATATAAAGGAAATATCGCAACCGCTTTACAATTGCAAACTGGTTTTAGTTTCGGATACGGAAACAATAAAATCGGAATTAATTCAGATAAATTGAATAATTACGAACGCGCTTTACATTATAAATTGAAGTTACGAAAAACGTTTTCTAATATGTTCAAGTTAAATGTTGGTGGAGAGTTTTTTCACACAAATTTCAACGAAAATTACAAACCTTTTTCTCAAAACAGATTCGATTATGGTTATCAAAATAACACGGTAGCTCTTTTTACAGAAGCAGAAGTGTTCTTATCACAAGATTTAGCTTTTAATGTTGGATTACGTTCATCAAATGCTTCAATTGTGAATGAATTTACGATGGAACCAAGAGTTTCAGTTGCTTACAAAATCGCAAAAAAGAGTCAGCTTTCTTTAGCTTATGGAAGTTTTTATCAAACCGCCAATCCTGATTATTTAAAGTTCACTCAAAACTTAAAATATGAAAACACCAATCATTATATTTTGAATTATTTATATAATAATGATGGAAAAATGTTTCGTGCAGAAGCATATTTTAAAGACTATGATAACTTAGTGAAATTCGATTCGAATGTTTCCAGTAACACTTCAAATTTCAACAATAATGGATTGGGTTACGCCAAAGGAATCGATTTGTTTTGGAGAGATAATAAAACATTCAAAGGTTTAGATTATTGGGTAACATATTCTTTTATAGATTCGGAAAGAGATTATAAAAATTATGAGAAACAAGTCACGCCAAGTTTTATCGCCAATCATAATTTTTCAGTTGTAACGAAATATTGGATAGATAAATTGAAATCGCAAATTGGGTTAACGTATAGTTTCAATTCGGGACGACCTTACGATAATCCAAATGAAACAGAATTTATGAATCAGAAAACCAAATCGTATAACAATTTTAGTTTAGGTTGGTCGTATTTACTATCACAACAGAAAATATTATATTTATCCGTTTCCAACTTATTAGGTGCGAATAACGTTTTCGGATATCAATATGCCAATTCTCCTGATGCTTCTGGAACGTTTAAAAGACAAGCAGTTACACAACCAGCAAGCCGTTTTTTCTTTATAGGTTTCTTTTGGACGATTTCCGATAATAAAAAAACAAATCAATTGGATCAATTGTAGGTTTAAAATATTGTTTCAAGTTTAAGGTTTCAAGTTGGCGGATGTTCTAAAAGCTAAATTGTAATTTGTTTTGAACTTAGATTGGGATTTCGGCATTGAAAACATTTATATCACAATAATAAAAAATGTAACTTTTATTACATAAAAAAGCATTTGAATTTTATATTTTTGCTACAAATTAAAAAAAACACGACAATGTCAAACGAAATAGAAAAAGTAAAATGCCTTATAATCGGTTCTGGTCCTGCAGGATATACTGCTGCAATTTATACGGCTAGAGCGAATATGAACCCGGTTTTATACCAAGGAACACAACCAGGTGGACAGTTAACAACTACGAATGAAGTAGAAAACTGGCCAGGAAATCCAGAAGGAATTACAGGTCCAGAAATGATGGTTGGTTTGCAAAAACAAGCTGAACGATTTGGAACAGATGTTCGAGATGGTTGGGCAACAAAAGTAGATTTTAGCTCTGAACCACATAAAATTTGGATTAACGATACTAAAGAAATTCACGCTGATACGGTTATTATTTCTACAGGTGCAACAGCAAAATATTTAGGTTTACCTTCTGAACAACATTATTTACAAACTGGTGGTGGTGTTTCTGCTTGCGCGGTTTGTGATGGGTTTTTCTATAGAAACCAAGAAGTTGTAATTGTTGGAGCAGGAGATAGCGCTTGTGAAGAAGCACATTACTTATCTAAATTATGTAAAAAAGTTACCATGTTGGTTAGAAGTGAAAAATTTAGAGCTTCTAAAATCATGGAACAACGTGTGAAAAATACAGAAAACATTACTATTTTAATGAATCACGATACGGTTGAAGTTTTAGGAGACGGACAAGTGGTTACTGGTGTTAAAGCTAAAAACAAAACTACTAATGAAGATTTCGATATTCCTGCAACTGGATTTTTCGTAGCGATTGGTCACAAGCCAAATACAGATATTTTTGCAGATTATTTAACGTTAGACGAAACTGGTTATATTGTAAATGTACCAGGAACTTCTAAAACAAATGTATCAGGTGTGTTTGTTGGTGGAGATGCTGCGGATCACGTGTACAGACAAGCAATTACTGCTGCTGGAACAGGTTGTATGGCTGCGTTAGATGCGGAAAGATATTTAGCAAGTAAAGACTAAGTTCTTATCACATATTTATAAAAAAATCGGATTTTATATCCGATTTTTTTATTTTAATTGATTAACCAACCAATATAGAATACTTTTCTTTATTGTCATAAATTGCCCAAAGATTAACTAAAAAGAACGCTAAAGCAATTGGGAAACCTGACATGTCTGTAACGGTATTGGTCAACATAATTCCTACCATTACTGGAAAAATTATAATGGCACCTAAAGCTCTTGTTTTTGGAAAAATAAATAAAATTCCACCAATAATTTCTACAATTCCCACTAAAGGTAATAACCAACCAATATCGCTAAATGCTTTAAAAGCATTAGTTAAACTTTCAGGCATATTTTCAGGCATTGGCATGTAATGAAATAATTTATCCAATCCTGCATTAAGCATCATTAGTCCGAAAATCAGACTTAAACCAAATAGAATTTTGTTTTTCATAAGTTAAAGTTTTGGTTATTATATATTTATAAAGGTAATTTTTAGTGATTTTTGTATAGTAAATATATTTTTTTTTGTGAATGAAATAAAGAGAAAGCATTGTTTTTTTTTAAACCATTCGCTTGGCTTGATTTTTGATAGGTAATACAAAGCAAAATCTTGCAAAACTCAAAATGAAAAATTCAATATTTATACTTCTTTTATTCCTGCTTTCTGGTTGCGCGCAACAATTAGTTTTTGAACGCAAGCAATACAATTCTTCCTATAGTCCAAATTATACTTCTAGTTATAATTCTGCGAACATTAAAATGGAAGTTTTAGAAGCTAAGAATGACGAAAATATTAATAAAGTAATATTTGATAATATTAAAGAGCTTTCTAGCTTTATTGACAGTCAAAACTTAACAATAAATAATTATAATCAACTTACTAAAGGGTTTGTTGAGACATATAAAAACGCAAAAAATAAAACTCCTGAAAATAATATTAAAAACTGGGATTTCGAACTAGAATCAATCATTGAATATGAAACCGAAGAATTTGTAAATATTGGCATTAATTATACTTCTTCTTACGGTGATGCATCAGGTTTTGGAGGAAAACGTTCCCTTGTTTTTAATAAACAAACGGGGAATCAGTTAAAAACCGAAGATGTTTTTTTAAATACAAAAGCAGTATCTAAATTAGTGGAAGCCAAATTTAGAGATAAGTATAAAGTGAATAATTCTATTCCTTTAAACCAACAAGGTTATTGTTTTGAAAATGGTTCTTTTTATCTTACAAATAATATATTTTTCAATATTGAAGGTGTGAAATTCATTTACAATATCAACGAAATTTCTTCATACGATAAAGGTTCTTACGAGGTTTTTTTAACGTATCAAGAAATCGACAAATATTTACTAATTAAATAAAACGTTTAATTTTCATCATAAATCCTAAGTGAACACCTTCGTGATAATGATTGAAAAGCATGCCTTCTTCAAAGTTTGTTAATAAAAATCCTGTTCTAGTTTGTGTTTCGGTGTAATTTTCAAATTTTCCATTTTCATAATCTAAAATGGTTTGTTCAATTGTAGAAAATAATAGACTTTTAATTTCATCCACTTCTTCTTGTGTAGTTTTTCCATCAGGAATGGTTCCGTTTACGTATTTATTGGTGAATTCTTCAGTTAACAACGTTTCGTTTTCAGAAAGTAAATAGGCTAAACGTTGTTGCGAAACAATAATATGTCCGATATTCCAAATCAAATTATTTCTTAAACCTTCAGGAATAAGGTTCAATTGCTCTAAAGTATAGTTTTCTATGTAAGAAGCGTAAATTTCTCGACTTCTTTTTATGGATTTGAAAAGGGTGTTCATAACCTGCATTTAAATTGTTTCCGTAAATTTATTAAAAAAATAAAGTCAATATGTTTTATTTGCCACGAATTCTCGAATGTTTTTATTTTTTAATTCGATTTAATTCGAATATTCGTCAAAGACGAACAAATTTCACAATTATGAAGATTCAAATTCGTTAATTCGTGGCAAAACTAAGTAAATATTAAATTTGAAAATTAAATGATGTTTTTTATTTCTAAATCATAATAAAAAATAACTTTCTTACCTTTGCACTTTAAATTTATTATGCGAAAAATATATTATCTCGCTTCTTGCGATACCTGTCGAAAAATAATTAAGTCGTTACCTTCAAATGCAAATTTAGAGTTTCACGATATTCGTCAAAATCCAATTACAGTTGAAGAACTAGAATTCATGCACCAACTTTCTGGAAGTTATGAAGCACTTTTTAGTAAAAAAGCCCAATTATACAAAGAAAAAGGTTTGAAAAACATCGCTTTATCTGAAGAAGATTATAAAAAATTTATATTAGAACATTATACTTTTTTGAGTCGTCCCGTGGTGATTTTAGAGAATGAAATTTTCATAGGAAACACTCAACCTAATATTTTAAAATTACAAAAGGCTTTGAGTAATGAATAGTCGTTCTTGGGCGTTAGTTTGCGCTTGGATTGTAGCTATTATTTACGGAGTTACCTTCACCATCGCTAAAGATGTAATGCCACAATATGTAAATCCGTTTGGCTTTATTGTATTGCGAGTTGGTGGTGCGACAATTCTATTTTGGTTGGTTTCTTTTTTCGGACCAAAAGAAAAAATTGCTACAAACGATTTTCTTCGAATTGCTGCTTGTGCCTTTTTCGGAGTAGCTTTTAACATGCTGACCTTTTTTAAAGGATTAAGTTATACTTCTCCAATTATGGGAGCAGTTTTAATGGTAACCACACCAATGATTGTGTTGATACTTTCTTCGATTATTATGAAAGAAAGAATGCAATCTAAAAAAGTCATTGGTATTTTGTTAGGATTAGCAGGAACCATCACTTTAATTTTATACGGAAAAGCGCTAAACAACGCACCAAATGCCACTTTAGGAAATTTATTGGTGTTTGTAAATGCAGTTTCTTATGGTTTTTACCTGATTTTCGTAAAGAAATTAATGGATAAATATAACGCGTTTACTTTTGTGAAATACATTTATTTATTCGGGTTTTTTATGGTTTTACCGTTTGGTTATAACGAATTACAAATGGTAAATTGGAACGAAATTCCTTTAGATATTAGTCTGAAAATTGGATTTGTAGTGATTTTTTCAACGTTTTTTACGTATTTGCTAAACTTAATTTCCATGCGAAATTTAAAACCAACAACTGTAGCCGTTTTTATTTATTTACAACCTTTTTTCGCTACGATATTCGCAATTGGTTTAGGAAAAGACAATTTGAATCTAGTTAAAATTATTTCTGCTACATTGATATTTGTTGGCGTTTATTTGGTAATTCATAAAAAGAAAGAGACTAGTAGCGACTAATCTCTATTCACTTTTTACGAATCACTAAAAAAACTTATCTTTACACTCTTTTATAAAAATATATGATATTATCAATGACCGGTTTTGGTAAAGCAAGTTTGCAATTATCAACCAAGAAAATTACAGTAGAAGTTAAATCTTTAAACAGTAAAGGACTCGATTTAAACACAAGAATGCCTTCTGTTTATAGAGAAAACGAATTGGCTTTAAGAAATCTTCTAGCTCAAAAGTTAGAAAGAGGTAAAGTTGATTTTTCTTTATTTGTTGAGGTAACTGGTGAAGAAACCTCTTCTAAAATTAACGCGGCTATTGTAAAAGCTTACATCGCTCAAATGAAAGCTATTCTGCCAGATGCTGACGAAACGGAGTTGATGAAAATGGCGGTTAGAATGCCAGATACGATGAAAACCGAGCGTGAAGAAATTGATCCGAACGAATGGAAACAAATTCAAACTGTAATTGACGAAGCGATTGAAAACATGTTGTCTTTCAGAACTTCTGAAGGTGCGTCTTTAGAAAAAGAATTCACATTACGAATTGAAAATATTAGAAGTTACATGAATCAGGCTTTAGCTTTAGATCCAGAAAGAGTAACAGCAATTAAAGAACGTTTACAAACCGCTATTGATGAATTAAAAGTCAATGTGGATATAAATCGTTTCGAACAAGAATTGATTTATTATTTAGAAAAATTAGATATCACAGAAGAAAAAGTACGTTTGACCAATCACTTAGATTATTTCTTACAAACTTTAAACGGAAGTGAAGCTAACGGAAGAAAATTAGGATTCATCACGCAAGAAATGGGTAGAGAAATCAATACCATGGGTTCCAAATCAAACCATGCCGAAATGCAAAAATTGGTCGTGATGATGAAAGACGAATTAGAAAAAATTAAAGAGCAAGTACTAAACGTATTATAAAATTCCTGCAAGGTTTCCAAAACCTTGTAGGTATCTATTAAATTAAACCTACAAGGTTTTGGAAACCTTGCAGGATAACAACATAACACACAATGAATCAAGGTAAATTATTAGTATTCTCAGCACCATCAGGGTCGGGAAAAACAACTATAGTAAGGCATTTATTAAAACAAGAAGATTTAAATTTAGAATTTTCAATTTCTTGTACGACTCGTGAGCCACGTGGCGAAGAAGTTCATGGAAAAGATTATTATTTTATTTCTTTAGACGAATTTAAAAAGCACATTAAAGCGGAAGATTTCGTAGAATGGGAAGAAGTATATAGAGATAATTTCTACGGTACTTTAAAAAACGAAGTGGAACGCATTTGGGCAAAAGGAAAAAATGTCATTTTCGATATTGATGTATCGGGCGGATTACGAATTAAATCGAAATTCAAACAAGAAACATTGGCAGTATTTGTAAAACCACCAAGTATTGACGAGTTGAAAATCCGATTGAAAAAGCGTTCTACAGAAAGTGATGATAAAATCAACATGCGAATTGCAAAAGCTTCAGTAGAATTAGCCACTGCACCACAATTTGACACCATCATTAAAAATTACGATTTAGACGTTGCAAAGGTTGATGCATATAATTTGGTAAAAGAATTTGTAAACAAATAAATATTACACAGAGTTTCGCAAAGATTCTCAGAGTTACACAAAACTTTTATTCTTTGCGATGCTCTGTGAAAAAACTTTGTGTATCTCTGCGAAACAACAATAAAAAATGAAAATAGGTTTATATTTCGGAACGTTTAATCCCATACATGTTGGGCATTTAATTATCGCTAATCATATGGCGGAGCATTCGGATTTAGATCAAATTTGGATGGTCGTAACGCCGCACAATCCACACAAACAGAAAAACACTTTGTTAGATGATTACCATCGGTTACACATGGTGCATTTAGCAACAGAAGATTTTCCGAAAATTAAACCTTCTGATATTGAGTTTAAATTGCCACAGCCTAATTATACGATAAATACGTTAGTGCATTTACAAGAGAAACATCCTAATTACGAATTCTCTTTAATTATGGGTGAAGACAATTTGAATTCTCTTCATAAATGGAAAAACTACGAAGCCATTTTACAACATCATGAAATTTATGTGTATCCACGATTAAATTCTGGAGAAATAGACGAACAATTTGTCAATCATCCAAAAATTCATAGAGTAGGAGCACCAGTTGTCGAATTATCATCAACATTCATTCGCGAAAGCATTAAAAACAATAAAAATGTGATTCCTATGTTGCCACACAAAGTTTGGGAATATGTAGAGCATAATTTGTTTTATAAGAAGTAATGAAATGCAAAATCTGGAATTAGAAAATCTGATTGAAAATCAACCCAAAAAGAAGAACACAGTAATCGATTTTGTTTTTGATACACCTTATTTTGTTAGGTCAACTAAATATGGTTCTATCATTAAAAAGTATAGTAAAGAAATCGTTTTCAAAAATACGGGTTCTGATAATTACATCTATTTCGTATTTGGATTTGTGATTTTTATTTTTGGTTTTCGAGCGATTGGAGACGTTTTTAGCAGGTATGTTGTTCTGTTTTTTTTACTTGTTTTGCTTCTTGTTTTTTGGTATAATAAAAAGAGAAAATTAGAAGAAATTAAAATATCTGAAGATGGAATTATAATTGAAAAGACCCAATATTATTGGAATCAAATTTATGATTATGGTTTTACAATCGAACCTAAGCACAAAAGTTCTACCTATTATCTTGTAATCTTTACGACTCTTGGTGAGAAAGTGAGTTATGGCTTATACAACTATTTTGACACAGAAGAAATTATAATAACCATGAATTTTTTCAGAAATAGATATAATTCAAGAAGAGATTAATACAATTTTAATGGAATTTAAGGCTAAGATTTTTATACCAAATACACACTGATTTCTTTCTGAACCTCTTCTAATATCGAACTTAAAGTGTCGTTTTTTCTTGATAAAATATAAATTTCTGTACTTGGCATTTTTGTGCTGTTCCATAGTAATTGCAGTTTTTTTTCTTCGATAAATGGTTTCGCATTAATATCCCAAACAACAGAAACTCCTGAGTTTTCAGATAATGTGGTTAACAATTCCGATTCAGAAGGAATAATATAGTTTGAAATTATTGACGGTCTTTTTTTATCAAAAACATATAGCCAAAATAATTTCACATGTGGAATTTGTGCATCATAATTATACCATTTTTGTTGGTTCAACCAGTTTTCAATCGCGGTATACTTTTCATTTTCAATCTCTTTTTTAACGGTAACTAGTTCTAAATCTTTACTGGCAACAAGTATTTGTTTTATAGTTCCTACTATTCTTTGTATCGTATCAAACGTGTCGTATTTTTTAGAAACTATAGCGAAATCAATTTTCTTGTTATCTACCAACTGAAATAATTCATCATTCGTTCCAAAAGAAAAATCAATAAAATCAAATTTTGAAAGTAACTTCGAACCTATACTCGTGAATAAATGTTGTGAAATTCCAACAGAAACTACTTTATTCGCATTGAAAGCTTTTTCTCGAAAACCGTTTTCTACACTTTCCAACCTATCTAAAGCTTCTATAATCAAATTATTGAGTAACTTGGCATAATCGGTGGGTTCTACACCTTTCGATTTTCTATTGAATAGTTTATAGCCAACATGCGCTTCTAACATAGCCATTTGCTGACTAACAGCTGGCTGACTAATAAATAATTCCTTAGCCGCAAGTGAAAAATTCCCGTTTTTATATACAGATTTAAAGGTTCGATACCATTCTAAATTTACCATGATATAATTTTATTTATCACAAATATAATTTAAATTATTTTTACTAATATCATATAAGTCGTAATTTTGAAAAAAAAATAAGAAATCATGAAACGTATTTTAGTCAGCTTACTTGTAATTTTATCTTTCGGTTGTAAAGTAAAATCAACAGCAACCACATCTCAAAAAAATCAATTAATAAATAAAGAAAACATGAAAAAAGTAGTATTTGTATTAACTAGTCATGATGAACTAGGAAACACTGGAGAAAAAACAGGATTTTGGATTGAAGAATTTGTAGCGCCTTATTATGAATTAGCTGATCAAGGTGTAGAAATTACAATCGCTTCACCAAACGGAGGACAGCCACCTATTGATCCGAAAAGCTCAGATCCAAGTGCAGCAACTGAAGATACCAAACGTTTTGATGGAGATAAAGCTTTACAAGAAAAATTAAAAATCACAGTTAAATTAGCAGATATTAATGCGGATGATTATGACGCAATTTTTTATCCTGGAGGACACGGACCATTATGGGATTTGGTTTCTGATAAAAATTCTATATCTTTAATCGAAACTTTTTATACGACCAATAAACCAGTTGCATTTGTTTGTCATGCTCCAGCAGTATTAAAAAACGTAAAAGTAAATGATGCTTATTTGGTTAAAGATAAAAAAGTTACAGGTTTCACCAATGAAGAAGAAGAAGCTGTTGGGTTAACCAAAATCGTTCCGTTTTTATTAGAAGATGCTTTGAAAGCCAATGGCGCATTATATAGTAAAGGAGAAAATTGGGCACCATATGCTGTGGAAGATGGTTTGTTAATTACGGGTCAAAATCCAGCTTCATCAAAATTAGTTGCCAAAAAATTATTAGAACAATTAAATAAATAATACTATGAATAATTTCGAATTGTATAATCCTGTAAATTATGTCTTTGGAAAAGGACAAATTGAAAAATTAAAAGATTTGGTTCCTGCGAATACTAAAATCATGATTGCTTATGGTGGTGGAAGTATTTTTAATAATGGCGTGTATGATCAAGTAAAAGCTGCATTATCGACACAATTTGAAGAAAATAATATTGTAGAATTTGGTGGAATAGAGCCTAATCCAAGATATGAAACGTTAATGAAAGCGGTAGAAATTATTCGTACCGAAAAAATTGGTTTTGTTTTAGCTGTTGGTGGTGGAAGTGTAATTGATGGCGTGAAATTTATTTCTGCTGCTGTAAATTATAAAGGTGATGCCGCTGAAATTTTAAGAAAGAGAATTCTTTTTACAGATTTATCTCAAGTTATTCCTTTTGGAACTGTGTTAACATTACCAGCAACGGGTTCGGAAATGAATTCTGGTGCAGTAGTTACTATTAACGCTACTCATGAAAAATTAACATTAGGCGGAAGTGCTTTATTTCCTAAATTTTCTGTTGTTGATCCGACAGTTATTGCTTCTTTACCAAAAAGACAATTGCAAAATGGAGTTGTAGATGCTTTTACGCATACTATGGAGCAATATTTAACGTTTAAGCATGATGCCATTTTACAAGACAGAATTGCAGAAGGAATTTTGCAAACTTTAGTTGAAATTGGTCCAGAAGTAGTAGAAAACCCAACCGATTATAAATTAGCTTCCAATTTTGTTTGGAGCGCCACAATGGCTTTGAATGGTTTAATTCAAAAAGGAGTTCCTTCAGATTGGGCAACGCATATGATTGGACATGAATTAACCGCTTTGTATGAAATTGATCATGCTAGAACTTTAGCAATTATCGGTCCGAATTTATACCGAGTAATGTTCGAAACAAAAAAAGAAAAATTAGCACAATTTGGTGAAAGAGTTTTTCATTTAACTGGAGATTCAGAAGAGGAAATTGCTCATAAAGCTATCGAAAAAACAGTAGAATTTTTCCACACCATGGGAATGAAAACTAAGTTATCTGAGAATACAGAAGAATATGCTAAAACAGCTGATTTCATTGTAAACCGTTTTGAAGAAAGAGGCTGGAAAGCTTTAGGAGAAAAACAAAATATTACTCCAGAAAAAGTTAGAGAAATTGTAGAAATGAGCTATTAAGCAAAGAGGCAAATAAAAAGAGCCAAGTAAAAAGGCAAATGAGCCAAGTAAAAAGAAAAAAACTTCGTGCCTTTGCGTCTTCGTGGCAGTAAATAAAAAAGAAAAAGCGTCCGAGACTAAACCTCGAGACGCTTTTTGCAAACTAAACTAAAACTACTAACTATTTTTTCGCATTTGAAACCGATTCTAAATTTGTTTTGGTTCTTGAGGCTGCATTTCTCATAATTGGAATAAAGCCTCTTCCTACAAATTCGTATGTTGTTCCACTTGCTATGTGGTATAACCTTATTCTGCCATCGTTAATAACGGTGATGTTAAATCCTTCATAATCATTACTATTGTAGTAAAGATTCAATTTTTTCATATAAAAATTACCGGCTAAATTCTGAATGTTATAGTTTCCAGTATAATCCCAATAAATGTTGTTCACATTTCCAATCATATAATCTTGTGATGAACGAAACGTGTCGTTACTTCCAATTACAAATTTCAGATAGTTTTCAGCATCAAAAGCATTCGGATTCCCTCCAGCACTTGTGTATACTTCTTCCCAAGCTACATATTCTTGTAAGAAATAATGCATGTTGTCATAAAACACTCTATCATAATCAAAAGAACTTCTTTGGTAGCCAATCAAATAATATGTTGTATTTGTATGTGGATCGACTAACTTAATTTCATTTGGAGAAATCTGATATACATCTAACTCATAAAATCCATAAATATTGTGATAGACACGAACTGAATTTGAAGTGTAATTGTAATATCCAATATTCACACCGTAACCATTCCCTGTGCTTCCAATTCCTACCAAATTATTATTAGCAAATAAATCTCCTCCTAAAAAAGAAACTGTAAAAGCTTTTGATAAAAACGGAACATCTCCATTTCCAGTGGTCATATTATAATCTACATACCATACATCATAACTTTCCATCAAATCAGGTAAACTAATATTATCCTGATAATCATTTACTACTACATCAGTTGTACAAGATTGTAATGTGAAGAGTGAAATAAATGCCACTATAAGTAATTTTGCTTTCATCTTTTTAAGTTTTAAGGTTATAAAGTATATTTCAATTGCCGTGCCAAAAATGGTTTATTCACAACTCATTAACAAATTTTTATAGAACCAAGATGAAGAAGTATCTTTATAATTAAGGCTTCAGAAGATTTACCGCAACATAATTTTTTTAAAGATCTACTTTCTGTGTTTTTATCGTATTGAAGTTGTTTTTTAAAACATATATTATAGAAATTTTTAAAATCTGTTCAATCTGTGTTCCTATATGTTGATTTTTGAACTTGCACTTCTAATTGAAAAAGTGTATTTTTGATGTTCATTATTTTGAATATGGAAAACAATAAAAAATTTGCAGTAATAGGAGGAGGAAGTTGGGCAACAGCCATCGCTAAAATGTTATGTGAGAATCAAGAAAAAATTGCGTGGTACATGCGTAGTACTTATGCTTTAGAGCATTTGAAGCACCAAAAACACAACCCAAATTATTTAAGTTCAGTTGCTTTTGACACCGATAAATTACAATTAACTAATGATATTAATGAAGCTATAAAATTTGCTGATATACTTATTTTTGCTATTCCATCTGCGTTTTTAAGCGGAGAATTAGAAAAAATGACCGAATCTTTAGAAGGAAAAACTATTTTTTCTGCCATTAAAGGAATCGTGCCAGAAACCAGTTTAATTGTTGGAGAACATTTTCATTCGCAATTTAATATTCCTTATGAAAATATTGGTGTAATTACAGGACCTTGTCACGCAGAAGAAGTAGCTCTTGAGCGTTTATCTTATTTAACTATTGCTTGTTCAGATAAAGTAAAAGCCAAATATTTAGCTAAAAATGTTTCTTCGTACTATATAAAAACCAAAACGTCTGACGATATTGTTGGAACAGAATATGCAGCGGTATTAAAGAATATTTATTCTATTGCAGCAGGTATTGCTCACGGTTTAGGTTATGGAGATAACTTTCAAGCGGTTTTAATGAGTAACGCCATTCGTGAAATGAAGAAATTCATTAAAAAAGTACATAGAATGAAACGAAATATTAACGACTCGGCTTATTTGGGCGATTTGTTAGTAACAGGATATTCCGTTTTCTCCAGAAACAGAATGTTTGGTAATATGATAGGGAAGGGCTACACCGTAAAATCGGCTCAAATGGAAATGAGCATGGTGGCTGAAGGCTATTACGCTGTAAAAAGTGCTTACAATCTAAATTTAGAATACAAAGCCAAAACGCCAATAATAGATGCCGTTTACCAAATTTTATACGAAGGAAAAGATGCGAAAGCAGTGTTCAGTAAATTAACAGAGAAGTTGGATTAATTGTTAAAGAGCCAAGTAAAAAGGCAAAAGTAAAAAGGCAAAAGTTAAAAGTTTAGTTTGTCGTTCTCACGAAGAAAGAATCTCTTTTTTAATTTCAATATGAATAAAATATTTTTACTGTTTTTTTTATGTTTTAGTTTTAACCTGAGTGCACAAACTCAAGCTGAAATGAATAAAATTGCTCATGATGATTTTAAGAAAGCAGATGCGGAACTTAATAAAGTCTATAAAAAAGTAATTGAAGTTTTGGATGTAACCGAAAAGCAATTAATGATTAAAGCCCAAAAAGATTGGTTGAAATTTCGAGATTCACATTGTAAATTTGAAATTGAACAATTCAAAGGAGGTAGTATTTCGCCATTAATTTATTCGACTTGTTTATCAGAACGTACAAATGTTAGAATTGAAGATTTAAAATCTATTTTAGAAGACAAAAACAGGTAAACTTCCAACTAAATACTCCAAACTCCCAACTATACATGCACTTCATCAACGTCATTCTTCCTTTAAATCTTGATAAAACGTTTACGTATTCCGTAAATGTGGAAGAATATAAGTTTTTGCAACCTGGTATGCGAGTTACAGTTCCGTTCGGGAAAACAAAAGTGTACACGGCTTTAGTGGTTGAGAAGCATACGAATCCACCAGAATTATACGAAGCCAAAGAAATCAGTCAAATTATTGATGAGGTTCCTATTGTAAACGAAATTCAACTGAAACATTGGAGTTGGATTGCCTCGTATTATATGTGTTCGATAGGAGAAGTTTTTAAATCGGCTTTGCCTTCTGGATTGATTTTAGAAAGTGAAACGATGATTTCTTCTTCGCATACAGAATCGGATAAAACATTGGCAACTGATGAAGAATTCCTAGTTTTAGAAGCGTTAGAAAATAAATCTTCCATAACTATTTCTGAAATTACTCAGATTTTAAATAAGAAAAATGTAATTCCAATTGTTCAAAGTTTGCTAGCGAAAGGTTTGCTAACAATGCAAGATGAGGTGCAAGACAATTACAAACCCAAATTAGTAAAATACATCAAACTTCAAGATGCATTTTTACAACAAGAAAAACTTCAAGAATTATTAGAAATTTTAGGTAAAGCAAAAAAACAAAAAGAAATTGTTTTATCCTATTTTCAATTGCAAGCGACGGAGAAAAAACCAATTCCTGCAAAATTATTAATCGAAACTTCTGGTGTAAGTGCTGCGGTTATTAAATCGTTAGTCGATAAACAAATTTTCGAAGAATATTATATCAATACTGACCGTGTTTCCTTCGAAAAAGAAGCTGATTACGAAATTCAGTTAAGCGAATCTCAAACTACGGTTTTAGAAAGTATTAAAGAAAAATTTCAACAGTTTGATGTCAATTTATTACACGGCGTTACCGCTTCTGGTAAAACGGAAGTCTATATAAAACTTATTGAAGAATTTTTACAACAAGACAAACAAGTATTATTCTTGTTGCCTGAAATTGCCTTAACCACACAATTAGTTCAACGTTTATCGGCGTATTTTGGAAATCAAATTGCGGTTTTTCATTCGAAATACAATTCTAATGAACGTGTTGAGGTTTACAATCATGTGTTGCAGAATTCTGAAAAAGCAAAAGTGGTTTTAGGTGTACGAAGTGCGTTGTTTTTACCATTTTCTAACTTAGGTTTGATTGTGGTAGATGAAGAACACGAGGCGACATACAAACAACAAGATCCAGCGCCACGCTATCACGCCAGAGATGCTGCAATTGTTTTAGCAAAATTTCATAATGCAAAAGTGTTGTTAGGAAGTGCGACGCCAAGTTTAGAATCGTATCACAATGCGAAAACCAATAAATATGGCTTAATTGAATTGTTTACCCGATTTAATAATGTGGTTTTACCCGAAATTCATCTGATTGATTTAAAAGATAAATATTTCCGTAAACGAATGGACGGTCATTTTTCCGATGAATTATTGGAGAGAATGCACGAAACCTTAGCGAATAATGAACAAATTATGTTGTTTCAAAATCGCAGAGGCTATTCACCATATATTGAATGTACGACTTGCGGACACGTACCTCAATGTCCAAGTTGCGATGTGAGTTTAACGTATTACAAATATAAAAATCATTTAAAATGCCATTATTGCGGACATAGTATGGCGAAACCAACCCATTGTCACGCTTGTAATTCCTTAGATATTTCAGCAAAAGGTTTTGGTACGGAACAAGTGGAATTGGAGTTAATAAAATTATTTCCAACCAAACGAATTGCTCGAATGGATCAAGATACGACTCGTGGAAAATTTGCTTTCGAAAAAATGATTGATGCGTTTAAAAATCAAGAAATTGATATTTTAGTCGGTACACAAATGCTTGCCAAAGGTTTAGATTTTGAAAATGTGACTTTAGTCGGAATTCTAAATGCAGATAATTTATTAAATCAACCGTATTATCGTGCTTACGAACGCGCATATCAAATGATGGTGCAAGTTGCAGGACGTTCTGGTAGAAAAGCAAAAAAGGGAAGTGTAGTCATTCAAACGTACAACCCAATGCATAATACGATTCAACAAGTCGTGAATAATAACTATTTAGGGATGTTTAACGAACAATTATATGAAAGACGTAATTTTCAATATCCGCCGTATTTCCGTTTGTTACAAATTCGATTAAAACATAGAGATTACGAAAAACTTCGTGAAGGCTCCACTTGGTTGTATAATGTTTTGAAGCAATCAATTCCTGTTCCAATTTTAGGTCCGGAAGAACCAGCGATTAACAGAATCAGAAATGAATACATCAGAACGATTCTTATCAAAATTCCGAATAACACGAATTTAATACAAACAAAAAAACTTATCAAAAAAGCTTTGATAAGTTTTGAGGCGACTTCGCAGTATCGTTCTATTAAAACTACAATTAATGTAGATTATTAATAAACGTCAGTTCGAGTGTTCCGATTTTTAATCGGAATGTATCGAGAACAGTTTATTTAATAACTTTCTAAAATGGTAATAATTTCTTCTTTTTTGTTTCTACTTAATGGAATTTTTTCTCCGTCAATTTCTACTTGTTTACTGTTGAAACGTTCTACTTTATCTAAATTGATAATGTACGATTTATGAATTCTTAAGAAATTATCTTTTGGAAGTTCCGTTTCGAAAGCTTTCATTGTAGATAACACTAAATGAGTGTCTTCGTAAGTTACCACTTTAATATAATCACCAAAAGCTTCTACCCATTTAATATGAGAAGTATAAACTTTAATCTTTTTAAGATTACTCTTGATAATTAAGTGCGGACCGTGATCATCATGAGTTTGGTCATGTTTTAGTTGATGCATTTCCAATGCTTTCTTTACAGAAACTAAGAAACGTTCTTTCTTTATTGGCTTTTGTAAAAAATCTAAGGCTGAATATTCAAATGCTTTCACGGCATAATCTGCTTTAGAAGTGATGAAAACAATTAGAGGTTTTATTTTTAATCCATCAAGTAAATCAAAACCTGTGATATGAGGCATTTCAATATCCAAAAAGATTAAATCAACATGATTATTTGTGATATAACTCTTGGCTTCTAATGCGTTCGAAAAGTCTCCACCTAATCTTAAATTAGTATGTTCGGAAATTAATTTTGCAATAGTTATACGTTGAATTGAACTGTCATCAACAACAATAGTATTTAACTTCATAGGTTGTAGGGATTAATTAAGTGATAAGATTCTATCATTTAATTTTAATTAACAGGATAAAAATAAGAAAAATATTGAGAATAAACTAATATTATGTTAAAAAAAAATACTTATTGTAGGATTTGTAAATTAAATATAATTGTATATCTTTGCACCCAATTTAAAAAATACGTACAAATGAAAAATTACGAAACTGTTTTCATTTTGAATCCCGTTTTATCTGATGTTCAGGTAAAGGAAACAGTAAGCAAATTTGAAGATTTTCTTACTTCTAAGGGTGCTAAAATGGTATCAAAAGAGGATTGGGGCTTAAAAAAATTAGCCTATGAAATCCAACACAAAAAAAGTGGTTTTTACCATTTATTTGAATTTCAAGCTCCAGCTGAATTAATCATTTCTTTAGAAACTGAATTCAGAAGAGACGAAAGAATCATGAGATTCTTAACTGTTTCTTTAGACAAACATGCTATTTCTTGGGCTGAAAGAAGAAGAGAAAAATTAAAAACTAAAGGTAACTAATCATGTCGATAGCTAACAACGGTAAAAAAGAAGGAGATATCAGATATCTTACTCCTTTAAACATTGATACTAACAAACAAAAAAAATATTGTCGTTTCAAAAAATCTGGTATCAAGTATATCGATTATAAAGATGGTGACTTTTTATTAAAGTTTGTAAACGAGCAAGGTAAAATTTTACCAAGACGTTTAACTGGTACTTCATTAAAATTCCAAAGAAAAGTTTCTGTTGCTGTGAAAAGAGCACGTCACTTAGCTTTAATGCCTTACGTGGCGGATTTATTAAAATAATATTAATCATTTGTTGGTTTTCGTTTAGCGGAACCTAACTTATATAAAAAAGGACAACAAAATGGAACTAATTTTAAAACAAGACGTTCAAAATTTAGGTTTTAAAGATGATGTAGTAACTGTAAAAAACGGATACGGTCGTAACTTTTTAATTCCTCAAGGAGTTGCTATTTTAGCTACTTCTTCTGCTAAAAAAGTATTAGCTGAGAATTTAAAACAAAAAGCTCATAAAGAAGCTAAAGTTGTTGCAGATGCAAAAGCAACTGCTGAAGCAATCAAAGCTTTAGAGATAAAAATTACTGCAAAAGCAGGTGGTGAAAAATTATTCGGATCAATTTCTAATGCAGATATCGCGCAAGCTTTAGAAGCAAACGGACAAGCTATCGACAGAAAATTTATCACGTCTGGTATTGTTAAAAGAACTGGTAAATATAATGCTACTATCCGTTTACACAGAGAAGTAATCATTGAATTACCTTATGAAATTGTTGCTGAAAAAGCATAATTTTATTTAAAATATTTCTTTAAAAAGCGTTGCAATTGCAACGCTTTTTTTATTTTTACAAATCCTATATGTATTGAATATGAAATATACCCGATTAACAAAAGAACAATTAGAAGAACTTCATCCTGAGTTTATTACCTTCTTAGCAACCCAAACTATTGATAAAAAAGAATGGGACGAATTAAAAACAAATAAGCCAGAAATCGCTTTACAAGAAATTGATGTTTTTTCAGATTTAATATGGGATAAAGCCATAACGAATGTTCGTTTTGTGGATCATTTTTCTAAACATCATATTTTTCTTTTTAAATGTCATGATGATTTATTAGAATCATTAATTGTTCAAACTTCAAATGAAGAAGTCGATTTATTTACAACGGAAGGTTTAGAATGGTTAGGTAATAATCTTTTTACTGATGCTGTAACTATTCAAACAGGAAAAAAAGAAGTTGCTGATAATAGAAATGAAGAAGTTTTCAAAATTATTGAAAATGGCGGAATCATTAGTAAAGGCGAATTATATATCAAACTAATTGCATTAATAAAAGTATCGTAATATGACTTTTTTAGAAACAATTCAATCATTAAGAGCCGAATTAAATCAACACAATTATAATTATTATGTGTTAGATAATCCAACGATTTCGGATTTTGATTTCGATACTAAATTGAAACAATTACAAGATTTAGAAACAGCAAATCCTCAATTTTTTGATGAAAATTCGCCAACGCAACGTGTCGGAGGAACAATTACGAAAAATTTCAATACAATTGAACACGAATACAGAATGTTTTCTTTGGATAATTCGTATTCAAAAGAAGATTTGCTAGATTGGCAAACACGTTGTCAGAAAATCTTAGGCGATGTGCCTTTAGAATTTACTTGCGAATTAAAATACGATGGCGCTTCTATAAGTATTACGTACGAAAACGGAAAGTTAGTTCGTGCCGTAACGCGTGGTGATGGTTTTAAAGGCGATGAAGTAACAAATAATATCAAAACGATAAAATCTGTTCCGTTACAATTAAATGCTGGTTTTCCTGATAAATTTGATATTCGTGGTGAAATTGTTTTGCCATTTGCAGGTTTCGAAAAAATGAACCAAGACTTAATTGAAATTGGTGAAACGCCTTATTCCAATCCAAGAAATACAGCTTCAGGAAGTTTAAAATTACAAGATAGTGCGGAAGTTGCGAAACGTCCGTTAGAGTGCTTGTTATATAGTATGATTGGAAATAATTTACCAATCACATCGCAATATGAAGGTTTAGAATTGTCTCGAAAATTAGGTTTTAAAGTGCCTAGTCAGAGTAAACTTGCTAAAAATATAGATGAAGTTTTTGAGTTTATCGAACATTGGGACAAAAATCGTCATAATTTACCTTATGAAACGGATGGTGTTGTAGTGAAAATCAACAACATTCATTTCCAGGAAGAATTAGGTTACACAGCAAAATCGCCACGTTGGGCAATGGCTTATAAATTTAAAGCAGAGCAGGTGAGTACGATTTTACAATCGATTTCGTATCAAGTTGGACGAACGGGTGCGATAACTCCAGTTGCGAATTTAGAACCTGTACAATTGGCGGGAACTATTGTAAAACGTGCTTCTTTACATAATGCCGACCAAATTGCAAAATTAGATATTCGTGTCAACGATGAAGTTTTTGTAGAAAAAGGCGGTGAAATTATTCCAAAGATTATTGGAGTTGCCAACAGAGGAAATCAAGAAAACCCTACGGTTTATATCACAAATTGTCCAGAATGTAATACCGAATTGACAAGAAGTGAAGGTGAAGCCAATCATTATTGTCCAAATTTTTATGGTTGTCCGCCGCAAATCATTGGAAGAATTCAACATTTTATTAGCAGAAAAGCAATGGATATTGAAGGTTTAGGTGGTGAAACTGTCGCTTTACTTTTCAATGCCGGCTTAGTTAAAAATTATGCCGATTTATACGATTTGAAAAAAGAACAAGTTGTTGTTTTAGAAAGAATGGCTGATAAATCTGCAGATAATCTGATTTCTGGTGTAGAAAAGTCAAAAGAAATTACTTTTGATAGAGTTTTATATGCTTTAGGAATTAGATATGTTGGCGAGACAGTTGCTAAAAAATTAGCCAAACATTATAAAAATATCGATAACTTAGCAAAAGCAGATTTACTAGATTTAGTTACAGTTGATGAAATTGGAGAAAGAATTGCTCAAAGTGTTATGGATTTCTTTCAAAATGCAGAAAACAAATTAATTATAAACAAGTTAAAAGAAGTTGGAGTACAATTTGAATTAAATGAACTTTCTACTTCTGTTTCCAATGTTTTAGAAGGGCAAATTTTTGTAGTGTCAGGCGTTTTTGAAGTATATTCTCGAGATGATTTGAAAAAAGCTATTGAAGATAATGGTGGTAAAGTAGGAAGTTCTATTTCTGCCAAAACAAATTTTGTCATTGCTGGTGCAAAAATGGGGCCGGCTAAATTAGAAAAAGCGAATCAGTTAAAAATTCAAATAATTGATGAATATCAATTTCAAAAAATGATAAATGGGTAAGAAAACAATTTTATATAGTTTTATAGTTGTTTGTGTTTTATATTTTTTTTCTTCACTATTGCATTTAGATAGTTTAGAAGTTCTTTCCAAACCTTTGTTTTTACCAATTCTACTTTATTATTATATTATAAAATCTAAAGGTAATTTTCAATATAGAGTAGTCGTAAGTTTTATATTTTATTACATTGCTGAAATGTTAATATTATATGATGAAAAACAATATTATTTAATTTCCGTGTTTCTTTTTTTGATTCCTTATTTGATTTTATTGTATTTCGTTGTTAAAGACTTAATTCCTCTTTTCAAAATTAAAGGCTATAATGGGATTAATTTTACATTAGCTTTTGTTTTAGCATTTTTAATTTATTTATACATTAGTATTATTTTAATTATTGATACGGATTCTGCTTTAGAAAAATGCTTGTTGCACTTTTACGGCTTTGTTTTGTTGCTATTGGCGGTGTTTTCTACGGCATCTTATTATTTGAAACATTCTGTTTCAAATCTTTTTTTAGTGACGACAATAATTGCATTTATTATGTCTGATATGTTCTATATTTTTATCGTAAAAATAGAATATAATTGGGTTTTTAAATCAGTAAATTTAATAACTCAACTATTATCTTATTATTTTTTCGTAACTTTTTGCTTGATTAAAGCAAAAGGTAAATAATGAAAAACAATATTCAGAGTTTATTAAAGCGTGATTTAGAGATAATTCCTTTAGCTGCTTATTTTATTTTTTATTTCTTATATCTTCTTTTTGATAGGATATTAGAGATGACAGATTATGCAGTACTTGTAAAGCCTATAATAATTCCCATTATTGCTTTTTTGTATTTAACGAATAAAAACAGCAAACGTACTGTATTAAATATACTTTTGTTAGTTCTGATTTTTATTTCTGATAATTCCACGCTTTTAGAGATAAGATCTTTTTATGTTTACGCTACAATATTATATATGCTTAGTGTTTATATATTGTTTTATTATGGCTTAACGGATATAAAATATTTTTATAAAAACGCCTTGTATAGAAAAAAACTTGGAATAGTACTTTTAACTATATTTGGAATTGTACTGCTTTATTGGTTTTTTACTTATAAACCAATTGAAAAAGCAGCGGAGAAATTCATAGTGTTTCAATACCTAATAGTTTTTTTACTTTTATTTATACTTTCTCTTTTTAACTTCATTCAGCAAAAATCAAAGAAGACTAAGTATTTATTTTTAACGATACTTTGTATCTTTTTATCAGAATTATGTTTTTCAATACATAGATATTACAATGGACATGTTGTATTTAAGTATCTAATTTGTTTAGTTGAAGTTCCAGTTTACTACTTTTTACTGAAATATTTATTAAAAAGAGATAAAGAGCTTATTGAACAATAATATTTTTTTCTTGACTAATGTATTTTGTATCATCACTCAAATAAAAATCAATTCTACCTAAGTTTATTCCATAAGCGCCAACTTGATTCACTACAACTTTTTTTCCTACTTTATTTGTTTTGATAATTGGCTTGTCTAAAAAAGTATGGGTATGACCACCAATAATTAAATCGATATCTTGTGTAGCTTCCGCTAATTTGATGTCAGAAGGCTTTTCGGGTTCGTTTTTGTAATCAAATCCTAAATGCGATAAACAGATAATTAAATCACATTTTTCCACTTCTTTTAATTGTTTTGAAATATCAGTAGCTATTTCAATCGGATGATTGTAAACGGTTTCTTTATATAGTTTTTTATCAACTAAACCTTCTAATTGAACGCCTAAACCAAAAACACCAATTTTAATTCCGTCTTTAAAGAATGTTTTATAAGGTTTTACAATTCCGTTTAATTCTGTATTTTTAAAATCATAATTGGCAGAAACAAATTCAAAATTGGCATGTGGCAATTGCGCATAAAAACCGTCAATTCCATTATCGAAATCGTGATTTCCCATAGTGGCTAAATCGTATTTCATCATGCTCATTAGTTTGAATTCCAATTCGCCACCATAATAATTGAAATAAGGAGTTCCTTGAAAAATATCGCCAGCATCTAATAGTAAAACATTGGTTTCTTCTTTACGGATTTGTTCAATTAAACTCGCACGTCTAGCTACGCCACCAATTCCAGGATTTTTTGGATGATTTTCTGGAAAAGGATCAATGTGACTGTGAACATCATTCGTGTGTAAAATCGTAATTTTACGCTCTTTTACAGGTGTAAAACTTGATAGCGAAATGCCGCTAAGTGTAACCAAAGCTGAAGTTGCTGCCGTATTTTTTATAAAAGTTCTTCTTTTCATTTGTTTATGCTGAATTTAGTACCGTATTATTCTTTAATAATTCTTGGTGAATTGGAAGCTTCGATAGTTTTGTGTATATAAAAATAATCGATTAACACATTTCTTATTTTATAATTCAAATCGTAAGCACCTTCATTTTTAAGAAAAAAAGTCATATTATCGCCACCATTTGCTAAATAATCTGAAGTTCCAACATAGTAAATTTTGTTATTTTCAATGGGTTGGTCTTTGAAGAGGATATTGGTAATTACGTTTTCTTTATTCAAAATGATTTTCAATCCATTTAAAGGATGTGGCTTTTTCTCGGTAATAATGTGTTGAGCTAAAGCCTTAATTTGTTCACCTTTTAAGGCAATTACAATTAAACTGTTTTCAAAAGGCATCACTTCAAAAGCATTTCGTTTTGTAATATTTCCTTTCGGAATTATAGATCGAATTCCATCACTATTTAAAAGAATAATGTCAATTTGTTTATTTTGTTGCTTCATAAAAACAGGATTGGCCATTTCCATACAAGCATCTGACATAAAATTTCCAATATTTGATTGCCATTCTCCTTTGCTTTTGTCTAAGGTTTCTGGACAAAAGGAGATAATGCTGTCTAAATCTTTGTTAATATGGTTTCTATATGGAGTAATATAGGAATCTATACTCTCGTTTTTAGTGTAATTTTTATTGACTTCAATTTTTTTTCCTTCAACTAAATAATTGTTGTAGGATTTCGTTTTACAAGAAGCTAAACTTAATAATGTTAAAGTTGTAACAAAAATTGTGTAATGAAGATAAGTATTTTTACTTTTGAATGTCATATATTCCAATAGATTACTTTAATTTTGCAAAAGAAGTAAAGTTACAATGATTTCTAAAATAATAAAGGATTTTTTTCTTAAAAGAAAGGTAAATAAAAAGTTAATAAATTATCAACTGCAAGTGTCTCCAGACAAAATTGTTACGGTTGGTGTATTAATTGATAGTAACTATTTTACTAGTCAAGAAGAATTAATCGAAGAAATTGAGAAGCACGGAATTGCAAAAGAAAATATTGAAATTTTATCTTTTGTGAACAAGAATAAGAAAACATTATTGGAAAAATTTGATTATTTTTTTAGAAAAGATATTTCGTTTGGAGGGTTGTTTAAAAGCGAAAGAGTTACTAATTTTACGGACCAACATTTTGATTTGTTAATTAGTTATTACGACATTCAAAAGCCAACATTATTATTGGTAACTAAAAGTTCAAAAGCTAAATTTAAAGTAGGTTTTCAAACCATTGATAAAAGAATTAACCATTTGTCAATAAATACAGTAGCAGAAAATTACACGGAATTTATTTCGGAATTATTTAAATATTTAAAAATACTAAAAAAAATATAACATGCAATCATTGATCGGAACAGGAGTGGCGCTGGTTACACCTTTTAAAAAAGATTTTTCTGTAGATACAGAAGCTTTAGCTAAAATTACAAACTACGTTATTGAAGGCGGAGTAGAATATTTAGTAATATTAGGAACAACAGCAGAAAGCGCAACTTTAAATGCAGAGGAAAAAGAACTAGTAATTCAAACAATTATAACTGCTAATAATGCTAGAGTACCAATGGTTTTAGGTGTTGGTGGAAACAATACTGCAGATGTCGTTTTAGAATTAAAAACAAGAGATTTATCTCAATTTGCTGCGATATTATCGGTTTCTCCTTATTATAATAAACCAACTCAAGAAGGAATTTACCAACATTTTAAAGCGGTTTCGGAAGCGTCACCAATTTCAATTATTGTGTATAATGTTCCAGGAAGAACAGCAAGTAATATGTTGCCAAGTACAGTTGTGAGATTAGCAAACGAATTCAAAAATATTATCGGAATTAAAGAAGCAGCAGGAGATATCGTTCAAGCGATGAAATTAATTCAAACTAAACCAGAAGGATTCTTAGTGATTTCTGGTGATGATATGATTACGTTACCAATGGTTTTAGCTGGTGGAGCAGGAGTGATTTCTGTAATTGGTGAAGGTTTTCCGAAAGAATTTTCAGAAATGGTACGTTTAGGATTAAACAAAAAAGCAGTTGAAGCTTATAAAATTCATTACAAATTAGCCGATTCAATTGATATGATTTTCGAGCAAGGTAATCCAGCTGGTATTAAAGAAGTCTTTAAACACTTGGGTTTATCTGAAAATACGGTGCGTTTGCCATTAGTATCTGTTGATGAAAATTTATCTGGAAGACTATCAAATTTCATTAAAAATTTAGGATAAAAATCTTTTTTGTAAAACATAAAAATATATCTACCTTTGCAGTTGCTTTTTCAAAGTGTGCAAAAGGCATAACTTAATAATAAATATGAACAAATTTTTATATATACTTTTAGCAATACTAACATTATCATCTTGTAGTGAATATCAAAAAGCTTTAAAATCTGATGATGTAGAATTCAAAACAAAAGTTTTTACAGCACAAATTGAAAAGAAAAAGTATAGTAAAGCAATCAGATTGTTTGAACAATACGCTACTTCTTACAGAGGAAAACCTCAAGGAGAAAGTGCTTTTTTTAATTATGCAAAAGCTTTATACATTACAAAACAGTATATTTCAGCCGGATATCAATTTGAAAGTTTCGCAAGTAGTTACCCAAAAAGTGCTAATGTTGAAGAAGCTGCCTTTTTAGGAGCTGAAAGTTATAGTAAAGTTTCACCAGTTTATAGTTTAGATCAAGTTGATACGGAAAAAGCATTAAGTAAAATTCAAGTTTTTGCTAATAAATATCCAAATTCTCAATATTTGCCAAAAGCAAACGAAATTGTAAAAGTATTATCAGAAAAGCTAGAATTAAAAGCTTTTGAAATTGCAAAACAATACAATACAATTGGAGAATATACAAGAGATTACAACGCAGCAATTAAAGCTTTAGATAATTTTATTTTTAATTATCCAGGTTCAAAATTTAAAGAAGACGCTTTGTTTTACAAATACGATTCAATGTACAAATTGGCATTAAATAGTATTCCTTCTAAAAAGCAAGAAAGATTAAATACGACTAAAATATATTATCAAAGTTTAATCAAATTTAAGGCAGATACCAAGTATTTAGAGAAATCTAATAAAATGCTTGAAACAGTAGATAAAGAATTGAAACAATATACAAATTAATCATTATTATGGATTTAAAGAAAACAAATGCTCCAGTAAACACAATAACTTACAACAAAAGTGTAATTGAAGAGCCAACTGGAAATGTATATGAAGCAATTACTATAATAGCACGTAGAGCAAATCAAATTAATTCTGAAATCAAAAAAGAATTATTAGATAAGTTAGACGAATTTGCTACTTATAATGATAGTTTAGAGGAAGTTTTCGAAAATAAAGAACAAATTGAAGTTTCTAAATATTACGAAAAATTACCTAAACCACATGCTTTAGCTGTTCAAGAATGGTTAGAGGATAAAATTTATCATAGAGATACTAAATAATTTAAACTTATATTGATGTCTGTTTTAAACGGTAAAAACGTTTTGCTAGGTGTTTCTGGCGGAATTGCTGCTTATAAAACAGCCTCATTAGTAAGACTTCTTATAAAAGCAGGTGCACATGTACAAGTTGTCATGACACCTGCTTCTATTGATTTTGTTACACCATTAACATTATCAACTCTTTCAAAAAAACCAGTTTATAGTACGTTTTACAACGAAGAAGATGCAAATGCTACTTGGAACAACCATGTAGAATTAGCACTATGGGCAGATTATATGCTAATTGCACCTGCAACAGCAAATACTTTGTCGAAAATGGCTTCTGGAACTTGTGATAACTTGCTTTTGGCTACTTATTTATCTGCAAAATGTCCTGTATATTTCGCTCCAGCAATGGATTTAGATATGTACATTCATCCAACCACAAAAATAAATTTCGAGAAATTACAAAGTTTCGGAAACACAATAATTCCTGCTGAAAGTGGTGAATTAGCAAGTGGTTTAAGTGGAGAAGGTAGAATGGCTGAGCCAGAAAACATCATTCAATTTATTGAAAAAGATTTGGAAAGTAAATTGCCTTTAAAAGGTAAAAAAATATTAATTACAGCTGGTCCAACTTTTGAAGCAATTGATCCTGTTCGTTTTATAGGAAATCATTCTTCTGGTAAAATGGGATTTGATATTGCAACTGCAGCCGCAAATTTAGGCGCAGCAGTGGTTTTGGTTTCCGGACCAACACATTTGCAAATGAAACACAGTTTGGTTAATGTAATCCGAGTAACTTCTGCAGACGAAATGTACGATGCTTGTCATCAGTATTTCGAAAATATGGATGTAGCTATTGCCGCCGCTGCTGTTGCCGATTATAAACCAAAAAATGTAGCCACTCAAAAAATAAAAAAGACAGAAGCTACGTTTACTATTGAATTGGAAAAGAATAAAGATATTTTACTATCTTTAGGTCAAATAAAAAAGAATCAATTTTTAATTGGTTTTGCTTTAGAGACAGAGAACGAGATAGATAACGCCAAAATTAAGATTGAAAAAAAGAATTTAGACCTAATTGTTTTGAATTCTTTAAACGATAAAGGTGCTGGTTTTGGAAAGCCAACAAATAAAGTTACTTTTATTGATAAAGATTTTAATATATTTGAGCATCCTTTAAAATCTAAAGAATTAGTTGCAGAAGATATTGTTAACCTAATTGTGAAAAAATATGCGAATTAAATTTTTAATATTATTTGTTTTAAGTACTTTTTGTGTATCTTCACAAGAATTAAAAGCAGTAGTTTCAATAAATTCTGATCAGGTAACAAGCGTGAATACTCAGATTTTTAAGAATTTAGAGAAACAAGTTTTCGATTTTTTAAATAACACAAAATTTTCTGATAAAGAGACAAAACTAAATGAAAAAGTAAATTGCTCTTTTTTCTTCATTATCAATAAATTTGAAGCTAATAATTTTGAAGTTACTTTACAAGTTAATTCAACACGGCCAGTTTTTAATTCAACATTTACTACACCTATTCTTAATATTAACGATAAGGATGTAAGTTTTAAATACATTGAATTTGAAAATTTAGTTTATGATAAAAATTCATTTACTTCAAACTTAGTTTCTGTTTTATCTTTTTATGCGAATATTGTTTTAGCTTCTGATGCTGATACATTTTCAGATAAAGGTGGTTCAGAATATTTGGAAAGTGCATTAAATATAGCCAATGTAGCACAACCTAGTGGATTTTCAGGATGGGTTCAAACTGGTAAAAAAACGACTAGATATAACTTAATTTCAGATTTAATGTCTAATACTTTTGATGCCTACAGAGAAACACTTTATCAATATCATATTAATGGATTAGATAAAATGGCAGACGATTTAAAAACAGGGAAATTTGAAATAATGAATGCTATTGAAACATTATTGAAATTGCATAAAGTGAGACCAAATTCACTTTTAGCGAGAACTTTTTTTGATGCCAAAACAGATGAACTTGTTAATATTTTCAGTGGCGGACCAGTTATGGATATTTCAAAAGTTAAAGATAATTTAGCTACAATTTCTCCGTTAAATTCTTCTAAATGGAATAAAATAAGGTAATATGCTTTTATCTTTATCAGTTCAAAATTACGCTTTAATAGAACAGCTTAATATTAATTTTGCTAATCAGTTTGCTACCATTACTGGAGAAACTGGTGCTGGAAAATCTATATTATTAGGTGCTTTAGGTTTGATAATGGGTAATCGTTCGGATTTGTCTTCTCTTAAAGATAAAGAGAAAAAATGTGTTGTTGAAGCAAGTTTTGAAGTGTCGAAATACAATTTAAAATGGCTGTTTGAAGCCAATGATTTAGATTACGAAAATACTACAATAATCAGAAGAGAAATTTTGCCTTCAGGTAAATCACGAGCTTTCATTAATGATACGCCAGTCAATTTATCAGAACTTCAAATTTTAGCAGAAAATCTTATCGATATACATTCACAACATCAAACACGTGAATTAGAACAACAAAATTACCAGATTTCTATTTTAGATGCGATTGGTTCCAATTCTGAAAATCTAAAAGAATTTTTGATTTTATTATCAGATTTCAAACAAAAATCGAAAGAATTAGAACAAGCAATTGCAGATAAAAACACCTTGTTTACGGCTCAAGAATATAATTCATATTTGTTAAATGAATTAATTCAAGTGGGCTTACAACCAAATGAACAAGCTGATTTAGAAGAAGAATTATTGAGTTTAAACAACTCGGAATTAATTAGCGAAACTTTAAGTAAATTGGTTTCAAGTGCTAATGAAGAACAATTCGGATTTATAAATGCTTTGAAAGAATGTAAAAATGCTTTCCATAAAATCGCACCCTTTTCTACATCTTATTCTGAATTATACGAAAGATTAAACTCTTCATTAATTGAATTAGAAGACATTACAGATTCAAGTTTCAATTTAGTAGAGAAAAACGTTTACAATCCAGAACGATTAGAATTTATTTCTGGAAGATTACAAACTATTTACGATTTACAAAAGAAACACCAAGTTTCAAGCATTGAAGATTTAATTGAAATTAGAAATCAATTGGATGAAAAAGTACTTTTAGTTGATAATTTAGAAGAAAAAATTAATAAATTAAATGCGTATTTAAGTGCGAAAACAGCAGACTTAAATGCAACTGCTAAAAAGATTACAGAAAATAGGAGCAAAGCCATTCCAATTTTTATAGATAAAATTTCTTCTATTTTGTTCCAATTAGGAATGCCTGATTCGCAATTTAAAATGGAATTAATCCCTTCTAATCAGTTTTTATCTAACGGAAAAGACGAATTAGAATTATTGTTTTCAGCCAATAAAGGAACAAGTTTAGGTTCGTTTAAAAAAGTAGCTTCTGGTGGAGAAATGTCGAGAATTATGTTAGCAATTAAATCTGTTTTGGCTGATTTCTCTCAATTGCCAACCATTTTATTTGATGAAATTGATACTGGAGTTTCTGGAGAAATTGCATTTAAAATGGGTGAAATCATGAGTAAAATGAGTGCAAACAGACAAGTTTTTGCCATTACGCATTTACCTCAAATTGCTTCAAAAGGAGATGCGCAATATAAAGTTTCAAAAGAAACGATCGCAGAAAACACGATTTCTAAAATTGTCAAATTAAATTCAGAGGAACGAATAGTGGAAATTGCGGAAATGTTATCAGGAAAACAAATTACTGATTCAGCCTTAACACATGCTAAAACATTATTAAATTAAAATTTATACTTTTGTAATAGATTTAGAATATATACAACAACAATAAAATATAAAATTATGATTATAGAACCAAGAATGCGCGGATTTATATGTTTAACAGCTCACCCAGAAGGTTGTGCGCAAAATGTAAAAAATCAAATTGAATATGTAAAATCAAAAGGTAAAATTGATGGAGCAAAAAAAGTTTTAGTAATTGGTGCTTCAACAGGTTTTGGTTTAGCTTCAAGAATTACAAGTGCATTTGGTTGTGATGCTGCTACAATTGGTGTTTTCTTTGAAAAAGAACCAAGTGAAGGGAAAACGGCAACGCCAGGTTATTATAATTCTGCAGCATTAGAAGTTGAAGCTACAAAAGCGGGTTTATATGCAAAAAGTATCAATGGTGATGCGTTTTCAAATGAAATTAAACAACAAGCTATAGATTTAATTAAAAAAGATTTAGGTCAAGTTGATTTAGTAATTTATAGTTTAGCTTCTCCAGTTCGTATGCATCCAACAACAGGTGTTTTACATCGTTCTACATTAAAGCCAATTGGTGGAAAATTCACAAACAAAACCGTTGATTTTCATACAGGAAATGTTTCTGAAGTTTCTATTGAACCAGCCAATCAAGAAGATATTGATAATACAGTAGTTGTAATGGGTGGTGAAGATTGGTCCATGTGGATGACTGCTTTAAAAGATGCTGGTGTTTTAGCAAATGATGCGATGACTTTAGCGTATTCTTATATCGGACCAGAAGTTACAGAACCAGTTTATAGAAAAGGAACAATTGGTCGTGCAAAAGATCATTTAGAAGCTACTGCTTTCGAAATTACAAAACAATTAGAAGATGTAAATTGCAAAGCTTATGTTTCGGTAAATAAAGCCTTAGTTACTCAAGCAAGTTCTGCTATTCCAGTAATTCCATTATATATTTCATTATTATACAAAACGATGAAAGCTGAAGGAATTCATGAAGGTTGTATTGAACAAATACAACGTTTATATTCTAATAGGTTATTTAGCGGAAATGCTATTCCAACTGACGATAAAGGAAGAATTAGAATTGACGACTGGGAAATGCGTGATGATGTACAAGCTCAAGTTTCTAAATTATGGGAAGTAGCAACTACAGAAAATCTTTCAGAAATTGGAGATTTAGCAGGTTACAAACAAGACTTCTTAAACTTATTTGGATTCGGATTTAATGGTGTTGATTATCTAGCGGATACATCAGAAATGGTATTTGTTCCAAGCATGCAGTAATAACAAAAATCAACATAAATGTTTTGAAATCCCGATATTATCGGGATTTTTGTTTTGTTTTATAACGATAATATCTGTATTTCATCGATAAAATAAGTGGTTTGTATTATTTTTTAAGTATTTTTTTGTTTATTTACAATTACTTAACAAATTAAATACAGTAAACAATGAAAAAAATTACTTTATGGTTATTTGCCCTCTTTACGTGTTGGCAAATGACTGCCCAAACGGGCACTATTGTAGTTGGTGTAAACGATGGTACACCAAATACAACAACAGGTTATCCATCACCAATGCAAGATTATTATAAAACTGGAAGAGTTCAGTTTTTGTACACAGCTTCAGAATTATTAGGAGCTGGCTTAGTTGCTGGTAATATTACTGAAATTGGCTGGGTTGTTACTTCAAATAATACAAGTACTTTACAAGAAAATTATACAATTTCTATGAAAAGTACAGCATCAACTGTTTTAACTACAACTTTTGAGTCTGGTGCAACCGTAGTTTACGGACCAACAGATTTTACTCCGTCTGCAACAGGTAACGTTATGTTTACATTAACTACTCCTTTTGTATGGGATGGAACTTCAAATGTAATTGTTGAAGTTTGTGCTGGTTTAGCTACTGGTACTTTTACAGAAAATGTTAGTTGTGCAAATTCAACTACTACTGGAATAAAATCTGTATATTTTAGAAGTGATTCTGCAACTACTCCTTGCACAACTGCAACAGGAACAACATCAACAGATAGACCATTATTGGTTGCAACTGGTAATGTAGCTTCATGTTTAGCGCCATTAAATTTAGTGAGTGCTAATATTACTGCATTTACTGCTGATATTTCTTGGGATGCAACTTCATCAACTCCTTTAATTGGTTATGAATATGTAGTTTCAACTTCAAATGTTGCTCCTACTGGAGCAGGTACTCCTACCACAAATACTTTTGCAAGTCTTTCATCTTTATTACCACAAACAACATATTATGTTTTTGTAAGATCAAATTGTACTGTTTCTGATTTTAGTGCTTGGAATGGACCAATTTCATTTACTACGGCTTGTGCGCCTATTACGACATTACCACATTTAGAACCATTTAATACATTTTTACCTATTTGTTGGACAGAAGCTGATAATGGTGATTTAACTGCTGGACCAGCAACCATTGGAACTGGAAGTTGGTTAGTTGATGGTTTAGGAAATGTTGGAACAACTGGTGCAATTAGAGTTACACTTGATGGTGCAATAGATAATGACTGGGTTGTTTCTCCAGAATTCACAATTCCTGCAACTGGTTATGAATTAAAATTTACTGCTGCTGCAACTCAAGGTGGATTAACAGTAGCACCGACAACTGCTTGGGAATCAGATGATTCTGTAGAAGTATTAGTTACTTCAACAGGTATGACAAATTGGGTTCCACTATATACTTATATTGATACTAATGTGCCTTCAAATGTTGGTAGTCTTAATGTTTTAGATTTAGACGCTTATGCTACGCAAACAGTAAGATTTGCTTTTAGAGCTGTTGAAGGTGCAGCTAATGGAGCAGCTGTTGTGGATTTCTCAGTTGATAACTTAGAAGTTCGTTTATCTCCAACTTGTCCAGATCAAACTGGTTTAGTAGTTTCAGGTGTAACTTCAACTGGTGCTAATACTTCATGGGATGATATGTCTGGAACAGGTGCAGTTGGTTATCAATATGCAATCACAACTTCTGCAACTCCTCCTGCATCAGGAACTCCAATTGCAACTACTTTTTATATAGCTTCAGGATTATTACCTCAAACAGTTTATTACTTACATGTAAGATCTGAATGTGCTGGTAGTATTTTTGGTAATTGGGCTACAACATCTTTTACAACTGCTTGCTCGCCTATAGTTGCTTTACCTTGGAATGAAGGATTTGAAACTGTAGCAACAGGTACAAATATCTTTCCACAATGTTGGGGATATTCAAATACTTTAAGTGATTGGAACATTGAAACATTCCCTGTAGCGAATACAGGAGTAAACTCTTTAGGTAGAACTTGGAGTACAAATGGATGGGCTTTTACACCTATGTTTACTTTAACTGCGGGTACTTCTTATAGATTTAGTTATTATGTTAGAACTCAGGATGCTATAGTTGGTTATGATGTTACTGTTGGAGTAGGAAACTCTCAAAATAGTGCAGCAATGACAACAACTGTATCAACTGTTACTGCTTATCAAGGTCCAGCATGGGTTAAAGTTAATCACGAATTTACACCGCTGACTAATGGTGATTATTCTTTCGGTGTACATGTGGTTGCTCCTGGAGCTCCAAATGGAATTAATTTTGATGATTTTAAATTAGAATTATCTCCAACTTGTCCAGATCAAACTGGATTAGTAGTAGCAAACATTACTTCTTCAGGTGCAGATACTTCATGGGATGATATGTCTGGTTCAGGTGCGGTTGGTTATCAATATGCAATCACAACTTCTGCAACACCTCCTGCATCAGGAACTCCAATTGCTGCTACTTTTTATATAGCTTCAGGATTATTACCTCAAACAGTTTATTACTTACATGTAAGATCTGAATGTGCTGGTAGTACTTATGGTAATTGGGCTACAACAACTTTTACAACTGCTTGTGTGCCTGTAGGTACTTTACCTTGGAATGAAGGATTTGAAACTGTAGCAACAGGTACAAATATCTTTCCACAATGTTGGGGATATTCAAATACTTTAAGTGATTGGAACATTGAAACATTCCCTGTAGCGAATACAGGAGTAAACTCTTTAGGAAGAACTTGGAGTACAAATGGATGGGCGTTTACACCTATGTTTACATTAGCAGCTGGTACTTCATATACCTTCAGTTATTATGTTAGAACTCAAGATGCTACAGTTGGTTATGATGTTACTGTTGGAGTAGGAAACTCTCAAAGTAGTGCAGCAATGACAACTACTTTATCTACTGTTACTGGCTATCAAGGTCCAACTTGGACACAGGTTTTTCTTAATTTTACACCAACTGTTGCTGGAGATTATTCTTTCGGAGTTCATGTTGTTGCACCAAATCCACCAAATGGAATTAATTTTGATGATTTTGAATTAAAATTATCTCCATCTATACCACCAGCATGTGCAGCTAATTTAGTTGCTACACCTAATGCTTGTGGAAATTTCTCAAATAATTTAAATTGGGATGCTACGGCAACTGCAACAGGATATTATGTTACTATTGGTACAACTACAGGTGGTACTGATATTGCTAATGCTGTAAGTGTTGGTACAAATGCATATAGTTTTTCAGGTTCTGTAAACACTCAATATTTCTGGACAATTGTTCCTTATAATGGAGCTGGTTCAGCAACAGGTTGTGTTGAGCAATCATTTACGACTGCTGCTACTGGATGTTACTGTGCTTCAGTTCCTTCTTCAAATGATAATTTAGGTATTACTTCAGCTATTGTTGGAGCTACAACTAATCCAATTTCAGATGTTACTTATGTAGATTTAACTGCAGTTGCTGAAGTAGTTGCTCCAGGTGCAAATACAAATGTTCAATTAACATTTAGTACAGGATATACATATGATATTAATATTTGGATAGATTTTAATAATGATTTTGATTTTGATGATGCAGGTGAATTAGTTAAAACTGGAATTGCTTGTACAGCTGTTGAACCAAATATTGTTGATGCTTCTTTTACAATGCCTTTAACTGCTCCATCTGGTACTCATAGAATGAGAATTGGAACTGCTGATAGTGGTCAAGCTCCTCCAAATCCATGTTATAATGGTAATTTTGGTGTTACTCTTGATTTTACAGTTGATACAACTTTAGGTTCTGCTAGTTTTGATACTACAAGCTTTGTAGCATATCCAAACCCAGTTAAAGATGTATTAAACTTATCTTATAAAACAGCAATTAATAATGTAAGAGTTGTTAACCTATTAGGTCAAGAAGTTTTAAATTCTAGAACAAACTCTAATGATATACAAGTTAATATGTCTGCATTAACTGCAGGAGCTTACATCGTTAACATTACTGTAGAAGATACAGTTCACACTATAAAAATCATTAAAGAATAATTCACAATTTACAGCTCAAATGTTATAAAATCCCGATTTATTCGGGATTTTTTCATTTTATCGATGTTATTCGTTTTTCGTCGGTGAAAATTATTGGTTGGATTAACATTTCATTATTTTTTTGTTTATTTACGATTACTAAACATTAAATTATTTAATAATGAAAAAAATTACTTTATGGTTATTTGCCTTATTCACATGTTGGCAAATGTCTGCCCAAACCGGGACTGTGGTTGTTGGAGTTGATGATGGAACTCCAAATGCATCTTGGGAAGACCCTTCGCCTTTGCAAGACAATTACAAAACACAAAGAATTCAAATTTTGTACACTGCGGCTGAAATGACAGGTGCTGGTTTAGTTGCTGGTCCTATTACAGAAATTGGATGGGTTGCGACAGCTTTGAATACAAGTACATTACAAGAAAATTACAAAATTTCAATGATGAGTACTGCATCTACAGTTTTAACTGGAACTTTTGTTTCTGGTGCAACTGTAGTTTATGGTCCAGCTGATTTCACTCCATCAGCAACTGGAAATGTTATGTTTACATTAACCACACCTTTTGTATGGGATGGAACTTCAAACGTTATTATTGAGCTTTGTGCTGGTTTAGCTTCAGGAGCTTGGACATCAAATGTTAGTTGTGCAAATTCAACAACGTCAGATGTAAAAACAGTTTATTACAGAAATGATTCTGCAGTAGCTCCATGTACACAAGCTACTGGTACAACTACTACAACTAGACCTATATTAGTTGCTGTTGGTAATGTTGCTAGTTGTTTAGCTCCATTAAATTTAGTCTCTGCAAATATTACAGCATATACTGCTGATGTTTCTTGGGATGCATCATCTTCAGCATCTGCAGTTGGTTATCAATATGTAGTTTCAACTTCAAATATTGCTCCTGCGGGATCAGGAACTCCAACATCTAATCTTTATGCAAGTGTTTCAAGTTTATTACCACAAACTGTATACTATTTATTTGTAAAAACAGATTGTGGAGGTACATTTAGTGGTTGGAATGGACCAGTTTCATTTACAACAGCTTGTGCGCCAATCACTACTTTACCACACTTAGAAAATTTTAATACTTTCTTACCAAATCAATGTTGGTCTCAAGGAGACGGTGGAGATTTAACTGCTGGTCCAGCAACTTTTGGACCAAATGGATGGCAAGTAGATGGTTTAGGAAATGTTGGTACAACAGGAGCCTTTAAATATAATGTTTTTGTTGCTTCTGCGAATGATTGGGTTATTTCTCCTCAATTTACAATTCCTGCAACTGGATATGAATTAAAATTTGATGCAGCAGCAGTTCAATACGGTGGTACAAACGCGCCAACAACTCCATGGGAATCAGATGATTCAATTGAAGTTTTAGTTTCTTCTACAGGAACTACTAACTGGACATTATTACACGCTTATACTGATGCAAATCAACCTGGAAATACTGCTATTTCTTTAGCAATTGATTTAGATGCTTATGCTTCACAAACTGTAAGATTTGCTTATAGAGCTGTTGAAGGAACTGCAGATGGGGCAGCTGATATTGATTTCTCTATTGATAATTTCCAAGTACGTTTATCACCAATTTGCCCTGATCAAACTGGATTAGTGGTTTCAAATATTACATCTTCTGGAGCTGATACTTCATGGGATGATATGGCAGCAGGTGGATCAATTGGTTATGAATATGCAGTTACAACATCAGCTACACCTCCAGTATCTGGTACTCCAACTACAGCTCTTTTTTACATAGCTTCTGGTTTATCATCTCAAACTGTTTATTATTTACACGTGAGATCTACATGTGCTGGTAGTACTTTTGGAAATTGGACATCAAAAATGTTTACTACTGCCTGTGCACCAGTTACTGGTTTTAATGAAAATTTTGATTCAGTTACTACACCAATTTTAGCTAATTGTTGGAGTAAAATTATTTCAGGTGCAACAGTATCTACTTTTGCAAGTGTTGGTACAGTAAATTTTGTAAGTGCATCTGCACCTAATAGTGTTGATATGTATAACTCTAGTTCTGCAGCAACAGATAATATTATGTTGGTTTCTCCAATGTTAACAAATTTAAGTGCAGGTACACATCGTTTAAAATTCAATGCTAGAAATAATTCAGCTACACAAGATTTAGAAATTGGAGTTTTAACAGATCCAACTGATGCAAGTACTTTTACATTGGTTCAAGCTGTTGATATTACAACTACATTTCAAAGTTATACAGTTAATTTTGATACTTTTACTGGTCCAGGATCAGTTATTGCATTTAGAAGATTATCTACATCAACATATACAAATGTTTATGTAGATGATGTTGTTTGGGAATTAATGCCAACTTGTCCTGATCAAACAGGATTAGTAGTTTCAAATATTACTTCTTCGGGAGCTGATACTTCATGGGATACAATTGCTGCTGGCGTAGAATATGCTATTACAACTTCAGCAACACCACCAGCATCAGGAACACCTACAACAGCTACTTTTTACATAGCTTCAGGTTTAACACCTCAAACAGTTTATTATTTACATGTAAGAACTGATTGTGGCGCAGGAAGTTTTGGTGTTTGGGTATCAATTCCATTTACTACGCAATGTGCGCCTATTACTACTTTACCTTGGGTTGAAAATTTTGATGCTGTAACAGTACCAGCTTTTCCATCTTGTTGGTCTGAAGAAAATGGTGATTGGCAAACTTCAAATGCAACTACATATAATACACCACGTTCAGGTGCAAATTACTTGAGAGATGCATATGGAGCAACAAATGAATTTATGTGGACTCCAGCTTTTAATTTAGTAGCGGGTACATCTTACGACTTTTCATCTTGGATTCAAGGTGATGGAGATACAACTTGGACTGTTGATTTTTATGTAAATAATGCTCAAAATTCAACAGGTGCAACTCAATTAGGACCTCAATATGTTGTTCCTGGTACAGGTACAATAGAATTACAGCCTTATGCACAAGCTACTAGAACATTTGTTCCAGTAACTTCAGGAACTTATTATTTCGCATATCGAGTAAATGAACCAACTTTTGGTCCATGGTATGTTGCTATTGATGATGTTGAATTAAAATTATCACCATCAACACTTCCAGTTTGTGCTACTAATTTAGTAGCTACACCAAATGCATGTGGAAATTTTTCTAATAATTTAACTTGGAATGTTGAACCAGCAGCTACAGGATACTATATTACTATCGGAACGACTTCAGGTGGAACAGATGTTGCTAATGCAGTTAACGTTAGTTCGAATTCATATTCATTTTCAGGTACAATAGGAACAACTTATTTTTGGAAAGTTGTACCTTATAATGCTGCAGGACCTGCTACTGGTTGTTTAGAGCAATCATTTATTACTTCGGCTACTGGTTGTTATTGTACTTCAGTACCAACAAGTGTTGATAATTCAGGTATAACTTCAGCAGTAGTTGGTGCTACAACAAATCCAATTTCAGTAGTTACTTATACTAATTTAACTGCAGTTTCTGAAATTGTTGCACCTGGTGCTAATACAAATGTTCAATTAACGTTTAGCACAGGTTATGATTATGATGTTAATATTTGGATAGATTTTAATAATGATTTTGATTTTGATGATGCTGGCGAATTAGTTAAAACTGGTATTGCTTGTACAACAGCTCAACCAAATACGGTTGACGCATCATTTATAATGCCATTAACTGCTCCATCTGGAACTCACAGAATGAGAATTGGAACTGCAGATACAGGTCAAGCCGTGCCAAATCCATGTTATAGTGGTTCGTGGGGTGTAACTCTTGATTTTACAGTTGATACAACATTAGGTGTAAATTCATTTGATAAAAATTCATTTGTAGCTTACCCTAATCCTGTTAAAGATGTATTAAATTTATCTTATAAAACAGAAATTAGTAATGTTAGAGTTGTTAACTTATTAGGTCAAGAAGTTTTAAATTCTAAAACAAATTCTAATGACGTTCAAGTTGATATGTCTACTTTAACATCAGGTGCTTATGTTGTTAATATTACTGTAGAAGATACAGTTCATACGATTAAAGTTATTAAAGAATAATCTTAATTTCAATTTTAAAAAAGGCCTCGAGAAATCGGGGCTTTTTTTTTATAACAATATTTTGATTTTTTTTGATATTTTGATGTTTTTTAGGTTAAATTCAATAAGAATGATAATTTTAACGATAATTATTAATACAATTTGACTATGAAAAGAATTATTTTTTTATTTTGTTTGTTATTAGCATTTACCTTTGGTAATGCGCAAATATGGACAATAAATTCATGTAGTGCCGAGTTAGGTACAAATACATATGGACCTATGAGTAGTATAGCCACGGCTAATGCTACAAGTAGAGTTGCGGTTATTTATCCAGCTTCGCAATTAGCTACTTTGTCTGGATTACAACTGACTAATATGTACTTTAAAAGGATTTCTACTACAGGAACAATAGCAGGAACTCCTAATTTTAAAATCTATTTGAAAGAAGTTTCTAGTACAGATTGGGGAGCTGCATCATTAGATTGGGCAACTGCTACAACTGGCGCAACGCTAGTATATGACAGTAATCCTTCAACAATTGCCGGAAGCACAGCAGGATGGAAGTCATTTCCATTAACTGGTACATTTACTTATTCAGGAACACAAAATTTAGCGGTGTTTACTGAATATCAAAACACAACTGCAAGCTCAGCAATTACTTGGAGTTACGAATATACAGCACCTTGTATTAGTACAACAAATAATAATACAACTAAGTATACAAATAATACAACAGGTACTTATCCTGCAACTTTAGCATCTGGAAATTATAGAAGACCATTAATTGGTTTTGATTTTTTAGTATCTTGTAACGCACCAAATACTTTGGCAGTTTCAAATGTTACAACTACAACAGCAACAGCTACTTGGGTTGAAAACGTTGTTCAACCTCAAAACGGATATGAATATTACTATTCTACGAGCGCAACTGCACCAACACCAGCTACTATACCAAATGGTACAACAGCTACCGGAGTTGTAACTGCTAATCTTAGCGCATTATCTCCTAGTACAGCTTACTATTTATGGGTTAGAGGTAATTGTGGTGCCGCAGACAAAAGTATATGGACTGGACCAATTTCATTCACAACAACTTGTGCTCCATTATCTACTCCAGTTTTAGAAAATTTTGCAACATTTTTACCTAATGTTTGTTGGTTTAACAGAACTGGTGGTGATTTAACAACAGGCCCAACTACTTTAACAGGTTCAGGTTGGCTTGCTGACGGATTCGGAAATGTTGGCACTACAGGTGCAGTAAGAAATGAAATTTGGACTACTGGGGCTAACGACTGGTTTATTTCTCCAGAAATAATTATTCCAGCAACAGGTTATGAATTAAAATTTGATGCTGCTGCAACTCAATTTGGCTCAGTTAATGTACCAACAAATGCTTGGGAAGCTGATGATTATATTGAAGTTTTAGTTTCTACGACAGGTTTAACAAACTGGACTCCAGTTTTTACATATAATGACTCAAATCAACCATCAAATACGGGTACTCCTAATATTATTGATTTAGATGCCTATTCAGGACAAAATATTAGAATTGCTTTTAGAGCAGTTGAAGGTGCAACAAATGGTACAGCTGATATTGATTTTTCACTAGATAATTTCTTAGTAAGATTAACCCCTTCATGTATTGAACCTCTAAATTTAGTTTCTGCAGGTGCAACATCATCTACAGTTAACATTTCTTGGGATGCCACAACTCCAAGTCCAACTACAGGTTATGAATATTTTGTTTCAACTTCAAATACAGTTCCAGTAACTGCAGGTACACCAACTACAAACACATTTGCAATACCATCAGGTTTATTACCTCAAACTACATATTACGTTTTTGTACGTTCGGATTGTAGTGCTGGTGATTTCAGTTCTTGGTCTGGACCAATTTCATTTACAACAAGTTGTGCTCCATTATCAGCACCAGTTTTAGAAAATTTTGCTACATTTTTACCAAATGCATGTTGGTTTAACAGAACGGGTGGTGATTTAACAACTGGCCCAACTACTTTAACAGGTTCAGGTTGGCTTGCTGACGGATTCGCAAATGTTGGTACTACAGGTGCAGTAAGAAATGAAATTTGGACTACAGGCGCTAACGATTGGTTTATTTCTCCAGAAATAATTATTCCAGCAACAGGTTATGAATTAAAATTTGATGCTGCTGCAACTCAATTTGGTACAACTAATTTACCAACAACAGCTTGGGAAGCTGATGATTATATTGAAGTTTTAGTTTCTACGACAGGTTTAACAAACTGGACTCCAGTTTTTACATATAACAATACAAATCAACCATCTAATACGGGTACTCCTAATATTATTGATTTAGATGCCTATTCAGGACAAAATATTAGAATTGCTTTTAGAGCAGTTGAAGGTGCAACAAATGGTACAGCTGATATTGATTTTTCACTAGATAATTTCTTAGTAAGATTAACACCAAGTTGTATCGAGCCTTTAAATTTAGTTACTTCAGGTGCTACTTTTACTTCGGTAAATATTTCTTGGGATGCCACAACTCCAAGTCCAACTACAGGTTATGAATATTTTGTTTCAACTTCAAATACAGTTCCAGTAACTGCAGGTACACCAACCACAAACACTTTTGCGGCTTTGTCAAGCTTAACTCCAGAAACTTTATATTATGTTTTTGTGCGTTCAGATTGTAGTGCTGGTGATTTTAGTTCTTGGACAGGACCAATTTCATTTTATACAGGTTATTGTTTACCTTCAAGTACAAACACTGCTACTTATGTGAATAATTTTACTACAACAGGTGGTTCTCAAAATATTTCAAATTTAGCTACAGGATATACAACTGGAGGATATCTTAATGCAAGTAGTCAATTTGTTGAAGGATTTGCAACCAGTTCGTTCAATTTTAATGCTGCTATTGTTGGTGGTACTGCAGGTTTTTCGATTTGGATTGATTGGAATAATAATTTAGTTTTCGATAATGCAACAGAAAAAGTATTTAACACGACTGCTTACGGTAATGGTCCGTTTACTGGTTTAATTTCGATTCCAGCTGGAACTGCTTTAGGTAACTATAGAATGAGAATCACTACTGATTTTAATTCTACAAACCCTAGTAATCCTTGTGCTGCATCTACAAGAGCTGAATTTGAAGATTATACAATTTCTGTAATTGCTCCGCCAGCATGTGGCGCTCCAAGTGTTTCTGTTTCTAATGTTACCGATGTTGCAGCAAATTTAAATTGGGCAGCTGTACCAAGCGCACTTGTAGGCTACGAATATGTATTAGATAATGTTGCTACGAATCCAGCTGGTTCAGGAACTGCTACTTCAGCAATTACTTATTCTGCATCAGGATTAACAGCATCTACAATTTATTATTTCCATGTTCGTTCTGTCTGTGGAGCTGGATCATTTAGTACTTGGTCAACAATTAGTTTTACTACTTCTTGTGCACCAGGAAATGTTCCTTATACTCAAAATTTTGAAACAACAACTGTTCCTAATTTACCATTATGTACTTCTCAACAAAATATTGGTTCAGGAAATTTATGGGCTGTAGCTAGTAATCCAGGATATGGATTTACTACTAATGCACTTAGATATACATATAACTCTGGAAATGCTGCTAATGTTTGGTTTTATACAAATGGAATTAATTTAACAGCAGGAACAAATTATAAAATTGCTTATGACTATGGATCTACCGGAACAACTTTTCCTGAAAAATTAAAAGTGGCATACGGAACATCTGCTTTAGCATCAGCTATGACAACTGTATTAGTAGATCATACAAATGTTGTTAACGCAACTCCAACAAATAATTTGGTTAATTTTACCCCAACAGTATCTGGTGTGTATTATTTCGGATTTAATGCATATTCAACTGCTAATCAGTTTTATTTATTTGTTGATAATATTTCTGTTGATGTTGTTTTAAGTAATGATAGTTTTGATAATAAATCTTTCTATGTATATCCTAACCCAGTTAGAGATATCTTGAATATTGATTATAATGAAAACATTACTACTATACAGATAGTAAATATGTTAGGTCAAGAAGTTATATCTAAACGAGTTAACAATACTCAAAACCAAATTGACATGTCTGCTTTACCAGCAGGAGCTTATATCGTTAATATTGCTGTTGATGATATGGTTCACACAATTAAAGTTATTAAAGAATAATTTCATACATAATTTTTTTACTTAAAAGTCTCGAGAAATCGGGACTTTTTTGTTTTTATATATATCTTTGTTTATATAAAATTTTGATATGCATTTTTCTTTAATAATACCCATTTTTAACCGTCCAGATGAAATTGAAGAATTGTTAGAAAGTTTGACAAAACAAACCTATTCTAATGATTATGAAATTGTTATTATTGAAGATGGCTCTACTATTACTTGTAAACATATTATTGAAAAATATTCAAATTTAAATGTGAGTTACTATTTTAAAACGAATTCTGGACCAGGTGATTCTAGAAACTTTGGGATGAAAGTAGCTAAAGGAGATTATTTTATAATTTTAGATTCAGATTGTATTATTCCTTCAAATTATTTACAAACAGTTGATGAAGAATTGTCTAAAGATTATGTTGATTGTTTTGGTGGACCAGATGCTGCTTTAGATTCATTTTCAAACATTCAAAAAGCAATTAATTTTACGATGACTTCTTTTTTAACCACTGGCGGAATTAGAGGCGGAAGTGAAAAATTAGATAAATTCCAACCTAGAAGTTTCAACATGGGATTGTCTAAAAAGGCATTCGAAGCTTCAAAAGGTTTCGGAAATATTCATCCGGGTGAAGATCCAGATTTATCCATCAGATTATGGAAATTGGGTTACAAAACCAAATTAATTTCTAAAGCATTTGTATATCATAAACGCAGAATTGATTGGAATAAATTTCACACACAAGTAAATAAATTCGGCTTAGCCAGACCCATTTTAAATTCTTGGTATCCAGAATATACAAAAATTACATTTTGGTTTCCTACTTTATTTTTATTAGGTTTTTTGTTTTCAGTTTTATTTACGGTTTTTAATTTTCCTTATTTTTTATACTGTTACGTTTTCTATTTTATAATGTTATTTATTTCTTCATTATGGCAAAATAAATCATTGGAAATTGCGTTTTATAGTATAGTTGCTGCCATAATTCAGTTTTATGGTTATGGAAAAGGATTTTTACTTTCATTTATTAAAATTCATATTTTAAAACAACAACCAGAATTAGCTTTCCCAAAAATGTTTTTTAAAAGATAAGATGACAAAAATTATTGGACTTACTGGTGGAATTGGTAGCGGGAAAACCACTGTGGCAAAATATTTTGCTTCAAAAGGAATTCCAGTATATATTGCCGATGAAGCAGCGAAGGACATTATGAATGACAAAGAAGTTGTTCAGGAAGTACAAACTATTTTTTCGGAACATGTTATCCAAGAAAATGGATTATTAGACAGAAACGCTATTCGTAAATTAGTTTTTAAAAATAAAAGCAAATTAGATCAACTGAATAAAATTATTCATCCAAAAGTGAAAAACGATTTTGATAATTGGTTGAAGAAAAACAAAAAAGCAAAATTTATTATTAAAGAAGTAGCTATTTTATTTGAAACTAATGGACAAAAATATTGCGATGCAACGATTTTAGTTACCGCACCAATCGAAACTAGAATTATGAGAGTTTTAGAAAGAGATTCAACATCAAGAGAGAACATACTACAAATCATAAAAAACCAGCTTCCAGAAGAAGAAAAAATAGAATTAGCGACCTATATTATAGAAAATGTGAATTTAAATATAACGTATAAAAAGGTCGATAATTTGATTGAAATTTTAAATAATATTTGAAATTTAACATAATTGTTAAATATAGGTTAATTGTTTTAACTGTTGTTAATAACACCTTAACTTTGCTATAATGAATAAAACAAGGTTTAGAATACTAGTATTTTTAATGAGTATTTCTTTGATAGGAATTATATTAGTTCAATTGTATTGGATTAATAGTTCGTTTCAAAAAAATGATGAACAGTTTAGACATCACGCTTTAGTGGTTTTAAATAATGTTTCCGAAAAGTTGAACAATAAAGAAATGGTTGACTTTTATACTTCGTACAAAAAATTTAAAGATAGTACGGGTAGAGAACCAAAACAAGAACAATTAAAACAACTTTTCTATTACGAAAAAGATTCAGATACAAAAGAAATATTAATTTATACGAATACAATTATTCCTGAAGATTTCGGTATTGACGGTTCGTTCTTTGATAAAAATGCAAGTTCAATAAAAATTAGAGATTTTAATACAAAAAGAAATACTCAAATTTATAAAGACAATTCATTAGATGGTAGTGGTTCAAATATTAGTTCAAAACCTAATGTAACCATTCAAAAAAGTGGAAAATTAGGTATTTTAGATCGTGTTCAATTTGAGCTTTTATTTAGAGATATTGTTTCACAACGCCAAATACAAAAAAGAATTTCTTCTAAATTAGTTAACGATGTTTTAAATTTTGAATTGCATAAATCAGAATTAAAAACGCCTTATGAATTTGCAGTTTACAAAAACGGTTTAGCTACAAAAGTTAAATCTGAAGAATTTAGATACGATAAATGTACAACTTATAGTGTTCCTATTTTATTAGATGCAGACGGAAAAACAGATTACAAATTGTTGCTTAGATTTCCTAATAAAACAAATTTTGTATTCTCTTCTATGTTGCCAATGACAATTTTAACCCTATTATTCGTTGTAATTATTTTGGTTACCTATACAAGTGCATTAAAACAATTGATCATGCAAAAACAGATTTCTGAAATAAAAACAGATTTCATAAATAACATGACTCACGAATTTAAAACACCTATTGCTACTATAAATTTAGCTTTAGATGCTATAAAAAATCCGAAAATTATTGACGATAAAGAGAAAGTTCAAAAATATCTTCAAATGATTAAGGACGAAAATAAAAGAATGCATGCCCAAGTGGAAAACGTTCTTAGAATTTCAAAATTAGAAAGAAACGAATTAAATATTGATAAAGAACCACAGGAAATAACTGAGTTTATTGAAGATGCGATTGATCACATAAGTCTAATTTTAGAAGATAGAGAAGGTGAAGTTCATACACATTTTAATGCTACAAGAACAACAGTATTATTAAACGATGTACATTTTACAAATGTATTAGTTAATATTTTGGATAACGCGATGAAGTATTCGTCAGAAAAACCAGTTATTAACGTGTATACAGAAAATATTAAAGATTATGTTCTAATTAAGATAGAAGATAATGGAATTGGGATGTCAAAAGCTGTTCAAAAAAAGGTTTTTGAAAAATTCTTTAGAGAGCACACAGGTGATTTACACAACGTTAAGGGTCACGGTTTAGGATTAGCATACGTAAAACAAATAATCGACGACCATAATGGCGAGGTTTTTGTGGAAAGTGAAAAAGGAAAAGGGAGCACATTTATAATTAAATTGCCATTAATAAATTAATATATGGAAGCGAAAAAAATATTATTAGTAGAGGATGATCCAAATTTCGGATCAGTATTAAGAGATTATTTATCATTAAATGATTTTGAAGTTACATTAGCTAAAAACGGAATGGAAGGTTTTGAAAAATTCAAAAAAGACACTTATGATTTATGTATTTTGGATGTCATGATGCCTTATAAAGATGGATATACTTTAGCTAGAGAAATTAGAGAAAAAAATACAGAAGTGCCAATTATCTTTTTAACTGCAAAAACCTTGAAAGAAGATGTTTTAAAAGGGTATAAAGTAGGTGCAGATGATTATTTAAATAAACCATTCGATTCTGAAGTTTTATTAATGAAAATCAAAGCGATTATTCAAAGAAAAGCATCGGAATCTAAACCAGATTCAACGGTTTTCGAATTCAATATCGGTAAATTTCATTTGAATTCTAAATTACGATTTTTAACTTTTACTAATGAAGAACCAATAAAATTGTCTCCAAAAGAATCAGAATTGTTAAAAATGTTGGCTTTACACGAAAATGATTTAATGCCTCGTGAATTAGCTTTAACTAAAATTTGGAGAGATGATAATTACTTTACTTCAAGAAGTATGGACGTTTACATCGCTAAACTTAGAAAATATTTAAAACCAGATGAACGTGTGGAAATTTTAAACATTCATGGTGAAGGTTTCCGATTAGTAATCAATTCATAATATATAAAGGCTGCAAGAAATTGTAGCCTTTTTTATTTATATTTGCTTATAAAGTCAGCAAAATGAACTGTCAGCAAATCCTTGAAGAAATATACTTACAATCTAAATCGTTGCCAATTATCGGTAACATTGCCAAAACCATTCCAGAATTAGCCAATGTAAATCCAGATAAATTTGGAATTTGCTTAACATCAATTGACGGAAATGTATTTAGTGTAGGTGATAGCAATGAAAAATTTTCTATTCAATCGGTTTCAAAAGCGTTATCAGTGACTTTAGCTTTTTCGCATTTTGGTGAAAAAATTTGGGAACGAGTAGGAGTAGAACCATCAGGAAATCCATTTAATTCTTTAGTTCAGTTAGAATACGAAAAAGGAATTCCGAGAAATCCATTTATAAACGCAGGCGCTTTAGTCATTGCAGATATGTTGGTTTCTTGTTTAGAACATCCAAAAGAAGAATTTTTACATTTTATTAGAGAAATTTCAGGTTGCGATACGATTAAATACAATTTAAAAGTTGCCCAATCTGAAAAAGATACTGGTTTTAGAAATGCAGCTTTAACCAATTTTTTAAAATCGTTTGGAAATATAAATAATGACGTTGATCAAGTTTTAGATTTCTATTTTCATCAATGTGCTGTTGAAATGACGTGTAAAGAATTAGCCAATGCTTTCTTTTTCTTAGCGAATGAAGGCATTTCAAAAAATGGAAAACAAATTTTAACTTCTAGTCAAGCCAAAAGAATAAACGCCTTAATGCAAACTTGCGGATTTTATGACGAATCAGGAGAATTCACATATAAAGTTGGCTTACCAGGAAAAAGTGGAATTGGTGGTGGAATTGCTGCGGTTTTACCGAAACAATTTTCTGTCGCCACATGGAATCCAAGATTAAACGAAAAAGGAAATTCCGAATTAGGAATGTATGCTTTGGAACAATTGACAACCAAAACAGGAATGTCAATTTTTTAAAATGGACTAGTCCTAAATAATCGTTACAGATTATTAGACAAAAACCTATAAAACTTAAACAGCATCAAAAAGGTTTTTGGTGCTGTTTAAGTTTTATAGGTTTTCATTATTAGTTTGTTTTGCTAATACATTTGATTTGGGTTTAGCATGTGGTTTGATTCTTCCATCAAAGTTACCTAATTTTCGAAACCCACCAACAATTGTTGAACGTGATTAAATTCCATACTTACGACAAACTTCGTAAGTTGATATTCTTCTTGTTCAATTTCTTCCACAATTTGCAATTTAAAAGACATGCGTATTCTTTTTGAGTATGCTTTACATAACGACTTTGTTCATGTTTTTCTATAAGTATACTTTTTGTGTAGCGCTATTTCAGGACAAGTCAAAACAACTATTAAAAAAACCTTATTTAGAATTATTCAAAATAAATTAATTTTTAATTAGATTTAATATAAATAATTATTTACTTTTGTGAAAAATTATTTACATTAATTAAATTTAAGATATGAAAAACAAGAATCGATTTGCCGTTTTATTTTTGCTCATTACAATGATTTCTTATTGTCAGGAAAAAAATTCAATAGCCGGAAATGTAAAAACATCTGACGGAATACCCGCGAGACAAATCAAACTAGTAATAGATGATTTTAAAATCGAAACGCAGTCGGATGTAAAAGGGTATTATCAATTTGATGATATTACACTTAAACAAGAACTCAAAATCAGTTTGTATGCTAATGGAATAGTGGTGCATACAGAAACCATTAAAGTTAATTCTGGTCACAACGAAATTAATTTTACCCTTGTCAGCAAAGTGACAGAATTAAATGAAATCATAATAAAAGGGGTTGCTTTTAATCGATTTATAGGAAAAGAAAGTCAGGACGTGGCAAAGATTCCTTTAAAAAACACAGAAAACCCACAAGTTTATAGTGTTGTCCCTAAGGAGATTATAAAATCTCAGTTGTTGATCGATAACAAAGATGTGGTGAACAATGCTGCGGGGGTTGTCGCTTTTAATAATCCTACAGGTGCGGTAACGGCATGGATTAGGGGTTTTGAAACTAGAAATGCGGTTAGAAACGGAATGGCAACCCAGTTTAGAGCCGAAACAGATCCGATTAATATTGAAAGAGTCGAAGTAATTAAAGGGCCATCGGGGACATTGTATGGAGCTAATGCCGTTTCTTTTGGAGGATTAATCAATAAAGTTACCAAAACCCCAAATGATGTTCCAAAGAGTGAAGCTGCTATTTTTGCGGGAAGTTATGGATTGCTCCGATTTACTTTAGATGCAAATAAACCACTGAATGACGATAAAACAGCATTGTTTAGAATCAATGCTTCTCATAGCGATCAGGAAACTTTTCAAGACATTGGTTATGCGAAAAACACTACGATAGCACCTAGTTTTTTATATAAAGTAAGTGATAGATTCCAAATTCTGGCAGAAGCAGAATTGGCAACCATCTCAAGAACACAGCAACCTTATCCGTTTTTTACTTCGGGTGTGACCTTTACTAATTTTAAGGACATTCCAATTTCTTATAAGAAATACATTGGCGGAAATGATGTAGATTCTAAAACCAATATAACCAATCTATTTTTGAAAGGAACATATAAAATTTCAGATAGTTGGACTTCGACTACAAATGTTAATTCGAGCAAGGGATATGTAGATTATAGCTATCAGTTATATCCAAGATGGGTCGATGACCACACAATTATTAGAAACGTTGGTTTGTATAGTGGAAGAAAATTATCCTATTTCCAATTGCAACAAAATTTTAATGGTGATTTTAAATTAGGTTCAATACGAAACAGAGTTTTGGCAGGAGCCGATTATACTCAAAATAGCACACAATTAAACTTTACTTGGGCTCAATATGACCAAATAGATATAAATACTGATTTTGCACCAATCATAAAAGCAAAAATAGATGGAATTTTAGCTACAAAAAATGCGGGGCATTGGGATAATACACAATCAAGCATTAGTGCTTATTTTTCTGATGTAATTAATTTTACGCCTAGACTTTCGGCTATGTTAAGTGCTCGTGTGGATCATTTTATTAACAGTCCTAGCATAGAAAATAATGTAAAAGTAAAAGATGATTTTGAACAAACCTTTTTATCTCCAAAAATAGGAATGGTATATGAAATAGTAAAAGATAATGTTTTTGTGTTTGGTAATTATATGAATGGGTTTATCAATCAAGGACCTGTTGACCAACCTGACGGAAGCCAGTTTCGTTTGGCTCCAAAAGAAGCCAATCAGAAAGAATTAGGTGTAAAAACTGAATTTTTAGATAAAAGAGTATCAACTACTTTAAGTGCTTATGAAATTAAAATAGGTAATGCTACTTGGGTAGATGCTTTAGGATTTACACAACAAAATGGCGAACAAAAAAGTAAAGGGTTTGAATTTGAAGTTACTTCTCAACTAACAAATAATTTTAATGTTATTACAGGGATTGGTTATAATGAAAATAAATTTATCTCGGGCGAAGCTTCTCTTATCGATAAACGTGTTGCAGGTGCTCCCAAAAACATATACAATTTATGGGTTGATTATAAAATCAAAGGTGGTTTTGCAAAGAATCTTAGAGTAGGATTTGGAGGAAACCACGTGGGAGATGTTTTTTGGAATGCATCAAACACGATGACAATTCCTTCTTACACCATAGCTAACAGTGCAATAACTTATGAAAAGGGATTGTGGAGTCTGGGTTTAAAACTAAACAACTTAACCAACCAAAAATTTTGGAATAGCGATGCACAACCACAAGCACTTCGCAATGTAGTTTGTACTATGTCATTTAAATTCTAACAAATTAATTAATGGGCGTTTGAAAACTTATTCAAACGCCCTCATACCAAACGCTAAATATGGAATTCAAAATACGTAATATTCATAGCTGGATGATCTTTCAAAAATCCAAGGAAATGCAAATAGAAAGCGAGTTTCTTGTTCCTGGAGTTGAAGACTTCATCGAATTAAAAAAAGGAAAAAAACGAGTTGTAATAAATAGAGCAATCTCGCCAAGTCTTACACACATAGCCGGTGCAATTACAGAAAATAAAATTGCTTGCAATTATCTCCTACAAGAAAATAACTACCCAATTCCTGCTTTTATTTTTGCCAGCGAAATAGGTAAAATCGAATTGTTATTTCTAGAAAAATTTGCTCCAATTGTAGTAAAACCATTCGACACTAATAAAGGTGCAGAAATACATATGAATGTTCAGAATACAAACGAGTTGAAGGAAGCTCTGAATAATGTAAAAAAGGTAAGTACTCAAGCTATTTTGCAACAACAAGCCACCGGATTAGATTATAGATTTTTAGTTATTGACAGACAAGTTACTGGTGTTCTTTGGAATGAATGGCCCAGTGTTGTTGGAGACGGAATTCACACGATTGAAAATTTAGTACAATTTGAAAATGAAAATAGAAGAATCACTAAAACTGTTGTCTATGAAAAACCAACAGAAATGCTTGTTGAAATCCCAATAGAAGGATTAAGCGATTTGTTAGCAAAATCAAACAAGAGACTTTCTGATATTTTGCCAAAAGGAGAAAAAATCTATTTAGGAAACTGTGGTAATGGCTGGACAGGTTCTGTAGCACACGATGCAACAGATAACGTGCATCCTTCAATAAATAAGAAAGTTATTGAGTTAATTAACTTTCTTGATATTGATATTGCTGGACTTGATGTTCGTTGTGATGATATTACAAAACCTTTTAAAAAAGCGGGTTTTAACGTTATTGAAGTTAATACAAGACCTAGCTTAGTAGACCACGAATTTCCTTTATTTGGAAAATCTAGAAATGTAACCGAAAAATATTTGGACTATTTGTTTAAAGATTAATTAAATTTATGATAATAAAATGCAACAAGAAACAGCCGGATTGTTAGCCGAAAAAGAAATTATAAAACGATTAATAAAATCTCTAATAAACGAAAGCAACGACCTTAATGATAGTGTGTTTTGGAAAGATTTAAGAACAAATATTAATTATTACAGGATTCCAAATACAAAAAAATTATTATTAGTTTCTTTAAATTATTCAGATCAAATAGACACTAATAATAAACCCGTAGTAGAAATTGATTCCGAGGGTAATTTTAAGGATATTTCTTTTATAAAACTTCTAAATTTTATTCTAGATATTTGGGATATTCCCACAGAAAGAAGACAGGTCATAGTGAATGAAGTCACAAATTCATATGAAAATATGAAAACCATTTTTGATTGGGAGAATGAAAACATTGAACAGATTTTAGCCGAAATCGATTCGATTTCTGTATGTAATACCTGCCGAGAAAGAAATAATGGCCTTTGTATTTCGGAATCATTACCTTTTAAAGGGCATCCAATTCACGTATGCACTAAAACAAAAGTTGGATTATCCTCAGATGAATTATTAAAATACAGTCCCGAATTTTTCAACAAAGTACCTTTACATTTATTGGCTATTTCTTCAGATTATGTAAAACAATATGGAGATAACTCTTCTTGGATAACTTTTTTAAAAAATGAATTGTCTATTCAGATAAATTCCGACGAAATAATCATTCCAGTTCATCCTTGGCATTTTGAACACGTAGTTAAAAAAGAGTTTAAAGCGGAACTAGAAAGTGGAATAATACGAATTGTCGAACAAAAAATTCACGCTATGCCAACACTCTCATTTAGAACATTAGCACTCTGTTCTAAAAATGAAAATGATTTAGGAATGCACGTAAAAGTTCCAGTGGGTATTCAAGTAACGAGTGTATTTAGATTGTTGTCCAAAAGAGATATTTATAACGGAATCGTTTTTTCGGAAAAATTAAAAGAGCTTTCAAATCAATTAATCGCTGTTAAGAATAAACTAGGGGTAATTGTTCCCGACTTATATGGTGTTCATTTTAAAGAGAATGTTGAAAAGACAAATAAACAAGGTCCATTACTTTCTTTTATGTTACGAGAAAATCCGGTTTTAATGTCGAAACCGAATGAAAAAATAATCGTTGCTTCTTCCTTAATTCATAAAACGCCAATAATAAACAAACCCTTATTAGTTCAATTTCATCAAACCTCAAAAATAGATATAAAACTGTATGTGTTTGAATTGTTTAAAGTTTTCTTATACCTCCCATTAGAAATTTTTTTAAAATTGGGTATCGCCATCGATTCACACGGACAAAATTGCATTATAAAATTTGATTCAAAAGGAATGCCAATCACCTTAATATATCGAGATTTAGGAAGTGTTCAAATAGTTGAGGGAACGTCATTTGCAATTGATAATGAAAAATGTTTGATAGATGCTCATAAAACTATTTTGCCATACCAAGACTGTATAGATGAATTTTTTCATTCGTTATATTATAACCTTATAGGAAGTTTTATAGAAGTGATTAGTAGTCACTATAAAATTTCTGATTCAGCATTATGGGAAATCGCAAAACAAGTTTCAATAGAAATAATCGACAGTGTTGAATGCGAAAAAGAATCTAAATTTCAACTATACAATGCTTTGTTATCAAAAACAATGCCTATAAAATCATTACTAAGAATGCGATTAGAGGACAAAACCATCTTTTCTCGAATTCCGAATCCTTTATTATCTTAAAATGAAAGACAAATTTTATCCTCTTTTTTTATCCTGTACTTTTTTAGGAGCTTTGGGAGAATATATGGCACTTACTACTTTAAGTTGGTATTTATTAGAAACCTATTCCGTTGTTGCAATATTGGGTCAAGTCCTTTCTTTTCGAGTTTTTCCACGATTCTTTATGGGATTTATAGGAGGTTATTGGGCAGACATTTACGATAGAAAGAAGATGATCATACTTGTTTATGCGGGAATTATGCTTATGTCTTTTATTCAAACCATTTTAGTTTCAACAATTTTAAAACCACATTGGTTCTTGCTTGCAATGGCACTCTTTATGAGAAGCATATTTGATGGCGCTGAACCCAGTATTCGAAATGCAATTTTACCAGATTTAGTCAAAAAAGAAGCCATTACAAAGGCAGTCGGATTTTACGCAACAGGATTAAATTTAGCAGCCATTTTAGCACCTATATTGGCTTCGCTTATGATATTGAAATGGGACATTAAATATGTCTTTTGGATCGATTTATGTTTTCAAATTCCCTCGTTTATAGTGCTGTTTTTTATTCCAAAGATTACGCATATAAAACAAAATGTTCAAAGAATTTCTATTGTAAAGTCATACAAAGAAGTAATTGCCTTTGTGTATAAATCCCCTATTCTATTCAATTGTGTAAAGACAAGTATATTGATGATGCTTTTACTATTTCCCTTTGGAGCAATGCTTTCTATATATGTAAAAGAGGGCTTAGGATTGGGTGTAAAAGAATTTGGAATAATTTCAGGAATTGAATCTGGAGGGGCTGTTTTGGCTGGCATTTTTTTATCAAGAATCTTTGGCAGTTCCGATAAAAAAACAATGCAATGGTATCTATTAGCATTTTTCTCTGGAGTTATATTGATTACATTTTACTTTAAACTACCTCAGTTCCTTTTCTATTTTTTAATCTTTCTTTTTGGATTTCTTACACAATCATTTAGAAGTATGAGTCGAATAATTTTTCAAAAGAATGCTCCGGATTTAATACGAGGAAAATTAATGTCAATTATCATTGCCGATAGCGGATTCGTTTCGTTGGGCTTACTAGTGTTTACAAGATTAGCTACTAAAACAGATATCTTTTTAGCAACACTCACAATGGGTGTTTTAATTTGTCTGATTATGCTAGTTAAAATTGTAAAATCAGAAAGAATGATGGTTAAATAATTATTTTTTTTCTAAATTTTAATAATAAAGTTGAGTAAAAAATTAACTAAATCTCATTTTACTTCTTCTAAATATGTAAAAAATGTCTTTCAAAAAACTTATTAAAAAAACACATCTTTGGCTAGGATTAGCAACTGGAATTATCGTTTTTATAATTTCCATAACGGGCTGTCTTTTTGTTTTTCAAAAAGAAATATCTGACATATACTACAAGGATACTTTCTTTATTGCTCCGCAAAGTACTAAAAAAATAGCAGTTACCAAACTAAAAGAAATCGCAGATAAAACATTATCTACACCATCAACTCGTATAACAATATACAAAGAAAAAAATCGGGCTTGGGAATTTATGGTTTACAAATCAGGTGATGAAGATGCAAACACTTGGTTTGGAACAGTCAAAACATACAAATCCGTTTTCATCAACCCATATACAGGAGCTGTTACAGGCAATATAAATTATAAATACAATTTCTTTATTATTGTCGAAATGCTACATTATTGTCTTTTGATAAACCGTCAAATTGGAGAACCCATTGTAGCCTATAGTACACTAATATTTGTAATTATGCTCATTACAGGCATTATTCTATGGTGGCCAAAAAATAAAGCTGCTGCAAAACAACGCTTTTGGTTTCGATGGAAAGACACAACAAAGTTTAAACGCAAAAATTATGATGTCCATAATATTTTAGGCTTTTATACAATGTTCATTACCTTAATACTAGCATTAACAGGAATGATTTTCTCTATACAATGGTTTCAGGCAACAGTTTATGTCATTCTATCAGAATCCATAACACCCCCAGAACAAATAGAAAAACTATCCGATACAACCTTGGTTTCATTAAAACAGCCTTTAGATATTGCACTAAATAGCGCTAAAATTAAAATTCCAGATGCAAATCGTTACAGCTTGATTCCACCAGAAAAAAGGAGTGATGTAATCAGAATTTATGGATTTAGAGGAGAAGAAGTAGGTTATAATGAAGATGAAATTCAGTTCGACCAATACTCCGGCAAGCAATTACACCGATCTAATTATGAAAATAAAAACAACGGCGAAAAACTCATTGCTATGAATTATGATATTCATACAGGTATAATTTTAGGACTCCCCGGAAAAATATTGGCTTTTTTAGCCAGTCTTGTTGCGGCAAGTTTACCAATAACAGGTTTTATGATTTGGTGGGGGAGGAAAAATAAAAAATGAATGAACAATGTATATTAACACAAGGAAACTAAAATTTATAAACGGTATTCACTTGTTTTAGTTACCTAAAACTTTCTATTAATATATTTTCTTAAATCCGCAAATCCAAAGAACTAAAGTTTTTTGACTGCCCCAAAAAGTTTGGACAAATTTATAATCAAATTTAAACAAAATGAGCCCGATACAATATCGAGCTCATTATTATCAAAATTAATTATAAATTTGTCCAAACTTTTGGGTTCAGTCTAAAATTGTAGCCTTTTTATTTATATTTGCTTATAAAGTCAGCCAAATGAACTATCAGCAAATCCTTGAAGAAATATACTTACAATCTAAATCACTACCAATAATAGGTAATATCGCTACAACTATCCCAGAATTAGCGAATGTAAATCCAGATAAATTTGGAATTTGCCTTACAACTATTGACGGAAAAGAGTTTAGTGTTGGTGATAGTAATGAAAAGTTTTCCATACAATCTGTTTCAAAAGCTTTATCGGTAACTTTAGCTTTTTCTCATTTGGGTGAAAAAATTTGGGAACGAGTAGGAGTAGAACCTTCAGGAAATCCTTTTAATTCTTTAGTTCAGTTAGAATACGAAAAAGGAATTCCGAGAAATCCATTTATTAACGCAGGCGCTTTAGTCATTGCAGATATGTTGGTTTCTTGTTTAGAAAATCCAAAAGAAGAATTTTTACATTTTATCAGAGAAATTTCAGGATGTGATACGATTAATTACAATTTAAAAGTTGCCCAATCTGAAAAAGATACTGGTTTTAGAAATGCCGCTTTAACCAATTTTTTAAAATCGTTTGGAAATATTAATAACGATGTGGATAAAGTTTTAGATTTCTATTTTCATCAATGTTCTGTTGAAATGACGTGTAAAGAATTAGCCGATGCTTTCTTTTTCTTAGCGAATGAAGGCATTTCAAAAAATGGAAAACAAATTTTAACTTCTAGTCAAGCCAAAAGAATAAACGCCTTAATGCAAACTTGCGGATTTTATGACGAATCAGGAGAATTCACTTATAAAGTAGGTTTGCCAGGAAAAAGTGGAATTGGTGGTGGAATTGCCGCGGTTTTACCGAAACAATTTTCTGTCGCCACATGGAATCCAAGATTAAACGAAAAAGGAAATTCCGAATTAGGCATGTACGCTTTAGAACAATTGACTACGAAAACAGGAATGTCAATTTTTTAATTTTTAAAATGTTAAATATCATGAAATCAACAATTCACGAATACCAAAAAAACAATATTTTAGTTGTGAGTAAAACATTAATTTTAAGTTTAAGTTTAGTTTTATTTTTATCATTTAGTTGTAATAATAGCGATGACAGCCAACCTACTACTAATGCTATAACTCCAATAACTCCAATCTTAATTGGTAAGAATAGCATTTCAGATCCAAGTACACCATTGCAGAATGTTCTAATTAATAATCAAACACAATGGGATGCGCTTTTAATATCAATGAATGAGTTTAATAACGTTTCAGCTACTTTTACAGAAACAAATATTGATTTTAACAGCTTTGATATAATTGCAGTATTTAGAAATCCAATTTCTAATAGCACCTCTACAGTAGATATTACAAATGTTGTTGAAAATCAATCGAATAGAGTTGTATCTGTACAAAATTTAACTAATGGTATCAGTTCAGATGTTTCCCAACCATTTCATATTGTAAAAATACCAAAATCAACAAAACCAGTAGTTTTTCAATAAAGTTAAATCAACGCTATCGGTAACTGGAATGTCGATTTTTTAAATAAGAAGACCTGACAGGTTTTTAAAACCTGTCAGGTCTGAATAAAATAATTATATTGATTTGCTTTTTAAGCTTTACTTTCCTCGTTTTCTTTATCCAAATAATCTTGAACCGTCTCAATGGCGTTATCAATCACGTCACTTAAAGCAGTAATAAAACTGCCGTCTTCAGCATTATCCATAGCGTGTTTTAAAGCTTCTACTTCTGCAGTTATTATTTCTGTTGTTACATTTCTGCCACTTTCTGCAATTCCAGCTAAAATTAAACCGTTAATTTCTTCTTCTGTTCTACCACGTAAATGCTTTTCTTGTCGAATAATAATATGATCGAACATTCTTCCTGCGATTTTCGCACATTCTTTAATGTCTTCATCACGTCTGTCACCGACTCCAGCAATAATTCCGATTTTTTTGGTTGCAGAAACACTTTCTAAATATTCCTCAATTCCTCTGTAACCAGAAGGATTGTGTGCAAAATCAATCAAGACTTTAAATTTATTAAAATCGAAGATATTCATTCTTCCAGGTGTTTGAGCTGCACTTGGAACAAATGTTTGTAACGATAAACTAATATCTTCCGTTTTGAAACCTTGTAAATAAGCGGCTAAAGTGGCTGCTAGTACATTTGCAATCATAAATCTGGCTTTTCCACCTAAAGTTAATGGCACATGAGTTGCTTTTTCAACACGAATTTTCCATTCTCCTTTTTTAATAGTGATGAAACCATTTTCGTAAACGGCTACAATTTTACCTTCTTTTGCTAATCTTAATGCCGTCGCATTATTTTCATCTAAACTGAAATAAGCAATATTGCAGCTTAAATCATTTGCAATTTTCATGCAATATTCATCTTCTGCATTTAAAACTGCCCAACCATCTTTTTTGATACTTTTAACAACGGTAGCTTTTACACGAGCTAAATCGTCTAAAGTATGAATATCAGCTAAACCTAAATGATCTTCTTGAATATTCGTAATAATTCCAATATCGCAACGAGAAAAACCTAAACCAGCTCTTAAAATTCCACCACGAGCCGTTTCTAAAACAGCAAATTCTACGGTTGGATCTTTTAAAATATATTCTGCAGAAATTGGTCCGGTGGTATCACCTTTTTCCATCAAATGATTTTGAACATAAATTCCATCGGATGTGGTAAATCCAACGCGATACCCATTATTTTTAACAATATGTGCTAATAATCGGGTAGTAGTGGTTTTGCCATTTGTACCTGTTACAGCAATAATTGGAATTCTACTTGGTTTTCCTTGCGGATATAACATGTCAATTACTGGAGCTGCCACGTTTCTTGGTAAACCTTCAGAAGGTGCCAAATGCATACGAAATCCTGGAGCAGCGTTGACTTCTAAAATACAACCCCCATTTTCTTTTAACGGTTGTGTTAAATTTTCAGCCATAATATCTACACCACAAACATCTAAACCAATCACACGAGAAATGCGTTCGCAAAGGAAAATATTTTCTGGATGCATCATGTCTGTCACATCTACAGAAGTTCCACCTGTACTTAAATTCGCAGTCGATTTTAAATAAACTACTTCTTCTTTTTTAGGAACCGTTTCTAAGGTATACCCTAATTTTTCTAATAAATCTGTAGTATCTCTGTCGACATCTATTTGAGTTAAGACATTTTCGTGTCCGTAACCTCTTCTTGGATCTTTATTGGTTTCGTCAATTAATTCTTGAATCGTATTTGTTCCGTTTCCTTTTACGTGTGCCGGTTCGCGTTTTGCAGCTGCGACCAATTTATTATCGATAATTAAAACTCTAAAATCGAAACCAGTGATAAATTTTTCTACAATTACTCTTCGACTATAATTTTTCGCATAAGCCAAACCTGCTACTGCATCTTCTCTGTTTTTTACATTAATAGAGGCGCCTTTTCCATGATTTCCATCTAAAGGTTTGATTACAATTGGGAAACCTATTTTTCTAATTACAGCATCTAAATCTTCTTCATCTACACAAATCCCACCACTAGCCACAGGAATTGACGCATTTCCTAACATGCGTTTCGTTTCTTCTTTGTTGCAAGCAATATCTACGGCGATGTTACTGGTTTTACAAGTAATTGTCGCTTGAAAACGCATTTGATTCACACCATAACCTAATTGTACAAGTGAATTGGTTCCTAAACGAATCCATGGAATATCTCTTGCAACGGCTTCTTCTACGATACTTCCAGTTGAAGGTCCTAAACGAACACGTTCTCGGATTTCGCGCATTTTTTGAATATCAGCTTCATAATCATAAGGTGTTCCGGCGATTAAAGCTTCTGCAATGGCAACGGCACTTTCTGCAGCAAACATTCCAACGTTTTCTTCAGTATAACTAAAAACTACATTATATATACCAGGTGTTTTGGTTTCTCGAGTTCTTCCGAAACCGGTTTCCATTCCTGCAAGGGTTTGAATTTCTAAAGCAATGTGTTCAATCACATGTCCCATCCAAGTGCCACGTTCGACACGAGAGAAAAATCCACCACGACAACCTTCAGAACAACGGTGTTCAATCATAGTAGGAAACATAGCTTCAATACGTTCGCGAAAACCTTCAATTTTATTAGTTGGAAATTGTTCCATTTCCTCTAAATCAAGGCGCATTTGGATTAACTTTTTACGTTGAACACTCCAGATGTTAGGTCCGCGAAGGGCTTGAATTTTATCGATTTTCATTTTGGTGTGATATTTTGTAATGAATTTTGTTAAAAATAGGGATTTTTTGTTATTGTGAAATGTTTTTATTGAGAATATTTTAAGCAAATGTCTTAAGAAATTGATTTTTTGTATTTTAACCCCGATAGGAACGATATCCTTTTATTTTTTGTTGCCTGAGGCTCTCGAAGGCAACAAAAAATAAAAGATTTAACGGATAGCGCGACAATTGTTGAAAAGTATAAGATAAGTTTTGCTTCATAAAAAGAAAATTGATTTGCTTTAATTAAGTTTTTGGCTATTTTTACCAAATGAATATACAAGGTAAATTAGTCATAATTGGCGGTGCGGTTGATAAAGGGAGTTTTACTGAAACCGATTTGGATAAAAATGCAAGTAATAATTTAAACTTTTTTGAAAGAGGAATTTTAAAGAGAATTATTGACGAATCTAAGCATAAAAATGAATCAAGAATTGAAGTAATTACTACAGCTTCAACGATTCCTAGAGAAATCGGTCCAGAATATGTGAAAGCTTTAAACTTTTTAGGTGCAACTAATGTTGATGTACTTCATATAGAAAGAAGAAAGCAGGCTTCGGATCCAGAAGTTTTAGAAAGATTAAAAGCGGCAGATGTAGTTATGTTTACTGGTGGAGATCAATTGCGATTGACATCAATGCTTGGTGGAACTGCTTTTGACGATATGTTAATTAACAAATATAGAAACGAAGATTTTATATACGCTGGAACTTCCGCTGGAGCTGCAGCAGCATCAAACAATATGATTTATCAAGGAAGTAGTAGTGAAGCTTTATTAAAAGGTGAAGTGAAAATTACTTCGGGATTAGGTTTAATTGATGGTGTAATTATCGATACCCATTTTGTACAACGCGGAAGAATTGGACGTTTGTTTCAAGCGGTTGTTGGAAATCCGAAAGTTTTAGGAATTGGTTTAGGAGAAGATACAGGTTTACTGATAACTAACGGTAAACAAATGGAAGCTATTGGTTCAGGACTTGTTATTTTAGTGGACGGAAGAGAAATAAAAGATACAAACTTGACTCAAATTGAATTAGGTGAACCGATTTCTATTAATCATTTAGTGACACACGTTATGAGTAAAAACGATACCTTTAATTTGGATACGTTTAGAATGACGATTCAGAGTTCGCAATACGTTTAATTAGGTTTAAGGGAAAAGGGAAAAGGCAAAAGTTGAAAAACTTTATTCTAGTTTCTTTAAACCAACACCTATAACCCAATACCTAAAATGAAAATAATAATCCACGGTGGTTTCTTTTCGGAATCCTCTACAAATATTGAAACTAAAGTTGCTAAACAAGAAGCTTTACTTCGTATTGTAAAAAAATCTCACGACTATTTACAAACACATTCTGCTTTGGAAGCAGTGGTTTTTGCGGTTTCTATGTTGGAAGATGATGCCTTATTTAATGCAGGAATTGGTTCGCAAATACAAAGCGACGGAAAAATACGAATGAGTGCAGCTTTAATGAATGGCGAAACGCAGAAAATGAGCGGTGTAATTAACATTGAAAACGTTAAAAATCCCATTCAAGTCACCCAAGTTTTAATGAAAGAAGACGATCGAATTTTAGGTGGAAGTGGCGCAACGAATTATGCAAGACAACACGGATTTGAAGCGTTTTCAACTGAAATACCACAAAGAAGAGCAGAATATGAAGCTAAAGTGAAATCGTTAGGTTTAGGAACTGTGGGTTGTGTAGCTTTAGATAAAGATGGAAAAATTGCTGTTGCGACATCAACTGGAGGAAAAGGTTTTGAATTAGTGGGAAGAATTTCGGATTCGGCTACAGTTGCAGGAAATTATGCCAACCCATTTTGTGGTGTAAGTTTAACTGGAGTGGGTGAAGATATTGTAAGTAATGCTACAGCAGCAAAAATTGTAACGCGAGTTACGGATGGTTTTTCGTTACAAGATGCTTTTGCTAAAACGTTTGACGAATTATTACCTTATGATGGTTTTGCTGGTGCGATTGCTATTGATTCGAAAGGAAATGTGTTTCATCAAGATTCGCATCCAAGTATGGTTTTTGCTAGTTTTGATGGCGAAAAGGAAGAGGTTTTTAATTAAGAAAATCAATAACAATAAAAAACACCTGATACGTTTTAAAATGTATCAGGTGTTTTTGTTTAATTTTTTTTATACAAATAAATCTGTATTTCATACACAAATATATGTCACTCATAACATTTAAAAGTTACACTTTAATTTAACATACTATATTTATATTATAAAAAATAGTAGTATGAAAAAAGAGGTACAATATAGTAAAAACGACATTCTAGTTGTTTTTACAAATGCGAATTTTGGATTTGTTCTTTTAGTTGTTTGTGTTTTGATATGTTTTTTTCTAAACATATTATTTTTAATATCGAATTATAACAGCTAAAGTTTATATTATAACTTATTATATATTTAAATAGTTACTAAAACTGCCAGCAAATAATTTGAGTTGTTTTGTTTCCATTCGTTAAATGAAGTGTTGTGCTGTTTTTAACTTCTACTTTCTTCATTTGTTTGTATAGCGGTTTCAGGTTTGTTTTCTTAGAAACGATTGCGCTAAACCATTTACATTGACTTTTAAAGTGTACACTTTCAAAAATCATATTGGTTAAAAATCCAAGTTCGCCACCTTCACACCATAATTCGTTATTATTTCCGCTAAAGTTTAAAACCGGTTTGTCAGTTGCTTTCTGACCTAAATTTTTACTTTTTCGTTCCGAACCTTTTGCTGCTTCTTCAGCAGATGCATGAAAAGGCGGATTACAAATTACAAAATCGAAAACTTCTTCCGATTCTAACATGTATTTTAAAGCATGGCGTTTGTTATCGTTAAAACGAACCGTTACGTTTTCTTTTAATTTTGGGTTTTTGCTTAAAATGGTTTCAACCGACAATAAAGATTGTTTGTCGACTTCCGTTCCTACAAACGTCCAACCATATTCATGATTTCCAATAATTGGGTAGATGCAATTCGCGCCCACGCCAATGTCTAAAATTCTAACGGCGTTTCCTGTTGGAACCACTCCGCCATTTGAAGCCGCTAATAAATCGGCAATATGATGAATGTATTCAGCTCTTCCTGGAATAGGAGGGCATAAGTTAGATTTCGGAATGTTCCAATATTCTAAATTGTAAAAGTGCATTAATAACGCTTTGTTTAAGGCTTTTACTGCAATTGGATTAGAAAAATCAATAGACTTTTCTCCTGCTTTATTTAAGAATAAATGTAAGTTTAAATCGGGATGCGTTTTAATTAATTGTGCAAAATCATATCTTCCAATATGTTTGTTTCTTGGGTGTAAACCTTCAAAAGAAAGGTTTGTTTCATTGTTTTCCATATACTATTGTAAGTTGCAAATTTACGATTAATAAAATAGTATCAGTTATTTTTATAAACAAAAAATTCTAACAGAAGTTAGAATATAAATAATTAATATAGTTTTAAAAAAAATTAATCTCCACCACCACAGCCACCGCCGCAACCACTACAACCACTGCTGCTGCATCCGCTATCTCCAGAACTTGTGGAGCAACCTGATGAACATCCTGAACCACCATTCTTTTTTACCTGATTGTAAACGATACTAATAAATAGAAGAATTAAAATTATGGCTGAAATTCTATCATCATCTAAAAATGTTGCTTGAATTAAGAACGTGGAAGTAAGAAGAAAGAACAAGGTCAAGTATCTATTTCTCTCGCTTAAAGTCGGTTTTTTTATGATCCAATTCTTTTGTGTATTGATTCTTTTGAAATCAATTTCACTAAAACGATTTTCGTTACTTGGCCAAATTTCAATTGGTGGTTCTTTTTCAAATAACGTTTTGTAATCTTCTTTAGTTTTCGAATAAAAATCATCAAATTTAGTTGCTTCTGATTTTCCTCCTTTGGTTGGATTGTGATGTATTTCTTTTTCTAACGTGTTTTTGCAGAAATCAATCCAATAGGATTTGGTGTAGGTGAGATGTAAGTGCCAAGCTTGATCCACTTGGTCTGATGGTGTAACGCCAGTTTTAGTTACACAACATAAAAAGATGAATTTCTTGTATTCATCTATAACCTTTTTTGAGTACTCGAGGGACCAATTGTTTTCTCGAGCTAACCGTTTTGAAAATGTAAAATCACTATTTTCATCATCAATTTTAAATTGGGTAATTTTTTCCCAAAGTAGTTTTTGTTCTTTTATCATATAATTTAATTATTACAAAGTTTAAAACTTTTGTATTATGTAATAGTTAAACTAAAGTAATGATTTGGTTAAAACAAAAAATCCCAACCTTTCAGTTGGGATTTTCATTGGATTTAATTATATTTTTTGAAATTTCTTAGTTGATAAATTGTTTTCTTGGTTGATGACTTTTAAAATATAGAATCCAGATTGTAATCTAGAAACATCTATTATTTTTTCGGTACTACTTATAACTAATTTTCCTTCTAATGAATAAATTTCTATTCCTTTTATTTCATCTGTAATCGAAATGTTTAAAATGTATGAAGTTGGATTCGGATAAATTTTAAAATTATTTTCTGTTTGAAAAGATACAGAATTTAAAGCCATATCATATTCATAAGCTCCCATATCTACAGTCGTGTTGTGAATTCTTGCATTTCCTAATAAATCTTTTGTTCCATTCACATATGAATTATTTCCTGAATTTATAGCTGGAGAACCAGTTGATAATTGAAAATTTGTTGTGCTTACAAATAACGGATTACTATTTAAACCACTTAATTGACCACCTTGAATAATGTTATTATTTCCGGTTGGTACATTGTTAACAGTAGAGTTTAAATATATTGGAGTTGTAGAGCCATTTCCGTATATAATAGAATTAGCAACTCTTGTGTTTGATGCGTTTAATAAAGAAAGTACTTTTCCGTTTGGTCCGGTATTATTTGTGAACGTACAATTTGTAATTAAAACTGATAAGGTAGAGAAATTTCCACCAGCAGTTGCGTCTTGGTAATTAGTAATGCATGACGAACCTTGCCCGCCACCTGCATAGTTAGAAACATTGTTATGAAATAAACAATTTGAAATGGTACTATAAGCGGTTCTTGTATTGGTACTGTTACTAAAACTGTAGAAAAATAGATTACTAAATCCGCCAGAAGATTGGTTGTTTCTAACGATACATTTATCGAAATTTACGGTTAAACTATTTGCAGATAAAACAGATACGGTAGCGTAAACACCAACATCTGATCCTGTGTTTTTTTCTAAAATACAATTTTTAACATCGCAATATACGTTTGATGCATTTTTGGTACTTACATAAATGGCACCAGCTCTGGTATCGTCAAAAGAATTTGCTCCTAAAGTATAATCTAAACTTCCATTTGCATTACCTCCAGAAATGGTAAATCCGTCAATTAAAATTGGTGTGTTGTTTCCAAATAACGATATTACGTGGTACGCATTGTCGTTTCTTGCAGCATTAGTATGTACAATTGTTGTGTTGTCATCTCCGATTAAATCGCCGTTTAAAGTAGTTATGTTTAACAACGGATTTCTTTCACTTAATGTGGTTTCTGTTCCATTAAAACCGCCATAAATTTGTGCGCCTGGAGGAATAGTAAACGTTGCTTTTCTAGGGTTAGCTAAACCTATAGTTTTTGGTTTATAAGTTCCTTGTGCGACTCTAATTTCAGTTATTGATGTTGTTATTCCTAAAAGAGCTTCGTCTAAAGTAGTATAAGCATTTGTCCATGAGGAACCGCTACCATTACCAGTTGCGGCTTGATTTACATATATTGGACCTAAAGTTCGAAAAGAAGTAGCAACCGTCCAACCAGAATTGATGGATGCCGTACAGTTTTTACTTATATAAATATCATATTTTGTACTTGGATCTAAATTGGTAAGATTGTACGTATTTGTAGCGATATTGGTAATTTCTGTTCCTGATGCAATTGGTTGACCAGTAATTACATAAACTAAATTATAGGTAACTCCTGCAATGTTGTTCCAAGTTACTGTTGCTGATGTTCCTGTAACCAAAGAGGTTACTATGTTAGTTGGTGCTGTACAACCACTAAATTCATATGCGCCTAAATCAATAGTTGTATCGAAAACTCGTGAATTTCCAGCTAAATCTACTATTGCAGTTGTATAAGTGTTGTTACCAATATTTATTGCTGGAGAATTAGAACTTAAAGTGTAATTGTTTGTGGATGCATCTGTAAATTGTGGATTTAAATTTGTGGTACTTGCTTGCCCACCTTCAAAAATACAATTGTTTACTACTGATGCTCCGTTTGAAATTATTAATGGAGTAGTACTTCCATTTCCATAAATGATACAATTTCTAACTCTTGAATTACTTGCATTTGTCATGGTAATCACATTTCCGTTTGCACCAATGTTATTTGAAAAAGTAGAATTAATAATATCCACATCAATTCCAGTTGCGTTTCCACCACTTGCTGTACTTGCTCCTAAATAGATGCAAGATGCATTAACGGCTGTATTGTTGTAAAATAAACAATTAATAATGGCACCTCTCGAATAGGTGTTATATCCGTTAGAACCACTAAATAACATGGCGCTATTACCACCAGAATAATTGTTTTTTATTGTGCATTGTTCAAAATTCACATCGTCTGAAAGAACTGTAATTCCACAAGGATGAAATGCAGAATAAACCGCCACATCGGTTCCTGAATTTTTTTCTAAAATGCAATTTCTTACAAATGCCGTTAAATTATGTCCGCCTGCATACGGATTAGCATAAATAGCACCACCACGTAAATGATAAGATTGTAGGTTGGCACTTGTAGTACAAAGATTATTTGCAACGCCATTTGCGTTACCTCCAGAAATTGTAAAACCATCAATAATTATGTTTTGTATGTTTCCTCTCATTTGTACCACGTGATAAGAATTATCTTGTCTTGTTGTTTCTGCTGGTAACAAAGAAGAATTGTCGTTGCTTAATAAATCACCATTAAGTGTAGTAATATTTGCATTTGAATTTCTTTGAGAAAGTAGCGTTTCTGTACCGATAAATCCTCCGTAAATGCTTGTTCCTGAATAATTAAATGTAAAAGAAGTCTCTCGATTTGAAGGACTTGGCTTATAAGTTCCTGCTGCAACCCAAATGGTTTTGTTCGTTGTAGTTACTGATGTTAGAGCAGTTTGTAAACTTACAAATGCATTTGCCCAAGATGTTCCATTATTTGAACCTGTGGCATTTTGGTTTACATAAATGGTTTGACCTTTCGCAAAGAAACTACTTAAAATTAATGTCAGAAATAATAATTTTGTTCTCATAAATTTTATTTTTTTATAATAACAAATTTCAGCATAAAAAAAAGCCGTTTTAAAACGACTTTCTGAAATAGGTTTTTGACTTGCTAAAGCATTAACCAATATTTTGAACAATGGTTAAAAATTCTTCTTTTTTATCATTAGATATGGAAACGGACTTGTTGTTATCCATTATTATGTATCCGCCATCTTTTTTGATGTATTCTTTGATGTATTTTAAATTGATTAAATAGGAGCGATGTGGTTTATAAAAGTTGGAATTTTTTTCTAAAAGTTCTACGAAATGTTTCAAGGGTTTGCAAACTAGTAAATCGGTTTCTTCTGTTGTAGTTACGATGGTATACATTCCATCAGCTTCCAAAAGTATAATATCGTCAATATTTACAAATTTGAATCCGTCAGTAAATGGTAAACCAATTTTATTAAAATTTGATGTTTTTAGACTTTGCTTTAATTCTTCCAATTTTAAGCTGATTTCTGATTTACCAATAAATTGAAAAGCCTTGTCTAAAGCATTTTTTACGGTTTCAGCTCGTAAAGGTTTTAATAAATAGTCGATAGCCGAAAGTTGAAAAGCTTTTATAGCATATTCGCTATAAGCTGTCGTGAAAATTATTTCGAAATTTAGTTCGTCTTTGTCTATAAAATTTAAAATATCTAAACCGGAATGTTCGGGCATTTCAATATCTAAAAACACAATTTGTGGTTTGTGTTGTTTGATTAGTTTTACGCCTGTAAGTAAGTCTTCTGCTTGAAAGATGTTCTTAATTTTGTTGGTATTTTCAGTAATTAAAATCTCTAACAAATTTCTGGCTTTTGGCTCATCATCTATAATTAATACATTCATAATTTTTATTTTAAAATGGGTATAAGTAAAGTTACTTGGGTGCCATTTGGATTGTTGTTTTCATCTAATAAATCATCAATTACGCAGCCAATTTTTTTATCTTTTCCAAAATTTAATAACTCTAATCTTTTTTCATTGGCATTTGTAGCAAACGATTCATGCTTTGTTTGACGTAATTGTAACGCTTTTTCTCGCCCAACACCATTATCTAAAATGATACATTTTAAACTGTTTTCTTCATTTAAATGTATAAAAGTTATCGTTAAAATACGATTTTCTTTTTTATGTAATAAACCGTGTTTAATAGCATTTTCTACATAAGGTTGTATTAGCATTGTTGGGATTTTTATATAATCATCTGAAACTAAATTATTAATTTCGTAGCTAAACTTATCTTCAAATCTTAGTTTTTCTAACTCTAAATAAATGTTTAAACATTCGATTTCTTCATATAAACTTATGAAACCTTTTGAACTATGATCTAAATAAGCCCTTATTAAATCGGCAAATTTCGACAAATAGGAACTGGCTAAATGTTTCTGATTTAAAACAATATATTCTTGTATGGAGTTTAATGCGTTAAATATAAAGTGCGGATTCATTTGAGATTTCAAATTCTCTAATTTAAGAACGGCCAGATTATTTTCAAATTTTGCATTTTTTAAAGCTTGAATTTTTTCTTTTTCTTTTTGACGAAGTTTGTTTTTATAAAATAAAATGATAATTCCAAATGCAAATAGGAGCAAGGTTAGAACAAACCACCATTTTTTCCAGAAGGGTTGGTTGATGGTAAAAAAGATATTTTTGTATAAATATTGGTCTGTATTTAAAACTTTAACTCTAATTTCTAAAGTGTATTTATTAGATGGTAAACCATTAAAACCGATACTTTTAGTATTTGCATCTATTGGAATCCAATTTTCATTTTGTCCTATTAGTCTGTATTCATAAAGTAATTCATCGTCAGGATAATATCCATTAATATGAAAGTCAACCATAATACGGTTTTTGTCATATGGTAAGGAGTAAGTAGGTTTTATTAAGGTGTCTTTTTCGTTTATTTTTATTGATGTTATTAATATTTCATTTGGCTTGTAAGATTTTAAGTTGGTATTTTTATCCATTACAAAAAAATCTTTTTGATTGGAGAACAGTATGTTGTCATTGTTAATGATTAAACCATTAATATTCCCAACGTTTAAATTGTTATTTATTAATGTTGGAAAAAACTGGTTTGTTGTTGTATTAAATGATTGTAATCCTACATCTGTCACAATCCATAAAATATCACCATCACTTTTAATATCTTGAATGATTTCAGATTTTAAACCTGTTTTTAAATCAATTTTTTTAATGCATTTGTTGTTTTTAAAACCCAATATTCCATTGTTAAAAGTTGCGATCCAAATGATATTATTTTGAGTTTTACAAATGTCTTTTGCGATTATACTTTTGTTGTTGTATTTAATAATTTTACTGTTATAGTTAGCTTCATATACAATTAAATTATCAACATAAGAAACATAAATTAAGTTGTTTTCTTTGTCATAAAAAGACCTGTAGGCTCTACTTTTATTTAAAACTTTGAATAAAACGAATTGGTTGTTTTTTAATGTAAACAGATTGGCGCAATTAAAACTACAATTAATTATTAAGTTCTTTTTTTCAATATATTGTAAATCTTTTGAATTGGCTATAGTGTTTAAATCAGTTGTTTTTTTGGTGTTTAAATCATAACAATAGGCACCAACTTCATTACTAATTAATAATAGGTTTTTATTTTTTAAATATAACAATGCCGATATTTTTCTTTTTTCATTAATAGAAATATCTTCTTTTATTCCATTAGATATATCTTGGATAAACACATTTCCATTAGATGTTCCTACAGCAATTTTTGATGGAGATATTTTTTCAATAGTAGAAATATTATCATTAATGACTACATCATTTAACCATTTTATATTTAAACTTGGAATGATGTAAATTCCATTGTTTAGAGTACTAACCCATATGGTTTTATTTTTATCTAAAATGGTTTTAGTAATAAAATCATTTTTTAAAAAAGTATTTTCAGAGTAAAATTGATGGTTTTTATTAGTAACAATTATAATTCCTTTTGCGGTACTGAACCATAATTTGCTTTCATTTTCTGTAATAGTAATGATTTTGGTATGTAATAAGTCTGCTGGAAATTGTACTTCAAGTAACTCGAATCTATTTATTTTGTAAAATTTGTTCGTGTTTAATTCATTGTCATATAACAAAAAATAGTTCTCTTTTTTATAGGTGAAGAATTTCGGAAATATATTACTTCCGTATTTTGGAATACTTATCTTTTTATTAGTTAGTTGATTTTTTTCATTAATTGTAAAAACCTTATCATCAATTGTGAAATAAATTTGATTTTTTTGTTTGCAACTGGCTCTAATTATTGGTTTAGTTTTTGTCTCTGGTAATGGGATTTTTGTTTTAATTTTCGAATTTAAATCCAAAACATAAATGAACGAAGTGCAAAATATATACAATTTATTTTCTAGAAAGTAAAACTCAGCGAGTTCTCCTCTAAGTTCATTTTTCAAATCTAAATACAATACTAATTTATTTTTTTTAATGTTAAAAAATTGGCCGGAAATATTATTACACCAAAGTTTGTTTTGATGGTCTAATTTTAAACCAAATACGGAGTTACCTCTTTTGTTCGAGTTGTTGTAATGTTTGTAGTCTTTTCCGTTAAAACTGTATAAGCCTTTATCAGCAGCCAGCCATATTAATCCTTTGTTATCTTCTAAGATATCATAAAACTCAATATCTGGTAAACCATCTTTTTCAGTTAATTTTATGTATTTAGGATCCTGTGCGCTTGTTTTAAAAACGAACACAAAAAAGAATATGATATATTGGATTGCTTTTTTCAATACTGCAATATTAATAAATGTTAAATACTTTTCTGATTATTATTTCTGAAAACGCATTCCTGTTTGCTAAAGTAATCTTAAAAAAAAATCCCAACCTTTCAGTTGGGATTTTGTATAAGTAAGAATAAATATGATTAAACGTTGATTATTTCACTTTATTTACGATAGCTGCAAATGCCTCTGAGTGGTTCATAGCTAAATCCGCAAGAACTTTACGGTTCAATTCGATGTTGTTAGCTTTTACTTTACCCATAAACTGAGAATAGCTCATTCCGTATTGTCTTGCACCAGCGTTGATACGCATGATCCATAATGCACGGAAGTTTCTTTTCTTTTGCTTTCTATCACGGTATGCATAGCACATTGCTTTTTCTACCGCATTTTTAGCTACTGTCCAAACGTTTTTACGTCTTCCGAAGAATCCTTTTGCTTGTTTTAATACTCTTTTTCTTTTAGCTCTTGTAGCTACTGAATTTACTGCTCTTGGCATAATTTTAAATGTTTTTTGTAGTAAGGCGACTTTAAGTACTTTCGACTTCTTTTATCAGGTAGAACCTGTTGAAGTCTGCCCACTCCAGGGTTATTAATTTGTTTTAACCAAACAATTAATTAAATAATATTTAATTGTTGTTTAATGCTTCTCATATCTGTTTTATGAACTAACGCAGAGTGAGTTAAAGCTAATTTACGTTTTTTAGATTTTTTTGTCAAAATGTGACTCTTAAAAGCGTGTTTTCTTTTGATCTTTCCAGAACCAGTAACTTTAAATCGTTTCTTAGCACTAGATTTTGTTTTCATTTTAGGCATTTTTTCCTAGGTATTTAATTTATTCTTACTTACTATCTTGATAGCTTTAGGCTTTTGGCAGTAAACATTTGGCTTTTGATAGCTTATGGCTTATTGCATATTGCTTATAGCATTATTTTACTTTCTTTTTAGATGCAATATATATAATCATACGTTTTCCTTCTAAAACAGGCATACTTTCTACCTTACCGTATTCTTCTAAATCTTGAGCTAAACGTAATAATAAAATTTGTCCTTGTTCTTTATAGATGATAGAACGTCCTTTAAAGAATACAAACGCTTTTAATTTAGAACCTTCTTGTAAGAACTTTAAAGCATTCTTTTTCTTAAATTCATAATCATGTTCATCTGTTTGAGGTCCGAAACGAATTTCCTTAATTACAACCTGACTAGATTTGGCTTTTAATTCTTTTTCCCTTTTCTTTTGTTGGTATAAGAATTTTCCATAATCCATCAATTTACAAACAGGTGGTTCTGCGTTAGGCGAAATTTCCACTAAGTCTACTTCTTGTTCCTCTGCAAATCTTAATGCATCGGCCATTTTGTAAACTCCAGGTTCAATATTTTCACCTACTAATCGTACTTCAGCTACACCTCTAATTAAATTATTAATACGGTGTGCTGCTACTTTTTCTACTCTAGGAGTGTAACTCCCTCTTCCTCTTCTAATTGCTATGACTCAGTAATTTTAGTTAAACTTTAAAATTGTTTCAATGTTTTGCTTATTTCTTCATTTACAATTTTGGCAAATTCCTCAATTGTAACTGTAATATTTCCTTTTCCTTCTTGTCCATTACGACGTACAGAAATGGTACCATTTTTCTCTTCTTCTTCACCAACTATCAGCATAAACGGCATTTTCTGCATTTCAGCTTCTCTAATTTTCTTCCCGATTGTTTCATTTCGGTTGTCAATTAGGGCGCGAATTTCGTGAATTTCCAGCAAATCTAAAACTTTTTTCGCATATTTTTCATATTTCTCACTTAAACTTAATATAATAGCCTGTTCTGGCATTAACCAAAGTGGGAAATTTCCTGCAGTATGTTCTAGTAAAATCGCAATAAATCTTTCCATCGAACCAAATGGTGCTCTGTGAATCATTACAGGTCTGTGTAACTTATCGTCAGCTCCTTTGTAAGACAATTCAAAACGTTCAGGTAAGTTGTAATCTACTTGGATAGTTCCTAGTTGCCAACTTCTTCCTAAAGCATCTTTTACCATAAAGTCTAACTTCGGACCGTAAAAGGCAGCTTCACCTGCTTCAATTACATAGTTTAAACCTTTGTCTTTCGCAGCGCTAATAATGGCGTTTTCTGCTTTTTCCCAGTTTTCAACACTACCTATATATTTTTCTGGATTGTTTAAATCTCTAACAGAAACCTGTGCTGTAAAGTTTTCAAATCCTAAAGAACCAAATACATATAATACTAAATCAATTACGTTTTTAAATTCCGCATCCAATTGATCTGGCATACAGAAAATATGCGCATCATCTTGAGTAAATCCTCTAACACGAGTTAATCCGTGTAATTCACCCGATTGCTCATATCTATATACTGTACCAAATTCAGCATAACGCTTTGGTAAATCTTTGTAAGACCAAGGTCTAGAATTATAAATCTCACAGTGATGTGGACAGTTCATTGGTTTCAATAAAAACTCTTCGCCTTCAGCTGGAGTAGTTATCGGTTGAAAACTATCTGCACCATATTTAGCATAATGTCCAGAAGTAACATACAATTCTTTCTGACCTATATGTGGTGTAACAACTTGTTCGTAACCCGCTTTCTTTTGTGCTTTCTTTAAAAATTGCTCTAATCTATCGCGTAAAGCTGCTCCTTTTGGTAGCCATAACGGTAAACCTTGACCAACACGTTGTGAAAAATGGAATAAATCTAATTCTTTTCCTAATTTTCTATGATCACGTCTTTTGGCTTCTTCTAATAATTCTAAATAATCCGTTAAGTCTTTCTGTTTCGGGAAAGAAGTTCCGTAAACACGAGTCAACTGTTTGTTTTTCTCATCACCACGCCAATACGCACCAGCAATACTCATGATTTTCACAGCTTTGATAATTCCAGTATTCGGAATATGTCCACCACGACATAAGTCAAAAAAGTTAGCATGATCACAAAAGGTAATCGTTCCGTCTTCTAAGTTAGAAATCAATTCTGTTTTGTACTCGTTATTTTTATATACTTCTAATGCTTCTGCTTTAGTAACAGCGCGCATTTTAAATTCGTGTTTCTCTCTTGAGATTTCTAAAACTCTATCTTCTATCTTTTTGAAATCGGCATCCGTAATTTTGTTATCTCCAAAATCTACATCATAATAAAACCCATTATCAATCGCTGGACCAAGTGTTAACTTAATTCCAGAGTACATTTCTTCTAGTGTTTGCGCCAATACGTGCGAAGTCGAATGCCAAAAAGCTTTTTTACCTTCTTTGTCATTCCATGTATATAAGGTAAGATTACCATCGGTAGTTAACGGGGTAGATGTTTCAATCGTTGTATCATTATAATTAGCCGAAATAACATTTCTAGCAAATCCTTCGCTAATGTTCTTAGCAACATCCATAGGAGTCACGCCTTGCGCAAACTCTCTCACCGAACCATCGGGTAAAGTAACTTTAATCATTGTTTAGTTTTTATTGAAATGCAAATATAGTATAAACCAATATTTCCTACAATATATATAGGTATAGTTTTCTACAATATAATAGTCTGGTTTTTTATTCTATATATAGGTGTGATTTTATACAGTATATAGGTATGGTTTCTTGCTATTATATATAGGTATGTTTTTTTAGGAGCTATTTCCTGCTATCCGCTCTATCTTTTATTTAATTTTAAGGAATTAAATAAAAGGATGCCGCTCCTATCAGGGCTAGAAATCCATTTTCTGAAGAAATTCTCAAAAAACATTCGCGCTTTTAATGGTTTCTGAAGGCTTGATTTTAGATAAACCCATAAAAAACGGGCTGTTTTAAAAAGAATGCACTTATTTTTCAATCCGTATGTTTCTTCTGTTTCCTTTAAAAGATGGTGCTAAAGGGATGAAGGATTAGGTAATCGCTGAAAGTTCAAAAAAATCGACGCTTGTAACTACTTGTAACTATCTGTAAATTAAACGACAAGAAAATACTTTAAAAAAAGGTTAAGATAAAGTTAGGAATAACGAAATTAAGTGCTAGTTTTGCACCCGCAATGAGAGAGAAGTTCTTTATATAATGACAAACAAATCGGAAAACATTTTTTTTAAAAAAGATGAAAAAAGATTTGGAATTTAAAATATAAAGATGTTATCTTTGCACCCCGCAAGAGAGGGAGTTCTTACAAATAATGATTGATTAAAACAGATGAAAATTTTCTCAAAAAAAAGTTTCAAAAAGTTTTGGTAATTAAAAAAAAGGTTCTACTTTTGCACCCGCTAACACAGAGAGCAACGCTTGAAGTTGAAGCAAAAAACACAGAAGAGAAATACAGATGACTTCATAGAAGTCACACGTTTGTAGAAACGTTCATAGACATATTGGATTGACAGCATATAAGAATAAGAGTAAATCTTTTTCGAGTATTATAAAGAATTGAATACCTAGCAAAATGATTATCGTCGATAAAATAAATTAGATAGTGATATCTTAAAAAATCTACGATGAAGAGTTTGATCCTGGCTCAGGATGAACGCTAGCGGCAGGCTTAACACATGCAAGTCGAGGGGTAGGTTACTTCGGTAATTGAGACCGGCGCACGGGTGCGTAACGCGTATACAATCTACCTTTTACAGAGGGATAGCCCAGAGAAATTTGGATTAATACCTCATAGTATTTTTGAATGGCATCATTTGATTATTAAAGTTCCAACGGTAAAAGATGAGTATGCGTCCCATTAGCTAGATGGTAAGGTAACGGCTTACCAT
>NZ_JAANOQ010000030.1 GCF_011305415.1 Flavobacterium bernardetii
TCGAGTTTAAAACAAAATAGGAGCGAAGCGTTTTCTGAAAATAGATGTTGAAATATTAGAAATTGTTCTTGTGTTTTTGATTCTAAACGACTGGTATATAACGTTCCGGCGCTTGGCGAGGTTGCGAACTTCGGAACTGATTATTTTCTATCAAATATAAAATTTCTTGCGAAATGTAAACGTGAATTTACTACAAAATTCGCAATCTTGCCAAACGGCTGTTAGCAACTGGCTTTTATTTTCTCAATTTGTTCCAAAATGATTTTTTAGGAGTTATATTTTTTCTATTGTTGTCTAATATTTCCAAACAATTGTTTTTTATTATTAAATCTAAAAGAGCATTGTAACCATTTTCAATTTTATAGTTTAGTTCGTTTTCGTATAGAGGAAAGAAGCTGTAAATGTTAATGATTCTACCATCTTTAATTATTTCTGTAAAGTCTTCTTCAAAAGTTGCAGATGGTAATATAACACCACCAATAAAGTTAGTGTCAGCACTGTAAGATTCTAAATCTTCTGAATATCTAATTGTATGACCAATTCCTAACCAAGTATCGTAATGATGTGGAAATTTACCAGTAACCTTTAGCATTTTAATTATAAAATCATTTTTGTTTTCCCCAGTATAAACCTCATTAAATTCTATGTCTTTTGGAATTAACAGCATCAACTCTGCAAACTTATAATTATCTTTTTCTTCTACAATTTCAGGGACATTCATTTCTAAACTGCTCATCCCGCTTGTCAATAAAATATTATAATTTAATTTTTTAGGCTTAATAAAATAGACATGTAATTTAAAATCCAATGACATAAATTCATGAAATACTTTTACTTCCTCATTCGGAAAATGTTTTTCCACGTGTTCGGCTATCCATTCTGAATGTTCTTCAAAATATTCTTTGTTTTGAAAGTAATCTAATATTTCTTCTATATCCATAATTTTTTTAAGCTTGTTGCTAACGTTCCGGCGCTTGGCGAGGTTGCGAAGTTTGGAATCGATTATTTTCTGTTAAAGATAAAATTTCTTGCGAGATGTAAACGTGAATTTACTACAAAATTCGCAATCTTGCCAAACGCCTGTTGTGTGCTGTAATGATATTTACTTACAAAAAGGTTAACCCAATTCTTTTATTTAATCCTATTTCAAAGATTCTTATTAATGTTGAAAGTTGAATATTTCCTCTTCCGTTTTCAATTCTCGAAATGTAGCTTTTTTTTGTTCCAGTTTTTTCCGCCAATTGCTCTTGAGTTATTTTAGCTTCTTTTCGAGCGTCTTTAAGCATTTCACTTATGATGAACATCTGTGATTTTTCTTCGTAGCTATTTCTACTTTCTGTTCCGATTTTTCCGTGTTCAACTTCAATAAGTTGATCAAAATTTTTTATGTTTTTATAATCTTTCATTTTAAATGTTTTTTTGTTGAAAATACTCGTTCATTAAATTCAATGCTTTTTCCAATTCATTTTTTGGTGTCTTTTGAGATTTTTTCTGAAAACCATTAAAAAGCACAACTAATTTCCCTTTATCAAAGCAACAAAATATTCTATAAATATTTGACTGATATTCAATTCTTATTTCATAAAGTCCGTTTGTTCCTGTCAAATGTTTTAAAAATTTTTCCGGAACTTTCTCAACTTGTTTTATTAATTCAAGAACGTATTTCATTTTTTCTTTTACCTTTTCATCTTGACTTTGGTAAAACTCAATAAAATGATTTTCATAAAATATAATTTCTCTGCTCATTTGACAAAGTTATCTTAAAAGTTAACAATTAGCAAATAAATTTTGATTTTTTTCATGTAGTTTACGTTCAGCGGAATTATAGCACACAACGTTCCGCGGCTTGCTGAAGTGGCGACTTCGTAACCGCTTATTTTCTTTCAAATATAATATTTCTTGCGAGAAAT
>NZ_JAANOQ010000031.1 GCF_011305415.1 Flavobacterium bernardetii
CTTTCGCAAGAAATTGTATCTTAGCATCAAATAATAATTTACGAAGTCGCCACTTCAGCAAGCCGCGGCCCGTTGTACGCAATTTTTAGACACCAATCCTTATCAAAATGAAATATAAAATTATACTTTTTACAATTAGTGTTTTTTTTCAAGCAAATGCACAAGAAATCAAATTCAAAGATTTAAATCTAAAAAAAGCTTTAATTGAGCTTGGATATGATAGAAATAAAAACACTGAAATTGAAATTAGTGAAATTGATACTGTTCAAAAACTAAATGTATCTAAACGAAATATCAAATCGCTTGACGATATGATTTATTTCAAAAGCATGAAAGAGCTAAACGTAATGAATAATGATATAAAGGAAATCAAAGTTTTTTACGGAAACTCAACTATTGAAGAATTATATATTGGCGAAAACAAAATAGGCCCAAAACTGATAATTAAAGACATGCCGAATTTAAAAGGTATTTATGCTTTTCGTAATGGCATAATTGATTTTGAGTTTATTGGTGAATTTTTAAAATTCAGGTCTTTGTATATTCAAGGAAATCCAGTTATAAATCTTGACATTCAAAACTTAACGAATCTGGAAAATTTGCAACTTTTTGAATGTAACAACTTAAAAACAATTGATATACACAAACAAACTAAGATTAAACAATTTTTCCTATTGGACATGAAAGTTGTAAATGTCGTATCGAAAAACGAATTCGTTAGAACTGTTTATATTGAAAAAAAATCAGATCCAAAAAATTCACCGAAAAATGATAGTATAAAAATTGCGCCGACAATTAAAATCACCAAAGACATGATTATAACACCAAAAAAATAAAACTGCTCACAACAGGCGTTTGGCAAGATTGCGAATTTTGTAGTAAATTCACGTATACATTTCGCAAGAAATTTTATCTTTAAAAGAAAATAATCGGTTCCGTAGTTCGCAACCTCGCCAAGCGCCGGAACGTTAGTGGCAATTTTGTCCGAACAAACCGCAAACAAAGACAGACAATGAAAAAACAAATTTTATTCTTACTATTTACTTTTTTGACTTTGACAACTTTTGCTCAAACCAAAAAAAATATTATTGAAGAAACTTTTGATAATATTAAAAACAAGTCAAAAGTTGATAAAAGTGACTCAGCTTGCTTAAAACTTACGCAGAAAATGTATGATGAAGCTCTACAAAATGAAATCTCTGAATTAAGTAATAGCACAATTGACGAGATTAAAAAATTTGAAAATAGTAGAAAATCAAAAAACACATATTTATTTTCAGCTTTAATGTTTTATCAAGAAGTAATTACAAAATCTGCTGAGGAAAAAAAATTAAAGCCTGAGCTACAAAGAGATTTAATAAATTATTTGGAAAAAGAATTCCTATATGTATATAATAAAGTACCGACAATTGTTTATGTTTACAAAGTTGAGACTTTAAACTTATTTAAAGATAAAATTGAATTGAAAAAGTATATTGACGAAGGACTGAAAAATTATCCAAATTCAATTCCATTGAAATATTATAGTTATAAGTATTTGAATGAGCAGACCTATAAAGAAGATTTAATGAAACTAAATAAAAAACATTGGTTAATTAATATTGAAGAATAAAAACTGCCACTAACAGGCGTTTGGCAAGATTGCGAATTTTGTAGTAAATACACGTTTATTTCTCGCAAGAAATTTTATCTTTGATA
>NZ_JAANOQ010000032.1 GCF_011305415.1 Flavobacterium bernardetii
TTTTGTTTGAATACATCGTAACCTCCAAATCCTTGTCTTCCATTTGATGAAAAGAATAAAACATCATCATCTTGGATTGAAGGAAAACTCTCGTTCGCTTCTGTATTTACATTTGCTCCTAAGTTTTCTGGTGTTCCATACGTATCTCCATCAACACTTACTTTCCAAATATCGTGACCTCCTAATCCGCCTGGCATATCTGAAGAAAAATATAATGTTTTTCCGTCTTTACTGATACTCGGATTTTGAATTGAATATTCTTTATTGTTAATTGATAAAGCTTGTCCTTTTGCCCATTTGTCTCCATCTTTTGTCGCTTTATACAAATAAATTTGTCCTAATTTTAGTTTTTTCCCTTTGTCTTTTAGAAATTCTCCTTCATTAAAACTAACACTTCCATAATAGATAGTATTTCCGTCTGAAGAAATACTTGCTGGACCATCATGCCATCTGGTATTTAGTTCCACAACTTCTGTAGCTTGACTTAAAGTTCCATCTGCATTTCTGGTTGCTTTGTAAATATCTAAATACGGCTGGTCGTCCATACCACTTTCTTTTCTTGCTGTGTTTCTAGCACTTGCAAAATACAGCTCATTTGAATTCGTTAACACCGCTCCAAAATCAGCTTTATCACTACTTATATCTGATTTTACAGCATCGTATTGTTTGCTCTGATTTTTTAATTGTGCTAAATAGTTCGGATTGTTTTTAAACGCTTTGGCTCTAGCATCATTTGGTTGCATTTTTGCAAATTGTTCCATTTGTGCATCTGCAGCTTTAGTGTTTCCTTCTGCTTTTAGCATTTGAGCATATCTAAAGTGTGTTTCTGCATCTTGTTGTGTTTCCACTGCTTTTGCATACCATGTTACTGCTTCTTTTGTGTTAAAAACATTGAAGTAGCTATCTCCTAATTGTTTGTACACGTATCCATCAGCTTTGCCTTTCTCCACTAATTTTGAATACGCTTTAGCCGCATCAACATACTCCAATCTGTCGTATAGTTTATCCGCCTCTTTTGTATCTTTATTTTGTGCCATTAATCCTGTTGAAAGAAATAAAGCACCTGCTAGTATATATATATTTTTCATATGTATTTTTCTTGATTGGATAGATTAAAAATAACGTGGTGAACGTGATACTTTTTTACTAAAGTTAACATCAAACAACAAGATTACCTCGTGTGATGATGGTGTAGTTACTTTTAAATCTGATACGATATGATCGTAGGCATAACCAATTTTTAATGATGGTGTAATAGCATAATTTACCATAGCACCAAAACTGTCATCTAACCTATAAGTAGCGCCAATTTCGAATTTATCATAAAACATAAAGTTTGTTGAGACATCCCATGAAGCTGGTGCTTCAAACGATGATTTTGCCATAAAAAATGGCTTGAATTTTATGTTTTGATTGATATCAAACACATAACCTCCCGTGAAAAAATAATGGCTTGATTCGTTTCCGTATGATCTACCTTTATAATCTAAATGGCTAGCCTTTAACAGATTCGGAACTGATAATCCAAAATAGTATTTATTGGTATAATAAAAAGCTCCTGAACCAAAATTAAAATAACTATTGCTAATATTTGTTAAAAAAGCATCATCCCCAGGATCTGGTAATGTACTTGCAATTTTTGTTTGAAAATCAACATTATGCAATGTTAA
>NZ_JAANOQ010000033.1 GCF_011305415.1 Flavobacterium bernardetii
TTTCTTTCGCAAGAAATTGTATCTTAGCATCAAATAATAATTTACGAAGTCGCCACTTCAGCAAGCCGCGGCCCGTTAGCAGATAGCTTGGAAAAGCTAAACGAAAAAAAGAAAACTTTATTGATGAAAAAAATTCGAGGAAATAAAAGAAGAATAAAACAAATCGAAAATTGGAAAATTGGTAGTCTAAAAATTGATGTAGATTATCTTGAAAAAACTAATAAAGATTATGTTAAGTTTAGAGTTTTTCCTTGGAATCCAATTGCAATATCTATACATAATTACCCAAATCCTAAAGGAAAAATCCGAAAGAAAATTATTGAATCGTTTTTTGATATTTACGAAAGTTGGAATATTCAACTAAAAGAGATTGGAAAACCTTTTTACTTAAAAGTTTGGATATTTGAACCAGATATTTATAATTCTCAAGTAGTTTGTGCAATAAATGATAAAATTGAATATTATGAAAATATTTTTCACAAACCAGAAATAGAAAAAAATATTGCGAAATCAGAACTTGATAAAATATCTAAAAGAATAAATGACTTCAATTGGAGTTTTAGAGTTGAAGAATATCCAATTTTTGAAAATGAATATCTACGTGAAAATTTCACTTCAGACAAAGATTATTTAGAAGAACAAAAATGGTTAAAAAGTGAATTAAAAAAACCTTACAGAGAAATTAAACAAGTAAGAGAAGGAATTACAGAAAAAATATTTTTAATAAAAGCAAGCGAAGTTTGGCTTGGAGAAAAATAAAAGCCATCTGCTAACAGGCGTTTGGCAAGATTGCGAATTTTGTAGTAAATTCACGTTTATTTCTCGCAAGAAATTTTATCTTTGAAAGAAAATAATCAGTTCCGAAGTTCGCAACCTCGCCAAGCGCCGGAACGTTAGCCGTCATTATACCAAAAATCGTAAATAATCAACTTTAGAGAATGGAAAGCGAAAAAAAATTCAAAACAAAAACAGGATTTTGTCATATTTTACCAGACAAAATTATTTTAACTAGAGATGGAATAATTGGAAATGTTGCGGAAATTACGGTTGGAAATAAAATTTCAAGAATACTAATTATTTATACTGGTTTTGCCATTTTCTTACTTTATTTTGCTTTTACGGATTATCAAGAAAATAAAATTTTTAGCACATTATCTTATGTATTTTTTGCTGTTTATTTATTGTTTAAAGTTAAACAAAGCATGAACTATTCCGCAACTTCAACAATTGAAAGAAATAAAATAAAAGATGTGAAATTCATAGATGCAAAATATGGTGCTACGCGTTCAAGGTTTGAAGTTATTTTTGAAGATGAAAATGGAAAAATTAAAACTCGATTAATTTTACTTCCTGGTTCATTAAATGATGGGGAAAATGAAACGAAAAAAGCACTTGAAATTATGAAAACTGAAAAAATATATACTTACAAAAATAACGTCGGCTAACAGCGGTTTGCTAAAATGGCGACTTTTTCTTAAAAATCACGTTCACTTTTCGCAAGAAATATTATATTTGAAAGAAAATTTGCGGTTACGAAGTCGCCACTTCAGCAAGCCGCGGAACGTTAAATACAAGTTTTGTGGAATCGAGAACGCTGAATAAAATCTGATTATTTTCACATCTATTTTCAGAAAATAC
>NZ_JAANOQ010000034.1 GCF_011305415.1 Flavobacterium bernardetii
TTTCTCGCAAGAAATTTTATCTTTAACAGAAAATAATCAGTTCCGAAGTTCGCAACCTCGCCAAGCGCCGGGACGTTGTGCGTCATTTTAGCAGAACGAAAACGAAATCAACAAATTAACATAAAGAATGAAAAAAATAACAATTTTAATTTTAACAGTTTTTTCAATTAATATCTATTCGCAAGAAATAGAAACAGAAAACTGGATAACTGATTTAAATTTTCTAAAAACAGAGTTGCCGAAGAAACACAAAAATTTATTTTTCAAAATAACTAAAAATGAATTTGAAAATGGTATTGAGAAAATCATTAAGCAACTTGATAAAGATACCGACATTGAAACTTCTATGAAACTTCATCAATTAATTGCTAAAATTGGTGATTCTCATACAAGTCTAAGCACTTCACATATTACACAAAAAAGGAAAGTATTTCCTGTAGATTTCATGTGGTTTAAAGAAGGATTATTCATTTCAGGAACTACAAAAGACAACTATGAAATTTTAGACAAAAAAATACTTTCAATTAATGGAAACAAAATCAACACAATATTAGATAGTTTAAAAACTCTCAACGTAGCTGAAAACACTGCTTTGATAAAGACAAATTCATCTCGTTTATTAGAAAGTAATGTCATATTAAAATATTTTGGCTTTTCTAAACAAAATGATAGTATTTACAATTTAGAGCTTTCTGATATTAAAGGGAATATTTCTCATTACAAACTTATGGAAGTTGAAAATGATATAAATTTTAAAAAAAATAAAACTTTTTTAAAAATTAACGCAGAAAAACCATTTTATAGAAACGGAAGTGGTAAAAACTTTAAAGAAGAATATTTTCCTAATGAAAAAATTTACTTTATTCAGTATAATAAATGTGTAAGCAGAGAAACTATAGAAAAATATGGCGATAAAGAAACTGCATATAAATATCCTTCTTTTAATGAATTTGAAGAAAAAGTATTAAAAACACTTGAAACTTCTGAAATTGACAAATTGATTTTTGACATGAGATTTAATGGTGGTGGAAGTTCGTATTTAGCAGAAAACTTAATAGATAAAATTGCAGCTAACAATAAACTAAATAAAAAAGGAAAATTATTTGTAGTTGTTGGTAACGATACTTTTTCATCAGCTATTTTTAACACCATTTATTTTAAAGATAAAACAAATGCAATAATTATTGGAGAAGAAACAAGTGGAAAACCTAATCATTATGGATATGTTAAATCATTTACATTACCTTATTCAGAAATTAAGGTAAGATATTCTTCTGAATTTTGGAAACTTACAGAGGATAATGATGTTTCAATTGTTCCAGATGTTAAGATAGAAAATAGTTACAATGATTACAAAAATGGAATAGACCCTGTTTTTGAATATGTAAAGAAAAATTAAAAAACGAACGCACAACAGGCGTTTGGCAAGATTGCGAATTTTGTGGTGAATTCACGTTTATTTCTCGCAAGAAATTTCATCTTTGATAGAAAATAATCGGTTCCGAAGTTCGCAACCTCGCCAAGCGCCGGAACGTTAGTGGCTATTTTACCGCAGAATCTGGAAAACTACAATTAGATAACAATATGAAAATTGAAAGAGGAATATTTAC
>NZ_JAANOQ010000035.1 GCF_011305415.1 Flavobacterium bernardetii
TCTTTCGCAAGAAATTGTATCTTAGCATCAAATAATAATTTACGAAGTCGCCACTTCAGCAAGCCGCGGCCCGTTGTGTGCTATTTTTAGGAAAATCGTAATAAAAAGACATTATGAAAAACATATTAAATTTACTTGGATTGTGTATATTTTTAAATCTTTCAAGTTGTGATAAAGATGACCAAACAAACTTAATTCAAGCTGGTATTGAAACGAGAATTTCAGGAAATGTAACGAGCATAAATGGTGAAAGTTTATCCGATGTAGAAATTAAAATTGCTGAATACGTTGAAACTACAAGTGGTGGCTGTTATAGTTGCCCAGCACCTACAAATTATAACTATGAATTTAAACAATTTGTAAAAACTATAAATTTAAACTCAAATGGAAGTTTTGATTTTACATTTACGACGAGCGGAAATGGAAACTTTTATAAATTATTTATTGGCGATTTTCCTAATTCCCCATTAAATGATCCAATTCCTTTCTATGTTCAGAAAATCGATGACCCATTAGGAGTAAATTTAACTCAACAAGCAAATGACATGACAATTATTGGAAAAGAATTTTCATTAAATCACGCAATTAAAAAATTATATTTGTGTGAAGTAAATGTCCAATTTAATTTAACTAATACATATCCAATTGAACCATTTCATTTATTAACTTATCCATCTAACAATAGAGAAATAAATACCTTTACTAACCAAGCAACAATTAAATTGTTTATTGACAAAGCAAATCCTCAAATTTTAGTTCTAAAAAGAAATAGAGACAACGGAATAAGACAAAAAGCAGAATATATATTTCCTGCAAGTAATGTTGAAAACACAACAAATCAAAATATAATAGTAAACGAAACAGACTTTGTAGATTATTAAAACATCACACAACAGGCGTTTGGCAAGATTGCGAATTTTGTAGTAAATACACGTTTATTTCTCGCAAGAAATTTTATCTTTGATAGAAAATAATCGGTTCCGAAGTTCGCAACCTCGCCAAGCGCCGGGACGTTAAATACAAGTTTTGTGGAATCGAGAACGCTGAATAAAATCTGATTATTTTTACATCTATTTTCAGAAAATACTTCTCTCCTATTTTTGTTTTAAATTCGAAAAAACACAATTGTTTTATTTAAATTTTTTGAG
>NZ_JAANOQ010000036.1 GCF_011305415.1 Flavobacterium bernardetii
TTAAGCCCAACTGCGCAGATGGTACTGCAGTTATGTGGGAGAGTATGTCGCCGCCTTCTTTTATTAAGAGGCTATCTGAAAAGATAGCCTCTTTTTTTTGTTATTGGTACGGCGTGTTCACTCGTTTTATAACGAGTTCGGTTCGCCGCCTTCTTTTATTAAAGCCTCAATCTTTTAGATTGAGGCTTTTTTTAGTTATGATGTAATCGTTCGTTGTAAAGCGAGTGAACACACTGTCTTTTTAATCACAATTTTAATCTTTTAGATTGAGGTTGTGTTGTTATGAAACATTTTTATTACCGAATGTTTTTCTTTTTAATGTTAGATGTAGTCTTCTTTTGTTTAAATCTTCAAGTTTTTACTGATGAAAACCAAAACCTGTTGTGTAGCAGAGATCGGATTTGATCCAAAAGCTGTGGATTAAGAAAAATATTTTAAAATTGTAGTCTGAATAAATTAAAAAATGCTGTTATGTTAAGAAAATAAGTTGTTGTTTTATTATTACGACAAAAGGAAAATTATTGTTATTGAGTCAGCCGTTTTTCATTTGCATAACATACTATATATATAGCTGTGATTTTTTAGAAGCTATTTCCTGCTATCCACTATATCTTTAAGGAATTAAATAAAAGTATGCCGTTCCTATCAGGGCTAGAATCCTGTTTTCAGATGAAATTCATGTAAAACATTCTCCTTTTTTAGGTGGTTTCATCCTGTATTAGAAGAAATACTCGCAAAATATTACTTTTTTGAGAGAAGTTTGAGAGTTGAATTTGTAAAAACACACCCAAAAACGACCTATTTCACAAGAAAATCATATTTTTTATATCTAATCAAGAAGATGAAATAGTGTTGCAAGTCCAGTAAAATAGCTAAAATCTAATATTAGTTTAAAATGGTTTAAATAACTTTCGTTTGTAACTAACTGCAAACCAAAAGCTAACAAAATACTTTTAAAAAAGGTTAAGATAATGTTAGGAAATACAAAATTAAGTACTAGTTTTGCACCCGCAATGAGAGAGAAGTTCTTTATATAATGACAGACAGATTGGAGATTATTTTCTTTAAAAAAGATGAAAAAAGATTTGGAAATTAAAATATAAAGATGTTATCTTTGCACCCCGCAAGAGAGGGAGTTCT
>NZ_JAANOQ010000037.1 GCF_011305415.1 Flavobacterium bernardetii
CTCGCAAGAAATTTTATCTTTGGTAGAAAATAATCGGTTCCGAAGTTCGCAACCTCGCCAAGCGCCGGAACGTTAGCCGTCATTGTACAGCGAAACCGTAAAAATTGAACAAATAGCAAATGATTGACAATTTACCGACATATATTTCACTGACTTTTGGACTGACAACAATTGCGACTTTATTGCTTTTTATTTGGACAATTAGAAACTCAAATTCTGAACTGACACGGAAAAAAGCAACTCCAATTTTTATCGGTTTGACAATTTGGTTAACAATTCAAGCGGTTCTGGCTTTAAAAAACATTTACAAATCTGACACAAACTCTTTTCCTCCTAAAATTATATTGACAGGAATTTTACCAACAATTTTGATAATTATTTTATTGTTCGCAACTTCAAAAGGAAGACAATTTATTGACAGTTTGCCTCTAAAAAACTTGACTTACCTAAATATTGTGAGAATTCCAGTTGAAATAATCTTGTTTTGGCTTTTTCTCAACAAAGCAATCCCAGAATTGATGACTTTTGAAGGTCGAAACTTTGACATTCTTGCAGGAATTTCTGCACCAATTATTGCGTATTTTGGACTGACAAAAACAAAACTTAGCAAAAAAACAATTTTACTGTGGAATTTTATTTGCCTTGGACTTTTAGCAAATATTGTTGTGAACGCATTATTTTCAGCACCTTCACCAATTCAAAAATTTGCTTTTGACCAACCGAATATTGCGATTTTAAATTTTCCGTTTAGTTGGTTGCCGACATTTATAGTTCCAATTGTTTTATTTGGACATCTAACATCAATCAGACAATTATTGAAATATAAAATAGAAATTAAAACGAACGAAAAAACAACGAACGGCTAACAGCAGTTACACAAGATGCAAGGATTTAGTGGAATTGCTGTTTCGCATTGAACTTTTTACTTAAATAGAAAATATCCAGTCACGAAGCCTTGCACCTCGTGTAGCTGCGGAACGTTAGCAGTAAGTTATAACCAAAATTGCGCAGAAAGACAAAATCCAAAAGTGAGAAAATGAAAAATGTATA
>NZ_JAANOQ010000004.1:0-308998 GCF_011305415.1 Flavobacterium bernardetii
AACTTCGGACCATTATCAGACAGCTTACCATTAAATGATGGAACAGATACAGATGGAGACGGATTATGTGATGCTGGTGATACAGACGATGATAACGACGGAATCTTAGATGCAACTGACCCAAACCCAACCAACCCAGATATTTGTGGTGACTCAGATGGTGACGGATGTGATGACTGTTCAGTTGGAACAGACAACTTCGGTCCATTATCAGATAGTTTACCATTAAATGATGGAACAGATACAGATGGAGATGGTTTATGTGATGCAGGAGATACAGATGATGATAACGACGGAATCTTAGATGCAACTGACCCAAACCCAACCAACCCAGATATTTGTGGTGACTCAGATGGTGACGGATGTGATGACTGTTCAGTTGGAACAGACAACTTCGGTCCATTATCAGATAGTTTACCATTAAATGATGGAACAGATACAGATGGAGATGGTTTATGTGATGCAGGAGATACAGATGATGATAACGACGGAATCTTAGATGCAACTGACCCAAATCCTACAAACCCAGATATTTGTGGTGACTCAGATGGTGACGGATGTGATGACTGTTCAGTAGGAACGGACAACTTCGGACCATTATCAGACAGCTTACCAGCAAATGACGGAACGGATACAGATGGAGATGGAATATGTGACTTTGGTGATATTGATGATGATAATGATGGTATAACTGATGCTGAAGAACAAAATGGAAATCCGACTTTAGATACTGATTTAGACGGAACCATTGATAGCCTAGATTTAGATGCTGATGGAGATGGCGTAAATGATTTATTTGAAGCAGGTCATGGACAAGCTGATGCAAATAATGACGGTATGGTTGATGGTCCAGTGGGATCCAATGGACTTCCAGATGCAGTTGAAGGTGGAGTAGATGGTGCTGGTCCAGTATATACAATTCAAGATTCTGACGGTGACGGAATTCACGATTTCCAAGACATCGATGACGATAACGATGGTGTAAACACAGTATTTGAAAATCCAAATTCTGACGGAGATGGTAACCCTAACACAGGAACAACTCAAGATACAGACGGAGATGGAATAGATGATTATTTAGATGTCGATGACGATAACGATGGTGTAAACACAGTATTTGAAAATCCAAATTCAGATGGAGATGGTAACCCTAACACAGGAACAACTCAAGATACAGATGGAGATGGAATAGATGATTATATAGATATCGATGACGATAACGATGGTGTAAACACAGTATTTGAAGATCCAAACTCAGACGGAGATGGTAACCCTAACACAGGAACAACTCAAGATACAGACGGAGATGGAATAGATGATTATTTAGATGTCGATGACGATGGAGATTCAATAGATACAGAGTTTGAAAATCCAGATCCAAATGGTGATGGAAATCCAGATGATGCTTTCGATTCAGATGGTGATGGTACACCAGATTATTTAGAGTTCAACACGCATAATGGTTCTGAGGATTTAGAAGTATTCCAAATGGTGACTCCAAATGATGATAATGATAATGATGTGTTCGTAATTAAAAACATCGAGAAATACCCTAACAATACTGTAGAAATCTATAACAGATGGGGTGTATTAGTATACGAAGTTAAAGGGTATAACCCAGCTGAAGGAAAAGCTTTCAAAGGTATTTCTCAAGGTAGAGTTACGATAAACCAAAACTCTGAACTTCCTGTAGGAACGTACTTCTATGTAGTTAGATATACTAACAATACAACTGGAGAAAACAAAGAACAAGCAGGATACTTATACATTAATAGATAAAAACTCTAACGGGGGAGCAATCCCCCATTAGAAATTTAAAATTAGAACAATATGAAAAATCGTTTTTTTATTATACTACTTGGATTATTTGCTATCACAAGTTACGCTCAACAAGATGCGCAGTTTACCCAATATATGTACAATACCATTAATATTAACCCTGCTTATGCTGGTTCTCGTGGTGTATTAAGTGTTTTTGGTTTGCATAGAACGCAATGGGTTGGCTTAGATGGAGCTCCAACAACAAATAGTTTTTCTATTAATACTCCAGTTAATAATTCTAATATAGGATTAGGTTTATCTGTTATTAATGATAGAATTGGTCCTTCAGATGAAAGCTCAATCAGTGCTGATGTTTCGTATTCAATCAAAACATCAGAAACGTTTAAACTATCTTTTGGAGTTAAGGGAACGGCTAACTTATTAAATATCGATTTTACTAAAGTAAGTAAATACAACCCTTATGATAATTTAGCTCAATATAACATTGATAACAAGTTTTCTCCAAACGTCGGTGCCGGTATTTATTTTCATTCTAATAAAACATATGTTGGATTTTCTATACCTAATTTCTTAGAAACAGAACATTATAATAAAAGCTCAACATCACCTTCAAAAACAGTTGCAACAGAAAGAATGCATTACCATTTCATAGCTGGTCATGTTTTCGATTTAAATGAAACTATTAAATTTAAACCAGCAATTCTTACTAAATTAGTTCAAGGTACTCCATTACAAGTGGATGCTTCTGCAAACTTTTTATTCAATGAAAAATTTGTTTTAGGTGCGGCTTATCGCTGGGATGCTGCTGCAAGTTTATTAGCGGGTTTCCAAGTTAATAAATCTTGGTTTATTGGTTATAGTTATGATATGGAAACTTCTAAACTAGCGAATTATAATTCTGGTTCTCATGAGATATTCTTAAGATTTGAATTATTTAATAACATTGAAAACATTGTTTCTCCTAGATTCTTCTAAAAAATAAATTATGAAAAGAATTATATATAGTACGATAATTGCCTTTGTTTCTTTCTCTGCTCTTGCTCAAGAAAAAACTATAAATAAAGGAAATAAAGAATACAATAAATTTGCTTATTTCGAAGCTAAAGATATCTATGAGAAAGTTGCTAATAAAGGTCATAAGTCTGTTGATTTATTCCAAAAATTAGGAGATTCTTATTATTTTAATGCCGATTTAATAACAGCAAATAAATGGTATACTGAGCTTTTCGCAATGAACGAAACAGTAGATGCTGAATATTTATATCGTTATGCTCAAACACTAAAAGCAACCGGTGATATCAGAAAATCTGATGAGTATTTACAAAAATTTGCTACTGCAAAACCTCAAGATACAAGAGCTACGAAATTCATGTCAGCAAAAGATTATATGGATGTGATCAAAGCCAATTCAGGTAGACACAATATTGAAAATGCAGGAATCAACTCTAAAGCGATGGATTTTGGTGCCGCTTTTTATAAAAATGAATTAGTATTTACAAGTGCAAGAGATACTAGCGGAAGTAGAATTCACAACTGGACAAATCAAGGTTTCACAACTCTTTATGCTTCAGAAGTCAAAGAAGATGGAAGTTTAGCTGCTCCTGAAAAATTTTCAAAAGAAATTACAACTAAAGTAAACGAATCTACTCCAGTTTTTACTAGTGATGGAAACACCATGTATTTTACTAGAAATAACTACAACAATGGTAAAAAAGGTAAAGATGAAGCAGGTACAATTCTTTTAAAGATTTATAAAGCAACAAATGAAAATGGAACATGGTCTAACGTTACCGAATTACCATTTAATAGTGATGCATACAGTGTAGCTCATCCAGCATTAAGCTCTGATGAAAAGTTTTTATATTTTTCTTCAAATATGCCTGGAACTAAAGGTGCTTCAGATTTATTTAAAGTGGAGATTAAAGAAGATGGTTCATTTGGAACACCCATTAATTTAGGTGACGACATCAATACAGAAGCTCGTGAAACTTTCCCATATATTGCGAAAGGCGATGTGCTGTATTTTGCTTCAGACGGTCATTTAGGTTTAGGTGGTTTAGATGTTTTTGCATCAAAAATCAATGCTGAAGGGAGTAACGGAAAACCTGTAAATATAGGTTCACCTATTAACAGTAACTCAGACGATTTTGGTTACATTATCGATACACAATCTAAAATTGGTTTCTTTACTTCAAACAGAACAGGTGGGGAAGGCTCAGATGATATCTACAAGTTTAAAGAAATTATTAAACTTCAAATCGAAAACATCGAAGCAGTTGTTGGTGTAATTATGGATGAAGAAACTAACGAAGTTATTCCTAATACAGAAGTTACTATTTTCAACGATAAAATGGAAGAAGTTGCAACTGTAATTACAGATAAAGACGGTAAATATACATTCGATAAATTAGCACCTAATACAACTTATACTCTCAGAGCAAAAGGTTTAGATGGTGAAGTTTCCGAACGCGTTTTCACAACCGGTAATGCTGGTAAACCAGGTGTAGCTAATATTCTTACTAAAACGAAAGTTAAGAAAGTTAAAGTAGGTGATGACTTAGCGAAAACTTTCAAAATTGAAATTATTTATTTCGATTTAGATAAGTCAAACATCAGAAAAGATGCCGCTTTAGATTTAGCTAAAATCGTTGAAGTAATGAAACAAAATCCAACAATGAAGGTTGATGTTAGAAGTCATACAGATAGCCGTCAAACCACACAATATAATGCTAATTTATCTGAAAGAAGAGCACAAGCTACAATCGCTTGGATGGTGAAACAAGGTATCACTAAAGACAGATTAACAGGAAAAGGATACGGAGAAAGCCAATTGAAAAATAAATGTTCAGATGATGTACCTTGTACAGAAGAAGAACACCAAAAAAACAGACGTAGTGAGTTTATTATTTTAGCGTTATAATTAAAATAACAAAAAAACCAGATCGGTAATGTTTCAAATTAAGGTATATTGTAATTTGTAAATATAAATAATTAAAAATCAGCAACTATTTTTTAGTTGCTGATTTTTTTTATGGTATGTAAGTTAAGAGAAAATAAAATAATTTGGTAGTGTTTCAGATTAGGTGTTTTTGCAAAACGCAAATGTAACTAGCTGAAAAACAACAATTATTTGAAATTAAAAAAATAAAATTAGGCTGCCAGTAGGTAGCCTAATCTGTTTTTAAGGCTTTAAAAAAGGTGTAAATGCTTTTGTGTTAACTTAGTGTTTCAAATTAGGTCATGGAAATAAGATGTAATTACTGTAATGAAAAATGTATAAAAAACGGATTTCAATCTAATGGAAATCAACGTTATAAATGTAGCTTTTGTAGAAAAAGACAACAGTCAAACTATACATACAACGCATATAAACATAGCATAAATCAGGAAATCATTCAATTTACTAAAGAAGGTTTAGGTATTAGAAGTACAGCTAGAATATTAAAAATATCAACAACAACTTTATTAAAAAGAATTATAACAATTGCTACAAACATTCATCAGCCCATTATTAGCAAAGGAAAAACCTATGAAGTTGATGAAATGTGCACTTATATTAGACACAAACGAAATTTTATATGGTTGGTTTATGCTCTTGAAAAAGAATCAAAAAATATAGTAAGTTTTAATGTTGGGAAAAGAACTAATAAAACCTTAAGTCGTGTTGTTGATACACTAAAACTTTCAGAAGCAAAAAGAATATTCACAGACAGATTGAAGAATTATAGATATCTAATTGATGAGAAATTGCATTCTGTAAAACGATTTGGTACAAATCATATCGAAAGGAAAAATTTAACATTAAGAACCCATCTTAAAAGATTAAATCGAAGAACTATTTGTTTCAGTAAAAGCATGTCTATTTTAGTTTCAATTTTGAAGATTTATTTTTGGTATTAATTGTAATTTTAAGTTATAAAGTTTAGCTCTTTTTTTTAGTAATTATTTTTAATGAAAGTACTAATAAATATAAATATTTTGTACATTTCTACTGAACAAAAGTGAACAAAGTACTAAATGTTTTGATCTATCATTAACGACTTTTTTTTATTAATTGATATATATCTATTATTCGTTAAAATTTCTCAAACTTTTAGCTTCTGCAAAAGATGTGTGAATAGATATCTTATTAATTAAGTAACATCACGTTCTGCTAATGAATTAACATTGGAATTTGATAATGCTTATAAAATTATCTAAGGAACTTGTATGCAAAATATAATTTTTCGATTAATCAAAAATGTTTGCAAATGCTGAATGGAATTGATGTTTTATTTACAGATATGAATAATATTGTTTAAAATGATTTTAGGAATATTTCTTATTGAATTAAAAAAATGGAACCCTATCAGATAGTTGTCTACACAAATATTTGAATAAATTTTTTAGTAATATCCTTCTTAATAAATGCTGAAATTAAAAAACTAACTTGCTGAATTTAAATCAGTAAATTTTATATGTCATGAATTTAAAATACATTTATCTATGTTTTACTTTTTGTTCTATTTGAATTGTAACTCTAGTTCCAGTTGCATTTTCATTTTGTAAATCTATTTTTTCAATATGAATTTTATTTTGTCGTATTTTATTGTGAAGTTTTATACGTTCATTAATAATATTTGAAGCTATTGATTTGTGATTACTTGTTTTTAATGAATGATTGATACCAATACCATTATCTTCAATAATTATTTTTATATTATTGTTAGAGTCTTTAGTGAAATCAATATTTATTTTTTTAACTCCAACAATTTTTGATAAGCCATGAATGATTGCGTTTTCAATTATAGGTTGTATTATCATAACGGGTATTAATATTTTAGATAATTCAATATCAGGATCAATATTAATACTAGTTTGTAAATTATTATTTTTTGTTTTTTCAAAGTCTAGATATTTCTCAATATATTCAAACTCACTTTTTAAAGAATGCTTGTCATGATGCATAGTTTCTAATGTTTTACGAATTAGTTTTGAAAACTTGTCTAAATAATTATTTGCTTTTATATTTCCTTCTAAAATTAAGATACTTTGAAAATTATTTAATGCATTGAAAATAAAATGGGGGCTCATTTGCGAGCGAAGTGATTTTAATTCTAAAGTGTGTAATATTAATTTTTGTTTAAATTGTCTTTTGGTATACCAACTATAACTATAAAATAAAATGATTAAAAACGCTACAGAAAGTGCTGAAATAATTATCTTAAAAGTTAACGAATCAGTAAATTTTGGTTCAATAGAAAAGGAAACACTCTGAATATCTTTTTTATTGTTAACATAAAAGGAAATTCTATAGTTGCCTGAGGCTAACTCTTTGAAAGATAAGGTTGAGTGTTTAAATTTTTTCGATACATCTTCAGAATTATCTTTTGAAATAGAATAATATTTAGTTTGGTTTTCTTTACTATCAAAAGAGAAAATAGAAGTTATAATGTCTATATTATTTTCGTTACTTTTAAAGTGCAATGGAGTTGAATTGTTAAAATGAATAGTCTTGTCATTACATGTTATTTTTTCAATATCTATTTTTCCTTGCTCTTTTTTTGTTATAAATAGCGGATCATTTATTATTGAAAAACCATTTCTGGTACTAGCATAGAGTTTATTGTTTTCAAAATATAAACCATTAATTTTGCCTCTAATTAATCCGTTTTTATATGTTATTTTGTTATTTAAAACAAAAGTATTGTTTAGTTTTTTATATACTAAAATTCCTTCATCTGTAACGGCAAATACAATTTGTTTTTTCTCATCAACTAAAAGCTTATATATATTCTCTTTATCCAATAATATTTGTTCTATTTGGAGTTGCTTATTAATAATGTATAGCCCTTTTGAATTTGTACCAATTAATATTTTGTTGTCAATTTTGTTGATTACATTAGTTAATTTTATCTTATTATTTATTATCTCTTTGCCATTTTTAAGTAAAATAATTTCCTCTTCATTTCCTGTAACTAAGGTATTGGAATCGAGAGCGATTATCGAATTAAGACGCATCACAGATTGGTACGTATTTATAATTCTATTTTTTTCATCATATATATCATTTAAGAAAATGTAAAATAATTTATCTTTAAAAACAGCGCCATTTTTTTGGAATTTTGTTGGTTTAAAAGAAAGCTCTTTTATGGTTTTATTAGGGAGCAACTCAAAATAATAAAAACCTTCATAACAGAACAAAATTATTTTGTTATTAATAATTTTTATTTGATAGGGATTTTTGTCTTTTATTTTTTTTAAGCAAGTTAATTTTCTACTATTGGTATTAAAACTATATAAATTATTTTCATTTGATAAGATGTACAAATCTTTTCTATGAATTAAAGAGTGTTTTATTTGTATGTTTTTTTTATCAAAAATAGAATCGGTAAAATAACTTTCAATTTGATCAAAGTTATTAGGTAAAAAAAGCAAACGGTTGTTTTTAAGTATAACCCAGAAATTATCTTCGTTATCAATTAATATTGTGTATACACTTTCTAAGTCAACAGGGATTTTTTTTATTTTTTCAGAATTTACTCTATTATAAATATCATTCTTTGTAACAAAAACAGAGTCATTATTATACAAGTATATTCTATTTATATTATCATTTGAACCATTTAACCATTGGATTTTTTTAAAATTGTTAGTATGTTTTGGAATCGTTTTTTGTCTGTCATAAGTAATAATTTTAGTAGAAAAATTCTTATTTACAAGTAGTGGGACGAAGGATTTCAAAATAAAATTGAGTTCGTTTTTTTTTCCAAAGTTTCTATAAAAAATATAGTCATATGGAACTTTAATTTTTTGTTTGGTTAATTTATTAAAGATGAAGTGAATTTTAGTGTTTTTTTCAACTAAAAGCAGGTAATTTTTGTCCTGATTTAATATTTCATATTTCTTTTCAAAATATATTTTTTTTAAAGTATTATACTCAACTACATAGGATTCATATCCATTAAAGGGTTTAAAATATTCTTTTCCATCATATTCAAATGTAAACTCTAAGCAGTTTATGTTTTCTGAGTTTTTAACTTTTTTAACTTTGTCGTTTTCTATATAATAAAGCCCATTATAATATCCTGTTATCCATATTTTGTTTTTTGAATCTACTGCTAAACCAAAAATATCATTTGAGGGTAATCCCTCGCCCAATTGAAATTTTTTAAAAGTAGAGCCATTAAATTTAACAATTCCGTTATCAGTTGCAATCCATATATATCCTTTCTTATCTTGAACAACATTATAAATAATATCAGATGGTAATCCATTTGAAGAATTGTATTCAATTAGTTGATTGTATGTTTGTGAAAAATTAAGATTAACAAAGAAAAAAAAGAATAGGAAATACCTCATGGGGATTATTTGTTTTGGTGTTAGTTCGTTTTATAAAATTAATCATAAATTATTTATTTATGATTTATGAAGTATAAACCACAAAAATTAGTAGTACTCTAAGAACCTTTAAAAATTATTTTCATCTCTCTTTACAAAGTTTCTAACAATATTAATAAATATTTTAATGTAATTTTGGTTTTCATTATCCCAGTTAATACATGATATATACCACTTATTTCATTCTAACCTAATGATTTGATTTTTATGTATTTATTTTAACGATTTATATATAAATATAATTTCTTTGTAATCTAAAAATCATTTTGATTAGCACTATCATAAAATAGTATTAACCATTAATAGTTAAAAAAAAACATGCAACAATATACTTGTGTAATAATTGATGATGAAATTTCGAATCTCAAATTACTTAAACATTTTATCGCTACTTTCTTACCCAATTTAAAAATAATTGGAGAGGCTACTAATGTTGAAGAGGGTATAAATACAATAAATTCTGAAAAGCCAGAAATATTATTTTTAGACATTCAACTTAATGAAAAAAATGCATTTGATATTTTAAATAATTTAGATCTTGGCGAATTTGAAATTATTTTTGTTACAGCTTTTGAAGACTATGCATTAAAGGCTTTTAAGTATAATGCAATTGATTACGTTCTAAAGCCTATCATAATAGACGACTTAATACTAGCTGTAAGGAAATGTATTAGAAGAATCGAAGAAAAAAAATCATTTTTGATTAAAGACCATAGTTTAATAAAGAAAAAAGCTACTTGTAGTTCGAAATTTATTTCTATTGCCTCCATAAATAAAGTTGACGTAATAAAAATGGAAGATATTGTTTTTTGCAAATCAGATGGTCGCTACACCTCGTTTTATCTAATTAATAATGAAGAAATTATTGCTTGTAAAAATTTAGGTCAATTTGAGGAAATTTTGGATGACACGCTATTTTTTAGAATTCATCACTCTTATATCATTAATTTAAATCACCTTATTTTAATTACAAAAAATACAGGTTATTATTGTGAAATGGTAAACGAAATTAATTTACCTATTGCGAAAAGAAGACAAGAAAGTTTGCGCACATTTTTAAAATCAAGAAGAAATATAGAATAGAAAAATTTTATTTCAAAAGTAATTTTTAATCCATTTTATAACTTAAATATTTTTTAGTTGCTACGTTTTATCAATTATTAGTATGGTTAAACTTTTTACTTTAGTAAGGTTTATAGAGTAATTTAGTTTTAGTATTTGATACAAACTTACAGATGTTGGTACTTAAAATAACTAACAATTTAGCATAGATTCTTTAATATGCTTTCTGTTTTTCCACTTATTACTTGATAAATAACAGTTATGTCTTGGTTGTAGCTAATGAAAGTTAATATAAGCATTTTTGTAAACATTTAACCCCTTAAATTGTGTAAAAATGCAAAAGATTAAGTATTTATTATCTCTCGTTTTTACATTATCCATTAGTATGTATGTTAATGGACAATGTACAGATACTTCAATACGACCTGGTGATAGTTTTTCATTTACTGGTCAGACAGCTCCAAGTTGTTTTAATGGAAATAATGGTAGTTTTACTGTCTTTAATATTTCTAGTACTATAGGTTCTGGAAATTTTACTAACCAGCAATACTTGGTTCGTCTTTTATCTGGTCCTCCTGGTCCTTCTTATCCAGTATTATACCCTGTTCCGTTAAACGCGTCTACTCTAAACATCCCAGGATTATCTCCAGGGACTTATACTGTAGATATTATTGACCAATGCGGTGGAAATAGTGCAGACCAAACGGTAACGATTAATAATCAACCTGCAGGAGGATTTAATGATAGCTACTTAAATGTTAGTGATGTTTCTGGATGTGGAGCAACAAGAGTGTATAGTTTTTTACATCAAGTATTAATACCTGGAACCGTCTACGGAAATCATACTTATACTTATACTAATAATATTGGAAATACATTAACTAATAGTGTTAACCTTTCTGGTGGACTTTCAAGTGTATTTTATAATATTCCATTATCTTTTTTTAATGGAGGAAGTATTAATTATACTGTTGTAAATTTTTGCGGACAAACTGACTCTGGGACAATTCCGCTACCAACATTAATAACTCCTGATGTTTTGTTTGGATCTCAAATTGTAAATGTAAAAAGTGGTTGTTTAAGCGGCTATAATATTAGAGTTTTTCGCCAACTTATTTCAAACGATGTTACTGTCTCAGTCGAAGAAACAGCCAACCCTGGATTTACTGCAAATGACTATTTAGGAAATCCAATGAATCCAGTAACATTGAACATCAATCATTTTGTAAATCCACTTGGAACTATCTTACCTTTTGGACTTCAATATGGTGTAGATTACACTTTAAGATTTACAGATGCTTGTGGTCAAATAATAACTAAAACTATTAGAAGAGATATTACCTCATATAATCCTACCATAAATTGTTTATCTGGCGGAATTGGTTCTATTTTTAGAGGAGGAAGAATTAATATTGGTATTTCTGCTTTAGAAGATCCAACAGGGCCAATAAGTGTAACTATACTTTCTGGACCTCCAGTAGCAACTACTCAAAGTGGGGATTTAGGTACAATAACTTCTGCACCTATAGTTTATCCTATTGTTTGTCAGCCTTTGATGTTTGATACTTGGCTAACAGGTAATGGATCCCTAAGAAGTGTAGGTTCTCCAAATTTTCATTTTCCTGAAGGAACTTATAATATTCAAATTGTTGATGCTTGTGGAAAGACCGCTACTAGAAGTTTCACTATTGGGGCTTCTTGTATAAATACTTATAATCCATTGATCACCACAAATCCATGTGGACTTGTTACGCCAGCAGCTGTAAATTTTTCAATATCATCCGTATCTGGTGGTATTTCTGATGGCGGTCTTAAATGGGCAATATATGATAATTCAAATAATATTGTTTTAACAGCCAACACTTTAGGTTCTATTATTAATAACACTTTACCTAATGGTACATATAGATTTAGATATGGAGGTGTTAATAGTGATTGGTCTTTAAATGAATCTACACAATGGGGAGGAATTGGAGGCTTACCTCGATTAACAGGAGGTTTTTTGTATGAAAAAACATTTACGTTACTAGCAATTCCATTATCTTTTACATCAGTAACAAGTTGTGACACCACCATAACAAGTACTGCAACAGGTGGTATTGCTCCTTTGCAATATAGTTTGTTAGATGCAACAGGTACAATAACTATAGTTCCTAATCAGGCAACGGGTAACTTTTCAGGTTTAACTCCTGGTACAACTTATCAATTGAAAGCGACAGATGCTTGTGGTAGAGAACTTTTTCAATTGGTAACTGTTACACCTAGGCCAACAATACCAACAATAAGTGCCATAACACAACCAACATGTACAACAACTACAGGTAGTTTTGCAATTACAAATTACAATAGTGCATTTACATATACTATAGTTCCTGCTGGAGCTACTTTAAACACTACAACTGGAGTAGTAACTGCTCCTCCTGGAACGTATAGTATTACCCCTGCTAATAGTGGATGTCCTTCAAATACACCATTAACTGGTATCATAATTAATCCGCAACCTACAACTTTGCCAGCTCCATTAGTAGGTGCTATTGTACATCCAACATGTGCTTCTGTTACAGGTAGTTTTACTATAACAAACTATGACGCAAGTCATACTTATACTATTACACCTGCAGGTGCAACTTTAAATACCACAACAGGTGTTGTTACAGCGCCAGCTGGTAATTATACGGTTACAGCAACTTTAGATGTTTGTACTTCGCCTATTACAAATACAATTATTAACGCACAGCCACCTATTCCAACAGTACCAGTTGTTGGAATCATAACACAAACAACCTGTATTACAACTACTGGTAGTGTTGTTTTAAGTGGCTTACCATCGGGTTCATGGACGTTAACACAAACAGGAACAGTAAATAACACTATTTCTGGCTCAGGAACATCTACTACGGTATCAGGTTTAATTCCTGGAACATATAGCTTTACAGTAAATAATGGCTTTTGTGACTCTGTAACAGCTACAAGTCCGATTACAATTAATCCACAACCAGCTAACGTTACTCAAGTTGGAGTTACTTCAACAACATGTTCTGGAACTAATTATACAATAACAGTCGAAGTATCAGGAACAGCTCCTTTTACAGCAACAGGAACTGGTGCTCCAGGAACTTGGGTAGGAAATATTTGGACATCAAATAGTATTGCTCAAGGCACTAATTATAGTATAAGTATTCAAGATGCTAATGCATGTAATACTTTAGTAGTTTCTGGAATTTCTCCTGTTTGTTGTATATTCGAAGTAACATGCCCAACATTTCCAATTACAACTGTAGCTTGTTATGCTGCTATTCCGACAACAACGACATTAACTGAAGCACAATTCGAAGCTTTAGGAAATGTAGATGGACTTATCGGAAATAATCCATGTGGTATAATTGAAATTACAGCATCTAATACTGCTGATCCCGGTTGTGAAGGAAATGTAATAAGAACTTATACAGTTACAGAATACGCAGACCCTAATAATAATGATATTAGAGATTTGGGAGAAAATACGGTTTTAAATATACAAAACTGTACCCAGACATTTACCATAGAAAGAGCTGATTTTACAATGCCAGCGAATGCTTCTTCTACAGTAGCTTGTCCAGCGGATGTTGTTGCTCCAACAGTACCAGTAGTTACTGATGCCTGTGGTAATATATTAACACCAAGTGCTCCAGTAGTTTCAACTTCACCAACATGTGAAGGAAACGTAACGTACACTTATACGTTTACAGATTGTGAAGGAAATGCAAACAACTGGGTGTATACTTACACCATCGAAAGAGCAAACTTTATTATGCCAGCCAATGCTTCTTCAACAGTAGCTTGTCCAGCAGATGTTGTCGCTCCAACAGTACCAGTAGTTACTGATGCTTGTGGCAATACTTTAACACCAAGTGCTCCAGTAGTTTCTGCTTCACCAACATGTGAAGGAAACATAACGTACACTTATACGTTTACAGATTGTGAAGGAAATGCAAACAACTGGGTTTATACCTATACCATAGAAAGAGCAAACTTTACCATGCCAGCGAATGCTTCTTCAACAGTAGCATGTCCTGCGGATGTAGTGGCTCCAACAGTACCAGTAGTTACTGATGCTTGTGGCAATACTTTAACACCAAGTGCTCCAGTAGTTTCAACTTCACCAACATGTGAAGGAAACGTAACGTACACTTATACATTTACAGATTGTGAAGGAAATGCAAACAACTGGGTGTACACTTACACTATCGAAAGAGCAAACTTTACCATGCCAGTGAATGCTTCTTCAACAGTAGCATGTCCAGCGGATGTTGTTGCTCCAACAGTTCCAACAGTAACTGATGCGTGTGGTAATACTTTAACACCAAGTGCTCCAATAGTTTCAACCTCGCCAACATGTGAAGGAAACATAACGTACACTTATACGTTTACAGATTGTGAAGGAAATGCAAACAACTGGGTTTATACCTATACCATAGAAAGAAATGATTTTACAATGCCAGTTAACGGTTCGTCTACGGTTGGTTGTATTACTGACGTAGTTGCTCCGATCGTACCAACCGTTACAGATAATTGTGGTAATATATTAACACCAAGTGCACCAGTAGTTTCTGCACCACCAACCTGTAATGGTACTATAGCATATACTTACACATTTACAGATTGTGAAGGAAACACACACGATTGGGTGTATACGTACACTATTGATAGTGCTGATTTTACAATGCCAGCCAATGCTGCTTCAACAGTAGCTTGTCCAGCAGATGTATTGGCTCCAACATTGCCAACAGTAACTGATGCTTGTGGTAATACTTTAACACCAAGTGCTCCAGTAGTTTCTGCTTTACCAACATGTGAAGGAACTGTAACGTACACTTATACTTTTGCAGATTGTGGAGGGAATACGCACGATTGGATTTATACCTATAGCATAGAAAGAGCAAACTTTACCATGCCAGCGAATGCTGCATCAACAGTAGCTTGTCCAGCGGATGTTGTTGCTCCAACAATTCCAACAGTAACTGATGCGTGTGGCAATACCTTAACACCAAGTGCTCCAGTAGTTTCTACTTCACCAACATGTGAAGGAAACGTAACGTATACTTACACGTTTACAGATTGTGAAGGAAATACAAACAACTGGGTGTACACTTACACGATCGAAAGAGCAAACTTTGCTATGCCAGCTAATGCAGCATCAACAGTTGCTTGTCCAGCAGATGTAGTGGCTCCAACAGTGCCAACGGTGACTGATGCCTGTGGTAATATATTAACACCAGGTGCTCCAGTAGTTTCAACTTCACCAACATGTGAAGGAAACGTAACGTACACTTACACGTTTACAGATTGTGAAGGAAATACAAACAACTGGGTGTACACTTACACGATTGAAAGAGCAGATTTTACAATGCCAGCCAATACTGCTTCAACAGTTGCTTGTCCAGCAGATGTAGTGGCTCCAACTGTTCCAACAGTAACTGATGCATGTGGTAATACTTTAACACCAAGCGCTCCAGTAGTTTCTGCTTTACCAACATGTGAAGGAAACGTAACCTATACTTATACATTTACAGATTGTGAAAGCAATACTCAGGATTGGGTGTATACGTATACTATTGAAAGAGCTGATTTTACAATGCCAGCCAATGCTGCTGCAACAGTAGCTTGTCCAGCAGATGTTGTTGCTCCAACAGTACCAATAGTAACAGATGCGTGTGGTAATACTTTAACACCAAGTACACCCGTTGTTTCTGCTTCACCAACATGTGAAGGTGATGTGACGTACACTTATACATTTACAGATTGTGAAGGCAATACTCAGGATTGGGTGTATACGTATACTATTGAAAGAGCTGATTTTGCGATGCCAGCTAATGCTTCTTCAACAGTAGCATGTCCAGCAGATGTTATCGCTCCAACAGTACCAACGGTGACTGATGCATGTGGTAATATTTTAACACCAAGTGTTTCTATAGTTTCTGCAATGCCAACTTGTGAAGGTGATGTGACGTATACTTATACGTTTACAGATTGTGAAGGCAATACACATGATTGGGTGTATACCTATACTATTGACGATACCATTGTACCAACAGGAACTGCACCCGCTAATTTAAATTTGCAATGTATTGCCAATATCCCTGCAGCAGATGTAAATGTGATTGTTGATGAAGCAGATAATTGTGTGGGTACTGTTACAGTAACAGTTGCGGATACTAACAATGGAGGTTCAGGATGTTTAGGCAATCCATATGTTATAACAAGAACTTATACATTAACGGATTGTGCTGGAAATTCTACTGACTTAATTCAGACTATAACAGTTGAAGATGATACCAATCCCACTTTTGTAGAATCATTGCCTTCTAATTTAGTTTTAGAATGTAGTGATACTGTTCCAGCAGCAGTAACATTAACGGCTATCGATAACTGTAGTTCAGCCACTGTAGTTTATAATGAGCAAAGAACAAATGGTTCTTGTGTAAGTGATTATACTTTAACAAGAACATGGATTGCTACAGATGTTTGTGGAAATGAAACTACACATACGCAAACAATCAATGTTCAGGATACCACACCTCCTGTGTTTATTGGTAATTTACCACAAGATACTTTTGTGGACTGTGATAATATTCCTGTTGCTCCAATTCTAACTGCTTCAGATACTTGTGGTAATGCAACTGTTACATTGTCTGAAACAGAAGTTGCTGGTGATTGTACAAGTAGATATCAATTAATTAGAACATGGACAGCAACAGATGATTGTGGAAATATTTCTGTTCATACGCAAACTATAAATTTAGCTTGTCATATAAAAGTATGGAATGCTGTTTCGCCAAATGGAGATACTAAAAATGATGTTTTCTATTTAGAAGGTATTGATTGTTATCCTAATAACTCAGTTGAAGTATACAACCGTTGGGGAGTAAAAGTATATGAAACAAATGGCTATGATAATGTGAATAAAGTTTTTGATGGATATTCTGATGGACGAACAACTATTTCAAGAAGTAAATTATTACCAACAGGTACTTATTACTATATCTTAAAATATGAATATGGTTTTGATGGAATTAATGGTAAACAAAATATTGAAAAAGCAGGATATCTGTACATTCAAAATAATTAATAAATAAATATGAAACAGTTTATTAAAAATAAAAATATATTAACTACCCTGATGTTGCTTTTATTGGCAACATTAGGAAATGTTAACCAGACTTTTGCTCAGCAAGATTCTCAATATACCAATTATATGTACAATACCATTAATGTAAATCCTGCTTATGCAGGGAGTAGAGGTGTGATGAGTATTTTTGGAATGCACAGAACTCAATGGGTTGGTTTAGAGGGTGCACCAGTAACAAACGTAGCTTCATTAAACACGCCTATTGAAAATTCAAATATTGGTTTAGGAGTATCATTTGTTAACGATAGAATAGGACCATCAGATGAAAATACAATTTCGTTAGATGTTTCTTATACCGTTAATACTTCTGACACCTATAAGTTGTCATTTGGAGTAAAAGGTACAGCTAATTTACTAAATGTTGATTATAACAAATTAGATATATACGATCAAACAGATATTCAATTTCAAAATAATATCGACAATAGGTTTTCACCAAATGTGGGCGCGGGTGTTTACTTTCATTCGGATAAACTTTATGCTGGATTATCAGTTCCAAACTTTTTAGATACAGATCATTTTGATGATAATATTGCAGCTACTGCCAAAGAAAGAATGCATTATTATTTTATTGGAGGGTATGTATTTGATTTAAGTTCTTCGGTAAAATTTAAACCTGCATTTTTATCAAAAGTGGTAACTGGTGCTCCATTGCAAATGGATTTGACAGCAAATTTTATGTTTAATGAGAAGTTTGTTTTAGGGACTGCTTATCGATGGGATGCTGCCTTTAGTGGATTAGCGGGATTTCAAATCAATCAAAATTGGATGATAGGTTATGCTTATGATGCGGAGACTACTAAACTGGCTAACTATAATTCGGGTTCACACGAAATTTTCTTACGATATGAATTCAAAGGTAAATCGGAAAGAGTTGCTTCACCAAGATTTTTCTAAAAAACACAACTATGAAAACAAAAAATATAATTATACTAGCATTTTTACTACATGGATTTTTAGTAAATGCTCAAGAAATAAAAATTAAAAAAGCCGACAAAAATTACGAGCAGTTTGCTTATGTAGATGCCATTAAAACCTATGAAAAAGTAGCTGAAAAAGGGTTTAAATCTGTTGAAGTTTTTCAAAAATTAGGGAATGCTTATTATTTTCAATCAAAATTAGCAGAGGCTAATAAATGGTATGGGGAACTTTTCGCTATGAATCAAGAAGTGTTACCTGAATATTATTTTAGATACGCACAAACCTTAAAATCGATGGGTGATTATAAGAAAGCCGATGCTATGATGGAAAAATTCTATGAAAAAAGCGGTACAGATAATCGTGCTAAAATCGGTAAAACTCAAAAAAATTATTTAGATGAGATAAAAAAGAATTCTGGAAGATATAGAATCAAAAATGCAGGAATTAATTCTAAGTTTTCAGATTATGGAACTTCATTTTATAAAAATGAATTGGTTTTTACTTCAGCTAGAGACACTGGAGGAATTGTGAATAAAAAGCACAAATGGACCAATCAATCGTATACTAACTTATATGGTGCTAAAGTTTCTGATAACGGCAACTTTGAAGCACCTGAAAAATTTTCTAGTAGCGTGAGTTCAAAATATCATGAGTCTACTCCTGTGTTTACTCAAGATGGAAATACAATGTATTTTACCAGAAATAATTTCAATAACGGAAAAAAAGGTAGAGATAGTGAACGTACTATTTTATTAAAATTATTCAAAGCTACTAAAGAAGTGGATAGATGGACTAATGTAACAGAATTACCTTTTAATAGTAATGAATACAGTGTAGCACATCCAGCTTTAAGTTTAGATGAAAAAACTTTGTATTTTGCTTCAAACATGCCAGGAACCATTGGAGGTTCTCAATCTGATATTTTCAAAGTGAGTATAAATGCTGATGGTAGTTTTGGAATTCCTCAGAATCTAGGCGATAAAATTAATACAGAAGGAAGAGAAACATTCCCTTTTGTAACAGATAATAATGAACTGTATTTTGCTTCAGATGGGCATCCTGGTTTAGGTGGTTTAGATATTTTTGTTACCGAATTTAAAGAAGACGGATCAGTTGGAAATATTAAGAATGTGGGTGAACCTGTAAATAGTAACATGGATGATTTTGCCTTTTTAATTGACACAAAAAGTAAAAACGGTTTTGTTTCTTCCAATCGAAAAGAGGATAATGTAGGATTTGATGATATTTATAAATTCACAGAGATTTTACCTATTCCAAAGGATTGCGAACAGCTTTTAACAGGTGTTGTGTTAGATTTAGATACTCAAGAACCTATTGCAAATGCAAAAGTTACTTTATATGATGCAGACGAAAAGAAATTGAAGGAATTTACATCTGATAACTCTGGGAAATATGATTTTGGAGTTGTTGAATGTGATACAACACTTAAAATTAGAGCAGAAAAAGAAACTTACAATACTAATGAAATTTCCATTATTATACCATTAGAATCAGGAGTGACGGATACTAAAATCGATTTAGAATTAAGAGAAAAACCTTTAAAACCCGGTGATGATTTAAGAAAAGCATTAGGTATAGATATAATTTATTTTGATTTAGATAAGTCAAATATTCGTCCAGATGCTGCAGTAGAATTGGCAAAAGTGCTGGAAGTAATGAAGCAATATCCTAATATGAAAATTGATGTTCGTGCTCATACAGATTGCCGTCAAACAGCAAAATATAATGAAGTATTATCTGATAAAAGAGCAAAATCTGTTATTGCTTGGTTAGTTAAAAATGGAATAGATACAAATAGATTGTCTGGAAAAGGTTATGGTGAATCACAATTGATTAATGATTGTGGTTGTGAACCTACTAATAAATCTAATTGTTCAGAAGAACAACATCAGAAAAATAGAAGAAGTGAATTCATTATTTTATCAAATTAGTTTTTGATATTAAATGAAGAAAAGGTTTAAAAAATTTATTCTAATGTGACTTTTTTTATCCTAAAAATAAAGCATATTATTTAACCTCAGGTTGTTATTAAATTACAAATTTTTCATATGTAATTAGTTATTGAGGGGCTATTTATAACGCCTGAGGTTAAATAAACTGTTTTTAAGATATTCAAATATATAAACTACTTATAATCTTAAAAATATGAAAGTTAAATCTCAAACTAACACTAAATTAAATTTCAAATATAAAATTTTGAATGCTAATAACGAATTCAAAATGCTTATCTTTTCTGATGAAGAGTTGAAGTTAGAATTTGATAATTCGTTTAATTCTGATATAAAGATATTAAATTTTTCTTCAAATTTAAATAACTCTTTTGAAAGGACAACAACAGGACTTTCTTCAAGGGAGTTAGAATGTACTAAGTTGTTAATGAGAGGAAAGTCAAATGTGGAAATCGCTAAAAAATTATCTTTATCAGCTACTACTGTTAGTACTTATAAAAAAAGAGTATTGCAAAAAACTAAAACTAAAAACATTGTAGAATTAACAAAGCTGTTTAGTAAAGAACCTAATATATTTTTTAAAAAGTAAATTTTAGATTTTGTTTTATGAGTAATATTTATGTATATGATAAGGATAAATATTTTTTTCTCTATTTAAAGAAAAAATTATCTCATAAATATAATTTTATAAGACTTGAGGATGTAAGTTTAATGATTTCTCAAAATTATAAAAAAGACGATATGGGAATTTTTATTGTAAATAATGTTAATGATGTTGTTGCTTTTTTCAGATTTAGAGAATGTTTTAACGAAAGGGTTCTTTTGTGTACTGAAAAACCAATTATTTGTGAGAAATATAAGAAAACTTTTTCCATATCTTTTTTAGATATTTCAAAACCCAAAAAAAAATTTTATCCAAATCTTAATGATAGAATTGAATTTTTTCAAGGTACATTATAAGAAAAAAATAATCTAATAATAACTATTTTTTTTACATTTGCATTAAATAAAAAGTAAACAAAGCGGTAAACGTTTTTTGCTCTCTCATTTTCAAATTGGTTTTTTAATTAGTTGATATATAGGCTTATGTGTTTTTAGAAAGTTAAGTTTTTAAACTCATAACCCGAAGGTCACAGGTTCGATTCCTGTTCCAGCTACTAAGAACTCTTTCAGAAATGAGAGGGCTTTTTATGCAATTTACTTATTATCAATAATTTAACGTTAAATTAATTTATTTTTATGATTTTGAAAATAAAAATCACTACTTTTGCACTTTTATTTTGAAAATCATATGACTACACAGAAAATTATTGGGTACAGAAAGTTACTTAATGTTACCAGAGATGCTACATTAAAAGAATTAAAAACAATATATAGAAATAGTATGAAGGAAGATCATCCTGATACTATCGCAGATCCAGTTGAACGTTTAGCAGCTGAAGAAAGAAGTAAGAATATTATTGAAGCTTACCATTTTTTAGTAAGTATCGCTCCAGAAACTAGAGAAAAAGTGAAAGCAGAATACATGGCTACTACTACAACTTCTCAAATTTCTGATTTTCATATGGATAAAGGAGTTTTGTATATTAGCTTTGCAGACGGAAGTAAATTCGAATATTTTGGTGTACCAAGAAACACATATGTGAAAATGGTAAACGCAGAATCACCAGGTCGTTTTGCTCGTCGTCACATTTATAACGAATTCACATACCGTAGCGCTAGTAAATTAGTAGCTGCAGAATAATTAAAACAGTATTTCGAGTATTTCGAGAAACAGTTTTAATCAGATTATAGCAAAAAGCCATTCTGAAACGAGTGGCTTTTTTTATGTACCTTTGCAAAAAAATAAATATATGTCGCACAAAGCAGGTTTTGTAAATATTATTGGAAATCCAAACGTTGGGAAATCAACCTTAATGAATGCTATGGTAGGCGAGAAGTTGTCTATTATCACCAGTAAGGCACAAACTACACGTCACAGAATTTTCGGAATCGTAAATGACGAAGACTATCAGATTGTGTTTTCAGATACGCCAGGAATTATCAAGCCAGCTTACGATTTGCAAACCAGCATGATGGATTTTGTAAAAAGTGCTTTTTCTGACGCCGATATTTTAATCTATATGGTTGAAATTGGAGAGAAAGAATTAAAAGACGAAGAGTTTTTCAATAAAATTATTCATGCTAAAATTCCAGTTTTACTTTTATTGAATAAAATCGACAAGTCGAATCAGGAAATGTTAGAAGAACAAGTGCAAACTTGGCAAGCTAAAGTGCCTAATGCAGAAATTTTTCCAATCTCCGCATTAGAAAATTTCAACGTGAAAGAAGCGTTGAACAGAATTGTAGAATTGTTGCCAGTTTCGCCGCCTTATTATCCAAAAGATGCTTTGACAGATAAACCAGAGCGTTTTTTCGTAAATGAAACCATTCGTGAGAAGATTTTATTAAATTACGATAAGGAAATTCCATACGCAGTTGAAGTGGAAACTGAAGAGTTTTTTGAAGAAGAAAAAATTATAAGAATCCGTTCTGTTATTATGGTGGAACGCGATACACAGAAAGGAATTATTATCGGACATAAAGGTGCTGCTTTGAAAAAAGTAGGAATGCAAGCCCGTGCCGATTTAGAATTGTTTTTCGACAAACAAATACATATTGAAATTTTCGTAAAAGTGAATAAAGATTGGAGAAGTAACGCTTTCCAATTACGAAGATTCGGATATAATCAAAAATAATGACTAATCAATAGTGATTAGTAAAGAGTAATTAGTAAAGAGTAAATAGAAAAATTGTTTTGAAAAAAGCAGTTCTATTTTAGCCCCGATTGGAAGAAGCTACCGTGTAGCCTGGAAAGCGGGACAGCAAGTGTTTTGAAATTCAAAATGTCTGCTCCTAAAATAAAAAAACGTACTTTTGCACAAAATATAAGAAGAATGAATAATATTGTAGCCATAGTAGGAAGACCAAATGTAGGGAAATCTACACTTTTTAATCGTTTAATCCAACGTAGAGATGCCATTGTAGACTCTGTAAGTGGTGTTACACGTGATAGAAATTATGGAAAAAGTGAGTGGAATGGAAAAGAATTTTCTGTAATTGATACAGGTGGATACATTAAAGGTTCAGACGATATTTTTGAAGGTGAAATTAGAAAACAAGTTGAATTAGCTATTGACGAATGCGACGCTATCATTTTTATGGTAGATGTGGAAGAAGGTATTACGCCAATGGATGATGAAGTGGCGAAATTACTTCGTAAAGTTACTAAGCCAGTTATATTAGCTGTTAACAAAGTAGATAATTCAAAACGTATGACAGATGCGTTAGAGTTTTACAATTTAGGATTGGGCGAATATTTTACTATTGGTGCCATGAATGGAAGTGGAACGGGTGAATTATTAGATAAATTAGTGGAAGTTTTACCAGAATTACCAGAAGCAGTGGAGGATGAAAATCCATTACCGCGTTTTGCAGTTGTGGGTCGTCCTAACGCTGGAAAATCGTCAATTATTAATGCCTTAATTGGTGAAGACAGATTTGTAGTTACAGATATTGCAGGAACAACTCGTGATGCAATTGATACCACATATAACCGTTTTGGTTTCGAATTTAATTTGGTAGATACTGCCGGAATTAGAAGAAAAGCGAAAGTAAAAGAAGATTTAGAATTTTATTCTGTAATGCGTTCGGTTCGTGCGATTGAGCATTCAGATGTTTGTATCTTAGTTATTGATGCCACTCGTGGTTTTGAAGGACAAGATCAAAGTATTTTTTGGTTAGCTGAAAAAAACAGAAAAGGAATTGTGATTTTGGTGAACAAATGGGATTTAGTTGAGAAAGAAACCATGACAGCAAGAGATTACGAACGTAAAATTCGTGAGCAAATCCAACCGTTTACAGATGTGCCAATTTTATTCGTATCAGCAACAGAAAAACAACGTTTATTAAAAGGTTTAGAAACTGCTGTAGAAGTTTTTGAAAATAGAAAACAAAAAATTTCAACATCTAAATTCAACGATTTAATGTTGCCTATTATTGAAAACCAACCGCCACCAGCGTTAAAAGGGAAGTATGTGAAAATTAAATATTGCATGCAATTACCAACTCCGGTGCCACAGTTTGTGTTTTTCGCCAACTTGCCACAATATGTAAAAGATCCGTACAAACGTTTCTTGGAAAACAAATTGCGTGAAAACTATAATTTTAGTGGTGTGCCAATTGATATTTACATCAGAGAGAAATAATAATGAACAAAAAACCCGATAAGTGATTATCGGGTTTTTTTATATTATTTCCATTTTTCAATTAGAGCATTTATTCCGCTTTCGATGCCTTTATAAATTTCTCCATTTTTAAAGTTGGGAATTATGTTTTCTTCTAAAATAGTATTACAAATCTCATCTGTGAGAATTTTCTCCGTTCCTGTTCCGGTACAAATTCGAATTCTTCCTAATTGGTTTGAAATCACAATCACTAAACCATTGTCTTTTCCTATTTTACCAACGGCCCAATTTTGAGCTAAAGCAAGTGCGTAATTATCAAAATCGTTTCCGTTTCCTATTTCACTAATCGTTACAACAACTATTTCATTAGAGGTTTGTTTTTCATAGTTGATTAGTAGTGCTTCTAGTTTTGTAACTTCTTCTAAATGTATTAAGTTTTCAAAATCATTTACAAATCCTATTGGTTTTGGAAAACTAGTTTCCTGTCCAAAAGAAAAACTAAGGAATCCGAATATCAATATTAAAACAAAATGTAACTTACTTCTCATAACTGAATACTAATATTACCAACTTCCGCTAGCGCCACCACCAGAAAATCCGCCGCCGCCAAATCCGCCACCGAAGCCGCCGCCAGATGATGAACCGCCGCCAAAACTTCCGCCGCCGCCACGACCCATGCTACTTAAAATAATGATGTCCATTAAATCTGGTCCACCAAATCCGCCGTTATTTCCGCCGTTGTTTCCTTTGTTTTTAGAAACTAAAATTAGAAATATAATAACAAATCCAATAACTAATAATATTGGTAAAATGCTTCCTTCTTTTTTATCTTGTTTACGTTCCGCTTTATATTTCCCAGTAAGTACTTTGAAAATAGATTCAGCGCCTTTGTTTAAACCATTGTAGTAACTTCCGGCTTTAAATTCTGGCGTGATATCGTTTCTAATAATTTGTCCACAAATACCTGCGACTAATCTGTCTTCCACACCATAACCTGGTCTGATAGAAACTTTTCTATCATTTTTAGAAACTAAAATAATCACACCGTTATCTTCTTTGGCTTGACCAATTCCCCAAGTTTGGGCCCAATTAGTAGCTAAAACACCAACGTCTTCACCTTTTAAATCGTCAATTGTAATGACAACAATTTGTGTAGAAGTAGTATCCGAATATCTAACTAGTTTTTCTTCTAATTGTGTTTTTTCCGAATCAGATAAAAGTTTAGCATAATCATAAACAGAAGTCTGTAAACTTGGTTTTTCAGGGATTTTATATTGACCAAATGTAATATTTGATATAAGGATGAATGAAAATAAAAGTAAAATTTTAAATTCTTCCAGCTTCCAGCTTCTAACTTCTAACTTTCTCATTAACCTCTTGAAATTTCGTTAGACAACTCATTGATATCATCTTCATTATTATAAGGAAAATACTTTTTAAGTTGTTCTCCTGCTTCAATAATTCCGTTTACTAATCCGTCTTTATATTTACCTTCTTTGAATTTTTCAATGACGTGGTCTTTTGTAGAATTCCAAAAATTAGGTTCCACTAAATCATTGATGCCTTTATCTCCAATAACAGCAAAACTTTTGGTTTGCATACAGATATAAAAAAGCACACCGTTTTTCAATTCGGTTTCATCCATTTTAAGGAGATGAAAAACCTCCTGTGCTCTTTCAACAGGAGGTTTAGTATTGCTTTCTTCAATATGCACACGAATTTCCCCCGAAGTGTTTTTTTCGGCAACAACAATAGCGTCAACAATTTCTTGTTCTTCTGCTTTGGTTAAAAATTCTTCGGTTTTTGACATTATTTTGTTTCTTTTTTATCGAAATCAAATTCTACATTTGGTGCTTTTTCTGCTCCAGCATCTGATTTGAAAGGTGCTTTTTCTTTATAATCAGACAAAAACATTTTACGAGGCACTTTTAAAACATAATTGTTGTATTTTTCAATAGATTCGTTAAAACGAGTTCTTGCCGTTAAAATTTGATTTTCTGTACTAGCTAATTCATCTTGTAGTTTTAAGAAATTTTCATTTGCTTTTAAACTTGGATATTGTTCTACAGTTACTAATAAACGAGATAAAGCACTTGTCATTCCACCTTGTGCTTGTTGAAATTGTGCCAATTGTTCTGGTGTAACATTACTTGGGTCAATAGTTACTGAAGTTGCTTTTGCACGTGCTTCAATTACAGCCGTTAAGGTTCCTTTTTCATATTCTGCTGCACCTTGTACTGTTTTTACTAAATTACCTATTAAGTCATTTCTTCTTTGGTAAGAGGTTTCTACATTTCCCCATTCTTTTTTAACAGATTGGTCCACTTCAATAGCTCCATTTTGTATTCCGAAATACCACATTACTCCAATGATAAGTACTCCAATACCAATAATCCAAGGTAAAAATTTTTTAAAATCCATGTTTGTTTAATTTAAAGTTTATATTTATTTAGTTGTTAATTTTTTTTACTGAAAACTGCGACTGCGACTGAAAACTGAACTAAAGCCCTTTTTTCATCTCTAATAATTGATTTTTTATGCCTTCCAATTTACTGATAATTTCAAAATTGTCTAAGGTTTTCTTTTTTCCTTCTTTCAAATGAATTTTTGCACCTTCCAAAGTGAAACCACGTTCTTTTACTAAATGATAAATCATTTGTAACACTTTCACATCATCCGGACGAAACATTCTATCGCCTTTAGCATTTTTTTTCGGATTAATTTCGTCAAATTCTTTATCCCAAAAACGGATTAACGACGCGTTCACATCAAATGCTTTCGCTAATTCGCCAATGCCATAATATCTTTTTTCTGGTAAGTTTACTTGCATTATATTTTTATAATTGACTCATTGATTATTGTCAAATTGACACATTAATCCAGAGATTGATTTTCTTGATTCGCTAATTTACTAATTAAAACATATTCTTTAGCAGAAATACTGCCATAATAAAAATTTAAAGGATTCACCACTTCACCATTTTTATGTACTTCATAATGTAAATGCGGTGCTTCGCTTCGTCCTGTACTTCCTACATAACCAATAATATCACCACGTTTGACTTTTTGCCCAGCTTTCACTTTATATTTACTCAAATGCGCATACAAAGTCAAATAGCCGTAACCATGACTAATTTCTATATGATTTCCGTAACCTGATAAACTTCCATCTGCTTTTCTGACAACTCCATCTCCTGTAGCGTAAATTGGAGTTCCTGTTTTAGCGGAAAAATCCATTCCTTTATGAAACTTTCTAATTTTTGTAAACGGATCACTTCGATATCCAAATCCAGAAGCCATGTGTTTTAATTCTTCATTTTTTACAGGCTGAATCGCTGGAATGGCTTTTAGTAAAACCGCTTTTTGCTTGGCTAATTTCGTAACTTCATCCAAAGAAACGGATTGAATCGCTAACGCTTTCATAATTTCATCCACTTTTTTAGACGAATTAATGATCAAATCGCTATTATTAAAATCTTCTAAATCTTTATATCTATTTACACCACCTAATCCAGCTCTGCGTTCTTCGTTTGAAATGGCTGCACTATTAAAATAAACTCGGTACAAATTATTATCTCGTTCTTCTATAGCCGACAAACTTTCCTCCATTAAAGCTATTTTTCGATTTAATAAATTGTAATTCAACTTCATGGTTTCTAACTCACGTGCTTGTAATTTCGATTTTGGCGTTTCAAAAAAACTAGTATTACTCAAAATGAAAAAACATAAAAAACCAAACAACGCACTTGCTAGTAAAAACAACATCGCATAACCAATTTTGGTACTATTTTTAGTAACAATTTGTTTAAATGCTAATTTCTCTGCGTCGTAATAAAATTTTACTCTCTTCATATTTGAAAAAGTTGCCTTTTAGAAACTTTTTGTTGTTAACGATTTCATTAAAATTTACTATTTTTGTGCTTGTTATCACAAAGTAACACTTATTATACGAAAGAACTTAAAATTTGTTTCACATTTCGAAACATTTTTTTTAAAAATTTCAATGAACTAAATTATTCGATTCAATATCATAAAAATGAAATCACAAGACATAAGAAAAGCGTATTTACAATTTTTTGAAAGCAAAGGACATACAATTGTTCCTTCAGCACCAATTGTTTTAAAAGATGATCCAACCCTGATGTTTAATAACTCGGGAATGGCTCAATTTAAAGAGTTTTTCTTAGGAAATGGCACGCCAAAAAGTCCAAGAATTACAGATACTCAAAAATGTTTACGTGTTTCTGGAAAACATAACGATTTAGAAGATGTAGGTTTCGATACCTATCACCATACCATGTTCGAAATGTTAGGAAACTGGTCGTTTGGTGATTATTTCAAAAAAGAGGCGTTACCTTGGGCTTGGGAATTTCTAACAGATGTTTTAAAATTAGACAAAGACCGTTTATATGTTTCTGTTTTTGAAGGAAGTACAGAAGATAATGTGCCTTTTGATCAAGAAGCTTGGGATATTTGGAAACAATTTGTACCAGAAGACCGAATTATTTTAGGAAACAAAAAAGATAATTTCTGGGAAATGGGCGATCAAGGTCCTTGTGGTCCTTGTTCTGAAATTCATATCGATTTAAGAACTGATGCGGAAAGAGCAGCGGTTTCAGGAAGAAGTTTAGTGAACGCAGATCATCCGCAAGTTGTGGAAATTTGGAATAACGTTTTCATGGAATTCAACCGTAAAGCAGATGGTTCTTTAGAAAAATTACCAGCACAACACGTAGATACCGGAATGGGATTCGAGCGTTTGTGTATGGCAATGCAAAACGTAACTTCTAATTATGATACAGATGTTTTCACCCCGCTTATCGCGAAAGTGGAAGAAATTACTGGATTAAAATATACTTCAAACGAAGTCAAAAACATATCAGAAGAACAAAATAAAACGAATATTGCGATTCGTGTGGTTGTAGATCACGTTCGTGCAGTGGCTTTCGCTATTGCGGACGGACAATTGCCTTCAAATACCGGAGCAGGTTATGTAATTCGTAGAATTTTACGTCGTGCGATTCGTTACGGATTTACGTTTTTAGATACAAAAGAACCTTTTATCAATAAATTAGTAGCGGTTTTAGCGAATCAAATGGGTGAATTTTTCCCAGAAATCAAATCGCAACAACAATTGGTTACGAATGTAATTCGTGAAGAAGAAGCTTCTTTTTTAAGAACTTTGGAACAAGGAATTCAATTGTTAGAAAACGTAATGCAAAATACTTCTGGAAAAGAAGTTTCTGGTGAAAAAGCATTCGAATTATATGATACTTTCGGATTCCCAATCGATTTAACAGCCTTAATTCTTAGAGAAAGAGGCTTTAGTTTAGACGAAGCTGGTTTCGAAACAGAATTACAAAAACAAAAAGCGCGTTCTCGTGCAGCTTCTGAAGTTTCAACGGAAGATTGGTCGGTTTTAATTCCAGGAAATGTAGAAACATTCGTAGGATATGATCAAACGCAAAACGATTCAAAAATTACTCGTATCCGTAAAGTAGATTCTAAAAAAGACGGAATTTTATACCAAATCGTTTTAGATAATACGCCTTTTTATCCAGAAGGTGGTGGACAAGTAGGAGATAAGGGAACGTTAGTTTCAGCAAATGAAACGATTGACATTATCGATACGAAAAAAGAAAACAACTTAATTTTACATTTCGCTAAACAATTGCCAGAAAATGTAAATGCGGTTTTCACAGCAAAAGTCAATACAGATTTAAGAAGTGCATCTTCAAAAAATCACTCGGCTACACATTTAATGCATTTGGCTTTAAGAACAATTTTAGGAACACACGTAGAACAAAAAGGTTCGTTGGTGAATCCAACTTATTTACGTTTTGACTTTTCTCATTTTTCTAAAGTTTCTGAGGAAGAATTACGTCAAGTAGAAGATTTCGTAAATACAAGAATTGCGGCACAATTGCCATTAATAGAAAGAAGAAGTATTCCCATACAACAAGCTTTAGACGAAGGTGCGATGGCTTTATTCGGAGAAAAATACGGAGACAACGTTCGTGCGATTAAGTTTGGGGAAAGTATGGAATTGTGTGGAGGAATTCACGTGAATAATACGGCTGATATTTGGCAATTTAAAATTATTTCAGAAGGTGCTGTTGCCGCAGGAATCAGAAGAATTGAAGCGATTACTGGTGATGCTGTGAAAGATTTCTACACGAATCAAGAAAACACGTTGGCGGAAATTAAAGAAATATTGAAAAATCCACAAGATATTTTAAAATCTGTAGTTGCGCTACAAGATGATAATGCAAAGTTGAAAAAACAGTTAGAGCAATTAGTAAAAGAAAAAATTGATGGTTTATCAGCGAGTTTAGTTTCTGAATTTCAAGACATAAACGGAATCAATTTCTTAGTCAAACAAGTTGATTTATCTATGAGTTCGACAAAAGATTTAACGCAAGCTTTTGGAACTTCAAAACCTAATTCATTTGTAGTTTTAGCTTCAATTGAAGACGGTTTACCAAATATTCACTGTTATATTGCTAAAGAATTGGTTGCGGATAAAGGCTTAAACGCTGGAAACGTAATCCGTGAATTAGGAAAACACATTGATGGAAATGGTGGTGGTCAACCTTTCTTCGCATCAGGAAAAGGAAAAAACGCAAACGGAATTGCTGCTGTTTTAGAGAATGCGGTTAGTTTTGTGAAATAGGTAATGAAGAAATTTATTGTTGTTTTTTTATCGTTTATTTTATTATTGTTATCCTATTTTGGTTATAAATATTTTAGTAGTAGTAATTTAGAGTTTGACAAGGTATATCATTACGTGATTGCAGATGATGATGTTCCAGTTCAAACTTTAACTCATGATATTTCTGGTTTAGAGAATTCAATAATTTACGAGGAATATCCATACGATTTGGATTCTAAATTTCATGAAGAGTTAACTAAAGTTGGTTTCAAAAAAAGAGAAATTGATAAAGAGAAATTTTCTAAATTAAAGGAAATTTTAAAATATGAATTTCATGTTAAGATTGGTGTAAAGAAGTGTGAAACAACATATAGAGATGTTTTAGTCTTTCAAAAAAATAATAAAATTGTAGGTGTTGTTAAAATCTGCTTTGGTTGTGGTCAATATTGTTCAATAGGAGAAAATTTACCAGATTTCAACTTTGAAAAGTATAAAGAACTTGGAAAATTATTAATGAAATAATTGTTTGTTTTCTCACGCAAAGACGCAGAGCCGCAAAGGAAAAGCTAAACTTTGCGACTCTGCGTCTTTACGTGATATAATTATTAAAAAAGAAAAAAAGCATGTCGGAAAACGAAATCTCAAGAATTATAGTTGATGTTGCATATAAAATTCATATAAAACTTGGTCCAGGACTTTTGGAATCTGTTTATGAAGCCATAATGTGTCACGAATTAATAAAAAGAGGTCTTAAAGTTGAAAGACAAAAACCAATTCCAGTAATTTGGGATGAAATATTTTTAGATATTGGTTTTAGAAGTGATTTAATTGTTGAAGACAAAGTCATCGTAGAGTTAAAATCAGTCGAAACCTTATCTAAAGTTCACTCAAAGCAAATTCTAACTTATTTGAAAATCACTAATATGAAATTAGGACTTCTTATAAATTTTAATGAAGCTTTAATAAGAGACGGAATTTATAGAGTAGTAAATGGATTATAATGTTTTTTTTTCTTTGTGTCTTTGCGTCTTTGCGTGAAAATACAACTTATAAACTAAACTGTTTTTTTATCAATCACCGCCGTAGCTTCTATCTCAATTAACCAATTTCTATTTCCTAAAACGGTAACACCAACTAAAGTACTGGCTGGGTAATTTTCAGAGCCTAAAAACGCTTTTCGGACTTTTCTAAAAATCGGTAAATCTACTTCCGGATTAAAATTTACGATATAGGTATTCATTTTTACTACATCTTGAAAACTAGAATTGCTTTCCTTTAAAAGGGTTTCTAAATTTTTAAATGTAGCAATAGTTTGAGATTCTAAATCATTTCCTTCGCCAATTTGTCCAGATATATGTAAGGTTTTAGTTTCTTCGGTTTCTATAAGTACGACTTGCGAAAAACCTTCATTTGGATGTAAATATTCTTTTTTAAACATAAGATAAATTATTTTCTTTCTCCAATTTGTTGGCGCCACATCGCGTAATACAAACCTTTTTCTACTAATAAATCTTCGTGTTTTCCTTGTTCGATAATTTTTCCTTGTTCTAATACAAATATTTTATCCGCGTGCATGATGGTTGATAAACGGTGTGCGATTAGAACTGTAATTCTGTTTTCATCCGAAATGTTTCTAATCGTACTATTAATTTCTTCTTCTGTAATGGAATCTAAAGCTGAAGTAGCTTCGTCAAAAATTAATAAATTCGGATTTCTTAAAATCGCTCTAGCTATTGATAAACGTTGTTTTTCACCTCCAGAAATCTTAATTCCACCTTCACCAATTGTCGAATCTAAACCCTTTTCAGCTCGAGCTAATAAATTATCACAACTTGCTCTATGCAGTGCATTTAAAATTTCTTCGTCTGTTGCTTCTGGTTTTACGAATAATAAATTTTCTCTAATGGTTCCCGAAAACAATTGGGCATCTTGTGTTACGAATCCTAATTGTTGACGCAATTCTAACATATCGATGGCTTTCGAATCAATTCCGTTATACAAAACATTACCAATTGCAGGTTGATATAAGCCGACTAATAATTTTACTAAAGTTGTTTTTCCTGCACCTGATGGTCCAACAAAAGCAACCGTTTCACCTTGTTTGATGTTGAAATTAATGTTTTCTACAGCAGGCTGTTTTGCCGATTTATGCTTAAAACTCACCTCTGAAAATACTAAAGAATTAATTTTCCCGAAATGTTCTGGAGTTTCTGGTCGGTGTTCGGATTTCGCATTTAATAATTGTTCGAAATTTTCCATAGAAACTTTGGTTTCATTTTTCGCAATAATAAAAGCACTTAATTCTTGTAATGGATTAAAAATAAAGAACGTAAAAAACACCATGGTTAATAAATCGCCAACCACAATTTTTTCGCTAAATAAAAAATAATACAAAGCAAAAACCACACAAGTTCGCATAAAATGAACCGTTGTGCCTTGTATGAAACTCAAACTTCTAATAAAACGGATTTTCTGAATTTCTAAATTTAATATTTTGTGGGTATTGGTGTTTAAACGGCCTTCTTCTTGTGCGGTTAAGCCTAAGCTTTTTACCAGTTCAATATTACGCAAACTTTCTGTGGTAGAACCTGCTAACGAATTGGTTTGCATAACAATTTTACGAGAAACAGCTTTAATTTTTTTTCCTAACACAGAACTTATTAACGCAATAATCGGAGCCGTAATTACAAATACAAACGCAATTCTGTAATCTATTCTCGAGATGTAAACAATCACAAAAACAAACCCAATTATGGTTTGAAAAATTAAAGAAATAGAAAGGGTGATCAGTTTTTCCGAATCGGTTCTGGCTTTTTGTAATTTGTTTAAGGTTTGCCCACTGCTTTGGTCTTCAAAATCAACATAAGGTAAGTCTAACGATTTTTTAATTCCATCAGTATACATTTCTGCACCCGTTCTTTGAATGACAATATTGGTAAAATAATCTTGAAAGTTTTTAGTAATTCTAGAAATCATGGCGGCACCAAGCGAAAGTCCTAACCAAAAACCTACCGATTTGATAAAACCGATCTCGTTTCCTTTATATTTGGCAATTCCTACACCGCAATCTTGCATTAGTTTACCCGTGATAATCGAATCGGATAAACTAAAACAAATATTGATAGTTGCCATTAATAAGGCGAAAAATAGGAGTAATTTATGTTTTTTTAGATACGCGTAAAGTAGCTTCATTTGAAAAATTTTATCGTGCAAAAATACGGAATAAAAAGTCTTACTGTAATTTTTCGTAACTATTTAACTTGTTTTTGTACTTTTGGATTAAGATAATAAGAACGATGAACTTTCAAACACAAATACCTCTACAAAAATCTGATTTTCCAATAGATTATACTTCTAAAGTAGTGTCTTTAGGTTCTTGTTTTGCCGAAAATATGGCAGAGAAATTGGAGTATTTTAAATTTGAAAATGTGGTCAATCCGTTTGGGATTATTTTCAATCCCGTTTCTTTAGAAAAATTGATTCTTAGAAGTATTCATAAAAACTATTTCACAGCAAACGATATTTTTTATCATAACGAAGCATGGCATTGTTATGAAGTCCATTCGGAACTTTCGAATCCTGATAAAGAAGAATTTCTTAGTAATTTAAATCAATTAATAGATTCTACGAATTGGCACATTGAAAAATCGACACATTGTCTAATTACCTTAGGAACTTCTTGGGTGTATCGACATACTGAAAGCAATGTAATTGTGGCGAATTGTCATAAAGTACCACAAAAACAATTTGTAAAAGAGTTACTTTCAATCACTCAAATAGAAGCGAGTTTGCAAAAGATAATTTCAGAAATTCAAACTATAAATCCGAAGTGTAACTTTGTCTTTACCGTTTCGCCAGTGCGACATATTAAAGACGGTTTTGTAGAAAACACTTTGAGTAAAGCACATTTGATTTCGGCTTTAAATGCTTCCAACTTCCAACTTCCAACTTCCAGCTATTTTCCAAGCTACGAAATTATGATGGATGAATTGCGCGATTATCGTTTTTATGGGGAAGATATGTTGCATCCGAATCAAACAGCAATTGATTATATTTGGATTAAATTCTTTGAAAATTATGTTGATGAGAAGGAATTCGGTTTGATGAATCAAGTTTGCGAAATTCAACGCGCATTGAAACACCGACCATTTAATCCCAAATCGGAAAGTCATAAAAAGTTTTTAGAGAATTTGAATCAGAAAATAAATAGCTTAGTCAATAAACATCCTAATTTTCAATTTTAATTTATGAGTACATCATTACAAAAACCAAGTTTTTTCGGAATACTAACAGAATTTAGAAAATGGATTATTCTAATTTTAGTAGCATTAGTTTTGTTTTTTGGATATAAGTATTTTTCATCAAAAGGAGATACTTCTGTAGTAGAATATGACACGGCTTTAATTCAACAACAAATTAAAAATGTAGGTAAATTAGTAGTTACTGAAGGGCATTTTGCGGAAGTGATTACCTATAAAGATTCGAAAAAATACATGGGCGATTTGATTTCTTTTGAGAAAAAAGCCATTGTAGTTATTAATGCTGATGTTACCGTAAGTTTCGATTTGAGTAAAATGAAATACGACATTGATTCGATAAATAAAGTCATTACAGTTGTTGAAATTCCGAAAGAAGAAATCAAAATCGCACCAGATTTTAAATATTATAATACAGAATCAAGTACGTTTAATGAATTTACGGGTGAAGATTATAATAAAATCAATAAAATTGCTAGAGCCAATTTAGCTATGAAAATTCAAGCTTCGACTTTAAAAACCAACGCCAAAAACAGATTGTTATCGGAATTAAATAGTTTGTTTATTGTAACTAAAAATTTGGGTTGGACGATGAAATATAAAGATGAAGTGATTACTTCTGATAAAGAAGTGAAACAGAAGTTTTTAAATTAAAAAACCATCTCAATCGAAATTAAGATGGTTTAAATTGCCTCAAGTTGTGTGTTGTTTAAGGTCTTGGTTATTATAACTTATTTTGTAAACTTTGCCAACCGCCACCATTTATAGTTTCAATTCCGTTGCGTTTTAAAATGGAATTCGCTTGAGCGCTTCGCATTCCACTTTTGCAACAAACTATAACTGCTTTGTTTAGCTTTTTAATATCAGTAATCTTTGATTCTATAATTTGTAATGGAATATTTTTTGAATTTTGGATATGTCCACCTGCAAATTCTTCATAACTTCTTACGTCGATAATAACGGCATCTCTTTCAATAAATTCTGAAATTTGGTTGGATTTATCTCCAAAACCAAAAAAATCTAAAATTCCCATATTCGTTTGTTTTGAACAAATATATGGGAATGATAGATTTTTCTATGTAACAAATGTTACTTATTTATATTTATAGCTTTTTTGAAAATTAATTCTAAACCGCCATCAATTAAATGTGCCACCTCTGGTCTATTAATTTTTAGTTTTTCTAAATGATTTAATACTTTGTCGATTAAGTCGGTATTGTTTTCTTTTTTAGCTAATTCAGCTATTTCAACAGAAAGTAACCAGTCGTTTTCGTGATTTGCTGTTACAGCTGCAAAAGCTTCTTTTAAAGTGATTTCAGCAGATTTACCTTCTCTTAGATTTCTTATGTTTTTATATAAGTTTTCTAATTCTTCTCTTTTGGCAGATTTTTTTTGTTTTATGGTGTTACTTGAAGGCACATGGCTAATCATGTCAAAACTATTTACATCAGCTGGTCCTGAAAACGCTGAAGTAATTTTTTTACCAACTGCCATATCATAAATTCCCCATTCAGGAGCAAATAATATGGTTTCACCATGAGTTACTGTACAATTTTTGAATTTAATTAATAAAATTTCACCTTGTAAGTTTCTTGTTCCAGTTACAATTTCACCGGTAACTTTGATGTTTCCTTCAAATTCTAAAGTAATTTGTTCACCTTCGTAAATGTCGTATGCACGTAAATCTCTTGGTCCCATATCTTCAATCGCTAAATTGATTCCTTTTAGCATTCCAAGTGGCGATCCAAAACCTTCTGCGTGCGCATCTGTTCCGTGGCTAACTAATTCTTTTTCTCTATACGATAACGCAGTTTTTCCAGTAGTTTGGATGTAAACTGGTTTTCCTTCGTTTTCAATAACATTGGTAAAAACTCCAGAAATTTGTAAACCCGTACTTAATTCTACAGTTCCTAAATTTTTGGAAGTAATTAATTTTTGAATTCCAGATAATCCGCCAGTTCTAAGAGCCATTTTATTAGCAAATTCTTCTAAAACAGAACTTAATTGTGCGAAATCTTGTGTTACGTAAAGTTGTGGTTGCGGTTTTGTAATATCAAAACTTTGATCTGCGGCTGAAATATCGTAAGGTATTTTCTTTACGTTATCTGTCATGCACCAAGCACTTTCTCCAATTGAAGACAATAAACCAGCTCCGTAAATTTTTGGATTTTCAACTGTTCCAATTAAACCATATTCAACGGTCCACCAATGTAAATTTCTAATTTTAGACATTTCAGACAATTCTCCCATGTTGTTTTGCAAGAAATCAACTTGGTCTTCAGCTGCTTTAATTTCAGCTTCTGGAATTCCTTCTGCTTCTTTTACGATTGACAATAAACGTACTGCTTCATATAATTCGTAATCACGTGCTGAAGAAATGGCTTTGCAACCAATTTCACCAAAACGACGTAAATATTCCGCATATTCTGGATTGGCAATAATTGGAGCATGTCCAGCACCTTCGTGAATAATATCTGGAGCAGGTGTGTATTCAATATGTTCTAACTGACGAATATCGCAAGCAATGACTAAAACATTATACGCTTGAAATTCCATAAACGCACTTGGCGGAATAAATCCGTCCACGGCAACTGCAGCCCAACCAATTTCCTTTAAAATACGGTTCATACCATACATATTCGGGATATTGTCTATCTCTAAACCGGTTTTTTCTAAACCTTCTAAATAAGAATTATGCGCCACTTTTGATAAGTAATCTACGTTTTTACGCATTACATATCTCCAAACGGCTTGGTTTATAGGTGTGTAATCATTATAATCTTGTGGGATTATGAATTGTTTTAAATGTTTAGGTAACCTGTCAATCAATGGGTTACTTTCAAAATTAGCTTCCATAATGGTTTTATGTTGTTTGATGTAAAATTACAATAAATTTTATATCAAATTATGATTTTTATCATGCAAAATAAAAATCCTGACAGGTTTTAATAACTTATCAGGATTAATATGTTTTTTATAAAAGTTTTATTTTACAGCTGGTGGATATTTCTCTAAAATTTTTGCTACAAATTCAGCAATTCTTTCCTCTTTCTTTTCAGAATCAGTTGTTAAATAACCCGTTCCAATACCTTGCCAAACTAATTCTTTAGTTTTTGCATCAACAATGTCAATGTATAAACTTCCTTCTGGTGTTGTAGTTGTTCTGGTGTAACCCATTCCCCAACTTGGTCCCCAGCCGTAGCCAAATCCCCAACCCATATTGTTGTACACATTCACACGTTCTCTTTCTTTAGTGAAAATGCTAATTAAAACATCTGGAGTTTCAGATTTTGAAAAACCTTTTGTTGGCATGGCATCATCAATAGCATATAAGATTCGTTTTTTGTCTAAATCTGAAATTTCAAGTTTATCAATACTTGATTTGCTATAGGCATACGTTTTATACGATGCGAAGTTTGCTTTTTTGTCATAATCAGTATTCACTGATACGGAAGAACATGAGGTTAGGATAAAAAATCCTAAAAGTGATAGTAGTTTTAATGCTTTCATAGCTGTTTATTTAAGTTAATAAATTTTCGTCAACTAAATTTGGAAGGGTTACTTTCAATAAAGGTTGTACTTCCATGGCGCGTTTTATAGCGAAAATGGCTCCTTCATTTCTTGCCCAATTTCTTCTTGAAATTCCGTTATTTACATCCCAGAACAACATCATTTCCAAACGTTTAGATGCTTCTTTAGTTCCATCAAGAAGCATGCCAAAACCTCCGTTTATCACTTCACCCCAGCCAACTCCACCGCCGTTGTGTATAGAAACCCAAGTAGCACCTCTAAAACTGTCGCCAATAACGTTTTGAATGGCCATATCTGCTGTGAAACGAGAACCATCATAAATGTTTGAAGTTTCTCTATAAGGTGAATCGGTTCCTGATACATCATGATGATCACGACCTAAAACTACCATGCCAATTTCTCCACGAGCAATTGCTTGGTTGAACGCTTCAGCAATTTTAATTCGTCCTTCAGCATCAGCATATAAAATTCGAGCTTGAGAACCCACTACTAATTTATTTTCTTGTGCGCCTTTGATCCATTGAATGTTATCTGCCATTTGTTGTTGAATTTCAACTGGCGAATTTTTCATCATTTCCTCTAAAACATCGCAAGCAATTTTATCTGTTTTTTTCAAATCTTCCGGATTTCCAGAAGCACAAACCCAACGGAAAGGTCCAAATCCATAATCGAAACACATCGGTCCCATAATGTCTTGTACATAACTTGGATATTTGAAATCGATATGATTTTCGGCCATAATATCAGCTCCAGCGCGAGAAGCTTCTAATAAAAATGCATTTCCGTAATCAAAGAAATACGTTCCTTTTGCAGTATGTTTGTTTATGGCTGCCGCATGACGACGTAATGTTTTTTGAACTTCTTCTTTAAATTTATCTGGATGGTTTGCCATCATTTCATTTGATTCTTCAAATGAAAATCCAGTAGGGTAGTAGCCACCAGCCCATGGATTGTGAAGAGAAGTTTGGTCTGAACCTAAATCGATATGTAAATTTTCTTGGTCGAAACGTTCCCAAACATCTACAATATTTCCTAAATAAGCGATTGAAACAACTTCTTTGTTTTCTAAAGCTTTTCGAACTCTTGCGACTAAAAGTGTAATGTCTTCTACAATTTCGTTTATCCAACCTTGCTCATGTCTGATTTTTGTAATTTTTGGATTTACTTCAGCACAAACCGTTACACAACCAGCAATGTTTCCAGCTTTTGGTTGTGCGCCAGACATTCCGCCTAATCCAGAAGTTACGAATAAACCTCCAGTTGGTGATTTTTTGATTTTTCTGAAACCATTTAAAACGGTGATAGTAGTTCCGTGTACAATTCCTTGCGGACCAATGTACATGTAACTTCCAGCTGTCATTTGGCCATATTGAGAAACACCTAAAGCATTCATCTTTTCCCAATCATCTGGTTTAGAATAATTAGGGATTGTCATTCCGTTTGTCACAACAACTCTTGGCGCTTCTTTATGAGAAGGGAATAATCCCATTGGATGACCAGAATACATGGATAACGTTTGTTCGTCTGTCATTTCAGATAAATACTTCATCGTTAACAGATATTGCGCCCAGTTTTGAAAAACGGCACCATTTCCACCATAAGTAATTAATTCATGAGGATGTTGCGCTACGGCATAATCTAAATTATTTTGAATCATCAACATGATCGCTTTTGCTTGTTCCGAATTTCCTGGGTAATCAGAAATTGGACGTGCTTTCATTTCGTAATCTGGACGAAAACGGTACATGTAAATTCTTCCGTAAGTTTCTAATTCGGCTTTAAATTCTGGAAGTAATTCCGCATGAAGTTTCGCATCGAAATAACGTAGTGCATTTTTTAATGCTAATTTTTTTTCTTCTGCTGATAATATTTCTTTGCGTTTTGGCGCGTGATTTATGGAAGTCTCGTAAGTTTTTGCTTGTGGTAAAATTGATGGAATACCTTGTTGTATTTGTTCTTTAAAAGTCATTTTTGTTGTTTTTAATTCGTTAGGTTATTATTCTAAATTTCAATTAATTGAAACCTAGGGATAACGAATATCAGACCTATGATAGGATTTGTGAATTTTGATTCGATATTTGAATAATTGAATGTCCATTTTTTATTTTTTGTTGGTGCCGGTTTTTTTATCAAATCCGTATGGGCAATGACGACAACCGCTTTTGCAGCAATAACCACGTTTTAAATGGTATTTTTCAGTAAAACATTTATATCCTTCAGGTGTGTAATAAAAATCTTCACCTTCTTTTAAATTATTTGGATTTATTTCATTGTTCATATTGGCAAATTTAGCAACTTTGCATCAAATGATTGTAATAGTTTTTAAATATTTAACGCCAAAATGGGTGAGAGGAATAACTTTATTTCCTTTTATTGTTTTATCTGAGAAATCAGATAGGAATAATGCTGTTTTATTGAATCATGAGAAAATTCATATCAGACAACAATTAGAAATGTTAGTGTTGCCTTTTTTTGTAATTTATCTTACCGAATTTTTAATTGGTTATGTAAAATATAGAAATTGGCAATTGGCTTATAAAAATATTTCTTTTGAACGTGAAGCTTATGCAAATGAAAAAGACCTTCACTATTTAAAGCAAAGGTCTTTTTGGAGATTCTTAAAATATTATTAGTAAATAACTTTTCTAACTTCTTCTGAATTATCTTCTAAAGTAACTTTTACTATCATTAAACTATTTGTTCTGTTCAAATTAGTTATTTGATAATTTTTATCATTTACATTGTTCTTGTTTAGTAATAATTTTCCTAAAGTGTCAAAAATTACAATGTCTTTTATTTTCAATTTACCTGATTCAACAGTTAATACATTATTGTCATAAACAGTTAACTGGTTTGTAACTTCTTTCACTTTATCTGATTTGGTATATCTTAAAACAAATCGATCTTTAATTGTTCCTTTTTTATCTATAAATGAATACGGAGCATCTTTTAAGTTAAAAATTACATTTAATACTTTATCTTCTAAGTATATATTTTGTTTAGGATTTAAGAATAATCCATCTACTGTACTCAAGGCAATTTTGTATAACCCATCTTGAGGTATTGCAACTCCAATGTTAACTTTGTCATTTACATCAAATGGGAGTTTTCTACCTTGGATCATCATACGTTCATCTTCAATTAATGAGAAAATGTTGAATGAAGGTTTTTCATTAGTGAATGCGTCAAATAATCTGTCGCTTTCATTTGTTGCGCCTTCTACATAACCTAATAATGATCTTACACTTGTTCCGGTTGGAGTTACTAAATCGAACCAAATTCTGTGTTTTTCAATTTCGTCTGAGTTTGTGTTTTTATCTGATGTTTTATAAAACTGAGAGTTACTATATACGTTTCCAGTTGGCACATCTCTTCTTAAAGTATTATTAAATATTAAATTTTCAGTTGTGCCTGCTGTTGAATGAAGCATAGAAATAAGGAATCCTTGACCTCCTCCAATTAAGCCATTAAATCCAACTGGACCACTTGATGCTCCAACAGAATTATAACTAATATAATCAGATGGTGTGTAATTGTATGCGTAGTTGTTATAAAATGGATCTGCTGTTGCAGTTGATGGATTTGTACCATGAGTCCAGATGTTAACAAAACCTGTGATATTGGTGTTTAATGTTAAGAATTTAATCGCATCAATTGAAGATGGATAAGGATTTCCAACTAAATTCCAGTTATCATCATCTTTTGTTCCAGGAGTTGTTGAAACTCCAGTAGAATAAGTTCCAGCTGTGTTGTACGTTCCTCTGCTAATTGGAGTTGTAATATCTCCGTTGTTAGGTACACCAATGAATGTTGCTGTATGATTTGCGGCAACAGTTGTTGAAAAAGCATTAGGTCCTCTGACAATATAGCCCTTACCTGTAATCATTGTTTCGTTTGCTGAAGTCCAATTTCCAAATTGACCTGGGTTTGTACCAATTGTTGGTGTCCATTTGTATTGAAAGCCTAATGGTGTTCCTGGAGAAATAGCACTATTGCTGAATCCTGAAACTGGTGATGACCAATATACATAGTCAAGTCTTTTTATATTAGCAATTCTCTGGTATTGAATGTTTCCAGTATTTGCTATGTTGTTTATTTGAACAATACTTGCGTCATCTTGAACAATAATTGTTCCTGTTGGGTTTACATTAATTACATCAGTTATTTTTAATGCATTTGTTGCTGTAATGTTTAAGATTGCATCTGTATTTACTGCTAAATTTAATCCTAAAGCACTATAATTAGTTCCTCCAATAATTGGGTCGTTTGCTACGTTTGGTATCACAACACAATCTGCTGAAGTTGGAACTCCTGTAGGAGACCAGTTGTTCGCTATATTCCAGTTTGTACTTACAGAACCATTCCAAACTTTTGCACCATTAATAGTTACTGTGGTTTGATCTGATTCTTTAATTGTACTTCCATCACATAGAGTATAAGTAATTTCTGCGGTGTAAGTTGTAGTTGAAGCAGGGCATACGTTAATTGTTGGTGTAGTTCCTACAACAGGTCCTGTAACTCCAGCACCTTCATACCATTTAATTGATGCGATTGAAGTACCATTTGGTACAAAACGCCATGCTTCATTAGTTGCTGTCCAGTTTGGATCAAGACCATTTCTTCCTGGGGGTACAGAAGCTAAAGTACCAGTTGCATTTTGAATACCTACGATTGCATTACCATCATTCCAAGTTCCAGCGCCAGCATTATCAAGCATTTTGTTGTTAATATAAACTTCAATAATATTTGAATTTTCGTATAATACCATCATTCCTGTATATAAAATAGCATTGTCACTAAACATCGGTACATTTGACCAAGAAGCTACTAAAGCTCTACATCCTGTTGGTAAAGTGATTAATTCCCAACCAACTTGTTTTAAAGTTCCTACTCCTGGATTAATATCGTGAAAAACACCAAAAATTGAATTTTCTCTTAATACAGTATTTCCGCTAATTGGAATGTTATTGTTAAAACTATATCCACTTGAAGTTCCAGCTAAAGCAGTATTAAAACTTAATATTCCATTAGAACCAATTACACATTGAGTGTATGTATTTCCATAAAAACAAAAATTAAACGGCAGGTTTACAACTGGAGACCAAACGTCATCCGTATTAACACTCACCGGATTAGCTAATCCTGTAAAACTACGTGGAGGATTATATACTATAGGTTCAACTATATAGTCTGTTGTTTCTCCTAAATCTAAATAAGTAGCTTCTAAATCAACACAAGTAGATGCTGCTGTACAATTAACTGCTGCTGGATCTGCTCCACTTAAACCTAAGCCACCTGAAACTACATTAGGACATCCTGTTACAACTGAACTTACTGTCATTGTTGTAAAAACGCCATTTGAAGAAGTTGTGCTTTGACCACTATTTGTACAAGTAACTACTAAATGCCAATATACAAGTCCACTTGCAGGAGCTATAGCGCTATAATTAGCATATGAACTTGTTGCTGCGCCAGCATTTGTCCATGGTCCACCAGCGTTTGTGCTATATTGCCATTGATAAGTCATGTTTAAAGCTTGAGTATAACCTGTTGCAACAACACTATATGAAGAGCCTGGCCATCCTGTATTAGGATTTGTGGTTACTGTTCCTGCAGTTGGAGCTCCTGCACAAACTGGAAAACAAACTCCGCTATATGATACCGAGATATTAAAACCAGAATATACAGATGAACTATCTGAGTAAAATTGAACTGTTAATGTTTGTCCTGCAGTTCCTGTATAGTTAATTGTTCCTGTTCCTGTATAAGAAGCTAATAAAGTTCCTCCAGTTCCAGTTCCATTATAAATTCTAATGTAGTCAAGACTATTTTCTGTAGTATAGTTTCCTGAAAGTGTAATTGTTGATGAAAGTCCAGCTTCTAAAACTGTATAACCACTTGAGCTATTTGCATAGTCTCCAGCGTTTCCACCATTGTCGTATAAAACGATATTTGTACCACAAGATACTGTGTTGTTTCCAGTTGTTGGAATATTTTGAGTTGATACAGAGTTAAAAGTTCCATTTGTAGAAGTTCCACTTTGGCCACTACTTGTACAAGTAACTATCAAATGCCACAAAACAGTTGTTCCTAATGCAGGAGCTGTTGCTGTAACGTTTGAATAGGTTCCCGACGAAGCACCTTGATTTGTCCATGATCCACCACCGTTTGTACTGAATTGCCATTGAAATGTCAGACCTGTTGCACCAGTAAATCCAGTTGCAGAAACAGTATAACTTGATCCTGGTGCAGCTGATGCTGGTGTTGCTACTGCAGTACCTCCACTTGGAGTTCCTGCACAAACAGGGAAACAAGTTCCGCTATACGTAACCGAAAGAGAAAAACCAGAATAGACAACTGAACCATCTGAAGTAAATTGAACGGTTAATGTTTGTCCAGCTGTACCAGTATAGTTAATAGATCCAGTTCCAGAATAAGTAGCTAATAAAGTACCACCTGTTCCAGTTCCATTATAGATTCTTATGTAATCAACACTTTCAGTAACATAGTTTCCTGAAATATTTATTGTTGCTCCTAATCCAGCTTCTAAAACGGTATACCCATTTGAGCTATTTGCATAATCTCCAGCGTTTCCACCATTATCAAATAAAACTATATTTGTTCCACAAGTAACTGTGTTATTTCCTGTAGTTGGTACGTTTTGTGTTGAAACGGATGTAAATGCAGCTGTAGTTGAATTTGCGCTTTGAGCACTTGCAGTACAAGTAACAACTAAACGCCAATGTGTAGTGATGCCTAAAGCAGGTGCGGTTGCAGTATAATTAGAGTAAGTTCCTGTTGGGCCTCCTTGGTTAGTCCATGGTCCGCCGCTACCAGTTGTACTGTATTGCCATTGAAATGTAAGTCCAGTTGCATTTGTAAATCCAGAAGCTGAAACTGTATAAGATGATCCAGGACTTCCAGTTGCTGGTGAAACTGTTGTAGTTCCTGCAGTTGGAGCTCCTGAACAAGCTGGAGATGCAATAACTCTAACAGTATAATCTTCTGCTTCTCCATAATCAAATGCTCCACATGCGGGAGCAGGGTTGCTTAAATAAGCATTTCTTATACGCATTCTGTAATCTCCTGCAGCTTGACCTAAGGGAATTGTTACCGTTCCTAAACTTGCTGGAGTACTAAGATATCCTGTAGAAAGTACATTTTCACCAGCGTCATTAAAATCTGTGTCATTATTCCAATCTACCCAAACATTATATCCGTAGGTACTTGTTGGATGCGTTGCGCTTAAAGAAAAATTAGCTCCAGGGAATTGACTTACAAATTGTGCAGAAAAATTTGAATATGCTGCAAATGCTGCTGAACTATTATTAAAATTAGCAACACCTCCTGTTGAGGTTACATTTGTTATATAATAGGATGTTGAAGCTGTATTTGTTGCTGCGCAATAACTACCTGGTATTGTGTATGTTATTCTAATTTGACCGGTACCGCCATTTCCACCACCATTATTGTTGTTGTCTTTATGAGCTCCAGCGCCGCCGCCGCCAATATTACTAGCGTTTGTTCCATTTGAATTAGTTCCTCCGCTTCCACCATTTCCACCACCAACACCTGTACCAATACCTCCATTTCTATTTGTTGTATCTCCGCCGTTTCCAAGTGTGCTTGCGCCGCCGCCGCCGCCGCCGCCGCCGAAGCTTGTGCCACTTCCATTTAGTCCATTAGCGCCGTTTCCGCCTCTAAAAGTTCCACCATTTGAAAAAATACCTCCGGTTCCTCCGGTTCCTCCAGCTCCACTTGTATTTGTTGTAACTGAAGCTCCGATATTTCCTCCGTTTGCTGATGTTAATATTGTTCCTCCACAATTTGTAGCTGTTGAAAAACAACTTGATCCTCCGGCAGTTGCTGCAGTACCACCTTGTAAACCTCCTGAACCGCCAGTACCAACTCTGTAATAGTAGGTAGTTCCTGGGACCACAGTTATTGTGTTTGAGTAGGTGTATTCACCACCACCACCACCACCAGCAGCACCACTACTACCTCTTGAATATCCACCTCCAGCACCAGCACCCCAAGCTTCAATTTTTACCGAGGTAACACCAGCGGGACAAACCCATGTTCCAGTTCCAGCTGTAGAGAATGTGTCAACAGTTTGTGCAAACGTTGTAGTTGTGAAAATTAAAAAAAGAAAAAACAGTAATAAAGTAAGTTTATTAGTAATGTGTTTTTTAAAATTGGTTAGTAATTTGTTGGGTGGGTTGTAAGCCTTGTTGTTCATTTTAGAAGAGTTTTGTATTTAGTGTGTTTTTTTTGATTATTATGTAATTATTGCTAGTAAATTGGGTTGTTAATTTTATAATATGAAATTATTATTTAAATTCGTTGAGCAATATATAAATTTTAAACAAAATTCATATAAAATGTTGAAAATATTCGACACAAGACGTTTATTTTCGACAAAACGCACTATTTTGCGCTGAAGTGTATAAAATAATTAATATTTAATTAATAATTATTTAACAACAAAAAAAGCCCGACAGGATTGCTGGGCTTTTTTATGTTAAATTAAATGTATTTATTTTTTATTTATTGTTTTTAATTTTCTCATCTTCAATCGTTACAGGTAAAATTTTTGGAGTAATTACTGCGTTTTTTGGTTTGTTTAATCCTTCTGGGACATCTTCAAAACGTACTTTAGTTCCATCAAAATAAATTGGTGTAGCATTTTGGATTTGGTTTTCAGTGTCAGGAATCATTACACCTTTCATATTTGAATCAAAGTTTTGAGATAAAACTACATCTGAAACTGTTACTCCGTTTTCATAACCTTTTTGAGTACCAATTGCAACCCAATTAAAAGAAACATTGCTTTTACCGTTTTTGTTTTCTTTAATAAAGAATCCATCTTTTGTTATTCTGCTAATATAAAGACCGTTGCTTTCTCCAATTGGCGTTACAGTAATGTTAATGCTTTCTTCAGAATCCATTGATTTGGATAAATCTGAAGTGCTTACTGCGTTTTTAAAGGCCTCATTAAAAGTAATAAAGACTTCTCCGTTATTTAATTTTCCTTTTCCTCTTGTAGTAACATCAACACTTGTTGAAGTAGAAGAATAAGTTGCAATTCTATTGTTGTTTCCTTCAATTAGTTGAATGTATGGTTTGTTTGTAATCGTATTTCCATCTACATACATACCAAAATCTTGACCTTTTGAAACAAGGCCATATTGACTTCCTTGTACATAGCCACCCATAAAACCTCCGTTTATACCCATACCAATATTATTATTTGCAGCTGGGCTTGACATTTTTCCTGCTCCATTACCATTAGTCGCAGTACTTGCATAAAGACCAAACATTGAACCTGCGCCACCTGCACTACTTTTATATGCTAAGGATGCCCACGTTCCAGAATTTTCACCTAAAACTCCACCAGTTCTTTTAGGAATTAAAGCCCCGCCAACACTTGTGTCTACAAGTAATTGCCCAGTTATTCCAAAAAAATATGAATCTGTATTAAGTACTGTTGTTTTTGATGCGAAAGATCCGGCTACACCTGCTAATGAAGAGTTTACTCCTGCAGCAGTTGGTCCGCTATATCCACCAGTTCCTTGTGTTCTGTTACTATGTGTTCCAATTATACCAGCTACGTCTTGATTACCTGCGACAGCCTGGTCTAATGTGCCGTAAACTGCTGCGATTGATGCAGTTGTTGTTAGTGTTCCTCCGGTGGTTTGTCCGTAAATACCTATTCCGTTTCCGAAATTAGCACCACTAACTCCGTTACCTACTTGAGATGATGATTGCCCTTGAACGCCAGATAGGTTGCCAGTTCTTGCAGTTACTGTTGATGAATTTAGTCCTGAAACACCTGATCCTTGAGTTGCGGCTATATTAGTTATAGTCCCTAATACACCATTTCCAGTACCTGAATTTCTTCCAGTTACTCCTGTTCCGGTTAATGTGCTTTGTCCAAAAACTCCGATTCCTGTTCCATTAGCATATCCGCTAATTGCTTCATCACCTGCTGTTGTTGCTAAAACTTCAAAAACATTATCAGCTCCGGTAGTTACATCGTTAGTTGTTGTGTTCATTAATATGTGTCCATTGGAAAGAACTCTCATTCTCTCAATATTATTTGTCCTTGTTGCGAAATCTACAGCATCAGTAGTTCCTATAAAGTCAGTAGCAATATTTGTACTTCCGTTTCCTAATAAAGACCAATCTAAGCCTCCTGGAGAACCTGCAAAGGCCACCCATCTTGTTCCGTTCCAAAAATATAATCCTGGGCCGATTGCATTTGGTGGTGCTGCAACACCTGTATTTGCTGTTGCAGTATTGTATACTACTGTCCCAGTTGGGATTGCTCCAGTTTGCGGGTTTACAACTGGTGCTTGAGCGTTTAGCGCTGTTAAGGCAATTCTTGGTACAACAAAACCGTAGTTATTTGCTATTGTTGGGTTTAAGTCTAATGCGCCTTCTGGTGTGGTAGTGCCAATACCTACTTGGGCATTTAAAGTGCAAATGCTAAATACAATAAAAAGTGCATGCTTTTTCATAACATCAAATTTTGGGGGGTTATTTTAATATTATTATTTTGAGATTTTTTAAATCATAAGCAATTTAACATTTTTTTTAAATATATCATAATTTAATTGTTTTTTTATTTTACTTTTCTAATTTAAATTTGTATTTAGTTTAGTTGTAGGCAAAAAAAAGCCCAACAAATTTGTTGGGCTTTTTTTAGAATTAAATTATCTTTTATTTTTTTTCTTTGTTTGTTTTGCTTTTTCCTTGTTCTAATTTTTTTGGTTTTAAAGGAGCTAATGGTAAACGAACGTCAACATGTTTTGAAATTATGTGACCTTCTTTTGAAATGGTATCTGCGCGATTTGCAATTAATTGCCATGAAAAAGAAACATTAGATTTTCCGTTTTGTAATTCTTTTACTGTAAAACCATTTGCTGACTTATCTGTAACAAATACTCCGTTGCAATCACCTTCTAATTGTATAAAAACTTTCAAGGGGTGTTTTTCGTTAACAAAAATATTTTTTGCTAAAACTTTATCAATATCAATTTTACAAACTCCATTTACTAAAGTACCAATACCAGAATCTGTAAATGTAATTTCTGGTGATTCTGATGCGTAAAGAATTCTTCCTTTGTTGTTTTCGTCTTTTACAATAGTTGAAACTGATCCGCCACCCATAATTTTATAATTTGTTCCTGCGTGTTGAAGACCTACCCATGCATAATCAGTTGTGTTTGCATCTCCATTTATATCACCTCCAGCTCCTGTAATAAATCCGCCAACACCATCTTGACCTCCATCAAAATAGCCTCCATAATACATGCTATTTGTATTGTCGTATCCTGCTAATTGTGCTGTAGCTTGTACGTTGTCTGCGGTATTTGTATTTGAGAAATAACCACCGTATCTTGTTTGGGTATTTGATGTTGGTGTTGTAACTGTTCCTACGACTCCAACATCAACTGCGGTTCCAATAACACCAATGTTAAATCCAGGTAAATTTGTGAAGCCATTACCTGAACCGTCGAAAGCCCCACCGGCATTAGAGTCTGTACCTGTCGCATCAGTTGAATGTCTTCCGTATACTCCAGCGCTGCTTTGGCCTGTTGCATATCCATTAATTGGATAATCTCCAGCTACACCAACTGATGTAAACATATCAATTGTTGGGAAAGGAGAGGAAGCTCTAATGTGAACGTGGTTTGTACTAGCATCTACAAAAAACATTTCTGTTTCTCCAGTTCCTTCTACTCTAAAATCATAGTTTTGAGCGTCTTCGTTAATTACTGTTTCTGCAGTACCCATTCTAATTCTCTCAATACTATTTGCTCTTAAGATTAATGGTACATTATCTGTAGTACCAACATAATTAGTTGCTGGATTAGTACCAGTATTTCCAGATAAAGACCAATCTAATCCTCCAGGTGAACCTGCAAGTGAAATCCATCTAGTTCCTTCCCAATAGTACATTCCTGGAACAACATTATTTGGAATTACACCTGCGGTAGCGGTATTCCATATTAAGGTTCCAACAACTAAAGCTCCACCTGCGGGGTTAACCACTGGCGCAGCAATATTTAACGCTGTAAGTGATACTCTTGGTAGTAATAATCCGTTTGTACTTGAATTGATATCTAATGCCCCTGCTGGGGTAGTAGTTCCAACTCCTACTTGTGCATTTGAAATTAATGTTAAAAATAACATTAAGGGTAGAATTTTTTTCATTTTTTATTAATTAGGGGGTTGTAAATATCTCACAAAATTAAATAAAAAACTTGAAAAACAAACAAAACAATGTTAAAAATCAATATATTACATAAATACACCAGTTGTCGGGCATTTGTTTTATTGAGTAATCCAAGTATTAAAAAATAAAAAGACCTTTACTTTTATAGTAAAGGTCTTTTTGAAAAATGTTAAGGAGTTAAGGTTTTTAGTAAATAACTTTTCTAACCTCTTCGGTATTGTCTTCTAATGTTATTTTAACTATCACTAAACTGTTAGTTCTTGTTAGATTATTTATTTCATATACTGGATTGTTAACATTTGTTTTTTCAAATATCTGTTTTCCTTGGATATCAAAAACTTGAATGTTTTTAATTTTTAATTTTCCAGACTGAACTGTTAGTTTTTCATTATCATAAACTATTAGTTGATTTGTTAGTTCAGTAATAGTTTCGTTTTTATCTTTTGCAAATCTTAAAACAAATCTATCTTTAACATATCCTTTGTTTGCTATAAATGCATATGGTGCCTCTTTTAAATTATATAGCGTGTTTAGTAATTTGTCTTCTAAATAGATGTTTTGATTCTTATCTAAAAATAACCCATCTACTGCACTTAGAGCAATTTTGTATAAACCATCTTGAGGAGTAGAAATTCCAATTCTTACTTTATCATTTGGATCAAATGGAAGTTTTCTACCTTGGATTATCATTAGATCCTCATCAATTAATGAGAAAATATTCAAAGATAATTTTTCATTACAGAATGCATCAAATAATCTGTCTTTACCATTTGTTGCGTTTTCAGCATATCCTAACATTGTTCTAACGTTAGTGCCAGTTGGTGTTACAATATCGAACCAAATGTGGTGTCTTTCTAATTCATTTGAATTTGTTCCTTTATTATCTGAAGTTTTATAAAACACATTATTGTTATAGGTGTTACTTCTTAGAGTGTTATTAAAAGTTAAATTTTCTGTGGTTGCTGCTGTTGTGTGTAACATCGAAACAAAAAATCCTTGTCCAGCATTAATTAGTCCATTAAACACACCCGGCCCACTTGAATTTCCTGTTGAATTATATGAAATATAATCAGAAGGAGTGTAATTGTAAGCGTAATCATTATAAAAAGGATCTGAAATTGCTGTAGACGGTAAAGTACCATGAGTCCATATATTAACAAAACCAGTAATGTTGGTGTTTAATGTTAAGAAATCAATTGCGTTTATAGCTGAAGGATATGGATTTCCAACTAAATTCCAGTTATCGTCATCTTTTGTTCCTGGAGTTGAAGAAACACCAGTAGAGTAGTTTACTCCATCGTAAGTTCCTCTGCTAATTGGAACGGTAATGTTTCCATTATTTGGAACACCAACAAAAGAAGTTGTAAAGTTAGTTAATACAGTTGTTGAAAAAGCACTTGGACCTCTTACAATATATCCTTTTCCGTCAATCATTGTTTCGTTTGCAGCTGTCCAATTACCGAAATTATTTGTTCCTCCAGTTGTAGGTGACCATTTGTATTGAAATCCTAATGGTGTTCCTGGAGAAATTGCGCTGTTACTAAATCCAGAAACAGGAGAAGACCAATAAACATAATCTTGTCTTCTGATATTAGCGGTTCTTCTGTATGTTATATTTCCAATATTTGCTATGTTGTTTGTTTGAAGTAAGCTTGATCCGCTATCAAATGTTGCAACACCACCAGCTTCAACATTTAAGTTATCGGTGATTGTAAGTGTGTTGTTTGTGTTAACTAATAAGTCACCATTTGCTCTGATAATAACATATTTTGCAAAAGCATTATAAAATGCACCAACAATTCTAGAGTCATTAGGACCATCGTAAATAATTACACAAGTATTAGCGTCAGGTACACCAGCTGGTTCCCAGTTGTTTGGTTGATTCCAATCGGTACTAACAGTTCCTTTCCAAAGTTTAGTTTTGTTAGTAATTGTAATTAATTCTGAGATAGGACATCCATTTCCTAAAGTTGCATTTGCAGTAAATGACCATGATGTTGAAGCTAATTGTGCTGGAGTTGGTTTAACATATACAGTTGTAACGTTTTGTGCTGCATAAGGTATAGTACAAGCTGCATCGATATATGCAGCTACAGTTCCGCCTGTCCATGTAAAAGTAGTATTTAAAGGTCTATTGCCATAAACTTTTACATCATCAATTGCCCAACCATTTGCCCAAGCAGAACCTCCAGCTAAGTAAAATCTAAATCTTACCATAAGATTATTCATGCCAGCATAAGCTGATAAATCAATAATTGAGTTTGAGAATTCTCCAGCATAACCTTGGTTTGATGTGTAGGTTTGTAAAGTTGTCCAAGCACCACCACCATTAGTCGAAATGTCAACATATCCAAATTGTACTGGCTCTCCAGGATAATATGAAAAATGATGTCTAAAGTCTAAAGTTAAATCTGAATAAGCAGTAGCGTCTAATACAGCAGTTCTTAATTGTGTATCTTTTGGATTTGGGACAGAAAAATCTGAGTTCGCTAAAACAAAACCATTTCCAATTGCACTTGAAGTAATAGCTGGTTTCCATACTGTTCCTGTAGGTACGTATGGACTTGTTCTTGCTGTCCATTGTGTGTTTGCGTCAGCTGCAACATTGAATAAAGATAACGTTCCTAGGCCACCTTCGAAATTTTCATTTACTAAGTAATCGATGATTTCATCACCACCAGCTGTAATAGTAACAATATTGTTTTCTCCACAAACTTCAGGTACTGATGGTGTTACAGTGATGTTTGTTGTTGGATTGATTGTTGCTATAACTTCTGTTCTGTACCAAGATTCACAAGTTCCGTTCCAAGCAGTAACATAATATTTTGTTGTTGCGCTTAAGAAAGGAGTATTCCAATATGTGATTCCAGGAACAGCAGCTTGAGAGCCAATTAATGTTCCTCCGAAAAGAGAATCGTAAAATCTAAATAGTGTAACTCCAGCAGTTCCTTCTGCTCCTAAAGCAACTATACCGTCGTCACAACGTTCGCCGTCATGAACAAAAGTTGGTTTTGCTGCACAATCGGCAACTACAACTAATCTGTAATCTTCAGTTTCACCTGCTGCATATGCTCCAGCACAAGGTGTAATTGTTCCAGAATTTTCACGAGTTCTCATTCTAATTCTATATGTTCCAGGAGCTGTTGCGCCTGGTACAACAAATCCTCCTGTACCTTCAATGGTTTGAGTTCCTCCAGTATTGTATACTAATTCTGGTGCGGCATCTGTAAATACGCCATCATTATTCCAGTCTACCCACATTTCAACAAATTGTCTAGAAACTCTTAAAAGATATTCAATTGCGACACCTCCGCCTGGAATTTGCGTTACTGGAGTAGAGGCAGTGAAATCTCCATAACCAGAAGCAGATCTTCCAGTTCCCATGTTGTTTAGATTTGTAATATTTCCAACGGTAAATACATTTTCAATATATCTTGTTGTTGTTGCTCCATATGTTGGGAAACAATATGGGTCAGTTGCTAAAGTTGTTGTATTTCCTATTAGAGGTGATACGGTTCTATATAATGGTCCTCCAATACAAAGTCTGTTGAAAGAAAAGATATAAAAATAATAAGTTGTAGATGGTGTTAGCCCAGAAGCAGAAAATGAATTATTAGAATCGTTATCTACAACGGTATATCCAGCTCCAACTGTTCCTCCAATTGCGTAAGTTGTTCCATTAACTGGTGTCGGCGCAGCTGGATTTGTACTAATAACTACTAAATAATTATCAGGTAGAGGAGAAGCATGTGTAAATGATCCTGAAATAACAGTTGCTGATGGTGATAGATTTAATGCTGTTGGTTGTGCAGTTGGTGCCACACAAGGAATATTACAGTTACCAGTATATGTTACATTTAAATCGAATCCAGATCTAACGCCTGTTCCGTCTGAAGTAAATCTTACGGTAATAGTTTGTCCGGGATTTCCAGTATAATTAATTGTTCCTGTACCTGTATATACAGCTAATTGAGTTCCTCCAATTCCTACGCCGTCATATAGCCAAACCGCATCAAATCCATTTTCTGTATCGTAAGTCCCATTGATGTTTACAACTGCTGTAGAAGTTACATTTAAAGCAGACCAGTCGTTTCTTCCACTTGCATAATTGGCTAAATTGGCATGGTCGCGTAGAATTGTATTGTTCCCACACGTAACATTATTTGTTCCCAATCCACTTACTAAAACAATATTATTAACAGTTAAAGTTGCAGTTGTAGAGTAAGCTGAAGTACCACATGCGTTTGTTGCAGAAGCATGATATTGATAATTGTTCATTGCTAAGGTAGCTCCAGTGATATTTAAAGTAGCAGTTGTAGCTGTGCTGTAAACTCCTCCGTTAACAATGGTTGTCCAAGTTCCACCACCATCGGTACTTACTTGCCATGTATAACTTGTTGGAGTGTTGCTTGCGGTTACTGTAAATGAAGCTATACCTCCCGTATTTGTTGAAAAGTTTACAGGGTTTGCAGTTATGCTTGGTGGAACATTAATCGTAACTGCTAAACTTCCTGATCCAGTGCTCCAACATCCTGATGAATCATGTTGAGCACGTAAGTAATAAGTTCCTGATGTGGTAGCAACAAATGTTGCGCCACTATTTGCTGTACTTGTTCCTAAAGCAGTTGTTTGCCAATACCATGTTACACCTGCAGGTGGTGCGCCCGCTCTAGTTAATGTAACTCCCGGAGGATTACATTGTGGTGAATTACTAGTAGGATTTCCTGGGTTAGCTGGAATTACCATTGTGTATGTAACTCTGATTTCTCCTCGAGCTCCATTACCTCCAGTTCGACCTCCACCGCCACTAATTCTTAAAGCGCCGCCACCGCCGCCGCCTGGTATAATTCCTGGATTACCATTGTTTGATGCACCAGTTCTTGCTGCTCCACCATTTCCACCACCACCAGGTGCGTTACCACCTGCGGCTCCAAGTGCAGTTGTGCCTAAGCCACCATCAGCACCTGTTGTGTTTGTTGTGCCTCCTGATGCAGTCCCTCCAGTTCCGATAGCGCCTTGGTTTTGACCGCCTCCAGTCCCTCCATTTGCTAGCATAATGCCAAATGTTGTTGGATTTCCGTTTCCACCACTATTTGTACCTCCGTTTCCGCCTAAGCCAACAGAGTAAGGGATTATATCACCTGGTAATACAGTTAATACTGCTGTAGAATAACCGCCTGACCCTCCGCCTGATCCTCCATTAGGATTATTGTCAGCAGCGCCTCCAGCACCTCCAGCTCCCCAAATAGTTACTGTTAAGGAGGTTACGCCACATGGAACTGTAAAATTGCCAGATCCAGAAATGTAAGTATCTGTAGTAACTTGCCCAAAAGCATCATAAAACCCTAGAAATATAAAAAAAAGCGCGAATAGTAATTTGATTTTGCTTTTTAGAAAAGAAAAGCAACGCACATTAACCGATGAATGTGTAGAAGCACCTGAATTGTAATTTTGTTCCATAAAAAGGGGGGTGTTATAGTATTGTTTTTTGTGATTTTTTTTAATAGTGTTATAACAAAGTTAATAAAAAAAAATGCTATTATATATTAAATGTTTTTTGTATTTGTTAAAAAATCGCAATTTCACGCTAAAAAACACGTAAATACTTATTTTTAATGCAATTGATTCGTATAAAACAAACAAATTTTACTTTTTTTGTGATTTTTTTTTATTTTTTTAAATTTATCAAAACCATTTCTGTTTTTTTTACGTATTTCATTTAAGAGTTTATTGGTTTGTTTAGTTTTATATTTTTGCAATATCTTAATTAATAAAGGGATAAGTATCGATATGATGTTAATAAAAATTCAAAAAACTGTAAAATAATTATCTATTTTAATAAAAAAACATTACATTTGAAGATTGTTTCAAGGTATAAAAATCTAAGTTTATGAGAAAAATATTACTAACTAGTTTGATGTTTGCTTTTACAGGTGTTGTAAATGCTCAGTTATTTGTAAAAGACGGTTCTTACGTTTTCATGACCAATCAGTATATGACGGTTATGCAAGATGTTAATTTGAATAATACAGGAAGTTTTTATTTGAGAAATACTTCTCAATTGTTACAAAAAGGTGGTGCTTCAGTTAATTCTGGGACAGGTAAATTATCTGTTTTTCAAGAAGGGACAGTAAATAATTTTCAATATAATTATTGGTGTTCTCCAGTTGGTAATGGAGCAGCGGGCAACCCTTTTGGAGTTGCTTTGTTAAATAGACCAACAGGATTAATCACTTCTACTGCTGCTGAAATTTTACCAACTAATAATGCTAATGGTACTGCAACTGGTGGTGCTGCTGGAACAATGCAAATTGCTCCTTATTGGATTTGGAGATTTGTATCTCTTTCTCCTATTTATGCTAATTGGCAATATATTGGAAATGCACAAACCATAAATCCAGGTGAAGGTTTCACAATGAAAGGTACTTCTGGAACTGATGGTTTAGTTGCTGATGCAGATTTAGTAACAAACAAAACAGGTTCAGCACAACGTTATGATTTTAGAGGAAGACCAAACGACGGGAATATTTCTGTAACAGTTTCTAGTGGTAATTTAACACTTGTTGGAAATCCTTATTCAAGTGCTATTAATTTAAATATGTATTTAGTAGAACATACTGGTAGGTCTTATGATGCAACTACTGGTGTTATCTCTCCAGGTGGTAATCCAAATATAATTGATGGTTCTGCATATTTTTGGGAACATAGTAAATCAGGTAATTCACATATTTTAAATACTTATATTGGTGGTTACGGTACTTATGTTGCTAATGGTGTAAATATTGCTACTCCTGGTACTTGGACGGCAGCTACTTGGGCTACTTATGACGGAGCTGGAAATCAAGTTTCTCCTGGACTTACTACAGGATCAAACTTTAAAAGACAGTTTTCTCCAATAGGACAAGGTTTTATGGTGAAGGGTGTTGGAGCAGGAGGAGCTTCGACTATGAAAAACAAATACAGAGTTTTTGTTAGAGAAGGAGTGGGTAACGAATCTACTTTTGAAAAAACAGCAAATTCAAATCAAACAGTAAACCAACAAAATTGGGACGAAATTCCAAATGTTGCTGATATTGACTATAAACAATTATCAAAATTACCAGTTCCTCAAATTAAATTGTTAGCAATTTTAAATAATGAGAAATCTACTGAAATTGCGATGGCATTTAATCCAAATACATCTGATAATTATGATTTAGGTTATGATGCAGTTTCTCCTGAAGATAATGCAAATACTCCTAACTTAGTTTATTTCGGACAAGATAATAATGTTAAAAAATGTGTAATTACTACATTGCCATTTGATATCGATAAAAGAATTCCATTAGCTTTTAAATGTGGGGCACAATCTGATTTTAAAGTTAAAGTTTCTGATGTTATCAATTTTACTGGTTCTGATAATGTATACATTCACGATAAAGTAACTGGAATTTATTATGATATCGTAAACAATGAATTTGCAATAAACTTACCAGCTGGTGAAAATACTACTCGTTTTGAAGTTACTTTTAAAAACTTTGATGTGTTGTCTAATGATAATAATAATTTAGCTGCAGATTCATTTGAAGTTTTCCAAAACAATAAAAAATCAATGTTAACTATCGTAAATACTTTAGGTAAAGATGTTGTAAACTGTTCAGTTTATGATGTTACTGGTAAATTAGTGATTACTAAGAAAAACTTAGGTAAAAACAATCTAATTGAATTACCAACAAACGCTTTAAGTGATGGTGTTTATATTGTGAAATTAAATACTGATGATAATGTTTCTGTTGAAAAGAAAGTTATAGTAGGAAATTAATAAAATAAATAATTATATTTAATCCCGAATAGGTAATTCTTATTCGGGATTTTTTATGTCTGATAATCAGCTTATACATACCGTTTTTCCAAACCAAATTTCTATTTATATTAAGAGAGAAGATTTGTTGCATCCTATAATTTCAGGAAATAAATTTAGAAAACTAAAATACAATCTCGAAGAAGCAAAAAATAAAAATCAAAAAGTGTTAGTAACATTTGGCGGTGCCTTTTCCAATCATATTGTTGCTGTTGCAGGAGCAGGAAAAGAATATGGTTTCGATACCATTGGAATTATTAGAGGAGAAGAACTCCAAGATAAAATTGCCGAAAATCCAACTTTACTTCAAGCACAACAATTAGGAATGAAATTCGTTTTTATTTCTAGAGAGGCCTATCGCCAAAAAGAGAATTCGGATTTCATTGAAAATTTGAAAATTAAATTTGGTGATTTTTATTTACTTCCTGAAGGTGGGACCAATGAATTAGCTATAAAAGGTTGTGAAGAAATTTTAACTTCTTCTGATTCCGAGTTTACACATATCTGTTCTTCCGTAGGAACTGGAGGAACAATTTCAGGGATAATTAATAGTTCAGCAAACAATCAAAATATTATTGGATTTTCTTCCTTAAAAGGTGAATTTTTACAAAATGATATTGCTAAATTTGCAAACAAACAAAATTGGTCTATAAATTGTGAGTACCATTTTGGTGGCTATGGAAAAGTAACTGAAGAACTTATTAGTTTTATAAATAATTTCTATTTGGAACATCACATTCATTTAGATCCAATTTACACTGGGAAAATGATGTTCGGAATAATGAATTTAATTGAAAACAATTATTTTCCAACCCATTCAAAAATATTAGCCATTCATACAGGCGGTTTACAAGGTATTGCTGGAATGAATAAAGTATTAGAAAAAAAAGGAAAAACAAAGATAATAATATGACGAAGAAAATTTTAATAGTATTTATTTCTCTGCTTTTTATAAGTTGTGGAAGTTCTAAAATAAGAACAGCTAAAAGAACTACAAGTACCAAAAGTTATCCTGTAACTAAAAGGTATCCTGTAAAAACTGCTCCAACCGTAAAGCCTAATGTTTCCACTATTCCAAAAGAAACCAAACCTTCTTCTGGAAGTGAAATTTTGGTGGCAACTTCAAAAGTAAAAGCTACTACAGAAGATGTGAAAAAATATATTGCCGATTTTAAAGAAACCGCTAAAAGTAACATGAAAATACACGGTGTTCCAGCAAGTATAACTATGGCGCAAGGTATTTTAGAATCTGGTGCAGGTTTTGGACAATTAGCAAAAGAAGCAAACAATCATTTCGGAATTAAATGTCATACGGGTTGGATGGGTGAATCTATAAAATACGATGATGACGCTGCTCAAGAATGTTTTAGAAAATACAAAGATCCAGCAGAATCCTATAAAGATCATTCGGCATTTTTATCTTCAAGAAAACGATATGAAAATCTTTTTAAATTAGATAAAGGTGATTATGAAGCTTGGGCCAAAGGGTTAAAACAAGCCGGTTATGCAACAGATTCTTTATATCCATCAAAATTAATTGGAATCATCGAACGCTATGAATTATATAAAATTGATAATGAAGTTTTAGATAGAAATTTTGTTCCAAAACCAAGAGTAGTTACTCAAATTGCTGGTGAACATATTGTACAACAAGGTGATACCTTATATTCGTTGTCTAAAAAATACAATGTTTCTGTAGATGAGTTAAAAGATTTAAATAATATTTTAGATACAGGAATTTCAATAGGTCAAAAATTAAAAGTAAAAAAATAATGTTATATCAAAGAAGCAGTCAGTTATTTATTGAAGCTAATGAAGTAATTCCTGGTGGAGTAAATTCGCCAGTGCGAGCATTTAAAGGAGTTGGTGGTTTTCCAATTTTTATAAAAGAAGCAAAAGGAGCCTATTTATTTGACGAAGATGGAAATAAATATATTGACTATATCAACTCGTGGGGACCAATGATTTTAGGTCACGCTCATGAACCCGTTGTGAATGCAATTATTGAAAAAGCTAAAAAAGGAACTTCATTTGGAGCACCAACAGAATTGGAAACTAAAATTGCAACATTAGCCGTTTCAATGGTACCAAATATTGATAAAATTCGTTTTGTAAATTCGGGTACAGAAGCTTGTATGAGTGCAATTCGTTTGGCTCGAGGTTATACGAAACGCGATAAAATAATTAAATTTTCAGGTTGTTATCACGGTCATTCTGATTCGTTTTTAATTGCTGCTGGAAGTGGTTTAAGTACTTTTGGTGTACCAAATAGCCCTGGAGTTACAGAAGGAACTGCAAAAGACACGTTATTAGCAAAATATAATGACCTTGAAAATGTGAAAGCACTTTTCGAAGCGAATAAAAATGAAATTGCAGCTATTATTGTTGAGCCTGTTGCAGGAAACATGGGATGTATTCCTCCAAAAAGCGGATTTTTATCAGGTTTAAAGCAGCTTTGTTTAGAAAATGGAGCAATGCTTGTTTTTGATGAAGTTATGACGGGATTTCGCTTGGCAAAAGGTGGTGTTCAAGAATTATTTAATGTAGATGCTGATATTGTTTGTTTCGGTAAAGTAATTGGTGGCGGTTTGCCAGTTGGTGCTTTTGCAGCAAGAAATGAAATTATGAATATGCTGTCACCACTTGGTCCAGTATATCAAGCAGGAACGTTGTCTGGGAATCCATTGGCGATGGCTGCAGGTTATCAAATGTTGTTGGAATTAAATTCTGATGCTGAAATTTTTAATCGTTTAGAAGAAAAAACAGCTTACTTAGAAAAAGGTATCGACAAAGTTTTATCTGAAAATAATATTGAATTTACTATAAATAGAGTAGGGTCAATGATTTCTGTACATTTTGATAAAAACGAAGTGTATGATTTTGATACAGCAAAAAATGGAGATAACGATAGGTTTAAAAAATTCTTTCACGAATTATTGAATCGTGGAATTTATATTGCACCATCCGCTTATGAAACGTGGTTTATTACAGATGCTTTAACTTATGAAGATTTAGATTACACTATAAAATGTGTCAACGAAGTTGCAAAAATATTATAGTTAGTAATAGGCAAAAAAAAAATCCCGTTAAGTTTAATTAACGGGATTTTTTTATTTTTAGTTTGTTAACTTTTTCAACAAACCTGGTTTACTTTCAATGCTTTTCATTTGAGCTTCAGTAAGAGTAGCTCTTAATTTCAACTCAATCATTTTAGCTAATTCAACTTTTCTTTCTTTAGAAAGATTTTCGTTTAAATTTCTGTATTTGTATTCAAATAATCTGAATAAATCTTCGCTTAAAGTGCCTTGAACAGGAACAACTTCAGAAAGAGCAGCTAAATTACTTTTAGCTTCAACTTTTTCGTCTACTTTTTTAAATGTCTCTTGTGCACTTGCGTTTACTGTGAAAGCTAAGAATAAAATAAGAGCCCCTAATAAATTTTTCATTGTAATTTGTTTAATAGTTTTATCAAAAATAAAAAATATTTTCAATATGGAAGCATTTTTTATAAATATTTATCTTTTTTTATGCTTTCTGCCTGCTTTTACTTTGTCTACATTTTCTTTTTGCATTGCCTCCCATTTCTTAAATTGTTCTTCGGTAAGTACTGGTTTTAGTTTTGCTTTCAACTCTTCGTGTTCTTTTTTCATGGTTTCTTTCATTTCAGCACGCGTTTTTTCTCTTTCAGCACGCATTTTTTCTCTTTCAGCTTTCATTTCTTCTCTAGCAACCATGTTTTCCTTTTGTTGAGCAGCTAAAATTTCTTTTACTTTCTTTTTCTGATTTTCGTCTAAATTTAATTTTTCAGAAAGTTTTGCCGTTCTCATTTCCACTCTTTCTTCTGGAGTGGCGTTTTTCATTTTCTCTCTTTTATCTTGAGCCGAAACTCCGAATGAAACTAATAAAGTCATTACGAATACTAATTTCTTTGCCAAATTTTTCATATTATAAAATTTTAAAGTTTAGTATTGGACACTTTAATTCGGAAATGGTTTAATGAAAGTTGAAAAAACATTTCTGAAGTAAAGATATTCCTAAATGTAGTTGTAAGAAATGGAAATGACTATGAAAGAAATGGAAATGACTATGCAAGTTTAGGAAATACCGATGTAAGTTTAGGAAATGCCGATGCAAGTTTAGGAAATGACTATGCAAGTTTAGGAAATACCGATGCAAGTTATGGAAATGACTATGAAAGAAATGGAAATACCGATGCAAGTTATGGAAATGACGATGCAAGTTATGGAAATACCTATGCAAGATATGGAAATATTTATGAAAGAAATGGAAATAACTATGAAAGAAATGGAAATGAATTTGAAAGAAATGGAAATGAAGTTGAAAGAAATGGAAATTATGTTGAAAGAAATGGAAATGAAATTGCAAAAAGTGGGAATGAAATTGCAAAAAGTGGAAATACAGTTGTAATGAGAATAGTGCAACTTGGTAAAGTAGGTGAGATGTGGATTTACTACAGAATTTGTAATCTTGTCAAATGCTTGTTAGCTGATGTTTTTTTCTGCTTCTATAAATGGTTTATACCAATTCCACATTTCTGTATGGTTTTTAAATCTTGGAGGATAATTTTCTTCATACCATTTTGATTCTAAGTAATTTGCAAGAAACACTTCTCCGGTTCGTCTAGGAAATCGAACGATAGAAGATTTGAAGAAATCATTTGTAATTTCGTAATGATGGCTAAAAATGAAATTTTTCCAAGATTTTGTTAGTTTTGACTCGCTTTGAATATCTATTAATTCTAATTGAGTAAATTGTTTGTCTTTTTCTGGATTACCCCAAGCTTCTTTCATAATGGTTATAGCTTCTACATCACTAATTGGTGCAGAATAACCAAAAATAGTTACTCTTGCTGGATTTTTTAGAAAATGAGAAAGAGCACTCCATTGATTTTTTATATAATTATCTGAGTTGTAGTTTTTATTTGCAACGGGATACAAAAGTTTTGTTGGAATAAATGGTTTTCCACTTTTCAGACTTTTATAACCATTAGGTCCAAACGTATTTGAATCTTCACAAATTCCAATTGCAACATTTCCGTGTAGAAAAACTATTTGTGGTAAATTGTCAGTAAGTTTTAAATTTCTTCTATAAGCCTGCCAAAGAAAAGGATCCCAATTAAAAGTCGCGATTAAATCTTTCTTTCTTAATGATAAAATTAGAAAGTCATAAATAGTTGGGTGTGGAGGTAACTCCAAAGACTCAAAAAAAGCATATATTTTTTTTTCAATACTCTGTAGTCTATCTGAATTAGGCTCTAGTTCAAATAAAGTAGAAAAAATTTTTTCAAAATTCTCATTTTTTAAATCAGGAGACAAATCAAGTAATTCTTTATCAAGATTGATGATTTTTGGAAGATCGTTCATCAATGGCAATTGTGTGCCATTTCTTTCCGGATTATCAATGCAAGATGCTTTACTTGCACCTGCTCCTAAAATCACGACATGTCTATATCCTTCGTTTACAGTTTTTATTTGGTCTGAAATTTTAAAGACACTATCATCCATATTCTTAATTTTCTACGTTTTTACTTAAAATATCAGTTAACGTTCCGGCGCTTGGCGAGGTTGCGAACTTCGGAACCGATTATTTTCTATCAAAGATAAAATTTCTTGCGAAACGTAAACGTGAATTTACTACAAAATTCGCAATCTTGCCAAACGCCTGTTAGCAGTAGTGTTTACCATTCGTTTTTAGTATTCCATAATGATTGCTCAAAAAAATTCCACGCTTCTTTTGGTTTTAATAATATTGAATCCTTAACAACTTTACTTTTAGTTTTTTTTTCTGTGAAGATTAAATACCGCTTTTCATTTCCCTTTCCACCACATTCTGAATCAAAATAATTTATAGATTCAAGTAGTTCAATACTGTCTATAGTAGTAATAAATATTGCTTTTTTAGAATTACCACAAGCTGAACTATACCATTTAGTTCTCAATTGTTTTTTCTTATTGTCAATTTCTAAATTTGGTAAATCAAAACATTTTTTATGAACAAAAGTATTTGTTTTTGTATCAAAAATTAGTGCTGTAGTGAAAGAGTTGCCGTGAGCTCCTTCAACTTCACTCAACACAATATCTGTATTTCCATCAAAGTTTAAATCAGATTTTTTTATTTTCCAATTAACACCTTCCAAACTATCTTTTGATGTTTGTTGAAAATACCCTTCCTTTTGATGATATAATTTCAATAAAGAATTTTCAATTACAATACCAACTTTTTGATTGTTGATATTAATCATTTTCACAAATGGTTCACTATAGAAATTGTTTATTTCTATTGAATCAGATTTAGAATACATATCAAAAGTATATTTCCAATCACCAGAAAGTACTTTAAATGTATCCTTTTCAGTAAGCATCAAAATAGTGTCAAATTTTGTTGAATTTGAATTAGTTTTCTCAATTTTTGTTTTGCAAGAAAATAAGAAAAGGATAATTGCAATTGCTGATAATATTTTCATTTAGTATATTTTCTGTCTTTTACGCAAAGTTTTTCACATTACTGCTAACTTGTTTATATACGCCATAAAATAGCGCTTTTCAAATGTATAAATAATTCCTACAAAAAAATCCTCAAATTAAATTAAAATGAGGATTTTCGTATGATTTATAAAATTCAAATTATTTAATAATCTCAATTTTCATCGAATCATCTATATTTTCAGTGTCTAAAAAGCCTTGTTCTTGCATCCATTCATCGCTGTAAATTTTACTCATATAACGTGAACCGTGATCAGGAAAAACGACTACTACATTGCTGTTTTCGTCAAATGCACCTAATGCGGCATATTGTTTTACTGCCTGAAAAGCCGCTCCAGAAGTATAGCCTACGAATAAGCCTTCTGTTCTAGAAATTTCTCTCGCCATTAAAGCACTTTCTTTATCCGTAACTTTTACGTATTGGTCAATAATATCAAAATCGGTTGCGGTTGGAATTAGGTTTTTACCCAAACCTTCAATTTTATACGAATAGATTTCTTTTTCGTCAAATTCTTTGGTTTCGTGGTATTTTTTCAAAACCGAACCATAAGCATCCACAGCTAAAACTTTAATTAGTGGATTTTTCTCTTTTAAATATTTTCCAATTCCAGAAACGGTTCCGCCTGTTCCACTACAAACTACAACGTGCGTTACTAAACCGTCTGTTTGTTCCCAAATTTCTTTTCCTGTACTGCAATAATGGGCATCAATATTTAATTCATTAAAATACTGATTGATGTAAATAGAATTCGGAGTTTCTTCGTGAATTCTTTTTGCCACTTCATAATAACTTCTTGGATCGTCAGCAGCCACACTTGCAGGACAAACATATACTTTTGCACCCATACTTTTTAGCATATCAATCTTATCTGGAGACGATTTATCACTTACTGCCAAAATACATTTATAGCCTTTGATAATACTAATCATAGCCAAACTAAAACCGGTATTTCCAGATGTAGTTTCCACAATGGTTGCACCAGGTTTTAAAATGCCTTTTTCTTCTGCACTGTTGATAATGTGCATGGCAATTCTGTCTTTCGCTGAATGTCCAGGATTGAAAGCTTCTACTTTTGCGTAAAAATTTCCTTTTAAACCTTCTGCAATTTTATTTAGTTTAATAATTGGTGTGTTTCCAACTAATTCTAAAACAGAATTGTATGCTGTTATTTCCTTCTTCATGTTCGCTATCATATCTTTAAATATTGCATCTGTCATTCTGAACTTGTTTCAGAATCTAAAATAATAATCAAGAATCTGAAACAAGTTCAGATTGACAAATCATTCTTTAATTTATTTTTTAATTTTCTCTAAATCGAATAAGAAAGCAAATTCTTTAGCCAATTCTTTCAAAGCTTCAAATCTACCTGATGCACCACCGTGTCCGGCTTCCATATTCGTATCTAAAAACAATTGTTTGTTGTTCGTTTTCATGACTCTTAATTTCGCTACCCATTTTGCTGGTTCGAAATATTGTACTTGACTATCGTGTAATCCTGTTGAAACATACATATTCGGATAATCTTGCGCTTTTACTTGATCGTATGGCGAATAAGATAACATATAATCATAAGATATTTTCTCGTTTGGATTTCCCCATTCGTCATATTCTCCTGTTGTTAACGGAATTGAATCGTCTAACATCGTAGTAATTACATCCACGAAAGGAACTTGCGCAATCACACCATTGTATAATTCTGGATTCATGTTTACAATCGCACCCATTAATAAGCCACCAGCAGAACCGCCTTCAGCGTATAAATGCTCAGGAGAAGTATATTTTTCAGCAATTAAGTATTTACTACAATCGATAAAATCGGTAAATGTATTTTTCTTTTTTAATAGTTTTCCGTTTTCGTACCATTCTCTACCTAAGTCTTCACCACCACGAATGTGAGCGATAACATAGATAAATCCTCTGTCCATTAAACTCAAACGAGTGCTTGAAAAATAAGGATCCATTGATGCACCATAAGAACCATACGCATATTGTAATAATGGATTTTTACCATCTTTTTTGATGCCTTTTTTGTATGCAATACTCATTGGAATTTTTGTTCCGTCAGCTGCAGTTGCCCAAATTCTTTCTTCTGTGTAATTATTTTTGTCGAATTTTCCACCTAAAACTTCTTGTTCTTTTAAGACCGTTTTTTCTTTGGTTTTCATGTTGAAATCAATCACAGAAGACGGAGTTGCCATAGATTGGTAGCCGTAACGTAAAATATCTGTATTGAAATCTACGTTTGAAGTAGTATAACAAGTGTATGTTTCACTGTTGAAAGGCAAGTAATAATCTCCCGAACCATCCCAAGGTTTAATTTGAATTTTGTTTAATCCGTTTGAACGTTCTTCAACCACTAAATAGTTTTTGAAGATTTCGATGCCTTCTAATAAAACGTCTTTTCTGTGTGGGATTAAATCCGTCCAATTTTCTTTTGATGTAGCATTTTCAGCTGTTGTCATTAATTTGAAATTGGTTGCTTTGTCGGCATTTGTTAAGATGTAAAATTTATCTTTATAGAAAGAAATAGAATATTCTAAACCACGTGTTCTTGGTTGAAAGATTCTGAAAGTTCCATCAGGATTGTCTGCTTCTAAAATTTGGTATTCTGTTGTAAGTGTACTTCCAGAACCGATGATCATGTATTTTTTCGATTTTTCTTTGTATACAAACGTGTTGTACGTATCGTCTTTTTCATGGAAAACTAAAACATCTTCAGCAGCATTTGTGCCTAATTTATGTTTGAAAACTTTATCAGATCGTAAGGTTTGTGCATCTTTTCCAGTGTAAAAAAGCGTTTTATTATCTGTAGACCAGCTTGAACCACCAGTAGTATTTTCAATTTTGTCAGAAAGGATTTCTCCTGTTTCTAAATTTTTAATTTGAATTGTGTATTGTCTTCTAGAAACTAAATCCAATCCAAAAGCCACTAGTTTATTGTCGCCGCTAACGCTCATTCCGCTCAAATTGAAATAAGATTGTCCTTTTGCCATTTCATTACAATCGAATAAAATTTCTTCTTTGGCGTCTAAACTTCCTTTTTTTCTGGCGTAAATTGGATAATCTTTACCAGTTTCAAAACGCGTGATGTACCAATATTCGTTATAAAAATAAGGAACAGAACTGTCGTCTTCCTTAATTCTAGCTTTCATTTCTAGAAATAAATCGTCTTGAAATTGTTTCGTATGTGCTGTAGATTGTTGGTAATATTCGTTTTCTTTATTCAAATAATCAATCACTTCTGGGTTTTCTCTTTCATTTAACCAATAGTAATTATCGGTTCTAACATCTCCGTGTTTTTCTAATTTTTTAGGGATTATTTTCGCTACAGGCGGTTGAATAATATTCATTTTCTTCTTTTTGTTTTGTGAATGTATGTGTAGGCTAAACATCAGAAATACTGATGCAATTATAATTTTTTTCATAAAAGTAGTTTTGGTTGCTTTTAGTTTTGGGAAAATTATTTCAATTTAATTTCAAACATTTTATCCCAATCTTTTCCAGTAATAAATACGGTTTTTGTAGCAGGATTATAAGCAATTCCGTTTAAAACATCTTTATTTTTATTTTCAATTTTAGCATCTAACTCACTAAAGTTAATTACAGCTTCAACTGCACCATTTTCTGGATTGATAATAACAACTGCGTTTTTTTGATAAATATTGGCCCAAATTTTTCCGTCAATCCATTCTAATTCGTTTAATTCTGGAATGGCATTGGTGTCAGAATACACATTTATGGAACGAACTAATTTTTGAGTTTCAGGATCTAGAAAGTGAATTTTATTTGTTCCATCACTCATTATCAAATGTTTGTCATTGTGAGTTAATCCCCAACCTTCAATATCCGCGAAATAATTAAACGTCTTTTCTTGTACTAAAGTTTCTGCATTATAAATAAATCCGATTTTGTTTTTCCAAGTCAGTTGGTATATTTTTCCATTAAAAACTGTAATTCCTTCTCCAAAATAATCTGGAGATAACGGTACTGATTTTGAAATAGTTCCTGTTTTATAATCTGTTTTTCTTAGTGTTGATTCGCCATTTTGACCAGTTCCTTCTAATAAAGTTCCTTTGTAAAATTCTAATCCTTGAGTATAAGCGTCGGAATCGTGTTTGTATGTGTTTAAAATCGTATAATCTTTAGTTTCATATAATTTTGGTGTAATGCTAGAAACCAATTCAAAAGAAGTTACGCATTCTGCTTTTTCACCTTCATAAAATACAACTGCTTTTATATCTTGAAGCCCAAATTGTAATTTTTCTAATTTGAAATTTAAGACTTTATTATTTGCAGATGTTCCTAATTTAACATCATTTGAATAATAAACTACCGAATCAATTGTAGCATTTTCTGCGTTTTCAACACTTAAATTGACACTTTCATTTGGTTTGTAGACTTGTTTTAAGTCTTTTGAAGCGATAGAAAACAAATCTTTTGTATCACCACAATTATATAAAAAAACGCTTAATGATGTGATTATAAGTAAGTTAATTTTTTTCATTTCCTTAATAATTTATATTACAATATTACAATTTATTTTAAACTAAATTTTGATTTGCAAAAATAATAAAAGATTGTATATTTGCACCGGCAAGTCCTACACGACCAGCTCCCTCAAAATCCTCCAGGGTGGGAACGCAGCAAAGGTATGTGGTTGTAGCGGTGCGATGTAGGTCGCTTGCCATTTTTTATTTCTTCCCTTTATAAAATTCTTATAAAATTTATTGGTATAAAACTTTTTTAGTTAGATTTGTATTGTCTTAAACAAATACAGATGAAAAAGTTATTATTACTACTTACAGCAACAGTATTTTTGCTAAGTTGTTCTCCAAAAAAAGCAGTTGTTAGTCAAAAAAAGAATGTTGATGTTGCAAAATACATGAACACTATCAATGAAGCTAATTTATCTAAAAATCTTCATGTTGTTGCTTCAGATGAAATGCAAGGTAGAAATACAGGTGAAGAAGGTCAGAGAAAAGCAGGTTTGTACATTATTGAACAATATAAAGCTTTAGGAATTAAAAATCCACCAGGATCAACGGATTACTATCAAAAAGTACCTTCAGAATTTATGAAAAAAGGATTTTCTCCAAGATTAGGAGATTCTGAAAATATTTGGGCTTTTATTCCAGGTGCTGAAAAACCAGAAGAAGTTGTAATTATTTCTGCTCACTATGATCATATCGGTATGAAAAATGGTGAAGTATTTAATGGAGCTGACGATGATGGTTCAGGAACTGTTTCTTTAATTGAAATTGCAAAAGCTTTTGCAGAAGCAAAAAAAGAAGGTCATGCACCAAAACGTTCGATTTTATTTTTACATGTTACAGGTGAAGAACATGGTTTACACGGTTCGAGATATTACTCAGAAAATCCATTATTTCCAATTAAAAATACAGTTGCCGATATTAATATTGACATGGTAGGTCGTAGAGATACACTTTCAAATCATAAAGAAAACGGAAAATATGTATATGTAATTGGTTCTGACAGATTAAGCTCAGAATTACATTCGATAAATGAAGAAATGAATACCAAATATGTTGGATTAAATTTAGATTATACTTTTAATGCTAGAAATGATCCAAATCAATTTTATTTCCGTTCTGACCATTACAACTTCGCTAAAAAAGGAATTCCTTCAATTTTCTTTTTCAATGGTGTGCATGAAGATTACCATGGGCCAAACGATACTGCTGATAAAATTGAATATGATTTGTTAACTATGCGTGCAAAATTAGCCTTCACTTTGGCTTGGGAATTAGCAAACAGAGATAATAAAATTGTAGTTGACAAAGACGGGAAATAATGCAAATATTAATTCTGAATGGGCCTAATTTAAATCTATTAGGACAAAGAGAAACATCAATATATGGAAATCAAGATTTCAATTCATTTTTTAGTGAATTGAAATCTCAATTTCCAGAAATACAACTAGATTATTTTCAATCCAATGTGGAAGGTGAAATTATAAATAAATTGCAAGAAGTTGGCTTTTCTTATGATGGAATTATCCTGAATGCAGGCGCTTATACCCATACTTCTGTGGCTATTGCCGATTGCATAAAAGCAATAACTTCTCCAGTAATTGAAGTACATATTTCCAATACTTTTTCAAGAGAAACGTTTCGTCATCAATCTTATATTTCACCCAATGCAAAAGGGGTAATTATAGGTTTTGGTTTGAAAAGTTATACGTTAGCCTTGCAAAGTTTTTTATAACTGATACAACTATTTTGATTATAAAATCGTCTATAAAATTACACTCTAAAAACTATAAAAAAATGAAAAAAAATTTCGTATTTATTATTGCTTTTTTTGCAATGATTAGCACTTCTTTTGCACAAATTAAAGAAACCAGAGTGGTTGAGAATTTTACTGCAATTAAGGTTTCAACCAGTGTGAATGTGGTTTATACACAAGGAGCAGCGCAAAGTGTTGTGGTGAGTTGGGAAAAAGATTTAATGAAATATTTAAAAGTCGAAGCAAAGAATAATGTTTTAAGAATTTATATTGATAACGACAAATATTTTAAAAATTTAGATACGAGTAAGCTACTTGTATCTGTTACAAATAAAGGTATTGGAAGTGTTACAGTAAGTTCATCGGCAACTTTTTCAATTAAAAATAATTTGAACGTAAGTTTGTTAAAAATTAATACGTCATCAAGTGCTGATTTTTCAGGAACGGTGACTTGTAATTCAATTTTTATTGATGCTTCATCAAGTTCAAATGTGGCCTTAAATATGTCTACTCAAGATGTTGCGGTGAATTTAAGTAGCAGTTCAACTGTTGATTTAAAAGGAAAAACAAATAATTTAGCTATTGATGCGTCAAGTTCATCAGATTGTGATGCGAAAGAGTTAGTGTCGAATGTTGCTCAAGTTTCGGCAAGTACGTCTTCTGAAGTAAATTTTGTAGCTTTAAAAAGCCTAGATGCTACAGCTTCAACAAGTGCATCAGTAAAATATTTTGGAAAAACTGAAAAGGTAAAATTCACCGAAAGTACTTCAGGTTCTGTGGAACAAGTTAAATAAAAATAAAAATATAAAATTATTAAGAAATTTCTGTAACAAAAAGAACTATTTGTAAACTAATAGCATGTATAAACAAAAAACAATAAAAGCCAAATATGAAATCTAAATTACTATTCGCCTTTGTTGTGCTATTCTCAAGTTTTTCAATTGCTCAAATTAGAGGAAAAGTCACAGATTCAAAAGGAAATACCTTGCCTTATGCAAGTGTTACAATTGAAAAAACTTATAATGGAACTTCTTCAAATGAAAATGGAGAATATGAGTTAAACGTAAAAAAAACGGGTAATTATACTTTGGTTTTCAAAATTTTAGGATATAAAACCAAAACGATTACTCAAGAAATTAATTCTTTTCCTGCAGTTATAAATGCTACTTTATCCGATGAAGAATATTCTATTGAAGAAGTAGTAGTGAAAAGTGGCGAGAATCCAGCTAATGGAATTATCAGAAACGCTATTGCCAATCGTAAAAAAAACACAGACAAAACAGATAAATTTGAAGCCGATTTTTATTCTAGAGGAATTTTTAGAGTAAAAGATATTCCTAAGAAATTTATGGGTGTTGAAATTGGTGATATGGAAGGAAACCTTGATTCTACAGGTTCTGGAATCATTTATCAATCGGAAACGGTTTCTAAAATTAAGTTCGAAAAACCAAACAATTTAAAAGAAGAAATTATCGCAAGTAAAATTGCTGGTAATGATAACGGATTCAGTTTTAATACAGCAGTAAATACTAATTACGATTTTTATCAGAATACAATTGATTTTAATATTCCGATGATTTCCCCAATTGCTTCTAACGCTTTTACGTATTACAAATACAAAATAGAAGACACATTTACAGATAGTTATAATAATTATATTTATAAGATTAAAGTCACGCCAAAACGAGATAAAGAGCCTGTTTTTGAAGGTTATATTTACATTGTTGATGAAACCTATGCAATTTATGCAGTGGATTTGGATATTCAGGGATATAGAGCACAACAGGAGTTTTTAGAATCGTTAAAATTGGTTCAAAATTTCAACTATAATCCCGACAATTCAATGTGGGTAAAAAGTTTACAATCGTTCGATTTTAAGGCGGGAATTTTTATGATGAAATTCAACGGAAAATATACGCACGTTTTTAGTAATTATAACTTTGTGGATAGTTTTGAGAAAAAAACGTTTGGAAGCGAAGTCGTTACTTTTGCAGAAAAATCGAATAAAAAAGAAGATTCTTATTGGTTAGAAAATCGTCCGGTGCCTTTAACAGAAGAAGAAACTACCAATTATGTAAAAAAAGATAGCGTGTATAAAACCCGAAATTCTCAAGTGTATTTGGATTCTGTTGATGCCGTTTCAAATAAGTTTAAATTAGGTAAAATTATTACAGGTTATACTTTTAAAAACAGTTTTAAGAACACGAGATTCAATTATCAAGGCTTGTTTAATTTTTCTTCTTTCAATTTCAATACGGTTCAAGGATATCATATTGGTTCCGGATTTTCATATTCTAAATATAATGAAGAAAAACAAAAATACACAACAATTACATCTGATTTTCAATATGGATTTTCAGATAAAAGACTAAGACCAACTGCTGGTTTTTATCATAAATTCAACAACACAAATGATGCTTTTATTCTTCTTTCTGGTGGTAATAAGGTCAATCAATTTAACAGTTCAGAACCTATTTCTGGAATAGTGAATTCGATTAGCTCGTTAGTTTTTAAAAATAATTTCATGAAATTATATGAAAAAGAATTTATTGAAATTGCAACGGGAAGAGAAGTGTTAAACGGATTGTTTTTAAACGCCAATTTAGCATACGAAAACAGAAAACCATTATTTAATACTACGAATCAATCTTGGGTAAAAACAGATGATATTTATAGTTCAAATAATCCGTTAGATCCAAGTTCTGAAGCTTTTGCAGCAATTGAAGAACATCATTTAACAAAGTTTAGTTTAAGTTCACGAATTGTTTTCGGTCAAAAATATATTACTAGACCAGACGGAAAAATGAATATGAACGAAGGGAAATATCCAACTCTTGGTTTTACCTATTCAAAAGCGTTTTTAGCGTCGGCTAAAGGTTACGAATATGACTTTTTAGAAGCTAGGTTGAATTATAGCAAAACATTGGCTAATAAAGGTGATTTAGACATAAATATGAAAGTAGGTAAATTCTTTAATGCTGATAATATTTCATTTGCAGATTACAAACATTTTAATGGAAATCAAACCCATGTTCGAATTGATGGTCAGTACAATACAAGTTTTAATTTACTGCCATATTACACGCAATCGACCAATAATCAGTATTTTGAAACACACGTAAATTATAATGATAATGGTTATTTTATGAATAAAATTCCATTGTTAAATAAATTAGGTTGGAATTTAGTTGGAGGATTTCATCAATTAGCTACTTCAGATAATAAGCCATACCAAGAAGTTACAGTTGGTTTGGACCGAATTGGATTCGGAAAGCTTAAGATTTTCCGTGTAGATTATATTCGTTCTTACCAAGGCGGTTTTGTTGGCGATGGCGTAATGTTTGGTTTTAAATTTTAAGAAATTAAACAGAGCATTAAAGAAATAAAAAAACCTCGAAACTTGATTGCTTCGAGGTTTTTTAATTGTGAAAATTGAGGTTAATTTAAAACCACTAATTTAGTATCGCCATCAACCACAACACTTGTTAAGCCGTGTTTTGCTAATCCTTTCATGGAAGCATCCCATTTTTTTCCGCTTAACGCTGACTTTTCTTTCAATACGCCAATTGGTTGATTGTTTTCTTTTTCTAATAAAGAAACTATGAATTTCTCATCTTCTGTTAATTCATAAATCACTTTTTTCTCCGGACGCATTTGTGGGAAGAATAAAACTTCCTGAATTGACGCGTTATTTGTTAAAAACATAATTAATCTATCCATTCCAATTCCTAAACCAGAAGTTGGAGGCATTCCGTATTCTAATGCACGTAAGAAGTCTTCGTCAATAATTCCGTTCGCTTCGTCATCACCTTTTTCGGCTAAAGCCATCTGAGCTTCAAAACGCTCACGTTGGTCAATTGGGTCATTTAATTCAGAATACGCGTTGGCAATTTCTTTTCCACAAACCATTAATTCAAAACGTTCCGTTAAATCTGGATTGTCACGGTGTTGTTTACATAACGGACTCATTTCTTTCGGATAATCGGTGATGAATGTTGGTTGGATATAATTTCCTTCACATTTAGCTCCGAAAATTTCATCAATCAGTTTTCCTTTACCCATCGTTTCATCCACGTCAATTCCCATTCCTTTCGCAGCTTCAAATAATTCAGCTTCCGTTTTTCCAGAAATATCAAAACCAGTGAAATCAATAATTGATTGCGTCATAGTTACTCTTGCATATGGCGCTTTGAAACTAATTTTGTGTTCGCCAAAAGTAGCATCTGTTGTATCGTTTACTTTTGTAGCACAATATTCCAAAAGGTTTTCGGTAAATTCCATCATCCAATTGTAATCTTTGTAGGCTACATATATTTCCATTGCAGTAAATTCTGGATTGTGCGTTCTGTCCATTCCTTCGTTACGGAAGTTTTTAGAAAATTCGTATACCCCATCAAAACCACCAACAATTAATCTTTTTAAGTATAATTCGTTTGCAATTCTCATGTATAATGGAATGTCCAAACTATTATGGTGTGTCATAAACGGACGAGCCGCAGCTCCACCAGGAATAGATTGTAAAATTGGTGTTTCCACTTCCATATAACCACTTTCGTTAAAGAAAGATCTCATGGCTGAGAATAATTTTGTTCTTTTTACGAAAACTTCTTTCACTTGCGGATTTACAACTAAATCTACATAACGCATACGGTAACGTAATTCGGCATCGTTAAATTCATCGTACACTTTTCCAGATTCATCTGTTTTTGGAAAAGGTAATGGGCGTAACGTTTTACTTAAAAAAGTAAAGTTTGAAACACGAATACATTTCGCACCAACTTGTGTGGTAAATAATTCTCCTTCAACTCCAATAAAGTCACCTAAATCGGTTAATTTTTTGAAAACTTGGTTATATAAAGTTTTGTCTTCACCTTCGCAAATTACATCTCTGTTGAAATAAGCTTGAATACGACCTTCGCTATCTTGAATTTCTGCAAAACACGCTTTTCCTTGATCACGATTACTCATTAATCTTCCAGCAATTACAACCTTCTTTCCTTCTTCAAAATTCTCCTTTATAGTTTTTGAAGTGTCTTTTACAGGATATAAATCTGCAGGATAAGGATTTATGCCTAAATTTCTTAAGGCTTGTAATTTCTCTCTTCTAATGATTTCTTGTTCGGAAAGTTGCATAATTTTTTTATATTTTTAAGACGGCAAAGATAGGTAATAGAAATGTAGTTTCAAAGTACGAATTTTTTAGCAGAATTAATTCAAAATTGTATCTTTGGGAAAAATAAAAAAAAATAATGAAGAACATAAAATTAGTAGTTGTATTTTTAGTTGCAACTTTATTGGTGAGTTGTAATATTACTGAAAAAGTAATCATTAATTCTGATGGTACTGGAAAAGTTTCTTATAATTTTAATATGTCAAAATTTGTTGAAACCATTTCAAAAATGGGAGACAAACAAAAAGAATCTGCAAAAGCACTTTTTTCTGAATCGGATAAAGATATAGACAGTACTTTTCATTTTAAAGATTTTAAAGCAATGGCGACTAAAAAAGGAGATACTTTGACTCCAGAGCAAATTGCTGTATTTGAAAAATTAGAAAAATTTTCTATTCACAGTGTTATGAATAAAAAGAAAGGTCAAGCTTATTTTGAACTTTATGGAACATTCAAGAATATTGATGAACTAAATAATATGGAAGCTCCAACTTCAACTTTGCAAAAAGCTTCAGGTAAAAATGCAGATGCGATGTCTGGAATGGGTGGTTTATTCAATGATACAAAAACAACAATGACTTTTAAAGGGAATTTATTTTCAAGAAGTGTTGTGAAAAAGGAAATAGTTATTGATACTTCTGCTTATGATAGTGAAGACATGTATGAAGATTCAGACACGACAGCTTATGTTGAGGATTCGACTTATGTTTATGAGGATTATGCAGATTCAACTTCAGTTGATGTTGTAGATGATGAAGAATATGTGGAAGAAGTAGAAGAAGAGAAAGAAATGAGTAAAGCTGATTTGAAGAAAATGAATAAAGAGTTCAAACAAATTGGTAAACTAACAGGAAAAGCTCTTAAAGATTCTAAATATGTACTGGAATACACTTTTCCAAGAAAAATTAAAACAGTATCAGTTAAAAATTATAAATTGAGTAAAGATAAAAAGACAATTTTTATTTCTTTTTCTATTGAAGATTATATAAAAGCACCGGAGCGACTTAGTTTTACAATTGAACTCGAAAATCTATAAATTAAGAAAAATACCTAGCCGCTTTGTGATAAAAAGAGCATCCTTCTAATTATGAATAAAAAAATTCAACTTCTAGATTTAGGGAATAAAGATTATAAAGACACTTGGGATTATCAAGAAGAATTATTTAAAGGAATTGTCGATTTAAAAATTCAACAAAGAAATACTCCAGAGATTATTACGCCTAATTATTTTTTATATGTGGAACATCCTCATGTTTATACTTTAGGTAAAAGTGGTGATTTTTCCAATTTATTACTTTCCGAAAAGCAATTGACAGAAAAAGGTGCGACTTTTTATAAAATAAATAGAGGAGGAGATATTACCTATCATGGTCCTGGGCAAATAGTTGGGTATCCTATTTTAGATTTGGAAAATTTTTTCACAGATATTCATAAATACCTTCGCTTTTTAGAAGAAGCTATAATTTTAACTTTAGCCGAATACGGATTGAAAACAGAACGCAGTCCTGGTGAAACAGGTGTGTGGTTTGATGTAGGTACGCCATTTGCTCGAAAAATTTGTGCTTTAGGTGTTCGAGCTTCTCGTTGGGTAACCATGCATGGATTTGCTTTAAACGTAAATGCAGATTTAGGGTATTTTGATAATATTATTCCTTGTGGTATTCGTGGTAAAGCAGTAACGTCAATGCATGTTGAATTAGGTAAACCAGTTGATGAGCAAGAAGTGAAAGAAAAAATTCTAAAACATTTTTCTGTACTATTTGAAAATACATTTGTTTAAATTTTTATATATCCAAACGCAACTGCTCAGGCAATAATCGAAAAGTTTTTCTGTGGTATTTTGTGATACCGTATTCTCTAATAGCATCTCTGTGTTCTTTCGTAGGGTAACCTTTGTTTTTCTTCCAATTGTACATAGGGAATTCTTCATGAATTTTATCCATAAAATCATCTCTATATGTTTTGGCTAAAATTGAAGCAGCGGCTATGCTCAAAAATTTAGCATCACCTTTTATAATAGAAGTATTTGGAATTGATTTTAGGATTTCAATCTCTTCTAATGAAAAAATCTTCCCATTAGTTTGTTTCATGCCTAATTTACCATTTAAAGGTCGGTTTCCATCTACAATTATATATTCAGGTCGAGTTTTTAGGTTCAAAACACTTTCTTGCATAGCTTTCATCGAGGCGTTTAGTATGTTTATTTCATCAATTTCATCATTTTGAATGTGAGTAAACGCAAAATCAAATAAATCTTCTATGACTGGTCTTAACTCAAAACGCTTTTTTTCTGAAAGTTGTTTGGAGTCGTTGATGGATTTATAGACTAATTTTTCTAATTTTTTTTTCTCCTTTGTTAAGGTAAAGTTAGGAGACTGTAAAATAATTGCAGCAGCGGTTACAGGCCCAGCTAAACAGCCTCTGCCTGCTTCGTCAGTGCCACATTCAATTAAAATTTCGTTATAACATTTCTTTAACATAATTTATTTTTTGCAAAAATAAATTATTTTCACGCAACCTTTAACACTTTTTTGCATCTATTGTATAGTTGTTTCGGCAATCTATTTTTTTTAGCTAAAAAAATTTAACACAAATAAATTGATAATATTCCGAAGTATTATTTGTTTATTTAAGAAATTATTAAGAAGTTTGCGGAATAACTAACTCAAATAAAATTAATATGAGATCGAAGTTCAAATGGATTTTTACGCTTTTAGTAGCGTTTACAATGCAGTTTTCTTTCGCACAACAGAAAACTGTTACAGGTACAGTAACAAGTGATGGCGCAAAATTGCCTGGTGCTACTGTAAGTATTGCGGGTACACAACAAGGTACTCAAACAGATGAGAATGGTAAATTCTCAATTAAAGCTAGTGAAGGTGAAGTTTTAGAGTTTTCTTTCTTAGGAAAAGATACTAAAACTGTTACTGTTGGTGCTGGTAATGTTGTTAATGTTGTATTAGCAACTAGTTCTAATAATATTGAAGTAGTTCAGGTTGTTGGAGCTTTAGGTATTAAAAGAAAGAAAGATGCGGTAACGTCTTCTTATCAAACAGTTGGTGGTAAAGAGTTAACAGCTGCTTCTAACCCAGACGCAGTTCGTGCTTTAGTTGGTAAGGTGTCAGGGGTTACAATTAATGCAACAACTAATGGAGTAGCAGGTGATAATTCAATCCGTGTTAGATCTATGGTTTCTATTGCTGGTAATACACAAGCTTTAGTAGTTATTGATGATGTAATTTCTACTGCTAACGTATTATCTTCATTAGCACCAGATGTTATTCAAAACATTACAGTGCTTAAAGGCGCACAAGGTGCTGCACTTTACGGTTCTCAAGGTAAGAATGGTGTTGTTGTTGTTGTAACTAAAAAAGGTGGTACAGGTAATAAAATGGATGTAAGATTAACATCTTCTGTTGATTTTGAAACTATTAATTTTGTTCCTTTAAGACAAACTACTTACGGACAAGGTTGGTTTGGAATAAGATATTCTGATGAAAACGGAGGTTGGGGACCAAAATTTGATGGTGCGCCTCATCAGGTAGGCTTTCCTGATCAAGATGGCTCTACTATCGTAGTTCCATATTCTTCTTTAGGTGATGATGGGATAAAAGATTTTTATTCAACAGGTACTACTTATCAGAACAATTTAAATGTTGGTGTGTCAGGTAAAGATTCTTACATAAATCTTAATTTAGGAAACTATAGAAGAGATTTTATCTTAGAGGGTGATACTTTTAACAGAAATAATGTGTTATTATCTGTAGGTAAAACTTTTGATAAATTTTCTATAGATGCTGTTGTAAATTATACGAACAGCAGAACTAAACAAGCTAACGTTAATGCTACAACTGCTTCTGGTAGAAATGATTATACTTTGTTAACAAACTTGTTGAATACAGCTACAAACATTCCTGTTGGTGAGTTTAGAAATAGAGGTTTATATGGTTGGAATTCATATTATCAAAATCCATTTTGGGCTAAAGATAACAACAGATTGGTTGAAGATAGAAACTTTTTTAGTTTTAATTTGAAACCTAAATATGAAATTAATAAAAATATTAATGTTGTATTAAATAACTCAGTTCAGTATAATACTATAAACCAAATTTCTTATGCGAATGCTGGTAGATTAATTCCTGGTGTTGCTTTAGGTTTAACAGATGGGCACTTTGAATCTGATTCTAGTTTTTATCAATCAAATTTTGATAGATTAACTTACTATGGTGATTTTATGTTGAATTTTGATTATGAATTAACTGATGCTATTGGCTTTAAAGCAAATTTAGGGCAAAATTTACAGACAATTCGTACAAACAGAATTTCTCAAGGAGGTATTAATTTAGATATATTAGGATGGTATAACATTCAAAATGTTTTAAAACTAGATAATATTACTGCACTTTCTAACAGAAGAACAGTACAGAACATAACGGCAACTTTTGCTAATGTTGATTTAGATTATAAAGATTATTTATTTTTAAACTTGACTTCTCGTCTTGAAGGAAACTCAGTAGGTGTTAAAGGAAATAAAACTTTCTTTTACCCATCAGCAGGTATTAGTTTTATCCCTTCAGTAGCAATAGGAGCTTTAAAGGATAAATCAACTTTTTCAAGTTCAAAATTATATGCTAATTACACAAAAATTGGTTCTCTAGATGCTCTTAATGCTTATGATGTAATCCCGGTAGGTATTTTATCTACTGGTTTTCCTTACCCTAATGGTACTGTAGGAACTCAGTTTAACGATCAAAATAATTTTGCTTCTCCTGATTTAAAACCAGAGATGTATACTACATTTGAAGTTGGTGGATCTTTCGGATTCTTGAAAGACAGAATTATGATTGAAGCTGCATATTTTAATACAGAAACTAAAGATTTAATTAATAGATCTTCTGTGTCTAGTACTTCAGGTTTAGCAACAAAATTAGCAAATGCTGGAAGTTTAACTGCTAATGGTTTTGAGATAGATTTATCTTTCCAACCAATTAAAACAGAAAACTTCTCATGGACTGGTAGAGCTTCTTACTCTACAAACAAAACTTATGTAAATGATGCTGGTGAAACAGGTGAAATTATTTTATATGCAGGTAACAATGATATTGATTTTAATATTTCTGCACAAGAAGGAGATCAATTTCCTTTGATTAAAGGTACAGATTGGTTAAGAGATGCAAATGGTAATATTATTGTTAATGCTACTACTGGTGCTCCTACTGCTTCTCCAGCACTTAAAGTTTTAGGTAAAGCTACTCCAGATTATATTTTAGGATTTACAAATACATTTGTTTATAAAGGTATTGGTTTATCATTCACTGCTGATTATAGAACTGGTCATAGTTTTATTTCACAAACTAAACGTAATTTAACTTGGAATGGTCATTTATATGAATCAGGACAGCCTGAGTTTAGTAGAGAAGATGGTTGGTTAATTGAAAATTCAGTTTATGACAATCCTGCAACTCCTGCTGTTGGTGATTACATTGCTAATACTTCTGTGTTAACTGGTGGTGCATATGATGGTCAAACTATTGCTACTAACCGTACACAAGCTTATTGGGGTACTTATGCAAATTTAGGTTCTTCAAATTTAGTTGACGCTACTTCATTAAGAATTAGAGAAATTGCTTTATCTTATGAATTGCCTAAAAAGGTTATCAAAAGAGCAGGTTTAACTTCTTTTAAATTTTCTCTTAATGCAAGAAATCCTTTTGTTTTCTTAGCAGATGGTGGTTTTCTTAAAGCTAAAAATGGTTTAGAAAATAGAGGTTATGCAGATCCTGAAGCAAATTCAACTTATAACCAATCTACTTCTACTGCAGCACGTAATCCTGCTGGTACAATGAATAATACAAACGGTAATAGTATTGGTTTTATTGGTGATGGTCAATATCCTTCTACTAAAACATTTGGTTTTACAATTAACGCTTCGTTTTAATAAATTAAATTAATTTAATTTTAAATTATATGAAAAAAATAATTTTATCTTTTGCATCTATTTTATTTTTGTTTTCTTGTGAAAGCTATTTAGATGTAAATGAAGATCAGACTAATAATGCTGATGCTTCGAATCTTACTCCTAATAAAATGTTAGGGGGTGCTATTAATAATTATGTCACACATCAACAAATTACCATGAATAGTTTTGGTAATGAGATGTCATATGTTTGGGCTTTAAATACTGGATATACATCTTCTTCTACAAGATTGTCATTTGATTTTACAAGTGCTGATGAAGTTGGTTTATTTGAAAATGCTTATATTTTTGCTGATAATTTTCAAGATATTATTGATAAAAAAGATGTAGACCCAAGATATTCATACCATTTTGCTATTGCAAAATTGTTTAAGGTTATTACTATGGATAATGTAGTTGCTTTGTATGGTGATGTGCCTTATTCTCAGGCTTTTAAAACAGATATCCCTCAGCCTAAATATGATGATGATGTTACAATTTATCCTAAATTTTTTGCTGAATTAGACGAAGCAAGAGATTTAATCAATAATCCAAATGCAGATGTTGTAGCTTTAGGTGCTGAAGATATCGTTTTTCAAGGAAATACTGCTAAATGGTTAGAGTATATCAATACTATTGAGTTAAGAATTTTAATGCGTTTGTCTAAAACTACTAATGCTAGTTTAATTACATTGCGTAATAATAGATTTGCTATTTTAAATCCTGTGTTTATTTCTGCTAATGTTACTTCTAACCCAGGTTATGGCGACGCTACAATTGGACAAAGAAATCCTATCGCTCGTGTTTATGGTATTAATGCTGCTGGTGATGCCTTTTTAGGAGGTTATCAACAAAATGCAGCTGCTTCTTTTGCTTCTAAAATGTTGCTAGGACAAATTAATACTGCTGATATTTCTAATGGTGTTGTAGATCCTAGAAGACCAAGACACTTTACTGCAGTTACTAATACAGATCAAGGTGTTTCTCCTGCTACTGCTGTTGCAAGAATGGCAGGTTTCTATACTGGTAGAACTGGTTCAGCAGGTGGTCCAGCTACTAGCGCTGCTGCTAGAAGAAATGCATATTTAATGCAACTTGCAGAATCTTATTTTTTACAAGCTGAAGCTGTACAAAGAGGATATATGGCAGGAAGTGCTCAAGCTTTGTTTGATCAAGGTATTCAAGCTTCATTTGCTTTTTACAATGATTATTCTTTCACAGATTTGCCAAACGGAACTTTAAATCCTGCAACTTATATGACAGCGATTTCAACTAAAAATGGTTTAGGATGGGCTGCTTCTGCTAATAAAATCAACTGTATCATTAATCAAAAGTATTTAGCTTTAATGCAATGGAATGGTATGGAATTATATTTAGATCATAAAAGAACTGGTTTCCCTGATTTACCATTACCTTCCGGTAATACTAAATCTTCAAGACCTAATAGATTAATTTATCCATCTTCGGAATATTCTACAAATTCTAGTAATGTTCCAAGTATATCAGTTGCAGATTTATTTGTTATAAATTCAAAAACTCCAGCTTTTTTACAATAAGCTATAGTTTTAAATATTTTTTAAAAACCCCGATTTTATCGGGGTTTTTTTATTTCCACAAATTCTCATTACATTTGCCTTTTAAATTGTAAAAATGAGATACCTTATAGTGTTGCTTTCCTTTTTGTCATTTTCTTTAAATGCTCAAGAATTAGATTCAACAAAAGTTGAAGACGTAAAAGCCGATATTAAATTATATAAAACTTTCAATGCTGAGAAAGACACTGTTTATATTGATACTTCATTAACTATTCAAGATGAATATAAATACAATTATTTGAAAAAAGATAATTTTGGATTATTTGCATTTTCAAATGAAGGTTATCTTTACAATCAGCTAGATTTTTCAAAAAAAAGAAATAATACTTTACCACAATTTGGTTTTAATGCCAAGCATTGTGCGTATTTAAATAATAGCGATATTTATTATTATTCTGTTCCAACACCTTTAACCGATTTATATTTTAAAACAGTTATGCGTCAAGGACAAAGTTTAGATGCACTAATTTCTGTCAATACTAAACCTAATTTAAATTTTACAGTTGCTTATAAATCGATTCGTTCTATTGGTGATTATTTTAATAATTTAACTAGTTCTGGACATTTTAGATTCATAACGAACTACAACTCTATCAATAAAAAATACTTTCTAAAAATTAATTTCGTTGGACAAGATATCTATAACCAAGAAAATGGTGGTATAAAATTTATTGAGCAATTAGACGGAACTAATCCTTCTTTCAGACAACGTGAAAGAGTTGATGTGTATTTTAACGACGCTTCCTCCAAATTAAAAGGACATCGTTATTTTCTAGATCATTCTTACCAATTTTCTACTGGTAATTCTTTGGTGTTAAAACATCAGTCATATTATGAAAATATATTTTACGAATATATTCAAGCAACTACAAGCGCTAGACTAGGAAATTCTTCATACGCATCTATAAATAATAAAACTCGATTTGATGTATTCTATAATAAAGTTGGACTAAGTTTTAAAACTAAAAATTTAGGAGAAATAAATTTCTTCATCGATAATTATTCGTATAATCAGTTTTATAATATTCCTGAAGATGCCACTTTTGACCCGAGTGTTAAATATAGTTTGCACAATAGAGTCAATAACATTGGCGGGCAATACGAATTCTATAAAAACAAATGGAATTTTAATATTTTGTTGCAAAATGCCATTTCCAATCAGCCTTCTTCCAATTATGAAGCTTTTGCAAAATATAAATTTTCTGAAGACAATTTCGTGAAAATTTCAGCGCAACAAATCAGCAAACTACCAGATAATGTTTTTCTTTTTAACATAAGTGATTACGAAAATTATAATTGGAATACGTCTTTTAAAAACGAAAAAATAAGCATATTTAAAGCGGAAACAAAAAATAAATGGTTTGAAGCTTCTGTACAATTAACAAATTTAAACAATCATTTATACTTCTTTAATACGGAAGAAAGAATTGATAGTTTAGTGGTTAAGCCATTTCAATACAATAAATCTATTCAATATGTAAGTGCTGAAATTGCTAAAGAAATTAAATATAAAAATTGGGCTTTAGATAATAGAATCAAATTTCAAGAAGTACAACAAGACGAGAAAATTTTAAACTTGCCATATCTTGTTCTTAGAAATACCTTATATTATACCAAACCCGTTTTCAAAAAAGCGATGTTGTTGCAAACCGGAATTACTATAAATTATTTCAGTAATTATTATGCGGATGATTATGTTGGGGTTTTAGGGGAATTTTTTGTGCAAGATCAAACTAAAGTTGGAGGCTTCCCAGTCTTAGATTTCTTTGTAAATGCTCGCGTACAACAATGTAGAATTTACCTAAAAGCAGAACACATAAACGCTTTGTTTACCAATAAAGTGGATTACTATAATGCACCAAATTCACCATTCCGCGACTTTCATGTTCGTTTTGGTCTAGAATGGAATTTCTTTAAATAGAATTTGGGCGTGCCCTTACAGGTCGTGCTGTCCGCTATATTCCCGAAGAAAAATCGGGAGATGCCGCTACCATCACTCACGCATCCGTTTTCATAAGAATATTTTCGTTTATATCAGAAATTAATTAACTTTTTACATCGAAAGTTTAAACCTGAAACAAAAAAAACTAACTTTGCAATCAATAATAGATTATAAGAAATGAACTACGCAAAAGACATATTAGGAACTATTGGTAATACACCATTAGTTCGATTAAATAAAATTACAGCAGAAATTCCTTGTTTGGTTTTAGGAAAACTAGAAACGTTTAATCCTGGAAATTCTGTAAAAGACCGTATGGCAGTAAAAATGATCGAAGATGCAGAAGCAGACGGACGTTTAAAACCAGGCGGAACAATTATTGAAGGAACTTCTGGAAATACTGGAATGGGATTAGCTTTAGCGGCTATTGTTAAAGGTTACAAATGTATTTTTGTTATTTCTGACAAACAATCTAAAGAAAAATCAGATATTCTTCGTGCTGTTGGAGCAAAAGTTATCGTTTGTCCAACTGATGTAGAACCAACAGATCCTCGTTCATATTATTCGGTTTCTAAAAGATTAGGAGAAGAAATTCCAAATTCTTGGTACGTAAATCAATATGATAATCCAAGTAATGCAACAGCTCATTACGAGCAAACTGGTCCTGAAATTTGGGAACAAACAGAAGGAAAAATTACGCATTTCGTAGTTGGAGTAGGAACTGGTGGAACTATTTCTGGTGTCGCTAAATATTTAAAAGAAAAAAAACCAAATGTAAAAATTTGGGGAATTGATACATACGGTTCAGTATTTAAAAAATATCACGAAACGGGTATTTTTGACGAAAACGAAATCTATTCGTACATCACAGAAGGAATTGGAGAAGATATTTTACCTTTAAACGTTGATTTTTCTCTAATTGATGGTTTCACAAAAGTAACGGATAAAGATGCTGCGGTTTACACTCGTAAATTAGCATTGGAAGAAGGAATTTTCTGTGGAAATTCTGCTGGTGCAGCGGTTAAAGGATTATTGCAATTAAAAGAACATTTCAAACCAGAAGATGTTGTAGTGGTTTTATTCCACGATTCAGGAAGTAGATATGTAGGTAAAATGTACAACGACGAATGGATGCGCGAACGTGGTTTCCTAGACGAAGATATTACAAAAGCAGAAGATTTAATCAAAGATCATAAAGACAAGCCATTAGTAATTGTTCGTACAGAAGAATTGGTTTCTCATGCGATTGAAAGATTGAAAAAATATAAAATTTCTCAAATTCCTGTAATCGATACAACTGGATTTGTTGGAAGTGTAGACGAATCAGATTTGTTCAGAAGTTATTTCGAAAACAAAGATATCGCCGATTTACCAATTAAAGATGTAATGGGGAAACCATTTCCAATTGTTTCGGCAGCAGCTTCTATTGATGAAGTTTCTAAGCTAATCAGTAAAGATAATCAAGCTGTTTTAGTAGATTTAGGAAATGGAAGACATCATATCATTACAAAACACGATATTATTAGTTCTATTAAATAATTGACCACGTCAGTTCGAGTGTTCCGATGAAGCATGTATCGGAATGTATCGAGAACTTTTTATAAAATTTTCAAAAACGGATAGCAAAATGTTATCCGTTTTTTTTATATTTGTTTTTATAAACGCCGAATTAAATTTTACACGCCATGCAAGAAGAATTTCTCCATTATTTATGGGTAAATAAGAAACTGCCATTTACCCAACTCAAAACACATCTCAACGAGAGTTTAGAAATCAATCATTTCGGACAGTATTTACAAAATGCTGGACCAGACATTTTCAATGCTCAAATTTCTATTAACCAGCAAAAATGGGCTGGAAATGTTGAAATTCATATTAAATCATCCGATTGGTATGTGCACAATCACGAAAAAGATGCCAATTATGACAACGTTATTCTACACGTAGTTTGGGAAAATGACTCACCAATTTTTAGGAAAGACAATTCAGAAATCCCAACTTTGGAATTAAAAAAGTATGTTTCACTTTCTGAAATCAATAAATATAAATCGCTAATTACATCTAAATCTTGGATCAATTGTGAAAATCAAATTACTGAAATTGATGATTTTATTTGGAATAATTGGCTAGAAAGTCTGTTTTTAAATCGATTAGAAAGAAAATCAGAAGTCATCGATAAAAGACTGCAAGAAACCAATCATAATTGGGAAGCTGTATTTTTTGAAATGCTCGCCAAAAACTTCGGACTCAATACCAACGGTGATTGTTTTTTGCATTTGGCACAATCCATTCCATATTCGATAATTAGAAAAGAAAGTTTCGATGTGGAAAATTTGGAAGCCTTGTTTTTTGGAAAACTAAATTTACTAGAAGAAAATCTTGAAGATGAATACTATTCTATATTAAAAAGCAATTGGAAGTATCTCAAACTAAAATACAATTTGCAAGAAGAATTTGGGTTGCAACCACAATTTTTCAAACTCCGTCCCGATAATTTTCCTACGATTCGGTTATCACAATTAATTCACTTGATTACAAACAAGCAAAATTTGTTCTCGCAATTACTTCTAGCTAATTCCTATTCGGATATTAAAAAATTATTGCAAAGTGAAACTTCAGAATATTGGAAAAGTCATTATAATTTTTCAAAAGCCAGCAAAACAAAAAGCAAAACTTTAACCACTCAATTTATTGATTTACTAATTATTAATACAGTTATTCCAATTAAATTCAGTTATGAAAAAAATCTCGGAAAATTTAATTTTGAAGAATTGGCAATGCTTTTAGAAGCCATTTCTTCGGAGAAAAATTCCATTATTGAAAAATTTACAGAGTTTAAAGTAAAATCTGTAAATGCTTTTCAATCGCAGTCACTATTGGAACTCAAAAACGAGTATTGCAATAAAAATAAGTGTCTTAATTGCGCCGTGGGTTTGCAGTTATTAAAAAACTAAGTATCTTTATCCCATTATAAATCAGAAATGTACAATTTACTTCATTTTTTCGAAAAAAACGGATTTTATGTCGCTTCACGTCTGGCGGACAGACTGGGAATGCGTGCCACTCAAGTGCGTTTGTTTTTCGTGTACATTTCTTTTATTACAGTGGGTTTAGGTTTCGGTTTTTATTTAACATTGGCTTTTTTGTTAAAACTGAAAGATATGGTGTATACCAAACGCAGTTCTGTATTTGATTTATAAAAAATAATTCATGATAAAATTTTCTAAAGGGCATTATTTCGGTATTGCCATTTTGCTAATCCTAATCGGGATGATGCAATTATATTACTATTGGTCTAATAATCAATCGACTTCTAATGATGTTGATTTGTCTAAAGAGGATAAAAAATGGCTATTACAACAAAATGGCATTGATAGTTTAAAAGAAGTTACTCAAGAAAATGCCGCTAAAATTTATCCATTCAATCCGAATTTTATTTCAGATTATAAAGGTTATAAGCTAGGAATGACCGTTGAGCAAATTGATAAATTACACAATTTAAGAAAGCAAAATAAATACGTGAATTCCAAATACGAGTTTCAAAAATTAACCGGTGTTTCAAACGATTGGATGAAAAAATACGCGATTTATTTTAAGTTTCCAGAGTGGGTTACGAATAAATCTGCTAATAAATTTCAATCGAATTTCGAAAACAAATTTCAAAAATATGAAAAGAAAGAAACTAAAATAGTAGTTCAAGATATCAATACGGCTAATCAAGTAGAACTGGAAAAAGTATATATGATTGGCGAAAAATTAGCACTTAAAATAATTGCAGAAAGAGAAAAATTTGGTGGTTTTGCCGATATGGAACAAATTAGTTTTATTTGGGGAATTTCGTTAGAAGCTATTGCAGATTTAAATAAAAGATTCCAAATTAAATCTACAGGAAATTTAAAGAAAATTAAAATTAATGAGTTGCCAATTAAAGAGTTACAACAATTTCCTTACTTTAATTATTACATTGCTAAAAACATTGTTACCTATAGAAGTATGAATGGAGAAATTAAGAATATTGAAGATTTAACAAATGTTAAGCAATTTCCTGTTGAAAAATTAAAAATAATCGCCGTATATTTGGAATTCTAAAATAAATCAATAAAAATCAACAAATACACAGCATAGTTTTATGAATTCATTATATTTTACAGAAGAACACGAATTATTCAGAGAAAGTTTAAGAAGTTTTTTACACAAAGAAGTAGTGCCACACATTGAAAAATGGGAAAAAACAGGTACAATTGAACGCTTTATTTGGGAAAAATTCGGAGAAATGGGCTTTTTTGGATTAAAATATCCGGAAGCTTATGGTGGATTAGGTTTAGATTTATTCTATACGGTTGTTTTTTTAGAAGAACTTCAGAAAATTAAATCTTCTGGTTTTGCTGCAGCAATGTGGGCTCATGCTTATTTAGCTATGACGCATTTAAATGCAGAAGGTGATGAAAGAATCAAACAAGAGTATTTAGCACCAAGTATTTTAGGTAAAAAAATTGGAGCTTTATGTGTTACAGAACCTTTTGGTGGAAGTGATGTAGCTGGAATGAGAACTACAGCGGTAAGACAAGGTGATAAATTTATTATCAACGGTTCTAAAACATTTATAACAAACGGTGTTTATGCTGATTATTACGTAGTAGCTGCAAAAACAAGTCTGGAACTTGGAAACAAAGGTATCAGTATGTTTTTGATGGATTCAAATCTAAAAGGAATATCTGCTACAAAATTAGATAAATTAGGTTGGAGAGCTTCAGATACTGCTGAAATTGCATTTGACAATGTAGAAATTCCAGTAGAAAATTTAATGGGTGAAGAAGGAAAAGGATTTCCTTACATCATGCAACATTTTGCTTTCGAAAGATTAATTATGGCAATCAATGCACATGCAAGAGCAGAATATGCAATTGATTATACCATTGAATATATGTCGCAACGTGAAGCTTTCGGGACTACAATTAATAAATTTCAAGCGTTAAGACATACAATGGTAGAACACGCTACAGAAGTGGAACATTGTAAACTATTCAATTACGCGGCAACTGCTAGATTAGACAAAGGCGAATATGTAGTGAAAGAAGCTACAATGGCGAAATTAAAATCTACAAAAGTAGCTGATTTAGCCATTTACGATTGTTTGCAAATGCTTGGTGGTTATGGTTATATGGAAGAATATCCATTAGCTCGTTTGTTAAGAGATAGTCGTTTAGGACCAATTGGTGGTGGAACGTCAGAAATCTTAAAAGAGATTTTATCGAAAATGATTATCGACAAACAAAATTACCAACCAGCTGTAAAAGAATAGATTAAAACCATATAGGTGATAAAATATAGAAACCAAGTAATGAGAAATTGTTACTTGGTTTTTTGTTTTGTAAAATAATTCACAATTTATAATTGTCAATTCAAAATAATAATATACTTTTGCACACTTAACGAGAGGAGGTGTCAATATTATGTTAATTATACCAATTAAAGACGGAGAAAATATCGATAGAGCATTAAAGCGCTATAAAAGAAAATTTGATAAAACAGGAACTGTTCGTCAGTTACGTGCACGTCAAGCTTTCATTAAGCCTTCTGTTACAAACAGAATTAAAATTCAAAAAGCGGCTTACATCCAAAACATGAGAGACAACTTAGAAAGTTAATCGATCATTTTTTGATTAAATACTATAACCGTTAGATTATAAATTATAAATTTGTATCTAACGGTTTTTTTATGCGCAATAATTTACAGTCACATACAGAATATCTCGAAAAAGAGAAAAAATATTCACCACTTACCGTAAAAGCGTATTATAATGATATTGTGTCGTTTCAACTCTTTTTAAATGAAAGCCACGATGCTTGTAAATTAGAAGAAGTAAATTATCCGTTAATTAGAAGTTGGATTGTGCACTTGTCAGATTCTGAAATCGCACCTTCTTCCATTAATCGAAAAATGGCGTCCTTAAAATCGTTTTACAAATTTCTTTTGAAAACCAAACAAATAGAAATTAATCCTTTCGTAAAACACAAATCGTTAAAAACACCAAAGCAAGTTCAAATTCCTTTTTCGGAAAAAGAAATCAATCTATTATTTGAAACGCAATTTTTGGAAACAGATTTTGATAGTATTCGAAATAGGTTGGTGGTGGAATTGTTATATTCAACTGGAATGCGTCGCGCAGAATTAATAAACTTAGAATTAAACGCTGTTGATTTTTACGGAAAAACAATTAAGGTTTTAGGAAAAAGAAATAAAGAAAGGATTCTTCCATTGTTACCATTAACTTTAGAAATTGTTACCTTATATTTAATGAAAAGAAAAGAACTTCGAATAATTGTTAATAATGAAAAGTTAATATTGTCTAAAAAAGGAAATAAAATAAGTGAAACGTTTGTGTATCGATTAATAAATGATTACTTTAGTACTGTATCCGAAAAGGTAAAAAAAAGTCCCCACGTTCTTAGGCATTCGTTTGCAACACATTTGTTGAATAACGGTGCAGATTTAAATTCAGTTAAAGAGTTGCTTGGTCATGCGAGTTTGTCATCCACTCAGATTTATACACATAGTAGTTTGTCAGAGTTAAAGAAAGTGTACAACAATGCGCATCCGAGGAACAAATAAGTAATGTTTAATTTAATACCAATTATTATTATGAAAGTTAATGTTCACGCGGTTAATTTTAATATCGACAAAAAATTAGTTGATTTTATAGATGAGAGAATGACTAAATTAGAAAAATATTACGATAAAGTAGTTTCTTCTGATGCTTTTTTAAAGGTTGAGAATATTAGTGAAAAAGAAAATAAAATTGTCGAATTAAAAGTATTAGTTCCAGGCGATGATTTTATTGTAAAAAAGCAAAGTAAAACTTTTGAAGAAGCGGCGGATTTGGCTGTGGAATCCTTAGAACGTTTGTTGGTAAAAAGAAAAGAAAAGCTAAGAGCACATAGTTAATTGAAAAAAAAGATTTAAAAAAGTTTTGATTAATAAATAAATTACATACATTTGCAGTCCGTTAGAAATAGCGGACTTTTTCTATGTATAGAAATGCCGGTGTAGCTCAGCTGGCTAGAGCAGCTGATTTGTAATCAGCAGGTCGTGGGTTCGAGTCCCTCCACTGGCTCTTTGAAATTTTTGGAATACTATTTATGCAATAAAATGTTTAAATAGAAAGGGGAGATACTCAAGCGGCCAACGAGGGCAGACTGTAAATCTGCTGTGAGAACTTCGCAGGTTCGAATCCTGCTCTCCCCACATTTTTTTTTAATGATTTATTTGAAAATGAATTTCAGGTAAATGGTTTGAAAAATAGGTTAAAAGAGAATTGAAAACAAGTTTAGGTTTGTTTTTGACTTCTGAACTCACAACAGCCGGTGTAGCTCAGGGGTAGAGTGCTTCCTTGGTAAGGAAGAGGTCTCGGGTTCAATTCCCGACATTGGCTCAAAGTAGAATTAATTTTTGAACACTAATAATAATAACTAAGATTAAATTTTAAAATCATGGCAAAGGAAACATTCGACCGTTCGAAGCCCCATTTAAATATTGGTACTATCGGTCACGTAGATCACGGTAAAACTACATTAACTGCAGCAATTACAAAAGTATTGTCAGATGCTGGTTTATGTGAAGGTAAGTCATTTGATCAAATTGATAATGCACCGGAAGAAAAAGAAAGAGGTATTACAATTAATACGTCGCACGTTGAGTATGCAACTGCTAATCGTCATTACGCTCACGTTGACTGTCCAGGTCACGCGGATTACGTAAAGAACATGGTTACTGGTGCTGCGCAAATGGATGGTGCTATCTTAGTAGTTGCTGCTACAGATGGTCCAATGCCACAAACTCGTGAGCATATCCTTTTAGGTCGTCAAGTTGGTGTGCCTAGAATGGTTGTATTCATGAACAAAGTGGATATGGTTGATGATGCTGAATTGTTAGAATTAGTTGAAATGGAAATCAGAGATTTATTATCTTTCTATCAATATGATGGTGATAATGGTCCAGTTATCCAAGGTTCTGCATTAGGAGGATTAAACGGTGATCCAAAATGGGTTGCTACTATTATGGAATTAATGGATGCGGTTGACTCTTGGATTGAATTACCAGTTCGTGATGTTGAAAAACCATTCTTAATGCCAGTTGAGGATTCATTTACAATTACTGGTCGTGGAACTGTTGCTACAGGTCGTATCGAAACAGGTATTGCAAACACTGGAGATCCAGTTGAAATCATCGGTATGGGAGCTGAAAAATTAACTTCTACTATTACTGGAGTTGAGATGTTCCGTAAAATCTTAGATAGAGGTGAAGCTGGAGATAACGTAGGTTTATTGTTAAGAGGTATTGATAAAGCTGATATCAAAAGAGGTATGGTTATTATTAAGCCAGGTTCAGTAAAACCACACGCTAAATTCAAAGCAGAGGTTTATATCTTGAAAAAAGAAGAAGGTGGACGTCATACTCCATTCCATAATAACTACCGTCCTCAGTTTTATGTACGTACAACTGACGTAACAGGTACTATTATGTTACCAGAAGGAAGAGAGATGGTAATGCCAGGTGATAACTTAACTATTGATGTTGAATTATTATCTCCAATTGCATTATCTATCGGTTTACGTTTCGCTATCCGTGAAGGTGGTAGAACTGTAGGTGCTGGACAGGTAACTGAAATTTTAGACTAATTATAAGTCAATAATAAATTAAAATCAGTACTGAGAAATCAGTACTGGTTTTTAACAAACGGGCGTAGTACAAGGGCTAGTATAGTGGTCTCCAAAACCATTGATGGGGGTTCGAATCCCTCCGCCCGTGCAAAATAAAGTAAATATCATGTTAAAATATTTCTCTGAAGCATTCGAAGAATTAAAATCAAACGTAACTTGGCCTGCTTGGGCTGAAGTTCAAAAATATACTATTATTGTTGCTTTGTTTTCAGTAATATTTGCTTTAGCAACTTGGGGTGTTGATTTAACTTTCACTAAAGTGTTAAACGGATTCTTTAATTTGTTAAAAGGTTAATACAAAATGGCTGATAATAACGTAAAGAAGTGGTATGTCGTAAGAGCAGTAAGTGGACAGGAAAACAAGATTAAAGCTTATATTGAGCAAGAAGTTAATCGTGTTGGAATGGGTGATTACATTTCTCAAGTACTTGTGCCTACAGAAAAAGTTGTTTCAATTAAAGACGGTAAAAAAATATCTAAAGATAAAGTATATTTTCCTGGCTATGTAATGGTTGAAGCAAACTTAACAGGTGAAATACCTCACATTATTAAATCGATTACAGGTGTAATTGGCTTTTTAGGTGAAACTAAAGGTGGTGAACCAGTTCCATTAAGAATGGCAGAAGTGAATAGAATGTTAGGAAGAGTTGATGAGTTATCTGTAACAACAGAAAATGTTAACATTCCTTATTCAATTGACGAAACAGTTAAAGTTATTGATGGTCCTTTCAATGGTTTCAATGGAACTATTGAGAAAATAAATGAAGAAAAGCGTAAACTTGAAGTAATGGTTAAAATTTTCGGAAGAAAAACACCATTAGAATTAAGTTTTACGCAAGTTGAAAAAGTATAATTTTTGTTACATATATATAAACCCGCATTAATCGCTTCCAATGATTAATGTAAAATTTTAAAAAATGGCTAAAGAAGTTAGTAAAGTAGTTAAACTACAAGTTAAGGGAGGTGCTGCGAACCCGTCGCCACCGGTTGGACCTGCTTTGGGAGCTGCTGGGGTTAACATCATGGAGTTCTGTAAGCAATTTAATGCTAGAACACAAGATAAACCTGGCAAAATATGTCCAGTACAAATTACTGTATATAAAGACAAGTCTTTTGACTTCGTTGTAAAAACTCCACCTGCTGCAGTTCAATTAATGGATGCTGCAAAATTAAAGTCTGGTTCAGGAGAACCTAATCGTAAAAAAGTAGCAAACGTTACTTGGGATCAGATTAAGGTAATCGCTGAAGATAAAATGGCAGATTTAAATGCATTCACAATGGAAGCTGCAATGAGTATGATTGCTGGAACAGCTAGATCTATGGGTATAACTGTAACTGGAGATTCTCCTCTAAAATAAGAGATATGGCAAAATTGACAAAAAAGCAAAAAGAAGCTGCTGCAAAAATTGAAAAGAATAAATTATATTCTTTAAAAGATGCATCAGTATTAATCAAACAAATTGCTTCTGCAAAGTTTGATGAATCAGTTGATATCTCTGTTAGACTTGGAGTAGATCCAAGAAAAGCAAATCAAATGGTAAGAGGTGTGGTTGCATTACCACATGGTACAGGTAAAGATGTAAGAGTTTTAGCTCTTGTTACTCCAGATAAAGAAGCGGAAGCTAAAGCAGCAGGTGCAGACCACGTTGGTTTAGATGACTATCTTCAAAAAATCAAAGATGGTTGGACTGATATTGATGTAATTATCACTATGCCAGCTGTTATGGGTAAATTAGGTCCATTAGGACGTGTTTTAGGACCAAGAGGTTTAATGCCAAACCCTAAAACAGGTACTGTAACTATGGATGTTGCTAAAGCAATTCAAGAAGTTAAAGCTGGTAAAATTGACTTTAAAGTTGATAAAACTGGTATCGTTCATGCAGGAATAGGAAGAGTGTCTTTTGATGCTGATAAAATCTATGAAAATGCACACGAAATTGTTCAAACATTAATCAAATTAAAACCAACTGCGGCGAAAGGTACTTACATTAAGTCTATTCACTTAACAAGTACTATGAGTCCTGCTATCGCTTTAGATCCTAAAGCAGTATAATTGGTAGTTAAATATATTTAGTATGACTAGAGAAGAAAAATCAATTGCTATTGAAAATTTAACTGCACAGTTAGCAGATGTGAATGTTGTATATTTAGCAGACGTATCTGGACTTGATGCAGGGACTACTTCAGACTTAAGAAGAGCTTGTTTTAAAGCGGGAATCAAATTAGAGGTTGTAAAAAATACTTTGTTAGCAAAAGCTATGGAAGTATCTGCAAACGACTACGGAGATTTACCAACAACTTTAAAAGGAAATACTTCTATAATGATCGCAGATACAGCTAATGGACCTGCAAAAATTATTAAAGAATTCCGTAAAAAAGGTAAAAAACCTCTTTTAAAAGGAGCATATATTAATCAAGAAGTTTACATTGGTGACGAACTTTTAGATAGCTTAGTAGCTATTAAATCTAGAGAAGAAGTTATCGGTGAAATCATCGGATTATTACAATCTCCAGCTAAACGTATACTTTCAGCTTTATTAAACAATGCTGAAACTAAAGGTGAAGCTGCAGAATAACAAAACAAAACGCACTTAATAAATTACATATTTTAAACACATTAAAGATAGAAAAAATGGCAGATTTAAAAAATTTCGCAGAACAATTAGTTAACTTAACAGTAAAAGAAGTTAATGAATTAGCAACTATATTAAAAGACGAGTACGGTATCGAACCAGCAGCTGCAGCAGTAGTTATGCAAGCAGGTGGTGGAGATGCAGGTGCTGCAGCTGAACAAACTGAATTTACAGTTGTATTAAAAGAAGCTGGTGCTTCTAAATTAGGAGTTGTAAAAGCGGTTAAAGAATTAACTGGTTTAGGTCTTAAAGAAGCAAAAGATTTAGTAGATTCTGCTCCAACAAATGTTAAAGAAGGAGTTTCTAAAGATGAGGCTGAAGGTCTTAAGAAAGCTTTAGAAGAAGCTGGAGCTGTTGTTGAGTTAAAATAATCTCACCCAGTTTATAATACAGGTTTAGGTCTTGGAAGTCATTTCCACGACCTAAACCATTTTTCGTATAATAAAATTTTATATTTTATTTCGAAAAATGTTTTTTTAAATCAATACGAAGAAAAAAATTAATTGTATAATTATTTTAAAGATGTATTGGTTGTAAAAAGAAAGTATAAATTATTTTAAATGTTGTGTTAAACACAAAAATTACTTTTTTTTAATCAAAATATTGTCCATTGATGATTGCTAATCAAACAGAAAGAATCAATTTTGCCTCGACAAAAAACATACCGAATTATCCAGATTTTCTAGATATTCAGGTAAAGTCTTTTCAAGATTTTTTTCAATTAGAAACTAAATCAGACGAAAGAGGTAACGAAGGTCTTTATAATACCTTCATGGAAAATTTTCCAATAACTGATACTAGAAATCAATTCGTTCTTGAATTCCTAGATTATTTTATTGACCCACCAAGATATACTATCGAAGAATGTATTGACAGAGGTTTAACATACAGTGTTCCTCTTAAAGCACGTTTAAAGTTATATTGTACAGATCCTGAGCACGAGGATTTTGAAACTATCGTGCAAGATGTATATTTAGGAACAATTCCATACATGGCACCAAGCGGAACTTTCGTTATCAATGGAGCTGAACGTGTTGTTGTTTCGCAATTACATAGATCACCAGGGGTTTTCTTTGGTCAATCTTTCCACGCAAATGGAACTAAATTATATTCTGCCAGAGTAATTCCTTTCAAAGGTTCTTGGATAGAATTTGCAACTGATATCAATAATGTAATGTATGCATACATTGATAGAAAGAAAAAATTACCAGTTACTACTCTTTTCCGTGCGATTGGTTTCGAAAGAGACAAGGATATCCTTGAGATTTTCGACCTTGCTGAAGAAATTAAAGTTTCTAAAACTGGAATCAAAAAATACATCGGTAGAAGACTTGCCGCTCGTGTACTTAACACGTGGCATGAAGATTTCGTAGATGAAGATACTGGCGAAGTTGTTTCTATCGAACGTAATGAAATTATTTTAGATCGTGATACTATCTTAGATAAAGATAATGTTGAGGAAATCATTGATGCGGATGTAAAAGTAATTTTATTACACAAAGAGGATGCTAATCAAGCAGATTTTGCTATCATCCACAACACATTGCAGAAAGACCCTACTAACTCTGAAAAAGAAGCAGTAGAACATATATATAGACAATTACGTAATGCCGAACCGCCTGATGAAGAAACGGCTCGTGGTATTATCGACAAATTATTCTTCTCTGATCAACGTTACAACTTAGGTGATGTAGGTCGTTACAGAATGAATAAAAAGTTATGCTTAGATATTCCAATGGATAAACAAGTTTTAACTAAAGAAGATATCATTACAATTGTAAAATACTTAATTGAATTAATTAATTCAAAAGCAGAGATTGATGATATTGACCACTTATCTAACCGTCGTGTTAGAACTGTAGGGGAACAATTATCAGCTCAGTTTGGTGTTGGTTTAGCTCGTATGGCTCGTACTATTCGTGAAAGAATGAATGTACGTGATAACGAAGTCTTTACTCCAATCGATTTGATTAACGCGAAAACGTTATCATCTGTAATTAATTCGTTCTTTGGTACAAACCAGTTATCTCAGTTCATGGATCAAACGAATCCATTAGCAGAGATTACTCACAAACGTCGTTTATCAGCACTTGGACCTGGAGGTTTATCTAGAGAAAGAGCAGGATTCGAGGTTCGTGACGTTCACTATACGCACTACGGACGTTTATGTCCTATTGAAACTCCTGAGGGTCCAAACATTGGTTTGATTTCGTCACTTGGAGTATATGCTAAAGTAAACGGAATGGGATTCATCGAAACACCTTACCGTAAGGTAACTGATGGTGTAGTTGATTTAGTTTCAACTCCAGTTTATTTAAGCGCTGAAGAAGAAGAAGGAAAAATGATTGCGCAAGCAAACATTGAAATGGATGAAAACGGTAAAATTCTTGCTGATAATGTAATTGCTCGTGAAGAGGGAGATTTCCCAGTTGTTTCACCATCTGTAGTTCATTACACAGACGTTGCGCCAAATCAAATTGCTTCTATTTCAGCTTCATTAATTCCTTTCTTAGAGCATGATGATGCGAATAGAGCCTTGATGGGTTCTAACATGATGCGTCAGGCTGTACCTTTATTAAGACCAGAAGCGCCAATTGTTGGTACTGGTTTAGAAAGACAAGTTGCGTCTGATTCTCGTGTCCTTATTAATGCAGAAGGTTCTGGAGTGGTAACTTATGTTGATGCTGATAAAGTAACAATTAAGTACGATAGAACAGAAGAACAAAGAATGGTAAGTTTTGAAGAAGATGAAAAAACTTATAATTTAATTAAATTCAGAAAAACGAATCAAAGTACAACTATCAACTTAAAACCTATCGTAAGAAAAGGAACTAGAGTGGAAAAAGGTCAAGTACTTTGTGAAGGATATGCAACGCAAAACGGAGAGTTAGCTTTAGGTAGAAACCTACAAGTTGCCTTCATGCCTTGGAAAGGGTATAACTTCGAGGATGCAATTGTAATTTCTGAAAAAGTTGTTAGAGACGATATTTTCACATCTATCCACGTTGATGATTATTCATTAGAAGTTAGAGATACGAAATTAGGTAACGAAGAGTTAACTAACGATATTCCTAACGTTTCTGAAGAAGCAACGAAAGATTTAGATGAAAATGGAATGATAAGAATTGGAGCTGAAGTTAAACCTGGTGATATCCTTATTGGAAAAATCACACCAAAAGGGGAATCAGATCCAACTCCAGAAGAAAAATTATTACGTGCTATCTTTGGTGATAAAGCAGGTGATGTAAAAGACGCTTCATTAAAAGCTTCTCCATCATTACACGGTGTAGTTTTAGACAAAAAATTATTTGCTAAAGCCGTTAAAGATAAACGTAAACGTTCTAAAGATAAAGAAGATTTAGACAAACTTGAAATGGAATTCGAAGTAAGATTCGTTGAACTTAAAGACAAGTTAATCGATAAATTATTCTTAATCGTAGACGGAAAAACATCTCAAGGTGTAATCAATGATTTAGGTGAAGAAGTATTACCAAAAGGTAAAAAATTCACTAAAAAAATGTTACAATCAGTTGACGATTTTGCTCACTTAACAAAAGGACAATGGACAACAGACGAACATACAAATTCATTAATTAACGATTTAGTACACAACTATAAAATCAAATTAAACGATTTACAAGGTGTATTAAGAAGAGAGAAATTTACAATTTCTGTAGGTGATGAATTACCTGCTGGAATTTTAAAATTAGCTAAAGTTTATATCGCTAAGAAACGTAAGTTGAAAGTAGGGGATAAAATGGCAGGACGTCACGGTAACAAAGGTATTGTTGCTAAAATCGTTCGTCAAGAAGATATGCCTTTCTTAGAAGACGGAACGCCAGTAGATATCGTATTAAATCCATTAGGAGTACCTTCTCGTATGAACATTGGACAGATTTATGAAACCGTATTAGGTTGGGCAGGTTTAAAAACTGGTAAAAAGTTTGCAACTCCTATCTTTGATGGTGCTTCATTAGATCAAATTAACGGGTATACTGACGAAGCTGGAATTCCAAGATTCGGTCATACTTACTTATACGACGGTGGAACAGGTGAACGTTTCCATCAACCAGCAACTGTAGGTGTAATTTACATGCTTAAGTTAGGACATATGGTTGATGATAAAATGCACGCTCGTTCAATCGGACCATACTCATTAATTACGCAACAACCTTTAGGAGGTAAAGCGCAATTTGGAGGTCAACGTTTTGGAGAGATGGAGGTTTGGGCACTTGAAGCATACGGTGCATCAAGTACTTTAAGAGAAATCTTGACAGTTAAATCAGATGACGTAAACGGTAGAGCGAAAACTTACGAAGCAATCGTAAAAGGTGAAACTATGCCAGAACCAGGATTACCTGAATCATTCAATGTATTAATGCATGAATTAAAAGGTCTTGGTTTAGATATCAGATTAGAAGAATAAATAAATAGAATTTATCAATGTAGAGACGTTTTTTAACGTTCTCTACTTTGGTATTTTAAAGAGTTTTTAGGATTTAGCCCCGTAATCCGTTCCGATTTTTTATAGAAATCTAATTTCTATAATTAGCACTTCAATATCGAGATTGAAGTTTAGAGAAGTAATCCGAGGGTCGTAGTTTTATAATAAGTATAAAACTAAAATCAATTTTAAATTGCACATAAATCAATAGTAAAAACTATGATGAATAATAGAAATAATAAAGACAAAAGTACTGGAGTTAAAAGATTTAACAGAATAACAATTGGTTTGGCTTCGCCAGAATCAATGTTAGGTGAATCTAGAGGTGAGGTTTTAAAACCAGAAACAATCAACTACCGTACACACAAACCAGAAAGAGATGGTCTTTTCTGTGAACGAATTTTCGGACCAGTTAAAGATTTCGAATGTGCTTGTGGAAAATATAAAAGAATTCGCTACAAAGGAATCGTATGTGACCGATGTGGAGTTGAAGTTACGGAGAAAAAAGTACGTAGAGATAGAGTTGGACACATCAACCTTGTTGTGCCAATTGCTCATATCTGGTATTTCCGTTCTCTTCCAAACAAAATTGGTTACGTTTTAGGATTACCTTCTAAGAAATTAGATATGATTATCTACTACGAAAGATATGTAGTTATTCAAGCAGGTATTGCTAAAGGTCCAGAAGGTGAAAGTTTAAGTAGACTAGACTTCTTAACAGAAGAAGAATACTTAAATATTGTGGATACCTTACCTATGGAAAACCAATATTTAGATGATACCGATCCAAATAAATTTATCGCCAAAATGGGTGCTGAATGTATTATGGATTTATTAGCTCGTACAGATTTAGACGCTTTGTCTTATGATTTACGTCATAAAGCTAATAATGAAACGTCTAAACAAAGAAAAACAGAAGCATTAAAAAGATTAAACGTTGTTGAATCTTTCCGTGAATCTAACAAAAACAGAGAAAACCGTCCAGAATGGATGATTTTAAAAGTAATCCCGGTTATTCCACCAGAATTACGTCCTCTTGTACCTTTAGATGGTGGTCGTTTCGCAACTTCAGATTTAAATGATTTATACAGAAGAGTAATCATCCGTAACAATCGTTTAAAAAGATTAGTGGAAATTAAAGCGCCGGAAGTAATCTTACGTAATGAAAAACGTATGTTACAAGAAGCGGTTGATTCACTTTTTGATAATACAAGAAAAGCTTCTGCTGTTAAAACAGAATCAAACAGACCATTAAAATCTTTATCAGATTCATTAAAAGGTAAACAAGGTCGTTTCCGTCAAAACTTATTAGGTAAACGTGTGGATTATTCTGCTCGTTCTGTAATTGTTGTTGGACCAGAAATGAAATTGTTCGAATGTGGTCTTCCAAAAGATATGGCTGCTGAATTGTACAAACCATTCGTTATTCGTAAATTAATCGAAAGAGGAATTGTTAAAACAGTTAAGTCGGCTAAGAAAATTATCGATAAAAAAGAACCAGTAGTATGGGATATCTTAGAAAATGTTATCAAAGGACATCCAGTATTACTTAACCGTGCTCCTACACTTCACCGTTTAGGTATCCAAGCTTTCCAACCAAAGTTAATTGAAGGAAAAGCAATCCAGTTACATCCATTAGTATGTACGGCTTTCAACGCCGATTTCGATGGTGACCAGATGGCAGTTCACTTACCTTTAGGTCCTGAAGCAATTTTGGAAGCACAATTATTAATGTTAGCGTCTCACAATATCTTGAATCCTGCGAATGGTGCACCAATTACGGTACCTTCTCAAGACATGGTATTAGGTCTTTACTATATGACCAAAGAACGTTTAACAACTCCAGAAATGGAAATTATTGGAGAAGGTTTAACTTTCTATTCTGCTGAAGAGTGTAATATCGCTTTAAACGAAGGAAGAGTTGAATTAAATGCTCGTGTTAAAATTAGAGCAAAAGACTTTAATGAAAACGGAGAATTAGTATACCAAATTATCCAAACTACAGCAGGTAGAGTATTATTTAATGAAGTAGTACCTGAAGCTGCAGGATATATAAATGAAGTTTTAACTAAGAAAAATCTTCGTGATATTATTGGTAAAATTTTAGCTGTAACTAGCGTGCCTGTAACTGCTGCTTTCTTAGATGATATGAAAGATATGGGTTACAAATTCGCTTTCAAAGGTGGATTGTCATTCAGTTTAGGTGATATTAGAATTCCAGAACAAAAAACGCAATTAATTGCTGATGCTCGTGTGCAAGTAGAAGGTATTTCTGCTAACTACAACATGGGACTTATCACAAATAACGAGCGTTACAATCAGGTAATTGATATTTGGACTTCTGCCAATGCACAATTAACAGAATTAGCAATGAAAAATATCCGTGAAGACCAACAAGGTTTCAACTCGGTATATATGATGCTTGACTCTGGTGCAAGGGGTTCTAAAGAACAAATTCGTCAGTTAACTGGTATGCGTGGATTAATGGCTAAGCCGAAAAAATCAACTGCAGGTGGTGGTGAAATTATTGAAAACCCGATTCTTTCTAACTTTAAGGAAGGTTTATCGATTTTAGAATACTTCATTTCTACTCACGGTGCGCGTAAAGGATTAGCGGATACGGCTCTTAAAACTGCCGATGCAGGATATTTAACAAGAAGGTTACATGATGTATCTCAAGATGTTATTATTAATTCTGTAGACTGTGGAACATTAAGAGGTGTAGAAGTTTCTGCATTAAAGAAAAACGAAGAAATTGTTGAAACATTAGGAGAAAGAATTTTAGGACGTGTAGCATTACAAGATGTTGTAAATCCATTCAACTCTGAAGTTTTAGTTCACGCTGGAGAACATATTACAGAAGCAATTGTTAAAGCTATTGACGCTTCACCAATTGAAAAAGTAGAAGTTCGTTCACCATTAACTTGTGAAGCTAAAAAAGGAATCTGTACGAAATGTTACGGAAGAAACTTAGCAACAGGTAAAATGGCTCAAAGAGGTGAAGCTGTCGGTGTAATTGCTGCACAGTCAATTGGAGAACCAGGAACACAGTTAACACTTCGTACTTTCCACGTTGGAGGGGTTGCCGGAGGTATTTCTGAAGAAGCTGGTATTTCTGCACGTTTTGCTGGAAAATTAGAAATCGAAGATTTAAAAACAGTTAAAGGAGAAGATGGTGAAGGTAATACTGCTGATATCGTAATTTCTCGTTCTACTGAATTAAAATTAGTTGATGTTAATACAGGTATTTTATTAAGTACACATAATATTCCTTACGGTTCTACAATTTCTGTAAAAGATGGAGATGTAGTTGAAAAAGGAGCAACAATCTGTAAGTGGGATCCTTATAATGGTGTAATTGTATCTGAATTTACAGGTAAAATTGCTTATGAAGATTTAGAGCAAGGTCAATCATACATGGTTGAAATTGATGAGCAAACAGGTTTCCAAGAGAAAGTAATTTCTGAAGGACGTAACAAAAAATTAATTCCAACTTTACATATTTATGGTAAAGATGGTGAGTTAATTAGATCATACAATTTACCAGTAGGTGCTCACCTTATGGTAGATGATGGTGAGAAAATTAAAGCAGGAAAAATTCTTGTGAAAATTCCTCGTCGTTCATCTAAAGCAAGTGATATTACCGGAGGTTTACCAAGAATTACGGAGTTGTTAGAAGCTCGTAATCCTTCAAACCCTGCAGTAGTTACTGAAATTGATGGTGTTGTTACTTTCGGAAAAGTGAAAAGAGGTAACCGTGAGTTATCAATTGAATCTAAATTCGGAGATGTTAAGAAATATTTAGTGAAGTTATCGGCTCAAATCTTAGTTCAAGAAAATGACTTCGTAAGAGCTGGAACGCCATTATCAGACGGAGCAATTACTCCAGAAGATATCTTAAGAATTCAAGGACCATCTGCTGTTCAACAATACTTAGTAAACGAAATTCAAGAAGTTTACCGTTTACAAGGGGTAAAAATCAATGACAAACACTTCGAAGTTGTGATTCGTCAAATGATGAGAAAAGTAAGAATCCAAGATCCAGGAGATACATTATTCTTAGAAGATCAATTAGCACATACTTCAGACTTTATTCTAGAAAACGATAAGTTATACGGAATGAAGGTTGTAGAAGAAGCTGGTGATTCTACGAACTTAAAACCAGGACAAATTATTTCTCCAAGAGACTTAAGAGATGAAAATTCATTGTTAAAACGTGAAGATAAAAACTTAGTTTCTGCAAGAGATGTAATTACTGCGACTGCAACACCTGTATTACAAGGTATTACAAGAGCATCGTTACAAACGAAATCATTCATTTCTGCGGCATCGTTCCAGGAAACTACTAAAGTATTAAACGAAGCAGCTGTTGCTGGTAAAATCGATACATTAGAAGGATTGAAAGAAAATGTAATTGTAGGTCACAGAATTCCTGCTGGAACAGGTATGAGAGATTATGATAATATTCTTGTAGGTTCTAAAGAAGAATACAGTGAATTAATGGCTGGAAAAGAAGAATTCAGCTACTAATATTCAAATCACATAATAAGTATAAAAGCCTAACAGATATTTTCTGTTAGGCTTTTTTTTAATCAAAATTATACTTAATCTTGTAGTCAACTTAAATGAACTTAATAAACATATAAGTAGCATAATTTTTTTTGAAAAACTTACATGACTTATATGTTTAAAAATTAAAATAAAAATGGAAAACAACAACCAAGAAGGACAAATCAATATCGAATTAGACGAAAAAATAGCAGAAGGAACGTATTCCAATTTAGCGATTATTAATCATTCTAATACAGAATTTGTAGTAGATTTTATTTCGTTAATGCCTGGTGTACCAAAAGCTAAAGTGAAATCAAGAATTATTTTAACACCACAACACGCGAAAAGATTATTAAAAGCTTTAAGTGAAAATATCCACCGTTTTGAAAGCGCTCACGGACAAATTAAAGAAGAAGAACATCCGCCAATGCCCTTAAATTTCGGTCCAACGGGACAAGCGTAATTTTTGTGAAATGTTTTTTAAATTTCAAAAAAAGTATTTTATCTTATTTATATGCGTTTAATTGGATTAATTGTTTCGTGCAAGGAAAAAACTGTATATTTACGATGAAATATTTTATATAATATAGCCCCCTACACATGAAAAATAAATACCTTTTTATTGTTTTTGTTTTGTTATTTGTTACCAACTTACAAGCTCAAATTGGAGTTACAGTTGCAAATAACACTAATGCAACACCAAATTTGGCAGTAAGTTATACCACTTTATCTGCAGCTTTAACTAGCTTAAATGCTGTCACGGCAATGTCTGGTCCAATTACATTAACCCTTGCAGCTGGCTCAGAAACTGCTCCAGCAACAGGTTTAATATTGGGAAGTCCATCGTTATCTCCTGTTTTAAGTGCTACAAACACAATTACTATTATTGGTACTGGTGCTACAACTATTTTAAATGCTGGAGTTGGTACTGCTACACCAGCAAGTGCGGTTCCAGACGGAATTTTAAAACTAAATGGTGCAGATTATGTTACAATAAACGGTTTAACTTTTACTGATGGTAATACAACTAATCCTGCTTCAATGGAGTTTGGGATTGGATTGTTTAAATTATCTGCAACAAATGGTTGTAATAATAATACAATTCAAAATTGCCGTTTTAACATGCAACGTGTAAATAATGTATCTGGTACCACTCTAATGGTTGATGGTTCTGTTGCAATAGCTTTGATGAATTCAACTATTGCAGCTTCTGCAACTCCACTAACAATAACTTCTGTTAATGGAGCAAGCTCTAATAACAAATTTTATGCAAATACTATAAACGGGGGTAATTATGGAATAGTATTACAAGGCTTTGCTGCCAATTCTCCTTTTACTTTAGCTGATACGAACAACGATATTGGAGGTTTGTCTGGCGCTACTGGTAATACTATTTTAAATTATGGTGGCGCTACCGGAGCAACAAATCCTGCTGCTGGAATAAGAATTTCAGACCAATGGGGTTTTAATGCTTCGTACAATACAATAAACAATAATAACGGAACAGGTGTTAATCATGTTTCTTTTATTAGTGGTATTATTACTTCTGGTAGTACAAGTGCTTCAGGTAATATTAATTACAATAATGTTACCGTTGCCAGTGGAGGCACAACTTCTGCTTTAGTAGGTATTTCAAATACTGCCGGAGGGACACCTGCAGGTAACACCATTAACATGAACAATAATACAGTTGTTATCAATTATCCAACCGCTACAACTGCAGCGATTACAGGTATAGTAAATAATGCTGCTGGTAATGCTACAATTATTAATATAAATAATAATAACGTTTCAGCAGGAAGTATTATTTCTGGTACTGGAATACATATATTAATATCAGGCGTTACATCAAATACTTTAAATATTAATAACAATACTATTGGTAACTGGTCTAGAAGTTCAGCAGGTTCAGGAGCATTAAGAGGTATTGCGATAAATTCACCTGCCACAACTGTTATTGACAACAATATAGTAAGTAATTTGTCATATACAAATGCTGCTTCAGCAGGTGTTTTAGAAGGGATTTTTAGTACTTCAAATACAGTAGATGTAACTATTTCTAATAATCAAATATTTAATTTAAGTTCTGCTGGAGGTTTCATTCGCGGTATTAACGAGCTAGGTATTGCTGGTAATAAAAATGTTTTTAATAACACGATACATAGTTTTACAAATACTGCTGGATATACAGGTACCGGTGTGTTATATGTTGGTATTATATTGAATAATGGAGTTAAAAATATTTATAAAAATAAAATTTATAACATTACGAGCTCTGGTACTACTGGTGCATTTGCTGTTGGAATTTCTGTTACTGGGGGTACATCTAATACAATTAGTAACAACATTATAGGGCAATTATTCACGCCAACTTCAACAGGATTAAATTCTGTAAAAGGTATTGATATTTCAGGTGGTTCAGTGCGTGTAGATGTGTACCATAATACAGTTCGTTTAAACGCTACAAGTACTTCTACAACTACTTTCGGATCTTCTTGTTTATTTTTTAACACTACTCCACCAATTGTTGATGTTAGAAATAATATTTTTATAAATACATCTACGCCTGCACAAAACGCCGCAAATAACTTTGCAAATGGAGTTAGCGCAGGTATTAGAAGAAGTACAGGTACAGCAGGTACAGTTCCTACAAATTATGCAACAACATCTAATAACAATTTAATTTATGTAGATGCTGCTTCAGGTACAAATAATCACTTAACTTATTGTGAATCACAAACAGCTATAATAAATGCTCAAAACACTTTAGCTAACTTTAAAGCTTTTTTCGTTAATAGAGATCAGTTATCTGTTGTTGAAAACCCAACATTTGTTTCAACAACTGGTTCTGATGCTACATATTTACATGTAAACACAGCAATTCCTACTTTAGCTGAAAGTAGAGCAGGTATAATTAGTACAATTACAAATGATTTTGATGGAAACACTCGTCAAGGATCTGTTGGATATGTAGGAACTGGTTCAGCGCCAGATATTGGAGCCGATGAATTTGAAGGTATTTCAATATGTTCTGGGGCACCAGCTGCAAGTAATGCTCTTTCATCAAATAATAATTTTTGTGTAGGTAATTCAACAAATTTATCGTTAAGTATTTCTTTTGCTACATTAAACGTTGATTATCAATGGGAATCTTCTTCTAATAATGTTTCTTATTTACCTATAAGTGGCGCTAATTCAAGTAGTTATTCGGTTTCTCCTATTGCATCAACTTGGTACAGATGCGTGGTTAGGTGTACCGCTTCTTCAACAGCTACAACATCATTGCCAGTTCAAGTGATTATAAATTTAGCAACCTATGCAACAATTCCTTTAACTGAAAGTTTTGAGTCAACTTGGCTAACAACTTGTGTTACAGCTCCACTTGGTCAAGATGCTCCAAATAATTCGTGGAGAATGCTTAGTGGTTCTGTTGCAGATGCTTCATGGAGAGCTGATAATACAACGACAGTTTTAAGTGGTTGGTCATCAATAGATGGAGCTTATTCACCAATTGCTCAAGATGGTGCAAGATCGGCTCGTTTTCATTCGTACAATGTTTTACCTGCTGGAATCCAAGGTTCTTTAGATTTGTATGTTAATTTATCTTCTCCTGGCGCAAAACAATTATCTTTTTGGTATATTGCACCTAGTACAGGAATTGATCAATTAGAAATATTACTTTCAGAAGATGGAGGTTTAACTTTTAATCCATTATCAACAACTCCTGCTTTTGCACCCGCAACTACAGCAGTTACAGTATGGACCAACATTACAGCAGCTTTTTCTTCTGTATCTCCTACCGCAATAATTAGATTTAGAGGAACTGGAGATAATGGTGGTTTTGATATTGGTTTAGATAATATATCTATTAGAATGCAGTGTTCTGGTACGCCAACTGCGGGTACAATAAGTGTGCCTGCCTCTCCATGTTCTGGTGCACCATTTAATTTAACTTTAGTGGGTAGTTCTTCAAATGCTGGTATCACTTACCAATGGCAATCTTCACCTGATGGAATTGCACCTTATACAAATATATCAGGACAAACCAATATTACAGCTAATGTTACTCAAACAAATTCAACGTTTTACCGATGTGTTGTAATATGTTCAAATGGTGGTGCTTCAGCTACAACAGCTCCTGTTCAAGTAAATATGGGTCCATTTTATAATTGTTTTTTTTGTGCTGCATCAACAACAAGTACTGCAGATACAGAAATTGGAAACGTTACATTCGGAGCTCTTAATAATGGAGTAGCGACTCCTGTTTTAAACAATCCAACTGCTGTAAATTCTTATACTAACTTTACAAGTTTAACTCCTGTTAATATAGAAAAAGGTATTCCGGCTAGTTTCTCTGTTTCTCAAATTACATCAGGACCAACTTTTTATCCTGCTTATTTAACTGTATTTATTGATATAAATCAAAATGGAGTTTTCGATTTACCGTCTGAAAGATTTTTATCTGCTGGTCCAACTGTAGAAACTCCTTTAAATAATGTTTTAACTGGAACCATTACTTTACCGTTATCTGCATTAAACGGTTTAACATTAATGCGTGTTGTGTTATTAGAAGACTTGTCAAACGCAATGCCTCCTGCTTGTAATCCATTAAGTAGTTCACCAAATAGTTACGGAGAAGTAGAAGATTATGTAATTAATATTATTTCTCCTGCGCCTTGTACAGCTACTACTATATATAACGGAACTACTTGGTCTATCGGTACTCCTATTGCAGGTGTAATTGCGCAATTTAATTCTGATTATTATGGTTCAGCAATTACTGCTTGTAAGTTAGTTGTTAGTTCCCCTGCAAATGTTGTATTTAATAGTGGTATAGCCACTATTGAAAATGATATATCTGTTGCAACAGGTGGTTCGTTAACTTTTAATAACAATGTATATTTAGTTCAAACAACTAATGCAGCAAATACTGGAAATGTTACTATTGTTAGAAATAGTTCTTTAGTTACTCGTCTTGATTATATTTCATGGGCTTCTCCAGTTTTAAATCAAAATTTATTAAATTTTTCAAATCAAACCTTAACAAACAGATTTTACACCTATAATCCTGCCGGAACAAATACTGCTACAGCTTGGGTTTCAGTAAATCCTACATTAACTAATTTTACTGCTGGAAGCGGTTATTTAATAAGAACACCAAATACTTTAACTCCTTTTTCTTATTCATTATATTCAGGTCGATTTACAGGTGTTGCAAATAATGGTAATTACTCTACAGCTGTTACAACAGGGTTTAATATGATAGGTAATCCATATCCATCACCAATTACTGCAACTACTTTCTTAACAGATAATGCTGCAATTGGTGCAACTACTTTATATTTCTGGACGCATATTGTACCGTCAAGTGCAGGTGTTTATCCGAGTAATAACTATGCAAGTTATACAACTGCTGGAGGAGTTGCTGCCGCTGCAGGTGGTGCGCAACCTACTGGAGTAATTAATGTTGGTCAAGGTTTTTTTACTAATGTAACAACTGCTGGTTCGGCTGTGTTTAATAATTTACAACGCCAAGCAACAGGTAGTGGGCAATTTTTCAGAAATTCTAATACGATTGAAAAGCACAGAATATGGTTCGATTTAACATCGACGAACAAAATTCATAATCAAGTATTGGTTTCATACATGACTGATGGAACTAATGAAATTGATAATGCTGATGGTAAATTATTTGGTAATGAAAACAGTGTACTATATAATGTGGTAAACAATGATAAATATGTAATACAGTCAAAAGCATTACCATTTGTAAATTCAGATACAGTTTCTTTAGGATTAATTGCTACTGAAATGGGTTCTTATACAATTACTTTAAGTCAGTTAGATGGGTTGTTTTTAGCAAATCAAAATATTTATCTAAAAGATAATTTACTAAATATTACTCATGATATTAAATCATCACCTTATATTTTTAATAGTGAAGCTGGTGAATTTAATTCTCGTTTTGAAATTGTATATACAAATTCTGTATTAAGTAATGCAACAGCTGAGTTTAATGAAAATTCAGTATTGGTTTATAAACAAAATAATAATATTGAGGTTAATGCCGGAAACGCAACTTTAAGTGAAGTAACAGTTTTTGATATTAGAGGTAGAAAAATTATTACTAAAAACAATATTAACAACAATAAAGTAACTTTTAATAATTTAAATATTCAAAAAGAAGTATTAATTATTACTATTACAGATGTGAACGGTAATAAATTTTCTAAGAAAATTATTTTTTAAATTATGATACATTTAGAAAAAATTACTAAAAACCAATTGTCAATCATCAAAGATTTGGCGTATACAATTTGGCCATTTACTTATGGTGAAATCTTATCGACAGAACAATTAAACTATATGTTAGATAACTTTTATTCTATTGAGAATTTAAGTAATCAAATGGATGCTGGTCAGATTTTTGAATTATTATTTGAAGGAAAAAAGGTTGTTGGGTTTGTTGCCTATGAATTTAATTGTAAAGAATCGGATTTGCTAAAAATTCATAAAATTTATCTTTTGCCAGAAACGCAATGTAAAGGTTTTGGGAAATTTATGATTGACGAAGTAATTAAAATCGCCAAAAGCAATAATCAAAAAGTGGTGTTTTTAAATGTAAACAAATACAATAAAGCGCAATTTTTCTATCAAAAATTAGGTTTTACTATCACAAAAGAAGAAGTGATTGATATCGGAAATAATTACATTATGGACGATTATGTAATGGAATTAACGTTTTAATTTCTTAAATGTATTTGTTAATTATAGTTTGTAATTCTAACAATTTATAAGGTTTAGAAATATAATCATCCATTCCAGCATCAAGACATTTTTGTTTTTCACTTTCCATAATACCAGCAGTTAATGCTATTATGGGGATGTTTTTGGTTTTTTCATTTAGCCTAATTTCAAAAGCAGTTTCATATCCATTTTTAATTGGCATTTGAATGTCTAATAAAACAATGTCAACTTTATTTTTATCTAAAATTTCTAAGGCGATTTCTCCATTTTCAGCTTTTAATATTTCACTGTTTGGATAAATTTTATTTAATATTTTATTAGCTAAAAGAATGTTTATAGGATTGTCTTCTACTATTAAAATACTTAATTTTTTTGATTCTTGTTTGATGTTTGAACTTTCTCCTTTTTCTTTTTTATTTGTTTTTAAAACAGTATTGTCAGGTATTTTAAAATTAATTGTAAAGTTAAAATTACTTCCTTCGCCATAAGCACTTTTTACATTGACTTTGCTTTTACAATACGATAGTAATTTATTTACAATGGCTAACCCTAGTCCAGTTCCTCCATATCTTTTTGTGGTTGACGCATCTTCTTGAACAAATGAATTAAATATTTTTTCTAAGTTTTCTTTTTTAATTCCTTTTCCTGAATCAACAACAGAAAATTTTATTGTTGCAAATTTGCTCTTTTTTAATTGGATTAATTCTACTTGTAAAACTACTTCGCCAAAACTAGTAAACTTAATGGCATTACTTAATAAATTTACTAATATTTGCTTTAATCGTAAGGCATCTGCCTCAATTGTGTTTGGAATATTTGAATCATAATCTAGTTTTAAATGTATGTTTTTTGCTGAAGCTTGTACAGTAAATAAATTGATAATTTGGTTTGTTAATTCATACAGCGAAATAGGTTCATACGATAATTCTAACTTACCTGATTCTACTTTTGAAAATTCTAATATGTCATTTATAATTTCTAATAATAAGTTTGCAGATTGATTTATGTTTTGCATGTAAACTTGCTGACTTTTATTCAGTTTTGTTTCAATTAATAAATCTGTAAATCCTATTATTCCATTTAAAGGAGTTCTAATTTCATGACTCATATTAGCTAAGAAATCTGTTTTTGCTTTGCTTGTTGCTTCGGCATATTCTTTAGCTTTTAAAGTGTTTTCAAATTCTTTTTGTGTAGAAATGTCTTTTGCAATTCCTCTAATTTTAATTACTTCATTATTTTTGTTTACAATTGGTTCGCCATATCCGAGAATCCATTTTTTTGAGCCATCATCTAAGACAATAGTATGTTCTATTTCATAAGTTTTTTTTTCAATAATTGCTTCTTGTAGTTTAATGTTTAATAAGGCCATATATTCAGCAGGAATTCTATTTACGTATAGCTGATATAAGTTCTCTTTTTCTTTAGGGTCTATCTCAAAAATATTAAATAATTCTTCTGACCAAACAAGCTCATTAGTTTGAAGATTGAATTCAAAACTTCCAATCTTTGCCATTTTTTGAGATTCATTTAATAACCGCTGATTTGATATTAGTTTTTCTTTAGTCTGTTCTACATCAGTTACATCCCTGGCTATTGCAAAAATTGTTTTAGTTTCTTCATTTGATATCGCGTGCCAATTTAAGTTTATATAACCTCCGTCTTTTTTTTTGTATTTATTACTGAAATTAATTGTGTTTTGCCCTTTGTTTAAATTTTCAATTTCTTTAAGAGTTTTGTCTAAATCTTCTGGATGTATAAAATTTATAAATTGTTTTGAAAAAAGTTCTTCTTCTGAATAACCTAAAGCTATAGAGAAGGCCTCATTAATTTTTGTAAAATAGCCGTCTAAACTTGCAATACAAATTAAATCTTTGGTTTTGTTAAAATATTGAGTAAAGTGGTCGAAAAGTGTTAAGTCTTTTTTTTGATTGACTAACTCTTTTTCTAGTAGGGAAATTTTTTGTAATAATTTAGAGTTAGATTGAGGCATAACAAATAAAATTAATCTAAAGTTACTAAAATAAAATACATGTATGTGTTTTATTATTAAGGAATTAGAGATTTAATTTTATTTTTCTGATATTTTTATTTGATAATGGATGTTAATTTTCTTTCAACTTTATTGGGAAAATTGAAATTATAAAATCAGATGCTTTTGTAATAATTTTTAACTGAAATTAATACCAGTATTGAAAAGAATATAACGAATAGTGTGCTAAATATATTTGTAAATGAATTAAATAAATCCATAATTCTAAAAAATATAGAACATAAAATAGCAAAACCAGTAATTAAAATGGAGAATTTATTTCCTTTGTAATAAAAATAAGCAATTGGAAAGGAAAGAATAAATCCTATGATTGAAAGGATACTGTAATCGTTTTCTTCTGAAGAAATTCCAATGGTCAATAAATAAAATGAGGCTATTAAAATAAATATAAATCCTGGGACAAACATATATGTCATAGTGTTGTTTTGATCTACTATGTTTAAATTATGTATGTGTTCGTTAATTTCGATTTCAGAAAAACCATCTCTTCTTAAAAGTTCAATAGCTGTGTTTTTAGGATAATTTCCTTTAACATAATTATCAATTTCTTTTTTAATGTCTTTTCCTCTGTTCATTTATCTATTTCTTTTATCGTAGTTTCTACTTCCGTAATTGGTTTTCTTGTCGCGTAAAATACTGGCGTCTTCTGTTTTACTTGAAGGTTCAATTAATGTATTTAATTCAATGATTTCTTTTTCTGTTAACGGACGATATTTTCCAACAGGAACATCTAAAGTAATATTGATAATTCGGATTCTTTTTAGCGAAGTCACTTCGTAATCTAAATATTCACACATACGACGAATTTGTCGGTTCAAACCTTGTGTTAAAACAATTTTAAACACAAACTGACTCATTTTTTCTACCGTACATTTTTTTGTAATCGTGTCTAAAATTGGTAAACCATTACTCATTTGCTTAATGAAAACATCTGTAATTGGTTTGTCAACCGTAACAATATATTCTTTTTCGTGATTGTTTCTGGCACGTAAAATTTTGTTTACGATATCACCATCATTGGTCATGAAAATCAATCCTTCACTGGCTTTATCTAATCTTCCGATTGGGAAAACACGCTCTGGATAATTGATATAATCAACAATATTATCTGGAATACTTAAATTAGTCGTACACTCAATTCCAGCAGGTTTGTGGAACGATAAATAAATTGGTTTTTTGTTTGCATTGGTCACTAATTCGCCATTTACGCGAACTTCATCACCTGGTGCGACTTTCGTACCCAATTCCGGAGATTGTCCGTTAATCGTAATTCTTCCTTCTTCTAATAATCGGTCAGCTTCTCTACGAGAACAAAATCCTGATTCTGATAAATATTTATTAATGCGTACTAATTGTTCTTCCATTTGGCAAAGGTAGTATTTTTTAGTGTAAAAGTTTAGTAGTTTAAAAGTTTAAAAGGTTTTGTGTTTGGAAGATATAAATCAAAAAAAAATCCCGATTTTCATCGGGATTTTTGATATTACATTTTGGCGAATATTTTCTCCATTTTTTCTCTTTCTTCGTCAGCTAAAACACTGTCAACTAAAATACGTCCACTGTGCTCATCTGTTAAGATTTTCTTTCTACCAGCAATTTCCATTTGAGTTTGTGGTGGAATAGTAAAGAATGAACCAGCTGAAGCGCCACGCTCAATTGAAACTACTGCTAAACCATTGATAACACTGTTTCTAATTCTGTCGTATGCTGCTAATAAACGCTCTTCAATTTTACCTCTGAATTCGTTAGATTTTTCAATTAAGAAATTCTCGTCTTTTTCAGTTTCAGCCATAATATCACTTAATTCCGCTTTTTTGTGCTTCAAGTGATTTTGCTTACCTTCTAATTTTTCTTTAGTTTGACCAACAATTTCTTTTTTGTTCTCTAAAGTAACTTTCATTTCTTTAATGTGCTTTTCAGCCAATTGAATTTCTAATTCTTGAAACTCAATTTCTTTAGATAAAGAATTAAATTCTCTATTGTTACGCACATTTTTTTGTTGCTCAGTATATTTTTTTATTGACGCTTTGTAATCATCAATATTGTTCTTTTTTTCTTTTGCTTGATGATCAATAGCACTTAGATCTTCGTTTAATTTTTCTAAACGCTTAGATAATCCTGCCACTTCATCTTCTAAATCTTCCACTTCTAAAGGTAATTCACCTCTTACGTTTCTGATTTCGTCAATTTTAGAATCAATTAATTGTAAAGCATAAATTGCTCTTAACTTTTCTTCTACGCTTAGTTCTTTTGTATTTGCCATATTGTTAAAAATATTTAACGGGATTTGTATTTAATTCTGATAAAATGATTGCAAAATTAGTGATTTTTTCTTTAAGAAAGTCAACAATATAGTTTTTTGTATACCTTTCACTTTCAAAATGTCCAATATCAGCCAAAAGTAGCTTGTTTTCGGCTTCATAAAATTGGTGATATTTTAAATCCGCTGTTAAAAAAGCATCAGCACCAGCAGAAATGGCATTTTTTATTGCGAAACTTCCACTTCCACCTAAAACCGCAACTTTCTTAATTTCAGTAGGTAAAAATTGACTGTGTCTGATTCCACCGCATTCCATTTTATCTTTTACAAATTGTAAAAAATGGGAAGGTTTCATTGGGTTTTCTAATTCTCCAATCATTCCTAAACCAATATTTTGATGTTCGTTTTCGGTTTGGTAAATTTCGTAAGCTACTTCTTCATATACATGATTTGAAAAAAGAGCTTTTAAAATGTTTTTTTGCAGATGTTTTTCGAAAGTTACTTCAATTTTAATCTCTTTAGATTCTACAAATTCAAATCGATCACCATATTCTGGATTGCTGTTTTCATTTCCCATGTAAGTTCCAATGCCTTGACTATTGAAACTGCAATTTTCATAATTACCTATGTTTCCAGCGCCAGCATCAAATAAAGCGTTTCTTAATTTTTCAGCATTATCAAGTTGTGTATAAGTGACTAATTTCTGAATGAAATGTTGTTTCGGAATTAAAACTTTAGTATTCGTTAAACCTAAAGCGTCACAGAAAATTTTATTCACACCATTTTGATGATTGTCTAAAGCTGTATGAACGGAGTAAATCGCAATATCATTTTTAATCGCTTTGATTACTGCTCTTTCTACATAATTTTTTCCTGTAATTTTTTTCAATCCAGAAAACAAAATAGGATGGAAGCAAACCACTAAATTACATTTCTTCGCAATTGCTTCATCTATCACTTCTTCTAACGCATCATGACAAACTAAAATTCCTGTAATGTCGTTGGTGTGACTTGTTAAAAGTCCAACATTATCAAAGTCTTCCGCGTAGGCTAATGGCGCTAATTGCTCCAAATATTTCGTTATTTCAGATAATTGCATGAGTTTAGTTTAGTGATTTTGTAATTTTCAAAGATAAAAAACGAAATCGTTTAAAAACTAATTTCTAAAATTAAATTAGCACGATTTTTGTATATTTGTATATCTAAATTCATTTCATTATGACAACTATAACCATAAAAATTAACGAACGCACAAAAGCAGGTAAAGCTTTCATGGCCATGTCTGAGTCTTTTTTTAAAGGTGTAGATGGAATTGAAATTATTGAATTAGAGACTACGAAATCAACTAAAAAAGAAGAAAAATATAATCCTGAGTTTGTTGCTAAAGTTAAAAAAGCCGAAGCAGAAATTAAAAAAGGAAATACTTCAAGATTAAATCCAAATGATATATGGGGAAGTATTTTGTAGAATTTGATTTAGTTGCAAAAAAAGAACTTCAAGCTCATTTTAAATCAGGTAACAAATCAACGATTAAAAAAATAGAAAAAATACTTTTAGAACTTACAGAACATCCTTTTTTTGGCGAAGGTCAACCTGAAGAATTGAAGTACGATTTAAAAGGGTATTGGTCGAGAAGAATAAATAAAAAAGACAGAATGGTTTATAGAGTGGAAGAAGAAATTGTAACCGTTTATGTAGTTTCTGCTATGGGACATTATTCCGATAAATAACTATGAATTTTCTTCGTAAAATCCTTTTTCCTATTGCAATTATATATTGGTTAGTCACTTTTGTTAGAAATTGGCTGTACGATGTGGGTTTCTTTAAAAGTAAAAGTTATGATTTACCCATAATTGCAATTGGGAATTTAAGCGCTGGCGGAACAGGAAAAACGCCACATACCGAATATTTAATCCGATTATTAAAAGATAAGTATAAAGTCGCGGTTTTAAGTCGTGGTTACAAAAGAAGTACGAAAGGTTTTGTTCTAGCTAATGAAACGATTTCTGCTCATGAATTAGGTGATGAATCGTATCAAATTCAAGCCAAATTCCCTGAAGTTTCTGTAGCGGTTTGTGAAGACAGACAAACAGGAATTGAAAATTTAATTGCGTCGATAAAGCCAGATGTGATTTTACTAGACGACGCTTTTCAACACAGAAAAGTTACTGCTCAATATTATATTTTATTAACGGCTTACGATGATTTGTTTTCGGACGATTATATTTTGCCTTTCGGAAATTTACGAGAATCGGCAATCGGAAAAAAGAGAGCGAATTTGGTAATCGTAACGAAATGTCCTGCAACTCTTTCTGAACAAGAACAAGAAAAAGTCAAAAAGAAATTGGATGTAAATGTTCCGGTTTTCTTTACTGCAATTGACTATGATACAGAAGTTTTTGCTGCTGAAAAAGCCATGAACGTTTCGGAAGTAATTGCTAATGAAAAAGTCATTGTTGCCGGAATTGCAAAACCTAAATATTTTATAGATTATTTGAATTCTGGTAATGATAAGGTTATGATTTATCCAGATCATCATCATTTTTCGGAACAAGAAATATCAGAATTAAATGCTTTAGCTCAAGATAATATCTTAGTTACAACTGAAAAAGATTATGTGCGTTTAAACGGGAAAATTAAGTCTGATAAGTTGTTTTATTTGCCAATAAAAGTGAAGTTTTTAAATTCGGAATCAGAGTTTAAAACAATTATTTCTAAAACAATTAAGCCTTAAAATAAGAACTAATTACATTGTAAAAATGTTCTGGTGCAAAAGGTTTTGTTACCACATCATTCATGCCGTAAGAAAGTAGCATTTCTCTGTTTTCGTTTAATGAAATAGCAGTTAAAGCAATAATTGGTGTAATGGTGTCAAATTTTCTGATTTCAGCCGTAGCTTCCGTTCCATTGATTCCAGGTAAATGAACATCCATTAAAACCATATCGAATTTGTTGTTTTCCATCGCAACAATTGAATCTTCACCATTGTCAATAATTGTACAAATCATACCTTTGTTTTCTACCATTTTTTTGGTAATCATTTGGTTGATTTTATTGTCTTCTACTAATAAAACTCTTTTACCTTTTAAGTTTTCGTGAGAAATAATTTGATTTGTTTCAATGCTAGAAATGGTTTTCAAGTCCGACTTGTCAAAATCTAAATTAAAATAGAATTTAGTTCCTTTGTTGACTTTACTTTCTAAATGAATTTCACTATCTAATATTTCAATAATTTTTTTAACAATGGAAAGTCCTAAGCCAGTTCCACCATATGTTCGGTTAATTTCTACAGAACCTTGAGAAAAACTGTCAAAAATATTTGCAATTTTATCTTCTGGAATACCAATTCCATTATCTTGAACAACAAATTTTAAAGTGATCTTATTGTCTTTTTCTTTAACGGTATTAATTTTTAATATGACTTCTCCGTTTTTAGTGAATTTTATAGAATTGTTAATTAAATTTATTAAAATTTGAGACAGTTTAGTAGGGTCACCAATTAGGTTTTCATTGCCATCTATGTCTAAATCTAATTTAAAATTGATGTTGTTTTTACTGATAAATCCACTGAAAGATTGATTAATATTATTTACTAATTCAACCAAATTAAATTTGATTTTTTCAACATGAACGTTATTTGATTCTAATCTGTTAATTTCCAAAATGTCATTGATGAAACTCAAAAGGTAATTCCCTGAAAATTCTAATGATTTCAAATAGTTTAACTGACTGGTTTTTGGTTTTTCTTGCAGCAATAAATACGTAATTCCGTTTATCGCATTCAATGGTGTTCTTAACTCGTGACTCACCGTAGATAAGAACTCTGATCTGGCTTTAGATGCGAATTCTGCCTTCTCTTTTTGTTCCGTTAATTCTTTGTTTTTGGCTTGTAAAAGTTTGTAGGTAAACGTTCTAATTTTATTATTTTTGTATAATGAAAAACTCAATAAAGATAAAATTGCAATTAAAACAATACTCATAATACTAATCAATCTTGAAAATCGTATCGATTTCATTTGATCACTTTTTTCTTTTTCTAGCTTTTCAACAATTTCTAATTGATTGTCGTGCTCCTTTTTATTAATAAGTAATTCAGTATTCTCTTGACCAGAATTATTTTTAATTTCATTTAACGTTAAAAATTCTTTTAAATAAAAATTAGATAATTTGTAGTCTTCTAATTTTTCACTAATCAAAATAAGGTTGTTTAGGATTTTCTTTTTTGAAATTCCAACAGAATTATTTTCTACTAATTCCAATGCTTTTTTAGAATATTCTAAGGCTTTTTGATAGTCTTCTTGAAGATAATAAATTTTGCTTAGCTGATAAATAGCTTCCACTTTACTTGATTCAACATCTCTATTAGTATTGGCTATTTTCTTGAAAATTATTGCCGCTTCATCTAATTTATTACTGGCTTTTAAGGTTAATCCTTTTTGAAGTTCTAATAATGGAAATGCTTCGTTAGAATTTATTTCGCTATAAATTAAATACGCTTTGTCAAAGTACATTTTGGCAATCGTAAAGTTTCTTTTTTCTAAGTATAAAGTCCCTAATGCATAGTTTATTTTAGCAACTTTTGAAGAAGATATTTTGTTTATTTCGTAGTAATTAGAACATTTAATGAAGTTAATTATGGCGTCATTATAATTGTTGTTTTCCAAATGTAAACTTCCTAAAAAATAATAGCAATCGTATAGTTTTTCGTTGTTTTTGGTAGCTTTTGAATAGTTAATAGCTTTTTGAACATATTTAATAGCGTCTTTGGAATTGTATTTTTCCTCGAAAGAATAATTGGCTAATTCTAAAAAATAATTAATGCTATCAGTTTTGTTTTTCTTACTTTGAGAAAAGGAGAATATAGTGAAAAAGGTAAGTAAGAATAGGAGGTTTTTCATTATTTGAATTCAAAACTTGAAATTATAAAGGCTAAAAATACTAATTTTTTTTTGATAAAAAAAGTATTAAGTCCACAAGACGAGACGAATATCCGATTTCATTATCATACCAGCCTACGATTTTTACCATTTTATCTATCACCGAAGTTAGTTGCGAATCGAAAACACAAGAGTTTGGATTGCCAATAATATCAACAGAAACAATTGGGTCTTCCGTGTAAGCTAAAATGTTTTTCAGTTCCCCTTCCGAAGCTTTTTTGAAAGCTAAATTGATTTCTTCAATAGAAATTTTTCGGTTCACATTAAACGTAATGTCAGTTAATGAACCATCTGGAACCGGAACACGAATGCCGCAACCGCCAATTTTACCTTCTAATTCAGGAAAAATTTTAGTAATTGCTTTTGCCGCTCCAGTTGTTGTTGGGATTATAGATTGGGAAGCACCACGAGCGCGTCTTAAATCTTTATGAGGTTGATCGTGTAAACTTTGATCGGTAGTGTAGGAGTGAACTGTTGTAATATACGCTTGCTCAATACCACATAATTCTTGAATTATTTTCAGCATTGGTGCGGCATTGTTAGTCGTACAACTTGCGTTGGAAATAATAGTTTCCGAACCATCTAAAATATGTTCGTTGACACCTAAAACGACAGTTTTTATTTTGTCATCTTCTGGTGGCGCTGATAAAATTACTTTTTTGGCTCCAGCCGAAAGATGTAATTGTGCCGTTTCAGTAGTTTTGAATTTTCCTGTAGCTTCAATTACAAAATCGATATTTAAAGCAGTCCAAGGTAATTTTGAAATATCACTTTCGTGGAAAAATTGAAATCTTAAATCGTCAATAACTAACTTTTCATTTTCAGTAGAAATTGAACGTTGTAAAACACCGTGAATGCTGTCGTATTTTACTAAATGACTCATGGTTTTAATATCCGCAATATCATTTATAGCAACAACTTCTATGTTGGGATGATTCAGTAATAATCGGAACAAATTTCTTCCAATTCTTCCAAAACCATTAATAGCGACACGTATTTTCAAATTTTTATTTTAGTGTTTTATGATAAATTTAATTTTGCCTTATGCCTTATGCCTTATGCCTTATGTCTTATGCCTAAAATTAATGAATATGTTTTTCAGCATGATACGAAGAACGTACTAAAGGACCACTTTCCACGTGAATGAAACCTAATTCTTTACCAATTTTTTCGTATTTTTCAAATTGTTCAGGTGTGATGAATTCTTTAACAGGTAAATGTTTTTTACTTGGTTGTAAATATTGACCAATCGTAACTACATCTACTTTCGCATCTCTTAAATCATGTAACGTCTGAATTACTTCTTCTTCCGTTTCTCCTAAACCTAACATGATTCCCGATTTTGTTCGGTTCAATCCTTGTTCTTTTAAGTATTTTAAAACAGCTAAACTTTTATCGTATTTTGCTTGAATTCTAACTTCACGAGTTAGTCTTCGTACCGTTTCAATGTTATGAGAAACAACTTCTGGAGCCACTTCAATAATTTTATCTAAATGTTTTTCGCTTCCTTGAAAATCTGGAATTAACGTTTCTAAAGTAGTTTTTGGATTCATTCTTCGGATAGCTTTTACAGTTTCTGCCCAAATAATAGTTCCCATATCTTTTAAATCATCTCTGTCCACACTTGTAATTACAGCATGTTTGATGTTCATGATTTTGATTGAACGTGCTACTTTTTCTGGTTCTTCCCAATCTACATTTTCAGGACGACCTGTTTTTACACCACAAAATCCACAAGATCGTGTGCAAATATTTCCTAAAATCATAAACGTTGCGGTTCCTTCTCCCCAACATTCTCCCATATTCGGGCAACTACCAGAAGCACAAATGGTATTTAATTTGTATTTATCTACCAAACCTCTAAGTTCAGTATATTTTTGTCCAACGGGTAATTTTACACGCAACCATTTCGGTTTTGGAGTAGGTGGAAATACGCTTTCTGTAGCCATAATTTTAATCTAAAATCTGATTGCAAATATACGAAACGTAATAAAACAAATCATATGTTTCGATTATATTTATCTATGATAACATTACAATCACTTTTCCTTATTTGTTTATGCTGACGCAATATTTGTTTAGTGTGATTTCATAAAAAAAACCACAAAATAAAATGTATTTTGTGGTTTTAAAATTAAGATGCAGTTGTACTATTAATCTTCTAAATCTACAAGGCTAATTTGTATTGGAAGTCTTTTTTCACTTCGTACAATTTCACCGTTTACTTTTCCTGGTGTCCATTTTTTATTCATGGCTTTTAAAACTCTAATCGCTTCTTTTTCTAAAGCTTTGTCGCCTTTTCCAATCATTCTAATGTCAGTCATAGAACCGTCTTTTTCGATAATAAAAACCAATTCTATAGATAAAACATCTTTGTTAAAAGTGCTTGGGATTTTATAGTTTTCTGCAATAAAAGTTCTGAACTTGTTAATTCCTCCAGGGAAACTTGCTTCAACACCTAAAACACCTTTATATGGACTGTTATCTGGTTTTATTGTTCCAGTTCCAGTTGGATTTGCTGGTAATGGAGTTTCAATTCCTGCTGGATCACCAACTGGTCCAGGATTTCCATTTTCTGTTCCGTTTGGATTATACGGAGTTGAAGTGTCTGGTTTTTCTGGTTCTACAATTGGTTCAACTTCTGTTCTATCAACTACAACTGGAGGAACTTCATCAGGAGTTAAATTTAACTTTGGATCAGTAGTGCCTTTTTTAATAATTGGTTTTGATTCAGGAGTAATTGGAGTCAGTTCTATAATTCTAACTACGGGTGGTAATTCGAATGGTTTTGGTGTAATACTTGGTTTTAGTTCTGGACTTGTAAATGAAAACAATCCAATTCCAAAAGCAAGTGCTCCGAAAGTTATAAGCATTGCTTTTATGGTAGTAGCATCACTTTCTTTTCTTAATTGGTAAGCACCGTAAGCTTTGTTTCGGTCTTCGAAGGCAATTTCTAGCCATTTGTCGTTTTGTACATTGAAATTTGACATAATATATAGTTTTTAAGGTTGATACTTGCGTATAATTTAAACCTTATGAAATAATCATGCCAAAAATTCAATAAAAGAATAAATTTATTGAATTATTCTGTGTAATTCATGTCGATATCATGTGTTTCTGCAATGGTTAAAGTGGCGTAAATGGCTAAAATAAATACAAGTATTCCAACAATAATGGCGCTATTAATTACACCAGAATTTATTTTAAAAAAATCAAAACCGATTAACATTACGGGTAATAAACCTCTAACCATATTCGGAATTGTAGTTGCGGCTGTGCTTCTGATATTTGTTCCGAATTGTTCTGCGCCAACGGTAACAAACATTGCCCAATATCCAGTTCCTAGTCCAAACCAAGCACAGAAAAAGTAATACGAGTTTTCTGTTTTAGCAAAACCTGAAAGTAATAATGCTACTCCAACTATGGTGAAAAGTAACATATATAAAATGGCTTTTTTTCTTGATTTTAAATAATGTGAAATAATTCCACTAGCAAAATCACCAGCTGAAATTCCGATATAAGCCCACATAATTGCTTTTCCAGGAACTAGGTTTTCAATTCCCATTGCTGTAGCAAACTGATTCGCCATTAAAGCTAAAATTCCAATGCAATACCAAGTGGGTAACCCAATTAAAATGCATTTTAAATATTTTGTAAAACGTTCCTTAGAATTAAAAAGCATGAAGAAGTTTCCTTTTTTTACCGATGCATCGTGTTCAATATCTTTATAAATTCCAGATTCGGAAACGCTAATTCTTAAGAAAAGTAACGCTAAACCTAAAGCGCCACCAATAAAATAAGAAGTCGTCCATTCCGATGTCATTTGAACGGTTAATTGTGCGACAACAGCCCCTAACAAACCAAAACCAGCTACAATTGAAGTTCCAATAGCGCGTAAACTTTTTGGTAAAGATTCGGAAACTAAAGTGATTCCTGCTCCTAATTCGCCAGCTAAACCAACTCCTGCTATAAAACGTAAAGCTGCATAAATGGTTACGATGTTTTCTTGGGGAAATTGTGGTAAAAATCCGCAAGCAATATTCGCTAAAGAATACACTAAAATTGAACCAAATAATACGGAAAGTCGCCCTTTTTTATCGCCTAAAATTCCCCAAAGAATTCCGCCAATCAATAAACCCGACATTTGCCAGTTTATTATCGTTGTACCAACTTCATCTGCATTTAATCCTAAAGAATTTAAACTCGGTACGCGAACAATTCCGAAAAGTGGTAAATCGTAAATATCTACAAAATACCCTAAAGCAGCAATAATTACAGGGATTGAAAAAAGGTGTTTTAGTTTTTCAGAAAAAGTAAAGTTTTCCATTTGGTTTTTAAGTTTTGCCAAACCTAATGAAAATTAATTTAAATTAAAAGATATTTGAACTGCAGTTTTTTTACTTATCTTCTAAAAAGTCAATTGAAATTTGACTTATGATTTCATACTTGTCTCTAAAAACTTCATGTGAACAATTTGGAATGACACAAAGTTGGCTGTTTTTAATAGCGTTATGGATTTCTATACCATGTTCTAAAGTGTACATGTCGTTGTCGCCATAAACAATTAACGTTTGAGTTTTGATAGCTTCAAGGTCAGATTTTGGGAAATATTCCTTTTGAAACCACATTTCTTTTGCTTCATTGATATATCTTTTCCAATCTTTTGTCGGTGAAAGTTTTTGATAATATTTTATCCAATTTGGCCAATTTTGCTCAACCCAGTTGATATTAGTCCAGTTTTTAACTTCTTCAATGTTTTTAAAACCTTCGATTTTATAATTTACTCCTGAAACAATTAGTTTTTTAATTTTATCGGGTCTGTTTTTGGCTAAAATTAATCCAGTAATTCCACCGTCGCTCCAGCCAATTACATTAAGACTATCTAGTTTTAATTTATCTATGATTTCAGAATTGTATTCTGCTAATAAATTATAGCTTAATTTGCTTTTTGAGTATTCTGAACGACCAAGTCCAGGTGCGTCCGCGATTATTACTCTATGTTTTTTTGCAAGAATAGGAATTATTTTTTCGAAATCTGAAATACTTCCGAAACCACCGTGAATCAAAAGAAGTGGCGTGCCTTTTCCATATTCTTCGTAATATATTTTGGTGTCTTTAATGGTTAAGTATTTTCCATTATTAGAACCATATTCTATTTGAGCATTTCCAAGTATAGTGAAAAATAATGTTGTTAGTAAAAGTATAGTTTTAGATTTCATTATTTTAAAAAAAATATTGGTAATTGTGTGAAAATCTATTTCTCACTAATAATTTCAGCTAATAATTTTTTAGCGCGAAGAAGTTTGATTTTGATATTATTTAGCGGTTCATTCAATTGTTCTGCCATGTCTTGATAAGTCATTTCTTGGAAATAACGCAGTTGAATAACTTCTTGATAAGCAGGTTTTAACTGTTTGATTTGCTGTAATAATTGCGATAAATTTTGTTCTGTAATTAATTTATCTTCTATGGTTGGTGTGTCGTCTAAAACTTGATTGGCTAAACTATCTTCTTCATCAGTAATTTCTAAAAATAAAGTCGATTTTTTCTTGCGAAGCATATCAATATGTACATTTTTTGCAATCGTAATTAACCAAGTGTTGAAACCAAATTCTGGATTATACATGCTAATTTTGTCAAAAGCTTTCGCGAAAGTTTCAATTACAATATCGTCTGTGTCGGTTTCATTTTCCGTACGTTTTAGCATATAGCCGTACACTTCATTCCAATAAAAATCGAGAAGAAAAGTAAAAGCAACTTGATCTCCCAATTTTGCTTTTTGTATGTTTTTAAGTATTTTTTCTTGTTTTATTTCCAATGTACAGGTTTGAAAATCAGATTGGTAAACGCCACTCTGATTTGTGTAATTATTAAAATAAGTTCAAAAATTGGATACCAAGCAATCACGTCTTTTTCGTTTAATTTCGCAGCTCCATAACCGAAAACAATCCAGTTAAATATATATCGGAAACCTAAAACGCTTGTCACAATAATCCAATTGTATTGGAAAGATAGCAAAATTATTGCCAAAGTAATACAAAGCACCTGCGAAATAAAATATAATGCTAATTGAAATTTATCAAAACCTTTGTATAATTTCGCTGTAGAAACGTGTCTTCTTTTTTGATTAAACCATTCTTTATATGTGGTTTTTGGTTTAGAATACGTGAAACCTTCAGGATTATAACAAATTGTTGTATTAGCAGCGTTTGCGGCTTCGTTGATAAATAAATCATCATCACCAGAACGCACTCGAATATGATTAATGAATCCGTTTACATTGAAAAACTCTGATTTTTTATACGCTAAATTTCGACCAACGCCCATATAAGGCTTTCCGATTTTTGCCCAAGAAAAATATTGAATTGCGGTAATAACTGTTTCGTAGCGAATGATTTTATTTAAGAAAGAACCTTTAATTTTATCGTAAGCGCCATAACCTAAAACAATGGTTTTTTTGAATGAAAAATGCGAAGTCATTTCTGAAATCCAGTTTTCAGAAGTTGGACAACAATCCGCATCTGTGAATAATAGATATTCGTTTTTTGCGGCTTTAATTCCTAAGGTTAAGGCGAATTTTTTGTTTCCCCAAAACGCTTCATTGTTTTTGACTTTGACTAATTTAATAAACGAATATTGTTTTTCATATTCTTCTAATAATTCTAAAGTTTCATCGCTAGAGGCATCGTCAATTAAGACCAATTCGTAGTTGGGATAGTTTTGAGAGACTAAAATAGGAAGATGTTTTTGTAAATTTTCAAATTCATTTTTAGCACAAACAATTACCGAAACCGGAATGCTTTTTGGTGTGTCTTTCTTTGGTTGTACAAACGAAAAACGACTAAAAACAAACGCTTGGTACACGAATTGAATGGCGAAAAAAACTAAAAATGTAATAAAAAGTATAAGTAAAATTGTTTCCATGTTCCTTTTAAAAGTTGGGCAAATTTACTTTAATTTGTTCACAATTTCAAGTTTAATTTTTTTGGTTTAAAAGGTCACGTGTTTATGGGTTTAATAGGAATTATGTCTATTAAAAAACTATAGTAATTCTTTTAAATAACTTAAACTAACAGAAATAATTATACCAATTATATTTATTAGCATAATCTCTTTTCCATACATTCTGTCTTTTGAAGAGTACTCAAATACTTGTTTCCCATTTGGTAAAGTAGTTTTACTAGTTCCTAAGTGCAATCCAACAAAAAAGCCTAAAAATCCAATATAAAATCCAGAATATCCAATATAAAAATTAATAAAAATGGCTAAGATCGAAAATATAAAAATTGCTGTAATATATGCTATATGAGCTTTTTTAGGTTCAGCTAATTCAGTAATTCTTTCTTGTTTGATTTTGTTATCTAGTTCTTGAGAAAATGCTACATCTTTAGATTGTAATATTTTTTTAGTCAACAAAACATCAAACTGATTCCACTCATCTCGTTTTCGTATTAAATCAAATAATTCTTCGTTGGAAAATTGAAATAAATAATAATCGTCAGTTACATTGTCAATTTCCTCTTTCATAGATTCTAAAAGTAATGTATCCACTTTTTCAAAATCTGAGGGATTAATTTTTACAATATAATCTTTGTTTGAATTGTTTGTAAATGCAGAATCAAAAGTGGCGTTAAATACCTCTGTTTTAAATACAATATTGTTTTCAGATAATAAATTTGTCAATTCAATAGCTAATTCTTTTGAACTGAATGTTTGGTAAACGATAGGGTTTTTAGTCATGTTCTATTTGCTTATTTCATTATATAATTCCATATCAAAAATATAAACTTTATATAAATTAAATTTGTCAAATATTAAAGTTACTTTGTTAGCTAATTTAATTTCATAATCATTTTTAAATTCATTAATTGTATATTGAAATTCTAGTTTATTTTCCTCGAAATATTTCAAACATTCTCTTATACTTGTTTTAAAACCTATATTAAAATGATTTGAGTTGATTTTTATTTGATGTTTTTTTTCTGTATCGTATTTAAAATCAAATGAAATTCCTAAAATAATTCCTTTGTAAGTAGTAATTTCAAAAAGATCGGTTTTGTATTCTAAATTGTAAATACTAGGAATATCTCCGCTTCCTTCTAAAATAACATCAAGATTTAATTCTGAATCAGAAACTTTTGAGCCAATTTTTAAATCTTCAACTTCGCTATTTAATATAAAATTTGATAATTGCATTTTAAATTTATTTGTGTTTCGTACTTCTAACTCTAAATCAAATTTACTTATGCTTTAATGTAAATTTCGCATTTCTCTAATATAGTTTTTAATCAATCACTACATGTTTTTCATTTCCTTAGCAATACTTTTCGAACCTTCATCTCCTAATTTTTCTAAATGTGAAATGATACTTTTTTTATTGTTCTCACTTTTATTTTGAGACAATTTTTTCACTGCATCTATGTTTGACACAATGATATTAAAGGCCAAAATTCCGTTGGCTTGAAGCATTGTTTTTTCGGAAAGTGTTTTCGTAGAAATTGGGTTCTCACTGTTTTTTTCGTATTTATTCACCAAATTTTCTAAATGTATAAGCTTTTGTTCTTCATTTAGTATTTCAATTTTTCCTTCCACATGAACGGCTAGGTAATTCCATGTTGGGACTTCTTCATAATCATACCAAGAAGAAGAAATATATGAATGTGCCCCAGAAAAAATAGCTAAAACAGTTCCGTTTTCTGCAAAATTTTCACTTTGTGGATTTAATTTTGAAATATGTCCAGATAAAATAAGTTGATTATCATTGCTTTTTTCAATAAACAAAGGAATATTTGTCGCGTTTATTTTGCTATTGGATTGGTTAACAAGAATAGCAAAACTGTTTTCTTCAATAAAACGTAAAATTTCACTTCGATTTTCGTTCACATAAATATCTGGTATGTACATTTTATTTCTGTTTTAAGTTTATTTCGTAAATCGTAAATCGTAAATCCCAAATCGTAAATTAAATCACATTCACTTCCGCTTCAATACTAATTCCGTATTTCTCCAAAATAGTTTTCTGAATGTTTTGTGCTACGGCCCAAATTTCGTTTCCTGTCGCGTTACCGTAATTCACTATAACTAACGCTTGTTTGGTGTGAATTCCAGCATCGCCGAAACGTTTGCCTTTAAATCCGGCTTGCTCAATTAACCAACCTGCAGGTACTTTTACATGTGTTTCTGAAACAGGATAATGTGGTATTTCAGGAAAATTTGCTTTGGCTTTTTCGTAAATTTCTATTGGAACAATTGGGTTTTTAAAGAAACTTCCGCTATTTCCTAATTCTTTTGGATTGGGTAATTTGCTTTCACGAATGGCAATAACCGCTTTACTCACCTCTTGAATCGTTGGGTTTTTGATTCCCATATTTTCTAATTCGGTATCAATCGCACCGTAAGAAGTATTTAGTTTATGATTACTTTTTGTTAGTTTGAAAACAACAGATAAAATCACATATTGGTTTTTTAATTCCGCTTTAAAAACACTTTCTCTATAGCCAAATTTACAAGCGGTTTTATCGAAAGTCGTAATTTCTTGTGTGTCAATTTTCATCGCCTCACATGAAACAAAAGTGTCTTTTATTTCCACACCATATGCACCAATATTCTGAATTGGAGTGGCGCCAACATTACCAGGAATTAAAGATAAGTTTTCAATTCCACCATAATTATTTTTGATACAAAACAGAACAAATTCGTGCCAAACTTCACCAGCATTACCTTTTACCCAAACGAAATCGTCGTTTTCTTCAATTACTTCAATGCCTTTGTTATTAATATGTAGCACTAACGCGTCGATGTTTTGAGTCAAAAGCATATTGCTTCCACCGCCTAAAATAAAGAGTTTTTTCTGTTGGTTTTCTTGTAAAACTTCGGCTAAATCAGGAATCGAATTGACTTCGCAAAATTCAGTTGCAAAAGCTTCAATGCCAAAGGTATTGTATTTTTTTAACGCTTGTTGTTGGGTGATATTCATGTGTTTATTTTTTTGATGCTTTCTGAAAAACTGATAACTGCGACTGCGACTGCGACTTATAACTGCGACTGCGAACTTGTCTACAATGCTTTTCTTAAATCTTCTTCGCTAACGAATTCGTTTTTAAAGAACGTTTGTTTTCCGTTTTTTACTACAATTACAACTGGTAAACCTTGGTAACCTAAGGCGTTAAATAACGATTTGTTTTTATCAGCATCAATTCTGTGAATGATTACTTTATCTGCCATTTCTTTGCTCATTTTGTCTAAATAAGGCGCCATTTTTTTACATGGTCCGCACCATTCTGCATAAAAATCAATTACGACTGTTTTGTCTGAAACCATTAGTTTGTTGTAGTCTTCTTGAGTCATACCAGACCAAACTGCATTAGTTTTTGGATTCGCTTTTTCCCAAGCCATATAACCACCATCTAATTCTATGATATTTTTAAAGCCTAATTCTGCTAAGTGATTGGCTGCTTTTTTACTTCTTCCGCCACTTAAACAATAGACAAAAACAGGTTGAGATTTGTCTAAATTTGCGACTTGAGTATCAAAAGAATTCCCGTTCCAATCCACGTTTTTAGCATCAGCGATTTTTCCGTTAGCATATTCACCTGGAGTTCTTACATCTAAAATTTGAGCATCGTCAGTTTTTGTTATAGTTGCTTTAAATTCTGTAGCATCTACACTTTTAAAATTTTGACTATTCGTGCAACTAATTGATAACGTAATAATAGCTGTTGCGATAATGGTTTTTAAGTTTTTCATTTTTCTAAATATTAAATATCTTATAACTTTTATGTGTTTGTTTGATAATGTTTTCTGTTCGTTCTGGATGTGTGTCGGAAATGAAAATTTGTCCAAATATATCATCATTTACCATATTGACAATTTGTTGTACTCTAAAAGCGTCTAATTTATCAAAAATATCATCAAAAAGCAAAATCGGTAAGGTTTTCGTGTGTTTTTTAATGAAATCGAATTGCGCTAATTTCAAAGCTATTAAAAACGATTTTTGTTGGCCTTGCGAGCCAAATTTCTTCACAGGAAAATCAGAAATATTAAACAAAATATCATCTTTATGAATGCCGACAGTCGTATATTGAGTAATTCTGTCTTTCTGAAGATTCTGATGTAATAAATTATCTAAAGAATCATGATGTAGTTGACTTTCGTAGGCTATAGAAACTTTCTCTGCATTTTCTGAAATTACTTCATACAAATCTTGAAAAACGGGAACGAATTTCTCCAAAAAGTCTTTTCTTTTTTTGAAAATAATTTGTCCGAATTCTGATAATTGTTCGTTGTAAATACTTAAATTATCCGCATCAAAAACCTGGTTTAAAGCAAAATATTTCAATAAAGCATTTCGTTGCTGTAACGTTTTCTGATAATTGATTAACGTATTTAAATACGTAACATCAAAAGTTGAAATTACGTTGTCAATAAATTTTCGTCTGGTTTCGCTACCTTCGATAATTAAATCGGAATCACTTGGCGAAATAATCACAATTGGAATCAAGCCAATATGTTCTGAAAATTTCTCGTAAATTTTACCGTTTCGTTTTAAAACTTTTTTTTGCGCTTTTTTATAACTGCAAATAATTTGTTCCGTGCGGTTTTCTTTTTCGAAAACACCATCAATAACAAAAAATTCTTCACCATGTTTAATGTTTTGTGTAGAAAGCGGATTGAAATAACTTTTCCCAACTGCTAAATGATAAATCGCATCTAAAATGGTTGTTTTTCCAATGCCGTTTTTTCCCACAATAGCATTAATCTTACTTTCAAACTCAAAAGAATTCTCAGCAATATTTTTATAATTGAGTAAAGATAGTTTTTTTAAAATCACGTTTTTTTAGTAAAAAGTGGTAAAAATTCCACTTGCGAGTACAAATGTAAGCTCAAATTTTAAAAATATAAATAAAAGAACTTTTAAATTTAAATAAAAAGTATATTTTTGCACCTCTAATAAAATTTTAGTTAAATGGCAACATATAATAAAAGAGGTTATAAATCACCAAAACCTGAAGTAGAAAAAGATCCTGCATTTGATACAACTGTAGAAGAAGTTAATGTAAATGAAAGTGAAAGCACAACTGCTGGCGTTTTTAATACATTAGATGAAACGGCTAACAGAACAGAAGAATGGGTAATTAGAAACCAAAAAGCAATTTTAGGTGTAATTGCAGCTGTTGCAATTGGTACTTTAGGATATATTTTATTTGATAAATTTGTTTCTACACCAAAACAAGAAGAAGCATTTAGAGATATGAATCAAGCACAAATGTATTTTCAACAAGCTGTTGATGCTACAGAAAAACAAGATTCATTATTTAAATTATCTTTAAAAGGTGGTGAAGGTAAATTAGGTTTCGAAGGAATCATTTCTGAGTATTCAGGAACTAAAGCCGCTAACTTAGCAGAATATTATGCTGGTATGGCTTATTTAAATACAAAACAATTTGATAAATCAATTGAGCATTTAGATAATTTTTCTACTAGTGATAAAGTTTTATCAGCTTTAGCAATTGGAGCAAAAGGTGATGCAAATGCAGAATTAAACAAAAACGAAGAAGCTTTAATGTTATATGTTGAAGCAGCTAATGTGGATGATAACGATTTTGTTACACCAAGATTTTTATTAAAAGCAGCTAACATGGCTATTGTTTTAAAGAAAAATGACGAAGCTTTAGGTTACTTAAAAACAATCAAAGAAAAATACGAAACTTCTCAAGAAGGAAGTACAGTTGATATTTTAATTGCTTCATTGGAAAAATAATGGCAACCGAAAATAAAAATTTATCACAATACGATAAAAACACAATCCCAAACGCGAAAGATTTTCGGTTTGGGATTGTTGTTTCAGAATGGAACGAGAATGTTACGGAAGGTTTGTATAATGGTGTGTTTTCAGCCTTGACTGATTGTGGTGCTTTGCCAGAAAATATTGATCGTTGGAATGTACCAGGAAGTTTTGAATTAATTTTTGGTGCTCGTCAAATGCACGAAAAATTTGAATTAGACGCTGTAATTGTTATTGGTTGTGTGATTAAAGGTGAAACCATGCATTTTGAGTTTGTTTGCGAAGGCGTAACTCAAGGTATGAAAGATTTGAATTTATTGTACGATATTCCAACTATCTTTTGTGTGTTAACGGATAATACGATGCAACAATCCATCGATAGAAGCGGAGGAAAGCACGGAAATAAAGGAATTGAAGCCGCAATTGCCGCTATAAAAATGATAGAATTAAATAAGAGGTTCTAAATAACTTTCTTAATAAAAATATAAAACTCTTCATCACTGGAGAGTTTTTTTTTATATTTGAAGAAAAGCGATTTTATGAATAATTCCATTTGGTTTTTCGATAATATTGATGTTTTTCAAATTCTGTGTCCGCACAAGTATAAGAAATATGCAAAAGAACATAATTTTAGTTTCCTAAAAAAAAGCGATTATATATATTTCGAGGAAGATGCCGCTAACAAAGTTTTTATGATTAATCATGGAAAAGTAAAAGTGGGGTATACTACAGAAGATGGCGAAGAAATTATAACTGCGATTTTAGTAAAAGGACAAATTTTTGGAGAAAAAGCCATTTTAGGAGAAGAAAAACGTAATGAATTCGCACAAGCCCTTGAAAATGATACTTCAATTTGTATTATCAAGTTAGATGTGATGTATGAAATGTTGCGTAACAACAATGAATTCAGCTTGAAAATTTATAAATTTATAGGTTACCGATTTAGAAAACTAGAACGTCGTTTACAAATTATGCTGTTTAAAGATGCGAAAACGAGATTGCTAGAATTCATAAAAGAACTAGGAGAAGATTATGGTTTTGTAAATGCGATTACTGGCGATAAAGTCATAAGACATCCTTATACACAAAAAGATATTGCGGCATTAATTGGTTTATCTCGACCAACATTAAACGTTCTCATCAACGAATTACAAAACGAAAATGTGCTCACTTTTGAAAGAAAAGAAATTGTATTGAGAAAGTAATTTTGTTACTAACTTTTCCGGATTTCTAATTTTCGTACCACAAAAACCAGATTTAAATTTCTTAAATTTGTGGCATAGCCAAAATAAAAACAAAACAGATTAATCTCTGGAATTAGAAACAATATATGATATTCTAAATTCCATAATAAATTCAATTATACTCTTAATAAATTTACTGCCATGAAAAAAATAATTTCACTTTTACTTTTAAGTATTACTAATTTTATATTTGCTCAAAAAGAAATCAACGATTTTATTTTTGAAAATGCAAATATCATTACTTTAGAGAATGAAGTGGTTTTAAGAAATCAGTCTATCATAATTACAGACGGAAAAATTGTAGCTATACAAAACACAAAAAAATGTAAACATAAAGCTAAAGAAATTATTGATTTAAAAGGGAAATATATTATGCCATCTTTAGCAGATGCTCATGTGCATTTACCAGAAAATGAGGAAGAACTGCAACGGTTTTTAGAATTAAATTTGATAAATGGTGTTACCAAACTACGTTCTATGCGTGGCGACTGGAAACACAAAGAATGGAAGGAAAAATACAATACAGAAAACGTGTACTATCCAAAATTTTATTTGTCGGCCCCTGCAATTAGTAGAAATATGGAAGCTCCTGTTGATAAGTTAGATGAGTTTGTGAAAGCTACAAAAGACAATGGCTTTAATTTTGTGAAAATATTGAGCATCAAAAGTCAAGATATGTTTGTGAAAATTGATAGTCTTTGTAAAAAGCATAATGTTGCATTGGGTGGTCATTTCCCAAAGTTGGCATCGGGAATAAACATAAACGAGGATGTTTTTTTTAATTCTAATTATAAGTCAATTGAGCATTTAGGCGGTTTAGTAGGCGAGCCTAACTTGTTTGAATCAAGAATACAAGCCATTAAAAACAACAATATTTATATTTGTCCTACTCTTTTATGGTATAGTATTGGTTCTGGGCAAAATACCTATCAGGAATTGCAAAATTTACCGGGAATGGAATATGTTTCTAAAAGCACATTTCAAGAATGGATTGAAAAAACTAAAGTGTATCGAGATAAAATAGGTGAACAAGCTTACAAAGATGAAGTAGCCAAAGAATTAAAAGATTTACAAGAAAAATACCAAGTAATTGCACGCTTACAAAAAGAGGGAATAAAAATGCTTTTAAGCCCAGATGCTTCATCAAAATATATGATGACTGGTTGCAATATGGTTTCTGAAATGGAATTATTGAAAAAAGCCAACCTTACTAATTTTGAAATATTGCAAATGGCAACAATAAATTTTTCTGATTTTTTTAAAGAAAATTATGGCGTTTTAAAAACAGGAAAAGATGCCGATTTTATTATTTTAGATGAAAATCCGCTAGAGAATTTACAAACATTAAAACAAGTTAAAGGATTGTATTATAATCAATTTTTTATTTCAGAAACAGAACTTACTTCTTTAAAAAATAAATTACTGGAAACAACTGTATCAAAAATATAAGTTATGTTTAATTTAAAATAAACAAAATTTTTGAGAAGGGATTTGCGTTAGTGGTTGTAGCGGCATCCTTTTTGTGTTTTGTTGTTTGAGGTACTCGAAAACAACAAAACACAAAAAGATATAGCGGAAGACACGACCCAAAGGGGAACGCCCAATTTAAGTAAATTTAAAGTTTCAAACACAATATAAATTTCTTAAATTTGTAATATTACCAAAATAAAAACTAAACAGATTAATGTCTGGAATTATTCAATTATTACCTGATCACGTAGCCAATCAAATTGCGGCGGGGGAAGTCGTACAACGACCAGCTTCTGTAGTAAAAGAATTGGTTGAAAACGCCGTAGATGCCAAAGCCACCGAAATAAAATTAATCGTAAAAGACGCTGGAAAAACATTGATTCAAGTCATTGATAATGGCTTAGGAATGAATGTTACCGATGCGCGTTTGTGTTTTGAACGTCATGCTACTTCCAAAATTCGTCATGCAGAAGATTTATTTGCCTTGCATACAAAAGGGTTTCGTGGGGAAGCGTTAGCGTCAATTGCTGCGGTTGCTCATGTAGAATTGAAAACTAAACAAGATCAAGAAGAATTAGGGATTCATATTATCATTGAAGGCAGTAAATTGGTGACTCAAGAAGTGGCGGTTTTACCTAAAGGCACTTCGTTTTTGGTTAAAAATTTATTCTTCAATATTCCCGCAAGACGCAATTTTTTAAAATCAGATAATGTCGAATTAAAACACATTATTGATGAGTTTGAACGTGTCGCTTTAGCGCATCCAGCTATTAGTTTTACGATGATTAGTAATGGGAGCGAAGTGTTTAACTTACCAAGTTCTAATTACCGCCAACGAATTGTAAATATTTTTGGTGGAAAAACGAATGAAAAATTAGTTCCCGTTGCAGAAGAAACCGAAATTTTAAAAATTAGTGGATTTGTAGGTAAACCTGAATTCGCTAAGAAAAACAGATCGGAACAATTCTTTTTGGTGAATAACCGATTTATAAGAAGTCCGTTTTTGCATCATGCTATTATGAATGCTTACGATGGTTTGCTAAGAGACAACAATCAACCTAGTTATTTTTTATATTTAGAAGTACCACCTCATACAATTGATATTAACATTCATCCAACCAAAACAGAAGTTAAGTTTGATGATGAACAAGCGTTGTATGCGATTTTACGATCGACTGTGAAACATAGTTTAGGAATGTTCAATGTAGCACCAGTTTTAGATTTTGAACGCGATGCGACTTTAGATGTACCTTACGATTATAAAAATAAAACATCGTCAACACCACTTATTCAGGTTGATAGTACGTTTAATCCATTTGCAACGGAAACCGAAACTAAGAGATATTCTGGTTCATCTGCATCATATGCGAAAAGCACGCCATCGCAACCACATTGGGAAAGTTTATATACCGATTTAAAACAAGATACTTTTGAAGTTTCAACAACCAGTTTCGAAAATGAAGTAGTTGCAAGTAAACTTTTTGATGAGACACAAGTAGAAAGTCAGACTTTAATGTACCAATTTAATAGAAAGTATATTATTAAAAGTATGAAATCTGGATTATTGGTCATACATCAAAACAGAGCGCATCAACGTATTTTGTACGAACAATTCCTAACAAATATTACGGTGCACCAAGCGTCGAGTCAGCAATTGTTATTTCCGTTAGAAATTCAATTTTCTAGAGAGGAGATGATGTATTTGAAAGAAATTCAACCTAATTTAGAAGGAATTGGTTTTGCTTTTGAAAAAATGGGATTTGATGAGGTTGTGATTTCAGGTTTGCCAGCGCAAATTTTAGATACGGAAGTCAACGCAATTTTACACGATTTGATTTATAATTTACAAGAAAATTTACCAGAAGATAGCTTCTCATTAAGTGATAGTATTTCTAAATTTATGGCGAAAAGTGTCGCTGTAAAATCGGGTAAATATTTAAATACCATAGAATTAGAAAATTTAGTGAATGGCTTATTTGCGTGTAAAGACCCAAATGTTTCGCCATTTAACAAACCAATTTTTATTACATTAACCACAGAAGATTTAGATAAAAGATTTTAAGTATGTTCAACAATATGACACCGGTTGTAAAGCAACTATTAATAATAAATGTACTTGTTTTTGTATTGAGTCAGGTAATGCCTCAAAATTATGATATGTTATCCTTGTACTATTTCGAAAGTGAAAAATTTAGATTTTGGCAGCCTTTTACACATATGTTTATGCACGCTAAAATGCCAAATTTGATGCATATTTTATTCAATATGTTTGCGTTGGTTTCTTTTGGATCGGCTTTAGAGCATTATTGGGGCGGAAAAAAGTTTTTGTTTTTTTACGTGGCTTGTGGTTTAGGAGCGGCGATGTTGCATATGGGAATGACCTATTACGAAATTCATCATGGAATTGACACATTATCAAATGGAGTTCTTTCAAGTGCCGATATTTCGCAATTATTGAAAACGGATATTATTGATGGAGATAAAATTTATTTAAAACCTATGGTTGATGCCAATCCAGAAATATTTAATAAAATTCAAGATCCAAATTTTGATGGGCAAGCATTTTTAAACACAGTGTCAAAAGCTTATATTCCAGCAGTTGGTGCTTCAGGTGCGATTTATGGTTTGTTAGTAGCATTCGCAGTTATGTTCCCAATGGCAGAATTAATGATGATGTTTATTCCTGTACCTATTAAAGCGAAGTTTTTTGTTCCAATTATCGTTGGTTTAGATTTGTTTTCTGGAGTAACTGGATTCTCTATTTTTTCTGGTGGAGGAGGAATTGCCCATTTCGCTCACGTTGGTGGAGCATTAACAGGTTTTATTTTAATGATGCTTTGGCGAAAAAATAAGTTTACACATACTAGGTGGAATTAAGTTTTGAAGAGCCAAGTAAAAAGTAAAAAGAGCCAAGTAAAAAGAGCCAAGTAAAAAGTAAAAAGAGCCAAGTAAAAAGTAAAAAGAGCCAAGTAAAAAGTAATAAGAATCAAGTAAAAATAAACATGAATATTATAAACGAAATAAGACAACAATACAAACTTGGAGATGTGCCTCAGAAATTAATTTTTATTAATATTCTAGTATTTCTTTTAAGTATTGTTTTCTTTTTTAAGTTTCGATTTGGGATTTTTGATTATCCAACTTGGTTGGCCTTGTCATCGGATTATAAGGAAGCTATTTGGTTTCCGTGGACTTTATTAACGTATAGTTTTTTACATTCAAGTCCGTTTCACTTACTTTTTAACTTGATTTTTTTATATTTTATAAGTTCGTTGTTTTACACTTATTTTAATACTAGACAATTCTTAACGGTTTACTTTTTTGGTAGTGTTTTTGCAGGTTTTGTCTACTTATTATATGGTTATTTATTTAATCATGTTAGTTTAATTGTTGGTGCAAGTGGTTCTGTAATGGCGATTTTTATTGCGGTTGCAGCTTATGCTCCAAATATGACTATAAAACTTCCATTTATTGGTTTTGTAAAAATTTGGCACATTGCAGTTTTTTACATTTTTGTAGATTTATTGTATTTGTTATCCGATAATACTGGAGGTCATGTAGCTCATTTATCGGGTAGTTTAGTTGGTTTTGCTTTTGCGATGCTGATGAAAAGAGGAATTGACATAAGTGCGATTTTTATTTTTAAGAAGAAAAAAAACACTACATTTAAAAAAGTTTATAAAAATAAACCAGAAAAAAAATACCAATCCGTTCGTGTGGCGGATGTGAATTTCACACAAAGACAAATTGACGAAATACTAGAAAAAATCAGTAAATCTGGTTATGATAGTTTAACAAAAGAGGAAAAAGAATTTCTTTTTAAAGAAAATAAATAAGCGTGTTTAAAGGATTATCTTTCATTTCTAAAACGATGTTGTTTTTCAATGTAGTTCTTGTAATTACTACATTGTTGGCTTATTTGTTGCCGTTTTTAGCACCGAAATGGTTTCCTTTTTTAAGTGTTTTGACACTGTTTTTACCTTTCTTTTTAGTCTTAAACTTGTTGTTTTTTGTCTATTGGTTAATTCAACTTAAGAAATACATTTTTGTTTCGGGTTTGGTATTGTTATTAGGAATTACATTTATCAATAAATTTTATAATTTAAAACAAACTGAATTGCCAAAATCAGATAAAGATTTTACCATTATGAGTTATAATGTGCGTTTGTTTAATAAATTCAAATGGTATCAAAAAGCCAATATTCCCGCTCAAATTTCGCAATTTGTGGATGATAAAAATCCAGATATTTTGTGTGTTCAAGAATATTCCGATTTAGAAAAAACAAAATTTTCTAATTATAAATACCAACAAATTTTCAAAGAAGGTAAAAATATTATTGTGGGAAATGCGATTTTTTCCAAATATAAAATCATAGATAAAGGTGTGATTAATTTTCCAAATTCTACTAATAATGCGGTTTATGCTGATATCATAAAAGATAAAGATACACTTCGAATTTATAGTATGCACTTGCAGTCGATAAAAATTAGTACCGATATTGAAGATGAGGAAATTCAGAAAATGAATGAATCGAAAACCAAATATATTTTCAGAAAAATTAGCGAAGCGTTTACCAAACAACAAGAACAGGCTTTGCTGTTAAAGGCTCATTACAGTGAATGTAAGTACAAAAAAATTATTTGTGGCGATATGAATAATAGCGCATTTTCTTTTGTGTACAGAACCATAAAAGGATCGATGCAAGACACTTTTGAAACTAGCGGTTCTGGATTTGGGAAAACGTATAATTTTAAATATTATCCAGCGCGAATTGATTATATTTTTGCAGATAAAACCATTCAAGTTAAAAGCTTTGAAACCTTAAATGATTTTTATAATAGTGATCATTTTCCTTTAATTTCTAGGTTAGAAATTAAATAGTTTTTTTACCACATAGTTTAAGATTTAAATCTATGTAGTTAAATTTTTTTAAATAATATCCAAATCATATTTATTTAAAAGTCCGCTTAAGTTATCATTCGAAAACTTCGTTTTAACTAATTTGTTGTTTTCTGGATGGATAGAAAAATGAATAGCAGTCGTAAAATCAGTTTTTTCTAAGTTAGTGTTTTCGAAAATAGATTTCGATAAATCACAAGAATCAAATTTTACGGAAGTTAAGTTGCAACTTGAAAAATCAACATCTATAATTTTTGAATTACTGAATTTCGAATTTTTTAAATTCATTTTGAAAAACGAGCAGACTTGTAATACACATGATTCAAAAGAAACTTCAAACAAAAAATCATTACAATATTCAAATTGCATTCCTAATAATGTGCATTCTTGAAAGAAAACTTCTTTAAATGAAGTGTTGCTAATCATAGGCGATTCAAAGTTGCAATTGATGAATTCGCAATTTATAAATGCACTTTTAGAAAGTGTAGTTCTACTAAAATTAGAAGAATTAAAAATACAAGTATCATATTCACCCGTTTCAAATGGTTCGTTTGAATAATTAACTTTGTCGAAAGTGGAATCTATTATTAGTTTCATACAAAAAAAAATCAGTAAAGAGATACAAAACTTGTCAATCTGAACTTGTTTCAGATTCTAAAGAATTTGAATAGAATCTGAAACAAGTTCAGATTGACAAAAACTTCATATTATTTTTCTTCAGTTGATTTTCGTTCTTTAATCCATTCGTTCAAACGTTTACCGTATTTAGATTTGGCAACTTTTGGATCTAATGTTTTACTAATCGTATCTAATAATTTTAAATTCGCATCTGGAATTTCAGTTAAAGTGATATAAGGTGAAACTTCATACTTCGGATTTACTAATGCAAAATTAGCTGTGTATAAATATTTTCTAACCGTTAATTTATCACGTTTGTTGTTGATTTCTTCTGTAATTGCAGCGTTTTTTATAACGTTATTTTTGATTTCTTTCGCTAATAAAACTAAATTTTCATCATTTAAATTCGTTTTAATTTTTAAGTATTTTTCATATACTTTTTGATTTTCAGAACCAGAAATTTTGGCATTAGCATAAAATCCTTGTAAAGTAGTTTCAATTTTCATTTTACCAGGTTCAGCAAAAAAGTGAATGCTATTATCAATAGATTCAGTTGTTCCACGATCTAAAGATAAAAATAACATTTGAGGTTCTTCAATTTGAAATTTGGTTTCGAAATTAGATTCACCAGAAATTATAATACTATCAATGATAACTAAATTGGTGTCTTTAAGTTGTTGAATGTATAATTTCCCTTGTTTTAAACCTTCCACGTTTCCTGTTAATTCCACGTTTCCTGTTTTATTGTCCGATTTGCTACAAGCAACTAATAATGTTATAATTACTATTGTAAATATTTTTTTCATCTAAATGTATTTCGTTTTTAAGAACTGCAAAGAAAATAAAAAAATCCTCAAATTAATAGTAATTTGAGGATTTTATATTTTTAAATAATTGAATTTTGATTAGCCTTTTAACCAAGCATTTTTAACAGCTTCTTTTGTTTTATCAGTAGCCATAAATCCAGCTTTTATTTCTTTAGGTAAAACAATTTTTCCAGTTAGAGTTAGGTCTTTACCATCTCTTTTTACTTTTACTGTAATGTTATCACCTTCTTTCCAAGATTCACTTGACATAATCAAATCGTAAATATTGTCTAAGTTATATTCTGTATTGTTAAAAGCTAACAAAGCATCGTTACCTTTAATTCCTAAGCTTGTCATAAAAACGTTATTACTAACATCTTCTAAAGCTTTAATTTGTTTCGTACTTTGATCAACAGTAATTAAAGGAATTCTTCCGTCTTTTAAGAAAGGATTTCCAGAAACTGAAGTTTTTGCTTTTATAACTCCCATTTTTGCGAAATACTCATCATAAGGAATTGGTGTTTCACCAGCCACATATTTAGTTAAGAATTCACCAATTTGAGGATAGGTAATTCTTGTGATAGTTGCGAATAAATCTTCATCATTAAACGGTTTGTTACTTCCGAATTCGTTAGATAAATCTTGCATTAAACTTAGAATTCCTCTTTGCCCGTTACTTAATTCTCTCATTTGAATGTCAATACACATCGCAATTAAAGCACCTTTTTGATATACGTTTAAGTATTGGTCTTTGTAAGGTTGTTGTAAAACGTTTTTACTCATTTTTGTAAAACTCATTTTATCGTTCATGGCATTTGCTTCATCAATTTTTCCAGCCATTCTTTTGTAGAAATCTTCTTCAGAAATTAAGCCCTGATTCACTTGGAAAAGGTTTGCGAAATATTCTGTAATTCCTTCATACATCCATAAATGTTCAGACATTTGAGGTTTGTTGAAATCGAAATAATGAATTTCTCTTGAATGTACACTTAAAGGTGTTACAATATGGAAAAATTCGTGAGAAATAACATCTTTTAATTGTTCTTTTAATGCTTCTAAAGGCATCATTTCTGGCATAACCATAGTGGTAGAAGTCATGTGTTCTAATGCGCCAAAACCTTTTGCGTCTTTAGTTTTCATGTCAGATAAATACAATAAAACAGTATATTTTTTGTTAGCATTAAATTTTCCTAGGAATTTTTTTTGCGCACGCATAAATTTTTCTGTTTCCTCAGTTAAATCAGCTGCTTTAAATTTTCCAGTTGGCGAATAAACACTAATTACAATATCCATCCCTTCCACATTAAACTGCGTATAATCTGGTTTAGAATACATCATTGGATGATCCACCAATTCTGCATATCTTGTAGCATTGTAAACGTCAATTTCATTACTTGGGTTCGTATCAATTAAAGATGTTGCTCCCCATAATGTTGCCGGATGCTTTACTTCAACAGTATAAGGAATTTCAGATTTTCCTTCAAAATAACCTATGAAACCATGTGTGTTTAACATGAAATTTTCTCCTGCTTTGATATTTGTTCCTGCTGGTGAGAAAATATCTTCGCTTTCGCCAAATCCTGCTCCGCCTTCTGTGTCGTAGGTGTCATTTACATTATACGTTACTTTGGCTAATTTTGTAGCATTGTAAATAGTATAAGAGTTTTCATCCATTTTTGCAATTTTCAATGGATTTCCTTTAGCATCAAAAGCTTTTACATTTTCTACAAATCTTCCATAATTATCTTCTGAATACGTTCCTGGAACAATTTTAGGGATGTTGAAAGTGGTAGTTTCTGTAGTTATTGTTGGATTTGTAATTGTAACTTTTACTTTATCGTCGATTACATTTACCAAATCGATACTTACGGCAACATTGTTTTTTGTTGTATTTGTTGCAGAAGTAACGTTTGAAGTTTTACAACTCATTAAGAAAATTGCGCAACTTAGTGTGATTAATACTTTTTTCATTTTGACTATTATTTTTTCAATTGATTAGTGTAAGGTTATTTAAAATTGTTACAAAAAAAATCCCGAATTTATTTTCGGGATTCATTTTTAATCTAATTTATTTTTAAAATAGTATTTACTATCTAAGTCGTCATCTTCAATATCATTTTGTTTCATCACTTTGGGTTTGGGTTTTCCAGCCGCAACTTTCTTTTTCCAAAGTTCAAAATTGTCTTTGGAAAGTTTTTTGCGCATAATTTCGGTAACTTCACTTTCCGTTAGGCCAAATTCTTCTTTAATTACTTCAAAAGGTTTTTTTTCCTCCTGAGCCATGCTGATTACGCGTTCTGTTTCTTCGTAACTTAGTTCAATCTTTTTACTTTTTCTCATTAGTGAAAAGCATAATTTATGGGTTATAATTTTTTGTTATCAAATGATGGACCAATATTAATAAAAAAAAATATTTTGTAGCCAAAAAATGTGTGTTTTTTTAAATAATTTTTCGAAAAGTCAGATTTATCCTCTGATTTTTAGGTTTTGATGCTTTCGGAATCTGATGTTTATAGTGAATTTGAGCTCCTTTTTTCATAACTAATAAACTTCCATGTTGTAAAGTTATAGATTGTTTGGCCTCTTTATTTGTGTTATGTTTGATTTGAAAGATACGTTCTTCACCCAAACTTAAAGAAGCAATAATAGGATCACGACCTAATTCCTTTTCATTGTCAGCATGCCAACCATTACTATCTTTTTCGTTTCGATATAAATTAAGTAACACAGTTGTGAAATTTTCATTTATAGTGTTTTCGATTTCCTCTTTAATGAAGGTCAAAGTACTGTTAAAATGATGTGGATGCATCACAATGTTAGAATAACCATAGGATTTTCCCTCGTTTCCGTATAAAGAAGTTAGTCTAGGTTGCAAAATTTTCTTACCGAAAATGGTAATTTCATCATGTTGCCAAGGTGTTTCATTTAGTAAAATTTCGAAAAATAAATCGGCTTTTTCCTTCGAGAAAAAATTCGGATAATAAATAAACTCGGCATCGGGTAAATTTAAAAGTATGGGTTCTTCGGGAAATAAATTAAACATAAAAAAAGCGATGAAAGTTTCACCGCTAATTTATTTATTATTTGTTAGATTATGATTTATCTTGAAGTAAATTTTTATAAATAAAACCAGCAACAATCGCTCCTAAAATAGGTGCTGCCCAAAATAACCAAACTTGTGAAAGTGGTTCTCCACCAGCAAACACTGCTTGAGATAAAGAACGTGCTGGGTTTACAGAAGTATTAGTAATCGGAATGCTAATTAAATGAATTAAGGTTAAGCCTAATCCAATGGCAACTCCAGCGAATTTTCCATTTGCTAATTTGTCTGTCGCGCCTAAAATGATCAATAAGAAAAATAGAGTTAGTACAAATTCTGCTGTAAAAGCAGCCGTCATGGAATAACCTTGAGGTGAAAAAGCATCAAAACCATTCGAAGCAAACGCACCAGCCTTAGTGTTATCAATTGCAAAGCCATCTTTTCCAGATAAAATAAAGAATAAAGTCCCTGCAGCAGCAATAGCACCTACACATTGTGAAAGGATATATGGTAAAATGTCTTTGGCTTCAAATCTTCCGCCAGCCCATAAACCTAAAGTTACAGCTGGATTAAAATGGCCACCAGAAATATGTCCAACTGCATAAGCCATGGTTAAAACCGTTAATCCAAATGCCAATGAAACACCTGCGAAACCAATGCCTAAATCGGGAATTCCGGCTGCAAATAAGGCGCTACCACAACCTCCAAAAACAAGCCAATACGTTCCGAAAAATTCTGCTAATAATTTTCTCATAGTAAATAGTTTAATTTTACAAAAATGTAAAATGGTTAGTAGTACTAAAATACTTAAAAAAATAACCAGAATTAATTCTTTGAAAATAAACTTATTAACAAGAAAAATTAGATTTTCTTTTTAGAAAAGTTAATGTTCATAATTACAATGGCCAATATAATTAACAAAATACCAAACCATTGCCAGATTACAACTTCTTCTTTTAAAATTAAATAAGCCATCATTACTGAAACAGGTAATTCTAATGAAGCTACAATACTTCCTAATCCTAATCCTGTTTTTGGGAAACCAGCGTTTAGTAACATTGGTGGAATTATAGTCCCGAAAAGTGCTAAAAATAAGCCATAATTTTTGAAAATATCAAGGTTTAAAGCTCCAACTTGTGTAAAAGCTGAGAAAGCAAATACAATTACTGCACCACCCAAAAGCATGTATAGACTTCTTTGTGCAGAAGAAATACCTAATGCGACTTTGTTAGCAGTAAACATAGTTGTAGTGAAAGAAGCAGCGGCTAAAATTCCCCAGAAAATGCCTCTCCAATCTAATTTGATGTTGAATTCATATAATTTAGTGGCTAAGAAAGTTCCAAAAAGCACAATAAGTACAGAAACTATTTTTTGTGTAGAAGGTAATTTTTTATCTAAAAACCATTCTAATAAAACGCCCATCCAAACGGTTTGCATTAATAAAACAATTGCAATTGAAACATCAATATATCGTACACATAAATAGTAAAATACACTTGTCATTCCTAATGAAGTACCAGCAATCATTAATTGAGTGATGTTTTTCGTACTGGCTTGAACTGCTTTTTCTTTGTTATTGAATTTTTGGAATAAATTAATGATTAACACACCAATTATTCCATATATAAACTGTGATGAAGTTACTTCAGCTGTTGTAAACCCATCTTTATAAGCCAATTTCACAAAAGTAGCTAACATTCCGTAGCTCGTTGCACCTAAGGCAACTAAAAAAACTCCTTTTAATATATCATTTCTCATCTTTCTCATTTTATAAAAAGCCGACAAAGATATGATATTAAATGTTTTTACATACTCAATATGTTTATAATAAAATAAATTAGTTATTTTTGTTTGTTCCTAAATACTCATTTGATATCATGTCAAAATCTAAAATTGAATCTAAAATAAATGAATTGTTAGCTTTAGCTCATGAAGTTAGAATTAATGATTTATCTAAAAGTATTGAACTTGGAGAAGAAGCCTTACAAATAAGTAGACAAGAAAACCTAATACCTTTAGTAGCTAAATGTTTAAGCCAGCTTTCTTTATACTGTATGATAACTGGTAAAATTGAAAAATCTACATCTTATTCAAATGAAGCATTAATTTACTACGAATCTTTAGGTGATGAAATGGGTGTAGCTAATGTAAAATATACCATAGCAGGAGTATATTACAAAACGAATAACTATCATCTGGGATTAATTTACTTTGTTGACGCTCTGAAAATTTTTAAAAAATATGATGATTATTTTAATCAATCAAGAGCAGAAAAATCTATTGGAACCATCTATGAGTACATTGGTGATGAAGTGAATGCCTATAGCTTTTATAAAAGAGCCGTCAGAAATGCAAAATTAATAAATGATAAAAATTTAGAATCCAATGTTTATAATAACCTCTCAGGTTTATTGTTAAAAGCAAAAAGATATAAATTTGCTATGGATTTAATTGAAAGATCTATCGCTTTTAAAATTGAATCAAATGATGTAAGAGGTTCTGCTTTTGCCTATTATGGAAAGGGCAAAGTATATCTAAAGTTAAATGATTTTGAAAATGCCTTTTATTATTTAAACCTTGCTTTGGAAATCCATGAAAAAATGGGTGATGTTATGGGTGTTTCAATGGTTTGTAATAAAATGGGACAACTTTATTATGATAATGATGATTATGATAATGCGCTTTTTTATGCAAATAAAGGATTGAAAATTGCAAAGTTTCAGAATATAACAATGATAAATATTAAGTTGTATAAATTGTTTTATCTGATTAATAAAAAATTGAATAATTCCGCTTTAGCTTTAGAATATTTAGAACTTTTCGATGAAGAAAAAGCAGGCGTGCTAAATTCTCAAACTATAAATGTTATTGAAAATTATGACTTGCTTTTAAAAATGAAAAAATTAGAGCAAGATGCCCAGTTGGAGAAAGAACGTCAAGAAATTTTAAATAAAAAAAATGAAGATGAATTAAATGCCATGCGTTCTCGACAGGATTTTTTGTCGGTTATGAGTCACGAAATTCGTACACCATTAAATGCCATAACCACTATTATCCCTTTACTAAACGAACAAGTTTCCGAAGAAGGCCAATCCTTAATTGAAAATTTAAAATTTGCTTCAAACAATTTAATTAATATAGTTAATGATGTTTTAAATTTTTCAAAATTAGATTCTGATAAAGAAAAATTATTATTTACACCTGTTTCTATTCCAAAAACAACTGCCAGTATTGTAAATATTTATAATAAAGTTGCTGTTGATAAAGGAATCTCCTTGTTACTGAATATTGATGTTGAGCTTAAAACTAATTATCTTTTAGACGAAACAAAATATACACAAGTGCTGAATAATTTAATTAGTAATGCTATTAAATTCACAGATAGAGGTAGTGTGAAATTAAATATTTCGAAAATTAAATCAGATGAAAAATTTGATTACCTTTTATTTGAAATTATTGATACAGGAGAAGGTATTAAACGTGAAAATTTAAAAGAAATTTTTGTTAGTTTTTCACAAATTAAACCAGTTTTAACTAGAAAGCAAGGTGGTACTGGATTAGGTTTAGCTATTGTAAAAAAAATATTGGAATTATTAAATAGTGAAATTAAAGTGAAGAGTCAAATTGGGATTGGATCAACTTTTTTCTTTAAATTAAAACTAGAAAGAACGGATTTAATACTACCAAGCTCAGAGCAAGATTTTACCAAACTAATTAACAAAGTGGTGTTGTTAGTTGAAGACACAGCTATAAATGCCATGTTAATGAAAAAATTATTGCAAAAATGGGGTGTTTTAGTGGATCATGTAGAAAATGGAAAACTAGCAGTTGACGCCGTTAAATTGAAAAAATATGATATTATTTTAATGGACATCCATATGCCCGAAATGAACGGATATGAAGCAACTAAAATAATAAAAACAACTGAAAACACGAATTCTAAAACACCAATATTAGCCTTAACTGCAGATACTTTAACGAAAGCAGAACAAGATAATGTTACCTATTTTAATGGGGTTCTTTGGAAACCTTTTGAAATTGATAAGCTTTATAATGCCTTAAATAGAGAATTAATTTAGATTAAAATAATCCTTCTAAATTTTTGTTTGAAATGCCGATTTGTGTTGGATTAAAATTAAGTTTAGATGCTAAAATTGAGGCATAAACACTTCTGAAATCAATTTCATGTTTTAAATCGCCATTATCTAAATCTGATAAATTTGGATTTTTACCTAAAACCTGACCTTTATTGTTTCCACCAATTATAAACATAGGCGCTGCTGTTCCATGATCTGTTCCGTTTCCGTTATCTTTTACGCGTCTACCAAATTCTGAAAATACAACTATTGTTACATTTTGTAACACGTTGACTTGTTTCAAATCAGAATAAAAACTAAAAACAGCATCGTTTAATTCCGTTAATTTATTTTTATGAATCGCTAATTGATTGTCATGTGTGTCAAATCCGTTCAAAGAAGTATAATATACTTTTGAGTTTAAATTCCCTTTTACTAATCGGGCAATCCATTCTAAATTTTTTCCTAAACCTGATTTTGGATAGGAGATTTCTGATTTAGAATTTACCAAAGCTTTTTGAATTTCTGTCGCACCTTCAGAAACAGAATTGGCAATTTTTCGCACAAAATCTAATTGCGGATTATTGGAAAGTTTTACCGTTTCTGTTTCCGCATTTGATTTGAATTTATTCGGATCTTTTACGGTAATGAAGTTAGGTTCAATGCCTTTTAACGCCAAATTGTCAATGCTGTCTAAATTAATTCCTGCAATTGGATTGTGTTCTTTGCATTGTAAATCTAAATATCTTCCCAGCCAACCTTCATTCATATATTTATTGGAATCTGAAGCCGTTTGCCAAATTTCCTGACTTCTAAAATGCGAACGATTCGGTTCCGGATAACCTACATTTTGAAGTACAGCTAAATGTCCGTTTTGTTGTATATTGGCAAAGTCTTTTAGGGCCGGATGAAAGGCCATTCCTTTGTATTTTCCAACAACTTCATTTTTAGATAACGCTATTTTTGGTCGTAATGCATAATACAAATCATTATCAAATGGGATGAACGTATTTAAACCATCATTTCCACCATTTAATTGAATAAAAACCACACATTGCTCGCCAGTAATTATTGAATTACTAGTTCCATACGCGTGTAAAAACTCAGGTAACACCAACAAACCGCCAGTGAAAGTTCCTGTTAACGATAAAAAATTTCTTCTGTTCATAGTCGTTAAATTAGTTGGTATTCTGGAGTTTTTGTAATGTAATTGAACAAACGTAAAACAGCTTTTTCCGCATTTTCATTCGACGCATCAAAATCGTATTTTAAAACTTGTTCCATATCTTTTTGTAGTTCTTCATTATTTTGAAATACCAATCGTTCTGTTAATTCGGAAATAATTTGTTTGTTGCTTCCTTTTTTAAAATCGATTCCCACTTTTATAGTTTTAATCATTTCTGAAGTTGCCATATCATTTCCTTTAAGCACTTTTCGGTTTAACATTCTTCCGTTACATAAAAAATCGGAGGCATTATGTCGTTGCAAAAATAATTGTGAAGTTAACCAGTTATTGCCACCATCCCAACCTTTTACATTGGGTTGATTGAATAAATCCATGCCTTGTTGCGTCAAAAATAAAGCTAAAACTTCTGTATTGATTTCAGTTATTTTCAATTCATTGGTCAATTGTAAAATATACACTAATGGATCTTTGATTTTACTTCCAGCAGTTTCTTTTGGATATTCTTCTGTGAAAATTTTCAGTAATAAAGGTTCTATTTCAAAATTTACTTTTCGAAAATAATCGCCATAATAAGTTACTAATTCTTCTTTCGGATTGTCGTAAATGAACCATTTTAGTATTTTTTTGGTAATTAAATACGGAATGGCTTTTTGTTCGAAAATAATATCTACTAAATCGTCCACTTTAAATTTACCAGTTTTCCCTAAATAAGTAATCGTATCGTTGTCTTCAAAAAAACTTCGGTATTGCCCTTCAGTTTCTCCTAATCCTAAACCTGCTAAAGCTTTGGCACCATTTTTAATATCGTTTTCTGTGTAATTGCCAATTCCTAAAGTGAAAAGTTCCAATAATTCCCGACTTAAATTTTCATTGATTTTGTCTTTACGATTATCAACATTATCTAAATACCGAACCATGGCATTGGTTTTCAGAATTTTCTTGGTTAATTCTTTGTAATTTCCGAAAGCATTTTCTCTTAAGATTTGATTGTGTTGATATATCCAATAATTTACTTTTACTTTCTGAACGGTAGAAACAAAATGATTGTGCCAAAAACAAGTCATTTTTTCTCTTAAAGGAAATTCGGAAACGATCATTTTATCTAACCACCAAGCTTTCATTTCTAAACTAGAAAGAAATTGTTTCTTTACAAGTTGTTTTTGTTCTTCAGAAGTGGCTCCTTTTATTTGTTGTCTAATTTCTTTTAATTCGGCTAATGATTTTGGATCATCTTTCAAAAAGGAAGGCATATTTTTTTCAAAAGAAGCTTTGATAGAATTTTTTATAAATACTTCAATTCCGCTTTTTTCTATTTGAAGCGCTTCTTTTCCAGAAAAGCCTAATCGTAACGACCAAAGATTTGAATTTCGCATAAGTTTCTGAATTTATATAAATTAGACACGAAAAACAGGTGAAGGTTTAATCAAGATTCAATTTTCTTCCATTAAGTCTTTTAAATGAACGCGTAAAGCATTTACTGAAATGCTAATTTCCCAGAATGAAATACCTAATGAAATAAGTAACGATAATAAACTCACTCCAAAAATATAAATCCCAAACGTTTCATAGTTTAAGAACAGTAAAAACATGGCAAAAACAGAAAGGAATAAACACATTACGCCGAAAAGTTGCATTAAACGTATCAGTGTAATTCGTTGGTTTAAGTTTTTTATTTCTATTAAGATGGATTTGTTTTGTTCTTGATCGTAATTCTTTTTTAAACTTCTCACAATTTGTGCAATGGTTAAAAAACGATTGGTGTAGGCTAATAAAATTAACGAAGTAGCAGAGAATAAGAGGGCAGGAGTTTCAATGGATAGATTCATTTTGTTTGAATTTAGTGGTGCAGAATTATAATGTTTAAAGATAATTGTTTTTAACGGAACTTTATTGTAACTTTTTTAAGAAATTTTGTACTAACAGAGTAATTCAATTTTAGGTTTTTATTTAATATTTATGAAAAAATTAGTTCAAGTTTTCTTATTCTCCTTGTGTTTGGCCTCTTTTGTACAAGCGCAAGATTCCACAAAAGTTAAAAATGAAAAAGCGCAAGCAGAAATTCAAAAAGATAATCAGATTGAAGAAGTCAAAATTGTCAAGCAAAATAAGGCAATCGAACACAAACCTGACCGAACTATTTTTAATATTTCAAATCAGTCACACCTAAATTCTGGAACTTTGATGGAAACCATCAAACAATTGCCAGGATTAATTGCCTCTGATGTTGCCGGAATGATGTATCAAGGTAAGCAGTTAGAAGTGTTTTTAGATGGTCGTCCCTTAAATATTTCAAGTAACGAATTGAATTCTTTTTTAGAAGGAATGCCTGCCAATTCTGTCGAAAGAATTGAAGTAATCACGCAGCCGGGAGCCGAATTTCCAGCGACTTCTGGTGGTGCGATTCTGAATATAATCACCAATAAAAACGCAAAAAAATATTTAAGTGCCACTTATACCAGCAGTTCTGCTTTTAATACATTTGATAAAACAAGATATAGAACTTACAACAGTGTGTTGTTAAATGCGAAAAACAAATACTTTGGTTGGCAATTAAATTTCGGACAAAATTATAGAGAAAATGCGCTTTGGACAGCGTTTTTAAACACCAATAATAAGGATATTTTATCAAAAACGGAAAGTGATAGAATTAATAGAAGTCAGTATTTAAAATCAGGTTTAACTTTTGATATTAATAAAAAAGACAGATTATTATTAAATTACGATGTCAATTATGCAAATAACAATAGTGAAACAGAAAGTTCCGGAGTAGGATTTACCACATTTGATAAAGGAAAATCGCATAATACAAGACAAGATGCCACAATAACATATCAGAAAAGATTTGATAATAAAAGTCAGAAACTAGATTTTGTTTTCAATTACAACAACAATAAAAACGATTTTAATTTGTCCTCGAATGTTTTAGGAAATACTGTTTTAGATAACTATTCGGATCAAAATTATTATAACGGAAAGTTCGATTATTCCCAAGGATTAAAAATCTTAGATGAAGGAAAAGTGAGTTTTGGTGCTTTGTACGAGAAATTACTTTTTGAAGCTAGGAACTTTAATACTACAAATTTAGAATACGAAAGAGTAACTGCTGCCACTTATTTAGAATTGCAAGCTAAGTACAATAAGTTCGATTTTATTTTAGGTTCACGAGCGGAAAATTATGAAATTGGAGGTAAAACACCAACTGCAGATTTAATACCATTCGAACAATTTAGATGGTTTCCGAACGCAACAGTTCAGTATAATATAACGCCACAGATTTTCTTTAATATGAATTATAATAAGAAAATTACCTTGCCGTCAACTTCGGCTTTAAATCCAAACAATACCACATATCAAAATCAAAATATCAGCACGGTTGGTAATCCAAATTTACAACCAACCATATTTAATAATTTTGAAGTCAAACTAAGCGCCTTTGATTACGCATATCTTGGTTATAGTTTAAGTAGCTCAAAAAATCAAGTTGTTCAGCAAGTGAGTTTGAATGGCAACTTGGTAGAAAACAGTAGTTTTAATGTTTCGGAAGTTAAAATTCATAATTTTACTTTTGCTTTTCCATTACCATATATGCTTTTTTCAAAGGGATTGAAAGAAACTATGAAATTTGATGTGAATCCAGATACACTTAATTTTATCTATTTTTATACCGGTTATCAATTGCATCAAATTCCGAATTTAGATACGAAAGGTTTTTGGAATTTCAACTTAATGTCGCAAATTTTATTGCCTAAAAAGATAAAGTTTGTAACGGAGTTTGGACTGATTACTTCAGGTGGAAATTATTTTTATTTTGTGGCAGATAAGCCTTTTAATAACTTTGTAGATGTGACTTTTAGCAAGAAATTCTTAAAAGATCAATTGACAGTTTCCATTTTTGGAGATGATATTTTTAATATGAACAGAAGTTATTTCCGACCAATTAATGAACCTTTATTGTCTTACAGTAAAAATGACACACGTAGATTTGGATTCACCATTAACTACAAATTGCCAACAAAAAACAAAGCAGCAAAAGTAGATCAAAACATGCTAAAAGATGAGAAAAAAGAAGAAGGCGGAACTGTTATAGGGAATTAAAAAAAAAAGCCATTTGTTGTAATAACAAATGGCTTTTTTAAATATACACAACTAATGAACTTTTATAAATTCACATTATAAGTTTGTCCGTTAGGATTATGATAATAAGTTGCTAAATTATCACAGTTATTGTTTCCGTAATCTAAAACACCGTCTAAAACAGTTCCTTGTAAATTCAATTTACCTTGAGAAATGTAATTACAAGCATATTTTTTGATTAAAGGTTCCACAATTGTAGATGTTAAAGTAGAACCGTTTGGTCTGTTTACAGTATGTGTACCTGAAATGACTTCGTAAATATTGTCACCTAATAATAGAGTAGAAACACCAGCAGTTTGTTTGACTGTTCTTGTACCAGAATGTGTAAATACGGCTCCGTTTGGTAAAGTAATTTTTCCATTCGTCAAGGTTCTTGTCCATTGAGGAATAGCAACATTTGTAGTTTCATTCGTATAAACAACTGTTCCTTCAATTTTTCTTAAATTCACATAATAATTACTTCTTTCAATGGTCATTGTTGAACCATTAGTCATCACATAACCAGAAAGTGTAATGGTTAATATCCCTGAACGAGTAATACCATTTTGAGTACAACCAGTTCCGAAATCTACCGTAAAAATTTTAGGAAAAACACCAGGTGTTGTATTGTTTACGGTTACTGTGGCACAAGCTGGAACAACGCTAGCTTCATTTGTAGTCTTGCTAGAATAACTAGAATTGTTACTTGCGATATCAATTCCTGAGTTAAAATCTAATTCACTTGTGAAATCTGCTGTCATATTTGCGCCAACCATTTCACTGTCAACATTTTCTGTAGATTTGTCATCTTCTTTCGTACATGAAATAAAAGAGACAAGAACTAATGCGAAAAAATACATTTTTAAGTTTTTCATAGTATTGGTTTTAAAGGGTTTAATAATAAGACAAGTAAAATCAGAAAAGGTTTAATCAATTTATTACATTATTTAAAAATAAAGATAATTTTTGTGCGCCAATTTCATTTAAATGATCAGCATCATGAAAATCTTCATCAGTAAATTTGTTAGAATTTAATAAATTTATGTACTTGCAATTTGAATTATCTTTCACTATTTCTGAAATGGTTTTAGTCGTTTTTTCTAACTGAATTTTATTTAAGTTTTGGTAATATGACTTATGAGTTGGTGTTGTTATGAAAACAATATTAATGTTGTTTTTTTTGCATAATGTGATAATTTCACGCAACGATTTCAAATTTTCATCATATAAATCAAAGTTTTTTGCCGTATGTTTTTTCGCAGTGAGTAATCCTTTAAAAGTTTTTCTGTCTTCTGAGTTGAAATTTGTTCCCCAACCTAAATCGGATGAGGTGATGAAAGATTTATTTAAAGCATAATGTTTAACCACTTTTTTTACATTCAATTTAATGTCGTTACTCAAAGATTCAAAATTATCAGTGAAGTGGTATTTGTTTTCGAAACCATAATATAAGATGTAATTTTTAATTCGCCATTTTTCTACATCAGTTTCTAGAGTTTCAAACATACTAAAATAGGAAATTGGAAGAATTACGGTTTTTAGATTTTTAAGTCTGGATTGGTAAGAATTTAAAAAATCATTATCTAAATCTAAAGTTTGTGAAACATAAGCGGCATTAAAGGTTTTTTTAGAAAAATATGCTGGATTGACGCCATAAAAAGTATGTGAACTTCCTAAAATTAAGGTATTGATTTCAGAGGCATTTTGGTCTAAATATTCTTTTTTTAATTGATAATCGTTAGGGATTTTACGAAGAGCAATTTCTAAAACCAAAAAGAAAAAGAGAATTGGAAAAATAATTTTTGATAAATGAAATAGGAATTTTTTCATTTTTTATTTCCAATTTTCTTTAGTTAGAGTATATGTTATGTGTGTTCTACCATTTTCTTCAACTAAGAAAGTTTCAGTATGTAAGGCGCCTAATTTCTCAACTGCTTTTTGCGAACGAAAATTCGTATCTCCAACATGGAAAATAATTTTCTCAACAAATTGAAAAGCATAATTAATCATCAAATTTTTTAAAGCACGATTATAAGGTGTTGCCCAATATTTTCTGGAGATAAAAGTATAGCCAATTGCGACTGATTTTTCAGCTTCATTAAGATCGTAAAAACGAGTAGAACCAATTGCTTTTTCCGTTTTTACATCAATAATTTTGAAAGCACTTTTTGATTCTATTGCGTTTTTGAAGAAATCTTGAAAAACCTCTTTTTTATAACGGTCTTTTTCAGGATGTTGTTCCCAAAGTAATTCGTCAGAAGCTATGGCGAATAATTCTCCAAAATCAGCTTCTATTAACGGTATAATTTGTAGCAATTCGTTTGCTATTGTAGGTTGAAGATTCATTATAGTTTTATATTTAATTTGTAAATTCTACTTAAACCATTTTCATATTTATTGATTTCTTTTTCTAATTCTTCCATAGTTTTGAAACCCAAATTTGAAACCGAATTTCGTTTACTTGTAAAGTATAAAGTTTCGGTTTTCGCATCATAAAACGGGCAATAATCCATTAATGTAGAATTTATTTCTGCGCCCATATTTTTTGCTTTTTCCCATTCGTTGTTTTTGTTTTTGTAGCTAATGTATAAATCGCCACTTCCTAAACCTTCCGTTCTGTTATAGCCTGTGAAAATTAAGAATTTTTCATCTGTAGATACGAAAGCATTAAATTCATAACCTGCAGAATTAATATTTAATCCTAAAGTTGTTGGTTCAGAATAGGTGTTGTTTTCCCATTTACTGAAAAAAATATCATCTTTTCCTAATGATTTCGTGCCATCTGAAGTGTAATAAATATTTCCAGATTTCGTTAACGATGGATAAAATTCATTATTTGTAGTATTCACTGGCGCACCTAAATTTTTCGGAGTTGACCAATCGCTTTTTAAATTTTGTCTTTCCACATACCAAATATCATAATCTTTTGGTTTAGTAATAGAATCGTGCAGTGGTCGGTTCGAAGAAAAATAAAGTTTCAATCCGTCCGAAGACAAAAAAGGTTCAATATCTCTAAACTTTCCAGTGAAATTAGTCAATTTTGGTTCGATCCATTTTTTATTTTCTTTTTTAGAAAACGCAATAACAGAAACTTCTTCATTGGTATTTTGAACCGTAAAATACACTTCATCTTGAGTTGAAGAAAGTGCTAAATCTCTAGTATTGATATACTTTTTCAAGAAATCGAAAGCAGGATAGGGTTTGGTTTGTGTTTGCGAAAATCCAATTACTGAAATAAATAATAAGATTAGATAGGAGTTCTTTTTCAACATTTTATCTCGATTTGATGTTTTTCTCGCAAAGCGAAATGATTTCAGTAATTCTATTTTGTCTGGTTTCAGTTCTTTTGGCTTGATTTAACCAATATAAATAGCTTTTTTTATAACTTTTACTGAAATTAGTATAGTTTTCCATTGCGACTGTATTCTTGTCAAATTCAGTTTGTAAATCTTCAGGAATTTCTAAATTTTCAACGGCGTCTAAACTTTCCCAAGAACCATTTTGCTTCGCAGTTTCAATTTTTTTTAAGCCAGTTTCGTGCATCAAATTATTAGCAATTAAGTCTTCAATATATTTTTTGTTGACCTTGCTCCACACGCTTTTGTCTTTTCTTGGTGTAAAGGTTTGTTTTCTGCGTTCTTCGTCTAATTTTCTAACTGTAGAATCAATCCAGCCATAGCAAATAGCCACTTTTACAGCTTCTTCCCAACGCATACTTTCAAATTCACTATCCACTCTATAGAAAATTAATTCCACAACAGTGTGATTATCATGATTTTCATGTAACCAATTACGCCATTCGTTATGGTTTTTAAAGTAGAGTAGTGGTTTGTTTGACATTTAAATATTTTTCTCAAATATAAAAAAAATCCTGTCAGAATGGAACAGGATTACTTTTTATAAAATCTAATTTGGACAACCCGTCAAAGAATTTATCCATTGACCAATTAAAGCGACGCCTTCATCATGAACAATTGTTCTTCCTAAAAAAGGCATTCTGTAATTTTGGTCATTCGTGGTCATTCTGTAATATAACAAGGATTGTGCTAAATTTCCTGGTCTTACAATTCTTCCTTCTATACCTGGAATGGTATGGTTTGGATTTACACAAACTCCCATATTTGTTTGGTTTGTAGTTTCTTTAAATTCTAATTTCAAATCAAAAAAATCAGCATAACCTCCAGGTTGATGACAATGTGCACAATTCGCATCAAAATAAGAGCGAACTCTAGTTTCTAAAGGTTTTGACGTGTCTTTGTAATTTACGACCGAATTGATATTATTTGGCGTATTGCTTTCTAAAATCCCTAAACTTTTCCATTTTGAAAGTTGATTATAGGTTCCATCTGCATAGTTATAATTCCCATTTAAGTTTTGAGGTTTAATTCCGATTGGTCTCTTAATGTTAGAAATAGTATGACATCCAGCACATTTTACTTCATTTGGAATGTCATAATTGATGGTTCTAGAAACGGAATTATTGTCAATCCATGTAATTTGTTTCGTGCTTCCATTTAAATCTAAGAAAGCTTCAGTTTGTTCGTCATTCCAAACATAATTGGCATAAATCCAACCGCTTGCTTTTCGAATCATAATTCGAGTTTCAATTATTTTTGTAGTGTTAGATGGCTGCACATTATTGTAATAAAAATTCTTTATTAAAGCGCCACCTACTGGTAACTCTAAAACGGAATAATCATTTACATATGTTGCTTTTAATCCAGTTGGAATCCAAACAAATCTTTTCTTTTCTGCATAATCTGTAAATAATTCGCTTTCTGGTTTGAAAGGAATCACGCCATAAACAGGTTTCTGATTTTTGATTTCACCTTCAAAAAAATTATAATCTGAAAGTTTTGGATAGGGAACTTGTGTTAAATCCATTATCACTGGAGATACTGGAATCGTTGCATATTCTTCACTTACGTCTTCTTTATTACAAGAAATTAAAGTTACTAAGGTTAATAAAATAGTTAATTTAAATAGTAGTTTCATTCGGTAAAATATTGATTTGCAATATAGTAAAAAAATCCTGATAGAATATAAAAATCTATCAGGATTAATTTGGTTTTAAATTATCTAATTATTGCAGAACAAGCCATTCTTCCACCTGCATTTCCAGTAGGTTGTGTTACGAAATCATCTGCATTTTGATGTACAATTAAACCTTTTCCTAATATGTCTTTGGTTTGATCTCCACAGCCAATACACCATTCATCTGTTTCTAAAGTAATTGTACCAAAACCATTTTTATCTGCTTCAAAATTTCCAATATCTCCTTTATGGCATTCGCCTGAACCCCATTTTCCATGATTTTTAAATGTTGGATTCCAATGTCCGCCTGCTGAAGCTGCATCTACGCTAGAGCAATCCGCTTTTTCATGAATGTGAATGGCGTGTGTTCCAGGAGTTAATCCAGAAATGTGGGCTTCAAATGTTACTTTGCCATTCTTTTCTTTAAAAGTCGCATAGCCAGAAACTTTACTTTTACTTTTTGGTTCTAAAATGAGTTTTAATTCGTTCCCAATTGTTTTTGTTGAGGGTTTACAACTATTCACGGCAACAAATAATGCTCCTAAATATATTAATACACTTTTCATAATATATCAATTAAAATTGAAGTTAAAGGTAATAAAAATTCCTGCAAGAGTTTTAAAATTCTTACAGGATTATTTGTGTTATTCTGAACTTGATTAACTTCGTTGAATCTTCAATTTCTGTATCTAGTTATTTTAGTGTTTCAAAACTTCTTTTTACAAAAGCGGTTAATTCTTCACCTTTTAATAAGCCTTGAGATAATTTTGCTAAGTCTAAAGCGTTTTTTACTAATTCTTTTTGTGCGTCATCTTTAGCTTGTAAAATGGAAGTTGCTAATTCTGAATTGGCATTTACCACTAAATTGTACATTTCTGGCATATTTCCCATTCCGAACATTCCACCGCCACCACTTTGACTCATTTCTTTCATACGACGCATAAATTCTGGTTGCGTAATAATAAATGGAGTCGCCTCGCTATCTAAAGATTCTAATTGTACTGAATATGCTTTAGGAATTACTGCTTCTAAAGATGTTTTTAAACTTTCTTTTTCGCTATCCGATAATTTAGAAATTTGAGTTTCTTCTTTATTGATTAATTTATCGATATGATCCGCATCAACACGAGCAAAAGTTAGGTTTTCATTATCTGCTTCTAATTTCTGAATTAAGTGAGAAACGATTGGCGAATCTAACAATAAAACTTCGTAACCTTTTTCTTTAGCAATGTCAATATAACTGTGTTGTGCCTCTTTATTAGACGCGTATAAAACAACAAGTTTTCCGTCTTTGTCTGTTTGTGAATCTTTTAAGTTTTCTTTTAATTCAGCTAACGTATAATGTTTGTTTTCAGTTGTTGGATACAAAACGAAATCACCAGCTTTTTCATAGAATTTTGGTTCAGAAAGCATTCCGTATTCTAAAACTATTTTAATATCGTTCCATTTTGCTTCGAAATCTTCACGGTTTTCATTGAATAATGCTTTCAATTTGTCAGCCACTTTTCGAGTAATGTAATTTGAAATTTTCTTCACATTACTATCAGCCTGTAAACCTGAACGAGAAACGTTTAAAGGAATATCTGGAGAATCCACCACACCTTTTAACATTAATAAAAATTCAGGAACAATTCCTTCTACATTATCCGTTACGAAAACCTGATTTTGGTACAATTGAATTTTGTCTTTCTGAATTTGTAAATCCGATCCTAATTTCGGGAAATATAAAATTCCTGTTAAGTTGAATGGATAATCAACATTTAAATGAATATTGAATAATGGCTCTTCAAATTGAGAAGGGTATAATTCGTGGTAAAATGATTTATAATCTTCCTCTTTTAATTCCGTTGGTTGTTTCATCCATGCTGGATTCGGATTATTGATGAAATTATCAACTTCAAGATATTCTGGTTTGTAATCGTCACCGGCATCTTCAGGTTTTGGTAAAGCTTCTTTTTTCGTTCCGAATTTAATCGGAATAGGCATGAATTTGTTGTATTTCGTAAGTAATTCACGAATTTTAAATTCTTCTAAAAATTCTAAGGAATCTTCTGCAATATGTAAAACAATTTCAGTTCCTCTGTCAGTTTTCGAATGAGGTTCTAAAGTAAATTCCGGACTTCCATCACAGGTCCAATGTGCTGCTGGTTCCTCTTTGAAAGATTTAGTGAAAATTTCCACTTTGGAAGCCACCATAAAAGCAGAGTAAAATCCTAAACCAAAATGACCAATAATTCCAGAATCTTTAGCTGATTCTTCGTATTTGTTTAGAAATTCTTCTGCTCCAGAAAAGGCTAATTGATTAATGTATTTTTCCACTTCGTCAGAAGTCATACCAATTCCTTGGTCGATAATGTGAAGTTTTTTTCCTTCTTTATCAATCTTAATTTCAATGATAGGATTGCCATATTCTGTTTTAGCTTCGCCAATGCTTGTAAGATGTTTTAACTTTAAAGTGGCATCGGTTCCGTTAGAAATTAATTCTCTCAAGAAAATTTCGTGATCACTATATAGAAATTTCTTGATTAAGGGAAATATGTTTTCAACCGAAACATTAATTTTTCCTGATGTCATAGTATTTGAGTTTTAAAATTATAGTTTGAAGTAGTCAAATTCAGTACCAAAAAAATAAATCTGACAAAATGACGTAGTACTAATTCTATAAATCTTATCGTTAATTCTATAAATGTATATTTTAAAATTATCAGTATATTTGTGTTATTATTAATGTAAAATTTAAAATTATTATGAAAAAACAGTTATTACTATTTGTATTTGCGATTTTTTTTGTTGCCTGTAAGCCTAAACAAACAGTAACGAACACTAAGCTAGACAACAAATCAGAAAGATTAATTAAGGGAGATTGGCAAGTTTCATCTGTAAGTTACGTAGGTTCAGATGTTTTTAAAGTTACTTCTTTTAATATTGCAGATGCAAAATGTTTTGAAGGAAGTCAATGGAATTTCGTTTCAAACAACAACACAGGAGAAATGGTGTTAAACAAAGCGAATTGTGTTACTTATGGTAGTCGTATTACTTGGTTTATAAACAAAGACGGAAATTTTGTTATGAAGTTTTTAACTGAAGGAGTAAAAGCTAAGCATACTGCTGGCGGTTATGTGTTAAGAATTGCTAATCAAACTGAAACTTCTTTTCAATTAATAGATAGAGCATCAGTTGGGAGTAATAGTGCAGAAATTGTATATCAATTTGATAAAATAAATAAATAATTTACATATGAAAAAGAAAATTGCAATCGGACTAAGTATATTAATATTAAGTTCTTCTGCACTTACAAGTTGTAAGGCAGTTCAAAATTCAAATAAAACTCAACGTGGTGCTGTAATTGGTGCTGCAGGTGGAGCTGTTTTAGGAGCTGTACTTGGAAATAACTTAGGTAAAGGTGGTAATGGTGCTTTAGGTGCTGTTATTGGTGGAGTTGTTGGTGGAGTTGCAGGAGGATTAATTGGAAGAAAAATGGATAAACAAGCTCGTGAAATCCAAGAGCAATTACCAGGTGCACAAGTAGAAAGAGTAGGAGAAGGAATTCGTTTAGTTTTAGGTGAAAATTCAGTGAGATTTGACTTTAATAAAGCGACATTAACATCAACTGCAAAAGCGAATTTAGATAAATTAGTTCCAGTTTTTAAAAATTATCCAGATACAGATATCAAAATTTACGGATATACTGATAGTAAAGGTGCAGATGAATATAATTTAAATTTATCTGAACAACGTGCAAATGCTGTGAAAAGTTATTTAGCGGGAAAAGGTTTGTCTAATTCTCGTTTCTCAATACTAGGAATGGGAGAAGCTGATCCAATTGACAATAATGAAACTGAAGCTGGAAGAGCTGGCAATAGAAGAGTTGAGTTTGCGATTTTAGCAAATGACAAAATGATTGAAGATGCTAAAAACGAATCTGGAAATTAAAAGTTAAAATTTCAAGCATAAAAAAAGAGGAACATTTGTTCCTCTTTTTTTATTTGTATAATCGTTAAATTTTTTATTTTCCAAATTTATAAGCGATACCAATAGTAGCATTATACATTAAACCAGTAAATGAATTGGCAGCATCACCATATGATAATTCACCATTAAAGAAATAGTGTTGTGATACATTTGCGATTGCAGAAAAATCTGCAGTTAAATAAAAATTTTCACCTATTTCGTATCTTGGAGTAATACCAACAACTATGTTTAATAAATGGTCTGTATTTTTATATTCATCAATATCTGAGTTTAATATAGATAAACCAGCACCACCGTGTGCTAAAATGTTAAACTTGTTATAGAAAGCACGTGAATTTGCTAAGTTACTAAGATTAACAACTCCTTGAGCTGTTACTCTTAAATTTGAAACTCCTGTTTTCTTTCCTCTTAAATCATTTTGAATAGAAAATTCATCCATTCCAAAATCAATTTTTGCTCCAATTGTTTCGTCAAAGTCATAACTTACACCTCCGCCAAAGTGAGTAAAGCCATTATAGCTAGGGTCGTATGAGCCGTTCATACCGTAATTCGCTTCAATTCCAAATTGTGCACTAGCAACAAAAGAACTAGATACTAATAGTAGGGTAAATATTTTTTTCATCATTTTAAGTAAATTTTTAATAATTTTGGGTGCTGCAAGATAAAAAAAATATATATATAAATAATGCTAAAAATAAACTTAAATAAATTTTCTTATTTAAATGAATCAATCCTTGAAAATATTGACTTTGAAGTAGAAAAAGGCGCACAATTATCACTAATTGGTGAAAGCGGTTGTGGAAAAAGTTCATTATTAAAAATTATTTACGGCCTTTTAGATTGCGATAACGGAACGTTCTTTTGGAATGATGTTCAGATTTTAGGTCCGAAATTTCATTTAGTTCCAGGAATGTCTTTCATGAAATATTTGGCGCAAGATTTCGATTTGATGCCTTTTATAACTGTTGGAGAAAATGTGGGTAAATTTTTATCGAATTTTTATCCGAAAAAAAAACAAGATCGTATTGATGAATTATTAGATTTGGTTGAAATGTCTGAATTTAAACATGTTAAAGCGAAATTTTTGAGTGGTGGACAAATGCAACGCGTAGCATTGGCAAGAGTTTTAGCTCAAGAACCCGAAGTGTTACTTTTAGATGAACCTTTTTCACACATTGATAATTTTAGAAAGAACGATTTAAGACGTAAAATATTTACTTATTTAAAAGAAAAACAGATTACTACAATAGTTGCCAGTCATGATATTAATGATGTTTTGTCTTTTTCAGATGAAGTTCTCGTTTTAAAAAACAAAACAATTTTAGAAAAAGCTACGCCGAAAGAATTATATTTTCATCCAAAACATAAATATACAGCAGCTTTGTTTGGCGAGGTAAATGAAATTGAAATAGATGGAAAAGTTCAGTTAGTTTATCCAAATCAATTTCATGTTGTAGAAAAGTCAAATTTTAAAGTTGAGGTGTTAACTTCTTATTTTAAAGGAAAATGTTTTTTAATTGAAGCTAAATTGGAAAATCAAATTCTCTTTTTTGAAAATGAAAAAGAAATTCCAAAAGCAACACTAGTTTACTTAAAAAAAATAGACTTGTAAATTTTTACAAGTCTATTTTCTATTTCTATTTTAGTTTTTCAAATACTTTTCTAAGAACTGATCTTGTTCCCATAATAAGTGTAAAATATTATCTTTAGCTGCATAACCATGACTTTCTTTCGGAAGTAAAACCAATCTCACTGGCGCGCCTAAGCCTTTTAAAGCTTGGAAATAACGCTCAGATTGTAAAGTAAAAGTTCCAGGATTATTATCAGCATCACCGTGAACTAATAATAAAGGCGTTTTCATTTTGTCAGCTGTGTTAAAAGGCGACATACCTGCATAAATTTCCGGAACATCCCAAAAATTACGTTGCTCACTTTGGAATCCAAATGGTGTTAATGTTCTGTTGTAAGCGCCACTTCTAGCAATTCCACACGCAAATAAATTAGAATGAGTTAATAAATTGGCTGTCATAAAAGCTCCATAACTGTGTCCGCCAACGGCTACTTTTTTTCTATTGATAAAACCTAATTTGTCCACCGCATCAATTGCTGCTTCAGCATTAGAAACCAATTGTGGGATAAATGTATCGTTAGGTTCCGTTTTGTCTTCACCAATAATTGGGAAAGAAGCGTCGTCTAAAACCGCATACCCTTTTGTTACCCAATATACAAATGAACCATAGTTTGGAAAGGTAAATTCATTTGGATTTTTATCATTTTGTCCTGCCGAGTTTTTATCTTTAAATTCTGCTGGATATGCCCAAATTAATAAAGGTAATTTTTCTTTTTTCGCAGCTCTGTCATAATTCGCAGGTAAATATAAAGTTCCAGAAAGTTCTACACCATCTTTTCTTTTGTACTTAATTACTTCTTTATAAACATTTTTAATACTTGTGAACGGATTCGCGAAAGCCGTAATTTGTGTTAAACTATTTTTCGATTTGATGTTTCTCATGAAATAGTTTGGATACTCATTTTTCGATTGAATCATCACTAAAACTTCACCTTTCTTGAAATCTTCGACAGACAATAAATCTTCTTTTTTATCAGTATATGTAGAAGTGTAAAGACGTTTAGTTTTTTGTGTTTTTAAATTGAATTCATCAATAAATGGGAATTGTCCGTTTTTAGTGAAACCATTTCCAATTAAGTAGACATTGTCATTTTCAATAGCTAAAACATATTTGTTGAATTCATTTCTTTTCGTTTCAAAATCTCCTGGATCTGAATAAATATCTTGTGAATTTCTATCTGAAATAATTTTTGCTTCTGCAGAAACATTAGATGGATTTACTAAATACGTTTTTGCATTTCTAGTGTCGTACCAACTGTCGTAAACAATAGCGTAATTGTCATTTCCCCACATAATTCCACCAAATCGTTGCTTTGTTTTGAAGAAAGAAGTGGCTGTGTTTGTAAAAGGAGCTTCCCAAACAAAAATTTCATCTCTATAAGGCACTTCTTTAGCTTGATCACCTTCGTCTAATGCTTCTACATAAAATAAAGACGCAGGTTTGTCTGAACGCCAACTCATACTTCTTTTTCCTTTTCTTACCGAAGAAAAACCTTTTGGCATAATTTCATTCAACGCCACTTCGTTTACGATTTTAATTTCTTTTCCAAAAGCATCATAAACAATGGATTTTTGAGGAAATCTACTTAATGGAACAATGTATGAAAAGGGTTTTTGAATAGTAGTTAACATTAAATATTTTCCATCAGGAGAAAAACTTTCGCCAGCATAAATATCAGCAGCTTTAAATAATTCCGTTTTTCCAGAGATTGAAATTTTATATAATTCTGAAGTCACTAACGATTCGAAATTTGCTTCATCTGTTTTGTTTTTTAATAAATCTTGAAATGTTCTGTTTTGTGATTTTGAACCATCAGCAGTAGAAACAGTTGGTCCTTTTGGTAAATTTTTTTTCTCGTCAATTAATGGTTTTTTATTTTTTGGTAACACTTTCACCAATAACGTTTCGTTGTCAATCATCCAATTGAACGGACTTCCTAAATTCGCATTCAAATTATCAGAAGTAATTTTGGTTGCTGTTGCCGAAACCACATCAATAATCCATAATTCCACTCCAGAATTTGTAGTATTTGTAAACGCAATTTTCTTTTCGTTTGGCGACCAACTTACATTAGTAATTCTAACATTTTCAGGTAAACCTTTAACTTGAATTTCGTTTTTGTCTTTTACTTTTCTTAATTTCAAATTATTAATATAAGTAACTGTGCTCGAGATGTTTGTAGTAGGATTTATTCGTAAACCACCTAAACGCATTTCTTCTTGGTTTAAATCGTCAAGTGTTTTATAGGTGTTTCTGTAACTCAACAACATGTATTCTTTTTTCGAATCCATATTTACAGAAGGCGCTCTTTGGTAATCGGCAAGTTCTAAAATTTCTTTAGAAGGCTTTTGATATGTGACGTTTTCTTGAGCTGTAGCGGCCGAAAAACCCATACCTAAAAACAAGAATGTAAACAGTTTTTTCATTATAATTTGAAGTTAGTATTTGAGCCACTAAATTAAGGTTAAATGTAAAGAAGCCAAATTTTTTTACTATATTTTAACATATTTGTAATTATCATGTGCTTAAATATGATTTAATTATAAAATTCTTAAATTTGCACTTTAAACTATAATTATGTGTCATTCAAAAATATCAGGCTTAGGTTATTATGTGCCAGAAAATGTTGTTACCAACGATGATTTATCAAAAATAATGGATACCAATGACGAATGGATTCAGGAAAGAACCGGAATTAAAGAACGTCGTCATGTAATTAGAGGAGAAGATACCACAACTTCAATGGGTGTAAAAGCCGCGGAAATTGCTATTCAACGTGCCAATGTGGCTAAAGAAGATATTGATTTTGTGATTTTTGCTACACTTTCACCAGATTATTATTTCCCAGGTCCAGGCGTTTTAGTACAACGCGATTTAGGTTTAAGAACAGTTGGTGCATTAGATGTAAGAAATCAATGTTCCGGATTTGTATATGCCATTTCAATAGCGGATCAATACATAAAAACTGGGATGTATAAAAATATTTTAGTGATTGGTTCCGAAGTGCATTCTACAGGTTTAGATATGACAGATAGAGGTCGTGGTGTATCTGTAATTTTTGGAGATGGAGCAGGAGCAGCAGTTTTGTCAAGAGAAGAAGATGTAACCAAAGGAATTTTATCTACACATTTACATTCAGAAGGACAACACGCAGAAGAATTAGCATTAGTTGCACCAGGAATGGGGAAAAGATGGGTGACAGATATTATTGCAGATAACGATCCAAATGACGAAAGTTATTATCCTTATATGAATGGACAATTTGTATTTAAAAATGCAGTCGTTCGTTTTAGCGAAGTGATTAATGAAGGTTTACAAGCAAATAATTTAGAAGTTTCAGATATCAACATGTTAGTGCCGCATCAGGCGAATTTAAGAATTTCTCAATTCATACAACAGAAATTTAAATTGTCAGATGATCAAGTGTACAATAATATTATGAATTACGGAAATACAACCGCAGCTTCAATTCCAATTGCTTTAACAGAAGCTTGGGAAAAAGGTAAAATTAAGAGTGGCGATTTAGTAGTTTTAGCTGCTTTCGGTTCTGGTTTTACTTGGGGAAGCGTGATTATTAGATGGTAATTTCATTATTGATTATAAAAAAAGCGTTCAGGATACTTGAACGCTTTTTTACTTCAAACTTCAAGCTTCATGCTTCTTTAAAACATTCCGCCACCACCTTGAGTTTCTTGTTTGTCTCTTTGTTTTCTTTGTAATTCTCTGTTTTTTCCACCACCAAAATTGTAGTTTAATCCTAAGTAGAATGTTCTACTTTCCCAGTGGAATTCACCAACGCTTTTGTATGGAATACTACCTTCAAATCCAAAATGCATCGTATTGAAAACGTCATTTAAACGAGCAGAAAGTGTACCTTTTCCTTTTAAGATAGAGTAATTCGCACCTAAATCCATTTTATACATCGCTTTTCTTTCAAATTGAAGTCCTAAATCTCTTCCTCTATACATTCCAAATAAATTGAACTTTAAGTTTTTTGTAGCAGTAAAAGTGTTGTTCATTCTTGCGTTAAAAGTAGCCACGTCAACTTCTCCGTTTTCCATAGCTCCATTGTCTAGGTTCTCAACTGTTCCTCTAACTGTTTTAAAATACACATCAGCACTAGCGTTTGTAGACCACCATTTAGTTAATTTCAAATTCGCATTAACTTCTAAACCTAATTGGTTGTTGTCCTTAAAATTGTCAAAAGACATAATATTAAAGTTCGTATCGTTTGGATCTGTGTAAATAACTCTCGTAATTTCTGCATTAATTAATCTGTAAAATACAGCAGAAGTTATAGAACCAATTTTCATGTTTCTTGTGTAATTTAATTCAAATGAGTTAGTAAACTGTGGTTCTAAAGCTGGATTTCCTCTTGATTCCATATTTACAGTTCTCCATTCTCTAATTGGATTAATTTGTCCGTTACTTGGTCGGTCAACACGTCTTGTGTAATTAACATTAAACGTATTTTTATCGTCCATTTTGTATGACAAATAAGTAGAAGGATAAACAGTGAAAATTTCATCGGTAATCACAATATTTGAATTTTCAGCAGGATCAGTTGAATTTTTAACAGGATGAGCATATAAATTATATAATTCAGCTCTAGCTCCAACTTGTGCACTAAATTTTCCGAAAGTCTTACTGTAATTAGTGTAAAAAGCGTGAATATTTCTATTGTAATCAAACTGGTTTAATGTAGTTTCAGTTGGTTGTAAATCATTAAATGTATTTTCTCCAGCTTGTAATCTGCTTTCGTAACCTAATTCTAATTTTGCTTTTTCTGAAAGTGGATTAACATAATCAATATTAAATTGTGAATAAGTTGATTTTCCATTAATGTCATTCAAACTGTAATCTCCATTTTTTACGAAATGAGATAAATCTTCATTGTTAGTTATAGAATGATTTACTTGAAAATCTATAGTTTCACCTTTTTTCTTAAAATTATGTTTGAAAGCTAAATCATAAGTTTGTGTCGTGTTTCCGTTATTATTCCAATTGTCTTGAGTTTCATCTGGTCGACTTAAATAATCGGAAAAAGTTTTCGATTGTCCTTTTCCATCAAAGAAATTTAAATTAGTAAAAAAAGATAAAGTATTGTTGTCGTTAATATAGTAATCGGCACCAAGTTTTACTAAATGTGAAGTGTTAACATTTGAAAATTTAAAATCTTGATAGTTTTCGTAAGTAAGTCTTTCACTATCTACAAAACCAAAATTTCTATTTTTTCCATGATTAAAACCATAATTTGTATAGAAATTTACTTTTCCAACTTTATAATTCAAGTTTACAGATTGATTCGTCTTTGGAGTCACACCAACTGTTAACCCAGATGTAATGCTTCCATTAAAACCCTTTTGACTGTTTTTATTCAAAATAATATTGATAATTCCACTATTTCCTTCTGGATTGTACTTTGCAGATGGATTAGTAATTAATTCAACTTGCTTAATTGAAGCAGACGGAATTTGTTGTAACAATTGTCCAGCATCAATATTGGTTGGTTTTCCGTCAATTAAAACTCTAACATTGCTGTTTCCACGTAAGCTTAATTCTTTAGTTTGCGGATCAATACTAACTGTTGGAATATTATTGAAAATTTCAGAAGCCGTAGTTCCCGAAGCAATTAAATCTTTTCCAATGGTAACTACTTTTCTATCTGCTTTTTGTTCAATTGTTGAGCGTTCTTTAACAATAGAAACTGTTTCTATCGTATTAGATTCTACTTCTAAAGTAATATTTCCAAAATTAATTTCTTTGCTTTCTTCAGATAAATTGATTGCTCTTGATGCATCTTTATATCCAATGAAATTTACCTTTAAGGTTAAGTTTTTTAATTCTAAGTTTTTGATTTCAAAACTTCCGTCTTCTTTAGTTGAAACTCCAGCTACTGGTTTCGTTCCATCCAAAACACTAACCGTTGAAAAGCCAACTGGCTCATTTGTTGTTTTGTCAATGATTTTTCCAGAAACAACACCTAGTTTGGTTTCTTGTGCCATCAAATTTGTGGCGACAAATAGCAATACAATGCTAAAAATTTTAATTAATTTCATTAGATTTTTTTTGATTATTAAAGTTGATTGATGATTTTTAAAAACGGTGCAAAACTATTTAACTATTGTTTATTCTTTGTTAATTGTTTACTAATAATTTTCGCGATTTTACTGTTAGACAAAATTTGTACATTTTTGTTACAAATCGACTTTTCAATTCGTTAAAAATTCTATCTTTGCACGCTATTAAAAAAACGATTATGTCTTTACAAGAACTACTTTCCGCACCCATTCAAAATGCCGTTGAACAACTGTTTCAAATTTCTATGGAACGCGTTGAATTTCAATCGACTAAAAAAGATTTTGAAGGTGATATCACTATGGTGGTTTTTCCATTGGTAAAACAGATTAAAGGAAATCCTGTAGAGATTGGAACAAAAATTGGTGAGTATTTAGTTGAAAATGTTGCTGAGGTAGCTAAATTCAACGTGGTTGCTGGGTTTTTAAATCTTGTAATTTCAGATAAATATTACCTAGAATATTTCAATAGTATAAAAAATACTGAAAAATTCGGATTCGTAACTCCTAAAGAAGGCGAAAAAGCGATTATGGTGGAATATTCTTCACCTAACACAAATAAACCTTTGCATTTAGGACACGTAAGAAATAATTTATTAGGTTATTCAGTTGCAGAAATCATCAAAGCTTCTGGAAAAAAAGTCTATAAAACACAAATTATCAACGACAGAGGAATTCATATTTGTAAATCTATGTTGGCTTGGCAGAAATTCGGAAACGGACAAACTCCAGAATCTACAGGTTTAAAAGGTGATAAATTGGTTGGGAATTTTTATGTGGAATTTGATAAAGCCTACAAAGTTGAAATTGCTGCTTTAATGGCAGAAGGGAAAACTGAAGAAGAAGCCAAAAAACAAGCACCACTTATTTTAGAAGCACAACAAATGCTTTTAGATTGGGAAAACGGAAAACCAGAAGTAATCGAGCTTTGGAAAACCATGAACCAATGGGTGTATGATGGTTTTGCTGTGACTTATAATAATTTAGGCGTAGATTTCGATAGTTATTATTATGAAAGTAATACGTATTTATTAGGAAAAGATGTAGTAGAAGAAGGTTTAAATAGTGGTGTTTTCTTTAGAAAAGAAGATGGTTCGGTTTGGATTGATTTAACGGCTGATGGTTTAGATGAAAAAATTGTATTGCGTTCAGATGGAACTTCTGTGTACATGACGCAAGATATCGGAACCGCTATCCAACGTGTTAGAGATTTTTCTGATATTGGTGGAATGGTATACACGGTTGGAAATGAGCAAGATTACCATTTTAAAGTATTGTTCTTAATTCTGAAAAAATTAGGTTACGATTGGTCACAACATTTATTCCATTTATCTTACGGAATGGTGGAATTACCAACTGGAAAAATGAAATCTCGTGAAGGAACAGTTGTAGATGCAGATGATTTAATGGAAGAAATGACGGCAACTGCGCAACAAATTTCTGAAGATTTAGGAAAATTAGAAGGGTATTCTGAAGAAGAAAAAGCAAGTTTATACAACACTATCGGTTTAGGCGCGTTGAAATATTACATGTTAAAAGTGGATCCGAAAAAACAAATGATGTTCAATCCTGAAGAATCAGTTGATTTTAATGGGAATACAGGACCATTTATTCAATATACTTACGCTCGTATTCAATCTATTTTAAGAAAAGCGACTTTCGATTATAGTAACGAAGTAACACTTGCTGATTTACACGAAAAAGAAAAAGAATTAATCAAACAAGTACAATTATTCCCTGAAGTAATTCAAAGTGCGGCAGAAAATCATAGTCCAGCTTTAGTTGCGAATTACACCTACGATTTAGTAAAAGAATTCAATTCCTTCTATCAAAATGTTTCGATTTTAGGAGAAGACAATTTAGATAAAAAAGTATTCAGAGTGCAATTATCAAATTCAGTAAGCAACGTAATCAAAAACGCTTTTGGATTATTAGGAATTAGTGTTCCTGAACGTATGTAACTTCGAGAACCTCAGTTACCGTGGCTTCAGATGTTGAGTGGGCTTAGTTCTCGAAGCCAAAATAAAAGGAATTTCATAAAAAAATAAACCCTTGCGAACTTTGCGAAATCCTTGCGAACTTTGCGGTTAAGAACAAATAAAAGTGAACCAAAACAAATCATATTTCTTTCAATCGTGGCTAATTGTAGTAATTGCAATTGCATCTTTTATTGGATTTAAGTCGTTTTTACCTAAAAAACTTTTTCCAGATTCTACTGCCAATAGTAAAAATGTTGTGGTGGATAGTTTGATGTTAGAAGCGGTTGCAGAAAGCGGAAATCTTTCTGAAGAAGATACTTTGACAAACAAAACCATATCATTTGTTTCGAATCCACTTGGAATTAAATTTTCTAGTGAAAAATTCGAACAATATAAAGGGTATCAGTATTTGATTCCGTTTTTCGAAAAATTATACCAATTAGAAGTCAACAAAAAAGGAAAAGCGCGTATTGCATACTTCGGAGATTCTATGACCGATGGTGATATGATTGTGCAAGATGTTCGTACACAATTTCAAAGTATTTTTGGTGGAGAAGGTGTAGGTTTTGTAAATATTACATCAGAATCTGCAGGTTCAAGAGGTTCAATTATTCACGAATTTTCTCCAAACTGGAAAGCACAATCGTACTTAAAAACTAAAAGTCCTTTACGTTCATTTGGTGTAAATGGTTCGGTGTTTTTTGCAAAAGATACTGCTAATCCTACTTGGGTAAAATATAAAGCAGGAAGAAATCGTTTTTCAACATCCTTAAATACGCCAACTTTATTTTACGGAAGTTCAAAAAATAAAAAAGGAAGTTTACGTCAAATTTTCGGAAAAGATACGGTTTACAAAAAGTTGAATACCAATTCAATGTTGAATACAACTCAAGTTGCTGGTGATGTTAAAAATGTAAAAGTAAATTTCATAAATGCCGATTCGATTCCGTTTTATGGGTTTAATTTCGATAATGGAAAAGGAATTCATGTCGATAATTTTTCATCTCGTGGAAATTCTGGCTTACCATTAGGTTCGTTGAATGTTGATTTGATGAACGCCTTTCAACAAAAATTAGGCTACGATTTAATCATTCTACAATTTGGAACCAACGTATTGAATTATGGTTCGTTAAATTATTCTTGGTACGAAAGAAAAATGACTTCAGTTGTCAATCACGTAAAAGAATGTTTTCCAGGTGCAGCCATTTTAATCATCACAACAGCAGATAAAGCTACTAAATACGACATGCAAATGAAATCTGATTCGGCTGTTTCGCCTTTAGTGATGGCGCAAAAACGTTATGCAGTAAAATCAGAAGCTGGTTTAGTCAATTTATATACGTTAATGGGTGGCGATGGTTCGATGGTAAAATGGGTAGAAAATGTTCCAGCTAAAGCGAATAAAGATTACACGCATTTTAATCATAGAGGTGCGAAAGAAATTGCACAACTGATTTATAAACAAATAGATACAGGTTATCAAGAATATAAAAAATTACGAGCTTTGGCTAAGAAAAAAGCAAAACCAAAAGCGGTTGTAAGTGATACTGTTCCTGTAATTAACGATACTTTAAATGAATAAGTTTTTATATATATTACTTTTTGCAACCCTTGGTTTCTCGCAAACCGATTCGTTAAAAGTAGAAACAGATAGTATAACTGTTGCGATTGATACAGCAAATTTTGAAGCTTTTGGAAATGTAATTTTAAACGAAAAAGCCTTAGCTAATGTTTTTGAAAAGCTATATTTATTAGAAGAAAATCAAGATAGAAAAGTACGAATTGTTCATGTTGGCGATTCGCACATTCAAGCTGATTTGTTTACAGCTAAAATTCGTAGAAGAATGCAACAAGTTTTTGGAAATGCAGGTTTCGGATTCACTTTTCCATACAGTTTAGCAGGTACAAATAATAGTTCACCTATTCGTTTTACAGGTTCTGGCGGATTTTCAGCTGCAAGAAATTTATATGCAGATGCTTCCAAACCCGTTGGTGTAAGTGGAATTTCTTTCGAACCTAAACAAAAAAGTTTTCATATTGATATGTTAGTGAAAGATGCACAATTCGATTTTACAAAATTGAAAGTCATTTCTCCAAAAAACGAAAACATGTTTAATGTCGCTTTTGCTAAAAAAAGTTATACGACTCAGGAAAAAGTCGCGGTTAAAACTCCAGCAACCAGTTCTCACAAAATAAAACCAGGTGAAGTTTTAGGTGGAATTGCTGATAAATATAACATTTCGTTAAAACAATTAAAAGCAGCTAACGGATTGACATCGGACAATATTCGTGATGGAAAAGTTTTAAAAATTCCTGGTGGAAAATCGGTTACCACTTACAAAACGGTTTCTACGGTAAAATATGTTTACGAACCAATTGCTTTAGAAAATACACCAAATTCTAATAATTATACTTCAGTAAATCCAATCGATAAAATTACAATTATTGGAAATGAAAATGCGTCTGATTTTGCTTTAAACGGTTTAGTTTTAGAAAATGAAAAGCCTGGCGTGACTTATAGTGCAATCGGTGTTAATGGTGCGAAAAGTAACGATTATAATAAATTCCCATTATTTTTCGAACAATTACCTGCTTTAGAAGCCGATTTATATGTCATTTCTTTAGGAACAAATGAAAGTTTTGATAAGCAAGACATTGCTACTTATTTCGGAAATTTAAAAACGATGATTGACGGAATTAAACAAAAATGTCCAGAAGCCTCTATTTTAGTAACGACTTCACCACCATCAGTTTTACATAGAAAACATAAAAATATTTACATAGAAAAATATGCTGAAAAAATCATAGAAATGGCACCAACTGAAAAGTATGCCGTTTGGAATTTATTAGATGTTTTTGGTGGAAATAAAAATATAAATATCAATTCGAGAATGGGTTTGATGGCTCGAGATAAAGTTCATTATTCCAATGCAGGTTATGAAAAACAAGGAGAATTGTTTTTTGACGCCTTCATACAATCTTACGAATTATTTAAATCAGAAAAATAAAGAAGCGTGTTACAAGAATGGTTTTATAAAAATATAGGCAAAATTACTCCAGAAGTAGTTGAAAAATGGTTCGTTTATAACGAAAAAGAACCGTTGCTTTTTAATACGGGCTTATTTTTAGGTTTGTTTTTAGTCTTTTATTTTTGGTATATTTTACTAAGAAAAGCAGATACAATGCGAATGGTTTACGTAATTTTGTTTTCGCTGTTTTTCTATTATAAATCGAGTGGAATTTACTTTTTATTGCTTCTAGGTTCGGCGGTTGTCGATTATAATTTAGGTAATTTAGTTCATCGAACTACGAGTATTATCAATAAAAAATTATGCCTGACTTTTAGTATTATTCTAAACTTAGGATTTTTAGGCTATTTCAAATACAGTAATTTCTTAGTTGATATTACAAATAATTTAACGGGTGGAAAATTAGCCTTTTTTGATGTGATTTTGCCAGTTGGAATTTCGTTTTATACCTTTCAATCTATAAGTTATATTATTGAAGTCTACCGCAAAGAAATCGAACCGACAAAACGCTTTGTAGATTATTTGTTTTTCGTATCGTTTTTCCCGCAATTAGTCGCCGGACCAATCGTTAGAGCGAAAGATTTCTTACCGCAAATTTATCAGAAATTAAACGTTACTCAAGAAGATATTAACCGCGCGTTTCTTTTAATTATTGGTGGATTAATTAAGAAAACAGTCATTTCAGATTATATTTCTTTAAACTTTGTAGATCGTGTTTTCGATTTGCCAAATAGTTACACGCCTTTCGAAAATTTAATGGCTTCTTACGGATATACGATTCAAATTTATTGTGATTTTTCAGGATATTCTGACATGGCAATCGGTGTGGCCTTATTGTTAGGTTTCAAATTACCAACCAACTTCCGTTCACCATATAAATCAACTTCTATCACTGATTTCTGGCGTCGTTGGCACATTTCATTATCCACTTGGTTAAAGGATTTTTTATATATTTCAGTAGGAGGAAACCGTTACGGAACTTTTGCAGGATTTTTATTTCCAGGTTTGTTTTTCTTCGGATTAATCCTTTGGGGAATTTCGTATTCTCAAACTAGTACTATTCCTTTAATCATAGCTATTGCTTCAACTGTAATATTCATTTTCACTTTCTTGTTTTCAAAAGAAAAGGAAAAAACAATGTACACTAATGTCAACTTAATGACTACAATGTTATTAGGCGGATTATGGCACGGAGCAAGTTTACGTTTCATAATTTGGGGTGCTTTACACGGAATGGCTTTGGCTGTTCATAAAATATTTTTAGAATATTACCCGCCAACAAAACGTAAAATATTCTTTTTAACTCCGTTTTTAAAGTTTTTTGCAATCGTTGTTACGTTTCATTTTGTGGCTTTTTGTTGGATTTTCTTCCGCGCAAAAGATTTCACAACCGCCTTACAAATCATTCAAAATATTGGAAAAGTAACTTTTGATTTCAATCAGTGGTTAACCATTATTCAAGGGTATCAAAACGTATTTATCTTAATGTTCTTAGGTTATTTTTGGCATTATATTCCTGAAAAAGTTACTGTTGCAATTCAAAATGTATTCAAGGCGATGCCTCTTATTACAAGAGCCATTGTTTTAGGATTAGTTTTTTGGTTGGTTTTTGCGACTGCAGCTGCCGGACCACAACCTTTTATTTATTTCCAATTTTAGACTGTAATCTTTGTTACAAAGAGTTGTTTATAGTTGTTATATCTTTACAGAAATATTTAAAACTATGAAAAAAATATTGTTTTCTAATTGGCATTTTATGCGTTTTTTCAGAATTGCAATTGCCTTATTTTGCGCTTATACAGCATATGTGCAAAATCAATGGATTTTTATTGCTTTTGGGTTTTTCTTTTTATTTCAAGCGATTTTTAATTTAGGATGTGGAGCAAACGGTTGTAATATACCAACTAAAAAAAATAACGATGAGTAAGTTTCAAGAATTAATTAACGGAAATAAACCTGTTTTAATTGACTTTTTTGCTACTTGGTGCGGACCTTGTCAAGCTTTAGCTCCAATTTTAGTGGATACGAAAGAAGATTTAGGAGATACAGTTAGTATCATTAAAATTGATGTGGATAAAAACCAAGAAATCGCAGCTCAATTTCAAGTAAAAGGTGTGCCAACTATGATGTTGTTTCAAAACGGAAAAATGTTATGGAGACAATCAGGTGTGGTTTCTAAAAATGAAATTGTTAGCATCGTGAAACAAAAAACCAATGTTTAAAAAGTATCAACTTACTATTTTAGGAATTTTACTTGGTGCAATTTTCGGCTATTTGTATTATTACTATGTTGGTTGCGCTACAGGAACTTGCAATATTACTTCAAAACCTTTGAATAGTACTTTATATGGTGCTATGATGGGCGGATTATTGTTTAATATTTTCGAAAAGAAACCTAAAAAGAATATCGAATAAATGCATTTAATCTTTTATTCTCTAATTTATGAATTAATTGATTCAGTGACAAATAATTGAATCATACTAATTATGGTATTTTTTCGTTATCTTTATAGTGTTTTTAAAATCTAATAATTATGAAAAAAATCAAATTAATTTCAGCTATCATATTTTTATTTATAGTTACTATTTTTTCGTCATGTAGTGATGAAGATGATGTAGCTGTAAACAATAGTGTAGATCCAACTCCAGTTATTAATACGGTTAATACAGGTACATGGAGAATTACATTTTATCAAGACTCTGGTGTTGATGAAACTTCAGATTTCTCAGGATATAACTTTTCTTTTGGCGCAGGGAATATTCTTTCAGCAACCAATGGAACTAATACTTATACAGGAACTTGGTCGGTAACTTCAGATAATAGTAATGACGATAGTCCAAGTAATGATTTAGATTTCAATATTGCCTTTTCTGCACCTGCAAATTTTACTGAATTAACAGAAGATTGGAATGTTATTTCCTATACTGCAACCAGAATTCAGTTAATTCACGTGAGTGGTGGAGGTGGTGGAACTGATTATATTACCTTTGAAAAAAATTAAGAAAATTTTATCATTTTGATATATAAAATTTTATATATTTGAATTTCAATATAAATAATAAAGATTAATTTAAAAATAAATAACATGAAAAAAGTATTATCAATCGTTGCTTTAATGGCATTTATGGTTTCTTCAGCAACAGTAGTTGACTTCAAAGAAAAAGAAAAAGAAAAGAAAAAAACAGCTAAAACTGAAAAAGCTTGTACTGATAAAAAAGATGCAAAATCTTGTTCAACTTCAGCTAAAAAATCTTGTTGTTCAAAAAAATAATAAGTTTTTATTAAAAAAATTAACCGTTTATGAAAATAAGCGGTTTTTTTTATTTCAATAATTTGATATCTTAAAAATCAAATTGCTAAATTTGCATTTCATTAAAAAGCTCAATTATTATGTTTGATAATCTTACCGATAAGTTAGATAAAGCATTCCATATACTAAAAGGTCACGGAAAAATTACCGATGTAAATGTTGCCGATACTTTAAAAGAAGTGCGTCGTGCGTTGTTAGATGCCGATGTTAACTTTAAAATTGCTAAAGATTTTACCACTCGTGTAAAGGATAAAGCTATTGGAGAAAACGTATTAACGACATTACAACCAGGTCAATTATTGGTGAAATTAGTTAAGGATGAATTGACAGAATTAATGGGTGGCGATGTTGCCGGTGTTAATTTATCAGGAAATCCTACAGTAATTTTAATGTCGGGTTTACAAGGATCTGGTAAAACTACTTTTTCTGGTAAGTTAGCCAACTTCTTAAAAACAAAGAAAAACAAAAAACCTTTATTGGTTGCTTGTGATATTTATCGTCCTGCAGCAATTAACCAATTGCACGTTGTTGGAGATCAAATTGGTGTGGAAGTTTATTCTGAACCAGAAAATAAAAATGCAGTTTCTATTGCTGAAAATGCAATCAAACACGCGAAAGCAAACGGTTTCAATGTTGTTATTATTGATACGGCGGGTCGTTTAGCTGTTGATGAAGAAATGATGAACGAAATCGCAAACGTTCACAAAGCCATTCAACCTCACGAAACATTGTTCGTTGTTGATGCTATGACTGGTCAAGATGCTGTAAATACAGCAAAAGCCTTCAATGATAGATTAAACTTTGACGGTGTTATCTTAACTAAATTAGATGGAGATACTCGTGGTGGAGCTGCAATTTCTATTAAATCTGTTGTAAATAAACCTATAAAATTCATTGGTACTGGAGAAAAAATGGACGCCATTGACGTGTTCTATCCTTCTCGTATGGCGGAAAGAATTTTAGGAATGGGTGATGTGGTGTCTTTAGTAGAAAGAGCACAAGAACAATATGATGAAGAAGAAGCAAGAAAAATTCAGAAAAAAATCGCAAAAAACGAATTTGGTTTCGATGATTTCTTAGCGCAAATTCAGCAAATTAAAAAAATGGGAAGCATGAAAGACCTTGTTGGAATGATTCCTGGTGCTGGAAAAGCTTTAAAAGATGTTGAAATTGAAGATGATGCTTTCAAACATGTTGAAGCAATTATACAATCGATGACACCAAAAGAAAGAAGTAAACCTGCTATTATAGATGTAAAAAGAAAAACGCGTATTGCAAAAGGTGCTGGTAGAAAAATTGAAGAAGTAAATCAATTGATGAAACAGTTTGACCAAATGAGCAAAATGATGAAGATGATGCAAGGCGGTGGCGGAAAAAAATTAATGCAAATGATGGGCGGTAAAGGAATGCCATCTATGCCCGGAATGAAATAAAATTTGAAAGACGCGACTATTTGCGTCTTTTTTTATACGATTACAACAACTCACAATACAAATAAAATGCAACTACTAGACGGAAAAAAAGTATCAGAAGAAATTAAAAATGAAATTGCTGCGGAAGTAGCAAAAATGAAAGCTAACGGTGAAAAAGTACCGCATTTAGCTGCAATTATTGTAGGTAATGATGGGGCGAGTTTAACGTATGTTGGTAGTAAAGTAAAGGCTTGTGAAAGAGTAGGTTTTGAATCGACTTTAATTAAAATGCCAAGTACAACTTCTGAAACCGAATTACTTAAAAAAATTAAGGAATTAAACGAAGATGACAATATTGATGGGTTTATAGTGCAATTACCTTTGCCACCACAAATTGATACACAAGAAGTTATTATGGCCATTCGTCCTTCAAAAGATGTGGATGGATTTCATCCTGAAAACTTCGGAAAAATGGCGTTGGATATGAGTACATTTATACCAGCAACACCTTTCGGGATTTTAGAATTGTTAGAAAGATACAATGTTCAAACTCAAGGAAAACATACAGTTGTGATTGGTAGAAGTCATATTGTAGGTCGTCCAATGAGTATTTTGATGGGAAGAAAAGGTTTTCCAGGTAATTCAACTGTAACGGTTACACATACACATACTAAAAACATAACTCAAATTACGTCACAAGCAGATATCATTATTTCAGCTCTTGGGGTTCCAAATTATCTAAAAGCAGAAATGATTAAAGATGATGCGGTAATTATTGATGTGGGTATTACTCGTGTTGCTGATGAAACTTCAGAAAAAGGATATAAAATTGTGGGTGATGTAGATTTCGAAAATGTTTCTAAAAAAGCATCTTATATTACACCAGTTCCTGGTGGGGTTGGACCAATGACAATTGCTATGTTGTTAAAAAATACTTTAATAGCTAGAGCAAATAAAAAGTAAAATAGAATTATAATAAAAAAAGTCCTAATTTTAATTAATTGGGACTTTTTTTACGCTTTTTAGTATTTTTTTGACAACTGTTTATGTAGAAATATTAAGCTTTTCTTGTTCTTTTAATATCATGAATTTGTAAAACGTAAAGTGTGATAAGCCATAAAAAAAGATAACCATTTGGTAAATAGATTCGCTTTTAATATAGAATTTGTTGATGAAAAATGCGCCAATTTGAATGATAAAAAGTATGGAACTTATTAGTAGCCAGTAGCCTTTTAAATCAAAATTATTGTTAAAATGTATAATGGCAATACCTCCAATGATTGACGTGATTAGTGCATTTAAAATCCAAATATAAAACGAGTCTCCTAACGAGTGTAAAACCAATTCAATTATATAAAGAAATAAAACAAAAAAAGGTAAACAGGCTAAACTTATGGCTAAACGATTTTCTTTTGTGATTAAAGGTACTAAGATTATTAATAAAAGAAGTTTATAACCTAGTGAAGAAATACTGCCATACATAAATAAGTCTGGATTTCCACTCGCAAATAAGTATGAAGCTAATTGATAGAGTAATAAGGAAGTTATATAAATGAAGTTGTTCTTACCTGTAAATAAGTATAATATTAGAAGTATTGGAATTCTCGAAAACCAAAAAATAGTTTCTGCGGATGTGAATTTTAAAAAAGAACAAATACTATAAAGTACTAAGTTTAAGAAATAAACTAGTATTAGAATATTAATAGTGTTTTTGTTATTCTGAAAAATTTTAATCATTTAGATATCAAAGTTGTTTTGTAAAACTTGCTAATTCAAATGTGTTGTTAGTTTTATAAAGATAGTTTATTTTTCATAATTTATAAAATCTGTAAATTGAATTTGAGATTTTATGAAATAACAATACCTCTAAATAGCTAGGGTTGCTATTTAGAGGTATTGTTATTTCATTTAATTTGACTTCTTATTTTGTAAAAGAAACTTTCTTTTTGTTTAAAATATAGAATGCAAAAACGATTCCTACAACCGCTAACCAAATAATTTGACCATTAATTGGAGCTGGAAGTGGGTCTGGATCTGCTGGTGGATCAACTGGTTGAGCCGTTGCTAAGAAACTTATGAAAGTTGTGAAAACTGTCAAGTATACTTTAAGTAGGTTATTTTTCATTTTATGTTTAGGTTATGGGCGTTCTTTATTGAATTAACAAAAATAGGAAAAAAAACTAAAAATGAAAGTTTTATTTAAAAAACTAAATAAAAAAGTGTTTTTATTCGAAATATAGGCATTCTATTTCTAAAATTTTAGTTAATATATCTTCAATTAGTTGTTTAATTGTAATCATTTCATATTTTTGCTTGTTGCAAACAAAACCTGATGAAAACAATGTAATCGCTCATAAAAATGAGTTTGCTTTTGCAGACTCAAAATAAGAACAAGCGATACCATAATGACCAAAAAAAAGAAATAAATAGTAACATATGAAATTACAAAACATTTTTTTAGCATTATTTTTAGCCTTTAGCTTTAATTCATTTGCTCAGAATTCTAAAGATGTACTTTTTACAATTGATAATAATTCTTATAAAATAGATGAATTTAAACGAATTTATCTTAAGAATTTAGATTTAGTTAAGGATGATTCTCAAAAAGATCTAAATCAATATTTAGATTTATTTATTGGTTACAAATTAAAAGTAAGCAAAGCTTATAAATTAGGATTGCAAAATAATTCTAAATATCAAAATGAGTTGAGTTCGTATAGAAATCAACTTTCAAAAACATATTTAAATGATTCTAAAGTTACGAATCAATTAATTGAAGAAGCTTACAATAGAAGCTTGAAAGAAGTAAAAGCGTCACATATTTTAATTTCATTTGACGAAAATATTAAAGGTGCGGATACATTAGCATTTTATAATAAGGCTTTAGATTTAAAGAAAAGAATCGAAAAAGGTGAAAATTTTGAAACGGTTGCAATTGCAAATTCTCAAGATCCATCAGTTGCTGATAATAAAGGTAATTTAGGTTATTTTTCAGCTTTCAGAATGGTTTATCCGTTTGAATGTGCAGCATATAAAACAAAAATTGGTCAAATTTCAAATCCTGTTAGAACCCGTTTTGGTTACCATATTATTAAAGTAACTGATGTTAGAGATAATAAAGGTGAAGTTACAGTTGCGCATATAATGATTTTAAATCCAACAGATGCAACGGCAGAAACAACTGCAAAAGCAAAACAAACAATTGATGATATTTATAAAAAAATTCAGCAAGGTGAAAGTTTTGAAGCATTAGCAACACAGTTCTCTGAAGATAAGTCGAGTGCTGCAAAAGGGGGAGTTTTACAACGTTTTGGAACAGGACAATTAAGTTCTGAAGCTTTTGAAAACACAGCCTTTTCATTAGTAAACAAAGGTAATATTTCTCAACCATTTGAATCTGGTTTTGGTTGGCATATCGTGAAATTAATTGAAAAACATCCTGTAAAAACATTTGACGAATCTAAAGTAGAGTTAGAGTCTAAAATTAAAAGAGATGAGCGCTCTATAATTATTACAAATACTTTAGCAAACAAGTTGAAATCTAAATACGCAGTTGAAACAAATAAAATTCAATATCAAAATGTTGAAAAAATTGTGAACGACGCTGTTTATAGTCAAACTTGGGAAATTCCTAAAGAAAGTAATACAATTAAAGGTGATGTTTTAGTGATTGATAAAAATAAAAAAGTGGAAACAAATTCTTTTGTAAACTTTATTCATTCACAACAAAAAAATAAATTAACAACTAAGCCAGTTAAAAAACTAGTTGCAGAATTATATGAATCTTGGAAAGGAGAACAATTAATTGCTTATTATAATGATAATTTAGAAAATGAATTTTCTGAATTTAAAAATGTAATGGACGAATACAGAGATGGATTGTTGTTGTTCGATTTAATGGAAAAAGAAATTTGGGCAAAATCTAAATCAGACACCATTGGTTTACAAAAATATTACGAAACTAATAAGTCTAAATACAATTGGAAAGAAAGATATGATGTAGATGTTTTATCTTCTACGGATGCGAAAGTTATGGAAGCTGCTCAAAAAATGCTTCAAAAAGGAAAATCGATTGAAGATATTAAAGCTAAATATAATAAAGATAATAAAGTTGCCATTATGGTAAAATCGGGCTTATTTGAAAAAAACTATGATATTTTAGATAAAATTCCAACAATCACAAAAGGAGCAAATAATACATATAAAGATGCAAATTATAGTTTTGTAGTGAATGTTAAAAATATGAAAGCTGCGGAAACTAAATCTTTTGAGGATTGTAAGAGCAGAGTAATTAACGATTATCAACAATATTTAGAATCAACTTGGGTAGACGAATTGAAAAAAGAATTTTCAGTGAAAGTTAATCAAGACGTTTTTGAAATAGCAAAACAACAATTAAAATAGAATTTGAATGAAAATATTCGGATGTGTATGCAGTTTGCTTTTATTGTTTTCTTGCAATAAAGAAAGTAATAAGGATAAAGCAGATGCCATAGCCCGAGTAAATAATGAATATTTGTATCCTTCGGATTTAGAAAATTTAGTTCCGGCTGGTACACCAAAAAAAGATAGCATTGCAATTGTAAAGGATTTTATTAACAGATGGGCAACTCAACAATTGCTCATGAATAATGCTAATAAAAACATCAACAAAAACAAGCAAAATGAGCTTGACGGATTAATAGATCAATATAAAATGGATTTATATTCTAAAGCTTATTTGGAACAATTGGTAATTACAAAAATAGACACCGTAATCACCAATGAAGAAATTGAAAAATATTACAACACTAACAAAAACAATTTTAAAGCAAATAGTCCGTTAGTGAAGTTGAGATACATCAGCTTGGTAAAAGGAAATAATAAATTAAAAAGCATAAGTGCTAAGTTTTCAAGTTTTAAATCGAAAGATAAAAATGACTTAAAAAAATTAGCCATTCAGTTTAAAGATTACGCATTTAATGATAGTATTTGGGTTGATATTGATCAAGTGTACGAAAGATTGCCTTTTGTAAATCAAGACAATATGGCAAAATTTATTGATGTAGGAATATCCTATCAATATGCCGATTCAACATCAATTTGGTTAGTAAAAGTGAGAGATATGGTACAAAAAAACAGTATTGTCCCTTTGTCTTATATTTCGCCAACTATCAAACAAATTATTTTAAATAAAAGAAAAACAGATTTAATAAATAAAATTCAAACAGAAATAACAAATGACGCCATTAAAGACAATGATTTCGAAATTTTCAAATAAAAAAAGCATTTTAGCATTCGCATTCTTACTATTTTCAGTAGTAACTTTTGCGCAAAAGAAACAAAAAGTAGATGGTGTTGCAGCTGTTGTTGGTAATTATATCGTATTAGATTCTGATATTGATTTAATGTATTTAGAATTAAAATCTCAAGGCATTGATACTGAGAAAATTACTCGTTGCGAATTATTAGGAAAGCAATTAGAAGATAAATTATATGCGCACCAAGCCATTCAAGATAGTATAGTGGTAACAGATGAAGAAGTAAATTCTTTTATGGACAACCAAATGAATACAATGGTTGAGCAAATTGGTTCTAAAGAAAAATTGTTCGAATACTACAAGAAAAAAGACGAACAAGATTTTAGAAGTTATTTTTTCGAAATCATCAAAATGAACAAATTAACCAATCAAATGCAACGTAAAATTGTTGATGATGTTACGGTTACTCCTGATGAAGTAAAGCAATTTTTTAATAAAATTCCTGCAGATCAAGTTCCTACAATTAGTGCAGAAATAGAATTGTCACAAATTGTTGTAAAGCCAGTTGTAACAAAAGAGGACAAGCAAAAAGTTATTGATAAATTGAATGAAATAAGAAACGATGTTATCAATAATGGCGGAAGTTTTTATAGTAAAGCTGTAATTTATTCTGAAGATCCAGGTTCAAGTTCAAACGGTGGGTATTATAAAATTAATAAGAAAACACAGTTTGTAAAAGAGTTTAAAGATGTAGCTTTCCGTTTAAATGAAGGTGAAATTTCTGAACCTTTTGAAACTGATTTTGGATACCATATCATTCTTGTAGAAAAAATTATCGGTCAAGATATCGAATTACGTCATATTATTATTAGTCCAAAAGTGACTTCAAAAGCAACTAGCGATGCGTTAGAAAAAATGGAAAGTATTAAATCTAAAATTGAAAAAGGAGAAATTACTTTTGAAGCAGCAGCAAAAGCATCTTCAGACGATAAAGAAACAAGAACAAATGGTGGGCTTTTATTAAATCCTCGTACTTCTGAACCTCGTTTCGAAATTTCAAAATTAGATCCAGCTTTATATAATCAAATTAACGATTTGAAACAAGGAGAAGTTTCAAAAGTATTTTTAGATCAAGAAAGACAAGGTGGTAAATTCTTTAAAATTCTTAAAGTAAATAAAAAAACAGAAGAGCATAAAGCGGATTTTGGTACAGATTATATGAAAATTAAAGAATTAGCGCTTTCAGACAAACAATTCAATGAAATTGAAAACTGGAGAAAAGAAAATATCGAAAAAAACTATATTAAAGTAAGTGGCGATTATAAAGATTGTGCTTTCAGTAATAATTGGTTAAAAAAATAATTACTTTTATCTTTTTACTTTTACCTTTTATCTTAAAAAAAACATGTCAGACGTAGCAGCAATTGAAAAATTAGTCCAAAAACAAAAGCAGTTGAAACAAGAAATTGCTAAAGTTATTGTAGGTCAAGATGAAGTAGTCAATCAAATTGTGTTGAGTATTTTTTCTGGCGGACATGCACTTTTAGTTGGTGTGCCAGGATTAGCAAAAACCTTAATGGTAAACACAATTTCTGAAGCATTAGGATTAAATTTTAAACGTATTCAATTTACGCCAGATTTAATGCCTTCAGATATTTTAGGAAGTGAGATTTTAGATGAAACGCGTAATTTTAAATTTATAAAAGGACCAATTTTCTCTAATATTATTTTAGCAGATGAGATCAACAGAACACCACCAAAAACGCAAGCCGCTTTATTAGAAGCGATGCAAGAAAAATCGGTTACAGTTGCCGGACAAAGTTTTAAATTAGATTTGCCTTTTTTCGTATTAGCAACACAAAATCCAATTGAACAAGAAGGAACATATCCGTTGCCAGAAGCGCAATTAGACCGTTTTATGTTCGCCATAAATTTAGATTATCCAACATTTGAAGAAGAAGTTCAAGTTGTAAAAGCTACAACTTCTGATATTAAAGTGACTGTTAATCCATTATTTTCTGCTGAAGAAATTATAGAATATCAAAACTTAATTAGAAAAATTCCTGTTACAGATAATGTTATTGAATATGCTGTAACTTTAGTTTCTAAAACACGTCCAAATAATCCGTTAGCTACAGATTTTGTTAAAAATTATTTAGATTGGGGTGCTGGTCCACGTGCTTCACAAAGTTTAATTCTAGCTGCAAAAACAAATGCAGCTATTAACGGAAAATTTTCTCCAGATATTGAAGATGTTCAAGCCGTTGCTTTCGGAATTTTACGTCACAGAATCGTAAAAAACTACAAAGCAGACGCTGAAGGAATTTCTGAAGAAGATATTATTAGAAAATTATTTTAAAGATTTAATCTTTTATACTTTTTTTGAGTTTTTTTATTTCTTAAAATAAATTTTAGTATGTTTTTTAAATTAAAAATTTGTAAATTCAATTCTAAACATACTTTTGTTTATTTTATATTTTTCTTTTTATTGAATTTTTCTTTTGGATTTTCTCAATATCAATTTTTATTGACTGAAAAAAATATAGTTAATAAGATTAAATTTGAAGCTTTAATAAAAAAGCTTAACACTTCTAAAGATAAATCTTTATTTAAAAATGAATGTTATAAAATCAAAAAATTTGCCATAAATAAAAATGTAAAAGAATTAGAGTTAGAAATTGATTTTGAATTACTAAAAAATAAGATGTTAATCGAAATCAAGAACAACAAAAATAACTATAAGAAAAATACCCCACCAATTATTAAGCAATTAGATTTGCTTATAAAAAAAGCTAATGATTATAATTTATTTGACCTAAAAGCAAGAGTAATATTAATTAAATCAAAAATTTATTGGTTAATCTTGAAAAATTATGAATTAGCCTTTGAAACTTATTTTGATTTAGAAAAAGAACTATCAAGTTCTAATTTAATTGATTGTAATAATAAGGCAGTATGTTATCAAGCTATCGCTTCAGCTCATTTCTTTTTTAAGGATTATAAAAAAGCCATACATTATTATAAAAAAGCTATTCCAAATTCCAGAAAAAATATAAAAAAAAGTATCGTTAATAAGATTATTATCAATCTTAGTTATAGTTATTGTGATATAAGAAAAATAGACTCTGCTACATATTATTTAGAAAAAATTTTAAATGAAGATAATGGAGATGAGTGGAATGGTATTGCAAATGGAAATTTAGGTTATGTTTATTATTTGAAGAAAGATTACAATAGTGCCCATAAATTAATTTCTGAGTCTATTGAAATGTCATTAAAATATAAAGATAATATTGGAGCATCTTCTTCTTTAGTCGATTTATCAAATGTTTTAATTGAGCAAGGTGATGTTTTAAATGCGAAAAAAAAATTACAAGAGGCTGAAAGAATTTTAAAAACAGTTGAAGACGATACTGGTATGAAAGAAGTTTTGATGAAAGATTTATATTTTTCGTATAGTAACTGTTATAGAAGACTTAAAAATAATAATTTAGCCTTAATTTATTTAGATTCAAATTTGATTGCAAGGGATAAACTAAATATTCAATATAATAATTTAATATTAACAAGATCTGAGCAAAAGAACAGTTTACATAAAAACAGAATAAAAGAGCAAGTTTTAAAACAACAGCACCTTGAACAAAATTTCAAGTTATATTTTATATTAATTTGTTTAATTTTTATTTCTATAATTCTTATTAGTTCTTATTTTTATCAAAGAAGAAATTATAAAAAAGAAAAACATATACATGAATTGAAATTAGATTTTTTAAGTAAAGAAAAAGAAATAGCATTAAAAAATTTAAATAACTTTACCGAAAAATTAATTGAGCAAAATAAAATTATTGAATTATTAGAAAATCAATCTTCTGAAAAAAATACTATTGTAAATGAAATTAAGAAAAAAGCAATATTAACACTTGAAGATTGGGAAGAATTTCAAATTAAATTTGAAAAAGTACATTCAAGTTTTTTATCATCATTAAAAAATAGTTATATCGATTTAACACCTTCTGAGATTAGGTATTTAGCTTTGATGAAATTAGGATTAACAACTAAGCAAATGTCTACAATTTTAGGTATTTCTGAAAGTAGTGTTAGAGTTACTTTGCATAGAGTTTGTAAAAAAACACAAGTATTTAATAAAAAAGATTTAGAAAAATTAGTAAAAGATTTTAATTAGATTTTATTAAACTCTTTATTTAGTTTAAAACATTTTATAATTAATAAGTTGTGTTTCAAAACTAAATAAGTTTCGTGTACATCAATTTTTATATATTTATAGAAACTATAGACCTAGATGTTTCTATTGTTGTTATTTTTTCTTAAGAAAAACTTCTACTTTCTTTTTTAAATAATCAAGTTTATTTATGAGTTTGGAAATATCAGTTTAATTATTTGATAAAATCTAAAGAATTTCATTTAACTACTTTGGAATAATGAATAATTAACAGAACAAATTGAGATGATATCTGTTAATTATGATGTGAATTTAAATGAAACGTTTTTGTAACATTAAATTTTCCTTTTTTTTTAAATATATAAATATTTTTGAATTGATAATTATTTATATAAAACATATATTCATTATAGTATTATAATGTAATTTAAAAAAATAGAAAATCCCAAATCAACCCTAAGTTTATTTAATTTTTAATTTTGAAGCGAAATGAGTTTGGTTATTTACCGAGCTCATTTTTTTGTATATAATAATGTTTTAGAAAAAATAAAATTAACCCGTTCGGTGTAAGTATTAAAAACGTCAGTTCGAGTGTTTTTTGTGTAATGAAAAGAAACAAAAAATGTATTGAGAACAAGTTTTTAATGAAACTTTTTTTATTCTCGATACAATTTTCTAACGAAAATTACTCGAATTGACGAAAAATTATCATCATAAACTAATTACACCCAACGGGTTAAAATTAATATAAAAAATAAATGTTTTACGGTTTCGAATATAATTTTATCAATTTAGAAATATTTGTAATTGCTTGTAAATAAGGAGAATTAAATATGTAACATTTTTGAAACGGAACAAAATGAAGTAATTTATTTGTTTTTTTAATATTTGCAAAATAACAAAAAATAATTTTTAACAATTTAATTAAATTTTTATGAAAACAAAACTAACTTTTGCGAAAATGTTATTTCTATTATTAATTACAAATTATTCAGGTTTTTCAAGTACCATAATTTTAAATATTAATAATGGTATGGCAAACGGTGATTTATTTCAATTGAATAGAAATGTTGCTGTAGGTGATGTAATTAGATTCACCAATAATTTGCCTTTTACAATTACAAATGTTTCTGGTATGCAAGGTATGATGACTTCAATATCTAATGATGTAGATTTTAATCAAGATGTAACTATACCTGCGAATGGTTTTTTTGATGTAGTGTTGCAAAATTCTAATGTAGCGAATTATACTTTTGTTCATTTTAATATGGGACAAGGCTTTGCGTATAATGCTCGGATAAATTTAGTTTTTGCATTGTACAATGAAAGTTTTTTTGATAAAAATGAATATAGTTTTTCAAACTCAAATCCTTCAAGTGATTTTGTTGAATGTAATTTTAAAAACTTACAATCTCAAGTGAATTTGTCTATTTATAATATACTTGGTAAAGAAATTGCATTTAATAATTATGAAAATACTAATACAATAAAAGTTGATGTTACTAATTTTAAATCAGGATTGTATTTTTTTACATACTATTCGGATAATAAAAAAATAATGTATAAAGTTTTAGTTAATTAATTTTTTAGCCGTATCTTAGTAGTAATAATGGTACGGCTTTTATCAAAATAATAATTATTATAATTTCTTTAGAGTGTATTTTTTTACATAAAAAAATAAAATATGAAAAATAACTACCTACTAGTATTGTTACTTGCCGTTGTATTCTCCAATGCCCAAGTACAAAAGAAAGTCTTATTTGTTGGAAATAGCATGACTTATTTTAACGATATGCCCATATTATTTGAATCCATTGCCAACGAAAAAGGTAAAAACGTAGATGTCGAATTTTACGCACCTGGTGGAACCGGTTTCGTCAATCATCATGTAGATAATAATGTTTACAATCTTTTCAAAAATAATGTTTGGGATATTGTGGTTTTACAACCTGGAACATCTGAATCTGGTGGAGTTTCTTGGCCAGTAAATACAACTGCTGCCAGAGGAAATAAACTGCAAGACTCTATTAAAAAATATAGTCCTTGTTCGAAAATTTTTTTATACGAAATCTCAAATGGTATCGCTTCGGAAACAACCTATAACAACTATTTTACAACCCAAACTAGAATTAAAGATTCTATAACGAAATTGGCAGATGGTATGCAAATTCCTCTAGTGGCAGCTGGAGAATGTGCAAGAAACCACTATACAGCTCAACAAGATTTATTGCTTCATAATTCCTATGGTGATGTGCATCCTAATTTAAATGGTTCTTATCTAGTGGCTTGTGCCATGTTTTGTACCATTTTTCAAGAACCTGTTTCTGGAGTAGCATTTAATGGTGGAGTTTCTGTGTCCAATGCAACTTATTTCCAAGGAATAGCTGACAATGTTGTCTTGAATAACAAAGTTTTATGGCGAATTAATACTTTTGATCTCCATGCCGAGTTCAGTGCTGCACAAACGGATAATATCGTCAATTTTACCAATTTATCCACAAATTTCACTTCATTACTCTGGGATTTTGGAGATGGAGCAACTTCATCCGATGTTAATCCACAACATTTTTATACAGAATTAGGTCCAAAAACGGTAACCTTAACAGTGACTAGAAATGGTTGTTCTGAAGTTTTCACGAAAAATTTTGTAGTAAATGTGTTAAATTCGGATACATTTATTCCTAAAGATGTGACTCTGTTTCCTACCATAACAGATTCTATGTTTTATATTAAGAGTGAACTTTCATTTAATGGAGTAGTGTATAATTCTGTTGGTCAGCAAATTGCAAAATTTGTAAAAACTGAAAATGATTTAGCTATTGATTTAAGCGGTTATGCTGCAGGTGTTTATATTGTTAAAATTAATAATGACAGTTACAAAGTGATTAAAAAATAAATTACTTTTTTAACTTTGTAAAATCACCTTAGCAACATTTCTGTTGTTAAAAATTTACCATAAATGAAAAGATTAAGCGCACTGTTTATACTGTTTTTATTCGCCTTCCAGCAACCAGAAGAAAAGTTACATACTATAATTGGGAAAACAACGTACCCGTTTTGGTTGCAAATTCCAAAATCAGACACTAAAGAAGAAAACCCACCAGTTTTAATTTTTTTACACGGAAAAAGTCTTTCTGGTACTGATTTAACCAGAGTGAAACGCTATGGTGTATTAAGAGCGATGGATAAAGGAAGAAAAATAAATGCGATTGTTATTGCGCCCCAAATTGCTTCAGGAAACTGGAATCCAGATATAGTTTTAGAAATTCTTACGTATGTTCAAAATACCTATCAAACGGATTTAAAACGCGTTTATGTTTGTGGAATGAGTTTAGGTGGTTATGGAACGATGCATTTTGTTGGTAAATATCCAGATAGAGTCACAGCAGCAGTTGCTATTTGCGGTGGTGGAAATGTTTCTGATGGTTGTAATCTAGCTAAAGTTCCTATGTGGATTCAGCATGGCGATAAAGATTATATCGTAAAAATGTCCGAATCGAAAAAAGTATATGACGCCATTAAAAAATGCAATCCAAATGCTGATGCGACTTTAACCATCATAAAAGGAGGAAATCACGGTAATGTTGAAAATTTATTCCATCAAAATGCCATGTACGATTGGATGTTTAAATACAAAAAGACTAATTAATTTTTTCGTCCAATTCTTTATCGTAGAAAAATAAAAACATACTTCCCATCATATCTTGCTCTTCATTAGAAGTATTATGGCAAGTTATAACCATTTCATAATTATGGTTTGGATATAACCAGATCCCAGATTCAGAACTAAAAACAGAAATTTTATCTAAACCAATGGTTTTTTTATGATTTTTGATCGGACAATTAAATAACATTTTTCCAGTAGTTTTATCAAAAATACCAATCGATGTTGCAAAAGGATGAACATGTGGAGCAGCAAAATGCAAACGCATAGGTTGGTCTAAGGCCAAATGCGCATCAATGGAACTTCTATATGAAATTTCTCCTAAAGGTATTTTCCAATGCCCAGATAATTTTTCACCACTAGCATTTGTATACGTGTGATTTTTCGTTTCAACAGGAATACATTGATTGCTTCCAGGATCTAAAGGTTGTTTGTAAGGATTAAATGCATTGAAAGGCAATTGAATATATGCAGTTTTACTCAATAAAGGTTTTAATTTTTCCGAATCCTCTTCGTAAGCAATAGCTACTTCGTGTTTTATTTTTTTATTAATTACTGGGATATTATGATTTAAGGTTTGAGTGGTGACATACAAAAAATCATTACCATGCACCGGTACAGCAAATCCTTTTGGAAAATCAAATTTTTCTAAACCGTGAGATAACGAAGTTAATCTTGGATACTGTTTTCCGATTCTGTTTTTCAAACCAAAATTTTCATAATAAATCATATCGTTGAGATCCACATTCATATGACAAATAAAATCATTTGATACTTCTTTATTCGTATCTGCATCGAAAGCTTTTATTTCAAAACCGGTTATCCAAAGTACTTCTTTTTTCTGATTTAGTTGTACGTATCTAGATGCTTTCGGACCTTCCATAGATTTGTAAATGCCATCAATTAAAAAGGTTGGCGATTCCATTTGATATAAACCAGCATGGTTGTAAACCAACCAATCTCCATTTAATAAGCCTGTTATATGGAAAAATTGTGTTTTGATAATGGCCTTATGTCTATTCGATAATTGCGAATAAATGACTGTTCCAAAAAGTGTGGAAAGCAGTAAGCTAAAGCCTATATATTTGTATATCTTTGATTTTTGGAACATCTATTCGAATTAAAACACAAAAATAGCAGAAATGAATAAAGAAATACAAAATAAGGAAAGAATCTTTGGTTTAGATGCTGTTCGTGCAATTGCTATTAGCATGATTGTGTTTTCCTATGCGTATTTTTTAATTGACAATTCAAATCCATTCCTTGCTTCATTAACTGGATTATTAGGTTTTGCTGGAATAGAATTGTTTTTTGTGTTGAGCGGATTTCTAATCGGTACAATTATTCTTAAAATGTATCTCACGAATTCTTTAAATTATATTTCGATTGTAGCTTTTTTGAAAAGAAGATGGCTAAGAACATTGCCCAATTATTATGTGGTTTTAATTCTCAATGTTATTTTGGGAATTAGTTTTGGTTATATACTAAAAGATGCTTGGCAGTATTTCTTTTTTTTACAAAATCTTACAGATTATCAAATTTCTTTTTTTCCAGAATCTTGGAGTTTGAGTATTTTACAATGGACCTATTTAATTATACCTTTTGTTTTTTGGTTCACCTACAAAATAAGCAAGGATAAGAAATTAGGCTTTTTATGGACAAGTGTTGGGCTAATTTTCTTTTTTCATTTGATGCGATTTTGGTTTTATAAAAATCACTTTATTTCGGATATGAATATGTGGAATGAGCAAGTGAAATCTATTGTATTATATAGAATAGATAGTATTTTGATTGGTTTTGTAGTGGCTTGGATTCATTATTTTTATATGGATAAGTTGAAAAATATAAAAGTGTATTTGTTCATCTTAGCGCTTCATTTGTTTTTCTTACAATTTGTAGCATTGAACGTTTTGAGTATTGATATTATTTCAAATCCAAAGTATTTTTTAGTGTTTTATTTTACTTTTTCATCCATAACTTTTGCATTAGCTTTACCTGTTTTTATCCATTGGGAATATTGTAATAATTGGATGGCTAAACTTATAAATTGGATAAGTAAGTTGTCTTATGGGATGTTTTTAGTGCATTTCAGTTTAATTACGGTTTTGTTTAAATTATTAAAAGAAAATTTTCTACAAGGAATTTCTTCTTTGTTATTACTTCTAATTTATTTGTTTTTAGTAACTTTTTTTTCTTATTTACTGTACCGTTTTGTAGAAAAACCGATTATGAACAGAAGGTAGTTTTAATAAAAAAAATCCAAACGTGTCTAATTACCGTAAATGAATTTAGAAAAGCATCTCAAAGAAGCTTTATTTGAATTATAATCTTATGGAAATTATACTAGCAACTACTTTAATCGCAATTTCAACTTATTTTTATTTTAAAAATTGGTATTTGGATAAACAAATTAAGAACTTGGCAAAGTCTGAAATTTGCTAATATGATAAAATACCCTATTGTTTTTTTCGAAATTCGTAGTATAAATTATCAAAATTAAGAATTCTTAAAGAAACACTATTTAATACGTCTATTTTTGAATTAAATTCAGTAAAATAGAATAATTACAAATAATAATTTTATTAATATCGTTTTTTGTTATAAATTTTTTAATCCAAAAAGAATTATTTAAATTTGTACCACTTTAGAAAAAAGTACAAACAAATTAACAAATTTATAATATAGAATTCGATATGGAAATGCATCTTTATAAAGAATATATTAAGGAAATTGAAGAGCGTAAAGGTCAAGGTCTTCACCCAAAACCAATTGATAGCGCTGAATTATTAAGCGAAATTATAACTCAAATTAAAGAGGTAAATAACGAAAACAGAGAAGATTCTCTTCAATTTTTTATCTACAATACGTTGCCAGGTACAACAAGTGCCGCTACTGAGAAAGCAAATTTTTTAAAAGAGATTATTCTTGGTGAAGAAGTGGTAAATGAAATTACTCCTGAATTCGCTTTCGAATTATTATCACATATGAAAGGTGGTCCTTCAATTGGAGTATTACTAGATTTAGCTTTAGGAAATGATAGCGCTATTGCTACGGCTGCTGCTAAAGTTCTTAAAACTCAAGTGTATCTATACGATGCCGATATGGATCGTTTGAAAGCTGCATTTGAAAGTAATAATGAAGTAGCTAGAGATATTTTAGAAAGCTATGCTAAAGCAGAATTTTTTACAAAACTTCCAGAAGTAGCAGAAGAAATTAAAGTCGTTACTTTTATCGCTGGTGAAGGAGATATTTCTACAGATTTACTTTCTCCAGGTAACCAAGCTCACTCACGTTCAGATCGTGAATTGCACGGTAAATGTATGATTACACCTCAAGCTCAAGACGAAATCAAAGCTTTACAAGCACAACATCCAGACAAATCTGTAATGTTAATTGCAGAAAGAGGTACAATGGGAGTTGGTTCATCTCGTATGTCAGGTGTAAATAACGTAGCACTTTGGACAGGTAAACAAGCAAGTCCATATGTGCCATTTGTAAACTTTATGCCAATCGTTGCAGGAACAAACGGAATTTCTCCAATTTTCCTAACAACTGTTGATGTTACTGGTGGAATTGGTTTAGACTTGAAAAACTGGGTAAAAAAGACAGACGCTAACGGAGAAGTTGTTCGTAACGAAAGTGGTGATCCAGTTTTAGAAGAAACGTATTCTGTAGCAACAGGAACGGTTCTTACGATTAATACAAAATCAAAAAAATTATATAACGGAGACCAAGAATTAATTGACATTTCTAAAGCTTTCACGCCTCAGAAAATGGAATTCATCAAAGCTGGTGGTTCTTATGCGATTGTTTTCGGTAAAAAAATTCAAACTTTTGCGGCTAAGACTTTAGGAATTGAAGCACCTCTAGTTTACGCACCTTCAAAAGAAGTTTCAATTGAAGGACAAGGTCTTACTGCTGTGGAGAAAATCTTCAACAGAAATTCGGTAGGAACAATCTCTAAAAAAGCATTACACGCTGGTTCTGATGTTCGTGTAGAAGTTAATATCGTTGGCTCTCAAGATACAACAGGATTAATGACTGCTCAAGAATTAGAATCTATGGCAGCTACAGTTATTTCACCAATCGTTGACGGTGCATACCAATCTGGTTGTCATACGGCTTCTGTTTGGGATAAAAAAGCGCAAGCCAACATTCCAAAATTGATGAAATTCATGAATGATTTCGGTTTAATTACTGCTCGTGATCCAAAAGGGCAATATCACGCCATGACCGACGTAATTCATAAAGTACTTAACGATATTGTAATTGACGAATGGGCTATCATTATTGGTGGTGACTCACATACAAGAATGTCGAAAGGTGTTGCATTCGGTGCTGACTCTGGAACAGTTGCTTTAGCTCTTGCAACCGGAGAAGCTTCAATGCCAATTCCTGAATCTGTAAAAGTAACTTTCAAAGGACAAATGGCAAGTTATATGGATTTCCGTGATGTGGTTCACGCAACTCAAGCCCAAATGTTACATAAATTTGGTGGAGAAAATGTTTTCCAAGGAAGAATTATTGAAGTGCATTTAGGAACACTTACTGCGGATCAAGCCTTTACATTTACAGATTGGACAGCGGAAATGAAAGCCAAAGCTTCAATTTGTATTTCTGAAGATGATACTTTAGTGGAATCTTTAGAAATTGCGAAAGGAAGAATCCAAATCATGATTGATAAAGGAATGGACAACAAAACACAAGTTCTTCAAGGATTAATCAATAAAGCAAATAAAAGAATCGCTGAAATTAAATCAGGTGAAAAACCAGCTTTAACTCCAGATGCCAATGCCAAATATTATGCTGAGGTTGAAATTGATTTAGATGTGATTAACGAACCTATGATTGCTGATCCAGATGTAAATAACAAAGACGTTTCTAAAAGATACACACACGACACAATAAGACCTTTATCTTTCTACGGAGGTGATAAAAAAGTAGATTTAGGATTTATCGGTTCTTGTATGGTGCATAAAGGTGATATGAAAATCTTAGCGCAAATGCTTAAAAATGTGGAAGCGCAAAACGGAGAAGTTAAATTTAATGCACCGTTAGTTGTCGCACCACCAACATACAATATCGTAGACGAATTAAAAGCAGAAGGTGATTGGGAAGTTTTACAAAGATATTCTGGTTTCGAATTTGACGATAACGCTCCAAAAGGTGCCGCTCGTACAGAATACGAAAACATGTTATATTTAGAACGTCCAGGTTGTAACCTTTGTATGGGTAACCAAGAAAAAGCTTCTAAAGGAGATACGGTTATGGCAACATCAACACGTTTGTTCCAAGGAAGAGTGGTGGAAGATACAGCTGAGAAAAAAGGAGAATCATTACTTTCTTCTACGCCAGTTGTAGTGTTGTCAACCATCTTAGGTAGAACACCAACTATTGAAGAATATAAAAAAGCGGTTGAAGGTATTAATTTAACTAAATTTGCGCCTTCTCATAAACTATTGGTTAACTAATCAAATAGTTAGCCAATCATATTTTGAAAAACCCGAGTCATAAACTCGGGCTTTTTCTTTTATAGCTTCTTTATTTTTTGTAAATTGTGATGATTAAATTCAAACAAACAACATAAAATAAATACTATGGCATTCGATATAAAAATGATTGAAAAAGTTTATGCAACTATTGTAGAGCGAGTAGATAAAGCTCGCGAATTAGTTGGCAGACCACTTACCTTAACGGAGAAAATTTTATATTCTCATCTTTGGGAAAAAACACCAACAACCACTTTCACAAGAGGTGTAGATTATGTGGATTTTGCTCCGGATAGAGTGGCGTGCCAAGATGCAACCGCTCAAATGGCCTTATTGCAATTTATGCATGCTGGTAAAAAAACAGTTGCCGTTCCTACAACAGTACATTGTGATCACTTAATTCAAGCCAAATCTGGTGCTGTGGAAGATTTAGCTTTCGCGAATAAACAATCTAAAGAAGTTTTCGATTTTCTTTCGTCAGTTTCCAATAAATACGGAATTGGGTTCTGGAAACCAGGTTCTGGAATTATTCACCAAATCGTTTTAGAAAATTATGCTTTTCCTGGCGGAATGATGATTGGTACCGATTCTCACACTGTAAATGCAGGTGGTTTAGGAATGCTAGCCATCGGTGTTGGTGGTGCAGATGCCGTTGATGTCATGTCTGGAATGTCTTGGGAATTGAAGTTTCCGAAATTAATCGGTGTAAAATTAACAGGGAAATTAAACGGTTGGACGTCTCCGAAAGACGTTATCCTAAAAGTTGCAGATATCTTAACTGTAAAAGGTGGAACTGGAGCTGTTGTAGAATATTTTGGTGAAGGTGCTATTTCTATGTCTTGCACAGGAAAAGGTACGATTTGTAATATGGGTGCAGAAATTGGAGCCACAACTTCTACTTTTGGTTACGATGATTCGATGAGAAGATATTTAGCAGCAACTGGTCGTCAAGATGTGGTAAATGCAGCAGATAAAGTTGCTGATTATTTAACAGGTGATGCAGATGTATATGCCAATCCAGAAAACTATTTCGATCAACTAATTGAAATTAACTTATCAGAATTAGAACCACATATTAACGGACCATTTACGCCAGATAAAGGAACGCCAGTTTCTAAAATGAAAGAGGAAGCCGCTCAAAACGGATGGCCAATAAAAGTAGAATGGGGATTAATTGGTTCTTGTACGAATTCTTCTTATGAAGATATGAGTCGAGCAGCATCAATTGTGGAACAAGCCGTTGCGCACGGAATTACACCAAAAGCGGAATTCGGAATCAATCCAGGTTCAGAACAAATTAGATATACAATCGAAAGAGACGGAATTATCGCCACTTTCGAAAAAATGGGAACGAAAGTCTTTACTAATGCATGCGGACCATGTATCGGACAATGGGACAGAGCAGGAGCTGACAAACAAGAGAAAAACACCATCATTCACTCGTTTAACCGTAATTTTTCTAAAAGAGCTGATGGAAACCCAAATACACACGCGTTTGTAACTTCTCCAGAAATGGTAGCAGCAATTGCAATTTCTGGTCGTTTAGATTTCAATCCATTGACAGATACTTTATTGAGTGATAGTGGCGAAGAAGTAAAATTAAACCCACCAAAAGGAGATGAATTGCCCACTAAAGGTTTCGATGTGAAAGATGCAGGTTTCCAAGCGCCAGCTGAAGATGGTTCTACAGTTGAGGTTGTAGTTTCTCCAACTTCAGACAGATTACAATTGTTAGCGCCATTTGCACCTTGGGATGGAAAAAATATCGAAGGTGCGAAATTGTTGATTAAAGCCTTCGGAAAATGTACAACCGATCATATTTCTATGGCAGGACCATGGTTACGTTTCCGTGGACATTTAGATAATATTTCTAACAATATGTTAATTGGTGCAGAAAATGCTTTTAACGGAAAAACCAATTCGGTTAAAAACCAATTGACGGGTGAATATAGTGAAGTTCCTAATGTGGCAAGAGTCTATAAAGCAGCTGGAATTCCTTCTGTAGTTGTGGGTGATCACAATTATGGGGAAGGTTCTTCACGTGAGCATGCAGCAATGGAGCCACGTTTCTTAGGTGTAGTTGCGGTTTTGGTAAAATCATTTGCACGTATTCACGAAACCAACTTGAAAAAACAAGGCATGTTAGGCTTAACCTTTGCCAACGAAGCAGATTACAATAAAATACAAGAAGACGATATCATCAATTTCTTAGATTTAACAGAATTTGCACCAGGAAAACCTTTAACACTAGAGTTTGTCCATGCAGATGGTACAAAAGATATCATTTTAGCAAATCATACCTACAACGAAAGCCAAATTGGTTGGTTTGTTGCTGGTTCGGCTTTAAATTTAATTGCTGCTGGAAAAGTTTAATGTCACACTGAGCTTGTCGAATTGTCAATAGCAATAATAAACTCCAAGTGTGAAGCTTGGAGTTTTTTTGTGAATATTATAAGATGAAATTATAAAAGAGAATTAAAAAGTTAAATAAAAATTAAGATTTACCTTACTTTATTTGTTTTTTCTACATTTGTGTGAGAAGAAAAAAATCACTTTTTATAGAATTAGAAAGCTGTTTTCAAACAAGTAAAGTTAATAAAGATGAATAAATTAAAGGTTTTAGTAATTGTATTATTTCTTTCAAACGTAAGTTTTGGACAAGAAATGTTTGATCACGAAAAGAAAATTCAAAATATTGAAAATTATAATAGTATTGATTTAGAATTTACTAACTCAAAAGACAAAATTAAGCTTTATGGAACCTTAGTTGAACCTAAAAGCCAATATGATAAAATTTTAATTATTGTTCCAGGCGCAGGAATGGATACTAGGAATAGTCATTATTTGCTAACTGAAAGTCTTTTAGAAAAAAACATTGCTGTATTTCGTTATGATGAAAGAGGTGTTGGAAAATCTGAAGGGGATTTTAATTTTGCCAATTATACTATTACAGATATGGCTAACGACTTAACAGTTATATTTGATAGTATTAAGAATAATTCGAGTTTTTCAACCAAGAAAATTGGGTTGTTGGGACATAGTTTGGGCGGTTTGGTTACCATGTCGTTGGTTGAGAAAGGATTTAAACCTGATTTTTTAATTCAATGGGCAACGCCAGTGCAAAAACACGCCGAGTTTTTAAAATACCAATTAGAAACGGGTATGAATAAATTTGAAAATGAATTGATTTTGGATTCTCTAGAAAAAAAGATAGAAGTGATGACTATCTTTCAAAATTCTTTTGGTGGAACTTCAATAGAAAATACTTGGAAAGAAGATTTGATAATTTCTAAAGAAGCACTTAAAAAAGCGAAAGAAATTGGATACACGAGTAAAAATTATAAGCGTTTTTATTATTGTAACTTCGCTTCGGTTAGACATCTTTTGAAAAAAGATTTTGAAATCATCTATGCAAAAAGCGAAATTCCAATACTTTATATTATTGGGACTAATGATATATTTATTGATTCAACTGCAGAAGTTAATAAACTAAAATCCTTTCAGAATAGTAAAGTTAAAATCGTGGTTCTTGATGGTTTTAATCATTACTTAACTAAAGAGAAACAATTAAAAGGTCCAACCTATGAAATTGATAATTTAGCTAAAGACGAAATTATTAATTGGGTTGTAAATCAATAAGTTGGATTAGCTTTAATCGGTATAAGTTTGGAGTTTTTGTTTTCTTAAATTTTAATTTTAAATAACTTTTAATTACCAAAATTTGGTAACTTTACAAAAAATAAAGAAGTCATGGGAAGAAATACGTCAATATCTTTGGGTAATCATTTCGAGAGTTTTATAGAATTTACTGTTTCAAATGGTCGTTTTAGTAATGCAAGTGAAGTGGTACGTGCTGGGCTTCGTCTTTTAGAAGAGGAAGAAACTAGATTAATTAGGTTACGAAATGCTATTCGTGAAGGAATAGAAAGCGGTCGTGCGACTGACTTTGATCCTTCAAAACATTTAGAAACACTAAAGTCTAGAAAAAAATAATGGCTAAGTTTTATTTAAGCAATAAAGCTGTTGAAGATTTAAATGAGATTTGGGAATACACCTTAAAAACTTGGCCTGAAAAGCAAGCTGAAATGTATTATTTGTTACTCATGGATTCTTGTCAGGAGTTGTCAAATAACCCTAATCAAGGCAAGTCTTATGAAGAAGTAGAAAAAAACCTAATAGGGTTAAAATCAGGCGAACATGTTATTTTTTACCAAATAGTTGCATTAAATGAAATTGAAGTGGTTAGAATTTTACATGGTATGATGGATTTGAAAAACCATATATAAAAGTTAGATTAGAATATATCGAGAATAAGAAACAAAAAACTCCAAGTGTGAAACTTGGAGTTTTTTGTTTAAATATTACTTCTCAAATAATTCATTAATTTTCTGATGGAATTTTTTATCCGCAACAATATAAACTTCTTCTAAGAAATCAGTAGAAATAGGTTTTGGATTCGGATATTTATGTTTGGTTAAAAAGTTGCGTAATGCCATATTGACTTGATTTTCTCCAATCAATTCAGATAATTTATACATAGCAACAGCTCCTTTAGAATAAGAAATATGCGTTTTTTCACCAGTAACTTTTATTAACTGACAATCGCCAGAAAATCCTTTCTCACTTTCAAAAATATCTTGATGCATTGTAACAAATTCTTTAGCTTTTTTATTGCCATACATTTTTTTGAGTAGCATTAATTCTGTATACATTGCTAAGGTTTCTGTAAGCATAACATCGCCTTCTCGTTCATCTGGATCAATTTGTGAATTTCCCCACCACAAATGCGCCAATTCATGACCCGCTAATTCATTAATTACATCTTGTTGCTTGTCTGCTTTAATATTACAATGAAACGCCATATTTTCAGTCATGTAAATCGTGGCTGGGTAAGCAGTTGCATTGAATCCTTTTGTGAAACTAGAAATTTCTGCAAAACGAATGGTTTTAAATGGATACTTTCCAAAATTTACTTCACAATAGTCCATCGTAATTTTTGCGTTTTCAATTAGGTGTGCCACATTTTCAGCATGCGTTGGATGATAATAGACTTCAAAACTTTTTCCTTTATATATTTCCTTTTTCACGACATAATTTGCTGAAGAAATAGCAAAACGAAACGGAATGGCATTAATTTTAAACTGAAATACATTTCTATTCTTCTCTTTCCATTCTTTGGTTAATTCTCCAACTCCAATTACTTTTTGATTGGCTTCCGTTGAAACGGTCATATTTAAAGAAATGAAATCATTATTCACAACTTTTGGAGCTTCTAAAGATTTAATCGGAGTGCGTTTTCCCAATTGAAATTGCTTTCTAATTGCTTCGTCTTCAATTTCATTAGATGAATTATAACCAATTTGCGGATAGAATCTACTAATTCGCATAAAACTACCATTTTCCACAATAGCATTAAAGGATTGATGGCCATTTACGGGTTTCCAATGGTACTGTAATTCAAAATCAAAACTAATTTTTTGATTCGGATTTAAACCTTTTTTTAATCGTACTATTTGGTATTGATTGGTAACTAAAATAGATTCATTTCCTGTATGTAATATGCTTTTTTTAATTTCAAAATCATCTGAAAAATTAAACAGAATTTCACTGATAGGTTGTTGTGTTTTATTTTCTAAAATATAATTTCCTTTAATAGAATAGGTATTTTTTGAAGGAAATAAATCAACTCTAGTGGTTACTTTAGTGATTGTTGGTTGAGGTTTGTTTTGAAAAATTCGAAATTGTTTTTCATAATTTGCTTGTTGTATTTCAATACTATTTTTGACTTTTGGAACATAGTCTGAAATAAGATGAATTCCAACAAATGAAATCAAACCAATTTTACAAAATGTTATAAGCCAAAATATGATTTTCTTAATCGAGTTTTTGTTTTGATGAATAACATAAAATAAAAATAGTACAATTAAAAACCCGAAAAATAGCCTTTGACTAAACGCTTTTTCATAGCTTCCGAAACCATTCATATCGCTATAATCAAAACTGATGGAGTTTAAAAATTTAAGCAATGGATATTTTACAATTGACTTTCCTAATGAAGTTGTCATCAATAAAATAAAAAGCCCTGAAACAGCTAATGATAAATATTTGTTTTGGATTAATTTCTGAATAATTAACGTAAATCCACCAACTAAGATTAAAGGAAAAGTAGTAAATAAAAAGGTCGAAGCATATACATCCCATTCAATAATTGGATAATTGTAAAGAATTTGAAAAACAATTCCTTCCAATATTAAAATGACGGTAAAAACTACAGCTAAAGTAATTAAAGTGAACCAAATCGACCAAAACTTAAGTTTGTAATTTGTTGTACTTTCTTCGATAAAATGGAAATTAGAATTTTTACTTCTCCAAAATAATTCATTACCATAAAAAACCAAAACTAGAGCTCCTAAAACATGAAAATTTTGAATAATTGTTGAAACCATCAATCCAGAAGTAGCATATTTTTGGGGTATTCGAATGCCTTTTTCAATTTCAGCATACATTTCCATTCCAACAACAAACAATAAGCTCAAAATTATCAAAACAAAAGGAATACTTTTAACAACATAAATCGAATTCATCTTCATAAAAGATAATAACGATTGAAATTTGATTCTTGCTGATTTTTCTGTTGAAACAAATTCAAATGATAATGAATTAGCAACTTTATTTGCGTCATGAGTTGCTTTTGATGATTTTATTTTTTTAGAAATAGAAAATTTTTTGGTTACTAAAATCAAAAGTGAAATCGAAATTAAAAACATGACGATTCTATTTCCAAGTAAAATGCCATTTAGTGATAATAATTCGGTATTACGTTGATCAATTGGTAAATGTGACGTTTGATAAAAGTAAGCTGATAATCCAAACGGATCAAAAATGGCTGAAATCAATTGCGCTTGTTTGGATTGCGGTAATTGATTGGCCATAAAAGGCGAACTTGAAAAAAGCAGCGTTACCATATAGAAAACATAAAGTAACAATCCGCTTACATACACAAATAGTTTACTTTTTGTAAACCATGCCACAGCAGTTGTGATGGAAAGTATGAAAAAAGTATTGATTAATGTGAAAAACAATATTGGTAAAATATAAAAAAAGATATCGAAATCAATTGCTGTCATTCCGTTTGCAATAGTTTCTCGACCAATAAAAAAGCTAATGGTTAATAGCAATTTAAATCCAAAACTCAATGTAAATATAGATGTGAATCGACTCCAAAGAAATTGTTTCTTGGAAATCGGTAACGAGAAATAAATTAAATTAAGATTGAAATCAATTTCTTTTAAAGCCAATTGTGCTGTAAATAATGTAGAAAAAAACAGACTTGTTAAACTCAAAAAAGCTGTAATAAAAGCTATTTGATAAGGTGAATTGTATGCTAAATTATCGCTTAATGTAAAACGAGCATTGCTTCCTCCTAAAATCCCAAAAGTGATTAGAGTTACAACTAAAAGTAGAAACCTCCAGTTTTTACTGTATGATTTCAAATCAAATAAAATTATCGATTTCATAATGCAACTCGGTTTAAAGTTTTGAAATATACTTCTTCTAAGGAAGGATTTACTTCTTCAAAATCAGGTAAAAATTCATTTGAAATCACTTGAATATTTAAATTTCCAGCTATGTAATGCGAAGCAATTATGTTGTAATTCGTTTTGTAGTGTTCCAATTGTTCTTTCTGAATTTCTTTTCGCCAAATTTTGCCTTTTAATTCTGCAACAAAATCATTTGGTTTTCCTTGTGCTAAAACTTTTCCGTTTTGCATGATTGCTATTTGTGAACAAAGATTTCTCACGTCTTCTACTAAATGTGTAGAAAGAATTACAATTCGCTCGGAACCAATTTCTGAAAGTAATCCATTAAAACGATTTCTTTCTTCCGGATCTAAACCAGCCGTTGGCTCATCTACAATAATAATTTTAGGATTACCAAGTAATGCTTGAGCTACACCAAATCGTTGACGCATTCCGCCAGAAAAAGTGTGGACTTCTTTGTTTCTTTGAGCGCTTAGGTTTACTTTTTCTAATAATGATTCAATTTGTACTTTGCGTTCTTTTTTGTTAGAAACACCTTTTAGAATGGCAATGTGATTTAATAAATCATAAGCAGAAATTTTGGGGTACACTCCAAAATCTTGAGGAAGAAAACCTAATTGCTCCTTAATAAACATAGGGTTTTTTAAAACATCAATTCCGTTTAGTTGAATTTCTCCTGAATCTGCTGTTTGTAAACCTACAATTGTTCTCATTAATGAAGATTTTCCAGCACCATTTGGACCTAATAAACCAAACATTCCGTTTTCTATTTCTAACGAAATGTTACTCAACGCTTGTACGCCATTTGCATACGTTTTTGTGAGATTTTTGATTGTTAAACTGTTCATTTTTTGATTTTTTTGATGATTTTTGATGATAAAATTTTGGCAAAAGAATGCCTGTCAATTACAATTAAGTAGTTGATATTGTTGAATTTATGTAATTTAATTTACTCTTTTACGTATTCGATAATGTCGCCAGGCTGGCAATCTAACGCATTACATATGGCTTCTAGAGTATCAAACCGAATACCTTTCGCTTTACCTGTTTTTAGAATAGACAAATTTGCTGGAGTGATGTCCAAAATTTCTGCCAATTCTTTGCTTTGCATCTTACGTTTGGCGAGCATCACGTCTATGTTTACTATTATTGGCATATCAAATAAATAAGTCTTGTTCGTTTTGAAGTTGTAATCCTTGCTTGAAAATTGCTGCTAAAAAATAAGCAAATACACCAAGGAAAAAGTGTATTATCGCCACCCATTCTAATCCTTCTTCTATTTCACCAGCAAATATGGAGGCTAATAAAATGGTTAGAGATGGCATAAAAATGTTTCCCAAATAAAACCACTTTAATTGGGTTACGCCGTATTGTGTGAATAATTTTGGTTGTTTAAAAACATTAAAAATGTTACTTAACAGCAAAAAGAAAATACCATAAAATCCAATTGGAATTAAGAAATTAAAAATTTTATACGCCCAATTGTTTTCACCAGTTAAAAAATGGGTTTCTGTAAAAGGAAAACAAATGGTAAAATTACCTTTTTCAGTTACAATTAAACTCCATTCGGTAAGTAAAGAAACCAATGAATAGAATGTTGTTGCTAAATATAATATTGCCGCAAAACGGGTAATATAGAATAATACAGTTGATATGATTTTTACATTTTTCATCTTGAAACAGAAATTTATTGCTGCAAATATATAATTAATTATCGTAAAACAATAATTTTATAAAATATTTTTTTGATGATGATAAAAATATAACGAGAATAAGAAATAAAAAACTCCAAGTGAAAGCTAGGAGTTTTTTTGTGGATTTTATAAGTTAATAAATTAGTTTTGTTTACCAATTATTCCATTTTTTTGTTTGAAGATATTTTAAAATATTCTGTTGTATAGCTTCTGTTTTTATAAATATAATTTATTAAATCTTTTGAATTTATTGATTCCCAATTAGAACTCCAACCATGATTTCCTAATTGATAAATGAAATTATTGTTTTGTTTTTGAACAAAAACGTAAGCACCAGGATCACTAATTTGAGGATGAAAGTTATCGAAAAAATTTAGCTGAAATTTTTCTGGAAAACTATTAATAAATTTAGTGATTTCTTCAATATTTGATTCATTACTAATTTTTATTTCTACGTAGTATTCGTCGTAATTTAAGACTTTTAAGCCTTTTAAATTCCTTAACTTAAAACGATTAATAATATTTTGCAACATATTGATAATTTTAAGTTTCTATTTTTTCTTCACCTTCATCACAATCTTAATCAACCAAAACAAATGCAACGAAACAATTGGTAATATAATTAGTAATTGCACTTTACTAACAATATATGCCAAGTAAATAAGCGTACAAGCGATACAAATTTGTCCAAATAAAATAATTTTTGACGTGTTGTTTTTCCAATAATAAAAAGCGAAAACCAATAATAATGGGTTAAATAATAAGATGTTGTAATTCCATAAAATCTCTTCGTGTAAGGAATATAATCCGACCAAACTGAAGAATAAACCTAACAATCCTGCGAAAATAAAATAGGCAATCTGTATGCCTTTTTTGTTTAATAAAATCAAGATTACAATCGCTGCTAATAAAGAATAGGTAGAGTTTATGTAAGAAAACGGAACGTTGTCAGTACCTTGGTTTAAAATTTTCGTTGGTTGTGCAATTTTTTGTCCATTTTGTGTGGCAGTTTCTAAAACTTTTTCGAATTCTAAAGGTAAAAATAAGCGAGTTGCAGGTTGGTCGACTTTCGTACCAAAAATAATTTGAATCCCCAATTTCATATAAAAATCCGACATATACGGATATAAAATATCTCTATAACTTTGTTCAGATTTCGGTTGCTTCAAGACTTCAGAACCTAAGATTTTATTGATTTTATCCACAACCATAGTCGTACAATTTTTATCAATAAATTTATAAGTGTAAAAACGTTCATCGGAAGTCAGGCTGTTGCTGAGTTCGTTTAAAAGTTGTTGTTTTTGTAGAGGTGTTAAATTCAATTCTTGTTCAACAATACTTCTACCATCTTGTTTGTAATTGAATTCAAAATCGTAGTAATTTTCATTTGTCACAAAATATTGCAAATCGCCTTTTACGAATTTCATCATAAAATTTGGTGTCGTAAAATCGAACGCACCATAATTGTAGACTACGTCAATTTGGTTAACAAAATCGGTAATTCGAATTCCAGTATGACCATACATTGCGTAAGAAACTGGCGCCGTTCCGCAAGTTAAAATACTCACTTTAGCATTGTCAGATAAAGTAACGTTTTGAGAAAAACTAAGAATTGGGAATAATAAGAAAAGTAATTTTTTTAGCATATTGGTACGCAGATTTTGCGGATTTAACTGGTTTATACTGATTTTATTTTACTGAACACTCAAAACTGAACACTGAATACTCTAGAATTATCTTCTAAAAATACCTAAATCCACTTTTACAGAAAATACATTCGAATATAAAGCAGCACTTTGGTTACCTAAATCAGTTAAAGCATAATCGACTTGAATGCCTTTGTATTTGAAACCTAAACCAATATTTGGTTGGAAACTAACTTTACTTGTATTGTCAATTTGTGTAATCTGTTGAAAATTTCCAACTCCAGCACGTAAGAAAGCCAAATCGATATAGCCGAATTCAAAACCAACTGCCGGATTAATACTGGCTACACTAGTTGAAATAATATCATTGGTTTCAGCAAATTCTATGTTTAAATTCGCTGCAGTTGTTAAGGTATAGTCGTAATGAAACTCGAATTTTTTTGACAGTCCAAATTGTGCTTTTGGTAAGGTAATTTCGCTCGTTTCAGGTAATTCCTGATTTTCACCTGGAACGGCATTTTTAATTTTTTCGTATTCTTCTTCGTTAATGCTCCAAGTGTTGTAAGTCGTAGTAATATCTCGTAACATTAATCCGAATTTCCAATCGTTTTTGTTTTGAAATTGCAAACCTAAATCGAATCCAAATCCCCAAGAAGAAGCAAAATCTCCAATAATTCTTCGGATTACTTTCGCATTTACACCATAATTGAAGCCTTCTAAAGGTAATTTTCTAGCGTAAGAAAAAGTAACACCATAATCAGCAGTAGAAAAAAGAGAGATTCTGTTGTAATCTATGTTTCCTTCGCTGTCAATTAATTCTGTAGTATTCAAAATGTCATCCACTCCAAAACGGATTAGGGAAAGTCCCCAAGCACTTCTGTCGTCAATAGGCATCGCAAAAGCGGCGTAATCATATTGCGCAATATTGGCAAAATAATTCGCGTGCATTAAAGCAATTTGTTTGTCCTCTAATTGCAAAATTCCTGCTGGATTCCAATATCCAGAATTTACATCGGCAGTTTGTGCGGTTACGGCATTACTCATTCCTAACGCAGCAGCATCAACTCCAATGTTTAAAAATTCGTTGGAATATTTACGAACAGTTTGTGCCGAAATTGACGTAGTAGCCAATATGACAAATAAAAATAGTATCTTCTTCAAAGCAAATTTAATTCTCACAACAAATATCATAATTTCTTACTTAATAAACTCAAATTCTTTCATTTTATTGTTTACATTTGCTTTGAAATTTATTAAATCTAAGAGTTTTATATAATGAATATTAAAAAACACATACCTAACGTAATTACTTTGTTGAATTTGTTTGCTGGTTTATGCGCTTTAATTCATGCATTTAATGGAAATTACAGAGAAGCTTTTTCTTTGGTTTGTTTAGGGATTTTCTTCGATTTTTGGGATGGTTTTTTTGCCAGAATTTGGAAAGTTCAAAGTCCTATTGGCTTACAATTAGATTCTTTAGCAGATATGGTTACCAGTGGTGTTGTACCAGGTTTGGTGATGTATAAAATGTTAGGTGATATTCAGGAAAATCAATCACAATATAATTTAACGGAAGACACATATTATATGGGTGTGGTGCCGTATTTAGGTTTCCTAATTACATTAGCTTCTTGCTATAGATTGGCGAAATTTAATGTAGATACACGTCAAACCGATTCGTTTATTGGTTTGCCAACTCCAGCGAATGCCTTATTAATCATGAGTATTCCTATGATTCAGTTTCAATATACTGATGTAGATTTTGTGATTGATACTTTAAGTAATCCATATGTTTTAGTTGGGATTACGGTTTTAAGTTCTTATTTATTGAATGCAGAAATTCCTTTATTCTCTTTAAAAGTGAAGAGTTTTAGTTGGGAAAAATATAAAATGCAAGTGGTGTTTTTAATTCTTTCTGTAGTTTTAATCGCCTTATTTGAATTCATTGCGATTCCAATTATCATTCTATTATACGTGCTTTTATCGGTTGTAAATAATACGTTTCTTAAGAAAGTTTAATGGCAGCAACCAGAAGAAAATATCCTTCTAAAAGTAAAAAACAAACCTTAATTAGTCCGAAATCCGTAAAATGGATTATTGGACTTTTTTTGTTATTGTGTACGATTATTTTTGTGTATCAGAAAAAAGATGCGGTTTTATATTATTTAGGATTTAAAATCAAAAATACGGAACTAACTGCGAATCAAAGAAAATTAGAAGATAAGCGTATTAACGACATTGTTGGTAATCACAAAGGTAAAATTTTTGGAATTGATGTTTCTCAATATCAAGGCACCATTGATTGGGATAATGTAGAAGCCATTGAAGAACAATTTGAATTGAAATTTGTAATTGTTCGTGCTACAGCTGGAAGCAATAAAATCGATTTGAAATTCAAGAAAAACTGGCGAAATTTAACGGAATCTATGTACATTCAAGGTGCGTATCATTATTACCGTCCGGATGAAAATTCTACAGATCAAGCCAATAATTTTATTTCAACTGTAAAATTGCGAAAAGGACATTTACCGCCGATTTTAGATATCGAAAAAATGCCAAAAGGACAATCAATGGACAAACTGAAAGAAGGTTTGCAAAATTGGCTTACCATCGTAGAAAAACATTACGGAGTGAAACCGATAATATACACTGGTGAAAAATATTATGAAGATTTTTTACAAGAAGATTTTCCAGGTTATCAATTTTGGATAGCCAATTATAATCCGTGGAAAGAAAAAATTAAAGCCGATTATTTAATGTGGCAATTCACAGAAAAAGCTAAACTTCACGGTATTGATGAATTGGTTGATGTAAATGTTTTCAACGGAAACGTAGATGATTTAAAAAAAGTGTGTATAAAATAGGTACGCGGATGACGCGGATTTGAATCGATTTACACAGGTTTTTAATCTTTACTTTTGCTTAAATTTGTATAAAGAAAAGATTCTTTCTACTTCTTAATGAGGAACTAAACACAATCTTGTCTCCCGAAACTTCGGGACTCAAACAAACAACTTCTTCAATTTTGATACTATAACTCAGCAAAAATCTATTTAAATTTATTTTAGTTAAGATTCAATCTTCTCAAAATAAGCACAAATACTATGTGTCTATGTGTTTTAAAAATATTAAAATATCTGTTTTCTATAAACAAAAACTAAAATCATAGCAAAACTCACAAAAAATGCACCAATAGATTTTGGATTCGCGAAATTTATTGTCCAACCCATCCAGGCTACTCTTTTTGGTGGAAATAATCTTTCGTCTTCTTTGTTGTAATAAAATATTCCGCCACATTTCCAGTTGTTCGGATCTTTATGCCAAGCTTCTAATTGTTCTTTTGATGGGTTTTTCATATTCGGTTTGCGAAGTTAAACACATAGTCACATAGATTTTTAAAGTTATTTTATTTAAAATAGAAAACATAGTTATGTGAACTAATTTAAGCGAAGCGTCTGCAATCTATGATGCAAAATTCTATGTGTCTATGTGTTTTAAAATTTATATATCTAACTCAATTTCTTTTGGAGCATTGAAATCGATTTTTGTTTTTCTTAATTCGAAATTCTGACCTAAATATACTCTTCTAACCATTTCGTCTTCAACTAATTCTTCTGGTTTTCCAGCTTTTAGAATTCCACCTTCAAACATTAAGTAAGTTTTGTCGGTAATTGCTAAAGTTTCTTGTACGTTATGGTCGGTAATTAAAATTCCGATGTTTTTGTTTTTCAATTGTGCTACAATTCTTTGAATGTCTTCAACCGCAACTGGGTCAACTCCGGCAAAAGGTTCGTCTAATAAAATGAATTTCGGATCGGTAGCCAAACAACGCGCAATTTCAGTTCTTCTTCGTTCACCACCCGATAATAAATCACCACGATTAGTACGAATATGACCTAAAGAAAACTCTTCAATTAAGCTTTCCATTTTAGCTTCTTGCTCAGCTTTTGTAAGATTTGTTAATTGTAAAACCGACAAAATATTGTCTTCGATACTCAATTTTCTAAAAACTGAAGCTTCTTGCGCCAAATATCCAATTCCGTTTTGTGCACGTTTGTACATCGGAAAATCGGTAATATTCATATCGTCTAAATAAATATTTCCAGAATTTGGTTTAACCAAACCTACAATCATGTAAAAAGAAGTTGTTTTTCCAGCTCCATTCGGACCTAATAAACCAACAATTTCTCCTTGATTTACTTCTACTGAAATTCCTTTTACAACACTTCTTTTCTTGTATGTTTTGACTAAATTTTCGGCTCTTAATTTCATGTTTTTTAATATGTCAATTGGTCAATTCGGCAATGTGCCAATGTTTCAATATTTTGTAAAAATATTAAATTTATTTGAAGTTGAAATTTTATTATTATTAGTTTAACTTTTCGAATAATTGGCACATTGGCTAATTATTTAATTGGCTCATTCTCTAAAGCTTCCCAAAATTCGTAAGCTCTACGTAAATGTGGAATCACAATCGTACCACCAACTAAAGTCGCAATACTCATCGCTTCCATCATTTCGGTTCTGTTTACTCCGTTTTTGTAAGCTGTTTCTAAATGGTATTTGATACAATCATCGCAACGTAAAACAGCTGAAGCTACTAAGCCCAATAATTCTTTTGTTTTCACATCTAGCGCACCTTCCATGTAGGTGTTGGTGTCTAAATTGAAGATTCTTTTGATTACTTTATTGTCATCGGCTAATAATTTTTCGTTCATTTTAGCACGATAGTCGTTGAATTCTTTAATTAAATCGCTCATTACGTAGTGGTTATTTTTTTGTTGTTTTTGTTATTTATGAAAGCACTAATAAAAATACTAATTTCAAATAATATCACTAGTGGAATAGTTACTATAACTTGACTAATTACATCAGGCGGTGTTACAATCGCTGCAATAATTAGGATAATTACATAGGCCCATTTTCTATATTCTCTTAAAAATGCGGGTGTGACTAATCCTAAAGAAGATAAGAAATAGATGATAATTGGTAATTCGAAAACCAAACCAGTCGCTAATGTTGTGGTTTTTACAGTTCCTATGTACGAATTCACATTAATGTCATTTTTAATCACATCGGAAACAGAGAATGTAGATAAAAAGTTTAACGATAAAGGTGTTAAAACAAAATACCCAAAACCGACTCCTAAAAAGAATAAAAACGATGAAATTACGATAAATTTCACGGCATTTCTTTTTTCTTTTTTATATAAAGCTGGACTAATAAAATTCCAAAATTGTAATAAAATATATGGGAAACTAATGATAAATCCTGCCGTAACACACGTCCAAACTAACAAGGAAATTTGACCTTCAATTTCTGTATTTTGGATACTGAAATTTAAAGTAGCATCACAAAAACTTTTATCTAAATCGTATTTGGTTGCTAAATCACAGAAAAATTGATAGGTAATAAAATCACCTTTCATTGGTCCGAAAATAATCGTTTTAAAAATGAAATCACTAAAGTACCAAGCAACTGTTGCGCTGATTAATATAGCTGCCGAACTTCTTACTAATAACCATCTCAATTCTTCAAGATGATCTAAAAAAGTCATTTCGTTAATGTTCTTTTTATTCTTTTTTGCCATTATACAATTCCTTCTTTTAAAATATCGTGTAAATGCAACACGCCTTTGTATGTTCCATTATCAATCACCATCAATTGTGTAATTTTATAATCTTCCAAAACGTCTAAAGCTTCTGAAACTAATACCGTAGAAGCAATTGATTTTGGATTTTTTGTCATAATATCTTTCGCAGTTAAATCAGAAAAAGTTTCTCTATCCGTCAACATTCTTCTAATATCTCCATCGGTAATAATTCCAATTACCACATCGTTTTCAATAACAGCTGTAACTCCTAAACGTTTTTCTGAAATTTCCATAATCACTTTTTTGATAGAAGCGTCTGGAGCAACTTGAGGTGCGTGCGTATTGTCTAACATGTCTTTCACGCGCAACAATAATTTTTTACCTAAAGCACCACCTGGATGGTATTTGGCAAAATCTTCCGCTTGAAAATTTCTCAATTTCATCAAACAAACGGCAATCGCATCGCCTAAAACTAATTGTGCGGTCGTGCTGTTTGTTGGAGCTAAACCAAGTGGACAACTTTCTTCATCAATATGAGCATGCAAAACTAAATCAGAAGAAGTGGCTAAAAATGAGGTTGGATTAGCAGTCATTCCAATTAATGTCGTGCCGAAATTTTTAATAATCGGGGCTAAAACTTTAATTTCAGGACTGTTACCGCTTTTAGAAATACAAAGTACTAAATCGCCACTTTGAATCATACCTAAATCGCCGTGAATCGCTTCTGCGGCGTGTAAAAATATCGATGGAGTTCCAGTTGAATTTAATGTTGCAACAATTTTTTGTGCGATTATGGCGCTTTTTCCAATTCCTGTAACTACTAATCTTCCTTTCGATTCGAAAATAAGTTGTACGGTTTTAGCAAAATCATCGGTAAGATAATTTGTGAGTTTTTGAATACTTTCGCTTTGTGAAAGTATGGATTGCTTTGCGTTTTCTAGGATAGTTTGTGTTGTATTCAAAATTAAATGAATTATATTTTTGTTTTTAAAGAATAGTTGTATCTTTATAATTGCAAATTTAGACAAAATTCAAATAATAATTGTCTAAAATTATTTGTTTTAAGTTCAACCCATTTTTTATGACGGAACAAAATATAGATTTATACAAAGAATTAAAAAAATACTTTGGATTTTCTCAATTTAAAGGATTACAAGAAAAAGTAGTTACGAGTATTATATCTGGTAATAACACATTTGTTATTATGCCAACTGGTGGTGGTAAATCTTTATGTTACCAATTGCCTGCTTTGGTATTGGAAGGAACTGCAATTGTTGTTTCTCCACTTATTGCGTTAATGAAAAATCAGGTTGATGCGATTAGAAGTATGGGTTCAGACGTTGGTGTGGCTCATGTTCTAAACTCGTCATTAAATAAAACAGAAGTCAATCAGGTAAAAGCAGATATTTTATCTGGGAAAACCAAAATGCTTTATGTTGCTCCAGAATCTTTAACTAAAGAAGATTATATTCAGTTTTTAAAATCGGTCAAAATTTCTTTTGTGGCGATTGACGAAGCGCATTGTATTTCAGAATGGGGTCACGATTTCCGACCAGAATACAGAAACTTAAGAAGCATTATCAAACAATTAGGTGATGTTCCAATTATTGGATTGACAGCAACAGCAACTCCAAAAGTGCAAGAAGATATCTTGAAAAACTTGGATATGCCAAATGCGAATACATTCAAAGCATCGTTTAATAGACCTAATTTATATTACGAAATACGCCCAAAAACGAAAAATGTTCAAGGCGATTTAATACGATTTATTAAGCAACACAAAGGAAAATCTGGAGTGATTTATTGCTTAAGTCGAAAAAAAGTAGAAGAAATTGCACAGGTTTTACAAGTAAACGGAATTTCTGCCGTTCCTTATCATGCGGGTTTAGATGCGAAAACACGAGCGAAACATCAAGATATGTTTTTGATGGAAGATGTAGATGTGGTGGTAGCAACTATTGCTTTCGGAATGGGAATTGACAAACCAGATGTTCGTTTTGTAATTCATCACGATATTCCAAAATCTTTAGAAAGTTATTACCAAGAAACAGGAAGAGCCGGTAGAGATGATGGGGAAGGAATCTGTTTGGCTTACTATTCATACAAAGACATTGAAAAGTTAGAAAAATTCATGTCTGGTAAACCAATTGCTGAGCAAGAAATAGGCTATGCTTTACTACAAGAAGTGGTGGCTTACGCCGAAACATCAATGTCGAGAAGAAAATATTTATTGCATTATTTCGGAGAAGAATTCGATGAGGTAAACGGCGATGGTGCGGATATGGATGATAATGTTAGAAATCCGAAAAAGAAAACAGAAGCACAAGATCAAATTGTTACATTGTTAGAAGTTATTAACGATACCAAACAATTATTTAAACCTAAAGAAGTTATTTTGGCTTTAGTTGGTAAAATTAACGCTATAATTAAAGCTCAAAAAATAGATACGCTTAAAACTTTCGGAAGTGGAAAAGACCACGATGAAAAATATTGGATGGCTTTAGTTCGTCAGATTTTAGTGGCGGGATTGATCTCAAAAGATATTGAAAGTTACGGTGTGTTAAAAGTTACCAAAGCTGGAAATGATTTTATCAAAAAGCCCTATTCATTTATGGTGGCGGAAGACCATGAGTTTAGTGAAGAAGAAGATGAAAATATTGTAGCTGCCGCAAAAGCAACAGGAACTGCAGACGAAGCTTTAATGGCAATGTTGAAAGATTTACGTAAAAAAGAAGCGAAGAAACATAATGTGCCTCCATTTGTAGTTTTCCAAGATCCATCTTTGGAAGATATGGCACTGAAATATCCAATTTCAATTGATGAATTAAGTAATGTTCATGGTGTTGGAGAAGGAAAAGCGAAGAAATTCGGTAAACCATTTATCGAATTAATTTCAAGATATGTAGAAGATAACGATATCATTCGACCAGATGATTTAGTGGTGAAATCGACTGGTGCGAATTCAGCCAATAAATTATATATCATTCAAAATATTGATAGAAAATTAGCTTTAGACGATATAGCTTCCGCAAAAGGATTAAAGTTCGACGACTTATTAAAAGAAATGGAACAAATCGTGTTTTCTGGAACGAAATTGAACATAAAATATTGGATTGACGATATCTTAGACGAAGACCAACAAGAAGAAATTCACGAATATTTCATGGAATCGGAATCAGATAGTATCGAAAAAGCCTTAAAAGAATTTGACGGCGATTACGATACAGAAGAACTTCGATTGATGCGAATTAAGTTTATCAGTGAAGTAGCTAATTAGTAGTCTCAGTCACAGTATTCACTATTCAGTTCTGTAAATTGTAACTGAATACTGGTTTTGTTATAATAATTGGTGCTTCAGTTTTATGAGAACTTCTTTTTTACATGAAACTGAAACTGAAATTTTCATCTTATCTATTAGTGTTATAGAATCACTGTTGAAGTTGTCAATTTTTGAACTGTTTATGATAAAACTTTTATGTGTTTGTATGAAATTTTCCGGTAATTTGAATATAAAATCTTTTATAGTGGATCTGAATCGATATTCTTGTTCGGTAGTTTTTAAAATTAGATAGTTTTTTTCGCTTTTAATAGAAAGAATTGTATCGAACATGATTTTTTGATATGCATCTCTAAGTTTAATAAATACAAAATCTTTTTCAGCTGGATGATTTTGTTCATTGAAATTTGGAGTATCCGTTTCATTGGAAGAGAATTTGTTTATTTCTTTAGATTTCTTTGCCCAATCCTCTGATACATTTGTTATATGCTTAGAAGTTTCATGAATACCGGAATAAGGACCTGAACTAGATCTGATTTTGGTATTTCTAGCGTGGTTTAATTCTGTTTCAATCATTAAATCAATAGTTATTCTTTTATTATTTTGTTTAGTTTTTTTGCCTTTTAGGTTTATGTTTTTTTAATAATTCGATTTTCTTTTTTATGAATTTGTTTAAAAAAGGGTGCTTTTTGACAAGACAACCCTCTTTGTCAAACAAATTAAATTTTTACGGTTCAGAATAGTTTTAAATGCCTTTAGGTTTAACTTACGTGGCCTATTAAGAGTCATTGGTTTTTATTATGTAATTAAAACAGGAGAAGTTTCCACTAGATGTAATTCTTCTGTCGGTGCCGTTGTACCTTATCCCTAAAAGACCCGTGGCCCCACACGAATTCTTTCTATGTTGTTTGTCGCGATGTTCATGTCGTTTGCATCGATAGTTTCTATAAAATTTGCTCCCGCTGTTGTTTCAGCTTCCCGTTTAAACTCCATCCTGAGCCTCCTCCAATTGACTTCTGGACCCCCACCCAGTTGTAAAATCCGGCGGTTGCATCAGTTTGGTAAACTAGTAAGCTGTTCGCGGGAGCAATAATAGTCACTCGTTGTGCTTTTTATGTTGTTATTTGGTTTTAAGTGTGACGAAAATTAAGAGCTGTTATTCTTTTTTTTTTGTAAAATTAAGTTTATGAAATTTCAAACACCAAATAACCACTACTACATAACTACTGCATAACTACTTCAATATGTTTATTTTTTTAAGTAATTTTTTTATTTTTTCGTTTCTGATCTCTAATTCTTTGATTTTAGCTTCTTGTTCTTGTATCGCTTTGATAGCAACAGGAATAATTTTAGAGTAATTTACTGATAATCGTTCTCCTGCTTCTTTAACTAAAATACCTAGGGTTTCTTCTCGTTCCTTCCATTGGAAAGTTTCTACCACTTTTGGTATAACGTCTACCACTTCTTGTGCTGAAAAACCAATTTTAATGAATGGGATACATTTAAATTAAAACGATAAACAATATTTTAGGATTTAAAAACTATAATAATTGATGCTGCAATTTTATGAGAACATCTTTTTTACAGGAAATTGAAATTGAAATTTTCATATTATCAATTAGTGTTATTGTATCACTGTTGAAATTTTCAATTTTTGAACTGTTTATGATAAAACTTTTATGTGTCTGTATAAAATTCTCTGGTAATTTGAAGATGAAATCCTTAATAGTAGATCTGAATCGATATTCTTTTTCAGTGGTCTTTATGTTTAAATAGTTTTTTTCGCTTTTAATGAAAAGAATTGTGTTGAGCATTATTTTTTGATATTTACTCCTCAGTTTTATAAAAACAAAATCTCTTTCAACAGGATGATGTTGTTCAATTAAATTTGGAGTATCTGTTTCATAAGAAGAGAATTCATTTGTTTCTTGAAAAAACTTAGTCATTTCATTGGATACTTTTGTTATATGCTTTGTATCTTCATGACTATTGCAATATGAGCATGTATTAGACCTGATTTTGTTATTACCTGTTTGGTTTAGTTCTGTCTCAATAATTAAATCAGTAATCATTCTCTCTATTATTTTGTTTTGTTTTCTTTTAGATTTATGTTTTTTTAATAATTCGATTTTTTTTTTATGAATTTGTTTAAAAAAGGGGGCTTTTTGACAAGACACCCCTTTTTTCCCAAACAAATTATTTTTTTAATGGACAAATAAATTATCTTTTGTATAAACCGGAACTTTAATGTTTAATCCTTATGATTTTGCATTAATAAAATTATATGGAGATAATCTTTCAAAACAATAGACAGAACCAGTCTTTTTATGGGGATTTAGATCACTTAATTTGTTGGTTTTTAATGAAATATATCTTTGTGATGCGTTGAGTTAATCTTTAATAAAAACTTGCACAGACATTGTTGCTCTACCCCAATTGTAATTTGTACCAGTACTCCACATATTATACCTAATAGTTGGTATTATTGTCGTATAGGTGCTATACATTTCCATATAGCCGTTTAATGCATATGTAATGACAGTTGGTGATGCATTTGGTGCAAAAGTTTCTGTATAAGTTGTTGTAACCGCAAACATTTGAAAAATTTCTGCTGGTGATCCAAGTTGTTTGTCAATTGTAAATTTTCTGGAACCTTCTTCAGCTTCAACAGTATTTTTTAAAAAGCGAATTCCTAAATAACCACTAAAATCATCTTCCGTTGCAAGCCCCATTGGAACAGAATAATGGACCACAACTTTTGCGTTTTTGTTTGCAGGAATGGTTACTGTTTGTGATATTCCTAAATTTATATCGTTTTTAGTAAGTGTTGCTGTACTTGGGGGTGTATAATCTACTGCGGCGGTCGCATCCACAGAAACCAAATCATATAATACATAATTATTACTTACACCTACATTACCAGAAGCATCAACAGTTAATGATGTTGAAGCGTTTGTAACGGGTAAAGTCCTAATTCTCACTTCCCCATTTACATCTAATGTTTTTGTTGGAGCAGTTGTATTTATTCCTACTTGAGAACTCATTTTATTAGTAGACATAACTACAAATAAAATTAAAAAATTTACTTTCATTTTGTTTTTTTGATATTTTCAGATGCAAATGTATTTACAAATATAAAACCAAAGCATTATTGCATCTCACTAATATCTCACTAGAATATATTTTTATCTCAATAAAATATAATGTTTTCTTGTTTTTTTTTTACTTTGTTTAAGCAATTCTAGTTTACGCGCTTTATAATAGATGTGTACTAAATGAATTTTAATATTTTGTAATCAATTGTTTTAATTTTTCATTTGTGATCTCTAATTCTTTGATCTTAGCTTCTTGTTCTTGAATAGCCTTAACTATAACTGGAATGATTTCCGAATAGTTTACCGCCAATCGCTCTCCTACTTCTTTAACTAAAATACCTGGGTTTTCTTCTCGTTCTTTCCATTGATAGGTTTCTACTACTTCTGGTAAAACCAGTAATAATTCTTGTGCTGAAAAACCAATTTTCGGACTCTTTTCTTCTTCTGGGATAATAAAATCATCTAATCTTTCTTTTTTCCATTTATATGTTATTGGATTCAATTTCATAATTTGATCTATTCCATAAGGGAGAGGTTGTATTTCGGTCATTTTGGTAACATCAGCAAGTCTGGAAACTAAGCTCGTCCAAACAGTTACCCATCTATTAGTTGGTGAACCTAAATTTTGCACTCCTGTTGTAAGTGGAACCAATGGATAACCAAAACCCCAATCTGCCACCCCGTCTCTAATGTATTCAACCGAACCGAGACTAAGAACAGTACCTGAGGTAGCGCCGTTATAAACATGTAAATTATGAGTAGATGCAGTTGGTGTACCTACTTTTACGTAACCTTGGTGATAAATAGGGTCAGAATTAGTAATACCACTGGTAAATGCCCAGTCATCATCTGAACCTCCCACACCTGCTGGTTTCCATGTAGCAACTCCATTTGTATCTGATGTTAGCGCATAGCCATTAGCTTGTGTTCCATCATTTATTCGAAATAAGGTTGGAGGAGAGGTAACAACTACATTATCCAATGAAGCTCCCATATCATCTGTTGCTATATATGTGAAACGCAATGAATAACTATTGCCTACTGTGTATCCAGTAACGGATTGAGAAAAATTAACTTCACCTGAATCACTAGTCAGTGGTCCTAAGAGAGTAGATGCTACACTTGATGTTGTTTCATTATATAGATCTACTTGAAAGCTTTCGCCTCCATCATACCAATTATAATTGTAATCAAAAGAAACGTTCATACTTGCTACATTAATGACACCAATTTTTAGAACTAAAGTAGCATTCTGATTAGCACATTCGCTGGAACCATAATCTATTGTAGCCCTTCTATTTGTACATTTAGTTGCACATGTTGCGTTTGCGTTATCCGTATTTTGGATTTTCCACTTATTAACACAGACAATATTCTCCTTAGAATAAGGATTGTTAGTTGTAACCAGTGATACATTTCCAAGTGGAACTGATTCAAAATCTTGACTGAATAATGTTCCCCCTGAACCGGTAAGGTCTTTTAAATGAAATAACGTTGATGGTGTGATAGTCCCAATACCTATATTTCCACCAGCAGTAATGCGCATTGCTTCTGTGTTGTTTGTTTTTATTACAAAATCTTGCCCGTCTGTAGTTCCTAATTTATTAGCAGCCGGTGTTGTTGAAGCATTACCTGTTAAGCCCCAGCTAGAACCACTACCAAAGGTTGCCCATGCCGTACCATTGTAATAATAAAATCCTGGACTGGCATCTGTTTGATAAATTAATAAGCCGTTTTGTGTTGCACCAACAGGTATTGAGCCACGCTGCGCTAGTGTCATACGAGGTATTAACACCCCTTTTGTCGAGCTTACTATATCAAGAGCAGCACTCGTATTAGGTGATGTGGTTCCTATGCCAACCTGTGCAAATAGAGGTAGGTTTACTAGCAATATAACTAATAGTTGTAAATATTTTTTCATTTCAGAATTGATTTAATTAAGTGCAGACAATTAATAGGATTAAATATATTATTTAAGCTTTTTAATTAATTCTTCAATTTTTTGTGTTTGTTTTTCTATTTGTTCAATACTATATTGATGTTCCTGAGTTGCTTTTACAATAACAGGAAGAATATCATCATAGGTTACTAATAAGTTTGGTGTATTTTCTTTTACATAAACTAAATTGTTTTTCTTATCTCTTTTTGCAACCCAATTGGTACTAATAACAACTTCGGGAATTTGTTTCTGTAATTCCTGAGCAATAAAACCTATCTCCATTTTTTTTAACGGGCTTTCATATTTTTCCGGGCTTTCATACTTTTTTTTCCAATTGTAACTTACAGGTCGCAATTTTAGTAATGTATTCAAACCATAACTTAATGGTTTTATCTGTGTCTTTTCTCTTAAATCTGAAGTAGAATTAATTCCATTTACTGTTTGAGTCTCATCCCATCGATTAGCAGAAGTTCCAAGACTTATGGAATTATTGACAATAGGAACCAAATTGTGACTAAACCCTGTTAAGTTGTCGTAATCGTGAATGTATTCATTAGAACCAACCCCTATTTGAGTTCCATTTCCAGTTCCATTATCTATATCCATTAAACAACTAGTTAGTGAAGGGTTATAATCGGTAGCTGCAGCTACACCAATAGTTGTTTGACCACTGCGTTTTATAACGTCTGCGTTTGTGGTTCCACTTACAAAATCCCAATCGAAGTCTGCGAATCCTAATATGCCAGGATTTGTCCAAGTTGCATTACCACTTGCATCAGAAAACATTAGATAACCATTAGTCTGATTGCCATCTTGAATTCTTAGAACGGGACCTGTACCATTACCTAAATGTAGTTTATTCTGGGGATTTGTGTTTGCAATACCTATCTTACCGTTAGAGGTAAAACGCATAGCTTCATTACCATTTGTTTTTACAACAAAGTCTTTCACATCTGTAGTACCTATATAATTTGTTGCCGAACTTGTCCCTGAATTTCCAGTAATACTCCACCCAGATCCACCGCCAAAACTGACCCATGCTGTTCCATTATAATAATAAAAACCTGGAGTAGCATCTGTTTGATAAATTAACAAACCGTTTTGTGTTGCACCTACTGTTATTAAATTGCGCTGTGCTTGAGTCATTCTCGGGATTAAAATCCCGCCAGTTGAGCTAAGTATTTCTAAATTAGCACTTGTATTTGGGTTGGTTGTGCCAATTCCAACTTGTGCATAAATAGCAGTACTTGTGCATAAGATAATTATTAATTGAATTATTTTTCTCATCTTTTTATTTTTGTTTTGCATTAAGCTCTTCTACTTTTTTAAGTAAAGCGTTATTTTCATTTTGTAATTTTATAATTCTTTGGTGTTGCTCTTGTTTTGCTTTAACTATAAGAGGTAATAATGCTTCGTAGTTCATTGATAAAAGATCATTTTTTGTGTATTCAAATTTATCTGTTTCACTTTCACCATTTTTTTTCAATGAATGTGAAATAACGGTTTCGGGAATTATTTTCTCAACTTCTTGAGCTATAAAACCTAATTTTAGTTCCCTTTCTTCAAGCGGAAGATTCACACTTCCAATGGTAACCTCGTTCCATTTGTATGAAATGGGGTTTAGTTGCATTAATTCCTCTAAACCATAATTTAGATCGTGAATATCTTTTTTGAACTTTTTGTCAGAAGGTGTGTTTGCGTTGTTTATCGTATAAATGGTGTTCCATTCAAGAGTTGGCCCTATATTTCCTAAAGTAGAATATGCCGCACCAGGTGCTTTTACTAGACTATGACTCACTCTAATTTCATTATTCCCTTCTTGAAAATATTCAACGTCTCCTATGCCGAGGGTAGTAGTACCAATTCCATTGTCAACATCTAAAGTATGTGTTGAAGTTCCTATTCTGCCTATAACTACATTGCCTCCAGTATGATAAGCAGGATCTGCAAAACCACTACCACTCAAAAAGCGCCAGTCATCATCAGCGCCAGTTGCTGCTGTGGTATTGGCCCAATAGGCATTACCATTTGCATCAGACTTTAATATTTTATTGACTCCTTCGTTTCCGTCTTGAAACCTAAAAACTGGAGAAGTACCCACTAAGTGTAATTCTTCTGTTGGTGACGTTGTACCTATACCTATTAAACCCGTTGCATTCACGCGAATTCTTTCTGTGTTATTTGTAGAGATATTCAATCCGTTTGCATCGGTAGTTCCAATGAAATTGGTTCCAGCAGTTGTACCAGAGTCACCAGTAAGTGCCCATCCGGAGCCACCTCCAAATGTTTTCCAAACGGTACCATCCCAATAATAAAACCCAGCGGTTAAATTGTTTTGATAAACCAGTAAACCGTTAGCGGGAGTACCAATAGCCAATCTTTGTACTTGTGTCATTCTAGGGATTAGCATACCTCCCGTTGTGGAGGTAATATCCAGAGCTGAACTTGCGTTTGGGGTTGTTGTTCCAATACCTACCTGAGAAAATGAACACAGATGGGAAGTGAGTAGAACAAATAAAATTAAAATTTTTTTAAAGTGCTTCATTTTAAATTAGTTTTGGTTGTGATTTTTATGGTTGTATTTGGTTTTATTTCTTGCGAAAATTCGTTGCTTTTATTTTTTTTAAACAATTCAATCTTTCTCAGGATTTTATTGTTGATTGGGAATGTATATTGAAAGTAAAAATGCTTTTTTGTAATAATTTACCAATTAGGCATGAATTTCGTTTTTCAAATACCCAATTGTTATTTATACAAATCTATCTACAAGTCAGTGTTTTAGGATTTTTTTTATCTCCATATTTTCTCATCATATTGGGTTTTGTTCTCAATTTTATCTAACATTGCATTCAAATCTACATCAAATGAAAATTGCTTATTTATTCTTCCTTTATTTTAGTTTTTCTTTTTTTGTCTTTTCTCAAGGGTCGACTATTGAGATTGACAAAATGCAAGATCAGGCCGAAAATGTGCTGAAATCTAATATTGGTGGTGCCTTGGTTATCTTGAATTCATCATTGAATAAAGCTTCGTTGGTGAAGTATGATAAAGGAGAAGCAAGGGCTTATTGGTTAATCGGATTAACGTACTATTATAAAAGTGATTTTCAAAAATCAACACAGTTTCTAAAAGAAGCTTTACTGAAATTAAGAACAATAAATGGGGCTTTTGAGTATCAAGCCAATTGTTATAGAGTTTTAGGGAAGATTGCGCTTCATAAGGGAAACTTTTCAGAAGCCTATGAAAATTTATTAAAAGCCAAAGACTATTATGGAAAAACTGTACATTTAATAGATAAGGACAGTAAGGATTTAATTAATAATGATATCGCCTATTATTATATTCAATTGAATAATTATGATAAAGCGCTATTAATTTTAAATGATAATCTAAAGAATATAAATATTTCAAAAAACACCTTAGCGGATACTTTTCTGCTTTTTTCAATAATTTCCAATTCTCAGTTGGATTTTATAGAATCAATTGAATATTACAATAAAGCGCTTAAGATATATCAATCGTTGAATGATAAAGTAGGGGTGATAAGTTGTGAAACTAATATTGCAATTGCATATTATGATTTAAAAAAATATAAGAAAGCTATTGTTCTTTTCGAGGAAATACTAGATGAGTCGAAATCTGCCGGTTTCGCAGTCGGTGAAATGAAATCTAATTTGTATTTGGCAAATTGTTTTATTGCTCTTAATGAATTAAAAACTGCCGATCATTATATTGAAATAGTTGAAAAATTAATAAAAAAAATTAGTGGTTTTGAAGACGATTTGATAGTTTTGAAATCCAAACGATTTATTGCAACAAATGAAATATCTAAATCCGAGGATTTAATTGAAAAGCACATAGCATCAAATAAAAACATACCGTCTTCGTCCATAATTGATTTTTATGGAATTTTAGAATTAGGGTACAAAAAAGAAAATAATTTTCAAAAAGCGTATGAATTTCAATTAAAAAGAATTCAATTTAAAGATGAGTTTAATAATGCTAATTTGCAGGAAAACATTAATTCTCAGAGAGTTGAATTTAAATATGATAATCTTAAAAATGAATTAGCAATACAAACTAAGGATTATGAAATTCTGAGAGGAAAGGAGAAAAATCAAAAAACAATTATAATTGCCGTTTTTCTAATTTCTGCATTAATCATTCTTCTTATGATATTGTATTTTAATAAAAAAAAGAAAGTCTTTCATTTGAAAGAATCGGTGGTTCTTTCCGAGAAAAAAATATTGGAAGTTATTAATCTAAAAAAGGAAAGAGAAATTGAGTTTAAGAATAAAGAGATTACGGATTTTGCTATTCATATTTCTGAAAAAAACGAAATTTTAGAGGATATAAAAAATAAGATTAAAGAGTTACAATTAAAAGATTCTAAAACTCAAAATAAGATTACTGAATTGGTTCTGTTCATTAATGATAACATTAATCAAAATGCCGAAAAGGTAAAGCTATATTCTGAAATTCAACAAACAACTGATTCGTTCTATCAAAAATTAACCTCTGTTTTCCCGAGTTTAACTGAAAAGGAAACGCGCTTGGCAAGTTTGGTTATGCTTCAATTGTCTTCCAAGCAAATTGCGCAACAGTTAAATATTGCACCTGCAAGCATTGATAATTATCGTTCTATTTTGAGAAAAAAAATGGACATCCCAAAAGAACAATCGCTGCAGGATTTTTTGAAAAATCTAAGTTGAGTAAACTTCTCCTCTATGTGGGCGCAATGCATCTCTAAAAGTAATCATATCGGCTTCTTCAACAACTAAATAAGCAATCGCATACATGTCGTTTAAAATTTCAAAACCCGTAATTTTTAAAGGATAATTCTCTTTTTCTAAAAATTCTTTCAAATGAATTTCATGATGTTCCGCCGTTTTTGCTGAAGCTTGTCCACGAAAATCCCAAATTAGTTTTATTTGTCTCATCGGGCAAAGTTACAAATGATTTAAGCTCTTTTCAAATCCATTATAAAATTTGTACTTTTGCATTACATTTTAAGATAAAAAATTAATGCCACGCGAACTACTCATTCAAGTTTCTCCAGAAATGGCGAATAACGAAGAAATGTTATACCAACACGTTTCTAAATTAGTACATACTTCTATATCTGATTTACAAAAAATTGTGGTGGTAAAACGCTCTATTGATGCCCGACAAAAAGCCATAAAATTCAATTTAAAACTAAATATTTACTTTAAAGATGAGGTGTTTACCGAATCTAAAATTGAATTACCCAATTATCCAAACGTTACTAATAAACAAGAAGTTATAGTTGTTGGTGCTGGTCCGGCCGGATTATTTGCTGCTTTGCAATTAATAGAATTAGGTTTAAAACCAATAGTTTTAGAGCGCGGAAAAGATGTTCGTGGTCGTCGTAGAGATTTAAAAGCGATAAATGTAGACGGAATTGTAAACGTCGATTCCAATTATTGTTTTGGAGAAGGCGGAGCAGGAACGTATTCTGATGGGAAATTATATACTCGTTCCAAAAAACGTGGCGATGTAGATAGAATTTTACAATTATTAGTGGCTTTCGGAGCAACTGAAGAAATTTTAGTAGAAGCACATCCACACATCGGAACCAATAAATTACCACAAATTATTCAAGATATTCGCGATAAAATTATCGAATGTGGCGGTCAAGTTTTGTTCGAAACACGTGTTACTGATATCTTAGTTAAAAATAATGAAGTGGACGGAATTGTAACTCAAAACGGAGAAACAATCCATTCTAAAAAAATCATTTTAGCAACCGGACATTCCGCTCGTGATATTTTCGAATTATTACATAAAAAAGAAATTTTCATCGAAGCGAAACCATTTGCATTAGGCGTTCGTGCAGAACATCCACAAGAATTGATTGATAAAATTCAGTATTCTTGCGATTTCCGTGGCGAATTTTTACCACCATCTCCATATTCAATCGTAAAACAAGTCAATGGACGTGGGATGTATTCGTTTTGTATGTGTCCAGGTGGCGTAATTGCACCTTGTGCCACAGCTGATGGAGAAGTAGTTACGAATGGTTGGAGTCCAAGTAAACGAGATCAAGCTACTGCCAATTCTGGAATTGTAGTCGAATTGCGTTTAGAAGATTTCAAACCTTTTGAAAAATTCGGACCTTTAGCTGGAATGGAATTTCAAAAACAAATTGAACAAAAAGCATGGCAATTGGCAGGAAAATCACAAAAAGTTCCAGCACAAAGAATGATAGATTTTACACAGACTAAAGTTTCAAAAGATATTCCAAAAACATCATATGTGCCAGGAACAACTTCGGTAGAATTAGGGGAAGTTTTCCCATCATTTTTAACACAAACGATGCGAGAAGGTTTTTCAGCTTTCGGAAAATCGATGCATGGTTATTTAACTAACGATGCCATTTTACATGCACCAGAAAGTAGAACGTCATCGCCAGTTCGTATTCCAAGAGATAATTTCACTTTGGAACATGTTCAAATTAAAGGTTTATATCCTTGCGGAGAAGGAGCTGGTTATGCAGGTGGAATTATTTCTGCAGCAATCGATGGTGAAAAATGCGCGTTGAAAATTAAAGAAGCATTAGGTAATTAAAAAATCTTTGCGATCCTTGCGAAAACCTTAGCGTCTTTGCGGTAAAAAAAACAGTATGACATTAAAAGGACAAAATATCCATTTGCGAGCACTCGAACCTGAAGATTTAGATTTTCTATACGAAATAGAAAACAACGAATCGATTTGGGAAGTAAGCAACACGCAAACGCCATATAGTAAATGGGTTTTGAAGCAATATTTAGAAAATGCGCATCAAGATATTTTTGAAGCCAAACAATTGCGATTGGTTATTGTTTTGTCTGCAACTAATGAAAAAGTAGGATTAATTGATTTGTTCGATTTTGATGCCAAAAATAGTCGTGCCGGAATTGGAATTATAATTTCGGAAAACTTTAGAAATCAAGGGATTGGGAAAGAAACATTAGAATTGCTTTCTAATTACGCTTTTACACATTTGAATTTACATCAATTATTTGCAAATATTACTTCAAATAATGAAGCTAGTTTACAGCTTTTTAGTAATTTTGGGTTTCAAAAAATCGGCATAAAAAAAGACTGGAATAAAATAAATGGTACTTTTGTAGATGAAGTACTTTTTCAACTAATACATAAAAAATAAAAATTTTGGGAGCAAAAAAAATATTCGGAAGAATTATCGTTATTGGTACAATATTAATCATGATTTGTGGTGGATATGTAATTAATAAAGCTTTTACAGGAAATACAAAATTTGAAGAAGAGGAAATGTTTGTATACATTCCAACTGATTCTAAATACGAAGATGTAAAGAAAATTTTAGCGCCATATGTAGAAAATCAAGATAAAATTGATTGGGTTGCTTCAAAAAGAGAATATGATACGAATGTAAAAGCAGGTAAATTTCTATTGAAAAAAGGAATGAGCAGTTTCAGCATTGTTCGTGCGTTACGATTAAATGTTCCTGTGAAATTAGCGTTTAACAATCAGGAAAAAGTACAAGATTTATTCGTGAGATTGGCTTCACAAATTGAACCTGATACGACAAAATTGAAAGACATCTTCACAAACGATACTTTTTTACAAGAAAATGGTTTGAATAAAGACAATGTAATGTCGTTTTTTATACCAAATAGCTACGAATTTTATTGGAACATTACTCCAGAAGAATTGTCTGAAAAATTAACAAAAGAATACAAAAGATTTTGGAATGACGGTAGATTGGCAAAAGCTAAAGCGTTGAATTTAACTCCAGCTCAAGTCTATACTTTAGCTTCAATCGTACATAAAGAAACCGCTAAAGCAGACGAAAGACCAAAAGTTGCTGGTGTCTATTTAAACCGATTAAATAAGAACATGCCATTACAAGCGGATCCAACGGTGATTTATGCATTAAAACAAAAGTCAAACAATTGGGATTTAGTGGTAAAACGTGTGATGCACAATGATTTAATGACAAGTTCTCCATATAATACTTATAGAAATACAGGTTTACCTCCAGGACCAATCTTTATGCCAGATGTATCAGCAATTGATGCGGTTTTAAGTCCAGAAAAACATGACTATTTATATTTCTGTGCCAGTGTAGAAAAATTTGGTTACCATGAATTTGCAACCGACTATAACGAACACTTAAAAGTGGCTGCAAAATACGCTGATTGGGTTGCCAAACAGAATTACAAAAGATAACTTCATAAAATATTTTAAATCAGGTGTAAGTGTTAAAAAGACTACTTACACCTGATTTTTTTATACTATTCTTCTATTTTTTACGTTACTATACAATGAAATTTTTTATAACTGCCATTTTTTCTCTTTTTATAAGTTTGGGTTTTTCGCAAGAAAATCTAACACATACTGTACGTAAAGGTGAATCGCTTTATAGTATTTCTAAAAAATATAAGGTTTCTGTTTCTCAATTGGAAGAACTAAATCCAACTGCAAAAAAAGGTTTAGATGTCAATGCTGTTTTGAAAATTTCTGAGAAGAAAGATGTAGAAGTACTAGAACACGAAGTGGTTGCGAAAGAAACTTTATTCGGATTATCGAAAAAATACAATATTAGTATCGAAAAATTGAAACAATTAAATCCAAGTATTGAATCGGAAGGTTTGAAAATTGGACAGGTTGTGCGACTTTCTAAATCAATAAATTATTCCATTCCAGAAAAAATTGTTGTTGAACAACCAAAACAAAAAAAGGACAAAATTGAAAAAGTTGAGAAAATAGATGCGCTTCAAGAAGTTTTTCATACCGTTTTACCTAAAGAAACCAAATACGGACTTTCTAAAAAATATAAAATCAGCATTGCTGAATTAGAACAATTAAATCCGCAAATTAAAAACGAATTAGCTGTTGGTACACGTTTGGTGATTCTTACATCTGAAAAAATAGATAAAGAAGTTGTTGTAGATCAAGTTGTTTTTCCAAAGGAGATTAATCTAGTATCTGAAAAAGGTTTGTTAAATGCGGAATCCGTAATTGCAACTGCTTCAAGTAATATTGGTGTAAAATATAGAAGTGGCGGAACAGATTCTGCTGGTTTTGATTGCTCTGGATTGATGTTTTCTTCTTTTAAAACTATTGATATTACGTTGCCAAGATCTTCAAGTGAACAAGCTTCAGTTGGTATTAAAATTGATAAAATTTCTGCTCAAAAAGGTGATTTAATCTTTTTTGCAACAGGTGGTTCGTCAAGAATAAATCACGTAGGTTTAATCACCGAAGTTTCTGAAAATGATATTAAATTTGTACATTCATCTACCAGTTCAGGTGTGATAATTTCTTCGGTTACAGAAGATTATTATGACAAACACTTCGTGCAAATTAACCGAGTAATCTCTCAATAATAGTTCAAATTCATATTCTTTATTGAAAATCGTTTTCTTTTTTTATCTTTAGCAAAACTATAATTTTACTATGGAGAACAAAACTGAGTTTAAAAAAGAATTAGGATTGTTAAATGCAACTAGTTTAGTTGCTGGTTCGATGATCGGTTCCGGAATATTTATTGTAACTGCCGCAATGGCCCGAGATGTTGGTTCTGCCGCTTGGATTTTAGTCATTTGGTTGGTTACAGGTTTGTTAACGATGTCGGCCGCTTTAAGTTATGGAGAATTAGCCGGAATGATGCCAAACGCTGGTGGACAATACGTTTACATTCAAAGAGCTTACGGAAAATTAATGTCTTTTTTATACGGTTGGACCGTTTTCTCTGTAATACAAACAGGAGTAATTGCCGCCGTTGCAGTAGCTTTTGCCAATTATACCGCCGTTTTTATTCCAGAATTAGATAAAACACTTCTCGAAATTGGTTCGTATACCATCAATTTAAAACAAGTTTTAGCTATTGTTAGTATTGTATTACTAACTTTCATCAATACAAAAGGGGTGAATAGTGGTAAAAAAATCCAATTATTATTTACCGTTGCAAAGTTATTCGCGTTGTTCGCTTTAATCATTTTAGGATTATATGTGGGTTTACAAACTGATATTTTAAGTCATAATTTTGAAAATATGTGGGAAGCTTCTAAAACGGTTTTAGAAGAAGATGGAAGTTTAACAGTAACTAAATTAAGCGGAATTGCGTTATTAGGTGCGATGGGAGCAACGATTATTAATTCGTTATTTTCTAGTGATGCATGGAATAATGTGACGTTTATTGCTACCGAAATTAAAGATCCAAAAAAGAACATACCAAGAAGTTTGTTTTTAGGAACTTTGATTGTAACTGTAATTTATATTCTGGCGAATTTGGCTTATTTGGCTTTGTTGCCAATTGGCGGAAGTCCAGAAGATGCTGGCGTTTTAGGTAAAGGAATTATGTTTGCTACAGATGATAGAGTAGGTGCAGCTGCAGCGAATATCATTTTAGGAAATGTGGGGGTTTTTGTAATGGCAGGTTTAATTATGGTTTCGACATTTGGTTGCAATAGCGGAATTATTTTAGCTGGAGGTCGATTGTTTTATGCGATGAGTCAAGATGGTTTGTTTTTTAAACAAGCTGGCGAATTAAACAAAAATAACGTTCCTGAAAAAGCTTTGTGGTTTCAATGTTTATGGGCTTCGGTATTGTGTTTGTCTGGTAAGTATGGCGATTTATTAACGTATGCCACTTTCGCTTCATTATTATTTTATATTTTAACAATTTACGGAATTTTCATCCTTCGTAAAAAAGAACCAAATGCAGAACGACCATACAAAGCTTTTGGTTACCCGTTTGTGCCAATTTTGTATATAGTAATAACTTCTTTAATTTGTATTACTTTATTGATTTATGATACAAGAAATACAGGTTTAGGTTTAGGGATTGTGTTATTAGGAATTCCGATTTATTATATCACACAAAGAAAATCAGAATAGATTTATAAAAATAAAAAAGCCAAACAAGTAGTAATTTGTTTGGCTTTTTTTATTTGAAAGAAGATTTATTTCTCTATAGCTTTTTTAAGGTTTTCACCATTTTTTTCGAATGCATCTCCAATGAACTTTTTGGCTAATATCGACATTAAGTTTTTTGGATAGGATTCCGTTCCGTAAAACTCTTCAGTATGTGTACATGAATTAGCATTTACTGCTTTAATAATTGATGCACCTTTACTATATCCTTCAAATGGTTTAATAAAATGTAAATCGATATCAATGCGTTCGCCGTCTAATTTTGTTATGGTTTGACTACCTTCTCCAACATCTTCATTACCTTTCCAAGTTTGTTTTGCGCCAACAGTTCCATCCACTCCAGTATAAGTTAATTTAATATTGGGATCAGATAAAACCCAAGAACTCCATTCTTCTTGATTTTTTAGTGTTTTTACAAAATCGTAAACTTCTTTTTGAGGTTTATTGATTGTAACAGTGTGAGTAACCGTGTAATTATTAGGAATAAATAAAGCTACAACTAATAGTAATCCTATTAATGCTAAAATAAAAATCAGTATTTTTTTTAAAATTCTCATAATTTATAGTTTTTAGTTAGTAAAGTAAAGTTACAATATTTTTGATAAAAAAAAACCGTCCCAATTTTCACTGAGACGGATTCTTAAATTTTATGTTGCTTTCTACTAGTAATACATATAACGTCTTACTTTAGCAATGTATTTCGCTAAACGAATTACTTGGTGACTGTAACCATATTCGTTATCATACCAAATGTATAAAACGATATTTTTACCATCTCCAGAAACGATTGTAGCATTACTATCATAAATTGAAGGTTGAGATGTTCCAACGATATCAGAAGAAACTAATTCGTTGTTCATTGAATATTTAATTTGCTCTACTAAGTTTCCTTCTAAAGCATATTTTTTCATGATTTCGTTTAATTCTTTAACAGATGTTTCTCTACCAACTTCTAAATTTAAAACCACTAATGAACCATTTGGAACAGGAACACGAATAGCGTTTGAAGTTAATTTACCTGCTAAACTTGGTAAAGCTTTTGCAACAGCGCTACCAGCACCCGTTTCAGTAATTACCATGTTTAAACCAGCCGCTCTACCACGACGGTATTTTTTATGCATATTATCCACCAAGTTTTGGTCGTTGGTATACGCGTGGATCGTTTCTAAATGCCCTTTTACAACTCCTAAAGTTTCTTCAACTACAGCTAAAATTGGCGTAATAGCGTTAGTTGTACAAGAAGCTGCTGAGAAAATATTTACTTCGTCTGGATTGTATTCATCATGATTTACACCATAAACAATATTTGGAACACCTTTTCCTGGAGCAGTTAATAAAACTTTATCTGCACCTTTAGAAGTTAAATGTCTTGCTAAAGCTTCTTCAGTTGTAAAAGCACCAGTGTTATCAATAACTAAAGCATCGTTAATTCCGTATGCTGTATAGTCAATTTCTTCAGGAGAATTTGCTGTAATAATATGAACCGTTGTTCCATTGATAATTAAAGCATTGTTTTCTGGATCTGCAGTAACTGAACCTTCAAAATCACCGTGAACTGAATCGTAACGTAATAAAGAAGCACGTTTTTCTAATAAAACTGCATCGTTTTTATCACGAGTTACAATCGCACGTAAACGTAATTGTTGTCCTTTTCCAATTTTGCTCATCATTTCACGAGCTAATAAACGACCAATACGTCCAAAACCGTAAAGTACTACATCTTTAGGAACAATTTCAGAAGTATCTTTTGCATTTTTTAATTTATCAATAACAAAAGCAGTGGCATCGTTATATTTATCGTCTTCTAAGTGAAATTCGTACGTTAATTTTCCAATATCTATACGAGAAGGTGGTAAATCTAAATTTTCAATCGCTCTAGCAATTTCAACCGAATCAAAAATATTAATTGGTTTTTCTACAAAAGCACCAGCATATTCGTGTAAGTTGATAATGTCAGAAACATTTCTATCTATCAATTGATTTCTAAATAATACTAATTCAATAGATTTGTCGAACCATAAATCGCTTATAATTCTAACGAATTCTACACATGCTTTTCTTCTGTCTGCTTGAAAAGCTAATTCTTTTTCGTAAATAGTGTTGTTGTTCATGAAAATATAGATTGTGTTACTAATTTCATGCAAAAGTATATATTTCAATCGTTTTCGTAAAGCTTTTTCACACTTTTTTATGATACTTTCGAATCGTCATATTTTTATTCAATAAAACTAAATGAGCCCGATACAATATCGAGCTCATTAGTGAAAAAAATGTTTATTTTTCCAATTAATTCATTATTCTACAATAATTTTTTTAGAATATTTACCTTTTTTAGTTGTTACATTAACGATGTAAACTCCTTTTGCAAAAGATTTTGTTGGTAAAGTTACTCTGCTTGAACTTGAATCAAAATCGTTAGAAGTCCAAGTTTTGATATTTTGACCTAAAACATTATAAACTCTTATTTCATTAATATCTTCATCAAGAAGTTGTTGTAAAATTACCAATTCGTTATTGAAATGATAAAAAGTATTAGTGTTTAAGTCGAATGAATCATTATCTAGGGTGTTGTTTTTGAATCGAATAGTAAATCGATTGGTAATTTCACCTGTAGAGATTGGTAATATTATCTCACCATTTTTTAAGCTATGATAAATTTCAGTTTGATTATCATGTAAATAAATTTCTTGATTTTGATCAAAATTAACTAATTCATCAATTACAAATTTACCATTTCCATTGCTAGAAGATTTAATGTTAATAGGAAATATGCCATTATCATTAAAAGTACCTTCAGCCTGAATAACTAAATTTTTATTCAATAATGGGAAATAAGCATCATTAGTTTGCAAATCTATAGCTGCACCATCGTATCCATTATCTAATCCAGAAGTTGCTTCATTGTTTGGTGTAAAACCTAATAATAGTTGTCTTTGCATATTACCCTCAATAGCAGTGAAGCTTAATCTAATTAATTTATATGGACTAATTTCAAAATTATCTTCTTGATTCGTTTCCTGAGTTGAGTTTTGAGAATTAGAACTAGTTGCATTTCTAAACATAATATTAGAATCTGCATTTTCTTCTTTAACAAACAACCTTTGATTATTATTAAAAGTAATTGTACCACCTGTTGCATTTCCTTTCACAAAGAATGCTTGTCCAACTGGAATAAATCTACCTGGTATTCTAGTACTTGAACCCGCTCCACTTATTAAAGCTGGTGCAACCGGAGAAACCCCTCCTAAAGCGGTTCTTGTAGCATAACCACCTTGGTAAGCTGCTAAATAGTGAGTGTTATTCGTAGCATAATGTTCCCAAAAATATAAAGTACCATCAATTCTTGATAAATTATCATTAATAAACGCTGTAGCATCTAAAGCAGAAGCATAAGGATTACCAATTAAATTTATAGCTCCTGCACCAATATTTAATCCAGTTGATGAAATTAACCCATTATTAGGCTTTCCTACAAAAACATAATTTTGTGTACTGATTGCAGGAGGTGCTACTACACCGCTTCCTTTCATTGAATACCCTTGACCTGTTTCTAATATTGAGTTTTCCGTAATTTGTTGCCAGTTAGCATAAGCAGGAGAAAGATTAGTGAATTTGTGCAACCATCTTCTTGCAATACTAAAAGGAGAAGTGCTTCCATTAAATCCGCCTACCCAATTAATGTTTGCTGGCGTTGTAGCAGTTGTACCATTTTTCATGGCATTATTTAGAGTATATCCTGTGTTATTTGAAACAACGCTCGCTTCTGTACTAACTGGAGATGACCAATAATTATAATTGAATAAATTTCCAGTTCCTTGTTGGTCTCTTTCTAAAGTTCCAGTACTTACAACATCTAAATCACAATTTAATGTTTGGATTAATTGAGAACGACCCACCAAATCAATTTTACCATTTAATAACAAATAATGAGAAATTTGCATTTTAGTATCGTTTTGAACAAATAAATTACGTGTAGTATCCACAAGTAATCCTAACATAGTTTTATTTCCAGTTGAAGTCACATCATTGTTTATTCTAACAATATTCCAATCAATTGGAGTTGACCCATCAATAACAGAGTTTGAGTTTGGAATGTAGTTTGATGTGTTATTTGTCCAAGTTGTAGCTGTAGTCCAGTTTCCGGTTGTTCTTGAATCATATGGTAACGGTGCTGTTTGTCTGTCAATTGTTGTTACATTTTTCAAAGCACCAGTTATATTATTGTTCGACTTATCTTTAACATTCGTGTAAGTGTAAGTTGACATTGGATAATACAACATTAAATTACTCCAAGGTAAACTAACAACCTCATTTAGTGTTATGTTTTGTGGAATAATTGCACCTTTAGTAGAACCATCTGTATGTTTATCCATTTCTTGATTCATTAAAAATCGCAATTGATTTACAGATAATGTTGAATTCCATATTCTAACTTCATCAATTGATCCATTAAAATGTTTAGTAATTGATGCAGAATTTGATGCCGCAACTAAAAATTCAAAAGCATTGTTTTGTGGCGCTAATACATTTGCTGAATTATTTAAAACTCCATCAATATACATTCTTGCAATAGTTCCATCATAAGTAACTGCTAAATTATGCCACCTTGAAGCAGGAATTACAATTGTAGATGTTATAGATTGAGTTGCCGCTCCATTCGTCCATGTCATTTGTGCATTTCCACTCGCATTTATAAAAAATTCATAACCTGTAGTTGCGTTTTTCTTACTTAAAATTGTTCCGTTTGTTGCATCTCTTTTTATCCAAGCTGATGCTGAAAAACTTCCATTTAAATTTACATTATTTCCTGAATTTACATAATCACTAGTTCCGTTAAAATCGATTGCACGAACAAAAGTTCTTTCTGGAGCAAATCCAAAAGTGATGTATTTTGTTCCGTTGAAATCAAAAGAAGTCTCTAAGTTAGAACCATTAGCAGTCATTACTCGGTATTCTGCAGTTGGTGTAAATACAGGAGTATCAGAAATAAACATATAAAAATCTCCTGGAGGCGATAAGGTTGCTGTTAACATTGTTGCAGGTAGTGATACTTTTACAGTTCCAACATCACCACCTGTTTCAATTACTCGCCATGTTCTTTGAACAGATGTAAAATCAACATTTGAGGTTAAAGCAGGAGTAATTCCAGAACTTATATTAACTATTAATGGAGCAGCAGCAGCTAAGCTTGCATTGTTATTTCCCCACATCAAGAATCTTTTGTCACTTCCAAACGAATTTGAGTTTTGATTATTTGTGGCAAAAATAGTATTCAATCCTAATGTAATATCTTCTTCTTTATTTACTGTTTTTGATTGTTTTTGATTTAGTTGAGCCACATCGTCTCTTCCAATTCCAGCGACATCAAAATTAAATCCAGCTGAAGCGTTATAAATTGTAGTTCCATTTGAGTCTACATAATCTAAACTTGTTCCGTTATTTCCTAATGTAATTCCGTATTTAATAGCTAAATAAGATTCAATTTTTCTTCTATTTCCATCTGTATTTCTTGCGTCATAAGTAATAACTTCTAAAATGTCTCCACCATAACTTGAATCAAAAAACTCACTTCTTCCTAACCAATATCTCGAATTTAGTATGTTTTTGTAAGTTCCAGTAGCAACATTTGACGCAGTAAGTTGTGTACCATTATTATAGATATGCATTAAACTGTTTGCTGTATTATCTCTTTTTCTTGGATTAAAAATTTGAGGACCAACATAGGATTTAGTACCATTAATTTCTGCTTCACCATATTCTGTATTTGCGGCTTGGTTGTATGCAACAATTTCGTTTAAATATCTAGCAGATGAATTTCCCATTGAAAATCCAGTAACATCCTGGCTACCTTGATTTGTATTCACATCATCACCACAAAAAATATCTTGTGCACTTGTTGATCTATTAATAGCAACCTTTGGTTTAACAACGATAAACATATCGTGATTGTTGAAACCTTGTCCTCCATACATTGCGCTTCCACCATTGAAATTTATTACAGGGTTAAAATTCACATTATTTGTTGCATTATTATAAAAAACAGGGCTTTTAGACGTTTTTGTATTAGCATTTCTTGTATTACCAAATACGTTATCTTGCCAAGTTGTTAAAGATGCTCCATCTGTATAGCTACCAATATTTTTGTCTGCTTTTAGCCAAAGTCTTAAATTAGTTGTAACTCCTCCTGGAGCATTAGATATGGTAGGCATTACAGCTACTTGAGCTCGTACTGTAAAAGTATAAACATTTTTGCCTGCTGTAACATTGCTATCATTATTTACAGTAACTGTTGCACTAAATGTTCCTGTAGCAGTTGGTGTAAAAGTTGCAACAAACGAGGCAACTGACCCTGAATTTATATTTTCATTTAAATTTGTTGTTGTAAAGCCTGTTCCTCCAGTTATCGCTACAGAAGTTACGCTTAAAGTATTGCTTCCTAAAGAATATACTTGAAAAGGAATTGAGATTGGTAATCCAACATAAGTTGTACCAAAATCCGTCAAATCAATAATTGAAGGTGTTGTATCTGCATCTGAAATTGATGTGTCATTTCCTTGAATATCAATTTCTCTTCCTGATATAATACAGTTTCCTTGAATTGCAAAATCATAAATGCTTTCGTCTGTGTCGTTATTATTGATAGTTACAATTGCTAAATAACTTCCAACTGTTGAAGGACTAAATGTTATTGTAAATGTAACTGATCCACCTGCTGGTATTGGAGAAGTTGGGAAACCAGTAACGGTAAAAGTTCCACTACCAGACAACTGAACAAAAGGAGCACCAGTTAAATTTAATGGTGTTGTTCCAGTATTTTGAATAGTAAAAGTACTTGTGGAATTTCCTCCTAGTATTGCGTCAGGAAACAAAGTTCCGTTTGTGCCAGTAGCAGAGGAAGCATCATCAAAGATGTTATTTCCAAAACCTGTAATGTTAATTTCTGGTTCACCGCCTGTTCCGCTAATAGCAAAATCAAATGGGTTTTCATTAGTATCGTTATTTACAAAAGAGATAGTTGCATTTCCTACACCTAGTGCTCCTGGTGAAAAACTTACTGTAAAAGTAGTTGATCCTCCACTTGCTATTGATGCGGCTGGAGGGGTTATTAAAGTAAATTCTGCAGCATCAGCTCCAGTAATAGAAAAAGTTCCAATAGTTAGTGGCGATAATCCATTATTTTGTATTGTAAACGTTCTAGTTATTGGAGTCCCGATAGAAGTCACTCCAAAATCTGTAAAATCTGCTAATGTAGGAGTTGTGTTCCCATCAATAATATTTGTTCCATTTCCTGAAACCGAAATTTCTGGAGTTGCAAAACCAATTAGTTTAAAGTTGTCAAAAGCTCCACCAATACCACGAGCATTACCATTAGAAGCAAATACAACTCTAAATTGAACATTGTTGTTACCGTTAAAATTAATATCTTGAGTTGAAATATTAATGTTTCTGGTTTGCCACAGGGAGTTGTTATCTCCGCCAGACCATCCATTAGATCCTAAACTACTAATGTTTTCAGTATACCAACCCGATCCATTACCTAGGTTTTTCCAACCTCCGCTGTTCAATTGATATTGAACCTTCATACCGTCGTTCGTGTTGTCTGAAATATAAGTTCTTGTATCAATGGATAACGTAATATTTTCATAACCTGAAAAATCTATTATCGGTGAAGTGGCCAGAATATTTGTTGAATTTTTATATTGAGATCCACCTCCATGTCTTTGAGTATACATACAACTTGTTATATTACCAGTTCCAGGATCAAGCAAAAATGGAGCTCTATTATGCTGAGCATTATCAGTACCTCTCAACCAATTACTGTCATTAACTCCAGTAGATGTGGGTGTCCATGCATTAACACCTGTTCCATTTTCAAAATTTGCATTGAAAAAAGTAGTTTGTGCATTTGTGAAATTTAAAAAGAGTACTAACATAAAAGTAAGTAATGCTTTTGTTTTTTTTGTTTTCAGTAGGGGGAATGCTACCATAAGGATAAGAATAAGGGATAAGATTAATTAGTAATAATTTTTGTTGTTATAATGCCTTTGTTTTTTGTTGTAATTTTTACAGCTAAAACTTGATTATTGATGTTATGTAATGAAAAACTATTTTCAGTTTCATTTATGTTTGTTTTGTAAAATACTCGTCTTCCTAATAAATCATAAACTTCAATTTGTTGAATTTCATCATTAATTGATTTTATATGTACAAGATTTTCCGATTGATAGATGGTAAAATTTGAAATTTCTTCTAAACTATTTGATAGCGTTACATCTTTGAAGACAATTTCAAATCGATTATCAATTATTTCAATGTTAGAGTCAAAAGAATATGCTCCGTTTTTTAAATTGTGAATAACATTTAATACTTTATCTTTTAAATAGATGTTTTGATTTCCAGCAAATAATCCGTCAATGTTATCTATTTCAATTTTATAAGTACTTGGTTCAACAATTGATAATCCTAATGGAATAACATCTTCATCTGTAAAAGGAAGCATTTTACCTTGAACTGCATATTTATTTGAATCAATTACAGAATACAAAGTACTTCCTTGGTTTCCAAACGAAAGTCCGTCAATTCCGAAGTCGTAATTATTAGTTGCTTCGTTCATATAGCCTATTAAAGCTTGACTAAATTGACCAGTTTCGTTTTTAAGATTTAACCAAATTCTGTGTTTTTCTTCTGAATTAAATGAAACTTCAGAAGGACTAAATGCTTTGAAAAATTGATTTCCATTGTTTATCAATCGCATTTCGTTAGAAAATGAAATATAACTAGGAACAACTGCATTTACAATAAATCCTTGACCTACTTGAATTGTTCCGTTTGGTGATGCTCCACCAGCTGCAGAAGCTGTTCCTCCTAATAAAGTGTAAGTTGCGTAATTGTTTAATGGATATGTTCCAGCTACCGCTTGTTGTGTATGTGTCCAAAAGTATAAGGTTCCATCAATGGTTTGATTTTCGGTTCCTCTATTAAATGTGTTTTTTAAGATAAAATCATTAGCACTAATAGTAGAAGGATAAGGATTTCCAATGGCATTGTAACCAGAAATTCCTTTTTTGATAACAGGTTTGAAATACGAGTTATTAAAAGTTCCTGTAAAGTTCCCAGCATATGGAGAATATACGGTACTCGACCAGTTATTTGGTGCTCTTACTAAATATCCTTTTGTAGGTATGAAATTATTTGAACTTGGAATTATCGGATCATATACACCATTCGTTGCCGTGAATGGATTGTAAACATAAAATCTATTTGCAACCGTCTGTGGTGAAAAAGCTAATAAATTTTGATTTGAAACTGGCGATGACCAAAGGGTATAATCTAATCGAATTATTGGACTACTATTTCTATTTACTGTTGCATTTCCTGTATTGTTTAAATGTTCAACTTGAATTAAATTCGCATTATTTTGAACAATAATATTCGCGGTTGTGTTAATTGAAACGGTTTTGTTTACTGTTACATTAGTTCCTGAAGCAATAGTTAAAACTGCAGTTCCGTTTACTTGAATCGAACACGCTTCTAAATTTACTGAAGTAGTAAAGTTGCCATTAAAAATAACATTCTTGTTTTTATCTGGACTTCCATTACTCCATGCTGTTCCATTCCAAGTTGTTGAAGTCGCACAAGTTTGTGGTGTTACATTTATTGTAAAAGTTTGTCCACCAAGTAAGGCTAAATTGTTTCCTTTAATTGTTGCAACAAAACTATCCGAAATTGTACTTAACGCATTGTGTTTGTAAGAAAGTTGCGCACTATTAATATTTGCTTGTGTAAACGAATCTCCAACATACAAGCGTTGACCGTTCAATAATAAATAACCGTTTGTTGGTAATTTAGTTACTATGTATTGTAATTGTGCTGTTGTTGCACCAGATTGTGTAGCGCTTAATAATGCAGCAGTTATGTTTTGAGTTGCTCCTTGATTAATTGTTAATGCATTATTAACCAAAGCAATATTATTTACTACTTGTAATTTTCCACAAATGGTGATACTAAATTCATGGAAAATACCACCTGAAGTGTTTGAAACTCGGTCTGTTGCTAATAAAACCCAAGTTCCTTGAGCATTTGAACCAATAAATCTTGAAAACGCCTGACCCGGTTGTTGAATTCCTTCTAAACCAGCAACAACACTTCCGTCAACATTTCCACATGTTAAAGGTATGCCTGCATCATCAAAAGTTACATTAAAATTGGCGCCAGAACAATCTCTATTATATATTTCTGCAAATACGCCAGTTGGAGCTCTAAATTGCATTTTTATATCCGTAAGTAGCGGATGCGTAGCTCTCATGTAAAAGCTAACTTTATTGATAATTAAATTATCGGTAACATCAATTCTAGCGCTTACCGCATTATTTGAGTTGATATCCCAAGTATCGTCACCTCCTTGAAAATATTCATTAGTGTAAGTATTACAAAAATCTTTTGAAATTTGAAACGAATAAATTTCCGAGTAAGAACCATATAAACAAGTATTTTTTGGTCTAACTCTCCAGAAGTAAATTTTCCCTTCTACCAAAGAAGTAGTTTGGTATTCTAATTTTGAAGTTGTTACAGTTTCAGCTATTGAAGAAAAAAGTGGAGATTCTGAAATTTCTACGATATACTCTTCTGCACTAGTTAAAGTGTTCCATTTCAATAAAACAGATGTAGCAAGATTAGTTGCTCCATTTGCTGGAGAATTTAAAGTAAGTTGTCCAATAAAGTCTTCATAAACATTTAATGAAACAGGACTTGTTCCTGAAGCATTTGTAGAATTTCCTTTTAAAGTAACAGGATAATTTCCTGCAGGAACAGATGCGGCTCCAGAAAGAGTAACGGTAACTTGTCCGTTTACAGAAAGTGAAGTTGGTGAAAAACTTGCTGTTAATCCAACTGGTAAATTATCCATAGAAAAGGTTACAGCTTCCCCAAAATTGGGTGCTTTTGCATAATCAAAAGTAAAAGAACCAACATTTGGTTTACAAAGAGGAATATTTGTACCAGCTGTTATAAATTCAAATGTTCCAGGTTTTATTTCAAAATTCTGATTTGAAATATCAAAAAAGATGTTGGTTGCCGCTTCAATTTTTACTCTGGCTTTTTTAGTTATGTTATTTGGAACCGTTATAGTTTGAGTTCCATCATTTGCTGTATTTGAAAGTAATGTAATTGGATACGTATAACCTCCGTCAAGAGATAATTTGATATTTACATTAGCAGATAAGGTATTGGTTGAATTTACAGCCCAAGTAACCGTTTTAGTTTCTCCAGCATACCAAACTTCTGAACCTAAATTTGGAGAATTAACTACAAATGGTCCTGTAGTATTAACTGTAATTATAACGTTATCGCTATTGGTTTGACCAACTTGAGTATTATTATCTCGAACTGTTAGTCTAAAATTTAAAGTTCTTCCAACCGAAGGTAAAACTTCCCATGTTGGAGTTTGATTAGCAATAATTGCATCTAAATTTGGAAATACTCTCGCTGAATTTGTAGTTGGGAAAAAAGAACGGAAAACTGGTCCAGCTGTATTTGTTGATACTGGTGGCTGAACTCCGCCGTCTGTAATGTCATATTGTTCCCAGCAATAAGTCAAAATATCTCCGACGGTTGGGTCAGAAGATAATTTCCCATTTAATATAAAAGGTGTGCTTTTTGGAATTGTATAATCTGCACCTGCATTTGCAGTTGGTTCTACATTTGTATAACTTGTTTCCGTTTCGCAAGTATGCGAATTTACAGCGGTTGTCATTTGTGCAATACTTCTGGCGTGAAAATATCCATCACTATTCGCCTGAACATTTGGCGCACATATACCAGCATAACCTAAAATGGTAGAAGCACTTCCTGGTTCATAATCGTCAGTTACTTTAGAACCAAAACAAGGATTATAATACGTATGACCCGCACTAAACTGATGGCCAATTTCGTGCGCTACATAATCTATATCAAAAGGATCAAACTCTGGTGTTACAATTCCTGTTACTCCAGAACCTTTGTTAGTCCCACAAGGTCCAGTTCCTGCAATTCCACCACCACCAGTACTAAAAACATGCCCAATATCATAAGCTGCAGCAGTAATTAGTCCAGAAATATTTCCTGTATTTGTGGATAACATTTGTGTACCACTATAATTGTCATACGGATCAGGGTCTGGTGAAGCATCCGTATTGAATCCGTTAATATATATTAATCGATTATTACTTGGTACGATTTGAAATCTTAATCCCATATCTCTTTCAAACACACTGTTTACCCTTGTAATTGTAGTGTTCATTGCAGCTAAAACACCGGCTACCGTATTACCATGATAAACCGAATAATCTGACGTGCAAGCGATGGCAATTTCATAGGTTCTATATTTACCATCAATAGTGTTTTTTTGAAGTTGCTGTGTTCCAAATTGTACTACATTTTCATCTTTTTCCTCATTCACATAGCTACAATTAAAGTCATCATCAGTAGCTTTATTAAAGTTTTTTCTGTTGTAAACAAGTACATAATTAGATTCGCCTCTTTTATATGGATCTAAATAAATCGTTTTTTCACCATTAATTACACCATAAAAATTATCTTTTGATAAACTGATGTATATTTTGTGCAATGGATTTTGTTTGCTAATACCAACGTAAGATTGAATTTCAGGATAAAGTGCACTCAAATCTTTGTGCATATAAAAAACCCTTCTAATATTAAAATCTTCAAAATGCCCATCTTCTAAAGGGAAAGAAATAGAAACATTTGTATTGTTTGCATTAACAAAATTTTCCTCAGGAGCAATTTTTAAGCGGTTTTTTAAATCAGAGAAGTTAAAATTGAATAAGTTGTAAGAAGTGGGAAGTTGTTCTTTTGTTCCATTACCAATTTTTGTTTTTACATCGTGGTAATTTACTTTTTTCCAATTTGTTTGTGCATTTGATAAATTTAATATTAGCAAAAGCAGAGATAGCTTGAGCAAGTAATTGTTTTTCATTGTTTTAGGTTTAGGGGGCTGTTTTTTTTTTGTATTTTTGGGAAATACGAGGCAAAAGTATAATATTTTATTTAGATAACTTGTGTGTTTTTTCTTAAAATAACATGATTTTACATTAAAATAATATATTTTATTTTTTTTGGTTTTTTTTTAAAATTTTATGATAATAATAACTTTATTTTGTTTAGTAATTAGTCGAGATATTCAATCTAAATTGGTTTTCAATTATTTAAAAATTCTATTATTGATTTTTTTAATATATTTTTGTCTGAAATCTCACTAAAAGCAAAAAATATCTTTAAAAGTTAGGATTAATGAGAATATTAAATTTCGTCATTTTTATTTTATTATAATGCTGAGGCTTATTCTCAAGATTCCATTCCGAAATTTCGTTGGTTACGTTCTGGGGTTGTTGTGGGTTTTGCATCACAAAATACTTTTATAAAACAAGAGTCAGATTATCTTTATGAAAATAAAATAGTTAAGTTTTCCAATCATTTTAATTGGTCGAGAAAAAGAAAACACAGTTGGGAAATTTTAGTGGAACCCAGTTATTATCGTTCGAAACATCAAATGATAAATTATTGGTTTATTAGTCATACTGTTGTGAATGGAGACGAACTTAGAGCTAGATTCATGAAGCCAAAATCAATTAATGAATATGTATTAAATGTTGGACTGGTTTACCGAAGATATTTAAATTTGAATTCTTCAATATATACCACTTTAAATTCCGGACCAATGTATATCGATACAGATACAGAGCGACTTAAAAAAGGATTTTCTTTTAGCGATGTTATTTCAGTTGGATACAATTACAAAGTAAAAAATGTTTCTTTTGATGCGAAATTTATGTTCAGACACGCCTCAAATGCGAATTTACAAATGCCAAATTTTGGATTAAATTCTTCAGGATTTAAAATTGGTTCGTATTACGAATTCAATTAATAAAAAAATTCGCAAAACATAAGCTGCTTTGCGAATTTCTTAGTTTTTCTTTTAGTGAAATCTATAAAAAGATACGATACATTTGTCCGTTTTTGGCGATAATTTGATAACGTGTTTTTTCAGTGGCTTCTTTTTTAGCTAAATACGCCGAAACACTTTCCATATCAGTTGCTCGCATATTATCTACTTGAGTTACAATAGAACCCTTTAAATCTTCTGCATATTCTGCATAATCAGCATTAGTAACTTCTTTGATTTTTATTCCATTTTTTAAATTGAATCGTTTCTTGTCGTTGGCATCTAAATCTTCAAATTCAATACCGTTAAATTCGTACGCAATTAATTCTTTTTTAGTTAATGGAACATTTAATGCTATGTTTTTCCCATCTCTAATAAGTGAAACTTTTACAATATCATTTGGTCTTTTCGTATTGATAACCGTAGCCATTTCTGCTGATGAAGCAATTTTCGTGTCATCTAATTTTACAATAACGTCTCCTTTTTCAATTCCAACTTTTTCAGCACCAGAATTCTTGTTGACTTTATTCACATAAAATCCTTCTGTTTGCTTGATGCCATATTTCTTAGCGGCTTCGGCATTTAATTCGCCACCTTCAACACCTAAAATTCCACGTTGTACGTTTCCGAATTTCATTAAATCTTCAATGATTTTTTTAGTGATATTTGAAGGAACTGCGAAAGAATAACCTGCATAACTTCCTGTTGGTGAAGAAATCATCGTGTTAATTCCAATCAATTCTCCATTGGTATTTACTAATGCACCACCACTATTTCCAGGGTTTACTGCAGCATCTGTTTGTATAAACGATTGAATACTAGCTTTGTCTAAATTTCTAGCTTTCGCCGAAATAATTCCCGCTGTAACGGTAGAATTTAATTGGTACGGATTACCAACGGCTAAAACCCATTCACCAACTTTAATTTCATCCGAATTTCCAAAAACAATAAACGGCAATTTTTCATCGGCATCAATTTTTAGTAATGCAATATCCATTTTGCTATCCGTTCCAATTAATTTGGCTTTGTAGGCTTTATTATTATTTAAGGTAACTTCTAATTCTGTCGCATCCTGAATTACGTGATTGTTCGTAACGATATAACCATCTTCTGAAACAATTACTCCAGAACCAGTTCCAATTTGCTCTTGTTGTTGCGAACCACTTTGGCCATAGAAAAAACTCGCAAACGGATCATAAACGGTTCGGACAGAAACATTTTTAACGTGCACTACGCTGTGAATGGCTTTGTCGGCACCAGTTGTAAAATCAACACTTTCTGCACCTTTGTAATTTACCGCTTTGTTATAATTTGGCGAAGTGGTAATAAATGAATCCGAATCACTTTTTCTGTTTTCAATGAATTTATAGGCACCCAAAGTAACGGCACCACTCATTAATGATACAATAAATAGACTTCCTAAATTTTTCATTTTGTTCATTTTTTAATTTGTTTATAATGTAAATATAACTAGGTTTTTTAAATATAAAATTTCGTTTAACGCACGCTTAACAATGTTTAACACCTTTTTAGCATTTGGGCATTTCCTTACAGGTCGGGCTTTCCGCTATATCTTTTTTAAATGTTGCCTTCGAGAACCTCAGGCAACATTTAAAAAAGGATGCCGCTGTAATCCCTAATGCAATTTTGTGCAAAAAAATAAATATCTTTGTACTATGCAAATAAATTTTTTCAAATACCAAGGAACCGGAAACGATTTTGTTATGATTGATAATCGTAATAATACCTTTCCCAAAAATAATACCAAACTGATTGAATTTCTATGCGACCGACGTTTTGGCATTGGTGGCGATGGTTTAATCTTATTAGAAAATCACGAAAAGTACGATTTTACTATGGTGTATTATAATTCTGATGGTAGCACAAGTACGATGTGTGGCAATGGAGGTCGTTGTTTGGTTGCTTTTGCGAAACAACTTGACGTGATTGAAAACGAAGCACATTTTGAAGCGTCAGATGGCTATCATTATGCGAAATTTGAAAACAATTTAATTGCACTACAAATGATTGATGTTACTGATGTGAAACATTTTGAAACACATGAATTTGTATACACAGGTTCACCACATCATGTGCAATTGGTAGAAGATTTACAGCATTTTGATGTCAAAAATAATGGCTCGAAATTAAGATATTCTGATTTGTACGATGCGAGCGGATGTAATATTAACTTCGTAGAGCAAATTGATGCTGACACTTTTTCAGTTCGAACCTATGAACGTGGAGTAGAAGATGAAACCTTGTCTTGTGGAACAGGCGCAACAGGAGTTGCAATTGCGATGTATTCGACATGTAAAACAAATGCAAAACGAATCAATATTAATGTGTTAGGCGGAAAACTTACCATTAGTTTTGATGTGGAAAATAATACCTATAAAAATGTGTTTTTAACGGGTCCAGCTGAATTGGTTTTTGGTGGAAGTTTAGCCGTTTAATGTTTCAGTGCTATGGATGATATAGAGATTATTGAAGATTTAAAAAAGCAACTTGAAGAAAAGAAAGTAGGACTTATAAAACATAAAAACACTTTTCTTAAATTATTTATTGTTGTTTCACTATCTAATTTTATCGTTCCATTTATTCCTGCAGCAAGAATTGTTAGATTAGTTGAAGAAAGAGGATATTGGGGAACAGTAATTTTTGGTGCACCAATATTATTTATTGTTTTTATTATTGTTTTTTATTTACAAAAAATTAAAATTCAAGATGAAATTGAAAATATACAAAAAATAATAAATCGTAAAATAAATCAATAGATTATAAACACTTTCAAAATTTATAACTCAGTTAATCCTCCAAACTCAACAAACTCTTTTTAATAATTTCATAATGCGACCAAGGAATAAAGTGATCCGCTTTTTCAATTGGAAGGACTTCTATTTTCTTAGCATTTATAAATTCTTTTTCCATAAAAGCTACATTCGAATAAGGTACTAAAGAATCTACTGTACCATGAATAATAATTACGTTGGAAGTGATTTTATGTAATTCAGATTTCATGGTTTTTAAATCTTCTTTTAACCACCAAAGTTCTTCATTAGAAATTCGGAAAGCACCCGGAATTAAATATTTGATAGGTTTCGACATTAAAACAGGTCGCCAATTTTCAGGATTTTCTGCTTTTGGATCGATAGCACCTGCTAAAATGACAAGATTTTTGAATAACTCAGGTTTTTTTGTTGCGAGTTTTACAGCTACTGGTCCGCCCATAGAATGCCCAATTAATGTAATCGGTTGGTTGTTATTTTTTGATTGAATAAAAGGTAAAATTAAGTTGGCTTGTGTATTTAAATCTTCTGCTTCGCCAAAATTACTGTAGCCAAAACCTGGTCGGTCAATGGCAATTAAGCGGTATTTTTTTTGTAAATCGCTATCCGATAAATAGGTTTTATACGCATCCCAACTTCCTGGTGAACCGTGTAAAAAGAAAAGTGTAGGTTTGGTGGAATCGCCCGTTTCTATATAGTGGATTTGGTGGATTTCAGAAATTTTATAATTGATATCTTTAAATGCTGAATTTGATTTCGAGAAATATTCAATCGTTTTTTTAGACGACATTCGCATTTTCATGCACGACTGGCAAAAAACTAAGTAGCCACAAAACAGTATGAAGACAATCATTTTTTTAGAAATTTTTATTTTCATGTTGAAGCCTTCTGATTATTAGTTTAGTAATCAAATTTAGCCAAAAAAATTAAAAATAAATCGCACAATTCGGTAATTCTTTTTTTATGCGTTCTTCTTCTTCTTTTGAAATGGGATTTCCAGATAAAATTAAGGTTTTCAAATTTTTTAGCTTGCCGATGTCTTTCGGTAAAAACGAAATCTGATTTTGCGCAATGGTAAGCGTATTTAGGTTTTCTAAACTCACAATCGATTCTGGTAATTCAATCAAATTATTAAAATTGATTTGAAGAATTTCAAGTTTTTTTAAATGATATATTTCTGAAGGAATATTAGTCAGATTATTATAATCTAAATTCAGATGTTTTAGTTTAGGAAAATGAAGCCATTCGCCATCCAATTCATGAAATTGATTATAAGAAATATCTAAAAAAGAAAGTTTTTTTAATTTCGAAATCGTTGCAGGTAAAAAACTCAATTGATTATTATCCATTTCAATCACCTCAATGTTTTTGCAATTGCCAAATTCTTCGGGTAAAATAGATATGTTATTTACAGAAATTGTGACGTGTTTTAATTTTTTAAGTTTGGTGAAATTATCTGGTAATTCATTTAGTTTATTAACAGATAAATCGATTTTCAAAAGATTTTGACATAAATCAATTGAATTTGGGATTTGTTTCAATTCATTTTCATTGAATAATAGTACTTCCAATTTTTGAAAATTAGTATTTGTTTCCGACCAAAATTCAATGTTGTTTTTCATCAAATTTAAATGCTTCAGATTTTTAAGTTTCTGAATTTCAATTGGAACTTCAAATAAATTATTACCTCTTAAATTTAAATTTTTGACTTCATTTGGTGTTTGTGAACAAGTCACTAAATCCTGAAAAATTTTATCTTTCTTCGGATTAATATTTTGAGAAAATACTAAAATTGGAAATAGTAAAATGAAAAGTAAATATTTTGTCATTGGATAAAATATAAAAAGGCCGGAGTTTTTCATCCGACCTTTAGTATTGAAATTTTGATTAATTTGATTTTACAACTTTGATCGTTTGTTTTTGATTTTCTGAAATGATTTCAAAAAGGTAAACGTTTGAATTGTTGAAATTTGTTAAATCAATTTCTAAAGTTTTTGATAAAGAAGTGCTTACTTTTTTGTCAATTAATTTTCTTCCCACAAAATCATACACATTAATTTGAACTTCAGAACTAGTAATTTCGTTGAAATCTAAAGTCACAATTCCATTTGTAGGATTTGGATAAATTTTCACACCGTTATTATTTGTAAATGATTCGTTTGATAAAGCTTGTGGACCTAAATAATCTTCATGTGAAAATACTAATGCAGCTGAAGCGTTAAATTGTACACTTGCGCCAGAAGCATCTGTTTGTGCTACATTTGAACCACTTGGATGTTGAACAGAAAAGAAACCATATTTGAAATCCGGTGTAAATGTTAATCCAGTTGGTTCAGATCCAGCTGGAGCAGAACTATGAAGCAATACTTGCGGTGCACTTTGTCTGTGATTTGGTCTAACTACCCAAATATAATTTCTACCACCATCTTGAACTACCCAAAGATTTCCTTTGTCATCAAAAGCTAAATTATCATTTCCATCAGACCATGGCTCGTTTACGGTTCCAGTTGAAGTTTGAATTGGATACGTCATCGCACCTACAAAAGTTTCAAAATTTGAAATAGTAGTCCCATTATCTTTAAATCTGTAAACTCTATCTTTACCTTTTGAAGCAAAATACACCATTCCGTCAGGACCAATTTCACAATCTTCTACACCATTAAAGTTTGTTCCTCCCAAAGCACCTGCGTTTGATGCCAAGTTATTTCTATCTGCTTGTGTTGTATTTGGAACTTGAACCCAAGTTGCCGTAGCTGTAGTTGGCTCGTCGTCAGATAAAGCAGTGTCTAATTTTAAAACATATACGTTTCCAGCTGATAAGTTGTTAGCAACCGTTGGTACAAATTTATATACACAGTGTGTTCCACCATCTTCTCCGTAATAAGCTACTGTTCCGTTATCACTAACAACAATGTTTTCATGATTCATTCTTCCTAAAGCAAATAATTTATCTTTCACTCCATTACTGTCATAATCAACTACGCTTGCCGTGTTTGGATTAATTTCTACTAACCAACCCACATCTTGATAACCATCTCCATTTGCATCACCAGCTGTTGTGTTTTCTTCAGCAGTTACAATTGTTCTCCAAGGTGTAATACCACCTGAACAGTTTCTGATTGTTGTTACTAAATTAGTATTATAAAAATCTACTTTTTTAGAGTTACTAGCAATCCATAATGGATTAGTTGGATTAGTATTTAAATTTAAATCAAGAATTGAAACACCGCCTGGATTATTTTCATGGTTTACAGATAAATGTCCTGTTTTACTAGCGTTTAAACCAGCTGAAGGAATATATCCAGTAAAATCATGTGTTCCTGGAACTGCTCCAGAACCATCTCCATATGCACTTCCTTCTTTGAATAACATTTGGAAACGTTGTTCTGTTGGCATAATTAAAACATTCGTTTGTGTTGTTGGATTAATTGATGTAAAACACGCAATATGTCCATCTTCACAAACATAACTTGGATCTTTTTCTTTTAAAAATAAATCGAAACCTAAATCTGAACTTGATAAATCTCTTTGGTGCATTTCAACCGAGATTCTGTTTACACCATTTGTAAATAGCGATTTTGGAACGAAGAAAGTTTGGTATCTTTTTTCATCAGCACCATTAATAGTTGCACTTGCGAAAGTAGTATAATCAATAGTTCCTGTAGGCATATTGTTTCTGATAGCTTCTACTCCATTAATATAAAGTACAAAACCATCATCTCTTCTAATTCCAAACTCTAAATCTGTTGTTAAAACTGTAACATCTGCTATTGTGATATCTTTTGTGAAATAAGTAGTTGTGAACTTACTTGCAGCATTTCCTCCAAAAGAAACAGTAGTTTTACATGGATCTCCATAACCAAATGGTGCTACATTTGATACCCAAGAAGTGTTGTTAAAAGCATTGTCTTTCCAAGTTGTTCCTTGGTTAGAACCATTGTCTAAAAATTTCCATGACGCACCTTTTTCGATAAATACAGTTGGTGGAACTGTAGTAGGGTTTTTAGAATTTAATTTGCTCTCATTTTTCGAAAAACTAAATAGAGAAATTAAAAGCGTACTTAAAAGTAAACCTTTTTTCATTTTGTGTTGTTTTAAATTGTTTGTGCAAAACTAACACCGTTATGTAAGGAAATACATCGTTTAAAGTTATAATATGTTTATGAAAAAGTTACCTATTTTAAGGAAAGGTTATCTAGGATGTTTGTTGTCTGATAAGGATTTGATAAAGGCAATGATATCGTTTTTTTCTTCAGTAGTTAAGTTTAATTTATCACTTCCTAAAGTCTGATTTCTTGTTGAAATGCCCATTCCTTCGCCGCCGCCTTGATTGTAAAATTCTAAAACATCATCTAAAGTTGCATAAGTTCCATTGTGAAAATAAGGAGCAGTTTCATTCGCATTTCGTACCGTAACTGTTTTAAATGATTTCTCATAAATCCACGATTTTTCATATAAAACGCCATTATTGTATCGACCTTCATCTTCATCTAATTCTTTTGAAGTTGGATTAGAAAAAACACCTAAAATTTCACTTTCATTTTCTATGTATAAAGGCGGAACTAAGCCACTAAATGTTGGCGAAAAATGACAAGTCGCACAATTTGCTTTTCCTGTAAATAAGTTGAAACCATTAGCAACTGAAGTCTCAATTTTAGAACTTTCTCCTCTAACATATTTATCGAATGAACTATTAAATGATTTTAAGGATAATACATAAGAAGCTAAAGCTTTTGTGAAATCTTCGCGAGTTATGGTTTTTTTCTTAAAGATGTTTTTGAATTTTGAACAATATGTTTTATTTGAATTCAATTTGTTAAGAATTTCAGCATACGAAGTATTGAATTCTAGATTGTTAAAAATTACGTGTTCTACTTGTTGTTCTAAAGTATATGCTCTTAAATCATAAAAATATCTATCTGCATAAGCACTGTTAAGAAGAGTAGGTGAGTTTCTGAAAACTGTAATTCCGTTTTTATTGCTAATTGATTTTGGTGTTCCGTCTGCAAAACCTTTTTCAGGCTGATGACAAGTGGCGCAATTCATTTTATTATCATGACTTAACATCGAATCGAAAAATAATGATTTTCCTAAACTTCTCAATTCATCTGAATCTTCTTCTTTTTTTAAGTTTGTGAATTGGTACGGATTTAAAAATTCACTATCAAATAAAGAAGTGCTATTTGGATTCCAAGACGTAATAACTTTTAGCGTTTGATTTTTTTGAAAAGGTAATAATTCGGCATAAATTGGATCTAAATGATTTTTTACTAGAGCTAATCGGTCTAAGTTTTCAAAGTTGGATTGCTTTAAAAAAACAATTGTATTTTCAATTTTATTTAGAATGGAATTCCTGTTTTTTTCTGGTATTATATTAGAATTATTCTCAAGATAATTTTTAATTCCGATTAAAGAATTACACGAATCGTCAATCGCATTAACAGAACCCGGTGTGTCAAAACCAGTAATCCCAAGAGTAAAAATTCTAATAAGTTGAATTCGTATTGCCAAAATCGCATCAGCAGAATTTAAAGGTGCAACGCTAACTTTATTATAAATAGTTTTGTAATTATTGTTTAATCTAATCGCTAAATTGGCGATTTCATTTTTATTTTCGGCACTTTCTTCTGAAAAAATAAGTTCGTCTAAAACTTGTAAACCTTCTGGATTTGCCAAAATTGGTCGTGAGTTCTCTTTTTCGATATGTAATAAAGGCGCGCCATTAATTTTGGAAGAAACGTATTCAGGAAATTGGAAAGCCAATTGAAATTCTACTTTTTTATACGCTTTTCTACAATCTAAATAGACTTTTTGAAGTGAATCAATAGAGATTTTATTTTCTCGAAAAGCTTTCGAATTTAATTCTAAACCATCAATTTCATTTTTTAATTCTAACGCTAAATTAGATTCAAATTCTGATGATGTTCCTTGTAGTTTCGATTTAAAACTAAGAAATATCAGGATACTAAATACGCAGCTAATTAATTTGATGCTTTTCGATTTCATTTGGATGTAATATTTAACGCAATATTACATCTGAATAAAGATTTGAGTGTTATTTAACCATTAAGAAATAGTTACAATTGTCAAGTAATTAATACGAAACAATCTCTTTGTTTTGAAAATCGTTTTCAATAATTCCGTCACGTAAACGTATAATTCTGTGCGCGTGAGCGGCAATATCTTCTTCGTGAGTAACTAAAATTACAGTGTTTCCATTGGCATGAATTTCACCAAATAACTTCATGATTTCTACGGAAGTTTTACTGTCTAAGTTTCCAGTTGGCTCATCGGCTAAAATGATTGAAGGCTTGTTAACCAAAGCTCTACCAACCGCTACACGTTGACGTTGTCCTCCAGAAAGTTGATTGGGTTTGTGATCCATTCTATCTGCTAATCCTACTTGTGTTAATACTTCTGTAGCACGTTTGTTTCTTTCGTCTTTAGAAAAACCTGCGTAAACCATTGGTAAGGCTACATTGTCTAATGCTGTAGTTCGCGGCATTAAGTTAAACGTTTGAAAAACGAAACCGATTTCTTTGTTTCTGATTTCCGCTAATTCGTCATCATGCATTTCGCTAACTTGCTTTCCATTTAAGATATAACTTCCAGAAGTTGGCGTATCCAAACAACCTAAAATGTTCATTAAAGTCGACTTCCCAGAACCAGATGGCCCCATTAGCGCCACGTATTCACCTTTGTTAATTAGTAAATCGATTCCTTTTAATACGTTTACCGTTTCACTTCCTAATTGGAAATCACGTGTAATGGCTTTAATGTCAATCATTGGTGTACTCATTATAGTAAACAGTTTTCAGTTAAATGTTTCTAATAAGTAGTAAAAAAGTAGATTTTGTTACAGTTATATTTTTATTCTTTCAAACAAATGTGAACTCCAATTTTTAAAGATAATTTTACCGCAAAGTGTCGCAAAGTATATCGCAAAGTATCGCAAAGATTTTAAAAAGTATATTAAGACTCTTTTAGTTTGACAAACTTAATGTTGCAATCTGTGAAAATCCGTTTAATCTGTCAAATCTGTGTTCCTATCCACTAAACTCTTATCACAAAATGTTCTTTTTCTTGTTCGGCTCTAAAAAACACGATTCCCCATTGGAAAGTATCAATTGTCACTTTTACTTTTGGATGCTTTTTTATAATTTCCCAAGCGTTTTCCATTTCTGCCGACCAATGAATGTCGTCAAAAATCCAAACCGAATCATTTGTAATGGTTGGTAATAATAGTTCGAAATAGTCTAAAGTCGCTTTTTGAGAATGGTTCCCATCGAAGTAGATAAGCTCGAAGTTGGAAGACTGAAGCTGGAAGTTTTTTAAATACGATGAAAATTCAGTTGTAATAAAGTTAACCTTGTTAGAAGGCAACTTGAAACTTGAAACTTGAAACATTTTTTCGGCAACAGTCATGGTATTCGGACAACCTTCTAAAGTAATTAATTTCGAAGAAGCATTTCTTAATGATAAAGCAGAAGTCGCTAATCCTAATGAAGTACCAATTTCTAAAATACTTTCTGGTTGAAAATAATTGACAATTCTGAATAATAATTCGGCTCTTTTTGGAGTAATCCCAGCTGTTTGAGCAATTTTAGATATTTGTCTAATATTCGATTTAAAAACCCTTGAACCAGCTCCAAAATCGGTAACTTCAATCGTGTTTTTGTTGGCTAAAAGCGAATTTCGATAATCATTTAAAATTTGATATTCTGGATATTTCGTTTTATCGTAAAAGCATTTCGTAACCAAATCAAACACAAATGGCGAATGCACGCCATGTTCGTTTTTGGAGTGGAATAGGAATTTTAAGTATGATTTTATTTGATGTAACACAGAGATTCACAGAGTTTTTCACAGAGGTTCACAAAGAAAATAAAGCTTAGCGAAACTTTGTGTTTTCTTTGCGAATCTATGCGTAATAATTATTCTATTTTACTTGAAAGCTCAAACCAACGTTCTTCTTTTTCTTCCAAAGTTTGAATGATTTTTTGTAATTCATTCGCTTTAGCTTCAATTTTATCGTCTGCGACTTTTCCGTCAGCGAATTCTTGTTCAATTTGTTTTTTATTGTATTCTAAATCTTTAATTTCTCTTTCGATTTTAGTAAACTCCTTTTGCTCGTTGAAATTTAAACCTGCTTTAACTGTTTTTTCTTTCCAACTTCCTTTATCGGTACTTACGCTATTTAAAACTTTTGGTTCTACAGAATCTTCATAACTTCTAAAATCAGAATAATTTCCTGGGAAATCTTCAATTTCACCCTGACCTCTAAATACAAATAAGTGATCTACAATTTTATCCATGAAATATCTGTCGTGACTCACAACAAGTAAACATCCAGGGAAATCTAATAAGAAACTTTCTAATACATTTAACGTAACAATATCTAAATCGTTCGTTGGCTCATCCAAAATTAAGAAATTCGGATTCTGAATTAAAACCGTACATAAATACAAACGTTTTAATTCTCCACCACTTAATTTTTCTACAAAATCGTATTGTTTTTTTGCATCAAACAAGAAACGTTCTAACAATTGCGAAGCGGAAATAATTTTCCCTTTCGTCAATGGAATATATTCGCCGTATTCTTTAATAATATCAATAACTTTCTGACCAGGTTTTGGATTGATTCCACTTTGTGTGTAATACCCAATTTTAATCGTATCACCAATAATTACTTTCCCAGAATCGGGTTCCATAGTTTTGGTTAATATGTTTAAGAAAGTTGATTTTCCAGTTCCGTTTTTACCAATAATTCCGATACGTTCGCCACGTTGAAAAGCATAGGTAAAATCTTTTAAAATGGTTCTGTCAGGGAAATTTTTGTTCAATTTTACCATTTCGATAATCTTGCTTCCCATTCTTTCCATGTTAATCTCAAGCTCTACCACATTTTCCTTACGTCGACTTTCCGCTTTTTCTTTAATCACGTAAAAATCATCTTGACGCGATTTCGATTTGGTAGTTCTCGCTTTTGGTTGACGACGCATCCAAGCCAATTCCTTAATGAAAAGGTTTTGTGCCTTATCAATACTAGAGTTTTCAGAAATTTGACGTTCTTCTTTTTTCTCTAAATAATACGAATAATTTCCTTTGTATTGGTATAGTTTTCCGTTATCTAATTCGATAATTTCGTTACATACACGCTCCAAAAAGAAACGGTCGTGCGTCACCATAAATAACGTGATATTTTCTTTTGCGAAATAATCTTCTAACCATTCAATCATCTCTAAATCTAAGTGATTGGTTGGCTCATCTAAGATTAATAAATCGGGTCTGTTAATTAAAATGATGGCTAAAGACAAACGCTTTTTTTGTCCACCCGAAAGCTTATTTACTTTCAGTTTTAAATCTTCTAATTTTAATTTCGATAAAATTTGTTTGTATTGTGTTTCGAAATCCCAAGCGTTAAAACGATCCATATCATCAAAAGCTTTCTGATATTTGTCTTCGTCTTCTGGATTTTCTAAAGCTTTTTCGTAGTTTCGAATCACTTGTAAAACTTCATTGTCCGATGCGAAAATGCTTTCTTCAATCGTTAATTCGTCTTGTAAATTAAAATTCTGACTCAAAAAAGCCATTTTAATTCCTTTTCGAATCACAACTTGACCTGTATCAGGTTCATCAAAACCATTAATCATGTTCATAATGGTAGTTTTACCTGAACCATTTTTCGCTATAAAAGCAATTTTTTGATCTTTATTAATTCCGAAAGAAATGTCTTTAAAAAGGACACGTTCTCCGTATGATTTTGATATGTTTTCTACTGAAAGGTAATTCATTTTTTTACTGCTAAACTCGAAGTTCATTTTTCGAATTGCAAAAATAGGTTATTGAAATTAAAGTTTTAATATTATTTCATAACTTTGTAAAAATGCCTGCTATGAATTCCAAAAAGAAAAATATTGTTGAAGAACCAGCTGAGGTTTATGAAGTAACTCAAAATAGTGAAGCTGCTTCCGAAGAATTACATCCCGTTTTGATTCAATTGATAGAGAAATCAATAAAACAACATGATGAAGGAAAAGGTATACCTCACGAAGAAGTTATGAAACGATTTCGAGAAAAATTTTATTCAGAAAAATGAATTACCTAATAATTTGGGAAGATCTTGCAGAGCAATCATTTATTGAAGAAGCAAATTTTATCTTAACGAAATGGAATTTAAAAGAAGTTGAGAAATTTGAAATATTGGTTGAAAATGAATTAAAAAGACTTTCAAATAATGCTATTATTGGCAATTTTAAATACAAAAATGTTTATTCATTGGTAATTTCTAAACAAACAACCATATATTACAGAGTTAATAAGGAGAAGTGTGTAATTGAGATTATTGTGTTTTGGAATAATTTAAAAAATCCAGACGATTTAATTAAATTATTATAATGCAACTATCCGTAATTATTCTTAACTATAACGTTCGCTATTTTTTAGAGCAATGTGTTTTAAGTGTTCAAAAAGCACTGATTCATCTTGATGCTGAAATTATTGTGGTGGATAATAATTCTTCGGATGATAGTTGTGCCATGATGAAACGACTATTTCCACACATTAAACTTATTGAAAACAAAGAAAACGTTGGTTTTCCAAAAGGTAATAATATTGCTGTGGCAGAAGCCAAAGGCGAATATGTTTGTATTTTAAATCCAGACACTGTTGTTGCGGAAGATACTTTTGAGAAAATTCTGAGTTTTTGTCATTCTGAACTTGTTTCAGAATCTAACTTGGGAATCATCGGTTGTAAATTGATAGATGGAACAGGAAATTTTCTTCCAGAAAGTAAGCGTGGTGTTCCAACTCCTTGGGTAGCTTTTACCAAAATTTTCGGATTGTATAAAGTTTCTAATTATTTCGGAAAATATTATGCGCAACATCTTACCGAAAATCAATCTGGGAAAGTGGATATTTTAGTAGGTGCTTTTATGGTTTTGAAACGCGATTTGTATTTACAAGTCGGTGGTTTTGATGAAAATTGCTTTATGTATTCTGATGATATCGATTTGAGTTATATGATTCAAAAATTAGGAAAAGAGAATTTCTATTTTCACGAGACATCTGTGATTCATTATAAAGGAGAAAGTACGGTTCGAGATGAGAAATATTTGAAACGATTCCGTGAAGCGATGCAGTTCTTCTATAAAAAACATTTTAAAAAGTCAGTGATTTTTGATGTGATGATGCAAATTGGAAGTTTCGTTTTTACGATATTCAAACAAAAACAACAAAAAAATACAGTTAGAATTATTGATAAATATATCGTTTTTTCAAAAGAAAATTTGCAATTGAATTTAAATAAATCTCAAGAATATTTGACTGATTTTAAGCAATTTGTAATAGAAGAAAATTTAAATATTGAAGTGGTTTTTGATAGGAATTCGTTTTCATTTGCTGAAATTATTTCATTCATGGAAAAAAATAAATCGAAGAAAATAACTTTTAAGAACTATATTTCGCAATCAAATTATCTAATTGGTAGCAATAATGCAAATGATAGAGGTGAAGTTATAAATTTTTGATTTTTTGATTTTTTCGTGATAAAACATCAAAATATTTATTAATTTTGTATTCCAAAGAATAAAACACAACATTACAATAATAATATGGCAAGATTTGAATTGAAACTTCCTAAAATGGGAGAAAGTGTTGCGGAAGCAACCATTACAAATTGGTTAAAAAAAGTAGGCGAAACCATTGAAATGGACGAAGCAGTTTTAGAAATTGCTACGGACAAAGTAGATAGTGAAGTGCCTTCTGAAGTTTCTGGAACTTTAGTTGAGATTTTGTTTAATGTGGATGATGTGGTTCAAGTTGGACAAACAATTGCCATTATTGAAACAGAAGGTGGTGCTGTTGCAGCAACTCCAGAAGTAAAATCGGAAGCTCCAGTTGCGGTTGCAGAAGTGGCTAAAACAGTTGAAGCAGCTATTGAAACGAGTGCTCCAGCAGATTTTTCTGGTTCAGATAAATTCTTTTCGCCATTAGTAAAAAATATGGCTAAAGCTGAAGGAATTTCTTTAGCAGAATTAGAGTCTATTGCGGGTTCTGGAAAAGATGGTCGTGTAAATAAAGAAGATATTTTAAAATATATTGCGAATAGAGGTAATCAACCTGTTGCAGCAAAAGCAGAAGTTGCAACTCCAGTTGCTTCAGCTCCAGTTTCAGCTCCAAAAGTAGCTCCATCAGTAAACGGTGGTGACGAAATTGTAGAGATGGACAGAATGCGTAAATTAATTGCGGGTTACATGGTAGCTTCGGTACAAACTTCAGCACATGTACAGTCGTTTATTGAAGTAGATGTAACCAACATCGTAAAATGGAGAGATAAAGTGAAAACTGCTTTCGAAAAACGCGAAGGTGAGAAATTAACGTTCACTCCAATTATGATGGAAGCAGTGGCAAAAGCGTTGAAAGATTTCCCAGGAATGAATATTTCTGTTGATGGTGATTACATTATTAAACGTAAAAACATCAATTTAGGAATGGCAGCAGCTTTACCAAACGGAAACTTAATTGTTCCTGTAATTAAAAATGCAGATCAATTAAATTTAGTTGGAATGGCTAAAGCGGTTAACGATTTAGGAAGCCGTGCTAAAGCAGGAAAATTAAAACCAGACGATACACAAGGTGGAACTTATACTGTAACTAATGTTGGTACATTTGGTTCTGTTTTCGGAACTCCGATTATCAATCAACCACAAGTTGGTATTTTAGCTTTAGGAGCGATTAGAAAAGTACCAGCAGTTATCGAAACTCCAGAAGGTGACTTCATTGGAATCCGTCAGAAAATGTTCTTGTCTCACTCTTATGATCATAGAGTTGTAGATGGTGCTTTAGGTGGAAGTTTCGTAAAACGTGTAGCAGATTATTTAGAAGCATTTGATATCAATAGAGATTTCTAAGTTTCAAAAAAACATATTTAAAAGATACCTGATAAGAAATTATCAGGTATTTTTTTTAGCAATATTGCAATTGTCTTGTAAAAAAATAATTACAACTATTTTAAAATAATGAAAATTTAATATATTTGTAATCAACTAAAAAAAAAATATGAATTTAAAAAAATTACTGTATTTGTTAATAATACTTTTTTCTATTTCTTGTAGTAAAGATGATGAAACTCCACTACCTACACCAAAAACTTTCAGTGATTTAGTAATCACTACTATTCAACCTACTCTTGAAAGTAATAATTTATCGTTTAATACGGGGGGTAATTTATCATTTATTGATTATTATATTGAGTCAGGGGTTTGTTATAATAAGACAGGAAACCCTACTATAAATGACAACCTTGCTTATGCAAATTCGAGTCCATCACAAAATTATTTCATTAATGTTAGTAATATTGAATTTGGCGCAACTTATTACGTAAAAGCATATGCAAAAAATACTTCAACAGGTGAAGTAAAGTACGGTAGTCAACTTTCTGTTGTTATTCCGTCTTCAATTACTACTAGTATTGTGAAAAATATTTCAGTTTCTGGTTTTTCTGTTGATGTTAATGTTGCGAGTAATTTAAGTAGTAATGAGGAAAGAGGTATTTGTTATAGCACAAGTCAGAATCCAACAGTTTTTAATTCTAGCTATTCGGATAGTACAAATGGAGCAGGTAATTTTACCATTTCATTAGATGGCGGTATTTTATCTCCAAATTATTATGTGTCTTCTAATACGACTTATTATTTAAAGAGTTATGTTAAAATAAATTCTACTTATTATTATGGAAATCAAGTTTCATTTAAAACGCCAGGTTTTATTGGTGGATCAGGTGGTTATGTGTTTTTTGATAAAGGAGAAACGACTAATGGATGGAGGTATTTAGAAGCCTCAACTGTTAAATTAAACGATCCAAGTTCTAATAATTTCAAATGGGCAGTTTCTGACGGATTTATGTCAAATATAAGCCAAGAAATTGGTACAGGTTTAGAGAATTCAGTACAAATTAAGAGTACTAATAATTTTACTAATGTTGCGGCCGCAATGTCAGTTTATTTAGCAAACAATAATGTAAATGATTGGTTTTTACCTTCAATAAAAGAATTGAAAGAGTTGTATAAATTAAAATCGATAGGTCTAATTGGTAGTCCAGCTTCTGGAACTAATTCATACTACAATAAAAATGTATTAAGTTCTTCTCAATTGAATAGTACTACATGTTATGGTATAAATTTTGACGATGGTTCTCAAGTTTTATTAGCTAAAACAAGCCAATTGTATTCAGGTTGGCAAGTTAGAAGATTTTAAAGATTTTATTTTACGTGATATTTTAATACCTGATAAGAAATTATCGGGTATTTTTTTTTACTATTACGAAATAAGTATATATTTGATAGGTCATAAATGCTAATTCAAAAAGAAATTCAATAATGAAAAAAATAGTTTTATTAGCTTTAATAATAGCGTCTTTCTTTTCTTGTCAAAGAAATATAAAAAATGAAAAAGACAATGTTATTGCAGAACATATCGATTTTGATATTCCTAAAATAAATGCAAATAAAGTTGTTAATGATAAAGCCGATTTGTTAGGCTATTGGGTTGGTGAATTTGATGTTAATGAAAAAGCAGCAGATACATCTTATAAATATGATGATGATTATAGTAAAAAAATAACCTTTTCAATAGATAAAATTGAAGGAACAAAAATAATAGGACATTCAGTTGTAGGTGGAAATATTGAAAAATTTGAAGGAAAATTAATAAATTACACCGATGATTTTGAAATTCATGTAAAAGAACCTAATTCAAAAACATCGAATGGAAAATTTGTTTTAAATATTGCTAAAAACGATTCAATACTAAAAGGAGATTGGGTTCCATATACTAAATCAAATAAAGTATTGCAAAGAAAATTAAGTTTAAAGAAAAAATTCTTTGTTTATAATCCTAAAAATAAAATAATGTTTAATTATTTTGATTCTGAAAAATTTAATGTAATAAAAGATACATTTTATGAAGAAGATTCTTTAGGTAATACAATTTCTAGCGAAGCATATGAAGATCAAGCTTATTTTACGACAACAGATACAATATTTCATTTGAATCCATCAACAGAGCTTTTCAATAAAGAATTAGTAGAAAATTTATCTAAAGGAGATATTTTTATTTTAAGAAATTTGATTTTTGCACGTCACGGATTCTCATTTAGAGATAAAATGCTTCGTAGATATTTTGATAATATCGAATGGTATATGCCTGTTTTCTCAGATGTTACTAAAGAATTAACGGATATTGAAAAGAAAAATATCGACTTATTATTGCGTTATGAAGAAAATGCGAAAGAATATTATGATGTTTTCGGGAGATAATGTTTGCAAGAATTTCTAAATATATAATTTGGGGAAGTTATTTTTACTTCTCCTTTTTGTTGTTGCTAATTACGTTGCAATACATTCCTTATAATACAGATGTGGCTTTTTTACGAATCAAGCAAGATGAAATTGCCTTAAATTATTATAAGATTGCTTTTTTTACACACGTTTACACCAGCATTTTTTTAATGCTTTTAGGATTTTTACAATTTTCTAAAACCATAAAAAGAAAATATATAAATGTACATCGTTGGTCGGGTAGAGTGTATGTTGTAATTATCTTATTTCTTTCAGGACCAAGTGGTTTGGTAATGTCGTATCACGCCAACGGAGGAATTTTTTCTAAAACAGCCTTTGTTATTTTGTCTGTTTTATGGATGAGTTTTACGTTTCTTTCGGTGTATTATGTACTAAAAAAAGATATTCTAAATCACCAAAAATTTGCCATCAGAAGTTTTGCTTTAACGCTTTCTGCTATATCCTTACGATTGTTTAAATACATCATCGTATTTCTGTTTCATCCACAACAAATGGAAGCTTACCGGATTGTAGCTTGGTTAGGTTGGACTTTCAATTTACTAGTTGCAGAAATTATTATCATCTATTTATTTTCGAAAAAGATGAAAATGCGTCAAGTAAATCAATAGCTTATTATTTATTCAGATACTGATTCATTAGATCGAAAAGCTTTTCTCGATCTATGGGTTTTAAAATATAATCGGTAAATCCGGTTTTGGTAATTATTTTTATATCATCACTTGATGAAAATGCCGTTTGCGCAATTATTGGAATGATAGTTTTAGTGTTTGAGATATGTTCAAAAGCTTCAAATCCATTCAAAATAGGCATTTTAATATCTAAAAGTATTAAGTCAAAAGCATTGTCATTTGTAAATATATCTACGGCTTCTTTGCCATTTCTTGCTCTAATAAGTTCTAAATTTTTATATGGAGAAAGCATTTTGGTTAACAGCAGGTAATTAATCTCATCATCTTCAGCAACTAATATTCGCTTATTTGATGTAATTTGAGTTGAGATAACAGAAAGTGAATCTATATATTTGTTTTTAGGTTTTTTTGTAGCATATTCTAGTGGAATTGAAAAGTAAAAAGTTGAGCCATTTTCAATAGATGATGTTAAATGAATATTTCCATGCATCATGTCTAAATACGCTTTTGAGATTGATAAACCCAATCCTAAGCCGGAAGATTTTGTAGTGTAATCGTTATCAATTCTTTTAAATCTGTCGAAAATTAAAGCTTGATCTTCCATACTAATTCCGTAACCAGTATCTTTTACAAAAAAATGAATTTCTTGTTGTTCGGAATTTATTTCAAATCCAAACGAAATTTCTCCACTATCTGTATATTTGATGGAATTGGTTATTAAATTTACCAAAATTTGTTTCACTTTTGTTTCGTCAATATTTACATATATTTTGTTGTATTCTTTGTCTTTTTTAAACGAAAAAATAATGTTTTTTTCTTCTGGAATAGTGATTTTTATGGTTTCGTAAATTTCATTCAAACATTTATTTAAATCTACTGAAGAGTAATTTGGGGTAATTTGTTTGGCATCAATTTTAGACATTTCAATTAAATCGTTAATAATTAAAACTAAATTATTCCCGCTTTTTTCAATGGTTTCTAAATACTCTTTTGTGTCTTCTGAATTTAATTTATCATTTTTTAATAAGTTCGTAAAGCCTAAAATGGCATTCATCGGTGTTCTAATTTCGTGCGATAAATTCGCTAAAAAAACCGATTTTAATTTGTCATTTTGCTCTGCTTTTAATTTTGCTTTTTTTAATAATTTTTCTTGCTCTTTATTGTTTCTAAAGAGTTTTCCATTATATCCAAATTCACCTTTATATTGAATTAAACTGTTAATGGCTTTAGTATTGTTGTTTTCAAGTATTTTTCTAACCAAATTTAAAGGATTGTTTACCCATTTTTTAATAAATAAGAAGTAAATCAATAAGTTTAAAAACGAAAGTAAGGTGATGAAATAAATAATTTTGTTTAAAATAACAAAGTTGTTATTATATTTTCTAACAAATAAGAAGTTATCCAATTTGTTTTTATGTTCGTCTCGCATTTCTATTTGAACACTAACTTCTGAATCATTTTCTGGATAAGGAACGTATGTAACTTGACATTTAGAATTAGTTAATACGTTTAATTTATTAAAAAAAGCGTCGTTTAAAATTCTAACTACAAAGAAATAAGCATAGGGTGTCCCAAATTTTTTATTGGCATTTGTTGATTTGTAAATTCCAGAACCAATAACTTCAACGTATCCAGCTTTAGTTTTTTTATAAAATCGTATAGCGTTGTGCAGTTTAATGTTATTTATAGATTGAGAAACATCTAAATCGGATAAAATAGATGGGTTTTTACTTTTTTCAATTATCACGTTTCCTTTTTTATCTAGGACAATTACTTTATCAAAATTTAGTGTATTTAAAGAAGTAGCCACAGATGTATTAAACCAATTTTCATTTCTTGAACTAATATATTTCGCAAATTCATCCCTATAAACAATATCATTTACATACGACTCGTTTTGTAAAACTTCCATTTTATAGATGGCTAAAACGTCTGTTTTAAATTGATTTTTAGTTTCAATGTAATCAATTTGTTGTTGTTTTTTGACATAAAACAATAAACCGCCAAACAAAAGAAGACTAATACTACTTAATATAAATATTAAAATAATAATTTTAGAATACGTATTTGTGGTTTTTAATTTCATTGTAAAATACTGATATACTTTTTGTTACAATACAATATTAAGCATTTTTAATTGGTGTTTTTCTTGTTTTTAATAAAATTTATGAATATTTTTAAAACATATATTATTGAAAAAGTTAATATCTTATATCTTTGTTGCCTAAAATGTAAAAATGGAACTAAAACTTACACGACCAATTTGTTTCTTTGATTTAGAAACTACAGGAATTGATGTTGGAAAAGACAGAATTGTTGAAATAGCTATATTTAAAGTGTTTCCAAACGGAAATAAAGAAAGTAAAACTTGGTTGGTAAATCCTACTATTCCAATTCCATCTCAAAGTACTGCCATACATGGTATTTCTAATGAGAAAGTTGCTAATGAACCTACTTTTGTAGAATTGTCTTCTCAAATTTACAATATGATTAAAGATTCAGATTTGGCAGGATATAATTCAGATAGATTTGACATTCCACTTTTAGCAGAAGAATTACTTCGTGCTGGTGTAGATTTTGATATGAAAAACCGCGTTTCGGTTGATGTACAAACTATTTTTCATAAAAAAGAAGAAAGAACACTTTCTGCAGCTTTAAAATTTTATTGTGGTAAAAATTTAGAAAACGCCCATTCTGCGGAAGCGGATACTATGGCGACTTATGAAATTTTATTAGGACAATTAGAAAGATATCCAGATTTGCAAAATGATATGAAAGCCTTGTCGGAATTTACAACTCGTAAAAAATCTGTTGATTTTGCAGGTATGATTGTTTTAAATGACAAAGATCAAGAAATGTTTAGCTTCGGAAAATACAAGAATGTTTTAGTAGATGATGTTTTTGATAAAGATCCAGGTTATTTTGGTTGGATTCAAAACGCAGATTTTCCACTTTATACTAAAAAAGTATTAACAGGTTTGAAATTAAGACGATTAAATACGAAGTAAAAGAATCAAGTAAAAAGTAAAAAGTAAAAAGTAAAAAGTAAAAAGAGCCAAGTTAAGAAGGTTAAATATAAATGTTTCTTTTCAAAGGTTTTCTAGCCAACTAATTAAGAAGATAGAGTAAAATGAAAATTATTTGCATTGGACGAAATTATGCCGAACATATTTCAGAATTAAATAACGAGCGTCCAGACGAGCCAGTTATTTTCATGAAACCTGATACGGCAATTTTACCGAAGAAAACACCTTTTGTGATTCCAGAATTTAGCAATGATGTGCATCATGAAGTGGAGGTTTTAGTAAAAATTTGTAAAGTTGGTAAATATGTTAGTCCAAAATTCGCACATAAATATTATGATGAAATTGGTTTAGGAATAGATTTTACAGCTCGGGATTTGCAAACTACGTTAAAAGAAAAAGGGTTGCCGTGGGAAAAAGCAAAGGCTTTTGACCATTCAGCGATTATTGGCGACTTCTTGCCGAAAAAAAATTATACTTCTTTAGAAAACATTAACTTTGAATTAAGAAAAAACTCAGAAATCGTTCAAAAAGGCTCAACTTCTATGATGCTGTGGAACATAGACGAAATTGTGTCGTATGTATCCCAATTTTTCACTTTAAAAAAAGGAGATATTATTTTTACAGGTACGCCAAAAGGTGTAGCAGCTGTTAAAGAAAATGATGTTTTAGAAGGGTTTTTAGAAGGTAAACAAATGTTTAAAATACAAGTAAAATAAATGGCTTTACAATATAATTTATCTAAAGTTTATGAAATTTCTGAAAATGATAATGATTTTGCCTTGCAAATTGTAACGTTATTCTTAGATGAAGTTCCTTTCGAAATTCAATCGATGAAAAATGCAATTGAATTAAAAGATTACACTCAAGCATATGCATCTGCTCATAAAATTAAGCCAACCTTGGATTTATTAGGTATGGATATTGCTTATGAAGACAATATGCTAATTATGAATTGGACTAAAGCAGAAGGAAAGCGTAAGGAAATTAAAGACGTTTTCAAATCTCTAAAAACAAGAATTGGTGATGCCACTGATGAAATAAAAAAAGATTTTAAATTGTAAATTCTTACTTTTAATATAATTTTAACCACGCTTTAAGCGTGGTTTTCTTATTTTTGCACAAATTTATAAAATGAAGGCAGCAGTCATAACTATTGGAGATGAAATATTAATTGGTCAAATTATCGACACAAATTCATCTTACATTTCAAAAGCATTAGATAAAATAGGAATTGCAACTTATGAGATGCTTTCTATATCAGATGATAAAACCCATATTTTAGAAACGTTTCGTAAAGTTCAGAATAATTTTGATGTTGTTGTTATAACTGGTGGTTTAGGGCCAACAAAAGATGATATTACTAAAAAAACATTTTGCGATTATTTCGATGATGTTTTGGTACAAGATGAATCGGTTCTAGCTCATGTAAAAGAAATTATTGAGGGGTTTTATAAAAGACCAATTACGCAATTAAACATTGAGCAGGCGTTGGTACCATCAAAAGCAAAAGTGCTTTTCAATAAAATGGGAACAGCTCCTGGAATGCTAATGGAACATGGAAATACCGTTTTTGTTTCTTTGCCAGGTGTGCCTTATGAAATGAAGTATTTGGTTGATAATGAATTGATTCCTTATTTGGTTGAGAAATTTGAGCGACCATATATTGTGCATAAAACACTGATGACTTACGGTCGAGGTGAGAGTTTAATTGCCGAACAAATTGAAGATTGGGAAACGAATTTGCCGAGTTTTATAAAATTAGCGTATTTGCCAAGTCCAGGAAAAGTTAGGTTAAGATTGACAGCTCGAGGAGAAAATGAAGCGATTTTAAGTGAGTCTATTTTAAAAGAAGTAGAAAAATTAGAGCCTTTAATTGGAGATATTATTGTGGGTTATGATGAAGAGGAGACTATTGAAGTTATTGTCGGAAGAGCGTTAGCAAAAAAAGAATTAACTTTGTCAGCCGTAGAAAGTTGTACTGGAGGAAAAATCGCAGAATTAATTACGTCAGTATCAGGAGCTTCAGTTTATTTTCAAGGTGGAATTGTAGCATATTCGAATCAGGTTAAAATAGATTTGTTAAAAGTGAATTCAGAAACAATAAAAAAGTTTTCTGTAGTGAGTGCTGAGGTTGCGAAGGAAATGGCTTTAAATTGTAAAACTATTTTTAATACAGATTTCGCAATTGCCACAACTGGAAACGCTGGACCAACTAAAGGAAACAGTGAAGCCGAAATTGGTACTGTTTTTATTGCAATTGCCACTCCAGGTGAAGTTTTTGTAGAAGAATTTAATTTTGGTCAACCGCGTGAAAAGGTTATAGATAGGGCGGTTAACAAAGCATTTGAAATGTTATACAAAGAAATTTCAAAAAACTAATAAAAAATAGTTGCATAGTAATTGAAAAATCCTTTTCTTTGCACCCTTATTTAGAATAACGATATAAAAGTTTAGAATAATGTCAAGAGTTTGTGAACTAACAGGAAAAAGAGCAATGGTTGGAAACAACGTTTCTCACGCGATGAATAAAACTAAGAGAAAATTCTCTGTGAACTTAGTAAAAAAACGTTTTTACATTGCTGAAGAAGATAGATGGGTGAGCCTAAAAATATCTACAGCAGTATTAAAAACAATTAACAAAAATGGTATTGCCGCAGTTTTGAAAAAAGCTAAAGCAGAAGGATTTGTAAAATCTGTTTAATCATTTATAAAATATATTAAAATGGCAAAGAAAGGTAATAGAATCCAAGTAATTTTAGAGTGTACTGAGCACAAAGAATCTGGTCAACCAGGAACTTCTCGTTACATTACGACTAAAAACAAGAAAAACACACCAGATAGAATGGAGATCAAAAAATTCAATCCTATCTTGAAAAGAGTAACTGTTCACAAAGAAATTAAATAATTAGAATTTTTTAATTTTCAAATATCGTATTTGAGATTTTTAAATTCAATAAAACATTAAGTCATGGCAAAGAAAACCGTAGCAACTTTACAAACAGCTTCTAAAAGATTGACTAAAGCAATCAAAATGGTAAAGTCTCCTAAAACAGGTGCTTACACATTTGTGGAATCAGTAATGAGTCCAGAAGAAGTAGATGAGTTCTTAAAAAAGAAATAATCTATACAATATAGATACTAAAAAAGCTATTTTCATTTGAAAGTAGCTTTTTTTATTTTATTTTTGTTCCATAATAATGAAAATCATATCATTACTTACTTAATACAATGAGTTTTTTTAAAAAAATATTTTCTTCTAATAAAAGTGAACCTGTAATTACAGAACAGGAAAAGCAAATTTTAGATAAAGGTTTAGAGAAAACAAAAACTTCGTTCTTTTCCAAACTAACTAAAGCAGTTGCTGGAAAATCTAAAGTGGACGATGAAGTTTTAGATAATTTAGAAGAAGTACTTATTTCTTCAGATGTTGGTGTAAATACCACATTAAAAATTATACAAAGAATTGAAAAAAGAGTTTCTCAAGACAAATATCTAGGAACTGACGAACTTAATTTAATCTTAAGAGAAGAAATTGGTTCGCTTTTATCTGAAACTAATACCGGAAATGATTCAGAATTTACTATTCCAAAAGATACTAAACCGTATGTAATTATGGTTGTGGGTGTAAATGGTGTTGGGAAAACTACAACTATTGGAAAATTAGCCTATCAATTAAAAAAAGCAGGTTATAATGTAGTTTTAGGTGCTGCCGATACTTTTAGAGCTGCTGCTATTGACCAATTACAAATTTGGGCGGATAGAGTAGGAGTGCCAATGGTGAGACAACAAATGGGTTCAGATCCAGCTTCTGTTGCTTTTGATACGTTGCAATCTGCTGTAGCACAAAATGCCGATGTTGTTATTATTGATACAGCGGGTCGTTTACATAATAAGGTTGGTTTAATGAATGAATTAACCAAAGTCAAAAATGTAATGCAAAAAGTGGTTCCTAATACGCCTAACGACGTAATGTTGGTGCTTGATGGTTCTACAGGGCAAAACGCTTTTGAACAAGCTAAACAATTTACTGCTGCTACAGAAGTTTCTTGTTTAGCAGTAACTAAATTAGACGGAACCGCAAAAGGTGGTGTCGTTATAGGTATTTCAGATCAATTTCAAATTCCAGTGAAATATATTGGAGTAGGTGAAGGAATTGAAGATTTACAGGTATTTAATAAAACAGAATTTGTAGATTCTTTCTTTAATTAATTGATAAAGTATGATGAATTTTTTTAAAAATATGACCAATTCAAAATTGTTATTAATTGCAATTATTGCGGCTTTTTTGGCCTTACCTTTTGATTTGAAATTTTTAAGTTTTATGCAAAGCGAAAGTGCCTTTATGTTTTTAAGATTACTTTCTTTTATTTTGTTTATGTATGTTGCAATTAAAGTAATTAACGGAAAAACAAAAAAAACGGCAAAGAAAAAATAAGCCAACTTAAAAATAAATAATACGAAATCCTCAATAACTCTATTGGGGATTTTTTATGTTAAAGAAAGAATTGTTAATGTAAGTTTTTATTAATTTAATATTCTTATAATTTTGTTTGGAAGGAATGTTGTTGATAGATATAGTGTTGAATTTTTTAGCTTTAGTAAATATCCTTTACTGTAAAATAAAAAGTCCGTCCCAATTATATCAGGACGGACTTTTTTAATTATGTTATTTTAGAGTTTACTTTGCAATATTTACCGCTCTAGTTTCTCTAATTACAGTTACTTTAACTTGACCAGGATAAGTCATTTCTGTTTGAATTTTGTGTGAAATTTCAAATGATAATGTTGCTGCTAAATCGTCAGAAACTTTTTCACTTTCTACTAATACACGTAATTCTCTACCTGCTTGAATTGCATAAGCATTCTTCACACCTGGAAAACTATAAGCTACTTCTTCTAAGTCTTTTAAACGTTGAATATAAGAATCTAATACTTGTCGTCTTGCGCCTGGTCTTGCGCCAGAAATCGCATCACACACTTGAATAATTGGAGAAATTAAATATTTCATTTCAATTTCATCGTGGTGTGCTCCAATAGCATTACAAACTTCTTCTTTTTCACCGTATTTTTCCGCCCATTGCATACCTAAAATAGCGTGAGGCAATTCACTTTCTGTATCTGGAACTTTTCCAATATCGTGTAATAAACCAGCTCTTTTCGCTAATTTCACGTTTAGTCCTAATTCTGCAGCCATTAAACCACATAATTTAGAAACTTCTCTTGAGTGTTGTAATAAGTTTTGTCCGTAAGAAGAACGGTATTTCATTCGACCTACAATCTTAATCAATTCTGGGTGTAAACCGTGAATTCCTAAATCGATAACCGTACGTTTACCTACTTCAATGATTTCTTCTTCAATTTGTTTTTTCGTTTTCTCAACTACTTCTTCAATACGAGCTGGGTGAATACGACCGTCAGTTACTAATTTATGTAGTGCTAAACGTGCAATTTCTCTTCTAACTGGATCAAAACAAGATAAGATAATTGCTTCAGGTGTGTCATCTACAATGATTTCAACTCCAGTTGCCGCTTCAATAGCTCTAATGTTTCTTCCTTCTCTACCAATAATTCTACCTTTAACATCATCAGATTCAATATTGAATACAGAAACGCAATTTTCAACAGCTTCTTCCGTACCTACACGTTGAATCGTGCTAATGATAATTTTCTTAGCTTCTTGTTGTGCTTGCATTTTTGCTTCTTCAATTGTTTCTTGAATATGCGCCATTGCATTCGTTTTAGCTTCTGCTTTTAAACTTTCAACCAATTGGTTTTTTGCTTCTTCTGCAGATAAACCAGAAATTACTTCTAATTGCTCAATCTGACTTTTATGTAATTTGTCAACTTCTTGAGATTTTTTCTCTAAGTTTTCAATTTTTGTATTGTATTCAATAATCTTAGCTTCAGCTTCGTCATTTACTTTCTTTGCTTTGGCTAATTCATTTGAAATTTGAGATTCTTTATCTCTTGTTCTTTTTTCGGCTTCAGCCATTTTTTTGTCTTTTGACAAAATTTCTTTTTCGTGTTCCGATTTTAATTCTAAAAATTTCTCTTTGGCTTGTAATAGCTTATTTTTCTTTTCAGCTTCGGCTTCTGATTTAGCATCTCTTAAAATTGAACCCGCTTCTTTTTTAGCATTTTTGATTAGGTTTGATACATTGCTTTTTTCTAAAAATTTAGCAATTGCAAATCCTATAGCCAATCCGACAACGATTCCAATTATTATACTTGTTAATTCCATAGTTTTGTTTAGTTTAATAAAAAAGCCCACATCAGGTGTTTGAATAAACTCGATTCAGACAGGATTTGAGCTAAAACAATGATCAAGGATTCCCGTGAAGGACGTGCTTTACTATTGCAAATTCACTCATTTAATAGTTAGTGTTGAGTTTATCAAATATTTACTAATGTGGGCAGTACTTTAGTGTTTTTGTATGAACGTATTTTCTTATTTTGAAAGTAAACCTTCAATTTTATCGTCGAGTTTTTTTAATCTTTCGAATGCTTCTACCGTATCAGTAGAGGTATCTATTTGTGTTTGTTCTATTTGAGAAGCAAATTGTAAAGCGCACATAGCCAATACATCTTGCTTATCTCTTACGGCATAGCTGGCTTCAAATTTTTTTATAGTGGCATCTATTTTTTTAGACGCCGTTCTTAGACCTTCTTCCTGAGTGGTTTCCACTGTTAATGGATACACTCGGTCTGCAATTGAAATTTTTATTTTTAACTTTTCTGCCATAATTATTCAGAAAGTTGAGCTATACAATAGTCGATTTCTCTAATCAACGAATTTATTTTCAGTTTTGTTTCTTTCTTGTATTCTTCACTGCCTAGAAGAGAATTGGTAATTCGTAAGCTTTCCAACTCGTTTTTTAATGAGTTTACTTTCTCATTTTCGTGTTGGGCTGTCTGCTTTATTTCTCTCAATTCTTTAGATAAACTTTCGTTCAATTGCTCTAAATTTTCTATTTTTTTAGATAATTTAAAGAACTTTACTTCTAAAGAATCAATAACTTTTGACAATTCGCTCATTACAACTTAATTCTTTTCTTGATTTTACAAATTTAAAACTTCAATCTCGAAATCCAACACTTTTTTACAAAAATTATAAAGTTTTTTTCTCGAGTGTAATTTTTTTAATTTTCGTTTGGTTTTTTACTCTTAATGAAATCTAAAATTAAGGTAGCGATTAATTTTCCGGTTAAATGATTATTGTTAGATAAATCTAAATCTGGTGCGCCTTCACAGATGTGAAAATAACATGCATTTTCTTCTTTTCCAACTAAATGGATAAAATGACGTGCTTTTTCTACACTAAAACCACTTAATGTCATGGCACTACTTGGGATGTTTGGAATCGCATCTAAATCTAATTCTAAACCAAAAGGTGTGCTTGATATAAATTTTAATGCATTTGTGATTTCTGTTGAAAAACTTTTTGTTTTTCTAACAGCCATTTCTTCATAAGTAACATATTTTACCCGTTCTTCTATTGTTTTTAAGGTATTGAAAACACTTTTAGATACGAAATTTTCATGTAATCCGAAGATAAAATATTTTTTCAAAAAACCTTCTTCAAAAGCATAAGTAAAACCATTTCCGCTGTGACGACCTTCCATAATTCGGAAATCGGTATGGGCGTCAAAATTTATCGCATTTACTGGAATTCCTTTCGCTAAAGCCAATCCTTTTATATTTCCATAAGCGTTATTATGTCCGCCACCAATAATAATCGGAATTTTATTCGCTTTAATAATGGTGCTAATCACGAATGAAACATCTTTGTCTATATTTTCAACCAAACTAAAAAGTGTTTTTCGGTCTTCTTTGATTGTTGTATCTAAAGTTTTTGAAATTTCCATTTCTTTAGAGAAATCAATTTCTCCTAACGCAATTAATTCGCTTCCTTTACAAAATTTGTTGTGTTGGAAGTTAACTAAACTTTTCAATGTGCTTTCAAAAGCTGTTGCAGTTCCAGTTCGACCTAAGTTTGCTTTTACTCCAATATCTTCGGGTAAACCAATTAAAACGAATTTTGCTTCACAATTCGTAATAAATTCTATCCAATTTTCATCAATTGGAACAGTTATTATCTTTTCGCCAAACTTTATTTCACCACTTCTGTGCTGTGTTATTTTAGCTAAATCTTTAGAACTGAATACGTTTAATTTATCCATTTTGAAATTTAAATGTGTACCAAATATAATATTTTCAACATACATTACGTTATATAGTGATAGAAATAAATAAAATTTTATTTTTGTATAGAATAATAACCTAAATCAAACTAAATATGGAATTAAATCAATCAAATCCTCGAAATTCAGGATTAAAGGCTGCAATTGTAGTTTTAGCCTTGCTTCTAATGGGAAGTTTAGCGTATGTATATAAATTGAATCAAGACAAAAGCGCAGTTGATTCTAGTTTATCCAAAACGATGACAGAGAAAGAAAAATTCCAGTCAGAATTAGAGGCGAAAATTGCTGAATATGATACTGCAATAGCTGATAATACAGCTTTAAAAGGGGAATTGGAAGAAGAGCAAGCGAAAATTGTAGAATTATTAGAGAAAATTAAAAAATCTAATGGTAGTGTGGCTGAACTTTCTAAATACAAAAATGAGTACGTAAAGCTTAAACGCGAAATGGACAATTTGATTGCTGAAAATAATACACTAAAAGAAGCAAATGTTGGATTAACTAAAAATTTAGATAGTACTACTGTGTTGTTATCAAATGCAAAAACTGCAAATGATACATTGGCAGCAAAAAACGAAAACTTGTCTAAAACGGTTGAAAAAGCACAGAAATTATCAGTTTTAAACTTAACGACTTTAGCAGTTAAACAAAAAAGTTCAGGAAAACAAGTTGATACTGACAAAGCTACTAGAGCTGATGTTTTAAAAATTAGTTTTACAATTGCAGAAAATCAAGTGGCTAAAACTGGAGATAGATTATATTTTGTGCAAGTTATCGATAGTAAAAACAACGTTTTAGGAGAGAAAAAAACAGAAGCGTTTGGTTCTACTTATTTGCCATATAGTTTTCAAAAAACGGTTAAGTACGAAAATAAAACAGTACAAGTACAAGAAGATTTACCTGTAAAAAATATTACAGCTGGTTCTTACTTTGTAAATGTGTTTGATAAAAATGGAGAATTAGTTTCTAAAAACAGTTTTCAATTAAGGTAATAATTACAATTTGTAAAAAAACAAAAAAGGCTTCAGATTATTTGAAGCCTTTTTTGTTTTTTATATTATTCAGTAACGGTTGCCGTTTTAAATTTTTCATTAACTTTTTTCCAGTTAATTACATTAAAATAGGCATCGATATAATCTTTACGTTTGTTTTGGTATTTTAAATAATACGCGTGTTCCCAAACGTCTAAAGCTAAAATTGGTGTTCCTTTTATTTCTGCTTTTGACATTAAAGGATTGTCTTGGTTTGTAGTAGTTGAAATTATTAATTTTCCTGTTTTATCTTTCACTAACCAAACCCAACCTGAACCAAATAATTTTGTGGCACTGTCAGAAAATTGTTTTTTGAATTCATCATAAGAGCCGAAATCTTTGTTGATAGCTTCTAAAACTTCATCTGTTGCATCGCCACCATTTGCTGCCAATATTTCGAAAAAGAAATTATGATTGTAATAGCCACCAGCGTTATTTCTAATATCAGATTTATTCATATCTAATTTTTTTAGAATTTCTTCTATTGATTTAGATTCTAAATCTGTTCCTTTCACGGCTGTGTTTAATTTGTTGCAATATCCTACATGATGTTTCGAATAATGGGTTTCCATAGTTTTCGCATCAATAAATGGTTCTAAACCATTGTAAGCATAAGGTAGGCCTTTCATTTGAAAAGCACCTTCTTCATCATCTGCTTTTACATCAGCAGGATTCCCTATTGCAGCTTTTTCAACTTTTTCAGGTTCTGGAATTGTAACTTCAACTAATTCTTTATCTTTTCCGCAACTTGTAAAACCTACTATAGATGCAAAAGTTAACACTAGAATTCTGTTTTTCATTTTTTTATTATTTAGATTTTGTACAAAAATAAAAAAGATAAACATTACTGTCTATCTTTTAACATTTGATTTATAATTTCGATGTATTTTTCTTTAGCTTCACTAGCGCTAAGATGTCTTACTTGCATCCAAGCGTTTTGTTTAAAAGCAGTTACTACTTCATCTGATTCGTAACCGTGGTGACCATAACTTATGTTTTCTGAAAGTGCCTGTTTGTAATAGGCATAAAGAACTAGCTGAACATCTTGCGGTACAGAAGTTTTAGGAATTTTTTCGTTGGCATTACGAATCGCTTCCTGGAATCTTTCATCTAACGATAATTCGTTCATTTATTTTTTACTAATTATAGTTTTGTTTCCGATTGCTTTTTGTCCTAATTTCACATTGATTTCTGTTCCAATTGGGAAATATAAATCCACACGAGAACCAAATTTAATAAAACCAGCATCTTTTCCTTGAACAACTCTCATGCCTTCAACAGCATAATTTACGATTCTTTTAGCTAATGCACCAGCAATTTGGCGGTACATAATTTCACCGTACACTCTGTTTTCAATAACTACTGTAGTTCTTTCGTTTTCTTCGCTGGCTTTTGGATGCCATGCTACTAAAAACTTACCAGGGTGATATTTGCTATATTTCACAATTCCATTTACCGCATATCTTGTTACGTGAACGTTGATTGGCGACATGAAAATAGAAACCATTAATCTTTTATCTTTAAAATATTCTGGTTCGAAAACTTCTTCAATTACTACCACTTTTCCATCAACTGGAGCTAAAACGTGATTATCACTATTGTCAGCGACTCTTACTGGGTCTCTAAAAAATTGAAGAATCATTATTAAAAGAAAAAGTAATGTACATTGTACTATTATTCTTAAAACTGTGTTGTCATGCAACAAACTATCAACACCAAAAATACCTAAAACAGTAATTAAAGTTGAAATTAAAATGATTTTTGATCCTTCTGGATGAAACTTAAGCATAAGTAAAGTAAATTAAATATAAAACATATAAAAACGGAATCACAAAAATAACACTATCTAGTCGGTCTAAAATACCACCATGGCCAGGCATGATGTTACCGCTATCTTTTACGCCAGCTTCTCTTTTGAATTTAGATTCTACTAAATCACCAAGAGTACCAAATAATGCAATTATAATTGCTGTAATAATCCACAAAGTTACACTAAAAAAAGTATAAAATTGACTAATTATTATAGAAGCAATTATGGTAAAAATCATTCCGCCAATAAAGCCTTCAATGGTTTTTTTTGGTGAAACTCTTTCTAGTAATTTGTGCTTTCCAATAGATTTTCCTACCAAATAGGCAAATGTATCGTTACACCAAATCATTATAAAAATAGCTAAAACGATTTCGTATTTTGGTCCATCTTGTCCGAAATTTGGAATTGATAGCAATAAAATAAAAGGTAAAGTAACGTATAAAAACATATGACTATACGTTTTGTGGTATTTATGAAACGATTTGTCTTTAAATAAATTTATTAATAGTAAGATATTGAAAACCACACAACCAGAAGCGATGTAAATTAAATTTGCTGGCGGAAGTTGGCTTATGAAAAACAATACTGAAATTAAAATTCCTCCAATAGCAAATAAATAATAATATTTGTAATTGGTCATTTTAGAAAATTCATAAATACTTAAACACATAAAAACCGTGAATAAAATATGAAAGGTTATTGGCGAAAAAAGGGTGCAAAATATAAGTAATGCAATATACACTGCACCACTACTTGCTCTTGTTGCATTTTCACTCATTTTTATAAATCTTCTAATAGTATTAAGTATAAGTTTTTGTGGCAACTACCATAGTGAAGAAAATCTTCTTCTGTAGTCTTTTCAAAATACTTAATCGCAGTAATATTTGTTGGATATTCTTTGTCGTATTTGTTTTTAATGTTTCTTAAACTATCACCTTTTGTCATGGTTAACTGACTAGTGGAAGCAAAAACAATAATGTTTGTAGGTAATTCGTCTATTTTATGTTGTTTTAATTGTTTTGATGAGAATAGGATTGAACCTTCATCGGCAATTAAGTTTTCACATGGTGTAAAGAAGAAAGTTGGATTGGGAGCGTTTTTGTATTCTAATCTGTTTTCATCTAAAAAGTGAAATAATCTCGAATCAAAACATTTTACTTGATTTTCAAACCAATCATTTTCTTCTAAAATATTTTCAAAATTATCATGAACCTCACTCATACTAGAACAATAAATAAATTTTCCACCATTATTTTTAAAGTTAATGGTAAATAATTCGTCTACTGGTGTATTAATGTCTGGTGTATATTGGCTTTTAGAAACGTTTTTTTCTTGATGTTCTGCGTCGTCTTGATTGCCAAATATTTTTTTGAAAATATTCATTTTAGTTCTGTAAATATTCGTAAGCATCAAATATAAAAAAATCTTAACTTAAAATTACTTCTAGGTTAAGATTTTTTATACAATAGATTGTTAATAACTTATTCGGGTGTAATTTCTGAATTTGTTTCTGAAATAATCTCCGTCATTGTTTCTGGTTTTACTTCTTCAATATCAAAAGGTCTCTTTCCGAAAATAGTTTCTAAATCGTCTTTAAAAATAACTTCTTTTTCAATTAAAATATCAGCTAACGCTTCTAATTTAGTTCTGTTCTCCGTTAAAATATCAATGGCTCTTTGGTATTGTGCTTCAATTAATCCAGAAATTTCGGCATCAATTACTTTTGCAGTGTCATCTGAATAAGGTTTCGAGAAATTATAATCAGATTGTCCTGAAGAATCGTAATACGTAATGTTCCCGATTTTATCGTTTAAACCATATACAGTAACCATTGCACGAGCTTGTTTGGTAACTTTTTCTAAATCTGAAAGCGCACCTGTTGAAATTTTATCGAAAACTACTTTTTCAGCCGCTCTTCCGCCCATTGTAGCACACATTTCGTCTAACATTTGTTCAGTTCTGACGATTTGTCTTTCTTCTGGTAAATACCAAGCAGCACCTAAGCTTTGTCCACGAGGAACAATAGTAACTTTAACTAAAGGCGCAGCATGTTCTAACATCCAACTTACGGTGGCATGTCCAGCTTCATGAATAGCAATAGCGTGTTTTTCTGCTTTTGTAATGATTTTATTTTTCTTTTCTAAACCACCAACAATTCTGTCAACAGCATCTAAGAAATCTTGTTTATCTACAGCTTTTTTGTCTTTTCTTGCAGCTACTAAAGCGGCTTCATTACAAACATTTGCAATATCAGCACCAGAAAAACCAGGTGTTTGTTTTGCTAAAAACTCCACATCTAATGTTTCTGATTTTGTAATAGGTTTTAAGTGTACTTCAAAAATTGCAGCACGTTCTCTGATATCTGGTAAGTCAACATAAATTTGTCTGTCAAAACGTCCAGCACGCATTAATGCTTTGTCTAAAACATCTGCTCTGTTGGTTGCAGCTAAAACAATTACGTTTGAATTGGTACCAAATCCGTCCATTTCTGTTAGTAATTGGTTAAGAGTGTTTTCTCTTTCGTCATTACTTCCAGACATGTTGTTTTTTCCACGAGCTCTACCAACGGCATCAATTTCATCAATGAAAATAATAGCAGGTGCTTTGTCTTTGGCTTGTTTGAATAAATCTCTAACACGAGAAGCTCCAACACCTACGAACATTTCCACAAAATCAGAACCTGATAAAGAGAAGAAAGGTACGTTTGCTTCGCCAGCAACCGCTTTGGCTAATAAGGTTTTTCCAGTTCCTGGAGGCCCAACTAATAAGGCTCCTTTTGGAATTTTACCACCAATACTTGTGTATTTTTCAGGTGTTTTTAAGAATTCTACAATTTCTTGTATTTCTTCTTTCGCACCTTCTAATCCAGCAACATTTTCAAAAGTAACTTTTATGTCATTTTTTTCGTCGAATAATTTCGCTTTCGATTTTCCGATGCTAAATATTTGACCGCCACCACCAGCACCACCAGACATTCTTTTCGAAATGAAATAGAAAAATCCAATGAAAATTAAGGTTGGTAATAACAATCCAATCCATTCCCCCCAATTGCTTGTAGGTTTTAAATCGTATCCTGAAATTAATTTATTCTTTTTAGCTTCTTTTAGCTCATTTTGAAATAACTCTAAGCTACCCACATCTTTTACTAAATAATGTGGTCCTTTTTCTTGAGTTACTTTCTTTAATTCTTTGTCCGTAGAACTTTTATAAGCAGTTTTTTTCAAAGTAATTTCAGCTGTATTGCCGGAAGTACTTGTTAAAATGTCTACTTTTTCAATTTGATTCTTATTCAATAAATCATAAAAAGAAGAAATAGAAGTCGATTTCGGATAATTCATATCGAAACCACCATTAAAAAAGTTGATTAATAAAATTATTGAAACGGCTAATATTGGAAAAAACCAAGGCCCAAGTTTTACAACTTTAATAATTGGCTTGTTTTTGTTTTCGTTTTCTTTCTCTGACATAATTGTTTTAGAATTTGTTTTCTATTGAAGTGATTTTAGCATCACCCCAAAGACTTTCAATGTTATAATACTCTCTAATGTGTTTTTGAAATACGTGAACTACTACATTTACATAATCCATTAATACCCATTCTCCAACGTCAGTTCCTTCAACATGCCAAGGTTTGTCTTTTAATTCTTTAGACACACCTTTTTGTATTGAACCTACAATTGCATTTACTTGGGTATTTGAATTACCATTGCAAATTACAAAATAATCACAAACGCTATTGTCAATCCCTCTTAAATCAAGAATATCAATATCTAATCCTTTTACATCTTCTATCCCTTTGATGATACTTGCTAGTAAATCATCTGTGCTAATATTTTTCGTCATCTATTATTTATTCGTTTTGTGCAAAGGTATCATTTTTTGTCTTTATTTTTGTAACTTCAATTAAGTAATAACAAAATTTCTTATATGCATATTATCAAACTCCCTGCCATTGATTCTACAAATAGCTATTTAAAAGAATTAATTACGAAACAAACTGTAGAAAATTTCACTGTTGTTGTGGCTGAAAACCAAACCAATGGGAGAGGACAACGAGGCGCAAATTGGGAAGTAGAAAGTGGTAAAAACCTTACTTTCAGTGTATTGATAAAAGATGTGTTGCTAAATTTCGAAGAAGTTTTCAATTTGAATGTGGTAGTTGCTGTTAGTTTATTTCAAGCATTTACAAATTTAAAAATTCCGAATTTATCTATAAAATGGGCAAACGACATTTTGGCAGATAAAAAGAAAATTTGTGGCATTTTAATTGAAAATCAGTTCAAAAGTAATTCAGAAATACTTTCTGTCATAGGAATTGGCATAAATGTGAACCAAGAAAATTTTTCAAATTTGCCACAAGCAAGTTCTTTAAAAAAGATTTCTGGACAAGAATGGCATAAAGAGGAAGTATTGCTAAATTTCTTAAACCAATTTCAAAACAACATCAATTTATATAAAAACGAAGGTGCCACATATTTTTGGGAAGTTTATCAAGAAAATTTATTCAAAAAAAATGTACCTATGGCTTTTGAAAACTCATCAAGTGATAAATTTATGGGAATAATCAAACAAGTATTGCCAAATGGTTTGTTACAAATTGAACTTGAAGATGAAAGTTTACAGCTTTTTGACATTAAAGAAATCAAAATGTTGTATTAACTTCCAGCTTCCATCTTCCAGCTTCCCCCTACAAATATTAAATTTTGTTAAAATAGTTACTCTTTATTTTCAATTCTGTACATTTGCACTACTTTAAAAAAAGACAACATTTTATGTTACAGAAATTACTTTCCGCACTATATTCTACACGCTTAATGGCACTTTTATTTATTGGTTTTGCAGCAGCAATGGCAGCAGGAACATTCATTGAAGATGCGTATAATACAGAAACTGCTCGAATTTTAATTTACAACACTTGGTGGTTTGAAGCCATTATGTTGTTTTTCTTAATTAATTTTTTCGGAAATATCAAACGTTACCAATTGCATAAAAGAGAAAAATGGGCGACTTTATTATTACACTTGTCGTGGATTTTTATAATAATTGGTGCTTTTGTAACTAGATATATTAGTTACGAAGGTTTAATGCCAATTCGTGAAGGTGCAACAGCTAATACGGTATATTCAGATATGCCACATCTTACTCTGTTTGTTGATGGAGATTATAAAGGTGAGATGAAACGTAAAACCATTGAAAAACAATTATTACTTTCTCAAGCTGTAAATAATTCATTTTCATATTCTGATGAGTTTTCAGATATTCCATATAAAATTGAATTACAAGAATTTATTATGAATGCTTCTGAAACATTCAAACCAGATGCAAAAGGCGATTTATATATTAAATTAGTGGAAGCAAGTGGTGGAAGTAGAAAAGAGCATTATTTGCGTGATGGTGAAGTGAAAAACATCAGTAACGTATTATTTGCGTTCAATAAATTTACACAAGGCGCTATAAACATTACTAAAATTTCAGCTGCATATACAATTCAAACGCCTTTTGAGGGTAACTATATGCGAATGGCAGATAAAATGCAAGGTACAATCGCAAAAGACCAACCAAGTCCGTTAATGTTCCGTTCGTTATATAATGCTGGTGGAATACAGTTTGTACTTCCTGAATTAGCTCAAAATGGAAAAGTAGTTTTAGCATCAAATGGCGATTATAAAGACAAAAAAACAGATGATGCCATTGTAGTAAAAGTGACTTCTCAAAACAAAGAAGAAATCGTAACACTTAAAGGTTCTAAAGGAAAACAAGGTGAACCAGATAGTTTTAAAATGGGTAAATTAGATTTCACTTTAATGTATGGAAGTAAAGTTCATACGTTGCCTTTTTCTATAAAATTGAATGATTTTGTGGCAGAAAAATATCCTGGAACAGAAAAAAGCTATTCAGCATTTAAAAGTAAAATCGAAATTCAAGATAAAGAATTGTCAAAAACGTTTACAGATAGTGTTTTCATGAATAATATTTTAGATTATAGAGAATTCCGTTTTTTTCAAGCAAGTTTTGATGAGGATGAAAAAGGAACGGTACTTTCTGTAAATCACGATTTCTGGGGAACTTGGATTACTTACATAGGTTACTTCTTATTATACTTTGCTTTAATGGCGATTTTATTTGATAAAAATACAAGATTTAATGATTTAAAAGTGAAAGTGGATAAAATTCGTGCGAAAAAAGCTGCGTTGACTGTACTTTTATTCTTCTTCGGATTAGTTGGTTTTGCTCAAGATAATCATACCAATCACGACGGACATAATCACGGAACAGAACCACATCAGCATGACACTTCGGTTCAAAAACCAAAAATGCCAACGGTTGCAGAATCTTTAAAAGAGATTAAAAAATATATGGTTTCTCCGGAGCATGCGGAAAAATTTGGAAGATTAGTCATCCAAGATGTTAAAGGAAGAATGAAACCTGTGAATACTTTTTCGTCTGAATTATTGCGAAAAATATCTAAAAATGATAAGTTTGAAGGGTATACTTCAGATCAGGTTTTAATTTCAATGAATCAATTTCCTGAGTTTTGGTACCAAATTCCAATTATTCATTTAGAAAGAGGAAACGACAGTATTCGTAAGATTATTGGTGTAGATAAAGAAGCAAAATATGCACCGTTAATTAGTTTTTTCGATGATTTTGGAAATTATAAATTGCAAAAACAAACAGATGAAGCGTATAAAGAAGTTGTGCCAAATAAGTTTCAAAAAGATTTTATAGCTGCAGATAATAAAGTAAATTTATTGTATTCGGCTATCAGCGGACAAATTTTACGATTTTTTCCACTTCCTAAAGACGCCAACAACAAATGGGCTTCTTTTTTAGAATTGCAACATCCAACGAAAACAAATTTAGATATTGTTAAAAATATCATTCCATTTTATTTTAGCGAAGCTGCGAGAGCTTCACAATCTAAAAATTACAAAAACGCCGAAAGTTTACTAAAAGGTTTATCAGATTATCAAAAGAAATTTGGTGGAAAAGTAATGCTTTCGGAAGATAAATTAGAGGCTGAAATTCAATATAACAAATACGATATTTTCAAAAAATTATATACATATTACGCTTTAGTAGGAATTCTAATGTTCATTTTTGTAATTGTTCAAATTTTCAACAAAAAGAAATGGGTAAATTATGTAGTGAAGTTTTTCCACGGAACTATTATTTTACTATTCCTTTTACATTTAGCTGGATTAATTGTTCGTTGGTATATTTCTGGTCATGCACCTTGGTCTGATGCCTATGAAAGTATGATTTATGTGGCGTGGGCAACTATGTTTTTTGGTGTAGCTTTCGGAAGAAAATCGGAACTTACAGTTGCTTCAACAGCATTTGTAACAGCTATGGTTTTATGGGTTGCACATTTGAACTGGATGGATCCAAGTATTGCAAATTTAGTTCCTGTATTAAATTCTTATTGGTTAATGATTCACGTGGCTGTTATTGTAGGAAGTTACGGGCCATTTACACTAGCGATGATTTTAGGATTAGTGTCTTTGTTTTTGATGATTTTCACGAACAAAAAGAACAAATCTAAAATGGAATTAAACATCAAAGAAATCACATATATCAATGAATTAGCTTTAACCGTTGGTTTAGTAATGCTTACAATTGGTAATTTCTTAGGTGGACAATGGGCCAACGAAAGTTGGGGCCGCTACTGGGGTTGGGATCCAAAAGAAACTTGGGCACTAATTAGTATCATGATTTATGCATTCGTAATTCACGCCAGATTTGTGCCTGCTTTACGTGGATTATTTGCATACAACTTCATGTCGGTTTTAGCTTTTGCTAGTATCTTAATGACGTATTTTGGTGTAAATTTCCACTTGAGTGGATTGCATTCTTATGCTTCTGGTGAACAACAAAATGTAGTTTATTACGGTTATGCCTTAGCAGTTGTTTTAGCTATTTCAGCGATAGCTTTCGTTCAGTATAAAAGATTTTACAAAAAGAAATAAATATAAAGTTTACTTTAAAAAGACAACCTGACAGATTTAAAAACCTGTCAGGTTTTTTTGTATAATAATTTCACTTTTTTGTCGTTATTTCTTAATATGCAATTTTACTATGAAGCAAAAAATAATCATCATCTTATCCGTTTTAGGAATCGTATTGTTGTCTAATTTTTATTTGAAAAGTACTTCAGTTAATAGTGAAACTTCGAATAGAATCGTAGACAAAACTTTAAGTAAGGCAGAAGAAATAAAAGCATTTCTAAAAAAGAATTCTAAATATAATAAAGAGGTGTTTTTTCTTTTAGATATGAGAATTCCATCTAATAAATATCGTTTTTTTGTTTATGATACGAAGAAAAACCAAATTACAGATTCTGGTTTAGTGGCTCATGGTTCTGGTTCAGTAACAGTAACGGGTGAATTGCAATTTAGTAATACCGATGGTTCATTAATGACTTCATTAGGTAAATATTATATTGGAAATTCATATAATGGAACTTTCGGTAAAGCTTATAGAATGTATGGTTTAGATACTTCAAATAGTAATGCATTTTTGAGAAATATTGTATTGCATTCTCATAAAAAAATGCCTTATGAAGAACAAATTTCTCCTATTGTTTTAAGTTGGGGTTGTCCGATGTTAAACGAAAAATTCTATTTACGAATTCAAGATGTTTTAGATAAATCGGATAAAAATGTACTGATGTATATTTATTATTAGTTTTACTTTTAATACAACATTAACTTTTGTTTTCTGTTTCTTTTCTTACATTTGAGAAATAAAAATACTTGTTTATGAAATTATTTCACACTTTCACAGGAATTGTAATGGTTGCATTGGCTTGCAATACTAAAAACGAAGATAAAAAAGCAGAAAATTGGGAACATTTCGTGGAAAATACGAACGAAAATCCTTTATCAGAAACTTCTAAAATTAATGCTATGGAACAAGGTTCAATTTATACTTTTAAAGTAAAAGATTTATCAGGAAATGAGTTTGATTTCGCTTCTCTAAAAGGAAAAAAAATACTAATTGTAAACACGGCATCAGAATGTGGGTTAACACCACAATATGAACAATTACAAGCGATTTACGAAAAATACCAAGACAAAAATTTTGTAATTGTAGGTTTTCCAGCCAATAATTTTGGCGCACAAGAACCAGGAACAAATGCAGAAATTGGTGCGTTTTGTAAAAAGAATTATGGTGTGACTTTTCCAATGATGGAAAAAATTTCAGTCAAAGGAAGCAACCTGCATGAAGTGTATCAATTCTTAACTCAAAAAGCTAAAAACGGATTGGAAGACAGCGAAGTAGAATGGAATTTTCAGAAATATTTAATTGATGAAAACGGACATTTAGTTGATGTAATCTCTCCAAGAGTTTTACCAAACGACAGTTCAATTACCAATTGGATTGAAGGGAAATAATTTTTAGTTTTAAGTTGTTAAAATTCCAAATTTCGATATATTGAGATTTGGAATTTTTTTTTAAACTTTACTAAAGCATCTTTTGCATAAAAACCGAATGCAACCAACGGTTAAATTTAAAGCCAGATTCTTTTATAAAACCCGCCTTTTCAAATCCGTATTTTTCGTGAAAAGCTATACTACTTTCGTTTTCTGAATCAATTACTCCAATCATCGTGTGTAAACCTTGAGTTTTCGCTAAAGCAATTAATTCGGTTAATAACATATTCCCAATTCCTTTTCCAATGAAGTTTTTATTTGCATAAACAGAATGTTCGACGGTCAATTTATAAGCTTCTCTAAAACGAAATTCGCTATAATAGCCAAATCCAACAACTTCATTGTTCATTTCCGCTACAATAATTGGAAAGTCTTTTTGTAATTTATCTTCAAAAATAGCCAATTGTTGCGCTAAAGTTCTCGGTTGATAATCATACAAAGCCACACCGTTTAAAATTTGGTCATTGATGATTTCTAATATGGCTGGGCAATCTTCGGTTTTGTAGGTTCGAATTATCGGGTTCATTTTGAAGTATTTATTTATCTGATAAAAGTATAAAAAATGTGGGTAAATTAGTAAATTTGTAATTGAAAATTTAATTCCAAACCACATCAATTGAAAGCCAACTTATACCCAAAAATACCATTAGCGCAAGCTGTTATTGAAATTTTTCGTCAAAAAGAAATTCAGCATATTGTAATTTCTCCAGGTTCGAGAAATGCGCCTTTAACTATCGGATTTACAAATCATGATGGTTTTACGTGTTATAGCATTGCCGATGAGCGTTGTGCGGCGTTTTTTGCTTTAGGTTTGGCGCAACAATTGCAAAAACCTGTGGCTGTTGTTTGTACTTCGGGTTCTGCGTTGTTGAATTATTATCCAGCTGTTGCTGAAGCATTTTATAGTCAAATTCCTTTATTAGTCGTTTCAGCCGATAGACCTCAAAATAAAATCGACATTGGAGACGGACAAACGATTCGTCAAGAAAATGTTTTTGCCAATCATATTGTTTTTTCTGCCAATTTAACCGAAAATGCTTCTGAGGAAAATGCCAATTTAATAGTTTCGGCGATTGAAATAGCTATTTCTCAAAAAGGTCCAGCACATATTAATGTTCCTTTTGAAGAACCTTTATACGAAACACTTCTAGAGCCAACTTATGTTCCTAAAATTACTGTTTCGAATAATGAAAAACTAAAATTTAATTTAAATGCGAAGTTCGTTTCAGAATGGCATTCTGCAAAAAAGAAATTGATTTTAGTAGGCGAGTTGTTGCCGAATTCTATCGAACAAAAATATATTGAATTTTTAGCGCAAGACGAAAGTGTTTTGGTGCTTTTAGAGAAAACGTCCAACTTACATCATCCAACTTTTATTGATAGAATTGATACTTTAGTTACGACATTTTCTGAAGAAGATAAACTGAATTTTCAACCAGATATTCTACTAACTTTTGGTGGAATGGTAGTTTCTAAACGAATTAAAGCTTTCTTAAGAAGTTATCAACCGAAACAACATTGGCATGTAGATGAACTTCGTGCGTATGATACATTTGGTTGTTTGTCAGAACATTTTCAAACGAATATTTCTAGTTTTTTTAATCAATTGTTAGTTGAAGATAATATCATTGAATCAAAATATAAATTTGATTTTCAAACCATTTGGCAAGATAGATTAACAAAGCACGATAATTATATATCACAAATTCCGTTTTCGGATTTTAAAGTGTTTGATTTTTTAAGTCGAAATTTACCTGAGCATATTCAGTTGCAAGTCAGTAATAGTTCACCGATTCGTTATATTCAGTTGGTCAATATGAATAAAACGATTGAAGTGTTTTGCAATCGTGGAACAAGTGGAATCGATGGAAGCACGTCAACGGCAATTGGAGCTGCTGTAGCGAATGAAAAACCAACAATCCTAATTACGGGTGATATTAGTTTTCTGTACGATAGCAATGCGTTATGGAACAATTACATTCCTAAAAATTTCAAAATTATTTTGATAAATAATAACGGTGGCGGTATTTTCAGAATTTTACCTGGTCATCAAGAAACGGAAACGTTTAATACTTTTTTCGAAACCTCACATCACTTAACGGCGGAGCATTTAGCAAAAATGTATCAATTGAATTATGTTTCTGTACAAGATGAAAACGAGTTGCAATCGGTTTGGAATACTTTTGTTTCAGACGAAACTTCACCAGCAATCTTAGAAATTTTCACTCCAGAAAAATTAAATAACTCTGTTTTATTGGATTACTTTAAGAATTTGTAATTTTCTTAAAGCTTTTATTTTCGTTCTTTTTTGTCTTTTTTATTTTCATTATTAAAAGGTTAAGTTTTATTTCAAATTCTTTATTTTTTAAGTAAATTATTGTAAGTTTGAAAGATAACTAACAAAAAAACAAACAATTATGAGTAAAAGAGATGAATTAATAGTAAAGTATGCTGCAGATTTAAAAGACAAATGTGGTGTATCTGCTGATATGGATTTATTAACTAAAGTAGTTATTGGTTGTGGTCCATCTATTTATAATGCAGATTCTTCAACGGTTTCAGGAACAGATGAAAAAGAATTAGCAACTGTAAAAAACAATTTCTTAATTAAGAAATTAGGTTTAAGTGATGGTGCAGATTTAGATAAAGGAATTGATGCGGTAATTGAAAAATACGGTCGTTCTAATAGAAGTAAATACAGAGCTGTAGTGTATTATTTATTAGCGGTTCACTTCAAAAAAGAATCGGTTTACAAATAAAAATATATAAAAAAATCCTGAATGAAAGTTCAGGATTTTTTGTTTTATTACACTTCATATAATTCAATAGGTAATTGATCTGGATCTTCAAAAAAAGTAAATCTTTTTTGGGTGAATTCGTCAATTCTTATCGGTTCAGTTTTAATGTTGTATTTTGATAAAGTTTCTATAGTACTTTGAATATCATCTACTTCAAAAGCAAGATGACGTAAACCGCAAGCTTCTGGTCTGGAAGTTCTTTCTGGCGGATTCGGAAAGGAGAACAATTCGATACAATAATTCCAATTTAATGCTAAATCCAATTTGTAGGATTGTCTTTCTTTACGGTAAACTTCTTGCTTGATTTCGAACCCTAAAATCTCCGTATAAAAGTGTTTAGATTTTTCGTAATCCGAACAAATAATAGCAATGTGATGAATTTTTTTAAGCATTTTAAAGTGTTTGATTTTTTATGGCTGATAGAAAAACAAATATATAAATTTTAGCATAAAAAAATCCCCAATTATATAATTGAGGATTTCGTTTTATTTTTTCAATTTTTCAATTTTTTGTTTGGCATATTCTTTAGATTCTTCATCGCCATATTTTATTACTTTTTCGTAATATTCTATAGCTCTTTTTTTGTCGTCTTTTAAATAATATGCATGAGCAATATTAGCTAAAACAATAGTGTCTTTTGGGTTTATTTTTTCAGCTTTTTGTAAAACCTCTAAGCCTTTATCGTATTCTTTAGTTAACAAGTAAGTTATAGAAAGATTAGATAAATTTTCAACATTGTCTGGATAATGAGCGATAACTTCATTAGCAATATCTCTCATATTTACCAATAAGGCATCGTTTTCGGTATTAAATAATTGCATTTGATACGTTTGAAGTGAAGAAAGAAAAAACTCTTTTCCACCTTCACGAGTTGTATTGTTTGTCCAAGTCCAGTTGTTATTATTCAATGAAGAATGTTTTACAGCGTCGATAATTTCTTTTGTAAAGCCATCCCAATTTTCTATCAAACCTAAAAAGTAAATTTTTCCAAATCGCATGTCTAATCTGTTTGGATGTAAAGAAATTCCTTGGTCAATTTTGGTAATAGCTTTTTTTACGAAATCAGCATCATAATAAGTTTGGCTACCAATATATCCAGCTTCTTTATTTGTACTGTCATTTAAAGCTAAACTTTCGCCTTTAGGTTGTTCTTTAGTTAAAGAAAGCATTTCCTTTTTAGCGTTAAGTGCATAATAGTTGAAAAAACTGGTATATAATTCCGGATTTTTCGGTTCAGCTTTTTCCCATTTTCTTAAAGTTTTCAATTGATTGACAGTGTCTTTTATATCAAAATATTTTTTAAAATCGTCTTGAAAATTTTGAGCGAAAATTAAACTTTGAAAACTTAAAAAAAAGAATAATAAAGAGTATTGTTTCATAAAATTTGAACTGTTTTATTTAGTGTTTTTGCCGTCTTTAAACTTGAATTTTTCGACAGGATTTTGTTTGGCTGGTTTTTTATCGTTGCCAAATTTGTTCTTTCCAAAAGCAGGTTTTTTATCTGAACTTTCTCCTGTTTTAGGTTTAAATTCTTTTTTGTCACCGTCTTTTGTAAATGGTTTTTTATCGCCAGTTCTTGGTTTAAATTGCGTTTTACTATCCGTTTTATTGTAAGGTTTCTTCGGTTCGTAAATGGTTTTGTCTGTTCTTTCCGTTTGTGTTTCGTAATCTTTGTGCGATTTGATTACTTCACGTGGATTTTTCGGATTTTCCTTCGTACCACGTAAATGAATAATTAATCCATTTAAGAAATTACGTAAAACCTGATCGCCACATTCCATGAAATTAGAGTGATCTTCCGCACGGAAAATGTCACCTAATTCGCCTTTCGACATTTTAAAATCTACTAGGTTTAAAATTTCAACTATTTGGTCGTCACGTAATTGTAAGGCTACACGTAGTTTTTTGAAGATATCGTTATTATTCATATTTTTAAGTTTTATTTGTTAACTCTTCTACTTTGTTCAGAGTGACACTTGTAATTATTTTTAGAAAAGCCAAAGATACGCTTTTGCAAACGCATTTCGCCATAATTTTGCGTTATGTTCTCCATCTTTTACAATTACTAATTTATTTAGTTTCTTGCATTCACATCGTTTGGAGTTGATCAAGGTTTCCATTTCTTTCATATTTGAAACCATATTTTCCTTGTCTTCTTTATCGCCACAAAGTAAATAAATTTTTGCATCCAACTTTGGCATCTTTTCCATTTTCTCAACGATATTCGACTTATTAACCCAAAATGCAGGAGAGAAGCAACCTACTTTTCCAAATACATCTGGATATTGTAAAGCCGCATAAAAAGAAACCAATCCGCCAAGCGAACTACCCCAAATGCAAGTGTTTTTAGCATTAGTTTTCGTTCTGTAAGTTGAATCTATTTGTGGTTTTAACGTTTTTACGATAAATTCTAAATAAGCATTTGCATTTCCGCTATTTCTGTATTTTTCGTTTTTGTAAGGTGTTAATTCTTCAATTCGTTTTTCATTTCCATGTTCAATGCCAATTACAATTACTTTGGCTTTCAAGCTATCTAACGTTTCTTCAACATTCCATTCACCGCCAAAAGAAGCTTCTCTGTCAAATAAATTTTGAGCATCGTGCATATAAATTACGGGATATTTTTTAGTTGATTTTTCGTAATTCAAAGGTAAATACACCCAAATTTTCTTTTTAGTTTGTAGTTGTGGCGCCTCAATATCGAAAGTAGAATATCGGTTTTGAGCTTTAATTTGAATTGTTGAAAAGAAAAAAAGGAATAGAAATAGTCTTAAAAATTGTTGCATTTTTTTATATTTGAAGAATATTATAAAAGTAATAATTTTGATGGAAACTACTCAAGAAAAAATTAGTTTGTTAAAAGAAATGATTTCGTTTGCTTTAATTGACGGTGAATTACACGACAGAGAATATGATTTCATTGAAATTGTAGCGTACGAATTAGGTATTGATAAAGAAACGTTGCATAAACTGTATGAAAATAAGGGCGAAGTCAATATAATCAAAGACGAATTGAATAGAATTTGTCAGTTTTACCGTTTGGCTTTATTGATGCGTTCAGACGATGTTTTGCACGAAAGAGAAAGAGTAAAAATCAACGAAATCGGAATTAATATGGGTTTAGATCCGTATGCTATGAAACGAGTTTTAAAACTTATAGAAGATTCACCTAATCATATGGTTGATGGTCAGACTTTAATTAGATTGTTTAGTGAGCAGTTGAATTAGGTTGTTTAAGAGTCAAGTAAAAAGTAAAAAGAGCCAAGTAAAAAGAGCTAAGTAAAAAGTAAAAAGAGCCAAGTAAAAAGGGATAAGTCAAAAGTATTAAAAGTTTGGCTCGATATTACCCATAAACTTGTTTTACTTAAAGCGACTTATTTATTTTTTTTCTACAAGAAAATATATATCAAACTAATAATCACAAGTAGAAAACAATTCGAAATGTGTACTTTTCCTTTATTCGATTTATCATTGCTAAAAAAGTATAAAGCAATAAAAAAGTTGAATAAAAACTGTCCGATTAAGCAAATAATCATAATCAAAAATTTCCCTAATCCTGAATAATGATGACCAGAATCCTCAATGCAATTAGAGGCAATTAGATATAAAATAAAAATTATAGAATTTGTTAATGTTGCTTGATAGAAGTACTTCATTTTAATGATTTAAATAAAGTGAAAGTATTGTAAAAAAAATGCTTAAAACAAAAACTATTGGTATGGTTAAAATATAGTTTTTAAGTTTTTTTCTCTCGTCTTGATGATTTGAAGCAGTATAAACTGATAAAAGAAAGAGGTGGATTAATGCATATAAAATAACATATAATAATGGACTTAACATTCCTTTTTCATGAGGTCTATTGAAGAAATAATCATAAAAATTTGCTCCTAAAGTATACATTAGAAGTATAAGAATTTGTCTTTTTAAAGTCTTATAAAAGTGGTTCATAATTTACTGAATGCTGCGGCTGAATACTTATTTAATAGGAATCCAAATTTCTTCTTCACTTTCTGGGTTTTCGTGTCCTAGATAGTTATCTCCCATTATTTCAAAATGAGGTCTGTTGTCTAATTGAAATCCTGAATTGGGTAACCATTCTCCATAAATATATTGGGCAGTTTCAGAAAACATTTCAGATGTCCCTTTATATAAAAACACAGCATATTTTTCCCCTGTAAGTTCTAGTTTTTCAAATCCATTAGGAATATTCTCAAAATCTTTAACTTCTACAGCGGCCCATTTTGTAAAAAGTGTTTCTGGAGTGAAATTCGTAAAATAATCTGCGTCATAAACTTGAATACAAAATATATCTGCACTTTTTGCATTCGTTATTTCTTTTAAGCGAGGCATTAATTGACTGAAAATGCTATATGTTTTATTATCTAATAAAGACATTTCAATTGAAAATCCTATTAGTTTTTTGGGCGGTATTGTAACAATTTTTGGAGTCATTTATAAAATAAAAATTCAAATATATAAAAATTCCCTGTAAATTGTTTTTTACAGGGAATCTATCAAAATAAAAAAGAGAAAATTAATTATTCGTTAAAAACTGATAAATTTCATCTTTTAAATGCACTCTCTTTTTTCTTAAATCATTCAAAGCATCATCTGAAGCAGGTTCGGTATCGCTTTCAATTCTATAGATTTCGTGATCTAATTCGTCAAATTCGTGAAACAATTTTTTAAAATGTGCATTTTCAACTTTTAAATTGCTAATTTTTGTTTCGTACTCTGGAAATTCCTGGGTTAAAATGTGTTTAGATATCATATTCTTTGTTTTAATTTACTATTCAAAGTTCTGATTAATAAATTACAATAAATATGATATTTGTCATGCTGTTATTTCCCTTGAATTCTAATCCAAAGTTTGCTAAAAATTTCCCCGTAATTTTTTGGTGGATTTTGCACTGCATAATAACTTCCATCTGGATTGATACACATTGGAAACGCAAATTTTGGACCTTTTTCATCCATACTCATCGGTCCGAATTTCGTCACATAAATTTTAATGACATCACCTTCTTTTTTAACTAATTCGTAACCTTGTGCGAAGTTGAAAAAAGGTTCTAATTCTGGTCTGCTTTTTAAGGCTGGAAGCAATTGATTTTCGCTTTTTACAAAATGAAAAGTAGTGTTCATTTGTTTATCGAAAATACTGTAATCGCTTAGGTAAAAACCTTCTTTTGTTTTAATTATCGCTTGCCATAAAAAGGTGTTGAATGGAGTAGGAGCGACATTCATTTGTTCATAAACGATATTTTTTTCTTGTAAAACCGTTTCGAATTTGTGGTAAACGATTTCTCTAACCACCAATCCCCAAAGTAAATAACCTGTTGAAAGTATCAAACTAATATTGATGATTTTGCTTCTTTTTGGATTTTTATTTTTCATTATCCACAAAGCAATTGAAGCAATTAATAGCGGAAGTGTAAAACCTAAATCTACAACAAAAACATTATTAAGGGAATAATACGATTTGGTTAATGGATATAAAATTCGTGTTCCGTAAGTGGTACATAAATCTAATAAAGGATGTGTGAAAAGGGCAACGAAACAAGCCCAAACCCATGAAATATAACTTGTGCTGTACTTTTTAGAAAGTAATTTACCCGCTAATAAACTCAGTAATATGGAGAAAAATATAGAATGTGAAAACGCTCGATGAATCGCTAATTGTTCTACACTATCAAAAAACGGATTTAATAAAACATCTAAATCAGGAATAGTTCCTAAAACAGCACCATAAACTAATGATTTTTTACCAATTTCTTTGTCTTTTACCAAGGCAAAAGTGACTGCGCCTAAAACGATTTGTGATAAAGAATCCATATTTTAGTGGTTAGTAAAGAGTGATTAGTGACTAGTTTTAAAGTTTTACTTTACAGGAATTAAAAACTCATGATGAAATAATTTTCCTTTTTTGCCTCTAAAAGTTATCATTAAGGAGTAAACACCTTCTTTTAAACCTTCTTTGGATGGTTTTATTGTCCAATTAGTTGCGTTTTTATCATTTGATAATTTGTTTCTCTTTAAATTTTGTCCAATACAAGACAAGTTTACAGGATCAATATTTTTGGTTACAATTTGAATTTTATTTTCTTTATCTAAATCCAAGAAATTTTTACCGTTTTCAGTTTTAATTTCAACAATATAAATACTTTCCTTAAAAACTAAATTACTCTTATCTTGAGCAAAAAATGCAGTTGAAAGTAGTATAAAAAAACAAATAAAAATTTTTTTCATAGTTATGTTTTGAATAGTTTAAAAGTTCTTAGACGTAAATACTAAATCTCAAATCGTAAATTAAGAAACCGGTTCAGCATACAAATCAAATTCTGTAGCATCAATGATTTTTAAATTTACGAAATCACCTGTTTTTAAATAGAATTTTGAAGCGTCGATTAATACTTCATTATCTACATCTGGACTATCAAATTCAGTTCTTCCTACAAAATGTTCCCCTTCTTTTCTGTCAATCACACATTTGAACGTTTGTCCAATTTTTTCTTGATTTAAATCCCAAGAAATTTGTGCTTGGATATCCATAATTTGAGCTGCTCTGTCTTGTTTTACTTCTTCTGGAACATCATCTTCTAATAAATAAGCATGTGTGTTTTCTTCGTGAGAATACGTAAAACATCCTAAACGTTCGAAACGCATTTCTTCCACCCAATTTTTAAGAGTATTGAAATCTTCTTCCGTTTCACCAGGATAACCAACGATTAAAGTAGTTCTGATTGTCATTTCAGGAACTAACGCTCTAAAATCGTGAATTAATTTCGTTGTTTTTTCTTGAGTAGTTCCACGACGCATCGATTTTAAAACACTATCTGAAATATGTTGTAAAGGAATATCTAAGTAATTACAAATTTTTGGTTCGCGTTTCATTAATTCTAAAACGTCCATTGGAAAACCAGTAGGGAAGGCGTAATGCAAACGAATCCATTCGATGCCTTCTACTTTTACTAAAGCTTCTAAAAGCTCCCCTAAGTTTCTTTTTTTGTATAAATCTAAACCGTAATACGTTAAATCTTGCGCAATAAGAATTAATTCTTTTACACCGTTTTTAGCTAATTTTTCGGCTTCAATTACTAAATGCTCAATGGGAGTCGACTTGTGTTTTCCTCTCATTAATGGAATGGCACAAAAACTACAAGGTCTATCGCAACCTTCAGCAATTTTTAAATACGCGTAATTTTTTGGAGTAGTAGTTAAACGTTCTCCAATTAATTCGTGTTTATAATCGGCACCCAATGCTTTTAATAATAAAGGCAATTCCGTAGTTCCGAAAAATTGGTCAATATTTGGAATTTCTTTTTCTAAATCGGGTCTGTAACGTTCAGATAAGCAACCTGTAACAAAAACTTTGTCAACTAAGCCTTGCTCTTTTTTATCGGCATATTCCAAAATCGTATTTATCGATTCTTCTTTGGCGTTATCAATAAAACCACAAGTATTAATTACAATAATGTTCCCTTCGTCTTTAGTTGCTTCGTGTGTTACTTCTTTTCCGTTGGCACGAAGTTGTCCCATTAAAACTTCACTATCATATACGTTTTTAGAACAACCTAAGGTAATGACGTTAATTTTATTTTTCTTTAAAGACTTGGTTCTCATAGTATTTGTTTTATTTCAGGGTGCAAAATTAATAAAAAAATGTCGCTTAACTTGAAGTAAAGCGACATTTGTGAAATAATTGTATTTTATTTAAAAATTTACCACATATGTTAAAGTAACATTATTGTTGTAATTTTTAATTCTTGCAGGATCATTTAATCCAGAAGTTAATAAGACTTCAGTTCTTGCACGGTGTTCGTTAGTATAAGAAATATCTAATTTAGAATTTCCAAAATTATAACCTAAACCACCAGAATAACTCATTAAATCTCCAAATGCTAAATCTGTTTTGTATGGACTTTGCTCGAAACGGTAACCACCTCTAACACTCCATTTTTGAATTTTATATTCTCCACCAACACGTAATTCATAATTGTCTTGTAATTCGTTTTTCATTTGATTGTTTATGCTACTAAAAATTTCTTCGTTTTTAGGTTTAAATTGTGTTTTAGCATAATTTCTAGAAATATAATCAACACTCAATAATCCTTTTTTGCCAAATAAAACAGTTCCACTTGCGGTTAGCTTGCTAGGGGTTTGAATTTTATATGTAGGATAAATATTTACAATATTTGGGTTTACATAATCGTCAAAATTATCAGATCCGTTTGTAGCTGCTGTAGAAATACTTTGAGTTAACTCATCGTTTAATTTATACCAAGTAGGTGTTTCGTATGCTAATCCAACTCTAATATTTTCTGTTGCTTTATAAATCGCTCCAAGATTTAAAGCAAATCCAGATCCATAAGTGTAAAGTTCATTATTGAAACGAACTGCAGTTATTGCGTAATTATTAAGGGTGTTTGATACGGGGTTATTATTGCTTTCATATAACGAGGATGTTCTTACATAATCGGTGAAATGGAAGTTCATATTCATACCCAAATATAACTTATCTTCATAAGCTCCAGAAAAGTTTATGGTGAATTTTCCGTTATAACCATTTGCTTCAATGGTGTTTTTATGATAATAATTTCCGCCAGTTGGTACATTTGAAGTATAATTGTTTCCACCGCTATTATAATCTAATAAATACGAATTATATCCTAACCAAGCTTGTTGTTTTATAAAACCTAAGTCTTCATAGTAAGTTCCACCTAAATTTCCAGCACCACCTTTTGCAACATTTGCAAATCTTAAAAAATATTTATCCATTGAATTGTATGGATTTACTCCTTCACTAATTATGAAATCATCAAAGTTGTTTGTGTTTTCGTAGTTTAAACCTAAAGCAAATTTTTTCCAACCGCTTTTTGCGTTATTATCATTAAAAACAAAAACCGCTCCTAATTGATTTATGTCAAGGGAGTTTTCTTTCGTAGTAGTGTTTGTGCCAAAATAACCTGCATTGTTACTTTTGTTAAAGCTTGACAATGAAATAGTTGCTTGGTTATAGTTAAAAACAGAAGAACCAGCAGGGTTGATGTTTATTGCAGACATATCGCCGCCTATTGAGCCAAAAGCTCCACCCATTGCTCTAAAACGTGCTGTTCCATTTAAGTTTTCTACGCTATATCTTAAAGCGTCAGTGATGGTAGGTTCTTGTGCATTGGCCATAAAAGAACCTCCTATTAATAAGGAAAGTAATATCTTTTTCATATGTTGATATTTATTATTTTTTATTGATCATATGTAATTCGCATATAATTATTGGTAATTGAAACCAATTTTTGGTAATGCTCATTTCATAGATTTTTTATTAATCTTTTAAAAACCTGCCTGATAGAAACAAACAGGTTTTTTGAAATTAGTTTTTATCCTCTTCCACCACGACCTCCGCCGCCAGATGATCTTCCTCCTCCTGATGAACTTCCTCCAGAACTTCTTCCACCTCCGAAGTCTGAACTTCTTGGTGTAGAAATTGTTCTTGGTGCTTCACTTCTTGGAGCAGGAGTGTATGTTCTTGGTTGTGGAGTTTCACTTCTTGGTGTTCCAGTGTTATTGTTTCCTCTTGGATTATGAGTTCTTGGTTCAGAAGTTTGACTTCTTGGTGTTCCAGAATTGTTGTTTCCTCTTGGATTGTAAGTTCTCGGTTGAGAAGTTTGAGTTCTTGGTGTTCCAGTGTTATTGTTTGCTCTTGGATTGTAAGTTCTCGGTTGAGTAGCTTGATTTCTAGGATTTCCTATTGCATTTCCACTTCTTCCTGAATAAGATCTTCCAGAATTTCCGTTTGCTGCGTTTCTATTAATATATCCGCCACGTGGACTGCTATTATAAGCTACATTTCTTCCGCCGCCATAATAACCATTTCCGTAGTAACCGTTATACCAACCGTTTCCGTAATATCCTCCACCGTAGTAACCACCGTAATATCCATTACCCCAATATGGTCCATAATATCCGCCATACCAGTTGTTGTATCCCCATCCATTTCCGTACCATCCATTGTTCCATCCCCAGTTGTTTCCATACCAACCGTTTCCGTACCAGTTATTCCAACCCCAATTATTACCATACCAACCAGAATTCCAACCCCAATTGTCGTTTATAATAATAGTGGTATTACCAGTTTGGTTTTCTCCCCATCCGGCATAACTTGTATTGCTTTCTTGAACATATACAGTATCTGGAGTTGATTTGTAATTGTCTACGTCAGTAAGAACTTCAGTATAACCAAAATCGCCCTCCATGCTTTTAAATTGTTGTGCGTATTTGTTATTGTCTTCTACTGCAACCACATTTTCATTTTGATTTGGTCGCTCATATGTAACAGTTTTGTCCGGTCCGTAAACACCGTCATTATCGTAATATGACGAATTTTGGTACGAACCACAAGCTGTCACTGTGATTGCACCAACAAATAGACTAAAAAATCTAAGTGTTTTTTGCTGAAAAGTGTAATTTGTTTTCATATATAGTAAATTTTATTGTTGGTCTTTACAAAATTAAGTAGTTTTGTACCACTAAATTAATACAAATAAAACAAATTTTGTGCCAATATTATAAAAATGAGTAAAAATTTAACAACTAGAAGCGAAGATTATTCTGCATGGTATAACGAATTAGTCGTAAAGGCTGATTTAGCGGAGAATTCAGGTGTAAGAGGTTGTATGGTGATTAAGCCATACGGTTATGCAATTTGGGAAAAAATGCAAGCAGAATTGGACAAAATGTTCAAAGAAACAGGTCATAGTAATGCGTATTTCCCCTTATTTGTGCCGAAAAGCATGTTTGAAGCCGAAGAAAAAAATGCGGAAGGTTTTGCTAAAGAATGTGCCATTGTTACTCATTATAGATTGAAAAATGATCCAGATAAACCTGGAAAATTAATGGTTGATCCAAATGCGAAATTAGAGGAAGAATTAATTGTTCGTCCAACTTCTGAAGCAATTATTTGGAGTACTTATAAAGGATGGGTGCAATCGTATAGAGATTTACCTTTATTGATTAACCAATGGGCGAATGTGGTGCGTTGGGAAATGAGAACGCGTTTGTTTTTAAGAACAGCTGAGTTTTTATGGCAAGAAGGGCATACGGCTCACGCAACTAAAGCAGAAGCTATTGAAGAATCTGAAAAAATGATGCATGTTTATGCTGATTTCGCAGAAAACTTTATGGCGATTCCAGTTGTTAAAGGTTTGAAAACGGAAACAGAACGTTTTGCTGGTGCAGATGAAACCTATTGTATTGAAGCGTTAATGCAAGATGGAAAAGCGTTACAAGCTGGAACATCTCACTTTTTAGGTCAGAATTTCGCAAAAGCATTTGATGTTAAATTCACCAATCAAGAAGGAAAACAAGAATATGTTTGGGGAACGTCTTGGGGAGTTTCAACGCGTTTAATGGGTGCGTTAGTAATGACGCATTCAGATGATAACGGATTAGTGTTGCCTCCTAATGTAGCGCCAATTCAGGTAGTTATAGTGCCGATTTTCAAAACGGATGAAGAGTTTGCTAGAATTTCAGAAGTAGCGAATGGTTTAGTAGCTCAATTTAAGAAGTTAAATATTTCAGTTAAATTTGATAACAGAACGACTCAAAAACCAGGATTCAAGTTTGCGGAATGGGAATTGAAAGGTGTACCAGTTCGTGTAGCAATTGGTCCTAAAGATTTAGAAAATGGAACTTTTGAAATCGCACGTAGAGATACATTAACAAAAGAAGTAAAACCAGCAGAAGGAATTGTAACATATATTCAAGATTTATTAGAACAAATTCAAAAGGATTTATTTAATAAGGCAGTAGATTACAGAACAGCTCATACTACGGAAGTAAATTCTTTTGAGGAGTTTAAAGATGTTTTAGAAAACAAAACTGGATTTGTATCGGCGCATTGGGATGGAACGGCAGAAACAGAAGAAAAAATAAAAGACTTAACGAAAGCTACAATTAGATGTATTCCTTTGGATAGAGTAGAAGAAGCTGGAGTATGTATTTTAACAGGAGCGCCTTCAAAAGGAAGAGTTCTTTTTGCAAAAGCATATTAGGGGATTTACGATTTTCGATTTACAATTTGGGATTTACGATTTGAAAATAAAAATTTTTAAAATATCTAAATACCTTATAAATAAAGCCTTAAGCTTAGGTTTTAAAAAAAAATAGAAAATTTTTGCGTCAGGTATTGCACAAATAAAAAATAGTTGTATTTTTGCACTCGCATTACAGCAAATGCAA
>NZ_JAANOQ010000004.1:309094-322238 GCF_011305415.1 Flavobacterium bernardetii
GCAATGGTCCGTTCGTCTATCGGTTAGGACGCCAGGTTTTCATCCTGGTAAGAGGGGTTCGATTCCCCTACGGACTACAATGTTTTTACTGAAACACTAAATCAGTTAATGGTCCGTTCGTCTATCGGTTAGGACGCCAGGTTTTCATCCTGGTAAGAGGGGTTCGATTCCCCTACGGACTACAAATTAGTTTTGAAATAGTTTTATAAAACAAAAAATGGTGTCTCCTTTTTTGTTTTGTTAGTTAAAACTGAAGTGATTGATTTTATTAAAATTCAATTGTGGGAGGTTTTTCTTGTTTTTACTAATAAGTAAATAAAGTTATTACAATTTAAAAATTAAGAAAATGGCAAATCATAAGTCAGCTTTAAAAAGAATTAGAAGCAACGAAAAAAGAAGAGTATTAAATAAATACCAACACAAAACTACACGTAATGCTATTAAAGCAATTCGTTTAGCAACTGTAAAAGCAGAAGCTGCTGCAAAATTACCTACAGTTATTTCAATGATTGACAAGTTAGCTAAGAAGAACATTATCCACGCTAACAAAGCTTCAAACTTAAAATCTAAGTTAACAAGATTAGTTGCTAGTTTATAATTAGTAATTTAAGATATTTTAAAAGTCCTGATGAAAATCAGGACTTTTTTTTGTTTAATATGTTTTTGTATATATGATTTTTTAATATTTTGCGTTTATAAATAAATGTAAGATTGTATTTAATAAATAATAAGAAGCTTGATGAAAAGATTTTTAATTATCGTGTTGGTTATTTGTAATCATTCCTTTGGGCAAGTGTCTAAAGAACTGACAAAAACTTTGGAGCCAGTTGAGAAATATTCCTATTTTTTTTATTTGAATGAGAGTTTAGAAAAAATTGAAGATAAAGTTCAAAAAATCGCAAAATCTGATGAGTTAGAATTTTTAGCTTTAAAAGGAAAAACAGTTTATGTCAAAGCTGTTGCGATTAGAGCTTTAATAAATAGAGATGATGCAAAAATTATTAATGTGTTTAAAAAGACTTTGGTAGCTAATGATTCTATGTATTATGAAGATGAAACATCTTCAAGGTCTTTGGTTGGTTTTTATTTTGAATGTTTGTCATATTATAGTGAAGTCCTGAAAAAAGAAAGACAAGATGAAATTAAATCTGAATTAACTACTGTTTTATTGGAAAACCCTTCTGGAAATTTGAAATATTTAAATGAAATTTCATCTCAAATTCCAACAAATATCAGTTATTACAAAAAAATAAAAGATTTAGTTATATCAACACGTTCAGAGGCTTTGTTGTTTACGTTGGCTAAATATCAAAACAGAGAAGATATTGAATTGATTAAAAGTTTTAAAGAAGATGCTTTTGATGCGATTAGAAAATTTCCAGATGAAAGTTTTTTTTATTTACTTGAAGAGTATTTGAATAGTTATGATGATCTCTTTTATCAATTTGCACTTTCTGAATATTGCAGTGAAAAATCAGGAGATTTAATCTCTAAAATTATTGATTTTAAACTTGAAAACCTTAAGAATGGTACTTGTGACGAACGCTTTTGTTTAAAATCTCTTTATGGTTTTGTTTCTTCGAATGATTGTGAATTTCATTTGACTAAATTAGAGAAATTATGGTTGTCTCATAAAATACTTTCTTTTGATGTTTTAGGAAATTACCAAAAAAACCACAACAATACTGAAACTGCTGATTTTATTTTGTCGGGATTAAATGTAATTGGTAATGCGGAATTATTAATTAATGAAAATAAAGAATCAGAAAGAGATTTAGTTTTTAGTCCTGAAAAAAAGTTTGTTAAGCTTTTAAAAGTTTTGAAATCATTGTCTTTGGAGAAATATCAATTAGCATTGTCTAAAATTATTTTTGAAATTGATGATTTAGAAATGCATAGTTTTATTGTTGAATTAAATGATAAAAGTAGTTTAATAAATCAAAGAGGAAATTTAATTAAGAAAATGGAACTTAATGAAACCGCATATGGACTTTTGGTAATGATGGATGGAATTAAAGAATTAGATGATAAAAAGTTATTTGAAGATTGTTTTGAAGTAATTAAGAAACGAAGAAATGAATTTAAAAAATTTGAAGTTTGGGAAGAAAAATTTCAAGAATTTTTAAAAGATAATAAGTTAAAGCTTTAATTTTTTGTTCTGAAATACTAAATTTCTAATCTAGCCGTGGGTGTAGCGGCATCCTTTTGTTTAATTGTTCCTAAGGCAATTAAATAAAAGATATAGCGGAACACGCGACTGTTAGTGTATTGAAAATGAATAGTTCTGCTCCTAAATTTATTAAAATGTAAACAAAGCAAATAGTTGTTTGAATATCAAGATAATAAACGTACCTTTGCGCTTTCAAAAAAAGTATATATGTCATCTATTAGAAACATTGCAATTATTGCCCACGTTGACCACGGTAAAACTACATTGGTTGATAAAATTATGTATCACTGTCAATTGTTCCGTGATAACGAAAATACTGGAGATTTAATTTTAGATAATAACGACTTAGAGCGTGAAAGAGGAATTACTATTACTTCTAAAAACGTATCTGTTTCTTACAAAGGAACTAAGATTAATATTATTGACACTCCAGGTCACGCCGATTTTGGTGGTGAAGTAGAGCGTGTATTAAACATGGCCGATGGTGTATGTTTGTTAGTAGATGCTTTTGAAGGACCAATGCCACAAACTCGTTTCGTATTACAAAAAGCTATCGATTTAGGTTTAAAACCTTGCGTAGTTATTAATAAAGTGGATAAAGAAAACTGTACTCCAGAAGAAGTTCACGAAAAAGTATTCGACTTAATGTTTGAATTAGGTGCTACGGAATCTCAATTAGATTTCCCTGCTGTTTATGGTTCTGCTAAAAACAACTGGATGTCTGATCATTGGGAAAACGTAACGGATAACGTAGAAGCGTTATTAGATATGGTTATTGAGCACGTACCAGCTCCAAATGTTGGACAAGGAACGCCTCAAATGTTAATTACATCTTTAGATTTCTCTGCATTTACAGGTCGTATCGCGATTGGTAGATTAGAAAGAGGTGAATTAAAAGAAGGAATGAACATTTCGTTAGTAAAACGTGATGGTTCTATTACAAAATCAAAAATTAAAGAATTACACACTTTTGAAGGTTTAGGTCGTAAGAAAGTAGAAAGTGTAATTGCTGGAGATATTTGTGCAATTATTGGTGTTGATGGTTTTGAAATTGGTGATACTATTGCCGATTTTGAAAATCCAGAAGCTTTAACTTCAATTGCTATTGATGAGCCAACAATGAGTATGTTGTTTACAATTAACGACTCACCATTCTTTGGTAAAGAAGGAAAATTTGTAACGTCTCGTCATATTAGAGAAAGATTAGAAAAAGAATTAGAGAAAAACTTAGCTATGAGAATGGGTGAGACTGATTCTGCTGATAAATTCATGGTTTTCGGACGTGGAGTATTACACTTATCTGTTCTTATTGAAACAATGAGAAGAGAAGGTTACGAATTACAAATTGGACAACCACAAGTTATCATTAAAGAAGTTAATGGTGTTAAATGTGAGCCAATTGAAGAATTAACAATCGATTTACCAGAAAGTTTATCAGGTAGAGCTGTAGAGTTTGTTACTTTACGTAAAGGTGAAATGTTGAGCATGGAAACTAAAGGGGAACGTATGATTATTAAATTCAATATTCCATCTCGTGGAATTATTGGATTACGTAACCAATTACTTACTGCTACAGCAGGTGAGGCTATTATGGCACACCGTTTTATTGGATACGAACCTTACAAAGGTGAAATTTCTGGACGTAACAAAGGTTCATTAATTTCTATGGAAAAAGGTAAAGCTATTCCTTATTCTATTGATAAATTACAAGATAGAGGTAAGTTTTTCGTGGAACCAAATGCTGAAATTTACGAAGGTCAGGTTATTGGTGAAAACTCTCGTGGTGATGATATGTGTGTAAACGTAACGAAAGAGAAAAAACAATCTAACGTTCGTTCATCTGGAAATGATGAAAAAGCAAGAATTATTCCTCCAGTTATTTTCTCATTAGAGGAAGCTTTAGAGTATATTCAAAAAGATGAATATGTTGAGTGTACACCTAAATCTATTCGTTTAAGAAAGATTTATTTAACAGAAACAGAAAGAAAACGTTTTAAAATATAACTTTTATATAAGTAAAATACTAAAGCCATCAATTCAAGTTGATGGTTTTTTTATTGGGTAAAATAAAAAAAAAAAGATGGATAATCATTTTTTTTTGTATTTTTAAACACAATTTTTAAACAAATAAAAATGAAAAGAATAATTTTTGCCTTAAGTGTTTTGATACTAATTTTTACCTCTTGTTCTACTAGTGATGAAGCATTAGTAAACGAGCCTTCACTACCTTCAGGTTTTTTGAAACAAGTAATTGAATCAGGAACAGGAGGTGCAACAAGTACGTTTACTTATAGTGGAGCTAAACTTGCAAATGTAGTATCAGGTACTGAAAAAACAGTTTACACATATACAGGCGATTTGATTACTGAAATAAAAGTTTATGAAGGATCTGTGCTTATGGAAACAATAATATATCAATATGCTACAAATGGAAACCTAGCAATGTCGAAGAATACTAATTCATCAGGGAATTATGTTAAAAATACTTTTACATATAATACTGATGGGACAATTTCATACGTCAAAGTTTCTGGAAACGCTACAACAACACAAATAACACCTTATTTTACAGGTAAAGTATATTTTACAAATGGTGATGTTACAAAAGTCTATATTGATTATGGGCCTGGCAATCAATCCTTTAATACGACAGAAACTTATACTTACGATACAAACATTTCTCCTTTCAAAAATGTAATAGGTTTTGAAAAAATAAATTTAGCGGAAGAATTAACAAATAATTTTGATTTTGGAATTAATCATAATATTCTAACATACAAGCATAATGTAACTTTGTTGACAAGTAATGTGTTTGCATATAATACATCAAATTATCCAACACAATTAACACAAACTTCTATGGGGAATGTGAGTACAAAACAAATGTCGTATTATTAATTTTAGCTAAAAAATTTATTTAACGTAATCGGACAGAAAACGTTTTAAAATCTAATTAGATTTTTTATAAATATATTAAACCACGAATTTCATTTGATATTCGTGGTTTTTTTTATTCCTCTAATTAATATTTTGTAAGAAATCATAAAATCAATATGTAAAAACCCTAACTTTGTTATTCAAAAACCTTGAACCATGGAAATTAAATTAAAAAACGGAATTGATAGATTAGAGTTTGGTATGACTCCAAAATACGTGGAAGCCTTGTATGGTAAACCAAGTAAAACATTTAAAGATGACGAAGATAATACCATTTATGTGTACAATAAAGAACGCATGAAACTTACTTTTTATGTAGAAGAAGATTTGAAATTAGGTTATATTTCTACTTCTAATCCAGAAATTACTTTGTTTGGATCTAAAGTTATTTCTACGCCTTGGGATGTTGTTAATGGCGATTTGGCTATAAATAAAATCACAGACTTTGAAAAAGATTCGGAAGAAGGTGTAGATAGTTATTTTAATGAAGCTAACTGGTTGTTTTTACAAGTAGATTACGATGAGGTTGTTGAAATTGAGATTGGAGCTATTATTAATGATAACGACGAATTTGAATGGAAGTTTAAAGGATAAATTTCTGAATAAAAAAAAACGACAAACTCTAAATTAGTGTTTGCCGTTTTTTTTTATAATTTATTTGGTTACACTACTTTCTTTTGTGAAACATATATAAAGTAAAATCCGATAAAAATAAACGGAATGCTTAACCATTGTCCGGTAGATAAGGCATTAAATATGGAGTATTCTTCAAAACCACCTTGGCTGTCTTTTACAAATTCAACAAAGAAACGAACAGACCAAAGCAACACTAAAAATGTTCCAAATAATAATCCTGGTTTGTTTCTCGCGTCGGTTTTCCAATACATATAAGACAAGATTAAGAATACTGGAATGTATAATAATGCTTCAAACAATTGAGCAGGATATCTGTATGGAATTTTCTCTAAAATATCTTTAAACTGAACATCTTTTGCAATCGCATTATATGCTTGTGTTCCGTCTGGAATATTTGTCAATTGAGAGGCCAATTGTGGTGGTAAATTATCTTCGCCTTTGATGAATTTCATAGCCATGAAACTCTCTTTAGAAGTCACTTTTCCGAAAATTTCAGAATTCATAAAGTTTCCTAAACGGATGAAAATCGCACCTGAAGCCACAGGAATTACAATTCTATCTAAAATCCATAATAACGGACGTTGTAATACTTTCGTTTTAATGTAATACATTGTAATGATGATGGCAATTGCCGCACCATGACTCGCTAATCCACTAAAACCAGTAAAATGAAATTCGGGTTTAGTGCTAAATGGTAACAAAACACTTAATGGGTCTTGTGTGAATAATTCGGGTTGGTAAAAAATAACATGACCTAAACGTGCTCCAACCATTGTAGCAACAATTGTGTAAACAAATAAATTGTCTAATTTTTCTATAGATTCATTTTCTCTTTCAAAGATAAATTTCGTAATATACCATCCTAATGCAAAGGCCACAACCCATGTTAAGCTGTAAAAACGAATCATGAAAAAACCTAAATCGATACCTTCTGTTGGATTCCAAATCATATTATATTTTTTTGTTTATGAGTTTAAATGTTTATAAGTTTAAAAGGTTTTGTGTTTATTTTTTATGCGTTTAAAAGGTTTGTGTTTCAAATTTAACTTTGTCAAAATCTCCAAGTCACCAAATCTCCCTTTCTCAAGATCAAGGAACCGGATCGTAACCACTTCTTCCCCAAGGATGACAACTGGCTATTCTTTTAATCGCAAGCCAACTTCCTTTTAATATGCCATGTTTTTCTAATGCTTCTTTACTGTAACTTGAACAAGTAGGAGCGAACCTACAAGTTGCTGGAGTTAAAGGCGAAATTACGATTTGATAAAACCGAATGATCATGATAAACGGAAAAATTAAAATCTTTTTCATAATTTATATTTCGTAAATCGTAAATCCAAAATCGTAATTCGTAAATTACAAAGAAAAGCTCGTTCCTTCTTTTCCGTCTTTTAATTGAATATCTAAAACGGCTAATTTATCTCTAATTTCATCAGATAAAGCCCAGTTTTTATTCGCTCTAGCTTCCATTCTCATTTCGATAAGCATTTCAATAACGCTTCCTAATTTATTGTTATTTCCTTCCGCTTTTTTATTCGTTAATCCTAAAACATCAAAAACAAAAATATCTAAAGTTGCTTTTAATTCAGCTAAATCAGCAGCAGAAATCGTTTCTTTTTTATCGTTTAATACGTTGATAATTCTAACCGCTTCAAATAATTGTGCGATTAAAATCGTAGTATTAAAATCGTCATTCATAGCGTCATAACACGCTTTTTTCCAAGTAGCAATATCAACAGTAGAAGTAGCGCTAGTTTCAATTTTCGATAAAACATCCATAGCTTCCATCAAACGATTGTAGCCTTTTTCACTCGCCACCATTGCTTCATTTGAAATATCTAAAACACCACGATAATGCGCTTGCATAAAGCAAAAACGCACCACACTTGGATCAAATGCTTTTTCGAAGAAATCATTTTTACCATCTAATAATTCCATTGGTAAAATATAATTCCCAGTACTTTTGCTCATGCGTAAACCATTCATCGTAAGCATGTTGGTATGCATCCAATAGTTTACAGGTTTGTGTCCATTACAAGCAGTTCCTTGTGCGATTTCACATTCGTGATGCGGAAATTTTAAATCTAAACCACCACCATGAATGTCAAAAGTTTCACCTAAGTATTTTGTACTCATGGCAGTACATTCTAAATGCCAACCAGGAAAACCAGCTCCCCAAGGCGAATTCCAACGCATAATATGTGCTGGAGAAGCATTTTTCCAAAGAGCAAAATCTTGTGGGTTTTTCTTTTCCGATTGCCCGTCTAAATCTCTTGTATTGGCTAATAAATCTTCAATATTTCTATTGTTTAATTCGCCGTAATTTAAACCACGTTTGTTATATTCTAACACATCAAAATAAACCGAACCCTGACTTTCATAAGCAAAACCAGTTTCAATTAATTTTTGAGTTAATTCAATTTGTTCTAAAATATGTCCCGTTGCCGTTGGTTCAATAGTTGGAGGTAAGAAATTGAATGTTTCTAAAACTCTATGAAAATCTACAGTATATTTCTGTACAATTTCCATTGGTTCTAATTTTTCTAAACGAGATTGTTTTACAAATCTGTCATTATCTACATCACCATCATCTGTTAAATGTCCGGCATCTGTAATATTTCGTACATATCTAACTTTGTAACCTAAATGCAATAAATAACGATAAATCATGTCAAAACTCATAAAAGTTCTCACATTTCCTAAATGCACATTACTGTAAACCGTTGGTCCACAAACATACATACCAATTTGACCTTCGTGAATCGATTTAAAATTTTCTTTTTTTCCCGATAAAGAATTATACACCTGAAGTGGATTGGTTTCGTAAAGTGGCATTTTGTTTAGTTTATGTTTATTATTTTTTTTGGAGCTTTATCCTGCTTTCCGTTACAATCTTTTAAAACTGTTGCCTTCGAGAGCCTCAGGCAACAGTTTTAAAAGGATTTTCACTGCAATCAGGGCTAGTTAAAATCTCGTATCTAATTTAATATAGTCTAAGAATTCTCTTTTTACTTTTTCTTCTTTAAATTTTCCGCCGAATTCAGAAGTAACAGTGCTACTTTCAATGTCTTTAATTCCACGAGAATTTACACACATGTGTTTCGCATCAATTACACAAGCTACATCTTCCGTGTTTAAAACTTCTTGTAATTCTTTTACAATTTGAATCGTTAAACGCTCTTGAACTTGTGGTCTTTTTGCATAAAACTCCACAATTCTGTTCATTTTAGATAAACCAACAACCGTTCCGTTTGAAATGTATGCAATATGAGCTCTACCATATATAGGAAGTAAATGATGTTCACAAGTAGAGTATACTACAATGTTTTTCTCCACCAACATTTCGCCATATTTGTATTTGTTGTCAAAAGTGGAAGCGCTTGGTTTTTTATTTGGATTTAATCCACCAAAAATTTCTTTCACAAACATTTTTGCGACTCTATTAGGCGTGCCTTTCAAACTGTCGTCTGTTAAGTCCATACCAAGAGTTAGCAAAATGCTTTCCACGTCTTTTTTTATTCTTGTAATTTTTTCCTCGTCAGAAATATCAAAAGCGTCCTCTCTAACTGGATTATGTGTACTTGTGGCAATGTGATTGTTGCCTATTTCGTCGTTATGTTCTTCGTTATTAATCATCATACCTATAATTTGCAAATTACTGCAAATATATACATTTCTGAATAAATTAGTTTTATAAAGTTTTGAAAGTAAATTTTAAATTTAAAGTAAGAATATTTTTCAACAAGTCGTTAAAATACATATTAATCCGACGAAAAACAAGCATTTTTGTTAAATTGTCGTTTTATTAATGAAAAGTTAATTTTTTTTTTATTTTTGCTATATAATAACCAACAACACACTACTAAAAATTATATATAAAATGAAAAAATTTCTACTATTATTTTTTGTCTTTTTAAGCATTAATTCCATTTATTCACAAGCAACTTGTGCAACAGCTGATCCAATATGTGTAGGTAGTGTTATAGCACCGCCAAGTGGATTAAATAATCCAGATTTTGGAGCAATAGGTTGTAATACGTTAACAACTAATGCATCATGGTATGTATTTAAAGTTGGAACTTCTGGGAATATTGATTTTAGTTTACACCAAGGTAATAACGCTCCATTATATAATAATAATGATGTTAATTTTGTTTGTTGGGGACCTTTTACAGATAATTCAAATTGTACAGAATTATATGATTTTCCTGATGGAAATTTAAATGGAGGAGTAAATAATATTGTAGCCTGTAGTTCTTCTGTATTGTTTACAGAAAACTTCACAATTACAGGTGCAGTTGCACAAAATTATTATGTTTTATTAGTTACCAATTTAACTAATCAACCAGGTACGTTTGTATTAGAACAATTAAATACAGCTACGGCTGGTGCAGGTTCTACAGATTGTAGTATCATGTGTGGGGTAAATTTAGGGCCTACAGCAAGTACTAATTACCCAAGTTCGCCTGCAATTAATACCGTTTCATTATGTAGTAACAATGTAACTTCTTATGTTTTACATTGTAATTTTGAGGATACTCCTGCAAATGCAGCAACGTTATCTTATCAATGGTATTTAGGCGGTGTTTTACAGCCCACTTTAACCACAAAATCAATAACAATTACACAAGCTGGAATTTGGAAGGTCGTTGTTACCCATCCTAATTGTTTAACTACTTCTGAAGATTCTGTAATTATTGCAGTAACTCCAGATAATACAGTTACAGGTCCGACTAACACAACTGTATGTAGAAATACACCAATTGCGCCAATTATTACTCATACTACAACTGGAGCTACTGGTATTGGACCAGCAACTGGACTGCCTCTGGGAGTTACAGCTTCTTGGTCAGCTAATACAATAAGTATATCAGGTACTCCAACAGTGGCAGGTACTTATAATTATTCAATTCCATTAACTGGTGGATGCGGAACAGTTAATGCTACAGGAACTATTGTTGTTAAATCTGTTAACACTGTTACGCCTGTTACTGTTTCACATTCCGTGTTTTTAAATGAAGAAATAGAACCAATCGTTTTTTTTACTCAAGGTGCAACTGGGATTGGAACTCCAATAAATTTACCTCCTGGGCTTACTGCCGTATGGTCAGGTAATTTAATTACTATATCAGGTATTCCTACAACGGTTGTTGGAAGTCCTTTTTCTTTTACCATCCCTCTTTTAGGAGGTTGTGGTAATGTAAATGCTACCGGTACAATTTGTGTTGGTCCAAAACTTCCTCCAATATGTGGGGGTAATATATCTCCAAGACCAAGTAATGCAGGTCCTAATTTAGGTTCTCCTGGATGTTTGGGGTCTGCTCCAAACGCAAACTGGTTTGCTTTTCAAGTTGGAGAAGCAGGAACTTTAACTTTTAATTTGCACCAAGGAAATAATCCTCCAGCACTTAATAACTTAGATGTAGATTATATTTGTTGGGGACCATTTTCAGATGAGGAAATGGCAGGTGGATGCACGAAATTGTCAGATTATAATGCTCCTGTCGCACCAAGTAATATTGTAGGTTGTAGTTATTCTGCATCTCCTACTGAAAACATAACAATTACCAATGCTAGTCCAGGAGATAACTATGTTTTACTAATTACAAATTTTTCAGGTCAACCCGCTCAATTTGTAATGACACAAACAAATCTGTCTACAGTTGGGGCAGGAACAACAAGTTGTGACGTAGTTTGTGGTGTTGCTTTAGGGTCAACACCTACGTCTGTTTTTCCAGATCCACCATTAATTAATGAAATTTCTATTTGTGACGTTGCAGTTAATTCTTACACGTTACATTGTAATTTCGAAAATCCACCAGCTAATGCGAATGCTTTAGCTTATAAATGGTATTTAGGTGGTTTATTACAGCCAGGTTATACTACTAAATCAATTACTGTTACTCAATCAGGTACTTGGAGAGTTGAGGTTACACACCCAGATTGTGGATTTGTATCAGATGATTCTGTAATTATTAAATTTGGTGCATTACCTGTTTTAAATCAACCGCCTACGCAATTAGGTCCGTTAGGAGATTGTAATCCAACTTTTGATTTGACATCACTTATTCCAGCACTTTTAGCACCTTTAAATCCTGCGGATTTTTCAGTTTATTTTTTTACTGATTATTTCGATGCTTTAGTATTTGATGGGGTGCCACCAATTATTGGTAATATTACAACTCCTTCAGCTTTCCCTGTGACTACAGATACAGTTATTTATGTAAGAGCTCAAAATAATACTGCTAATTGTCTTGATGAAGCTGATCCAGATGTTATGTCTTTCTTATTAGACGTAAGATGTGATGCAACTGCAACAGGTAATACAATTTGTATTGGAACTACAGGACAGTTGACTTTTACAGGTCCACCAAATGCAGTAGTTACCTTTACACTAGGTTCTAATACATATAATGCTCCATTAAATGCTTCTGGAACTTATGTGTGGACCACTCCTTCGCCATTATTTACAACTACTATATATACATTAACAAATGTTGCTGTAGGTTCAAATAATACACCATTAAGTTCTACAGCTACAATTACTGTAACAAATGCTAATACAGTTGCGGCTGCGTCTTCAACACCTACTTTGTGTGTAAATACACCTTTAACACCGGATATTACACATGCTACTACAGGAGCAACAGGAATTGGAGCGGCAACTGGTTTACCTGCTGGAGTTACAGCTTCTTGGGCAGCAAACTTAATTACTATATCTGGAACGCCAAGTGCTACTGGAACATTCAATTACACGATTCCATTAACTGGAGGATGTGGATTAGTTAGTGCAACAGGAACTATTATAGTTACACCAAATAACACGGTTACTGCAGCGCCTTCAACACCTACTTTATGTGTGAATACAGTTTTAACAGCTATTACTCATACAACAACAGGAGCTACAGGAATTGGAGTAGCAACTGGTTTACCAGCAGGAGTTTCGGCTTCTTGGTTAGGAAGTACAATTACTATATCTGGAACACCAAGTGCAACAGGAACATTCAATTATACAATTCCATTAACTGGAGGTTGCGGAACGGTTAGCGCTACTGGAACTATTACGGTTACACCAGATAATACGGTAGCTGCTGCGTCATCTACACCGACATTGTGTGTAAATACACCACTAACATCAATTACTCACGCTACTACAGGAGCAACAGGAATTGGAGCGGCAACTGGTTTACCAGCTGGAGTTTCAGCTTCATGGGCAGGTGATCTTATTACTATATCAGGAACACCAAGTGCAACTGGTACATTTAATTACACGATTCCATTAACAGGAGGTTGTGGTACATTTAGTGCAACAGGAACTATTACAGTAAATGGAATTAATACAGTTTCAGCAGCTTCAATTACACCAACTTTGTGTGTGAATACGGCTTTAACTGCAATTAC
>NZ_JAANOQ010000005.1 GCF_011305415.1 Flavobacterium bernardetii
AACTGACCATGCCAATCGTTATTGTAATCCGTTTTACTATAAACTTCCTTACCGTATCTGTTGAAAATCTCAACCTTGTTAGCTTTCAACTTCAAATAATCATTCTTATCATCCCCGTTTGGTGAAATACCTTTTTGAATGTCGCATAACTCAATTTTAACAGTCATTGTTGTTGTAGAAGCACAATCTGAAAGATCATCAGGTGTAAAGGTGTAAACAAAAGTACCATCTACAGAAGTATTAACTACTGCAGGTGACCAACTACCTTCAATTGAATTATTTGAAATTGTTGGTAAAGTAACATTAGCATCTCCAACACATAACGTTTCAACTGGAGTAAAAGTTGGCGTTACAATAGGAACAATTGTTACTGGAATAGAAATAGCTTGAGAACACTGTCCAGCACTAGGAGTAAATGTATAAGTTGTTGTTCCAGCTGTACTCGTATTAATAGCCGCATTCCAAGTACCAATTATCGGTGGTGTGTTAGTTGATGATAAAGGTAATGTTGGAGCAGTAGTATTTTGACAAATATTTGCTATTGCTGGAAATGTAGGAACAACAATTGGATCAACAGTAATATTCATAGTAGTACCAACTCCACATTGTCCTGGATTAGGTGTAAATGTATAAGTTGTTGTTCCAGCTGTACCTGTATTAATAGCCGCATTCCAAGTACCAGTTATCGGTGGTATGTTAGTTGATGACAAAGGTAATGTTGGAGCAGTTGTGTTTTGACAAATATTAGTAATTTGAGCAAATGTAGCTGTTACAAATGGAGTTATTACAATAGTAGAACTACTTGAATTTGTATGAATACAATTTGCTAAGTTCTCTGCATAAGTATAAGTTACAACATAAGTTCCGGCATCACTTCCAACTAAATTTATAATTCCTGTTGAAGAGTTTAAATTTAAAACTAATCCAGCTCCACCAGTATAACTAAAAGTACCACCTGAAGTAAATCCGGCTGCTAATGCAGGAGTTGGATTTGTTGTATTAGTAATACAAACTGGTGTTGTGTACGTAAAGTCCGTAACAGCAGTTGTGTATGGTACTGCATTAATTGTAAATGGAATTGGTGCAGAATAGCAATTATTAATTAAATCATGAACAATAAAAGTATGATTTCCAGGAGTTAATCCAGTAAATGTAGTACTTGTTTGGTATGTACCACCATCTACACTATACTCATAACTAGAAGTATTAAGTGTATATTGACCTAAATTTGAGTAATTTTCTGGATCAGTAGTACTCCAATCTAAAGGATTCCATGTTGAACTAGGAAGTGGAGTTGCATTCGCTAATCTTCTATATGTATAACCTGATTGACCTGCTGGTGTAAATGTACTACCATCCGTTGTACCCCAATTATCAACAACTACATTTGTAGATGTTGTTAACTTAATATTGTCATTGTTGTTAACACCCTGACATGTAGTTAATGGTAAGTTATGGGCTACACCTGGAATACTTGCATTAGTACTTAATTTGATAACAAATGTTGAATTAGCAAGAATAGTACCAGACAATGCATTATCACATGAAGTTGTATAAGGTAAACCACCAGATGTAGTAAAGACTCTCAATTTATAAGTTGATAAATTTATTGGTGCAGATGTCCCATTATAAAGTTCTACATATGATAATTGTCCTGTATTTGCATCAGTAACTTCAGATATAAATAAGTTTGTTGGCACTGTTCCTCCAGCTGATACTGGCGCAGTAATATTAATAGAACCTGTTTGTACCGCACATGTTGGTTGAGTTAAATAATCAAACGTTGGTGTTGGTATTGAAATAACATTAACATTAAATGAAACTTGAGAACTACAAGTACCATTAGTTGCATATACATAAATAGTTTGGTTTGCTGAAATAACATCACCAGCATTTAAAGGTCCAACACCACCAGTTGTTGTAAAATAATTACCAACTGTTAAAGCAGGTAAAACATAGCTGTTACAAGCATTTACATCTTGAATATATGGTATAACTGGAGAAACTAATATCTCTACTATTTTAGTAGTTGTATACAAAGCACATCCTCCATTTGCTGGAATTGTCATTGTAACGGTATAGATACCTGGTTGTGCTAAACTTGGAGTTAAACTTCCAGAAATAGGATCCAAAGCATATTGTAATCCTGAAGGAGTTGCACTATAGAATGGATTTGGTCCAGAATTTCCTGTTGGAATAACAGGATAAGTTGTAGCATCCGAGTTACAGAATATAGCATTATTAGCATAAGTTATAGTTGCATTCGATGGTTGTGTTACCGTTACTAATACACTATGAGTTATTGGATCATTAGTGTATGGAGGTAAATTATTTGGTATAACTGTATTTGTTACAACATAATTTCCAGGAGCACTTGCAGCAAAATCAATCACACCTGTAGAAGGAGTAATTGACATTCCAGCTGGAGTAGCCGTAAATGTACCTGCAGATCCACCACTTACAAAAATTGGTGAAGCAGGACTTTCATCTTTACAATATGCTGGCGCTGAATAATGAAAATCAGCATTATAACATGTAGGCTGTGTTTGATTTGTTACAATAGAAATTGTACCTGGGTCATTAGCATAATTCGTAACCATCAATATGTAAAACTGACCCGCTATTACTGGTAAAACAAAACTCTCTTCCGCTGCTGCAGAAAAACTACATCTTATAGGTGTTTGATTTGGAACGTCATTACAACCAATTTGTTTAGTTGCATAAGGTCCCCAAAGCGCGTAATCAACATCTCCTGATGTTTGCGAAATATCACAAGTATAATTTCCTGTAATACCTGCTTGAATGAAAAAGAATTTCACATTAGGTGAAGTTCCTAAACACCCGTAATTACCAAAATTAATAACATCAACAGAGTTCGAATAAGTTACTCCCGCACATAATGGATCAGCTCCTGTACAAGATACAGAACCAATACATAATTTAAAAGGAATTGATGAGTCAGTAGCTAAAGTAGTTACTAATCTTATGTAATATGTTTGACCAATCGTTAATCCATTAGCAACATGTCCTTCAATGGCGTTACCAACTACAGTTGGCCCAGCTACAGTTTGAGTAGTACCACATTGAATTAAGTTTAAACTTGCACATGTTCCTGAATATAAAGCTAAATTAACAGCTCCCATCACTGCAGCAGTACCTTCGGTTTGAATTGTATGAGTTGTACTAGTGGCAGTAAATTTATACCATACATCATTTGCATTGACATTACAAGTTCCAGTAGTAATACTTGGAGTTGCGCCTTTCAAATCGACAGGATTTGTATTAACACATGCTAAATCAGCATTCACAAAAGCTTGAATTGCATTTATACAATTATCATTAACTGGCGGTGTAGAAAAATTAATTCCATCTGTCCAGAAACTTTTATTTGAACTAGAACAAATAGCTCTTACATACACTGTATATGCAGTTGAAGGAAATAAGCCTGGATAAGTAATTGTTGTTGAAGAATAACCTATTCCAGTTGCAGTAAATACCGGAACATTTGAACCTGCAGGTACTACTAATACTTGCCAAGCTGTAGCTGTACCAGACTCTGTCCAAGATAAATCAACACTTGAAGCAGTAATATTAGATACTATAACAGAAGCTGGTTTTGGACAAGTAATTGGTGGTGTACAATAAATTGTAGCATCCCAACCTGCACTCACACCATTAGCTGTTGAAGAGAAAACAAATGTTAAACATCCACTTGCAGAAGTTGCAGAAAAAGATGGTGGTAAATTTGTACCTGTATATGGTGTACCAACAACTGGAGAAGTTGGTAAATTACCATCTCTAATTGTTAACGTATCACCTGCTGCTAAACTAAAACTATTGAAAACAACTGTTACAACATCACCTGCATTATCAGGACATATTATTGACGTAATGTTTTCACTATTTTGATAGTTACCAGAAATCCCTCCTGTATCATAAAAATGATCTCCAGCACAATAATTTGGTGTAGTACAGAAGTTTACTGGAACTGACCAGAAACTAAATTGCGTTGCAGAACATCTTGCTCTTACATAAACATCATAACATGTTACAGAAGTTAATCCTGTAATAACATATGGACTTGCAATATTTGTTATTGTTCCTACAGAACCTGCATTTGGAGCTGGTGAACCCGCTGGTAAAACGATAATTTCCCATTGAGATTCAGAACCTCCATTTGCCCAAACTAGTTGTGCAGCATTATATCCAATATTAGAAATCACTAAACTTCCTGGTTTAGGACAAGTAATTAAATCTAATTTTATATTATCAATTGCAGCAGGTGGTTGATTTCCAGCTGTATTATTATTTCTCCATTCAAAAACTAAACGCATATTACTTCCAGCATATGGTGAAGCATTTACTGTGTAATTTTGAGTTGAAAAACTTGTAGTTCCAGTTAAATCATTTCCAACTTTAATTCTGCTATTTGCTAAAGCTGTAATTGGAGTTCCAATTACAGGGTTGAAAGTTGCAGGAACTGTCCAAACGGTAATATAATCTGCTAATTCTCCTAAAGAACGCCAATCGAAAGTTAAATCTAATTGAGTTGCTCCAGCAGGAATCACAAAATCTTTATACGCGTGAACAACAGAAGTTGCTGTATTATTATACGCATTTGTAACGCCATTATCATCAGTAATATACAAGGCATGTGTTCCACCATTATTAATTCCTGTTCCAATAGCCCATTTGTTTACTTGTCCAAGACTACTTAATGTCCAACCTGTTAAAGTTTCAAATCCATCTGTAAAGTTTAATGGAGTGGCAACTTGAGGTAAAGTATATGTAAATGGACCTGACCAAATACTGTGATTTCCATCATTACAATCCGCTCTAACATAATATTGATAAACCACACCAGGAATTCCTGCTGCAATATTACCAGTATTAGAAGTCGTGTTATTTATTATACTTGTACCTGAAGGTAAACCGTAAGGAGCTGGTGCAAATGAATACTGCCAAGCAGTAGTTCCTGCATTTGCAGCCCATCCTAATTCTGCAGACGTAGATGTAATATTAGTTGCTGTTAAACCTGTTGGCTGGTTACAAAAAACTTGTTGGATCGTTAATGTATAACCTACTGTTTGTTGCGTACTTATAGGCACTGTAGCACTTACATAAGAAGATATTATTATATAATATGTAGTATTTGCTACAACAGGAAAGGGATTAATATTTCTTGGATTAGCATTATTATTGGCAACACCAGCTAAACATGTTGCTCCTCCAGTCCCAGGGCACGCACTATAGACATGAATACTTGAAAAAGTAGCTGTTGGTGCTAAATTTATAGCAATATTTCCTGTGAATGTTGGTGTAAATGAATAAAATACATCATTACCACTCATATAGTTATTTGCTGTTCCACTACAAGTTAATGGTTGAACAATATCATTAGTATCTAAATAATTTGCAGTATTGTCAACAGTCTGATAAGGTAATGCACCAACAACAATTGGACCGGAACAATAATCCCCTAAAGAAGCTGTTTGAAAAACTTTTGGTCCAAACCAATCACTTTGATAATTACCTAGACCACTTGAACAAACTGAACGTACTTGAAATTTATATATTTTATTTTGTAGTAAACCTCCAAATACATAGTTAACATTAGTATTAGCTATTTGAGTTTGAACAGATGGATCAGTAAAAGGTAAAGTAGACTCAACAACTTGAACTTCCCATTGTGTAACTCCTGCTCCTGCTGGTGTACCCCAACTTAATTGAGCTGAAGTAGTAGTTTCATTCGAAGTTGTTAATGGTCCAATTGGATCCATACATTTCTGTACAACGTTTACATTATCAATCACCCATCTATCACCATTGTCATTTGTCATAACAAATGCAATGTAAACTAGAGTTCCATTTGGATAAACAGATAAATCAATTATTTTTTCTTCAAAAACGTTATTTGTTGCCGTTAATGAAGCTTCATCATAAGAAATAAGGTTTGTAAAATCAGCCGGATTCGTTTGTGAAGCTGTAGATATTTTAATATCAAACAAACTTCCTTGAACTCCAGCTTGAATAGTTTTTGTTTGAAAACGTAACTGTCCATTTGCTGGAACAGTAATCTGATTCGTAACTAGCCAGTCAATTGCTTGACCTGCAGGTACATTTTCTCTGTTAAGAAATGCTGAGTTACCAGTACCTCCGTAAGTAAATGCTGCTGAATTTGTTGTTAACCAGGCTTGTCCTGGAATAACACCAGTACCGGTTTCAAATTGTGCCCAACCCGCTGGTAGAGCTGGCGCTGTTAGGCCGTCAAAGTTTTCTTGACCGAAAACATTCAAACCCGCGAACATAAATAATAATAATAGTAATAGTTTTTTCATTATAGATTATAGTAAGTTGTGATTAATTAATATCTTTAACTTAACAAAAGTAGGAATAAATGTGACACATTGAACATATATCGATAAAATACATTTTTCATCGACAAAAAGCTTTATTTAACTAAAATATTTTCTTTAAATTTGTAAAAAAATCAACGTTTTGAGTACAAAAAAAATTTACTTCGCTTCTGACCAGCATTTAGGAGCACCTACACCAGAAATTAGTTTTCCTAGAGAACAAAAATTTGTGCAATGGCTGGATGAAGTTAAACAAGATGCAGAAGCCATTTTTTTACTAGGCGATTTGTTCGATTTTTGGTTCGAATATAAAACTGTTGTTCCTAAGGGATTTGTTAGAGTTTTAGGAAAATTAGCTGAAATAAAAGATGCTGGAATTCCGATTTATTTTTTTGTAGGAAACCACGATTTATGGATGGGCGATTATTTCGAAAAGGAACTCAATATTCCTGTTTATCACGATAATAAAGAATTCACTTTTAACGGAAAAACTTTTCTAATTGGTCATGGTGATGGAAAAGGTCCTGGAGACATGGGTTACAAACGCATGAAAAAAGTATTTACCAATCCGTTTTCCAAATGGTTGTTTCGTTGGTTACATCCAGATATTGGGGTAAGTTTAGCACAATATTTATCTGTCAAAAACAAATTGATTTCGGGTGCTGAAGATGTAAAATTTTTAGGAGAAGACAACGAATGGTTGGTTCAATATTGCAAACGCAAATTAGAAACCAAACATTATGACTTTTTTGTTTTTGGACACCGCCATTTACCTATGGAAATTCAATTAAACGAACAATCCAAATACATCAACTTAGGTGATTGGATTGGTTATTTTACGTATGGTGTTTTTGATGGTTCAACATTTGAATTGAAAAAATATTAACAACTACTTTTCTTCTGAAACACGAATTTGCGTTAGGGATGGAAGCGGCATCCTTTTATGTTTTTATTTTTTGTTTATTAAAGCACTTCGACTCCGATCAGTGTGACAGTGCGAAAAAAAAACATAAAAAGATATAGCGTACAGCCCGACCCTTGTGGTAACGCCCAAAAACTTACTTTTCTATTTCTAAATCTCTGAATTTTGGTGAAGCGACTGCGGTGGTTCCAACGACTAGTAAAGTCATGATTCCACCAAACACAACGGCATTTACTACGCCAAATAATTTAGAAGTTAAACCACTTTCGAATGCTCCTAATTCGTTTGAAGAACCTACGAAAATGGAATTTACTGAAGAAACTCTACCGCGCATGTCATCTGGTGTATAAATTTGTAAAATTGTAGAACGAATTACGACAGAAAAACCATCGGTCACACCACTTAAAAACAACGCTACGACTGATATCCAAAAATTAGTAGACAATCCGAAAACGATAATACAAATTCCGAATCCGAAAACGGCGAGTAATAATTTTTTACCTGTATTTTTTTCGATGGAAAACATCGTGGAAGCCAACATGGTTAATAATCCGCCAATGGCTGGTGCTGCTCGTAAAATCCCGAAACCTTCTGATCCTACTTTTAAAATATCTTGTGCAAAAATGGGTAATAAGGCTACTGCTCCACCGAATAAAACCGCAAACATATCTAAAGAAAGGGCGTTTAAAATAATTTTATTTTGAAACACAAATCGGAGTCCGGCTTTTAAACTTTCAGTAACGGGTTCGCCAATTTTTTTATTTAAAATAGGTTTCTTACTAATTTGTAACAACACAATAATTCCAATAATAATAGAAATCGTAACGAAGATCATGGAGTTGAAAACGCCGATTCCACCAATTAAAAATCCGGCTAAAGCTGGACCCAAAACCGCAGAAACTTGCCAAGAAGAACTGCTCCACGTTGCCGCATTAGTAAATTGCGATTTCGGAACAATTAATCCTAATAAACTAAAAACAGAAGGAATAATAAACGAACGAATAATTCCGCCTAAGAAAACCAAAGCGTAAATTGCATATAAAAAAGGTTGTTTCCCAATAGCCAAAACAGTTTCTGGATGTACCAAGTAACAGAATAGAACACTGATAGTTAAAGTTCCTAAAAAGCATTTTAATAACATGCTTCTTTTTTCGGATTGATCTACAATATGTCCGGCAAATAAGGCCATTGTTATGGCTGGAATCACTTCCATTAAACCAATTAATCCTAACGACCATGGATTTTTAGTAATTCTGTACACTTCCCACTCAATCAATACAAATTGCATCGACCAAGCTAAAACTATAGCCAATCGCATGAGTATAAACCAACGAAATTCTGGGATTCTTAAGGACGAGAAGGGATCTTTTTTTGTCATAGTTCTTAACCGCGAAGACGCGAAGATTTTCGCAAAGGTCGCAAAGTTTTTGTTATTTAACGCTTATTTACTTGGTTCTTTTTACTTTTTACTTGGCTCTTTTTACTTGGCTCTTATATCACGTAATTGTAATTGTAAACTTACGTTTCCGTTCCATTCGTTTTCTTCTACTACATAAACGGCGTCGAACGGATTTTTGTTTTTTACAATGTCTATTTTCTTTCCTAATCCGAAACCTATTGCATTGAAATTTGGTGAATGGTTTTGTTTTACGAAAACCTTTAAATGTTCTGCCTCGTTTCCTAATGTTTTGGCATAACCGGAATCAACTACATTTTTCGACATGAAAATAGGTGTCATATTTTCTGGTCCGAACGGTTCGAATTGTTTTAGAATGCGCATGAATTTTTCATTTATGTCTGAAAAATCTAGTTCAAAATCTACTGCAATTTCTGGAATTAATAGATCGGGGTGAATGGTGTTTTTGACTTCCTTTTCGAAGGCATCTTTAAATTTCTGATAATTTTCTTCTTTTAATGTCATTCCGGCGGCATACATGTGTCCGCCAAATTGTTCTAAATGTTCTGAACAAGCTTCCAACGCATTATACACATCAAAATCTTTTACCGAACGTGCCGAAGCTGCCAATTTATCCCCACTTTTCGTAAAAACAATAGTTGGACGATAGTAATTTTCCACTAATCGAGAAGCTACAATTCCGATCACGCCTTTGTGCCAACTTTCTTGATACACGACTGTTGAAAAACGTTCGATTTCATTATTCTCTTCAATTTGAAGTAAAGCTTCTTTGGTAATTTGTTTGTCTAAATCTTTTCGATCCGAATTATAACCTTCAATTTCTGAAGCGAATTGTTCGGCTTGTTCTAAATTATATTCGGTTAAAAGTGCTACGGCTTCGTTTCCGTGTTTCACTCTTCCCGCTGCGTTAATTCTTGGCGCGACGATGAAAACCACATCGGTAATCGTTAAAACTTTCTTCTTTGTGTTTTGAATTAAAGCTTTAATTCCTGGTCGTGGATTCGTATTAATCACTTCCAAACCAAATTTGGCTAATACACGATTTTCTCCAGTCATTGGTACAATATCTGCGGCAATGGCGGTGGCGACTAAATCCAAATACGGAAGTAAATCTTCAATCGTTTGCTTTCTGTTTTCGGCTAGAGCCTGAATCAATTTAAATCCGACGCCACAACCACATAATTCGTCGTATGGATAACTACAATCGGCACGTTTTGGATCTAAAACCGCAATGGCATCTGGTAAAGAATCGCCAGGTCGGTGATGGTCGCAAATGATAAAATCGATGTTTTTGGCTTTCGCATAATTGACGTGGTCGATAGATTTTATTCCGCAATCGAGTGCAATAATTAAAGACACATCGTTATCTTCTGCATAATCAATTCCGATATAGGAAATTCCGTAACCTTCGTTGTAGCGGTCTGGAATATAAGTGGCAACATTTGGATAATAAGTTCGTAAATAACTTGAAACCAAAGAAACGGCTGTTGTTCCATCGACATCGTAATCGCCAAAAACTAGAATATTTTCGTTATTGGCAATGGCTTTTTCGATACGAATTACCGCTTTGTCCATATCTTTCATCAGATACGGATTGTGTAAATCGTTTAATGTAGGTCTGAAAAATGTTTTGGCTTGTTCGTAGGTTTCAATTCCTCTTTGAACTAATAAAGTAGCGACCGTTTCGTCTACTTGAAGGGCATTTTGTAAGGCTTGTACTTTTTCTTTTTCTGGCTTTGATTTGATGGTCCAACGCATAGTGATTTTGGATTTACGTGTTACGATTTATGATTTTTGGCGAATAGTATTGATTTGTAAATATATAAAAAAAATTATTTCACGCAGATTGAAAGGATTAAAAGGATTTTTTTACTTATCCCTTTTGCCTTTTCACTTATTACTTTTTACTTTTTACTTGGCTCTTAATACTTCACCTTCAAACTGAATCCCTTCCCAACCAAAAATCATAAAATTTCTAATGTTTTGATGATCCGTTGCATCTGGTGTGTTTAATACATCTTGATAGAAATCACCAAATAAAGACAATGTTTCTTCTTTTGATAAATTATTCAATTGTGCAAAAGCAAAAATTTTACACGAACCATTATTTTCACCTGCATTATTAATTTGATTCCCGTTTTTGAAAGTCGTTGGTGTGAACATATAATTTTCATCAATATGGGTGATGGTTTCTGGGAAAGATTTTTTTGTTAATAGTTGTTGTAAGTTAAAAATCATAAGCTTTAATTATTTTTATTTTATTAGAAAGTTCAGAAATAAAAAAACAAAATTCATCATGATGTTTTTTATTATTTAGAAAGAAATAAAATTTGTATTTGTTATTATTAGATTCAAATGAAACCCAATTATTTACACCTTTTCCTACTTCATAATTACTAGTATTAAATTGCAAATCAGTTCTAAAAAAACCTGAATTTTTCCCTTTATAATCAGTAACTATATATTTAAAATTTTGAATTGAATTATATTGAAATTCATTTCCTTCAATAATTAATTTTGAATCTAAAAAAGTCAATCCTCCGTTTATTTTTCCTGAAACTAAATCAGTATCAAAACTATATTGAATTTTTGAAATCCCAAATAGAATTAATCCAAAAATGATAACTATTAGACTTGTTGTAAAAAAAACATCAGATTGAAAAACAAATTTATTAGTTAAATATAGAATTAGTCCTAAGCAAATTAAAATTATTCCGTAAAAATTAAGTTTAGAATTAAATACACTTAATTCATTTCCAATAAGTTCTGGATGATATAATTTGGCTTCAAACATAAACCAACTATTTCAAACTTTTCCCTCCAACAACTACAACAATTTCGCCTTTTGGTGGTTTCGCTTCAAAATGTTTTAGGACTTCTTCAGCCGTTCCACGAATGGTTTCTTCGTGTAATTTTGAAATTTCTCTGGAAACAGAAACTTGTCTATCAGCTCCAAAATATTGGATGAATTCGGCTAATGTTTTGACTAATTTATGTGGAGAAACGTATAAAATCATGGTTCGAGTTTCTTCGGCCAAAGCCAAATAACGCGTTTGTCTTCCTTTTTTATCAGGTAAAAATCCTTCGAAAATAAATTTATCGTTAGGCAAACCACTATTTACCAAAGCCGGTACAAAAGCTGTCGCACCAGGTAAACAATCCACTTCAATTCCGTTTTCCACACAAGCGCGTGTTAACAAAAATCCAGGATCGGAAATCGCTGGCGTTCCCGCATCTGAAATTAAGGCAATGGTTTCGCCGCCTTTTAAACGAGCGATTAAATTTTCTACGGTTTTGTGTTCGTTATGCATGTGGTGACTGTGCATGTGTGTAGAAATTTCAAAATGCTTTAGTAATTTACCGCTAGTGCGAGTATCTTCAGCTAATATTAAATCGGCTTCTTTTAGTACGCGAATGGCACGAAAAGTCATGTCGTCTAAATTACCAATTGGTGTGGGAACTATATATAATTTGCTCATAAAATGCTTAACGGAAAATGTTATTATTTGCCACGAATTCTCGAATTAACGAATTTTTCTAATCTTTATTATTACTCGAATTACTATCGCCTTTGTCGAAAATTTAAAACACAGATTACACAAATTTTCACTGATTATTTTGTGTGAATCTGCGGAATCTGTGTTTAATAAAGTAGTATTTATTTAAATTTATTTTCAACAATTTCTAAAAATCGAACTTCAAATTCTTCTTTGTTTTCCCAATTGTTATAATCCGGTTTCACAAAGTCTAAAACAAAAGATTTGGCTTCGTCCCAATTGGTAAACGTGTTTAATTGTGATAAAACGCGTTGTAAATCGTCACCGTTTCCAGCAAATAAGTTTTTCTCAAAAGCAATTTTATCGTTTAAACCTAAAACAATTGCCTTTCCTGTTGGTACAGATTCTGCTTTTGGTTCTTCTTTAATTTCTGCTTTTGGTTCAGCAATAACTGCGTTAACTTGATCTGCTTCAACTTTCACTTCTTCCAGAATTACTTCAGGTTGAACGGCTTCAAAAGCGGATTCTTTAATTAATTCTTCGATAATAGGTTCGTCTTTTTTTACGAACATCGTAGCTTGATAATCGTGTACCAAAATATCATCCATAGAAATTTGTTTCGAAACCTTTGTTCCAATAATTTCAGAATTTGTGGTTGTTAGAATCTTCTCCTCTTTGACTTCTTCTACTACTTCTTCAACAACCGCTTGTGCTTTAACCTCTTTTTCAGGAAATGCTTCGTGAGAAATTTCATTTTTTTCGAAAAGTTCTTCGGTAATTTGTGCAATATGTTCTTTAGAAGCCATTTCTATTTCATCGTCTCCATTTCCAGGAAATGCTTCATGCGAAATTTGATTATTTTCGAAAAGTTCTTCTTCAATTTGTGCGATATGTTCTTTGGAAGCCAATTCCATCATTTCTTCTTCCTCATCTTCCACTTCAATAGTTCCAACCACAATTTTAGCTACTTTCTCTTCAAAAACAGTTTCAGAAAATTCTTCATTTACTAAAGCGGTATTGGCTTCGTAAAATTTCAATAACGTTAATTGTTCGTACAGTTTTTTAACTTCTTCATGTAATTGAACCGTTTCTGTATGGTTTTTTAGCTTTAATAAACGGTGCGCTATGCTAATTAATTCGCCTTCAATTTTTTTCTTCATAACTTTTTGTTTGTGTTGAACGTTTATAGCGGTGATTTTTATATTTTTGTTATCATTACAAAGGTAAAAGAAAATATGACTATAATTAAATAGTAGAAAAATATTTTACCACGAATTTTCGAATTAAAAAATAGAAAAAAAGGAAAAATCGACTTCGTCGATAATTAATTCGAATAAATTGTAATTACGTTGATTTTAAAATCATAAATTCGAGAATTCGTGGCAAAAGCAGTACTATTGGTTGCAGATTATTATACGATTTAATTAAAAAAAGAAAATGTTTTTAGAAAATACGGTAAATCAGGAAGAACAGTTTGGTTGGATAGAAGTTATTTGCGGTTCGATGTTTTCGGGTAAAACTGAGGAATTGATTCGCCGACTAAAACGTGCCCAATTTGCCAAACAAAAAGTGGAGATTTTTAAGCCTGCAATTGATACGCGATACGATGATGAGATGGTGGTTTCGCACAATAAAAACGAAATTCGTTCTACGCCAGTTCCTGCTTCTGAAAACATTAGAATTTTAGCACAAGGTTGCGATGTAGTTGGTATTGATGAAGCGCAATTTTTTGATGATGAAATTGTAAATGTTTGCAATGAATTAGCGAATAACGGCATCCGAGTAATTGTTGCCGGTTTAGATATGGATTTTAAAGGAAACCCGTTCGGACCAATGCCTGCGCTTATGGCAACAGCAGAATATGTTACAAAAGTGCACGCCGTTTGTACCCGAACAGGAAATTTAGCCCATTATAGTTTTAGAAAATCAGCTGATGAAAAACTGGTTATGCTAGGTGAAACCGAAGAATACGAACCTTTGAGCAGAGCAGCTTACTACAAAGCCATGCGCGAAGAAAAAGAAGAGTAAACAATAAATTGTAAAAACAAAAGTATTTTCATAAATTTGATTAAAAATTGGTTATGAACATTGAAGCAAGAAAATTATCACTAATTCAGGAATTTCTGTCAATACAAAATGAAAGTATTATTGTTAAGTTGGAAAAACTAATTAACAAAGAAAAAAAGTCAGCTGAAAACGATTTCAAACCATTTACAATTGATGAATTTAACAAACGAATTGACAAATCTCTTGACGATTTTAAAAACGGAAGAACAATAAACCATGACGATTTAATAAAAGAAATTGAAACATGGAAATAGTGATAATCTGGTCTGAATTTGCTAATAGTCAATTAAAAGTCATTTTTAAATATTACAAAATCGAAGCATCACTTCAAACTGCAAAAAAAATAACTTCAGAAATTTCTAAAGAAGTTACAAAATTAAAATTTCATACAGATTTAGGACAAAAAGAAGAATTACTAACTTCTAAACCTGAAAAATACAGATATTTAGTTAAAGGTAATTACAAAATAATTTACACATTTGACGAAAACAACAATACTATTAGAATAGTAGATATTTTTGATTGTAGACAAAACCCAGAAAAACTAACACAATCAAAATAATTTTCAAATGAAAATAACCTCAACAATATTAACTTCAACTTCTTTAAACTTTTCAGATTCAACTATTGAATTTGATCATATTTCTATTGATAGTCGTAGTTTACAAAACAGAAATGACACTTTGTTTTTCTGTTTGAAAGGACAAAACAACGACGCTCACATTTATATTGAAGGTTTAATTGAGAAAGGCGTTCAACATTTTGTGGTAGAATATATTCCTGAAAATGCAGTTGGAAAAGCCCATTTTTGCGTAGTTGAAAACACTACAAATGCGTTACAAAACTTAGCAAAATCGTATAAAAATCAATTCCAAATTGAAACCATTGGAATTACAGGAAGCAACGGAAAAACCATCGTAAAAGAATGGTTAAACTTTTTATTAAGTCCGGATTTTTCTGTGGTTCGAAGTCCGAAAAGCTTTAATTCGCAAGTCGGTGTGCCTTTATCGATTTTCGGAATTAATGAAAATCATACTTTAGGAATTTTTGAAGCTGGAATTTCGTTAAAAGGCGAAATGCAAAAATTAGCAGAAATCATCCAACCTAATATTGGAATTTTCACACATTTAGGTAACGCACATCAAGAAGGTTTTACGACTGTTGAAGAAAAAATCATAGAAAAATGCCAATTGTTTAAAAACTCTGAAATCGTAATTTTAGAAAAAAACGATTGGATAGAGAAACACATTACAACTCCAACTTTTACATGGAGTTTTGAAGATCCGAAAGCGAATCTTTTTGTGCTTGATAAAGTCAAAAACAATTTAAAAACAATCTTAGAAATTCAGTTTGAAGACAAAACGTTTAAAGTTTCACTTCCGTTTACTGATGACATTTCTATTGAAAATGCAATAACTTGTTTGGCTACTTTATTGTATTTAAAAACGGATATTTCGACGATTATAGAAAGAACTTCGAAATTATACAATATAGAAATTCGCTTACAAGCCAAAAAAGGAATTAACAATTGCTTACTAATTGACGACAGTTTTTCAAGTGATTATCAATCGCTAAAAATTGCGTTAGACTTTTTAGAACAACAAAAACTACATCAGAAAAAAACGATTATTTTATCGGATATTTTTCAGAGCGGCTTGAATGTAAAAGAACTTTACAGTAATGTTATCAAGTTGTTACAGCAAAATAACATTACTCAAATTATAACAATTGGTGAAACTATTGGAAATTATTTTCAAGATTTGCCTCACGTGATTTCTTTTGCCAACACGAATGCCTTTTTACAACAATTTAATACGGATTCATTCAACAACGAAACTATATTAATCAAAGGCGCTCGTAGTTTTAATTTTGACGAAATTGTCGTTTTATTGGAAGAAAAAGTACACGAAACGGTTTTAGAAATTAACTTAGACGCACTGACTTCAAACTATAATTTTTACAAACAAAAGCTAGAAAATTCGACCAAAATTATGGTCATGGTGAAAGCTTTTGGCTATGGAAATGGTGGTTATGAAATTGCGAAACAACTCGCACATTTAAAAGTAGATTATTTAGGTGTGGCTTTCGCCGATGAAGGAATCGCGCTTCGAAAAGCTGGAATAACCACACCAATTATGGTCCTAAATCCAGAAATTAGTAGTTATAAAGCGATGATTGCTTATAATTTAGAACCTGAAATGTATAATGTTTCTGGTTTAACTTCCTTTATAGAATTAGCTAAAGAAAAAAACAGCAACGCGTATCCAATTCATTTAAAAATTGATACCGGAATGCATCGTTTGGGATTTGAAAAAGAAGACATTTCAGAATTAATTACTTTATTGCAACATAATAATTTTGTGAAAGTCACGAGTATCTTTTCTCATTTAGCAACATCAGATGATTTAAATTTTAAAGATTTTACGTTACAACAAATTCAATTATTTGAATCGATTTCAAATCAAATTGCAACCACATTAAACATTCAACCGATTCGTCATATTTTGAACACTTCTGGAATTTTTAATTATTCCGAATATCAATTTGAAATGGTTCGATTAGGAATTGGAATTTATGGCGTTGGAAATTCTGAAGAAGAACAAAGTTCGTTAGAAAATGTAAGTACTTTAAAAAGTATTATTTCTCAAATTAGAACGGTTGAACCAAATGAAAGCATAGGTTACAGTCGAAAATTTATGGTAAAAAAAGAAATGCGAGTGGCAACTATTCCAATTGGATATGCGGACGGAATTAGACGCGCTTGGGGAAATGAAAAAGGATTTGTTTCGATCAATAATCAAGAAGCATCTATTTTAGGTAATGTGTGTATGGACATGCTAATGGTGGATGTCACAAACATAAATTGTAACGAAAGAGACGAAGTTATTATTTTTGGAGAAAATCCACATGTAACTGAAATTGCAGCTGTTTGCCAGACGATTCCGTATGAGATTTTAACAAGTATTTCTCAACGAGTAAAGCGAATTTTTTATAAAAATTAAAAATTATGTTAATTTTTTTTTAACTTCGTGATAAACAAAACTAAAATTAACTAAAAAATTAAGAGTATGGGAATGGTTTCAGAATTTAAAGACTTTATTGCAAAAGGTAATGTAATGGACTTAGCAGTCGGAGTCATTATTGGTGGTGCTTTTGGTGGAATTGTAAAATCACTTGTTGATGATGTAATTACACCAGCAATATTAAATCCAGCATTAAAAGCAGCTCAAGTTGAAGATTTAGCTGGTTTAAAAACAGACGGTGGAATTTTATATGGGAAATTTTTAGCCGCAATTATTGCATTTTTAGTAATTGCATTTGTTATCTTTTTATTGGTAAAATCGGTTAACAAAATGAAAAAACCAGAAGAAGCTGCAGCTCCAGCTGGACCATCTCAAGAAGAATTATTGACACAAATTAGAGATTTATTGAAAAAATAATATCTAATTAAATATTTAAGAAATCCGAAGGCAATTTGTTTTCGGATTTTTTTTGTTTGATGAGTCCACAGATTGGGCGGATTTATTTTTTAACTATTTTGCGATGATTGATTTACGCAGATAAAAAAAGGCAACCTCAACAAAGAGATTGCCTTTTTTATAAATAAATTAAATTAAAACTTATGCTGTAATTTCTTCAACTGCTGGTTTTGATCTTCTGTCTCTTAACCAATATTTTACTCGTTTTACTAAGTAGAACATTACTGGAACCATAACTAAAGTCAGTACAGTTGCATACGTTAATCCGAAGATAATGGTCCACGCTAATGGTCCCCAGAAAATTACGTTATCACCACCCATATATAAATGCGGATTGAATTCAGTAATTAAAGAGAAGAAATCGAAATTTAAACCAATCGCTAACGGAATTAATCCTAAAATTGCGGTTAAGGCTGTTAATAATACAGGTCTTAAACGGTTTTTACCTGATTCGATAATGATGTCTTTTATTTCTTCTAACGATAAATCATCATGACTTTTTAATTTGTCATCCGCTACTTTTTTATCTAATAATAGTACGAAAAAGTCCATTAATACAATTCCGTTTTTCACTACAATTCCGGCTAGGGAAATAATTCCCATCATCGTCATTAAGATAACAAAATCCATATTTGCAATTACATATCCGTAGAACACACCACTGAAACTTAATAATACCGTGAATAAAATCACCAAAGTTTTTGAAACCGAGTTAAACTGTAAAACGATAATAATTGTAATTCCTGCTAAAGCTAAGAATAGGGCATATAGTAAGAAACTTTGGTTTTTACCTTGTTCTTCTTGCACACCAGAAAACGAATAACTTACCGTTTTTGGTAATTTGTACGTTTCTAATTCTGATGCAATTTGTTTCGTAATTTCATCTCCATTATAACCTGTCAATACATTAGAATAAACCGTCATAATACGCTTTTGGTTTTTTCTTTTGATTTGGTTGTAAGTAGTTGTTTTATTCGTTTCTGAAACTGCAGAAATAGGCACTTGCATAATTTGACCGTTGTTCTGATTACGGAATGTTAATGATTGATTGAACAATACATTTTCATTTTTACGTTGGTCATCTTGCATACGCATCGTAATGTTATAATCGTCATCACCTTCTTTATACGTTGAGATTTCCTGACCATACACAGAACGACGTAAATTGAATCCTAATTGACCTGTTGAAACGCCTAAACTTCCAGCGCTTACTCTGTCGACTTTTACTTCTAATTCAGGACTTTCTTTATTCACATCTACACTTAAACGCTCAATACCTTGAATATTTTTCGAATTAATAAAAGCAATCATTTTGTCTGCTTCCAATAACATTTCTTGATAATCCGTTCCTGTTAATTGCACACTAATTGGATAACCAGCTGGTGGTCCGTTCGCGTCTTTTTCAACCGTTACCGTTGCTCCTGCAATTCCTTTTACTTTCGCACGAATCTCATCTAAAACTTCCGTTGTATTGATTCCTTGACGGAATTTATACTCTGAGAAATTCACGGTTACTTTACCTTTATAAGGTGTTTCTGAAGCCGAACCTGCATCTACATTTGGATTACCAGCACCCACTCCAACTTGTGAAACAATACTTTCCGCTAAGAAATTTTTGTTGGTTTTTGGATCTACATATTTGCTTAAAATTTCAATTACTTGTTTTTCCACAAAAAGTGTGGCTTTATTCGTTTTTGCAATATCTGTTCCTTGAGGATATTCGATATACGTAATTACTTGATTTGGAATATTATCTGGGAAAAACAATACTTTTCTTGGGAAAATTCCTAAAAGGATGAAAGAGAAAAACAACATTCCAATAATTGTTGCTAAGGCTAACCAAGCTCTTTTTCCAGTTAAAATTTTAGCTAAGAAGTTTTTATACTTGTTTTCCATTTTAGGGAAAAATCCATGTTGAAAATCTTGCGTCCATTGGTACAATTTGATTTTGTACAACCACATTAATCCTAATGAAATAATAGCTAAATGTCCGATTGCTTTAGCGAAAGTAGAATCTGTTAAATGCCCTAATAAAACAAAAACAATACCTACAACACTAAATATAATAGTATATAATTTCGCCGATTTATTAGAAACATTTCTGTCTTCTGTATCCATTGAACCACCAGTCATTGCTGCATTTACCACCATCGCTACGAATAACGAAGCCGTTAATGTTACCGTTAACGTAATTGGGAAATATTTCATGAATTTACCCATAGTTCCAGGCCATAAAGCGAAAGGTAAAAACGCCATTAATGTAGTAGCTGTAGAAGAAATTACGGGCCAAGCGATTTCACCAATTCCAATTTTGGAAGCAGAAACCTTGTCCATTCCTTTTTTCATATTGGCAAATACGTTATCAACCACAACAATTCCGTCATCCACTAACATTCCTAATCCCATTACCAATCCGAAAAGCACCATAGTATTTAGTGTTAATCCGAAAGCCGATAAAATGGTAAATGCCATTAACATCGAAAGTGGAATAGCTGCTCCAACAAACAACGAGTTTCTTAATCCCATAGTGAACATTAATACAATCATTACTAACACAATTCCGAAGATAATGTGGTTAGAAAGTTCATCTACTTGGTGTTCTACACGAGAAGATTGGTCGTTAGAAAGTTCTAGTACTAAATTAGATGGTAAATACGATTCTTTTGCTTTTTCTAATTTTTCTTTTACTTGTTCGATAGCAGAAATCATGTTTTGATTCGAACGTTTTTTCACGTTCAACATCACCACTTCTTTACCCATTTCACGAGCATATGTTGTTTTTTCTTTTTCTTTAAAGCTAACAACTGCGATATCTTTTAAATAAACAGTTCCTCCGTATGACTTTACAATTACGTTTTCTAATTCTTTTGGATCTTTAATTTCACCAACAATTCTGATGTTATTTCTAGAACCTTGAGAGATTAAATTTCCTCCAGAAAGTGTCATGTTTTCATATTTAACCGCATTCTGAATTTCGTCAAAAGAAACTTGAGCCGCTGTCATTTTGAAAATATCTACAGCAATTTCTACTTCTTTATCATCAACACCTAAAATATCAACTTTTTTAACTTCTGGGATTTCTTCAATATCATCTTGAAGTAATTCTCCATATTTTTTAAGTTGTTGTGTGGTATAATTTCCTTTCAAGTTAATGTTCAGAATCGGCACTTCTTCCGAAATATTCAATTCAAAAACACTTGGTTCTACTTTACTACCATTATCTAAATTAGGCCAATCTGTATCCGCTTTAATGACATCAACTTTGTCCTTAATTTTAGTTTTCGCTTCTTCAACTCCTACTTTATCAGCAAATTCAACAATGATCATTCCGTAATCTTGGAAAGAACTTGATGTGATTTTTTCAACACCAGTAATGTTTTTAATTTCCTTTTCTAAAGGTTTTACAATTAGTTTTTCTACATCTTCTGCCGAATTTCCTGGGAAAACTGAAGAAATGTAAATTTTATTTTCGATGATTTCTGGGAAATCTTCACGCGGCATAGTTACATAGGCGATTATACCTGTAACTACAATAAGCAATGTCAAGATATATACTGTAACTCTATTGTCTACAGCCCAACTCGATATTCCGAATTCTTTACTTTGATGACTCATTAATTTTAAGTTTATTAGGTTTAGGAAAAGGTTTATAAGGTTTATTTTTTGAGTTTAGCCTTTTTAACTTTTCAATAATTTACTCTTGTTTTAATTGTGCTTTTTGCAAAGCATCTAATAAAAATGTAACTTCTTGAAGTTTAGTTCTTATTTCTAAATATTGATTTTCTTTAATGTAATCTAAGTCTAACGCTATAATGAGTTGATTTAAAAGTTCTAATCCAGAACCAAAAGCAATTTCTGTAAATCGTGCTTTATCTTTATTTGTTCTTCTGCTTGAACATTCTGCTAAATTGGAAGGAATGGAAATAGAACATCTTCTCATTTGACTGGTCATTCCAAATAATTCTTCCTTTGGAAATGTTGATGTTATTTTATAAATTTCTTTTGTAAGTATTCTTGACTTTTGCCAAACTAATAAATTCTCAAAAGAATATGTTTTCATTTTATAATCCATCATAAACTTAATTAAACATTATAACCTTTATAAACTAAAAATTAAGTTTCATTCCGTCTGAAATTGTATTTACACCTTCAGTAACTACCAAATCATTAACAGCTAATCCGCTTAAAATTTCTGTTACATTATCAGATGATTTTCCAACTTTTACAATCACTTTTTTAGCTACACCCTTTTTACCTTTTACATTAGTTGCCACAAAAACAAATCTGTTGTGTTCACCGTCTTCTTGAACAACATTTGTTGGAACAACTAAAGCGTTTTTCACAGTATAATCAATAATTTTAAGTTTTGCTACTTGGTTTGGACGCAATAAATTATCCGGATTTGGAACACTTACTTCAATACCGAAACTTCTGTTACTTGGATTGATATAACTTCCAACTTGACGCACTTTTCCTTTATATGTTTTTCCTAAAGATGTTAAATAAACATCTACAATTGTACCTGCTTTTAATTTTCCGATATACGTTTCAGGAACTGTAGTCGAAACAAACATATTTGATAAATTTACAATTCTCATTAAACCTTGTGGGTTTGGAGAAACTACTTGTCCGCGTTCTACGAAAACCTCATCAATTGTTCCAGAAAATGGTGCACGAATTAATGTTTTTGAAACCTGAGCTCTCATTTGCGCAACCGATTTTTGAGCAGAAATCATTTGCGTTTGTGCTTGTAAATATTGAATTTCAGAACCAATTTTCTTGTCCCAAAGATTTTTTTGTCTTTCGAAAGTTGTTTTCGCTAAAGCGTATTGGTTTTCAACACTTGCTAATTGCTGAGACATTCCTCCATCATCTACTCTTCCTAAAATTTGACCTTTAGCCACTCTTTGTCCTGCTTTTACATTTAATGTTGTTAAAGTTCCGCTGAATTCTGGTTGCACTAAAATGTTTTCTTTCGTATCTACATTTCCTTGTATTTCTAAATAATGATTGAAAACGGTATCTTTTACAGTTAATACAGAAACTAAAGCTTCCGTTTCTGTTGCTTTACCACCACCAGCTAATAAGGCCGCATCAATTTTTGCTAGTTCTGCTTGCAGTTCTGTTTTTTTAGTTTTTAATGCTGTTACGTCTTTGTCCTTAATTAAATCGTCTGTTGATTTTCCACCACAAGCCACTAATAAAAGACTTGTTGCTAGTATAAATATTTTTCTCATATCTAAATTAATTTTATAGTTAGTTTAATAATTTTTCTAAAGTTGCTTTTTTGTTTACGATTTCAAGCATGGCTTGCAATACTTCTTGTTGTGCTGTGTATAATTGTTTTTGTGCTTCTGCAAAGTCAAAACTAGAAGATAAACCTTCTTTGAATTTAACTTGCTGTTTGTTTTCAATACGTTCTGCTAATTTTAAATTAGACTGTGCATTGTTATATTGATTGATACTATATTCATAATCGCTTTTCGCTTTTTGATGTTGTAGTTTCAATTTTTGTTCTGTTTCTGTAAGTTGCGTTCTTGATTTTTCTAAATCGATTTTTGCTTGTTGCACACGAGAACTTCTGGCTCCACTACTAAAAATTGGCACATTTAAACCAATTCCTACATTAGAATAGTTGCTCCATTTTTGGTCTCCATTAAAAAATGTAAATTCATTTGAAAAAGAGTTATACCCAAAGTTTAATTGTGCACCTAAAGATGGCAATCCTTTACTTCTTTCTAATTTCACTAGTAGCTTTTTACTTTCTTCTACGTTTTTACCAATTTGATAATCGATGTTATTATTAACATTAAATTCTGAAGCTAAAACTTGTAAATCGATGTTGTTTTGAGTCAACGTGTTTAAATTATCAGTAAGTACAATGGGTTCGTCTAAATTAATTCCCATTAATAATTTTACCATATTTAGAGCAATTACTCTTTGTTTGGTCACATTATCTAAGGCATTATTTATAGAATTTAAAGTAATTTGAAGTTGTTCAATGTTTTCTTCTTCAATCAATCCGTTTTTATAAATCTCTTTCGTATCAGAAAGAATTTTTTCTAAAACCGTTTTGTTTTTATTGATAATTAAGATACTCTCATCTGCTAAAAGCACATTTCCGTAGGAATTAATTACAATTTCTTTGATTTCTTGATTGGTTTTTTCTTTCGCATTTTCAGAAATTTTCAAATACGTTTTTGCTGATTGTAAACCCACTAAATACGAACCATCAAAAATCAACTGGCTTAAAGTTAAATTCCCAACAGCTACATGTTTGGTTCCAAAAGCTAATAATGTAATTTCATTTGGATCAGCCATTGGATTAAAAGAGTTGGCTGCAGCTCCTTGCTTTTGAAAGGCAAAGGTGTTTTGATAATTTACCGAACCATTTAATTGAGGTAAACCCAATGTGGTAGTTTCCCATTTTTTTTCCTTGGCAATTTCTAAATCTCTGTTAGCGTTTACTACGCTATAATTATTCTTTTGTGCTTGCTCAATGGCTTGTTGCAATGTGAAACTAGAAGAATTAGTTTCTGTTTGCGAAAAAACACTGATTGCACTCAAAAGAACAAGAAATATGGTTATGTTTTTCTTCATTTTACTATTTTTAATTATTATTTAATTGTAATTGTTTTTCTAATTCTAAATTTCCGGCTAATGTTGCCATTGCACGAATGTGGTATTCTAATGCTTTGTATTCTAAAATATTTGCATCTTTTTCTAATACGGTATTTTCATTGATACTGAAAATTAAGGTGTAATAAAATTTTACATAATTTTCAATATCTATATCATTTCTATACAAACCTTCTGCCATTCCTTTTAAAATGTTATCTCTAAAACAACATTCACAAATTTCAATTTGACTGCCCAAAACCTTATTATATACTTCAGGATAGTGCCTTTTCAGTTGATAAAGTGGTGAAGTTTCTGTTGATTTGAACATCTCTTTAAACATTCTTCTGATTTCAAAATTTTCTGCAATAGCATTATAATTTTTAGCCACAATACTATTGATAGTCTCATGAACTTCTTTGTGAACCAGTTGTGTACTTTCTTCAATTAGCAATTCTTTGTTAGAAAAGTATTTGTATATCGTTTTTTTAGAAATACACATTTCGCAAGCAATATCATCCATAGTAATACTCTTGAAACCTAATTTCAAAAACATATCTGTCGCTTTTTTGATGATTTTATCTTTCATTTTTATTGGGGTGTTTTGTAAAAATTCTTTTATGCAGCTTTAATTTCGACTGCAAATGTAGAACGGAAACTTTTAATACTAAAATAGTTTCCTTAATCTTCACAATAATTTAACATTTAATATATCGTATTAGTCGTGAATTCTAAATTGGCTGTTAAGTTTAAATTATAACCCATTAACAACCCATTATTCTGTAAATTTGAATTGGCAAATAAACCAAAATCAAGACGGTTAATTTCACCAATTATTTCCACCAAAACTTTCGAAGAAGTGTTTGTATTTTCTAATTCTACAATTTTGGCATCTAATTCTACCACTTTCGTGATATTATTTATGGTTAAATAACCTTTCACGAAATTGATATTGTCATTTATCTTTTCATAAGAAATAGATTTAAAAACCACTAAAGGATATTGACTCACGTTCAAATAATCTTGTAATTTTAAATTACTGTCAATATGTTCCAATTTGCCTTCTTTTTTATTTACATCTAAAACAAATTCCAGATTAGCATTCATCAGTTGATTGTTTACAATATCTATTGAACTCGAAAGCTCATTAAATGAACTATCCAAATAGGCAATAATTGAATTTTTTGCTCTAACCATGAAATCTGATTGATTAACATTTAGGTTCCATTTTGTATTTGTCATTTTGTAAGATGTTAAATTTTATTGGGCAAATGTATAAAGGAAACTTTTAACACTAAAATAGTTTCCTTGATTTTCACATAAATTTAACATTTCAATAAGTAAGCTATTTTGCAATTATTAGTTTAAATTTACCAAAAATTACAAGTATGCTTTCATTATCAGATTACCAGAATGTTATTACAGAAGAGTTTTCAAACCTACACATTGACAAACAACCAAAAAGTTTATACGAGCCGATAGATTATATTTTATCACTTGGTGGAAAAAGAATCCGACCAGTTTTAACGTTAATGGCTGCTGATATTTTTGATGGTGATCATAAAAAGGCAATTTCTGCGGCAAAAGCTGTTGAGATGTTTCATAATTTTTCGTTAGTGCATGATGACATTATGGATGATGCGCCTTTGCGAAGAGGAAATGAAACCGTTCATGAAAAATGGAATCTAAATACTGGGATTTTATCTGGCGATGCGATGTTAATTTTAGCGTATCAATATTTCGAAAATTACGAACCGAAAATATTTCAAGCTTTAGCGAAATTATTTAGTAAAACCGCTTTAGAAGTTTGCGAAGGTCAACAATATGACGTGGATTTTGAAACCCGTGATGATGTAACCATTCCGGAATATTTAAAAATGATTGAATACAAAACGGCGGTTTTATTAGGAGCAGCGATGAAAATGGGTGCGATTGTGGCCGAATCTTCAGAAGAAAATGCGGATTTAATTTACAATTTCGGATTGAATTTAGGAATTGCTTTCCAATTACAAGACGATTATTTAGATGCTTTCGGAAACCCAGAAACGTTTGGAAAACAAGTCGGTGGTGATATTATCGAAAACAAAAAAACTTATTTGTATTTAAAAGCGATGGAATTTTCAAACGAAGCAAACCAACAGCAGTTATTACATTTATTTTCGATTCAACCACAAGATAATACAGATAAAATCGAATCGGTTAAAGCGGTTTTCAATGCTTCTGGCGCGAGTCAAGCCACACAAGATGCCATTTCAAACTATACAGAAAAAGCTTTTGAAACGTTAGAAAAAATGCATTTATCGGAAGATAAAAAAATGATTTTAAGATTGTTTGGCGATAAATTAATGAACAGAAAAGTGTAATTAATGTGCCAATTTTCGATGTGTCAATTTTCAATTTAACAAAATGAGTTACTTACCACCTGCAACAATTGACGCTTTAATAAACGAAGCCGAAGAACAGCATTTGTATTTTAAATTAATTGAGCAAACCAACAAAGATTTTGCTTTAGCGAATGAAAATATAGATATTCCTTTGGATATTTTTCCTTTCGAATTAAAGCTTTTGGTTCAGGAAAAAATATTGAAATTAATCAATCACAAATTCGCTGAGTACTTAAACTTACTTTACATCATTGATGTTTCCGAAGAACAAATTAAAAAATTAGACGGTTCAGATGTTTTCAAATTGTCTGAAGATGTCACGTTTTTAATTTTAAAACGCGAATGGCAAAAGGTTTGGTTTAGAAATAAGTATTAAATTATTCTAACTCTTTCTTTAAAATTACTTTATTCCACAATTCTTTTCCATCTTTATCAAACAAAGTCAATTTCATTTGACGCATTTCTTTTTCACCAGAAAAGGAAAGTGTGCCAAAAACGTGTTGCGCAAACAAGCTGCCTTCTACTCTGTTTTTGTTTTCTTCTTTAGCTACTTTTTCAATATTTCCGTGTCCGGAAGTTAATGGTGAAACGGTCCAATCATATAAAGAATAAGAATTGCTGCGTTTTAACATAGATAATTCTGTGAAATGTCTGTCGCCAGAAATAAACGTCACGCCTTTTATTTTATTTACGGTAATTTCGTTTAATAGTTGTTCTTTTTCGGTTTTGTAATTTTCGTAATTTTCAAAAACAGCTTCGGTATTTAAAACCTGACCTCCAACTACAATAATTTTAAAACTCGCTTTTGAAGCAACTAAAGCATCTATTAACCATTGCATTTGTTCCGTTCCAAGAAGCACTTTTTCTCCAGTAATTCTATCGTTTGGCGATTTAAAAAAACGATTGTCTAATAAAAAAACTTCTGCATCGCCCCAATTAAAACAAGAAAAAACACCTTCTTTCTGATTGGAATTTGTTCCGTAAAATTTATTTGCCCAAAAATCTTTAAAGGCTTGTTGCGTTACATATTTGTTGTAATATCCTCTATCGCTATCATTTGGACCAAAATCATGATCGTCCCAAATAGCAAAATTTTGAGTTTTTGCTAAAAGCGGTTGCATTTCTTTTAATTTTCTAGAATGTGAATATCTGTGGTAAATTCCAGTTTGACTGTCCCAATCTGCTTCACGCAAATAAATATTATCGCCACCCCAAAGCATAATGTCTGGATTTTTTTGAGCAATACTTTCAAAAATGGAGTAATTAGAACCATAAGGTTTTCCTGGTCTGTCCAAAGCTTCTTCGCTTACATAAGAACAACTCCCTAAAGCAATTGTAAAATCGGGAGCATTTTCTCGCCATTGCCATAATTTTTTGGAAGAAAAAGAGGTTTCATAAGGCAAAACTATTTTCTTTTTATCAATAAAAATAGCGTAATTATATTTTTTTCCAGGTTGTAATTTATCTAAAACTACATGACAAGTAAAAGCATTTTCTTTAGTAGATTGATACTTTTCGCTTTGAAAAATTGAAGAGGAATTATCAACCGAATAATACTCCACATAAACTGAAGCCGGTTTTTCGGTTTGAAACCAAATCATAGCTTCTTTCATTTCACAATATCCAACCATTGGTCCGGATTGTAAATTGTTTTGTGAAAAAACCGAAATAGAAAATAGTAAGAAAGCTAAAAGAATTCGCATGATTTTTTTTGCAAAATTAAACATTTACAAAAGGTTTCAATGTTAAGAAATAATTACTTTTCTAAAACATAATTCTAATAAATGGCGCCCAAGCCTGTGAATACACATGATTGTTGTCTTTGTGTAACAAGTTATATTTTATACCTACAGTCAAATTTTGTGCTCTATAACCCGCACCAACAAAAAAAGCCGTGTTCCAAAAAGTGTCATCAATTAAGAAATCACCATCAAAATTCCGGTTTACTTTTAATTGTTCTAATTCTGCAGAAAGCTGAATTTCTTCAATCGGATGTACTAAACCAATTAAACTTCCGCCAAAAATAGTCGACTTGTATCCAATAGAATTAAAGTTAGAAGGATTTTGTTCTTGCGCCACATAACTTCCAGTTAAACCCACTCCAACTGTAAACGTTTTGTCAATATTGTAATATCCTGTTGGAGAAATAGATACATTTGTAAAGCCATTTCCAACCGCTAATCCTAATCCACCCCCAAACTGAACTTTTTTCCAAAATACACTTTCCGTTTTAGGAATACTATCTTGTTGTGAAAATAGTAATGCGGAATTCAAAAAAACAAGTGTGTAAAAAAACGTTTTTAGTATCTTTGCGTGTAATTTCATGGGAATTTTTACTTATTTGTTAATATGAACATAAAAGTATAAATTTCTTTGAACTTTTAGCATAAAAGTTTATACTTTTGCATAAATTTTTTTAACCAAATCGTCATTAGGACAGAATTATGGATAGGTTTTCCTTTTTAAACGCAGCACATACTGCATTTTTTGCAGATTTATACGACCAATATTTACAAAATCCGGATAGTGTAGAACCAAGTTGGAGAAGTTTCTTTCAAGGTTTTGATTTTGCGAATGAATTTTCAAATCCAGGTGAGCAAATTGCTCATACTGCTAATGGCTCAGCTTCTGGTGGGAATTCTGAGCAACTTCAAAAAGAATTCAATGTTCTTAGATTAATTGATGGCTACAGAACCAACGGGCATTTATTCACTAAAACAAATCCTGTTAGAGAAAGAAGAACGTATGCTCCTACTTTAGCTTTAGAAAATTATGGGTTATCTCAAGCTGATTTAACTACAGTTTTTGATGCAGCAAAAATGGTAAATATGAAACCAAGTACTTTGGCGGATATTATCAAGCATGTAGAAAGTGTATATTGCTCATCAATTGGTGTTGAGTTTATGTACATCAGAGAACCAAAAGTTCTAGATTGGATTAAAAACAGATTAGACATCAACGACAATCAGCCGAATTTCTCAGCTGATGAAAAGAAAAATATATTAAAAAAATTAAACGAAGCGGTTTCTTTTGAGACTTTCTTACATACTAAATATGTAGGTCAAAAACGTTTCTCATTAGAAGGTTGTGAAGCTGCAATTCCTGCTTTAGATGCTTTAGTGGAAGCTGCTGCTGAAAAAGGCGTAGAACAATTTGTAATGGGAATGGCACATCGTGGTCGTTTGAATGTTTTAGCCAACATTTTTGGAAAAAATACACAAAATATTTTCTCAGAATTTGACGGAAAAGATTACGATGAAGACATGAACTTTGATGGTGACGTTAAATATCACCTGGGTTTAACTTCAGACCGTGTAACTGATTCTGGGAAAAAAATCAATTTAAACTTAGCACCAAACCCTTCGCATTTAGAAACAGTTGGTGCCGTTATTGAAGGAATTGCAAGAGCCAAACAAGACCGATATTTTGCTGACGATTTTTCAAAAGTTTTACCTATCGCCGTTCATGGTGATGCTGCAGTTGCAGGACAAGGTATTGTGTATGAAATTATCCAAATGGCAAAATTAGACGGTTATAAAACTGGTGGAACTATCCATTTAGTAATTAATAACCAAGTTGGTTTTACAACAAACTATTTAGATGCACGTTCCTCAACGTATTGTACAGATATCGCAAAAGTAACCTTATCGCCAGTTTTACACGTTAATGCAGATGATGCAGAAGCAGTAGTTCACGCGATGAAATTTGCTTTAGATTACCGTATGGAATTTGGCGGTGATGTATTTATCGATTTGTTAGGATACAGAAAATATGGTCATAACGAAGGTGACGAACCTCGTTTCACACAACCAAAATTATACAAAGCGATTTCTAAACATAAAAACTCAAGAGACCTTTATGCTGAAAAGCTACAAAACGAAGGTGTAATTGACGGAACTTATGTAAAAACTCTAGAAGACGCTTATAAAGCTAAACTAGATGAAAATTTAGAAGAATCTCGTAAGAAAAGCTTAACGGTTATTACGCCGTTTATGCAAAATGAATGGACAGGTTTCGAAAAAGTTTCAGATGATGTGATGCTTTCGAAATTTGATACAAAATTTGACAAGCAACAATTAACTGAAATTGCTTCAACCATTACAGAATTACCATCAGACAAAAAATTCATTAGCAAAATCACGAAATTAATTGGTGATAGAAAAAACATGTTCTTCGAAAAAGACCAATTAGATTGGGCAATGGGAGAATTATTAGCCTATGGATCTTTAATCTCTGAAGGGTACGATGTTCGTATTTCTGGACAAGATGTGGAAAGAGGAACTTTCTCTCACCGTCATGCCGTTATTAAAGTTGAAGAATCAGAAGAAGAAGTTGTTTTATTAAACGACGTTAAAAACAAAAAAGGAAACTTTTATATATACAATTCGCACCTTTCAGAATATGGTGTAGTTGGTTTTGAATACGGTTACGCTTTAGCATCGCCAAATACGTTAACGATTTGGGAAGCACAGTTTGGAGATTTCTCTAACGGAGCGCAAATTATGATTGACCAATACATATCTGCAGGTGAAGACAAGTGGAACAATCAAAACGGATTGGTTTTCTTATTGCCTCATGGGTATGAAAATCAAGGTGCGGAACACTCTTCTGCTCGTATGGAACGTTATTTACAAATGTGTGCGAAACACAATATGTACATTGCTGACGTTACGACTCCAGCGAACTTCTTCCACTTGATGAGAAGACAAATGAAAACAAAATTCCGTAAACCGTTAATTGTGTTTTCACCAAAAAGTTTATTACGTCATCCACAAGCGGTTTCAACTGCCGATGATTTAGCAAATGGACAATTTCAAGAAATATTAGACGATCCAAACGTTACAGATAAAAAAGCGATCAAGTCTTTAGTATTCTGTACAGGAAAAGTGTATTACGATATTATTGCAAAACGTGAAGAATTAGGAAGAAATGATGTAGCTGTTGTTCGTTTAGAGCAATTGTTCCCATTAGCAACAGATCAAATCAAAGCGATTATCGATTCGTATCCAAATGTTGACGATTATGTTTGGGCACAAGAAGAACCTAAAAACATGGGAGCTTACGGATTTATGTTAATGAATTTCGATTTAGTAAAATTACGTTTAGCGTCACCAAAAGCATATAGTGCACCAGCAGCAGGAAGTTACGAACGTTCGAAAAAACGTCAAGCGAATGCCATTGCTATGGTTTTTGACAAAAATTTATTTCAATAACAGTTATACAACACATTAATATATTTTAGGTAGCCTTTTCGCCTAAAACTAAAAACGAAAGAATATGATTTTAGAAATGAAAGTCCCATCACCGGGAGAATCTATCACCGAAGTTGAAATTGCAACTTGGTTAGTTAAAGACGGAGATTACGTTGAAAAAGATCAAGCTATTGCTGAAGTAGATTCAGACAAAGCAACTTTAGAATTACCTGCAGAAGCTAGCGGAATTATTACGCTTAAAGCGGAAGAAGGTGACGCTGTGGCTGTAGGACAAGTAGTTTGTCATATTGATACTGACGCTGCAAAACCAGACGGAGCAACTGCTGCGCCTGCTGTTGAAAAAGCACCAGAAGTGAAAAAAGAAGAAGTAAAAGCGGCACCAGTTGCTGAAAAAACTTATGCTACAGGAGCACCATCTCCAGCAGCTAAAAAAATATTAGACGAGAAAAACATCTCTCCTTCTGACATCGTTGGAACTGGAAAAGGTGGAAGAATTACTACTGAAGATGCAGCAAACGCAGTACCTTCAATGGGAACTCCTACAAATGGATCTCGTGCAACAGAAAGAGTAAAACTTTCTATGTTACGTAGAAAAGTAGCAGAAAGATTAGTTGCCGCTAAAAACGAAACAGCTATGTTAACGACTTTTAACGAAGTTAACATGACACCAATTAATATCATCAGAAATCAATATAAAGACGAATTTAAAGCAAAACATAATGGTATTGGTTTAGGTTATATGTCATTCTTTACAAAAGCGGTTACAAGAGCGTTGCAATTGTACCCAGATGTAAATTCAATGATGGATGGTGACCATAAAGTAGCTTTCGATTTTGCAGACATTTCAATTGCGGTTTCTGGACCAAAAGGATTAATGGTTCCTGTTGTTAGAAATGCAGAATTATTAACGTTCCGTGGTGTGGAAGCAGAAATTAAACGTTTAGCTTTACGTGCAAGAGACGGACAAATTACTGTTGACGACATGACAGGTGGAACATTCACAATTACAAACGGTGGTGTTTTCGGAAGTATGTTATCTACGCCAATTATTAATCCTCCTCAATCTGGAATTTTAGGAATGCACAACATTATTGAGCGTCCAATTGCCGTAAATGGTAAAGTGGAAATCCACCCAATGATGTATGTGGCGTTATCTTATGACCACAGAATTATTGACGGTAGAGAATCTGTTGGTTTCTTAGTTGCAGTTAAAGAAGCTTTAGAAAACCCAATGGAATTATTACTAGACAACAATCCTAAGAAAGCTTTAGAGTTATAGTATTTGCTTTGTCATCCTGAACTTGTTTCAGGATCTAAATATAACTAATCCCAAACTCTTACGAATTTGGGATTTTTTTATGTTAAAAAAACAAGTACAAAAAAATAAAACTATTTTCAAAATAAATTAAAAAAAATTGTAGCTTTATTCCTTATTTTTAACTCTTCAAAATTTAATAATTGAGCTTTTTCAATTTTTCAATATGCATAAATTATTCTACTTTTTTATACTATTAGTAACCGCTCCAAGAATGTTTTCTCAAAATTTGAGTGAGTTGGAAATTAAAAAAAACCGCAGTATACAAGAACTACTTATATCTAATCCTGAAAAAGCTTATAAAGGTGCAATAGAAATTAGCAATTCTAAAAACGAGTTATTTGGTTTTTTTGGCAAATATTATGTAGCCAATTATTTTTATAACAAGTCTGAATTTACACATTCCAAGCAACTTCTCATCACACTTATAAATCGTATTGAAAAAAGTGACAACATTAAATCTAGTAAAGTATATCAGGATTTAATTGGAATGTGCATCAATAAACTTTTCTACATACATAAAAATTTAGGAGAATATGACTTAGCCTTATTTTATCTCGATAAATATAAAAAGAATGTACCTAATAATCATTTTAACGAACAATATGGCTCAATAAAAGTAGCCATGGGCGATTATGTAAATGGAATTTCATTGTTAAAGAGAGAATTAAAGACCTCACATCATTTAAAATTAGGAATTGGAGAAAAAAAAGTAATGAACAAAAAACTATTTGCTGATAAATATAATATTATTGGTGAAGCCTATCAAAAATATTATATCCAAACCAAGAAAACTATACTTTTAGATTCTGCAAATTACTACTTTAATGTAGCTGCAAAAATGATGTTACAAGATAATTTTTATCCAGAATACACAAGAGCCTTGTTGAGTATGCGAGAGGCAAAAAGTGCCGCTTTGGCAGGGAATTACGTCAAATCATTGTCTCTATACAGAGAAAGAAAAAAATTTCCAAGTATCCAGGAAAACATTAGAACAGAACAATTATTCGATTTAGGAATGGCCGATTGTTTTCATCATTTAAATGAAGTTGATTCAGCCCTTTTCTATTGTAGAAAATATATAAAAAATTATCAAATAACTAAGGTTTCAAAAGAAAATTTATTAATGGCATATAACATTATGACACAATGTTATAGTGAAAAAAAAGACAATAAGAACGCTTATCTCTATGCTCAAAAAAGTTTAGAATTAATTCAATCAATTGGAGGAATAAAAAATAAATCTTTAAATTTTCTTCACAATTATGATTTAAATAAAATAAAAGAAGAGTCTGATAAAATTATCGCGTCTAAGAATTATTTTAAAATTTCTCTTTTTGGAATACTAATCATTTTATCTTCAGTAATATATAGTTTTTATTATTATCATAAAGTTCAGAAAGAAAAGCATTATCGTTTTTTAAAAATTATTCAAAACTTAAAAGAATCTAAAACCTCGTCGAATAACAACCTCGAAATCGATAAAACGGAAACACAACCTAAACAAATAATTGATGATGAGCTTATTGAAAAAATAGTATTAGGTTTAAAAAAAATAGAGAAGAAAGAAACTTTTTTAGATCCAAACTTCAAGTTGGCTTTTGTTGCTAAAAAATTAAACACGAATACAGCTTATTTATCACAATACTTCAATCAGGTTATGCAAAAGACCTTTTCAGAATACACACAAGAATTACGAATACAATATGTACTCCAAAAACTTATTGACGCGCCTTATTTTCGTAAATATACATTGCAAGCTATTGCTGAAGAAGTGGGTTATAAAGACGCAAATACTTTTGTTCGTGTTTTTAAAAAGCAAACGGGACGTTCACCGAATTATTATATAGAAAAACTAGAAAATTAAATATAAACAACTCAATATCAGCAAAATAAACCTTTTTAATCTATATGATTATTTATAAATAATCGTATAGATAAATTGTATGCCAACTTTGTAAAAATTATTTTTGGACTTACTTTAATAATAATTACAAAGTTTATACAATGAGGAAGAAAATTACTTTATCCTTATTTTTGGTGCTTTTTCTTATAGCATCAAAAATTTCAGCTCAAAGCACAACAGGGATCAAATACCCTGCAGGAATTCATCAAGCTACAAGCAGTGGACTGAAAATATCTCCAAATCCTTTGGTGTTTGCGCAAACCACAAACAGTTCCGTAATTATAGGATGTACCTCTGCAACAAACGGATTATTTCCAAGTAATACCATTACACCAAATTGTAGTGGAAACTATGAAACAATTACTAGCCAAAGTTATGCAGGTGAATACAGTAATGTAAATGTAATTGCAAACAAACAATATTCGTTCTCGAGTTCTGTGACTAATGATTATATTACAATTACAAACGGAACTGGAACTATTATCTATGCTAGCGGAACACAACCAGTAATATGGGATTCTGGAAGTACAACAGGAGTTATCCGTTATTACCTTCATACAAATGCTAATTGTAGCAGTGAACAAGTTAATAGATCTCGCTATTTAAGATGTGCCGATGCATCAAACTGTGTGCCTCCATCAAATCTAGTAGTATCAAATGTTACATCAAATTCTTGTAAAATAGCATGGACAGCAGCTTCACCAGTGCCATCTTCTAATTATGACATTTATATTGTTACAACAAATAATGCCCCTGATGCTAATTCTACTCCTACACTATTTAGTACTACTAACTTATCTACTTCAATTTCTTTGAATGTAGCAGCAGGTACTACCTATTACTATTGGATTCGATCTAATTGTGGTTCTACGACTGGATCATGGATTTCAGGTGGAAATTTTACTACACCACCAGCACTGACATGTAATGGTGCAAGTTATGGATTGTATCCAGATGCAACCTTTACCCCAACTTGTACTGGTAATCCGCAACAAATTGTTGCCGATGCTTATGCTGGCGAATATTCTAATGTAAATGTAGTTGCCAATACCCAATATACTTTTTTTAGCTCGGTTTCTTCCGATTATATTACAGTAACTAATGCTTTAGGAAATACGATTCTGGCATCAGGTACTACACCTCTAAATTGGGTTTCGGGTACTTATTCAGGAACTGTTAGATACCATATTAATACCAATGCCTCTTGTGGTACACAAAATACAAATAGAGTAAGATATATTCAATGTATGGGCTTACCAACTTGTGGAGTACCTAGTAATTTAGTTTTATCTAATATAACATCAAATTCTTGCAGACTTACATGGTCTCCACCTGCAACTACTCCAACTGGTTATGATGTATATTTATCTACCGTTAATACAGCTCCTGTGAGCGGAACAGCTGCAACATACACTGCAACTGGTACATTTATAGCTTCATTAAACCCATTAACAGCTTCAACTACCTATTTTTATTGGGTGCGTTCTAATTGTAATGGAACAAAAAGCAATTGGGTTTCAGGAGGAAGTTTTACTACACTTACTCCATTAACTTGTAATGGTGCAATATATGGTTTGTTTCCTGCAGCCACTTTTACTCCTTCTTGTACTGGCAATCCAGAACAAATTGTAAACAATGCATATGCAGGTGAATTTGCAAACGTTAATATATTAATAAACAAGCAATATACTTTTACAAGTTCTGTAACTACCGATTTTATTACCATTACAAATGAGGGTGGAACGGGAGTATTAGCAAGTGGATTGACACCATTAACATGGAATTCAAATTTTACAGGAGTTATCAGATATCATATTAATAGCAATGCTAATTGTGGTACTCAAGCTAGTTCAAGAGTGCGTTCTATTACTTGTGCTACACCTACAGGATGTAATACTCCACTAGAGCCATATACTGATGGTGTAACTTCTACATCTATAAATATTGGCTGGTTCGCCGCAACGCCTGTACCAAGCAACGGATATATATATTGTTACAGCACCATCAACGATCCATTTTCTACTGGAGCTATCACAGGAACTACTACAGAAACCTATGCTGTGTTAAACAATTTATCACCAAACACTACCTATTATTTTTGGGTAAAATCTAATTGTGGACAAACACAAACCGATTGGATTTCGGGAGGTTCTTTTACAACCTATTCAGCTTCAGGTTGTAATGCACCAACACAATTATATTACGATGGTTTAACATCAACAACTAATAATATTGCATGGGTAGCACCAACGCCTGCACCAAGCAATGGCTATGTATATTGTTACAGCACCATCAACGATCCATTTTCTACTGGAGCTATCACAGGAACTACTACAGAAACCTATGCTGTGTTAAGTAATTTATCGCCAAACACAACCTATTATTTTTGGGTAAAATCAATTTGTGGTAACACACAAACCGATTGGGTTTCGGGAGGTTCATTTACAACCTATTCAGCTACAGGTTGTAACGCACCAACACAATTATATTACGATGGTTTAACGTCGACAACTAATAATATTGGATGGGTAGCACCAACGCCTGCACCAAGCAATGGCTATATATATTGCTACAGCACCATCAACGATCCATTTTCAGCTGGAGCTATCACTGGAACTACAACAGAAACCTATGCTGTTTTAAGTAATCTATCGCCAAACACTACCTATTATTTTTGGGTAAAATCTATTTGCGGAAACTCACAAACCGATTGGGTTTCGGGAGGTTCATTTACAACCTATTCAGCTACAGGTTGTAACGCACCAACACAATTATATTACGATGGTTTAACGTCGACAACTAATAATATTGGATGGGTAGCACCAACGCCTGCACCAAGCAATGGCTATATATATTGCTACAGCACCATCAACGATCCATTTTCAGCTGGAGCTATCACTGGAACTACAACAGAAACCTATGCTGTTTTAAGTAATCTATCGCCAAACACTACCTATTATTTTTGGGTAAAATCTATTTGTGATAACACACAAACCGATTGGGTTTCGGGAGGTTCATTTACAACCTATTCAGCTACAGGTTGTAACGCACCAACACAATTATATTACGATGGTTTAACGTCGACAACTAATAATATTGGATGGGTAGCACCAACGCCTGCACCAAGCAATGGCTATATATATTGCTACAGCACCATCAACGATCCATTTTCTACTGGAGCTATCACAGGAACTACTACAGATACCTTTGCTGTGTTAAGTAATTTATCGCCAAACACAACCTATTATTTTTGGGTAAAATCAATTTGTGGTAACACACAAACCAATTGGGTTTCGGGAGGCTCATTTACTACGCAAGTACTTACATCTGAATCTTTTTCATTGGATAACGTAAAATTATATCCCAACCCTGTGAAAACTATTTTTAATATTTCATTAGATAAAGAAATTACAACTGTTTCTATATACAATTTATTAGGACAAGAAGTTTTATCAAAATCTGTTAATAGTAACGAAACTTCAATAGATGTTAATGATTTAACTGCAGGAACTTACTTAGTAAAAGTAACTTCAAATAATGAAGTAAAAACATTGAAAGTTATTAAACAATAATTTTTAAAAATATATTAAAAACCCAAATTCAAAAAGAGTTTGGGTTTTGAATTAAAAGATTGAATCGCCTCAGTAAAAATAACACACAACACATAAAAAAATATTAAAAAATGAAAAAAAAAGCTACTTAGCTTAATCACTTTATTTAGTTTATCTTTCTGTATGAGTCAAACTATAATAAATGGAAATTTTGAGACAAACACTTTAAGTTCATGTCTTATAAACCCTTCAAATACAACATATAACAACTCTATTTCAAACTCTGTTGCTTTTGGGGATTATACCTTTTCTGGTCCTGATTTACTAAAAAGTACCTGTCCGTATGGAAGTCCTACAAATGGAACTTGGTTCCTAGGCCTTGGATATGGTACACAACCTAGTGTAGGTTATAGAAGTGATGCTATTTCGTTAGAAATTGACATGAATTTAGTTCAAGGAAATTCTTATACCATTAGATATTTTGATAAAGTTTCAACAGCTGGTGGAGGCGCAGGCGGTTTAATTCCACTTGAGTTTGGACTTTCTACAGAATCATCATCATTTGGAACATTAATTCATAGTTCTGTTCCTTCTTATTCTTAGGTGGAAAGGAATTTTACTTTTGTAGCGCCAAGCAATGGAAATTTCATCACTTTAAAACCATTAGTATCAGGAACTACAGGAAGTTGGATACATGTGGATAACATTCGAATTGAAAGTGCTTTAAGTCTAGATGATAGATCATTTGAAAACGAAATTGTTTCTTTTCCTAATCCTTTCACAAATACACTGACTTTTAAGCTAAACAATATTAATGATGTATCAGAATTAAGAATTTTTGATCTAGCAGGAAGAGAAATAATTAAAAAAGAGTTTATAAATGAACTTACACTAGAAACCTTTGATTTTAATTCCGGATTATATTTTTACAGAATTACTAATCAAAGCCTAATTTTAAAAAAAGGAAAGATTCTTAAAAAGGAATGAAAAACGTTATTGCCATGAAGAAACAACTTTTAGATGCAGCAATAGTTTATTTTCAAAAATAAATATTAAGAAGATTAAAATTATCAAAATCCCAAATTCAAAAGAGTTTGGGATTTTTTTTGTTTCTTTGTTTTATGAAGAAAAAAGAGAAAAAAGCAGCAATCGGATTTATATTTTTAACCTTAGTGATTGACATTACAGGCTGGGGAATTATCATACCAGTTATTCCGAAATTGATTCAAGAAATGATTCATGGAGATTTAAGTGACGCTTCAAAAATTGGCGGTTGGTTGTTATTTGCGTATGCTTTTACACAGTTTTTATTGTCGCCACTAATTGGAAATTTAAGTGACAAATACGGTCGCCGACCAATTATTTTATTTTCGCTTTTAGGATTTTCATTAGATTATTTGTTTTTAGCCTTCGCTCCTACTATAACTTTTTTATTTATTGGAAGAATTATTGCTGGAATCACTGGCGCAAGTATCACAACTGCTACAGCCTATATTGCCGATATTAGCACACCAGAAAACCGAGCAAAAAACTTCGGAATGATTGGTGCGGCTTTCGGAATTGGATTTATAATCGGACCAGTAATTGGTGGTTTGTTAGGACAATTTGGCGCTAGAGTTCCGTTTTATGCGGCAGCAGCTTTGTGCTTTATTAACTTCTTATACGGTTATTTTGTGTTGCCTGAATCACTTCCAAAAGAAAATAGAAGAGAATTAGATTGGAGCAAAACCAACCCTATTCGTGCTATTTTAAACTTAAAAAAATATCCAAAAATTTTCGGTTTATTTATATCGATTATGTTAGTTTATATTGGTTCGCATGCCGTTCATAGCAATTGGAGTTACTTTACGATGTACCAATTCAAATGGGATGAAAAAATGGTTGGTATTTCATTGGGAATTATTGGGTTGTTAGTCGGAATTGTGCAAGGTGGTTTGATTAGATATATTAATCCGAAAATCGGAAACGAAAAAAGCATCATTTACGGATTGGTTTTATACACGTTAGGAATGTTTTTATTCGCCATCGCTACAGAAAGTTGGATGATGTTTACGTTCTTAATTCCGTATTGTTTAGGAGGAATTTCAGGTCCGGCTTTACAATCGGTAATTACAGAAAATGTTCCTGCGAACGAGCAAGGAGAAATTCAGGGAACGTTAACTAGTTTAATGAGTTTAACGGCTATTATTGGTCCGCCATTAATGTCGAATGTGTTTTATAATTTCACTAATAAAAATGCAGCTGTACATTTCCCAGGAGCACCATTTGTTTTGGGAGGAATATTGATGTTGTTTAGTGCGATTATTGCTTTTTATTCGTTTAAAAAACAACGACTAATTGCTACGGCAGCTATTGCAAATACAAACACAGATTTGGATAATCTATAATTGCCTTACCTTTTAGTAACACATCCGCGCCGATAATTCCATCGACTGGTTTTATTTTTTGTTGTGATAAGGCTTCATTTACATGAGATAAATCGAAAAGTATAAATGTAGAAGGCAATTGTTTCCAAGAACCAATTTGGAGATAATTGCCTTTTGATATTTTAGCATGCATAGTTGTAGAACTTGCGCTGGCGGCAAAACTTTCATAATCTCTAACTTCTAATCTGTATTTTTCAATACTTTCTAGACCTATGCAGGTATTTGACGCACCTGTATCTAAAATAAAATTTCCAGCAACACCATTCACTTTCACTTTGATTAGTAAATGTTGTGTTTTTAAAAACTTAAATTTAATTCCTTTGTATTTATGTGCTTTTAAAAACGCGGGTAATTCTTTCATATAATGAATCTTTATATTTTCAAATATAGTGAAAACAAAAGAGGTTGTCTAAAAAGTTATTATTTTGTCAATCTGAACTTGTTTCAGATTCTAAATAATATTGAAAACCAATTGTTGGAGATTCTGAAATAAATTCAGAATGACAGGTTTTCGGACTTTTTGGACAACCTCTTTTTAATTTTATAGGAAAATGAGTTTACATTTTCATTAACCAGTTTCTAACTGAAACTTCTTTTTCGATAATGTTTTTCAAATCGGTGATTGCTACACGTTCTTGTAACATAGTATCTCTATGACGAATAGTAACTGTTTTGTCTTCTACTGTTTGATGATCTACTGTAATACAAAATGGTGTTCCTAATGCATCTTGTCTTCTGTAACGACGACCCACGGCATCTTTTTCATCGTAAGCTACGTTGAAATCCCATTTCAATTCTTCCATAATTTCTTTAGCAATTTCCGGTAAACCATCTTTTTTCACTAAAGGTAAAACAGCTGCTTTTGTTGGAGCTAAAACTGAAGGCAAACGTAAAACTGTTCTTGTTGAACCATCTTCTAATGTTTCTTCTTGTAAAGATTTTGAGAAAACCGCTAAAAACATTCTATCTAAACCAACAGATGTTTCTACCACATACGGTACGTAGTTTTTATTTTCCTCAGTATCAAAATATTGTAATTTTTTACCTGAGAATTGTTCATGTGCTTTTAAATCGAAATCAGTACGCGAGTGAATTCCTTCTAATTCTTTAAATCCGAATGGGAAATTAAATTCGATATCTGCAGCAGCATTAGCGTAATGTGCTAATTTTTCGTGATCGTGGAAACGGTAATTTTCCGCTCCTAATCCCAATGAATTATGCCATTTTAAACGCGTTTCTTTCCAGTAATGATACCATTTCATTTCTTCACCTGGCTTCACAAAAAATTGCATTTCCATTTGTTCAAATTCACGCATACGGAAAATAAATTGTCTTGCAACAATCTCATTTCTGAAGGCTTTACCCGTTTGAGCTATTCCAAAAGGAATTTTCATACGGCCTGTTTTTTGAACATTTAAAAAGTTTACGAAAATACCTTGAGCCGTTTCTGGACGTAAATATAAATCCATTGCTGTATCTGCAGAAGCTCCTAATTTAGTTCCGAACATCAAGTTAAATTGACGTACTTCTGTCCAGTTACGAGAACCAGAATCTGGACAAGCGAGTTCTAATTCTTCAATTAAAAGTTTCACATCGTCTAAATCGCCAGCATCTAAACTTTTCGCCATTCTGGCTAAAATTTCGTTCTTTTTAGAAAGGTATTCTACAACTCTAGGATTGGTTGTAATAAATTCTTGTTCGTTAAAAGCATCACCAAAACGGGATTTTGCTTTTTCGATTTCTTTTTGCGCTTTGATGTTTAATTTTTCTGCATAATCCTCAATTAAAACATCAGCACGATATCTTTTTTTAGAATCTTTGTTGTCAATTAATGGATCGTTAAACGCATCCACGTGACCAGATGCTTTCCAAGTGGTTGGATGCATTAATATTGCAGCATCTAAACCTACAATATTTTCATGCATTTGCACCATGGATTTCCACCAATATTCTCTAATGTTCTTTTTTAGTTCAACACCGTTTTGTGCGTAGTCATATACTGCACTTAAACCATCGTATATTTCGCTAGAAGGGAAAATAAATCCGTATTCTTTTGCGTGCGAAACTACATTCTTAAATAAGTCTTCTTGTTTTGCCATACTGCAAAAGTAAAAATAGCAAAGGAATTAAAAAAGGAATTTCTAATTAATTATAATTGAAAATTGTAGAACTGATTTTAGTTGTTCCAGAATATAAATTTACGATATAACGTCCTTTATACGTTTTGTTCTTTTCTAAATCTACATAAGTACAAACATCTGTAACTTGTTGTTTATATTCGAACTTAGCTAATTTACTGTATTTCAAAACTGTATTGTTTTTTTCAAACGCTAAACCTTCTACTGAAACTATATTGTTTTTAGGATTTATCACTTGTACAAACAACTCTTTTTCTCCAACAGTAATACCTTCATTTTTATCAATTGTGAAGCAAACTCTAATTTGTTCTATGGCTTTAATTTTACTTGGAGTAATGTTTTCTGTTAAAAATTTTACACCCTTCACCTGTAAATTTGTAATTTCAAATTTTGAACTATTTGGAGTAACATTTTGTGCAATTTTGACCTTAATTTCTTCAGGCTTAACAAGAGATCTTATTTTTTCAATTTCTTTTAACTTTTCTTGCAATACATTTATTGAATCCTTTATTGTTTGAATTTGTTTATTAAGATCTGATAAATTTTTATAGTCAGCTTTCGTTTTTGCAATATTAGAATTTGCACCTTTAATGCTTAAATCAGAAAAACTTTCATCATAATTATTGTATATCATCGAAATTGAATCATATTTGTCAATAATTTCTGATAATTGATTTTGAGTTAATAAACTTTCTTGCTTTAAATTATCTTGTTGTTCTTTTGAGTATTTATTATCTTTATAACTTTTGAAAAGCACAATCAACAAAAATATTGATAATGCTAATATGATAAGTTTATAAGAATTGTTTTTATTTGAGGACATACTTTATTATTTTGATTAAATATAAAATTATTGTTTAGATATGTTAAAAATTTTCGATGAAATACCCAAAAATCTGTTTAATGTACTTTTCCCGGTTTTTTGTAACGGATGCGCTAATTTATTACTAAAAAATGAAAAAGTAATTTGTACTAAATGCCTCCATAAATTACCATTCACACATCATCACCAAATTAAAGAAACAGAAATTCATAAAACTTTTTTTGGCTTAGTTCCATTTGAATTTGGCGCTTCCTTTTTGTATTTTACAAAAAAAGGAATCTCACAAAATCTTATACATAATTTAAAATACAAAAATCGTCAGGAAATCGGAACCTATTTAGGAAATCTATATGCTAACGAATTAAAAGATTTAGAAATTTTCAAAGAAATAGATTTTATTATTCCTGTTCCCTTACACAAAAAAAGATTTCACGAAAGAGGTTATAATCAAGTCACCACTTTTTGCAAAGCTATTGAAAAAAACCTAATAATTCCAATGCTTGACGATGTTTTAATAAAAACACAACATTTAAAATCTGTAACAGATAAATCCAAAGAAGGTCGTTTAGCACATAACAAAAATGTCTTTTTAATTGAAAATCAGCACAAAATTGAAGGCAAACATCTATTACTTGTAGATGATGTTTTCACAACCGGCGCCACAATTGAAGCTTGTGCTAAAGAAATTTTGAAAATCAAAAATACTAAAATTAGCATTCTAACTATGGCCTATTCGCAATCATAAATTTTATTTAAATATTATGATGGAAGTGAATATAATTGTTACTTTGCAGGATTAAATTTGACATATATTAATGAGAAAATTAATCTTCATACTTACTATAATTTCTGCTTTATTTATCAGTTGTGCCAAACGCGGAACTATTACTGGTGGTCCAAAAGACACTATTGCACCAGTGATTGTAAAAAGTAAACCTAAAAATTACGAAACTAATTTTACTGGAAAAACCATAAAAATTGATTTTAGTGAATATATAAAGGTTAAAGACATCAACAAACAATTGATTATTTCGCCTCCAATGGAAAAAACACCAACAATTGTTCCACAAGGAAGTGCCAGCAAATTTATTTCAATTACCTTAAACGAAGATTTAAAACCAAACACAACTTATAGTTTCAATTTCGGACAAAGCATTACTGATTATAACGAAGGTATTCCTTATTCGCAATTTAAATATATCTTTTCAACTGGAGCTTATGTTGATTCTTTAACAGTTTCTGGAAATATAAAAGATGCTTTTGAAAACAAAACAGATGATTTTGTTACCGTAATGTTATATGATGCAGCAACCTATAATGATAGTTTAGTTTACAAAAAAAAACCAATTTACATTACTAATACATTAGAGAAAATTACGTCCTTTAAAATTGAAAACATAAAAGAAGGTGAGTATTATTTAGTGGCGCTAAAAGACAAAAACAACAATTATAATTATCAATCGAAATCGGAAAAAATTGCTTTCAAAAAAGAAAAGATAAAAATTCCGAATGATAGTACATACTCCTTGAGTTTATTTGCAGAAAAAAACGAAATTAAAACGTACACACCAACTTTAGAAAGCAATAATAAGTTGTTTTTAGGTTATGAAGGTGATGCTAAAAATGTAAAAATCTTTACTAAGAAAAATAATATTGAAACACCATTACGTTTCACCAAATCGCAAGAAAAAAAATCAGATACGCTTCAAGTTTTTATTCCAAATGACGCAAAAGATTCGATAAATGTAATTGTGAAATCGGGTAAATTCATAAAGGATTATTCGGTAAAATTAAAAAAATTAAAAGAAGCTGATTCTTTAAAAGTTTCTCTTTTTGTAAATAAGAATTTTAATTTTAACGAGAAACTATCCTTAAAAACAACTACTCCAATTCAAAATATAAGTTCTGAAAAAATAGTTATCCGAAAAAAAGATTCTACCTCAGTTCCTTTCACTACGGAGATTAATGATTTTGAACAGTTAATTTCATTTGATTTCAAACAAGAAGAAAATGAAAAATACACTATTAGTTTATTACCTGGCGCAATTGAAGACGATTATAACACCAAAACCGATAGTTTAAAATTTGATTTTACAAAAGGAGCAATTAGTGATTTTGGTAACTTGAAATTACGCATTAAAAATGTAAAGAAATTTCCATATATACTACAAATTCTGAACAATACTGGTGAAATAGTTGGTGAAAAAATCTGTACAAAAGAGACAGAAATGTATTTCGAAGCCATACAACCAAGTACTTATCAAGTGAGATTGTTTTACGACGATAATAACAATCAAATTTGGGATTCTGGTAATTTTAAAACAAAACTACAACCTGAAGAAATGATCTACTTCCCTGCTTTAATTGATGTTAGAGCTAATTGGGATGTGGATCAGGAATTGGAGTTGAATTGATTTGACTTTAAGTAATCTTTTTCAAACTTACTCTAAAAATGTTTTCAAAACTCTTCTTATGTTAAGTAACTTAAAAAATTCGTTTTATAAGTAATTCATGGATAAATTTAAATTGATTTAATTGAATGAAAACAAAAATAGTTTACCCTAAAAATCCAATTTTAAAAGAATTTATTCAATATTTTTTATTTATCACCAAAAGTGATAATGAGATGATAAGTCAATTGTGTTATCCAAATACAAATCATTGTCTTAGCTTAATTAGAGGTGGAGAAATGGTTGAATTAAATACAAATGAATACTCTGTATTACCTTCATCAAAAAATAGTAGTTACTTAACTGGTATTTACAAACAACCTATTAAGATAACCACAAAACAACCTTATCAAGAGTTGTGTATAAATTTTAACCCAATGGGTTTAGAAGCAATTTTTGGAGAGAACCTTTCGCAATATATTTTTAAAAATAATGTGCTGAGTGAAAACAAAAACTGGACTCCTTTGTTTGAAATTGTTTTTAGTAACAATTCTTTGGAAATTATTCAAAACGAAATTGAAAGTTTTTTTATTTCTCTTTTACACGACGAAATGTTTTCTAATAGTTTGTTATTTAACAAAACACTAAAATCAAATCAAATCGAGGAACTAAATGATTTACTATGCAAAAGCTATCGTTCTACTCATAGATATTTTGTAAATCAATTAAATACTACTCCAAAAGAATATTTGCAAGTTTTAAAAGTTAGAGAAGCTATGCCTTTAATTTTAAAAAACATTCCATTAATTGAAATTGCTTTTTTATTAAATTTTACAGATCAATCACACTTTATAAAAACATTCAAAAAATACACAAATAGCACTCCATCACAATTTAAACAAACAAGTTCACAGGTTGATAATACATTAATTTGGAATTTGAATAACACTTAAAAATAGTTGGCAGATTTTTACAATTTTTATACTTCAAGGTAGCATACTTTTGTACTTGACTAAAAAATGAAAAAATGAAAACTTCTGTAAAACTAATATTAACTGTAGCCACATTATTATGTTTCTTTGAGACCAAAGCTCAAAATAATTCAAAACACAACAACTACTTATCTGACACTCCCATACTTTCAAAAGCACAAATGTTAGCTGATTATGATTCGCTAGTTTCTTATATAAATCAAGTAAGTCCAATTATTCAGTTTAATAAAGAAGTTAGACATATCGACTTTAACAAACACGCTAAAAAGCTAAAAAAGAAAATAACTTCAAAAACGAGTAGGGAGGAATACCTTTTTTTGGTAGAAAAAACTTTAATTGTAGCACAAGACGGACACAGTAACCGATTAGGTAATTCGCTGTTAGATATTGTAAAAACAGTTTGGATTCCAAAAGGCATTGCAACTGGTTTAGACACATTAGATTTTCCACATAGTTATAAATACGAAAAGTTTATTAAAGAAAATTTTTATACCAAGTTAAAACTAGAACTAGTATACATCAATGGGGAATACTATAATATTCTGCCTTTTTCTTACAAAGGAAAAAACTATCCTGCCGCTATGAAACTCATAAGTTGCAATGATAAAAAAATCCACCAATTTGTTAAGAGTATGGAAGAATTAATTTCTCCACTAAGATGGGACAGAGCAAATAATAAAGTATATCACGAAAATTTTTACACTGTAGGTGAAATATATAAAAACAATAAATTAAAGTTAGCTTTTATTGACAAAAATCAAGAAAAGAAAATAGTAAATATAACCAAAGATGATACCGTTACTTTTCTTGAAGAGAAAAAAAATAATTTTGGATATAATAGCAGTACCGCTTCTGTAATTACACACTACTTTGAAAAAGAGCAAATTTTTTATGGTAAAATACCTGCAATGGATGAAAAATTTGGAGACACTTTAACCAAACATTTTGAAAACGTAATAAAAAAATTTCCTGTAAAGTCAATTGTATTGGACGTGCGTGGAAATGGAGGAGGTAATGATAATACTTATGGTAAATTTTTAGGGAAAATATTGAAAGATACAATAAAAACAAACCTGACTGTCGGACGTATATTGAGCCCTTTAAACTGTAAATATTATGAAATGAATAAAGATTCAATCACAGCTTATGGTATGAGTTTGTCAAAAGAAGGTCCAAAACTAAAAAATCTTAAAATGTTTTACAATATTATCCCAAACTATAGTTTCTTCTATCCGGAAAAAGAAATTTTACCTTTTGAAGGAAATATTTATGTATTACAAGATCGATTTATTTTTTCTTCAACAAGTAACTTATCAAGTTTAGCTTATAAAAACAAACGTTTGATAAGTATTGGTGAAATGCCTAATTTATTGGGTGGCATACAAAACATTCCTTCTGTATTTTGCTTACCCTATAGCAAAGTAATTTTTAGATTAGAACCTCAAATCGATTTTACAGATTGCAAAACAGTTGCTGATATTTTTCAGAACCAAGTCGAGCATTTTGTAACCTACCCTATTGATTTTTTGCATGATCGTGCAACAACAAATGAAGATATTTTAGGGAAAAACTTCTTATCGCAAAAAGATCCGATGTTTAAAAAAGTAATAGAACTTGAACTAAAACAATAGTTTTAAATAAACACAACAAATGAAAAAACTAATCTTCCTCTATTTTATTTTTTTATACATCAATGTTTCTGGTCAAAATGAAACAATAAGTGATAGTATTCCTTTTACAATCAATAAACAAAATACAATTTCAATACAGGCAATTTTTAACGAAAAGGATACTTTAAATCTTAATTTTGACACAGGGACTACAGAACTAATTTTAACAAATGAGGTCTTGAGTAATAAACTAAAATCTACTCCAAAACTTTATACTAATTTTTACAACTTAAAAATAGGGAATACAAATTATAGTACAAAAGTATATGATGCAGAACTAAGCGGACATGGAACGGACGGGCGATTTGGTTGGGATATTTTCAAAGGCAAAATTGTTGAATTAAATTATGACTTGAATTTAATGATTATTCATAGTGTTTTACCAAAAAACTTAATTAGTAACAATGCTTTCACAAAGTTAAAAATTGAATTTTTTGAAGATTTATTTTTAATTGAAAGTGAAATTAAACAAAACAACATCACCAATAAAGATATTTTTCTATTTGATACAGGTTATCAAAGAACAGTTATGTTAGATGAGGATTTATTAAAACAAGCTGAATTTCCCATAAAAGATATGAAAATTATAAAAAAAACAATAATGAAAGGCGCTCAAGGTAATGAAATTCCAGTGATAACTTCTAACTTAAAACTTTTGAAAATTGGAAAATATAAACTAAAAAATGTACCTATTCAATTAACGACAACACACAAGCCGTTAAAAAACAAAAACATCCATATTTTAGGAAATGAAGTTTTAAAAAGATTTAATTTGTTTTTAGATTTCCAAAACAACTTTGTTTACCTAAATCCAAATCATTTATTTAAAGAAAAATACATTGAAAAAAACAGATAATTTAGTTTCAAGTCAGGAATTATAAAAAAACAAATGCAAACATTTATACGAAACAAAACCTATCTTTATCTTCTAGAAAATTCAACTTATTTCTGGTTTCAAGCATTTTATTTTTATCTAAATCGGCAATGAAAACACCTTCATTTTCTGTTGGTACGATGATGAAATCCCCTAATTCGTCAATAATTTGCGAATGTCCAATATATTCAAAATTATTGTTATCTGTTCCGATTCGGTTGACGCCAATGACATAAGATAAATTTTCTACAGCTCGTGCTTTTAGTAAAATATCCCAAGCATTTGTTCTAGCTTTTGGCCAACTTGCTACATAAATTAACAAATCGTAATATTCTGTATTTCTAGAAAAAACGGGGAAACGTAAATCGTAACAAACTTGTAAGCAAATTTTCCAATCGTTATACTTCACAATTACTTTATCCTTTCCGGAAGTGTAAATTTTATCTTCTCCGGCTAAAGTAAAAAGGTGTTTTTTATCGTAATGTTGAATTTCTCCATTTGGAAAAACAAAAACCATTCGGTTATAAAAATTATCATTTTCAGTAATTACTAAACTTCCTGTAATCGCACAATTTTTAGCTTTTGCGATTTCTTTCAACCACAAAATAGTTGCTCCATCCATGGTTTCAGCTACCAAATTTGGATGCATTGTAAAACCTGTCGTAAACATTTCTGGAAGAACTATTAAATCGACACTTTCTTTTAGAGCATTGATTTTTTCTTCTGATTTTTTTCTGTTCTCCGATGGATTTTCCCAAATAATATTGGTTTGTATAAGCGCTACGTTCATACTATAAATGTATAAAAAAAACGCATTCAAAAAGATGAATGCGTTTTTTAAAATTTATTTTATGTGTTCTAATTAAACAACACTTGCTTTTAAATATTCTCTATTCATACGAGCGATGTTTTCTAAAGAAATTCCTTTAGGACATTCTACTTCACATGCTCCAGTATTGGTACAATTTCCGAAACCTTCTTCGTCCATTTGACGTACCATATTTAAAACTCTATCTGTAGCTTCAATTTTACCTTGAGGTAATAAAGCATATTGAGATACTTTCGCACCAACAAATAACATAGCTGAACCGTTTTTACAAGTAGCTACACAAGCGCCACAACCAATACAAGCTGCTGCTTCAAAAGCTTTATCTGCATCAGATTTGTTAATTGGTGTTGCATTTGCATCAATTGTATTTCCTGAAGTATTTACAGAAACGAATCCACCAGCTTGCTGAATTCTATCAAAAGAACTTCTATCTACAACTAAATCTTTTACAACTGGGAATGCTTTACTTCTCCATGGTTCGATAAAGATAGTTTCACCATCTTTAAATTTACGCATGTGTAATTGACAAGTAGTAGTTCCAGTATCTGGACCATGTGCACGACCATTAATGTATAATGAACACATTCCACAAATACCTTCACGACAGTCGTGATCAAAAGCAACTGGTTCGTTTTGTGTATTTACTAATTGCTCATTTAATTGGTCTAACATTTCTAAGAAAGAACTGTCAGTAGAAACATTATCTAATTTATAAGTTTCCATTTTACCTTTTGCACTAGCGTTTTTTTGACGCCAGATTTTAAGGTTAATATTTATATTTTTTTTAGCACTCATAATATCTTATTTATAGTTTCTAGCTGCAATTTTGATAAACTCATATTTCAATTCTTCTTTATGAAGTACTGATTTACTTGCATCGCTTCCATTATATTCCCAAGCTGCAACATAAGCAAAGTTTTCATCGTCACGAAGTGTTTCTCCTTCAGCGTCTTGATATTCTTCACGGAAATGTCCACCACAAGATTCTTTACGTAATAAAGCATCTTTTGCCATTAATTGACCCAATTCGATAAAGTCAGCTACACGAAGTGCTTTTTCTAATTCTTGGTTAAATTCGTTAGCTGCACCAGGAACTTTTACATCAGCATAAAAATCTTCTCTTAATTGTCCGATTTCTTCAATTGCTTCAGTTAATCCTTTTTCGTTACGACCCATTCCAACTTTATTCCACATAATTAAACCTAATTTTTTGTGGAAATGGTCAACAGATTTTGTTCCGTTATTATTGATTAATTGCTCAATAGATTGACGAACTGCATTTTCTGCATCCACAAATTCTGGTGTATCCGTAGAAATTTTACCTGTTCTAATTTCGTCTGCTAAATAGTTAGAAACTGTATAAGGTAATACGAAATAACCATCAGCTAAACCTTGCATTAAAGCAGAAGCTCCTAAACGGTTAGCTCCGTGGTCTGAGAAGTTTGCTTCACCAGCTACGAAACATCCAGGAATAGATGACATTAAGTTATAATCAACCCAAACACCACCCATTGTATAGTGAACCGCTGGATAAATTTTCATTGGTGTTTCGTATGGATTTTCGTCTGTAATTTTTTCATACATCGTGAAAAGATTACCATATTTAGATTCAACCCATTTTTTACCTAATTCTTGTACTTTCGCATCTGAAGGATTAGGATCTCCTTGAATTAAAGCTGCTTGTTTACCTTTAGTAATAATTTCAGCAGCGAAATCTAAATAAACACCTTCATTAGTATCGTTAGCTTCAATTCCGTGTCCTTCGTCGCAACGCTCTTTTGCTGCACGAGAAGCCACATCACGAGGTACTAAGTTACCAAATGCAGGATATCTTCTTTCTAAGTAATAATCTCTATCTTCTTCAGCAATTTGTGTTGGTTTTAATTTACCAGCTCTAATTGCTTCCGCATCTTCTTTTTTAGCAGGAACCCAAATACGACCAGAATTACGTAATGATTCTGACATTAACGTTAATTTTGATTGATTTGTTCCGTGAACAGGAATACAAGTTGGGTGAATTTGTACATAACAAGGATTTGCGAAATGTGCTCCTTTTTTATGAATTTTCCAAGAAGCTGTAACGTTACTTCCCATTGCATTTGTTGATAAGAAATATACATTTCCATAACCTCCAGTAGCAATAATTACTGCGTGAGCTGAATGACGCTCTAATTCTCCAGTAATTAAATTACGAGCAATAATTCCACGTGCTTTTCCGTCTACTTTAACAATGTCAAGCATTTCATGACGGTTATACATTTTTACATTTCCTAAACCAATTTGTCTAGACAATGCAGAGTATGCTCCTAATAATAATTGTTGTCCAGTTTGTCCGGCAGCATAAAAAGTACGTTGTACTTGCGTTCCACCAAACGAACGGTTATCTAATAATCCACCATAATCTCTAGCGAAAGGAACACCTTGCGCTACACATTGGTCGATAATATTTGAAGATACTTCTGCTAAACGATGAACGTTTGCTTCACGCGCACGGTAATCACCACCTTTAATAGTATCATAAAATAATCTGTACGTACTATCACCATCATTTTGATAGTTTTTTGCAGCGTTTATACCACCTTGAGCCGCAATTGAGTGTGCTCTACGTGGAGAATCTTGAAAACAAAATGCTTTTACGTTGTAACCCATTTCTCCAAGAGAAGCAGCTGCCGAAGCACCAGCTAAACCTGTTCCTACTACAATTACATCGATTTTTGGTCTATTATTCGGAGCAACTAATTTAAGATTGTTCTTATGGTTGGTCCATTTTTCTGAAATATGACCTTGAGGAATTTTAGAATCTAATGCCATATGTTTTTATTTTGAAAAAAAGTGAATGTAAATTGGAATGATTGCAAAAAGTATTGCAACTATAACTGAAAATGCTTTTCCGAAAACTTTAATTGCTGGTGTAAATTTACCATTAACTCCTAACGATTGAAACGCACTTTGAAAACCATGCCATAAATGGAATCCTAAAACTGCCATAGAAAGAACATAAAACAAAGTGAAAAACAATCCTTCGTTTGGAATGGCATTAAACAACTTTCCTTTACTTTTGAAAAAAGCATAGGTTATTTTGTGTAAGTCTTTATAACCTTCACCCATTTTTACGTTAGCTTGTTTATTGTAAAAGTCAGAACGATTTCTAATTTCCATACCTTGCTGAGCTAAAGCAATTGAATCCGCAGGGAAAAATTGAGCATTTTGAGTACCTACAACTAAATTCATTTTTTGACCCATGTTATCTATCTGGATAGTTTGTAACGGGAAGTTTTTAGCGAAATGCATTTTTGCCCAAAAATTAACCATGTGAGTAGCGATAAAAATTAAAACTACTGTACCTAAAACAGCCATGTTTCTTGAAGAAAAACTACTGTTTTTAGAAGGATTATTCATTGCATAAGCTACAGGACGCGCTTTTTTGTTTTGAATTGCTAAATAAATTCCATCAATTGCATGGAAAATAATAGAGATGTACGTTAAATAAGAAAGTAATTTTACTGCTGGATTAGTTGTCATAAACAAAGCATACTTATTAAATTGAAGAGCGGCTTCATAATTATTTCCCGCTAACAATTGTAAGTTTCCTAATAAATGCCCAACTAAAAACAAACATAAGAACAATCCAGTAAGTGCCATCCAATATTTTTTTGCAATAGATGACTTTAAAAATGCTGATTTTGCCATAATTATAGTTAAAGTTAATTTGAGTTTGAATAATGTAAGCAAAAATAAAGGTTATAAGTAAGACTTACAACCTTTGAAAGATAATTTATAATGATTTTAAATGAGTTTAACTTTTGTTGAATATCAATGCGTTAGATGTTAATTTAAAATGGTAAAACTAGGAATTAATCCTCTCAAGCCCATATCTACCACATTTTCACCTGCAGCTGGTTCGTATTTTCCGTCTATATTGACTTCTTGCCATTCAAAACTATTGTTAATTGATAGTGATAATTGTACTTCTATATTTTTAGTTTCATTACCTGTAACCACAAAATTATTGGCAAATTTTCCAGTCACCAAACAAGAACCTGCAGGAATTGGGGAAGTAGAAGAAATTGGGTTTGGAACAGTTGTTACACCTGTCGATTGACCAGAAGTAGAATATCCAACAGATGGAATAACGAAAGCCCAATAACCCTGTAATTTATCGTCATTTACAACAAATGGATTGCCTGCAACATTGTGCGTAGTGATATAATTATTATAACCAACAAAACTTGCTAAAGTACCAACATAGTTTACGCCACTAGCTAAAACATTGACGTTGTAATTTTGATACGATAACGAAACTCGAACATATTCATAACTTCCATGAGGTACATTTTTTAAAGGTATAGATAAAAAAGCTTCACCTTCTCCCACAATTTTGGCTTGACTAAAATCAATAGCATTAGCACCTCCTAAAGCTGTGGAAGGTCCAGTATATAAAATAGCGCCTTGTCCAACTTGAGTTAATGCATTAGGTGTAAATTCTAAATAATGTGCGCTAATACTATTAAAAATTGGCGATTGTGCTGCATTCCCAGCTGGAATCGTTGAAGGTTGTCCGGTACCGTTTAATCTCACTTGAGTGGGATCAAACTTAAATTTGATAATTAATTGTGGGTCTTCTGCAATAACTTGGTCGTCATCTTTATCACTACATGAAAAACTTATGACTGATAACACTAGTAATGTTAAAATTTTTATCTTCATTTTCTTTCTTTTATGATTAAGGTTTGAGCTTCTTTTTTACCATTTGACTCTAATTCAACTGTATATTTTCCAATAGGTAAATAATACTTTTTATTATCGGCTTGACTAATTTTTATCTTGGTATCTTTCTTTTCAATTGCCGTTTTTGTTTTTTCATCGATGCTTAAATCATAATCTATTTTTAGCATTCCATTTTCGGCTTTAGCATGACGATTTAAAACTACAATTCCATCATTATTTTTTATGGTAATTGCACTATTTGAATTGTCTTTTAAATAATACCAAATTTCAACATTTGGATTATTTTCTGTTCCCCAAGTAAACGACTTATTTCCCCAGTTTTTAGAAAAATAAATGTCTTCTATTTTAAATAACGCAATTCCTTTAGTATTTATTGCTTCGTTAATTTGTTGAATATTAGATATATTAACTTTATACAAAGAACGTCCATGAGTCGCAACAATTAAATCTTTTACTCTTGGTTGAATGACTAAATCGTGAACGGCAACATTTGGAATTTCGTTTGAAAAATCTTGCCAGGATGTTCCTTTATCAATAGAAATAAACAAACCAGTATCGGTTCCTAAATATAAAATGTTTTCGTTTTCTGAATCTTCCAAAATTACATTCGCAGCATTTTGATTGAAATTCTCTGTCAATAATTTCCAATTCGCACCTAAATCTTCCGAAACATAAGCGTAAGTTGTGAAATTATCATTTCGATATCCGTTTAGCGTAATGTAAATTCTTTCTTTTTTAAAGTTCGAAAATCGCACACGAGAAACCCATAAACCTTGAGGTAAACTATTAGAAATTTTGGTCCAATTTGAACCGCTATCTTTTGTTACATGAATGTTTCCATCATCGGTTCCAACCACAAGTTGTCCGAATTTAAACTTACTTTCCGCAATAGAAGTTATGGTTCCAAAAGGCACATTTCCTTCTACTTTTCCGTTTGTTAAATCGGTTGAAATTTTTTCCCAATCTTTTCCTTGATTCATAGAACGAAACACGTATTGTCCGCCAAAATAAACAATGTCCTGATTGTGTGACGATAACAAAATAGGTGTTTGCCAATTGAATCTGTATGGTTCCTCTTTTTTGTCAGCTTTTGGTGTAATGTAATCACTTTTACCTGATTTTCTATCAATTTTAATATAACTTCCAAATTGAGATCCTGTATAAACTAAGTCATTTGTTCTGGTATCAATTTGAACCTGCATGCCATCGCCACCACTTAAAAATTCGTATGGATATTTTCCATCTTGAAGCCAATCTACATTATGAACATAGTTATTCGGTCCGGCCCAAACTCCATTATCTTGCAAGCCTCCATACACTTCATAATCCTCTTTATTATCCACATTTACCGTGTAAAATTGCCCAACTGCTTGATTGTTGCATTTTATCCAATGTTTTCCGTTATCATAAGTGATATTTACGCCACCATCGTTTCCATTTATGACATGATTTGGATTTTTCGGATTCACCCAACACACGTGATGATCTGAATGCACATTATCTTTGCTTAATGATTCAAAAGATTTTCCACCATCATTTGAAAAAATTATTGGAACTGCCGAAATGTATAATCTGTTTTCATTTGATTCATCAACAGTTATGTCGGCAAAATAATAGCCGTATGAATAAAAAGCATCATTTATAAATTGATTATGTGTTTTTCTCCAGTTTTTTCCACCATCGGTAGTTTTATAAATTTCTGCACCAATTACTTCGGTATCAAACAAATTCGTATTGGCATCTGTTGATTTTTCTTTTTTTGAATTTGGACGTAAATTCTGATTGTCCACTATTGCGTAGGCAACATTTTCGTTAAACGATGTTACACCGATTCTTCCAATTCCAATATTTGTTGGAAAACCAGAATTCGAATCAATTTTTGTCCAAGTTGTTCCGGCATCTTCACTTTTATATATTCCAGAACCGATTCCGTTTCCTTTGAAATTATATGCTTTTCTTTCACGCTCCCAAGCGGCGGCAAACATAATTTTAGGATTATTTGGTGCGAAACTAATATCTATAATCCCTGTTTCATCGTTGATGAATAAGGTTTTTGTCCAAGTTTTTCCGCCATTTGTAGTTTTAAAAACACCGCGTTCTTCATTTTTCGAATACAGATGACCTAAAACACCTACGACAATTTCGTTATTATCATTCGGGTTGACCCAAATTTTAGAAATATGATGACTATCTGGTAAACCAATATTTGTCCATGTTTTTCCTTTATCAGTTGATTTCAAAACACCAATTCCAGCATAAGACGAACGAGAAGAATTCACTTCACCAGTTCCAACCAAAATTAAACCCGATTTCCAATCGACCGCTACACAACCTATATTTTGCGTTGGTGCGTTATCCATAACCGATTCAAAACTAGTTCCGTTATTATTTGTGTGCCACAATCCGCCAGTTGCATAAGCGGCATAAAATTCTGTTGGGTTGTTTGTGTTAACCGCCAAATCTACCACACGACCACTCATAATTGTGGGTCCGATATTTTGAAATTTTACTGCTTGAAAATCGTTTTGTTGTGCAAATCCAAAAAGACAGGATAAGAATAAAACTGAGAATGCTATTTTTTTCATATTAATGTGTTTTTGTGACATCTTTATCTACCACAATTATTATATCGGCTTTATTTTGATTTTCTTTTTCAAAACGTAGAATATCATCTTGTTCCACTGTTGCAATCGTGACAATTTTTACTTTTGGAACATATTTTTTCAAATACCAATTTATACCTTCAAAATTATCTGAATGATACGTACCGTTATAATGTATAAATGTAGTTTCGGGTTTTAAATTTTTGCAAATAAAGTAAGCCATTGTTGCATCTTTAGCGGCTTGTGCTTTTGGTAAATTTTCATTTGAATGTCCGTCACCCATATCTAACATCGCTTTATACCCTGGTAATTCAGCATCGTAAGCAATTGGAAGTGGCGCAATCCACGATTTTTGTTCTGTTGACAAAGAATCTAATGCTACAAAACTTTTCTTGTATACTAAACTGGCAAATTTTCTTGGAATATTGGTAGCGATAAAATTAAATTTTTTCTCTTTTGCGAATTCTACTAAAGGTTTATAATCGGTACGATAATTTTTCCATAAACGCGCCGTAGTATCTAACTGTTTTTGATTGATTTTTCCAGATAAATAATCGTTTAATTCGTCTTGATTATCCGCTTCAAACATTTCGGCACCTAAAACCAAATTCTTTTTTTGAGCTAAATCTTTGGTTAGTTCTAATTGCAACCAATGAATGATAGAATTGTCATGCATTTCGCCAAATAAAACCACATCACTTTTGTTGGTTAGGGATAGCATTTTGTTGTAACTTATTTCTTGACCCACTCTATCGTATATTTTATAAGGTGCTTTTTCTTGAGCGTTTAGAACCCCACAAAAAAAAGTCGTAACTATTAAAACTATTTTTTTCATAACTGATAAAAATTAAAACTGATTTTCTTCAAAATTAAAAGAATAATTGGATACCTATTCATTTGAAAGTTATTATTTTTGAATTTATAACATCAAAATCACATGAATAGTACTTTATTTGAAGAATTTAAATCGTTTTTTACACCATTAACTTTAAAGAAAAATGAGTTTTTAGTGAAAGAAAATGAAGTTTGTAAATACTTTTGTTTCATTGAAGAAGGTATTTTACAACATGCTTTATTGGTAGATGATGAAGAAAAAACCACCTATTTAGCTTTAAAAAATTCCTTTACTTCTTCGTTAAAAAGTTTTTTATTAGATGTGCCTTCTCGAAAATTTGTAAAATCGATTCATGAATGTAAATTGTGGGTGATTGATCAAGATTCTTTTCAGAAATTATTACAAGAGAACAAAACCTTTCATGATTTTTATTACACGTTAATCGAAAAACAAATTTGTTTAATTGACGATTATCGTATCGATTTATTGACGTTAACTCCAGAAGAACGTTATAAAAAACTACTAAAAAACGAACCAAAGTTATTAAACGAAGTCCCACTACATTATTTATCTTCTTTCTTAGGAATTTCGTCTCGACACATGAGTAGAATTCGAAAAAATATAAAATAACGCCATTTGGCTACTATTATTTATTTCGTATTACTTAATTTTGATAAAATTTAAAATTAGTTAAAATGAAATATTTACCAATTAACCGAGAACTTTTTATTAAGAATCGTAAAAACTTTATGGCGAAAATGAAGCCAAACGGAGTTGCTGTTTTTAATTCGAACGATATTTATCCAGTTTCTGCAGATAGTACTTTGCCATTTGCGCAACATAGAGATATTTTCTTTTTATCTGGTGTTGACCAAGAAGAAAGTATTTTATTATTATTTCCAGATGCACCTTATGAGCATTTGAAAGAAATTTTGTTTTTAAAAGAAACGAACGAACATATTGCGATTTGGGAAGGTGAAAAACTAACTAAAGAAAGAGCTTTTGAAGTTGCCGGAATCAAATCGGTATATTGGTTACAAGATTTCCATAAAGTATTAAAAGAAGTAATGATGTATGCCGACACGATGTACATTAACACCAACGAACATTACAGAGCTTCAGTAGAAACAGAAACACGTGAAGACCGTTTTATCAAATGGTGGAAAAACGAATATCCTGCGCATAAAGTCGAAAAATCGAATCCTATTTTACAGCGTTTGCGTTCGGTAAAAGACCAAATTGAGTTAGATTTAATTCAGAACGCTTGTAATATTACAGAAAAAGGAGTGCGAAGATTATTAAACTTCGTAAAACCTGGCGTAACAGAATATGAAATTGAAGCGGAATTAGCGCACGAATTTTTACGCAATCGTTCAAAAGGATTTGCTTACACACCAATTATTGCATCAGGAAATAATGCGAATGTGTTACATTATATAGAGAACAACCAAGTTTGTCAGGCTGGCGATTTAATTTTGTTAGATGTTGGTGCAGAATACGCAAACTATTCTTCAGATTTAACACGTATGATTCCAGTTTCTGGAAAATTTACAGACAGACAAAAAGCAGTTTATAACGCCGTTTTAAATGTAAAAAACGAAGCGACAAAAATGTTGTTACCAGGAACGTTATGGAAACAATACCACGTAGAAGTTGGTAAAATTATGACTTCAGAATTATTAGGTTTAGGTTTAATTACTAAAGCTGATATTCAAAATGAAAATCCGGATTGGCCAGCATATAAAAAATATTTCATGCACGGAACGTCGCACCATTTAGGTTTAGACACGCACGATTACGGTTTATTACATGAGCCAATGCAAGCGAATATGGTTTTCACTGTGGAACCAGGAATTTATATTCCAGCAGAAGGTTTTGGTATTCGTTTAGAAGACGATGTGGTGATTCAACCAAAAGGAGAACCTTTCAACTTAATGAAAAACATTCCAATTGAAGCAGATGAAATCGAATCGATAATGAATAGCTAAACTTTAAATTTGTTTCAAGTTTCAAGTTTAAGGTTAAACGGTTTGCGAAAGTGAGCCGTTTTTTTTTGTTCTTACTTGTCAAGCTGAACTCGTTTCAGCTTCTTCGCTCATTACGAGATTCTGAAACAAGTTCAGAATGACAGTTATTTTATTGAGATTTTTTTCAATTTTACCTACTAACTTGTCATGCTGAAAGCATCTCGGTGAGTATTTTGGAATATATGTTTGTTTTGATTATTTTTCTTTTTTAGGTAATTGAATTTGTGGTAATGGTTTACAAAGTGTTTTGTTGACAATTTTTTCTCTCATTAGTTTTTTCTTATTAAAATGACGAGAAATATTTTGAACAATTTCTGTATAAATATCAGTTCCATCGTCCTTTTGATGATAAAAAACTTTAATAGATCGACAATTATCATGCTCGAAAATAGTATTTAACAACGTTCTATCAGACAACCCACAAGAATGTCCTAAAATTAAAACCTGAAATTTATCACTATCAACATATCTTAATAAATTATCATAATTATTATTTTGCAAATATTGGAAAGATTTAAAATTTCTTAAATATTCATTATCATTAATATTCTCAATAACTTTGTAATCATTATCCATTTCATCTCCAAATCCAAAATTTATTTGATTTTTTTCTTTTAATAATTCTCCGTGGATATGAATATTATCAATATTAATTTCACCTTTTTTTAAGTTTTCTAAATATTTATTAACTGTTGTTGTATAATTAAAATTTAAACATAATGTGCTTTTTATGAGTTTATCAGGATTTACTTTTTGAATATTAATTAAGTTTTTGATTTCAACTCTATCTTCTACATCATTAAATTCTTCTATTAAATTTACTTCATTATTATAAATTGAAATTGGCTTTAAAATTTCATAAAATTTTGCCCAATTATTATCATTGTCATAAAAATCATAACTTGTTTCAACTGAGTCATTTAAATATTTTTCCAATAAATTCTTAATTTGTTCAAACTCTTTATTCAAATTTTCAACTTGTTTTAATTGCTCTTTCTGCCAAAATTCTTCTGTTTTTAAAACATCTGAGCATTTTGAATTTACAATTTTCTTTAATTGTCTGTAATATTCATTTTCAATATCAACCCACTTATTAATATCTTTTTTTTTATTAACAAACTTAAAAAACGTGTTTTTGTATATAAGTATATGTTGTCTTGGATATGATCCAGTCATAAAATTATTACCAAATTCTGTATAAATTTCAGCATCAGAAAACATAACATTTGAATCGCACAAATTTATAGATTTTGAAATTTCTTCTAGATTTTTACAATCTTCAAAAGTTACATAATTTGGTAAATTTTCAAAACACAAAAAATTATCAGAATGTTCAGAGTTTTTTAAATTAGCCCAATAATCATCAATAAAATCTCTATAACTAGTTGGCAAACCATGAGCCAAATCAAAACCGTTTCCTATAATAACAAGTCTATTCATAAATCTAAAAAATCCTTTTCTCAAATTTACATTATTAATTAAAGAAACTATATTTTTGCAGGATTAAGTTTTCAACAACGAACAACGAACAACGAACAACGAACAACGAACAACGAACAACGAACAACGAACAACGAACAACGAATTTTGAACAATTACAAACACACCAACTACAAAAACACGAAAATTTCTTATACTGATGCAGGAAAAGGCACTGCGGTAGTTTTATTGCACGGTTTTTTGGAAAACAGTACGATGTGGAACTATTTGGCGCCGGTTGTAGCACAGAAAAATCGTGTGATTTGTATTGATTTATTGGGTCACGGTCAAACGGATTCTTTAGGTTATGTCCACACAATGGAAGATATGGCGGATGCCGTTCACCAAGTTTTATCGGAATTAAAAATAAGAAAAGCGGTTTTTGTTGGGCATTCTATGGGTGGTTATGTGGCTTTGGCTTTCGCTGAATTATATCCAGAATTCATGAAAGGTTTGGTGTTATTAAATTCTACTTCTCGTGCGGATAGCGACGAACGTATTACAAATAGAACTCGTGCCATCAAAGCAGTAAAACAAAATTATGTAGCAGCTGTTCGAATGAGTATTGCGAATCTATTTTCGGAAGAAAACCGAGAAAAACTAATTGAACAAATTGAATGGGTAAGAAATGAAGCTTTACAAACACCTTTGCAAGGAATTATAGCCGCTCAAGAAGGCATGAAACTGCGAAAAGACCGTGAAGTATTGTTGCATTTTGCTCCTTATCCTATCATGCTAATCTTAGGAAAAAAAGATCCTGTTTTAAATTACGAAGATAATTTAGAACAAATTGAAGGCACCAATGTCAAACTAATAACTTTCAACGACGGACATATGAGTCACCTCGAAAATCAAGCCGAATTGGAAAAAGTTATGGTTGGGTTTTTGAAATCTTAACCGCAAGGAACGCAAAGGTTTTCGTGAAGCTCGCAAATTATATATTTTTATTTTTGGCCACGAATTGCCGAATGAATCTTAAATATTATTACTTTTTATTCGAATAATTATCTACTTTGTCGATACGAATCTTTACAAACAAAATTAGAAATTCGAGAATTCGTGGCTAAAACTATTTAATTATTTCTTTAAACGAAATCAATGGATTTAAAATTTCTTGAATTAAAATCACCAATTCTTCCGTAAAATTATCTAAGAATTCTTGCGTAATAATCGTTTCATTAATCGCGTTTTTTCCACTTCCTATTTTAAATGTAAAAGGTAAAAATCCACCTTTCATATTTTTAAAAGAAAAAATTCCAACTTCTACATTATAATTTTGTTTTATTGGATCATTCTGAAACATCAAAGCGTAACACAACAATTGTATGATTTTATCATTAGCTAGATCTAGTGTTAAACCTTCAAAAGTGTTGATTTTTAATTTGTTCGCTTCTACTTTTCCAGTTTTATAATCGATGATTCGAATGGTATTATTTCGCAATTCAATTCTATCTACTTTTCCAGCAATTCGTATTGGGAATGGTAAATTTGGATGTACAATTTCGGCAGAATGCTCTTTCTCTAAAGACAAAATAAAAAGTTCGTCACCGTTTTCAATGTTTTGTTTTTCCTGAAGTAAGAAGTTATAAATATTACGTTTGGCGACTTCAAAAGCAATTAAATTTTTCCCTTTTTTGATTTCACCTTCTTTATACACTTCCACAAATTTTTCTAAGGTAAACACTTCAATATTCTGAATCATCACATGAATATCTGACGTTTTAATTTGCGTGCTTGTTCCTTCAAAAGGTTGATACATTTTTTCTAGAACCTCATGAATAATCGTTCCTAAAGTATTTGCTGCTACATTTTCTTCCACTTCTTCATTTTCACGAACACCTAAAATTCGTTGGTAATAAAACTGAATTGGATTTCGTAAATAATTAGTCAAAGCAGATGGTGAAAATCCTTTTATTGTCGCAATTTCTTTTAGACGGTCTAAAATCGGTTGCGTTTTTAAAATCTCCATGGGTTGGTAAATCGTATCCGGTTTTATGGCGTTATAAAACACTTTTTTGAAATTATGATTCGGTAAATGTTCAATCTCCAATTGGGTGATGAAACGACTTTTTTCACCCGCATCAATTCCTTCCGAATGCGTGTTGTACAATAAGTAAATATTTTTCGCACGTTGCAACAAACGGTAAAAGTGATAGGTAAAAATGGCATCACGTTCTTTGTACGTTGGCAAGCCTTTTTCCAATTTTACATCATGTGGAATAAATGAATTATTCGATTTTCCGCCTGGTAATTTTCCTTCATTAAGAGAAGTAATAATTACATTTTCAAAATCTAAAACACGACTTTCCAAAATTCCCATAATTTGTAAACCTTGTAACGGTTCCCCTTCAAAAGAAACTTGTGCTTGATCGATAACTTGTTTATAAATTGAAAAAAGGATTTCTAAATTTTCAATATTATGATAAGTTTCGTAGTAATTCGTAATTTTTATAACGATGTTATAAATCGAAAATACAAATGCTTTCGTAACTTTATCTTGCTCGTTTTGATTACTTAAATGTTCCTTTATGTAAATTAGAATCGCTTTTAATTTTTCTAGAATTTCTTCTACAGAAGTATTCCAATCAAAAAATAAAAGAGAAACCAATTGGTTTTCTTGCAAGTTATATTTCGAAAATAAGTCTGCTAATCGGTTACTTGTAATGAAAGTTAAATTCGAGTTTTTTATGATTTTAACCACTTCATTCGCATTCACACTAGAAACCACTAAAGGATTATTTAGGATTTCTAACACTTCTTTATAATAGAAAACACTTTGCTTTTTGTTTCTATTTTGTGCGTTTAAATGTAAATTGAATAACTTGTAAATTAGTATTTGCGCTGGGTTATTTTTACTTGGATAACCCATGGTGATGTTTAAATTTTCCACCTCAACCGGTAAAGAATTCAACAATGGAATTAAGATATTTTCTTCACTTAACACCACAGCCGTGTTTTGCAAAGAAGGATTTTCTAATGCTATTTTTTCAATGATTTTTCCAGCAATTTTAGCTTGTCCGATAGATTTTGGTGTTCCAATTACTTCAATATTTTTTTCATTGGAAAACTCGTTCATGATCCAATTAAATGGATTCGTTTCAAAGTGTTTCCACGAATTTTTAATTCTTCGTAAAAACAAACCGGCATCATGAAATTCATCTTTTAAGAAAACGGCGTCGATGTCCCAATAAACAGTAGCTTTTTTATTTTCTAATAAATATTTAATTATGGTTTCTTCGGCATTATTCAAAGCATTAAAACCGGCAAAAACAAAGGTTTTAATTTCAATATTCTTTGTGAAATCAATAATATTTTCCGCAGACTTTCTGTAAAGTAAACCTTGATAACCTACTTTTTTATTTAAAAGATGTTGTGTGAATTTTTCGTAATAATCAGGTAATAATTTCCAGAATTCTAAATGATTTTCCACCAATTTGGTTTGGTTATTAATGTTTGGTGTCCAATGTTTGATGCGTTCAATATCTAATAAATAAGAAAATATTTCATTTTGATTGACTAAGTAGCGGTCAATTTCATTGAAGTCTTGAAGTAAAGTAACTGCCCAACCCGAAAATTTTTCAAAATCTTGTTGTTTGGATTTCTCTGTAATATCTAAATAAACGATATAAAACTCAAATAAAAGTTCAATATTATCTAAAGCCCTTAACTGTGCAATATCTTCAATTAAGGATTCAATACTAATGATTTGAGGTGCTAAAAAAGTTTCTGCAGATTGTTTTTTTAATTCTTCAATTAAAAAAAGTTTTGCTCTTTTATTGGGCAAAACGATGTTTGTATTGTATAGTGTTGTAGAATTATTGGTTAATAATTCTTTTGCCAGTTTAGATAAAAAAGATGCATCCATGGCAATAAAGATAAAAAAAAGGCCTCAATAAATTGAGACCTTTTTTAAATATTATTAGAGAAAAATTATTTTACTAATTTAACTTCTACTCTTCTGTTTTGAGCTTTACCAGCTTTAGTTTTGTTAGAAGCAACTGGTTTAGTTTCTCCGTAACCTTCAGAAGTTAATCTGTCAGCAGCAATACCATTTTCAATTAAGTAAGTTCTTACAGCAGCAGCTCTATCTTTAGATAATTGCAAGTTCATTGCATCTTTACCATCAGCATCAGTGTGACCTTCTAAAGCAAACTTAGCAGTTGGGTACTCTTTTAAGATAGCAACCATAGCTTGTAATACTGGGAAAGTTTGTTTTTGGAACGATGCTTTTGCAGTATCAAATAAGATAGTTTTAGCATAGTCATTTAATTTTTTCATTGTATCTTCAGATACTTCAGGACATCCGTTGTTAGCAACAGTTCCAGCAACAGTAGGACATTTGTCATCTTTGTCTAAAACTTTGTCACCATCTGTATCAGGCCATGGACAACCAGCGTTATCTTTAGGACCAGCGATAGTAGGACATTTGTCATTTTGATCAGCAACACCGTCACCGTCAGCATCAGGACATCCGTTTAATACTGGTAAACCTGCTACATCAATACATGCATCATCTTTATCAGCAACACCGTCACCGTCTTGGTCAGGACAACCATTCATTTCTGGAGTACCAGCTTCTTCAGGACAAGCATCAGCTGAATCTTGAATTCCGTCTCCATCAGTGTCAGGACAACCTTGGAAAGCAGCTAAACCAGCAACATCTGGACAAGCGTCTTCAGCATCGATAATACCATCATCATCTCTATCTTTAGCACCGAATTGGAATTTTAAACCAGCTTGGTGGAAAATATGAGTTGGTACATCATTGTTAGGTAATCTTGTATCGTCGAAACCATATTTTAATGTAGAACCTAAAGTTAATGCTACATTTTTAGCAAACCATAAGTTTAATCCCCATCCTCCATTTACAGAACCAGCAGAAGCATCTCCGAAGAAAGTGTATCCTCCACCTAAGTGTAAACTTGGGTCAAACCATTTTGACTTTAATAAGCTTTTGAAGCTGTAAGTAATTGCTCCATCAACTCCGTAATAATTTAAATCACCAGGATTTCCTACAACGTGAGTGTTTTCAGTACCTTCATCGTGTTCTACCCATCTAGTAATTTTGTTGAATGATCCTGTTAAACCAAAACTGAAGTTTCCTCCAACATTTCTAGCAACATTTACATAAGAAACTGAAGGTACAATATTCCAGTTTCCTGATGGATTGTACAATTCTTCAAATCTAAGGTGGTCATTTCCTTTCATGCTTATCTTTGTGTCAACTGCGTTAACTCCGAAAGATACTGCCCATGGGTTTGTGCTGTCTTGAGCATTAGCTGCGAATCCAGCTAATAATAACGCCCCAGCAAATAGTTTGTTAAGATGTTTCATACTTTTTATTTAATTTAATTACAATGCGTTATAATACGAACAAAAGTAATATGTTTTTTGTAATTCACAAAACTTTTGTGCTTTTTTTCCTAATTAAAAGTTAATTAATGCTAATTTACTGAATAATACTTAGTTTTTTCCCAACAATAGTAAAGGATTCAATGGCTTTATCCAAATGTTCTTTTGTGTGAGCAGCAGACAATTGGACTCTAATTCTTGCCTTTTCTTTCGGAACAACCGGGAAAAAGAACCCAATTACATAAATTCCTAATTTTAATAATTCATCAGCCATCACTTGTGACAATTTCGCATCGTATAACATTACCGGTACAATTGCCGAATCGCCATCAATGAAATCTAAACCAGCTTTTCTCATTCCTTCTTTGAAATAATTCGTATTCCATTCTAATTTATCTCTCAAAGAATTGTCTTTTTTCAATAATTCGAATACTTTTAATGAAGCACCAACAATGGCTGGAGATAAAGAATTCGAAAATAAATACGGACGAGAACGTTGACGTAAAATTTCAATGACTTCTTTTTTAGCGGTTGTATAACCACCCATCGCACCACCTAAAGCTTTTCCTAATGTTCCTGTGATAATATCTACACGACCCATTACTCCTTTCGCTTCCATAGTTCCTTTACCAGTTGCACCTATAAAACCAGCAGCGTGACATTCGTCTACCATCACTAAGGCATCATATTTATCTGCTAAATCGCAAATTTTATCTAAAGGCGCTACTAATCCGTCCATAGAGAAAACACCATCTGTTACAATTAGTTTGAAACGATGTCCTGCTTCTGTAGCTTTAATCAATTGTTCTTCTAATTGTTCCATGTTAGAATTTTCATAACGGTAACGCGCTGCTTTACACAAACGCACTCCATCAATAATTGAAGCATGATTTAAACTATCCGAAATAATACAATCTTCTTCTCCTAATAAAGGTTCGAAAACACCACCATTCGCATCGAAAGCTGCGGCATATAAAATCGTATCTTCAGTTCCGTAGAAATCTGCAATCTCAGCTTCTAACTGTTTATGAATATCTTGAGTTCCGCAAATGAAACGCACCGACGACATTCCGAATCCGTGAGAATCCAAAGCGTCTTTTGCTGCTTGTACCACTTCTGGATGAGAAGACAATCCTAAATAATTGTTCGCACAGAAATTTAAAACCGTTTCACCATTTACAATTATTTCTGCACCTTGTGGCGAAGTAATAATTCTTTCTTTTTTATATAATCCGTTTTGTTGAATCGCATTTAACTCGTTTTGCAAATGCTCTTGAATTTTTCCGTACATAATATGGTATCGTTAGTTGTATTTTTTTTTACAAATGTATAATTTTTAATTCTTCTCCTATATATAGTAATACTTTTTTACTCACTTTTAGATTCATTTTTTCAATGACACGTGCATAGTTTTCAATTTGATTTTTATGTTTTTCTTCGGGTAAACCTGTTTTATAATCTATTAGGAAAGCCTCATTATTATGAATTACCAATCTGTCTGGTTTTAAATTAATTTCATTTGGTGAAATAATATTGTGTTCGGTAAAAACAGTATAATTCGGATTAAAGAAATCTTCCAATTCAGAATGATTGATAATTTGATTGATCTTTTCTTCGAAGATAACTTTCTGTGAATGTTGAATTAAACCTTCTTCCAAACTTTTTGTTAAGGCGAATTGCAAGTCGTTTTTAGTAATAATGTACGATAAAATCTGGTGTAAAATATTTCCGAATTCAATCGCATCTTGCTGTAACGTTCCCCACATTAAGGCTTCTTTTTTCGCAATTTTAATCGAAGAAAAATCTAATGCATTGGCAACCGCATGAATTTCAGCTTTGTTTTTAGAGAATAATTTTGGTTGCGATTTTCGTTCCGAATTACCGAAAACATATTCTTTTTGTTCGATAGAAAAATTGGCTTTTTGTTCCAAGAAATTGATGAAATACGTGGCTAATGTTTTTGAAGTTGAAATCTCGCCTTTTGCAGTGACTTTATAACTACTAATTATGTGTAACTGTTCTTCGGCACGCGTTAATGCTACGTATAAAACATTAATCGTGTCTAAAATTTCTTCTTGCGATTTGGTTTGATAAATTTCGTTGGTGGTGTCGTTATACTTTTCTAAAACTTTCGTGTTTTTCACCAAAGCTTGCGGCATATCCACACTTTCGTCTTCCATTGGAATCCAAATATTGTTGCTTCTCGGATTTAAACTGTCATCGGCAAACGGATAAATTACGACAGGAAATTCCAGACCTTTCGATTTATGAATGGTCATAATTCGGATCGCTTTTTCACCTTCTGGCGAGGGAATACTTTGTTTGAATCCGGTTTTTTTCCAATATTCTAAAAAATCGGCAATACTGGTTTGATATTTTACGTTTCGTTCCAAAACCAAATCCAAGAAATATTGCACATAAGAAATCGTAGTTTTATCTTTTAAAAAGACATGAACGATATTTTCAACCGCTTCGTACAACGATTTTTTTCTACAATTTTCGAAAGAAATCGCACAATTAAAATCGGCTAAATATTTTTCTAAATTTGTTTCCGACAAATCTTTTGTTTCCGAAATAAACTGATGAATTTCTGGTTTTGAAACCTTTTCTTTCGCCACATAATACAACCAATTTATTTTCGATTCTTGATTGTTCGCACTATCCAAATATTCTAAGAAATTGATAATGAATTTTACTTCCGAAGCATTCTGAATCAACAACGTTTCAGATGAAATAATGGGAATGTTATTTTCGGTTAAGAAATTCGCCAACAAAACACCATTTCTGGTTTTTCTTGTTAACAAAACAATGTCAGAATATTCAAATCCGTTCGCAATAGAATTTTGAATAATTTCTAAAGTTTTCGATAAATATTGTTTGTCTTTTTCGGTGATATTTTCATCATCGGCAATTTCATCGTTAATCTCAATATCGTCATTTAAAAAACTTACGGAGACGAATCCGCCTTTTTTCGAATTGACTTCCTGATTGGCCGTTTCTTGATATAATTTTTGATAGGCTTCATTCGTAAATTCACCAGAAAGAAACTGGAAAAATTGGTTGTTAAAATCGATAACTTCCGAATAACTTCTGTAATTTTTTGGTAGATTTTTAACGCATTTGTCTTTGTTAGAAAACGGATTTTCGTCGTTACTTAAATCGATAAATTGTTCCGCTTTTCCACCACGCCAACGGTAAATAGATTGCTTCGGATCACCCACAATCATTAATGAACCTTTTGTACCATCTAAATCTTCACTCGCCAAAGCATTATCAATTAATGGAACAAAATTTTCCCATTGCAATTGTGACGTATCTTGAAATTCGTCAATAAAATAATGACGGTATCTGTCGCCCAAACGTTCGTAAATAAATGGCGCTGGTTGGTCTTTAATTTCGTTGTGAATTATGGTATTGAAATCGGAAATCGACAACACGTTTTGGTCTTCTTGTAATTGCTTGTATTCTTGATAAATTACATTGATTAACGATAACGGAATCATGTTTTTGATGATCAAATCGAACAACGCATTTTCATTTTGAGCGCTGTAAATAATCGTTAATTTTTGTTTCCAAGAAGAAGCAAAACTTTCCACAACTTCTAAATTATTTGATTTTTTTGGAACGGTTATTTCTCTGGCGTTTACAAAATCGTAATCCGTTGCTTTTTCGTGAAACAAATTCACAATATGATTGTAAAAAGTACCGCGATCAAAATCATCTTTAGTTAAATTATTTGTGGTAAAATCGTCTAAAATCTTTTTAGAATTCTCTTTTATTTTTGATTTATTGCTTTCAATTTTCAGTTTAATTTTCTCGGCAATTTTTGTAAAATCCTCCACCGATTTATCACTTAATTTTCCGAAATTGAAAAAATGTTCTTCGTTTAAAATCAGTTTCGAAACTTCGTATAAATCTAAAGTCACATCCCAACTTTTATCGTCGTCGGTTTTATTTTTAGCGAAATTGATTAAAATATTAGTCAGTTGCTCATCTTCACCCGCTTTCGCAACGACTACATCAATGGCATTTTTTAATAATTCATCTGTGTCAAGTGTGACATCAAAATTTGTAGGTAAATTTAAATCGTGTGTAAACGTTCTGATGATTCGATGTGTAAATTTATCGATAGTTGAAATATCAAAAGCGGCATAATTATGAATTAAATTCTTTAATATTTTTCTAGATTTTAATTTGATAGAATGCACATCCAGCTTGATTTCGGAAGCAATTTCTTGTATGAAATCGGCAGTTTTTTCCGAAACTTCCTCTTCTGTAAAAGCGATTAAACTTTCTACAATTCGGCTTTTCATTTCCTCTACGGCTTTGTTTGTAAACGTAATCGCTAGAATTTTTTTATAGGCATCATTAGCAGGTGCGACTAACAAAATTTTCAAATATTCTTTTGTTAACGTGTATGTTTTTCCAGAACCAGCTGAAGCGTTATAGAGTTGAAATGCCATAAATTAGATTTCTTTATGAAAGTATTAAGACGCAAAAATTTTATTTTCAAAGTTAAAGTTATAAATTTGAAAATTATAATTAATCATTTAAAAATATATATCATGGCTTTTGAATTACCGCAATTACCTTATGCATATGATGCATTAGAACCACATATTGATGCGAGAACTATGGAAATTCACCATACAAAACATCATAATGCTTATACAACAAATTTAAATGCTGCCATTGCTGGAACAGATTTAGAAGGAAAATCTATTGAAGCGATTATGGCTAATTTAGATATGAACAACATGCCAGTTAGAAATAACGGTGGTGGTTTTTTTAACCACAATTTATTTTGGACAGTAATGTCTCCAAACGGTGGTGGTTTACCAACAGGTGAATTAGCTGCTGCTATTGACGCTGCATACGGAACATTTGATGCTTTTAAAGCGGAATTTGCTAAAGCTGCTGCAACACGTTTTGGTTCAGGATGGGCTTGGCTTTGTGTACAAAAAGGTGGAAAAGTGGAAGTTTGTTCTTCAGCAAACCAAGACAATCCATTAATGCCAGGAATTGGTTGTGGTGGAGCGCCAATTTTAGGTTTAGACGTTTGGGAACACGCGTATTACTTAAACTACCAAAACAGAAGACCAGATTACGTAGAAGCTTTTTTCAATGTAATTAACTGGGATGAAGTGACAAAACGTTTCAACGAAGCGAAATAATTTCATAAATATAAAATTAAAGCGTTCAAGTATAATTGGACGCTTTTTTATTATCTGTATATTTGCTTCTAATTTACTACTAAATGAGGATATTGTTTTGGATTTTGTTTTTATGTGCTTTTGAGGCGATGGCTCAGAAGAATACTATAAAGCAGGATGAAAACACCCAAAAATTAGTCGGCAATATCATTAGAATTCAAAATAACAACAATTTAAAAGCAACTGATTTTAGTTATTCTTTTTACGAAAAAGCAATTGTTTCTGCACATCCCGATTCTATTTCTGCAAGTATTGATACCGTTTTCAAAAACAAGAAAAAAACGAAATATGGAATTGATTCTTCTAGTTATAAATTCAAGAAAATCATTACCAAACAACATGTGTATCAAACCGAAAAAGTTTCAACCATTTCTATCGTAAAAGGCAAGAAAAAAGAAACTATTATTGGGCTGAAAATGGCGGGTTTAAAACAACCCGTTTACGAATTATTAGGACAAGAATTTATACCTTTTGATTTGAGTAAAAAATATCTAAAAATTTTACAATTTACATTCCAAAACCCATTCACTACAGAAGGTTCACGCAAATACAAATTTGAAATTACGGATACGATTACCACTCCAAAAGGCAAAGAAATCGTATTGCAATTTGAATCGAAAAAAAACATCTTTAAAACCCCAATAAAAGGTTCACTAACTGTCGATTTAAAAACATTTTCTATAACCAAAAGCACTTTTCTTATCAACAGCATTATCAATGTAAAAACCGAAACAATTTTTGGTTGGTTTAATAATGGGAAATCGTGGTTTCCGGTTTCGCAAAGTTTATTAGTGACTAAAGGAAAAGGCAAACACAATATTGATTTTCTGGGAGAAACCGTTCAGTTTGAAGAAATGACAAGTACTTCATCTAAAAAGTACGATTATTCAAATGATTTGTATGTGAAAATTAACCGAAATTTTACCGATTATAACTTCACCGAAAAACCAAAAAGACAACATTATCAAATTCATATTGACAAAAGTGCTACAAAACCCAATACCGTTTTTTTTAATACTATTGCCAATGATACTTTAGATACTCGTTCGCAAAACACCTATCAAACCTTAGATAGTTTGGTCACGGCAACCAAAATTGAAAGGAAAATTTATTTTGGAAAAAAATTGATTAACGGACAAATCCCATTTGGAATTGTAGATGTTCGTGCTAGAGATTTGTTTAAATTTAATAATTACGAAGGATTTCGATTAGGTATTGGTTTGTCTACTAACGACCGACTATCGTCTCATTATAAATTGTTTGGTTATGGTGCGTATGGTACAAAAGACGGTAAATTTAAAGGTCAAATTGGGAGTTCGTTTCGAGTTTCTAAAAATACGGATTCTTGGATTTCTGGTTCAGTTACAAATGATCTAACAGAATTTGCCGACTTGACGCTTTTGGCAGACAACAAACGTTTTAAACTTTTAGATCCGAGACCTTTTAATATTTCTACGTTTTATAACCATCAATCTTATGAATTAACTTTCGCTTCGAAATTTATATCTAAAGTAGAAACAACACTAAAAATAAATCGTTCGCGAATAAATCCTTTGTTCGATTACGAATATATTACACCGAGTAAATCCTATCACATTTACAACTTAACTTTAGCAACTTTAAGTTTAGAATGGTCGCCAAATAGTACTTTTTTACAAGCACCACAGGAAATTATGGAAGTTGAAAAAGGATATCCGAAAGTGATTTTACAAATGTCGCACGCCATTCCGAATTTTCTTAGCGATAACATCGAATTCACAAAAATTGATGCTAGAATTTATCAAGAGAAGAAACATTTATCAGGTCAAAAAACTTCATTTTTATTGCAAGCTGGTGTGAGTTTAGGCAACGCGCCACTTTCGCATTTGTATAGCGTTTCACCAAATAATTTAGATCGAGAAGCTATTTTAAGTCGAATTACTTTTGCGAATAAAACTTCATTTGAAACCATGTATTTTAATGAATTTTATTCGGACAGATATTCCCTTTTTCAATTGAAACATCATTTCAATAAATTGCAAATTTCAAAAAGCATCAAACCTACTTTAGTTTTGGGAAGTAAAGTTGCTTATGGTGATTTTTCACATCCAGTAAACCATAAAGGTATTGAATTTAAAACGATGGATAAAGGATTTTTTGAAAGTGGATTTGAACTACAAAACATTTACAACGGCTTTGGATTGTCAATCTATTACAGATATGGCCCGTATCAATTGCCGAAATTCGACCAAAATATTGCTATAAAATTGTCGTTTTCGTTGAATTTGGGGATTTAAATAAAGCCAATAGTGAACTTCAAAAACAACTTTCCAACTTTCCAAAAAACAAAACTCACTTAACTTATTTGGTTAAAAATATTTATATAATTCCTATCTTTTAAGTCAAATTAGGTATATAATTCGCCATAATTCTTACCTTTGCAGCCTAAATTTATATGATGACGAAGTGGTTAAACACCAATTTTTGGAATTTTGTAGCAAGTAAGCTTTTAAGAAATAGACATTGGGTTCTTTTGTTTATTGCGTTATTCACCATTTTTATGGCGACGCAATGGAAATACATCCGTTTTACTCAAACCGAAGCCAATTTATTACCCAACGACCATAAAGACAATATTGCTTACACTGATTTTTTAAAGAAATTTGGTGAAGAAGGTAATGTCATCATTTTTGCGGTTAAAAGTTCAGATGTTTTTAAACCAGAAACGTTTAAAGCTTGGAATAACATGATGGCTTCTATTGCTAAAAACAAAGAAGTCGATGGTGTTTTGTCATTTAATGAAATTTTAGATTTAGTTAAAAACGATTCCTTAAAAACCTTTCAAACCAAACCTTTCATAGATCAAAATAAAGTGGCTGATGCTGCTTATTTGAATGCGAAAAAACAAGATTTATTAAACAAAATGCCTTTTTACGAAAGCCTATTGTTCAATAAAAAAAGTGGTGTAGTTAGAAGTGTGATTTATCTGAAAAAAGACATAGTAAACAAACCAGAAAGAAAAGAATTCGTTTTAAACAAACTAATTCCAGCTATAGAAGAGTTTAAGAAAACGGCCAAAACGGACATAAAAGTTTCGGGAATGCCTTATATTAGAACCATGAATGCCAAAGCGATTATTAGCGAAATTGGCTTATTTATTGGCGCGACTTTATTAGTTACTTCGTTGCTTTTCTATTTCTTTTTCCGTTCGTTTCGTACGACCATGATGGCACTTTTTGTGGTGATGATTGGTGTGATGTGGTCTTTCGGATTTTTAGGATTATTACGATATGAAATTACCGTTTTAACCGCTTTAGTTCCTTCGTTAATCGTCATTATTGGAATTCCGAATTGTATTTTCTTAACCAATAAATACCATCAAGAAACGCGTGCGCATGGAAACAGAGCAAAAGGTTTACAACGTGTTTTAACGAAAGTTGGAACCGCAACTTTTATAACGAATGTTACAACAGCTGTTGGTTTTGCTACATTCATTATTACCGACAATAAATTATTGCAAGAATTTGGTATCGTAACTTCGATAAACATCATGGCGCTTTTTGCGTTGAGTTTATTCGTAATTCCGATTTTCTTCAGTTTTATGCCGATTCCAAAAGCGAAACATTTGGAACATTTGGAACGCGGTTATTTAGTCAACTTCAAAAACTGGATTATCGACCAAGTAAAATACCACAATGTAAGAGTGTATGGAGTTGCTGTTGGAATTTTAGTTATTGGAATTATTGGAATTTATAAAATCAATATTTCTGGAAGTATTTTAGAAGACATGCCAAAAAGCACTCCGTTTTTTGAAGACATTCGTTTCTTTGAAAAGGAATTTAAAGGCGTTTTACCTGTAGAAATTTTAATTGACACGAAACGTAAAAAAGGCGTGATGAAAATTTCAACTTTGAAAAAAATGGACGAGTTGCAATCCGAAATTGAAGCGATTCCAGAACTTTCTAAACCGGTTTCTATTGTCAATTTGGTGAAATTTTCGAAACAAGCGTATTATAACGGAAATCCAGCTTTTTACGATTTACCAGATTCGCAAGAACAAGCTTTTATTTTACCTTATTTGAAAAATTCGTCGAAAGACAGCAAAAATAATCCACTAAAAAGTTATGTAGATTCTACTGGGCAATATGCTAGAATCTCGACTTTTATGAGAGAAGTCAGCACGGATGAAATGGTGAAAGTAGAAGAAAAATTACAAGACCGAATCAATAAATTATTCCCGAAAGAACGCTTTACAGTTACCATTACAGGAAAAGCTTTATTATTCCAAAAAGGAACGAGTTATTTATTAGAAAATTTAATTGAATCGCTACTTTTTGCTTTGGCATTAACGGGAGCTTTAATCTTTTTCTTATTCCGATCAGTGAAAATGATTTTTGTGGCATTGATTCCGAATTTATTACCGTTGTTAGCAACAGCTGGATTAATGGGTTATTTAGGCATTCCAATTAAGCCATCAACTATTTTGGTTTTCGGAATTGCGTTCGGACTTTCCGTAGACGATACGATTCGATTCTTAGCGCAATACCGACAAGAATTAGTTCGAAATAACTGGAAAATAAGAAAATCAATTTTCGCAACATTAAATGAAGAAGGTCCAAGTATGTTTTATACTTCCTTCGTATTATTGTTTGGATTTTCAGTATTTACTTTATCGGATTTCGGTGGAACAGTTGCCTTAGGAGGTTTAGTTTCCATCACGTTATTATTTGGAATGTTAACCAATTTAATTTTATTACCGAGTTTGGTTTTATCTTTAAACAGAAGTTTAGCTAACGAACAAGAATTGAAAGAACCAAGAATAGATATTTTAGAAAATGATGACGACCCAGACGCTGTGGTTGAAGAAAAATAAACTTTTTTGAGATACTATTTAACACAGATTATCAAAAATTTACACTAATTAATTCGTGATAATCTGTGAAATTTGTGTTTAATATTTAAAATATATTTGAAAAAATAAATGAAAAATTTAATCGAAGAATTACAATGGAGAGGCTTAGTTCATGATGCCATGCCAGGAACAGAAGAGCAACTTTTAAAAGAACCAACAGTAGTTTATATTGGTTTTGACCCAACTTCAGATTCGTTACATATTGGAAGTTTAGTGCCGATTATTTTATTGATGCACTTGCGTAAATTCGGACATAAGCCGTTTGCTTTAGTCGGCGGTGCAACAGGAATGATTGGTGATCCATCAGGAAAATCAAACGAAAGAAATTTATTAGACGAAGCCACTTTAAATCATAATGTAGAAGGAATTAAAGGGGTTTTATCTCGCTTTTTAGATTTCAATGCTACCGATGCGCAAGCACCAGTTTTAGTGAACAATTACGATTGGATGAAAGATTTTTCATTCATTGATTTTGTTCGTGAAGTGGGAAAACGTATTACGGTAAACTACATGATGAGTAAAGATTCTGTAAAAAAACGTTTGTCTGGTGAAGGCGAAGGAATGAGTTTTACAGAGTTCACCTACCAATTAATTCAAGGATACGATTTTTACCATTTACACAAATACCACAATTGTAAATTGCAAATGGGAGGAAGTGATCAATGGGGAAATATCACGACTGGAACAGAATTAATCCGTAGAATGAACGTAGATTCTGAAACGGAAGGAAAAGCTTTCGCAATGACTTGCCCATTAATTACAAAAGCGGATGGTTCTAAATTCGGGAAATCGGAAAAAGGAAACATTTGGTTGGATGCGGATAAAACATCTCCATACGAATTTTACCAATTTTGGTTTAATACAACAGATGTTGATGCAGAAAAATACATTAAAATTTTCACGTTCTTAGATAAAGCTACGATTGATGCCTTATTAGCAGAACATGCTGAAGCTCCTCATTTACGTGTCTTACAGAAAAAATTAGCGGAAGAATTAACCGTAATGATTCACGGTGCAGAAGAACACGAAAAAGCGGTTTTTGCTTCTCAAGCGTTCTTCAAACCAACGGTGGACGATTTAAAACTATTAGATTTAAAAACGTTAGCGGATGTTTTCCAAAGTTTAGACCAAGCAGAAGTTTCTCTAGCAGAAATTGAAGCAGGTTACCCAATTGTAGATGCCTTTGTAAAATCAGGATTTTTATCTTCAGGAAACGAAACCAGAAGAGCATTAAAAGAAAATGCGGTTTCTGTCAACAAAGTAAAAGTGACAGAAGAATACGTAATTTCTACGAACGTTTTAATTGCCAACACCTTCGTTTTATTACAAAAAGGAAAAAAGAATTATTATATTTTAAAAGTGGTGTAAGCTGGTTTTAAGTAAAATTCAAAAGCCGTTCTGAAATGATTCAGTACGGTTTTTTTTATGACATTCATCAAATAAAAATTAGAGAAAAAGTGTGGTTTACTTTTTCCAAAAAATAAACAATTTTTCCAAAAAACAGAAAAAAATACAAAACAAAAAAAGTTAAACTATTGATTTTCAATGGCTTATGTTTGGGTACAGGATTTGTATCAAGATTAAAACACTAAATTTCAATATCATGAAAAAAATAGTACTCTTAATTGTTTTATATTTCGGAATAGGTAATGCTTATGCAACAGGTGAACCTTCTACTTATTTTCAAATCTATGTAGCTCCTAATGCAGATGCTGTTCAAAGAAACGTATGTTTAATCGTAACTGCTATTTCCGATAACACGGAATTCCAAATTATTGACGATGGCGCTGATGGCGACACGGATGATTCTAAAACAGGTATTTTAAATGCTGGACAAAGTTATATTTTATACATTAAAGATAATGGTATAAATGACGATGCTCGATATGCTTCAGGAGGTGTTTTAAAATGGGATGGTGATTACTTTATCATAAAATCTAATCAATTGGTTTATGCTTCTCAAAGTACTAACAGTGATTGGCAACATGATTGGGTTCCTAGTGTAGACAAAAGTTCCATCGGACAAAAATTTATCATCTATGCACCAATGATTACTTCTTCAAACAGAGATGTTAATGTTTTTGCTTATGAAAATAATACTGTGGTAGATTTCTACAAAATTTCAACACAAGCAAAAACAAATACTGGATTTACAGATGTGAATTTTGAAAAGCCAGTAAAAGTATTTTCTAAAACCTTAAATATTGGTCAAGATTTAATTTATAGTTCCACTGAAGGTAGAAATGTTATGATTTCTGGAGAAACCTATGTGATCATTTCAAATAAACCAGTTACTGTTCAATATGGATCTCTTTTTGGAAATGAAAGAGATGGTGGAGGTTATGTACCTACCTCAAATGGAAGTTCTTCAGGAGATTTAATGTACTTTGCTGTTCCCTATCAAGCAGCAGGTGAACAAGAAATTAGAATCGTAAGTTGGGACAATACCAATACTGTTCAATTAGATCGATTTGTAAATGGAAGTTGGGTGGCCGTAAAAACTTTAACATTAAACAGATTAGTTGCTGGTGATTGGGTAGGAAAATCTAATGGTAATGTATCCTATCCAAACGTATTTCGAGTAACTTGTTCTGCGGGTAAAAAAGTCTCGGTTTTTGAAGGAAATTGGTTTGAAACAGGTTCTCCTGGTACTTCAGATATGGCCACGATGGTTTCCTCAGAAAGCGGTACTACAGCAGGTAAAAATTTTCTAACTTATGTTCCACCTCCAGGAAATGAAGTAAATGTTACAAATCCTTTAACAGGATTAAAGTATGGCGGCGCGTTTTCTCACTTATATTTATTTTCTAAAACAGGCGCAACAGTTACAGTGAAAGATGCGTATACTAATGGAACAAAGTTTTCAAAAACATTTACCATCTTACCAGAAAAATATGCAGATTGCACGATAAGTTTAGCAGAATGGAAGGCGTTTTATAATGGGACTGGTACGAATGTAGGACCAGAAAAACCTTACTTACTTATTACAAGTGATCAAAACATTTCAGTGTTAAATAGCAACTTTAACGACAACTGGATGTGTTACACTGGAAGTTCTTTAGGACATTCTTTTAAACAAACTTGTACCATAAATAATAGTGCCTTAATTCCAGCGCAACAAGCTGTAGTAGTTTCACAAATAAATACAACTGCTGATATTGTTACACCAGCAATTGAAGTAATTATTCAAGATGGTTTAAAAGCGGTAGAATCTAAACTAATATATCCAGATCAATCCTTTACTTTAGGAACCATAACAGAATCTAATGATAAAATAAAAGTAGAATTTAATAATTTACCAACTTTAACAGCCAATTCGAGTTATGAAGTTCAAACAAAAGTTGTAGGTACAGTAGGTGCGAATAATGGTGAATTAATAGGTTCAACCTTAAATTCTACAGTCGAAATTAAAGTTACAGGGAGAATTGATGGTGAAATCCAACAATCTGTTATTGCAAAATCAGTAACGGTACAAACTACTAACACGTCTAATTTAATGTTTTCAAAATTAGAAGATCCAGTATTTAATTCTTTATCAAGTAATTCATGGACTATTAGTTGGATAGACATAAATAATGATGGTTGGGATGATATTTATGTTACGGACATGGGTACAACAGCACCTAATAAAATATTCATGAATAATCAAATTGGTGGGTTTACAGCTGGACAAGTGATGCCAGAAGATGGTGTTTCTATGACAAATACTTGGGCAGATGTAGACAATGATGGTGATGAAGACTTATTAGTTTTAAACAATGGTAGAAATACAAATAAATTCTATCGAAATGACAATGGAAACTTAGTGGCTGATAATTCAAAATCATTTACTCAAGATATTTCCTATTACCATGGTGGTGCTTTTGCAGATTATGATCATGACAACAAAATAGATGTGTTTATGTGTAATTATTTTCCAACAAAATATAATGAATTACACAAAAATACTTCAGATGGAAATTTCTCTAAAGTAGTTTCAGAAGTTATTCCTTTAGAAGCCAATTCTTCTTTAGGTCCAACTTGGGCAGATTATGATCAAGATGGATTCTTAGATTTATTTGTACCTAACGGATCTGGAAATAAAAATTCATTATTTCACAATGATGGAAATGGCACCTTTTCAAAATCAAATATTATTATAAATCAAGAAGGTGGAAAATCTGTGGGAAGTTGCTGGGGAGATGTGGATAATGATGGTGATTTAGATTTGTTTGTAGCCAATTCAAACAGTTCAACTAATTTTTTCTATAAAAATTTAGGGGATGGAACTTTTGAAAAAATTACGAATTCAATTATTAATCAAGGCGCTAGTTCTCATGGTTGTAGTTTTGCAGATATTGATAATGATGGCGATTTAGATTTATTTGTTACTAACGATAGAATTAGAAAATTTTTATATCTAAATGATGGAGCTGGAAATTTTTCAGAAAACAGAGAAGAAGCCATTACGTATAATTTCGGATTGTCATTTGGACATTCTTGGTCTGATTTTGATCATGATGGTGATTTAGATTTAGCTGTAGCTACTCATTCCAATCAAAAAAATTACATTTTTAAAAACAATGGAAATACGAATAATTGGTTACAAGTTAATTTGATTTCAACTGTAAGTAATGGATCTGCTATTGGTGCTAAAATTAAAGTTTCTACAACGGAAAGTAATCAATTTAGAGAAGTTAATAGTCAAAGTGGTTTTGGAGGACAAAGCAGTTATACGCAACATTTTGGATTAAAAAATACAGCTGTGATTGACACTATAACAGTAACATGGCCAAGTGGAATTATTCAGACTTTAACAAATGTAACGGCAAATCAAATTCTTCAAATTACAGAACCTCAACAAACAAAAGTAACTGGAGTGGTTTATTTTGATGTAAATTCTGATGGACAAAAACAAACAGAAGAGCCAATTATTTCAAGAGCAGCTCTAAGTATCATGCCAACAGAAACGAAAACATTTTCGAATAACAATGGTGTTTTTACATTTTACACTGATCAAAATAATGCTCAAATTAAAGTTTTAGCAGAAAATGGTTTACAAGAAAGTACTGTTCCTATGAGTTATAATTTAGTAAATTACAGTAGTACTGACACCATAACTATTGCAGCTTCTACCATTTGCTCAAATGCAGATTTAAAAATAAACATGGGCGGAACAGCAATTCGAAAAAGCTTTACAAATAATCAGTTTAGAATTGTAGCTTCAAATCAGTCAAGAAATGGAATTTCTAATGCAGTTGTGAGTTTTATCGTACCTTCTACTGTAAGTATTCAGAATTCAAGTGAAACTATTTTTCAACAAGAATCGTTTTCAGAAAACGGAGAAAACTTCTTAAGATATACTTGGCAAATAAGTGCTTTAAACGCTTTTGAAAACAAAACTATTAACTTTACAACAAGTCATACTTCGGCTGTTCAAATTGGGAATGAACTTACATTTAAATGTGATATAAATTCTGCAAATTCAGATTGTGATCTGTCTAATAATAGCATAACTCAAAAATATCTTGTTTACGGTGCTATCGATCCAAACGATATTTTAGTTTCTCCAAAAGGGTATGGCGAAGAAGGTTATATATTACCTAACCAAGAATTGACATATACAATTAGATTTGAAAACATTGGGAATTTTCCAGCACAAAAAGTAATCATTGTGGATGAATTACCAAGAGAAATAGATAGTAGCACATTTAAACTTGTAGCTTCAAGTCATGAAAACCATAGTATAGAAATTGTTGGTCAAAAAATTACATTTATTTTAAATGATGTGTATTTACCTCCAACTTCTGAAGATGCTACAAAAAGCCAAGGCTATTTTACTTTTGTTGTAAAACCTATATCAGGGATAGCAGCAGAAACTAAAATTGAAAACAAAGCTACGATACAATTTGATACGTACTTGCCTTTAGTTACCAATACGGTTTTAAACACCATTCAATCTAAAGAAAAAGAAGCAGATTTTGTTGTTGTAACATTATATCCAAATCCAGTAAATGATGTCGCATTTTTGGGATTACAACATCAAAAAGGAGAAGAGTTTACAACTAAAAAAATCACAAAAGCAGAAATCATAACCCTTCAAGGATTAACTGTAATGACAGCATATTTTGACGCTTTAGATGAAATCAGAATGAATTTACCAATCGAATTTAAAGGAATTTACCTGGTTCGAATTACGGATACTGATGGTATAAACTATGTAAGAAAAATGATGGTAAGATTTAGAGAATAACTGTTTGAAAAAACATTTAGTTAAACAAACACAAAGCCGTTCTGAAACTAATCAAAACGGCTTTTTTGTTATTAATGTGGTAATTTATTTTTAAAGTAACCGTAGCACCATACACCAAAAACAACACTCAAATAAACTACACCAACCACTAAAAAGCCAGCGCCTATTTGTGCATATAATGCTCCTGGACAAGAACCTGTAATGGCCCAACCAATTCCAAAAATTAATCCACCATAAATTTGACCTTTGTTGCTTTCTTTTTCTTCAAAAACAATATCATCACCTGAAAAGGTTTTGATATTAAATTTTTTAATAATAAAAATAGATAACATCGCAACAATAACGGCTGTTCCAATTATTCCATACATAAAGAAAGATTGCAAATGAAACATTTCTTGAATGCGAAACCAACTAAAAATTTCGGCTTTAACGAAGATAATTCCGAATAAAATTCCAACTATTAAATATTTTAAGTTTTTCATTTTAGATAAATTTAAAGATTATTGGCAATATAACATTCGCCGTAAAAAACCCACCAATCATAAAACAACACGTTGCAATAAGCGAAGGTAATTGAAAGGTTGCTAAACCCATTATAGAATGTCCGCTTGTGCAACCACCAGCATATCGTGAACCAAATCCTACTAGAAAACCTCCAACCACAAAAAAGAAAAATCCTCTTAATGTGAATATGTTTTCTACTGAAAATATTTGTATTGGCATCGATTGACTAAAATCAGTAATTCCGTATTCTGCTAAAATTTCTTTAGTGGTTTCAGTAATTACGATTTCGTTTGGATTCGTTAAGAATTGTGCAGCAATGAAACCTCCTAATAAAATTCCTACCACAAAAAAAAGATTCCAAATTTCTTTTTTCCAATCGTATTTAAAAAAGGGAATGTTTTTAGGAATACAAATAGCGCAAAGGTGTCGCATGGAAGAAGAAACACCTAATTTTTTATTACCAATCAATAATAATGTTGGCACAATTAATCCGATTAATGTGCCCGCCACAGCCCAATGCCAAGGTTGCTTAATAAGTTCTAACATAAGTATAGTTTAAATTATTACTTCTTTTATAATGATATAAATTCCAGTTAGTAGTACAAACCATCCAAAAAGTGGTTTTAATTTTTCGTTTGTTATTTTTTTACTTAAATACATGCCTATAAAAATTCCAATTACAGCAAATGCGGTGAAAAGCAATAAGAAATTCCAATCTATTTTTGTTGAAGTTATACTACCTAAAAATCCTATTAAAGAATTAAAAACAATGATAATTAAAGAAGTGGCTACGGCCTTTTTCATAGGCAATTTTGCCGTAAACAGTAAAGCTGGTATGATTAAAAACCCACCACCAACTCCAACAAAACCAGTTAATAATCCAACAAAAAGACCTTTAAAAATTAAGTTGTTGTGATTGATTTTCGAACTATCATTTTCTGTCATTTTTCTTTTTTGAATCATGGAAAAAGAAGCCAAAATCATCAATACAGAAAACACTAACATAATTAGTAAATCTGTTGTAAGTGTAAAATTTGAAATAGTTAGAAGTTCATTTGGCAATAACGGCACTATAAATTTGCGCATCAAAAAAACAGAAATCACACTTGGCAAACCAAAATATAAGGCTGTTTTATAATCGAGTAATTTGTGTTTGGCACCGTTAATACTTCCTGCCAATGCAGAAACGCCAACAACAAAAAGAGAATACGTAGTAGAATCACTTGGAGAAACATGAAATACATATACCAAAATTGGAATCGTAAGTATGGAGCCTCCACTGCCAATAAGACCAAGAGAAATGCCTATTAAAATACTTAATATAAAACCAATTATTTCCATATAAAACAGGTTATTTCAAATTATCTAAAACTTAAGCTAAAGTACAAATTTAAGTAGATATTAAATGAGGCATTGTAACAATTGTTACTATGATTAGAATTGTTTTACTTAAAATTAAAAGCCGTTCTCAAATGAATCAGAACGGCTTTTTGTTTAATCTTTTACGCTTAATTTGACTAAAATATCTTCCATTAAACACCATTTTGTGATGGAAGATTGTAATAAATTAGCACCCACAAAAGCTGTGAACCATAACCAATTTGGGTTGACATAAATGGAAAGTAAAATACTAATTAGTACAAAACTTCCTGCGATGGCTCTGATGATTCTGTTTTTCATAATTTGTTTATTTAGAAACCTACAAGGTTGGAAAAACCTTGCAGGTTAAATTTTACGTTTGTTTTGAATTTGGACAACGTGTTTATTCCTCAACACGCTTTTTCTCCCATTTTTTTCTTTCCGTGATGTAATAAATAATGGGCACCACAATTAAAGTTAATACGGTAGAAACGATAGCTCCAAATACTAATGAAATGGCTAATCCTTGGAAAATTGGATCAAATAAAATAATTAAAGCTCCAATTACAACTGCACCTGTTGTTAGTAAAATTGGCGTAGTTCTTACCGCTCCAGCTTCAATAATGGCTTGTTTTAATGGAACGCCTTCGTTTAGTCGAATTTCAATAAAATCGATAAGTAAAACAGAATTTCGCACCATCACTCCTGCTAAAGCAATCATTCCAATGAAAGAAGTTGCCGTGAAATAAGCATCTAGCAACCAGTGTCCGAAAACAATTCCTACTAATGAAAGTGGAATAGCCATCATCATGACAATTGGCGTTTTAAAGTTTTGGAACCAACCTACAATCAGCATATAAATAATTACAATTACTACTCCGAATGCAATTCCTAAATCGCGGAACACTTCTAAAGTAATTTGCCATTCTCCATCCCATTTTACAGTGAAATCACTTTCGTCTGAAGGTTGTTCCATGTACAATTCGTTGACTTTATAACCAGCAGGTAATTTCATTTTTTGCAATTCTTCGTTCATTCCTAAAATCGCATATACCGGACTTTCTAAATCTCCCGCCATATCAGCTGTTACATAAACCACGCGTTTTTGGTCTTTTCTGTAGATTGTTTTTTGTAAAACATCTTCTTTTACTTTTACCAAATCAGAAACCGGAACTACATTGCCTTGACTACCTTTGATTTTTAAATTCTGAATGTCTTGAAGCGAAGTTTTGTCTTTGTCATCTAAAGAAAGTACTATTCCAACGCTGTTATTCGAATCTTCATCGTACAAATTTGATATTGGATATTCTTTTAACAAATACGTTAAATTTCCAACAATTTGTTGCGGAGCTATTCCATTCAACATCGCTTTTTCTTTGTCGACTTCCAATTTATATTCCGTTTGATTGTCTTCTACATACCAATCAATATCCACAATATCTGTCGTTTTTTCTAAAATTCCTTTTACTTGATTGGCGACTTCAATTTGTTGTTTGTAATCGGGTCCATAAATTTCTGCAACTAATGTTGAAAGAACTGGTGGTCCTGGTGGCACTTCAATAATTTTGACATTCGCACCATATTTTTTAGCAATTTTTTGTACTTCTGGACGAACGACTTTCGCGATATCGTGACTTTGTAAATCTCTATCTTCTTTGTGTAATAAGTTGACTTGAATATCGGCCATATTGCTTCCACCACGTAAATCGTAATGACGAACTAATCCGTTAAACGTAATTGGCGCAGACGTTCCAATATAATTTTGATAATTCACAACTTCTGGAACCGTTGTTAAATACTGAGCGATTTCTTGTGTCACGGCTGCTGTTCTTTCTAATGTGGTTCCTTCTGGCATATCGATAACCACTTGGAATTCGTTTTTATTATCGAAAGGCAACATTTTTACTAAAACCGATTTCGTAAAAAACATCAAGACAGAACCTGCTAATAAAACCACCGTAATTCCTAACATCACTCTACGTTTCGTAGAATTTTCTAAAAACGGACGTTCAATTTTATTGTACAATCTGTAAATCCAAGACGTTTCTAAACCTTGTTCCGCTTTGTGTTCTTGTTCTTCTTTTTCGTGTAATAAATGATACCCTAAATAAGGCGTAACCGTTAAAGCCACAAACAACGACAATAACATCGCAATGGAAGCACCAATTGGCATCGGACTCATGTAAGGTCCCATCATTCCTGATACGAAAGCCATTGGTAAAATAGCTGCTATTACTGTAAATGTGGCTAAAATGGTTGGGTTTCCTACTTCGTTAATTGCATAAATCGCAGCTTGTTTGAACGGTAAGCGCTTCATTTTAAAATGTCGGTGCATGTTTTCGGCGATGATAATACTGTCATCCACCACAATTCCCACCACAAAAACTAGAGCGAAAAGCGTAATTCTGTTTAACGTGTACCCCAACATATAATAAGCAAACAACGTTAAGGCAAATGTTAAGGGCACTGAAAAGAAAACCACTAAACCACCGCGCCAACCCATCGCTAGCATGACTAAAAGCGTTACTGCGATTATCGCCACACCTAAGTGCATTAATAATTCACCCACTTTATCAGAAGCGGTTTCTCCGTAATTTCTAGAAATTTCTACATGAACATCATCTGTGATTAACGTCTTTTTTAAGGTTTCGATTTTCTCGATGATTTTATCCGAAATTTTCATCGCATCCGCACCTTTTACTTTTCCTACAGAAATAGTAACCGCTGGATATTCCGATTTGTTTTTCGCATACTTTTCATTTGTTTTTCCATAACCGAAAGACACATAGCTTTTTGGTGTTGCTGGTCCGTCTTGAACAGCAGCCACTTGTTTTAAATACACTGGCATATTCGCATTCACACCCACAACTAAATTTTCTACGTCTTCTGAAGTCGATAAAAATTCTCCTGTAGTTAGTAAATACTCTTTGTCGTTATTTACAAAACTTCCCGATTGTGAACTGCCGTTATTCGCTTGAATCATTTGCATAATTCCTAAAGCATCCACGCCGTTTTCCGCCATTTTATCTTTATCTAAAACAACTTTTAGTTCACGTGTTCTTCCACCAATTTCTTTGGTAATGGCAACATCTTTTACTTTTTCAATTTCCGAAGTCACTTCTTCCGCAATTTGACGAATTTCGAAATCGTTTAATTTTTCGCTCCAAAGCGTTACACCCAACATCGGAACATCGTCAATTGAACGTGTTTTAACCATGGGTTTGTATACGCCTTTTGGGAAAATATTTTCGTTTTTCATTAACTCATCGTACAATTTCACATACGAGCGTTCTGAATCTTCACCTACATAAAACTGTACAATTATCATCGCTTGACCGTTCATCGCCATACTATGTAAATGTTCTACACCTTTGATGTTAGACAATACTTTTTCTAGTGGCTTGATAACACGACTTTCTATTTCTGCCGGACTTGCGCCTGGATAGCCAATCATAACATCCGCCATGGGAATAGCGATTTGTGGTTCTTCTTCACGAGGAATTAAGAACGAACTATATACCCCAATAATCATCAAACCAACCATTAACAAAATCGTTAATTTAGAGTGGATGAAAAAATGGGCAATTTTACCTGATATACCTTCTTGCATGATTTTAATTTTTTAATGAAACAATGTTTCGATGTTCAATTTATTTGTCAATTTTCAATATGTCAATGTGCCAATTTTTGAAACGTAAGAATTAGGCGAATTGAAGAATTGACTAATTGGCTAATTGAACATTGGCACCGTTATACAATTTCCCTTCAGCCGAAACAATATATTGCTCATTAGCGGTTAAACCTGATAAAACTTCTACTTGGTTTCCGAAAGTTTTTCCAGTTCTAATCCATCTTAAAATGGCTGTTTTTCCGTTAGTTATTGTATAAATTCCTGTTAGTTGTCCTTGTTTTACTAAAGCACTTTCTGGAACCATTACTTTATCTGTTTTTACAGTAGTTTCTGTTTTGGGTTGATTAGCGATTGGAAATTGAACATTGACGAACATTCCAGATAAAATGGTTTTGTCGTTGGTATTCAATGTAACTTTTACTAAATATTGTCCGCCTGTGTTTTTGGCTGAACCACTTACTTCTGAAACTTTACCTGACACTTCTTTGCTTAACGATTTCACCATAATTTTCACAGGCATTCCGTTTTTAATTTGAGAAATATCACCTTCAGAAACCATTGCCGTTACTTGCATTCTAGAAACTCCTTCTATACTAACTAATGGCATTCCTGGGTTTGCCATGTCACCTTCTTTGATGAAAGTATTGGTAACTTCTCCAGAAAATGGAGCGGTAATATTCGAATAAGAAAACTGCGCCATAACTTCATTTCGCATTTGTTTTGCACCCGCTAAACTTGCTTTTGCCATTTCATAACGAGAAGTCATATCGTCTAATTCTTTTTGAGACGCACTTTGTTGTGCAAATAAATTCACAAAACGATCGTAGTCTTTTTTCGCATTATTGTACGCAGCTGTTGCTTGTAAAATTGAGGCGTCCACTTGTGCTTTTTTAGCTTGTAAATCGGTACTATTGATGCTGACTAATAATTGTCCGGCCGCAACTTTCTGACCTGTTTTTACGTGAACTTTAGTTACGTAACCCATCATTCTTGTGCTTAAATTGGCACTACTTTCCGCTTCTGTTTTTCCACTAGCGGTGATGAATTCTGAGTTGTTTGTCGCTAAACCATTTACTTCCACTTTAATTGCTGGTTCGTTGTTAGTTACTTCTTTTGTTTCTTTTCCACATGAAAGAAATACTAAAGTGGAAAGGGTTAAGATGGCTATATTTTTTTTCATAATTATTTTTTTTAAGTCTTACTTCTTGATACTAATATCTTAATACTCTATTTCGTTAAAAACTGTAAATACTGTTTGGTAAAATTATATTCGAAAACCGCTTGCAATTGTTCTAATTCTTTTTGAATCATTTGGGTTTCAGATTGCAATAAATCGGTTGTTTTTTCTAAACCTTGTGCGAATCTGTTTTGACGAATTCTGTACGCTTCTTGCGATTGTTCGAAAGCTAATTTTGATAAATTCACTTTATTTTCTGCGTCTTTTAATTGGCGATTGGTTTTGTTTAATTCCAATTGACTTTGCTTCGTGTATTGGTCTTTTTCCGCATCTGCTTTTTGAGATTCCGCTTTTGCTTTTTCGAATTTTCCGATAGACTTATACCCATCGAAAACATTCCAAGATAATTGTGCACCTACTAAATACCCTTTTGCCGAAGTTCCTAGGATGTTTTTATCGTACATTTCATAGCTTCCGAAAGCATTTAATCTCGGTAAGAATGTCATTTTTGAAGATTGTAACATTTTTGCATATGCTTCCGAAGATTTCGTCATCGCTTGAATGTCTTTTCTGTTTTCAGATAAAGAAGTATTTATTTCTTCAATTGAAATGGTGTTTTCTAAAGCTTCTGAAGGCTTATAGATTTTTCCTTGCGTGTCTTCGTTTAATAAAAACCCTAAATAATCTGAGGCGTTTTGCACGTTACTTTTCGCATATTGTAATTGATTGGCAATTTCATTTACTCGAACTTGCACATTTAGTAAATCTGTTTTTTGTAACATACCTTGTTTGAAATAATTTTCGACTAATTTCAAATTGGCTTTTCCTGTGGTGTTCGCTTTTTCTAAAACGTTAACTGCTTTGTACGCCAATTGCAATTGCATGTAGGCTTTCGAAACTTCTAATTCTAAGTATTCTTTGGTGCGTTCGGTTTGTAGTTGGAACGCTTCCATTTTGGCTTTAGCGGCTTGTCTTCCGTAAAAACCATCTATATTAATAAGGGGTTGTTGAATTTCGAATTTCGTAGCAAAATTTTGCGTTTTGGCAGGATCGTTTAATAAAGCGGGATTGAAATCGGAAGCTGTTAAAATTTCCTGATTTAATTTCGAACCAAAAGCCATTAATGGATTGGTAGTTGAAATTCCAGTGTGTGACACATTAATATTCGGTAAGAAAACGGATTTCGATTGGTTGTAATCTGCTTTTGCCGACTGAAAGTTTTTTTCAGCAATTTTCACTTGTAAATTATTTTCTGAGATTTTCTTAGAAATATCGTTTTTTGAAATAGTCAGCGTGTCTTGCGCCAATCCAAAAACGGAGAATAATAAAGTGGTTATAAAAATCGGTTGTTTCATTTTGTTCATAATCTGATTAATTATGAAGCAAATTTATACGCATCCGAAACGTTATACAGTTACAAATGTTACAGAGGTGGGATTTTTTGTTTTGAGTGGGAAAATGTTAGTTAAAATAAGCTTTTTCACTCCATTCTAATTCATTTGGTAAAATTTGATTACTAAATTCGATATGAATTACTCTTCTTCTTTCGTTATTTGTAGTTTTATTTGAAGCATGAAATAGTAATGGTTTCATAATCATAATTCCGCCTTTTTCTACTTCGCAAATAGTTTCTATTTCTTCATTAAGTTTGATGTTTTCCACTCTAGAAATTCCTTTTTTATGAGAGGCATTTAAAACTTTTAATGCACCGTTGTCTTTTGTGGTTCTGTCGAGATGAATTCTAATAGTGAAATTATTTTCTAATATTTCTTTCGGAGGTTGTACGGCAAATTGATTTTGCTTTACGGTCCAATTTTCAAAGTGTTTAACGTCTATTTTTTTGTTAACTGAAATGGTTAAATCTTGATGATAGGAAACAAACCAATTTGATTTTTCAGGTTTATCAAAATAAATGGATTTCGTAATGAAATAGTTTTCTCCAAAATTCGTTTTGATAAATTCTAACAAATTATTGTTGAAAACATGAGGTAATGTTTCTGGAATTTCTTTGTGAAATTGTCGAATAGCGAATAAATCATCTGACTTTCTAAATGTAGCATTATCGGTTTTAGCCTGCGTTACTTTTTCGATTTCAGAAATGATTTTTTCAACTTCAGAATCGGAATATATAGCTTCTATAATTGCGAAACCTTCTGAATTAATTTCTTTAGAATAGTTCATTTATATTTTTTAATTTCTACAACAACGAAATTTAAGATTATACTAATTTATGAAATACTTATTCCCACCAGTTTTTAATAGTTTCTCTTTTTTTAGTTTCAATACTATCTAACCAACCTTTTTTATGATATTTTTCAGCAATATTGAATTCTGCAGCACCAATATCAAAACCACATTCAACGCTTGGAACTCTATAATCGCCCCAATGGCATTTTTTTTCGATTATAGAATGGTACATTTTCCAACTTCCCACAAATGCATTGTTGAAATAACCATCAGAATGGATATTTATATTGTCGTATTGTATTTTATCATCTTTATCTAAAAACCATTTCGTTTCCAAACTTCCAGTAAAATAACCAGAATGAGATTGTAATTTATTTTCGAAGAACTCATATTTAGCGGTTAACAAACCTTGTGTTTTTATACCTGAATTTTTAAATTCGTCATCTACTCCAAAATGTTCCCTTTTCGATTCTTGAATTTTCAGAATTGTAATTTTTCCAACGAACTCACAAATATTTTCTTTTACTTTCGATTTTCCGTAAACAAAATATTCGTTCTGATTGTTTATGTTTTTCGAAATAGAAATTAACTTTATTTGTATCCTTTGAAAATCATCACCAAGGATTCCGTACACTAAATTATTGTCTGTTTGTAACCATAATTCGGAAAAATCGTACTTTGAAAAATTTTCAACTTCATTAGTTTGAAGCAACTTTTCTCCATTCATAATATCTGTTTTGCACAAATCTTGCGAAAAAGAATCTATTGAAAAAAAGAAGGCTAATAATAGAATTTTATATTTCATTTTTTTTTTATGATTTACAACAACTCAATATATGCTCTGTTCAATTTAATTTTTCCTTTGTTTTCTAAGGCTTTTAAAATTCGAGAAATCACTACTCTTGACGTATTTAAATCGTAAGCTATTTCTTGGTGTGTATTATGTATTTGTTTGGTATGATTGATTTTCGATTTTTCTAACAAATAATTTAATAATCTTTCGTCCATATTCATGAACGCTAAATGGTCGATGGTGGTTAGCATTTCTTTCAATCGGTTGTTGTAGCTGTTGAATACGAAATTGCGCCAAGTGGCATATTTTCCTAACCATTCGTTCATTTTGGCTACTGGAATTAAAATCAATTGTCCGTCTGTTTCGGCAATAGCGCGGATTTCACTTTTGGCATTTCCTAAACAACATTGCATGGACATCGCACACGTATCTCCTTTTTCGATGAAATATAATAGTAATTCGCCTTCATCAAAATCTTCACGCAAAATTTTAATCGCACCAGTTAAAATTAACGGCATGCTTTTAATATTTTCACCAAAATCAATAATAATATCACCTTCTTTGAAATCATGAATTTTAGAAACTTCAGAAATTTCATTTAATAAAGCTTCTTCGAAAATAAAATTATAGGTGTTTTGAAGTGTGTTTTCCATTTTGAGGAATTTAATGTTATTGCTAAAGCGAATTTAGTAAATTCAACAACAAAAAGTAATGAAAAAGAGATTTAATTATAAAGATGAAATAGGTGCAAAATAAAAAAGGTGAAACTTTCGTTTCACCCTTTTTGCCCCAAATCTACCATAAAACTTAACCTACTAATTTTCTGGTGATATAAAAGTAGAATAAGTTATTAGAGTAGAATAAAATATTTGTTATAAAGTAAATATTCCCGTTGAAATGCACTTTTTATTAATATGCACGTTGACCGTTTCCTTCATAAAAATTGATAAATGCCGTATTTACCACTCTATTTCCTCCTGGAGTTGGATAATTTCCTGTGAAATACCAATCCCCTAAGTTTTTCGGACACGCTTTGTGTAAATCTTCTACTTTTTGGAAAATTATTTTCACTTCTGCTTTCACTTCTTTTGAAGTTAACATTTCTGCCATTTTATCGGAAATTTGTTCGTCTGTAAATGGTGCGTAAATTTCTTTTACGTGATTGATAACTTCTGTATCTTTTAAGCCTTGTTGTGCTTTACATTTTTTGTAAACCTCATCAACTATATGATATTGATTCGTGTCTTTTAACAACTCTAAAGTAGCTCTGAAAGCAATAAACCCTTCCATTGTACTCATATCAATTCCGTAACAATCAGGATATCTAATTTGTGGTGCAGAAGAAACAACTACAATTTTCTTAGGATTTAATCGGTCTAAAATCTTAATAATACTTTGTTTTAAAGTGGTTCCACGAACAATACTATCGTCAATAATAACTAAATTATCTGTTGGTTTTACTACTCCGTAAGTGATGTCGTAAACGTGTGCTACCATTTCATCTCGGCTACTATCTTCTGTAATAAACGTACGAAGTTTTACATCTTTAATAGCGATTTTTTCGGTACGCACTTTTTCTTCGAGAATTGCGTTTAGGCCTTTTTCGTCTAACGTATCTTTTTGTGCGATAATGTCTTTTACTTTTTGCTCATCTAAATGTTTTTGAGCGGCTTCTGCCATTCCGTAAAAAGAAGTTTCTGCTGTATTCGGAATAAAAGAAAATACCGAATTATGAATATCGTTATCAATTTCTTTCAACACACTTGGGAAAACGTATTTTCCAAGCAATTTTCTTTCTTTATAGATTTCAGCATCGCTTCCGCGAGAAAAGTAAATTCTTTCGAATGAACACGCTTTTTTCTCACCAGCTTCTCTGATGTTTTCGAATTGAACGTTTCCGTTTTTCTTAACGATGATGGCATCTCCAGCTTCTAATTCTTTCACATCATCAAAAGCTACATTAAATACCGTTTGAATAACTGGTCTTTCTGAAGCGACAACTACAATTTCATCATCTTGATAATAATATGCTGGACGAATTCCGTTTGGATCTCTAACTACAAAAGCATCACCGTGACCTAAAAGTCCGGCCATGGCATAACCACCATCGAAATTTTTAGAAGCTCTTCTTAAAATTCTTCCGATGTTTAATCTTTCTGCAATTACTGGTGAAGCATCTTGTTTTGAAAGGCCTTCGTTTTTACAATCCATGTATAAATCGGTAATTTCATCATCTAAGAAATGACCAATTTTTTCCATAACAGTTACTGTATCTGCCATTAGTTTTGGATGTTGACCCACATCTACTAAATCTTGAAACAACTCTTTAACATTTGTCATGTTGAAGTTTCCTGCCACTAATAAATTTCTGTGCATCCAGTTATTCTGACGTAAAAAGGGATGAACACTTTCTATGCTATTTTTTCCGAAAGTACCATAACGAACGTGACCTAAAAACAATTCGCCTACATAAGGAATGTGTTCTTTTTGTAAGGCTACATTATTTTGGTACGAAGGATTATTCGCTAATTCGGTAGAAATTCTTGAATTAATTTGTCCGAAAATATCTTGAATCGGTTGTGCTTGATTCGAACGGATTCTACTGATGTATCGTTGTCCTGGTTTCACATCTAATTTGATGCTGGCAAAACCTGCACCATCTTGTCCGCGATTGTGTTGTTTTTCCATTAAAAGGTACATTTTTTCTACACCGTAAAAAGCCGTACCATATTTTTCTTTATAGTATTCTAATGGTTTTAATAATCTAAGTAATGCAATTCCACATTCGTGTTTAATAGCGTCGCTCATAGTTGTTGTTGTGTTGTATTATTTATTAGTTGTATTAAAAATGCCCCGAAAATTCGAGGCATATTTTGTGCTTATAATTTGATGTCAAATTGTGTTAATGACTTAAATTGTTGTAAACGTGCATAAACGTCTTCTTTGTTTAAATCTACCATTCTTTCTGTTCCGAATTTTTCTACACAGAATGAAGCTAAATTTGAACCATGAATAATCGCGTTTTTCATGCTTTCGAAAGAAACATCTTCCGTTTGTGCAATGTATCCTGAGAAACCACCTGCGAAAGTATCTCCTGCTCCTGTTGGATCAAATACTTCTTCTAATGGTAACGCTGGTGCGAAGAAAACATCTTTGTTATGGAAAATTAATGCTCCGTGTTCTCCTTTTTTAATTACTACATATTTTGGACCCATTGTGTGGATTTTTGCAGCTGCTTTCACTAAAGAATATTCTCCAGATAATTGACGTGCTTCTTCATCATTAATTGTAATTACGTCTACACGTTTGATTACCTCTAATAATTCTGGTAAAGCACAATCCATCCAAAAGTTCATTGTATCTAAAACTACTAATTTTGGTTTTGTAGTCATTTGATCTAATACTGAAGATTGTACAATTGGGTGTAAGTTACCTAACATCACAACTGCAGCATCTTTATATGCCTGTGGAACCACAGGATTAAAATCTGCTAATACGTTTAACTCAGTCGCTAACGTATCACGAGAATTCATATCGTTATGGTATTTTCCACTCCAAAAGAAAGTTTTTCCACCTTTTACGATTTCAATTCCTTCGATGTTTATATTTCTTTCTGTTAATAAATCTAAATGTTCTTGTGGGAAATCTTCACCTACTACAGATACAATTGCTGAATCCACATTAAAAAAAGAGGCTGACAAACCAATATACGTTGCCGCTCCACCTAAAATTTTATCTGTTTTTCCAAAAGGTGTTTCAATAGCATCAAAAGCTACAGTTCCTACAATTACCAATTTACTCATTTTCTTCTTTTTAAATAAGCGGCAAAGATAGTTATTCCCTTTGAAGTTTGAAAATTGTTATGATAATTTTAAGTATAAAAAAAATCTCGATTCCGAAAAATATCAGAATCGAGATTTAAAATTTAATTTCTTGTACTTATTTAATTACTTTTTTAGTAACTGTTTGACCAGTAGTGAAAGTAATTTTGACTAATAACGCTTGGTTTCTGTTAGCAATTGATGAAATGTTTAGTACTTTATCATTTACATTTGAATTGCTGTAAATAGTTCTTCCTAAAACATCATAAACTTTAACAGTAGCTATTTGTTGTGACGCATTAATTTTTAATTCTTCGTTTTGAGTAAATACAACTACACTTCCATCTGAAAAAGAGGAATCATTTCCTAAAGCTGCATTTGTAAACACAACTTTAAATCTATTATTATACACTCCTTCTGAAGTTGCAAATGTGTAAGGAGCTTGTTTGATGTCGTGAATAATGTTAGTTACATTATCTTTTACATATACGTTTTGTGCTGTAAATAATCCATCTACATTTTCTAATGAAATATTATATGTTCCTGCTGTTGTAGCTTTTAATCCTAAAGCAATTTCGTCTGTATTAGCAAATGGCAAACCTTTACCTTGAATTACATATTCTGAATCGTTAATTAGATTATATAACATTGTATTGTTTTTATCTAAAACTTCTCCATCAATGGTATTATCAAACCCGTTTGTTGCGCCATTAACATAACCTACTAATATTTGGTTATAATTATTTTCTGTATCATTTAAGTTTAACCAAATTCTATGTTTTTCTGATTCAGAAGTTGTATCCGCATTTTCAGAATTTTTAAAAAATTGAGTAGAAACAGAAGCGTTAACACGTTGCGCGTTTTTAAAACTTGCTGAACCCGAATCAAAGGCATAAATATAAAAACCTTGACCTGTTTGAATGGTTCCATTTGGTACTGCACCGCCAGCGGCAGACGCAGTTCCTCCTAAAGTTGTATACGATGCAAAATTATTTATTGGATAAACCCCACCACTTGCAGGAGCCGTGTGCGTCCAAAAATATAATGCACCAACTAAAGTAGAGTTATCTGTTAAAAATTTTGAAGCATCTACTGGTGAAGCATAAGGATTTCCTAATAAATTATACCCTTTTCCAATATTTTGCGTATAATATCCATTGTTAGGAATTCCTGTAAATTGCCCATTAAATGCTGTTGCAGTAACCGGCCAGTTATTAGCAGCTCTAATCATGTATCCTTTACCAGACAAAAAGTTAGTAGTTGGTGTTACAACTTGATAAGCTGTAGGAGTTGTTGTACCAGTATATAAATATTGGTAAAAACGAGTCGCTAAAGTATTTGGTGAAAAAGCTTGTAATTGTTGTCCAGAAACTGGTGAAGACCAAGCCGTATAATCTAATCTTACCATTGGAGCGCTATCACGTCTTACAATAATATTCCCAACATTTGTTTTATCTCCTGTTTGACGTAATGCTGCATTATTATTTATTATTAAACTTCCTGTTCCGTTTACAGTTACTGCATCACCAACAATAAACGTGTGACCTGCATTAAATGTTACTGTAACACCCGTTGCAATTGTTACGGAACAAGCATCTAAATTACCTGAAGAAGTATAATTTCCTGTAAAATTTGCCGCTACACTATTTGTAGGCACACCATTAGACCAAGCTGTACCATTCCAAGTTGTTGTAACAGTTCCACAAGGTCCTCCAATTAAAGTATAATCATATCTACAAATATTTATTGTAAAACTATTTAATGTTCCATCGTTAGCATCAACGGTTGCATCCCTGATACCTAAATACCAAACACCATTACTATTTAATCCATCAAAAGAAGTAATTGGATCATATGACTTCATACTTCCAAAATTATTTGTAGCACCACATCCTGCCGCATTTACAGATTCATCATCAAATGTTCCGTTTAAATTTGCGATAGCTGTTCCACAAGATCCGCCTTTAAATAAGAATCTTTCCTCATAAAGACTTTGAGAAGCTTTTCTTAAAGTAACGCGAAGTTGACTTCTTCTTGTATGAGTTATTGAAGTAGTAACATTAACATCACTAATTTCATAATTATCATTTATTGTTATTGGCACATCTACCGTTACTTCAGATTCTGGAATTGTAAAGTTTGGCGTAACGGTATAATTTGTACACACTTCATTTACTACATAACCAATTGCAAAGTTGTGTGTGTTAATGGCATAAAAATCATTTCCTGTTGGCTCAATTAAAATCCTACATTTTGTAGCCAATAAACTTGGTATTGTTACTGTTTGAGTTCCGTCATTTGGAGTACTTGCTAATAATGTAATTGGAAATGTAAGACCTCCATCTGTTGATAATTTAATATTTACATTAGCTGCTCCAGTCATCGTATTCGTACCATTAACTAACCAACTTACTGTTTGCACAGAACCTTGTGCATAACTTATTCCTCCTGCATTTTGAGTACTTACTGTAAATGGGCCTTTATCAAATGCAAAAGTAACTGCTGTATTTACACTCTCATTTGCACCACCACCTGGTCTGTTATCTCTTACTGTCATTCTAAAGTTCACTACTCTATTTGCAGCTGTTGGTTCAGGAACTACTTCCCATCTATTACCTGTTAAACCATTCGCAAGGTGATCTGCTAAATTAGGAATCATTCTTACTCCAGTAGCTTTAGGCATAAACGATCTAAAGTTCACTACACTTGCAGTTACTGAAGGGTAAGTTGCTGCTGTAGTACCAACTGTGGGTGCATCATCAATTTGCTCCCAACAGTACGAAAGCAAATTAGAAGCATTTGCATCTGTTGCTGTTCCTATAAGTTTAAAAGCCGTTCCTTTTGGCAATGTTTTTGTTGCTACTGCAACGGGTACTGGAATTGCATTACCTGTTGCAACATTAACTTGACAAGCTTTTGTTTTAATATTATTAGTAATTTGTTGAATTGAAGCGGCATGAAAAAATACAACTGAGTGTGGAGCATCATCTGTTGCACCAGTAATTCCAGCATATCCCATAACTGTAATCCCAGAACCTGGTTCTACATTTACTGAATTATTTTCTGTACTAAAGGTAAATGTATGATTACCTCCATATTGATGTCCCATTTCGTGAGCAACAAAATCAATATCAAAATTATCACCTATTGGTGTTACGCAAGTTGTAAAACCGCTTCCTTTTGCTGTACTACTTCCAGTACCACAAATACAACCAATACAACCTGCATTTCCATTATTTCCATTGGCTGCAACTAAATGTCCAATATCATAATTAGCTGCTCCAATTTGAGCAGTAATTGTTGCTTGAACTTCAGAATTATAATTTCCAGAAGTTGAATACGGATCGGTTCCAGCGTTTAAGTAAATCACATTATTATTTGTGGCTACAATAACCATAGTTGTATTGAAATCCATTTCGAAAATTCCATTTACACGAGTCATTGTTGCATTAAAAGCAGCATTCACAGCGGCAAGTGTGCCACCATGGTAAACGGCATATTCTCCTGTACAAGATAAAGCCAATCTAAATCTTCTTAAAGTTCCGTCATCAGCATTATTTAAAATTTGATTTTCCCCTTTTTTTAAAGTTGGACCAAATTCTCTAATTGAAGTTTCTTCTGTTGTACATTTAAAATCTGGATTTGCTCCAGAATATTTTTTATCGTAAACAATAAAATTTTTATAATCACTTGTATAAGGATCAATAATGAATGTCGTTTCTTCAGATGTCGAACGAATTATTGCACTAATTCCATTATAAGGCGAAACCGAAAACCTAAGAGTGTTTGAAGGATTATCAACTCCTTGACCAGTAAATGAACGAATTTCTGGGTATTTAGCTTGCAATTCAGGTTCAAAAGTTGAAGCTTCTAAAATTCTATATTGTTCAATAGTTCCGTTAGGATTTGGAATTGTTATTATAACATTAGATTCACCTAAAAAAGAATCTCTCTGTGGCACGCTTGTTAATTGCTTAACGAACTCATCATAGTTAAATTCAAATACTTTGAATTTTTTTGGAAGTATAGGTTTAATTATTTTTAAGGACTCGTCCTTTTTTACAGAATTATTTTCCGTCCAAATGTTTGTTTTATTTTGTGCCGTAGCAAAAGAGCCTAAAATCACAAACAAAAAAAGTAAGTTTTTTTTCATTTTTTAATAGTTTGGGGGTTAAACTATTATCAAAAGTATATAAAAAAAACGGATAAACGACAAAAAACACCGACAAAGTGTTAAAACAAAAAATCTCGATTCCGAAAAATATCAGAATCGAGATTTAAAATTTATTTTCTTGTATTTATTTAATTACTTTTTTGGTAACTGATTGACCAGTAGTGAAAGTAATTTTGACTAATAACGCTTGGTTTCTGTTAGCAATTGATGAAATGTTTAGTACTTTATCATTTACATTTTTGTTATTATAAATGATTCTTCCAAGAACATCATAAACTTCCACTTTTGCCATTTCATGCGAAGCATTTATTTTTAATTCTTCATTTTGAGTAAACACCACAACACCTTCTTCTGAAATAAATGCAGGATTAACTAAAACTACGTTGTTAAATACAACTTTAAACCTGTCATTAAATACACCTTCAGAAGTTGTAAATGCATATGGAGTTTGTTTGATATCGTGGATAGTATTCGTTACATTGTCTTTTACATATACATTTTGAGAAGTAAATAATCCATCTACATTTTCTAATGAAATAGTGTACGTTCCTGCTGTTGTTGCTTTTAATCCTAATGCAATTTCATCTGTATTAGCAAATGGTAAACCTTTACCTTGAATTACATATTCAGAATCGTTAATTAGATTATATAACATCGTGTTATCTTTATCTAAAACTTCACCATCAATTCCGTTGTCAATTCCGTTAGTAGCACCATTAACATAACCTACTAAAATTTGGTTATAGTTATTTGTTGCATCATTTAAGTTTAACCAAATTCTGTGTTTTTCTTCTTCTGAAGTAGTTGCAATATTTTCAGAAGTTCTGTAAAATTGAGTACTTACTGATGCGTTAACACGTTGTGCATTACTGAAATTAGCATTTCCAGCCGCTGTTGCTCTTACGAAGAAACCTTGACCTGTTTGGATGGTTCCGTTTGGAGTTGCTCCACCAGCTGCAGATGCCGTTCCTCCTAAAGTTGTATAAGAAGCATAATTATTTACTGGATAAACACCTCCTGCAGCAGGAGCTGTATGAGTCCAGAAATACAATGTTGAAATAGAGGTATTTGCTCCTAAGAATAAATTTGCTGAAATAGGTGACGCATAAGGATTACCTAATAAATTATAGCCAATTCCGATTGCTTGAGGAACATCCCCGTTTGTTGGCACGCCTGAAAACTGTCCGTTAAATACAGTTGATGTAAGCGGCCAGTTGTCTGCTGCTCTGATCATGTATCCTTTTCCAGCTTGGAAATTTGTAGTTGCAACAACCGATTGATAAGCAGTTGGAGTTGTAGTACCAGTAAATAAATATTGATAAAATCTGTTTGGCAATGTACTTGGAGAAAATGCTTGTAATTGTTGTCCAGAAACTGGAGAAGACCAAGCTGTATAGTCCAATTTAACCATTCCTGTAGAATTTCTTCTAACAATAATATTTCCTGAATTGGCTACCGCATTTATTTGTCTTAATGCGGCATTATTGTTTATAGTTAATGTACCAGTTCCACTAACTGTAACTGCATTACCAGAAATTAAAGTATGTCCTGCATTAAACGTTACATTTACTCCAGTATTAACTGTTACTGAACAAGCATCTAAATCGGCAGTTGAATTATAATTTCCTGCAAAAGTTACCGCAGTTACTTTTCCTGGTACTCCGTTAGACCATGCTGTTCCGTTCCAAGTTGATGTTAAATCTCCACAAACAATTCCTGTTTTTGGTCCGATTGCATAACCACCAGACATATTTGTATTGAATGTAGCTGTAAAAGTTACACCTGTACCAAATGCGCCAATTGTAGCTGGTTTTTCTTCAATTAAATAATTGGTATAATTAGAAGCGTTGATTGTTGAAATCGGATTGTTGATTACTTTGATAATTTGCAAAGCTGTTCTTGATTTTCCTGTAGCAGCTTCCCAAGCCGTAACTTCAGCTGCAGTACAATATAAAGTAACCGTATAATTACCTGATGCTGTATCGCTAGCCGTTGTAACGTAATATGTTTTTGGCATTATTCTATTCGCTGCATTCGTATCAATAAATGAAGCTGAACCAGCACCAACAGAAGTTTGACTTCTATCTACTTCAATTGAAGTACAGCCATAATTTGTTGATGTATTGTTTGTAATCCCTGCAATAATACTACTAGTAGTGTCATCATATCCATACATATTTCCTGAAGAATTCAATACAGCATCGTATCTAGTTGGTGTATTTATTTCCGTTTGAACAAGTGTGTTTTTTACTACTGCTATTTTAACAGAATCTAACAATAATAATCCAATATTTGTACCCGAAAGATTATTATGTCTGAAAACCAAATAACCTGTTTGTCCCATTAAATTAGGCGTAGTCATTAAGTTATGTGTAATCAATTGCGATGTACCTTCATTCAATACCAAATTTGATTGTATTAAAGTTCCAGCAAGAATAGCTGCTTCATTAGCAATACTTGTTGTAAAATACACGCTAAAATTACCCGCATTTCTAGTTGGACCGCCATTATCGTAAGCACCAACTATGTATGACAAACTAAGCGTTGTTGTTGCATTAGGAATTACAATTTGTGGACTAATTAAATAATTATTTGGATTGGCTGTACTTGTCGCACCACCAAAATAACCAATTCTTTTCTCTGAATAACCTATTCCTCCAATAAATGTATTCGGAGCTGTTCCATAACCGTCTAAACCAGTTAATGAACTCCAGTTTCTTGTGTCGCCGTCACCATCTAAAACTAACCAACCTGATAAATCATCAAAATTTTCATCTATAAGATTATAACTTTGAGTTAGAATTGGAGCTGAATCATCATTAAGAATTGTTAATTCAAATGTATTTCCGTTTGCATTTGCTAATGCATCACCACCATTTGCATTTACCGTAAATGAAATAACTAAATTTTCATCTGCTTCTACTACTCCATCATGTAAAACTCTAACAACTAAATTTTGATCTGCTGTTGAACCAGCAGGAAATGTTACTGTAGGAGTCATAATTTGTACGTCAGCAGCATTTGCAGTAGAAGTTCCATCAACAGCAAAAGTAACAGTTGCATTAGCTGAAGGCGCTTTGTCTATATCTAAAACTATTGTGAATTCTGTAAATCCAGCACAAGCACTACCTTCTAGGACACTATTTACTGGTCTAAAATCACAATCTTGTCTTTTAAATTGAATGTTTGGTGTTACTACAGCTGAACAAACCGTAGAAACTAGTAAATCATCTCTTCTTGGAGAATTCATTAAAACGGCAAGCATTCTATCTTTTTGATCTTGAGTAAAAATACTCATACACGTATCGTCGGTGTAATCCATATAGTTCTGAATCATGTCGTTTCCTGCAATGGCAGCACAAGAATTTGTACCTGCAGGGCAACCAAAATTTGCTGCTGCTGCTGCTGGAGTATCTGCACAGAAATCTTCATTTGTATAGACGTTACCTCCTGAAGCTGGACAAGCATCATCACCCCAAATATGGCGTAAACCAAACATGTGACCTACTTCATGAGTCATTGTTCTTCCTTTATCATATGGTGCGCCATAAGATCCAGCTGCATAAGAACTTGAACCCCAAGTTGTATAAGCACAGACTACACCATCTGTTGAAGCACCGCTTCCAGAATCGTCAAAACACTCCCCTGAAGGCATACCTGGAAGTCCAGAACCTGTAGGAAATTGTGCATACCCTAAAATACCTGCTAAGTCACCTCCAAAATTGAAAGTCCACATGTTTAAATACTTCGTTGGATCCCATATTGTACTAGCTTTTGCTGCTTCTACCTGCGCAGAACCTAAAGCAGCTATACCTAAATTATGTCTTACTACTCCATTAGTCGCAACACCATTTGGGTCAACTTGAGCCAAACAGAATTGAATACTTGTATCCACACCAGCTCCATCACCTGGAGTACCGGCTAATTTACCAAAATCTTCATTAAATACTCGGATTTGAGAAAGTGCTTGAGCTAAAGAAATGTTTTCACCTGTTCCAACAGCATCACCATTATGTACAATGTGAATTACAACTGGAATAACAATTGTTGAAGGTAAAGCTTTTTGGTTTCTTTTATTTTTGATTTCAGCCACTTTAGGCGCTAACCAATTTTCAAATTCTTCATCAGAAGGTGCAAGTTTGTTTTTTTGAAGACTTTTATTGTGCTCAGTAGTGGCACATCTAATAAGGCCTGTAGGTTGAAATGCTCTTGATTTATTCAATTGATTTGAAAATTCTTTTACAGCATCATCTTTTCTTACAATCTTATTTTTTTCTTGAGAAGATATTTTTTTATTTTCTTGACTAAATGAATATGTTATAAAAAACATAAATAAAAAAAGTAAATTTTTTTTCATTATTTAATACTTTAGGGGGTTTAACTATCAAATTTATGTTAATTTTTACGCAAAAACAAAAAAAAGAGTGATAAAATCACTCTTTTTAACAAATTTTATATAAAAATCGAAAATTAATATATTGTTTTTTTATTTACTTTAATTCCGTTTTCTAAACCAATTTCTATTAATAACGGTGCATTTCTTTTGTTTATTGGCAAAATAAAATCAGTTGCTTTTATGTTTTTTCCTTCAAATAATTTTCTCCCTAAAACATCATAAACAATAATATTTTCAATTTTTTCATTTCTTGATACTACGCTTAATTCTTGATTTGAAACCACTACAACATCATTATTCGCATCAAACGTTTCATTAGCTAAAGCAGTTTCGTTTGTAAAACGAATTACAAATCTATCTTTAGTTATTCCTTTGGTAGCCATAAATGAATATGGTGAAGTTCTTATGTCATAAATTATGTTCAATAACTTATCTTCTATATAGATATTTTGATTTGCATTTGAAAACAATCCATCTACCGAACTTAAAGCGATTTTATATAATCCGTCTTGAGGAATACTTACACCAATAGTAACTTTATCGTTACTATCAAACGGAAGTGCTCTACCTTGAATTAGCATTAGTTCATTATCAATTAATGAAAAAATATTAAATGATTGCTTTTCATTTGTAAAAGCGTCAAACAATCTATCTTTTCCGTTTGTAGCTTCTTCTATATAACCTAATAATGATCTTGTGCTAGTTCCAGTTGAAGAAACTAAGTCGAACCAAATTCTGTGTTTTTCTAATTCTTCCTCGTTTTTATTTATTGAAGTAGACTTATAAAATTGGCTATTGTTGTAAGTTCTATTTCTTAATGAATTATTAAAAATTAAATTCTCAGTTGTAGCTACAGAAGTGTGTAACATCGATACCAAAAATCCTTGTCCACCAGCAATTCTTCCATTAAACACACCTGGACCACTTGAAGCTCCTGATGCGTTATAAGATATATAATCGCCTGGTGTATAATTATAAGCATAATTATTATAAAAAGGATCCGCTATTGCTGTTGAAGGCAATGTACCATGTGTCCAAACATTTACAAAACCAGCAATATTCGTATTTAAAGTTAAGAAATTGACAGCGTGAATAGCAGACGGATAAGGGTTTCCAACTAAATTCCAATTGTCATCTTCTTTTGTTCCAGGTGTTGTAGAAACTCCTGTGTTATAATTTACACCATCATAATCACCTCTACTAATTGGAATTGTTACTACTCCATTATTTGGAACACCAGTAAATGTTGCTGTATAATTTGCTAATGCTGTTAATGAAAAAGCATTTGGACCTCTAACAATATATCCTTTACCTAAAACCATTGTTTCATTAGCATAAGTCCAATTTCCGAAATTATTAACACCAGCGGTTGTTGGCAACCATTTATATTGAAATCCTAAAGGTGTTGTTGGAGAAATTGCAGTATTATTAAACCCAGCAACTGGAGATGACCAATATACATAATCTTGTTTTCTAATATTTGCTGTTCTATTATATGTAATATTTCCTGTATTTACTGCAAGATCACTAATTTGTACTAATGAACCGTCACTTAAAACATCTAAAGTTCCATTTGTTGTAATGCTATTTTGCACTTCTACATAACCTCCAGAAGAGATGGTTAAAGTTCTTGTTGCGTTTACAGTTAAACTACAACAGCTAAAGTTACCGTTTGTAGCGGTTACATATATTCCGTCTAAAATTGCTGATTTCGTTAAAGTTGGTGTGCCGTTAGACCAAACCGATCCATTCCATGTAGTACTTTGTGTTTTTAATTGTGCAGCATCTGAAAGTAGTGTACAAGTTCCATTTTGAATTACCGCACAATAAAATTGGTATCCATTTATAGTGTCAATTGCTCCATTTAAATTTAAATTTGCACTTGTATTTCCAGTTACAGTAACACCTGCAAATGAACCTGCATTTACAACTGACCATCCTGAAGCAACATTGTCATTATAATACCATTGATAAGTTAAAACTCCTGCTCCAGAAGCTGTTGCATTAACAACAAAACTTGCTAATGTTCCACAAGCTGATACATCAATTGGATTGGCGCTAATTGATGGTAATGAACTTGTTGCAGAAAAAGGAACAATATCTAAATTGGCACATGTTTCATTTAATAATAATGTCCAGTCAGCTCCATTATAAGTAGCAGAAGGACCTGTTGCTAGTGCATTTCGTCTAATTGTATATCCTTTTTCATTTGGACAATGAACGATATCAACTGTAACATCATTTTTAGTTAATCTAATTTCGTCATTTTCATTAATTCCGTTTCCTTTATTTGTATATTCAAAAGCTAATGCTCCACAAGCAGAATCTGAACCTATATCTGCTAAATAAACACCACCAGGAGGAATTATACCTGAGATATCAACACTTCTTAAACCAGTTGTCGTTCCAATATCTCCATATCTAATTAATTTATAATTTGCCCCTACCGCATCTAAATTAATTGCAGTTCCAGTTGGATTATATAATTCCATATACCAAGAATTGTTCGCAACAGAATCATATACTTCAGAAATAATTAAATCGTTTAAATTGTTTCCACTAGAACACACACCAGATTGTTTGGTCTGAGTAAACACTGGTGTAACATATAAATTACAACCCGCTTCATTTACTTTTATTGTACCAGTTGTTGAACCAGCAGGAACAGTTGCTATAATCTGAGTTGCGTTTACAAAAACTACAGTAGCTGCAATTCCATTAAAAGTAACAGTTGTACCAGCTGTAAAACCTGTACCATTTATTGTAACATCCGTTCCAGTAGGACCAGATGTAGGAGCAAAAGAAGCTACTGAATGTGTAGGTACACACGCAGCTGTAATATTAATTGCATAATCTTCAACTTCACCATCAAAACCAGTTAAACATGGAGATGAATCACCGTCATAGGTAGCAATAACTCTCATTCTAGTTACTCCAGGCACTGCATTAATAGGCACAGTAATTGCTACAGGAGAAGAACTAGTTATTCCGTCTACTACATTTACTGCTGAACCTAAATCTATAGCTTCACCAACATCAACAAAATCGCCATCTTGGTTGAAATCTATCCAAGCAAAACCTAAAACGGTATAATTCCCATGAGTATTAATTCTTGCAGATAATGAATACGTTACTCCTTGTTGTAAATTTGTTGAAATTGAAGAAGTATAATCAGAATAACCAGAAGGTTTCGCTGAAGTATTATTTATTGTGTTTAAAGTAACGTTTGTTAGAGAAGTTTGAAATGTAGTATTCCCATTTGAAGGACAATAAAGAGAACCTACTGGAATACATGAAACTTCAACACCACTTGACCAAGTTGAACCATTACGAGTAAAAATTTTATACGTGTAATTTACACCATTCGTCAATCCAGTTACAGTAACTGTAGAAGTTGAACCTTTATAGACACAAAATCCACCATCAAAAGCTGTACCGCTTGAAAAAACGGTATTTGCTGTATAAGTACTACCATTACCAGTTGGTAAAGTTGCAGTAAACGAACTATTTGTAGCAAATATCAATATATTATCATAACAATTGGTTGGCAATGACCATCCCACTGTTGATGCATTAGATACACAACTTGAAGTTACAGCGCCTGTAACATTTGTTGGAATATCATCCTGAATAGTTTGTGTACCACTTGCAAATGCAGTTCCCGATTTATTTCCAGAAGCAAAAGTTAAGTTGGCAGTTGTAATGGCATTTATTCCTAAAGTATTTAAGGCAGTTGAAGGACAAGGCAAATCAGCTGTAATAAAAAAGTATCCTGTTGCACCATTTGCTATAACTTGTGATAATGTAGAAAAAGGATGTGCACCTGTACCCAAACCAGTTGTTATGGTTTTTATATTTGTATCTGTTACGCTATTAAAAACAGCATCTGTAGAATACCATAATTTGAAATTAGTAATATTACCAGCAGCATAAGTACCCGTAGTTGTAAAGTTTACCGAATTTAATGTTGCATTTGCCGTAGTAACAGCCGTATTAAAGGCATAAACCACATTGTTTAAGGAGCCTTCTGTAATATTTGCAGCTGGAGCAGCAGGATTTGCTGAACTTAATACAATATCTGGAGTTGGGCCTGCAGCTACAGTAATATTTACATCATCCATTGTCATATTTGATGAACCTTTAGTGAAAGTCCATCTTACATATCTAGACGTAGAGTTTAATGTATACGGTCCTCTTGTTGTACATGTTGTTGGTAGTCCCGCAGTTCCAGTTAAACTAATTACAGAGGTGTAACTTAATCCGTCAGCAGATTCTTCAACTAGCAATACCGATGTAGATGCTGTAGTATTTGATTTAACTACAAATGATAATTGATTAGGAGCAGAATCAAAATTCACTATCTTTAATTGGGCACTATTGTCAAATCTTGCTCCATTTGAACCAGAACAAGCAAATGTAGATAAATAAGAAAGTAAAGGAGTATCAGTCCAACCAGTTGGTGTTGAATCCCATACAGTTCTCGAAACTGGCAATGTTGCCTGCCCCCAACTTAAAACGGAGCACAATAAAGTAAAAATCAGTAAGGTTAATTTCGTAACGTAATTATTTTTCATCATTTGAGGGGTTTAATATTATGCCTGCATAGTATTTTAAGAAAAACTACCAAACAAATTATTTATATTTATATTTCTATTTTTTTATAAATCCTTAGTCTTTTTTAAACAAAGGGCGACAAATTTATACAAAATTATAATAATAAATGTAGTTTTGTAGATTATTTACATGAATAAATTGTTAACAAATTGGAAAACCCTAAAAACACTGAACTTACTACAAATGAGGTAATTAATAAAATGGAATTTTATTGTTCCTACCAAGACCGTTGTCATAAAGAAGTAGAGCAAAAATTACGTAACTTTACCTTAATTCCAGAATTAAAAGAGAAAGTTATCGTTCATCTTATCGAAAATAAATATATAGATGAAGAACGTTTTGCAAAAAGTTTTGCAAGAGGCAAGCACAACTATAAAGGTTGGGGTAAAAACAGAATTGTTCAAGAATTAAAATTCAGAGAAATTTCTAAAAGAAACATCGATTTAGCTTTGCTTGAACTTCCCAACGAAATATATCTTGAAAACTTTCATGCACTTGCAGAAAAAAATTGGGATTCTATCAAAGAACGAAAAGGACAAAAGAAAAATAAAAAATTCGTCGATTTTCTACTTCGAAAAGGATATGAAACGAGTTTAATTTTCGAAAAACTAAAAGAATTAGACAAATAAAAAAGGCTGGAAATCCCAACCTTTTCTCTCATTTTCACTTAAATTATAACGACAAACTACTAGAAACGTTTTTTTTAAATGAAATTGGCAAGTATTTCAAATTACACAACTACTTTGACATACTTTATAAAACTACACACTCAAATTCTTAACAAGCTAACATCAAACAAACCAATAAAAAAAAGAATATCCCTAATTGTAATTGAAAAGATATCATCCACCAAAAACATGTTTTATCTTCCCTTAATTCTATATTCATTTTTAAATGTTTTATATTTTACAGGCGCAAAATTAGAGTATCAATATTATATGAAACCGGAGTTAGTGTTATATAAAAGTTAACCTCAACAAAATCATATTAAGAAAATATTCGTTTTTTTGTTGCACCTAAAAGCTATAACTTTGCAAAAAAGAAAACTACATGTTAGAAAATAAAGATCAAAAAAGAACCAGCATTGCTAGTTTAGGTGAATTCGGATTAATTGAACATTTAACCAAACATTTCAAAATCAATCAAAAAAGCACGCTTAAAGGTATTGGTGACGATGCAGCTGTTTTAGATTTTGCAGATAAAAAAGTAGTTATTTCTACCGATTTACTAGTCGAAGGCGTACATTTCGATTTAAGTTATATGCCATTGAAACATTTAGGATACAAAGCTATTGTTTCAAACATTTCTGATATTTGTGCAATGAACGCAGTGCCAACTCAGGTTACTGTTTCGGTTGCCGTTTCTAATCGTTTTCCTTTAGAAGCAATGGAAGAACTTTTTGCTGGAATCACTTTAGCCGCTAACACTTATAATGTAGATGTAATTGGTGGCGACACCACTTCTTCTCAAAAAGGATTAATCATCAGTATTACAGCTATTGGCGAAGCTAATTTAGAAGATATCGCATACAGAAGTGGCGCACAACAAACCGATTTATTAGTGGTTTCTGGCGATTTAGGCGCAGCATATATGGGCTTACAAGTGTTAGAAAGAGAAAAACAAGTATTTCAAGTTAACCCAAATAACCAACCTATTTTAGACGATTATACGTATTTAATAGAACGTCAATTAAAGCCTGAAGCTAGAAATGACGTAAAAGAATTATTAGAAAAATTAGAAGTTCAACCAACATCAATGATTGACATTTCGGATGGTTTATCCTCTGAAGTGATGCACATTTGTAAGCAAAGTAAATTAGGTTGTAATTTATACGAAGAAAAAATTCCGGTTGATCCACAATTAATTAATGTGTGCGAAGAATTTAATGTAGATATTACCACAATTGCTTTAAACGGTGGTGAAGATTACGAATTGCTTTTCACCATTAAAATGGAAGATTTCGAAAAAATAAAACACAATCCAAACTTTACAATAATTGGACACATGGTTGCAGAAAGTGAAGGCATGCATTTAGTCACTCGTGCCAACACCAAAATTGAATTAAAAGCCAGAGGTTGGAATAGTTTAATGGAAGAACAAGAATAAATCAATTTTTGTCATACTGAAAACTTGTTTCAGTATCTAAAAAAAAGACCTAACAGATTTTAGAATTTGTCAGGTCTTTTTTATTGGTTATATTCAGAACTATTTACATCAATTTTTGTTCTTCGGTTTCGTAAAAAGTATCTATGTTTAGATTTTTTTGTTGCGATGCCATAACAGCTAATTCATCACAACGTTCGTTTTGAGGATGATTATTATGTCCTTTTATCCACACGAATTTCACATTATGTTGACGGTAAATTTTTAAAAATCGCATCCATAAATCGGGGTTTTTTCGGTCCTTGAAAGATTTTTTCTCCCAACCAAAAACCCAACCTTTCTCTACAGAATCCACCACATATTTAGAATCTGAAACGACTAGAACTGATGTTTTCGGTGCTTTTAATTTCTCTAAACCTACAATTACGCCTAATAATTCCATTCGGTTATTAGTCGTATGTCTAAATCCTTCAAAAAACTCTTTTTTATATGGCGTGCCCACCATTTCCATCACCACACCATAACCACCTGGACCAGGATTTCCTTTGGCAGCGCCATCTGTATATATGTGAACTTGGTAGGACATGTTAGATTTATTAGATTTTTAGATTTATTGGATTTGTTAGATGTTGAAATTAAGAAAATTTAGCGGATTTGACTTTCTAAGAAGTCTAAAATCTAACCTTCTAACAATCTTACTATCACTTTCGGAAAATGCTCCATTTCTAATTCGTGAATTTTTTGTGCGATTTCTTCTGCTGTTGTACAATTTTCTATAGCTACATTCGCTTGAAAAATGAATTCGCCTTCATCAAAATGTTCATTGACATAATGTACCGTAATGCCGGTTTCTTTTTCTTTTTTTTCCAATACGGCGTTGTGCACGTTCATACCATACATTCCTTTTCCACCATAATTTGGCAACAAAGCGGGATGAATATTTATGACTTTATTCGGAAAGGCATTTATAATATGAACAGGGAATTTCAATAAGAAACCTGCTAAAACAATTAAATCAGGTTGTAATTCTTGTAAGTTGTTTAAAACAGTATCATCTGAAAGCTCGGTTTTGTTGAACACATACGTTGGAACTTGAAACTTTTTTGCTCTTTCAATCACTTTGGCATGTGAATTGTTTGTGAACACACCGACTACAGTTCCTTGACCCGATTTCTCGAAATGTGCCATTATGTTTTCTGCATTAGAACCATTGCCAGAAGCAAAAAGTACAATCTTTTTCATGATAAATCTCTTTTTTTTCAACTTATTACAACAATAAATCGTCTAAATTTCACACAAAAGTATAAATTCCTTTAGGTTTAGACACTAAAAACAAAAGAAATAAAAATATTTTTTAAAGTAAAAGTATAGAGAATTAGGCCATTGAAAGTTTTTTTTATAAATTCGTAGTTATATTTACTAACAAAAATGTTGTTTTAAAATAAAGTTTTTTATTTTTGCCAACAAATAAATTAAAAATTAAAAATTATGTCAGACATTGCATCAAGAGTAAAAGCGATTATCGTGGACAAATTAGGTGTTGACGAAAACGAAGTAGTAACAGAAGCAAGCTTCACTAACGATTTAGGTGCTGATTCATTGGACACTGTAGAGCTTATTATGGAATTCGAAAAAGAATTTGATATCCAAATTCCAGACGACCAAGCTGAAAACATTGCTACTGTAGGTCAAGCAATTTCTTACATCGAAGAAGCTAAGAAATAATAACCATTCATCCGTGTAAATTTATTTTTATACGGATGTTGTTATTTTTGTTTCTGTTTTTAAAAATCTTTGTTTAGATTTGTAAAAACATTGATTGTATTACAATCATTCAACATAAGACATTTATGTAATACCCAATGTTTATATTTATAATATGATACATTGGGTTTTTCTATATAACTAAAAAAATATTTATGCAATTAAAACGTGTAGTAGTTACAGGACTTGGAGCTTTAACTCCAATTGGAAACAACATTCAAGAATATTGGGATGCCTTAATTAGCGGAAAAAGCGGTGCGGCACCAATTACTTATTATGACACTGAAAAACATAAAACAAAATTTGCTTGTGAAGTCAAAAACTTCAATATCGAAGAATTTATCGATAGAAAAGAAGCAAGACGTATGGATAAATTTGCTCAATACGCTATTGTAGCTGGTGAGCAAGCTATTGCAGATGCTGGGATTTTAGATTCAAATGTAGATAAAAAAAGAGTGGGTGTAATTTGGGGTGCTGGAATTGGAGGTTTAGAAACGTTCCAAGAAGAAGTACTAAGTTATGCTAAAGGTGACGGAACACCTCGTTTCAATCCTTTCTTTATCCCTAAAATGATTGCCGATATTGCTCCAGCTCATATTTCTATGAGAAATGGCTTTATGGGTCCAAACTATACAACAGTTTCTGCTTGTGCTTCTTCAGCAAATGCTATGATTGACGCTTTCAACTACATTCGTTTAGGAATGTGTGATGTGATTGTTTCTGGTGGTTCTGAAGCAGCTGTAACGATTGCAGGAATGGGCGGATTTAACTCAATGCAAGCTTTATCAACAAGAAACGATTCTCCTGAAACGGCTTCAAGACCATTTGACGCTAACAGAGATGGATTTGTTTTAGGTGAAGGTGCTGGTGCATTAGTTTTTGAAGAATACGAACACGCAAAAGCACGTGGTGCAAAAATATATTGTGAAGTTGGTGGTGGTGGAATGTCATCTGATGCGTATCACTTAACGGCTCCACATCCAGAAGGAATTGGAGTTATTGCAGTAATGGAAAATACATTACGTGATGCAGGAATGAAACCAGAAGATGTTGATCATATTAACACACACGGAACGTCAACACCATTAGGTGATGTTGCCGAATTAAAAGCAATCAGTCACGTTTTTGGAACTCACGCTAAAAACATTAATATCAATTCTACAAAATCAATGACAGGTCACTTGTTAGGAGCTGCTGGCGCTATTGAAGCTATTGCTTCTATCCTAGCGATGAAACATAGTATTGTTCCTCCAACAATTAACCACACAACGGTTGATGAAAATATCGATCCGTCATTAAATTTAACTTTAAATGTTCCTCAAAAAAGAGAAATTAAAGTAGCTATGAGTAACACTTTTGGATTTGGTGGACACAATGCTTGTGTGCTTTTCAAAAAAATAGAAGAATAATTCATGCGCAGAATTTTAAAAAAAATATTGAAAAAATCCCCATCTTCTAATCAAGACGGGGTTTTTTTTGGAAAAATAACCAAAATTCTAGGTTTCAAACCCAACTCTGAAGAATTTTACAAACACGCTTTTACACATCGTTCTTCTAATAAAGTTGATGAAAACGGTTACCCAATTAGTTATGAACGTTTAGAATTTTTAGGCGATGCGATGTTAGGTAGTGTAATTGCCGCACATTTATACAAAAAAGTACCAACTGGTGACGAAGGCTATTTAACTAAAATGCGTTCTAAAATTGTGAGTAGAGAGCATTTGAATGAATTGGGGCGCGATTTCCATTTGGTGGATTTCATCGAAAGTAAAGTCAATCCTTCTCATTTTGGCGATAATATTCACGGAAATTTATGCGAAGCTTTCATCGGAGCCATTTATTTAGATAAAGGTTTTCCATTTTGCGAAAAGTTCATTCATGAAAAAATTATCAAGCCTTATGTTGATATTGCTCGATTAGAAGGCAAAGTGATCAGCTATAAAAGTTTAATTATCGAATGGTGTCAGAAAGAAAAAATCAATTTTAAATTTGAAGTTTTTGAAGATGACGGCAAAGAAGGCGTGAAACATTTTGGTGTTAAATTATTAATGGATAATGAAGTAATTAGCAAAGCCAGAGCAACTTCTAAGAAAAAAGCCGAAGAAACCGCTGCTAAAAGAGCGTTTTTTGCTTTGCAAGATAGAATTGAAAACAAATCATAAAAGTTTTTATTAACTACAACGTTTGAATTAAAAATTTAATGGTTTAGAAACCTATTTTACAACTGTATCCTACTTTTTAAACCTATCTTTGTAATTATTAAAAAACAGAATGGCGAATCTTAAACTTACATTAGACGATTTTGAATCAAATGATTTTGAGTTACTTGCGATTCACACGAATTTAAAAGATTTTAAATTAAGCTTTTTAATCAATTTAAAATTGAACGTTTTATTAGCCAAAAACGATAACGAAATTACCATTAAATCGAATGACGGAACTGGAAAATTTTCAAGGTTTAGTTATGACGATTTGAAACAAGATATCACTTGGGAACTGATAAAAAATCAAACCAATTTTAATTCGAACAAACAAAATGTAGGTTTTTTTGAAGAAGATAGCATCACTATGAATTTGATTCCCGAATTAAAAACCGCCGATTATTTATTAAAAATAGATAACGTAGAGCCCAATTTCAAAAGTGAAGAAATTATACAAAACATAAGTACCATACCAAATGTCTCTACGATTTATAAAGTAGATACAGATAATTTAAAATCGATAAACAATTTAATTTTTTAAAAATGCTTACAAATAAAAAAACAAAAATTGTTGCCACATTAGGGCCAGCTTGCAGTAGTAAGGAAGTAATTAAACAAATGATTGACGCTGGAGTTAATGTTTTCCGAATTAACTTTTCACATGCAGATTACACAGATGTCAAAGAAAAAATAGACATCATTAGAGAATTAAACAAAGAGTTTGGATACACCACTTCTATTTTAGCCGATTTACAAGGGCCGAAATTACGTGTGGGTGTGATGAAAGAAGATGTTGTAGTGAATCCAGGTGATATTATTACGTTTCAAACTTCAGAAGATGTTGCTGGAACTGCCGAAAGAGTTTATATGAACTATAAAGAATTTCCAAAAGATGTGAATCCGGGTGAAAGAATTTTATTAGACGATGGAAAACTAATGTTCGAAGCGCTAGAAACCAATAGAATTGATGAAGTGGTTTGTAAAGTCATTCAAGGTGGACCATTAAAATCTAAAAAAGGAGTCAACTTACCTAATACAAAAGTTTCATTACCAGCATTAACGGTAAAAGATATTAAAGATGCGATTTTCGCTTGTGAGAACAAAGTAGATTGGATGGCACTTTCATTCGTTAGAACCAAAGAAGATATTAAAGATTTACAAGATTTAATTGCAAAACATTCCGAACATAAAATTCCAATTGTAGCCAAAATTGAAAAACCAGAAGCGGTTGAAAATATTGACGAAATTGTAATTGCATGCGATGGATTAATGGTAGCTCGTGGCGATTTAGGAGTGGAAGTTCCTGCACAAGAAGTACCGTTAATTCAGAAAAAACTAATTTTGAAAGCGAAATTAGCGCGTATTCCAGTCATTGTTGCCACTCAAATGATGGAAACGATGATTATAAGTTTAACGCCAACCAGAGCGGAAGTAAATGACGTTGCCAACTCGGTAATGGATGGTGCGGATGCCGTAATGCTTTCTGGAGAAACTTCAGTAGGAAATTATCCGGTTCAAGTGATTGAAACGATGACAAGCATTATTGAAAGTGTAGAAGATTCTCCGCTTATTAATGTGCCTCATATTGCGCCAACAAAAAAGAACAATAGATACATTACAAAATCAATTTGTTACCATGCGGCTTCAATGGCGGATAGTATCAATGCTAAAGCCGTTACTACTTTAACAAATAGTGGTTACACCGCTTTTCAAATTTCGGCTTGGAGACCACATGCTCATATTTTAGTATTTACATCCAACGAAAGAATTTTAACGCAACTGAATTTACTTTGGGGAGTTAGAGCGTTCTTCTACGATAAATTTACAAGTACAGATGACACCATTGATGACATCAATAAAATCTGTAAAGAAATGAACTACGTTCAAAAAGGCGATATGGTTATTAACCTAGCTTCGATGCCAATTGCCAACAAAGGAATGGTAAACACGTTAAGAATTTCTGATATAGAGTAAGTTTAAAAACTATTTAAAATATAAAAACCAGTCTAATGTTTAGGCTGGTTTTTTGTTTTACATCAAATGGATTAAAATCCATTATTACTAAATATACCATCCCTACGGGATTTACACAATCTAAATCCGAAGGCGCGGATTTGCAATCCGTGCTACTATTTACTCTTAAAACAAATCTAATAAATTACTTCTAAACCCTTCTCTAAACTTTCATAATTATATTTAAAAACTCAATTAAATAAACCGTGACAGAATTTAATATTTTAAATTATCTGTCTCAGATTTGTGACAATATTTTTGGTTTGATAAAAAATGTGACAAAAACGTAACAAATAATAATTAAAATTGTAAATTGTCACAAAATAAAAGCTATGAAAAAAAGAGAGAACATAAGAGATACGTTTGGAATTTCACAAGAAAATTTGGCGAAACTGTTAAAAGTATCTCGTAGTCAATTAGCGATGTATGAAACCAGCAAAAGAGAGTTACCTACTTCTGCTGTATTACAATTAGCTGATATGTTTCGCTATCTGCAAGAAAATGCTCCCAAATCAGCCGATACTACTTCTTTATTAAAAGCGCAAGCGATACAAAAAGGAAAAGCTTTAGAAGAAATGAGAAAAGAAAACCATTTCAAACAATTGAAAGTAGAGAAAAAATTAAATGTCCTTGAAAAAAAATATAAGGCTAATTTATCTGCGTTTCAACTTACGAAGTATTTGGAAAAACAAGATACTGAAAATGGAAAATTGGAAAGTCACCTCTTAAAAACAATAGAAAGAAAATCCTTAGCTGAATTAAACAAAAATGGTTTAGCGATGATTACAAAATGTAAAATTGAAAAAGAAGTCCTTCAAGCTGAAGAAAAGATTATTTTACAATTTATGAAAAAAGAATAATAGTGTATTTCTGAATTTAGAAATTAATTGACTTTTTAATTGGCTATTTAACTGAAAAGTAGCACTTTAGAGTTCATTATATCCCCAGTAGTATTTTTTTACAGAATTATCATAAACAACGAATGAATACAAACCAAAATTTACAATGTTTAAAAGATAATTCCATATGTTTAATGATGAAAAAAAAACTTTTATCACATGCTTATGAATGAGAAAAAAACTAATACTACAAAATATCCAAGTGTATACTTTCTTTTTAGTGTTATCTTCTTCTCGTGCGCTTCACTAATTTATTTAAATTTTTCTACTATACGGATTTTGTCCGCTAAAAGAGCGTATGTGACTGGCGAATCCCAATATTCCAAAGCTCAAAAAGATGCTGTATATTATCTTACAAACTATGTACATACTAATAATACTAAGTATTGGGATTTCTATTTAAGAGAAATAAAGGTAATTCAGGGCGACAAATTGGCGCTAAATACATTAAATAGTAATCCCGATGATGAATTAGTAAAAGTTGGACTTAGAGCTGGTAGAAATAAAGAAGAAGATCTTGATGATATCATATGGTTGTTTAAAAAATTTAAAAACGTGTCTTTGTTTTCCAATGCTTTTGAGATTTGGGGAAAAGCAAACGTGCTTACTGATACGTTAACCCAAGTTGGAAATGAAGTTCATAAAAAAGTTGTTTCGTCAACTTTAACGGATGCAGAGAGAAATATTTTATTACTAAAAATTGAAGTTATAAGTGAAAAATTCACCATCATTGAAAGAAATTTTACAGATGCAATAGTAAACGGTTCATCGAAAATGAAAAGTTATCTGATTTTTGCTAATGTTTTTTTTATTATGATTATCATTAGTTGTGTCGGCATATACTTTTCTATTATGATGAAAAAATTATTGCAATCAACAAAAGAAATTGAATTAAAAAACGATAATCTTACACTCGCTAATAAAGAATTAGACAGATTTGTTTACAGTGCTTCCCACGATTTACGTTCCCCATTAACGTCGCTAAAAGGACTCGTGCAAATTGCAAAAGAAGAGGAAGATTTAGGACAGGTTAAATATTATTTTGAACTAATGGATCAAACCATTTCTAGGCAAGATCAGTTCATCATGGATATTATTGATTACTCTCGAAATAAGAGAGTAGATAAAACATTAGAAGCAGTAAACTTAAATCAATTGATTGATAGTATTGTTCAGCAATATGCTCATAATGATAACACAAAAAACATCAAAATAGAGAAAAATTTAGAAATTGATGAAATATATTGCGATGTTTTACGATTAAAAATAATTTTCAATAATTTGATTTCCAATGCGATTAAATACAGTGATCCTGAAAAATCAGAAAAGAAAATTGAAATAAAAGTTTTTAAAGAAAATGATGTGTTCAAAATTGAGATAGAGGATAATGGACTCGGAATTAATGAAGACATTTTACCTCGAATTTTTGAAATGTTTTTTGGCATGAATCATAATATTGGTTCAGGCTTAGGACTTTATATTACAATGGAAGCCGTTCAAGTTCTTGGCGGAACTATTACAGCAAGTTCTAAAATTAAAGAAGGAACTATTTTTACAATTACTTTACCTAATTATCATGGAAACTAATGTAGCCTTTTTACTTATAGAAGACAATTTAATTGACCAACTCATTACCACAAAATTGCTAAAAAACACTTTTAATGATTTTCAATTTAATGTAGTTAGTGATGGAAAGCAAGGAATGGAATGGCTTTATAAATTTAACTATACTACAAATAATCAGTTAATCATTTTATTGGATATAAAAATGCCTCAAATGGATGGTTTTGAATTTCTTGTGCAATATGATGCGCTTCCAGATGACTTAAAAAAGAAAACACTAATTTTTATGCTTTCCTCATCTTTAGATCCTAACGATTTAAAAAGAGCCAATGAAAATTGCTATGTAAAAAAATTGTTTAGTAAACCGTTATCTGTAATTCAGTTTCAGGAAATGGTACAATCTATTTAAAAAAAAATAGCGCAGATTAAGAAAATCTACGCTATCATTATTTATCTTTTCAAACTAAAATGCGATTTGAAAATGCTTTTCTGATTGCTTTGCGATGTATATTCTATGGAGAACCAATAATCTGAAGACGGCATGTCTTTACCGTTGTATTTTCCGTCCCAACCTATTCCTGCAGGAGAAATTTGTTTTAATAATTTTCCGTATCTATCAAAAATAGAAATAATACTATTTGGTTGTTGTGCTAAATCTGTAATGTTCCAAGTTTCGTGAATACCATCACCGTTTGGTGTGAAATAATTTGGATAATTAATGATGTAAATAGGTCCAACTCTACTCGGAGAACAATTTCCTAAAGTGTCATAAATATTGACAAAATATTCACCTGGTTCTAAATTGGTAAACACATTACTTGTTTGGAATGCGCCTGTTGAACCATCTGGATATTCTAATTGATAGACGTAATTTCCAAATCCATTGGTGATATTTACCGTAATAAAAGTGTTATTTGTATCAAATTCTTGACTCACAGTAAAACTTGCAACCGCTGGACTCGATGCAATTATCGTAACTGTAGTGTTTCTATAATTACAATTCGTACCTACTTCTGGTGTTAGTTTTATAAATTCAACATCGTAAACTCCTGCTTGAGTTGCCGTATAACTTACTCCAGTCCCCATTAAAGTTCCATTCAAAAACCAATTTGCAGAAAACTCGGCAGGATTTAATCCAGTATGAACTGTATATGTATCAATTGCAATATTTGTTATTGGATCCACGCATATAATCCCATCTTGTAAAGTCAAATCTAACAAAGGATGAACTGTAAAAGAAAAAACTTGTTCGTCTTTACAATTTACATTATTTGTAGCCGTTGCATAAACATAATAAGTAAAATCTAAAGATACCGCAGGTAGATTACCTGGCGCACCCGTATTGTTTACAATATTTAAATTGGTAATTGGTCCAACTCCATTTGGACTTGTAAAATATCCAATGTTATACCCAACAGTTGGTAAAGTTGGCAACACATAAGTTCCGCATTTTTCAGCAAGAAAAACAATCGGAGTAATTACAGGTGTTTCAGAAACAATAATATCAAAACTATCTTGTGAAATACAAGCAATTCTATCACCATTTGATGCGACTACCCAAATGGTTGTTGTAGTGTTTGGTGTATTAAATATTTGACCATTTGTAACTGGTAAACTTCCTGCTTGATCATAAAAATAACCAATTGTGAAATTTTCTGGTGTTGGTGCCACATGTGTAATTGCTGGTAAAGTATAATTTTGCGCTTCACAAACAAGAACATTTTGAAAGTCTGGTAAATTAATTCCGCTATAAGTAACTATGAAAAGTTTATTTATTTCACATCCTGTAGTTGCATCTATATTGTATAAATAAAAGGTATTTGTAACATTAAACACATCTGATGGTTGTACCAAAGTTCCTCCACCAGTTGGTCCTCCAGGAGCAGTATAAATAGTTCCATTGACAGGTTGTGGTACTGAATAAGGCGTACAAACAAATCTGTCAATTACACCATCTGCTGGTGGAAAAGGATTCAAACTTATAGTAAAAGATTGTTCATTTGTACAGTTGTTTGCATCTGGACCATTAAAAACATAATAGGTTCCTGGATTTAAACTCAAACCGGTTAAATCAATAATGTTACCAGCATTAAGTGCTACTTGACCTGGTACACTTGGTCCGCCTGGCAACATATAATAAGCTCCGTTTGTTAAAACTGGTAAAACAAACTCACCACAATAAACTCCGCTTGCAATGGTATCAACTAAAGGTAAAGGATGAATAATAATGTTATAGTTTAAATTATCTGTACAGTTTGGTAATAATGTTGTATTGGCGTAATAATAAACGGTTTGTGATGAAGTAATAGTCAAATTAGTAATTGGAGTTCCTCCTCCCATTGGAGCTGTGTAATAGCCTCCGAAAGTAATTGTGGGTAAAGTATAAGTTACACAACTATTTACAGTTGTAAACAAAGAAGTATCTACGATATTAATTTGAAAACTTGTTTGAAACGAACATCCACCTGGATTTCCGTTTACATCAGTAAAAGAATTATTATTGTAAATATACATTGTTTGTGTGGTTGTAATAGTATTTCCAGCGAAATAAGGCGTTCCTGTTCCTCCCGTACCAGAAAAATAATTTCCGTTTGTTAGTGCAGGTAAAGTATAACTATTACAATAAGTTACATCAGGAAGTGTATCAATTAATGGTAATGGATGAATATTAATGTCGAACTGTTCATCTTTACAAAAAACACTATTTACTTCCGCATAATAAAAAACAGTTTGTACAATTGTTGATTGAGTTGTATTGCTAAAAATTGTCCCTTGTGGAATTAATGTTCCTGTTCCTGATGGTCCGCCTGCAGCGGTATAAAATGCCCCTATGTTATATGGTGGTGTTGGAATTGTAAATGAGCCACAATTATCTAAAATTGGTTCATATTCATCGACAAAGTAGGCATTAAATGATGATTCGTTAAAACATCCATTAGCATCAAGTCCGTTATAAATATAATATATTGCGCCTAAATCAATAGTATTGCCAGCAAATAATGGCGTACCTGTTCCATTAGGTCCTGTAAAATAATTCCCATTGATTAATACAGGTAAAACATAACTACTACATTCCACTACATCTGCTAATTCATCAACTGGCGGAAGTGGGTTTACAATGATATCTACACTTGTAACATCAAAACAAGCTGAATTAGTAGAGTCTTGCATTCTAATCCAAACTGTCGCAGTTGTTGTTCCTGTTGGAAAAGTAATTGAAGGAATTGTCGCTCCATTTCCTGCCATTGCATCAGCTTGAAAAGTATAATATAAAACGTTATAACCTGATTGTCCGTTTAAAACCTGAGAATCTAAAGCTCCTAAAAAATAAGTTGTTCCACTTAAATCTTCACATAGTTGAACGTCATTTGGTTGTGTTGCATTTACTGTTGCGTTAATCAACAAATCAAATTGATAAACGGCATCACAAAACTGGTTTGTAACCGTATTAAAAATTTTAACATAAATAGTTTGTCCAGTTGCCGTTGAAAAACTTGTAGGAACTGCTATAAAACTATTTGTAACAACATCTGCCATAGATGAATAGTAAAACAAATTATAAACAGTATCATCAATACCTAATTGCGTTTCATTATTTGTTGTTAAGTTGAAAGTATAACTTGCCGCACCAGTATTACAAGTTTGTAAATTTATCGGATTTGTAACAGGTAAGCTGTTAAAAACTACTGTATCAGTTAATAAACAAGTTCCTTTTGTAATTTCAACTGTATAAGTACCTGGCGTATTTACTGTAAAAGTTGGCGTGCTTGCTCCAACTGGATTACCATCTTGAAACCATTGATACGTATAAGTATTATCTAATTGTGTGTCTAAAATAGCTGTGTTTCCTGTACAAATTATTTGATCTGGTCCTAAATCTAAAGAAGTTGTAAAACTTCCTCCAGAAATAAAAACAGAAGAATCATAACTTGAATCATTATAATCTCCAATTACCAATCTAATTTTATAAGGAACATTTGGTACAACAGCTGATGATGCATTCATTACAACCGTATGACCACGCATATTTAAAGTTGAAGCTCCAGGATTATTAACATTATACACATCAAAATAAAGCGGGTTTGAAGACAGACAACTTTGTCCTGGAAAATTATATATAGAATTTCTAATATCTTTTACTGTCACTGGAGTACTTGTTCCGGGAATAACAGCTAAATTAGTTGGAACACCTGTACTTAAGTTCGTTAATACAAAAGCAAAAACATCACTAAAACCACATTGGTATTGACCATATTCATTGGATGCAAATAAAAAGTCAAAGCTAAAACTATTAGAAATTGGAATAAAATCAAACTCCAAAAAAGCTACATCAGTAATTGGTCCAGTTTGTCCGCTATTATTACTTAAAGTTTGTAAAAAAGCATCCGTTCCGCTTCCTGGAGCTGTAGTGCTTAAATTCAAACCCGTATAGGAACCTTGTGTGTTTACTGCTAAACCATTTCTAATAATTATTCCTTCGTTTATTGGAAAACTAGAACCGTTTTGATTAAAATAACCAACTGATTGATTGGAAGAAATGGAAATGTTTGAAACCGCAACACAAGAATTTTGCAACAATAAATTCACTAAATCTGCCGGAGAATTTGTTGTGTTGTCGACTGTTATGGTCTGCGAAAAAGAAACCGCCGAAAAAAGCAGCAATATTTGTAAAGTTTTTATCATAATGAGATCGTTTGGGGATATTTGATAGACTATAAATAAATATAATAAAAAAAAGTCCAAAAACGAAAAGAACTTATTAAAAAATACATTTTTTTAATAAGTTCTCATATTTATTGTTAAATTATTATCTAATCGTTAAGTTTTAACACTGCCATAAAGGCTTCTTGTGGAATTTCAACGTTTCCAACTAGTCGCATACGTTTTTTACCTTTTTTCTGTTTTTCTAAAAGTTTACGTTTACGAGAAATATCCCCTCCATAACATTTAGCGGTTACATCTTTACGAAGTGCTTTAATCGTTTCACGCGCAATGATTTTAGCTCCAATTGCTGCCTGAATAGGAATATCAAATTGCTGACGTGGGATTAACTCACGTAGTTTTTCACACATTTTTTTACCAATATGAAACGCATTATCCTCATGAATTAACGCCGAAAGCGCATCAACAGAAGCTGCATTTAATAACACATCTAATTTTACTAATTTAGATTGTCTCATTCCAATTGGATGATAATCAAAAGAAGCATAACCTTTTGAAACTGTTTTTAATCTGTCATAAAAATCAAATACAATTTCTGCTAAAGGCATATCGAAATTTAATTCCACACGCTCCGTAGTTAAATACGTTTGATTGGTAATTTGACCACGTTTTTCAATACATAAACTCATTACATTTCCTACATAATCCGCTTTTGTAATGATGGTTGCTTTAATAAATGGTTCTTCTACTCTATCTAATTTACTTGGTTCTGGTAAATCTGATGGATTGTTAATTACGAAACTAACATCTGGTTCTTTCTTCGTGTAAGCCAAGTACGAAACGTTTGGTACAGTTGTAATAACTGTCATGTCAAATTCACGCTCTAAACGTTCTTGGATAATTTCCATGTGTAACATTCCTAAGAATCCACATCGGAAACCGAAACCTAAAGCCGCAGAACTTTCTGGTAAAAACACTAACGAAGCATCGTTTAATTGTAGTTTTTCCATTGACGAACGCAAATCTTCATAATCATCGGTATCAACTGGATAAATTCCAGCAAATACCATTGGTTTTACGTCTTCGAAACCGGTAATCATATTTGTAGTCGGCGTTTTAGCGTCTGTAACGGTATCACCAACTTTTACTTCTTTTGCTTCTTTAATTCCAGAAATTAAATACCCAACATCACCAGTTGAAATAACGTCTTTCGGAACTTGGTTTAATTTTAACGTCCCAACCTCATCGGCAAAATATTCTTTACCAGTGGCCATGAATTTAATTTTCTGACCTTTTCTAATTTCTCCGTTTACTACACGGAAAATTACTTCAATTCCTCTGAAAGGATTGTAATGTGAGTCGAAAATTAAAGCTTGTAACGGTTCGTCTTTAATTCCTTTTGGTGGTGGGATTTTTTCGATAATCGCAGCTAAAATATTTTCCACACCAAAACCTGTTTTACCAGAAGCGTGAATAATATCTTCTAATTTACAACCTAATAAATCGATAATATCGTCTGAAACTTCTTCCGGATTAGCAGAAGGTAAATCTACTTTATTTAAAACTGGAATAATTTCCAAATCGTTATCTAAAGCTAGATATAAATTAGAAATGGTTTGCGCTTGAATACTTTGCGCGGCATCCACAATTAGTAAAGCACCTTCACAAGCGGCAATACTACGAGACACTTCATAAGAAAAATCTACGTGTCCTGGAGTGTCAATTAAATTTAAGATATATTCCTGACCTTGGTACGTATATTCCATTTGAATCGCGTGACTTTTAATGGTAATACCACGTTCGCGTTCCAAATCCATATTATCCAATAGTTGTGCTTTTTCTTCTCTGGCTGTTACTGTTTGAGTCGCGCCTAAAAGTCTATCGGCTAATGTGCTTTTTCCGTGATCAATATGTGCAATAATGCAAAAATTTCTAATGTGTTTCATGTATCCTTTTTCAAAATTCGAAATTCAAAATTCAAAATTCGTTCTTCAACAAACTTAGTTTTTCAAATTTAAAATGTTCTTTTACTTACTTTATAATCTGCAAAGGTAAAGGAAATTATACTATTTTATGTATTTATTTTTGCCAATGGAGAGAATTTATTTTTTCTTTCTTTCTAACCAAACTTGAGGATTTCGGCTTGTATGAAAAATTGCTAAAATTTCAATTACAAAATTATCTTCATTAACACTATAATGAACTAAAAAAGGGAATTTTGAAATTAAAAAACATCTCACATTTTCATACTTAATAGAGAATAAATAAGGGTTTTTATTCAATTTTGAAATTTGAGAAATAACTTGTTTTTGAAACTTGGCTACTAATCCGTTTGTAACGGAATTATACCAATCCGTAGTTTTTTGAATATCTTCAAGCGCTTCAACATCAATTTTAATTGAAAATTTCTGCATTAAGACTTTAACTTTTTTATGGCAACTTCCCAATCTAACATTCTTGAAGGTTCTGTTTTAGATTTTTGTTTTCTTTCTAAAACTATTTTTTGATGTTCCACAGGGATTTCAGATGCTTCATCCCAAATAGCATCATTAAGTTGAAGTTTTTCAGCTGGAGACAATTGTTTTACAACTTCTAATAACTGCTGAAAACTTAAATTAATATTTAATTGTAAACTATCCATAATTTTAAAAATCTGAAAAACAAATATACGAAATTTATCAATAATCTAAAACTCAAACTTCAATTGATACACCACAAATTTTTTCTGATGTGTGTTTAAATTGTTTAAGGAAATCCCTAGTAATCGGACGGAATTCTTCAGTTTTTCTTGATACAATAATTCTTTAGCGGTTTCAAAAATTAGGTTTTTATCGGAAATAAAATATTGTAAAGTTTTACTTCGCGTTTGTTGTGAAAAGTCGGAATATTTAATTTTTAAAGTAATTGTTTTTCCTGCAATTTTGTATTTTTTGATTCGACGTTCAATTTCTTCTGCAATGTTTTTTAAACGTTCTTCCATATAAATTTCAGAAGATAAGTTTTTATTAAACGTGCGTTCTGCGCCAATGGATTTCATTTCTCGATTTGGTTTGACTTGACTAAAACTAATCCCTCGAGATAAATTATAGTACGATTTTCCGCTGTTTCCAAAGTGTTTTTCCAGATATTCTAACGATTTGGTTTTTAAATCGGTTCCGGTATAAATGCCTAATTGATACATTTTTTCGGCCGTGACTTTCCCAATTCCGTAGAATTTTTTCACATCCAACACTTCAATAAACGCTTCTACCTCATCCGGATTGACTGTTTTTTGTCCGTTGGGCTTGTTGAAATCACTCGCGATTTTCGCTACAAATTTATTGACAGAAATTCCTGCCGAAGCTGTTAAACCAGTCACTTCAAATATTTTTTGTCGAATTTCTTGGGCGATTAATGTCGCGCTCGGATTGCCTTTTTTGTTTTCGGTAACATCTAAATACGCTTCATCTAAGGAAAGCGGTTCTACTAAATCTGTGTATTCATGAAATATTTTTCGAATTTGTTGGGAAACTTCTTTATACCGTTCAAAATTGGTTTTCACAAAAATTAATTCCGGACATAATCGAGCGGCTTGCGCACCACTCATCGCACTTCGTACACCAAACTTTCTTGCTTCATAACTGGCAGCACTTACCACACCACGAATTTCATTTCCACCCACAGCAATTGGCTTTCCTTTTAAATCAGGATTGTCCAATTGCTCAACAGAAGCATAAAATGCATCCATATCAATGTGAATTATTTTTCGTTGTATGGTTTCCATAAGATTTACAAAGTACTGAAAAAAATATTTCTTTAAACTGAAATTTATCAGATTTTCAGAAATTTCAACAACATTGTCTTCGAGAACCTCAGCCAATCTGAAATTTGAAACTTGAAACAAAAAGAACCATAAAACTAATATGACTTATATGTTTAAATATTGTAATTTTGAATCTTAATATTTTGAAAATTATGCAAGAAATAGAACGCAAATTTTTAGTCCACTCGTTAGATTTTATCGCGGAAGCAAGCCATACACAAAAAATTGCGCAAGGGTATTTGAATTCAGCTCCTGAACGAACGGTAAGAATTAGAATTAAAGATAACAAAGGATTTATCACCATTAAAGGCAAAGGTGACGCAACCGGAACCACACGTTTTGAATGGGAAAAAGAAATCGATTTAAATGAAGCCGAAGCGTTACTAAATTTATGCGAAACGGGCGTAATTGATAAAACGAGATATTTAATCAAAAAAGGAAACCACACATTTGAAGTGGATATTTTTGAAGGCGAAAACAAAGGTTTAATTGTGGCCGAAATTGAACTTACTGACGCCAATGAAACGTTTGAAAAACCAAGTTGGTTAGCAGAAGAAGTTACTGGCGATGAAAAATATTATAATGCGTATTTGAGCAATAAGCCCTTTACCAGATGGTAAAATAATTTTGGTATTACTTAAATTTTATTGAATCAATTATACTTTTTCTAAAATTTAGGAATTTTTCAAATTCATTTTCATTATTCATAAATTGTAACAAATATACAATGTCTTTATAAACGAAAATATAGTGTTGAGCTATTTTATTTTCATCATCAAGAGAAAAAGAAAGTTTAATAGATAAAATTTCGATATTGTTTATATTTACAATTTCTTCACTAATTAATTTTCCATTTGCAGCTTTTAAAGCATCATTTTTATAAGTCTGAAAAAACTTAGATGGATAATTTTCAGTAATTTTAACTACCAATTCTTTACCAAAATCAAAATTTATAAAAGCGATTACTTCATTTTCAAAAACACCTTTTACAAATTTACTAGTAGTGTTTTTTCCTTCTTCAGAATTTTTAAGTATATTTATAGATAAATTTGCATCAAAGTCACACTCAACTACTTCTTGAGCAAAACTATTTAAGTTAATAAGTAAAATAAAAAAGTAAAATATATTTTTCATAACTTAATTTTTATTTCTTCACTACTTCAATATCTACTTCAATATGCCCGCCGTAAGATGCCGGTTTGACTTTATCAAAAGCGGCTTTTGTTAAGTCAATATGTCTGTTTTTATGAAAAGGGCCACGGTCTGTTACCGTAACATAAACCACTTTTTTGGTTCGTACACCTGTAACTTTTAATTTGGTTCCAAAAGGTAATTTTCGGTGTGCGCAAGTCATGTCATTATTATTAAATCTAATGCCGCTTGCGGTTCTCCTGCCATTAAATTTATTTGCATAGTAAGAAGCGTGTGCAGATTTATGATACATTTCCAATTTTTCAATTGGTTTTGCAATACTATCTTTTTTCTTGATCGTATCCGTGATTTTTGATTTTGGCTTTTCTTGCGAAGGTGTCATTTTTAAATTCTCCTTCTGAAAAAACAAAACCACCAAAAGCGGAAAAATGTATATAAATTTCTTCATCTTCATGTAATATAAGATTAAAAAAGAACAGAAATTGTCATTCTGAATTTATTTCAGAATCTGAATCAAGTTCAGATTGACAATAACCGTTTCTTTTTATGTTTTTATTGCTTAGACAAAAATTATGCCATCCAATTCGACCAAGGAATTCTTGATAAGATTAATAGTAATCCTAAAACGTAAAAAATTCCAATTTTCTTGAATTTTCCATTACTACTTTCTTCTTTTTTATGTTTACTCCAACCTATTGTAATTAATACAATTGCAATAATATTTACAAGTGGATGTTCTACTGCAGTTAATCGCATAGCCGAATTACTCATTTGACTCATAGCGTCTTTTCCTAATGGAGAAGTTGCCCATAAAACCAAACCAACCAGTAATTGAGTGTGACTTAAAATTAATGCCACTAAAGATAAACTTCTGTCGTTTTTTGTGAAATTTCTTTTAGACGAAAGTCCTAAAAAAGCATTTATTACAGCAATTAATACTACAGCTAAAACAGCATAAGCTAACGTAGAATGAATAGATTGAATCATAGTTTAGATTTTTTGTTAGAATTTCAAATGTAAGAAAATATATGGAATCCTACCTTAGTTTAACATTAAAAATTGTAAACTTTTGTTGGAGTAACGCAAAAATCTAACTGAATATCAGTGTTTAATACATCCGAAATCACCTTTTCTGATTCGAAAAAAGACACACCAATTTTTAAGATTTCTGGCTTACATGCTGCTAAAAACTTGTCGTAAAAACCTTTTCCGTAACCTACTCGATTTCCCTTTTCGTCAAAAGCTAAAAGCGGCACAAAGACCACATCGATTTTGGAAACAAGTACTTCTAAACCATCAATCGGTTCTGGAATATCGTATTCGTTTTTTTTTATGGTAGTATTATCGGTTAATAAAAAATGTGTCATTTCTCTGGTGGAAAAATCACTTTTGGAAAGCACAATATTTTTATCTTTTCCAGCTAAAACTTGCAAAATATATTCGGTATTAACTTCTTTCTGACTTTCAATAGGTAAAAAAAGATGATAGAAGCTATGTTGCCAAATATCTAAACGAATGAGTTGATTGGCAATTTGCAAAGACCATTCTTCAATTTCATTTTCAGATAATTGTTTTCGCAATTCTTTATACTTCTGTCGTAATTCTTTTTTCAACATTTTTAGACGTTTTCATTTCGTCTATAAAGTTAGTTAAATGTTCGACTTCTACGTGATCCATCAAAACAATTTTATACCATTTGTTGTTTTCATTGTGCTGTTGTGGTACTAAACCGAATTTATTTGCGATATTTTCAGGAACAAATTCAGCTTTAATCGTCACAATATTCATAAACGGACAATTGTAATAAGCTATTCCTAATGCGTCTAATTCTTTGGTAAGAAATTGTGTTCGCATCATTAAAATGCTGATTTTTTCGTACCAAGCATGAGGTCCGTACGTAAATAGAATCATCCAAACTGCCACAGCATTCGCACCAGAACGACTTCCGCATAAAGTTAAATCCATGCCTTCTACGTACTCCGCTTCTTTGGTTAATACATTTTCGATTAAGCCTTTTCTACAAATAAAAACGCCTGTTCCATAAGGAGCTTGTAACATTTTATGTGCGTCAATTGTAATAGAACTAATTTTTGGATTACTAAAATTAATTTCCGATTTTTCATTGCTAAACGGATAGACAAAACCACCGTAAGCGCCGTCAATATGCAGTTTATATTCTAAATTATGTTTTTCTAAAACTTCGATATAATCATTCGGATTATCTACGGAACCAAACATGGTTGTTCCCATATTGGAAACCGCGATAAAATATTTTACTCCTCTATTTTTCGCTTCCACAATTAAAGCTTCCAATTTCTCTTTTTGAATGGCTCTCGAATAGAAATCAACAGGAATTGAAATCCAATCAATTTGTAATAAATTAGAGGCTTTTGGTATGGAATAATGCGTGTCTTCACTAGCTAAAATGGCAATTTCGTTCAATTTTGCATTGAAATTATGAAAGAAATAATTTCGAAATACCCAAATAGCTTGAATGTTGGCTTCGGTTCCACCAGGAGAAATGTAGCCGTCGTATTCGTTTGGTTGACATTTAAAAACATCAACAGCTAACACATTTAAAACTTCACGTTCAATTTCTTGTGTGCCATAAAACGCATTTTCTGAAGTTCCGAAAGTATGACAACCAATATTATTTGGATTGGCAACATACGCTCTAATTGTGGGTGCATCTCGTAAAAAAGGCGCTTCTTCGTAAAACACTTTACTATCTAAACGAGAAGCGGGAAATCCTAATGAAGTATCTGTCGCAAAATTCACATTTTGAACTAAAGCTTCATCAATTCTATCTTGTCTTTGTTGCGGAGTCAATTTCTTCCAATACTGCATACCTAAATTTTTTTGACAAATCTAAGTGACAACTTTCAGATAAAACATGATAATTGTTAGGTTTGGATTTTGAAGATTATGCTTCTAAATTTGTTGAAATATGAAAAACGGCATCACCTTTATAAACCACTGGTGCATCGTTTACATTTATTAAATAACCTGCATGTGGCGCTTTTAATTTATGACTTACTTTTCCAAACGGATCGGAAATTGTGGCCAGTAATTCGCCTTTTACCACATAACAACCAATTTGTTTTAATCCATGAAACATACCAGAATGATTGGCTCTAATCCAATCTGATTTTTCAATATAAATAGTTTTATTTGCTGAAGAAATTTGATGTTTAGGTTTTAACATTTTCAAATGTTGCAAAAATCTTTTAGCGCCTTCAACACCTTCTTTGGTAACCTTGTCATTAATATCAACCGATTTTCCTCCTTCAAATAACAACAATTGAACGTTCATTTTATCGCATGAATTTCTAAAAGAACCGGCAATATTATTAGAATACAACGTAAAAGGCGCTCCAAAAACATCTGATAATATTTTTAATTCTTTATTATTAGGTACAATACGTATTTGTGGTGCGTTAAATCTTCTGGCGCCACCAGCGTGAAAATCGATAGCATAATCTATATGTGGTATAATTTCTTTTACAATATGATAAGCAAACTGACTCGCTAACGAACCTGTTTTACTTCCAGGGAAAACTCTGTTTAAATCTCTTCCATCAGGAAATTCTCGAGTTTGATTTACAAAACCAAAAATATTAATTACTGGAATACAAATAATTGTACCACATTTAGGTTTGTTGATTTTTTGAACAATAAGTTCCCTAACAATTTCTGTCCCGTTAATTTCATCACCATGTAAACCAGCGCTAAATAAAACAACTGGTCCGTCTTTTTTACTTCTTTTTACAATTATAGGAATATGCAAATCCGTCATCGTGTGCAATTTTCCAATTTGCATGTTGATGGTTTTACTTTCGCCAGGTAAAATAGTTTCGTTAAAAATGGTAATTGACTTATGCATAACGTGTTTGACTTTTTGGCTAATGTAATAAAAAATTACTTCATGTTAAATCAATAGTTTTTTGTTATTTTTGTGATAGAATTTCCATCGCAACAAAAAATACAGACTTCGCCCACAAAAATGACGCCACTCGAACTACAAATCCAAACTTTACCTGATAATCCTGGTGTGTATCAGTATTACGACAAAGACAACAAGATTTTGTATGTTGGAAAAGCGAAAAATTTAAAAAAACGCGTACAATCGTATTTTACTAAAAACCACGATAATTATAAAACTTCGGTACTTGTAAAAAAGATTGTGACGATTAAACACATTGTAGTTCCAACAGAAACCGATGCGTTATTATTGGAAAACAATCTGATTAAAACCTTACAACCTAGATATAATGTTTTACTTCGTGATGATAAAACCTATCCTTGGATTTGTATCAAAAAAGAAGCTTTTCCAAGAGTTTTCCCTACAAGAAAAATGGTGAAAGACGGTTCGGAATATTTTGGTCCTTATACCAGTTTCAAAACCGTAAACACCTTATTGGAATTAATCAAAGAATTATATCCGTTACGAACTTGTAATTTCGATTTATCGTTAACCAATATTCGTGCGGGAAAATATAAAGTGTGTTTAGAATATCATATTGGAAATTGCAAAGGTGGTTGTGAAGGTTTTGAAACCCAAGAACATTATCAAACTCAAATTACAGCAATTAGAGAAATTTTAAAAGGAAATTTCAAAGAAAGTTTAAAAGATTTCAAAAATCACATGCAAATTTTAGCTTCTGAAATGAAGTTTGAAGAAGCACAAAAAATAAAAGATAAAATTGAAGTTTTAGAAAACTATCAAGCGAAATCGACGATTTTAAATCCGAAAATCACCAATATTGATGTGTTTTCGATTATTTCTGATGAAACGATGGCGTATGTGAATTTTTTACAGATTTCTCACGGAGCGATTATTCGTTCGCATACTTTAGAATTAAAGAAAAAATTAGACGAAACCGATCAAGAATTACTAGAATTAGCCGTTGTTGAAATTCGAGAACGATTCTTTTTAACCTCTCGAGAAATTATCGTACCTTTTGAAATAGATTTAGGTGAAACTATAAAAGTAACCGTTCCAAAATTAGGTGATAAAAAAGAAATCTTAAATTTATCGGAACGCAATGCCAAATACTATCGTTTAGACCAACTGAAACAAATAAAAATTGTAGATCCTGAACGTCATACCACCCGAATTATGGCGCAAATGCAAAAAGATTTACGACTTTCTGTGGAACCACGACATATTGAATGTTTTGATAATTCGAACATTCAAGGAACCAATCCGGTTTCGGCTTGTGTGGTTTTTAAAGATGGAAAAGCAAGTAAAAAAGACTATCGCCATTTTAATATCAAAACCGTTGAAGGTCCGAATGATTTTGCTTCGATGGAAGAAGTCGTTTACAGAAGATACAAACGCATGCTTGACGAAAACCAAACGTTACCACAACTAATTATTATAGATGGTGGAAAAGGACAATTGTCTTCGGCTTTAAAAAGTTTGGAAGATTTAGGTTTACGTGGAAAAATTGCCATTATTGGAATTGCGAAACGTTTGGAAGAATTGTTTTATCCAGATGATCCGATTCCTTTATATTTAGATAAGAAAAGTGAAACACTAAAAATTATACAGCAATTACGAAACGAAGCGCATCGATTTGGAATCACGCATCACAGAGATAAAAGAAGTAAAGCATCGTTAGTTTCGTCAATAGATAACATCCCTGGAATTGGTGAAAAAACAATGGTAACTTTAATTTCTCACTTCAAAAGTGTTAAAAGATTAAAAGAAGCCACAGAAAAAGAAATTTCTGACATAATTGGACTTTCAAAAGCGAAAAAAATTACCGACTTTTACAAAAAAGAATAACCTATGTTTAAGAATCAAGTAAAAAGCAAAAAGAAAAAAGAAAATTGCTTTAGCGGTATGTTTTCTTGTATCTTCCTTTTCACTTTTGCCTTTTGCGTTTTGCCTTTAAACTCAAACGCGCAAGAAACTTCAAAAAAACCAAAAATTGGATTGGTGCTTTCTGGTGGTGGCGCGAAAGGATTGGCACATATTGGTGTGTTGAAAGTTATCGATTCCTTAGGAATAAAAATCGATTACATCGGCGGAACCAGTATGGGCGCCATCATTGGTGGAATGTACGCTTCTGGTTATACGGGAAAACAATTGGATTCTATTTTCAAAACGTTAACCATTGACGATTTAGTTCAAGATAATATTCCAAGAAAATCCAAAATTCTTATCAATAAAAGAAATGACGATATTTATGCTTTAGTACTTCCTTTCAAAAACCTTAAATTAGAAACGCCAAATGCGCTTTCTAAAGGTTTGTATAATTTCAATTTCCTTTCTAAAATTAGTTATCACGTAAGAAATATACGTGATTTTAAAAAACTTCCTATTCCGTTTTTCTGTATGGCAACTGATATTGAAACAGGCCAAGAAGTAGTTTTAGATAAAGGAATTTTTCCACAAGCTTTAGTGGCAAGTAGTTCCATTCCAACGATATTTTATCCAATAGAAATTGAAGGAAGGTTACTTGTTGATGGTGGTGTAACCAATAATTATCCAATTGAAAAGCTAAGAGAGTTAGGTGTAGATTTTGTTATTGGTGTAGATGTGCAAGAAGAATTAAAAAATAGAAAGGATTTACAAGGAATCACTACTATTTTCGGACAAATTTCTAATTTCAACACACAAGGACAAATGGAAAGTAAGCGAAAACTTACCGACATTTATATTAAACCCGACATTAAAGGTTTCAATGTTTTATCTTTCGAAAATGGAAAAAAAATTATTGAAAATGGAGAAAATGAAGCTCGAAAATTTTTAACAGAACTTACTGTTTTTCAAAATAGCGACTATAAAAAACCAGAATTAGCTCCAGTAAAAGATTCTATTTATATAGGAAACATTGGCTTTACAGAACTGAAAAATTATACGCGAGCTTACGTTTTAGGGAAATTACGTTTTAAACCAAATACTAAAATTAGTTTTGAAGATTTTCAAAATGGTATTCAAAATTTAAATAATACACAAAACTTTAGCTCTGTAAAATATCAATTTAACGAAAAAGATGTTTTTATTAGTTTAAGAGAAAATAGAGTGAACACTTTTTTAAAATTCGCTTTACATTATGATGAACTATATAAAAGTGGTGCTTTAATAAACATCACTCATAAAAAATTATTATCTAAAAACGACATGGTTTCTTTAGATTTAATTTTAGGTGATAATTTTAGATATGATTTCAACTATTTAATTGATAATGGCTATTATTTTAGTTTTGGTGTTTCTTCAAGTTTAAATAAATTCAATAAAAACGTAAATAATTCTTTCGGAATTCAAAATTATTTAAATAACACTTTCGAAAAAATAAATTTAGATTATTCTAGTTTAAATAATAAAGCATTTCTTCAAACTGTTTTCTTAAGAAAATTTAATCTTGGAGGTGGTTTAGAGCTGCAACATTTGAATTTAAAATCCGAAAATTTACCTAACGCGAATAAAACAATTGAAAACAGTAATTATTTGTCCTTTTTTGGGTTTTTAAATCACGATACGTTTAACAATAAATTTTTTCCAAAAAAAGGATGGTATTTTAAAAGTAATTTTAATTATTATTTTCATTCGTCAGATTACACAAATAAGTTTAGCAAATTTTCAATTGCCAAAGCAGATATGGGAATTGCTTTTGAGCCGTTGAAAAAACTTTCTGTAATTATTCAAAACGAAGGAGGTTTTAAAGTTGGTTATTCTTCTCTACCTTATTTTGATTTTGTTTTAGGTGGGAATGGATTTAAAGACACGAATAATATTCGTTCCTTTTATGGTTATGATTTTTTAAACTTAAGCGGAAACTCCTATGTAAAAGCAACTGGAACTGTTGATTATGAATTTTACAGAAAAAACCATATAAATCTTACTTACAACGCTTCTATTGTTGGAAATTTTATATTTAATTCCACAAAAACTTGGTTAAATAAACCTTCATTTACAGGTTTTGGATTAGGGTATGGATTAGACACACTTATTGGTCCATTTGAAATTAAATATACTTGGTCTCCAGAAACACATTTCTCTGCTTTTTGGTTCAATTTAGGCTTCGTTTTTTAATTAAATATTTTGATTTGGTTAATTAAGTGAAAATATCATATATTTGGCACAACAAAAAATTATTACTTTATGTCTATTTGGAGAGTTAAACCAGTATCTGCTTTTGAAGCGGATATGAAAAAAAGTGAATTAAAGCGAGTTCTAGGGAAATGGAGCTTAACAGCAATTGGAATTGGAGCCATTATTGGTGGAGGTATTTTTGTACTTACCGGAACTGGAGCATATAATCACGCTGGTCCAGCATTAGCGCTTTCATTTGTAATTGCAGGTATCGCTTGTGTATTTGCTGCTTTATGTTATTCTGAATTTGCTTCAATTTTACCTGTAGAAGGTTCTGCGTATGCGTATGCTTACGGAACAATTGGTGAAGTTTTTGCTTGGATTATTGGTTGGGGATTAATCTTAGAATACGCGATGGGTTCGATGACGGTTGCCGTTTCTTGGTCTGGATATTTTAATAAAATGCTCAAAATGTTTGGCATAAAACTCCCCGAATGGCTAACAGCTGACCCAGCAAGTTATACCGGTGAAGGGTTTTCAATGAACTTACCTGCATTTCTTATTGTTCTTTTAGTAATATCTCTTCTTATAAAAGGTACCGAAAAAGCTGCTAGTGCAAATAACTTCATCGTTATTTTAAAAGTCTCTGCAGTTATTTTTGTAATTATTGCAGGTGCATTTTTTATTAATGTAGACAATTGGACACCATTTATTCCTGATGTTCAAACAATTATGGTAGATGACAAACCTCACCAAGCTTATGGTGTTGGTGGTGTAGTTTCAGGAGCTGCTGCAATTTTCTTTGCTTATGTTGGTTTTGATGCGGTATCAACTCAAGCTGGTGAAGCGATCAATCCTAAAAAAGATGTTCCTTTTGCAATCATTGCTTCTTTATTAGTTTGTACAGTACTTTATATTTTAGTTTCTTTAGTATTAACTGGTATGATCAGTTACCAAGACTTCAATCCACTAGGAAAATATCCTGAAGCTATTAAAGCTCCAGTAGCTTATGCTTTTGATATTGCTGGACAAGCTTGGGCAGGTTATATTATCACAATTGCCGCTACAGTTGGTTTAATTTCTGTATTAATGGTAATGATTATGGGACAATCTAGAATTTTCTTAGGAATGTCTAAAGACGGATTAATTCCTTCTGTTTTCTCTAAAATCAACCCAATATCTGGAACTCCAAAAAACAATTTAATGATTTTAGGAGGTTTTATTGCAATAGTTGCTGCTTTCACTCCAATTAGTAAATTAGCAGAAATGACAAGTTTTGGTACATTATTTGCTTTTACTATGGTTTGTATTGCGGTTTGGATTTTAAGAGTAAAACAACCAGGTTTAGAGCGTACTTTTAAAGTTCCTGCTTTACCAGTAATTGCCGTTTGTGGTATTTTAATTAATACATACCTAATGATTAACTTAAGTAAAGATGCACAATTACTATCTTTAGGATGGTTATCCATTGGAATTTTAATATATTTCTTATACGGTAAACGAAATTCGAAACTGAATAATAAACAAGAATAATAAACAAGAATAATATTTAAAACGACTTCAAATTGAAGTCGTTTTTTTTTATAATATATTTTTCCGATATTTGTGTAATGAAATCGCTCATCTATATAACTTTGCGATTGCAAAACACTTAAAATAGCGATTCCTTTTTTGACCGCTAAAAAATAAGTTTTTATAAATATGAAAAATTGGGACGGATTATTAGCCTATTTAAAATTCCTCATCAAGAGAAATCCTGAATGAGTATGCTTCTTTTTTTTAAAATTTATGATTTTAATCTTTAAAAATCATAAACAGTATCAACTTTTAAACAAAAAAGAAAATGCCAATATATCATAAATTAGGAGATTTCCCTCAAAAACGCCACGTACAGTTTGAAAAACCTGATGGTGGATTATATTACGAACAACTTTTTGGTACAGAAGGATTCAATGGACATTCTTCATTATTGTATCATGTTCACAGACCAACACAAGTTAAAGAAATTACCAAATCTTACTCTGTTGAACCAAAAATTGCAATCGGTAAAAACATCAAATCTTTATTACTAAAAGGTTTTGAATTAAAACCAGCTGACGATTTTTTAGAAAGTCGTAAAGACATGTTAGTCAATAAAGATTGTATTATCGGATTAGCCGCACCAAAAAAATCATTACGTACTTATTTTTATAAAAACGCCGATGCAGACGAAATGATATTTATCCATAAAGGTTCTGGGAAACTCAGAACAATGATGGGAAATATTGATTTCGAATATGGCGATTATCTTATTATTCCTCGTGGAATGATTTATCAAATCGATTTCAATACTGAAGAAAATCGTTTGTTTTATGTAGAATCTTATGCGCCATTTTATACGCCAAAAAGATATAAAAACGAATCAGGTCAACATTTAGAACATTCTCCATTTTGCGAAAGAGATTTCAAATTACCAACCGAAATAGAAACCTATGACGAGAAAGGTGATTTTTTAATCAAAATCAAAAAAGAAGGAATGATGCATGAAGTGGTTTACGCTACGCACCCATTTGATGTTATCGGTTGGGACGGATACAATTTCCCATATGGATTTTCAATTCATAATTTCGAACCAATAACAGGTCGAGTTCATTTACCACCACCAATTCATCAAACTTTTGAAACGTCTACTTTTGTAATATGTTCATTCGTACCGAGATTGTATGATTATCATCCAAAATCAATTCCTGCGCCATACAATCACAGTAATATCGATTCTGATGAAGTGTTGTATTATGTAGATGGTGATTTTATGAGTAGAAATAACATCGAACAAGGTCACATTACTTTACATCCAAAAGGAATTCCACACGGACCAGCACCAGGAGCCATGGAAAGAAGTATTGGTCATACCGAAACACTAGAATTAGCCGTTATGGTTGACACGTTCCGCCCATTAATGATAACGGAAGAAGCGATGGGATTAGACGATGGTCAGTACTATAAATCTTGGGTAGAATAATTAAACAATCACAACTTTAGGTAATTTTCATATTACCATTAAAATATATATTATGAGTAACGAATTAAAATCAGTCGAATACGGCTTAGAAAAAATATTTGAAGGCGCGCAAGATTTCTTGCCTTTATTAGGAACAGACTACGTAGAATTTTACGTTGGAAATGCAAAACAAGCGGCTCATTTTTACAAAACAGCTTTCGGTTTTCAATCATTGGCTTATGCTGGATTAGAAACAGGCGTAAAAGACAGAGCATCTTATGTATTAAAACAAGATAAAATTCGTTTGGTATTAACAACCGCTTTAAACAGCAACTCACCAATTGGAGAACATGTAAAAAAACATGGAGATGGTGTTAAAGTGATTGCACTTTGGGTAGAAGACGCTCGTAAATCTTATGAAGAAACTACAAAACGTGGCGCAAAATCTTATTTTGAACCAGTTGTTGAAAGTGATGAAAACGGTGAAGTAGTTCGCGCAGGTATCTATGGTGCTTACGGAGAAACGGTTTTTGTATTTGTAGAACGTAAAAATTATAACGGAATCTTTTTACCTGGATACAGTGAATGGAAATCGGATTACAATCCAGAACCTGTTGGTTTAAAATTCATTGACCATATGGTTGGAAATACAGGATGGAACAGAATGGATGAAGCTGTAAAATGGTTTGAAGACGTGATGGGATTTGTGAATTTCCTTTCTTTTGACGACAAACAAATTACTACGGAATATTCGGCTTTAATGTCTAAAGTAATGAGTAACGGAAACGGAAGAATTAAATTCCCTATCAACGAACCAGCTAATGGAAAAAAACGTTCTCAAATTGAAGAATATTTAGATTTCTATGAAGGCGAAGGTGTACAACACATTGCAGTTGCAACTGACGATATTATTACAACTGTTGCGGATATGCGTTCTCGTGGAATTGAATTTTTAAGTACGCCACCACAAGCGTATTATGATGCTATTCCTGAAAGATTAAAAGATCATATGTCTAAATTTAAAGAAGATATTAATGAACTTCAGAAATTAGGAATCATGATTGATGCGGATGAAGAAGGGTATTTGTTACAAATTTTCACCAAACCAATTGAAGACAGACCAACTCTTTTCTTCGAAGTTATTCAAAGAATGGGTGCAAAAGGTTTTGGAGCAGGAAATTTCAAAGCGCTTTTTGAGTCAATTGAAAGAGAACAAGCCAAAAGAGGAACACTATAAAAAACTAAAGCAGCTGTAAAAAGCTGCTTTTTTTATAAAACACTTTTATTTCAAAGCGTTTTAGGAAGAATTAGTAAAAAAACTGATAAATTTCATCATTTTTAAACAATTAGTTAAATATCTGCATTGTCAAATACTCAATAAAAAGTTATTATTTTTTTGTTTTGTTAAATTTTAACCGCTTTTCTTACATATTATTCTGTTAAAAGTGTTAAAGTTGATTTTTCTTTAAATAAAACACAAAACCTTAACATATCTTTGCAGGGCAATTGAGAGGTAGTAGACTCATATTGTATATAAGTTTTCATAATTTATAGTTTTTTGGTTGGTTAAAACATAAAAACTCAGTCATATCTTTTGACTGGGTTTTTTGTTTTTTGTAACTTTGGAACAATAATTGTATTCTTCTAAGAAAAACTTATAAAATGAAAAAGATAATTTTACTTTTTACTGTGTTTATACTATCAAACTCGTTTGATACTGCTCAAGTTGATTCTTATACTGTTGGAGAATTTGTTAAACTAAGAATACATTACGGACTTATCAATGCTGGTTATGCTACTTTAGAAGTTAAAGACGCAGAACTTAACGGTAAAAAAATGCACCATGTTGTAGGCAAAGGTTACACAAGTGGTATGACTAAAATGATGTTTAAAGTGGTAGACAACTACGAAAGCTACTTTAACAAAGAAACAAACAAACCTTATGTTTTTATTAGAAATATCAACGAAGGTGGTTATACCAAAAACCAACAAGGTTACTTCAATCAAAACAACAATACTGTTCTAGTAAAAGACTACAAAAACAAAACGGAAAAAACATTTAGTGTACCCGAAAATGTACAAGATATTGTTTCATCATTTTATTATTTAAGAAATCATCCTAAAATTGACAAATTAAATGTGGGGGAATCAATCACAATTGATATGTTTTTTGATGATGAAACTACAAAATTTAAGCTTAAATTTGTTGGTAGAGAAAATATAAACTCTAAATTTGGAAAAATAAACTGCATGATCTTTAAACCTTTAGTACAAGCAGGTCGTGTATTTAAGGAAGAAGAAAGTTTAACTGTTTGGATTTCAGACGATAGCAACAAAATTCCAATCAGAGTAAAAGCGAGTTTGGCCGTTGGATCTATCAAAGCCGACATCGATCAATATAAAGGATTAAAACATCCCATAAATTTTAAAAATTAACTGTTTTGCAAGATACTATTAAAGAAAAAATCGAACAATTAAACGAAAAGTTTGATAAAATAAATCAAAATACAGAAACTCATTTAGAAGGATTGCTTTGGGCTAAACCAATAACTTATTGGGATTACATACAAACCGATGCGCTTTTAAACTTGCAAATTCAACGCACCACTTTACCAGACGAAATGGTATTTATTATGTACCATCAAGTCAATGAATTATTGTTCAAAATGATTCTTTGGGAAATGCAGCAAGTTTGTTATAATGAGGCTCCAAGTACCGAATTTTTCACAGAAAGACTAGGTAGAATCAGCAGATATTTTGATATGCTTACTACTTCTTTTGATATTATGAAAGACGGAATGGAGCCGGAACAATATTTAAAATTTAGAAACACGTTAACGCCAGCGAGTGGCTTTCAAAGTGCCCAATATAGAATGATTGAATTCGCTTCAACAGATTTAATCAACCTAATTGATATCCGATACAGAGCTGGATTTGACACTGCTGCATCTTATCCAAATACTTTGGAACATATGTATTGGCAAGCTGCTGGAAAAGATTATTATACTGGTGAAAAATCATATTTGTTAACAGAATTTGAACGCAAATACAAAAAAGAATTTTTGTGCTTTATGGAAGATTATAGTGACAAGAATCTTTGGAAAAAATTCAAACAATTACCTGAAAACGATCAAAAAAATCCAGAACTAATTGCTGCCATGCGTCATTACGACAAAACAGTGAATATCACTTGGGTGATGGGTCATTTCAATGCCGCTAAAAAATATATAGAAAGTGTTCCTGGAAATCATGAAGCAACTGGTGGAAGTGATTGGAAAAAATACATGCTGCCAAAATACCAAAGAAGAATTTTCTTTCCAGAACTTTGGAGTGAAGAAGAATTAAAAAATTGGGGAGAATAATACCAAAAAAAAACAGTTTGAAATATTTACTATACGCACTTATACTACTACTAACGTTTTCTTGTCAAGATAAAGAAAACGCCAAAAAAATTGCAGAAAAAACCGTCAAAAAAGAACCTATAATTAAAAAATATGGGTTTACTTTTAATGACTTTTCGGTGGTAGAAGACACTTTGCAATCTGGAGATACTTTTAGCACTATTTTAGAAGCGTATACGTTACCAGATAGTTTAAAAACCTTTGATATTACAGAGAAAATTAAAGATTCTTTCAATATAAAAAACATTCGTGCAGGTAAACCTTTCATTACTTTATCAGACAAAAAAAATAAAAAAAACATAAAAGCTTTAGTTTATGTTCAGGATAAAACGAGTTATTTAGTTGTTGATTTAAGAGATTCAATTCATGTACAAATTAAAACACGTCCAACTGTAATTAAAAGAAGAACTATTGCTGCAGAATTAGACGGTTCCTTATCTGAAACACTTTCAAGAAATGGAGTTAGTGCTTCTTTAGCAAATGAATTAGCACAAATTTACAAATACTCCATTGACTTTTTCAAACTTAAAAAAGGTGATAAATTTGCCGTTACTATCAAAGAAAAATATTTCGAAAATGGTGAATATTTAGGTGTAGATGAAGTGGAAGCTTCCTATTTTGAATACAAAGGGAAAAAGATCTACGCTTTTCCATACAAAATCAACGAAAAACAAAAAAAACCAGAATATTTTGATGAAAAAGCATCAGGTGCGAAAAGTATGTTTTTAAAAGCACCTTTGTCATTCTTTAAATTAACTTCAAAATTTACTACTCGAAGATTTCACCCGGTACAATTTACATGGAAAGCCCACAACGGAACTGATTATGCAGCACCACATGGAACGCCAATAAAAACAACCGCTTCAGGTGTTGTAGAAGCTACTGGTTACACTTCTGGAAATGGAAATTTCGTAAAAGTAAAACACAACGGAAAATACGCCACACAATACCTGCACATGTCTAAAATTTTGGTTCGCAGAGGACAATCTGTAACACAAGGTCAAGTGATTGGAAAAGTGGGAAGTACGGGTTTAGCAACTGGTCCGCACGTGTGTTATCGTTTCTGGAAAAATGGAGTTCAAGTTGATCCATTACGATTGAAATTACCTACTTCGGAACCCATGACAAAAAAACAAAAAGAAAAATATTTGGCTACAATTGCACCGCTTAAAAAAGAATTGGAAGACATCACCACAAAAACTTTTAAAGAGTAAAAAATGAGCCTTAATACGATAAATCCAACTGAAACTGATGCTTGGCAAAAATTAAGAACACATTTTTCTGAAATTGAGTTTCAATCGATAAATGATTTGTTTGAAAATGATGCCAAAAGAGCTGCGACATTCCATATTGAATGGAACGATTTTTATGTAGATTTTTCTAAAAACAATTGGACCAAAGAAACCTTAAGTTTACTAATTGAATTAGCAAATGAAGTAGGTTTACAAGAAGCCATTTCAAAATATTTTTCAGGCGAAAAAATTAATGAAACAGAAGACAGAGCTGTGCTTCACACCGCTTTACGTGCCAACGAAAATGACACCATTCTATTTGAAGGCGAAAACGTAATTCCTGAAATTTTTGCTACAAAAAACAAAATAAAAGACTTTACAAATTCTATAATTTCTGGAGAAGCGAAAGGCTATTCTGGAAAACATTTTACAGATGTAGTAAATATCGGAATTGGCGGTTCAGATTTAGGTCCGGCAATGGTTGTGGAGGCACTTCAATTTTATAAAAATAAGTTAAACACACATTTTATTTCTAATGTTGATGGTGATCACATTCAAGAAATTTTAAAAAAAATAAATCCAGAAACCACTTTATTTGTCATTGTTTCTAAAACATTTACTACTCAAGAAACGATAACCAATTCGGAAACAATTAAAAAATGGTTTTTGCAAAATGCTTCGGAAAAAGACATATCTAAGCATTTTGTGGCTGTTTCAAGTAACTTACAAAACGTAACAAATTTCGGAATTGCGCCTGAAAACATTTTTCCAATGTGGGATTGGGTTGGCGGACGCTTTTCATTATGGAGCGCCGTTGGTTTAACGATTAGTTTAGCAGTTGGTTACGATAATTTCAATCAATTATTAAAAGGTGCAAATAAAATGGACACGCATTTTAAAACCACATCTTTTGAAAATAATATTCCAGTTGTATTGGCTTTATTGAGCATTTGGCACAATAACTTTTTTGGAGCTGAAACAGAAGCCTTAATTCCATACACACAATATTTACAAAAATTAGCACCCTATTTACAACAAAGTAATATGGAAAGCAACGGAAAATCTATTGCACGAAATGGATTTCCAGTAAATTATCAAACCGGAACAATTGTTTGGGGCGAGCCAGGAAGCAATTCGCAACACGCTTTTTTTCAATTAATTCATCAAGGAACAAAATTAATTCCGACAGATTTTATTGGGTTTATTCAACCACTTCACGGAGAAAAAGACCATCATAATAAATTAATGTCGAACTTTTTTGCACAAACTGAAGCTTTATTAAAAGGGAAATCTAAAGAGGAAGTTCTTGCAGAATTTGAAGCACAAGGAAAAACCGAAGCAGAAATTTCAAAATTAATTCCGTTTAAAGTTTTCACAGGAAACAAACCATCAAACACTATTTTAATAAACCAATTAACTCCAGAAAGTTTAGGGAAATTAATTGCCATGTACGAACACAAAATTTTTGTACAAGGAATTATTTGGAACATTTATAGTTATGATCAATGGGGAGTTGAGTTAGGAAAACAATTAGCCAACTCTATTTTAAGCGAAATTGAAAGTGGTACAGTCAAAAATCACGATAGTTCAACTAGTCAGCTAATTAGCAAATTCATTACTGGGTAAATTAATTTAAGATAAATTTTTGTTAACATTCTCTTAACCTAAGCCGCTTCTTTGTTTTCTAATTTTGTCGAAAATTTATAAATAAACAAAATGAAAAAGTGTGTTTTTTGGTTTTTTCTATTACTTTCTGGTGTCGGATTTTCACAGGTAACAAAATCAGCAATAGCTGGTACTGTAAAATCAACATCAGGAGAAGCGCTTCCAGCTGCTGTAGTAGAAATTAAACACGTTCCTACTGGAACAAAATACTTCTCGACGACAGACGAAAAGGGAAATTACTCAGCAAATTCTGTAAGACCTGGTGGTCCTTACACTATTAAAGTAAACTATACGGGTTATAATCCGTATATCATTGAAGAAGTTTTTGCTCCTTTAGGGAATTCAATTGTAATTAATTTACAATTACAAAGTGCTATTAATGCAATTGAAGAAGTAAAAATTGTAACCGTTAATGCTAAAGACGCCTACAATAAAGGTAAAACTGGTGCGGGTCAACAGTTTTCTACAAGAGAAATAAACAGTGTTCCAATTATTGGCTCAAGAAGTATAAACAGTATTACAAAATATAATGCCAATGCTGGTAGTAATGGAACTTTTGGTGGTCAAGATTCTCGTTTAAACAATTTTACAATTGATGGTTCTGTTTTTAATAACGGATTTGGATTAGGATCTGATACTCAAGCAGGAGGAAGAACAGGTTCTACAGCCATTTCTTTAGATGCAATTGAACAACTTCAAGTAAATATTGCTCCTTTTGACGTAAGACAATCTGGTTTTACAGGTTCTGGAATTAATGCAGTAACTAGAAGTGGAACTAATGAAATTGAAAGTTCTGTTTATCATTCTTTCAGAAATAATAAAAAAGAATTTTTAGGAGAAAGAGCTGGAAATGTGAAAATTACACCTTCTCAATTTCAAGAAAAAATTTGGGGAGCACGTATTGGAGCACCTATTATTAAAGATAAATTGTTTTTCTTTGGAAACTTTGAAACCATTGACAACACGAGTCCAGCAACAACTTGGACTTCTTCAGGTTCACCAATTGGAGGTGCACAAGTATCTGAAACGGCTTATACAGATTTGGTAAATTTATCTAATTTATTAAAAAACTCATTTGGCTACGAAACTGGACCTTTTGAAAATTTTGATGCAGTAAGAGAATCAAAAAAGTTTTTAGCAAGAATTGACTGGAATATTAATGATAATCATAAATTAACAGCTCGTTATGTGCATCATGATTCAGGATCAGATGAATTAATTTCAAATTCAAACTCTGCCGGTTTTGGTAACAGAAGAACGAATGTTTTTTCTATGTCATACAAAAATAGTGGATATGTAATTCAAGATAATACAAGATCAGCTGTTTTAGAATGGGATTGGAAAATTTCTGAAAAATGGTCAAACAATTTTATTGCAGGATTCGACAAACAACTTGAAAACAGAGATTTACAAGGTGGTGGACTTTTCCCAACTATTGATATTAAAAAAGGTGCAAATAACTATATTTCTGCTGGTTTAGATCCGTTTACACCATCAAATTTATTAGATTACTCAACCCTTCACTTTACCAATAATATTACTGGAAACTTCGGTAAACACACTTTATTATTTGGTGCCAATTATGAAAGATTTGTTTCTAACAATAACTTCTTCCCAGCATCAAATGGAGTGTATATTTTTGACGATCTTACTACTTTTAATAATGCAGTTGCAGAAACTGTTGCTAATGGTGGAGCGCCATCATCTACATATTTACCATCAAGATTTCAATTCAGATATTCTGCTTTGCCAGGTGGTGCAGAACCAATGCAAGTTTTAAAATCTAATAAAATTGATGTTTATGCTCAAGATGAATACAAAGTTTCAACCAGCTTAAAATTAACCTATGGTCTTCGAGCTACAGCAGTTAGTTTTGAAAACACGGCTATAGAAAACACAGCAGTAACTGCCATGACATTTGCAAATGGTGAGAAACTTAATACTGGTAAAATGCCAGATACTCAATATTTATTTGAACCAAGATTAGGATTCAATTTAGATGTAAATAAAAACGCAAAAACTGTAGTAAGAGGTGGAACGGGAATTTTCACTGGAAGACCACCATTGGTTTTCTTATCTAACGCTATTGGAAATAATGGAGTTTTAACAGGGTTTATTGACGTAAGTGGTGCAGATTTAGTAAATGGAGGGTATGGTTTTACAGCTAATCCTGGACAATATTTTACACCAAGCACACCACAATTGCCTTCAACATTTGATTTAGCTTTTACAGATAATGATTTTAAATTTCCACAATCTTGGAAAACAAATATTGCAATAGATCAAAAATTACCATTTGGTTTTATTGGGTCTGTTGAAGCTATCTATAGTAAAAATATTAACGAAGTTTTTTATTATAATGCCAACTTAGCTGATCCAGTTGGAAACATAAGCAATGGTGGTGATACCAGACCATTCTATTCTGGAACTGATGCTGGAGCAAGAGTAAACAATAATGTTTCAAATGCTATTGTTTTATCGAATTCAAATAAAGGATATTTTTATTCTACAACATTTAAATTAGAATATCCATACAAAAAAGGATTTTGGGGTTCTGTAGCTTACACCTATTCTAACGCACAAGATTTATTATCTGCAGGTTCAATTGCTTCAGGTTCTTGGACAGGTGCAAGATCTGTTTTAGGAAACAATAATTTAGATGTATCTAACTCTAACAACAACACACCTCACAGAATTGTTGGTTTATTAGGTTATAAATTAAATTACGGTAAAAAATATGGTGGATCAACATCATTTAATATTGGATATATTGGAGAGCAAGCTGGTTCATTTACGTACACGTATGGAAGTGATATTAATGGTGACCGTGTAAATGGTAACGATTTATTATACGTCCCAAATAATGTGTCAGAACTTAGATTCGTAGATATTACACAAAACGTTGGTGGAGTAAATCAAGTTTTATATACAGCAGCACAACAAGCTGAAGCTTTTAATAAATATATTGAACAAGATTCTTATTTAAAAGGAAAAAGAGGTCAATATGTTGACAGAAACGCTAACGAGTTACCAATGTTACACCGTTTAGATCTTTCGGTTACTCAAGATTTCTTCTTGAAAATTAAAGGTAAAAAACAATCTTTTCAATTTAGAGCAGATATCTTAAACTTTACCAACTTATTAAATAACGATTGGGGAGTTTCAAAAAGAGTAACAAATTCACAAATTCTTTCTGTTAGAGAAGCACCAAGTGCTGCAAACAACTACACTCCAGGTTTACAAATGTCGGTACAAACAGACGATACAGGAAAAAGATTTTTAACAAAAGATACTTTCTCTAACAACTCATCTGCTTTTGATGTTTGGCAAGCACAATTTACATTAAGATATACTTTCGGAAAATAATATTATAAAATAAACTATTTAGATATGAAACTAATAAATAAAATATCAAAAGCCATTGCAGTAGTTACTGTAGCTTTATTATCATTCTCTTGCGAAAATGATACAGAAAACGTAATTGAAAAATATCCAACAATTGCAGAAACTTTAGAAAAAAACTCAACAAATGACTATACTGTTTTGGTAAAAGCATTAAAAGCAACTCAATTATTTGCTTTAACAACAAATCCAGGTTCATACACATTATTTGCGCCAAACAACGCCTCATTTTCAACTTATTCATCAACATTGATTCCTGCTGGAACATTGGTTGAAGCTACAGATTTTACAACATTATCTGCTGCACAATTAGCGGAACTAAAAAGAGTATTAATGAATCATTTTGTAGTAACTGGAACTTTAGCCTCAGATTTACCTGATGGCGGATATATCAAAACATATTCTCCATATTTACTTTCTACATCTATTGGATTAAGTGCATATGTAACTAAAACAAGTGGAATAGTAATTAACGGAGGAACAACAAACGGAGGAACAAAAGTAACTAAAGGTGATATTAATGCAAGTAACGGAGTTATTCATTATGTAGAGTCTGTTATGAAATTACCTACACTTGTTAGTACAGTAATTGCAAATCCAAATTTATCAACATTATTAACTGTTGTTACGGATCCTGCACAAGCTGCTGTGTTAGCTCAATTAACAACACCTGCGAGTAATACACAAATATTTGCACCAACCAATGCAGCTTTTACAACTGCACTTGCTACAGGTGGTTATTTAAATGGTAAATCTGCCGCTGATATTACAAAAATATTGCGTTATCATTTAGCTACCGCTGGCTCTTTTACTCAAACTGCGATTATTGGTACTTCTACTGGTAACATTAATAACGGAGCATCATCTGCAACATCATTTTTACCAACTGCAGCAACAACTGATGCTACAGTGACAACAAGAGTAAATTTAGGAACTTCAACTACTATTTTTCAAACTTTTAGAATTGAAAAAAATTCAGTGAAATTATTTGAAAACCCAGCTCTTACAGTACCCGCATCAAACATTAAAACCGTAAATATTCATACATCAAACGGAATAATCCATCTTATCGATAGAGTTTTACAGCCTGTACTTTAATTTAAATAAAAAATTTAGAGACCGTTTTGATTAATTTCAAGGCGGTTTTTTTTTATCTTATAAAATCTTACATTTACAAAAAAAAAGGATGGTATTAAGTAGGTTTTGGTTAGCGATTTTTATTTCGTCAATTGCATTTGTAATTATTGGATTATTTGCTGGAAATAGTTATTCTGTAGATTTTGTTTTAAACGGTAAAAAAGATGATCCGATTTTAATTTCTGAAAAATACTTAAAAGAAATTCCAGAGTTTATTCAAGATAGTATTCAAAAATCTGACGAAAAAACGTTTACTATAAATCGAGACACTTTAAATGCCGATACCACTTACGTATATAAAAGTCAAACCGTAAAAATATTTAGTGGCAAACAAAAATCAGATGGTTTATTGCCCACATGTAAATTCAGTTTGTTCGAAATCATTTTACCTTTAATTGCCTATTTAGCTTTTTTCTGTGGCTTAATGGAATTGCTAATTATTTCTGGAGCTTCGGAAAAATTAGCCAAAAAACTAAGTCCTGTTTTTGAAAAAGTTTTTCCTTCGATTCCAAAAAATCATGAATCGATTTCCTATATGACTTTAAATTTTGCAGCCAATTTTCTTGGATTAGATTCGGCCGCCACGCCTTTCGGATTAAAAGCCATGCAAAGTCTACAAGAATTAAATCCTGATAAAGACAAAGCCAGCGATGCACAAATTATGTTTATGTGTTTGCACGCTGCTGGTTTAACTTTAATTCCAACTTCAATTATTGGATATCGTGCAGCAGAACATGCGGCCAATCCAGCAGATGTGATGTTACCTTGTATTATCACATCTTTCATCGGAACAATTGCCGCGTTTTTATTGGTCGGAATTAGACAAAAACTAAACTTCAAAAGTTTTACATTATTAGGAGCCATTGGAATTATTGTAGGTGCAATAGCAGGTTTAATGTGGTATATCAATGGTTTAGATATAATTGGTAAAAATTATTTTACAGGAAATTTATCCGGTTTAATGTTAATTGGAATCATAGGTTTTACTTTAATATTTTCATTCATTCACGAAAAAAAATTCATCGAAAAAGAAACTACCATTTTCGATACTTTCGTAGAAGGTGCGAAAAATGGTGTGACTACAGGTGTGAAAATTTTCCCTTATGTAATGGGAATGTTAGTAGCCATTTCATTTTTTAGAAATAGCGGTTTGTTCGAAATTATAAGTAACGGACTATCCTTCGCTTTTTCAAACATTGGAGTTTCAAAAGACATTACGAATTCCTTACCAGTCGCCATGTTACGACCTTTTAGTTCAGGCGGTTCCCGTGGCTTTATGATTGATTCGATGAAAACTTTTGGCGTAGATTCGTTAACAGGAAGATTAAGTTGTATTTTCCAATGTAGTGCTGAAACAACATTTTACGTAATTGCCGTTTATTTTGGAAGTATAAACATCAAAAACACGCGCTACACTTTAGGAATGATGCTTTTAGTAGATTTAATTTGTGTAATTTCTGCTATTTTGGTGGCGAGTTGGTTTTTTGTGAAATAGTGTTTCTTTTCCTGCAAGGTTTCCAAAACCTTGTAGGTATTTCAAATAATACAAAATATGTTAAACAAACCAAACCTACAAGGTTTCAAAAACCTTGCAGGTTAAAAATATACGCCAAATGAAACTTGAAATTTTAGAAAAAGACAAAATTTATCATATTTACAATAGAGGAATTAATGGAGAACCTATTTTTACTTCCGATGAAAATAAAAGATATTTTTTGAAACTTTATTTGAAATATCTAGAAAACAAAGTTGAAACATTTGCATACTGTTTAATGGATAATCATTTTCATTTTGTAATTCGAATTAATAATGAAACAGAAGTAACACAAGCATTATCAAATTTATTTAATGCTTATGCAAAATCTTTCAATAAACAACAAAATAGAACTGGAAGTTTGTTTGAAAAACATTTCAAAAGAATTCAAATTGAAAATGAAGAATATTTAAAAAATGTCATTCAGTACATTCATTTAAATCCAAAACACCACTTAGATATGGATTATAAAAGTTTTACTTTTTCTTCCTACCTAACAATTCTTTCTAATAAAGCAACTAATTTATTAAGAAATGAAGTTATTCGTTTATTTGAAGACATCGATAACTTTATTTATTGTCACGATTTTAAAAATGAAGTTTTATCAGAAAAACAAAAGCTAGAATAAAAAAACCTACAAGGTTTTGAAAACCTTGCAGGTTAGAAAAATAATATTTCATAACTTTACATTTCAAAACACATACAAATGGACTTTATATATCAAGAACCGTATCCAATTTTAAAAGACGATACAACCTACAAAAAATTAACTTCAGATTTTGTAAAAGTGGAACAATTAGGCGACAGAGAAATCTTAGTCGTTGATCCAAAAGGTTTAGAATTATTAGCGCAAGAAGCTATGGACGATGTTTCTTTCATGTTACGTTCGGCACATTTACAAAAATTACGAAATATTATTGAAGACCCAGAAGCTACTGACAACGACCGTTTTGTAGCGTATAATTTATTACAAAATGCTGCTGTAGCAGTAGAAGGCCAATTACCTTCTTGCCAAGATACTGGAACTGCAATTGTAGTTGCCAAAAAAGGTGAAAACGTTTACACAGGTGTGGAAGATGGGGAATGGTTATCGAAAGGAATTTTCAATACCTACCAAAATAAAAATCTTAGATATTCGCAAATTGTTCCAATTTCGATGTTTGAAGAAAAAAATTCAGGTTCAAACTTACCAGCTCAAATTGATATTTACGCTAAAAAAGGAAATTCGTATGAATTCTTATTTTTAACAAAAGGTGGTGGTTCAGCTAACAAAACCTTCTTATATCAAAAAACAAAATCGTTATTAAACGACAAGTCTTTAGAAGAATTTGTTCGTGAGCGTATTATGGATTTAGGAACTGCTGCTTGTCCGCCTTACCATTTAGCTTTAGTAATCGGTGGAACTTCTGCGGAAGCGAATTTAGCGACTGTGAAAAAAGCATCAGCGGGATATTACGACAATTTACCAACTTCTGGAAACATGTCGGGTCAAGCTTTTCGCGATTTAGAATGGGAAAAAAGAGTACAACAAATTTGTCAAGAAAGTCAAATTGGAGCACAATTTGGTGGAAAATATTTAACACATGATGTTCGAGTGATTCGTTTACCACGTCACGCCGCTTCTTGTCCGGTTGGAATGGGAGTTTCTTGTTCGGCGGATAGAAATATCAAAGGAAAAATCAATAAAGATGGAATTTTCTTAGAGCAATTAGAAACGAATCCTGGTCAGTTTTTACCTGCAACAGCTCCACATTTAGAACCAGCTGTTGATGTGGATTTAAACAAACCAATGGCAGAAATTTTAGCAGAATTATCGAAATACCCAATCAAAACACGTTTGAAATTAAACGGAACATTGATTGTGGCAAGAGATATCGCTCACGCAAAAATTAAAGAATTATTAGACGCTGGACAACCAATGCCAGAGTATTTCAAAAATCATCCGGTTTATTATGCGGGTCCAGCTAAAACACCGGACGGCATGCCTTCAGGAAGTTTCGGACCAACAACAGCAGGAAGAATGGACGTTTATGTAGATGAATTCCAAGCGGCTGGTGGAAGTATGATTATGTTAGCCAAAGGAAACAGAAGCAAAGACGTAATGAACGCTTGCCATAAATATGGTGGCTTTTATTTAGGTTCGATTGGTGGACCTGCAGCGATTTTAGCAAAAGAAAATATCTTATCTGTAGAAGTAGTAGATTTTGAAGAATTAGGTATGGAAGCCGTTCGTAAAATTACAGTGAAAGATTTCCCAGCGTTTATTATTACAGATGATAAAGGAAATGATTTCTTTGCGAATCTTTAAAAAAGTTTTCAGTCTCAGTTTTCAGTTTTAAAAAATAAATACAAAAAAGCCCAAAAATTATTTTTGGGCTTTTTTGTATACTGAGACTGCGACTGAAACTTTATTCCACAAACAACACCAATCCTTTTAAGTAATGTCCTTCTGGATGGTAAATGTTGGTTGGATGATCTGGACCTTGTCCTAATTTGTGTAACACTCTAATGTTTCTTCCTGATTCGATGGCTGCTGCGGCAACTGTGTTGTAAAATAATACATCATCGATAACTTGCGAACAAGAGAACGTGAATAAAATTCCGTTTGGCGCTAAAGCTTTTAAACCTGCTATATTTAAACGTTTGTACGCTTGAGTTGCTGTATGTTTACTTTTGATGCTTTTCGCGAAAGCTGGTGGGTCTAAAACGATTACATCGTAATGTTGCGTGTGTTCTCTCATGAAATTAAACACATCATCGGCTACGGCTGTATGATTTGCTTTTGGAAAATTTAATTCCATATTGCTTGCGGCTAAATCAACAGCTTTTTGAGAAATGTCTACCGAAGTTACTAATTCTGCTCCTGCGTTCATCGCATAAATAGAAAAACCACCGGTGTAACAAAACGTATTTAATACTTTTTTACCTTTTGAAAATTCACCTAATAATTTTCTGTTTTCGCGTTGGTCTAAAAAGAAACCTGTTTTTTGACCTTCTACCCAGTTTACTGAAAATAGAATATTGTTTTCTCTTGCAACTGTATCGGCTTTAGTTCCGAATAAGAAATAATCAGTTCCTGTATTTGGAAGTGTTCCGGCACTTTTGCAATAAATCGTATCGCAATGGTTTGAGAAATTTGATTGAATCGCTTCAGCAATTTCTTTCATTTGAAGAAAAACACCAGTTGAATGGGCTTGAATCACCCAGTTTTTATCGTAATAATCGATGATTAATCCTGAAATTCCATCTCCTTCTCCATGAATCACACGGAAAGCATTCGTAACTTCAAAATCTAATAATTGCGTACGTAAATACCAAGCCGATTGCAATTTGTCTTTCCAAAAAGTTTCTGAAAAAACTTCCGTTCCGAAGGTTAAAATTCGAACCACGATACTTCCTTTATCACTGAAATATCCTGTTCCTAAATGGTTGTGATCTGAATCGACTACATCTACCATTTCCCCATCATTCAATTCTTGTGTCACGGCATAAACCGCACCACTAAAAACCCAAGGATGACGACGTTGAATAGATTTTTCTTTACCTTTTTTTAAAATTACTTTTGGAAAACTCATTGCTTATCTTTTTTGCAAAATTACTTTAACTTAATGGAATAAAAAAACGCCCCGAAATTCGAGACGTTTTAATTTAATATTTATTTAAAATTATTCTTTAATGAATTTTTTAGTAATCGATTTTTGACCGTCATTTATTTGTAAAATATAAACTCCAGCATTTAAATTAGAAACATTTAAGGAGTTATTTTCAATACTTCCAGATTTTACAACTTGTCCTAAATAGTTGATAACTGTATAGTTTAATTTAGTTGCACTATTTGTTTCAATGTTTAATATATCTCTTGTTGGATTTGGATATAAAGACACTATAGTTAATGCATCATTAGAATTGTTTTCTGCAAGAGTTGAAATCGTAGCAGTAGCTAAAATATTTACTGAATAATCTTCTACTTGTCCGTAAGATAAAGTTTCACATGAAGTTGGAATTCCGTTATATTTCATTGAAACTCTCATTCTTGTTGATCCAACAGTAGCAGTAGTTGGAACTGTGAAAGAACCTGAAGCTGTAGTTGCTGTAGAAGTTGCTTTTGAATATACTAATTCTCCAGCATCTGTAAATAATCCGTTTTTGTTGTAATCAATCCATACGGCATATCCTTCACTATAAACAGTAGATGTCCACGATGGAGTAATTGTAATGGTATTAGCTGTTCCTCTAGTTAAATTCGTAGATAAAGCTGTGAAATTTTCATATCCTGCAGTACCTGTTGAAGGATTATTAATTGTACCTAAAACAACTCTAGCAATTTTTTCATCTGCTGTACTACTACTTGTTGAAGCACAATAAGTAACTGCACTACCAGCTAAAGTAGTTACATTCACTACATTACTTGAAGCAGATAAATTATTCGCCGCATCTTTTGCTTTTACAGAAAAAGTATAAGCTGTAGAAGCCGTTAATCCTGAAGCTACATAATTTGTAGTTGTAACAGTTGCTAATAAAGTAGTTCCTCTGTATACATTATAACCTGTAACTGCCACATTATCTGTAGAAGCTGTCCAAGTTAAATTTGTAGAAGATGCTGTTGTTCCTGATGCTGCTAAACTTGCTGGTGTTGACGGCGCTGTAGTATCTGTTGAACCTGCATAAGCCGCTCCGACTCCAACAGCATACCATGCGTTTGTTGTTGCAATTACTTCTGGAGTTCCAGCTCCATATAAATCTATTGCAGATTGAATAGAACCTGTTCTAGCATTTGCGAAAGTTGAATTAGCAGATAAATAATTAACTTCTGTACGATAGGCAATTTTTGCCGCTTTATCAATAGTAATTCCTGTTACGTTAAATGCGTTTCCGATATCATTTGTACCCGATTTTCCAATTGATAAAATATAAAACCAGTGGTTCATAACACCAGAATTAGTATGTACACCACAATAATCATTGGTTTGAGTTGGAGTACAATTAGGATTTATCCAATACGTTCCGCCATAAGTATCAGGCTGCCCTTCTGCATTTGGATTACTCATAGAACGAAGTGCTGCATGTCCAGATCTCATTTCAATATCTTCACCAATTAACCAAGGTTGTTTGGTTGGAGCTGCGAAATATTCCACACAAGCTGCCCAGATATCTGAAAAACCTTCGTTCATCGCACCTGATTCTTTCTGATAGGCTAAATTTGCTGTGTTAGAACAAACAGCATGTCCGATTTCATGTGCTGCGACATCTAAAGATGTTAATGCGTTAAAACCACCTGTTCCGCTTCCATCTCCATAAGTCATTCTTGAACCATCCCAATAGGCATTATTATAATTTGAGCTATAATGAACATAACTGTTAATTTTTGCACCTGCATTGTTATAACTATTTCTAGTATGTTTAACACTAAAATAATCATACGTCATTTCTGCACCCCAATGTGCGTCTAAAGCCGCATTATCTTTATTGGTATTATTAAATTCTGCAGCTGTCCAATTATTATCAACATCAGTAAAATTTACCGCAGTAGAATAATTAGTTCCTTTTTTCATATTGTAAGTTTGTGCACCTCCACCTCTTGTATTATCAGATAAGATATAGGATGACCCGCTTAATAATGTTTGAATTTGTTGTGTTCCACTATAACGAGTTGCTGCATTTGCGGCAACAACTAGAGACGTGTTTTTAAACAAGTCAAAGCTTTGAGGTTTTTCTATGTTCTTAGTAAATGCTGTTTTTGTAGTTTTTGCACCATGCGCGTGTTCTCCTAAATGTTTAATAGTTGCGTTATAAAATAAAATTTCACCTGTATTAGCATCAATATACAAATCACCTCTACTAACTGGATTAGTGGCATAAATATCAAACTTATAAGCCAGTTTTACATTATCAAAATCTTGTTTTTTGACTTCAGCATCGATTATTGGTAAAAAAACCAATTCACCAACAGGCATTTGGTATTTAATACTTTCTGCTTCAACAGTATTTTCCCACATGTAACTTTTAGCGCCAGTGTAATTTTTTGCCATGATAAAAGCATCTTGAGCAGAAATTTGTGGTGCATTTGAAACATCCGGAATGTTGTAAAATTCTCCACTCATTGAAGTGACTTTTCCTTGTTTAGAATGAATAGAATACGTGGCGAATTCTACTTTAACACCTTTGTGAAATAATTGAAATTTCTCATGATTATATCCTAAATCGTCAATTTCAGTTGAAATAGAATTTAGAGATTGATGTGCTTTAAGGCCTAATTGATCTTTGAAAATTTGAGTAGAATTAGAACTTTTAAAATTCGAATTCTCATTAAATGTAATTAGACTAGGAATTCCATTACTGTTTACTTCTTTTTGTTTTACATGTTTGTCTGTCTCTTGGGCAAAAGCAACAAACGAAAACAATGTTAATGTGGCCAAGCCTACATTTCTAAAATTTTGTTTCATAATTAATGTTTTTTGGTTAGTTAGTCAATTCAGTAGTAGCTGAATGTTGAATCAAAACTATTTACTATTATTATAAAAACAAATTTTTTTATAAATTTTTATTGAATTATTAGTGTTTTTGTGTTTTTGTTGAATTTTCCTTAATTTTAAATAAATAAAAAAGCGACTAAAAAAGTCGCTTTTAAATAATAAAATTAAAAATATCTTATTCGATACTCATTTCTGGAATTTCACCTTCAATGATTAAATCTGCTTCTGTTGCTTTGATAATATCTTCCACTGAAACACCTGGTGCGCGTTCTAATAATTTGAAACCGTTTGGTGTGATTTCTAAAACCGCTAACTCTGTAACTACTTTTTTCACACAACCTACACCAGTTAATGGAAGGGTACATTTTTTAAGAATTTTAGATTCTCCCGCTTTATTCACATGCATCATAGCTACGATAATATTTTCTGCAGAAGCTACTAAATCCATGGCTCCACCCATTCCTTTTACCATTTTTCCTGGAATTTTCCAGTTGGCAATATCTCCATTTTCAGAAACTTCCATCGCACCTAAAATAGTTAAATCTACTTTTTGTGCACGAATCATTCCGAAACTAAAAGCTGAATCGAAGAAACTAGCTCCTGGTAAAGTGGTAATCGTTTGTTTTCCTGCGTTGATGATATCAGCATCTTCTTCTCCTTCAAAAGGAAAAGGTCCCATTCCTAAAACACCGTTTTCTGATTGAAATTCTACTGAAATATCGGTACGAACATAATTCGCAACTAAAGTTGGGATTCCGATTCCTAAATTTACATAGTAACCATCATTTACTTCTTGTGCGATTCTTTTTGCGATTTGATTTTTATCTAATGCCATTTTTTAAATGTGTCGATTTTCAATTTTCAATGTGCCGATTCTAATTTTCAATTTTTCAATATTCAATGTGCCAATAATTGACTAACTAAATATTGCCTCATAGGCACATTAACCAATTGGCTAATTATTTTTGTCTTACTGTACGTTGCTCAATTCTTTTTTCGAATTTCTCACCTTGGAAAATACGGTTGACCATAATTCCAGGAATGTGAATTTCATTTGGATTTAAAGTTCCAGCTGGTACTAATTCTTCTACCTCAGCAATGGTGATTTTTGCAGCACCTGCCATACAAGCATTAAAATTACGAGCGGTTCCTTTGAAAATCAAATTTCCTGCTTCATCACCTTTCCATGCTTTTACGATTGAAAAATCAGCTTTATATGCCAATTCCATTACATGCATTTTTCCGTTAAATTCACGGGTTTCTTTACCTTCTGCGACTTCCGTTCCGAAACCAGCTGGTGTAAAAAACGCAGGAATTCCGGCTTGAGCGGCACGACATTTTTCTGCTAAAGTTCCTTGAGGTGTAAGTTCTACATCTAATTCTCCTGAAAGCATTTGACGTTCGAATTCGGCATTTTCACCTACATAAGAAGAAATCATTTTCTTAATTTGACGTTTTTGCAATAGTAATCCTAAACCAAAATCATCTACACCTGCATTGTTTGAAATACAAGTTAAATCAGTTACATTTTTTTGCACTAATGCTGCAATACTATTTTCTGGAATACCACAAAGTCCGAAACCTCCTAGCATAATAGTTTGTCCGTCTTGAATTCCTTCAAGCGCTTCTTGTACGTTGTTTACTTTTCTTGAAATCATAATATAAATTATAGTCCGTCTATATCTTCTGTATCTGGTTGTGCATCAACTGGAACTGCTAAAGAATCTACTGCAGTAGAATCTACAACTGCTTTAGGTTCTGGTCCACAATCTACTTTAATAGACATGTTAGCAGGTCTTTTAAATGGTTGTTGTGAAATATTTAGCGTTGGATCTGCTAAACATTTTCGCATAAAAATCCCGTAAATTGGTAAGGCTGTTGTAGCGCCTTGTCCCATATTCGTACTTTCAAAATGCGCAGAACGGTCTTCATTTCCTACCCAAACTCCAGCGGCTAAATTTGGAACCATTCCAATAAACCATCCATCTGAATTGTTTTGAGAAGTTCCTGTTTTTCCGGCAACTGGTCCTTTAATATTATAAGGAACACCTGTTAAGAAGTTGGACGGAGCCGAAGCTGCCCAACGTAAACGAGAACCTGTACCTGATTCGGTAACACCTTCCATTAATTTAATAATAGAATACGCTACATCTTTATTTACGACATCGTGAGATTCTTCTACACCTTGGTAAATTACTACTCCGTTTTTATCTTCAATTTTCGTAATTAATTGTGGTTTGATATACACGCCTTCATTTGCGAAAGTACTAAAAGCGGCAACCATTTCTTCCACGGTAATTTCTACAGCTCCTAATGCAATCGCTGGACGATTCGGAATATCTGAAGAAACTCCTAAATTTTTGGCCATTTCCACAACTGCAGGCGCGCCTACTTCGTCAATTAAACGAGCTGAAACCGTGTTGATAGAATTCGCTAATGCTTTTTTCATAGAAACCAATCCACGGAATTTTCCATCCGAATTGTTTGGTGACCAATCTTTGTCATTATTATCTCCTTTTAAAATAGTAAATGGTGCATCCATTATCATATCACAAGGCGATTTTCCTAATCTGTCAATGGCTGTTGCGTATACAAATGGTTTAAAAGTTGAACCTACTTGACGCGCACCTTGACCTACGTGATCGTATTGGAAATATTTGTAATTAATTCCGCCCACCCAAGCTTTCACATGACCTGTTTGTGGCTCCATAGCCATCATTCCAGTTTGTAAAAAATGCTTGTAATAAAGGATAGAATCTTTAGGTTTCATGATAGTATCTCTTTCCCCTTTCCAAGTGAAGATTTTCATTTTGGCAGGAACTTCAAAAGATTGTTTAATTTCCGCATCTGATTTTCCGTTGATGCTCATAATACGCCATCTCTCTGAATTTTTCATCGCTGAGTTCATGATTTTCTGAGTTTCTTCAGGAGTAATATCTAAAAACGGAGCGGTTGGATTGTCTTTTTGTCTGCGGTTAAATTCTGGTTGTAAATTAGATAAATGTTCTTCAACTGCTTCTTCTGCATATTGTTGCATACGAGAATCGACAGTCGTATAAATTTTTAAACCAGCCGTGTACAAATCAATTTCTTCCCCTTTTTCTTCTTCAATAGCTTTGATGATAGGCTTTAAACTTTCACGTAAGTATTCTCTGAAATAAGTAGCTGTTCCTTCAGCGTGACTTTCTGGTTTGAAATTAATTTTTAATGGAAGTTTTTTAAGTTGTTCTGCTTTTCCTTCCGATAAATACTTGTTTTTCACCATTTGGTCTAAAACCGTATTTCTTCTGTTAAAAACTTTCTCTTTTCTTTTTTCTTTTGTTGGATTGAATAATGCTGGGTTTTTCAACATTCCGACAAAAAGAGCACTTTCTTCTATAGTTAAGTCTTTAGGTTCTTTACCCATATAAATTTTTGAAGCCGAACGAATTCCAACTGCACTATTTACAAAATCTACTTTGTTTAAATATAAGGCTATGATTTCTTGTTTGGTATATTGTCTTTCTAGTTTCGTAGCAATAATCCATTCTTTACATTTTTGAATGATACGAAAAGGTAAAAATTTTGAACCTTCGCCGTGAAATAAGTTTTTGGCTAATTGTTGTGTAATCGTACTTGCTCCACCACTTCTTCCTAAACTTGAAATCGCTCTCAAAGTTCCTTTTGCATCTACTCCAGAATGTTCGTAAAAACGCTCATCTTCAGTAGCGACTAAGGCATCCACTAAATGTTTTGGTAATTCTTGAAATTTTACCGGTGTTCTGTTTTCTTTATAAAATTTTCCTAAAGTAACGCCGTCAGAAGAAATAATTTCTGTGGCGATATTCGTATCTGGATTTTCTAATTCGTCAAACGAAGGCATTTTTCCGAAAAATCCCCACGACGCTAAAAGAAAAAATAATAAAACCCCACCAAAAGTGTAGCAGAATAATTTCCAAAATTTTCTTACGTAATCTGAATAATTGACTTGGGTGCTAGTAGTTGCCATATTCTTCTATTTATTTTCTTTTTTCAATTCTTAATCCTAAATCTGTAATTCCAACTAAATCTTGTACGCCTTGTACTTTTCCAGTTTGTCTTACAGCGTGTTCCACTTCTAACGTATATTTTCCGGCTTTTTCAAAACTGTAATTTTCTTTATACCACAGTTTGCTTTCTTTAATATCTGAAAAACCAGTTCCCATTAAAGTTCCGTCTGGATGTGCCATTTTATACTCTAAAGTATCTACTAAAACCTTTCCATCGGGTTGGTTTAAAGACACAATTAAAAATAAATTTTCATACGGATACTCGTTATTATTTCTCACATTTAAAAACAAATTGTACACTGCAGTCGTGTCTTTTTGTTCGAAAGTGAAAGTGGCTTTTTTGTTTTTCTTCCAAGTGCCATCAAATTCTTTGTATTCGTCGAAAACTTGCTTTTTATCGCAAGAAATTACGGTAAAAAGCAAGGCAAAAGGTAGTATTTTAAAAAAATTATTGTTCATTTTTCTTAAACGGTTTCTTTTTTCTTTTATTATTATTGTTCGATTTTTTCTTAGGTTGATCAAATCGTGTTAAACTATCTTGACCAACTACATTCTCGAATTTTTTCTCAATATTGACAGTAGAAACTTCTTCTACATAATCTTCTAATTGTGCGATTTTTTTCCCTTGTTTGTTTAAAGCTACAATTTCTTTAGCTTTATCTGCTTTGATAGTGTGCCAATGAGCTGGCGCGTTCGCATATGAAAACCACATTAGATTTTTGAAAATATCTATTTTTTGGCAATAGGCATCTCCTTTATCTGTAAGCAATTTAGTGTCCATATCTGGTAAACCTTTAAGTGCGTCTAAATACGTATCTAATTCGTAATTTAAACAACATTTTAGTTTCCCACATTGTCCGGCTAATTTTTGAGGATTTAGGGATAATTGTTGGTAACGCGCTGCTGAAGTATTCACACTTCTGAAATCGGTTAACCAAGAAGAACAACATAATTCGCGTCCGCAAGAACCAATTCCACCTAAACGTGCAGCTTCCTGACGGAAACCAACTTGTTTCATTTCAACACGGATTTTAAATTCACCCGCATATTCTTTAATCAATTGACGAAAATCGACACGATCATTTGCTGTGTAATAGAAAGTTGCTTTTGAACCATCACCTTGAAATTCGATATCAGAAATTTTCATTTCTAATTTTATTGCAATCGCAATTTCACGAGCTCGAACCTGAATAGCGTCTTCTTTATTTCTTACGCCATGCCAAATATCGATGTCTTTTTGTGTTGCTTTTCTGTAAATTTTAGGAACTTCCGCGTTGTCTTTAACGTGTTTTTTGTTCATTTGAACACGAACTAATTCACCTGTTAAAGAAACCAAACCTACATCGTGACCCGAAGAAGCTTCAGTTGCTACTACATCGCCAATGCTTAAAGTTAGTTTTTCGGTATTTCTAAAAAATTCTTTTCTTCCGTTTTTAAATCTTACTTCAACACAATCGAAAGGCGCTTGTCCGCCAGGCAAAGTCATATTTGCCAACCAATCGAAAACCGTTAATTTGTTGCAGCTATCGGTGCCGCAAGTCCCATTATTTTTACACCCCTTTGGTGCACCACCATCGGAAGTTGAACAACTTGTACATGCCATAATTATATATATTGATCGTCCCTTATGTGGAACTACTTTTCAAATGTTGATTTATTCTTTTTCAAATGTCATTTGGTATCGCATTCTTTTATTTGAACTTGTTTACAACAAGACTTTTTGAGTTGCGATTTCAAAGTTTGTTTTGAGCGTAAAGATAGCATTTTTTACCTTAATTTATAATTTTGCTTTTTGAAGTTTTTACAAACGAAAAAACCTGTTGCATAATACTAACGCAACAGGTTTGGTTTTCTTGTGGAATTGGGTCAATATTGGAATAATTTATAATAGTATTTTAGATATCCGTTACTTAAATAAATGAAAAGGAATTAGCTCATGACAAAAATGAAATTGATGAAGTTGATTCATAATTAACGGATTCTATTCTCATCTTCATTTATGTTTTTTTCACTAAATTCTGAGTTTTTTATTCTTCCAAAAGAATATCTAATTCCAAAAGAAATTTCATGTGTATCTGATAAATAATTTGACTTCGAGCTAATGTTATTTATGGTGAAATTTTCTTTGTAAACGAAATTTTTAAAAATATCATTGAAACCAAAAGTACAATCCCATTTTTTAAAAAATGTTTTAGAAATGGCTAAATCCATAATAAATTCGGGTTGTCTTCTTTCGTAAACACCTTCATATTGTGTTGTTAATCCCCAAACCGTGGTAGAAACTGTATACTCTTTAGGTAATTTAAACAAATGATTTGTATAGTAATACAGATAAGGTTTAGATTTGTTTTGTATGGCTAAATGGTCTTCAATTTTATTTAATATAAAACTCAAACTGTTATTTACTGTCCAAAATTTATAAGTAAAAGGAATCGTAAAATCTATCACAAAACCACTTTCTTTATCAAAATTCTTCTGACTAAAAGTTAAAATATTTAGAGAATTATCATACACAAAATCTCCATAAACTGGATTTGAATTTTTGTAATAACTCAAACGGATTGATTTATCCTTGTATTGAAAATTAGTGGCAACTTCATCTTTAATAGTTGGATCCAAATTGATATTACTTCCATAAATAAAATAAGGATTGATATAAGTAGCTCCTTGATTTGTAGCTGAATAATTAGGTCTAGTTATACTTTTCGAATAATTTATAGTAATCGTTTTCGAACTATCCATAGGAATATCAAGTTGTGCTTTTGGGAAAAAATTAGTGTACTCTTTTTTAATTAAAGGCAAACTTTCGTTTGTATATTTTCCAATAATATTGGTGTTTTCAATTCTAAAACCTGCCGAGTATTGAAGTTTTTTGACTTTACCAGAAACTTGAGCGTAACCTGAAATGTTTTGTTCTTTAAAATTATATTTCGATAGTGTTGAAGCCATATTATTAAAACTTAAAACATCTAAATCTGTTTTGGCATCAGCAGAAAGAAATAGTCCACCAACTTCTAATTTCATTTCATTTTTAAATGTTTTTTCTAAATCTGTTCTGCCTGAAATAACTGAAACATCAAATTTCTGATTTCTATTTTGTGTTCGTTCAAACTCATTATTATCATATCTGTTTTTAACTAAAGTAACCGTTTCTTGATTGAAATTAGAAAACTGAAAACCTGAAAACCATTGGGCATTTATTGATTTTATTTTCTTAGAATAATTTGCAAAGGAATTCGAATACACTCGATTGTTATCGTTGTTACTTTGTGTTAAAATAGTGTTTTCTATATTATCTTGTTTGTTGAAAGTTTTTGTATTTATACCAAAAACATCTTTCTGAATTCTTGCATTTCCACTGATAGAAAAATAATCATCTTCATTTATTTTGTAAAACAATCCACTTCCAAAAATAAACTGAGGTCTTTTAGTATAAGCTTCAACATCATAATTTGAAATAATATTTGCCTCTGGAATCTCATATTTTATATCATGCCTTTCCCAAATATTTAACTGATTGTAATTAAAATTACCTTTGATTTCTAATTTCTTTTTTTTGATACTTGCATTAATTCCTAAATAATTATTAAATCTTTTTTTGATTGAAGTTGTTTCTGTAATATCGATTTTAAATCCTTCTTTTTTACTTAATTTCCTTGTAATTAAAATCACAACTCTACCTTCTGCTTCATATTTAGCTGATGGATTATTTATAATTTCGATACTCTTAATTTCATCTACAGACAAAGTGTTTAAATCGTTTATACTCACTTTTTGATTGTCTATATAAAGTAATGGATTTCCTTTTCCAACAACACTAATAGTTTCTTTATTCGTACCAATAATTACGTTGGGTAATTTTGATAGTAAATCAATAGCATTAGGAACCGATTTTAAGATTAAATTGGCTACATCAATTTTTAAATTTCCATTTTTATTGGTGATGATTTTTTTATCATTTTTTATGACTATTTCTTCTATTTTTTTAGAAATTGTATCTTGTTCTATTTCATTTTGTGCCAATGCAAAACTTGGAAGTAGCAAACTAAACATTACTTTTAGTACATTTTTCATTATCTTTTATTTTATCTGTGCAAATATGTTTTCAAAATTTGAATATGAAAGTTAATGCTAGGTTAATGCTGAGTTAATGTCTTATTTATTCTATAAAATCACTTATTTTTGAAGCCATGAAGAAGAAGATCAACTTATTAATTCAGTTTTCTGTTGTAGTACTTATTGTGCTTTCAGTCATGCAATATTATTTGGTTAAAACTACTTATGATTACAAAGTAGCCCAATTAAGAGGAGAAGTAAAAACCAAAATTGCTGACATTACAAACGATTATAGTGATATCGATTCCACCATTTTCAACAAGAAAGACTTGTTATATCGGGAATTAGCTACGAATTATATTATTGATCCTAAAACCCGAAACAGAATTAAGAATTCTATCCTTCAAAATAAATTCAAAAAGGAATTAACTCATAAATTACAACTTAAATTTGAAAAAGAAATTCCCGATTTAAAACTAGATTTTGCCATTGTTCTCAACAAGTTTGTGCTTTATAATAACACTAAAATAGCAGATACCATTTTTGCGGAAAAGCCTATAATAGGAAATAAATTATATGGTGATTTAGAATCTTTAGACAATGCTTTTTTGGTACGAAATTATGTTGGCACAACAAGTGGAAAAGCCATGAGTTCAGATTTTAAATTACTTACCGAAGACGCTTTATATGTATCGATAACCAATTGGGAAGCTATTATTCTAAAAAGGATGGCCGTGTTGTTCTGCTTTTCAATTCTCTCAATTTTAACCCTAATTACCCTTTTTGTTATTGCTCTTAAAGCATTAATAAAGCAAAAAAAAGTAAGCGATGTTAAAACCGATTTTATCAATAATATTACACACGAGTTAAAAACACCTTTAGCCACTTTAGCCATTTCTACCAAAATATTAGAAAGAAAAGACATTCGAGAAAACGAAAATAATTTTAATAATTTAGTAGCAACAATTTCTCGCCAAAACAACCGCTTGCAAAAATTAATCGATCAAGTTTTAAACAATTCTCTTGAAGATAACGAAATAGAATTACAAAAAGAAAAGATTAATTCTGAAGTGTTTTTAAATTCAATTAGTAATGATTTCAAAATTTCTAATCCATCCATTTCAATTACAACTGAATTTTGTACCATAGAAACATTCTTATTTCTTGATAAATTTCATCTTACCACTGCCATTCAAAATGTATTAGAAAATGCCGTTAAATATGGATGCGATTCTATTATTATTCGAACTTCATTAAGTAACAATCAATTCAATATTAGTATTCAAGATGATGGAATTGGAATTTCTAAAAGCAACCATTCTCTACTTTTCGATAAATTCTATCGGGTAGAAGAAGGAAATCTTCACAACACAAAAGGCTTAGGTTTGGGTTTATATTATGTAAATCAGATCATAAAAGCACATAAAGGAACCGTTGCCGTAATTAGTGATTTAGGTAAAGGAGCTGTTTTTAATATTAGTCTTCCATCTGTTTAAACATATGAAAAAAGTACTACTTGCCGAAGACGATTTAGATTTTGCCGATGTTCTCAAACAATATCTTGAACTATATAATTATCAAATTACTTGGGCAAAAGACGGAGAAGAAGCCTTTTCCCTATTTCAAAAAGAAACTTTTGATATTTGTGTTTTTGATGTTATGATGCCAAAAATGGACGGATTTACACTAGCCGAAAAAATAATTAATAGCAATCCCGAAACACCATTTATATTTCTTACTGCTAGAAAACTAAAAGAAGACAAATTAAAAGGATTACAATTAGGTGCCGACGATTATATCGTAAAACCATTTGAAGCCGATGAATTGGTATTGCGACTAAACAATATTTTAAAAAGAGGAGCGCAAAAAAATCAAGTTACCATCTCGGTGAATGAAATTATGATTGGTAATTATATTTTTGAACCAAATAGATTGGAATTAAAATTAAATAATCATACTCAAAGACTTACAGAAAAAGAAGTTGCTTTAATTTTATTTTTTTTGAAAAACAAAAATCAACTCATCAAACGTAATGATATTTTACAAAGTGTTTGGGGAAATGACGATTTTTTTTCAGGAAGAAGTATGGATGTTTTTATAAGTCGAATTAGAAAATATTTTTCTGACGACAACCGAATTACTATCGAAAGTATCCGTAATGTAGGTTTAGAATTTAAGATTCAAAACTAAAAAAAACCTGCTGCATAATTAACGCAACAGGTTTGGTTTTCTTATGAATTTCGATTTATATTTTATAAATTTTATCCGATTCTCTTATTTTAAATGGTACGACAAACGTGACTTTATCACCCGATTTTGCAACCGTATTTTCTGTTCCATTTACGAACATCGTTCCTACTTCAATTTTTTGATTTCCTGTTGTTGGTCCGATGATATAAATCGTGTCGCCTGTTTTTAATTCTTCTTTTTCGATTAGAAATTGTCCAACTTGCGCTTTAGAAAAATAATGTTGCCCTTTCCCGATGTATAACTTTCTTTCTGTGGCAATTTTTCTTTTTCTGATTTGCGTAACCGCTGAAACTTTTACCGGTTTTTGAGCTAATTCTTCAAAAATATTTCTTTCTGAATTTTGTTTGAATTTTAAATCTGGTGATTTTCCTTTTTGAAAAATCATATTTCCGTTTTTAACCCCTTTTCTTAGTTTTTCTTGTTCTTCTAAAGGCAAATAAATCGTTTCTACACAAGTGGTAGAACAACAACTTTCCATTTTTTCCGCACAAGAATCGCACTGAATAAATAACAAATGACAGGCTTCATTCGCACAGTTTACATGCGTATCACAAGGTTCGCCACATTGGTGACATTGCGAAATAATATCGTCTGTAATTCTTTCACCCAAACGATGATCAAAAACGAAATTCTTACCAATGAATTTACTTTCTAAACCTTCTTCTTTAATTTGTTTGGCATAATTGATAATTCCACCTTCTAATTGAAAAACGTTTTTAAAACCTTGATGTTTGTAATACGCTGAAGCTTTTTCACAACGAATTCCGCCCGTGCAATACATGACTAAATTTTTATCTTCTTTGAAATCTTTTAATTGCTCATTGATAATCGGCAAACTTTCACGAAACGTTTCTACATCAGGTGTAATCGCACCTGTAAAATGTCCCACTTCACTTTCATAATGATTTCTAAAATCCACTACAATCGTATTTGGATCATCTAAAATAGCATTAAATTCTCTAGCATTTAAATGTACACCTTTATTCGTTACATCAAAAGTTTCATCATTCAAACCATCAGCAACAATTTTATTTCTAACTTTTATGGTTAATTTTAAGAAAGAATGATCGTCGTGTTCCACAGCAATATTCAAACGAATACCTTTCATGAAATCGTACTTTTCTAACGTTTCTCTGAAAGCATCAATATTTTCTGCAGGCACAGACATTTGCGCATTAATTCCTTCGGTAGCGACATAAATTCGGCCTAAGGCATCTAATTTATTCCACTTCAGAAATAAGTCGTTTCTAAATTGTGTTGGATTTTCAATTTTGGCATACGCATAAAAAGAAAGCGTTAATCTTTGACCAGCTTGATCAATTAACTTGGCTCTTTCTTCTGCGCTTAAGGTGTTATACAGTTGCATGCTATAAACATTTTAAGGTTAAAGACGGAATTCATCACGTCTGATACAGAAATAAATAAGGGAACTCTAATTGGAAGAATTCTGCTGCAAAGTTATAATTTTTTAGAAAATCACAAAACATATTAACAATGTTTGTTCCGATTAAAAAATTCTGTATTTTTACGGAAAATTTATTATTATGAGCACGGAAAAAGAAGCAAAATTAAAAGCCTTACAATTAACATTAGACAAATTAGACAAGACTTACGGTAAAGGAACTGTAATGAAAATGGGAGATTCTGCAGTAGAAGAAGTAGAAACCATTTCATCAGGATCTTTAGGTGTAGACATTGCATTAGGTGTAAATGGATATCCGAAAGGAAGAATTATTGAAATTTACGGACCAGAATCTTCTGGTAAAACAACCTTAACTTTACACGCCATAGCAGAAGCTCAAAAAGCAGGTGGAATTGCCGCTTTTATTGATGCGGAACACGCTTTTGACCGTTTTTATGCGGAAAAATTAGGAATTGACATTGATAATTTAATTATTTCTCAACCAGATAACGGAGAACAAGCATTAGAAATTGCTGAAAGTTTAATTCGTTCTGGAGCGGTTGATATTGTGGTTATTGACTCGGTTGCTGCTTTAACACCAAAAAGTGAAATTGAAGGTGATATGGGTGATAGTAAAATGGGATTACATGCTCGTTTAATGTCACAAGCTTTAAGAAAATTAACAGGAACGATTCATAAAACAAAATGTACTGTATTTTTTATCAATCAGTTGAGAGATAAAATTGGAGTGATGTTCGGAAGTCCAGAAACGACAACTGGAGGAAATGCCTTAAAGTTTTATGCTTCTATTAGAATTGACATCAGACGTTCATCACAAATTAAAGATGGCGACAATGTTATTGGAAACAGAACAAAAGTAAAAATTGTAAAAAACAAAGTAGCGCCACCTTTTAGAACTTGTGAATTTGACATTATGTATGGCGAAGGTGTTTCTAAAGTTGGAGAAGTTTTAGACTTAGCAGTTGACTTTGAAATTATAAAGAAAAGTGGTTCTTGGTTTAGTTACGGCGAAACCAAATTAGGACAAGGAAGAGATTCGGTAAAACAATTAATTAAGGATAATCCAGAATTAATGGACGAATTAGAAGCTAAAATTAAAGCCTTACTAAAAGAGCAAAACGCATAAGAAATTAAAAATCATCCAAAAGGATGATTTTTTTTTGATTATAACGCAACCTTTTTGTAATTTTTGCATCTATAAATAAAAACAAAGTATAAAATGAAAAAAATATCAGCACTTATTGGAATTTTCTTGTTGGTGATTTCTTGTTCAACAGAAAGTAATGAACAAACTATACATTATGAAGTTTTGCCTGTAGATTCAGTTATAATGCCAACTGAATTTTATGTTGATGTGGAAAACGAGATTACTGTAAAGTTTTTAAGGCCGACAGTTTGTCATGGTTTTGATGGGTTTTATTATGAAAAAGATGGGTTTACAAGAACTGTAGCAATTCAAAGTTTTGTGTTGGATCAAAGTAATTGTGCAGAATCGACTACTGAAGCTGCAGCACAACTTTTAAAATTTAAACCTACTGAAGTTGGAACTTATTTGTTCAAATTTTGGAAAGGAAGAGACACCGCTGGTGCAGATATTTTTGAAGAATATTCAATAGTTGTACAATAAAGATAAATGATAGAAAGTCTTCTACATGAATGTAAGAACAACAATACTCAAGCTCAAGAACAATTGTATAAGCTTTTAGCTCCAAAATTGTTTGCGGTTAGTTTAAAGTATTCGAGAAGTTATGAAGAAGCACAAGATAATTTACAAGAAAGTTTTTTGATCCTTTTTGATAAGTTAAAACAGTTTAACGGAAACGGTTCTTTTGAAGGTTGGGCAAAAAGATTAGTTGTAAATTATGTTTTACAACAATATAGAAAACAAGGCACATTTTTAGAAATAATTTCAGATAATATTCCGAATGTAGAAGAAGTTGAAATTGACGACGAATCAGTAACCATGGATTTTTTGTTAAAAATTATTCAAGAATTGCCTGATCGTTACCGATTGGTTTTTAACTTATATGTGGTTGATGGTTATTCGCATAAAGAAATTGCAGAAATGTTAGAAATAACTGACGGCACTTCAAAATCTAACTTGGCAAGAGCTAAGATGATTTTAAAAGAAAAAATACAGAAATATAATACCGCATTTTCAAAAACAAAATGAAGTCGCAATTAGTAACTAATAATTATTTATAAAGCGATACCATTTTGTTACCGCTGAAAAATATTGCTTAAAGAAATGAAAGAAAACAAAAATATAGAACGTCTTTTTCAGGAAAAATTTAAAGATTTTGAAGTTTCCCCACCTGATTTTGTTTGGGAAAACATTCAAGAGAAATTACATCCAAAAGAGAAAAAAAGAAGAGTTATTCCGTTTTGGTTTAAAACCGCTGGAATTGCTGCTTCTTTTGTTGCCATTGTTTCTGTTGTTTTTTTCAACACAGATACTGATTTCAAAAACACGAATACAAAAAACAACGCTGTTGTTAATTCAGACATTACTAAAGAAAACAATACATCTAATCAGAATGATGTGGAAACGAATTCAGACAATTCTACTGAATCAGCTACAAAGGAAAACAAATCGAATGTGTCATTTACAAATGAAACTGGAAGCAGTTCAAATTCACTTGTAAATAATGACAATTCAACAAATTCGAATGCAGATTCTAAAACAGATTCTAATTTAAATAAAGGTGCTGCACTAAATTCAAACACAAACAAATCGAATACTAATTTCGTTTCAAATCGAAAAAAACAAACGAACACAACTACTTTTAAAAAGAGCAATGCTTCATTTAACACTTCCAATTCTGAAATTGTTAGCAATAATCGAAACACTATAAATTATAAAAATAAATCTAAAAAAGGATTCCAATTAAATTCTGAGTTTAACGATTTTAATATATCCAAAAAGAATGCTTCTAATTCTGGCTTAACAGATGTAAACACTTTTAATAAATTAAATACGTCTAAAAATACTACTTCAAATTCTGGAGTTATAGATAAAAATGCTTTTGATAAATTAGATGCGTCTAAAAATACTACTTTAAATTCTGGAGTTGTAGATAAAAATGCTTTCGATAAATTTGATTCTTCTAAAAACAACAATTTGAATTCTGGATTAACAGATATAAATACATTTGATAAATTTGATGCGTCTAAAAACAGTTTGAATTCTGGATTAACAGATACAAATAGTTTAAATACATCTAAAAATACGACTTCTAATTCTGGATTAACAGATGTAAATAATTCTAATTCTTCAAATTTAACATCAAAAAACAACAATGCTGTTAACGGTGTTTTAGTTGAAAATAGCTTAGAAAATTCAAATTCAAACGCAATTGTTGGAGTAGAAGAAATAAAAACAGATACCATAACATCAGCAACAGCAGCTATTGAGGAAAACCCGATGGAAAAATTGCTTCGTGAAAAAGAGACCAAAAAAGTTGTTGATGAAAAAGAGAAAAGAAGCAAATGGGCTGTAAACAGTTATGTTGCGCCTGTTTTCTTCAATTCTTTTGCAAGTGGTTCTCCGCTTTCCGAAGAATTTGCTTCCAACGAAAAAACGTTTAATAATTCTACAAGTTATGGTGTTGGTATTGCTTATAATTTAAACAAACGCCTAGCAATAAAAACCGGAGTTAGTAATTTGAATTTAGATTATGATACCGAAAACATTGCTTTCTATTCTAGTTTTGAAGATCAATCTAAAATTGCAAATACCAATATTGAAAGAAATGCTAATGGTAAATATTTAGTGTTAAAACACGAAAAAGATGTTTCTAAAAATGCTATTGAAAATCAAATTGTGCAGTCGAATCAAAATTTTGGAAATTTAAATCAGAGAATACAATATGTTGAAGTCCCATTAGAATTGTCATACGCTATTTTAAACAAAAAATTTGGTGTGGCTATAAAAGGCGGAATGAGTACTTTGTTTTTAACAGAAAATGAAGTTTCTATTAAAGCACCTGACGGAAATATGCAAATTGGAAAGGCTTCTAACTTAAATGATGTGCATTTTAGTAGTAATGTCGGGTTAGGTTTTAGTTATAATTTTATGAAAAATTTTCAGTTGAATTTAGAACCTACATTGAAATATCAAATTAACACATTTAATAAAAACTCCGAAGATTTTACACCGTATGTTATTGGTGTAAATACCGGAATTAGTTACAAATTTTAAAGTTAAAAAACACAACAAAAATCTATGAAATTAAAATTTATCAACCTGTTAATTTGTCTTATTATTCCAATAGTTATTAGTTGTACTGATGGAGATGACGAATCAATTGTAAACAATCCGCTACAGTGTGATTCCTCTAACACCACGTTTAATCAACTTTATAACAATTTGGCGGATGCCTCACATCAAGATGTAACTACAATGGATTTAGTAACCCATTCCTATACTTTTGAAGTCTCATCAAACAAAACTATTTGTTCAATTGGATATAAAAGTTTGCCAACATTTAATACCACACCATATGCTATGGAGATTTATGATAACACGGCAAGTACTGTCTTATATAGCGGTAGTCATACTTTTTCTTCCACAGCAACATCATATGTTGCAATAACACCTATACAAGTAGTAGTTGGTCATTCATATACAATTAAAAGAATTCAAACAAATTGGGGTAGCAATATTGGCAATACAATTGGTAGGTTAGTTAGAAACTTAAATTTTCCTGTTACGTTTGGTAATCTAAAAATCACTGGTTCTTCATTTTATGGAACTGGTGTACCTCTGAATGATTGGGCGATACCTTATATAGATATTGTTTTTGAGAATTAAGGAGAATAAAAAGAGGTTGTAAAATATTAGTTACAAATTTTAAAGTTAGTTATATAATTTAGTTAAGTTGTTTCAATACTTTTATACGATTGAAACTGGAAAAGCGCCACGCCAATGGTGCTTTTTTATTGTCTCACCCCAATCCTCAACAAAGGAGATGGAGAAAATAGGATTATTTACTTGTTATCGTTTTCTAAATCTGCCAAAATAATTTGTCGGACTTCCTCTTTTATCTGATGTCTTTCTTCCATTCCTTTGCCTTTTGTTTCAATTGGTGGATGAATTACAGCTCTCATTTTACCTGGAGTTCCACTAAAAAAAGTATATGAAAAGCGTTGTTTATTATCAAAAAAAGTCATGGGAACAATTGGTAGTTGGTGTTCAATCGCAATTCGGAAAGCACCATCTTTAAATTCATCTAACAAAACACTTTCATCTGGCACACCGCCTTCTGGAAAAATACAAATACTTAAACCTTGTTGAATTCTTTTTTGGGCGCGTTCAAAAACTTCATATCTGCTTTTGCTGCTTTTTCTATCCACCAAAATACAAACGCGCTTATAAATAAATCCGAAAATCGGAATTTTAACCAATTCTTTTTTTCCCACAAACACAAACGGATGATTTTTCACCGCAATTAACATCAGCATAATATCTGTCATAGAAGTATGATTGGCAACAAGCATATAACTTTTTCCGTCTTCAAAAATTTCATCACCTTCAATGGAATATCTAAAACCCATTCCAATTAAAATAATTTTAGCCCAAAGTCGCGCAATTTTAAAAAATAACGGATAGGTTTTTTCACTTAAAATAGTAACAAAAATAAATGGAAACAAAATAATTATTGGTACCAACATTAACATGTAAAACCAAATTCTGTATAAAAACCACAATGGATAAAGTAAAACCTTCATTTTTATTTTTTTTATGAAACACAAATATAGTACTTCAAAACAAAATCACACCCGCTTTCCGTTATATCTGTTACAAATTGCTTTTTAAGTAGCAATTTGTAAAAGGATGCCACTGCAATCGGGGTTATTAATCACGTTATATCTTTTTAACTAACTTTTTAATCCATTTTCAACTCAAAATTATCATCATATTCATCGTATAAATTTTACACAATCAAAATCACCCCAAATCACCCTTTCACTAAGTCGCAAAGTCATAAAATCACTTGGCTCTTTTTACATAAAAACTTACATTTGCAAAAACAAGTAACCAAATGGCAAAAATATTAACGGGCGTACAAAGTACAGGAACGCCACATTTAGGAAATTTATTAGGTGCAATTATTCCAGCTATCGAAATGGCAAATAATCCTGCAAATGAATCGTTTTTATTTATTGCCGATTTACATTCGATTACGCAAATTAAAAACGGAACCGAATTAAAGCAAAACACATACAGCACAGCAGCCGCTTGGTTAGCGTGCGGATTAGACACTAATAAAGTGGTGTTTTACCGTCAATCAGATGTGCCACAAACCGCAGAATTGTCTTGGTATTTAAGCTGTTTTTTCCCGTTTCAACGTTTGACTTTAGCGCATTCATTTAAAGACAAAGCCGACAGATTAGATGACGTAAACGCAGGTTTGTTTACCTATCCAATGTTAATGGCTGCCGATATTTTATTATACGATGCAGAAATCGTTCCTGTTGGAAAAGATCAAATGCAACATTTAGAAATCACTCGTGATGTCGCTTCTCGTTTCAACCATCAAATGGGTGAAACGTTCGTATTACCAGAAGGAAAAACTAGCGAAGACACGATGTTGATTCCTGGAACAGACGGACAAAAAATGAGTAAATCTCGTAATAACTTTATCAATATTTTCTTAGATGATAAAGCCTTATTAAAGCAAATTAAAAGCATAGAAACGGATAGCACGCCTTTAGAAGAACCTAAAAATCCAGATACTTGTAATGTTTTTGGTTTATATAAATTATTAGGTTCGGAAGAAGAAATTGCGGAATTAAAAGCTAAATATTTGGCTGGAAATTATGGTTTCGGACACGCAAAACAAGCATTATATGATTTAATTGCGGAGAAATTTAAAACAGAAAGAGAAAAATACAATTACTACATTAACAACCTAGAAGAAGTAGATAAATTACTTTTTGATGGCGCAGCAAAAGCGGGTAAAGTCGCAGATGGTGTTTTAAAAAGAGTAAGAGAGAAATTAGGGTTTATGTAATCGTTTTTTTGTCATTCCGAACTAAACCTCATTTCTGTCATCCTGAACTTGTTTCAGGATCTAAATTAAATGAATAGAAGCTGAAACAAGTTCAGGATGACAAGATTTCGTGCTTTGTCATTCCGAACTTGTTTCGGAATCTATATTTTTCCATAAATTTATCCAAGAAGGATTTTCTTTTTCAATTAAGTTTATTTTCCATTGTCTGTGCCAATTCTTTAATTGCTTTTCTCTAGCAATTGCATCGCCTATATATTGAAACTCTTCAAAATAAACCAAAAGATTCAACTTATATTTGGATGTAAATTTAGATCCTTCACCATTTATATGTCTTTCCATTCTATCATCAATTCCTCCAGTTACTCCAATATATAATGTGCCATTTGGTTTATTAGTCAAAATATAAACCCAATAATTATGATATGTTCTATAAGCCATTTTTTACAAAGATTTTGTCATCCTGAACTTGTTACAGGATCTAAATTATTTAGTGGAGAAGCTGAAACAAGTTCAGCTTGACAAGATTGTGTGTTATGTCATTCCGAACTCGTTTCGGTATCTACACCGCTTCAAACAATTTCCCTGGCAATGGTCTGATTACGCCTTTCAATTCCATATTCAATAATAAAGAAGAAATTTTAAAAATCGGGAAATCGCAATCTAAAGCAATGATGTCCATTACTTCTTGTTCTTTCGTTAGAAGATAATCATAAATTTTTTGTTCTTCTTCCGTTAAGGAAACAAACAATTGTTTTTGTATTGGCTTCACTTTTTTATCAGACAAATCCCAATTCAAAATATAAATCAAATCTGCAGCGCTATTTAATAAATGTGCGCGTTGTGTTTTTATCAAATTATTACAACCTTGACTAAATTTATCTGTAATTCTTCCGGGAACGGCAAAAACATCTCGGTTATAATCGTTGGCGAGATTTGCAGTAATTAGCGAACCACCTTTTTCGGCACTTTCAATTACAATTGTAGCTTCGCACATTCCGGCCACAATACGATTTCGCTTTATGAAATTTTCTCTATCTGGATTCGATGTGCTCCAAAATTCGGTCATAAAGCCACCATTTTGTTCCATTTTTGCCATATATTTTTTATGCATTTTCGGATAAATTTGATTCAATCCGTGTGCTAAAACGCCAATCGTTTGCAAATTGTTTTCCATTGCAGTTTGATGCGCGACAATATCTACACCATAAGCAAATCCGCTCACGATAATTGGATTTAATGGGGCCAAATCAGCAATCAATTTTTTGGTAAATTCTGTTCCGTAAGGAGTAATTTGGCGTGTTCCCACAATATTAATCATCCTTCTATTTTCAAAATTAATATTTCCTGATTGGAACAAAACAACTGGACCATCGATACAATGTTTCAATCGTTCGGGATAGTTTTGGTCTAAATAATAAGAAATAGAAATGTTTTCTTTTTCAACAAATAGAAGCTCCTTTTCAGCTAACTGAAAAACATTTTTTTCTTGTAATTTTTTGTAGAGAATTTCGCCCACACCATCAATAGCTAACAGTGCTTTTTTCTTAGATTGAAAAACATCTTGGGCAGAACCACAATGGGTAATTAGTTTTTTGGCAACAACATCACCAATTCCGTCCACTTTTAAAAGTGCGAGTGCGTGTAATAATTCAGTATGTAACATGGCGTATAATATATCCTGCAAATATATTTATTTTTTAGTAATATGAAAATCAAACCTTAATAAACATAAAGCGTAGATTGTTAATAAAAATTGTTGATAAAATTTTGTTTTTGTCTTTGAATACTTAATTTTGCTATTATGAAAATAGAGAAATACATTTCTGGATTATTGTACCGATACCAATGTGTAAGCATTCCTGGTTTTGGTGCTTTTTTAAGCGAATGGCAATCGGCTCAAATAGCGGAAGGTCATAATTCGTTTGTACCGCCGAGAAAAGTTATTTCTTTCAATTCTAACATCAAAACTAATGATGGTTTGTTGGCTAATCATATTGCGTTGCAAGAAAAAATTAGCTATGAAAGTGCTTTAGCGAAAATTCAAACGCAAGTTACTTTTTGGTTAGAAAAGCTCCAAAATAAAGAAGTTTTAACCTTAGAAAATATTGGTGAAATTTCTTCAAATTCTGAAAATAATTTAGTTTTTAAACCAAATAATTCTGTCAATTATTTAATGGATTCTTTTGGTTTGTCTGGTTTTAATTCTCCAGAAATCATCAGAGAAAATCAAACACAAAATTCAACTGAAACCATTTCTATCGCTCAAGAAGTTTTAGAAAACGAAATTTTAGAAGAAGAAGTTATTGAAGATGAAACTCCGGTTATTCCATTAGTTCAAACCAAACCAAATACCAATTGGTTAAAATATGCTGCGGCAATTGCGCTTTTTTCTTCAGCTGGAACCTATGGTTATAAAATGTATTACGATTATACGATTGATCAAAAAACCATTTTAGTAGAAAAATCTGTTCAAGAAAAAATAAATCAAAAATTACAAGAAGCTACTTTCGTTTTACCTAATCCGATGGCAGCTGTCGATTTAACTTTAGAAGAAAAACCAAACGCAAAATACCACGTTGTGGCAGGCGCATATAGAAGTGAACAAAATGCAGAAAAAGCTAGGAAACTATTAGCTTCTCAAGGTTTCGAGGCGCATTTACTAACCAAAAACAAATACGGATTAATTCCTGTAGCCTTTGGAAGCTATTCCAATTTAAAAGACGCGCAGAATTTAAAACTCAAAATAAAAGCAAAAGATAGCATCGATGCTTGGTTACTAATAGACTAATCCCAATTTTGGGATTTTTTTATGCCTTGTTTTTAAATCAGAGTTATTATCTTTGTAAAAAAACAATGCAAAACAAATATCCTTCAGACTCAATTACTGTTCTTACAGATTTAGTTTTACCTGGTGAAACTAACCCTTTAAATAATCTTTTTGGTGGTGAATTATTAGCTCGTATGGATAGAGCTGCAAGTATTACTGCGCGTCGTCATTCTCGTAGAATTTGTGTAACTGCATCTGTAAATCACGTAGCATTTAATAAATCTATTCCATTAGGAAGTGTGGTAACCGTGGAAGCAAAAGTGTCGAGAACGTTTTCAACTTCTATGGAAATTTATATTGATGTTTGGATTGAAGACAGAGAATCCGGAATAAAAGTAAAAGCTAATGAAGGTATTTATACATTTGTTGCCGTAGACGAAATGGGTACTCCAATGCCGGTTCCACCAATTGAACCACAAACGGAATTAGAAATTCAACGTTTTGAAGCCGCATTAAGAAGAAAACAATTAAGTTTAGTATTAGCTGGAAAAATGAAAGCTAGTGATGCAACGGAATTAAGAGCGTTGTTTACAAAATAAAAAAAACTATAGGATTTATATTTTTAAACTATGAAAAAAAACGTTGTACTTTTATTAATTATTTTTCCTTTTTTTCTATTTTCACAAATAAAAGAAAAGAATAATATTATAATTCAAGATAGCTTGTCAAAAGATAAAATATGTAACTATCAGAATGAAGTTTTAAAAAAAATTTATACAAATAAGATTTCATTAACGAAAACAGAATTTGACAAATTAATAAATTTAAACAAGACATATTGGACTAATATTGAAGAAGGTTTCATCCTTTTTTATTCGTATTCAAACTTTTTAAAAAACAATTTGAATGCCTTAGAAAGTTATAATTATAATATGTTAATAAAATTAAATGAGTATTTACATAATGAAGATACTAACGAAATTAAAAATGGTGGTTTAGGAAACGATAGTGGGAAAAAACCTTCAAACGTAAAAGCTTTAGATGTTTTGAGGAAGAAAAAAAAATAGTCTTAAATTAACTTAAACAAAAATATTAAACTAAATACTTTGCTTTTATATAAAAGTTGAGTATTTTCTTAAAAGAAAAAATATGGATTTTTATAAATTAGCAATAAAAGAAATCAAAAGAGAAACTAAAAGTGCAGTTTCCATCGTTTTTAATATTCCTGAAGAACTAAAAGCAGTATATCAATTTATTGCGGGACAATATGTTACTTTAAAATTGACTTTAGACGGAAAAGAAATTCGTAGAGCGTATTCTATTTGCTCTTCTCCAAAAAGTGGCGAGATGAGAATTGCTGTTAAAGAAGTTAAAAGCGGAACGTTTTCGAAATTTGCAAATAACAATTTAGCCATTGGTGATTTACTAGAAGTAAGTGTTCCAGAAGGAAAATTTATTTTTGAAGCGAAACACGATCATCAAAAAAGTTATGCGGCTTTTGCTGCAGGAAGTGGAATTACACCCGTATTATCTATTGCGAAAAGTGTTTTAGAAGAAGAACCGAATAGCACATTTGTTTTGGTTTATGGAAATAAAACAGAAGCAGAAACTATTTTCCATGATGAATTACACGCGTTACAATTAAAAAATTTAGGTCGCTTTTTCGTGCATTTCGTTTATAGTCAAGCTAATGTTGCTGGTGAATTGTTCGGAAGAATTGACAAAGCTGTGGTAAACACTGTTCTTAAAAACAAACATGCAGATAAAACCTTTTCAAAGTTTTATTTATGCGGACCAGAAGAAATGATAAAAGTAGTTTCGGCAACATTAAAAGAAAACAATGTAGCGGAAAAAGATGTCAAATTTGAATTATTTGGTACTTCTCCAGCTCCAGAAAACAAAGCTGCAGCCGGACAAAATGGTCATACTAATATTTCAATCTTAGTAGATTCTGATGAAGTGACTTTTGAAATGAGTCAGAAACAAACCATTTTAGAAGCGGCATTAAAACAAGGTTTAGATGTGCCTTATTCTTGTCAGGGTGGAATTTGTAGCAGTTGTATTTGTAGAGTTACAGAAGGAAGTGCAGTGATGAATAAAAACCAGATTTTAACAGACAACGAAGTAGCAGAAGGTTTGGTTTTAGCTTGTCAGGCTGTTCCAACAACTTCAGAAATTAAAGTTGATTTTGATAATATTTAAATTGATATAATTTAAACAAAAAGCACCAGTTTCAAATTATGAAACTGGTGCTTTTGTTTTATATTCTGTTGGAGTTAATCCTGTTGTTTTTTTAAACACACTATTGAATGATGATTTTGAATTAAAACCAGACAAACTTCCAATAGCTTCAAGAGTTAGATTCTCATAATTTGAATCTAAAAGGAGTTTTTTTGCATATTCTATTCTATAGTTATTTATAAATACAGAAAAGTTTTGATTGTGAACTTTATTAATAACATTAGATAAATATTTCTCATTTGTCCCAATTTTTCTAGCTAATTTTCTAATTGTTAATTCTGGCTCTAAATACATATGTTCCGTATTAAAAAGATATATTAACTTCTCATTAATCAGTTCCAAAGGATTAATCTTTTCAGCTTTTTTTGAATGGGCTTTATATATTACAAATAAACTAATCGGGAAATAAAGTATAAACCAAGATTTTATTATCATTTTTAGTGTTGGCGAATCCAAAAGATAATTTAGAAACCAAAAACAAATAAATAAATTATACAACAATATAAAAACAAATAAATTTGACTTGAAATAAGATTCGTTTTTAAATTCGTTATTGTTAAATAATAATTGATAGGAAACAAAGCTGTAATAAACGGTAGATATTGGGAAGATAAATAATATTACGATATAGTTTACATAAGTCATAACATTCTCAACGACTTCATATGCAAAGTTTTTTTCCGTTTCATTATTTAAACTAAAAAAAACAATTGAAAATAAATTTATCAAAAATAAAATACTTGGCAGATAAAAATGAGATAAAACTATATTTGTTTTTTGTTTTTCATTATTTATTAAGTTGAATAAAAGCGGAGGCAATAAAATTAACCAAACGAAAAACAATAAAGCAAAAGCACTTACTAGAGATTCGTAAATTTTAAATTTTGGGGTTGTTGATAATAACAAACTAAAAAAAACGAAAAACCAAGAAAAATAGAACAGGACACTAATAAATTTAATTTTTCTTAAATAAAAACAATAAACCGTTGTTATAGCAATTACAAAAGATACAACAGTAATGCCTTCAATGAAATCCATTCTAATTTAGATAATTTATCATCAAATATAAAGAAATTAGTGCTTTTTCCGTAATATTGGACTACTTTTTTTTAAAAAAATCACATAATTAACTATTTTTGTGACGAAAATTATTAAAATAAATTTTTTATGAAAAAAATATTAATTCTTTTATCATTTGTCATTGTAATAAGTGTTAAAGCACAAGTGGGAATCAATACCACAATTCCAACAGCTACATTACATGTGGTAGGAACGACTACTTTACCAAGTGGTGGCGGAACCGTAAATTTATTAAATCAAAATTTTGATGCGGCCTATGCTGTTACACATTCTAGTAACACAACTAGTGGCTGCGCTTCTCCAGCAACAGTAAATGGATGGGAAAGAACTACTACCGGAAATGCTAATGCAAATTGTACAACATGTACTGGAGGTTGGTTATTTATTTATTCTGATGAATCTGGATGTGATCAAAACTCTACTGCCAGCATAAATTTCACATCTGCACCCACTTCTACTACTGTTACAATTTCATTTGATTATCGTTATAATTATTTTACTGGAAGTGCTGAATCATTTCGTGCTTACTTATGGAACAATACTACCAATGCTATCGTTGGAGCAAACCTTGTTGGAGTGCTTTCTTCAGATGCAAACACCAGTTTTTCTGGAACTAGAACTGTGGTAGCGGGAAATAGTTATTCACTTCGTTTTGAATATTTAGGAACTTTTGATTATGGCGCTTCTATTGATAATGTTTTAGTTACCGAAACAAGTGCTCCAACTGGTGGTTCTTATAGTTTTAGATTAGAAGATGGAACTCAAGCTAGTGGAAAAGTAATGACTTCTGATGCTAATGGAAATGGGTATTGGGCAACTCCAACTGGAGGTAGCGGGACAGATAGTCAAACGTTAAGTTTGGTTGGAAGTACACTTTCTATTTCAAATGGTAACTCGGTAACCTTACCAAGTGGTTCTGGTAGTTATACATTCACAAACGGTTTGACATTAACAGGCTCTACAGCAAGATTAGGAGGAACTTTAACACAAGGTACTGCTTTAAATCTTGATAATTATGATTTAACTTTTTCAAGTAATACTGCAGCTGCATTTCCAGGACAAATTATTTATCAAGGAACCAATAGAGTAATTATGGATACTGACTTTTCTAATAATTATATTAATTTCGGAACTGATGCTTTTATTGATAGTGATGACGGAACAACTTTTGTTGATACTGGTTCTACAACATTTACAAAAGATTTTGTAGCTGGATTCGACTCGGGAGGTTCAGGAGGAACAGCTATTGCAATGGGGTCTATTGAATATTTTGTGGACGGAACAAATGAATTGTTTTTTGAAGGATCTGGATTTAACCCAATGTCAGATGAAACAAGTTCTTTTGGAAATACTTTAGGAAAATCTAACAGAAGATGGGGTGCTGTTTATGCTACAAACGGAGTAATTACTACTTCTGATATGAATTTAAAAACCAACGTTAAACCATTGTCTTATGGTTTAAATGAATTGTTAAAATTAAACACTATTACGTATAATTGGAAAAATTATAAATTAGGTAATACGTCAATTCCTGTTGAAAAACAAGAAAAGAAAATTGGATTTTCAGCTCAACAATTATTAGAAGTTTTACCAGAAGTAGTACAAACCCATAGTTGGATACCAGCAAACGAAAATGGAGATTACAAACAAATCAAAAATAAACATTTAGGTGTAAATTATAGTGATATTATTCCAGTAACTGTAAAAGCAATCCAAGAACAACAAACTCAAATTGAAGATTTGAAAAAGGAAATTGCAGAACTAAAAGCTTTGGTAAAAGCCTTGCAAAAATAGAAACTGTACTTTAATAAAATAAAAAAGGAGCTAATTAAGCTCCTTTTTTATTTTATCTATAATTGTAATTGGCAAAATACTTCGCATCGCATTTTCATAACCTTCTACTTTTTTATTTCCATAAACTGAAGTGGGTAAAAACGGAAATTGTTCTCTGTTAGAAGTAATACAAAAATTATCAAGTTGATTAAACGGTTTAAATCCTGCAAAAGGATGAGTAGCGCCCCAAAGTGTGATCACTTTTACACCTAACATCGCTGCAATATGTGCATTTCCTGAATCCATAGAAAGCATAATCTCTAAGTTAGAAATTAAATCTAACTCTTGTTGAAACTTAATTTTTCCAGCTACGACAATTACAGTATCATGGTTATTTTTTAGTTGATTAAGCTTTTTAATTTCTTCTTCACCACCTCCAAATAAAAAGATTTTATTCGAAGAATTTTTCGCTAATTCATCAATCACGACTTGCATTAAATCAATCGGATACACTTTGCTTTCATATTGTGCGAAAGGTGCGATACCTATCCAATTTTCTACTTTTTTTCCAGTAATGGTAAGTATTTCTTCTGATAAAACTGCTTTTTCAGGAAATATCGGTTCGTTTAAATCTAAAGGAAAACCTAATTTTTCAAACGTTTCACAATGTCTGGCAAACATTGATTTAGTTGGAGAAATAGTTTTGATGGCTAATTTTGTAAGTTCTTTTTTGTCTTTTCTGCCTTTATCTGTAGCAGCCACTTTTTTACCTGATAAGGCAAATAATGTTCTTACGACTTTCGAACGTAACACATTATGTAAATCGGCAACGGCATCAATATTCAATTTTCGTAAATCGGAAAACAAACGCAACAACCCTAAAAAGCCTTTGTGTCTTTCTTTTAAATCAATCGCAAAGAAATTTACGTTTTCAATATCATCAAAAAAAGGTTTGAAAAAAGGTCGGGAAACCACTGTGAGTTGCACATCGGGATATTGCAAAGAAAAAGCTCTCAGCACAGGAACGGTCATAGCGACATCGCCCATAGCTGAAAGCCTAATAATTAAAATGTGTTGCGGCATTTATTTTTTATTTTGATACAAAACTGGATTCAAATCTTCGTCGTTGTACATTTTCATTTGTTTGTAAACTTTCATGAATTTGTCACCATTTTCAATATCTTCTACTAATTGACTAATGGAAATAAACATATCGTTTTTTTGATCTAACAATACATTCAATTTTTCCTGACATTTCGCTCTGTGTTCAGCAGTGGCTTCTTCACGAGTTGCCTCTTCGTTCATATGGTAAATTTTCAAAGCTAAAATAGATAATCTATCAATCGCCCAAGCTGGACTTTCCGTATTAATTCTAGCATTTGGTTTCACTTGAACGTGTGCATATTTCTGTAAAAAATACCCGTCAATATATTCCACCATATCTGTTCTAACTTGGTTTGACGCATCAATTTTACGTTTTAAATCTAACGCAGCAACTGGATCAATATTTGGATCACGGACAATATCTTCATAGTGCCATTGTACGGTATCTACCCAGTTTTTTGCAAACAACAAGTGTTCTACTGAACCTTTTTCATAAGGATTTAGTACGGGCTGATACACATCATCAATAATATGATACGCTTTTATAGATTGTTCAAAAATGGGAAAGGCAAATTCTGCAAACATAGTTTCTATTTTAATTTACAAAAATAAGGATTTTTTGTACTTTTAACCTCAATTTTCAAATTATCTCACATGAATGTACATTATATCTCCGAACAAAACAGTATTTTAAATCATTTTCTTACCCAACTTAGAGATGTAAACATTCAGAAAGACAGCATGCGTTTTAGAAAAAACATTGAACGCATTGGTGAGATTATGGCTTATGAATTGAGTAAAGAATTAGAATATAAAGACATTGCTGTTCAAACGCCTTTAGGTATAAAACACACTACAACTATTGCTGAAAATATTGTTTTATGTTCGATTCTAAGAGCTGGTTTAGCACTTCATCAAGGTTTTATGAACTTTTTTGACGATGCAGAAAACGGATTTGTTTCAGCCTACAGACATCATTATAATAACGATGATGACTTTGATATTTTGGTAGAATACAAAGCTACGCCAACTTTAACAAACAAAAGTTTAATTTTAATTGATCCGATGTTAGCCACTGGAAAATCTTTAGTAGCGGTATTAAATAAACTTTTAGTAGACCACAATCCAAAACACATTCATATTGCAGTCGTTATTGCAGTTCCAGAAGGTATTCAATATTTACAAGAAAACTTACCCGACAATTGTCATTTATGGGTGGCTTCGTTAGACGAAAAATTAAATGAGAAAGACTATATCATTCCTGGATTAGGCGATGCTGGCGATTTAGCGTATGGAAATAAGTTATAACTGAGCAAAAAAGAAAAACAACCCAACAGCAAATAACAGATATAAAGAAACTTCTTTATAAACGGAATCTTCAAATTTTTCGAACATATTCGCACCTAAAATAGACAAAGGCGCAAAAGAATAGATTAACAAATCATTAGATTTATTTGGTGAAAAAATATAAATTCCAACCGCCAAAATAAACGAAAAATAAATCTGTTTATAAGACGACTGCATGTTCAAAGGTTTGTTCTGATAATCAAAAGTTTGTGAAGCAAAAAACAAGGCTGAAATAGAAACAAACAAAGCCAATGCCATATTTTGATACACATTATCAAACGCAAAAAAGTTAAAACTCACATCAGTAATATTGTCATCAATTGTGTAGTTATCGAATAAAACTAAACTGGCGAAAATGTACAAAATCCAAACACAAAGGAATGAAACAAAAGGCAACAACCAGTTTTTGAAGTCTTTTCCAGAGTGGAATATTATCGAAATAAATACTAAAACAATATACAGAATACTCCAAAAGTGGAATATTGCGGAAAGGAAAATCCAAAATGACGCATCGAAAATTTTTTCTTTAGGAGAAACTAAAGTTTTTAACGAAACTAATCGTCGTAAAGCCAATAGTAAAAATACATTTGACAATACAATTTTAGTGTTATTTAATATGGTTGGAAATAAAAGTATAAATACAAAAAAGATAAGAATCGCATAATTATCGTTCTTTGTTAGTGCGTTTTTTAAAGAAATAAAGTTGACTAAAAAAAACGAAAATACAATTAAAACAAAAACCGCTGCCTTTTCAATTATAATATTAGTGGTAAAAACGGTGTTTGAAACTTGAAATTGATATAAAAAAAAGCAAGAAAGTAGCATTAAAAAGATTAATGCGTAATTAATTGGTCGAGTTTTACTAAAAAGGCTTGCAATCATAAAGATATTTTATATTTTTGTAGTGTAAATATAATAATAAAAAAATGAAAGCATTTTTCGAAGCAATACAATTTTTATTTGTTGAAGTACTTTTTGTACCATTGGACTTATTAAGAAGTTGGGAATTAACAAACTGGTGGGGTGCAAATATTATCAACTGGGTATTTATTATTGTTTGTTGTTATTGGACATATTACTGGACAAAACAATTATCAATTTTCAAAAAATCTGGAGAAGATGAGCAAGATACAACTGCGCATTCTTTCTTAACAAAATAAAAAACAGTATTTAAAATATAAAAAATATCCGTAATAGTAATTATTACGGATATTTTTGCTTGTATAAAGTTAAGGTTCAATTATAAATCGAACCCGATATCTTTTCTATAATTCATCTTATCAAATTTTAGATTTTCTATAGTTTGATAAGATTTTTTTGTGGCATCTACGAACGTAGTTCCGAAAGATGTTACCGCTAAAACACGACCTCCATTTGATACAATTTTTCCGTTTTCTTCTTTTGTTCCTGCATGAAAAACCAAGGATTCTGTGTTGTTATCTAAACCAGAAATTTCTTTTCCTTTTTCAAACTCTTCTGGATAACCGCCAGAAACGACTACAATTGTAGCTGCCGTTCTTTCGTCTAATTCGAATTCAAAATCCAATAATTTTTCTGTCGCAACGGCTTGAAACAAAGCGACTAAATCACTTTTAATTCTTGGAATAACCACTTCTGTTTCTGGATCACCCATTCTCACATTATATTCAATCACAAACGGATTATCGCCTACTTTAATCAAACCAATAAACACAAAACCTTTGTATTCAATGTTGTCGTTTTTTAAACCGTTGATCGTTGGAATTACAATTTGCTCTTCAATTTTTTGCATTAAAGTCGCATCTGCAAATGGAACTGGAGAAATAGCGCCCATTCCACCGGTGTTTAAACCTGTATCACCTTCACCAATTCTTTTATAATCTTTTGCCGTTGGTAAAATTTTATAATTTTTTCCGTCTGTTAACACGAAACAACTTAATTCAATTCCGTCTAAAAACTCTTCAATAACTACTTTCGCACTAGCTGAACCAAATTTAGCATCCACTAACATGGCTTTCAATTCGTCTTTAGCTTCTTGTAAGTCGTTTAAAATTACCACACCTTTTCCGGCTGCTAAACCATCGGCTTTTAAAACATAGGGTGGAGAAAGTGTTTCTAAAAACGCATATCCTTTTTCAACTGTTTCCGAAGTAAAACTTTCGTATCTCGCTGTTGGAATATTATTTTTTACTAAAAATTCTTTGGCGAATTCTTTACTTCCTTCTAATTGTGCGCCTAATTTTGATGGTCCAATTACTGGAATCGTATTTAAAGCTGCGTCATTTTTGAAGAAATCGTAAATTCCGTTTACTAAAGGATCTTCAGGTCCGACTACAACCATTTCAATTGCGTTGGCTAAAACAAATTGTTTCACCGTTTCAAAATCGTTTGGATTCATCGCAACATTTGTTGCTATTTGTGCTGTTCCTGCGTTTCCTGGCGCTACAAAAAGTTGTGAGCAAAGTGCGCTTTGAGTCATTTTCCAAGCAAATGCATGTTCTCTTCCTCCAGAACCTAAAAGTAAAATATTCATATCGTGTGTGTTGTTTGTTGCTGCAAAAATAGTTTGTTTTAATTGGAAAAAAAAGTAAGTCTTTGTTAGATTATAAAATTAGGTTTGTTATTTTTGAATAAATTCAGAAAACGTGTTCCACTTATTTAATTTATCGTTAAAAATTAATGGTTTCCCCATGAAGGAAGCCCAGATTGAATTTGAAAAAAATCTACAAATTTCTGAATCCGAATATCAAAAATTCATTAAAGATAAAAGAAAGGAAATCGTCCAATTTCATTTAGAAAACAACACTTTCTATAAAAATTTAGTTGGAAATACCGATGTATCCGATTGGAACAACTTACCAATTCTGACTAAAAAAAATCTTCAAGTTCCTTTAAAAGATAGACTTTCAAAAGGTTTTGAAAAGAATATTTACATCAACAAAACTTCAGGTTCAAGTGGCGATCCGTTTATTTTTGCGAAAGATAAATTTTCGCATGCGTTAACATGGTATTCGAATATTTACCGATTTGGTTGGTTTGGAATTGATTTTAATACGTCGTTTCAAGCGCGATTTTATGGTATTCCTTTGGATAAATTCGGATATTATAAAGAACGTTTCAAAGATTTTTTAGCGAAAAGATATCGTTTTCCAATTTTCGATTTATCAGATGTGGTTTTGGAAGAAATTCTGAAACAATTTCAAAACAAAAAATTCGATTATATTAATGGTTATACGAGTTCTGTGGTGCTTTTTGCGAAGTTTTTACAATCGAAAAACATCGTTTTAAAAGACGTTTGTCCGACATTAAAAGTCTGCATGGTCACTTCTGAAATGCTTTTTGATGCTGATAAAATCTTACTTGAAAAATACTTAGGCATTCCGATTGTTAATGAATACGGCGCTTCCGAATTGGATTTATTAGCATTTCAAAATCCGAAAGGAGAATGGCAAGTTAATTCTGAAACTTTATTTATTGAAATTTTAGACGAGAATAATCAGCCTGTTGCTAATGGAATTTCTGGAAAAGTAGTGGTGACTTCTTTATACAACAAAGCGCATCCGTTTATTCGATATGAAATTGGCGATATTGGAGTTTTAGCCGAAAATAGCACTTGGAAAAAACCAATTTTGAAGCAATTAATTGGTCGAACTAACGATGTAGCTATTTTACCAAGCGGAAAAAAATCGCCAGGATTGACGTTTTATTATGTGACAAAAAGCATTATTGAAGATGATGGAAACGTGAAAGAATTCGTTATTAAACAAACAAAATTGGATTGTTTTGAAATTGATTATGTAAGTGAGACAGCACTTTCTTCCGCACAAATTGACGAAATTCAGAAAGCGATTGATTTGTATTTAGAACCGAATTTGAAGTTTACCTATACTCGAAAAGACTTTTTAACGAGAAGCAATCGTGGGAAATTGAAGCAATTTACTTCTTTGTTGTAATACCTCACCCCAACCCTCTCCAAAGGAAAGGGAGCCGAAACGTGATTTGGTTTGTGTTTAAAATCTTAACTTATACTTGGGTTTGATGACCAACTGAACATATAAAAATTGCATCGTATCTAAACAAGCCGTAAAGAAATTACGTTTATGGAAATCTCGATAAACTTTGAAATTAAACGCAATTAATTTCCATTTAGAAGCCGAAATAGAATCTTCTCTAACTCTATAATACGCTAAACTTTCTGGAACTGGAATCGCAGTTTGTATTTGCTTTACGATTTGCAACCACATCATCCAATCTTGTCTTTTTTTGATGGACGAAATCGGAATTTTATCAAAGAAATCTACAGAATAAATTCCTGTTAAATTGCCAATCCAATTGCAAAAATATAATTGTTGGTAAGTTATTTTTGAAGGAGTTGTGATTGTTTCATTACGTAAATTTCCAGATTCATCTATCGTTTCATAAAACGAAAAAGTGAACGGAATGTTTTGCTTTTGCATAAAGCGGAGTTGCTTTTCTAACTTCTCAGGTTTCCACAAATCGTCTGCATCTAAAAAAGCGATATAATTTCCTTGAGCTTGTTGAATAGCGTAATTTCTTGCTACACCTGCTCCAGCGTTTTTATCTAGTTTAAATGCTTTTACACGCTTATCATGAGATGCATAATTTGAAATTATAGAGAAGGTTTCATCTGAAGAACAATCGTCAACAAGAAGTAATTCCCAATTTTCATGTGTTTGAGAAATAACCGATTGAACGGCTTGAGAAATATACTTTTCAGAATTGAAGCAAGGCGTAATTATGGAAACTAACGAGTTCATTAGTACGCTTTTTCTTCTCCTTTAAAAATATTAATTACCGTTTGAAGAATGATTTTAAAATCCATTAAAAAAGACCAGTTTTCAATATAAAAAACATCAAATTTAACTCTGTTAATCATATCTTCTTCCGTTTCAATTTCGCCTCGGCATCCTTTAACTTGAGCCAATCCAGTAATTCCAGGTTTTACGTAATGTCTAACCATATATTTTTTTACTTTTTTCCCGTATGTTATATTTTGTGCCCAAAGATGTGGTCTTGGTCCAACAACAGACATATCACCAAGTAAAACATTGAAAAATTGTGGTAATTCGTCAATACTTGTTTTTCTGATAAAACGACCGATTTTTGTAACTCTTGGATCGTTTCTTGATGCTTCAGATTCTGTAGTTCCGTTTAATTTCATCGATCGAAACTTATAACAAATAAATTCTTCTTCGTTAATTCCTGGTCGGCTTTGTTTAAAAAAGATGGTGCCTTTTGATTCTAATAAAATTAGTAATCCTAAAATTGGAGTTAGCCAAGATAAAACAAAGACTATTACAATTAAAGAAAATATAATGTCGAAAACTCTTTTGAAAAACTCCGCATAATAGTCGTCTAATGGTGATTTTCTTAGAGATAAAACTGGAAATAACTCGTAATAATCAATTGTTAAGTTCTTGGAAAAAATGGCCTTAGAATCAGGAATGAATTTAATTATAATTTCATTTTCATCTGCAAAAGCAACTAAATCTTTGTGTTTGTCGTTTGAAATTTCATTAATTGAACAATAAATTTCATCAATTTTATTTTGAAAAACAAACTTTTTTAAGTCTTCCACTTTTCCTACAATGTATTCTCCAGTTTTCTTGTCTGAAAAGAAACCTTTAAAACGATAACCATAATCTGGTCGGTTATCAAAAATAGTTTTTAAATCTTTTGATTCGTCTGTATAACCGATAATAACAACATTTCTGAAGTTATTTCCGGTCAAGATTCGGTATTTTTTTATATAATAAAAAGCCAAACTTTTTAGTAACAACACACCAAACAAGAGTGTTACAATATATCTTGCTGTGGCTCGACCGCTAAAAATCGCATCTTTATAAAATGGAAAAAAAGCAATGATTAAAAGCAAGAACAAAGCCGTTTGCTTAGCTGTTTTTGATAAAATATTTACTGGAGTTGTAAATCTAAATATTTCATAAAACTTTGTAAAAAAAGATATTATGATCCATATTAATACCAAGTATGTTCCAAACCATTGAAAATTAATATTTAGTCCCTTAAAAAAATAAAGGGATAAAATAAGTATCAAACAACAATCTAAGACTATACTTATTGGTCTAATATATTTGGAATATCTTCCTTTATTCATCTACTAATAAATATATTTAGAAAAATCTTTGTGTTCTTCTTTGGCTAATTCTTCAGGTGAAAGCGATTTGAAATACTCATACGTAATTTTCATTCCCTCTTCTCTGTTTACTTTAGCACTCCAGCCTAAAATTTCTTTTGCTTTTGTAGTATCTGGTTGACGTTGCATTGGATCATTAACTGGCAAATCTTTATAAATTACTTTCTGATTGGTACCTGTTAATTTTATAATTTCTTCTGCAAAATCAGAAATTGTTATTTCATCTGGATTACCAATGTTTACTGGCAAGTGATAATCTGAAAGTAATAATCTGTAAATCCCTTCTACTTGATCCGTTACATAACAAAACGAACGCGTTTGACTTCCATCTCCAAAAACAGTTAAATCTTCACCACGAAGTGCTTGACCAATAAAAGCAGGAATAACACGACCATCGTTTAATCGCATTCTTGGTCCGTACGTATTAAAAATACGAACAATTCTAGTTTCTACACCATGAAAAGTGTGGTAAGCCATTGTGATAGATTCTTGAAAACGTTTTGCTTCATCATACACACCACGCGGACCAATTGTGTTTACGTTTCCGTAATATTCTTCTGTTTGTGGATGAATTAGTGGATCGCCATATATTTCTGATGTTGATGCAATAAGAATTCTTGCTTTTTTAACTCTGGCTAGACCTAATAAATTATGTGTTCCTAACGAACCTACTTTTAAAGTTTGGATTGGAATTTTTAAATAATCAATAGGACTTGCTGGAGAAGCAAAATGTAAAATATAATCTAATTCACCAGGAACGTGAACAAATTTTGTAATATCATGATGATAAAACTCAAAGTTTTTTTCTTTAAATAAATGTTCTATGTTTTTTAAATCACCTGTAATTAAATTATCCATTCCAATTACGAAATAACCTTCAGCTAAAAATCTATCACATAAATGTGATCCTAAAAAACCTGCAGCTCCTGTTATTAATATTCTTTTCATTTTTATTTTCTTAAAACTCAATTTATTAATGAGTTATTGATTTAATTTTTCTCTTTTGTAGTTTTCTTGCATAAATAAACAATAAAATAGTACAAAAAATACCACACCTCTTTGTCTCCACATAAAAGATTCCGTCAAAAATACACTTATCATTAATATTGAAAAAGTAAAATTTATAAAATCTTTGTTATGAAATGCTTTTTTTATTAAAACAAACAACATTATCAGTAAAATTAGTAATCCGAAAACACCTAACTCCGCAAAATTTTGGATATATTGATTGTGAAAATTTTTATTTTGATAACCGTCATCATTTCCGCTACCTTTATATACATTGTATTTGTCTCCTTTTTCTTCTAATTTTTTAAAGGAAGCATTGAGCCCGAATCCTTTCCAAAAAATGGTTTCTTCAGATAAAAATTCTAAAAACAAACGCGCTTGATATACTCTAAATGCAGTTCCAGGAAAATAATCATTTGGAGTAAATGTTTCATTATTCCAAGCTTCATAAACACTCACATAATGCACACCTTCTGGAACGCCATCAATTACATTATGACTAATGCTTTTGTTCGTATTGGATTGAAATTCTGCTTCAAAACGATTTTTAATTTTTCCAAAAAAAACAACGGATCCAAAAATTAAAGTGAATATAATTAAATTTCGCAGCCTCATCCTGTTTGCAGATTTAGCAAAATAGAATATATAAACTAAGGTTATAAGTATGGCTACTAAAATGATGTTTTTTGAAGAAAGTAATAAAATAAAAAACAATAAAATGGCCATCGCTGTTTTTTGCCAAATGGTTTTTAATTCATTGGCTAAAAAATGTACGTACGCCAGTATTGAAAATACAGAGAAATGTATTGCATTTAATTCTTTTGGAATTAAACCTAAATCTAAATCTTTATCTTGATGGTAGAAGAAAACCGCAGTGTCTTTTAAAATGAAGTATCTAACAATCGCTCTAAAAATGAAGAAAAGCGCAAAAATCAAAAAACCGTAAGCGTAATATTTTGAAATTTTATTAATTTGATTTTTACTAAATATTGGAATTACAGCAAAAAGAAAAGGAATTATCAATAAAAAAGCCTCTTTAGGTGCTGCTTTTGTAGTTCTTTCTATATCAATTGTCCATAAAAAAGAGCACATCATCAAGATGAAAAGCAAAATAGGAAGCAATAAAGAAAAAGATAAATTGAACTTTAATTTTTTATAATTCCACATAACAACCACTCCAAAAAAAGCAAGTATCGTGTTGGTTACAGCAAGTTTAAAAGGTAATGAAAGTAATAATAATAGGATAAAAACGAAAGCAAAATTATTTTGATTTTCCTGCTTTATATCTTTCCATACATTGTTCAAAAAGTTGTAAATAATCGCCATTTATTTTAGTCCAATTAAACTCATTAACTATTGCTTCGTAATTATTTTTAATGAACGGCAAGTTATTACTTTTTTTGCTATTATTTAACAAATTTTTCACTTCTGTTGGGTTAGAAAAATAAAATGCATTTTCTTTTAAAACACCTTTGTTAAAATCGTTATTATGAGCCGCTATAAGTGCTTGTGATGCCATGGCTTCCAATAAAGAAGGATTGGTTCCGCCAACGGAATGACCGTGAAAATATAATTTACAATAGTAACGCAAATTATTTAAATGCTCTAAATTATAAATTCCACCCATAAAACGAATGTTTTCGTGAGTTTTAAACTTATTTTTTAAATATTCACCATATTTTGTATTATGGTTTCCAATTACTAAAATTGGTGTTTTATCTTCGGTATTTAAAGCAACACCTTCCAAAACCATATCTAAATTATTTTCTGGTTCGAAACGGGCCATTATCATATTGAAATTTTCTTTTTCAACTTGATATTCCTTTAAAATTTCTTCGTTTGGCGAATCAAATGGGTAAGCACCATAAGCGATGTAAGTCGAGTCTTTCTTATATTTTTCTTGCAAGAATTTTTTAATCCCTAACGAATCTGAAACTAAATAATCACCTGATTTTGCCGCCAACCATTCTGCTAATTTTAAAAATTGTTGGACCGGTTTAGAATATTTAGAACGTTTCCATTCTAAACCATCCATATTGATGATGTTAATTGCTTTTTTGGGCAATAGAAAAAACCAAACGGAATTACTTGTATATCCTAATTGTAAAATGATATCAAAATCTCTTTTTCGGCTATCCATAATACAATTATAATCGTAAATAAACTGACCAAAAGTGCCATATTTATATTCTGGATCGTGCTTATGAATCAAATTTACACCATGAAAGGTTTTTTCTTGATATTTATGGTTGTGCGAATTGTAACAATATACATCGTGACCTTTTTCTACTAAGTAAACAGAGAAAAATTCCGCAAATTGTTCAAAACCTCCGTAGTAATTAGGAATACCTCTTGTGCCAAGAATAGCTATTTTCATGTATGTAATTATATTTTTTAGATGTTAAGATCTTATTTTTCTAACAAGTTATAAGTGTTGTTTACGTAAACTAATATTTTGGCAATTTTATATGTTTTTTTTATTGATGGCAAATATAGAATTTTAGTAAAAATATTATCCGTTTACTCAAATAATATTTTAAATTTGTGTCTTAAATAATATAATTATGATCAATTTCGAAGCACTAGAACACAATTTAGAAGATCTTAGAATAAAATACTTAGCTGCTCAACCATTTCCACATTTAATTATTGATAACTTTTGTGATGAAGAAAAACTGAATCGTGCTTATAATTCAATTCCAGAATTAAATAATAAAAGTAGAGATTATGCTTTTGCTAATAATAAATTCGAGAAATCGAACTATAAAGTAATTTGCCAAGAATTAGAGGATCTGTACAATGATTTATCATCTGAAAGATTTAATAAAATATTAAGTTTCATAATTGCAAAAAATACTTTTGTAGATCCAAAAAATTTTGGTGGAGGATTGCATCAAGGGAAAAAAAATAGTTTTTTAGATATGCATCTTGATTTTAATTATCATCCATTAAATAAAAACTGGTATAGAGAATTAAACTTATTGCTTTATCTTAATAAAGATTGGAAAAAGGAATATGGAGGGGAATTAAAAATTAAAGATTTGAGAACTAATGATGAGTCAGAATTAGAAATTCCTTTTAATAGATTAATTATACAACAATGTGGCCCATATACATTACATGGTTATGATATGACTAATTTTCCAGAGGGTAAATACAGAACATCAATTGCCACTTATGCATATCAAGTTCACGAAAGGTTAATTGAAACACCGAGAACAACCGATTGGTTTCCAAAAGAAGATGCTTCAGTTTTGAAAAAAATATTTGCTAAGAATTATAATTTTTTAGTACAAACAAAAAATAAATTTTTTGGTAGTGGTACAGCAAAAAACCAATAAAAAAAACATTTTAATTATTAATCAGTCTGCTGAACTATATGGTTCAGACAAGGCTTTATTGGAGCTACTTGAAAATTTTCCTGTTAATTACAACCCAATTGTAGTACTCCATGAAAAAGGACCATTAACAGAAAAGCTTAATAATTTAAACATTGAAATTATTGAGACGAGTGTAATTAAAGTAAAAAGAGGTATATTAAATATGAAGTTTTTATTAAGCTTACCTTTTGAAGTTTTTTCGTCTTTTAGAAGCATTAGAAATCAACTTTCTGGTAGAAAAATTTCTTTGATTCATTCCAATGCCACATCTGTTTTTATTGGTGCTTTTTATTCTTTTTTTTTTAGGATTCCACATATTTGGCATGTACATGAAATCATAGAAGAGCCAAAAAGAATCGCTAAAATATATCCTTCAATAATCAATTTTTTTTCAAAAAAAGTTATTTTCAATTCTAAAGCAACTGAAAATCATTTTATTTCAATTTTACCAAAAATTAAAAAAAAGGGAGTTTTAATCTATAATGGTCAAAAAAGACAATTTCCTTATTTAAATGTTTCTGAGACAATCCGTTTAAGAAATAAAATTTGTTCATCGATTGAATATGATACAGTTTTAATTGCTTTAATTGGGAGAATAAGTAGGTTAAAAGGTCAAAAACTATTATTAAATGCATTTAATAAACTTACTAAAAACTTTAACAATGTTCATCTTTTATATGTTGGCTCAACACCAAAAGGTCAAGAGTTTTATTTAGAAAATTTAAATGAAAAAATAACAACTTTAAATTTGAATCAAAAGATTACTATACTTCCATTTACAGAAAACATTTGGCCTATCTATGATTCTGTAGATATTGTTGTTGTTCCTTCAACAGAAGCAGAATCTTTTGGTTTAGTTGCTACAGAAGCAATGTTATCAAAAAAGCCTGTAATTGCATCAAATTTAGGCGGTTTAAAAGAAATTGTTGTTGATAACGAAACTGGTTTTCTTTTTGATTACAAAAATGTTTTTGATTTACAAAGAAAAATTGAACTTTTAGTACAAGACAATGAATTAAGAAAAAAAATGGGGGAGAAAGGACACATTAGGGTTAAAGAACATTTTTCATCTGAAAAGTATGTGAAAAAAATTGAAAAACTATACGATTCTTTTATCTAATTTATTTGCAATAAACTCTCTATAAGCAATTAGCATACCAATAATAATGGATTTGTTATCGAGTTTTAGATAAAAACCCATAAAAACCCAACTTGAAAATATTAAAAAAATAGCTGAACCAAATAAAAGCAGATTAATGTTATTAACTACAGAGTTATTTAGATTTTTAAATTTTTTTTCTCCAACATAGTAGATTGACAAGCAATAAATCAATATCCCTAAAAGTCCACTTTTAAGTAATACGGTGCTAAATGCATTATGTAAAACAGGATAATATCTAACAAATGTTCCGTCGTTTGTCCACATTCTTCTACCAATATCAACTGTAGCTCCTAATCCATTACCAGTAATTGCTGGTTGTACTTCTCCATTGAAAACTTGATTAAATGTTTTAATGTTTTCAAATGATCTAAAATTGTCATTAAAATCTTTCCAATCATCTTCGTTAATCTTGGTTTTAAAAGCTTCGTAAGGGGTGATTTTTATTTTATATAAAAACTCATCAAATGCTTTACCGTTCCTTCTTGGATTATATTGATAAATAAGAGAATATCCAATTAATGAAAAAGACAAAACGTAAAGGATAATCTTTAAAGATTTTTTATTTACTATTAAATAACCTTTAATCGCTAAGAGCAAAATAACAAATTGAATGAAGTTTGTTCTCGATAAATAAAAGAAAATTGAGACTCCAATAATTAAACAATACAATTGCTTTTTTTGTTTGGAAAGAACAATGTTAAACTGCTCATTAAAAAGTATTAACAACAGTATATATGGTTCAAAATCATTGAAATAACCGCAGTAATCTCTGATTTTCGCAACAGATAGTGTAGTAAATCTTAAAATTGTAATAACAACTAAAACATTATGAATAAGAGCTAAAACAAAACCACATTTTATTAGATAATCAAATGTTTTTAGTTTCATTTTTTTTGACAAATTGTAACCTATCAATAATCCCAAAATTGGTTTTAGCAAATATGCTAAATCCCTAATTTTATAATATAAATTATTTTGATAAAAGAACAAATCAGTTAATATACTGATTATAAGTATCAATATGAAACAAGAAAGGATTTTTATAAATTGAAATGAATATTTTTTTTCAGTTGTAATGAAAGCTATTAGCAACCAAACAATAAAAGTTAACTCATAATTATTAAAAAGCATAACAGCTGTTGCAATAATTAATAGTATATAATTTAAACTAACTTTCGAAATTTTACCCATCATCTTTTTTATTGTTTTTTTTAATATGCTAATAGATAAAAAATTTATTTATATAAAAATTTCTTTAACTTAAAAATATAGAAAAATATCATAATTATATCTGTTGCAATTAATGTATAAAAAACACCATACACCTTATATATTGGCAATATAACAATAATCGTAAATATATTTAACACAACTGTAATTATTGTTATAGTTATGTATTCTTTTTTTAAATCAAAAGCTAATATCAATTGTTTTAATGCTATTGATATAGCAAATATAAAAGGGATAAACACCGCTATTTGTAATAAATTACTTAAAACATAACGATTAGTTGGATTAAAATAAGAAATTATTTCATATGAAAAAACAAAAACGAGTATCATTCCAATGAATACAAAAATCAAATTAATTCCATTATAAATTAACCATTGTTTAAGTCCCTTTTTTATATTTTCATCTATTAAAAAACATATTTTTGGATAGACAAAACTAAAAAACAGAATTACATAGGTTTTGAAAACAACAATTACTTGGTCAACTATTCTATATTGTCCTGCTAATAAATTACTTCCAAAAAAACTTATTAATATTACTGGACCATATTGATGAATAGAAACAAATATTTGTGAATAAAATATGGAGAAATTATCTTTTAAATGATTGCAAATTTCAGCTCTATTAACATTATTAAAATGAAGATTATATTTCCTTAAAACCACTATAAATACAATGCTATTTGAAATAATCATACCTAAACCCCACCAAAGGTTTACATTTACATAATCCGATTCTTTAGAAATAGTTAAAAACACTCCAATTAAGTAAATTGTTTTAGAAACCACATTTAGAACTGTAATTAGTTTTACATTTTCTAACCCTTGTAAAAACCAAGTTGGACTAATAAATTGACCAATAACAACTAATAAACTGAAAAAAAATAATTTTTTATCAGAAGAAAAAAATGGAATTATAGAAAAAAAAATGCTAACTATTAGAAGAACAAATATTAAAACAACACCCTTAACAGCATAAGTTGTGGAAAAAATTTCATTTAATTTTAATTTATTTTCTCTATTTACAGAAACCTCTCTTACACCTATGATATCCGAACCAAAATCGATGAAAACAATTAAAAAAAAACAAATTGCCATTCCTACAGCAGTTTTTCCAAAATTTTCTTCACCGCAAACTGACACAATATAAGGAGCAACCAATAAAGGAGTAACTAGATTGAAAAGTTGCCCAAAACCATATACACTTAGATTTTGGATTTGTTTGTGCAAAAGCATTTTTTTTAACAATTGCAGCATTTAATTTACAGAATAAAGTTGGTTTAATTTTTTATAAAGTTTATCACCTTTCGGATAAAGAGAAGGGCCAATTAATTGCTTAGGATTTTTTCTCCTAATACTTCCCGTTAGTTTATCAAAAACTGTATTGCTTTCATCAATTCTGAATGTATAAAAAATTTCTTTTGCTTGTAATGTTATGCTTTTCTTTTTGTAAGAAATTGATATTTTATTAATTACAATATCTGGTTGTTTAATGTTTCTACCAAAATCTAAACGGATTTGTTTTGGCTGAATAGAATCTGGAAAAACAATTTCAATTTTTTGGTTTTTTTTACTTCCATTAACTTTTTTCCAAAAAGACAGAGTGTCAGTAAAATTAATATCTTTACTCATGGTGTAGTAAACGTTAATAGAATCTGATTTTTGAATTACAGCATCTATATTTACTACCAATTGATTATTTGTTTGACTAATATTGTCACAATTGAAAAACAATAGTAATACCACTAAAAAACTTATTGATTTTATTACTTTCATTTGGTTTTTATTTATCCTGTAAAAATACTAGTTTTATTTCAAAAAAAAAGTGAACTTTCGTTCACTTTTAAATTATTTTTTTGTTGTTATCTCTCTAATTTTATCAATTGTTAATTGAGTAGGATAATAATATGGTGTTTTATAAACACCTTCTTTAGCTAAAATTGTTAATGTACCTTTAGCTACGTCTGTTTTTGTTAAAAACTGTTCATCTTTTATAAAATAATTAAAAAAATCAGAACCTTTAAATTCGTAACTATTTCCGTAATAATCAACTTTTATGTTTTTTACAACAACAGAATCTTGATCTTGTTTAAGTCCAAAATCTAATCTTATATGAGTTGGTATTTTTTCATCTGTTAGTGCAAATGATACAATTTCTTTCTCTTTACCACCATTAACTCCTTTCCAGATAGCATTATTGTCCTTAAAATTTGTAGTACCATCTTCAGAAAAATACATACAGAAGTTATCTGTTTTTTTGGTTGTAACTTGCATATCAACACTAAAAAAAGGGTTTCCGCCATTACCTTCTTTTGTAGCTTCCTTGTCTTTACAAGACGATAAAAAAAGTGTAAATACTGCTAATAATGATAAAACTTTAACTTTCATTTTTTATTTATTTATAATTTAAATTAACGTGAATCTATATGTAATTTTTGCAAATATAAAAATTAAATTTTAACTCCCAATCTTTTTTAAGTCAATTTTATAGATGATTACATTCCTATCTAAACCATTTTTTGATACATCGTTGTCAAACTCTATAGTTATTTCGTTTACACCCACATTTTGATTGTCAAACTTGAATGTATTGACGTTGTTGTTAGGATTTTCACTTAAAAAAGTTTCGCCAATTTTCTTTTTGTTAAGAAACACTTTAATATGAGCATTTACATTATCAATAGGTTTTATTGGCAAACTGTTCCCGTGAACCTTTAACTTATATTTTCCTTTAATTAAATTGATTTTTTTTGATGTAATTTTTCCACTCTCAAAAATGAGTAAATGACCTTTATCATCTAAATTACCATTTGTGAAGTCTGTTAAATATATTTTTGGATTTAAATCTATATTATCACTTTTTTCTGTATTATTATCAATATTAATTTCACTTTTTAATTTATAATGTTTTGCCCAACAGTCATATTTATCTATTTGATGATCAATTATAAAATGTTTGTCTAGAAACGCTACATCTTCAGGACTCAAACTAAACGGTCTAAAATTTCCATCTACAAACCAAAAAGACTCTAAAGGCATTTGTTCGTCTCTTAATTTATTGACATAATCTTCTGGTTTTATTTCCCATCCTAAATCTCTACTGTTTGTAGAAGAAAGTAGCCCACTCATTACATATGCATATGCTCCTATTATTTTATTTCTTTGACTATTGTTTTTTACAATCTCATCAGTCACTAATGACCATTCGGATTTAAAAACTGTTTTATAATATTCTCTTTTAAAAATATTATAATAAATAGAGAATATTGAAAATATAGCAACAACTCCAATTGTTAATTTCTTATTTTTTATTAATGACAACACATAAGCTAATGCGATTACAAATAATGAAAGTGAGCCAATAAAATATCTATTCAAAATCATAGACACTTGTAAGTAGGATTTTGCAATGATGAATCCTATGTTTACAATTACCCAAATTGATAATAATAATACAATGTATTTTTTGTTAATGTTAGTTTCTGTTTTTTTATTAAAGAATATCAGAATAAAAAACAGAATTAAACCTATTACATATGTGCAGAGTACAATTTCTGAACTACCTAATAATTCAAAAAAGGCTTGTTTTATAGTTTCAAATGTAGGTTCTGGTATCCAAAAAGCTGTTATGTTTGAAACCCTGAAAAGAATTGATAACGCAGGATAAATAACAATTGATGTAACTACTGTAGTTATTAAATAATTTTTAATTAATTGAATTTGTTCTTTTTTAGTTTTATCAATAAAAAAATAGAAGAATAAAAAAACTGTAATTATCATTACGTTTAGTGATCCTAACGGATGAGCATTTGGAATTAAACCAACACCTAATCCTAATAGAATTGCGTTTCTTGTACTCCACTCTTTTAAAAATTTTACTAATCTTAAGTTAGCAAATAATATAAAAAATATCAATAATGAATATGCTCTTGCTTCTTGAGAATGATAGATATGAAATGCATTAACGGTAAGTAAAACCGCTGCGATATAACCCGCTTTTTTATTAATTAATTCTTTGACTAATAAATAAATAGTATAAATAGATAAAACACCAAAAATTGCAGAAAAAAACCGTAAAACATAAATATTATGCCCAAAAAATGAACACATTAATTTGAGAGGATAATAATAAACTTCAGGAAAAGCATCTCTTGTAGCTATTAATTCATTTGTTTTTGACAAGGGTAACGTTGGGTCAGATAACTGAAGCGTGGTTAATTCATCTAACCAAGGATTTTGAAAACCTAAATGATAAAACCTTAATATTGCAGCAATAATGAGTATACCAAGTAGTAAAAAATTAATTTTTATACTTTTTAATTTTTTGTCAATATTAATGTTTATTGTAAAGTTCATATTTGTTTTTTAGTACGTTTTGTTTGCGATTATTTAAGAATTGTATCAATTACTTTTTCAACATCCAATTCAAAATATAACGGTAGTCTAATTAAACAATCGGTAAATTTATCAGTGTTTTCTAATTTTCTACCATCGTGTTTTTCGGTATAAAATGGACTCGAATGTAAACTTATGTAATGAAAAACGGCAAAAATATTACTTTGTTTTAAAGCTTCTAATATTTGTGTTCTTTGTTGTATGTTTTGGCACGTTAAATAAAACATATGCCCGTTATTTGTCGCGAAATTAGGTACAATTGGTAATTGGATTGAATTTTTTATCGCCCAATCTTTTAATTTATTGTAATAATCATTCCAAATTTCTATACGTTTGGTTTGTATGTTTTCTAAGTTTTCTAATTGTGCCCATAAAAAAGCTGCAATTATTTCTGATGGTAAAAAAGAACTTCCTATATCAACCCAACCATATTTATCAACCTCACCTCTGAAAAAAGCAGAACGATTTGTTCCTTTTTCCCAAATAATTTCTGCGCGATCTATAAATTGTTCGTCGTTTATGGCTAACATTCCACCTTCACCGGAAATAATGTTTTTAGTTTCATGAAAAGAAAATGCCGCTAAATGTCCTATGGAACCTAATGCCTTTTTAATTCCGTCTTTTCCAGTATAATAACTATCAATGGCTTGTGCAGCGTCTTCAACAACAAATAAACTGTGTTTTTTTGCCAATTCCATAATTACATCCATATCGCAAGCAACACCAGCATAATGAACTGGAACAATAGCTTTTGTTTTTGAAGTAATTAACGCTTCCAGTGTATCACAATCCATATTCGGATGATTGGGTAAACTGTCTGCAAAAACAATTTTTGCACCACGTAAAACAAATGCATTTGCTGTAGAAACAAAAGTATAAGACGGCATAATTACTTCATCACCTGGTTGAATATCAATTAATATTGCTGCCATTTCCAAGGCATCTGTACATGATGTTGTTAGCAAACATTTTTTGAAACCATAATTTTTTTCGAAAAAACTTTGGCACTTTTTTGTGAAGATTCCATTACCGGATAATTTATGAGAGTTTACCGCTTCGTAAATATAATGTGTTTCTTTACCTGTAAGATAGGGTTTGTTAAACGGAATGTTCATGTTTTTATTCATATCAATAATACCTATTTTAAAATAAGTGGTTGTTTTAAAAATTTCATTGGATTACCAATTACCGAACAATTATCGGGTATATCTTTTGTTACTACTGTACCAACACCAATAACTACATTCTTACCTATTTTTATTCCGTTTGATATAACTACACCAGAACCAATAAAAGTAAAATTGCCAATATTTACATTTCCAGAAACAATTACACCAGGAGAAATATAACAACATTTACCAACTTTTGAATCATGAGAAATGGTAACGCTATTATTAATTAAACTTCCATTTTCAATTAATACGTTTTTATCTATATTACACATTGGATAAATAAAAACTGCATTTTCAACAACTGCTGTTTTATTAATAAATGACGTTTTATGTATAAAATTTGGTGTTTTTTTATTTAATTCTTGTAATTTATTTAAAATATCTTGTTTGATTTTTAGATGTTTATATCCTAAAGCAACATAAAAATTATTTGAATTCGTTTCTAAATATTGATTAAATGAATTAGCTTTTATGTTTTCTTGATTGGATTGATATACATCATCAAAAACATTCAGAACAAGATTTTCTTCGTTTAAAAAAGAATAAAATTGTTCACCTAAATCGCCAAAACCAATTATAGAAATTTCTTTCATTATTTTGTTGCTATAAAACCAATATATTTAAACAAGTTTCTAGAAACTGGTAATGCTTTTGTTAAATAATCATGCATAATTTCCGCTTGTTCAAATCTTTTAGTTTTCTCGGTATTTTCATCGTTAATTAATTGAGCTTGACCAATAAACCAATGGTAAATAAATTCTACTTTTTTAAAACCTGCTTCCATAAGCAAATCTCTTAATTCTTCTTCTACTAAACCACCTTTAATGTGCTTTTGGTGTTCTGCAGTTTGAAAAATATTTTTATCAATACCAAATTGTGCTTCAATTTCTGCGTCTTTAGATAAAACCGCATTTATTTCTCTTTGAAGAATTGGGTCATATTGTTTTGTAGCGTCAACTTTTTTAACATCGTTCCAAAAATAATAATTTGGACTTAAATCGGCATAAAATACACCACCATCTTTTAATGCGTTAAAAGCATTTGAAAAAGTAGGTTTCATATCGTATAAATGATCTAAAAACGTATAGGCTGTAGCTAAATCAAAATGTTTTTGAGGTAATTCTACGGTTCCAGTATCAGAATTAATTAAGGTAATTGAAGCATTTCCAGATTTATCTACTTTATCCATCATAGCTTGTGTTACATCTACACCTACAATTTCTGAAGCATATTTTTTTACGATATTAATCATAAAACCTGTACCACAACCTAAATCTAATACTTTTGAAAAAGAGCTTTCTTTATGTAATTTTTGAATAATATCATCTACTCTTTTAATGCTTTCTGGTCTAAAATGAGGTTCAATAGTATTGTAATCATTTGCCATTGCAGAGTGAACAGCTATATTTGCTGAAATTGCGTCTTTTATGTTATCTTCCATTTTCATATGTTTTTTATTCTTGATTTGCTTTGTAAAGTCTTTTGTCTTCTGGTTGAAAAAATTCTTCAAGGTTAGAAGATAATCTGGTATCGAAACCTATTATTCTTCTAGCTTGACTATTTAATTGATCTGTTATTTCTGTTGGAATAAATCGTACCCAATCCATTCTTTGTTTCATATATGGTCTACAAACATTCATAGTAAGTGCATGCCTAAACTCATTTGAGCAATTTTCTCCAGCTCTGTGCCAAAGACGTGCATTAAAAATGATTACACTTCCTTTTTTACAAGTTAATCTGGTATGGTTTTTTTCGAAAAGTTCTTGGCTTGGTGTTTTTTCTGTATTGTGAGAACCTGGCAAAATATAAGTTGCTCCGTTTTCTAAAGTAAAATCATTTAATGCCCAAATTACACCTAAGTTAGTTGGATAATTTGGTATCCAACGTGGACTATCAACATGTATTCTGCTTCCAAAATTATTACCGTTTGGTGGTAATGATGATGAAGTGTAAGCATACATAATCCAATTTTCTCCTAATATCGATCCTAGTAATTGTTGTAATCTTGGGTCTTCTAATGTTTTTGCAAATGTAATATCTCTGTTTAAAAGATCATGCATTAAATATTTATCTAGAATACTTCTTTCAGAATTATTATATGGAACAAATTCATCAATTGTTTTTTCTAATTTTTCTTTTAAATAATCACAAGCTTCTTGATTTAAAAAATCTTCAAAAACATCATATCCTCTAGATTCCATATGAAAAATATGCTCTTCAATTCTCAAATCATCGTAAATTTTATTTTTATTAAATTCCATAGATTATTTAAAATTATATGTTTCATTTATTATATACAAAGGTCTGTTTTGAACTTCTTTTAAAATTCTTCCAATATAGATTGAGGCAAACCCGATTACCATTATTTGAATTCCACCTAAAAAAGTTATTAATGAAACCGTTGTAGTGTAACCTGGTTGATAATCTGTTATAAACATCTTAGAAATTAATAAAAAAAATGTCAGTCCAAAGCCTATTAAAGCTACAAATATACCAATTCCAACAATCAGTTTTAATGGGAAATCTGAAAAAGAAACAATTGTATCTAATGCCATTAAAATTCTTTTCTTAAAATTATAAGAGGATTTTCCTATTTTTCTTTCGGTATGAATAATCGGTGTAAACCCATGTTTAAAACCTAACCATGTTTCCAAACCTGGTAAATATCTCGATTTTTCCGTTAATTTATTGTAGGCATCAACAAACTTCCTATTCATTACTCTTGATGTAGTAACATTACTTGGTGTGTTGTTTTGAGTAAGATAATTTAGTATTATTGAAAATAGTTTTGATGTTGTTTTGTTTAAAAAACTTGTTTTTCTTTCTTCAAATGTCCCAAATACAATATCAAAATTATTTTGAATTAAGTAATCTATTAAAATTGGTAACTGAGATGGTGGTTCTTGCTGATCTACATTTAACATTCCAACAAAATTTCCTGTTGCTTTTTCATAACCACAACTTAATGCTATATGTTGACCAAAGTTTCTACTTAAATCTATTACTTTAACAAACTTATATGTTTTTGAATTTTCAATTAAAAGATTAATCGAATTATCTTTACTACCATCGTTAACAAAAATTAGTTCTACATCATTTTCAATTTCTTCTTTTTCAATATAATTTTGGAAAGCTTTTTTAAACTCTTCGCAAAAAGATTGAACTAAATATCCATCATTATATATTGGAACTATAAAAGAAAACTGCATACTTAATAATTGTTTTTACAAATATAAATAAATTTAAATGCAAACTTTATTTTTGGCTTGATAAATTAAATAACCCGACCTGTCGTTACTATTTGTACTGTTTTTTAATGATGGGTTTTGAATTTCTTTTTGAACATCAAAATTATTTTCTTGACTAAAATAGGGTAAAATTTGTTCTGTTTCTTTACATAAGAAATAAACTCCTGAAAAATTATTGTCTTTTAAAATTGGTGTTTCGTGTTTTCCTAAGGCAATATTAATTACTCCTTCTAAAAAATCATATCCTGTAGATAATTCTACCAAATGAGAACCAATAAAATCGCCACCCATTCTCGCTCCAACTTCTATAACATAAACATCTCCAGTTGATGTAATTTTAAATTCAGAATGTCCTGCTCCAAAATTAACCTCTAATGCATTCAAACATTTAATAGTTTCTGTTTTTATTTTATCTTGGATTTCTTTTGGTAAACCCGATGGTTGATGATGTGCTAATTCAACAAAATGGGGTGCTCCTGTTGTGATTTTATCTGTAATTGCTAAAATGATGTGATTTCCTTTCCAAGAAATAGATTCTACACTCACTTCATCTCCTTCAATATATTCTTCAACAATCGCTTTCTTGCAAAACGATTCAGTTATCGCATAATTTATAGCGCTTGACAATTCGGATTCAAACATAATTTTTGTAACACCTCTACTGCCTGATCTATCTACTGGTTTAACAATAAGTGGGAATTTGAATCCTTCAATAGTTACTTCACTATTACTTGCTTCAATAAACTTAGGAATAGAACAATTGCCTTTTTTAAAAGCTGTTCTCATTTCCGATTTGTTTGTGGAAGCTAATGAAGAAACAAAACTATTAGAAATCAGATTCATTTTTTCCGCAACATAACAAATAGTTGGCACAGCCATATCTGTAGCAATTGTGGTAATTCCGTCTATATTAATTTCTATACATTGTTTTAAAATAGCTTCCTTTTCTAAAATTGAAATCGGATAAAAATAATCAGCAATTTCTTTACATACCGCACCTTCTGGCCAAGCAAAACAATGCGTTTCTATACCCATTTCTTTTGCTTTTTCTACTAAAGGAAGTTGTAAATAGCTAGCGCCAATGATTGCTAATTTTTTCAAAATTTTTTTAAACTTTCTTCCCAATTCTTAATCTCAATACCAAAAACCTCTTTTATTTTACTTTTATCCAAAACACTATAAGCTGGTCTTTTAGCTGGTGTTGGATAAGCTGAAGATGGAATTGGATTTAATTTTATGGAAATGTTATTCACTTTGAATATTTCTGCCGCAAAATCGTACCAAGAACATTGTCCTTCGTTTGAGAAATTATAGATACCGAAGACTTCGACTCCGCTCAGTCTGACAGATTCATCATGACAAGATGTTATTATTTTTAATAATGCTTCAGCTAAATCTACTGCATTTGTTGGTGTTCCGATTTGATCTGAAACTACTGATAAACTATCTCTTTCCGAAGCTAATCGCAACATGGTTTTCATGAAATTATTAGCAAATTGCGAATAGACCCACGATGTTCTAACGATATAATGTTTTTTCCAAGATTGTTGAATGGCTTTTTCTCCGTCTAATTTGGTTTGACCGTAAACACCTGTTGGATTTGGAAGGTCTTCTTCCGAATAAGGTTTTGTTGCCAATCCATCAAAGACAAAATCTGTTGAAACATGAAGCAAAATTGTGTCATGTGATTTACAAACCTCAGCCAAATTTTTTGCGCCTGTTACATTTATAGCAACTGCTTTTTCTGGTTCCGATTCTGCTTTATCCACAGCTGTGTAAGCCGCTGCATTGATACAAAATTGGGGTTTATATGTTTCGAAAATGGTTTTGCAATTTTCGTTATTCGTGATATCTAATTCTGCAGAAGTACAAAACACAAAATCGATTGAAGGATACTTTCCCACAATCGACTGAATAGCTTGTCCTAATTGTCCGTTAGCACCTGTTACTAAAACTACCATACTTTTTTAGCGTTTTCTAAAATGGGTAAAATAGTGTCCTTTTCCGAAATAATTAGTTGTTCCTTTGGAAAATTCCAATCGATATTTACGGTTGGATCGTTATATATTAATCCACCTTCTGAATCTTTGTTGTAGAAATTATCACACTTGTAAAAGAAAGTTGCCGTTTCACTCAACACTAAAAAACCGTGAGCAAAACCTCTTGGAATAAAAAATTGCGTTTGATTTTCTCCTGATAAAAATGCGGTTTCATATTGTCCGAAAGTTGGAGAGTTTGGTCTTAAATCGACCGCCACATCTAACACTTCGCCATGCAAAACGCGTACTAATTTTGCTTGTGCATGTTCACCAGTTTGATAATGTAAACCACGCAACACGCCTTTTGTAGAAAACGACTGATTGTCTTGTACAAAAGTTATGTTTTGACCAACGCCTTCTGAAAAAGTTTTCTCATTGAAACTTTCCATGAAGTAGCCGCGTTCGTCTTTTATTATTTTTGGTTCAAGGATAAAACATCCTTTTAATTTAGTTTCTGTAAATTTCATGTTTTCAATTTGTCAATTTTCAATATTCAATATGCCAATTCTTTGTTCAATGTGTCAATTTTTTTAAAAAAATTGGCACATTGAACATTGACTAATTGAGAATTAAATAATGCTCATTAAATGCGTTCCGTAACCGCTTTTTAATAAAGGTTCCGCTAATTTTTTCAATTGTTCCGCATTGATGAATCCCATTTTATAGGCTGCTTCTTCAATAGCTCCAATTTTTAATCCTTGACGTTCTTCAATTACTTGAACAAATTGTCCGGCTTGCATTAACGATTGAAACGTTCCTGTATCTAACCAAGCTGTTCCTCTATCTAAAATACTTACTTTAAGTTTTCCTTGTTCTAAATATGCTTTGTTTATATCGGTAATTTCCAATTCGCCACGGTGACTTGGTTGGATATTCGCGGCAATATCTAAAACGGAATTATCGTAAAAATAAATTCCTGGAACCGCATAATTTGATTTAGGTTCAGTTGGTTTTTCTTCAATAGAAAGTACTTTCCCGGTTGCATCAAATTCTACTACACCATAACGTTCTGGATCATGAACGTGATACGCATACACAATTCCACCATCTGGATTATTATTTGCTTGTAATAATTCTGCTAAACCCGTTCCGTAGAAAATATTATCTCCTAAAACTAAGGCTACTTTGTCATCGCCTACAAATTCTTTTCCGATAATAAACGCTTCCGCTAATCCGTTTGGATGTTCTTGAACGGCATATTCAAAACGACAACCTAAACTGCTTCCGTCGCCTAACAAATGTTGAAACAAAGGTAAATCGTGAGGTGTTGAAATGATTAAGATTTCACTGATTCCTGCCCACATCAAAGTTGATAAGGGATAGTAAATCATTGGTTTATCATAAATTGGCATTAATTGTTTACTAACTGCTAAAGTTAAGGGATGTAAACGTGTTCCTGAGCCACCGGCTAATATAATTCCTTTCATTATTTTTAAGATAAAAGTAAAAAGTAAAAAGTAAAAAGTTGCACTAGCAACGAAATACTACTTACTTAGAACTTATTAATATACCATTCAATAGTTTTTACAATTCCAGTATCGAAATTTTCATCGGCTTTCCAACCTAATTCATTTTCAATTTTTGTTGCATCAATGGCGTAACGCAAATCGTGTCCAGGACGGTCTTTTACAAACGTTATTTGATCTTTATAACTTCCTGAAGCTTTAGGTTTTAATTCGTCTAAAATAGCACAAACTCTATCTACAATCTGTAAATTATTGCGTTCGTTTCTTCCTCCAATATTGTATGTTTCTCCAGATTTTCCGGTTTTGAAAGCCAATTCAATTCCTTTACAGTGATCTAAAACGTATAACCAATCGCGTACGTTTTTTCCATCGCCATAAATGGGAATGTTTTCTCCAGTTATTGCTTTACGAATAATCGTTGGAATTAACTTCTCATTATGTTGTTTTGGGCCGTAATTGTTAGAACAATTTGAAGTGACTACATTCATTCCATAGGTATGAAAATAACTTCTAACAATCATGTCTGAACCCGCTTTAGAAGCAGAATAGGGACTGTTTGGTGCATAAGGTGTCGTTTCTTCAAACAAACCAGTTTCGCCTAATGTTCCGTAAACCTCATCCGTAGAAACATGGTGAAAACGTGCGTTTTCAAAACCTGGTTTATATTGATTTGGTGCTGACATCCATAATTTTCTGGCAGTATCCAATAAATTAAAAGTTCCTAAAACATTGGTTTTGATAAAGGCTTCTGGACCAGAAATTGAATTGTCAACATGACTTTCCGCTGCGAAGTGAATGACATCGTGAAATTGGTATTTTTCGAATAAATTTCTAATAAAATCTCCGTCAACAATATCTCCTTTTACAAAAGTATAACGTTCATGATTTTCCACTTCAGAAACATTTTCTAAATTTCCTGCATAGGTTAATGCATCTAAATTTATTAAATGATACTCTGGATTATTCTCTATAAAATATGGAACGAAATTCGCGCCAATAAATCCTGCTCCGCCTGTTACTAAAATATTTTTCATTATGATTGAATGCGTTTTTTTTGTTGTTTATATGCTTGAAAAAACCAATATCCTAATAAAAATAAAGATACAAATAAAATAGGTAAAATTAATTTCATTTTATTGTTTAGTCCTTTTGTGTTCATTAGATTTAAAGAAATATTTTGATCTTTAATAATCTTATCATATTCTAATTTATGAATTGCTAATTTTTGATTTTCATACGTCAATTGATCCTTTTTTTGAATCAATTCGCTTAAACTACTGTTTTCTGAAATAGTAAATCCAGCTCCTGTTTTATTTTGGGTTAGGTTTAAAACAATTTGATCAATCTGAGAAATTAATAATTTATTAGCGGTAACTTTTTCAACCAAATTACTTTGATATACTTTTTGAAGTTTTGCAAAATAATCTGTTTGTTGCAAATATTTTAAAATAGGCTCAATTAAATCTTTTTTCTGGTAAGCAATTGTGGTTTTGATATTTATATTATGTAGATAATAATTTTTGCTAGTCATGTTATCTTGAATGATTTTTTCAATATCACCATCTTCAGCCATTAATTTAATAAATTCAAAATTTTCTTTTTGACTTTCCGAATTAATAAAATTATAAATTCCATTTATGGGCTGAATATCAATTGAATTAAAATCTTTAATATTAGAAATTCCAATAGCTTTGAAAAAGGCTTTGTCTCTCTCTTTTAATTTTAAAGCTATTAAATTAACTTTACCATACAAATATTCATTACTTCCAAAATTCGGAATAACCACTATATTATTTGCGTAATTTGGTTCTTTATCTAAATAAATTCCTAGACTAACACCTAAAATAAATAAAGCTGCAACAATTATTATTTTCTTTTGAATGAAAAATAATAAATCGAAACATTTATTAATTACGTTTTGAAATACTTTTGAAATACTTTTTCCGATTTGGCTTAAATCAATTTCTTGCTCTTGAGAAGTTGTGCTCATTTTTTATTTTACGTTAAAAATTTGTTCTAATATTTTAATGGTAATCAAATATGTTGGTTTTACACCTGTTGTACCTAAACCTCCAGAAGCTAGAGTACTTCCTGTTTCTAAAGGATTATCCGAAGCATAATAAGCGTATCTAACTTTTACGTTTGGATTGATACTTCTTCTAATTCTTGATGCCGATTGAATGGCTTTTTGATAGTACGAACCTTCCATTTCTAAACCAATAGCTTCCCAAGTAGATTCGTGGAAAAATTTCAACAAATCTCTGTTTTGTAAAGACGTTCCTAAAACCGTAATCATTGGTCCGGCAAAAACAGGAATTCCGTTTCCGTCAAACATTTCTTTGGTTAATTCGTTTTCGAAAGGATAATTATCTGCTGTTCCTTCATTCACGTGTGCGTTCGGAATCATAATATCTCCTTTTCCACCTTCTAAAATTCCAGCTTTACCCATGATAGAAACCGATTCTACATTTAATAAAGTTTTCGTTTTTTCTACTTTATAAGGTTTTAATAACTCATCAATAGTTTCATAAGCTTGCTCACCGAAAGCATAATCCATTACAATAAGAACAGGTTTGTCTTTTATTGTTGCCGATGGAAAGGCTGTTTTTTTCCAATCGAATTTTGCCGTATCAAAAATTTGCACATCAATGTTAGTTCCTGAAGTATCAGGTAAGGAAATCATTCCATGTTGTAAGGCAACATCTTCTACTTTTTTACGTAAATCTTTGTGCGATGAAGAGCTTAAATCTTCATAAATTTGAAAAGCTTCTTTTCCTTTATATTTCGCAGCTAAAACAGCTGGCGCAAAAACCGAATTCATCACACTGTGCATGTTCGCACTAATAATATGAATAGGTCGTTCTAATAAATCGTTGGCGCTAAGTGTTTCTTTGATGTTATTTGCCCAAATTTCACCATAAATATGATGTCCTAATCTTTCTCTTAAAATTGGACTAAAAGTAATCGTTCTTTTGTTGTTGTCTACAATTTCTTCAATGGCAATTTTTCCTAACCAATATACAATTTGTAAAAAACGCTCTGGCGATTCTGCCGTTGCAAAACCTTCATAAATATCTTGAACTTCTGCGAATGTTCTTCCCAACACGTTAGACGCATGAGACATCGCAATTTCTCTTTCTACTTGAGTGAATTTTTTGGTTTGAAGTGCAAATTGTTCCAGTTTTTGCCAATCACGAGAAACCAAACCTTCATCGTCAATTAAAACTCTGTCTTTAATTTTGTGTGATTCGATAAAAATGAACGTTAAGTGCGTTAAAATATCATAAATATCCGAACGTCCACGAGTAATTTCAATGTTCATTTGTTCCTCGTCAATACGATAACAATTTCTTCTTCTTTTTGGAGGAACAATTGCTTTGAAGTGCGAATTGGCATACCCTTCATCCGAAGTTAAATTAATATAACGACATTGTTCGATACCTACTGGTAAACGTTCAATCACGTATAATAATCCGTTTAATTCTACTTTTTCTTCTGCAATAGAACCATAAATTTCTGGTCGAAGTGATAATAAAGCTTCACGTAATGTTTCACCTGAAATTCCCATTGGTTTATAAAAACCACGGTTAAATAAGTGACGCATGGTAATGTACAATCGTTCGATAGCTGCCGACGATTCTTGCGCTCTTGAGCGCGAAATGTTTTTAATGTCTTTCATTTATGTCTTTTATTTTTTCTCTTTGGTATAAATGAATTCGCCTTATAATCCTTTAACATTAATCATAATTAAGTGTTGGCTCATTTCATTAATTTCTATTTTATAACCAACAAAGGTAATAAATTTATTTTTTAGTTGGTTTTAGACCGTTTTCGTTTGATAAAAGGTAATAATTTCTTAATTTACCCTTCGAAAAAATCAGCAATTTTTCTATCGTTGCTTAATCGTGGTAATTTGTTTTGCCCGCCTAATTTTCCGATGGATTTCATATAGTCTTGAAAACCATTTTTTGCCACTTTCGTAATCACAATTGTTCGCAACACGTTGCCTTTAATTAAATCATCATAATACACATTTTGTTGGCGCATTTCTGTATCAATTTTCTGTGCGAAAGCTTCTAAATTTTCTGGTTCCGAATCAAATTCAATTAACCATTCGTGATATGGTAAACCACTTTTCGGATTAATTTGCGGCGCAACTGTAAATTCGTTGACGCTAATATTTGTTCCAGAAATGGCGTTTTGCAAAGCTGTTTCTACTTCTTTTCCAATAACATGTTCCCCAAAAGCGGAAATATAATGTTTGATTCTTCCAGTAACGATAATTCGATAGGGTTTTGTAGATGTAAACGCAATTGTATCACCAATATTGTATGCCCAAAGTCCGGCGTTGGTAGAAATAATCAAAACATAATTTACGCCAATTTCTACCTCTTTAATTGTCAGACGTTTAGGATTTTCTGTAAAAAATTCATCGGCTTTTATAAACTCATAAAATATACCTGAATTTAACAGTAATAACATGCCTTTTTCTTTCTGAGAATCCTGATAGGCAAAAAAGCCTTCAGAAGCTGGGAAAAGTTCAATTGAATCGACTTTTCTTCCAATTAATTGTTCAAATTTAGCACGATATGGTTCATAATTCACACCGCCATAAATGAACAAATTGAAATTTTTAAACAAGTCGCCAACAGGTTTATTCGCTTTGGTTTTTAATTTTTCGAAATACATTTGTACCCAACTCGGAATTCCTGAAATCACCGACATATTTTGGTGAAATGTTTCTTCTACAATCGCATCGACTTTAGTTTCCCAATCGTCAATACAATTGGTTTCCCAACTTGGCAAGCGATTTTTTTGTAAATATTTAGGAACATAATGTGCTACAATTCCGGAAAGTCGCCCTAATTTGATTCCGTTTTTTTCCTCCATTTCTGGACTTCCTTGTAAGAAAATCATTTTTCCGTCTACAAAATCGGCTTTTCCTGTTTCGTGAATGTAACTTAAAATGGCGTTTTTCGCGGCTTGAATATGAAATGGCATCGATTCTTTTGTCAGCGGAATATATTTCGCACCTGAAGTAGTTCCTGAAGTTTTAGCAAAATATAACGGTTTGCCTTTCCATAAAATGTCAGATTCTCCAGCTACGACTTTATCTACATACGATTTTAATTGTTCATAATCTCTCACTGAGACTTGCTTGGCAAAATCTTCAAATGATTTGATATTCGAAAAATTATGGTCTTTACCAAACTCTGTGTTTTCCGCTTGACGGATTAAATTTGCGAACACTTTATGCTGTGTTTCAACAGGGTTATTCGCCCATTTTTGAGTTTGAGCGTGAACTTTTTTGGCTAATATTTTGGCGGCAAATGCTTTTATTGACATGTTATTCGAAATTGATAAATTGGATGGGATTTATAGGAATTCCGTTTTTCCATAATTGAAAATGGATTTGGTTTTGCGATGCATTATCGCCAGAAATAGCAATTACTTCGCTAGATTTTACTGTGTTTCCAGTCGATTTTGTAACTGAAGAAAGATTTTTGTAAACCGATAAAATTTCATCTTGATGACGAATAATTACAACAAATCCGCTTGATGGCGTCCATTCTGAAAAAATAATGGTTCCAGGTGCAATAGATTTAACAGGAGTTCCTTTCGCCACAGCGATATTAACACCTAAATTTTTGGAAGCTACATTATAGCTTTTGGTGATTTTTCCAGAAACAGGCGCAAACAACACATAAGAAACTTTTGATTCTGCTTTGTCAAATACGTTGTATTTATTGTCTTTGGCGACTTCATTTCTAAGTTCTGTTTCTTTTTCTGAAATAGAAATATCAGCTGCTTCATTTGCATTTTCGGCAACTTGAATGGAATCTTTATTTAGCTTAGCATATTCCAAATCGCCATTTAAAACGGCTTTTACCGAATTGATATACGCGTTATTTTCTTTGGTAACTTTTAATAACGAATCTGATTTTATGGTTAATAAAGTCGCTTGTTCTTTCAATTGTGTAGAAGCATAACCCGGAATATATTCTCTTAAAGGTGTGAAAGCAATGATAAAAGTCGTTACAAAAATGATTAAAATCGTACCTAAAGTAGCCACAACAAATACATTCATTAAGGTTAGTTTTAGTGAAAAAGATTCCGCTAACGTGTCTTCATTAAAAATAATGAAACGTCTTTTACTTAATAACTTTTGCTTGAGTGCTTGAAATTTTAGTCTTTTTTGAGACATACAACCTGATTTTATACAAATATAGCAAATTTGTTAGGTTTAGAGAGGAATAGAAAATTAAGTTAATTTAATTTAAAATTTATTTTTTTGTAGTACATTTGCAGTATTAATTTATTAAAAATAAAAAAATGAATTCTTTATATATAACTTTAGGTGCAATTGGTACGCCAGAAATAATTCTTATCATCGCAGTTGTTTTATTACTTTTTGGAGGTAAAAAAATTCCAGAATTAATGAAAGGCTTAGGAAGCGGAATTAAAGAATTTAAAAATGCAGCTAAGGGAGAAGAAAATGCTCCAGCAGCTAAAAAAGAAGAAGAAACTAAGGAGTAATTCTTTTATTCTTATATTAAAAATCCCAAATTCCACTTTATAAGTTGGAGTTTGGGATTTTTTGTATTTTATAATATCATCGTCAACTGAATGCGTTTTCTAGCTTCATCTACCTCAACGACTTTGACTTGCACGTGTTGGTGAAGTTTTACGATTTCGTTGACATCGGATACGAAACCAGCTTTTAACTGTGAAATGTGAACCAAACCACTTTCTTTTGTTCCGATATCAACAAAACAACCAAAAGCAGTAATGTTGTTCACAATTCCTGGTAAAATCATTCCAGTTTTTAAATCTTTTATCGTACGAACATTCGGGTCGAATTCAAAAACTTTTGCTGCTTTTCTTGGATCTAATCCTGGTTTTTCAAGTTCTTTAAGAATATCTTTTAAGGTTAGAATTCCGATTTCAGAAGTAATATAGTTTTCAGGTGAAATCTGAGTAATTTTTTCCTTATTCGCGACTAATTCATGGGTTTTAATTCCCAAATCTTTCGCCATTTTTTCAACAATAGCATACGCTTCTGGATGAACAGCTGAATTATCTAACGGGTTTTTTCCGTCTTTAATTCGGATAAAAGCTGCGGCTTGTTGATAGGCTTTTTCGCCTAAACGTGGTACTTTTTTCAATTGTTTTCTGTCTTCAAACGGACCGTTTTCCGAACGAAAAGCGACAATGTTTTCCGCCATTTTTTCACCAATTCCAGACACATAACTCAACAACGATTTACTTGCCGTATTTACATTAATTCCAACCGCGTTTACACAACTCATTACGACTGAATCTAATTGGTCTTTTAATTTATTTTGATCGACATCGTGTTGGTATTGTCCAACTCCAATTGACTTTGGATCGATTTTTACCAATTCCGCTAACGGATCAGACAATCTTCTTCCAATAGAAACCGAACCACGAACCGTAACATCGTAATTAGGAAATTCATCACGGGCAATTTTACTTGCAGAATATACCGATGCACCTGCTTCGGAAACCACAAACACTTGAAGTGGTTTATCGAAAGCAATTTTCTTAATAAAAAATTCTGTTTCACGAGAAGCTGTTCCGTTACCAATAGAAATCGCTTCAATATTGTAGGCATTGACCATCGAACGAATTTTTTTCATCGCCATGGCGCTGTCGTTTTGTGGTGCGTGTGGATAGACGGTTTCGTTGTTTAGTAAATCGCCTTTTTCGTCCAAACAAACCAATTTACAACCACTTTTATAACCAGGATCGATCGCTAAAATGCGTTTTTCACCCAAAGGTGGCGCCAATAATAACTGACGTAAATTTTCTGCAAAAACATCAATCGCTTTGATGTCGGCTTTAGTTTTCGCTTCTTGTAACGTTTCGTTTGAAATGGCTGGTTCTAACAATCTTTTATAACTGTCTTTTATTGCTTTTTCAATTTGTGGCGCGCAATCGTTGTTGGTTTTAATTAAATTATCTTCCATAAAACGAAGTACTTCAGCTTTATCATCATCATTTAAACCTACATTTAACTTGATAAAACCTTCCGCTTCAGCACGCAACATCGCTAATAATCGGTGCGAAGGCGCTTTAGTGGCGTTTTCCGACCAATCGAAATATTGATTGAATTTCTGTGCGGCTTCGTCGTCTTTTTTAGTTTTTACGACTTTTGTTGTGATTTCTGCTTTACGCTGAAATGTTCTTCGTAACGATTTTCTAATGAAAATATTTTCATTAATCCATTCGGCAATAATATCGCGAGCGCCTTGTAACGCTTCGTCTTCATTCGCTACTTTATCGTTTAGATATTTCGAAGCTAAAAATTCTACATCATCAGATTTCTGACTCATAATGATTTTCGCCAACGGTTCCAATCCGTTTTCACGAGCGGTGTCGGCTTTGGTTTTTTTCTTCTTTTTATAAGGTAAATAGAAATCTTCCAATTCTTGTAAATCGAAAGAAGTATCTATTTTTTGTTTCAATTCTGGTGTAAGCGCATTTTGTTCTTCAATTGATTTTAAAATGCTTTCTTTTCGTTTTGTAATTTCGATAAATTGCTTGTTTAGCTTGGCAATTTGCTCAATTTGAACCTCATCTAAATTTCCAGTTTGGTCTTTTCGGTAACGAGAAATAAACGGAATCGTACAATCTTCTTTTAATAATTGAAGTGTGCTTTCAATGCTTTTTACGGCAATGTTGGTTTGGTTTTGTATGAATTGAATTGTGGTCATATGTATAAATAAAGATGCTAAAATACTATCTTTGCGCGAATAATTAAATCATAAATGAAACTCTTTTTACTTTATCTTTTATCTATAAATGCCATCAGTTTTATACTTTTTGGTTTTGATAAATTCTTGGCGATAAAAAACAAGAGACGAATTCCTGAAAAAGAGCTTTTTACAGTATCGACAATTGGCGGAGCTGTAGGTGGAATGTTTGCTATTTTAGTTTTTAACCATAAAATTTCAAAAGCAACTTTTATGTGGCGTTTTATATTTATTTTTATACTAAATATTGTTGGAATTTATTTTTTGTTGCGATAATATTAAAACTACTATTTTGCTGAAATAGTACTATTTTTGTTTACTTATTAACCGATTTTATTTTTTGCTGTGGAAATTTTACCCATACTTTCTTACTTAGGCATATTTGTTTTTGCTGTAACCGGTGTTTTAAAAGCGAGAACCGAGCGTTTCGATTTAATTGGCGCTGTGATTTTGTCTTTCGTAATGGCGTATGGCGGTGGAACAACTCGTGATTTATTAATTGGAATTCGACCTGTGAGTTGGATTAATGACAACTTTGCAATCATACTAGTTCTTATCGCAACCATCTTAACATTTTTCTTTAAGTTGGACTTTAAAGTGATTAAAAAATTACTGTTTTGGACAGATGCATTTGGTATTGGATTTTTTACAATTGTGGGTTTACAAATTGCCCTTCAAGCTGGAATTAGTGAAGGTTATGCTTTAATAATGGGTGTAATTACAGCAACTTTTGGTGGATTAATAGCCGATATTTTATGTAATTCAGTACCGAATTTATTAAAACCTGGAGAACTTTATGCCACAGCTTGTTTAATTGGTGGTGCTTTATATTTAGCTATGAAATTTTTTAAAATTAATGCCGAAATCAGTATGATTGTATGTGTGTTGGTAACGGCAACCATTCGAATTTATTCAATTCGAAAAAAATTACAATTACCTATGATTTAAAATTTCGCCCACATTGTATAATGAGCGAAATCTTATTTTAATTTATTTACAAGCAATTTTATTAACTCTATTCGCGTGTCTTCCGCCTTCAAATTCGGTACTTAAAAAAGTATCAACCATTTCTACAGCTTGTTGAATAGAAGTATAACGTGCTGGAATAGAAATTATATTCGCATCATTATGCTGACGTGCTAATTCCGCAATTTCTTTAGTCCAACATAAAGCCGCACGAATATCTTGGTGTTTGTTTGCCGACATCACAATTCCGTTTCCAGAACCACAAATTACAATTCCGAAATGTGCTTTTTTACTTTCCACATCATACGCAACTGCGTGTCCGAAATCAGGATAATCTACACTTTCAAAAGTGTCCGTTCCATGGTTAATAACTTGATGTCCGTTGTTTTCTAGATAGTCAACAATTGCTTTTTTGTAGTCTGGACCCGCGTGGTCATTGCCAATTGAGATAGTCATAAGTGTGTATTGTGTTGTTAATATTGTTTGACAAAAATAATCAATATCCTCTGTATCAAGAAGTAAATTTGTATTTATTATTAAGTTAAGGAAAAAGTAAGAATTCGTAAAAATTTTAACAAAAAAAGTGCATTGTTAATAGAAAATCGCAATTGCTTGATAATCAGTTAATCTTAATTTAACAAAACATGTTAATAACTAAAGATAGAATGTAAGAAGTTTTTTTTGGTTATCTGATTTAAAATTGTAATCAAAATCCCAAACTACAAATCCTAATTAAGTTGTTACATCTTATTGTTTTTTTATTAATAGTTTTTAGATGGTTATTAACAAATTTTGAAAACTTAGTTTTATACAAAGGATAACTACTTTTAGATTTTAACAGTTGTTAATAAGATTTCTTTTTAATTTTCAATCAAATTGAAAACTAAGACTTTACATTAAATTAACATTGTTTATTACTTTGTATAACTAACTATAAGTTTAAAAAACAACATTTGAAAATAAATTTATAGTACATATTAACACGCTATAATAACCATCAATAATTTAAATTTAATTAAAAAATATTTTTGTTGTTTTTAATATATGTTGAAAACTTTCAGATTTTAGAAGATAATATTAAATGATTACATTTGATAAAATAAAAATTATTTAAATATGAAAAAATTATACTTTTTAGCATTTCTTAGTTCTATAATCTCTTTCGGACAAACACAAATAGGATCAGATATCAATGGAGAAGCAATAGACGATTATAGTGGAGATAGTGTTTCTTTATCAAATGATGGTAGTGTAATTGCAATTGGAGCTACTCAAAATGATGGAAATGGATCACAATCTGGTCATGTACGTATTTATAAAAATGTATTAGGTGTTTGGACACAAATAGGATCAGATATTAATGGGGAAGCTTCAGTGGATATTAGTGGATCTAGTGTTTCTTTGTCGAGTGATGGTAGTATAGTTGCTATTGGAGCTTATGGGAATGATGGGAATGGTGGATATTCTGGTCATGTTCGTATTTTTAAAAATATATTAGGAGTTTGGTCACAATTGGGTTCAGATATTAATGGAGAAGCAGCAGGCGATTATAGCGGGTATAGTGTTTCCTTATCAAGTGATGGTAGTGTAGTAGCAATAGGAGCTTATGGGAATGATGGAAATGGATCACAATCTGGTCATGTACGTATCTTTAAAAATGTGTTAGGAGCTTGGACACAAATTGGCTCAGATATTAATGGAGAAACAGTAACTGAACTAAGTGGAACTAGTGTTTCTTTATCAAGTGATGGTAATGTATTAGCAATAGGAGCTCCTTACAATGATGGTAGTTCTACTGATCCTGGTTTTGATTCAGGTAAAGTAAGGATTTATAAAAATATATCAGGAGTTTGGACTAAAATAGGCTCTGATATTGATGGAGATTCATCTCTTGATTATAGTGGTAAAAGTATTTCTTTATCAAATGATGGTAATATAATTGCTATAGGAACTTTTTTCGATGATAATGTAAATATTGTTAATTGTGGTGCTGTTCGAATTTATAAAAATATATCGGATGTTTGGACTCTAATAGGTTTACCTATTTATGGAGATGCGGAAATGGATAAATTTGGTGATGCTGTTTCTTTATCAGGTGATGGAAATATAGTTGCAATAGGTGCTCCTCAAAATGATGGAAATGGTGCAGATTTAGGTCATGTACGTATCTTTAAAAATATATCAGATGTTTGGACTCAAGTAGGTATAGATATTGATGGAGAATCTGAAGGTGATAAGAGTGGATCAAGTGTTTCTTTATCAAGTGATGGAAATACGGTAGCAATAGGAGCTCGTTATAATGACGGAAATGGAACAGATTCTGGTCATGTACGTGTGTATGATTTATCCGCTTTCTTAAATTCTGATAGTTTTGTTTTAGATAATTTCTCAATTTATCCAAATCCAACTTCTGAGTTTATAAATATCAATTTAGAAAATAATTTAACTCTTGAAAAAGTAAACATTTATAATACTTTAGGTCAAATTATTAAATCAGAAAAAAATAAAACTATTGACGTTAAATCTTTAGCTAAAGGAAATTATTTTGTAGAAGTAATCACAAATCAAGGTAAAGCCACAAAAACTATTATTGTGGAATAAATACATATTTCGTTTTTAAAAAAGGTTGTCTGAAATTATTTAGACAACCTTTTTTATTTTATTTTAGATTTTATAAAAATTAATATTTTATTAAATCTTACTACTTAATTCCGATTTATAAATACTTCTTTGTACTTTTAATCCATATTAAGAATGATTAATGAAGAAATATGAAATCGCAAGTATTAAAAATAGAATCAAATAAATAGAAAGCGATACCATTTGACCATTAAAAATAATGTTAAGAACAAATGAAAAAGAATTTTAGAAAAATGTCAAAAAAAGCCAAAGATTTTTCGGCTCACGTATATAAAATACTATCGAAAGAACCCAATAAAGATTTCAATTACAAGCAAATTGCTGCGATAATTGAAGTCAATGATACACAAAGTAGAAACGAAATTATTAAAGAACTTTTAGTTTTAAAGAAAGCAGGAAAAATTGAAGAAACCGAACGTGGTAAATTCAGAATCATTTCCAAAGCAGAATATTACGAAGGAACTGTTGATATGACCACTCGTAAATCAGGATATTTTGTTTGTAAAGAATTAGAAGATGATGTGTATATTCCGTTTATCAATTTAAACCACGCTTTAGATGGTGATAAAGTCAAATGTTACATTTACAACAGAAGAAGTTCTCGTAAACCAGAAGCTGAAGTTTTAGAAATTTTAGAAAGAGCGAAAACAGAATTTGTCGGAGTTATAGATATTCAAAAAAACTTTGCTTTCGTAACGACTACAAATGCTAAAATGTACACTGATATTTTCATTCCAAAAAATGAAATATTTGAGGCGCAACATGGTGATGTAGTTTTAGTTTCTATGGTCGATTGGCCAAAAAAAGCCGATTCTCCTTTCGGAAAAGTGATTAAAGTTTTAGGAAAACCAGGAGAACACGATACAGAAATTCATGCGATTTTAGCCGAATATGGTTTACCATACGATTTCCCAATTGAAGTCGAAGCCTACGCAAATCAAATTGATACATCTATAACAGAAGAAGAAATTGCAAAACGAAAAGACATGAGAAAAGTCTTAACGTTTACTATTGATCCAAAAGATGCTAAAGATTTCGATGATGCGTTATCGTTTCAAGTCTTACCAAATGGAAATTATGAAATTGGTGTACATATTGCCGATGTTTCTCATTACCTTCAAGAAGGAACTATTTTAGATGATGAAGCGTATGATAGAGCGACTTCTGTATATTTAGTAGATAGAGTTGTTCCTATGTTACCAGAAGTGTTATCTAATTTTGCTTGTTCACTTCGACCAAATGAAGAAAAATATACTTTTTCCGCTATTTTTCAATTAAATGAAAAGGCAGAAGTGATTGATTCTTGGTTTGGAAGAACGGTAATTTATTCGGATCAACGCTTTGCGTATGAAGAAGCTCAAGAAATAATCGAAAGTAAATCAGATATAATTCCAGCTCATATTTCCTTAACTGGAAAAGAATACCACGCGCCAAAACCAATTGTAGAAGCGACTTTAAAAATGGATGATTTAGCCAAAATTCTTCGTAGAAAAAGAATGAATGCGGGTGCTATTTCTTTCGATAAAGTAGAAGTGAAATTCAACTTAAATGAAAATGCTGAACCAGTTGGTGTGTATTTCAAACAAAGTAAAGATGCCAATCATTTGATTGAAGAATTTATGTTGTTGGCTAACAGAAAAGTGGCTGAATTTATAGGAAAACAAAAGAAAACATTTGTATACAGAATTCACGATGAACCAAATGAAGATAAATTATTTGGGTTACAAAATGTGATTTCTAAATTCGGTTATAATTTAAATTTAAAATCGAAACAAGATATTTCTACTTCTTTGAATAAATTATTAGAAGATGTTCAAGGAAAAAAAGAACAAAATATGGTCGATACTCTTACGATTCGTTGTATGAGTAAAGCCGCGTATTCAACCCATAATATTGGTCATTACGGATTAGCGTTCGATTATTATTCGCATTTTACTTCGCCAATTCGTCGTTATCCTGATGTTATGGCACACCGTTTGTTACAGTTTTATTTAGATGGCGGCAAAAGTGTGAGTGAAGAATTGTACGAAGAAAAATGTATGCATTCTTCAGATAGAGAAGGTTTAGCTGCAAAAGCAGAAAGAGATTCTATTAAATACATGCAAGTCAAATACATGCAAGACCATAAAGATCAAGAGTTTTTAGGAGTAGTTTCTGGAGTGACCGAATGGGGAATTTATGTAGAAATTATCGAAAACAAATGTGAAGGAATGGTTCGTATTAGAGAAATTAAAGACGATTATTACACGTTTGACGACAAACAATATGCTTTAGTTGGCGAAGTTTCTAAAAATTTAATACAATTAGGAGATGAAGTTTGGGTTAAAGTAAAGAATGCCGATTTAGTGAAAAAACAACTGGATTTTCATTTTGTTAGAGAAAATAAATAGTATTCAGTCGCAGTCACAGTATTCAGTCTCAGTGTTTAGTTAAAATAGTAAATAAATTCACAATTGTCATTCTGAACTTGTTTCAGAATCTTTAAAAATATAAAAATGAAAAAAATCATTTATTCGATATTATTCTTAAGTTCAATTTCTTTCGCCCAAACTGAGAAATCTGTTGGTGATTTTAATAAAGTTACCTCTTTTGATAAAATAGACGTGTTACTTTTACCAGGAACGGAGAACAAAGTTATTTTACAAGGAACCAATTCTGAAGAAGTAGAATTAGTAAATAATAATGGCGAATTAAAATTACGTTTACCTTTAGGAAAATTATTAAAAGGTGATGCTATTTCTGCAACAGTCTATTTTAAGAAATTAGATGCTGTAGAAGCCAATGAAGGAAGTAGAATTGCTTCAGAAAGTGAAATTAAAGCCATTGGTTTCGATATTATTACCAAAGAAGGTTCTGAGGTGGTTTTAAAAAACTTAGTCGCTGAAAAGCTAACCGTTCGTTGTGGCGCTGGAAGTATTGTTACTGTAAAAGGAACGGTAAAAAACCAGGATGTTTTATCTAATTCTGGTGCTAAATATGATGGCGAATATTGTATTACACAACAAACTACTGTTACAGTAAACGCTGGTGGTTTAGCTAATGTGTATGCTACAGATTTAGTAGAAGCTAAAACAAGAGCTGGTGGAACAATCACTATTTTCGGAAAACCAAAGCAAATTAATCAGAAAACAGTTGCTGGTGGAAAAATTATTCAAGCGAAATAATCTACTTACAAAAATTTTATTTCGATTAAAAAAAGAAATCTTAAAATCTCAATAATTCTAAAACCTATAAGTAAATTTACTTGTAGGTTTTTTTATAACTTTTAAAATTACTAATTTTACAATTCAAGTTAATTTGTTTACAAAACCTTTTAAACTCATAAACTTTAAACTTTTAAACTTTTTTAATGATTCACGATATATTATTAGCCATTCCTTGGGCATTTTTATTAGCTATTTCAATTGGTCCTGGTTTTTTCATGTTATTAGAAACTAGTATCACGAAAGGATTTAAAGCGGCGTTTACTTTCGATTTAGGAATTGTTTTTAGTGATTTAATTTTTATATTAATTGCTTATTTCGCTACCAATCAGATACTTGCTCAATTAAAAGACAACCCAATTATTTATATTATTGGCGGTTTAATTATGTCCACTTACGGAATTGTTTCTTATGTAGCTTTAAAGAAAAAATTCAATGAAAAAATGGAGGAAGATGATGAGGAAGATATTAAGAAAAACAACTATTTAGGCTTATTCTTTAAAGGTTTTTTCTTAAACATTATCAATATTGGAATACTTGGATTTTGGATGATGGTGATCATTACACAAGGACCACAATTAGAAATGAAACCATTAAGAATTTTTACCTTTTTTACGTCTACCTTACTTTTTTATTTAGCTATAGATGTTTTTAAAATAGTAGTAGCCAAACAATTAAAACACAAATTAACACCAACCAACATTTATAAAATTAAAAGAATTATCAGTATTGTCATTTTAATTTTCGGAGCTTTTTTAATTCTTCAAGGTATTTTTCCAAAAGGAAAAGATATTGTAGAAGATAAATTAGGAATTGAACATGTTGGTGAGTAAATTATAATATTATTTATTTAACTCTTCAAAAGTTTTAAACTCTTGAAGGGTTTTTTATTAATTGAATTTTTGTGTTAATAAAGATCCTTTCAGGATGACAAACTGTACGTATTAATTTTGTGTCAATCTGTGAAATCTGTGTTTAAAACTTCGTGAATCTCTTTGTGAAACTTTGTGTTATAAAAAAAACATCTCTATTTCAAGTAACTCTTTCTAAATCATCGTCCGGATTCGAACCACAACTTTACTTAATTTTTTCTAAAAATTTACCATAAAAAAAAAGAGCTACTTTTTCAAGTAACTCTTTCTGAGGCATCGTCCGGATTCGAACCGGAGTAGACGGTTTTGCAGACCGGTGCCTAGCCGCTCGGCCACGACGCCATAATTGGATTGCAAATATACTAAAAAAGTAAAAAGTAAAAAGTAAAAAGTAAAAAGTTTTTAATTTATTTTGATTTTCTCCGTGTTATTTTCAGCTATTCACTATTTACTTATCACTTTTCACTATATAAAAAACTATCTTTTCTGTTTCATTATTATCGTAACTCCTTCAACATCACCACCAATTGGAGGATTCAATTTCGTAACTTCGACTTCAATTTTTGTCACCATTTTTAGTTCTTTCAACACTCTATCTATAATTCTTTTCGCAACATGTTCTAAAAGTTTGGCTCTAATTGCCATTTCTTCTACAACAATTCGGTTTAAATCTACATAATCTACCGTATCAGTTAATTCATCTGTTTTAGCTGAAGGTTCTAAATTCGTTTTTATCGTTAAATCTACACGATAATTACTGCCTATTTTTGCTTCTTCTTCCAAACATCCATGAAAAGAAAACGTTCGAATATTAGTTAATTTTATAATTCCCATTTTTTTTAGTTATCAGTTTACAGTTACAGTTTACAGTCTTTTAAACTCATAAACATTTTAAACTTATAAACTTATTGTTATCTTTGTCAAAATTACAAATTCTTATGTCTGCAGAAGAAAAATCTTTAAATTTTATAGAACAAATTATAGAAGACGATTTAAAAAATGGTTTATCAGCTGATAAATTACGTTTTCGTTTTCCACCAGAACCAAATGGGTATTTACACGTAGGACATGCCAGTGCGATTTGCCTTAATTTTGGTTTAGGAATAGATTATAAAGCACCGGTTAATTTACGTTTCGACGATACAAATCCTTCGAAAGAAGAACAAGAATTTGTGGATGCGATTAAAAAAGACGTGGAATGGCTAGGTTTTAGCTGGGATAAAGAATGTTATGCTTCTGATTATTTCCAACAATTATACGATTGGGCAGTGGAATTAATCAAAAAAGATAAAGCGTATGTGGATAGTCAATCTTCTGAAGATATGGCGATTCAAAAAGGAACTCCAACTACTCCAGGAACAGATTCTCCTTTTAGAAGTCGTTCTATCGAAGAGAATTTAGACTTATTTACTCGTATGAAAAACGGAGAATTCGAAAAAGGAACTCATGTTTTACGTGCTAAAATTTCTATGGGTGCGAACAATATGTTAATGCGTGATCCTATTATTTATCGTATCATGCACGCGCATCATCACCGTACAGGTAACGATTGGTGTATTTATCCAATGTACGATTGGGCTCACGGTGAAAGTGATTATTTAGAACAAATTTCTCACTCCTTTTGTACGTTAGAATTTTTACCACATAGAGAATTATACGATTGGTTTTTGAATCAAATTTATGATGAAACGAAAGTCCGACCGAAACAAAGAGAATTTGCTCGTAGAAATTTATCACACACTGTAGTTTCTAAACGTAAATTGTTACAATTGGTTGAAGAAAAGCATGTTACAGGTTGGGATGATCCTCGTATGAGTACGATTTCTGGAATGAGAAGACGTGGAATTACAGCTACAGCAATTCGTAATTTTGCCAACACAATTGGTATTGCAAAACGTTCGAATTTAATTGATGTGTCGCTTTTAGATTTCTGTATTCGTGAAGATTTAAATAAAATTGCACCTCGTGTGATGGCGGTTTTAAATCCGATTAAATTAGTAATTACGAATTATCCTGAAGGAAAAGAAGAATGGCTAACAGCTGAAAATAATCCAGAAGAAGAGGTAATGACATACAGAGAAGTACCTTTTTCTAAAGAATTATACATTGAACAAGAAGATTTTCAAGAGGAAGCTCACAAGAAATTTTTCCGTCTAACTTTAGGAACTGAAGTACGTTTGAAAAATGCGTATATCATTAAAGGTGAATCAGTTATAAAAGATGCTGACGGAAATATTACAGAAATTCATTGTACATATGATGTTGATTCTAAGTCTGGTAGTGGAACAGAAGCAAGTAATAGAAAAGTAAAAGGAGTGATTCACTGGGTTTCAATCGCTCACGCAAAACAAGCTGAAGTTAGAATTTATGACCGTTTATTTACTCATGAAAATCCAGATGGAAACAAGGAAGTAGACTTCAAAGAATACATCAATCCAGAATCGTTAAAAGTGATTACAGGTTTTGTAGAACCAAGTTTACAAACTTCAAAAGAATTGGATCATTTCCAATTTCAACGTTTAGGATATTTCTGTGTCGATAGAGATTCTTCAGCAGAAAAACTAGTTTTCAACAAAACAGTTGGCTTAAGAGATACTTGGGCAAAAGTTTCTGAACAATAAAAAAAGAAGTTTGTCATTCTGAACTTGTTTCAGAATTTAAATAATATTTCAAACCTACAAGAATTTTCCTTGTAGGTTTTTTTTATTCTGAATTTATTTCAGAATCTTTTATATAAATATTTCTTATTATATATATTTCTTATTATATATATTTCTTATTATATATATTTCTTATTATTTATAAAATCTATTAAAAATTAAATATCAATAATTAAAAACTTAAAAAAGTGACATCCATAAATTAATTCTAATAAAAAATTAATTTTACTTAAAGTGTTTTTACATCTATAGTTAAGAAGTTTTCTTAAATCGCTTTATTTTGATTTTTGTTACATTTTTCATCAAAAATCATCAATTTATGTTTAACGACGATTTAACATTACTTCAAAATGAATTTTGTAACTTTATAATTATTAAAAAAAATAGTTATGGCAAACAATAATGGAAATAATGCAATTGCACTTTTACTTGGTGCGGCAATTGGAGTTGGAGTAGGAATTTTATTTGCTCCAGATAAAGGATCAAAAACAAGAGAAAAAATAAAAGGCAATTTAGATGATTTGAAAATTGACGTCAATAATAAATTAGCAGATTATGAAGAAGATATTCGTGCTAAACTTTCGGGCTCTAAAGAAGACTTAAAAGAAACGGTAGATAATTTACTTTCAAATTCTAGTTATAAAGCCGAAGAAGCGATTTCGTTTCTGGAAGAAAAATTAGCCGAATTAAAACAACAAAATGCTAAACTTCAAAAATAATGGCTTTTGAAGAGTTAAAAGAAAATACAGAAGCTATTCAAGAAAACGCTAAAGTGTATCTTGAAAGTAGTATTGCGTACTATAAACTTTGGGGTTTTAAGGTAGCGATGAAATCTACTACTTTGATGCTTAAGTTTTTTTTAATTGCCATTTGTCTTTCAATAGTTTTGCTTTTTTTATCCGTTGCAGGCGCCTTTGCTTTAGGTAATGTATTAGAAAGTTATCCGTTAGGTTTTTTATGTGTAGCTGGAGTTTATTTAGTTTTAGCGTTACTTTTATTTTTAGTAAAAGATAAAATTGTAGAAGGAACCATTTTAGAAAAATTCTCAGAAATATTTTTTAACGACTAAGTTATGGAGAACAAAAAATATTCCTCATACGCTGAGATTGAACGCGATTTAGAAATTCTTAAATTAGAAAAAGAAATTTCTTATCAAAAAATGGTATTAAGTATAGACAAAACTAAGGAAAGTATTTTGCCTTCTAAATCTGCAACATTAATTGGAAATATATATCAAAAGGTATTTTCTGGAACGTATGGAACCATTTTAAAAATGCTTATTCCTTATGTATTCAACTGGTATTTAAATAGAAAAAGAGGCGATTAAGCCTCTTTTTTGTTGTAAAAAATATAATTTAAACCTCTGGATTTGTTGTATCCGATGGATTATAATCTGTTGAAGTATGATCTCCTTTTTTCTTAGGACGTTTCGGTTGGTTTTTCATCGTTTCACCAATTTGGTTACTTGCAGTAAAACTTGCTACCATATTATTTAACATATCACTTCCAGCTTGTGGCGAGTTCGGTAATAAAATTAAATTACTATTCGTATCTGCACCAATCGCTTGTAATGTGTCATAATGTTGAGTAACAACAATTAAAGCAGAAGCTTCTTGAGAATTGATTCCAACATTGTTTAAAACTTCAACACTTTCTACTAAACCACGAGCAATTTCACGTCTTTGATCCGCAATACCTTGACCTTGTAATTTTTTACTTTCTGCTTCCGCTTTAGCTTTGGCAACAATTCTAATACGTTGTGCTTCTGATTCAAATTCAGCAGCCGTTTTTTCTCTATCAGCAGCATTAATTCTGTTCATTGCATTTTTAACTTGAATATCTGGATCAATATCTGTCACCAATGTATTGATAATATCGTATCCATAAGTTGTCATGGCTTCGTTTAATTCACGTTTTACCGCAATGGCAATATCATCTTTTCTTAAAAACACATCATCTAAAATCAATTTAGGAACTTCAGCACGAACTACATCAAAAACATATGCTGTAATTTGATCATGCGGGTATTCTAATTTGTAAAAAGCTTCATACACTTTAGTTTGAATCACATTAAATTGAACAGAAACTTTCATTTTGATAAACACGTTATCTTTCGTTTTGGTTTCAATTAAAACATCAAGTTGTTGAATACGAAGATTTACTCTTCCCGCAATTCTATCAATGATAGGAAGTTTAAGTTGTAAACCCGAACTTCTAATGCTTGTAAACTTTCCGAAACGCTCAATTACTACAGCCGTTTGTTGTTTTACAGTAAAAAAAGAACTTAATAAAATAAATAATCCTAAGACTAGGATAATAATTAAAATTGGTGACATAGTGAATAATTTTTTAGTTACACTTGTTATACGTTTGTTTCTGATAAAAGTTACAATAATTACATTTTAATAACATTGTATGTAAATTTCAGCCACGAATTATCGACTTATTTACTTTGATTTTATTCTAATTTTTAATCATAAATCTGTGAATTCGTGGCTAAAACCATTTTTAGGCCTATTAATTAAATAATTATACTACTTTTGCACCCTTAATATATAGAAATGAAAAAGATTTTAATTGTAGTATGTGCCTTATTTTCAATTGTTGGAGTGGCTCAAAGAGGTCATAAAGACAGTAATCGAATTGGTATTAGTGGTGGTTTAACTCAAATGAATATTTTTACTAATAATTTTAATATAACACCACAAACTGGTTGGACAGGAGGTTTTCACGTTCGTGGAAATTTTTATAACGATTGGCAAATGAGTTTCGGTATGTTTTTTACCGATAGTAATTTCTCTGTTCAAACCAGAAAAATAGTTTCTATTGTTGAAACGAACTACAAATTATCTGCTGTTCAAATTTATATTATGCCTGGTTATGTGGTAAGTAAAAACCATTTAAATATAGAGTTTGGACCAGTACTTCAAATTAATGATAAATTAGTAATTGATAAAGAACAAGAAAACAATATTTTAGTTGATCAACCTTTATTAACCGCAAAAGACATTACGGATGTTTCTAAAATCAATGCAAATATTTACGCAGGTGTTAATTTTGGAGTGAAAAACTTCAGATTGCGTTTAGGGTATCAATATGGTTTAAATAACTTTTTCAATAACTTAAACAATAATGATAAAGTTCCAAGTATTGGAGAAAAATTCAAAGGAAACATAGGAATGGCAAGTGCACATTTGACTATTTATTTGTAAAATACTTACAAAAACACATAAACGAAAGGGTAAATATTTATATTTGCCCTTTCTTATTTAACACTTAACTTAAATTATTATTATGAAAAAAATTTTATTACTAGTATTATGCTTTATTTCCTTTTATTCAAACGGGCAAGTAAGTTCACATTTTCATGGAGACGCTAAAATATTTGCTAATTTAAAAACAAGAAATTTAATAGTAGAATTATTAGAAGCAGATGAAAAAATTGTAAAAAAACTTTCTAAACCAAAATACGCTACTGATCTTAAATTATACAATGAAATGATTAGCAATTATAATGCTGAAATTCAATTATATGCTAAAAAGTACTGGAATTTGAATTCAAACATCGAATTTAAAACGAAATCGGAAGTTGAAGCTTTAAGAGATCAAAAAAATAAGTCATATGCTGTTTTAAGAAATTTAAGACTAAAAGATATTGATATCGATTTTGGTTCTAAAAGTAGTTTGTTTGTCACAACTTTAGTTTTCACAAGAATTGAATCTAACTATGACAAAGCGGATTCTCAAGTTTACTTAACAACTGCATCAAAGGCAACAGGTAAATTTTTATTAGAATCTGATTATAAGTTTTGTTTAAATGTTTTACAATCAAACGTTGATTATATCATTACAAATAAAAAAACAATCAATTCTGAAAAGTATGTTCAACTAATTAGTAAAGGTAATTGTAAGCAAATACCAGCTAAAACTTTATTGGTTAAAGAAAGTGTTTTATATGAAAAAACTACAAAAGCAAAATGTATTGCTGCATACGGTTCAAATATAAAATTTGTTTCTGACGAAGAGTTTGATAAAGCTTTTATTGAAAAAGCAGCTGATAAAGTTTGTCTTTTTTCTGTGCCTTGGGAAATAGGAAAAGGAGGAATGGGTCCAGTTTCTCAATCTTTTATAATGTCATATAAAGTGGTTGTAGATTGCGAATCAGGTAAATTATTGTATCAGTTTTTACCAACTGGTTTTGCGGCTTTCGGTCAAAATATCAGTCATTATGTAATGGAGAAAGACTTAGAAAATATTAAAAATTGTAAGTAATTTTATTCCAATACGAGTACATACAAAACTATTAAGTCAGGGTAAATATTTATATTTGCCCTTTCTTATTTTAAAACCCTAACCTTATTTTTTATTATGAAGTATTTTTTATTTTTATTCTCTATTTTCAGTTTTTCCCAATCTCCAACTTTTCAATGGTCTGAATCGTTTGATATAAAGCATTCCTATGATATTATTGGTGAAATAGATACTGATTTGTATTTTTCTTTTGTAAAAAACAACCAATTGAAGTTTTATGTTTTAGATAAAAACTTAACAAAAATTAAAGAAGGAAATTTATCATTTGATTGTGAGGATGCTTTGTTTCAATTTGATGACCCTACTTTGAAACAATATACTAATTTAGAGTACGAAGTTGTTTCTGATAAAATCATTCATTTAGTTAGAAGTTTTGATGAAAAGAAAAATATTTTACAAATATATTATGGTTTATCAACTTCAGACTTATCAAAAAAAATAAAGTTGAATAAGGTTTTTGAAATTAATGAAATGGATAAAACCAGAAGAGGAGTAGTAATATCACAGGATAAATCAAAAATTCTTTTTTTTTATAAAAAGAAACAAGAATTAACCTATAAAGTTTATGATAATACATTTACCAAAATTATTAATGAAGGAAATTACATTTTTCCTGTAAGCGATGATAAGAGTAAGTTTGAAAGTTTTAATGTAGACAATAATGGAAACATAATTTCAATTGTTTCAAAATTAAAAGAGAAAAATGATAAATTGAAAGGTTTTAGTGAAACCCAATATATTGCTTTTATTACTAAAAATAACCAAACAACAGAACCCATTACTTTTGATTTCAAAGGCTATGATATTTCTTATATCAACTGTTTTTTTACGACGCCTAATTCAGTAATTTTTACTGGTTTTTTGAATAGTTTAGACGGAAATAGCAAAGACAAAAGAGTTACAAGTAAAATGTTTTTCTCTAATTTTAGTAGTAATGATTATAAATTAGTGAATGAGAATTTAGTTAATGTAGACGGTTTATATCCTGAAAAAATTAACAACAAAGATGATTTTATGGCTTATGACATTAAAAATATTTATTATAAATCAAATGGCGGGTATTCTGTTGTTGCTGAACAGAATTATAATTATAGTGCTATGACATCTGGTTTTAATTCACCGATGGTATCATATAGTTCTGTGAAAAAATATGGAGATATTGCAGTTATTAATTTTAAGAAAAATTTTGAAATTGAGAACACAACTAGAATCCCTAAACTTCAAAGTAATTTTTCAAATGTATCTATAGCATCTACGTTTAAAGATGATGTAATTTATGTTTTTTATGATGATTTAGCGGCAAATTTTGAATTGAAGAATGAAGATGATTTGAAAAGAAATATTACTAAAGGGTTTGTTTCAAATTTAAAAGACAGATCAATTTTTTCTATTGTTGTTCAACCTGATGGAAAATATAAAAAGCACAAGATTTTTGATTATAAAAATGACAAGAGAGAACTTTTATTCAGAAATTCTTTTTATTTAAAAAACGGTAATTTCTTAACAAGAACATTTAACCATATTGGTTTAATTAAATTATAAAAAAAAGCCCTGAAATTTTCAGGGCTTTTTTTTTATAAAGTATGTATCGTTTTTTCTATTCTGCTAACCGTTTCTGCTTTACCAATCATTTCAATAATATCAAACAAATGCGGTCCTTTTAATGCACCAACCAAGCTCAATCTTAAAGGTTGCATCACTTTACCCATTCCAATTTCATTTGAAGTCATCCATTCTTTTAAAAGGGTTTCAATGTTTAGTGAAGTGAAATCTTCTATATTTTGTAATTGTTCGATTACTTGTTTCATTAATTCCGGAGTTTCTTCTTTCCAGTTTTTTGCAGCTTTTTCATCATACGATGTTGGTGCCACAAAAAAGTAATCTGATAAATCCCAAAGTTCCGTTACAAAATTCGCACGTTCTTTAATGGAAGCAACTACTCTTGTAATATCTAATGATGTTGAAATTCCTTTTTCTTCTAAGATAACTTTAAATGCTTCTGCTAAACTTTCATCCGTTTGTTTTTGTAAATATTGGTGATTGAACCATTTGTTTTTCTCTGGATCAAACTTCGCACCCGATTTATGAATACGTTTTAAATCGAACTTTTCTACTAACTCTGCTAATGAAAATATTTCTTGTTCCGTTCCGTCATTCCAACCTAATAAAGCTAAAAAGTTAATTACTGCTTCTGGGAAAAATCCTGCTTCTTTATACCCTTTCGAAGTTCCTTCCGCTGTTTTCCATTCTAAAGGAAACACTGGAAATCCTAATTTATCTCCATCACGCTTACTTAATTTTCCATTACCAACAGGTTTTAAAATCAAAGGTAAATGTGCAAATTCTGGCGCTTCCCAACCAAATGCTCGGTATAACATAACGTGTAATGGCATAGAAGGTAACCATTCTTCACCTCTAATTACGTGCGAAGTTTCCATCAAATGATCATCAACAATATTCGCTAAATGATACGTTGGCATTCCGTCCGACTTAAACAAAACTTTATCGTCTAATAAATTCGTTTCAAAATTTACTTCACCACGAATGATATCTTGTAAATGCAACGTTTCATTAACTGGAGTTTTAAAACGAATGACATAATGTTCTCCATTTGCAATTCTTGCTTCTACAATTTCACGTGAAATATTTAAAGAAGTATCTAAAGTTTCTCTAACCGTATGATTATAAATAAATGTTTTACCATCTGTTTCTGCATGCTTACGTAATTCATCTAATTTCTCAGAAGAATCAAACGCATAATACGCCGAACCAGAATTGATTAATTCATCTGCATATTGTTTGTACATTTCTTTTCTATCCGATTGACGGTAAGGTCCAAATTTTTCATTCTTTCCAATGGTTTCATCAGGTGCAATTCCTAACCATTCTAAAGCTTCAAAAATATAAGCTTCTGCTTCCGCTACAAAACGAGTTTGGTCTGTATCTTCTATTCTAATATAGAAAGTTCCACCGTGTTTTTTGGCAAATAAATAATTAAAAAGCGCGGTTCTTACACCACCAATATGTAAAGGTCCTGTAGGACTAGGAGCAAATCGTACTCTAACTGGTTTTGACATTGTTGTAATTTTTTTGGCAAAGATAAAAGGAAGTTGGAAGTTAGGAGTTAGAAGTTGGAAGTTTTTTTTCTGTTTCATCACATTATTAACATTTTATACAACTATTAACTTTTTACTCTTGACTAATTGCTTAAAATTTTTGTAATTTTATCAGTTATAAACAATTGATTAACAATTTTGGAGAAGAAAGCACTAATTTACGATAAACTGGAAGGTTTTATCAAGAAGTTTTACACCAATGAGTTGATAAAAGGAGTAATTCTTTTTATTGCTATTGGCTTGTTGTATTTTATTTTCACTTTTTTGATTGAATATTTTCTTTGGTTTTCCACTCAAGGAAGAACCATTTTGTTTTGGTTGTTTATTAGCGTGCAAGTTTTCTTGTTGTCCAAATTCATTTTACTTCCGTTATTCAAATTATTTAAAATTCAAAAAGGTTTAGACTATACAGAAGCTTCAAAAATTATTGGAACACATTTCGACGAAGTCAAAGACAAGTTGCTAAATTTTTTACAATTAGCCAACACAGCAACTCCTACAGAATTGGTTTTAGCTTCTATCGAACAAAAAGCAAATAGTTTACAACCGATTCCGTTTTCGAACGCTATTAATTTCAATAAAAACAAAAAGTATTTACCGTTTGCGTTAATTCCTTTGTTGTTTATTTTGTTCTTTTTTATCTCTGGAAATTCAGATATTATTTCTAAAAGTTTTGCACGAGTTGTTCATTACGATAAGAACTTCGAAAAACCAGCCGCTTTTAAATTTGAGATTAATTCCAACAATTTAAACGTCGAACAAAACAAATCGTTCAAGTTGGTAGTTAAAACAGTTGGAACTGTGATTCCTCAAAACGCTTCTATTATTATTAACAACGAAGAATATTTTTTAGAAAACACGTCTCCAGGAAATTTTACGTACCAATTTGATAATGTTCAAAAGGATATTTCTTTTCATTTTAAATCGAATGAAATTACTTCTGCCGATTATGTGTTGAATGTGGTTAACGTTCCAACGATTTCTTCGTTCACGATGCAATTGAATTTTCCGAAATATTTAGGAAAGAAACCAGAAGTTATTCAAGGAACTGGAAATGCTGTTCTTCCAGAAGGAACTATCGTAACTTGGAAATTGAATACATTAGCTACAACCGAAGTTAAATTCAAGAAAGATTCTTTGTCAACTTTATTTTCGAAAAGTAATAATCAATTTACTCTTTCGAAACGAATTGTAAATAACACCGATTATCAAATTTCGATTTCAAACAAACAATTAAAAAACCACGAAAACTTACAATATAAATTAACGATTTTAAAAGATCAGTTTCCAAGTATTTCTGCTACGGAAACTCCGGATAGTTTAAAATTAAAACAAAAAGTAATTATCGGACAAGTTTCTGATGATTATGGTTTGTCTAAATTACAAGTTGTTTATTACGATAAAAACAAACCAAATGTTGTGTATAGAAAAGGTTTAGTTTTAAAAAGTAAGGTTGTAGATCAGTTTGTGTATTCGTTTCCTGATGGAATTGTTTTACAACAAGGTATAAATTACGATTATTACTTTGAAGTATTTGATAATGATGTAGTTAATGGTTTAAAATCATCAAAATCTTCTGTTTTTTCTCATTCTGAGTTAACTCAAGAACAAAAAGAGCAAAAATCGTTACAAGAACAGCAATCGAACATCAACAGTTTACAAAAAGCATTGGATAATCAAGACAAGCAATTTGATGAATTAGAGAAATTAAAAAAATTAGATAAGCAAAAAGATAACTTAGATTATAAAGACCAAAAGAAGATTCAAGATTTTATCAATCGTCAAAAACAACAAGACGAAATGATGAAAGAATTCTCTGAAAAGATGAAGGAAAATCTGGAGCAATTTAAACCAGAACAAAAAGATGAAATGAAACAAGAGCTTTTAAATCGTTTAGAAAAGAATGAAAAAGAAGCGGCCAAAAACGAAAAGCTTTTAAAGGAATTAGAAGAGCTGACTAAGAAATTAGAGAAGGAAGAATTGTTTGACAAAGCAGACAAATTAAAACAACAAGCAAAGACGCAACAAAAATCTTTAGAGCAATTGGTAGAATTAACCAAGCGTTATTATGTGGAACAAAAAGCAGAACAGTTATCTGATAAGTTAGATAAGCTTGCAGATAAACAAGACAAACTTGCTGAGAAAGAAACTCCAACTAAAGAAGAGCAAGAAAAATTATCTAAAGAGTTTGAGGATTTGAAAAAAGAACTAGATGATTTAGATAAAGAAAATAAGGAATTGAAAGATCCAATGGAGATTCCAAATGATAAAGAGGATCAAAAAGATGTCGATCAAGAACAAGAAAAAGCAGAAGATAATTTAGAGAAGAAAGATAGTAAATCTGCAAAAAAGAATCAGAAATCGGCTGCTCAGAAGATGAAAGAAATGAGTAAAAAAATGTCTGAATCGATGTCGTCTGGAGAAATGGAAGACAATCAAGAAGACGCTAAAGTGTTACGTCAAATCTTAGATAACTTATTATCGTTTTCTTTTGATCAAGAAAAATTAATGAAGCAATTTAAAACGGTTGCTAATTCAAAATCCAATGTAAGTGTATTGTTGAAAAACCAACATGATTTAAAAACACAATTCAAACATGTAGATGATAGTTTGTTTTCTTTGTCTTTACGTCAACCAAAGTTATCTGATTTGGTTTTAAAAGAAGTGGAAGAAATCCATTATAATTTAGATAAATCTATTGAGAATCTAGTTTCTACAAATCGTGGAAAAGGTATTTCTCACCAACAATTTACATTATCTTCTGCTAATAAGTTAGCAGATTATTTAAGTAATGTTCAAAGTGATATGAACATGAGTTCCTCTTCTTCAAGTGGTGCCGGAAAGCCTAAACCAGGAAAAGGAAAAGGCAGTCAATTATCAGATATTATTTCGAAACAAAAAGGATTAGGTGATAAAATCAAAGATGGAATACCAAAACCTGGTCAAGGAAAGAAGCCTGGTGAAGGAGAAAAACCAGGACAAGGTAAGAAACCTGGAGAGCAAGGCCAAGGCGGTTCTCAAGGAAATGATGGAAAAGATGGTGAAGGTGATGCAGGAAAATTATTAGAGATTATCAAAGAACAACAAGAGTTACGTGAATCGTTACAAAACGAATTGGAGAAAAATGGTATGGGTGGAAACGGTCAAAACGCTGTGAAACAAATGAAGGATTTAGAAAAGCAATTAATCAATAAAGGATTGACTCAAGACAATATCAATAGAGCTTTGCAGATCAATCATGAATTATTAAAATTAGAATCAGCTTTAAAACAACAAGGTCAAGATACCAAAAGAGAATCGAATACTAACAAAAAAGATTTCCTTGGTACGAACAAACCCTTACCTCCTGCTCTATTAAATTATTTAAAAAGTGTTGAAATATTAAACAGACAAAGCCTACCTTTGCAACCCAATTTTAATAACAAAGTACAACAATATTTTAAAAGCAATGATTAGTTTTAATTACGAATCGGATTTTAGTTTAGAACAAGAAGAGGTTTATGCTTCTTGGATAGAAACTATTGTTGAATCTGAGAATAAAATTTTAGGTGAAATTTCATATATCTTTTGTGATGATGAATACCTTCATAGTATTAATATGCAGTATTTAAATCACGACACATTAACAGATATCATTAGTTTTGATTATACTGAAGGCGATATTATTAGTGGTGATATTTTCGTTTCAATTGAAAGAGTTGAAGATAACGCAAAAGATTTTAACGTGCCTTTTGATGAAGAATTAAAACGTGTTTTAGCTCATGGAGTTTTACATTATTGCGGGTATAAAGACAAGTCTGATGAAGATGCTTTATTAATGCGTACTAAAGAAGAAGAAAAAATAAAATTGTTCCACGTGGAACTTTAATATAATAACTTAAGTTTTTTGTTCCACGTGGAACAAAAAATTTTTAAAATCAATCCATGTGTTTCACGTGGAACAAAAAATATGTTTCAAGAAAAATATGATGTAATTGTTGTTGGTGCGGGTCATGCTGGTTGTGAAGCCGCTGCTGCTGCTGCAAACATGGGATGCTCCACTTTGTTGGTTACAATGAATCTTCAAAACATCGCACAGATGTCGTGTAATCCTGCTATGGGAGGAATCGCAAAAGGACAAATTGTGCGTGAAATTGATGCGTTGGGTGGTTATTCTGGAATTGTTTCTGATTTGACCGCCATCCAATTCAAGATGTTGAACCTTTCAAAAGGTCCAGCGATGTGGTCGCCAAGATGTCAATCCGACAGAATGCGTTTCGCAGAAGAATGGAGAATGATGTTAGAAGGAACTCCAAATTTAGATTTTTACCAAGAAATGGTTTCTGGAATTTTATCAGAAGGTAATGAAATTGTCGGAATCAAAACTTCTCTTGGTTTGGAGATTAAAGCCAAAACAGTTGTGTTAACGAATGGAACTTTCTTGAACGGATTAATTCATATCGGCGACAAGCAATTTGGCGGTGGTCGTGCTGGTGAAAGTGCTTCTTTCGGAATTACAGAAGATTTATTGAAAATGGGTTTCGAATCAGGAAGAATGAAAACTGGAACGCCTCCTCGTGTTGATGGTCGTTCTTTAGATTATTCTAAAATGATCGAACAACCTGGTGATGTCAATCCTTCAAAATTTTCGTATTCAGATATCACTAAACCATTAACAGAACAACGTTCTTGTTATATGACGTATACTTCAGAAACGGTTCACGATCTTTTACGTGAAGGTTTTGACAGAAGTCCAATGTTCAACGGTAGAATAAAATCTATCGGACCAAGATATTGTCCGTCTATTGAAGATAAAATTAATCGCTTCGCAGATAAAGATCGCCATCAGCTTTTTGTAGAGCCAGAAGGTTGGCATACATGTGAAGTCTATGTAAATGGATTTTCAACATCTCTTCCAGAAGAAGTGCAATTTAAAGCGTTACGTTCTGTTGAAGGATTTGAAAAAGTAAAATTCTTCCGTCCTGGTTATGCGATTGAATACGACTACTTCCCTCCTACGCAATTGAAACATACTTTAGAAACAAAATTAATTAACGGTTTATATTTCGCTGGACAAATTAATGGAACTACAGGTTATGAAGAAGCGGCTTCTCAAGGTTTAATGGCAGGAATAAATGCTGCATTAAAAGTGCAAGAAAAAGAACCTTTAATTTTAAAACGTGACGAAGCTTATATTGGAGTTTTAATTGACGATTTAATTACGAAAGGAACAGAAGAACCTTATCGTATGTTTACTTCTCGTGCAGAATATAGAACGTTACTTCGACAAGATAATGCTGATTTACGTTTGACTCCAAAAGGTTTTGCAATTGGTTTAGCTAAACCAGAACGTTTAAAAAGAATGGAATATAAATTAGACGCTTCAGATAAGTTTGTCACTTTCTTTAAAGAAACAAGTGTAAAAGCTGCTGTAGCGAATCCAATTTTAGAATCGAAAGGTTCTAGTCTAATGACGCAAGGTGATAAAATGTTTAAAGTTTTTTCTCGTCCGCAAATTGATTTAGAAGATATTTTAAAATTTGAAGCCGTTACTGATTATATTACAGAACATGATTTAGATCAAGAAGTCATTGAGCAAGCAGAAATTCAAGTGAAATATTCTGGTTATATCGAAAAAGAAAAAGTACATGCAGATAAAGTGAATCGTTTAGAAGATGTTCGTATTCCAGATAATTACGATTTCGATAAAATAAAAGCGCTTTCTATCGAAGCACGTCAGAAACTCACAAAAATACGTCCAACTACAATTGCACAAGCCTCAAGAATTAGCGGAGTTTCTCCAAGTGATATTTCTGTATTATTAATTCATATGGGAAGATAAACATATTTATGATTTGCGATTTTGGATTTGCGATTTAAACGTTACGTAAATCTCAAATCTAAAATCGTAACTTTTATGTTCCACGTGAAACAATCTTGTCAAAGCCTATAAATAAAGACCAAATAGAAAATGAATTTTTTAGAAGAAAACCAATTTATTATAGTTAAAGATCATTCAGTTTCAAAAGAAACCTTTTCTTTGTTACATAACAAGGAATATGATTTATTAAAAACTACACCTACTCCATCGCTAGACGTTTTACCAAAATATTACGAAAGTGAAGATTATATTTCTCATACGGATGGAAAACGTACGTTGTTTGAAAAAATTTATCATTTAGTAAAACGAAATGCAATTAAAGGAAAAGTATCTTTAATTACATCTGAACAAAATCAAAAAGGAAAACTTTTAGATATTGGATCTGGAACAGGAGATTTTTTAGTGGAAGCCAAAAACCAAGGTTGGGATATTTTAGGATACGAACCGAATGATGATGCGAAGAATTTAGCAGTTAACAAAGGAGTTACTTTCACAGAAGATATTTTTACCTTACCAGAAAATTCTTTTGATGTCGTTACCATGTGGCATGTTTTAGAACACGTTCCTAATTTACAAGAATACATTGCTAATTTAAAACGAATTGTAAAACCAACAGGAACGATAATAATAGCAGTTCCAAATTACAAATCGTATGATGCGAATTATTATAAACAATTTTGGGCAGCTTATGATGTGCCTCGACATTTATGGCATTTCTCTAAAACCAGTATCAAAAAATTATTTTCAGATGTGGAGATGGAATTGAAAAAAGTAAAACCAATGTGGTTTGATAGTTTTTATGTGTCGCTTTTATCTGAAAAATACAAAAACGGAAAAATGAGTTTCGTAAAAGGATTTTTCATCGGATTCGTTTCAAATGTGTCTGGATTGTTTAAAAAGGAGTTTTCTTCACACATTTATATCATTAAAAACAAGTAAAACGTAAAATAAAGCGATTTTAAAGCTGATTTATCCTTAAAACATCGAAATATATTACCGAAAAAAGTTGTTTCATGTAAGTGTGGTTTAAATAATCAAGTTTTAATAGTAATTATTTATCGTTATTTTGAAAACACATAAGGTTTTGTTATAGTTTGTTTTTTGGCAAATTTTTTAATATTTAAAGAAAATTTCAAAAAAGAATAATAATTTAAAAGAAACCTATTATTTTTACCAAAATTAAAAAACCCGATTTCCTTTTTGGATTTCATTTCAATAAAAATTAATAAAAGAAAAATGAAAAAATTATTAGTATTAGTTGCATTAGGTGTAGCTATGATTTCTTGTCAAGAAACTGCAACTGCAAAAAAAGAAGATTTTAAAACAGGTTATATTGATACTTCTGTTTTATTAGAAAAATATGAAAAATTTACTGATGAAAATGAGAAATTTAAAGTAAAAACAGAAGAATTAGGTCGTCCATTAGAAGCAAAAGGAAAGCAATTAGAAGCTGAAATGAAAAGTTTTCAAAAAGCAGCACAAGCAAACGGTCAAGCTTGGGCGCAACAAAAAGCTGGTGAATTACGACAAAGAGAGCAAGCTTTAATGCAAGAAAGAAACCAAATTATGGCTCAAGTTGAAACAGAAGGTGGAGCTTTAAAAGATTCATTAGTAAGTGATGTGAAAAAATACATTCAAGCTTACGGTAAAAAAGAAGGTTTCGATTATATTTTTACTACTTCTGATGCTGCTCCAAACGTAATATATGCAAAGGATTCATATAATTTAACAGACAAGTTGCTGAAAAAATTAAATGAAGAATACAAAATAACAAAAGAAAAAAAATAATAAGAAAGCCTTGAGAAATCAAGGCTTTTTTTATATTTGTCATCTAAACTATACGCCACGTGGAACATTTATCTAAAGCCGCTCAATACACACTTCAATTTATCAACCAGACGAATAAATCTGTTTTCTTAACAGGTAAAGCTGGTACAGGTAAAACTACTCTTCTTAAAGAAATTATTGCCACTTCGCACAAAAATACCGTGGTGGTCGCTCCTACTGGAATTGCTGCACTAAACGCTGGTGGAGTTACAATTCATTCGATGTTTCAATTGCCTTTTGCTGCATTTATTCCTGATTATAAAGTAGTTAATTCTAATTCTCATCAACATAAATTTGAAACCAAAAGTACGATTAGCAAACATTTTCGAATGAACGCTACCAAAAAACAAGTGCTTTTAAATTTAGAATTGTTAATCATCGATGAAGTTTCTATGCTTCGCCCTGATGTTTTGGATGCGATCGATTTTATGTTACAAAAAGTTCGTAGAGTTGATGCACCCTTTGGTGGTGTACAAGTTTTATTTATAGGAGATTTATTACAATTACCACCCGTTATCAAACAAGAAGATTGGTACGAATTGAAAAACTATTATCAAGGCATGTTCTTTTTTCATTCGCAAGTCATTCGTCAGAATCCGCCGTTGTATATCGAATTAGATAAAATTTATCGTCAAGATGATGCAACGTTTATTTCTATTTTAAACAATCTTCGAAATAACAGAATTACGAAGGAAAATATCGCAGTTTTAAATCAGTACGTGCAACCCGATTTCAATATAAAAAATCATAACGGTTGTATTATCGTTACAACACATAATGCCAAAGCTGATGAAATTAACAAAGAAGCTTTAGCGGAATTAAAAGCAAAAACCTTTTCGTATTTTCCAGAATTGGTAGAAGATTTTCCAGAAAAAATTTATCCGATTGAACCCAAAATGGATTTAAAAGTCGGCGCGCAAGTGATGTTTATTAAAAACGACACCTCTTTTGAGAAAAATTATTTCAACGGAAAAATCGGAACGATTACTTCGTTAGCTGATAAAGAAATTTTAGTGCATTTTCCGGAAGAAAATAAAACTGTTGAAGTCGATTTATATACTTGGGAAAACATAAAATACACCGTAAACCCTGATACTAAAGAGATTGAAGAAACGGTTGTGGGAACTTTTAGTCATTATCCACTAAAATTAGCGTGGGCGATTACCGTTCATAAGAGTCAAGGTTTAACTTTCGACAACGCTGCGCTAGATGTTTCGCGTGTTTTTGCACCTGGACAAGCATATGTGGCTTTATCCCGACTTCGTTCGTTAAATGGCTTAATTTTACTTTCTCCGATACAATTAAACGGTATTTCTTCGGATACTGAAGTGCTGAATTATGCTAATAACAAAGCCGATGAAACGATTTTAGAAAAGTCATTAGAATTAGAAACCAAACATTTTTTACGTTTAGAATTATGTAAGAGTTTTGATTTCAGACAATTGGCTCAAGAATGGCGCAATCATTTGTTTTCGTATAACGATGAAGTTTCGAATTCTCAGAAGTCTAAATACCGAATTTGGGCACAACAAAATGAAAGTATTGTCGCTGCTTTGTTCGATACTTCGCAGAAATTCATCAATCAAATTCAGAAAATTTGTTATCAAGAAACCATTGATATTCCTTTTTTAGCGGAACGATGTGAAGCCGCGTATCAATATTATTTCAAAACGTTAGATTATCAAGTTACTGATTTGTTATTGAAAATCGCAGAAGTGAGTAATTTGAAAAAAGTCAAAACGTTCCACGACGAACTTTTAGAATTAGAAGAAATCCAAGTGAAAACCGTTTTACAATTGAAAAAATCAATGTTGTTGATTAAGAATTTAGTCAATGGTGTTGAATTTAATAAAAAAACCATGTCTTCGGACGAAATGAAGTTTTATAAAATCAATAAAATTGGTTCGTTATCCGAAAAATTCAAGCAAATTGATGGTTTCATAGAGAAAGATCATTCGGAAACCTTCAGTAAGAAAACCAAAGCCAAAAAAGCCAAATCGACGGAACCCAAAAAATCCACTATCGAAATTACTTTAGATCTTTGGAAAGAAAACTTATCGCTTGAAGAAATCGCAGCCAAACGAAAATTAACCGTAAGCTCCATTTACTCGCATTTTACCAAATTAATTCAAATGGAAGCGTTAACCATTTCTGATATTATGTCCGATGAAAAAATTGCCGCTTTGCAAGAAGTTTTCAAGGATTATAATGGTGAAGGTTTAGGTATTTTAAAAGAAAAATACGGTGATGCTTTTTCTTGGGAAGAATTGCGATTGTTTAAAGTGGGATTGGAATAAAAAAAGAAAGCTCGGATTTTAAATCCGAGCTTTCTTTTTATCGTAAATCTCAATTCGTAAATCGAAAATTTTTAAAGCCAATACACGCCAATCAACGCTGGAATTAAGTAAATTACAATCGTTCTTGCACCATCGTAATCTTTCGCGATTCTTTGTCCGAAAAGCAACATCAATAACGTTACACATGAAACCATACAAGCATAATCACCCATTCTTGTGGCACCGCTCATTAGGTTTTCAGCAATTCCAACTATAGAAAGAACTCCTGCTACAATTTCTAATGCCAAAACCGTTAATAAAGCAAAAGGCACTTGATTTTTTAAGAAAGTTTGAGAAAAATGTCCTTTTAACCAACTTACATTTCCGTTCCAATCCGCAATTTTATCGTATCCTGATTGTAAAAATGTAATGGCTAAAAAAGCTAGTAAAATAAGGGCAAATTCATTCATAGTTTTATAATTTTAGGTTGTTTATTTTTTCGTAAATCGTAAATCTTAATTCGTAAATTTAGACTTCTTTTTTATGCAACAATCGCGTTAACTTAATCGACAAATCGGTTAAAATAACATTACTGTTTCCGTTTCTTTCAATATGATAAATTGCATCTTCCAATTCTTTGAAAATATCAACAATGTTATTTCCGTGAATAAAAGGCGCAAATTTTTCTAGTTTAAAATTCTCAAAATTTGGTTCTAAATACACCAAATCTTTCGTTTGATAATTCAACAACAACGCTTGACGGAAAAATTGAATACAAAATTGTAAAAAATTCTTCTGTGTTTCTCTTCCTTCTTTTGCAATTGTGGTGCTCCAAACAATTAAATCGGAAATAACACTCGCATTTCCTCTCGCTTTAAATGCAGCACGAACCCAGTTGATAAACCATTCTTCAAAAATACTATCGTCGTCGTCTTTGTGTAATAAATGCAAGGCTTTGTTATAATTTCCTTCACTTTGATGGGCGATTTTTTTAGCCAAATTCGCATCAACTTGATGTTTTGAAATTAATTTTTCTGTAATGACTTGTTCCGGCAACGCTAAGAAATCAACAACTTGACAACGAGAAATGATTGTTTGTAATAAATCGTCAATGCTTTCAGAAATTAAAATGAAAACCGTTTTTTCTGGCGGTTCTTCCAATAATTTCAGTAATTTATTGGCTGCATCCGTTCTCATTTTATCGGCCATCCAAATGATCATCACTTTGTAACCGCCTTCGTAGGCTTTCAAGGATAAATTTTTATTGATGGCCGCCGATTCTTTAACGCTAATAATCCCTTGTTTTTTAGGAATTTCTAATTTTTTATACCAATCGAATAAACTCGCATACGGATTTTCCTTTAAGAAACTTCTCCAATGTTCTAAGAAATTCGCACTTACGACATTATCACCTTTGACATCATCGGTAGCCGTAATCGGATACACAAAATGCATATCGGGATGCGAATAATTATCGAATTTTAAATTACATGCCGATTTTCCCGTATTGTTTTCGCCATCAGTATTGCTACACAAAATATATTGCGCATAAGCAATCGCCATTGGCAACGTTCCAGAACCTTCCGGACCAATAAACAATTGGGCGTGTGGAATTCTTCCTGCGTTGGCAGTAGTAATTAAAAAGTTTTTAATGTGGTCTTGACCAAGTATGTCGTTAAAAAGCATCGAGCAAATATAAGAGATTTTTATCTTGGTTTAAAATCAAACTTTTATATTTGCAATTCTCTTTAAGTGAAAAAACAAACAACAACAATAAAAAATAAATTTATGAAAACTATTTCCGACATCAATTTTAACAACAAAAAAGCTTTAATCCGTGTAGATTTTAATGTGCCTTTAGATGAAAATTTTAAAGTTACAGATGCGAATCGTATTGAAGCAGTAAAACCAACAATCGATAAAATTTTAAACGATGGTGGTTCGGTAATTTTAATGTCGCATTTAGGAAGACCAAAAGGAAAAGAAGACAAATATTCGTTAAGTCATATCGTTTACAAAATTGAAGAAGTTTTAGGAAAAAAAGTAAAATTTGCTTCAGATTGTAGAGGTGAAATCGCTACAGCAGCGGCTGCCAATTTACAAAACGGAGAGATTTTATTGTTAGAAAATTTACGTTTTTATGCGGAAGAAGAAGCGGGAGATGTTGGTTTTTCTAAAGAATTAGCGAGTTTAGGTGATGTGTATGTAAACGATGCTTTTGGAACGGCGCACAGAGCACACGCTTCAACCACAATTATTGCTAACGAATTCCCGAATGATAAATGTTTCGGCGCTTTATTAGCAAAAGAAATTGAAAGCATCAATAAAGTATTGAAAAACTCTGAAAAACCAGTTACAGCAATACTTGGAGGAAGTAAAGTTTCTTCTAAAATTACGATTATCGAAAACATTTTAGATAAAGTCGACCACATGATTATTGGTGGTGGAATGACATTTACCTTCATCAAAGCGATGGGTGGCAACATTGGAAATTCTATTTGTGAAGATGACAAAATGGAATTGGCTTTAGACATCATGAAACAAGCGACAGCAAAAGGCGTGAAAATTCACTTGCCAATTGATGTTGTGGCTGCTGATGCGTTTTCAAATGACGCGAATACACAAATTGTAAATGTGGCTGAAATTCCTGCTGGATGGCAAGGTTTAGATGCTGGTCCGAAAACTTTAGAACAATTAAAAGAAGTGGTTTTAAGTTCGAAAACTATCCTTTGGAACGGTCCAATTGGTGTGTTTGAATTACCAGCTTTCGCTAACGGAACGATTACTTTAGGAGATTTTATTGCAGAATCAACTAAAAATGGATGTTTCTCTTTAGTAGGTGGTGGTGATAGCGTTGCTGCAGTAAAACAATTCGGTTTAGAAGATAAAATGAGCTACGTTTCTACTGGTGGTGGTGCGATGTTAGAAATGTTAGAAGGGAAAACGTTACCTGGAATTGCGGCTATTTTGAAGTAGTAAAAAAGGAATAGTTATATTGATAAATATTTATTAAAATTAAAAATCATAAAAAATAGAATAGTGAAAAAAATTACTTTAGGATTAATCACTTTATTTAGTCTGCCAACATTAGCACAATGGACTGTAGTACCTTCTGGAACAACAGGTGAAATAGATGCAATACACTTTGTTGATTCACAACTAGGATACTGTGGTGGTGGATTTGTTAATTTACGAAAGACAACTAATGGTGGTGCATCATGGACTACTCTTTCTACTCAAAAAATTAGAGACTTTAGTTTTGTTGACAATACTTTTGGCTATTCAGCTTCAGTTGTTGGTACCTCAATGGCAAAGACAATAGACGGAGGAAATACATGGGCAAATTTCACACCACCAACATCAAATTCGTTGTGGGCAGTTTCTGCAACTAATAGCACAACTGCTTACTTTGTTGGAACAGGAGGTGTTCTTTGGAAAACTTCAAATGGAGGCACAAGTGTTACCGTATTAAATTCGGGTACTACCGAGCAATTAAATGATATTGTTTTTATTAGTCCGACAATCGGAATGATAATTGGAGAAAGTACTGGAATCAGAAGAACTACAAATAGTGGGGTTTCATGGAGTGTTGTAAATGCAACAACTTCATTAACAGAAATGTGTTTTGTTAATACAAATGTTGGTTATGCTGTTGGTAGTAATGGTAAAATTGTAAAAACTATTGACGGAGGTTTAACTTGGACACTACTTGTAACAAACAGTACAGCACATTTACAAGGGGTTCATTTTTTTGACATTAATAACGGTTTAGCAGTTGGACTAAGTGGAAAAATTTTATTTACTAACGATGGTGGTGTGACTTGGAATTTGCAAAACTCAGGCTTAACTTCACATTTAAGAGACGTGAGAATGCTATCTGCATCAAAAGCTATAGTAGTTGGTGATTCAGGGAAAATTTTAAAAAATGACAACATAACAATTCTTGGAACAGAAGAGTTTGGAATTGATAATGAAATATCCATTTATCCCAATCCTACTTCAAGTATAGTGAATATAAAATCTGGATACAATATAAACTCAATAGTGATTTCTGATATTACTGGTAATGTTGTTTTTGAGTCAAAAAACACTAATAATACTGACCTAATATTAGATATCAATAATTATGCATCGGGTATATATTTTGCAAATATCAGTAATGAAAAAGGAAATATCATAAAGAAAATTATTAAAATGTAACTATTCTTACTTCAATTATAATGGATTGTTTTTCTAAAAATAAAATCCATTATAATTGGATTAATAGATAAAAAAACCAGTTTCTACTAGTGGTGGCGCAATGTTAGAAATGTTAGAAGGCAAAACTTTGTATTGGATTGCGGCTTTTTTGGGTTAAAAATAATTCTATTTAAAACAAAAACCCTTCAAGAGTTTAAAATTCCTGAGGGGTTTTTAAATATGTCGCCAAAATTCTAAAAAAAACGTTAAAACGGAAATTTAAACGTTAAAAGTTGGGTGTTTAACAATAAATAAAATATATTTGCGTTCATACAAGTAATTGTATACTAATGATTTAGATAAAATGCTCCGGTAGTTATGGAGAAAAAACATATAAATAAATGAAGAATTTAATTGTACTTGCAGCTGGTTTTCTGTTTTCAAACGGAGTGTTAGCACAGGAAAATATTGAAACAAAACCCACCTTTTTTGAACCTAAAGTTTCGTACTTAGATTCGCTTAAAAAAACGTTTAACAACCACGAAACCAGTGCTTGTATCGACCAAAGATGGACTAAAGAATTATCGGATGCGACTTTGTCAAATGAAATGTTTTTTGATATTGAAAACATGAACATTGATGAAAAAGTGTCTTATGATTTAGATACAGAATTACTTAAAAAACGTTTACACAAATTAGATGTGCAATCACCTTTCGTAATTGAGTACAATCCTGCATTAGAAAACGTAATCAAATCGTTCTTAAAAAACAGAGCCAAAAGTTTTGAAAGACAAATGGCAATTGCGGAATATTATTTCCCACTTTTCGAAGAAAAATTATCAAAATACAATTTACCGTTAGAAATCAAATATTTAGCGATTGTAGAATCTGCATTACAACCGAAAGCCAAATCTAAAGTTGGTGCGGGCGGTTTATGGCAATTTATGCCAGCTACTGGTAAACAATATAAATTAGACATCACAACGTATGTTGATGAGCGTCATGATCCAATAAAATCAACTGAAGCTGCTTGTCATTATATGATGAACATGTATGAAATTTTTGGCGATTGGAGTTTGGTTTTAGCGTCGTACAATTGCGGACCAGGAAATGTTTCTAAAGCGATCAGACGTTCTGGTGGAAAAACAGACTATTGGGAAATCAGAAAATATTTACCACAAGAAACTGCCAATTATTTACCAGCGTTTTTAGCTACGATGTACATTTACGAGTTCAAAAAAGAACACGGATTAGTGCCTCATAAAGCAGAAATGAAATATGCAGAAACAGATACGGTTATGGTGAAACAAGCCATGACTTTCAAACAATTATCTGATTTATTAGATATTTCTGAAGAACAATTAGAATATTTAAATCCGATTTACAAATCGAAATACATTCCTTCTATAGGTAATGAGCATTTTTACTTGCGTTTACCGAAAAATAAAATCGGAATTTTTGTTTCGAATGAAGAAAAAATTTATGGGTATTTAGCGTATTTAGAACAAGAGAAAATCAACAATATTCAATTGGCTCAACTAAGAAAACGTGATAGTATTGCCAAAAAAGATTCTATAGCGGTGGCTTCTAATTTCAAAATTAAAAACAACGATACTACGGAATACGAAGAAGTTATCAAAAAACGTACGAAAGATGTCGTTAGTAAAAACTATCATAAAGTTAAATCAGGCGAATCACTTGGTGTAATTGCGGATAAAAACAATGTTTCTATTACAGATTTAAGAAAATGGAACAACATCAAAGGAAGCACTATTAACGCCGGACAAAGTTTAGTGATACAAACTACGAAAAAAGTTACGGTCAATGAAGTGATTAAGAAACCGAAGAAGAAAACAGAAATTATTGAAGCAAATGTAGAAACTGCTGTTGCAGAAAATACAGAAGCAAATACTAGTGAAGCGGTGAAAAAACCAGTTACAAACAAATACGCTGATGCGAAAAGCAAAATTGACATTAAAGAAGATTATTACATCGTTCAAAAAGGAGATTCTATTTTTTCAATTACAAGAAAGTTTCCAAATTTAACGGCAGATGATTTAAAAAAGAAAAACGATTTAAAAACAGACAACATTCAACCAGGAATGAAATTAAAAATTCAAGGTTAACAACAAATAAGTTATATAGTTTTTCGAAAACCTTTGTCAAAGTTTTATTAGTAAAAATAAGCTTTAACAAAGGTTTTTCTTTTTTTGTTTAACTCTGTGGCTTTCTTTGTGAATCTTTGTGTAATAATTTTTAAATTAGCCTCATTAAAAATCACCCCTTGAAAAAAACAATTCTTTTACTTATCTCCTTTTGCTTACTTTCTTGTTTTGAAAACGAAAAAGAGAAAAAAGAGCTTGTGGCTAAAAATCCGTATTTGAATCAGAATTCGGTTACCGTTTTAATTCCACAATCCCTTTGGAATGGAAAAGTAGGTGAAAAAATTAGAGAAACATTTGCCGCTCCAATTACTGGTTTGCACGATTGTGAATCGGTATTTACATTAATGCCTATTCATACCAATTATTTTCCTTCAGATGCGAAGGTTTCAAGAAACATTTTGATACTTTCTTCGAGTTTTAAAACACAAACTACACATGTGAAAAATAAATATGCTGAAAATCAGAATATTTATACGATTCAAGGGAAAAACCAAGAAATTTTATTGAACCAACTGCAACTTGCATCTAAAGAAATTATGAACACGTTTTATAATTCGGAGATTAATTTGATTTTATCTAAAAACAAAATCAATACGAAGTTGCAAAAACAAATTAAAAAGCAGTTTTCGGTAGACATTCAAATTCCAACAGAATATAAAAAAGGTCTACAAGGTGAAAACTTTTTGTGGTTGCGAAAAGAAGTCGGTTCCGGTTATAACAACATGCTAATTTATACCGCAAGTTTTTCGGCTTTATACAATAAAAACGCCATGGTAACTAATAGTTTATTTATCAGAAATCAAGTTTCCAAAAAATATGTTTTAGGAAAAACAGAGGGAAGTTATATGATTACAGAACAAGCGTATTATCCGAGTTTTCATACTACAGAAATTCAAAACAAATTAGCTTACGAAATGAGAGGGAATTGGGAATTTCATAAAGATTTCATGAATGGACCTTATGTGAATTTCGCTATTAGAGACAACAAACGCAAAAGATTTATTATTATAGATGGTTTTGCCTACAATCCAGTACATTCCAAAAAAGAATTACTATTTGAAATGGAAGCGATTATTAAATCGACGAAAATATTATAAAATAAAAACACATAGGAACATAGAAAAATAATTGAATTGAGAAGCTTCGCTTTACATAGTAAAACAAACTATGTGTTCCCTAAATTTCGGGACTAAACTATTCTTAAAGAAAAAATAGAACTATGTGTCTATGTGTTTAAAACAATCAAATATGATACAATTCAAAATAAAGCCATTTAAAGAACTTTCTACAACAGAACTATACCAAATACTACAATTGCGTTCAGAAGTGTTTGTAGTGGAACAAAATTGCGTCTATCAAGACATTGATGGCAAAGACGAGAAAGCGATTCACGTTTTAGGTTATTACGAAGGTGTTTTGGCTACGTATTCCCGACTTTTTAAACCCAATGACTATTTTACCGATAGTTCGATTGGACGTGTGATTGTAAAAGAATCGCATCGAGATAAAAAATTAGGACACGATTTAATGCGAGCTTCTATTGCTACAATAAAAGAATTGTTTGATGAAACGAACATTACCATTTCTGCACAATTGTATTTGCTGAAATTTTACGAAAGTCATGGTTTTGTTGCCGTTGGCGAAAGTTATTTAGAAGATGATATTCCGCATATTGAAATGAGGAAAGTTTAAATTCAATCTTCTTTGTGAAAGATGTAAATTTTGTAAAATAATAAGATAAAAAAAACAATAAAACAGCTTAACGAAATATAAAAAGCTTTGTTGTTGTTCGAAATTTTATAATAACACACCAAAGCATATAATAAAGCTGGAATTATGCTCCAAAGGATAAGTTTCTTTTTCATGGCGTTATTTTTAAGTTATAAAATCAAATCAACACTTAAACTAAGCTTTTCAAATTTATATTTTATTTTAACTTTTATTTTACGTATTATCCATAAAAATTGTTAAAAAAATATCGTTTCATGTGTTTGAAACGATATTTTTTAATTTTTTTATTATAAGAATTTTAAATCTTCGTAATTACTAATTCTACTCTTCGGTCGTATTCTGAACCTTTATTTAATGGTTGTGTATTACCGTAGCCTTTGAAAGTTAATCTTGCTTTGCCAATTCCGCGAGTTTGTAAATATTTGTAAACTCTTTCAGCACGGTTTTTAGAAAGTTCTCGTTTTCGAGTATCTCTATCAATCGCTTCTTTATGGAAGGTTGGTGTACAACAAACGTGACCTTGAATTTCAATGTTTAAGTTTGGAAATCTTTTTAAAAGAATGGTAATTTTATCTAATTCTTTTTTGGCACTTTCCTTTAATTTACTGCTTCCGGCATCAAAAAGTAATTTATCTAAATACACACGATCACCAACTAAAGCGTTTTTTCTAATTGTAGAATATAAGCCTGGAATGTGTAAATCTTCCACCACAAAAGGTTTGAAATTTAAAACCACATCTACACGACGGTTTTTAGAACGGGCATCTGGAACATTATCTTCCAAATCTTCGTCGATCATTACTTTTCCTTTTCCTTCAATTTTTACGATAATTTTATATTTCACGCCTTTTTTTACCAGCATGGTTTTCACGCTATTGGCTCTGTCTTGAGATAATTTGTAGTTGTAATCTACTTTTCCTACATCGTCACAATAACCATAAATAGAAACGCTTTCTAAACGTGTGGTATCAATTAAGCTTAAAAAATGTACTACTCCATCTGATTGAAGTTGTTTTATTTCTCGAACATCAGTATCGAAATAAATAGAGTGAACAGTTTGTTCTTGAGAAAAACCAAGAAATGTTGAAAGTAATAATAGGGCAAATACTAGCTTCTTCATCTTATTTTTTAATTATTTTTTTAAAATTTTATTATATTCTGTTGGGTTATTTAAAATTTGTTGCGATTTTAAAACATCGGAATATTTAGTAGATACATAATCGTAAAATGCAGTTCGGTAACCGTATCTCAATAATAATTCTTGCAAAAGCAAACGTTTGATTTCGTCTTTATTTTTATCTAATTCTTTGTCTTTAGATTTTTCAATCGCAGTTTCTAGTTGTTTAATTTCAACAGATAAATCACCATCAATTTTATCTTTTTTAGCCGCTTCTAAAAGGTTTTTTAAAGATTTATCGATATTGGTGCTGATTTCCACTTTTTCTTTCTTTAAATACGCTTTAAACTCATTGTATTCCGAATCAGAAATACTAGAAACACTTTTCGCAGACGGATTTCTGTAAAACAAGATATTAGCAAATTCAAAAACAGCATCAGAATTAGCAATACTTAAACTGATTGCACTTTTTTTCATGTCGGCAATTTCTACATCTGGTAAAACGCCACCACCATCATAAACGGGTCTTCCGCCTTTCGTTTTAAAGGCGTTAAATTCTTTTTCTGAAGTCTTTATTGCTTTTCCGTTAGCGTCTTTTCTACTGTAATCTGTGGCTTGTATACATCTTCCAGAAGGTGTGTAATATTTGGAAATAGTTACTTTTACTTGTGTTCCGTAACTTAAGTTAAATGGACGTTGTACTAATCCTTTTCCAAAACTTCTGTTTCCAACAATTACCGCTCTATCTAAATCTTGTAATGCACCAGAAACAATTTCTGAAGCAGAAGCACTTCTATCATTTACAATAATCGCCAATGGAATTTCTGTATCAATTGGAGTGTTTTTTGTTTTGTAGATATGATTATGAGCTGTGTTTTTAGATTTGGTCGTCGTAATTACTTCGTCTTTTGCGACAAATAAATTACAAATATTTACCGCTTCGTGCAATAAACCACCCGGATTGTCTCTTAAATCTAAAATAATTTTGGTAGCACCTTGCTCTTTCAAGGTCAATAAAGCCGCTTTTGTTTCTGCTGATGCTTTTTCGTTAAACTTTTGCAATACAATATAACCTGTTTTATCACTTAAAAGTTTAAAATATGGAACCGCTTTTATTTCTACTTCATCTAAAACGATTTGTCCTTTTTTCTCAACTCCTTGTCGGAAATAGACAATATCAATTTTGGTGTTTTTAGCGCCTTTTAGCAATTGAGAAGCATCGTCTTTAAAATCTTTTAAAACGACATCACCAATTTGAATAATAATATCACCAGCTCTGAAACCCGCTTTGTCAGCAGGCATGTTTTCATAGATTTCTTTTAAAATAATTTTATCGTCTTTTCGGGTAATCATTGCGCCAATTCCAGTATATTCTCCGGTGTTGTTGATTTTAAATTTCAACACATCTTGTTCGTCAAAGTAAACTGTGTAAGGATCTAACTCGGTTAACATGCTTTTTATAGCTACGTCCATTAAATTTCCAGCGTTAGTTTCGTCTACATAATTCTGATTAACAGTTTTATATAGGCTTGTAAAAATTTCAATTTGTTTCGCTAAGGCAAAAAAATCATTTTGAAAACTTACTGCAATAAATAAAAATCCAGCCGCAAGTGTTGGAATAATTACTTTCTTTTTATTTAAAAAACCCATGAGTTGTAGTTTAATTTTTTACGAATTTAATTAAAATCTTCAAAAACCAATCCAAAGTTGTGATTTACTTCACAGTTTCCTTAAATTTTTGAAACAATTGAATGGTTTTTTCTTCAATTTCTTGATAAGAAATTTTCTCTTTGGTTTGATAAAAAAACATGAAAGCGTAGGGTTTGCTTAAGTTTTCTTTCAATAAATTTTGGTTTAAACGGTAGCATTCTCTCAAAACTCTTTTAAAATAATTTCGGTCAACGGCTTTTTTAAAATATTTTTTAGATACAGAAACGCCCATTAATACTTTTTCCGAATTATGTTCATCGGTGTTCTCCACATAAACCAAACGTAGCGGATATTTCGACACGGATTTTCCTTCAGAAAACAAGCGGTCAATTGTTTTATGGCTTTTAAGTTTTTCGTTTTTTGGGTAAGAAAATTGCATGCCGCAAATGTATAAAAAAAAAGCCATCTTGTTTTTAGCAAGATGGTTTTAGATTTTTTACCAAATTTTCACTCTTTTTTCAGGAGCGATATACATTTTGTCTCCTTCTTTAATACCAAAAGCTTTGTAGAAAGATTCAATATTTTGAAGCGGCACATACGCACGGTATTGTCCTGGCGAATGTGTATCTGTTTTCACTTGATTTTTAATGGCTTCATCACGCATTTTACTTCTCCAAATGGTTGCCCATGAAAGGAAGAAACGTTGTTCAGGAGAAAAACCATCTATTAATCCAGGATTTCCTTTTTCTTTCAAATAAATTTGTAAACCGTCATACGCAGCATTTACACCACCTAAATCACCAATATTTTCTCCTAAAGTGAATTTTCCATCTACATAAATTCCTGGTAAAGGCTGTAAAGCAGAATATTGATCTGCTAAAGCTGTTCCTAAAGAAGTAAATTGTTTTAAATCCTCTTCACTCCACCAGTTGATTAAGTTTCCTTCTGCGTTGTATCTTGAACCTGAATCGTCAAAACCATGAGAAATTTCATGACCAATTACACCACCAATTCCACCATAATTAACCGCTTCGTCTGCTCTATAATCGTAAAAAGGCGGTTGTAAAATCGCTGCAGGAAAAACAATTTCGTTGTTTGTAGGACTATAATATGCATTTACGGTTTGTGGCGACATGCCCCATTCTTCTTTATTTACAGGTTTTCCAAGTTTTGAAACGTTTTCTTTATTGCTCCATCGGCTAATTGCTAGAGAGTTTTCTTGTAAAGTTCCGCCTTGTTCAGGACTTTTAATTTGTAATTCGCTGTAATCTTTCCAAGTATCAGGATAACCAATTTTTACTCTGAATTTTTTTAATTTCACGATGGCATTGGCTCTTGTTGCTGGTGTCATCCATGGTAAATTATTAATTCTGTTTTCATACGCTTTAAAAACGTTGGCAATCATAGCTTCTGCTTTAGCTTTCGCTTCTGCTGGGAATTTTTTCTCAATATAAAGTTTTCCTAAAGCTTCACCTAAAACCCCATTTACTGTCGCTAATGCTCTTTCTGTTGCAGGTCTTTGTTTTACGGCTCCAGATAAAGTTTTGCTATAAAAATCCCAATCTGTTTTTTCAATTTCTGTAGTTAATTCGTCAGCATTAGAACGTAAAAGTGTCCATGTCATGTAAGCTTTCCAGTCTTCAACTTTATTTTCTTTAAGAATTTCATCTAATTTCGTCATGTATTTTGGTTGAGAAACCACAACAGAATCTAAACTAGTAAAACCAGATTTTTCAAAATACGTTTTCCAATTGTTTGATGGCGCCATTTTTTGTAAATCAGCAACAGACATTGGATTGTAGGTTTTTCTTCTATCACGTCTTTCAACTCTGTCTAAAGTTGGTTCAGAAAGAGAAGTTTCGAAAGCTAAAACTCTGGTTGCTTTGTCAGAAGCTGTTTTAGCATCCATACCTAAATAACCGAACATTTTAGCAACATGTAACACGTATTTTTCTCTTTTTTCTTTGGTGTCTGGTTTGTCAGACATGTAGTAATCTTTATCTGGTAAACCTAAACTTCCAGTTCCAACATATACCACGTTTTTATTACTATTTTTAGCATCAGCACTAACAAATGCACTGAAGAAACCTAAACTAGCATCAGCTTTTGTGTCTACTAAAAGATTCATTAAATCACCACTGTTTTTAACAGCATTTATCTTTGTTAAGTAGGGTTGGATAGGTGTAATTCCTAATTTATTTCTAGAAACGGTATCTAAAATTGCTTTGTATAAGTTTAAAGCTTTGGCTTGATCTGATTTTGGATCTAAATTTTTATTCGCAACAGCTTCGTTCAAAATAGCCATTACATCGTCATCCGTGTTTTTTCTTAATTCATCAAAACTTCCCCAACGCGTTCTGTCGGCTGGAATTTCTGTGTTGTCTAACCAAGTTCCGTTTACATATCTAAAAAAATCATCATTTGGTTTAACCGAAGCGTCCATATGCTCGGTATGAATTCCGTATTTTTTTGAATTAATTGCTTCTCCTGGTAACCCATCTTTTCCTGGTAGTCCATCTTTTCCTGCTCCAATTGAAATGGAACAACTTTGAAAAAGTACAATTAGCTGTAGAGCACTCAATATTAAAATTTTGTTTTTCATAAGGTTTAGTAACTTGTCTGTTAGTTTTTTGAAATGAAAAATCGTTTTATCTTAATAGACATATCGTAAAATATGCCAGAAGATAAAACGATTTTATATGTTTTAGTTTTTAATTATTCTTTTTGTAATAGTATTATTTTCAGTTGAAATTTTCACAAAATAAACACCGTTTGAGGTATTTGATAAATCAATATTAGTTTGATTATTACCACTTACTTCTAAACTGTCTTTTTTCATAATTAATTTTCCAGTAATGTCATAAACTTCAATTTTATTTGGATTTAAATTACCGAAAGCGATATTAAAAATACCTGTTGAAGGATTTGGGAAAACAGCAATTTGATTCGCTTCAAAAGCACTTGCAGATAAAACACCACTAATTACAAAGTCATCTAATTTTATTCCTAATTGATTCACGCCTCCATCAGCAATAAAAACTACTCTAAAAATGATATTTGTTTGAGTATTTAAAGCTGATAAACCATATGAATAGGTATTAAATGTTGTATTTGTTCCTGTCCACTGTGCGCCAACACAATCGTTACAATCTGATCCTGTTGTTTGAGGAGTTCTATTACTGTTATACCAACCAGCCCCCATTGTTCCTAAAACGCTCCAAGTAGCTCCTAAGTCTGTAGAATATTCTACATAAGCAACATCCCAATTTAATTCTAAATCGTAAGCCAATTTGAAACTAATTTGAGGGTTTGAAACATTTGATAAATTGTAACATTGAGAAACTAAATATGATTTTGAAGAATCTGAATAATTTCCTGATAAACTTGTTAAGTATGCTGGGTTTCCAGAAGTTTGTAATACATCGCCTGTTCTATTTCCTCTTACCCAACCTGCGCCATCAGAAATAACTAGTAATTCATCTGAAGCAGCGGTAAAAGTATTAACCAAACCAACTACACCAGTATCATTTGTGTAAAAAGTTGAGGTTCCAGTATTATTGTCAGCATAAGCATCACCTGTTGTAGTGATATTGAAGTTTAAATTATGAACACCTCTGGTCGTAGTAACTGCAGGTAAATCAATGTTTTGATTTTGAGAAGCTGCAATATTTCCAGACCAATTGAAGGTGTAAGGTGTAGCATCAACAGTGTAATTAACAGTTACAGATGTTATTGCATTTGTGCCTCCATTTTTTACTACTATTTGTGGTGTAACCGAAGCACCGCAGTTAATGTTTAGGGTCGGATTATTTACTGAAATAAATTTTACATCCGTTGCAGGAATTTGAATTGGAATATCAGTTTGCCAAATACCACGACCATAAGTTGCAGCAATTATTTTAGCATCTTCTAAATTAATTTCTAAATCGGTTACAGAAACATTTGGTAAATTCGTGTCAAATGGTTGCCAAGTTGTCATTGTATCGTCTTTATAATATACACCTAAAGAAGTAGCAACATATAAAGGATTATCAGTGTTTCGAGCTTGATGTACAATACAATTTTTAGCAATTGCAGGTAAACCAGTTGCAATGTTTGTAAATGTTGTTCCACCGTTATTAGAAATCATTGCTTGACCGCCAGTTCCACTTCTTGTAATATAAACAATATTACTATTAGAAGAATGAACACAAATACTTGTAATTGTTGACGCAGCAGTTGAAGCTAGAGAAAAAGTAACTCCAGCATTGATACTTTTGTATAAAGAACTACCATTTGCTACGTAAATTATATTGTCATTAGAAGGGTCGATAGAAATAAGTTCTAAGTTAGTAGATCCTACAGAATTTGTGTTTTGTAGTACCCAACCACCTGTTACTAATTTATATAATCCATTAAATCCAGAATACATATTTCCTTGACTATCACCTCTTAGAGGTGTTACCCAATTTCCATCAAGACCACCAGGAGAACCAACACTTCCTGTAATTCCATTTCCAGCATTATTAGAAATATACATAGAAGAACCATTTTGAATAAATCCATAGTATAAATTACTGTTTGATTGACTCACAGCTGTATCCATACCATCAGCGCCATAATAATTTTTCCAAGCAGCATTACTAAAAGCATAACCACCATTATCTTGTAGCCCACCAACCATTTTACCTGATGATGTTTTAGAAACAGAAATTTTATAAAACTGACCTATTTGAAGCCCTGCAGTTAAATCTGTAAAACTCGTTCCGTTATTAGTACTAGCATAAATACCACCATCACTTAAACAAAACAATTTTCCATTAATATATTGTAAATGATGAATATCAGCGTGTGTATAAGTTGCTGAAGTTGGACTACTCCAATTGTTTACTTTCGTTACTGCAGTTCCACCATTTATTGATTTCCAAACATTTAAACAACCTGTAAAAACCAAATCTTTATTGGTGTCAGAAACCCCTAAAGCTAAATCATACCCACCTTGTCCAGATTCTAATATATCTGTTGTGGTTTGAGTAGCAGTAAAAGAAGTTCCACTATTTGTAGAACGATAAATTCCATTCAATCCGTTTAATGCTCCCCCATTCGATATACTTAAAACGTAAACATAATTATTATCAGCAGGTGTTACATCTAAAATCATTCTACTTGTTGAGCCTGCAGCTGATAATCCAGTTGTAATATTTGTAAAAGTATCTGCTGTATTAGTTGACTTGAAAAATTGATTATTTGTAGTTGCATATACAACCGTTGGGTCATTTGGTTTAAAACGTACTGATCCTTGAGAAAAATCTCCAGCTTGTTCCACTGCCCAAGTTGTTCCTCCATCTATAGTTTTATATAAACCAGCTGATGTAGCACATAAAATTATTTGATTATTTGTTGGATGCATGATTAAATCTCCAGCTTGATTTCCTGTTCCAGCGAAAACTAATCCAGTTGTTCCCCAATTTAACCCACCATCAGTAGATTTTAAAACGCCAATAGAATACGTATTAGAAGCATCTTTATCACCAATAGCAATAAAAATCGTGTTAGAGTTGGTGTGGTCAACAGCAATCCCTGACACACCTATTTGTGGTAATTGATCAGCTAATGGAGTCCAAGTAGAACCAGAATTGGTTGATTTCCAAATCCCTCCAGCTGGCGAACCAACATAAATAATATTTGGATTTGATGGATCAACAGCAACGGCACTTGTTCTTCCTTGACCAGAAGACCAAGAACCAGTATTTGTATGAGAAAAAGGGCCAACAGGTTGCCAGTTACTTGGCGGTAATGCCATGGCACTATTAGTTCTATATGCTTTCGCATTGTTTTTTTCTTCCCATGCTGCCCAAAGTTGTTGAGGTGTAACAATTGTTCCATCAGGGTTTAATTGATTTTCGTAAAAACTTTCCCATCTTTTGAAAGGCTTGTAACCGCTTCCTTTGATGTTTTTGTTATGGGTTTTCCAATATTCATTAAACGCATCAACTTCATTTTGAAAGTTGGTGCTTTTTGAATTTGAAGTTGAATTTTTCCATGGTGCAGTTGGATTGTATTGGGAAAATCCAACAGCTGAAAAAAGAAATAATAAGGTTAAGTAGGTGTTTTTCATTATGTTAGTAGTTTTTTAGGTTACGCAAACTTACTAAATTATTTTTTAAGAAATGTTAAAAAACTTAGTTCTAACACCAACTTTTTATACTTTTGCAGCTAAATTTTTCATGATGTTTAAAAATAAAATTTTTACAATTTTCTTCATAAGTTTATTAGCTGTAATTTTTTTTTCTATTTATAGTTTAATTAATAGAAAAAATTTACCCATAATTATGCCTAGAGATGTAAATCCTGAGTTGGTGGATTCTTTAGTACAACACATTGGATATAATCATAAAATTGCACCTTTTGCCTTTACAAATCAAAACGGAAAAAAGGTTACAAATAAAGATTATGAAGGAAAAATTTATGTAGCCGATTTCTTTTTTACAACTTGCCAGACGATTTGTCCGAAAATGACGGATAATATGGTTTGGTTACAAGATAAAATTAAAGACAATCCGAAAGTAAAATTGCTTTCTCACTCTGTTTTTCCTGATGAAGATACGGTTGAAGTATTGAAAAAATACGCTACAGAAAAAGGTGTTATCGATTCAAAATGGAATTTAGTTACCGGAAATCAAAACGAAATTTATAAAATTGCACGTCAATCGTATTTGGTAGTAAAAACAGGAAAACCAGAAGAAATGTACGATATGGTTCATACTGAAAATTTTGTTTTAGTCGATCAAAAAGGTAGAATTAGAGGTTTTTACAACGGTTTAAATATCGACAAAAACGTAAAAGACGAAAAAAATCTAACCCAGTTATTGGAAGATATTGAGTATTTATCTGAAAAAGATTAGTTATTAAAAACATTTTTAAATCATGGTAAAAAAGGCACTAATACTTCTTTCAGTTTTTTTGGTTTTAATTTCCTGTTTTCCTACGAAAAACGAGTTTAAAAAGCCACGTTTTACTACAATTGGATTATCACCATATAAAGAAAAATATATTTTGGAAGACAGTTTAGAGATTTTTAATGGTTTCTATAAAATAGAAAAAGCTAAAGGTTTAGGTAAAATCCATGAATCTTCAGAAGTGAGACAAAATTATTTGGTTTTTTATAGTAACGGAAAGATTGGAAGATATTTAGACTATGAGGAAAGCTTTGATTTTAACCCAAAAAAAGCAGAGATGGGTTTTTATGGTAAAAAGAAAGGTAAATCTCATATGAAGTACAAATATAAATTTCAAGGAGCTTATAATTTAAGTGAATATGAAATTATTTTTCTTAATAAAGATTCTCTAATTACTTATTCAGTACCAAGCGCTAATGGAGGTGGCTTTTTTTCAAAATATGTAAAAGTACATCCTAAAACTTCAATAAATAAAATGAATCCAGATTGGTAACAAATCAATTATATTTCATCTTCCTCAAAATCCTCAAACTTTCTTTAAAATAAATATATGCTAACGGATTTTTATAGGCTTTTAAAACACTTTTGGCTTCAATCAATTTGTGTTTGGCTTCTCTAAAATCGTTCAAATAGCAAATCATTAAAGTGTGCGGAATTCGCAACACTTCCATTTCTGGAACTTCTTTGTTTTTGTGTAATTTTTCAATCGTAATTAATACCGAATTATAAATATGATGCAGTAATTTCTTGTTGTATTGTGGCGGTTCAAACAACATTTGTGTTTCCATTTTATAATATCCATTATCGTAAAAATAGAACGTTAATTTTTCTAATGGATAATAACTGGTTTTGTCATTTAAGCCTAATTTCACATATTCGGTAATCGTAAAACTATCTTCATCATAACTCACAATCACTTCATCTTGATTGGAATAAAATAGTTTAATTTGTTCGTTTACCAATTCAATATCAACCCGAGAATAATAGGTTTCATTTCGAACCACATTTTTTTTCCCAGCCCAACACACCACAAAATTTTCTTTAAAAACCTGATATTGATTGTCTAAATCTTTGTGTCGAACCGTGATAAAATCCAACACGCCATCTAACGTATGCTGAATACTGTTTCTCGAATTATTTTCAATACTAATTACCGTTTCCACATTGGATTTTGAAGCTGAAATTTTTTCTTCTGTAGGTTGTGTATTACTACCAATTCGAATAAAAGTAGCACCCGTAAAAATTGTATAAATATTTTTCTTAAAAAAAGAAACCTTGTTTTTGGGTTTTATCGTAACCAAACCTACTACTTTTTCCTTCGGTAAATTTGGAAATGGAATGTTATCGTAGGTTATTTTTGGTGGATTTTCTAAATAGGCATTGACTAAATTCTGAATGCGACTGTCATCAAAAAAATCATCACCCACAATTTCATTATCATCATCTTCCACGCCAACCACAATGTACGAATTGTTAAACGGATTGGAATTTGAAAGCGCGCAAATATGTTTTAAAAACTTCCCTTTTCCTTCTTTGGAATGCAAATTTAATTGGCGCTTTTTATCATAAAAACTGTTTTCGTTATTATGAGCCAATAAATTTTTAATAAGAAGTCGTTTATTAATCATAAAGATTTAATTTTTATTAAAAATAACAACATTTTCTTAATTATTCACTAAAGTTTCACCTTTTCACTATAATTTAACGGACAATTAACAACAAAAAATATTTTTATATTCCAACTTGCATTGTTAAAGTATTTTTTTAAAATTTACACCCGAATTAAACCAAATCAAATGCAAGAAAATAATACAAGTATCGACATAAGTGCTATCAACGAAAAGATCGAAAAAGAAAGCGCTTTTATAGATTTATTGACTTCCGAATTAAGCAAAGTTATTGTGGGTCAGAAATCCATGATTGAACGATTATTGATTGGTTTATTAGGTCAAGGTCACGTTTTGTTAGAAGGAATGCCTGGTTTAGCCAAAACGTTAGTGATCAATACACTTTCAAAAGCCGTTCACGGAAGTTTCCACAGAATTCAATTTACACCAGATTTACTTCCCGCAGATGTAGTAGGAACGATGGTCTATAATTTCAAAGAAAACGAATTCACCGTTAAAAAAGGCCCAATATTCGCGAATTTTGTTTTAGCAGATGAGATCAACAGAGCGCCAGCCAAAGTGCAATCGGCGTTGTTAGAAGCGATGCAAGAAAAACAAGTTACGATTGGGGAAACGACATATAAATTAGACAATCCGTTTTTAGTTTTAGCAACACAAAATCCAGTCGAGCAGGAGGGAACCTATCCGTTACCTGAAGCGCAAGTCGATAGATTTATGCTAAAAACCATCGTCGATTATCCGAAAATGGAAGAAGAGCAATTAATTATTCGCAACAGTTTGAAAGAAAGTGCAGCTACAATTAATCCAGTAGTAAGTATTGCTCAAATTATCAAAGCGCAGGAAACGGTAAAAGAAGTTTACATGGATGAGAAAATCGAAAAATATATCTTAGATATTGTTTTCGCCACGCGTTATCCAGAAAAATACCGTTTAGAAAGTTTAAAACCTTTAATTAGTTTCGGAGCTTCGCCTCGTGGAAGTATCAATTTAGCGTTAGCCGCGAAATGTTATGCTTTTATCAAACGTAGAGGTTATGTCATTCCAGAAGATGTTCGCGCCGTGGTTCACGATGTCTTACGTCACAGAATCGGAATTACGTATGAAGCCGAAGCCGAAAACATTACTTCAGAAGACATTATCAATAAAGTTTTAAATCAGGTTCAAGTACCTTAAAGTAGTTTACAGTCGCAGTCGCAGTTTACAGTTTTTGTGCTGAGACTGAAAACTGAGACTGAAAACTGAGACTGAAAACTAAAATGGAAACCAAAGAGTTACTTAAGAAAGTCAAGAAAATTGAAATCAAAACCCGAAGATTGAGCAATCATATTTTCTCGGGGCAATACCACACGTCGTTTAAAGGGCGGGGTATGACTTTCTCAGAAGTGCGACAATACCAATACGGTGACGATTTTAGAGCAATTGATTGGAATGTTTCCGCTAGAAATAACGATGCTTTTGTTAAGATTTTCGAAGAAGAACGCGAACTAACCATGATGTTAATGGTCGATTGCTCTGGTTCTCAAAACTTTGGAACATCGGAACAGAATAAAAAAGATATTGTGACTGAAATTGCCGCAACTTTAGCTTTTTCAGCCACGCAAAACAATGATAAAATTGGTTTGATTTTATTTACCGATGAAATCGAATTGTTTATTCCACCCAAAAAAGGAAAATCTCACGTGTTACGAATCATACGTGAACTGATTGAATTTCATCCAAAAAGTCAAAAAACCAATGTTTCTGGTGCTTTAGAATTCTTATCAAGTGTGATTAAAAAACGCGCCATTGTGTTTGTAATTTCCGATTTTATGACATCTGATTTCCAAAAACCGTTACAAATCGCATCCAAAAAACACGATGTAACTGGAATTAGAATTTACGATGCGCGTGAAAAAAGCTTACCAAATGTTGGGATTATTCAAATGCAAGATGCCGAAACAGGTGAATTGGTTTGGATCGATACCCAAACTTCAGAAACAAGATTGGCGTACGAAAAAAATTATATTTCGAAAGTAGAAAACTGTCAAAATATGTTTAGCAAATGCTCTGCCGGTTTGGTAGAAACCGAAACGAACGAAAGTTACGTAACAAAATTATTAACCTATTTTAAAAGTAGAACGTAATGAGAAGGTTTGTAACTTCAAAAGCGAAATTAAAATCGTCAGTTCGAGTGTTTTTTGCGAAGAGAAGCGAAGCAAAACTTCTCGATACGCTTCGCACTCGAAGTGACGAATCTAGAACTTTTGCTTTACTGATTTTTCTATTCAGTTTTTTTTCTGGATTTTCTCAAACGGTTGGCACTTCGGTATCCAAAAAAGAAATCAAAATTGGCGAACAAATTCAGTTGTCTTTAAAAACAAAAGTAAACAAAAAGGATTTGGTCGTTTTTCCCGATTTAGATTCTATTGGAAAATTTGAAGTGGTACAATCTTTTCCGCCAGAAAAAATTAAAAATGCTAATCAAATTGAATGGATAAAAAAATACAATTTAACACAATTTGATGCCGGAAAATATAAAATTCCGTCGTTAGAAGTTGTCGTAAATAAAAAGAAAATTAATTCCGAAAGCATTGAAATTTCTGTCATAGATGTAGCTGTTGACACGACGAAACAGAAAATGCACGACATCAAAGAAGATGAGGTAATTCAATTAGAACAAACACAACAAACTCCAGAACTAACAGATAATGAAGTGCTTCTAGGTGGATTGATAGCTTTTATAATAGCTGGAATTTTCTATCTAATACTACGAGTAAAACATCGAAACAAAAAGAAATCTGAATCTTACATTTCGCCTTACAATAAAGCTTTTTTACAATTTTCAGAACTAGATAATCAGTCCGATTCGAAAGCTTATTATTCAAGTTTAACACAAATTATTAAATCGTATTTTGAAAAAACACTCGAATTTTCTGCTTTAGAAAGCACAACCGAACAATTTATTTTCAAGTTGAAAACTGCCGTTGCAGAAAAACAATTCGAAATTTCAGAAACCACGATTGCTAAAACAGAAACCTTATTCAATAAAGCGGATTTAGTAAAATTCGCAAAGATTTCTATATCTAATGAAGAGCAAAATTCAGATAAAAAAATATCTGAAAACATTATTATTGTTTTTCATAATACATTACCAACATCTGCCGAAGAACAACGTTTCGCATTCGCTAAATTAGCCGAAGAACAAAAACAGCATAAATATAAAAATATTAGACAAACAGCATTTATTGTCACGTTTTTGGTGTCGATTGTTTCTGTAGTTTTCTATTTCGGATGGGAAAATGTAACGAATTATTGCAATGCGAAAATCAACGGAAAAGACGCTGATTATTACTTGAAAAAAGAATGGATGGTTTCCGAATACGGATTACCCATCTTACAAATTGAAACACCTGAATTTTTAGTTCGTGATTTAATTGAAAGTAAAAATCCGAATATTAGGAGTATTTCGCAGTTTTCATGGCAAAAAGTATCAGATAAATTGTCAATTTCTTTGCGTACCGTAGCATATACAGATTCTATAAAATCCGATTTAAAAGTAATTTTTGATTCAGAATTAGAAAGTTTAATGCAAGAACAAGCGAAAAATATCAAAACTACAGCCAGAAAATTTAAAAACGTAAAAGACCTTTCTGGTGATATTTTAGAAGGAACTTATGAAATCAATGAAGGCTCTGAAACGAAGCAAATGCGCTTTTTAACTGTTTTTATTTCGGATAATTATGGTTTACAAACTGTAAGAATTACACATGAAGCCAAAGATAAATTTGCTAAAAATTTTATAGAACGTGTCACTAATAGCCTAGAACAACTAAACCAAGAAGAAGATGAGTAGTAGTTTTATGCATCCGCATTTTTTATGGTTGTTGTTGGTGATTCCAATAGCGTTCTATTGGCATTATTTTATCAAAAACCAGCAGGAAGTCGCTATAAAAATGAGCACAATTGAAGGTTTGTCCACAAAAAAATCGCTTTTAATTAAGTTGCGACCGTTTTTGTACGTATTGAAATTATTGGCTTTAGGTTTTATCATTATCGCTTTGGCGCGACCAAGAAATACTCAAAAATCGAGTTACACAGATAACACCAGCGGAATTGATATCGTAATTGCGACCGATGTTTCGGGAAGTATGTTGGCCACGGATTTTAAACCCAATAGACTAGAAGCGATTAAAGAAGTAGCTTACAACTTTATTCAAAAAAGAACGAATGACAGAATGGGCTTGGTAGTTTACGCTGGGGAAAGTTATACCAGAACACCTGTTACTTCAGATAAAGCAATGTTATTAAATTCACTAAAAGAAGTACAATATAACGGAATGGTTTTGCAAGACGGAACCGCAATTGGTATTGGTTTAGCCACAGCAATTAACCGATTAAAAGACAGTAAAACGAAATCTAAAATTATTATTTTATTAACTGATGGTGTGAATAATTTAGGAAGTTTAGATCCGATTTCAGCCGCAGAAATTGCTAAAACGTACGGAATTAAAGTCTATACAGTTGGAGTAGGAACGAACGGAATGGCGAATTTTCCAGTAGCAAAAGACGCGAATGGAAACATCGTTTTTCAACCACAAAAAGTAGAAATTGACGAAAAATTAATGCAAGAAATTGCAACAATTACCAACGGGAAATACTTTAGAGCTACGGATAATAAGAAGTTAGAAGCGATTTACGATGAAATTGACAGATTAGAAAAATCTAAAATTACAGAAAACAGATTTATGATGTTTGATGAGCAATTTCGACCATGGTTGTTAATCGGTCTGTTTTTATTGGCTTTGGAAATGATTTTGAGTCGCACCCTATTTAAAAGTTTTATTTAATGTTTGAATTTGAAAATCCATATTATTTTATTTTGCTGTTGCTGATCCCAATTGGTTTAGTAGCACAAAATAAGTATGTCAAATGGCAAACGGAAAAACAAGCGGAATTTGGTACCGAAAAAGCCATTCAAAAATTACTTGTTAATGCTTCCAACCAAAAACAACGATTAAAATTCACACTTCAATTAATGGCTGTGTTTTTTATTGTTTTAGCTTTAGTGAATCCGAAATTAGGTTCGAAAGTCGAAACGGTTAACGCAAAAGGTGTGGAAATTGTTTTCGCTATCGATGTCTCGAAAAGTATGTTGTGTAAAGATGTTGCACCTGATCGATTAGAAAAAACTAAACAAATTATCACGCAAATTATCAACTCTATTGGAAGTGATAGAATCGGAATTGTAGCATATGCTGGAAGTGCATATCCGGTTTTACCAATGACAACTGATTATGAATTAGCAAAGATGTTTACGCAAAGTGTCAATACCGATTTGATTTCCTCACAAGGAACAGCTATTGAAAGCGCGGTGCAAACAAGTGTCGATTTCTTCGATAATCCAACCTCTGGAAAAGCAATTATTTTGTTTTCGGATGGGGAAGATCATGAAAACGCGAATTTTGATGTGTCGAAATTAACCAAAGGCAAAAACGTTAAAATTATTACGGTTGGAATCGGAACAACAAATGGTGGAAATATTGAATATCTGGACGAATTCGGATTTCAACAAGTTAAAAAAGACCAAAACGGACAAGTTGTAATCACAAAATTAAACGATGAGGTTTTACAAAAAATTGCTTCGGAATCTAAAGGAACTTATGTGTACGAAAACCAGATTTCAAAAGCGGTTTCTAATATAAAAAGTGCTTTATCTAACGTAGAACAACAAGAATTTAAAGCCCAACAATTGGCGCAAAAACAATCGCAATTTCAGTGGTTTTTAGGCATTGCCTTTTTATTGTTATTGATTGATTTCTTTATGGTGAATCAGGATTTCAAAGGATTTCACGCTAAAAAATGGTTGACTTCTAAAAAGTTTAACTTGGTTTTAGTATTTATTTTTGTTTCCGGAACTACTTTTGCACAAGAGAAAACGATGAATTCGCAGCAAAAAGAAAAGCAATTACGCATCGTAAAATCTAAGGAAAAAGCTCAAAAAGAAAAAGCGGAATACAATTTAGGTAACACGATTTATAAAAATAAAAAATATAGCGAAGCGATTACGAATTATAAAAACGCTTCAGAACTTGCTAAAACGGATATCGAAAAACACAAAGCCTTTCACAATTTAGGAAATGCGTACATGCAAGATAAGAATTATAAATCGGCTGTTGAATCTTATAAAAAGGCATTAAAAGCAAATTCTAAAGACGAACAAACGAGATATAATCTAGCTTTAGCTAAGAAATTGTTAGAAAAAAATCCGCCAAAACCAAAGCCTAAAAACAAGAACAAAGATAAAAAAGACGATAAGGAAAAAGGAAAAAACAAAGAGGATAAGGAGAAAAAAGGAGAAGGGGAGAATAAAAAAGACAAGGAGAAAAAAGGAGATAAGGAGAAGAGAGATGGGGAGAATAAAAAGAAACCAAACGCCAACAAGCAACGCATGGATAATGTTTTAAAAGCGATTGGGAATGATGAAAAGAAAGTACAAGAAAAAATAAACGCAAATAAAACAAAGACGAATACAAAAGTTTCAGAAAAAGATTGGTAAAAATGAATTCATTAATTAAAATAGTAATAACGATTATTCTGCTTCCTTTTTTAGCTTTAAGTCAAGTTAAATTGGAAGTCAAAATAGAGAAAACGAGCCTAAAACTAGGCGAAGTGACTCAGGTTAATTATGTTTTTAATGAAGAAGGAAGAAACTTTGTGCCGCCAAGTTTTGCAGGTTTTAATAAAGGTGGTTCGTATGTTTCGTCTAACGAAGTGTATAACAATGGTGTGTATTCGATTCAACAGGTTTATACTTATGTAATTCAAGCGGCTAAAGCTGGAAAAGTCACTATTTCACCAGCAAATATTAGGTTTGATGGAAAAGTATATGCTTCAAACCCTGTTTTGGTTTCTGTTTCAAACGAGAAAGCTTCGAATGCTATTCCTAGACAAAATCCACCAGCTACTCCAAAACCAAATTCTAATAACAAAACAATTACAGGCGCGAATAATTTATTGTTTGTAGATGTAGAAGTGAACAAAACTTCCGCATTTGTAAACGAACCTGTTGAAGTGTATTATCGCATTTATTTAGCGCCAAATTTAGACGTGGAACTGAATAAAAAAATTGCGACAAAATTCAATAATTTTTGGAGTCAAACCGAAGATGTACAAGGTGGATGGGAACGTTCCGTGGTAAATAATCGCGTGTATAAATCGAAACTTTTCAAGAAAGCCATTCTGTATCCACAAAAAACTGGAAAGTTAGAAATTACACCCATTACTCTCGATTTAAATATCAATTATCCAACTGGTGATTACGATTTTTTTGGACAGCCCGAATATAGAGTTGCCAGAAGAGAAGTGGTTTCTAATGTTAAACATATTCAAGTAAATCCGTTACCTGAAAAGGGAAAACCTGATAATTTTACGGGAGCGGTTGGTAAATTCGAATTCAATGTTAACGTTCAAAAAAGCGAATTAAAATCAGGTGAATCTTTACAATTGGATTTGATTGTTTCTGGAAATGGAAATTTAAAATTATTCGAAATTCCGAAGCCAAGTTTACCTTCCAATTTTGAAATTTACGAACCGAAACACCAAGAATTTATCAGTGAAAACATGAAAGGGATTTCAGGTAAAATCATGGATAGTTATACGATAATTCCTCAAGAAAAGGGTGTTTTCAGACTAAAACCTCAACTGTTTTCTTTCTTTGATGTGCAATCTAAATCGTATAAAACAATTTCTTCGGAAGCTGTTGATTTGAATGTTTTACAAGGAGAAAATCAAGCAAATGTAACGGCAACTTCAAAAGCAAAACCCGAAGTAAAAGAGCAAAAAGAAGAAACTAAATTTGGTTTTGAATTTACATTTATGCATTTTATTGGTACGGTTGCTGCCGGCGGATTAGCGTTGCTGTTTTTCACTTTAAAGAGAAACAAAAAACCAAGTGAAGAAGAAGTTATTGTTGAAGAAGAACCGATAAAAAAGGACTTTTCTGTAACCGAGATCCAAGAATTTATTTCAAACAAAGAATTGTTTTATCAGAAAATGGAAGGTAAAATTGCCGAGTTTTTACATCATAAATTTTCATTAGAAAAAGCAGATTTCAATAAAGATAATATCATTCAAAAGTTTCAAGAATATAATGTTTCTCCAGAAAACACAACTGATTTTATTGGTTTGTTACAAAGTTGTGAAAAGGCAAGATATATGCCAACTTCCGAAGGAAACATGCAATTAGATTTTGAAAAATTGCAACATTTAGTACAAGTTATTGGTGCGTAAACTCAATAAAATTCAGATATTTACGTTTATTGTATATTTGTAGTTTAAAATGTTTTATTATTTATGAAATGAGCATCATCAAAACTTGTCGAAATTTCTATAATTATTTGCGAATTACATTTGACCAATAAAAAACAATAATCATTTACAAATGAAAAAATTATTTCCATATTTGTTTTTAAGCTTTACGCTATTTTCTTTTTCACAACAGAAATTATGGAAAGGGTATTTCTCGTATAATGAAATTACAGATGTTTGTATTTCACCAAGTAAAGTATATTCAAGTACTAAAAATTCTGTTTTTAACAAAGAGGTTTCTTCAAATATTTTAACCACTTTTACTTCGGTAAATGATGTAAAACCAGATGAAATTACAGCGGTTTTTCAAACTTCAAACAAGCATACTTTAATTGGAAATAAAAATGGTTTAATTATTTTGATCAAGCCAGACGGGAGTACTTTAAACAAAGTAGACATTATTACAGACGTTCCTGTTCCCCCAAATAGTAAAAGAATAAACGATTTTTATGAGTTTAACGGTAAAGTTTACGTCTCCACTCAGTATGGAATTAGTGTTATTAAACTGTCAAATTTTGAAATTGAAAGTAATTTTTATATTGGAAGTGCTGGGGAATTTATTGATGTTTTGCAAACTACCATTTTTAATGGTGAAATTTTTGCCGCTACTAGAACTCAAGGATTAAAAAAAGCAACACTAAGCAATCCTTTTTTATATGATTTTTCACAATGGTCGGTTTTTAATACTTCAAATTGGTTAAGTGTTGTTACTTTCAATAATCAATTGGTAGCTATGAATAATGATGGATTTACTTATAAGTTTTTAGGAAGCACACTGCAACAATTTTCAAATCAGGTAGGAGCAGGTTTAAAATTAAGAACAGATAATTCCTATTTGACAATCAGCAACCAGTGGCAAATTTTGATTTATAATCAGAGCTTTTCTTTGGTTAGTATTGTTTATCAAATTCCTAATTTTCCAGATTCTTTTACTTGTGCCATAACTAAAAACGATAAATTATATATCGGTACTTCAAAAAACGGTTTGTTTGAAACTACTGTTGTTAATCCAACGGTTTTTACAAACATTTCTCCAAACGGACCTATTGAAGATTATGCGTTTAAAGTTACAAAAACAACTAACGATTTGTGGTTGGCTCACGGAAAATATGACCGAACGTATACTCCGGATTATAAATTACAAGGAATTAGTCTCTTTAATAAAAACAATGGTTGGAGTAAAATACCATCAACTGATGTACAAGGTGCTGTTTCTTTAGCGGTAATAGCTGAAAATCCTAGAAATTTAAATGAGGTTTTTGTAGCTTCTGGCCATAGTGGTATGTTGAAATTTACTAATAAAGCAAATGCTTTTTTATACAATCAAACTAATTTTTTAGAAACAGTGCAATTACCGCCACCGAATCAAAATTTTATTTCAGTTAGAATTAACGGAATGAAATATGATAAAGATGGTGGTTTGTGGATAACAAATGCACTTGTTGATAAAGGAATTAAAGTATTAAGAAGTAACAATACTTGGCAATCTTATAATTTAAGTAGTGTTGTACAAAATCCCAAAGGCATACATTACGGAAACATTGATATTGATAAAAACAGCACAAAATGGGTAGCATCTTACGGTAGAGGTGTAATTGCTTTTAATGAAAAATATAATAATAAGTTTATTGTTATTAATGAAGAAAACGGTAATTTACCCAGTAATGATGTGCGTTGTGTAGCTGTGGATAATAAAAATCAATTATGGGTAGGAACATTTAAAGGCTTAAGAATTTTAAACAGCGTTGATAGATTCCTTTCAGAAAATGAATTATCAACTACTAACATTGTAATCCAAGAGGGAGATTTAGCTCAAGAGTTATTCTACCAACAGGTAATTCAAGATATCAAAGTTGATGGATCAAATAATAAATGGGTTTCAATTGCTGATGCGGGTGTGTTTCAAGTTAGCCCAAATGGACAAACGACATTGCGACGTTTTACTAAAGAAAACTCACCATTACCAAGTAATAACGTAATGGATATTGATATTGATGAGGTTTCAGGTGAAGTGTTTTTCGCAACAGATAAAGGTTTAGTTTCCTATTTAGGAACTTCTACTAGAGGTGATGAAAATTTAGAAAATGTTTATGCTTACCCAAACCCAGTTCGACCTGGTTATACAGGAACAGTAAAAATATCTGGATTAATGGATAAAGTAAATCTTAAAATTACCGATATTGAAGGGAATTTAGTTTTTGAAACTACCTCTTCTGGAGGAACTGTAGAGTGGGATACTACGGCTTTTGGTAAATACAAAGTGGCTTCTGGAGTTTATATGGTTTTTGTAACTTCTAGTGATGCCGCTGAAACTACCGTGAAAAAAATAATGGTCGTTAGGTAATGCAAATTAAAACTAAAGCCATTGTTTTAAGCGCTATTAAGTTTCAAGAAAAAAGTTTAATTGTAAAATGCTTTACCCAATCTGATGGGCTAAAATCCTATTTTATACAAAGTGCCTTTTCTTCCAAAAAATCGAATCAGAAAATTGCTTATTTTCAACCATTGAACCTTTTAGAAATAGAAGCCAATCATAAAAACAAAGGTACTTTAGAACATTTTAAAGAAGTTAAACTCGCATATAATTACCAAAACATACATACCGATATTATAAAGAGTTCGATGGTTCTTTTCTTGTCAGAAGTATTGCACAACAGTATTTTTGAAGAGGAAAAAAACGAAAATCTTTTTTCTTACTTAGAAACCTCGTTAATGTGGTTAGATACACATGATTCTATTTCAAATTTTCACCTTATCTTTTTAGTACAACTCACAAAATTCTTAGGCTTTTATCCACAACTGCAAGAAACGGATGCTACTTATTTTGAAATGATTGACGGCGTTTTTTCACCATTTCAAGGCACAAGTTGTTTAAACGAACACGAAACACAGTTGTTGAAAAAATTATTAAATTTAAGATTTGAAGACACTCAAAAAAACTTCCATAAAGAAGAAAGACAAGTACTTCTTAAAATTCTTTTAGAGTATTATTCCATTCATTTACAGGGTTTCAAAAAACCAAATTCTTTAGAAATTTTAAAAGAAGTTTTTTCCTAACCTACAACTTTTACCTTTTTACTTTTGCCTTTTTACTTATTATCATTACTTTCGCAAATTGATTTTAGAAAGCGACAAAATGAGTACAAAATTTAGGGATTACAAAGGACTTGACTTGCCAACAGTAGCATCAGAAGTTCTTGATTTTTGGAAAGAAAATAACATCTTTGAAAAAAGTGTAACCACTCGTGAAGGAAACCAACCGTATGTGTTTTTTGAAGGACCACCTTCAGCTAATGGATTACCTGGAATTCACCACGTAATGGCGCGTGCGATTAAAGATATTTTTTGTCGTTATAAAACTCAAAAAGGGTTCCAAGTAAAGCGTAAAGCCGGTTGGGACACGCACGGTTTACCTGTAGAATTAGGTACCGAAAAAGAACTAGGCATCACCAAAGAAGATATTGGAAAAACCATTTCGGTTACAGAATATAACGAAGCGTGTAAAAAAACCGTAATGCGTTATACAGACGTTTGGAACGACTTAACCGAAAAAATGGGATATTGGGTAGATATGGAAGATCCATATGTGACGTACAAATCTAAATACATGGAGTCGGTTTGGTGGTTGCTAAAACAAATTTATAACAAAGATTTATTATACAAAGGCTATACGATTCAACCGTATTCACCAAAAGCAGGAACAGGTTTGTCTTCTCATGAAGTCAATCAACCAGGTTCTTATCGTGATGTAACAGATACAACTGTGGTAGCGCAATTCAAATCATTAAAAGAAACGCTTCCAAGTTTCTTACAGAATTTTGGTGATGTTCATATTTTAGCTTGGACAACAACTCCTTGGACATTACCAAGTAACACGGCTTTAACAGTTGGTCCAAAAATCGATTATGTTTTAGTTGAAACGTTCAATCAATATACCTTCCGACCAGTAAAAGTAATTTTAGCTAAGAATTTAGTTGGGAAACAATTCGGAAAAGGATTTTTTGCAAGTACTGAAGCTTCAGATTTCGAAAACTTTAAAGAAGGCGATAAAAACATTCCATACCAAATTGTAGCGGAATGCAAAGGTGCTGATTTAGTTGGAATTCGTTACGAACAATTAATGCCATTAGCTTTACCATATCAAAATCCAGAAGATGCGTTTAGAGTAATTTCTGGAGATTTTGTTACGACTGAAGACGGAACTGGAATTGTTCACACGGCACCAACTTTCGGAGCGGATGATGCGAAAGTAGCTAAAGAAGCTACACCAGAAGTGCCACCAATGTTGGTTTTAGATGAAAATGGAAACGCCGTTCCTTTAGTAGATTTACAAGGGAAATTCATCCAAAATTTAGGAGAATATTCTGGAAAATATGTCAAGAACGAATATTATAATGATGGCGAAGCACCAGAACGTTCTGCAGATGTAGAAATCGCTATCCAGTTAAAAGAAGAAAACAAAGCCTTTAAGGTGGAGAAATACGTACACAGTTATCCACATTGTTGGAGAACAGACAAACCTATTTTATATTATCCTTTAGATTCTTGGTTCATTAAAGTAACGGAAGTTAAAGATAGAATGTTCGATTTAAACGAAACTATCAACTGGAAGCCAAAAGCAACTGGTGAAGGGCGTTTCGGAAATTGGTTGAAAAACGCTAACGATTGGAACTTATCTCGTTCAAGATATTGGGGAATTCCTTTGCCTTTATGGAGAAATGATGAAGGTACAGAAACTATCTGTGTAGGTTCTGTAGAAGAATTATATAACGAAATTGAAAAGTCAATTGCCGCTGGTTTCATGACCGAAAATCCATTCAAAGGATTCGAAATCGGAAATATGGTAGAATCAAATTATGATTTAATCGATTTACATAAAAATGTAGTGGATGAAATCATATTAGTTTCCGTTTCGGGCAAACCAATGAACCGTGAAAGTGATTTAATTGATGTTTGGTTCGATTCAGGTTCAATGCCTTATGCACAATGGCATTATCCTTTCGAAAACAAAGATAAAATTGACGAAAATAAAGATTTCCCTGCTGATTTTATTGCAGAAGGAGTCGACCAAACTCGTGGTTGGTTTTATACTTTACATGCTATATCGACATTAGTTTTCGATAAAGTAGCGTATAAAAATGTAGTTTCTAATGGTTTAGTATTAGATAAAAACGGACAAAAGATGTCGAAACGTTTAGGTAATGCTGCCGATCCGTTTGAGACTTTGTCTGAATATGGTCCTGATGCCACACGTTGGTACATGATTTCAAATGCCAATCCGTGGGACAACTTAAAATTCGATTTAGAAGGAATTGCTGAGGTACGTAGAAAATTCTTCGGAACCTTATATAACACGTATTCTTTCTTTGGTTTATATGCAAATATTGATGGGTTTACTTATAGTGAAGCGGAAGTTCCATTAGCAGAAAGACCAGAAATTGACCGTTGGATTTTATCAGAATTACACACTTTAATTCAATTAGTTGATGAAGCGTATGCGGATTACGAACCGACTCGTGCCACAAGAGCAATTTCCGACTTCGTACAAGAGAATTTAAGTAACTGGTATGTGCGTTTATGTCGTCGTAGATTCTGGAAAGGTGAGTACGCGCAAGACAAAATTGCAGCTTATCAGACGCTTTATACCTGTTTAGAAACAGTTGCTAAATTATCTGCACCAGTAGCGCCATTCTTTATGGATAGGTTATATAAAGACTTGAATGCCACGACTAACAAGGAAAGTTTTGAAAGTATTCACTTGGCAAACTTCCCGGTTTCGGTTGAAAACTTTGTTGATAAATCACTAGAAAGTAGAATGCAGAAAGCGCAAACGATTTCTTCTTTGGTTTTATCACTACGTAAGAAGGAAATGATTAAAGTACGTCAACCGTTACAAAGAGTAATGATTCCAGTACTTGACGAAGCTTTTAAAGCAGAAATTTTAGCTATTGAAGACTTAATTAAAGCGGAAGTTAACGTAAAAGAAATTGAGTTATTAGAAGACGCTTCAGGTGTTTTAGTGAAGCAAATTAAGCCAAATTTTAAAGCTTTAGGGCCACGTTTTGGAAAAGATATGGGCTTGATTGCCAAAGAGATACAAGCTTTTTCGCAAGATCAGATAAATGAATTAGATAAAACAGGCGAAATAACACTTGTTAGTTCAGAAAAAAGTATTACTTTAACCATCGAAGATGTTGAGATTTCTTCTCAAGATATCCCGGGTTGGTTAGTAGCCAATTCAAACGGAATTACAGTTGCATTAGACATTACAATTTCTGATGAATTACGTAAAGAAGGGATAGCAAGGGAGTTAGTCAACAGAATTCAAAATATCCGTAAGGATTCTGGTTTTGAAGTTACCGATAAAATTAAAGTTCAAATTCAAAATAATGAAATTATTGAACAAGCGGTTGCCGCAAATGAATCGTACATAAAATCAGAAACACTAACAAATGAACTAATTTTTGTATCAGAAATCAATAATGGTACGGAAATTGAGTTTGATGAGCTAAAAACAATAATATTAATTTCAAAATAAGAAATTATGGTAGATGAAAAAATAAGATTCTCAGATGCAGAATTAGCAGAATTTAGAGAATTAATCAATTCGAAATTAGATAAAGCTAAAAACGATTTAGATTTAATTAAGAGTGCTTATTTAAATGATTCTAATAACGGAACTGACGATACTTCGCCTACATTTAAAGCTTTCGAAGAAGGAAGTGAAACAATGAGTAAAGAAGCGAATTCGCAATTAGCTATTCGTCAGGAAAAATTTATTCGTGATTTAAAAAACGCTTTAATTCGTATTGAAAACAAAACGTATGGCTTGTGTAAAGTAACAGGAAAATTAATCAATAAAGAAAGATTAAAAATTGTTCCTCACGCCACTATGAGCATTGAAGCTAAAAATTTACAGCGTTAAAAAACGTTAATAAATATACAAACGCTCCTATTGGAGCGTTTTTTATTACATTAAATTCCTATTTTTGCACAAATTATAAAAAAATGAATCTAAAAAAAGCCTATTTATTTGTATTTCTTATCTTACTAATTGATCAAGTAAGTAAAATATATATTAAAACGAATTTCTATCTAAACGAACAAGTAAAAGTGTTCGATTGGTTTAGAATTTACTTTGTGGAAAACGAAGGAATGGCTTGGGGTGTAGAAATTCCAGGTGCTTACGGAAAATTGTTTTTAACTGTTTTTAGAATTTTTGCTGTTGGAGGAATTTCTTGGTGGTTAAATGATACAATCAAAAAAGGCTTATCTAATTACTTAACTTTCGCCATTACGTTAATTTTAGCAGGAGCGATTGGAAATATCATTGATTCGGTTTTTTATGGCGTAATTTTTAATGACAGTTATAGTCAAGTTGCAACGATTTTTTCTAACGAACCTTACGGAACTTGGTTTCACGGTGAAGTAGTAGATATGTTATATTTTCCAATCATTAAAGATATTCCAATGCCAGAATGGGTGCCGTTTATTGGCGGAAAACCATTTACTTTTTTTAATGCCATTTTTAACATTGCCGATGTAGCCATTTCTACTGGATTTGGTGTTTTAATTGTGTTTAATAAAAGATGTTTCAAAGAAGTATAAAAGTTACATAAAAGAAGAAAAACCGCTTTATAGGCGGTTTTTTTGTTTTATAAAGCTAATGTTTTTGACCGTTCCTTCAGATGAAAGTTCCATACTTACAATTTGATTGTTTGAATTTCTTTTAAACTGATAAGAAGTTCGAGCATTATTGCCAAATTCATCTTTTTCTATGGTTGATAATGGTGTGTTTTCATTGTTTTTATAGGTTAAGAATAGTTTGTTGTCTTTTTCAAAAAAGGAGTAAGTGGTTTTTAGCTCTTCGGAATAATAAATACCAACAAATTCATTGATTTTTACAGTTTCTGGTTTTACAAATTGTGCTTTTTTGAAGTAAAAAGGCGGGCCTCCAAAAGAAATAATTAAATCTTTATTTTTGTCTTTTGTGAAATCATAAGTAACACTTTCATTATTTATTCTGTGAAATTTATTTTTTTCAAATGCTAAAAGACTAATTCCTTTTTTAGCTTGACTTCCTTTTGCTTTAAGCGTATCATTTTCCACAAAGATTTCCATCTTCATGGCGCTATTCATTTCTTTATATTGCCCAATAAAAGCATCTAAATTCTCGTTTTGATAAAGCTTCTTTATATTTGATTTTTCTATAGTTTCTTCGTTAAGAAACAAATCTAAAATTTGATAGGAAATAGGAGTAGGGTTAATCGACTCTAAATTCGTCATGATAATTACACCTAAGTTTTTTTCTGGAACAGTAATCAATTGCGATTGTCCGCCCCAACCAAAACCACTATGACTAATTGTTTGAAAGCCTTTATACTTGTCCACCATTACGCCTCGTGCATATTTGGCTTTTTCGCCATTTTCTAATTTCTCAGATTGAATTAAAAATTTCGAAAGTGATTTGAATTCCGAATTAGCTCCATTTAAAACAGCAATCCATTTTGAAAGATCTTCAACGGTTGAAGCCATACTTCCAGCACCATAACTTTCTTGTGAACTTGTGTTTGAAATATATTTTCCATTTGTAAATTGATAACCAACAGCTTTGTTTTCAATAATTTGTTTGTTAGAAGTTTTAAAGCAACTGGAGTTCATTTGTAAAGGTTTAAACAATTTTTCTTTGGCAAATTCATTCAAATTTTTTCCCGAAATTCTTTCTATAATAATTGTTAATAGGTTATAATTTGTATTGCTGTACAACACTTTTTCTCCAGGTTTTTTGTTTAATCCTTTTTGATTAGCCGCAAGTTGTAAAACCGTTTCATTATTATAATATTCTGAATCATAATCAAAACCTTGTAAATCCATTATCGTATGGTAATTTCTGATTCCGCTGGTGTGATTTAGTAAATGTTTTATTTTTATTGGCGTTCCGTAATTAGGTATTTCAGGTAGATATTTTCGAATGTCATCATCTAAAGAAAGCTTTTTTTCTTGTACTAAAACCCAGATGCAAGAAGCTGTAAATTGTTTTGCTATTGAAGCGATACTAAATGCCGTTTTTGTGTCGTTTTTGATGTTTTTTTCAACCGAAGCAAACCCAATTCCTTTCACATAAATTAAGTTTCCGTTTTCAACAATACCAATACTTAAACCTGGAGAATTTGGTTTGTTGTATGATTGCAGAATGACATCTATTTTCTCCGTTTTGTTTTCTTGGCTGTGAATCTTACACGTAAAAAAAACAAATAGAAATAGAATTACTCTCATCATGATTTAACTGATTTGTATTTCTGATAAAAGTAAGTTGGCACTAATCCGAAGTTTAATAATAAGAAACCCGCAAATACAATCATACCGCGACAAGGCCAAACTAAGAATTCAAACATAGCACCAATTCCAAGAATAAAAGTGGTTAAAAAACCTAAGATGTAAAATGATTTTGTCATAACTATTTGTTTAATAAAATTGTTTTTTGTTTGGAATGTTTATATCTGTTATAAAACACGAATGGAATAGTAATGAAGATTAAAATGGCAAATCCGGTTGCTAATAAAATACTTGAGTACGGCCATTTATTAAGTTTGAACAAAAACCCTAAAGCCAATAACATAACATTAAAAGTAGAAAGTAAAAAAAAGGCTCTTTTTCTGTATAGAAAAGAGTGTATTAATGCTTTTTCATTAATTGTATTTTGCATATTTTGAATGGCACTATAACCTCCTAAGTTTTGAATCGCTTCTTGATACGCCGTTTCAAAACTATTTCCATTATAACATTCAATATGCGTGCAAATATGATCCATTAAATCCTCTTTCAAATTTTGATCATTTACACCATAGAAGTTCAAATTATTTTCTATATATACAACGTTTGCGTCAGTTAGTGTCATAATTTAATCTTTTCCGAGTTAAAAATTAAGTGCAGCGTAGTTATGAAATCGTTTAATTCTGCCGTTATTTCTGTAATTGCTAACTTACCAGATGGCGTAATTCTATAATATTTTCTTACTCGTTTTCCGATGTATACTTTTTCTGTTTCTAAAATACCATCCGCTTCTAATTTGTGTAAAATTGGATACATCGCACCTTCTGAAATGTCAATTTTACCTTTGGTCATTTCTTTCACTTTTTGAGTAATTTCATAGCCATACATTTTATCATTTTCACTTATCAGTTTTAAAATGATGGGAAGTAGGGTTCCTTTGGTTAATTCTTTACTATACATTTTTCAAATATACATTTTTATTTAATACATCGTAATAAAATGTATTATTTTTTTAAATCATTGATTTTATGCCTATTTTTAACCTTTATTTATTCTTATTTTAAATAATCATATCGTAAATTTGCCACAAATAGTTTTGATATGTTCGATGTTCAGAAAATAAGAGCACAATTTCCAATATTGTCACAAACCGTAAACGGAAAACCATTAGTGTATTTTGATAACGGAGCGACTTCGCAAAAACCTCAAGTAGTAATTGACAGTATTGTGGAGTATTATTCCAAATACAACGCTAATATTCATCGTGGAGTTCATACGTTGAGTCAACTTGCTACGGATGCTTATGAAGAAGCGCGATTCAAAATCCAAAGACATTTTAACGCGAAACATTCTTACGAGATTATTCTTACTTCGGGAACGACCGAAAGTATTAATTTAGTAGCTAATGGTTTTGCTTCTTTATTACAAATAGGTGACGAAATTATTGTTTCTGCATTAGAACATCACAGTAATATTGTGCCTTGGCAAATGTTATGTGAACATACAGGTGCGATTTTAAAAGTCATTCCAATGAATCTTCATGGCGAATTAATCATGGAAGAATATGACAAATTACTTTCTAATAAAACGAAATTAGTATGTTGTAATCACATTTCAAATGCATTAGGTGTTTTAAATCCAATTGAAGAAATTATTCAAAAAGCACATGCTGTTGGCGCAGCAGTTTTAATTGACGGTGCCCAATCTTGTCCGCATATTAAACCTGACGTTCAAGCGTTAGATGTTGATTTTTATGTGACTTCTGCTCATAAAATGTGTGGACCAACCGGTGTTGGAATGCTTTACGGAAAAGAAGAATGGTTACGTAAATTACCACCTTACAAAGGCGGCGGAGAAATGATTGCGACAGTAACTTTCGAAAAAACTACGTATGCCGATTTGCCTCATAAATTTGAAGCGGGAACCCCAAATATTTGCGGTGGAATTGCTTTCGGAGCCGCAATTGATTACATGAATGAAGTCGGTTTTGATAACATTGCCAAACACGAACATGAATTATTAGTGTACGGAACTCAAAGATTACAAGAAATTGAAGGAGTAACTATTTATGGTCCAACAGATTTAAACAAAAAAGCTTCAGTGATTTCTTTCAATATTGAAAACATTCATCCGTATGATATTGGCACGATTATAGATAAATTAGGTATAGCGGTGCGAACAGGTCATCATTGCGCACAACCGATAATGGACTTTTTCAAAATTCCTGGTACAATTAGAGCAAGTTTTGCCTTTTATAATACTAAAGAAGAAATTGATATATTTGTAGAGGCCGTTAAAAAAGCAAAAATGATGTTATCTTAAAATTTATAACTATGAAAGCAATTACAATATTAGCAACTATCGCAATCACAATAACGGGTTGCAACTGTCAAAAAAAAGCAACGGATTCTAATGTTGTAGCGAATAGTGATGCATTAAAAGATGCTATTACAAATAACAAAACCCAAAGTGTTGTGCCAACTATTTATTATGATGCAGTCTCAAGAGGTTTTGCTTTAGCGACGAAAGTTGAAAATAAAGTTTTATATATTTCTAGAGACAGAGAATTCAAAGAATATTCAGAAAAAATTGAAATTTCTGATTCGGATTGGAAAGAAATTTCTGCATTGGCAACAGCTGTCAATTTAGAAAAGGTAAAAGACATGAAATGGCCAACAGAACAAAGATATTATGATGGTGCGCCACATGCAAATATTACTTTCGAAGCGAAAGGTGTTAAATATCCAGCTAATGGTTTTGATCATGGACATCCGCCAGCAGAAGTTGAAAAATTAGTGAATAAAATTTTAAGTTTAGTTGAAAAAAAATAATGAATATTAAAGAAATACAAAACGAAATTGTTGATGAATTTTCAATGTTCGATGATTGGATGGAACGTTACGAATACATTATCGAGTTAGGAAAAGGATTACCAATTATTGAAGACCAATACAAAACGGAAGACAACATCATTAAAGGTTGTCAGTCTAAAGTGTGGGTTCACGCCGAAGAAAAGGAGGGAAAGGTTGTTTTTTCAGCAGATAGCGACGCCATTTTAACTAAAGGGATTATTGCTATTTTAATTAGAGCTTTTTCGAACCAAACTCCAGCCGCGATTTTAGAAGCAAATACGGATTTCGTAGACGAAATTGGACTAAAAGAACATCTTTCTGCTACTCGTGCTAACGGTTTGGTTTCGATGATTAAAAAAATAAAATTATATGCGTTAGCTTTTGAAGCTAGACAATAAAAAGTTTAAAATAATTCACTTTGTGCCTTCGTGCCTTTGTGACAAAACAAATAAAAATGGAAGAATTTAAAGACGAAGTAAACCTAGGTGAAGATGTAGTAAGAGCATTAAAAGGAATCTATGATCCAGAAATCCCTGTGGATATTTACGAATTAGGTTTAATTTATGATGTAATGATTAACGAAGACAATGAAGTTAAAATTTTAATGACATTAACTTCGCCAAATTGCCCTGTAGCCGAATCTTTACCAAAAGAAGTGGAAGAAAAAGTGCAAAAAATTGATACGATTAAATCTTGTGAAGTAGAAATTACTTTTGATCCGCCTTGGAGCAAAGATTTAATGAGTGAAGAAGCCAAATTAGAATTAGGAATGCTTTAAAAAATAGTCATAAAGTCAAAGTTCTGAAAGTCTTAACGTTTTGGACTTTACGACTTTCGACTTTACGACATTAAGACTAAAACATGGACGAAATAGTAAATAAAGTTGCGAATAGTAAGTTACTAGTTTTCGATTTAGAAGATTATTATCCAGATGATCATGTGATAGCAGTAGACATTTCGCAATGGTTGTTTGGTGGATTTATTTTGAAAGAAGCCGAATTTAGAGAACAATTAAAAAATACAGATTGGTCTTTATATGAAGATAAATATGTGGCGTTGTTTTGTTCGGAAGATGCGATATTACCGGCTTGGGCTTATACGTTAGTAGCAGTTCATTTAGCACCGTTTGCTTTAAAAGTAATTCATGGCGATAAAAAAACTGCGATTATTGATTGGTACCAAGACATTTTAAACAAATTAGATTACACGGAATATTTCGAGAAACCTTTAATTTTAAAAGGTTGTTCTAAAAAAGAAGTTCCGAATGAAGTCTACACTTTAGCCATTCAAAAACTAATGAAGGTTTCTAAAAGTATTATGTTTGGAGAAGCTTGCTCAGCAGTTCCTTTGTTTAAGAAGAAATAATTCGGATATATAAAACATAAAAAAAACCAGTCAATTTAGTAGTTGACTGGTTTTTTTATGTTTAATCTTCAGTATCATCTTCATCGTCCTCTTCCTCAATCACATCTTTATAATCTGGATATAAAAATTTATTATAAGGAAAACGACTGATGTGAATTTCTCTTACAGCTCCGTAAAGTTTTTCTCTAAAAGCTTCAAAGTTTTGTTTTTCTGTTGCCGAAATAAAAAGCGTATTGTTTTCTCCTAAATTACTCATCCAAGTTCTTTCCCAATCTTGAAGCGAGAAGTTTTTGGTGGTTTTTTCAATAGTTTCGTCGTTTTCATCAATCTTTACATACTTGTACGCATCAATCTTATTGAAAACCATTATCGTTGGTTTATCGGCACTTTTAATGTCTAATAAAATTTTGTTTACTGCCGCAATATGATCTTCAAATTCAGGATGAGAAATATCTACAACATGTAATAACAAATCGGCTTCTCTAACTTCGTCAAGCGTACTTTTAAATGAATCTACTAGTTGAGTTGGTAATTTTCTAATGAAACCAACCGTATCCGAAAGTAAGAAAGGTAAATTTTTAATCACCGTTTTTCTAACCGTAGTATCAAGTGTAGCGAATAATTTGTTTTCTACAAAAACTTCACTTTTTCCAACGGCATTCATTAATGTTGATTTTCCAACATTCGTATAACCCACTAAAGCCACACGAACCATCGCACCACGATTGCCACGTTGTGTCGACATTTGTTTATCGATAACCTTAATTTTTTCTTTTAGTAACGAAATTCGATCACGTACAATACGTCTGTCCGTTTCAATTTCCGTTTCTCCAGGACCACGCATACCAATTCCACCTCGTTGACGTTCTAAGTGAGTCCACATTCCGGTTAATCGAGGTAATAAATACTGACATTGTGCTAATTCTACTTGCGTTCTGGCATAAGATGTTTCAGCACGTTGCGCAAAAATATCCAAGATTAAATTGGTTCGGTCTAAAACCTTGCAATCTAATTCTCTTGTAATATTTTTTTGTTGTGAAGGCGTTAATTCGTCATCAAAAATCACCGAATTGATATCGTGTTCTTTAATATAAACTTTAATCTCTTCTAATTTTCCAGTTCCAACGAATGTTTTTGGATGAGGTTTATCTGTTTTTTGAGAAAATCGTTTTACGACCTCTCCACCAGCTGTAAATGTTAAAAATTCCAGCTCATCAAGGTATTCATTTAGTTTTTCTTCATTTTGGTTTTGTGTAACAATCCCAACAATAGCGGTCCTTTCAAAGGTGTGTTTTTCAATTTCTAACATATATATGTAAAATTTTAACAAAAATAGTCGATAATTTTCAATAAATAACAACGATGTTTTTTATCGATTTTAACTGTATTATATCGATTAATTTAGCTTAGGGACATATACTCATTACATTTGTTAATGATTATATAAACTTAAACAAACGCAAATATAATGAAAAAACTACTTTTATTATTGTTTATGTTCGCTGGTTTAAATGTTTTTGGGCAAGCATTGACTCAAAACTTTGAAGGCGCAACATTTCCACCAACAGGTTGGACAAGATTCGAGACCGGTACAGGTGTCGGTCAAAGTTGGGAAGAAACAAGTTCACCTACTTTCACTTTTGGTGGTGTAGGTAAATCTGCTTTACTTTTAAGAGAAAATGTTCCCGCGGGATTAGCAATTGACTGGTTAGTTACTTCTCAAGTAACAGTGCCTCCAAATGCTCAATTACGTTTTCAAACTAAAACCATTCAAGCGGGTGTTCAAGGAAGTTTGTTTGATGTTAAAGTATCAGCAGTTTCTCAAACAAATCCAGCAGACTTTACAACAATTCAATCATGGGATGAAGCTACATTAACAACAACTAACAACGTTTTTGAAGAAAAAATCATTGATTTATCTGCTTATCCAACAGGAACTCTAATATACATTGCATTTGTAATGACAAATGATAATGGAGACAGATGGGTTATAGATAACGTAAATGTTATTGAAAAATGTTTGGATCCAATAGGACCGTTAACTACTGCTGGTGAAACTACTGATAGTGCTCTTTTATCTTGGGGATCACCACTGGGATCAGGTATTTCACAATGGGAAGTTCAAGTTGTTAAGTCTACTTTGCCTTTTACTGATCCATCTGTTCAAACTCAAATAGCAAATACTAATACTAACTTTCAATTTATAGGTTTAACAGCAAATACATTATATAAATTTCAAGTACGTTCAGTTTGTACAGCAGGATTTACTAGTGATTGGTTTGGACCAAAAGGTTTTCAAACCGCATCCTTCGGAGATACGTGTGGTGGACCTATTATAGTAGGAAATAATGTAACTGCAGGTATTCCTCCCGTTACTACTTTTGTATCAGGATTATTACCTTATCAAGTAACAGATAATACAATTAACTACACAGATTCAAACGATTTACCTCAACCATTAGCTTGTAGTGGAAGCGCTACGAATTATATGCAAGGTAATGATGTTTTTTATTCGTTTACACCAATAGCAAATGGTAACTATAATTTTAATTTAGCTCCAACAAGTGTTGGTTCTAGTCTTCACATTTATAGCGCTTGTCCTACTACACCAGGGGTAACCTGTTTGGGTGGTGCTGCAAATACAAATGCGAATCCAAGAAACATTACTTTAAATGGTTTATTAGGTGGTACCACATATTATGTTATAGTATCTTCAAGTGGAGGTGCTTCACAAACGTTTGGTTATACTTTAACGATACAACAAGTATTCTGTAACCAACCAACAGGTTTAACAGCAACTAATATTACAAGTACATCTGCAGATATAGGATGGGCGGCTAATGCAGGAACTGTTTCATGGCAATACTCATTTGCACCAGCTCCTTACGGATTACCTACTGGTACAACATTTCCAACAACAGCAACAAACGCTGGTACTACTGTAACTGGGATTCCTGGTATTGTTTACCAATATTATGTAAGAGCAGATTGTAACGATGGGAATTATAGTATTTGGTCAGGCCCGTTTACTTTTACTTTACCTCAAGTTGCCATGCCATTAAACTTTACTGATGGTTTTGAAACTTTAACAGGTTGGACATTAAGTAATGGAACGCAATCTAATAAATGGGCAGTTGGTACAGGTATTAATAATGGCGGAACACATGCCCTATATATAACTGATGATAATGGGGTTACAAATACGTATAATAATATAGCAACTTCAGTTGTTCACGCTTATAAAGATTTTATTATTCCTGCTGGAGCAACTCAATTGGACTTCACTTTTGATTGGCGTTCATTAGGAGAGCTTCAAGATTATGTTAGAGTTTGGACTGTTCCTACTACTTTTAATCCAGTTGTAGGTACACAAATTACTGCTTTAGCAAATAGCAGAATTAAAATTGGAAATGATTTTACGGCAGTTCCAACCTTTACAACAGAAAATTATACACTTAATGCTACTCCATATGCGGGTGGTACAATGCGTGTAGTTTTTGAATGGAGAAATAATAATGCAGTTGGAAATCAACCTCCTGCTGCAATTGATAATATAAAATTAGATTTAGTTCCTTGTCCGAAACCTTTGAATCCGACAATTTCTAATATTAACTATAATAATGCTCAAGTAAACTGGGCAAATGGAGGTTCTGAATCTCAATGGGAAGTAGTGGTTTTACCGGTAGGTTCGCCAGCGCCAACAGCAGTTTCAGTTGGGACACCAGCTTCTACAAATCCATTTGTTATTACAGGATTAAGTTCAGTTACATGTTATGATGTATACGTAAGAGCAGTATGTGCTCCAGGTGTTGTTAGTTTCTGGTCTACAGTTGCAACTTTCTGTACTACACCTCACTTTTGTGCAGGAGATAATTTTTATGATACAGGTGGTGCAACTGGAGATTATGCAAATAGTCAAAATATCACAACAACAATTTGTCCAGATAATGCTGGTAATGTAGTTACTGTAATTTTCAATCAGTTTAATTTAACTGCAGGAGATAATTTAGTAATTAGAGACGGAAATTTAATTACATCACCAAGTCTTGGAACTTATACAGGGACAACTTTGCCACCTTCATTTACAGCAACTTCTCCTAGTGGATGTTTAACATTTATGTTTACATCAAATGGCACTGGAGTAAGTACAGGTTGGGATGCTGAGATATATTGTACAACACCAATTACTTGTCCAAAACCAATTACTTTAACTGCAACAAATGTTGGTACAACATCTGCTCAATTTAATTGGACTGAAACAGGAACTGCTTCACAATGGGAAATTATTGTGTTACCTCTTGGTTCACCTGTTCCTGCACCTGGAACTCCTGGAACTTTAGTTTCTACTAATCCTTTCGTTTGGACTCCATTAACACCAGGTACAGCATATACTTTCTTTGTAAGAGCTAAATGTTCACCTACTGATTTTAGTTTCTACTCAAATGGAGCTAACTTTTATACAAAACCACTAAATGACGAATGTGCTACACCACTAAATGTACCAGTAAATACAGATATGGCGTGTACGCTTATCACAGCTGGAACAATAACTGGAGCTACAAATTCTGGAACACCAACTTCAACATGTGGTGGTGCGGCTGATGATGATACTTGGTTTTCGTTTACTGCAACTTCAGCAGCTCATATCATAAATTTTAATGATATTGTAGGGTCAACTACAGATTTAAGTCATGCTATTTATTCAGGTACTTGTGGTGCATTGACTTTACTATATTGTGATGTAAATAACTTTAGTTATAACAATACATTTGTTATTGGTCAAACGTATTACATAAGAGTTTGGTCTGCAACAACAACCGCAAATCAGGTTGTTAATTTTAACGTATGTATCAATAGAGTAGGGCCTCCAATTTTGGCTGAAAACTCTTCGACTACTGCCGCTCCAACAACATATACGGTGTCACAGTTAGTAACAGATGTATTAGTTACTTCTCCATGTGGAATTGTATCAAACATTACTTCTTCTACAGGTTTAAATTTTGGACAACAAAATGGTATTGGATATTTTAATAAAAATGGATCTTCATTTGGTTTAGATGAAGGAATTATTTTAGCAACACGTTCTGCAAATACTTGTGATGGACCAAACGATGCAACTTCTGAAGGTACTGGAACTTGGCCTGGAGACGCACAATTGCTTGCTTATATACAATCTACTGGAACAGATCCAGGGATAGCAAGTTATAACAACTCTTCAATTTTAGAATTTGATTTCGTGCCAATTGCTGATCAAATTAAATTTGATTTCATATTTGCTTCCGATGAATATGGGACGTTTCAATGTTCATATTCTGATGCTTTTGCATTTTTCTTGACAAATTTAGCAACGGGGACTACTACAAATTTAGCAGTTATTCCAGGTACTTCACCTGCTGTTCCTGTTGCAGTAACAACAATTAGAAATAATCTATATAATTCTAGTTGTGCTTCTGCAAACCCAACTTATTTTGATAAATTTTATGGGGCTGGAAATCCTCAGAATGGTTTACCAGATGTAATTGCACCAACTAACTTTAAAGGGTATACTGTGCCAATGTCTGCAACAGGAACTGTTGTCCCAGGACAAACATATCATATGAAATTTGTTGTTGGTGATAGAAATGACTCATCATTTGACAGTGCGGTTTTCTTAAGTAAATTTGATATTGGAAATGTAGATTTAGGAAGTGATTTAACAGTTAATGGTAACAGTGCTTTATGTGCTGGTCAATCATATACAATTAATAGCGGATTAACGGCGCCTCCATATGGTTTTACATGGTATTTTATGGCTCCAAGTACATCAACATTTGTTGAATTGGTTGGTCAAACTGGACCAACATTAAATGTAACGCTTCCTGGAGAATACAAATTAGTAGCACAATATGTAGGGTCAGCTTGTGTGGGTGAAGATACAATCGTAGTGGAATTTTATCCAGATTTAATTCTTATCACACCAGAACCGAATGATATGTCAATTTGTTCTACTACTCCTGTATTTGATTTAACTCAAAATACACCGGTAGTTACAGCTAATTTCCCAATACCTGCAGATTATGTAGTTTCATATTATACAACTGAAGCAGATGCTATTGCTGGAATTAATGCAATTGCAAATCCAACTACATATGTTAATATTACAAATCCACAAACAATTTGGGTTAGAATTTATAATACTATTACATTCTGTTCTGGTATCAAAAACTTTGAAATTCAAGTAGTTTCTCCTCCAACATCTGATATTGTTTACAATAGCACACCTTACTGCTTTAATGCAGAAATTGCTAACGTTACATTTACAGGTACTACAGGTGGAAATTATTCAATAGTTGGTAATCCTTTAAATATCTTTGTAGATGCAAATGGAACTGTAACTTGGAATAACCTAGTTACACCAGGAACATATACAGTTTATTATGAAATTGGAGCTGGAGCTTGTTCTTCAAATGATTCATTCATTATTACAATCGATACGCCAATTACTGCTTCATTTACAAGTAGTAATGTAGCTTTATGTGAAGGTAATTCTACAACAGTAACATTAAGTGGTACGCCTAATGCGACAGTAACTTATAATGATGGAACTTCAAATCAGACAATTGTTTTAGATGCAGCTGGAAATGCTTCATTTAACCATGTTGGTGGTACTAAAACATATTCTTTAGTTAATGTGATTTTAGGAGTATGTACGCAACCGTTGACAGGAACCGTTATGGTAACAGTAAATCCAATACCACAATTTACTATACCGGCAAATTTAACATTCTGTGCTGCATCATCAAATACAATTTCTGTTACTCCAATTAACTTTAATTTAAATAATGTAACTTATGCATGGAACTTTAATACTAACCCATTGCCAGATACAACATCTACAATTACGGTTAATCAATCTGGTACTTACACAGTTACTGTTACAACACCAGAAACATGTTTTAGTAGTCAGTCTACTGTAGTTAATTCTATTGCAGTTCCAGTTGCTGATATTTTAGCGGATGTTAATTTTTGTGATGAATATATTTTACAACCATTAGTAGGTGTAGGAAATTCATATCATACTGCCGCTAATGGATTAGGAACACAATTAAATGCAGGTGATGTTATTACAACTTCTCAAACAATCTATATCTTTGCTCAGTCAGGTACTACACCAAACTGTACAGATGAAAGTGATTTTGTTGTAAATGTTGTTAGTTCTCCTACATTTGACATTACAGGACAATGTGAAGGAAATCAATTTGTATTAACGGCTAATGTTAGCAATCCTCAAGATTATAGTTTTGAATGGATGAATAGTTCAAGTGTAGTTGTTGGATCAACTTCAAGTACAATTACAATAAATAGCCCAGGTACTTATACTTGTACAATTACTAATTTATCTGGTTCTATTGTTTGTTCAACACAAGTATCTATGTTATTTGACAATATTGTTTGCGACATTCAAAAAGGTATTTCACCAAACGGGGATGATAAGAATGATTATTTGAAGTTGAAAGCAAATAAGGTTGAGATTTTCAACAGATACGGTAAGGAAGTTTATAGTAAAACGGATTACAATAACGATTGGCATGGTCAGTT
>NZ_JAANOQ010000006.1:0-198515 GCF_011305415.1 Flavobacterium bernardetii
GCAACAATTACGGCTGCTCAAGTTGATAATGGTTCAACTGATAATTGTAGTATTGCTACGATGACGGTTTTACCAAATACATTTACTTGTGCTAATGTTGGTCCAAATACAGTGACTTTAACGGTAACTGATGCGAATGGAAACATAAGTACTGGAACGGCTACGGTAACGATTCAAGATACTGTTCTTCCAACTGTAATTACTCAAAACATAACAGTTCAATTAGACGTGAATGGAAATGCAACAATTACGGCTGCTCAAGTTGATAATGGTTCAACTGATAATTGTAGTATTGCTACGATGACGGTTTTACCAAACACATTTACTTGTGCTAATGTTGGTCCAAACACAGTGACTTTAACAGTAACTGATGTCAATGGAAACATAAGTACTGGAACGGCTACAGTAACGATTCAAGATACTGTTCTTCCAACTGTAATTACTCAAAACATTACGGTTCAATTAGACGCAACTGGAAACGCAACAATTACTGCTGCTCAAGTTAACAATGGTTCAACTGATAATTGTAGTATTGCTACGATGACGGTTTTACCAAACACATTTACTTGTGCTAATGTTGGTCCAAACACAGTGACTTTAACAGTAACGGATGCGAATGGAAACATAAGTAATGGAACAGCTACGGTAACGATTCAAGATACTGTTCTTCCAACTGTGATTACTCAAAACATAACAGTTCAATTAGACGCAACTGGAAACGCAACAATTACTGCTGCTCAAATTGATAATGGCTCAACTGATAATTGTAGCATTACTACGATGACGGTTTTACCAAACACATTTACTTGTGCTAATGTTGGTCCAAACACAGTGACCTTAACAGTAACTGATGTCAATGGAAACATAAGTACTGGAACGGCTACAGTAACGATTCAAGATACTGTTCTTCCAACTGTAATTACTCAAAACATAACAGTTCAATTAGACGCAACAGGTAATGCATCAATTACGGCTGCTCAAGTTGATAATGGTTCAACTGATAATTGTAGTATTGCTACGATGACGGTTTTACCAAATACATTTACTTGTGCTAATGTTGGTCCAAATACTGTGACTTTAACGGTAACAGATGTGAATGGAAATATAAGTACTGGAACGGCTACAGTAACGATTCAAGATACTGTTCTTCCAACTGTAATTACTCAAAACATTACGGTTCAATTAGACGCAACAGGTAATGCATCAATTACGGCTGCTCAAGTTGATAATGGTTCAACTGATAATTGTAGTATTACTACGATGACGGTTTTACCAAACACATTTACTTGTGCTAATGTTGGTTCAAACACAGTGACTTTAACAGTAACTGATGTGAATGGAAACATAAGTACTGGAACAGCTATAGTAACGATTCAAGATACTGTTCTTCCAACTATAATTACTCAGAACATAACAGTTCAATTAGACGTGAATGGAAATGCAACAATTACTGCTGCTCAAATTGACAATGGTTCAACTGATAATTGTGGTATTACTACAATTACTGTTTCTCCAACTTCGTTTACTTGTGCTAATGCTGGACCAAACACGGTTACTTTAACGGTAACAGATGTGAATGGAAATATAAACACAGCAACTGCAACAGTAACTGTAGCGAATAGTTTCGGTGACAATGATTCTGATGGAATTCAAGATAACTGTGATGATGATGATGATAATGATGGTGTTTTAGACACATCAGACAATTGTGAATTGATAGGAAACAGTGATCAAGCAGATAATGATTCAGATGGACTTGGAGATCTTTGTGATGATGACGATGATAATGATGGTATTTTAGACATATCAGATAATTGCCAATTTACTTATAATCCTGACCAACAAGATAGAGACAATGATGGAATTGGAGATCTATGTGATTTAATTGAAGTTAACGTTTCAGAAGCAATTACTCCTAATGGTGATGGAATTAATGATACTTGGATGATTTACAACATCGAAAATTACCCAAATAATTCTATTAGAGTATTTAACAGATGGGGTTCTGAAGTGTTTTTTGCAAAAGGTTATCAAAACGATTGGAATGGTGCCTATAAAAACAACAGTCAACCATTACCAGATTCTGGATCATATTATTATCAATTAGATTTAGATGGAAATGGAAGCATTGAAAAAGATGGTTGGATTTACATCACTCGTCAGTAATCTTTAAAAAAAAACTAAAATGAAATTGTTAAAAAAAATATTTATAGCACTACTACTAACTAGTAGTAGTGCATTTGCCCAACAAGAAAGCATGCTTGCTTTTTATAGATACCAAATGAACATTGTGAATCCAGCTTATGTTGGTGTTGATGGTAAAACCATCATATCTAGTGGAGTTAGAGAACAATGGACTGGTATTGAAAACGCTCCTGAAACTCAAACTTTAGCATTTGGAACTTCATTAGGAAAAAATACTGGACTTGGTATTTCTATGGTGAGCGACAAAACGTTTATTGAAAAACAAACCTTTTTAGGAATTGATTTTTCATATAAATTAAAAGTTTCTGAAAGCACTAACGTATATTTAGGAATTAAAGGTGGTGGAAATTTTTACAATGTAAATACGGCAGGACTTCAAACTTATAATATTACGAGTGATCCTTCATTAAATTCAATTAGCTCATTCAATCCTAATGTTGGTGTTGGTGGTTTAGTTAAATACAAAGATCTTTTTGTATCGTTATCAGTTCCTAGAATGCTGAATACTGAAAGAGTTAGAAATGAAGATGGTTTTGCAACGTCAGCTACTGACAGACCACACTTTTATTTGAGTTCTGGTTATGACATTCATTTTGATGACACGAATCGATACACACTAAAGCCTTCATTCTTTCTTAGATATGTAAATGACGCACCAATATCAATGGATTTTAACACCATGTTTAATTTTAATGATGTTTTAGAACTTGGAGGAACTTACAGAACCGACAAAACATTTGCAGGTTTATTCAACATTAAAATTAGCAAAAAACTAACCTTAGGTTATGCTTACGAAGCCAACTCAAAAAATCAAATTGCTAGAGCTAAAAACACTAGTGAGTTTTTGTTAAGCTTTGAGTTTTAAACTTAAAAATAAATAATAAATCCCCAAAAGGCAGTTGCTTTTTGGGGATTTTTTTTTATAAAATCTAATTATTGAATATTATATTTTTAGCGAAAAGTATTAAAAAAGCTCTCCTTGATTCAAACCTTTAATTCGTCCTAAATGTTTGTAGGCTTTTTCGGTAGCTTCACGGCCGCGAGGTGTTCGCATTAAAAAGCCTTCTTGGATTAAAAAAGGCTCATATACTTCTTCAATAGTTTCTCCGTTTTCTGAAACAGCTGTTGCTAAAGTGGTTAGTCCGACTGGACCACCTTTGAATTTATCAATTAAGGTTGATAAAATTTTATTATCCATTTCATCCAAGCCATTCGCATCAACATTTAATGCTTTTAAGGCATAACGAGCAATTTCAATATCAATTTTTCCGTTTCCTTTTATTTGAGCGAAATCTCGAACTCTTCGTAATAATGCATTCGCGATACGAGGTGTTCCTCTACTTCTACCTGCAATTTCAATGGCTGCTTCTAAATCGATTGGTACATTTAAAATTCCAGAACTTCTTTCCACAATTGTGGCTAATAATTCGGTATTGTAATAATGTAAACGACTTTGAATTCCGAAACGTGCACGCATTGGAGCGGTTAACAATCCAGAACGCGTTGTCGCGCCAACTAAAGTAAACGGATTTAAGTTGATTTGTACAGAACGCGCATTCGGTCCTGATTCAATCATGATGTCGATTTTATAATCTTCCATGGCGGAATACAAGTATTCTTCCACGATGGGTGACAAACGGTGGATTTCGTCAATAAACAAAACGTCACGTTCATCAAGATTAGTTAACAAACCTGCTAAATCTCCGGGTTTATCTAAAACTGGACCGGATGTAATTTTGATTCCCACGCCCAACTCGTTCGCCAAAATACTAGCTAAAGTTGTTTTTCCTAATCCGGGAGGACCGTGAAAAAGGGCGTGATCCAACGCTTCGCCTCGCTGATTGGCAGCGGCAACAAATATTTTTAAATTTTCAAGCACGTGGTCTTGCCCTGCGAAATCGTCAAAACTTAACGGACGCAATGCTTTTTCAATATCTATTTCTTGCGGTGTAAAACGCTCTTTGTTGGGATCTAAATTTTCATTCATGTTACAAATATAATATTAAGTTGGGAGTTGGGAGTTGGGAGTTGGGAGTTTTTTTTGTTTTAACATATAAGTCAAATAAGTTTGGTACGCAGATTTAGCGGATTGTTTTTTTTGTTGTATTGCGGTTAGGGATTTGCGCGGATTTTTAAACATTTAAGTCATGTAAGTTTTTTAAACACATTGACACACATTTTGGTTTGCGGTTTAGACGCTTCGCTCATCATAGCGCATTTAAGTTTGGTACGCAGATTTAACAGATTGTTTTTATTGTTGCATTGCGGTTAGGGATATGTGCGGATTTTTAACCATATAAGTCATATAAGTTTTTTAAACACAGATTAAAGAAATTTCTAAAATTTTAATAATTTCTCCAATCTGTGTTATTAATATTGAGTTGAGAATTTTGTAATTGAAAGACGGTTTCTTGCGTGAGGGATTGTAGTGGAGCTCTTTTTTGTTCCGTTTTTCTCGGGACAAAAAAAGCGGGAACGGAAAGCCCGACCCGAAGGGGCACGCCCAAATTAAAAATAATTGAATTTTAGCATTGCTATTTTCATTGATATTAAAAAAGTATCTTTGTAAAAAATTGAGCACATGATTATTTATAATGTTACCATAAACATTGACGAAAGCGCGCATGACCAATGGTTAAATTGGTTGAAAACCAAGCATATTGGAGAAGTTTTAGCTACAGGTTGTTTTTACAAAGCGAAACTTTCTAGAGTTTTAGTGGAAGAAGAAATGGGTGGAACAACCTATTCTATTCAATATTCTGCGGAAAGCAATGAAAAACTTCAGGAATATTACAAAACCTATGCACCTAAATTGAGAGAAGAAGGTATGCGTTTGTTTGGTGATAAAATGTTAGCTTTTAGAACCGAATTGGAAGTTATTAATGAGTTTTTTAGCAACGAAAACTAGAGAATTTACGATTTAGGATTTACGATTTACGATTTGGGAATTACGAAGTTTAAGAAAAAAATAAAAATATATGTCAGTTAAAGCCAAAAAACATTTAGGTCAGCATTTCCTTACGGATGAAAGCATTGCGCAACAAATTGCCGATTCTTTAATTGGCTCTAACTATAGTAAAGTTTTAGAAATTGGTCCGGGAATGGGTGTTTTAACCAAATACTTATTGGAGAAACCATATGAAACTTTTGTTGTTGAAATTGACAAAGAATCTGTTGATTATTTACAAGCACATTATTTAAAATTAAATAATAATATTTTTTCTTTAGATTTTTTACGTCACGATTGGCAAACGGCTTTCAAAAACGAACAATTTGCGATTATTGGGAATTTCCCATACAATATTTCGACACAAATTGTGTTTAAAACTTTGGAGTTGAGAGATCAAATTCCAGAATTTTCTGGTATGTTTCAGAAAGAAGTTGCGGAGCGAATTTGCAGTAAAAAAGGAAGTAAAGTCTATGGGATTTTATCTGTATTAGCGCAAGCTTTTTATGATGTAGAATACTTATTTACAGTTCCTCCAACCGTGTTTAATCCGCCACCAAAAGTCGATTCTGGTGTGATGCGAATGACTCGAAAAGAGAATTACGAATTGCCTTGTGATGAAAAACTTTTATTTAAAGTGGTGAAAACTGCTTTTCAGCAGAGAAGAAAAACCTTACGCAATAGTTTAAAAACTTTAAATTTATCAGATAAATTACAAGAAGATATTATATTTGCACAAAGACCAGAACAATTGTCAGTTGAAGAATTCATTGCTTTGACTCAAAAAATAGCTGCCGATGGAATTTAAAATCAGTAAAGAACTTATTACGCAAATTGAAACTTTGGTTCAACAAAATAATATTGTTGAATTAGAGAACATTTTGCATGAAATTCACTTTGCTGATATAGCGGAAATTATGAATGATTTGGATACTTCCGAAGCCATTTATCTTTTCAACTTATTAGATTCTGAAATTACAGCAGAAATATTATTAGAATTAGATGATGAAGTTCGTGAAAACATTTTACGAAGTTTATCAGCCAAAGAAATTGCAGAAGAGCTTGACGAGTTAGATACGGATGACGCGGCGGATATTATTGCCGAATTACCACAATCGAAAAAAGCGCAGGTAATTTCTGAGCTTGAAGATGTTGAGCACGCCAAAGATATTGTTGACCTTTTACGTTATGACGAAAATACCGCTGGTGGTATTATGGCGAAAGAGTTAGTAAAAGTGAACGAAAACTGGAACGTGTTAACTTGCGTAAAAGAAATGCGTTTGCAAGCTGAAAATGTGACCAGAGTACATTCGATTTATGTTGTTGATGATGAAGACCGTTTGAAAGGACGTTTGTCGTTGAAAGATTTATTAACGACATCTACCAAAACCCAAATTAGTGATATTTACATTAAAAAAGTAGACTACGTTCGCGTAGAAACTAAAGATGTAGAAGTAGCAAGAATCATGCAAAAGTATGACTTGGAAGCGATTCCAGTTATTGATGAATTGGACAGATTAGTTGGTCGTGTTACGATTGATGACATTATTGATATTATAAAAGAAGAAGCCGATAAAGATTACCAATTAGCGGCCGGAATTTCGCAAGACGTTGAGGCGGATGATAGTATTCTAGAATTAACCAAAGCGCGTTTGCCATGGTTGGTTTTAGCCTTATTTGGTGGATTTATTTCTGTAAAAGTCTTAGGGATTTTTGAACCGATGATGAACAGCCACAGAATGTTATTGTTTTTTACACCTCTAATTGCGGCTATGGCTGGAAATGTTGGTGTACAATCGAGTGCGATTGTGGTTCAAGGTTTGGCTAACAATTCGATTACAGGTAGTTTATGGAATCGATTATTGAAAGAATTATCGTTAAGCTTATTAAACGGAAGCATTTTAGCTGTTATTTTAATACTTGGCACACATTTCCTACTTGGATACGAATTCATTATTGGAATCACTGTTTCTATCGCTTTATTAAGTGTAATTGTAGTGGCTTCATTAATTGGAACATTTATTCCGATAGTTTTAGACAAATACGGTATTGATCCTGCATTAGCTACAGGCCCATTTATTACTACCAGTAATGATATTTTGGGAATTATCATTTACTTCTCAATTGCAAGAATAGTTTTAGGAATATAAATTTACTTTTCAGAATATATAATATAAGAAAACCCGGCGCTTGCTGGGTTTTTTGTTATGGTTTACTTATTTATCAAGAATCACGCGAAAGGAATCGCGCGGGAGCGGTATTATTTGGAATTAATTAACTTTTACTAAATAGCCATTATTATAATAAGTATCAAAACATAAAGAATTAAACAAATCATATTTATTAAAAACTTCCTCTTTATGATACAAATATGATTTAAACATTAATTTTAAGAACGAATTATAATTCATTTTAAAAAAATTGTTTTTATCCTTTTCATCGAAACAATAACTTCGAATAGTCATATTTACACTATAAGAAAAATCCATCATAGTTAAAAATTCACAATCATCATGAATCCAATTCGAAAGATGTTTTATTGGAAATAAATTTTCATTTAAAAGAGAAATATAACTTTGAAATTTTGAAGGCAAATTAATTCTAACTGTATTATCTTGCTTATCTAAATAAGCTGTTGATTCATAAGTTTTCAAATTAAACATATATTTCTTTTTACAATCTATCAATAAATATTCATCAGAAATATTTGTCATAAAAAAGTTATCCTTATTTTTATCATCATTAAATCTATCCAGAATTCTTTCTTTTGATATTTTTAAATACAATCTGAATTTTTTATAGCTTGAAACATATATAAAACATAAAGTATCATTCTTAATAGGTATATAAAAATTCTTCTCCATATTAGAATACTCGGAAATATCTGATGGTTTCAATTGCTCTATTTCCAATTTTAAATTGAATGAAATTTCTTTTTTAGTTAGTAATTTTTTTTTTAACAATTTATCTAGAGAAAAATTTTGGCTATTTGAAGACGTTACAATTAACAGTAATAATATTTTAAAATTCATTTCATTATCAATTTTGAATTAATAAAAAAGTCCCAATTTGCATTGGGACTTTTTTAAATATTTTAGTGATGTAACTCAACTTCACCTTCTTTCATTGGTGTCGTTTGCGGTACGAAATCTTCATCATGACCTGGCTTACTGTAGTCATATGGCCAACGGTGTACAGCTGGGATTTCTCCTGGCCAGTTTCCGTGAATGTGCTCTACAGGTGCCGTCCATTCTAATGTAGTTGAACGCCATGGGTTCATTGGTGCTTTTTTACCTTTGAAAATACTGTAGAAGAAGTTCCAGAAGAAAACTAATTGGAACGCTGCTCCAACAATAGCGAACATAGTAATTAATACGTTTGTATCTGCTAACTCGTCAAATAATGGGAAGTTAGAGTTGGTATAATATCTTCTTGGTAAACCTGCCATTCCAATGAAGTGCATTGGAAAGAAAACTCCGTAAGCACAAACTGCAGTTACCCAGAAGTGAATATAACCCTGTGTTTTGTTCATCATTCTTCCGAACATTCTTGGGAACCAGTGGTACACCCCAGCGAAGAATCCGTATAATGCTGAAATACCCATTACTAAGTGGAAATGCGCTACTACGAAATATGTATCGTGAACGTTAATATCTAACGTACTGTCTCCTAAAATGATTCCTGTTAAACCTCCAGTGATGAAAGTAGAAACTAAACCAATTGAGAATAACATTCCAGGGTTTAATTGTAAGTTACCTTTCCAAAGTGTAGTAATGTAGTTAAACGCTTTTACAGCAGATGGAATTGCAATTAATAATGTTGTAAATGTAAATACCGATCCTAAGAATGGATTCATACCTGAAATAAACATGTGGTGACCCCAAACGATTGTAGATAAGAATGCAATTGCGATAATAGAAGCAATCATGGCTCTGTAACCGAAAATTGGTTTTCTAGAGTTTGTTGCAATTACTTCAGACGTAATTCCTAAAGCTGGTAATAATACGATATAAACTTCAGGGTGACCTAAGAACCAGAATAAGTGCTCGAATAATACTGGAGAACCACCTTGGTAATGTAAAACTTCACCTTTAATGAAAATATCTGATAAGTAGAAAGAAGTTCCGAAACTTCTATCGAAGATTAATAATAATGCTGCAGAAAACAATACTGGGAATGAAATAACTCCAATAATTGCAGTTACAAAGAAAGCCCAAACTGTAAGTGGCAATCTTGTCATTGTCATCCCTTTTGTTCTTAAATTGATAACAGTTACGATATAATTTAAAGATCCCATTAATGAAGATGCGATGAAAATAGCCATAGATACTAACCATAAAGTCATACCCATTCCTGAACCTGGTATCGCTTCTTCAATAGCTGAAAGTGGTGGATAAATTGTCCAACCCGCAGATGCAGGACCCGATTCAACAAATAAAGAACTAATCATGATAACACATGAGATAAAAAACATCCAGAAAGATAACATGTTCATGAAACCAGATGCCATATCTCTTGCTCCAATTTGCAGTGGAATAAGTAAGTTACTAAAAGTACCCGATAGTCCCGCAGTTAATACGAAGAATACCATGATAGTACCGTGAATAGTTACTAAAGCTAGGTAAATATCATTTCTCATAACTCCACCTGGAGCCATTTTTTCTCCTAAGAAAATTTTAAAAACTTCAAAAGATTCTTCAGGCCAAGCAATTTGCATTCTGAAAAATAAAGATAAAACTACCCCTATAATCCCCATTAATAAACCTGAAATTAGGTACTGCTTAGCAATCATTTTATGGTCAATACTAAAAATATATTTAGTAATGAAAGTGTCTTTATGATGACCGTGATCGTGTGACATAATAATTATATTATTTTTTGAATCTTAATTTATTTTTTTGCTACTGCTTCTGCAATTGTTTTAGTAGAATCTACTACAACTGTTGCTGCCGCATCTGGAGTTACTGCTGCTGGATCAACTTTAGGAGCATTTGCTTCTTTAATTGTAGCTGCAATCGTTTTTTGTGATGCTAACCATTTTTTGTAATCTGCTTCAGACTCTACAATAATTTTCAATTGCATGTTATAGTGAGAAGCTCCACAAATTTTATTACATAATAATAAATAATCAAATGTATATGGTTCTAAAGCTGGTTTTCCTTCAGCAACTAATGCTTGAGATTTTTTAGCTCTAATTTTATTGATTCCATCCACTTTTTTCATCATCATTGCAGTACCACGCATTTCAGCTGTCGTAAGCGTAGGAATGAAAGCAAATTCCGTTACCATACCAGGAACACAGTTCATTTGTGCTCTAAAGTGAGGCATATAAGCAGAGTGAAGAACATCTTGAGAACGCATTCTGAAATGTATTTTCTTACCAACAGGTAAGTGGATTTCAGCTACAACTTTATCATCTTGCGACGCAGGATCTGACATGTCAACACCAACAGTATTAACATCTTTAATGTAACGCACATTGGCTTTACCTAAAGTATTGTCTTCACCAGAATAACGAGCTTCCCAAGCGAATTGTTTTGCATATAATTCAACATTGATTACTTCTTCATCTTCATCAACATACATAATTTGATTCCAAGTGTATAATCCGTAAAGAATTAATACAGCCAAAACAATAACTGGAATAATCGTCCAGATTGCTTCTAATTTGTTGTTATCTGCAAAGTATAAAGCTTTCTGACCTTCTTTACCTCTATATTTAAAAGCAAAATAGTGTAATAAGAATTGAGTAAATGTTTGTACAATAAAGATAATAACCATCGAAATGTTCATTAAATTATCAACTTCTTTTCCGTGTTCAGAAGCTGGTGTATCTAACACGAAACTTCCACACTTTACAAAAGAAAGAATTGTAACTATGTATATAAATGCTACAAACGCAAACATTAAATATCCATTTATATTGTTGTCTCTATCATTAGCAACACCAGAGTCATCTCTTTTTGTTCCTAATTGTGTTAGACTAAATATCTTAGATAATTGCCATGCTGCAACACCTAATAAAACTATGATTAAAAGTATCAATAAACCGTTCATTTGTTTATTTCGTTAATTAATTATTAATAATGAAAATGCTTGCTTTCTTCTATATATGGATTCCCGTCAGACGCTAAAGGAGCTTTTGTTAATGCTGTAAACACAACAAAAATAAACAATCCAGCGAAGAAAAGTACTGAACTAATTTCAGACACACCAATAAACCATTGATCACCAACTGTTGCAGGCATAATCATGTTGAAGAAATCAACATAGTGACCTGCTAATATTACGATACCAGCCATTACAACTACCCAACTAAGGCGTTTGAAGTCAGCATTGATTAATATTAAAATTGGGAATACAAAATTCATAACAACCATTCCAAAGAAAGGTAAATTATAGTTTTCAATACGAGTTACAAAATAAGTAACTTCTTCAGGAATATTAGAATACCACATTAACATGAACTGAGAGAACCATAAGTATGTCCAGAATACACTGATACCAAACATAAATTTAGCTAAATCATGTAAGTGAGATTTATTCACCTCTGGTAATAATCCTTTATTTTTTAAGTAAATCGTAGTCATAGTAATAACTGTAATTCCACTTACAAAGAAACTTGCAAATACATACCATCCGAATAATGTACTGTACCAGTGTGGGTCAACAGACATAATCCAATCCCAAGACATCATTGATTCAGAAACAATAAAGAATACTAAGAATAATGCAGCTGCGTTGTAATTCTTTCTAAAGAAAGACATATCTCTAGTTTGATCTAATTTTATTGAATTTTTTCTAGATACATATCTATATAAATTCCAACCAAACAAGAAAATAACCGCTCTTATTAAGAAAAAAGGAATATTTAAAAATCCAGTTTTACCAGCAATAATGTGGTCATAATTTTCATGCCCTTTAGTTGCAACACCATCAGCCATCCAAACAAACATATGATTGTCACCAACGCGGAAACATGTAAGTAATAAGATAACAATAAAAATAATAGACCCAGGTAATAAGTAGCTAGAAACACCTTCCATAACTCTAAACAACATTGGAGACCAACCTGCTTGCGCTACCCATTGAATAGCATAAAAAGCTAAAGCACCAACAGCAATTAACATAAAGAAGATACAAGCAACATACAAAGCAGACCAAGGCTTGTTTTGTAATTGGTGTTTCACATGCTCAACGTGCTCTTTGTGTTCCGCAGCGTGATCAACGTGTTCTTTATGAAATTTACTTACGTAAATATCACTTTTGTGATTTGCAACAACTGGAGCAATTACTACTGCAGTAGAATCTACTTCTGCATGTGAAGCAGTATCAACTGCTACGTGAGCTACTTCATGCTTTAAAGTATCAACTACTTCTGCTTCATGAGTAGTAGCTTCGTGAGAAGCATGCTCTTCAACTTTTGCATGTTCATCATGAGTAGCTTCAGAATGTGATGCTGCTGCATGAGTATCGTGGTGTGCTCCACCATGATGAGCTTCTTGCTCTTTTAAAATTTTTTCAACATCTTCATTAGTTTTAGGTGCAGTCCAGAAACCGTAACCGATTCCTAAAATACCTAATACCATTAAGGCGAATGAAAAGCTTTTTAATCTACTAGAAAACTGGTACATATTTATATTTTTTTCAAAAAAGTAATACTATTTTAATTCTGATTTAAGTTTCATAACATAATCAGCAACTTGCCATCTTTCTTCTTTTGACAACTGATTTGCATGTGAACCCATTGAGTTTAAACCGTAAGTAACAACGTGAAATACACTACCTGTAGTAACCACTCTATCTTTATAACTAGGTACACCTAGAAATTTTTCTCTTTTTACCAAATTTCCTTTTCCATCACCACCTTCACCGTGGCAAATTGCACAGTAAATAGTAAACAACTCTTTACCTCTTTCTGCATCAATTTGATCTGCAGTTAAAGGAGAAACATTAGCTTTAGATGCTGCATAACCTTCTGGTGTATTTGGAATTTCGTAAGGTACAAAACCTTGCTTAATTGTTCCAGCAGGTGGAATTTGGCTTACTTTTCCTTTTTCTCCAGTTGGAGAATTGAAAACGTTAGATTCTCCATAAGTTTCATATGAAACTGGTTCGTACATGTTTGGAAAAAACTGATAATTAGGCGCAGATTTATCAAAACAAGATGTCATTAGCAAAGATGCTCCTACTAATGTCAATATATTTAAAACACTTTTCATATTCTCTTAATGCTTATCAATTACTTTAACTTCTACTGCTCCAGTGTTTTTAAAGAAAGAAACTAATTCTTCTTCGTTACCGTTAACTCCAACTTCCATTAAAAAATGGTCATCTGTTGTTCTTACATCTGGATTTTCCGCTTCTTTAAATGGCCATAATCTACTTCTCATATAAAAAGTGATAACCATTAAGTGAGCAGCAAAAAATACGGTTCCTTCAAACATAACTGGAACAAAAGCTGGCATATTTTGATAAAATGCCATACTTGGTTTTCCACCAATATCTTGAGGCCAATCACTAATCATGATAAATTTTAACATGAAACTATAGATAGTAAGTCCTGTGATTCCAAATAAGAAGGCACAAATTGCAAGTCTTGTTCCTGCTAACCCCATAGCTTTATCTAGTCCGTGAACTGGAAATGGAGTATAAATCTCTTCAATGTGATAATGTGCGGCTTTAGTTTTGTGAACTGCAGCTAACAAAACATCATCGTCGTTATATATAGCGTGTACTACTTTATTACTCATAATTCTTTATATTAATGATGATCGTGTCCTTCATGTCCATCATGTCCGTGATTGTCATGATGTGGTTTACTATCTCCTCTTTCTCTTTTGAAGTTATCTCCAGATGATTTTAAGATTGTTTTTACTTCTGCCTGAGCAATAACTGGAAAACTTCTAGAATATAATAAGAATAATACGAAGAAGAATCCGATAGTTCCAATAAAAATACCTGCGTCAACAAAAGTTGGTTGGAACATTGTCCAAGATGATGGCAAATAATCTCTATGTAATGAAGTTACGATAATTACGAAACGTTCAAACCACATTCCAATGTTTACTACAATAGAAATAATGAAAGAGAATGCAATACTTGTTCTTAATTTTTTGAACCACATGAACTGTGGAGAGAAAACGTTACAAGTCATCATTAACCAGTATGACCACCAGTAAGGTCCAGTTGCTCTGTTTAAGAAAGCATACTGTTCGTATTCTACACCAGAATACCAAGCCACGAATAATTCCGTGATATATGCACAACCTACAATCGAACCTGTAATCATAATAATGATGTTCATTAATTCAATGTGTTGTACCGTAATATAATCTTCTAAACTAGATACTTTACGCATTACAATTAATAACGTGTTTACCATGGCGAATCCTGAGAATACCGCACCAGCCACGAAATATGGAGGTAAGATAGTTGTATGCCAACCAGGAATTACAGAAGTTGCGAAGTCAAAAGATACAATTGTGTGTACAGAAAGTACTAAAGGAGTTGCTAAACCAGCTAATACTAAAGAAACTTCTTCAAAACGTTGCCAGTCTTTTGCTCTACCACTCCATCCGAAAGAAAGGATTGAATAAACTCTTTTTGTAAATGGAGTAACAGCTCTATCTCTAAGCATTGCGAAATCTGGCAATAAACCTGTCCACCAGAATACTAATGATACAGATAAATAGGTAGAGATAGCGAAAACGTCCCATAATAATGGAGAGTTAAAGTTTACCCATAATGATCCAAATTGATTTGGAATTGGCAATACCCAGTATGCTAACCATGGACGACCCATGTGAATAATTGGGAATAAACCTGCTTGAACTACAGAAAAAATTGTCATCGCTTCTGCAGAACGGTTAATCGCCATTCTCCATTTTTGACGGAACAATAATAATACAGCTGAGATAAGTGTACCAGCGTGACCAATACCTACCCACCAAACGAAGTTGGTAATATCCCAAGCCCATCCAATTGTTTTATTTAATCCCCAAGTACCAATACCTGTTGTGATTGTATATACCATACAGCCTAATCCCCAAAGGAATGCGGCTAATGCTATTGAAAATACTGTCCACCATAGTTTGTTTGCTCTTCCTTCAACAGGGCGAGCCACATCAACAGTTATATCGTGATAAGATTTATCACCAATAACCAAAGGTTTTCTAATGGGTGCTTCGTAATGAGACATAATCCTTTATATGTGTTTCTTATTAATAATTATTTATCGTTTCTAACTTTAACATGATACATCACGTTAGGTTTTGTTCCAATGCTTTCTAATAAATGGTACATTCTGTCGTCTTCCAATAATTGAGCAACATCAGATTCTGTATTATTTACATCTCCAAATTTCATTGACCCTGAAGTACAAGCAGCAGAACAAGCAGTTTGGAAGTCATCTTTACCAACTTCTTTTCCTTCTTTTTTCGCTTTTAAGATTGTAGCTTGAGTCATTTGGATACACATAGAACATTTTTCCATAACCCCACGAGAACGTACGTTTACGTCTGGATTTAATACCATACGGCCTAAATCATCATTCATGTGGTAATCAAACTCATCATTCTTGTTGTACAAGAACCAGTTGAAACGACGTACTTTATACGGACAGTTGTTAGCACAGTAACGAGTACCAACACATCTGTTGTATGCCATATGGTTTTGACCTTGACGAGAGTGAGATGTAGCAGCAACTGGACAAACAGTTTCACATGGAGCGTGGTTACAGTGCTGACACATTACAGGTTGGAAAACAACTTGCGGGTTAACCGAAGGATCTTCCATTTCTTGTAATGTAGATATAGTTCCAGATAAACCAGTTGAACCTTCTTTCTTTTCGATATCTCCAGAGAAAGTATCTTCAGATGAATAATATCTGTCGATTCTTAACCAGTGCATATCACGGCTTCTTCTAACTTCAGCTTTACCAACTACTGGTACATTGTTTTCTGCGTGACATGCAATAACACATGCTCCACAACCTGTACAAGAATTTAAATCAATAGATAAGTTAAAATGGTGACCTGTAGTTCTATCAAAAGAAGTCCATAAATCTACAGATGTAGCGGCAACTTCTTTGTGATCTAATGAAACAACTGGAGTTGGATTATAAATTTCTTTATTACCAGCTTCATTTGCTTTATTGAAAATAGATAATGTAGTATCTTTTACGATATCACCTCTACCCATTAATGTTCTTTGTAATTGCACACAAGCAAATTCATGTTCACCATCAGCTAAAGTAACTGTAGCGCTTTGATTTGCATTTCCGTTAGCGTATAAAGTATATGCGTTAACACCAGTTTGCATTTCTTCTTTTAATGCTTCTTTTCTACCGTAACCAAAAGCTAAACCAATTGTTCCAACAGCTTGACCCGGTTGAATAATTACAGGTACATTTTCTAAAGTAGCATTTCCAACTTTAATTAAAACATAACTTCCGTTTAAACCTCCGTTAGCTACATTAAAGTTTTCTAAACTTAACTTTTCAGCATCAGCTTTAGAAACAGTTACATAGTTATCCCAAGATACTCTTGTAATTGGATCTGGAAACTCTTGTAACCAAGGGTTATTCGCTTGTTGTCCATCTCCCATTCCAACTTTGCTATATAAAACTAAATCTAATCCATTAGATTTAGCAGCAGCTAATTTTGAAGCAGAAGTTCCAAAGTTACCACCTTGAGCAACTAAACCTCCAATAGCAGTAACAACAAAACCATCATGAACAACTTGATTCCAAGTTTTACCACCTAAATTTGTAGCAGAAAACCCTTTTAAGAAATCATAATATGGAGTTGCATTATCATTCCAAGATAATAAAGCTTCTTGAAATTGTTTTGTATTGAATAATGGTCTGATTGTTGGCTGAGCAATACTATAGTTAGAACGTGTAATTGAAACATCATTCCAAGACTCTAAATAATGACTTGCAGCAGCAGCAATAGTAGTTTTAACAGCAGTTTCATCTTCTTTAGTAGAGAATGATACTGATAATTTTACTTTTCCTAAACCTGTAACAAATGCAGCAGAGTTTGCCAAAGTATAAACTGGATTCACGCCACTCATAATTAATGTGTGAACTTTTCCAGCATTCATATCTGTTACTAATTGAGCAACAGCTTTCGCATCACCTTTTCTAGTTAATTTAGCATCAGAAGGATTGAATGCTTCAGATTTTAAAGCTAAATTGATACCTAATACTAAATATTGTGCATCAAAATCATCTAAACCTGTAACCACTACTCCTTTTGAACCAGCTGCTTTTAATTGTTGAGCTGCTTTTTCAACTTCTTTATCTAAAGCACCTACACTTGCAACTGAAACTCCAGAACCAGTAACGGCATTATATAATTTTACTAAAGCTAATTTTTGATTAGCAACAGTTAAAGGAATTCTTTTGTCTGCATTAGCACCAGCTAATGACATATTTGCTTCGATTTGAATATGTTTAGACATTTTTCCGTTTTTCGGAACACGTCCTTTAGCATATCCAGCATCATAACCTCCTCCTTGCCAATCTCCTAAGATATCAGCACCAACAGAAACAATAGTATCTGCATTTTCGAAGTTATAATTTGATAAAGCTCTAAAACCGTAAACTGCTTGAAAAGCATCTAAAGCATTAGAATCAGAAATTGCATCATATACTACGTGTTTAACGTTTGTATATTTTGTTGCTAAATCTGAAATTAATTTATCAGTAGAAGGACTTGCTGTAGTGTTTGTTAAAACAACAACTTGACCACCTTTAGTCTTAGCTTCTACTAAACTAGCTTTAACTTTTGCGTTTACTTCATTCCAAGAAGCCTCTTTTTTATCAATTTTAGGATTTTTTAATCTTAAATTGTCATATAAAGATAAAACTGAAGCATGTACTCTTGCATTTGCTCCCGTTACAGAACCTTCAGTAGAATTATTTTCAACTTTAATTGGACGACCCTCGCGAGTTTTAATTAAAATATTAGCGAAATCATAACCATCCGCAATTGTAGTAGCGTAATAGTCTGCTACACCTGGGATAATTTCTTCTGGTTGAACCACATAAGGAATTGACTTAATTACCGGCCCTTCACAAGCTGCTAATGATGCTGCAGCCGTACTGAAACCAACGTACTTTAAAAAGTCACGACGCGAAGTAGATGAATTAGAAAGATTTTCTTTATCACCTAAAAACTCATCAACAGGAATTTGCTCTACAAATTCGTTGCTTTGTAACGCCTCAACAATAGAACTATTTTCATTTAGTTCTTCAACACTTTTCCAGTATTTTTTGTTTGATGCCATTGTATATAGATATTAACTTCTTATATTATTATTAATAGTGACATTTACCACACTCTAAACCACCCATTTGAGCAGCTGTCAACTTAGTAACACCCAATTTCTTAGCTAATTGGTCGTGGATTTTTGTGTAATAACCATTATCTTCAACTTTCACATTAGTTTCTCTGTGACAGTTAATACACCATCCCATAGTTAATGGTTGGTCTTGTTTCATAACTTCAAATGACTCTACTTTACCGTGACATTTCTGACATTCGATACCACCAACAGTTACGTGCTGAGAGTGATTGAAGTATACGAAATCTGGTAAATTATGAATTCTAACCCATTTAACTGGCTTAGTTTTTCCTGTATATTTTTGAGTCGCTTTATCCCAACCAACAGCATCATATAATTTTTGAATTTCCGCAGTATAGAATTCTTTTGTGTATTCCACATAAGTAGAATCTTTAGAACCTTGGAATTCAGAAATGTTTTTGTGACAGTTCATACACACATTTAACGATGGAATACCAGCGTTTTTTGAAACTCTTGCAGACGAGTGACAGTATTTACAATCAATACCGTTTTCACCAGCGTGAATTTTATGCGAATAATGAATTGGTTGAATTGGCTCATATCCTTTATCAACACCTATTTGCATGAAATATCCATACATAAAGTACGCAGAAGTTAACAAAAACAATATTGCCGTAACCACCATTATAAATTGGTTTTTCACATAAGCTTTTGCAAAAGAAACAACCGCATTAGCAGGACTTTTACCTTCTGAAACATCAACACCTTCTTTTTTAGCAAGATTTCGCATTAATTTGTTCACAGAGAAAAGCACAAAAATCAAAGCACCTAATATAAAAGCTAAAACACCTAATATTAAGTTGTTTGAAATTCCACTTCCAGTTTTTTCTGAACCTTCAGCAACCCCAGCTTTTGGAGTCTCAGGTTCTGGAGCAGGCTCCATTGCATAAGCAACAATATTATCAATGTCTCCATTTGATAATTGAGGAAAAGCAGTCATATTTGCTTTCGCAAATTCTTCGTACACTTTTACTGCTTTAGCATCACCAGACTTAATAAGGTCTGAACTATTTTTGATCCATTTGTACAACCATTCTTTGTCATACTTATCGCCAACACCTCTCAATGCAGGACCAGTCATTTTTGCATCTAATTTGTGACAAGCTGCACAATTAGTGTTAAACAATTCTTTTCCTTTTACTGGATCACCCGAACCAGCGGCTGGCGCAGCAGCTGCCTCAGCAGGTGCAGCAGTTGCTACAGGTTCTTGCGCAGAAACGCCTACTGCAAATATCGCAGAAAACGCTAAAGAAAAGATAGTTTTTGAAAACGATTTAGGGTTACCCAACTTTTTCATATTAAAAATTAATTATCAAACTTATTTTTGGTATGGTTTTAGCTAATGCTTAGTCATACTTTTTAAAAACTTGGACAAAAATACAACATTAGAATAATTATCAAAACCTTAAATTTATCTTAAAATGTAATTTATTTTAATTCTAAATAAGATTAAGACTAATAATATAATTCTAAAATAATAAATTTGCAAGAAATACCATTCATTATGAAGACATTAAAAAATATTACATTATTATCATTTTCTTTAGTTGCACTATTGTCAACTCAGAATATTTTTTCACAAACTAAGAAAAGTAACATCGAACAAGACGAAAAAATAGAGAAATTACTACTTGAAAAGCGAAAAAACAATTCTGCAATCACCATAAACGACAAATTTAAAATTCAAATTTTCTTTGGAAATATTGAAGAATCAAAAAAGATACTTATTTCGTTTAAAAAAGACTTTTCACAAACAGACGGAACAATAATCTTTAGCAATCCATCTTATAAAGTTTGGGTGGGTAGTTTTAAAAGTAAAATTGAAGCAGAAAAAGCAATAATTTTAATAAAAAAGAAATATCCAACTTCAGTTATTATCGAACCTAATAAAAAATAATTTTAACATTTTTTTGGCGTAATTTTTGCTACAGTATATTCCTCGAATTTAACTAATATGAAGAAGAACTATTTATGCCTGCTTGGGTTACTGGCACTAACCACTCAATTATCTTTTAGTCAAGAAGTTACAGACACGATTAAAGCACAAAACATCGAAGAGATTAAAATCAATTCTAAAAAAATTACAATTGATAAAAACCAAACTCCTTCTCAACTTGAAATTATTTCAAAAGAAAAAATAGAATTTCAAAATTTTCAGAATACTGGCGATATGCTGGCAAATTCTGGCTCATTATTTGTTCAAAAATCACAACAAGGCGCTGGAAGCCCAGTAATCAGAGGGTTTGAAGCAAGTAGAGTATTACTATTAGTAGATGGCGTTCGAATGAACAACTTAATCTTTAGATCTGGACACTTACAAAACGTGATTACTGTTGACGAAAACTTCTTAGAAACAGCTTTAATACAATTTGGCCCAACCTCATCATTATATGGTAGTGACGCACTTGGAGGTTCGGTTAATATGATTACAAAAAGAGCAAAATTTGAAAATGGATTTACAGGAAATGTAAACTCAAGATATTCTTCGGTAAATGAAGAAAAATCTGGCTATTTTGACATCAATTATGGTACAACAAATTTCGCCTCTTTAACTGCATTTTCATACAATGATTTTGGAGATTTAAAAATGGGAAGAACAAAAAATCATAATGGGGAATTTTTCGGAGAAAGACCACAATATGTTGAAACTATTAATGGTGTAGATGTTTTACTTCAAAATGACAACAAATACAATCAAAAAACTAGCGGATACAAACAATACAATTTCATGCAAAAATTAGCATACAAAACACAAAGTGGTTTTACACATAGCGCTAATTTTCAATACTCAACATCTTCAAATATAAACCGCTATGACAGATTAACAGACCAAACTGGCTCAGGTTTAAAAAGCGCAGAATGGTATTATGGCCCACAAAAAAGATTATTAGGTGTATATAGTTTAGAAAAAGAAAATGTATTTACAAATACCGATTTCAAACTTGACGCTGGTTACCAAAACGTAGAAGAAAGCCGTCATAACAGAAACTTCGGGAATTATAATTTACAAAACAGAACAGAAAAAGTTGCGGTATATTCTTTAACTGCAAATTTCGAAACCAAATTAAAAAAAGGTAATTTTTACTACGGTATTGAAAATTATTATGATGATTTAATATCTACAGCTGATAAAATTAATATCAAAACCGGAGTTGTAGTTCCTTTAGACACAAGATATCCAAATGGAAAAAACAACATGATGCGTAATGATGTTTATGTGTCATATTCATCAAAAAGAAACGAAGCGACAAATTTTTCTATGGGCGCGAGAGCGGGTTATGCTGCTTTAAACAGTTCTATTGCTGATAATAGTATTGTAGCTTTACCTTTTACAGAAATAAAACAACAAAACTTCACTTATAGCGGAAACATTGGTTTAGTGCATAATACTTCTGAAAATTTTATTGTTAAAACAAATTTAAGTTCTGGTTATAGAGTACCGAACATTGACGATTTAGCTAAAATTTTTGAATCAGGTTCAGGAACTTTAATTGTACCTAACAAAGATTTAAAACCAGAGCAAACTATTACTGGAGATTTAGGTTTTGTAATTAAATCTAAATCGAACAAACATCAATTTGATGCTACTTATTTTTACACGCAATTATACGATGCAATCGTAACAGATGCTTTTACATTTAATGGATCAAGCACGTATGATTTTGGAGGTGGTGATGTAAGAAATGTAGTGGCAAATCAGAATTTAGGTAAAGCATTTGTAACTGGAGTTAACGGAAACATCAAAACTACAATTGTCAAAAACTTACAATTTAATGGTTCTTACAATATTACTTTAGGTAGAGTTACAACAGAAGGAAACAAAAGACCTTTAGATCATATTCCTCCTTATTTTGGAAAATTAGGATTTAATTATTCACCAAAATGGGCTACTTTTGAAGCGTATATGTTATTCAATGGTAAAAAACACTTAAAAGATTATTCTACAAGTGGAGAAGATAATTTAGTTTATGCACCTAAAACTGGAATGCCAGCTTGGGAAACTTATAACTTTAAAGCTGCAACAAAAGCAATGTATGGTTTTACATTATTTGCAGGTATGGAAAACATCTTGGACACTCAATATAGAAATTTTGCATCAGGAATTAATGCTGGTGGAAGAAACATTTATGGTGGAGCAAAGTATAGTTTTTAATGTCCACAAATACATTATCAAAAAAGGAGTTCAAAATTGAACTCCTTTTTTTTTTATAAAATTTTCTTTACCAAATAATAAACAACAATAAACACTATTATTGTTCCAAAACATCCAAACTTTGTTTTCTTAGCGGCAAAAAAAGCCGCAAAAAAGGCAATTATATTTTTCATAGATTTACTTTTAATGAAACAAACTATCAATCTTTTCTGCTAATTGGTAATCTAAATCGGTTATTTTATTCTTGTCGTGACTATACAAAGTGATTTCAAGCTGAAAAGCTTTATGGATTTTGCAATCGGGATGATGGTTAATTTCATCCGCATAATTGGCAACTTTTACTAGAAATTGCGCCAATTCTGTTTGAGATGTAAACTTAAAATTATTTACTAGTTTTCCTTCAATTACAATCCATTCCATAATATTTAGTATTTATCGTTTAGTGTTATCCACCTATTCCCGATTTGGTTTCGATGCCAAGTTTCTTAATCAATTCAAAGATTTTAAAAACTGTAGTCAAATTAATTTTTTGTAAATTCCCAATGAATTCATTGTACTTTGAACCACAATTTCTAAAGCATCTAGAGTTTCTAAAACTATCATAAAAGCAACCTGAAGAGACAATTATATTGGAGTCAAACACAGTTTCAAAACTGAAAACAACAACTATGTAAAAAGATTATTCATATAAACCCAAACGATTCTTCAAATATTTGATTTCTAAAAGCAATTGTTTTTCCTTTTCGAGAAGATCTAAAATAATTTCTATACCTTCTTTATTAATGTTTAAATCATTGTGTAAACGAATTATTTTCTCCACATAAACTAACTGGTTTTTATCCAGATATTTATTTTCGTTATGCACAATAGTTTCAATCAAACCAAAGGATTCTAAATCATTAATTAGATTTATTTCGATTTGATATTCCTGACAAAAAACGTCGACTATGATTAATTCTTGAGTTTCCATAGTTGTTTTATTTATTTACTGAATTCGCTAATTCATGGAACAATTCTATTTCTTTCTCTGAAAGATTTGTTGGTATCAGAACATTATAGGTGATGTACAAATCTCCAAATTGATCTTCTTTTTTATAAACAGGGAAGCCTTTTCCTTTTAATCTAACTTTTGTGCCGTTTTGAGTTCCAGGTGCAACTTTTAATTTCAATTTAGCTTGATTAAAATCTGAAATGGTAACATCTCCACCTAGAACAGCTGTATATAAATCTAAATTATGCGTTAAAAACAAGTCGTTTCCAACTCGTTTAAACAAACTCGTATTTGAAACGGAAAAAGTAATATACAAATCACCATTTGGACCATTATTTATTCCCGGGCTACCATAACCACTAATTTTTATGGTTTGCTGATCTTCAATTCCAGCCGGAATAGTTATTCGTATGCTTTTCCCGTTAACCGTAAATTCCTTTTTATGAGTGGTATATGCTTCTTTACTATCTATCTGAAGCTTGGCTTGAATATCTTGACCTCTAAATTTAGTTTGAGTTCTTCCACCACGCTCTTGATTTCCGAACATAGATGAGAAAAAATCAGAAAAATCTTCTCCGCCAAAATCAGCATTAGCTTGTTGTTGTCTACCGGAATTGGATCTTTGCTGTTGTTGGTATTTTTCATACTCTTCGCCATTTTCCCAATCTTTACCGTATTTGTCGTATTTCTTTCTTTTTTCGGGATGACTTAAAACTTCATTAGCTTCATTAAGTTGTTGAAACTTTGCATGTGCTTCTTTATCGCTTGGATTAATGTCGGGATGCAATTTTCTAGCTAATTTTCTATATGCTTTTTTTATTTCATCACTTGTTGCATCTTTAGACACACCTAGTACTTTATAATAATCAATAAATTCCATAACAGCAGTGAATTAAACAAATTAACAATTAATAGGTTATAGTAAATTTACGAAAAACAAGTGACCTTTCTTTAAAAAAATATTACAAGATTATGTGCTAATATTTTCCGTTTAACAATTCACCACCAATAGCAGATTTTGGTTCGATACCAAGTTTTTTCATCATTTCATAAGTGGTACAAACGGCTGCAGAAGTTACGGGAATTCCACATTCCGCTTGAATTAAATCAATAGCTTCTAAAGATGGCATTTGTACACAAGCCGAAGCCACCAAAACATCCACATCAGTTAAATCTAATTGTTTATAAATTTCCAATAAATTCAAAGGATTTTGAGCCGCAACCTCTAAATTATCAGGAATTTCTAAAGCAATACTTTGTTTCACTTTTATCCCTTGATTTTCGATATAATCCACAACCATATCTGTTAAAGGTCGCATATAAGGTGTGATGATTGAAATTTGTTTCGCACCTAAAACCTTTAAACCATTAATTAAAGCACCAGCTGAAGTTACAATTGGCGTTGGAAAATCGTTAGCCACAGTTTCTTGGTGTAAATTCACTTCCGAAACACAATGATATCCACGACCCATACTCATAATCGCAACTAAACAGGCATAACCCATCACATCTACGTGCGCATCTGACAATTCTTGGGCACATTTTAAACTCATCGCGTCCATAGCTTCCAATTCTTCTTTGGTCACTTTTTTCATACGCATTCTACTACTATGAAACGTAAAACGCTCTGGCAAAATGGTTTCGCGTGAACGAAAAATGGCTGGTATTTCGGTTTCCATCGTTACGTTTGATGATGGAACTATTTGTCCTATTCTGTATTTTTTCATTGTTTATGTTTTGTTCCGCAGAGATTCACAAAGTTTACTCAGAGATTCACAAAAAATTTTGTGCTACTTTGTGTCCTACTCTGTGAAGCTCTGTGTAATAATTTATATTTCTTTAATCGTATTTACAATCGTACCAATTCCTTCTACAGTTGCCTCAACCACATCGCCATCATACATCCATTCTTGTGGATTTCTTCCAGCTCCTACTCCTGCTGGTGTTCCTGTTGCGATAATATCTCCTGGTTCTAAAGTGAAAACGATACTTAAATCTTCAATCAAATCATTGATATTGAATAACATAAATTTAGTGTTAGAACTCTGTTTCTCTACACCATTAACTTTTAACGTTAAATTTAAGTTGTGTGGATTTTCAATTTCATCTCTAGTCACTAAAACCGGACCCATTGGCGCAAACGTATCTTGTCCTTTCGAAACAATCCATTGTCCTTCTCTACGACAATCACGTGCAGAAATATCATTAATTACAGTGTATCCGAAAACGTAATCTAAAGCATCTTCTTTAGCAACATATTTCCCTTTTTTACTGATAACAACCGCTAATTCACATTCCCAATCTAATTGAGAAGTTAATTTAGTGTTTTTAATAATCTCCGTATTCGTTCCTGTAACTGTTGTTGGTGGTTTCGAGAAAATAATTGGTTTTTCAGGTAATTTCCCTGTTGTATCTAAGCCACGAGCACTTTCTGCTACGTGTTCGGTGTAATTTAAACCAATTCCGATGATGTTTTTTCTTGGTTTTTCGATTGGTGCTAAGAAAGTTACTTGGTCTAATTCATAAGAGATTTCTTCAAAGAAACTAGCTTCTGTTTCCGAAATTAATTCTGTGATTTCAGCAATAATTTCAAATCCCATATCAATTAAATCCAACATATCATTTGGTAATGGGAAGTTAGAAATTTCTCCAAAATCTTCCATATCCACAACTTGATTGTTATGTAAAAAACCTAATCTTGGTTCGGTGTCTTGTGTTTTGTAAGTAAGTAGTTTCATGTTAATGTATTTAACCGCAAAGAGCGCAAGGATTTACGCAAAGTTCGCAATGTTTTTTATATTAATTATTGATTTTTTTGAAGTTGATATTGTTATTGCAATTGTTGATGTCCGTTATTTTCTTCTAATTCTCTGGATTGGAATAAACCTAAACTTTCAATTACTGGTAAATCGTTGAATTGAAATAAGCAAGCATCTTCCGTTTCCGATAAATTGTGATGTTCATGCCAAGCCCAAGAAGGTACGCAGAAAATATCTCTTTCTTTCCAATCGAAACGTTTTCCGTTAATAATTGAAAAACCTTTTCCTTTCGCACATTGATATACGACTGAACCTGTGTGTTTATGCGCTTTACCTTTAAAACCAGCTGGTAATAATTGCATGGCTGCTCCCATCGTTTGCATGACGTGACCGCCAGTTAATGGATTCGAATATTGCATAAAAATACCATCAAATGGATTGACTTCCGTTACTTTTTGTGTTTCTAAAAGTGATGGATAAACATTTTTCCAAGAATATTTGAATAATGGCGAATAGGGTTTGTCCCAAGTTTTATCCGCTGGAATTAATCCGGCACAACCATAAACGATTGGAGAATAATTCAATGGATTAACTAAAGGTTGTTTGCCATCATAAACTGCATAATCATTTGCTTCTAAAGCATTCACTAAAGGAATATCTAAACCATCTTGCCAAATACAGGTTTTTCCACTTTCTTCCACACCATGTTCGTGCCAAGTTGAATTGGGAGTAATCACAAAATCGTTGACTTCCAACATAATTTTATTTCCATCGACAACGGTATAACCTTTGTCACCTTCCATAATGAAACGCAAAGCAGAAGCACGATGACGATGCGCCGAAGTACTTTCTCCAGGACGAGTGACTTGAATTCCAGTATACAACCAACCTACAGCTGCCGAAACATCTTTACGTTTGTCGTTTACTAAATAGACGACACGTCTTCCGGCTTGCTCTGGTGTAACTAGTTCAGATGATTTAAGCACTAATTCGCGTAAATCGTCATATTTCCAAAGCATTGGAACCGATGAACTTCTGGGTTCCCAAGGCTCAATGTCGTTGGCAACTGTCCATAATGCACCAGCGCCAAGTGTTTCTAATTCTTTATAATACGCAACTAATTCTGGCGAATCTTGTACTCTGGCGCGACCAATTTGGTCATCTGAAAATTTATCTTCCATATTTTTTGTCTTAAAGTCTAAAGTCTTAAAGTCTAAAGTCTTAAAGTCTAAAGAGTGAATGTGACTTTTCTCTTTTGACATTCAACTTTTGACTATTTTTTATTAAATTCCTCGTGATTGTCGATAAACGTAATTTTTCGAGTTGGTGCGATGTTGACTCTCAAATCAAAAATATCAAATCTGTTATAATGTCCGAGAATATCGTGCATTTGTTTTGGTTGGATGCATTTTTCTAAATCGATATCCGCGTAAACCATTCCTTCGTCGTCAATTAATGGCTCTCCGATTACAGCGCCATTTGGACCAATAAATCCAGAAAAAGCAGAATTTTTACGAGTAAGTAATTCTTCCACATTTGGAACATCTTCTTTTAAGGCATCCATAATTTCTTTAGAAACGGTTGAACACGAAACAATCGTAAACAATTTCCCTTCAAAAGAATGTGCTGCGGCACGAATTTTTATTGCTTCCGCCATATTATAATCTGGTGGTGCAACTGGTAAGGATATATAATTCGCAATGTGAATTAATTCCCCTTGAGAAAGTAATGTGAATCGTGCTAAAGTATTTGTGTTTTCTCCACAAGCTAACGTTCCAATTGGACCGATTTCTGTATTATATACTTTTAATGAAGAACCATCTCCTGAAGTCCACGTAAGTTTTTCTGCCCAAGTTGGCACTAACTTTCTGTGTTTTCCAATTAAGATTCCATTGTTATCGATGATTAAATTGGTGTTGTAAATTTCACCGTAAGAATCTCCACGTTCGTTAATTCCGATAACGATATGAATGTTATGTTCTTTTGCCGCTTGAAACAAAGGTTGCATCGCTTCATCATCAGTTTTCACCGAACATTTGTATAGTTTTTCATACCATTTACTTCCTTGAACAGGCGTCATGATCCAATTCCAATACGGATAACCCGCTACAAATACTTCAGGAAAAGCAATCAATTGCGCGCCATTTTGACTCGCTTCTTTGATAAATGTAATCGCTTTTTCAACTGTTTTTTCTACGTTTAGAAAAACAGGAGATGTTTGAACGGTGGCTGCTTTGAATTTTTTAAAGTCCATATTTTATTATTTTGGTACGCGGATGAAACGGATTGCATTGCAAACGCTGATAATTGCTGATTTTTTTGGAACACAGATTTAAGAAATTTGAGAAATTATTATAATTTTTTAGATTCCTTAATTAAGTATTATTTTAATTCTTTTATAATTCGATTTTTTTGGTACGCGGATGAAACGGATTACTTTGCAAACGCGGATAATTGCTGATTTTATTTTGAAACACTGATTGGAGAAATTTAAGAAATTTTAAAAATTAATCTGTGTGGATTTCTCAGATTTCTTTAATCTGTGTTGTTATACTATATATTTTGAAATTTTTTCTTTCATTTCCTCATTAAAAGGTTCTGCTTTAATACTTTGTCTGTCTTCCTGAATTTTTACGTTCACTAAAGTGACTTCACCTTCTAAAACGGTTTTATCTTCTTGATTGGTGAATTGAAATCCGCATACGATTGATGACGATTTTAATTCCGCAACCCACAATTTTTTGGATAATGTTTCACCAATTCTAGCGGCGTTTTTGAACTGCACTTTTAAATCTACGGTTGGAATACCGTTAGTTTCGTGCATTTTTGAAAACGGTCTGTCTAAAGCTTCTTCAAACCAATCTTCTACTAAATCATTTAGCATTTCTAGAAAACGTGGATAGAAAACAATTCCGGCGTAATCGATGTGTTTGAAACGTATTTTTTCTTGTTTTGTGAAATAGTTTTTCATTACTAAATTTCTTTATTTAATACTTCTATTGCTTTCTCCATAAAAGAATCTCTTCCTTGTTTAATATCTTCAACAGTTTCTTTTACTAAAACATCTGGTATAACTCCGATCGAATGAAATTGACTACCATCAGGGTTTTTAACCTTCATGCCTGTAAATATCACTTTAAATCCGTTAAGTAAATTTATTTCATTAATGTTTCCATTTGCCCCTGCTGTTGGACGACCTAAGATAGTTGCTATTTTATAATGTTTGACTACTTGTGCTAACATTTCAGTATTACTAATACTTCTTTCGTCTACAAGTAACACATTTTTAGTTTTTAGAAACGTATTTGCTTTATACGTATTTAATTTATGACCTGAACAATCTTCTTCAATATTAGAGTAATCCGGAGTATAAATTTTTGCAGGACACAACCATTTTGTTGTATCAACGATGGAAGTATAACTTAATATACTATGCTCCTGATCATTAAAAGCATAACCTCTTAAATCAATTATTAAACCTTTATGCTTATTAATTATTGGTATTAAAGAATCGACAATACCAGCATTCAATTTTTCATGATTAATATAATAGATATCTTTATTTATTTCCTCAAATCCTTTTTTTCCCTCTCTTTCAAAAAAGTCTTTATTGTCTTTGAATTTAATATTTCGCTTCAAATCAAAAAGAAGATTGTTTTCATTCTTTAAAAGCAATGATGTATTTTCTGCTCCTCGATTAATTCTTCTAATTGCAACCCATTTTTTCCATTGCTTAGAACCTGAAATATATTGTGAAACACTGTCTAAAACAAAGGCTGTTGGTTTATTGTTAATTTCATTGATGACATCTCCTTTCTTTAATTTGCCATCATAATCTTTCATTACATCTTTAACTACTAATTTCTCACCAACCCATCTGAAACTTATTGGAGAGGAATAGGAATTATTTACTAACAATTCGGATTTACTAAAAATATTTATATGTGCATCTTTAAAGTTCTCCGTAAACTTCTCAAGAGTAAGTTTGTGTTGTGCTCCATCTTTATCATCATAAGCATCTTTAGTTCCGTTTTGTAAAACTTTGTTCCAGTCAAGAACAACTTCATTTTGATATGGATAAAAATGCTTAAAAATATTCCAAATTATAATAATATTTGCAACTGAAATTTCTTGATTAAATTCTGTTGTATTTGTAGTTTCAATTGATTGTTTTAATTTTTTAAAATCAACTATATTACTTATAGGTAGGGTATTAGTTTCATTTGCATATACAACAATAGGCACAACAACATTAACATCATTAGATAACTTGACAGTATAATATTTATCCCAATTGATTGTAATATCTGTATTCTTCAATTGATTAATTTGGTCAGTTTGATTTAATATAGTAATTTCACTTTTAACCACATTAAACTGAGCTTTTTTAATTGAATACCATTCCTTATTATCGAAAGCAGGTAGTTTTATTTCTTCCCAGTTATTTTTTGAGTTTTCAAAATAGAGTTTAAGATTTCTAAAACTGCAATTACCTTCGTCTGCAACTAAACCAACACTCAATTTGTAAAAATCATTTAACCCATCTATAAATAATTCTCTTAGTTCCCATGTGTCAGAAACTACGGGACTATTTTGATGAGTGGCAAATTTTAAAGATTTTTTATTACTATCTAACAATTTTAGATAGCAATATGCTTTTCCTTCCTTTGTTTGTGATTCATAAACTAGTTTGATTTTCTTTCCTTTTAAAGAATTTTCATTTATATTAATTGCTACTGCCTTAAAGCTTTTTTCAGATGAACTCTTATTAAAACGTTCACTTTTGTAATTTTTTTTTTGACTGTCAACACCCAATCCTCTATGCTCCCAATACACAGGATACTTTAAGTTTTTATCCCATTTGTAGTAATCACCATGGAATGAAATTGAGGGAGCTATTGGTAAAAATAAATCTTTTAACTTTTGTTCGAATTCTTCTTGATTCTTTGCCTTGTTAATTTCTTTTACGCCATAGACCGCAAAAGCTTTCCAATCTATTTTTGCAGATTCGTCACTTGGGTGAAAATACCGAACCACTCCATATAATTTTGCAAAATCTTCTACTTTTTGTGATTGAAAAGTTGTTTGTCCAAAAGCAAATATTGCTATAAAAAATAAATTTATGCTGAATATAATTTTCATTTTAACTGTTTTATAAAATAGTTCATGTTTCTTTTATTATTGAGTCTTCGACAAGCTCAGACTAACATCGTATTTATTTCAATTTAAATCGTTGAATTTTTCCTGTTTCTGTTTTAGGTAAAGCTTCCACAAAATTTATCATTCTCGGATATTTGTATGGTGCCGCATTATTTTTAAACCAGTTTTGAATCTCCGTTTTCAATTCGTCACCTTTATTATGTTGTTCTTTTAAAACGATATGAGCGCAAACTAACATGCCGCGTTCCTCATCGGGCAAACCGACAACGGCACATTCTAAAATAGCTTCATGAGTTAAAAGTACGGATTCTACTTCAATTGCCGCAATATTATAACCAGAAGAAATAATCATGTCATCGCCACGTGCTACAAAATAGAAATACCCTTCTTCGTCTTGACGGAAAATATCGCCAGTGATGTTCCAGCCGTTTTCTACATATTCTCTTTGTTTGTCTTCTCGGTTTAAATATTTACAACCTGTGATGCCGCGAACTGCTAATCTTCCAGCTTCATTTCTGGGTAATTCGTTCCCTTTTGCATCAATAATTTTAGCTTCATATCCAGTTACGGCTAATCCCGTTGCGCCAGGTTTCCTATTTTCTTCATTGGAAGAAATGAAAATATGTAGCATTTCTGTAGCTCCAATTCCATCAATAATTTTTAATCCAGTGGCTTCGTACCAATCTTGCCAAACTTTTAAGGGTAAGGTTTCACCAGCAGAAACACATTTTCGAAGACTTGAAACATCAAAATCGTTGACTTTTGTAGTGATAATTCGCCAAGCCGTAGGAGCTGTAAAACAAATAGTGATTTTATAATCTTGAATCGCTTTCAAAAGCAAATCAGGACTTGGTTTTTCGATTAAGAAAGTGGAAGCGCCGAAATACATGGGAAACAAAACTAATCCGCCTAATCCGAATGTAAATCCAAGTGGCGGACTTCCAGTGAAAACATCATTTTGTGTCGGTTGTAAAGCATATTGAGGAAAAGCTTCGCAAATATTTAAAATATCTTTGTGGTAATGCGCCGTCATTTTTGGTAAACCTGTTGTTCCAGAAGTGAAACCAATTAAAGCTACCGAATCAGATTTTGCATGGTAATTATGAAAGGTTTTTGGTTTTGATTCCATCAACTTTTCTAAATCTGAATTTCTGTAGAAACTTACTTTTTTTAGAAAATCGGATTTGGCCAAATTCATTTCTTCGGCTAAATCGCTATCGCAAAAGGCGTGAGAAATTTCGGCGCAATCTATTACGGTTGTTAATTCTTTCGAACGTAATAAAGGCATAGTTGCGACTACAATTCCGCCCGCTTTTAACACAGCGAACCAACATGCAACCATCATTGGGTTATTTGCAGAACGAAATAAAACACGATTTCCAGATTGCATACCTAAATCGTCCACCAAAACATGTGCAATTTGATTGGCTTTTTCATACAAATCTTGATACGTCCAAGTTTCCTCAAAAGTACGAATACAAATACTATTTCCTCGACCTTCAGCAATATGATTATCGAGTAATTTTTCCACACAATTGAACATTTCTGGTCGGTTGAATTGTGGCAAATCCAAGAATTTATATTCTGGTTGTACATCCAGATTAGGTAAGCTTATATGTGCAAAATTGTCTAACATTAATTACGAATTTTAAATTATGAATTACGAATTGTTTTTTGGATAGAACCAATTATTCTCAATAATTCATCAACATCTTTTAACAAACTATCAGCTTCTTCAACCGACAAATAATTTGTATCTTTTAATAATCTAATCCAATAATGAGTTTCACGAGCTTCCTTATAAGAGATAGTCAATTTTGCAAAAAAATCTTTACTAGACTGCCCTCCAATTGCCTCTTCTATATTAGCTCCAATTGAAGTGCCACATCTCAAAAGTTGTTTACTCAAAACAAACTCCTTTTTCTGTTCCGATAAATATTTAAAAACTTTAATAATTCGAACTGCAAAAGCATAACTTTTTATTTGAACGACATTGTCATTTTTCATAATTCGTAATTTTCAATTCGTAATTATTTTTTATTACTTTTCGGTTTTAATGCTTTTTTCATTCCTTCCGTTTGTTTTCTTTCTGAAGCTTTGAATGGATACAAATGCGAAATTCCCATTTTGTATGAATTTGGAATATCAGTAGCTTGAAATTGTTCGTAGGCTTGCGCATTTCTCACAAAATTCGCATCTAATAATAAAGGTCTTCCTAACGCTACTAAATCGGCACGACCGTTTAAAATAATCGTATTAATTTGATCTATATCTTGAATGTATCCAGCAGTTATCGTTGGGATATGAATGGTATTTCTTACTGTATCAGAAAAAGGCGTTTGCCACATTCTTCCTGTTTGTGGTTTTTGATTGGCAACTGTATTTCCGGTCGAAACGTTTATTATATCAGCTCCAGCATTTTTGAAAGCAGTGGCAATTATGATAACATCATCTTCTGAAATTCCGTTATCTGTCCAATCTGTTGCTGAAATTCGAACCGACATGGGTTTTTCTTTTGGAAACGCGTTTCGCATTTCGGTGAAAACTTGTAATGGAAACTTTAATCTGTTTTCGATGCTTCCTCCGAATTCATCTGTTCTGGCATTCGTTAATGGAGATAGGAAAGACGCTAATAAAAATCCGTGATGTGCTTGCAATTCGATCATATCAAAATTGGCATCATTGGCATTTTTTGTAGCTTGAACGAATTGTGAAGTAATCAAATCCATGTCCGCTAAAGTCATTGCTTTTGGCGTATTTGAATTCTCATTAAAAGGAATCGCAGAAGCAGAAAGTAAATCCCAACTTGTACCAGTAAAACTTTCTTCCCATGGTTTTTTTGTCGCGCCTTTTCTTCCAGAATGCCCTAATTGCATTCCGATTTTTGTTTGTGTATGTTGATGAATGAAATCGTTAATTCGTTTCCATTCTTTAATTTGATTTTCGTTATAAATTCCGGCACAGCCTTCTGTAATTCTTCCTGTTTCTGAAATGGCGGTCATTTCTGTTAAAATCAAACTTAAACCTCCAACTGCTCTTGACGTATAATGTTGAAAATGCCAATCGTTTACCAATCCGTTTACTGCGGCATATTGTCCCATTGGCGCCATTACAATTCGGTTTTGCAATTGTAAGTTTCGAAGTTGGAAAGGCGTGAAAGCAGCACTTTTGCCTTCGAGAGCCTCAAGCAACGTGTTTTGCTTTAAATTGTTGGCTGAGGCACTCGAAGCCAACAATTGTTGGTTAAATTCATTTAAAACTTTATCTGTGAAAGATTTATCGCGCAAGCGTAAGTTTTCGAAAGTTACTTTTTTAGCACGCGTCATGCATCCGAATGCGAATTGATAAAATGGATGTTGGTTATGACGGTTCATGTTTTCGAACCAATCTAACGAGACTAAAGCCGCATATTGAATCATTTCAACTGTATTTCTACGCGTTTTATCATATTGTTGGAAAGCAGCTTGCACATCTTTTGGATTTGCGATTACAGCATCAGATAATCCGATAGCTGAATCCATCGCTAATTTCGTTCCAGAACCGATAGAATAATGCGCTGTCGCTTTGGCATCGCCTAATAAAACGATATTTTTATGATACCAATTTTCGTTGGTTACGTGCGGAAATTGGCGCCAATGTGATTTATTTGAAATTAGTGGATGACCGTCTAATTCAGCTGCAAATATTTCTGAAATTTTGGCAATAGTATCTGCTTCGTTGGTGACTTCGAAACCATGTTTTCGCCAAGTTTCATCAGAACATTCAAAAATCCAGGTACTCATTCCTTCTTGGTATTGGTACGAATGGGCTACGATTAAACCATGTTCGGTATTTCTGAAAAAATACGTAAAAGCGTCTAAAGGTTTTGTAGAACCTAACCAAACGAAACGGTTTTTTTTCATTACGATTTTTGTCCCGAACTCCTTTTCATATTTGGTACGAATACTACTTCCAATTCCGTCTGAAGCGATAACGATATCAGCGTTTTCGAAGAGAGAAATATCATCTACGTTTTGTTCGAAATGCAAATTCACGCCTTCTTCTTTACAGCGTTGTTGTAACAATTGCAAAAGTGTTTTTCTGGAACAACCGCAAAATCCATTTCCTGCAATACTAACCTCTTCCCCATCACGAGCAATAATAATATCGTCCCAATAAGCAAACTTGCTTCGAATTAATTCATAGGATTGCATGTCGCGTTTTAAGAATTCACCCAAAGTTTCATCTGAGAAAACCACACCAAATCCAAAACTATCGTCTGGCTTGTTGCGTTCGTACACATCGATTTGGCAATGTGGCATTGCTTTTTTGGTTAATATCGAAAAATATAGTCCGCCAGGACCACCACCAATTACTGCTATTTTCATATTTTTTTGGTACGCGGATAAAACAGATTTACTAAAGTATAAACGTTGGTGACCGCAATTTTATATTGTTTATATATTTTGGAACATAGATTCGAGAAATCATATTAATTCTTAAAATCAATGTTTCTTATTTTTACTTTTTCATAAAATCAAATGCGCCTTTACGTAAATTGATGTTATATTCTAAATAGGCTTTTAGGCATGCTAAAAAATTAGACCAACCGAATGAATTTCCGGATAGCCATTTTAATCCGGCTTCATTATTCTCCATGCTTTTTTCTGAAATTGAAACTAAAGTAGAATTGTTTTCTTTTTCCGAAAGGGTGATTTCTACTAGTAAATCGACGCCTGAGTTTTCCCAATAAAAAGAAATGTATTTATCTTTTTCGATTTTCTGAACTTTAATGGGACATTCAATATCGAATTCAGGAAACTTCCAAATTAGATTTTTTCCTTCTTCCATAATTCCTGTGCTCTGAGAAATGAAATAATTAGACATTTTTTCAGGAAGGATGATTGCTTCAAAAACTTCGTGAATTGGTTTTTGAATTTGCATTGCACAGTTTATTTCTAACTTTTCCATAACTATCCTCTTTTGATTGAAAAAATCTCTCCAAGTTTGGAATAATTTGAACCTGCTAAACGCGCAACTGGTTTGTAAGTCTCTAAGTTGATTCTGTGATTTTCTTGTAGAATAGAATCGTCAATATGCATGGTAATTATTTTTCCGATGATAATACAAGCGCCACCATTTTGATGGTTTTCGATAAAATAATGATGCACCATTTCGCATTCAAAATGTACTAAACTTTCTTTGACACGTTTTGGTTTGATATATATTGAATCAATTGGCGTTACGTTTGCTAATTCGAATTCATCCACATCTGAAGCTACACTTTGGGAAGTAGTGTTCATTTGTTCCACTACATCTTCAGTTACCAAATTGACAACAAACTGTTTGTTTAGGATGATATTATTTAAGGTGTCTTTGTTTTTGTTTCCGGTTCGAACAGTGGAAAACATAACATGTGGCGGATCTTCACTTACTACATTAAAAAATGAAAACGGCGCTAAATTGTTATTTCCAAAACTATCAACAGTTGAAACCCAAGCGATAGGGCGTGGAATGACCGTGCCTGTTAATAATTTATATAAAGCCGAAGATTCTGTATTTTGAATATCGAATTGCATTTTTGAGTTTTTAGTATCCTCAAAAATAAGTTAAAAATAATAATAATTATATTTTTTTTGGTTTAAAATTATCTGAATATGTAAAGAATTTGAGTGATATTTAAATTATTTAATTATCCACATCAGCATGTTTTTGTTGGCTTTCAGAAGCGCATCAATTTCCTTCATACTTTCATTTGAAACAGCTGGGCAGCCCCAACCTTCAGGTGTGCCTTTTGGATACACTTCTTCAGATGTGATTTTCTCCCAAGAATGCAATACAATTGCGCGTTTTACGGCGTTGGAGTTGGTTTTATCTTTTCCGATTAAAAGGTAATTGACTTTAATTCCCCACTGACTTACACCACGAGAACTAATCACATATTTCCCAATGGAAGAGCAATGTGAATCGGGTTCATTTGAAATTGGCGCATTTTCTTTGCTTGAGGTCCAACTCCACATATGATCACCACAACCGTGACTTACCATATAGGATTTAGTTCTGGTTTTATTTTTTAAATCGTAAACAAAGAAGCGCTTTAAACCAGAATGTACATCTAAATCGATCAATATAAATTTGTTTTGATTGAGGTTATTCTTTTTCACATAAGCATTTGCTTCTTTGACATAAGAGGTATAGTCTTTTGGTTTAATTTCTAATTTAGGTGTTTCCTTTTGGCAAGAAAGAAATAAGACTGCTAATAGGAATATTTTAATATAATTCATTGTTAGTTTTTGTGAAATAACGAAGAAAATTGATTTTTAGTATTTGTTTGAAAAATCAAACTGAATTTCGCAATAAAAAACACCCCACCCTTTGGACACCTCCCGTTCAAATACGGGACAAGCTATCTAAAAGAGGAGAATAAAAAAAGTCCCAATTTTAATTGGGACTTTTAAGTTATATCAAAATATTATTTCAATTTCTTTTTGATTTCAATTTCGTGGAAACTTTCAATGATATCGTATTCTTTGATATCGTTGTATCCTTTAATTTGCATACCACAATCGTATCCTTTAGAAACTTCTTTTACATCGTCTTTGAAACGTTTTAAAGCTACTAACTCTCCAGTGAAGATAACAACACCTTCTCTAATTAATCGGATTCTGTTGTTACGGATTACTTTACCATCTGTAATCATACATCCAGCAATTGTACCAACTTTAGAAACTTTGAATAATTCTCTAATTTCTGCAGTACCTGTAATTTCTTCTTTCAATTCTGGAGAAAGCATTCCTTCCATTGCGTCTTTTAAGTCGTCAATTGCCGCGTAAATAATAGAATAGTTACGGATATCGATTTCTTCTTTGTCAGCTAAGGCTTTCGCATTTCCAGCAGGACGAACGTTAAATCCGATAATAATCGCATCAGAAGCAGAAGCTAATAATACGTCAGATTCTGTAATCGCTCCAACTCCTTTATGAATGATATTAATTTGAATTTCTTCTGTTGATAATTTAGAGAACGAATCAGATAAAGCTTCAACCGAACCATCCACGTCTCCTTTAAGGATAATGTTTAATTCTTTAAATTGACCTAATGCAATACGACGACCAATTTCTGAAAGCGTAATATGCTTTTGTGTACGAACCGATTGTTCACGCGCTAATTGTGCACGTTTTGTTGCAATTTGTTTTGCTTCTCTTTCGTCTTCGTAAACATTAAATTTATCTCCAGCTGTTGGCGCTCCGTCTAAACCTAATACTGATACAGGTGTTGATGGACCAGCCACTTTAATACTGTTTCCTCTTTCATCAAACATGGCACGAATTTTACCATGATTTTTACCCGCTAACATATAGTCACCAATTTTCAAAGTTCCGGCTTGTACTAAAATAGTAGATACATAACCACGACCTTTATCTAATTGTGCTTCCACAACAGTTCCTTGTGCTGGTTTATTTGGATTAGCTTTAAGTTCTAAAACTTCCGCTTCTAACAATACTTTTTCTAACAATTCTGGAACTCCTTGTCCGAATTTAGCCGAAATATCATGAGATTGGTATTTTCCACCCCAATCTTCAACAAGTAAATTCATACCTGCTAATTGTTCTTTAATTTTTTCTGGATTCGCATTTGGTTTATCCACTTTGTTAATAGCGAAGATCATTGGAACTCCAGCTGCTTGAGCGTGAGAGATTGCTTCTTTTGTTTGAGGCATGATGTCATCATCCGCTGCCACTACAATAATAGCAATATCGGTAACTTGAGCACCACGAGCACGCATCGCCGTAAAGGCTTCGTGACCTGGTGTATCTAAGAAAGCGATTTTTTGACCACCATCTAAAGTTACTCCGTATGCTCCAATATGTTGTGTAATTCCTCCCGATTCTCCAGCAATAACGTTTGCTTTACGAATATAATCTAGTAAAGATGTTTTACCGTGATCGACGTGACCCATTACTGTAACAATTGGCGCTCTGAATTCTAATTCTTCTTCTGTATCTTCAACAACTACGGCATTTTCTTCAATGTCTGTAGTGATAAATTGCATTTCGTAACCAAATTCGTCAGCAACAATTGTTAATGTTTCTGCATCTAAACGTTGGTTCATGGTAACCATGATTCCTAAAGACATACACGTTCCGATTACTTTCGTAATTGGCACATCCATCATTGTAGCAATTTCACCAACTGTAACGAATTCTGTTACTTTCAGGATTTTGCTTTCTAAATCTTGTTGTGCTAAATCGTCATCTGAACGTTGACGGTGCGTATCTCTTTTATCTCTTCTATATTTTGCCGCTTTAGATTTATTACCTTTTCCTTGTAATCTTTCTAAAGTTTCTTTAATTTGATTTTTTACTTCTTCTTCCGTTGGCTCCACTTTCACAACTGGTGTTGTTTTGTTGAAACCTGGTTTTTTGAAACCACCTCCGCCTTGTCCGCCTTGGTATGGTTTTTTCACGAAACCACCTTGACCACCGCCTTGAGTATTTCCACCTGTTCCTCCAGCACCTGGAGTTCCTGGTTTGATAATTCTTTTACGTTTGTTGGCTGCAGCTCCTGCTCCGCCAGCTCCTGGCGTACCTGGTTTGTTTGCAGCTCCAGGTGTTCCTGGTTTTTTAAACTCTTCTTTCTTTTTCTTAGGTTTATTAAATTGAGATAAATCAATCGTTTGACCAGTAAAAGTTGCTCCTGAAAGCTTAGTATATTGTGTATCTAACTTTACTTCAATTGGAGTTCCGTCAGCATTAAATTCTTGCGGTTGAATAGAAGGTTCTTCAGCTTTAGCTGGAGCTTCTTTAGGTTTTTCAAAAGATTTTTTTACAGTTTCTGCAGGTTTGTCTGAAGTTTTTTCTGCAACAACTGGTTTTTCTTCTTTTGCAACAACATTATTTTCTTGAACAATAGCAGGTTTTTCCTCAGCAACAACAGGTTTTTCTACTTTTGGTTGTTCTTGTTTTTTAGGATTCAAATCAATTTTTCCTAAAGTAACAGGAGCGGTAACAACTGCTCTTGCTTTAATAACTTCTTGTTTTTGTCTTTCTTCTTCTGCAAGACGCTTAACTTCAAGTTCTTTTTCGATTTCACGTTTTAATGCTTCTTTCTCTTTTTTCTTTTCTTCGCCAACTTCTTTCGAAGCTACCTTATTTCCCTTATCGGCCGAAAAAATATCGCACAAGACGTCGAATTCCACTTGAGAAACTTTTGCATTGGGACTGTGCTCAATGCTATGACCCTTTTCTTTTAAGGTGTCAACAGCTCTATCTAGTGAAATGTTGAATTCTTTTAAAACTTTACTTATTCGTATTACTCTTTCTTCAGACATATGTGTATTTTGCTTAATTTTCTGTGTTGTTGCGTTGCTATTATATGATTTTGAATTAGCTATCTAATTCATTTTTTAAAATGTTGATTACATCTAAAATGGTTTCTTCTTCTAAATCTGTTCTTTTTACTAAATCAGCTACATCTTGATCAACAATACTTCTTGCTGTATCTAAACCGATTTTTTCAAATTCTTCGATAATCCATTCTTCGATTTCATCGCTAAATTCTCTTAATTCTACATCATCTTCCTCTTGAACAACACCTTCACGAATTACATCTAATTCATATCCAGTTAATTGACTTGCTAATTTAATGTTTTGTCCGTTTCTACCAATGGCTTTTGAAACTTCTTCAATTTTTAAGAAAACTTCTGCTTTTTTATTTTCTTCATCAATTTTTACTGTAGAAACTTTAGCTGGGCTTAAAGCTCTGGTAATAAATAATTGTGTATTTTGTGTGTAATTAATTACGTCGATATTTTCGTTTCCTAACTCACGAACAATTCCGTGAATACGTGAACCTTTCATACCTACACAAGCTCCTACTGGATCAATTCTGTCATCGTAAGAATCTACGGCAACTTTTGCTTTTTCACCAGGAATACGAACTACTTTTTTAATTGTAATTAAACCATCAAAAACTTCTGGAATTTCTTGTTCGAATAATTTCTCTAAGAAACTTGGAGCAGTTCTAGACATAATAATTTGAGGTTTATTACCTTTAAGCTCAACACTTTCGATAATTCCTCTTACGTTTTCTCCTTTTTTGAAGAAATCGTTTGGTATTTGTTTTTCTTTTGGTAAGATAATTTCATTTCCATCATCATCCATTAAAACAACCATTTTAGGTCTTACGTGATGTACTTCTGCTGTATAAATATCACCAATTAAATCTTTAAATTGCTTGTAAAGATTTGTATTATCGTGTTCATGAATTTTAGAAATTAAGTTCTGACGTAAAGCCAAGATTGCTCTTCTTCCTAAATCTATTAATTTAACTTCTTCAGATACTTCTTCACCAATTTCAAAATCTGGCTCGATTTTTCTTGCTTCTGTTAACGTGATTTCTTCATTTTCAAAATCTAAATCTTCATCAGCTACAACCACACGGTTTCTCCATATTTCCATGTCTCCTTTATCAGGATTAATGATAATATCGAAATTGTCATCTGAACCATATTTCTTTTTTAACGCATTTCTAAACACATCTTCCAAAATTGCCATTAAGGTAACTCTGTCGATTAGTTTGTCGTCTTTAAATTCTGAAAATGAATCTATTAATGCAATATTCTCCATGTTATGCTTTATTTTTTAAAATGATATTATTACTACTGCTTCTTTTATATCTGTATAAGAAATCTTTAAAGTTTTCTCAACTGTAACTTTTCCTTTTCCAATTTCTTTAGGCTCTCTTGCGCTCCAAGTTAATGTTGCACCTTCCTCATCTGCTTCAGTTAACGTTCCTTCAACATCTCCTTGAGAAATTGTTTTCACTTTTAACGTTCTACCGATATTTTTTTTATATTGCCTTACCAATTTTAACGGAGTTGACAAACCTGCTGAAGCGACTTCAATAGAAAATTCTATTTCTTCTCCTTCTAATCCGTTGTCTAAAAACCGATTAACGTTGATACAATCCTGCAAATTCACACCTGAATCTCCATCTAAAACAACGGAAATCTTGTTTGTTTCTGAAAAATCTAAATCAATCAAAAACAATTGCGGGTACTCTTCTAACGCCTTGCCAAGCAAGTCTTTTACTTTTTCTTTAAATGTCATCTTTATAAAAAGAGGCACGCAATGCGTGCCTCATTATTTGGTTCATTACGAAATAACTGCGCAAATATACAACATTTTTTTTGAAATGCACAAATATTTCATTTTTCAAAAAAAGTTGAACAATTCCAAAATAATTTTGTAATTTTATATTTGTTAACAAACCGTAATTAAATTTAAACACAATGAAAACAATTTTAGTACCTACCGACTTTTCTAAACATGCCGAAAATGCTCTTAAAGTAGCCGCACAAATTGCCAAAAAAAATGATGGCGAAATTATATTACTACACATGTTAGAATTATCTACTTCTGGAAATGATGCACTACACACTGCACATGATATTCCAGAATTGATGTTTTTTAAGAATAGCGCATTAGAAAAATTAGAAGAATTAGAGAATGCTAGTTTTTTAGATGATGTGAAAGTTTCAAGTTTAGTTCAATTCAACAAGGCTTTTGAAGGAATTATGGATAACGCCAAGAAACATAATGTAGATTTAGTAGTCATGGGGTCACATGGCGCTAGTGGTTTTCACGAAATGTTTGTAGGTTCTAACGCAGAAAAAGTAGCAAGAAATTCAGAAATTCCTGTTTTAGTAATCAAAAAAGAAGAAGAGGATTTTAAAGTTGATACGATTACTTTTGCATCTGATTTCTCTAAAGAAATTAAAAAACCTTTTGAAAAAGTAGTTAATTTCGCTAATAGCTTTGGCTCACATATCAATTTATTACATGTGATTACACCAAATAATTTTAGCACAACAAGAGCTGCCGAAGAAAAAGTAAAAAACTTTATTGAAGAATTTCATTTTTCAAACTACTCAACTCATATTTACAATGACATTAATGTAGAAAAAGGAATTTTACATTTCGCAAAGGATTCAAACACGGACATTATCGGAGTTTGTACACATGGTAGAAAAGGACTATCTCATTTTTTAAACGGAAGTATTTCTGAAGATTTAGTAAACCACGCTAAAAGACCAGTTGTTGCTTTTAAAATATAATTTCAACAAATAGAAATAAAAATCCCGTTCTGATTTAATCAAAACGGGATTTTTTATGCAATTAACTTAATTTTATTTCGAAAAACCAACACTTGATTAAATAAAAAAATCCCACTTTTTTCAAAGCGGGATTTTTGTTGGCTCACAAGGACTCGAACCTTGAATGACTGCACCAAAAACAGTAGTGTTACCATTACACCATGAGCCAATTATTTCGTAATTGCGAGTGCAAATGTAATACATATTTTTTTCTTTGCAAACATTTCTTTAAAAATTTTTAAGAAAAATTTAATTGCTTATCTGTTCAATAAATAGTTTCTTTGTAATCTAAATTAATTTAGCATAAATATGACTTCATTTAATTACAGCAAATGGAATACCTACTTAGGTTGGTTTGCTTTTATAATCGCATTAGTTACTTATACTTTAACAGTTGAGCCTACAATGAGTTTTTGGGATTGTGGCGAATATATTGCTACTGCCGCAAAACTACAAGTTGGTCACCCACCAGGTGCGCCTTTATACCAAATGATGGGTGCCTTTTTCGCGATGTTTGCTACGGATGACACTCAAATTGCTTTAATGATTAATATGATGTCGGTTTTTTCAAGTGCATTTACTATTTTGTTTATGTATTGGTCGACTTCTAAAATCATTAGAAAAATTGTAAAAGTAACTTCTGAATGGAATGAGCAAACTTCAAAACTTACTTTAGGAGCATCTTTAATTGCTGTTTTATCTTATACTTTTACAGATAGTTTTTGGTTTAATGCAGTAGAAGCTGAAGTATATTCAATGGCTTCATTATTTATTGCTTTACTATTTTGGCTTGGATTGAAATGGGAAGAAGAACTAGAAACAGAAAGAGGAAACAAATGGTTAATTTTAATTTCTTTGGTAATTGGACTTTCATTTGGAGTACACTTTATGGCATTATTAGCATTACCTTCAATTGGAATGCTATACTTTTTCAAAAAACAAAAAAATGTTACTACTAAAAATTTCATTATTGCCAATGTGGTAATTCTAGCCATTTTGATGTTCATTTTTAAATTCTTACTTCCATACACGTTATCCTTCTTCGCAAAAACAGAAATTTTCGCAGTAAATTCAATTGGATTACCTTTTAATTCAGGAACTATAATTGCTTTTATATTAATTGTTGCTGGATTTTATTTCGGATTATCGTACACTAAGAAAAAAGGATTAGTAGATTACAACTCCCTATTATTGTGCGTGTTATTTATATTAATTGGGTTCTCAACCTGGATCATGTTACCAGTTAGAGCGAATTCAAACATTAACATTAACGAAAACAAACCTAGTGACGCTGCCGAAGTTTTAGCGTATTATAACAGAGAGCAATATGGTGAAACAAAATTGTTTTACGGACCACAATATTCAAATGCTTATGCTGGATCTGATGAAGATGACCCGTATTCTGACGATAAACCAAACTACGAAAGAGACGAAAAAACTGGTAAATATGTAATTACGAATAATTACAAAGATGCCAATCATAATCCAAACTCGAAGCACAATGCGTTTTTACCAAGACTTTGGAGTGAAGAACACGCAAAAAACTACATGACTTTTACTAAACCATTAGAATTTAGTATTAATCACGATGCTTTTTACGATGAAGAAACTGGCGAAACGAATGAAGATAAGTTAGGACAATTCACTGAAATTGTTTCCGATTTTAGAAGTCAATTTGCTTCAAACAAATTAGGTTTAGACGAATATGAAGATTTCTTAAAAACATATGGTGATTATTTAACTATTGAAAAACCTTCGTTTTCAGACAACATGCAATTTATGTTTGAATATCAGTTTGGCTATATGTATTTCCGTTATTTAATGTGGAATTTCGTCGGAAGACAAAATGATCAACAAGGAAATTACGAAAGTTTAGAAGGAAACTGGTTGAGTGGAATTGGATTCATTGACAATTTACACTTAGACAATCAAGATGAATTAACTACCGATATGAAAAACAATAAAGGTAGAAACACCTATTTCTTTTTACCATTTATTTTAGCCGTTATCGGAATGGTATATCACGCTAAAAAAGAATGGAAATCGTTTTATGTTTTATTGCTACTGTTTTTATTTACAGGTTTAGTCTTAAAAGTTTACCTTAACGAAAGACCTTTCGAACCAAGAGAAAGAGATTATGCTTTAGTTGGTTCATTCTATATTTTTGCGATGTGGATTGGAGTTGGAGTATATGCTATTTATCAATACATTTTAAAATATGTAAATCCGAAAGTAGCTTTAACAGCAGTTTTAGCAACAACATTATTGGCTTCACCAGTAGTTTTAGCTTCTCAAAACTGGGATGATCACGACAGAAGTGGAAAACACACTGCTGTTGCAATGGCAAGAGCTTATTTGGATTCTTGTGAACCGAATGCCATTTTATTTACTATCGGTGATAACGATACGTTCCCAATGTGGTATTTACAAGAAATTGAAGGCTACAGAACTGATATTAGAATTGTAAACACGAGTTTATTGGCTACTGATTGGTATATTGACGAAATGAAAGTGAAATCAAACAAATCTGACGCGTTACCGATTTCATTTACACACGATCAATACGTTGGAGACAAAAGAAACTATTGCTTATTTGATGAAAGAACAACAGATACTTTAGATTTAGGATTAACGTTAGATTTCTTAAAAGATGATCGTTCGAAAAGAGAAATGAAAAACGGACAATTTGTTCATTTTTACCCAAGTGAGCATTTGAAAATTAAAATCGACAAGCAAAACATTATTAAAAATAAAGTGGTTTCTCCTAAATACAATGATTCGATTGTTGATGAAATTCAATTGAAATTAAAAGGTGGAGCATTATATAAAAACAGAATATTAATGTTAGATATTTTCAACGAAAACAACTGGAAAAGACCTATTTACTTTTCTCCAGGAAGTTTCGGTTCTGATGATTATATTTGGATGAAAGAATACCTGCAATTAGATGGAATGGTTTACAAATTAGTTCCTGTTAAGACTAAACTTCAAGAAGGAAACGCTTATGATATGGGCTATATTGATACAGATAAAATGTATAATATTATAAACAAATGGACATGGGGCAATGCCGGAAGTGATAAAATTTATCATGATCCAGAAACACGTAAAAATGCTTTATCGTACAGAAATAATCTTTCTCGTTTGATGACAGCTTTAATTGAAGAAAAGAAATTCGATAAAGCGGAAAAAGTAATTCAAATTGCGATGAAAAACATGCCAATTGACTATTTTGAATACTACACCACTGTCAATCCATTTGCAGAAGGTTATTATAAAATTGGCAAACCAGAAGAAGGAAGAAAAATCTTGAATCAACTGATGAAAAAACATCAGGAAAAAATTACCTTCTTTAATTCGCAATCCGAAAAACAAAAAGCATTTTATGGAAGAGAAATTAATGATGAAATTAAAAGATATTACATGTTACTTCTTATTGCAGAAGAAAATAATGATTTAGACTTCCATCGTCAACAAATTGTAAAATTCAACAATTACAACAAAATGATGGGTGATTACGGAATTAACATAGAATAAAACAACAATACTAAAGCCACTTTCGAGTGGCTTTTTTTAAACATAATAGCGAAATAAATTTATGCGAACAGCATTCCTCTTATAAGTGGGAATTATACAAATTAAATCCAAAATTCAATAACAAGGCCAAAATGCTTAAATCTTAACTTTGGAAGTAATTTAAAACTTATAATCATGAACATTAAACGACTTTTTGGCGCATTATTAACAATTCTTGGATTTGCTGGTCTGATTTATACCGCATTTGTATTTACTTCTACTTCTGGTAGTGAACGTGATGTAAAATCTTTAATCATATATGGAATATTAGGAATCGTGTTTTTTATTGCAGGTATTGGACTTGTAAAAACAACGAAAGACGAATCTTAGGTTTCATTTAAAAATAAAATAACTTAATACGAAAAGGAACTTAAAACTTTACTACTTTTGGGCAGTAAAATGACGAAAATTCCTAAAATAATAAAACGCATATTTTTCAATCAGGTTTGGAACATTCCAAATGCTGATAATTCTGTTTATTTAACTTTTGACGATGGACCTACTCCTGAAATCACAGAAAAAGTTTTAGATATTTTAGAAAAACATCAAATCAAAGCTACGTTTTTTTGCATTGGTGATAATGTAAGGAAATATCCAGAAATCGTTCAGAAAATCATTTCTAAACACCATTCTGTGGGCAATCACACTTACAGCCATTTGAAAGGTTGGAAAACACCAACAAAAACTTACATCAGCAACACAGAAGCTTGCGAAATCAAATTGAATTCCCTTTTCAAAATTCGAAATTCAAAGTTGTTTCGTCCGCCTTATGGTAAAATTACACCATGGCAATCTTATAAACTACGAAAATTAGGTTACAAAATAATTATGTGGGAAGTGTTGAGTAAGGATTACGATGTGAATCTTTCTCCTGAAACTTGCTATGAAAATGTAATACACAATGTTACTTCAGGAAGCATAATTGTCTTTCACGATAGCGTTAAAGCACAAAAAAACCTTCTCAATAGTTTAGAAAAAACCATCGAAAACTTAAAAAGTAAAGGATTTAATTTTGAAAAAATCGCCTAAGCTTGTTCTTGAATAAGAGAAATTAAAGTATTCGCATCAAATTCACCGCTTTGTCTCCAAACCATTTGTCCATTTTTATAAATCATAAAAGTTGGCAAACCTTTAATACGCAGTGCTTCTGCTAATTCTTTATTTTTATCTACATCAATTTTAATCACTTTTGCTTTATCGCCTAAGGCAGCAGCAACGTGACGAATTGTTTCATTCATAGTAATAGATTGCTCGTGCCATTCCGTAAAAAAATCAATTAATACGGGTACTTGTGCATCTATAAGTTCTCCAAATTTCGACATAGACCGAAGTGTTTATTAAACAAATGTAAATATTTTTTTAATATTTCAAACAAATATGCAGACTTTTTCAGTGATTACGCGTCTTTTTTAGTTTTTTTTAACTCTATTACGGTGATTTCTGGCATAATTCCGACTCTTCCAGGATAAGCATGAAAGCCAAAACCACGATTTACGTAAATATATCTTCCTGCATTTTCATATAAACCCGCCCATTGTTTGTATACATATTGTACTGGACTCCATTTGAACCAACCCGGAATTTCAATTCCAAATTGTAAACCATGCGTATGTCCAGACAACGTTAAGTGATAATGTGTGTCGTGATTTTTGATTTCATTTTCCCAGTGACTTGGGTCGTGACTCATTACTATTTTAAAATCTTCTGGTTTTGTATTCGCAGTAGCTTTTTTCAAATCGCCTTTTTTACCAAAATGAACACCCCAATTTTCTACACCAACCAAAACAATTTCACTCGAACCTTTTTTAAGCCTTACGTTTTCGTTCATCAATAAATTGAAATCTATTTTTTGGTGAATGGCTTTTACATCTTCAAAATTTTGATTTTCTTCTTTATCAGAATCCCATTCAAAATATTTTCCATAGTCATGATTTCCCAAAATAGAATATTTCCCTAATTTCGGGTTATACAATCCTTTAAAAGTGTCAATCCACGGATCCATTTCTTTGGCATGTGTATTTACGATATCACCCGTAAATAATAACAAATCGGAATTTTGTTCGTTAATTAAATCAACAGCATATTTAATTTTATCCGTATTGTTCTCAAAACTTCCACTGTGTATATCTGAAATCTGAGTAATCGTAGTTCCATCAAATTCCTCAGGCAAATCATCAAAAAATATTTGTTGTTTTATGACTTTGAAATTAAATTTCCCAATTGTCATTCCATAAACTAAAGACGCGAACGGAATAGCAGCAATACCTAAAGCAATTTGACTTACAAATCTTCTTCTCGGACTGAAAAATTGTTCTCTATCTTCATCCACAAAACTCATAATACAAGCTTCTACAAAACGGGAAACATCTTCAATAAATAACACCAAAAAGATTAAAATTTTCGGAATATAAATTAATAAGGCTAAGCCGATGACAAACAAACTCGATTTATTTTGTCCTTTACCTCTTTCGAAATTCATAAATGAATAAACGATAAAAAGCATCGCAACAAGCGATATAACTAAATAAACACCTAAAACCCATTTGTTTTTGGTTATGGTTTTAATTGCTTGAAACGAGTAGAATTCAACAATTAGCAATATAATTAACGGTATTAAACCCTTCATGTTTTTTAAATTTTACACAAATTAACTAACAACTTGACAATTAACATAAATATTTATTGAATTTTAACAAAGATATTTTATTTAAAGAATTGTATTTTTACAAACGAATAAATAAAAAACCATTTATGTCACAAAAACGCTTATTTCTTTTAGACGCTTACGCACTTATTTTTCGCGGGTATTATGCTTTTATAAAAAACCCAAGAATCAACTCAAAAGGTATGGATACATCAGCCATTATGGGATTTATGAATGCCTTAATGGATGTCATTAAACGTGAAAAACCAGATCATTTAGCCGTTGCTTTTGATAAAGGCGGAAGTACGTTTCGTTTGGAAATGTTCGAACAATATAAAGCCAATCGTGATGCTACACCAGAAGCTATAAAAATTGCCGTTCCGTATATTCAAGATTTATTACGTGCGATGCATATTCCAATTGTGGAAGTGGCTGGTTTTGAAGCCGATGATTTAATTGGAACGATTGCCAAACAAGCCGAAAAAGAAAACTACAAAGTTTTTATGGTGACTCCTGATAAAGATTTCGCCCAGTTAGTTTCCGAAAATATTTTTATGTATCGTCCTGCTCGAATGGGGAACGATATTGAAATTTGGGGAATTCCAGAAGTGCAAGCTAAGTTTGAAGTGGAACATCCATTACAAGTGATTGATTATCTAGGAATGATGGGTGATGCGGTTGATAACATTCCAGGTTTACCAGGAGTTGGAGAGAAAACTGCTAAGAAATTACTAGCGGAATTTGGTTCGATGGAAAACCTTTTGGATAATACCGATAAACTAAAAGGCGCTTTAAAAACTAAAATTGAAGCCAATAAAGAACAAGGAATCTTATCTAAGAAGTTAGCCACAATTCTATTAGATTGCCCAGTAACTTTTGATGAAAATGATTACGAATTATCTACACCAGATGTAGAAAAAACAGATGCGTTATTTATGGAATTAGAATTCCGTCAAATGAAAGCGCAGTTTGATAAATTATACAATCCAGCAGCAACTTCTGAAGAAACAACTTCAGACACTCCTGTTTTAAAGAAAGCACCCGTTAAAAAAACGAACGATGAACAATATGATTTATTCGGTTTTTCTGATGCGGAAGATATAGCAGAAACACAAACTTCGTATTATGCGAACTTAGAAAACACACAACATTTTTACCAAAACGTACAAGGTGATTTGCCTACAAAAATGTTCATTCAAAATTTATTGAATCAAACTTCGGTTTGTTTTGATACAGAAACAACTGGTTTAGATGCTTTAAATTCGGAATTAGTTGGTTTGGCGTTTTCTTGGCAAAAAGGGAAAGGGTTTTATGTGCCGTTTCCAGAAAATCAGGAAGAAGCACAAATTTTAATTGACAAATTCAAACCGTTTTTCGAAAATGAAACCATTGAAAAAGTCGGACAAAATATTAAATACGATTTAAAAATTCTTTCTCGTTACGGAATTGAAGTCAAAGGAAATTTATTCGATACGATGATTGCGCATTATTTGATCAATCCAGATATGCGTCATAATATGGATGTGTTGAGTGAAACTTATTTGAAATATTCTCCAAAATCTATTACCGAATTAATTGGTAAAAAAGGAAAAAATCAAGGTAACATGCGTGATATTCCTTTGGATGATATCAAAGAATATGCTGTAGAAGATGCCGATGTGACGATTCAATTGAAAAATCATTTTTTACCGATTTTAGAAAAAGTAGGTACGAAAAAATTATATGATGAAATTGAGATTCCGTTAGTTCCGGTTTTAGCCGATATGGAAAAAGAAGGTATTAATTTAGATGTCGATTTCTTAAAGAAAATGTCAGTTGAAATGACGGCTGAAAGCAAAGCTTTAGAACAAAACATCTATGAAACCGCTGGTGAAACCTTCAATTTAGCTTCTCCAAAACAATTGGGAGATGTTTTATTTGACAAAATGAAAATTGGTGGTGCGAAACAAAAGAAAACCAAAACCGGTCAATATGCTACGGGTGAAGAAATCTTAAGTTATTTAGCCAACGACAATCCGATTGTAAAAGACATTTTAGAATGGCGTCAAATGGTGAAATTACAAAGTACTTATATTGATGCATTACCGAATCAAGTAGATCCAAAAACAGGTCGCGTTCATACTGATTATATGCAAACGGTTGCGGCGACTGGTCGTTTAAGTTCTAACAATCCGAATTTACAAAACATTCCAATTCGTACCGAAAGAGGAAGACAAATTAGAAAAGCTTTTATTGCCAGAGATGAAAATTACACGTTAGTTTCTGCCGATTATTCTCAAATTGAATTACGTATTATCGCAGCTTTATGTGGCGAAGAAAATATGATTGAAGCGTTTAGAAACAACGAAGACATTCATAAAAGTACCGCAGCAAAAGTGTTCAATGTGCCTTTAGAAGAAGTAACAAAAGAACAAAGAAGTCATGCTAAAACGGTAAATTTCGGAATTATTTATGGCGTTTCTGCTTTTGGATTGAGTAATCAAACGAATTTATCTCGTAAAGAAAGTGCGGAATTAATTGATGCGTATTACAAAACCTATCCAAAATTGAAATCGTTTATTTCTGATCAAGTAGATTTTGCGAGAGAAAACGGTTACGTTGAAACCATTTCAGGTAGAAGACGTTATTTAAAAGACATTAACTCTGCGAATGCAATAGTTCGTGGTGGAGCTGAAAGAAATGCCGTAAATGCACCAATTCAAGGTTCTGCTGCCGATATTATTAAAATTGCGATGATTAACATTCACAAAAAGCTAAAATCGGAAAACTGGCAATCTAAAATGTTATTGCAAGTGCATGATGAACTAGTTTTTGATGTACATAATAGCGAATTAGAGAAAATTCAACCGATGATTAAACACGAAATGGAAAATGCTTTTAAAATGATTGTTCCGTTAGACGTGGAAATTGGTTTAGGTAAAAACTGGTTGGAAGCACATTAATCAATATTCTTAAAAACAAAAAAGCCTTCTTAAAATTTAAGAAGGCTTTTTTTATGTGTTTTATTTTTGATTAACCGATAGTTATATCATCAATTTGAACAGTAGTTGTTTGTGTATCTGTTCCGATATATTCGAAAACAAAATAACCATTTCCAGTTAAACTTGCTGGAATATTATAAATACCTGCACTATTAAATGAATTCTCTGAAAGACCAATTCCTGGATAAGTAATATTTAAACCTTGTCCAGATGTAATATTCGTTAATTTTGATCTATCAACTGCACTTCCAGGTACATAATCAGCACTTTTAATGTAATATACTTTTAAAGCAACTTCACCTCTAAAAAATCTCATTTCTTCTTTAAAAGTCAAAGTACTAGCTGCAGTAAAATCTACAGGAACCATAAAAAATGTTTTACATGGAACTCCAGGATTTCCGTTACCTGCAAAAGAAGACATTTCAATATACTTATTTACAGGCGTACCAAACGATTTAACTTGCCAATATCTTGGTCCAAAATCTGCATCATTGATGTATTTTGGGAAATTTGATAAATTTACGGCATATGAAGTAAATGGCTCATTTAATGTTGCATCAAAAACATTAGCATTTCCAACAATTGGAGGAGCACTATCTATTCTTGGGTTCGTTAACATGATATCATTTTCTGTGCGAACCATAAATTGGTAACCACCTAAATACTTAGTTAAAACTCCTCTAATTTTTCCATTCAAAGAAGGAACTGGTTTTGCGGCAAAGGTTGCAAACTCAGAAATTCTAACTATTAATGTATTTCCTAAAGCATCAGAAACGATGTTATTTGTAGCACCACCAATTTGGTTGTTACTATTATAATATGTTTTTCCAACATTTGAATCAGAAAATTGAACTCCAGTAATTTCAATCAATTTATTCAAATTCGCATCATTTAACATAGTTGGAATTGTCAAATTGTTAACTAAAGTGTTTTCATCAACTTTAGTACAACTTCTTTTAACTATATCTTGATATTGAACAATCTCTAATCTTCCAACTTCATCAGCTAAAGGTGCACCATTATCAAATAAATTACCAATTTCTAATCCATTTGTTAATGGGTTATTATAAAAGTATCTATCTTTCATTTTAATATATACTTTTCTTCCTGGTTCAAATTTAGTATATAAATTATAGTCATCTACAGGAACAGAAAATCCTTTAGTTCCATCCAATGAAACCATTGAAATAGATTTATAAAAATTACCACCTTCATCACTTGAAGTTACATAAGCCTCAATGATATCGTCTGCACTAACTCCAGCAGGAACTGTACTATTATAAGATTTAACGATTCCAGTTGCTAGTGTTGCAATATTTTGTACTGTTTTTGTTGCAGTTAAATCACCACATTCTCCTGATAAATCTGGATCAGCATAATTATCATTATTAACACAACCAAATAAAGTTGCGAAAATAGCAGTTGTTAAAACTAATTTAATATTTTTCATAGTCATTTATTATAAAGTTTTATCAAATATTTTAATTTCGTCAACTCTTAAAGATCCATCTAACGCAGAATTTGTACTAGATCCTTTCGCTTTAAAAGCAATGTGAATATTTCCAGTGTAAGTTGATAAATCAATTTTTCCTGAATTCACATTTAAAACACCATCAGCACTTCCATTTGGTAAGTTAGTTGCTAATCCTGCAATATTAGCAGTAATTGGAGTCCAAGTTGCAGTTAACACATTCGTTCCATCAAAATCAGTAGAAATAAGAACTACTAAGTTGTTATTTGCATCAGTAATAAATTCTGCAGCAGTTTTAAAAGTTAAAACTTCATTTGAAGAATTATCCATATTGATAGCAGGAGATATTGCCCAAGCAATGTTTGTTGCATCACCAGTTGTACTACCAAAAGTAGTGAATTGAATATATCCGTTATTATCATCATTTTGTTCCGTCCATTGAACAGTACCAGTTTCAGCAAAACTTGTCCAATCTCCAAAATTTAAATATTCATCTTCATTAACTGTAAATGAATCAAAAACTTCCTTAAACACAACAGGTTTAAATGCTGGGATCTCTGTTTCTGGTTCTTCACAACCTACAAATGAAATTGTAAAAGCAACCAATATTATTTTTAAAAATATATTTTTCATAGCCAATTAATTAAAAGTTAACATATAAATTTACAAAATAAGTTCTTCCATATCCGTAAAAATATTTTGAACCAAAAGAAGGAGTATTGTTTGCTTGGTCAGTTTGAAGATCTGTAAAAGTAGCTTTTCTAGATTGTTCAAAACCACCTGTTTTATATGTTGTATCTAAAACATTATTTACAGATGCAAAGAAACCAATTGTAGTATTGTCAATTCTCCAAGATTTTCCTCCTGTTACGTTTAACAAATTAAAGTCAGCAAATTTTTCTTGCTTTAATAATTTTTCAACATTTTCAGGAGTAGCATTTGGATAACCGTAACCATCACTATCTACTGCAAAATTTTCAGTTCTAGTAATGTTAGAAATATCTACATAAGAATCCGCTAAATAGTTAATATTTGCTCCAATCCACCAGAAATGTGGATCTCTATATTCTAAACCAAATGAAGCAGCCGTTTGTGGCATACCTGCTATTCTGTAGTTTTTTAAATTTGATTTACCAAAGTCAACTACTGGTTGTGTATTTGTTAATGTCGCTTGTGCGTCATCATTTATTTTTAAATTCGGATTGTTACCGTATAAATACTGACCATAAGAAGCTGCAACCGTAGCTTTAATTGTAGAAGTAATTTGGTATTCCATACCTAATTCAGCACCAAAGTTTCTTTTTTCAATTCCTGTTAAAAGTTCCGAAATAAATGAATCTTCATCATTTCCATCAGCATCTTCACCTACATTTTCAGCATAGAAGAATGAAATTTCTGTTGCGTTTTGTACTTTAGAAGCAAAACCTGTTAAACGTGCTTTAAATTTCGGAGTTCTTACTACATAAGAAGCATCTAAACTAGTAACTCGCTCGCTTTCTAATTCTGGTACGATGTTATTGTTAATACGTGCATTAGCAAAAGTATTTCTCATATTTGGAGCTTTTGTCATATACACTCCATTGAAATCTAATAAATGCTGTCCAGTGATTTTGTATGTAAACCCTCCTTTGAAACCGAAGTTTTCAAAAATTTGTTTTCCACTTTTTCCGAAAGAATTATTAGCATAGATTCCGTTTCTGTACAAACCTTCTCTTTCATATTGACTTCTAGAGAATGATTGTGCTAAATAGAAATCTGTTTTTTTGTATGAGAATTTAAATTGTGTAAACGCATCCATAACAATTGCATTCAAATTATAGTTGTATCCGTAAGTATCTCCAACTTTAATTTGTCTGTTTGGATTATTTAAATCTGACTGTGTTTGATCTCCAGAATAAAATGGATCTATATCAGAAAAATATTGACCTCCTAATAAATCCAACATATTTTGGAAATTATGAGATTTTAATTTTTTGAAAGTTGCACCAGCGTTTAATTTTACGTTATCAGATAAGTCTGAGAATAAAATTGAATTGGCAGAAATTTGTTTATCATCCGTTCTGTCTTCGTATAAAGCATAAACACTTTTACCACCATTTGAACTATTTTGATTTGCTGTATAAATAGCTGGCCAATCAATTTGCCCATCAGCAATAAAATTTGCTCTTGCTTGATTTGCTAATGGATTTGTTCCATCTGCCAAATAGTTTGAAGGATCGTTATAAAAATAACTTGGTAAGTTTTTATAATATGTAGGATCAGGATTATTAGCACCTTGATAATCAAATCTACTGTTTCCAATAGAACCAGTTTGATAAGATACATTCGTATTTAATGTCGTTTTTTCAGACATTTTCCAATAGTGACTTAACATTAAAATAGGCTCTTCTACATCTTTATCTCTAGAATTACGTTTTTTTCCGTTTTGGTATCCCCAATAAGAATTGTATTTAATCCCTTTAATATCATTTACTTCATTAGTATTTGGAGAATTTTTTCCTCTGCTATTTTGAGCATAAATACTTGTAAAGTTTAAACTATGTCTTTTATTGAATCTTTTTTCAACACTTGCAAAAAATGAATTTGCAGCATAATCTGTACCTTCAAAATAACCTTCTTTAGCCCATCTTCTTGAACCAGAAACGCTATATGCCCAACCATTTTCCATTAAACCAGAGTTATGAGTAATCATAGATCTCCAAGAATAATTAGTGTTGGTACCTGATTGAGAAATTCTTGTTCCTTTTCTGTACAAAGAAGCTCTAGTATTAATTTCTTGAGTTCCTAAAATTCCACCAAAAGTATAATCTGATGGCGCAGAACCTAAAGTAAATTCTTGATTTCTAGTTGCGTCATTTAAACCACCCCAGTTACTCCATTGTGGTCTTCCGTCGTAGATTTTGTTCATAGAAATACCATTAATCATGGTAACTCCATACTCATTATCTAAACCTCTCATTCTAAAACGAGCTTGTCCCCAATTGAAAGCCGCAGCTTGTTGGTACGCATCTCTAGAAGATTGTAACAAACCTGCAGTACTTTCAGAACCACTGTTATCGTCACCTAAATCGTTTTCCGTAATAGTAACTAAACTTAATTGTTGTTCTGAAGTAATGTCTTCTTCCAAAAACATCATTCCAACATCTAACGTTTGATTATCAACTACTTCAATTGCGAAGTTTTGTGTGTTATATCCATCTACAGAAACAACCAAAATTTGGTTTCCAGCTGTAATACCTTTAATTTGGAATTCTCCTAAATTGTTAGTAGTTACAAATTGTTCGTTAGATTGAATCATAACCTTTACGCTACCCAATGGGATTTGCGATTTAGAATCAACTACTTTTCCTTTAACAGTTGATTGATTTTGAGCCATTACTAAAACGGCCTGAAATAAAAATAAAAGACTTAATGCAAGTTTTTTCATACTTAATTATAAATTAATACTTTAACTAACATTTAATTTACAAAAACTAAATGCGGGCAAATGTACAACATTTAATAATATTATTTACCTTTGGCCTCAATTTTGCTTTAACATTTAATCATAATTTAACCTTGGATATGAAAATAAAACCATTTTACAGCGTTTTAGCAGTTATTTTGTTTGTTACAACGAGTTTTGCACAAGAGAAAAAAAACTACATGGTAAACACAATAGCTTTCTATAATTTAGAAAACTTATTTGACACTATTAATGACCCTACAATTAATGATGAGGATTTCATTTATACTCCTGAAAACTATAAAGATAAATTACAAAAATTGGAAAGAGTAATTTCTCAATTAGGAACAAGTGCAGAACAAAAAAATTCTCCAGTTGTTTTAGGTGTTGCTGAAATAGAAAACAGACAAGTTTTAGAAGATTTATGCAAACAACCTTTATTAGCAGCAAAAGGTTATGCCGTTATTCATTTTGATTCTCCAGACAAAAGAGGAATTGATACTGGTTTTTTATACCAAAAAGGACATTTTACTCCAACGAGTTACAAAAACTACCCTTTAATTGTAACGGAAGATCTTACCGATAAAAAAGCGAAAGACAAAGAAAAAGTAGAAGACACTGACGATAATGTGGTAGATACAAAAACAAAGAGAATCTTTACTCGTGACCAAATATTAATGACTGGTTTATTAGATGGTGAAGAAATGCACTTTATTGTAAGTCACTGGCCTTCTCGAAGAGGTGGTGAAAAAAGAAGTAGCCCATTACGAGAAGCTGCTGCAGCTTTAAACAAAAAAATCATCGATTCGTTACAGGTAATCAACCCAAATGCTAAGATTTTTACCATGGGAGATTTAAATGACGGACCATTTAACAAAAGTGTAAAACAAGTTTTAGGTGCTAAAGGTGATGAAAAAGAAGTAAAACCTCTAGGTTTATACAATCCTGCAGAAAAATTAATGAATAAAGGAATAGGAACATTAGCATTCAGAGATTCTTGGGATTTCTTCGATCAAATTATTATATCTGAACCTTTATTAAGAAGAGATTATACTTCTTGGAGATATTGGAAAGCTGGAGTTTATAACGCTCCGTTCATGATTCAACAAACCGGACAATATAAAGGTTATGCTTTGAGAAATGGAAATACTGGACCGGGATATTCGGATCACTTTCCTTCTTACATATACCTTATTAAAGAAGCAAAAAAATAAATTCATATAAAATTAAATGAACCGTCTCAACAAAATTGAGGCGGTTTTTTATTTTTTGTCTGTTTCAAAAAATCGGTGTAAATTCGTTAAACATAAAAAAACTCTACAATATGTCAATAGTCAAACCTTTCAACCTAAATAAGTGGATTTCAGCAAATCGTCATCTTCTAGTTCCGCCAGTTGCCAATAAAAATTTATATGTTGATTCTGGCGATTATATTGTAATGATTGTAGCCGGACCAAATGCCAGAAAAGATTTTCATTATAACGAAACGGAAGAATTATTTTATCAGTTAGAAGGAGATATTACGATTTATATTCAGGAAGATGGTAAAAAGAAAGCCATGCATCTTTCTGCTGGCGATATGTTTTTATTACCCGGAAAAACACCACATTCTCCTAACAGAACCGAAAATTCCATTGGTTTGGTTATCGAAAGAAAAAGAACAGAAGGCAAAGACGGTTTACTTTGGTTTTGCGACAATTGCAATCACAAACTTCATGAAGTGTATTTCGGATTAAATGATATCGAAAAAGATTTTTTGCAACATTTCAAAGATTTTTATTCTTCAGAAAAAAAAAGAACTTGTGACAAATGCGGAACAGTGATGGAAACTAATCCGAAATTTGTGAAATAACTCACTTTTTTAGGGATTCCATTGATTTGCATTGCAATTCAAATCTATTTATTACCTTTGCATAAAAATAACAAAAACACATAATAAAGTTACATATGTCAACAATAGCATCACAATTCGGAATGCAAGAAGCATTACAAGCATTAGGAATTAAAGAAGTAAACGACGGAACTTCTACAGGTTCAAACAGTTTTTCTTCAGGAGAAATAATCGAAAGTTATTCACCAGTTGATGGTCAATTAATCGGTAAAGTAAAAACAACAACTGCAGCAGACTACGAAAAAGTGATGCAAAGTGCAACGGAAGCTTTCAAATCTTTCCGCGCTATGCCAGCACCTCAACGCGGAGAAATTGTTCGTCAGTTTGGAAATAAATTAAGAGAATTAAAAGAACCACTTGGGAAATTAGTTTCTTACGAAATGGGTAAGTCGTTACAAGAGGGTTACGGTGAAGTTCAAGAAATGATTGACATTTGCGACTTCGCAGTAGGTTTATCACGTCAATTAAACGGACAAACGATTCCATCTGAACGTCCAGGTCACGTAATGAGAGAGCAATGGCATTCAATTGGAGTTGTTGGAATTATTTCAGCTTTCAACTTCCCAGTAGCGGTTTGGGCTTGGAACACCGCTTTAGCATGGATTTGTGGTGACGTTTGTGTATGGAAAGGTTCTGAAAAAGCGCCAATTTGTACGATCGCTTGTCAAAATATTATTGCTGATGTATTAAAAGCAAACAATTTACCAGAAGGAATTTCTTGTATTATTAATGGAGATTACAAAGTAGGTGAAATGATGACTACTGACGTAAGAATTCCTTTAGTATCTGCAACAGGATCTACAAGAATGGGAAGAATTGTTGGTGCAACTGTAGCACAACGTTTCGGAAAATCATTATTAGAATTAGGTGGAAACAACGCCATTATTATTACTCCAACTGCTGATTTAAAAGTAGTAGTTCCTGGAGCGGTTTTCGGAGCGGTTGGAACAGCTGGACAAAGATGTACTTCTACTCGTAGATTAATTATTCATGAATCAGTTTACGATAAAGTAAGAGATGCGATTGTTGGTGCTTACGGACAATTAACAATTGGAAATCCATTAGATCAAAAAAACCATATCGGTCCACTTATCGATACAGATGCGGTTAACACGTATTTAGCGGCTATTGAAAAAGCTAAAGCTGAAGGTGGAAAAGTATTAGTTGAAGGTGGCGTTTTATCTGGAGAAGGTTACGAATCTGGATGTTACGTGAAACCAGCAATTATTGAAGCTGAGAATCATTTTGAAATTGTTCAACACGAAACGTTTGCTCCAATTTTATATTTAATGAAATATGAAGGTGAAGTAGAAAACGCAATTGACAAACAAAATGGTGTAGCTCAAGGTTTATCTTCTGCGATTATGACAAACAGCATGAAAGAAGCAGAAAAATTCTTATCATTTTCAGGTTCTGACTGTGGAATTGCTAACGTAAACATCGGAACTTCTGGTGCAGAAATTGGTGGTGCTTTCGGTGGAGAAAAAGAAACTGGTGGTGGAAGAGAATCTGGTTCAGATGCTTGGAAAGTTTACATGAGAAGACAAACGAACACAGTTAACTACTCTGATCAATTACCTTTAGCACAAGGAATTAAATTTGATTTGTAATCTTTATAGATTTTAGAATATAGAAAAACCCTGCAAATATAATATTTGCAGGGTTTTTTGATTATTTCAATTTGTCATGCTGAACTTGTTTCAGCATCTAAAATTATTTCGTCTTCTTCACGTATTGCGTTAAAATAACAATATGTTGGTTTTCTACTCTACCTTCAATTTGATTGGCATTGTCCCAAACTAGTTTGATGTTATGAACTGCTGCACCACGTTTTGCAGTGAAAGTAGCGCCTTTTACATCTAAATCTTTTATTAAAACTACAGAATCGCCGTCTAATAAAATGTTTCCGTTAGAATCTTTATGAATGATTTTTCCTTCTTCATCTTCGTCTTCACCTGTTGCTTTTGCCCATTCTAAGGCATCTTCGTCAAAATACATCATTTCTAACATATCGTTGTTTTTTAAACGTGCGTGCATTCTCCAAGATACAATTTGTACTGGTAAATTTTCATTCCACATACTATCTGACAAACCTCTCCAATCGTTGGCGTTCATCAAATCTTTATTTTCAATTTGATCTCTTAATGATTTCGTAATTAAAATACAGTTTTCTGGAATGGCTTCTGTTTTAGGCTCTACGATATAAACTACTAAGTTTTCATCGCTTCCGCTAATTTCACAAACACTTCCGCTTCTGTCTTTTAATCTTTTTTCTGTAACTATACTCATTTCTTATAAATTGAATGAAGCACCAATTTGAAAAGTAAATTGGTTGTTATAATGTCCGAAAACACCCGGAGTAGTGTCATATTCTGCAATTGGTAAATTCATTTCTGAATACACACCAAAACCATCAGTAAAGAAATATCTGAAACCTAAATGTGTTCCAAAATTTCTTGTCCCTAAATTTATACCTGGATAAATATCCATATTATCTTCTAAACCAATTACATTACCCAAGTTAGCATTAAAACGAACTTTAAGATCTGCTCTGTCTTGAAATTTTGGTTTTTCATTTTCTGGTAAAAATGTTACTTCGTTAATTCTCACACCATTATCGGCACTAAGCATATAACTAGCCGAAAAACCGAATGACATATTTTCACCAATTCCATAATCGTTAGTTAAAACAATCCCAGTTCCACCATTTTGAATGGTAGCACCAATTTGTAATTTTAAATCTTCTTTTCCTTTATAAGCTTGCGCATTGGCTAAAAGTCCCATTCCTAAGAATGCAACAAGTACTAGTTTTTTCATTCTACATTTTTTTAAATTCTTTGCAAAAATAAAGAAAATTAACATTTTTTAAGGTAAAGCCGTAATAAAAATTACTTAAAAAAATTTACTTTTACACCGTAGAAAGTACTTTAAACAATTCTTAAAAAAACGATATGTGTTTATAGCAACAAATAGGGGATAAAATTCAAAATAAGTTATAAAAACATGAAAAATTCAAAACTTAAAATGAAAAAAAACACGAATTTAACTTTAAATATACATTTCGTTTTGAACTAACCTAATTAGAAATAAAAAACAACATAAAAGCAATGTAATATTCTAACTTTACAAACCAAAAAGTATAACATTAAAACAAACAACTTTAACCTTTCATAAATATCCAGAGTTAAATTATTTTTTTGTGTAGTTTAAAAAGATTACAAGATTTACATCCTTACTCTAAAAGAAAACAATAGTATTAAAACAAAACATGATTTCAAATATATTACTGGTCGACGATCATCCAGCTATTTTAAATGGTTATATATCTATTTTAGGCCTTAATCATAAAGACTTAAAACTTTCTCCAACATTTTGCTACAATTGTGAAGAAGCATATAACGAGATTACCAAGCCTATACATGCGGATTTTTTTGACTTTATTTTACTAGACCGTAGTTTACCTCCTTTTCATGAAAAGAACATGAAATCAGGTGAAGATTTAGCCATTCTAGCAAAAAAGCATCAAACAAAAGCCAAAATTATCATCTTAACTGGACATGCAGAAACCTTTATCATTTATGACATTATACACAATGTTAACCCAAATGGTTTAATCATAAAAAGTGATGCTACTGTAGATGTTCTTTTAGATGCTTTCCATGAAGTTGTTGATGGCAAAACTTATTACAGTCATACCGTTACGGATAATATGAAAGATTTATTAACTCGAGAAGATTACCTAGATAATATTAACAGACAAATTATCGTATTAATAGCTCAAGGATTTAAAAACAAAACTATTGCTACACAATTGGGATTAAGCGAAAGCACAGTAGAAAAAAGAAAATCAAAGATTAAAGATTTTTTTCTTACGAATAAAAGCACAGATGAAGAGCTTATTTTTGAAGTAAAAAAACAAGGTTTTATTTAATTTAACATTATTTACGGCAAAACCGTAATTAAAAACAAAAGAGTACCGTTACCTTTACATAGGTAAATATTTCATCAAACAACTGGGGGGTTGTAAAATGAGCATAATCCGTCTGATACTTTCAGGCGGATTTTTTTTAGCTAATAATAAAGCCAACTTCCTTTAGCTTAGAGCCGTTATTACTTAAAAATAAAATAATTAATTTGATCTTTATTTATATATAAGAAGCATTAAGGGATCTAGAACCTTAATTAAATACATTAATGCTTTTACTACAAACTATTTTAGACTAAAAACGTCATTCTCAAAGAAAAAATATTCAAGAAACAGGGCTTGGAAAACTATTTTTCATAGAAGATTTATAATGCAATACGTCAAAATCTAATTCCTTTAATAAGTAATTAAAACACAGTAATTACCAATAAAAAAAAGACATAAACAAACTAGACGAAGTCAGCGTTTCAAAACTACTTAAAATAAAAAAACTGTGTCAAAAAGATTTGACACAGTTTTTTTATATAGTAACTAATATTATTTAGGGCATCATTTTTGTTTACTAGAATTTTTTTCCAGCATGATATCATGTTTCAACTTTGTTGGACCAATTGGAAGTCTTAAATTTTCAAATTCAGAATTTATGTTTCCATTTTCATCTTTGCTATCAGCTCTACTTCCAACAATATGCCAAGAAAAACTAACATTACTATTCCCTTTATTTAATTCTTTAACTCTAAAACCAATATTTGATTTATCTGTAACAAAAACTCCATTACAATCCCCTTCTAATTGAATAAAAACTTTTAAAGGATGCTTCTCATCAATTTTCATTGATGAAGCTAAAATTTTATCTAATGTTATGAAAGCTTCTCCATTAATTAATTTTGAAACACCATAATCTTCAAATAACACTTCAGGAGCTTCTGGACAAAACATAATTCTAGGCTTTTTGTTTTCATCTAAAATAATGGTAGACGCAACTCCGTTTCCAATTACTTTATAATCTGTTCCACCACCACCTGTACCATTGTGATTGTATTTTAAACCCGCAAAAGAATAGGATTGTGCACTTACACCTCCCTCAAAATAACCTCCATATAACACATTTTGAGCGCCTAAAATACCATTTGGCGATACATTATCTTTACCTGCCAATTTTGCAAAAGCACTTGAACCAGAAGTAGCAGTATTGTTATCGTTATCTAATGAAAAACCTCCGGCTGCATGACCATTGTGAGCGGCTGTATTAGGAAAACCATTCCCTGTACTAGCATACACGCCAAAACCATCAACATGTGAACCTGCAATTCCAGCCCCAATTGTAGGTAAAACACTTGGAGGTGTTGCCCCAGAACTTGCTATTATACTTGTACCCGTTGCATTACTATTTGTAGCCCAAACAGCATTTCCCTTTCCTACATTATCATCATTATTTACTGCGTTTATCGCATCATTTCCAGCTCCTGCGTGTACAACTTTTAACTTTTCAGAAGCAGCTCCTGTATTGTTTATTCCAACACTTCCATCGGATCTAATTCTCATTCTTTCATTAAAGAAAGGTGTAGTAGCTCTACCAGTAGAAAAAATAATTGATTTTGTGTTATTAGCATTAGCAATATACATGTCTTGCCCACTACCTACATAACTTACGTCATTTGCTACACCAATATTATAAGCAGTTGGAAAATTAAACGTTGAATTATTTATTCCTAGCCAAGCAAAACCTGTAGTGGCACTTCCATTATCAGCAGTAGCAGAATACCCACTTTGTGCTTGCGTTCCTGTACTAGTGTTTTGAACGTTAAATTGCAAATAATCATTTATACTTCCAGTTGCATTTACAACAGAATTCACGGTAGATACTCCTGCAGCAACATCTAATTTTGCGGCTGGAGTTGCAGTTCCAATTCCTACATTCCCATTATGAATAATACGCATTTTTTCAGATGTATTTGTTCCTCCACTATTTCTAGTATGAAAAGCAATATTAGAAGGCCAATTTCCAGAATTGGCACCTGTAGCTACTATGTTCAAATTTTGCCCAATTACTCCACCGGGATAAGTAGATTGAATTACGCCTCCATTATAATCTGCATATGTTGCAGGGGTAAAACTTGAGACTGAAGTGGCTGTTTTTATAGCTATAGCAGAGCTACTACCACTACTTGCATTCCCAATTTCTAATAAATTTGTAGGGGTTGTAGTTCCTATACCAACATTACCAGCCGAGGTAACTCTCATTTTTTCCGTATTATTTGTTCTTGTAACAAAATCTACAGCATCTGTAGTACCAATAAAGTTTGTAGTTGCGACAGTACCAGTATTTCCAGTTAATGACCAAGCTGTAAGACTACCTGTTGGAATTGGCACCCAAATGGTTCCATTCCAATAATAAAATCCAGGCGCAACTTGATTTGGACCTAACGCAGATGTAAATGTATTATACACCAACTCAGAAACTGTTGGAGTTAAAACCGTAGCCACGTTTGTTGCAGACAAAGCAACTCTTGGAATTAAAAGCCCTTCATCTGTAGAAGTGACATCCAATGCTCCTACAGGAGAAACGGTTCCAATACCAACTTGGGCATTACAATTACTATTCCCTAAAAGAGAAAATAGAAAAGTTAAAAAAAAAGATTTTAAAGTCAAGTTCATCATATTAATTATTTTTGTTAATTACTCTATTTTAATAAAACAACAAATTAAGATTTTATAATTTTATAAAGATAATTTGCTAACTAAGAACGCAATTACGGATTTGCCGTAATGTTTGTTAAATTTACAGAACAAAGCAACCTGATGAAAACAAGACAAAAGTGTTAAAATTTTAAAAAAAACAATAACACAGAGAAAGAACTATCAATTAAGTAAAATAAAGGCTTTTGCAATTTTAACTTCTTTTACGGCAAAGCCGTAATTATTAATTCTTATATATTAATACATTTACATAAGTAAATTTTTCATCAAACAACTGGGGGGTTGTAAAATGAGTAAAATCCGTCTGAAACTTTCAGGCGGATTTTTTTATAAAATGAAAATTTAACATCATTTACGGCATAACCGTAAGCTAGTAAACACAATTACAACTAATTTCGCTATAGTAAATTTTCATATAACAACTGGGGGGTTGTCAATTGAATTAAATCCGTCTGAGAAACTCAGACGGATTTTTTATTTTATCCAATATATGTTTGATTTATATTAGAATTGTAGACTATAAATAATATTATAAAACCAACAATCTTTTGGTTAATTTCTTCCAATTTCATTAGAGTATAATTCAGACAACACATCACTTTGCCAAAATTCTTTTGAATCAATGTCCATAATGGTTAAGGCGCCTTTAAAAGCTGCTCCTGTATCTAAATTCCAAACTGAATTTTTAAATAAAGGTGCTACTTTTTCTGTTTTAGAAATAGGCGAATGTCCAATATAAATTTCTGAATAAATTTTTAATCTTTTTGGATACCATTCAGAATTCACATCTATTGCTTCATCCAAACATGAAGCCACTTCCCAAAGCGTTCTGTCCCAATACAATAATTTTGGAAAAAACTCAAGTTTCACACCGTTCATATTGGTAAATCCTGCGTGAACAAACAACCTGTTTTGTTCGTCTAAATAATAATTTTGTAAGGATTTTAAAAACTGAATGTGTTTTTGTTTGGTTAGGCTTGAAACATTCAAATAAGCATCAACTGTGGCTTTTCCTCCATGTTTAAACCACATCTCTTCATTTAAATGTTCATGATTGTCTTGTAACCAATCTAAAAGTAATTCGTCATGATTGCCTTTTATAAAAATACAGTTTTGCTTCTCTGATAAATCAATTAGAAAATCTAAGACTTCAGGTGATTGACTCCAACCATCAACATAATCTCCTAAAAAAATCAAAGTATCTTTTAAGGTATTTTTTGCTCTTTCTAAAACTTGTTCAATTGCTTTTAATCCTCCGTGTATGTCGCCAATTACTAATGTTCTGCTCATTTATAGGTTGTAAAATATATGGACTAATGTACAAATAAAACTTCAAATGCAAAACATGATATTTGTTAGGTTTATATTTTAAGAATTACTTATCTTTGTATTTTAATTCAATCTAAATAAGTTCGTGAGCGAATCTAATGCTTCCATGCTGAAAAAAGGTCAAAGCGCCCAAATTATCGATATTAATATTGATGAAATCCCTTTGAAATTAATTGAAATGGGATGTTTGCCTGGTAATGACATTGAATTAATTCAAATTGCTCCAATGGGCGATCCTCTATTTTTTAACGTTAATGATTCGAAAGTGGCTATTAGAAAAAAAACAGCGCGAGCTATTTATATCAGCCTAGAATCTATAAAATAAATGACTCCAAAAATCATAAAAGTTGCGCTAATTGGTAATCCAAATGTTGGAAAGACTTCTGTATTCAACCAATTGACAGGTTTAAATCAGCAAGTGGGGAACTATCCTGGAATTACAGTTGATAAAAAAACTGGTATTTCAAAATTGAACCAAATTACCAAAGCAAAAATTATAGATTTACCTGGAACTTACAGTTTAAATGCGAATTCTATTGACGAAAATGTTGTGATTGAATTGCTTTTAAATAAAAACGATGAAGATTTTCCAGATGTTGCTGTTGTGGTGACGGAAGTAGAAAATTTGAAACGAAATTTATTACTTTTTACTCAAATAAAAGACCTTGAAATTCCGACGTTACTTGTCATTAACATGAGTGACCGAATGAAACAAAAAGGGATTGAATTAGATATTCCGTTATTGGAAACGGCTTTAAAAACGAAAATCGCTTTAATTAGTTCTCGAAAAAATATCGGAATTGATAAGGTTAAAGAATTGATTATAAATTATAAAAACCTTTCAACAGAAGCGTGTTTAAATGCGAGTTCTATTGATGTAGAATATTTTAACCGATTACGAAAAGCGTTTCCAAATCAGTTATTATATAAATTATGGTTGGTAATTACGCAAGACGTTAATTTCTTGAATTTACAACGTAATGAAATTGAAAACACGTTCACACGTTCACACACGGAATTAAAAAAACTACAACAAAAAGAAACCATAAAACGCTATCAATTTATTAATGACACGTTGAAAGTGGCTCAAAAAATTGACAAATCTAAAGCGACAGATTTTCAAAGCACTCTAGATAATATTTTAACGCATAAAGTTTTTGGTTACCTAATTTTCTTCGGAGTTTTAATGCTTATTTTTCAATCAATTTTCGATTGGAGTAGCATTCCGATGGATTTTATTGATACGAGTTTCTCCAAATTAAGCGCACTTACGAAAGACAATCTTCCGCACGGAAAATTCACCGATTTACTTTCCGACGGAATCATTCCTGGAATAGGTGGGATTGTGATTTTCATTCCGCAAATCGCCTTTTTATTCTTGTTTATTTCGGTGTTAGAAGAAAGCGGTTATATGAGTCGAGTCGTGTTTTTAATGGATAAAATCATGCGCCGATTCGGATTATCTGGAAAAAGTATTGTGCCTTTAATTTCCGGAACAGCTTGTGCGATTCCAGCTATTATGAGCACTAGAAATATCGAAAACTGGAAAGAACGTTTAATTACGATTTTAATCACACCTTTCATTACCTGTTCGGCACGATTACCTGTTTATGCAATTTTAATTTCATTAATCATTCCAGAAAAACGCTTTTTAGGTTTTAGTTTACAAGGTTTAACTTTAATGGCCTTGTATTTAATGGCTTTTGTGGTCGCAATTGGTTCTGCTTATATTTTAAACAAGTTATTAAAACTACAATGCAAATCGTATTTTGTAGTAGAAATGCCGAGTTATAAAGTCCCAATGTTTAAAAACGTAGCCTTAAATGTTTTAGAAAAAACTAAAGCATTTGTAACTGGAGCTGGAAAAATAATTTTAGCGATTTCCATTGTTTTATGGTTTTTAGGTTCGCATGGTTCATCAAATTTTGATAATGCTGAAAAAATTATCGCAGAAAAAAACACCAATACACGTTTAGAAGAAGGTGTTTTTGAAAATCAGGTTAGCGCTTACAAATTAGAAAATTCTTACATGGGAATTATGGGTAAAACCATAGAGCCAGCTATCAAACCTTTGGGTTACGATTGGAAAATTGGAATTGCTGTGGTGAGTTCGTTCGCGGCTCGTGAAGTATTTGTTGGAACATTAGCCACCATTTACAGTGTAGGAAATCAAAGTGATGAAGAATCAACTATAAAAATGAAAATGGCAGAAGATATTGATGCAAATGGTAATAGAATTTTCAATTTTGCAACAGGAATTTCACTACTTTTATTCTACGCTTTTGCGATGCAATGTGTGAGTACGCTTGCCATTGTGAAAAAAGAAACCAACTCTTGGAAGTGGCCTTTAATTCAATTGGTTTTCATGAGTGGATTTGCTTATGTTGTGGCGTTAATTGCTTATCAAACATTGAAATAACATGCAAGAAATTTTAACATATATCTGTTTAGCATTGGCAGTTGGATTTTTGATTAAAAAATTCTTCTGGAAGAAAAAAGCCAACAAAAAAGGCTGCGGTGATGATTGTGGTTGTAAGTAATTTTCGGCATTATTTTTGAAAGAAAAAGAAAAACTTCTTTATGCTAAAAAATACTTTACTACTTATCCTTTTTACTTTTTCAAGTAGCTTTTACGCTCAAAAAATTGACAAATCTAAGGACGAATTAAAATCAGGAAAAGAAGATAATCGCCCACCCTTACCTACCGAACCCACTTATCAAAACACCACTACAACTGCTCGTGAAAGCGATGACTCTGACGATTTAAGCACACTAGCTTTTTTTGGAAAGGTTGGGTTTTATGTTTTTTTATACGGAGGAATTGGCGATTACGAAAACGAAGATCATTTATTTAGCGAACTAACACCATATCCTTACTGCAATAACAAATCTGGAAATTATATGAGTTCTGATATTGAAGATGAATCGGAAGACTTAATGCGATTTGATGTAGAAAACCATTTTTTGTATGGAAATAATGCTTCTTTTGGAAATCATATGAAGGGGAAATTCAGGCCTTTTCAATATTTCTATCTGCAAGCCGATTATAGAGAATTAATAGAACGAGACAAATTCGCAAAAACAACTTCTAACTTATCCTTATTTCAATTTAATTTAGGTTATGACCGAATACGTTTTGAAAAATTCAATTTAGGTTGGACGCTTGGCGCAACGTATATTGCTAACGACATCAATAAAGCCGGTTTCTCTTACGGATTAAACACCGATTTTTTTCCATTTAAAAATGTGAGTTTTAATAGTGCAATGCTTTGGAGTAAAATCAACGGATTACCCGTAAACTCCTTCGAATTTAGAGGAAAATACCACAAGAAAAATCACTTTTTTTCTATGGGTTATGAGAATTTAAGAATTGCTTCACCAAGTTATAATTATGCGACTTTTGGAGCTGGGTTTTATTTTTAAATTATTCTAAAATCAATTGAATTTTATACTCTTTTAACTCTATCTGATTTTCAGTTTTAGTTGGCGAAACTATATAGCTTTTCAGTTTTTTATTTTGAGGAATATACTTTTCAAACCAAACCAAATTTTCATCTCTAGTTTTTGGTGAGAATGTCAATTGAATAGTTTCATTTAGCGCTTTATTTTGCCAAACACTTACTTCCATGACTAATTCTCCTGCCCAAACACAATTCACACCTTGAGGACATCTAGAATCGGAAATAATTTTATCAATCACAATGGTATAGTCGTTCACCACTATTTCCTTTTTAGAAGTAATTGTAATTTCATTTGAATTCTCTTTTACAGATTTACAAGCTACAAAAGCACATAAAACAATAACTAAAATTAATTTTTTCATCTGAATTTTATTAAATTATCTTACCCTAAAGCTACATCTAAACTCATCATCACAATAAATCCACCAATAAAACCTAAAGTAGCAATATCTGTATTTTTATCTTGTTGCGTTTCTGGAATCACTTCTTCTACTACCACAAAAATCATCGCACCAGCTGCAAAAGCTAAAGCATAAGGTAAAATTGGTGTAAAAAAAGTTACGGCAAACGCACCTATAACTCCAGCAATAGGTTCAACAATCGCGGATGATTGACCGTACATAAAACTTTTTCTACGACTCATTCCCATTCTTCGTAAAGGCATAGAAACCGCAATTCCTTCAGGAAAATTTTGAATTCCAATTCCAATAGCCAAAGTAACAGCTCCAGCAATAGAAGCTTCCGGAATTCCAGCAGCAACTCCACCAAATAAAACCCCAACAGCTAATCCTTCTGGAATATTATGTAAAGTTATGGCTAAAACCAACAAAGTAGTGCGTTGCCAAGGTGATTTTATACCTTCTGTTTCTTTAAAATTAATATGTAAATGAGGCAGTGTTTTGTCTAATGCAAATAAGAATAACGCACCCATTAAAAACCCTGAAGCAGCCGGTATTACTTTTGTAAAACCTTCGCCTTCACTCATTTCTATGGCTGGTGCTAATAAGCTCCAATAACTTGCTGCCACCATTACACCGCCAGTAAAACCTAACATTCCATCTAAAACGGCTCTGTTCATCGTTTTAAAAAAGAACACCAAAGAAGCTCCAGCTGCAGTAACCAACCACGTAAACATAGTCGCGTAAAAGGCTGCTAAAATGGGATCAATGCCTTCTAAATATTTTATTAAATCTTGATACATATTATTTTACGTATAAATTATTAGCAATTTTGTCTGATATAACTAAAATAGTATTGTTAATTTCAATTTTTATTGTGCCATCAAAGGCTTCTTTTTCTAAAACTTTAATATTTGTGCCTAATGAAATCTGCTGTTTGTTTAAATATTGTAAAAAATCTACTGAAGTATCTTTTACACCAACACACGTGATGGTTTTTCCTGTTTCAATTTCAGAAAGTAATTGTTTTGCTATTGTTGGAATTTCTCCTTTTGCATTCGGAATTGGGTCGCCATGAGGATCAAAACTTGGGAAATTTAAAAACTTATCCAACTGATTAATCAATTTTTCCGAACGAATGTGTTCTAATTCTTCCGCAACTTCATGCACTTCATCCCAAGCAAAACCTAATTTTTCTACTAAAAAAACTTCCCACAAACGATGATTTCTGACAATCATTTTCGCATTTAGTTTCCCTTTATCAGTTAAAAAAACACCTTGATACTTTTGATAGTCCACCAATTCTTTGTCCGATAATTTCTTAAGCATATCTGTTACAGATGAGGCTTTTGTATCTAACATTCCAGCAATAGCATTCGTATTCACTCCTTTTGGCGAAAGGTTTGACAAATGATAAATTACTTTTAAATAGTTTTCTTCGGAAGTGGTCATAAAATACGTTTCAACAAAAATAGTGAATAATATTTCATTACTACAAATAATATTTTTAGATTTGTCTAAAAATTAAATTATATATAGTGAAAAAAATATTTCTGCTATTCTTTTTTTCTGTTCTTTCTCAAGCGCAAATAAAAGATACTATTGCAAAAAATACAGATAAAGACATTGATGAAATTGTTATTACAGGAACTTTAAAAGCCGTTTCTCGGTTGGAAACTCCAGTTCCTGTAGAAATTTATACGTCAACTTTCCTAAAGAAAAATCCAACTTCCAACATTTTTGAAGCTTTGCAAAACGTAAATGGTGTGCGTCCGCAATTGAATTGCAATATTTGTAATACTGGCGACATTCATATTAATGGTTTGGAAGGTCCGTATACGATGGTTACGATTGATGGAATGCCAATTGTAAGTTCGCTTTCTACGGTTTATGGCTTATCTGGAATTCCTAATTCATTAATTGATCGAATTGAAATTGTAAAAGGTCCGGCTTCTTCTTTATATGGAAGTGAAGCTGTTGGTGGATTAATCAATATTATCACTAAAAACGCGACTCAAGCTCCAATTTTTTCTGCAGATTTTTTCACGACTTCATGGTTAGAAAACAATTTAGATTTAGGTTTCAAAAAGAACATAAAAAACAAAGCAAATACATTAATTGGCTTGAATTATTACAATTACAATTCGCCAATAGACAACAATAACGATAATTTTACCGATGTCACTTTACAGGAAAGAATTTCGATTTTTAACAAATGGAATTTCATCCGAAAAAATGATAAATTATTCACTTTGGCTGGTCGTTTTTTTTACGAAGATCGTTGGGGTGGTGAAATGAATTGGAACAAATCGTACCGAGGAACTAATAAAGTATATGGAGAAAGTATTTACACGTCTCGTCAAGAATTAATTGGAAAGTATCAATTACCTGTTTCAGAAAAAATTTATTTCTCCTTTTCAGCCACTAACCACAATCAAGATTCTTATTATGGAACCACTAAATATTTAGCACAACAACAAATTGGTTTCGGACAACTAACATGGGATAAAAAAATTGGCAATCACGACTTTTTATTAGGAAGTGCTTATCGTTACCAATTTTATAACGACAATACAACCGCAACAGTTGCACCAGAAAGAACAAACATTTATAGTATTTTCGGTCAAGACGAAATAAAATTGGCAAAAATGCACAGTGTTTTATTGGGAAGTCGATTGGATTACAACAACAATCACGGATACATTTACACGCCACGAATAGCATACAAATGGAAATTTACTGATTCGGATATTTTTAGAATTAATGCTGGAACTGGATTTAGAGTCGTGAATTTATTTACCGAAGAACACGCCGCGCTTACAGGTTCAAGAGAAGTAATTGTTGAAGAAGATTTGAAACCAGAAAAGTCGTTTAATGTGAATGTGAATTATTTAAAAAAGATGCGATTTGAAAATACTTCGTCTTTAGGTTTTGACATTTCCGCTTGGTATACTCATTTTTCGAATCAAATTATTCCGGATTACGACACCAATCCAAATCAAATTATTTATAAAAACTTAAATGGTTTTGCGGTAACAAAAGGGATAAGCATGAATATCGATTATATGTCGAATTTCGGATTAAAAGCAATTTTGGGAGCTAGTATTTTAGAAAGTGAAAACACAAAAGATGGCGTAACCTCAACACCAATTTTAACGGAGAAATATAGCGCGAATTGGGCGATAACTTATGAAATTTTAGAATGGAATTTATCTTTTGATTATACCGGAAATTTATATGGTCCGATGCGATTGCCTTTATTAAGCAGCTTAGATCCTAGAGCAGGAACATCGCCAGTTTGGAGCATTCAAAACATTCAAGCAACGTATAAGTGGAACAATACATTTGAAATATATGGTGGAATTAAGAACTTATTAAATTGGACACCCAACAAAAAAAATGCGTTTTTAATTGCAAGACCAAATGATCCATTTGATGAAAATGTGCAATTTGATGGAAACGGAAATGTCATTGCTACTCCAGAAAATCCGTATGCTTTAACTTTTGATCCCGCTTATGTGTACGCTCCCAATCAAGGAATTAGAGGTTTCTTAGGATTAAGATATTATTTGAAATAAAATCCAAAAAGCCCGCTTTTATGAGGCGGGCTTTTCTTTATAACTCTAAAAAATTAATTGAAGTTGATATTATTATCAAAATCTTTATAGGTTAAAAAACCTTTTTTTTCTGTATCAAAATCGAGCAAGCTCAACAGTTCAAACAATTCATATCTATCAATTAGAATGATAAAATTTTTCTGTAACGTAGGAATTGGAATTTTCTTATTATAAATAGAATTTTCATATTCGTTTTCCCAATAACTGATATCTACTTTTCGTAAAAAATCTTTAAATGTTTCTAATTCGATTATATCTAAACTAAAATGTAGGTTATTAAAACTCAATTGGAATTTCTTGCAATTATTCATATAAATTAAAATTCCATTTTTTGTTTCTTTAACTTTTGTAAAATTGCAACACATAACTATCTTATTTTGAGATGTAACTTTCTATAATTTTAGCCACTTCTTCTCTTGAAGCATCTGCTTTTAAGTCGAATAATTTCATAAATAATGGCTGATTGTCCACTTTTTTCTCTAAAGTCAAATCTTTATTTTTTAAGAAAACAATTTCCCATTGGTCTCTGACTTTTTTCCAAACCGAATTGTTCTTTTTCCACCAATCTTGTGCGATTTTACATTTAGAATCATCCACTTTTGTATATACATCATGACCTTTTTCTTGCGCTAATAACACGTCTTTTTCATTATTTTTTCTAATCAACTTAGCATTATCTTGATCATGAATCCAACCAGTTGTAGTTATTTCCTGCACATTTGTTCTTTTCAAAACATTATAATCATTTCTAATTGTATGTTCTCTTCTTGGTAAAGGAGCATCTGTTGTATTTACCCAATAATGTCTTCCGTCTACGTGAACCCAAGTCGCTGTTCCTTCATATCTCGGACTATCATCCACTTGATATACTTTTTGTGTCCATTGTCCTTTCACTTCTTTTGGCGATAATTGATTAAAATCCCAAGTCGTTTCTTTATTGAAGGTATAAAATTTTGTGTTTTCGAACAACCAATCTTGACGCCAATGTTTTACAATTGATTCTTCTGTTTTTCCTGTAATTAATAAATGCTGTAACGAAATTTTATTAGGTTGGTCTTCAATTAATTCTACCCATTCTAAAGCGGTTTCATGTTTTACAGGCGATTTTTTATACAAACTGTCTTTAGAATAACTAAAAGTTTCCGCAAAATTGAACTGCACTTCGTAACAACCACACATCGATTTAATGGCTTTTACGTCTTCTTTCTTTTTTACATCCTGACTTCTTCCTACAAAGCCAATTAACAATAATGTGGTTGTTAAAATAAATGTGTTGATTTTCATAATGTTATGATTTAAGATTAAATTTCTGATGCAAATATATTTATTTTTATTCATTCTAAATAAAAATAATATATATATTTGTCGAAATAATTTTATTAAGTCTAATTTAATATAATGAAGAATATCAGATATATCTTGTTTTTATTGGCGTTTAAGTCCTTTTCACAAAACGAAAAAAAAGACACGATTAAAAGTGTCTTAATAGAAGAAGTTGTTGTAACGGCAACTCGAACAGAAAGACAATTATCATCTTTGCCTCTACCGGTACAATTAATTACGAAAGCACAAATTAAACAAACTGGAGCGTTAAAACTAAATGATATACTTGAAGAACAAACTGGACTTATAATAGTTCCAGATTTTGGTGGTGTTCTTGGAATTCAAATGCAAGGTTTAGATGCTCAATATACTTTGATATTGATAGATGGCGTGCCACTTGTTGGTCGTTCGGCAGGATCGCTAGATTTGAGTAGAGTTACTATAAACAACATCAAACAAATTGAAATTGTAAAAGGAGCATCGTCTAGTTTGTATGGTTCTGAAGCATTAGGTGGTGTAATAAATATAATTACGGAAAGTCCAAAAAACAAAAAACTTACAGGTGAATTAAATAGTCGTATAGGAACCTTTTTTACAACTGATAACAATCTAAATTTTGGATTTGGCATCAATAAATTAAACATCAATGCATCAATAAATTCATTTTCAACAGACGGCTATGATTTAGAAAAAACAGATAATGAGAAAACGGTTTTACCCTACCGAAATTTAACTTCACAATTGCAACTTGATTATAGATTTTCGGATAAATCAAATTTAGTAGTATCCAATCGATATTTCAATCAAAATAACGATGTTGAAACTATTGTAAACAACAAAAACGCATCGGGTACAACCAAAACCAACGAATACAATAGTCATTCTAGATTTTTTTATAATCCAAATAACAATTTGAGTTTCGTAGGAGAATTTTATGCCACTCAATATTACATAAAAGATGACGTGCGTTTTAACGACACCAATACAATTTTATACAATGATTTTTTTAAAGAAAATTTACTTCGTCCGGAAATAAGAATATCTTACAAGAAACGAAATACAACTTACACTTCTGGATTTGGTTATAATTTTAACAATTTGGAACGCACCTATTTTGAACAAAAAGCAGTCAATAATTCTTATTATGGATTTCTACAATACGATTACAATCTAAAAGAAAAGATTAATGTTTTAGCAGGATTACGTTATGACAAAAATTTAGCTTATGCTTCCGTTTTAAGTCCGAAATTAGCTTTGAATTATCAATTTTCGAAACAATTTTCAATTCAAGGTTCTGTTGGTTACGGTTTTAAAGCACCCGATTTACGACAATTATTTTTCAATTTCGAAAATGTTGGCGTGGGCTATATTGTTTTGGGTTATAATGTTGCTCCAAATCGTTTAACTGAATTAGAATCGCAAGGACGTATTCAAAACAGTTTGGTATCTCCTAATTTTTTCGATAACTCACTAAATCCTGAAACTAGTGTAGGTTATAATTTCGGTATAAAATTCAATCGAGAAAAAATAAAAAATTCTATAAATATTTTCTACAACGAAGTAAAAAACTTAATAGATACGAGAGCTATTGCGCGATTAACCAACGGACAAAATATTTTTAGTTATTCGAATATCGGTTCAGTTTTCACGCAAGGTTTAGAATTTAATTCATCAGTCAAAATAACTAAAAACATTGAAATTTCGAGCGGATATCAGTATCTAATTGCAAAAGACAATGATGTTATACAAGACATTAAAGACAAAAAAGTATTTGCTCGTGACCCAATCACATCACAATCGTTTGAACTAAAACAATCGGATTATTTCGGATTATTCAATCGTTCAAAGCATACTGCAAACTTCAAATATTTTTTAAAAATACCAAATTGGAAACTCTATCACAATTTCAGAGCAACCTACAGAAGCAAGTACGGATTATTCGACACTAACAATAATGCAATTCTAGACAATTATGATGCTTTTGCAAAAGAGTATGTGATTTTTGACTCCTCAATAACCAAAAAAATAAAAGAAAAATTTGAAATACAATTCGGCATCGATAATATTTTGAATTTTACAGATACACAAAATGCGAGTAACTACGCAGGAAGATTAACGTATTGCAAAGTGCAATACAATTTTTAACTATTTTAAACCTAATTAATACATTATGAAAAATTTCAAAACAATTTTAGTATTAGCAATTTCAGTTGCTTTTTTATCTTGCTCAAAAGACGATGAGCCAACACCAACTGCTACACCAACAACACTAACCGTAAAAACCTTTTCTAATTTGCATGCGCCAGTTACAGGTGGTGGTGGGCAACCCGTAAGTGGAGAGTTTGTAAAATTCAATTTTGCAACAGGACAAATTGTAACCGCAGGAGACAATTGGGACATTGCTTTTCGCTCTACTACAATTCTTGTAAATGGCGGGGTTGCAGGAACTGATCAACCAGCAAGAACTGGTATTGCAGCTGCATCTGTTGTTACAGGAACTTTTGCAAACATTATAACAGCTCCAACGGATAATTTATTTGCACAAGATACAGCAACAAGTTACGCAATACCTACAGGTTCAGGTAATGGATGGTACAATTATAATGGTGCTACTAATGTTGTGTCTCCAATTGCTGGAAAAGTAATTGTGATAAAAACCCACGATGGAAAATACGCAAAAATGGAAATTTTAAGTTATTATCAAAACGCACCTGCAAACCCAACAGGAACTGAACCATCAAGATATTACAAATTTAACTATGTATATCAACCTAATGGAAGCAAAAACTTTTAAAATTATTCTATAAAAAAATAGAAAAAAAAACCAGAGTTTCTTTTAAACTTTGAATTTTGTTTGTGTTTGATTAAAGACTGCCCTTTTTGAGCAGTCTTTATTTTTAAATTCATAACTTTACCAAATATTAAAATTAATTTCTGAGAAGTAGTTTTTACTTTTCAATGTGGAATCGAGTTAAATTCTCGAACTGTCGTGCAACTGTGATTTTCTTTTAGAAATAAGTCAGATACATATAATTGATTTTTGTTTACGCATCACGAAAGTGCATAAGCTAGAATTTTCTTCATTTCACTACAATGAAGAAAAGCTCTGTTTTATTCATTTTCAAAACTTTAAAAATGAATAAAATATGTTTGACAACTATGACTTAGCTTGGGCGAAATATCAGAAAAAATTAAGAATCTTGCCTTTACCGATACTTTCATGGGATATTTTTAGCCATCCGAATGTAGAAATTACAGCTTTTAATTCCCTTCAAAAAAAATGGATCAATAAAGAAGATTATCACAATCAAATAGCCAATAAATCTGTGATTGTTACTGATAAAAATCTTACTATTCTGTTTACTACAAAAGAAATTTCTGAATTAACGGGCTATCGTTCTTCTGAAATTATTGGACAAACGCCAAAAATGTTTCAAGGTGCTTTAACGGATGATAGAACTAGAGAAAAAATCAGAATGGCAATTAGCAAAAATCATCCTTTTAAAGAAATTGTCATTAATTATAAAAAAGATGGCACCATGTATAGATGCGAAATTGAAGCCTATCCTAAATTTGATTCTAACAACAACTTAGTAAATTACATTGCATTCGAAAGAATTGCCTCTTAATCCAAATATATGAAAACACAAGAAGAAAAAATTAAAGATTCTACAACAAGAGTTTTTAAAGCCGTATTTCCAAACACAACCAATCATTACGATACTTTATTTGGTGGAACTGCCATGCAATTTATGGATGAAGTTGCTTTCATCACAGCAACCAGATATAGTCGCCAAAAAATGGTAACCGTAAGTAGTGATAAAATAGATTTTAAAAGACCAATTCCACATGGAACAATTATAGAACTGATTGGAAAAGTGACGTATTTAGGCACCACCAGTTTAAAAGTTAGAGTAGATATTTTTATTGAAGAAATGTATTCGAATTCTAGAGAAAAAGCCATTACAGGCGAATTTACTTTCGTTGCGATTGACGAAAACAAAAAAGCTGTTAAAGTGGAATAATCTTTTTTAAAATTCAACTTAAAAGAAGTACTTTTGAAACTATGAACCACTATCATTACATTTTTACCGGAAACGGATTATCAGCTTTATTAACCCTTTTTGAAATGATTCAATCTGGCCGATTTTCTGATAAAAAAATATTGCTGATAGATTCCGATTCGAAAAACAAAAACGATAGAACCTGGTGTTTTTGGGATACCAAAAATTTATTTGATGAAATTAGTGCTAAAAAATGGCAACTAGCTTGGTTTAAAAACAAAGACTTCACCAATCAGTTAAATTTAAATCCGTACGAATATAAAATGATTCGAAGTGCAGATTTTTATAAGTTAATTTTCGATGAAATTGCCAAACATACAAACATTGATATGTTTCAAGATGAAGTCGTTGATTTTTCAGAATTAGGCAATCATTGTGTAGTGAAAACCAAAACTAAATCGTTTACTTGTAACAAAGTTTTCAATAGTATTTACAATCCAGAACTTGTAAAATCGCAAAAAAAAATTCCTTTGGTGCAACAACATTTTATTGGTTGGTTTATCAAAAGTAAGGAAGCTGTTTTCACAGAAAATTGCACAACTTTTATGGATTTTTCTGTCGAGCAGAAAGGAAACACACGATTTATGTATGTGTTACCAACTTCTTCAACAGAAGCTTTGTTAGAATACACATTGTTTTCGAAAGACTTATTATCGAAAGAAGAATACGAAAGAGAAATTGAAGATTACATCAAAAAATTAGGAATCACAGAATACGAAATTGTAGAAAAAGAACAAGGTAACATTCCCATGACTTGTTTTCCGTTTTGGAAAAATAACAGTAAAAACATCATAAACATTGGTTCAGCTGGTGGTTGGAGCAAAGCTAGCACGGGTTATACGTTTAAAAATTCGGTAAAAAAATCTAAAGAATTAGTTCGGTTTTTAAAAACAGGAAAAGACTTTACCAAATTTCATAAAATCAATAAATTTTGGTGCTACGATTTGTTGTTAATTGACATTTTGTACCAAACCAATCAACATGGAAGCGCTATTTTTTCGAGTATGTTTAAAACCGAAAAAGCACCATTAATTTTTAAATTCTTAGACGAAGAAACATCTTTTTGGGAAGATCTAAAAGTCATTTGGATGTGCCCGAAAGGTTTGTTTATTAAAGCTTTGTTGAAGAGAATTTTCTAGTTATTATTTTTGCCACGAATTCTCGAATTAAAAAAAATGTTTTTCTTAACGCTTAGATTCGAATTATTTATCGACTTCGTCGATTTAATTTTTTTAAACTTAGCATATAATTCGGCAATTCGTGGCTAAATTTTTATTCTTCTTCCAAATACTTCTTATTCACCAATTTTAAATTCGTGTAAAAATTATTCGCATCTGTAAAAACAACTCCTTTTTCATCAAAACGTTTAAAAGTAAAATCTCGTAATTTTTCTTCGATAGTTAACGATTTTAAAACCATTTTATTCTTTACGATTTCAAAACTCATGGCCACTTTTTCTCTTTGGTAAATCCAATTGGAAGTGAATTTATGGTTTTTACCAATACTTTCTTCACTTGTATAAAAAAACGGATACGGTTCTTGCGTTTCATAATTCAGTTGTAATAAATTGTAGTTTTTATCCACAATAAAACTCCCTTTATAAAACCCTTTCGACACAAAAGTGACTAACAATTCATCGTTATCTAACCATTCTCTAGTAAAAACATAACCGTTTGGATGACTAAAAAAATCAAGGTCGGTAGTCGTTAAATTTTTACGAATCGGAAAACCAGAAAGCCAACCAATTGGTGATTCATCAGCGGAATAGTGTTTAAAAATCTCTTTAAAATTAGAAAACCAATTGTCTTTATTTTCAATCACATTCTTTTTCGAAAACGAATTATTGAAATTCGTAATTTTTAGAATTTGGTCTTCTTTTCTATTGATAATCGTATCGGAATTCTTTAAATTAATTTGACGTAAATCGAAAACAAAACTTGTAGTATCCGTTTTTTTAAGCAATTGTTTGTTTAGTCTTTTTAAAATAGTCGCAATTTTTGGTTTGCTTTTCACATTAACCGTTTCAATTTCGGCATCTTTAAGTTCTTGGGCAAAACTGAATGAGGTAACGCTTAAAAAAAGTATAATAAAATATCGCATAACTTAAATAATTGATGCAAATATAAAATACTATTTTCAGGATTTGAAGAAATTTATAGAACGATAACAAATCTTTATGATAAGTTTATATGTGTAAAGCTAAAAACTTTGTAAATTTGTACTTTATAAACGCTATTTAAATACAAAAATATGTATCCAGAAGAAATGGTAAAACCAATGCGCGCAGAATTATCTGATGCTGGTTTTCAAGATTTATATTCAGCTGAAACAGTTGAACAAGCAATAAGTAAAACAGGAACAACTTTAGTAGTTGTAAATTCAGTTTGTGGTTGTGCAGCAAGAAATGCTCGTCCAGGTGCAAAAATGAGTTTAGAAAATGCTAAAAAACCAAGTAATTTAGTTACGGTTTTCGCTGGTGTTGACAAAGAAGCTGTTGACAAAGCAAGAGAACACATGTTTCCTTTTCCTCCATCTTCGCCATGTATGGCTTTGTTTAAAGATGGTGAATTGGTTCACATGTTAGAACGTCATCATATTGAAGGTCGTCCAGCAGAACTTATTGCAGAAAACTTAAAAGACGCTTATAACGAATTTTGCTAACTACTATGCTAGCATACTATAAAAACCGCCGCTTTGGTGGTTTTTTTTATTTATAACTAGTATCTTTGGCAACATAAAAATCAGAATAAAAAAGTATGCAAAAAATTATTTCGTATCCATTATCGGTACTTTATGCGATAGTTTTTTTAATGTGGTTGATAATTTTTCACCCGATTCAGTTGGTTTGTTACCACGTATTTGGTTACAACGCGCACAGAATATCCGTTGCGGTTTTAAATTTTTTCCTTTTAAGAACGTCTCATATTTTAGGTACAACGTATGATATTATTGGAAGAGAGAAATTATTAGAAAACCAACCTTTAGTTTTGGTTTGTAATCATCAAAGTATGCACGATATTATTCCAATAATATGGTTTTTACGAAAAGTGCATCCGAAATTTATTAGTAAAAAGGAATTAGGAAAAGGTATACCGAGTGTTTCGCTAAATTTAAGAATTGGTGGTTCGGCTTTAATTGATAGAAAAGACGGAAAACAAGCCTTAACAGAAATAAAAAAAGTAGGAGAATATATTAATACAAATAAGTATTCCGTTGTTATTTTTCCTGAAGGAACCAGAAGTAAAACTGGAGCACCTAAAGAATTCGCAACCAATGGATTAAAAATGTTGTACAAATTTGCACCAGATGCCTATTTTGTACCTATTAGTATTAATAACTCGTGGAAAATGAATAAATTTGGAGCATTCCCTTTAGGATTAGGCACAAATATTTCAATAGAAATTCACGAACCATTAAAAGTTTCTGAGTATTCTTTTGAAGAAATTTTCGAAAAAACAGAACAAGTTATTAAAAAAAATATAAAACAATAAAGCCCATGTCATTACATAACATCAGACTTGAAGTCATGCAATTATTGGAAAGAAAAATTGATTCTTTTATGGATGAATTTTTAATTCCAGTAGAAAAAATTTGGCAACCTACAGATTTGTTACCAGATTCTAACAACGAAAATTTTTTAGAAGAAGTTAAGGAATTAAGAGAAATATCTAAAGATTTACCTTACGACTTTTGGGTAACTTTAGTTGGAGATACCATCACAGAAGAAGCACTTCCAACCTACGAATCATGGTTAATGGACGTAGAAGGTGTTGACAATGTAGAAAGAAATGGATGGAGCAAATGGGTTCGCCATTGGACAGGTGAAGAAAACCGTCATGGTGATGTACTAAACAAATATTTATATCTTTCTGGAAGAGTAAATATGCGTGAAATTGAACAAACTACACAGCATTTAATTGCTGATGGTTTTGATATTGGAACTGGAAGAGATCCATATAAAAACTTTGTTTACACTAGTTTTCAAGAATTAGCGACTTTCGTTTCACACAATAGAGTAGCTTTAATTGCTAAGAAATACGGTGAGAAAAAGTTATTCAAAATGTGTAACCTTATTGCTGGAGACGAAATGCGTCATCACTTAGCCTATAGCGAATTTGTGAATCAGATTTTCAAAGTAGATCCAAGTGAAATGATGTTGGCTTTCCAATACATGATGAAGCAAAAAATTACTATGCCAGCACTTTTCTTACGTGAATCGGGTGATAAAATCGGAACAGCTTTTGAAGCGTTTTCAGATTCTGCACAAAGAATTGGAGTTTACACTGCTTCAGATTATGTAGATATCTTACAGAAATTAAATGAAAAATGGGACATTGGAAACATCAATGGCTTAACAGCTGAAGCTGAAAAAGCAAGAGATTATCTAATGAAATTACCAGAAAGAATGAGAAAAATTTCTGAAAGATTGATCATTCCAGAAGAAGGACATATTTTTAAATGGGTAGAACCAGCTTTAATTAGATAAATTTCAAAAAATCAATAACATAAATTCCAAATTCTAAAACGTAACTTTTGAATTTGGAATTTTTATTTTAACACCTATGTCAGTAATAGAAAACACGATCAACTTCGTAAAAAAAAAATTAGAAAACGCGGAAAGCGGCCACAACTGGTTTCATATGGAACGTGTGTATAACAATGCTTTACTGATTGCGAAAGAGGAAAGTTGTGATTTAGAAGTAGTACAACTTGCCGCTTTACTACACGACATTGCCGATAGTAAATTTCACGATGGTGATGAAACGGTTGGTCCGAAAGTCGCTAGAGATTTTTTAACTTCTGAAAATGTTTCGGAAACAACTATTAATCATGTTGTGGCGATTATTGAAAACATCTCGTTTAAAGGCGGCAACTTCGAAAAGAAATTTACTTCTAAAGAATTAGAAATTGTTCAAGATGCGGACAGATTAGACGCGATTGGAGCAGTAGGAATTGCTCGTACCTTTAATTATGGCGGTTATAAAAATAGAGAAATTTATAATCCGGAAATCGAACCAAATTTAAAGATGTCAAAAGAAGAATATAAAAATTCGACAGCACCAACAATCAATCATTTTTATGAAAAGTTATTACTTCTAAAAGACAAAATGAATACAGAATCAGGTAAGAAAATCGCACAACAACGCCATACTTTTATGGAAACGTTTTTAGAACAGTTTTATAATGAATGGAACGGAAAGTTTTAGTTGGGAATTTTTAGTAATAAGTTTGGAGATAAAAAAACGGCTTTCAATTTCTTGAAAGCCGTTTTCTATATAATTTAAAATGTATATTATACTACACCTTGACCTAACATAGCGTCTGCAACTTTTACGAAACCTGCAATGTTTGCACCTTTAACGTAATCTACATAACCATTTCCGTCAGAACCATATTGTACACATGCTTCGTGAATGTCTTTCATAATTACTTTTAATCTGTCGTCAACTTCTTCAGAAGTCCAGCTTAAACGTAAAGAGTTTTGAGACATTTCTAAACCTGAAGTTGCAACACCACCAGCATTAGATGCTTTTCCTGGAGCAAATAAGATTTTTGCATCAGTGAAAACAGTAACTGCCTCTGGAGTTGAAGGCATATTTGCTCCTTCAGCCACACAGATACATCCGTTAGCTACTAAAGTTTTAGCTTCAGCTTCATCTAATTCATTTTGAGTAGCACATGGTAATGCGATATCACATTTAACTTCCCATGGACGTTTTCCTTCTACAAATTTTGCAGATGGATATTTTTTCACGTAATCAGAAATTCTTCCGTAGTTTACGTTTTTAATTTCCATAACGTATGCTAATTTCTCAGCATCAATACCAGCTTCGTCATAAATATATCCAGAAGAATCTGACATAGTTACTACTTTTCCACCTAATTGAGTTGCTTTTTGAGTAGCGTATTGTGCTACGTTTCCAGATCCAGAAACCACAACAGTTTTACCATCAAAGCTTTCACCTCTAGTTTTTAACATACTATGTGCGAAATATACATCTCCGTAACCTGTAGCTTCAGGACGAATTAATGATCCACCGAAAGAAATTCCTTTACCAGTTAACACACCTGTAAATTCGTTTCTTAATCTTTTATATTGACCAAACATGTAACCAACTTCACGTCCACCAACACCGATATCTCCAGCTGGAACGTCAGTATTACTACCAATATGTTTAGATAATTCTGTCATAAATGCTTGACAGAATCTCATGATTTCAATATCAGATTTTCCTTTTGGATCGAAATCAGCTCCACCTTTTCCACCACCCATTGGTAATGTAGTTAATGAATTTTTGAAAGTTTGCTCAAAAGCTAAGAATTTTAAGATACTTAAGTTTACAGAAGGATGGAAACGAATTCCTCCTTTGTATGGTCCAATTGCAGAGTTCATTTGAATTCTGTAACCTCTGTTCACTTGAGTTGTACCTTTATCATCTATCCAAACTACTCTGAACATAATTACTCTTTCAGGCTCCACCATTCTTTCCAATAACATTTTGCCTTGGTATTTAGGGTTTTCCTCGATAAACGGAATAACTGTTTCTGCAACTTCTCTTACGGCTTGCATAAACTCTGGTTCATTTGCATTTCTTTTAGCTACTTCGCCTAAAAATGCTGTAACACTTTGACTCATAATTATGTTTTTAAAAAAATTTTTCTGAAGGCAAATATACAGTTATTAAAAAAAATTACATCGTTTTCGTAAAAAAAATAACCTTTTTTTAAGAAAAAAGAAAATAGTCTCAATCATACTAAGAAATCATGAAAAAAACGTCAATTTTAGAATAAAACAAAAAAAATATTTTAATATGAAGTTTGTTTTTTTATATTTGTCGGATAAAATTTCCCTGCAATGACTAAAAAAATAATTTATAGCCTATTATTAGTAATCGGAATCTCCCAATTCTCAAGCGCTCAGTTTGGTTTTTCGCATGAGGTTGGTGCTTTTGTTGGACCAGTTGCGTTTCAATCAGATTTCGGTGAAAGACGCGATTTAACAACAAACGCAGGAAATACTGGTTTCGGAGTTGGTTTAGTACATTATATGAATTTCTCATACAGAGCTGAATGTAACTGTTATACGCCAGAAACATACTTTAATGATCACTTCAAATTAAGAACAGAACTTTCATTTACTAAAACCAAATTAGATCATTTTGGTGAATGGGCAGAAAAACAATCTTTAGGTGGACAGCAATTAAGAGCTATGGACGGTGAAGCTAAAGTAACCGATATTGGTATGCAATTGGAATTCTTCCCATGGAGTATTCGTCAATTTACCGCTACGGATGGTGCTTGGGGACCATTTATTGGTTTGGGAGCGCATTATAACTTTTACAAACCAAACGTGCGTTCTTCAATAGGTAGTGGAAAAATCACTTCACAAACAACAGGAGCAATAGATGATGGTCAAAAGTTTTTAAATGGAGCTGTTAACAATGACGGAGGAAGTACTTGGAGTATTGTTTCAAGTGTGGGTTCAAGATATAAATTAAATGAAATGTCAGATTTATTTGTAGAATTAAGATGGCAATATTACTTTTCAAACTATGTTGATGGTTTAAGTCCTGATCAAGCAAAATATCCAGAAAACAAAGTAAATGACTGGAACGTATGGTTAAACTTTGGTTATATTTATTATTTAGATTAATTCACAAAGAAATATAAATTTGAAAAAACTCGTCTAAAATTATTAAAATTAGACGAGTTTTTTTATCTAATGGCACGGTAATTGATTTTTATTTTATAACTTTACTTCACAAATAGAAACTATGACAAAAAATTACATTTATATTATACTTTTATTCTTAACATTTAGTTTAAGCGCCAGTGCACAAGAAGGCAAGAATGGTAATGCTTCTAAATCTCAAGAACCTACTATTGAAGGATTAAGTTTATACCCAAATCCCAACAATACAGGGAAAGTATATATCACTTCTCGTTTAAACCTTGACAAAAAAGTAGAGGTTTTTGATGTATTAGGTAAAAAAGTAATTGATATTACACTTTACACTAAAGAACTTAACATCTCAAATTTAAACCCTGGTGTTTATATCATTAAGATTAAAGAAGGAGACTCGTCTGCAACTAGAAAACTTATAATCAACTAATTAAATTAATATATTCCTATATTTATAATTATATTATTATGAATATAGGAATACTTGTGTCTAAAAACCCCTCAATATTAAAATATGACATCGCTATTAACAACAAGTTTGTATAAGCAAACAACATTGAAAATAAAGCGATATTATATGGCAATAAAAAAAAATAAAAAATTTACATATGAAACAAATTTACTCTTTATTATTAATGTTCGTTGGAACATTATCATTCGCACAAACGTTTTACACTGAAAATTTCGGTATTCCTACTGGAACAACAACTCTTGCGAATTACACAATAGGAACAACACCAGCTACATTTCAAAACGCTGCACCAATTACTTACACTGGAACAGGTGATGTTAGAGTTAACGCAACTTCAACTGGTTATTCTGGTGCTTCAGGAGACGGTAACGTGTTTTTAACTACTACAGCTGGAAGACATTTAATTATTTCAGGTATAAACTCATCTGCTTACTTACAAGCAGACATTCAATTATCATTCGGACATTCAACAGGTAATATCGGAACTCAAATGGTTGTTGAAACATCAACTAATGGTACCGTTTGGAATCCAGTTACATTTACTCAACCAGGGAATACAGGTTGGAATTTAATTACTGTTGCTAGCAATCAAATCCCATCTTCAACAACCTTATCATTACGTTTTACACAACCAGCTGGTGCACAAATGAGAATTGACGACATTAAACTTGCTAGTGTTTCCGCATCATGTACTTTAGTTTTAGGTGCTCCCGGTGCCGTTTGTAACGCTTCAACTTTAGCTTTAGACACTTATAATGTAACTATACCTTTCTCTGGTGCTGGTAATGCGACTTATGTAATTACACCATCTTCAGGTACAATTGGTGGTGATAATCCAACTTCTGTAGTAAGTGGAAACATTGTGATTTCAGGAATAACAGAAGGAACAGCATTTTCAGTAAATGTTACTGGAGGAACTTGTAATTTCACAACAACCGGAAATTCTCCTGAATGTAAACCAACTAATACATTACCTTTTAACGAACCTTTCAATTACACAGTAGGAAATGCATTAGGATCAGAACAAAAGTGGACCAATGTAAGTTCTGGCGACCCAATTTTAATAGAAGCTGGAAATTTAACTTATGCACCATTAGTTGCTACAGGTAATTCTGCTTCATTTTCCGGACTAGGAAACGATGTAATCACAAGATTTACACCAACATCTTCAGGTACAGTATATGCAGGATTTATGCTTTCAGTTACAGATGTAACTAGCGTATCTGACGGAAATGAATCTTACTTTGCAGTTTTTACAGATCAAGCTTTAACTTTTAAATTAAGACTTTTTACAAAAAGAGTTGGTACTCAATACCAAATTGGTTTTGACAGCGCTTCAACTACAACAAACTATGATGCAACTTTAAGAAATATTGGAGATGTAGTATATGTAATAATAGGATATGATTTTACAACTAACACAATTGCAAAAGCATGGATTAATCCAGATTTATTGACTTTCACAAATGCAACACCAGCAACATTAACAGCAACAACTACAGCGATTGTAACTTTAGGAGGGTTTTTATTCAGACAAGACGCTGCAAATACTACACCTACAATTAAAGTGGACGAATTAAAAATATCAACTTCTGTAATGGACTTCAATTTATCTTCAACTTCTTTTTCTCAAATTGATGGATTAAAAATGTACCCGAACCCAACAAAAAACAATTTATTCATTGAAACAACTTTAAACGGCAACATCAATGTTTCAATTGTAAATATGTTAGGTAAAGAAGTAATTAATACTGAAGTGATTAACAACACGGTAAACCTATCTAACCTAACTTCTGGAATTTACATTGTAAAAATTACTGAAGAAGGAAAAACTTCAACTAAAAAATTAATAGTTAACTAGATAAAAAAACTGCCTTTTGTTAAATTTACATTAATTTTAAAACAAAAAATATCCAAAAAGTTATTTTTGTTCATACCTTTGTACTCAATTTAATTTATATAATTATGAAAAAAATTTACTCTTTATTATTATTAACTTTTGTAACTATTTCTGCACAAGCACAAGTAGTTATTAGTCAAGTTTATGGTGGTGGCGGAAACGCTGGCGCAACCTACACTCACGATTTTGTTGAATTATACAACAAAGGTGCAGCATCTGTAGACATTTCTGGATGGTCTATACAATATGCTCCTGCAGCAACTGGTACTTGGGCTGTTAACGCAATCCCAGCTGCTTCTACAATTGGAGCTGGAAAATATTTTTTAGTTAAATTAGCGTCGCAAGCAGCGGTTGGAATTGCATTACCAACACCAGACGCAGATATAACTACTTCACCTATAAATATGGCTGGAGCAAATGGTAAAGTTGCATTAGTAAATAATACTACTGCATTATCAGGAACTGTTGTTACAACTGGATATGTAGATTTATTAGGTTTTGGTACTGCATCTTCTTTTGAAACTGCAGCATTTCCAACTACAGGAACTAACAATACTCTTGCTTTCCATAGAGGAAACAACGGATGTACTGATACAGATAACAATTCAACAGATTTTGCTTTAGCAAGTGTAAATCCAAGAAACTCTACAGTTGCAGCTTATAGCTGTACAGCACCAAGTTTATCAGTAACTTCACCTTCAACCGGTTTAACATACAGCCCAGAAACAACTTCAATGTCTTTAACTTTAGGTGTTAATAATTTTAATGTAGCTAACGGAACTGGAAACGGACACATTCACTATACAGTTAATAGTGGTTCAGTTGTTATGAAGTATGACACGACACCAATTTCATTAACAAGTTTAACTCCAGGTCTTTATACAGTTTATTTAGAATTAGTAGATAATTCTCATGTTGCTATAGTTCCTGCAGTAAACACTACTTTTACTTTCACTATTGCTTCTTACACTGTTGCAGCTGATTTAGCTGCAGTAAGAGCTGATGTTGTTGCAAATGGTGCAAATAAATATTACCAAGTTACAAGTAATCCAGTTATTACTTACGCAAGAGCTTCTAGAAACCAAAAATACATTCAAGATGCTACAGGCGGAATTTTAATTGATGATGTAGCTGGTACAATTACTACTCCAATGGTAGCTGGTGATGCAATTGGTGGATTAAAAGGTCAAGCGACTTTATTTAGTTCATTATTACAATTTATTCCTTCAACTAACGCAACTGTAATCTCTTCAGGAAACGTTGTTACTCCACAAGTAGTTACAATTGCTGACATTAATGCTGCAACAACAGCAGCAACTTACGAAAGTGAATTAGTACAAATTAACAATGTAACTTTTGACCTTACTTCTCCTAATTTCCCAACTACTGCTACAACTTTTAATATTAATACAGGAGCTGACGTAATCTTATTCAGAACTTTATTTACTGAAGCAAATTATATGAATACTCCGAAACCAGTAGCTGCAACTAATATTTACGCTATTGTAGGAAGAAGTGCTGCAGTTCCTCATGTTACTTCAAGAAATACAGCTGATTTAAATGTGGTTTTAGGATCTGCATCTTTCTCTCAAATTGATGGATTAAAAATGTATCCAAACCCAACAAAAAATAATTTATTTATTGAAACTGCTTTAAATAGCAACATCAATGTTTCAATTATAAACATGTTAGGTAAAGAAGTTGTAAACGCTAATGTAGTTAACAATACAGTTAATGTTGCAAACTTAACTTCTGGTCTTTACATCGTAAAAATTACTGAAGAAGGAAAAACTTCAACTAAAAAATTAATTATCGAGTAATTAGTTTTTCAAAATATCTTAAAAGCACCACTTAGTTGGTGCTTTTTTTATGCTCAAAAAACAGAAAAGCAACGTACAACTAATAATCTTTTTCTACTTTTGTAGTATGATTTCACAAGAAGACATTTTCTCTATTGCCTCAAAAAAAGAATTTGAAAAAATCACTTTAAAAGTCTTTCGTTTCCAATACGAAAACAATAAAGTATATCACTCTTTTTGTAACTATTTAGGCAAAAGCCCGAGCAACGTAAAGCAAATTCCAGATATTCCTTTTTTACCAATTCAGTTTTTTAAATCAGATAAAATTGTAAGTACGATCGACGAGCCAAAAGTTATTTTCACAAGCAGCGGCACAACCGGAATGATCAAAAGCAAACATTTTGTGACTGATATTTCTCTTTACGAAAACAGCTACAACAAAGCTTTTGCACAGTTTTACGGCAACATTGAAAATTATTATGTTTTAGCCTTGCTTCCATCCTATTTGGAACGAGATGGCTCGTCATTAATTTATATGGTGGAAGATTTAATCACCAGAAGTAATCACCAAGACAGCGGTTTTTATTTAAACGATTTAGAACAACTTTCTAATAAGATTATCGAATTGGAAAACGAAGGTCAGAATATTATTTTAATTGGCGTAACCTATGCCTTATTGGATTTAATAGAATACAAAAAATTCCAATTGAAAAACACCATCATAATGGAAACTGGTGGTATGAAAGGCAAAAGAAAAGAAATCATCCGAGAAGAATTACATCAAACACTATGTGATGGATTTGGAGTTACCGCAATTCATTCCGAATATGGTATGACCGAATTATTATCGCAAGCTTATTCTTTAGGAAACGGAATTTTTGAATGTCCAATTTGGATGGATGTTTTAATTCGCGATACGGAAGATGCTTTAAATTATGTTGAAAACGGAAAAACCGGTGGTATCAATGTAATTGATTTGGCCAACATAAATTCTTGTTCATTTATCGCCACACAAGATTTAGGGAAAAAATACGAAAACAAAACGTTTGAAGTTTTAGGTCGATTTGACAACTCTGACATTAGAGGTTGTAATTTGATGGTTTACTAAGAGGTTTAACGGTGGCTGAGGCTCTCGAAGCCACATCTACTTTAAAAACAATATTAATATGAAAGGATTTATGTACATTTTACTTTGTTCTGACGGAAGTTATTACACAGGAAGTACAATAGATTTAGAAAAAAGAATTGATGAACACCAAAATGGAAATGGAGCAAATCATACCAAAAAAAGACTACCAATTGAATTAGTCTATTTTGAAGAATTCGAAAGAATTGATTTAGCTTTTTACAGAGAAAAACAAGTTCAAAAATGGAGCAGGATTAAAAAAGAAGCATTAATTGAAAATAACAAGAATTTGTTACCAGAACTTTCAATTGCATATAGAGATAAACAACAATAAAATTTCACTAATGTTGCCTTCGAGAGCCTCAGGCAACAACAACAATAAACAAAATGATTTTTACAGATACTCACACGCATTTATATTCAGAAGAATTTTCAGAAGACAGAGACATTATGTTACAACGTGCTTTTGACGTTGGTGTTTCGCGACTTTTCGTACCTGCCATTGACAGCAGTTATACGCAAAAAATGTACGATTTAGAAGCTCAATATCCTGAAAATGTGTTTTTAATGATGGGTTTACATCCCTGTTATGTGAAAGAAAATTATTTGGAGGAATTAGCACACGTGGAATCTGAATTATCGAAACGAAAATTTGCCGCTATTGGCGAAATTGGCATCGATTTATTTTGGGACAAATCGTTCTTACAACAACAAGAAGAAGTTTTTACCCGACAAATTCAATTAGCGAAACAGTATAAATTACCTATAAATATTCATTGCAGAGATGCATTTGACGAAGTTTTAGAAATTTTAGAACAAGAAAAATCACCTGAACTTTGGGGAATTTTTCATTGTTTTACTGGCGATATCAACCAAGCAAATCAAGCCATTTCTTGCGGCATGAAATTAGGAATTGGTGGCGTGGCGACATTCAAAAACGGAAAAATTGACCAGTTTTTAAATGAAATTGACATCGAAAATATCGTTTTAGAAACGGATGCTCCTTATTTAGCTCCGGTTCCATTTCGTGGAAAACGTAATGAAAGTAGTTATGTAAAATTAGTTGCAGAAAAATTATCGGAAATTTATAACTTGCCTTTAGAAGAAATTGCAGCAATTACGACACAAAATAGCATAAATGTCTTCGGATTTTAATATTTGATAACGTTTAATTCCTATTTTTTTCGTTTTTTTGTAAATATAAAATAAAGTATGTCGAAATTTGATAAAATACGTCCTTATTATGATGCAGAAGTTAACGATGCTATTCGTGCTTCTATCAATCATCCTATGATGAAAGCATTGATGGATTTTGCTTATCCCAATGTTGAAGAAAGCGTTTGGAAAGAGCAATTGCTTCGCACGCATTCCATTAGAGATTTTCAAATTAATTTTGCTTATCATGCCATAAAAAAGATTTTGGAGAAAAGTTCTGACGGACTAACTACATCTGGTTTTGAAAAATTAGAACCAAACACCTCTTACTTTTTTATTTCGAATCATAGAGATATCATTTTAGATACTTGTCTATTAAACGTATGCTTACACGAACACGGCTTAGTAATGACAGCTTCTGCCATTGGAGATAATTTAGTGAAGAAAGATTTTTTATTAATGCTTTCAAAACTAAATAGAAACTTTTTAGTGCAAAGAAATCTCACACCGAGAGAATTATTAGAAAGTTCAAGATTGCTTTCAGAATATATGTACCGATTGGTTTCGAAAGAAAATCGTTCCGTTTGGATTGCACAACGTGAAGGAAGAACCAAAGACGGAAATGACGCTACACATCCAGGTGTTTTAAAGATGATGGCCATGGCTTCTGACGAAAAAAACAGTATGGATTTCTTCAAAAAAGTAAGAATTGTTCCTGTTTCCATTTCGTATGAATATGATCCAACAGATGCTTTGAAAATGCCACAATTAATGGCTGAAGCTAATGATGAAATTTACACGAAAGAAAAAAACGAAGATTTTATTACACTTTTAAGCGGAATTATTGGTCAGAAAAAGCGCATTCACATTCATGTTGGTGATGTTTTAGATAAAGAATTAGATGCTATTACTGCAGAAACCACAAATTCTAACAAACAAATGTTTGCGTTAGCTCAAGTTGTGGACGATTCTATTTTACAATCGTACAAACTTTGGCCAACCAACTATATTGCATACGACATGATAAACAACACCTCTCTTTATTCTGAAAAATATACCGAAGAAGAAAAACAACTCTTCAAACGTAGATTAGAATTGAGAATTAATGCTGATGATGCGAAAATGAAAGAAAGTTTCCTAGCTATGTATGCCAATCCGGTAACTAATAAATTAAAATATCAAAAAATTGAAAGCCATTCTTAAGCCCAAAATTTTACTAATTTACACTGGTGGAACTATTGGTATGATAAAAGATGCCGATACTGGAGCGCTAAAAGCTTTCAACTTTAAAAAACTAATAAAAGGCATACCAGAATTAAAATTATTGGATTGTGAGATTGAAACGGTTTCATTTGAAAACCCAATCGATTCCTCTAATATGCAAATTACAGATTGGCAAAAAATTGCGATAATTATCGAAGAAAATTACAAAAACTTCGATGGTTTTGTAGTGCTTCATGGTTCGGATACGATGTCTTATAGTGCTTCAGCTTTAAGTTTCATGTTCGAAAATTTAGACAAACCAGTTGTTTTTACGGGTTCCCAATTACCAATTGGTGACTTGCGTACGGATGCAAAAGAAAACTTGATTACAGCCATCCAAATTGCTTCCTTACAAGACAAAGGAAAACCAATGATTCAAGAAGTTTCGTTATACTTCGAATACAAATTATATAGAGGAAACAGAACTACAAAAATAAGTGCTGAACATTTTAATGCATTTGCGTCACCAAACTTTCCAGAATTAGTGGAATCTGGCGTACATTTGAACATAAACAACGCTATTTTATTAAAACAAAAAACCACGAAAAAACTTAAAGTCAATACTAATTTTGACGATAATGTTTTGATATTAAAATTATTTCCAGGTATCAACAAGACGATTTTGCATTCTCTTTTGCACACACCAAATTTAAAAGGTGTAATTTTGGAAACTTACGGATCAGGAAATGCGCCAATGGAAAATTGGTTTATTAGTGAAATTGAAAACGCCATACACCGCGGATTACATATCGTTAATGTGACACAATGTAGCGGCGGAAGCGTTTTAATGGGAACGTATGAAACTAGCACAAGATTAAAAGAAATTGGTTTAATCTCAGGAAAAAACATCACAACTGAAGCTGCAATTACAAAATTAATGTATTTGTTAGGTCAAAACGTGGCAAGTTCAGTATTTAAGACTATTTTTGAGACTCCTTTACGCGGAGAAATGAACGATTAAAACTAGAAAGGTGGCCGAGTGGCTGAAGGCGCACGCTTGGAAAGCGTGTATATGGCAACATATCGAGGGTTCGAATCCCTTCCTTTCTGCAAAAAACTAAGTGATGAAAATTAAAATATTGTTTTTTTTATGGATTCCGTTTTTTTGTTTCTCTCAAGAAATAAAACCAGCTGAGACGAATTTAACCGAAAAAGATTCACTTTACAGAGAAGACCAATTTTATGCGTCTTTAAGTTATAATTTAGTTCAGAACAGACCTTCTGGTTTTAAACAATTTTCTTTTTCACCAGGAATAACGTTTGGGTTTTTAAGAGATTTCCCAATTTCAAAAAACAGACATTGGGCCATTGCACCTGGTTTAGGGTATTCGTATAATAATATTAAACAATTTATTAATTCTGATGAACTTGCAGGTAATGATATTAGTGAACTTTCAGAAAACATTAGAACAGTTATTACCACTCACGGCATTGAAGTTCCTTTAGAAGTAAGATGGAGAAATTCTAATCCGACAAGTCATAATTTCTGGAGAATTTATACCGGTTTTAAAGCTACTTATGTATTTAATTCTAAATTAAAAATTCAATCTTCAGAAGGAACAACCAAAGAATCCATTTCAGAAGAAATTAATCGTTGGCAATATGGTGCTTATATTTCGGTTGGATTTAACACTTGGAATCCCTACGTCTATTACGGTTTGAACCCGATTTTTAAAGACGGCTCGAAGATGAGTAATTTTAATATTGGCTTTCAGTTTTACATACTATAAAACCAAACAAACACTTGCGGTAACGCACCAATAAACATTCCTGCTATTAATTCAATTGGCGTATGTGCTTTCATGTATAAACGTGAAGAAGCAACAAAACCTACACACATTATTAAATACGCAATAGTATAAGTCGCTTCAATTTCTAAATAACTGGTTAGCATCACAACGAAAACAAATAATGATGTAATGCCAATCATGTGTAAACTGGTTTTAAACCTCAACATAACGGAAACAAAAACCAAAAAAGAACTGATAAATCCGGCTTGAAAAAACTTATATAATTCAGGAAAATGAATTTCTAAAACTGTGAAATTCAACAAAATATACAACAATATGATTTGTATAAAAATGGGCAATCTTCTTTCTTCTATGGTAGCTTCAGTGAAAGATTTTACTTTTTTCAAAGCTTTTAACAACATATAAAAACTTATCGGTAAAAGTATCGTTAGTATGAAAATCTGAATGAAAGACAAATAGACTTCGAGTAGTAAGGAAATGTTTTTAGTAAATAAAAAATATAAGACAGCTCCATAAATTGAGATAAATATGGGATGAAAAATGTATGAAAACGGTTGTAAAAGGTATTTTGTTTTCAAGCTGAATAGTTTTTAGAAAATATCACTAAAGCTACATTTTTTTTCTCAAACGAGCCACAGGAATTTCTAATTGTTCTCTGTATTTCGCGATAGTTCTTCTAGCAATTGGAAAACCTTTTTCTTTTAACATGGCTGCTAAATCTTCGTCTGGTAAAGGTTTGCTTTTGTCTTCTTCCGCAATAACTCTTTCTAAAATGTTTTTAATTTCGATGGTAGAAACATCTTCTCCTTGGTCGTTTTTCATCGCTTCAGAAAAGAATTCTTTGATTAATTTCGTTCCGTAAGGCGTATCTACATATTTGCTATTTGCCACACGAGAAATTGTAGAAATATCTAAACCAATCATATCGGCAATATCTTTCAGAATCATTGGTTTTAACTTCGATTCTTCGCCGTCTAAGAAATATTCTTGTTGGAAATACATAATCGCATTCATCGTCACAAAAAGTGTTTCTTGACGTTGTTTAATCGCATCAATAAACCATTTCGCAGAATCTAATTTTTGTTTGATAAACTGAACGGCATCTTTTTGTGAATTCGATTTATCACTAGAGACTTTATACGTTTGCAACATTTCTTGATAATCTTTAGAAACGTGCAATTCTGGAGCATTTCTGCCGTTTAGAAGTAATTCTAATTCGCCATCTACAATTCGAATCGTAAAATCTGGAACTACGTGTTCCACCATTCTACTGTTGCTATCATAACTTCCTCCTGGTTTTGGATTTAGTTTTTCAATTTCATCAATGGCTTTTTTCAATTGCTCTTTCGTACAATCGAATTTTTGTAATAATTTATCGTAATGTTTCTTGGTGAAAGCATCAAATTGTTTTTCAATTACAGCAATCGCTAAATTTACAGAATCTGTTGGCGTTTTGTGTTTTAGTTGAATTAACAAACATTCTTGCAAATCTCTTGCACCAACACCAGAAGGTTCTAATTGCTGTACGATGTGTAAGATTCTATCTACTGTTTTTTCATCGGTATAGACACCTTGTGTAAACGCCATATCATCCACAATATCTTGAATCGTTCTTCTGATATAACCAGAATCTTCGATACTTCCGACTAAAAACTCTGCGATTTCTCTGTCGTTTTCCGTAAGAATAAACGTATTTAACTGATTAATTAAATCTTGATGAAAACTAACTTGTGCTTGCATGGGCATCGTTCTGTCTTCGTCGTCATCGCTATAATTATTGCTTTGGTATTTGTAATCTGGAGTTTCGTCGTTGCTTAAATATTCATCGATGTTGATGTCGCCAGTGTCAATTTGATCGTTGTCGTAATCGTCATAATTATCATCGTCATTTGAATTATCATTATAATCATCTAACGATTCATTATTGTCATCTAAACTTCCTTCTAAAGCTGGATTTTCAACCATTTCTTCTTGCAAACGTTGCTCAAAAGCTTGCGTAGGCAATTGAATTAACTTCATCAACTGAATTTGTTGAGGAGATAATTTTTGCGATAATTTGAAATTTAAACTGTGTTTTAACATTATATTTTGCTTTAAGCTGTATGCATTATGCTTTAAGCCTATTGCCTATTGCCTAATGCCTATTGCCTTATTAAAATTCTGCGTTATCTGGAGTTCTTGGGAAAGGAATTACGTCACGGATATTTGTCATACCAGTTACGAATAATACCAATCTTTCGAAACCTAATCCGAAACCTGAATGCACGGCTGAACCGAATCTACGAGTATCTAAATACCACCATAATTCTTCTTCATCTATACCTAAAGCTTTCATTTTTTCGATTAAAACGTCTAAACGTTCTTCTCTTTGAGAACCTCCAACAATTTCTCCAATTCCAGGGAATAAAATATCCATAGCTCTTACCGTTTCTTTTCCTGGTTCTGTTCCGTCATTTAAACGCATGTAAAACGCTTTAATTTTCGCAGGATAATCGAATAAAATTACTGGACATTTGAAATGTTTTTCAACCAAGAAACGTTCGTGTTCTGATTGTAAATCGGCACCCCATTCGTCAATTAAATATTGGAATTTTTTATTTTTATTTGGTTTCGAATTCTTTAAAATATCGATAGCTTCTGTATATGAAACACGTTTGAAATTGTTTTCTAAAACGAAATTCAATTTTTCTAATAACGGCATTTCGCTACGTTCTGCTTGTGGTTTGTTTTTTTCTTCTTCGATTAAACGGTTTTCTAAGAACTTTAAATCTTCAGAACATTTATCCATCGTGTATTTTATCACATTTTGAATAAAATCTTCTGCTAAATCCATGTTCGCAGCTAAATCATTGAACGCTACTTCTGGCTCAATCATCCAAAATTCCGCTAAGTGACGAGACGTATTTGAATTCTCCGCACGGAACGTTGGTCCGAACGTATAAACCTGACCTAAAGACATCGCATAAGTTTCTGCTTCTAACTGTCCAGAAACCGTAAGATTCGTTTGTTTTCCGAAAAAGTCTTCTTTGTAGTTTACTTTTCCTTCTTCTGTTCTTGGTGTATTGTCAAATGGTAAAGCCGAAACTTGGAACATTTCTCCAGCGCCTTCAGCATCTGAACCTGTAATAATTGGTGTATTTACATACACAAATCCTTTTTCTTGAAAATATTTATGCACCGCGAAAGACAACGTAGAACGCACACGCATAATCGCACCAAACATATTTGTTCTCGTACGTAAATGGGCATTTTCTCTTAAGAAGTCTAAACTTGGTTTGTTTTTGGGTTGTATTGGGAATTTTTCCGCATCAGAATCTCCTAGAATTTCTAGCTTAGTTACTTGAATTTCTACTTTCTGACCCGCACCTTGACTTTCCACCAAAGTTCCAATAACAGAAACAGCCGCTCCAGTTGTGATACGCTTTAACGTTTCTTCAGGCGTGTTTTCAAAATCTACTACACACTGAATATTATTAAGTGTTGAACCATCGTTTAAAGCAATAAACTGATTGTTTCTAAACGTTCTTACCCAACCTTTTGCGTTTACTTCTTGTATCGTTTTTGTATTTTCTAATAAATCTATAATTCTTATGTGCTTCTTCATCTTTTACTACTATTCATTTAAAGTGCAAATATAGTGCGAATTATTGAGTTTTAGAAATGTGTTTTTACAGTTTATTGTATTTAGGATTTTTGTATATTTGTATTACAAATATTTATAATATTATGGACTTAGCAACGAGAAAGTATAATTTTATTCAGGAAGTTTTTTCTATAGAAAATGAAATTTTTGAGAAATTAGAAAAGATTTTAAAAAAAGAGAAAACTGAAAAATCTGAAATCCCATTAGACCATAAGTTAGAACTTGAAAAACGTTTAGAAGAATATAGAAAAAATCCTGAAAACGTTTTAAATTGGTCTGATTTGAAAGAAAAATGGTAATGAAATATTCATTAAAATTAGTACCGTTTGTTTATAAAGATTTACAAAAAGCTAAAAAATGGTACACCACTATTAATCCTGAATTAGCAAACGATTTTAAAGAAAAAGTAAATCAGGAATTTGAATACATCAATCAATTTCCAAAAAATTATCAAAAAAAACATAACGAAATCAGACAAGCATTTGTAACAAGATTTCCTTATACCATTTACTACACCATTGAAGAAGAACTAAAAACCATTCTTGTAATTGGAGTTTTAGCACAAAAACAAAGTTTTGAAAAGATTAAGAAAAGAGTATAAAACAAATTTAACTTTTTAAAGCATAATTTTTTATTCCATATTTTTACGAAATGATTTTAGTTACAGGCGGAACAGGTTTAGTGGGTTTACATTTATTATTGCAACTTTCTCAAGAAAAGGAAGCGATTCGAGCAATATATAGATCGGAGAAAAAACTACAACACGTTAAAAATTTATTCCAAGCTGCAAACCAACTTGCTGCATTTGAAAAAATTGATTGGATGCAAGCTGATATTTTAGATGTTCCCGCGCTTGAATTAGCTTTTACAGATGTTACTTTAGTGTATCATTGCGCCGCTTTGGTTTCTTTTAATCCGAAAGACGAAGACAAACTCTATCAAAATAATATTGTTGGAACGGCGAATGTGGTTAACATTTCCCTTTCGAAAAACGTAAAAAAATTAGCGTATGTGAGTTCGATTGCTGCCTTAGGAAATGGAACAGAGCATAATTTAATCATCAACGAAGAAACGGAGAGAAATAATGAAGCAGTTAGAAGCGATTATTCGATTTCGAAATTTGGAGCAGAAATGGAAGTTTGGCGTGGCTTTCAAGAAGGTTTGGATGTGGTGATTGTCAATCCAGGTGTAATTTTCGGAAACGGATTTCCTAAAGAAGGAAGTTCATTATTCATTCAAAATATCAAAGACGGACAATCGTTTTATACTTTGGGCAAACTCGGAATTGTAGCTGTGGAAGATGTGGTAAAAGCCTTGACGACTTTAATGAAAAGCACCATTTCTGGAGAAAGATTTATTTTAGTTGCTGAAGATGTAACTTATAAAGAATTATTTGACCGCATTGCTGAGATTCTGAAACAAGTTCAGAATGACAAAAGAATAAAAAAACCGAAATATTTGGTCAAAAAATGGCAAGTGCAAGTTGCACGAATATTGGAATTTATTTTCGCAACCTTATTTTTTAGAAACAGAATGCTGAGCCAATCCACTATAAATTCTTTATACAATTTAGAAATTCATGATACGAGCAAAATCAAAAAAGCGATAGATTTTGAGTTTAGTAATATGAAAATGTATTTGAAAGGATTGATAGAAAAAACGAAATAAAAAAACCAGCCTAGTCTTGTCAACCTGAACTTGTTTCAGGTTCTCGCCTTGAGATTCTGAAACAAGTTCAGAATGACAAAATACAAACACAAAAAACCCTGCAAACTTATTATTTGCAGGGTTTTCTTTATTCTATATTCTTTAATATATTTTCTAAAAGAAACTTATACCTTCATTATTTCAGCTTCTTTAACCGCTAATACTTCTTCAATTTTTTTGATATACGAATCTGTTAATTTTTGAACAGAATCTTCAGCTACTTTACAAATATCTTCAGACGTTCCGTTTTTTTCTTCTTTTTTAATGTCGCTATTGGCGTCTTTTCTTGCGTTTCTGATACCTACTTTAGCATCTTCCGCTTCCGCTTTAGCTTGTTTTACTAATTCTTTACGTCTGTCTTCCGTTAATGCTGGAATACTTATGATAATATTATCACCATTGTTCATCGGGTTTAAACCTAAATTAGCAATCATAATCGCCTTTTCAATAGGTTGTAACATCGCTTTTTCCCAAGGCGTTACTGTTAATGTTCTTGCGTCAGCTGCCACAACATTTGCTACTTGAGACAAAGCGGTTTGTGCACCATAATAATCTACAAAAACACTTCCTAACATTTGAGGAGACGCTTTACCTGCTCTGATGTTTAAAAATTCTTTTTCTAAATGCGCTACAGATCCATTCATAGATTCTTTAGCACTGTCGATAATAAAATTAATTTCTTCTGTCATAATACTCTTGTTTCAAGTTTCAAGTTTCAGGTTAAAACACATGTTCTATTTCCTATCTAACTCTTACTAACTTTATATTTCTAAATTCGTAAATCCTAATTCTAAATTCGTAATTAGATAGTAACCGTTGTTCCTACTGTTTCTCCGTTACAAATTTTAAGTAAGTTACCTTTTTTGTTCATATCGAAAACAATAATTGGTAATTTATTTTCTTGACTTAATGTGAAAGCTGTTGTATCCATCACATTTAATCCTTTTGCTAATACGTCATCAAATGTAATCGTATCGTATTTTACTGCATTTGTATCTTTTTCAGGATCAGCTGTATATACTCCATCTACACGTGTTCCTTTTAAAATCACATCACAACCCACTTCAATTCCTCTTAAAACGGCAGCAGTATCTGTTGTGAAATAAGGATTTCCTGTTCCAGCTCCAAAAATTACAATTCTTCCTTTTTCTAAGTGACGCGTTGCCCTTCTTTTGATATATGGTTCTGCAATGGCTTCAATTTTTAAAGCAGTTTGCAAACGAGTTGGCATTCCAGCATCTTCTAAAGCGCCTTGTAACGCCATTCCGTTAATTACTGTCGCTAACATTCCCATATAATCACCTTGTACGCGATCCATACCATTACTAGCACCTGCTACACCTCTAAAAATATTTCCTCCACCAATTACAATCGCAATTTCTACACCTTGATCGTGAATTTGCTTAATTTCTGAAGCATAATCTGCTAAAGTTTTAGGATCAATTCCGTATTGTCTCTCGCCCATTAAGGCTTCTCCGCTTAATTTAAGAAGGATTCTTTTGTAACTCATTGTGTTGGATTATTTGATTTTTGTTTACAGAATTAACAATTCTGAAATTCTGATGCAAATATAGTTAAATAGCTCTTTTCTAAAAAATATGTTTTTAACATTTATGTGACTAAATTTTCAAAACTTCTTTTGGCTTCGTCATAACCAATTTTATATATCGAATCCATCTTTGATTTATTAGTTTCAAACGTATTAAAATTAGCTAATTCTTTGGGTTCGATAATTAAATCACAATAATTAAATTTTTGAAAACTGGAATTGGCTGTCAATAATTCAAGCGCTCTATAAGTTACCGATTTTATAGAATTTAGATTTTTAGCTTCCAAATTTTGTACCGGACTCACATAAACGCCAATAATAGATTCGCATTTTCCGACTAATAAATCGGCAGGAAAATGATTTAAAATTCCACCATCGCTAAATAAATCTCCATTTATGACATAAGGCGAAATCATTCCTGGAACGGCAGTTGAAGCTAAAATAGCATCTACAATTTTAGTTTCCGGGCTAAAGATTTTCAATTTTCCTTTCACCATATCTGTTGCTGTTATGTAGGTTGGAATTTCTAATTCACCTAAAGTAACATCGCCAAATATTTCATGAAAATAATGTTTAAACGAATCAGAATCAACAATTCCGGCTTTTTTGAAAGTAAAATGTTTCCAATGAAAAAAGTAAATAGATTTAAAAAATTCTAAAATTTCTTCTGGTTTTTTACCAAAAGCATACATCGCACCAACAATAGCACCTGCACTAGAACCAGCAATACATGTTGGCTTAATGTTTTGTTCGTGAAAATATTGCAGTACGCCTGCATGCGCAATTCCTTTAGAACCACCACCCGAAAAAACGAAACCATTATTTTTTGTATTACTTTTCATTATTATAAGATTATCTATACAAAAGTAACGAATAATACAGAAGAAATATTATGTGTAACTTATATTACACAATTCCTCATTAATTATTTTTAATTTTGTAGAAACAATACATCAATTATGATATCTATCATCCAATCTGCGTTACAAAACAGTCTTTCTTATAGTGCATACCGAACTTTAGTTTCGAAATTAATTGACGATGGAAAATCGACAGGAAATGAACAAAGTGCCGATTTGTTACATTATTCAGAATTGAATGAAGTACGCATGAACCGTTTAGAGAAAACCTTGAAAATGGATTCGGAAGTTCTTGAAAAACTACAAAATTTAAAATCGAAACAAACTTGGTTAGTGATTTCCGAAGGTTGGTGCGGTGATGCCGCTCAAATTTTACCGATTATCAAATTAATGGCTGAGGCTTCTGAAAATATAGATTTGAAAATTGTGTTACGTGATGAACACGAAGATTTAATCAACCAGTTTTTAACAAATGGCGCGAAATCAATTCCTAAACTACTGATTTTAGATGAAAATGCAAACCTAATCAATCATTGGGGACCACGACCAGAAGGTGCGAAAAACCTAATTATCGATTACAAAGCGAAACACGGAATTGTAGATGAACCTGCAAAAATCGCGTTACAAAAATGGTATTTGGACGATAAAGGAATTTCTACAATGAAGGAGATTGTTGCAATGCTTCAATAAAAGCTTCCGGTTCCACAGCATTATCTACCGAATAATCACCGATTTTTGTTCTACGAAGTGCGGTTAAATGTCCGCCTGAATTTAAAGCTAAACCAAAATCGTAAGCAATTGAACGAATGTATGTTCCTTTGCTACACACAATTCTGAAATCGATTTCTGGTAAGGCAATTCTGGTAATTTCAAATTCTGAAACCGTTACTTTTCTAGTTTTAATTTCGACTTCAATTCCAGCACGAGCAGATTCGTACAAACGTTTTCCATCTTTTTTAATTGCTGAAAAAACAGGTGGTTTTTGATCGATTTCACCAATAAATTTCGGTAAAGTATCGTGAATTAATGCTTCTGTAATATGTTCGATTGGAAATCTTTCGTTGATTTCTGTTTCTAAATCGTATGAAGGTGTTGTGGCTCCAACTGTGATTGTTCCGGTATACTCTTTGGCTTGACCTTGTAATTCTTCAATTCTTTTCGTGAATTTTCCGGTACAAATTATCAATAAGCCTGAAGCTAATGGATCTAACGTTCCCGCATGTCCAATTTTGAATTTTTTGGGTAGTTTTAATTCTTTAATTAAACCAAACTTTAATTTATTTACTGCTTGAAAAGACGACCATTTTAGTGGTTTATCTATCAATAAAATCTGCCCTTCTAAATAGTCTTCTGGAGTCATTATTTGTATAAATTAAAGTAAGCTAATAACAGAATTCCTGCGATAATTCGATACCAACCCCAAGGTTTAAATCCGTATTTTTTGATGATTTCTATAAAAAATTTAATCGCTAAAACCGCTACCACAAAGGCAACAACATTTCCAACAATAAACATTTTAGTATTTTCTTCTGATTTTAGAATTAATTCGAAACCTTTTAAACCGCTTTTATCATATGTTTTCAAAAACACTGAATAACAGGTTACCGCTAACATAGTTGGCACCGCTAAAAAGAACGAAAACTCAGCCGCGGCTTGGCGTGTTAAACCTTGCTGCATACCACCAATTATACTCGCAGCACTTCTACTAGTTCCTGGCATCATGGCTAAACATTGCCAAAAACCAATAGCTACGGCTTTTTTAATCGTAATATCTTCTTCTTTGTGAATGGTTGGACTTTGAAAAAATCTATCAATAAATAATAAAATAATTCCACCTATAATTAATACAATGGCAATTGGAGTTGGATGTTCTAAAACAGCTTCGATTTTATCATCGAATAATTTTCCTAAAATTAAGGCTGGAACTACCGCACAAGCTAATTTGATGAAGAATTGTAATTTCGAGAAATCGAAAAACTTTTTCCAATACAACACTACAACCGCCAAAATGGCTCCGAATTGTATAGATACTTGAAATAATTTCACAAATTCTTCTTTTTCAATTCCGAAATAAGAACTCGTAAATATCATATGACCTGTTGAAGAAACCGGCAAATATTCCGTTAAACCTTCAACAATGGCGATAATAATAGCTTGTAGTAAATCCATAAGGCAAAAATAATATTTATTTTATAATTACTAGTTAATAATTTTTTATACTTTTATAAATATCGTAAGCGCCAAATCTAAATGAAATTTACTAGATTTTTTCTTTTACTCTTTTTTTATTCTTCTATATTATTGTCTCAAAAACAAACTGATTTTGAGGCTGTACAAAAGCGTGTTCAAAAAAACTATTTTACCGAACCAAAAGCAGCGCTAAAAGATGTCATTCTATTAAAAAAATTAGCCAAAACAAATGTTGAAAAAAACACAGCTTATCAATATTTGGGTTATGTACACAATTTTTTAGGCAATACAGACTCTACTAGATTTTATATACAAACCAGGTTAAATTTTGCTAAAAAACATTTTAAACACACCAAAGATTATTACCAAGCTATAATCGATTATTCCAATCAAGGAATGGAAATTATTGACAGCTATGTTTTAATTAAAGAACTAACTGAAGGATTAAGCGATATTAATGAACAAAAATTTCCTAAAGAAAAAGGATTGATGTTTATGCTATTAGGCGATATTTTACTTAGAGATGGAGAAGTAGATAAAGCCAACAATTATTTTGACAAATCATTTGGCTTAATAACAGGGAAATTAGTTAAAGTAGATTATTATGTACGAAAAAGCAGCATTAGTATCAAAAAACAAAATTATAAAGAATCTAAAGAGTTTTTATTAAATGCGCTGAACTATGTAGATAAAAAACACAGCTATGCATATCCGATAATTTTAAACAAATTAGGCTATACCTATGTGATGCTTAAGGACACAAAAAAAGCAAAAGAAACCTTATTAGAATCTGTAAATTTTCAAAACAAAAATGGATTTAACAATCTAACATCAGAAGCGTATTTGAACTTGTATTATTTAGCAAAACTTCAAAACAACCCTACTTTAGAAAAAGACTATTTAACTAAAGCTTTGGAAGCTAATGAAGATGACATTTATTTAAAAAAAGATATTTATTTAGGATTTAAAACATTTTACTCAAAACTCGGAGATTTGGATAACGAAAACAACTATTCCATAAAGTTCAACAAAATAAATGACAGCATATTAAATCTAGAAAGAGGAAAATTAAAATCAGATATTGAATCGCGATTTCAATTAAAAGAAAGCATAAAAGAAATAAGTCATAAAGAAAATATCATTAAAAAAGATGCGAGAATAAAAGTATTGTATGGTTTAGGTATAGGTTTACTTTTTATTTTAATTGTTATCCTACTTTTTATTTATTTTTATAAAATAAGTATTCAAAAAAAATTAAGAAAAAGTCAGAAAAAGTTACATGATGAGCAATTAAAATTAATGCAAGAAGATCAAAGACGAGAAATTATTAAGGAAAAATTTAATGAAAGAAAAAAACTTTCTATGGAGTTACATGATGGTATTGCTAACGAAATTGGTTCCCTAAAATTAAATATTTCCAACGACTCCGAGTTAAATAACGAAAATCTAGATGCTATACTTTCTAAAATAGACAAGCTTTATAAGGATGTTAGGAATTTTTCTCACGAACTAGATCCTGAAAACATTACAGAAGTTGAGTTTTCACAATTGGTAAACAATTTATGTTCATTAATTGAAAGGAAAGGAATCAAAACAAATAAAAAATTACTCATCACAAAAGACATAGATAGTTTAGACGAAGCTGTTTTAATTAACCTATATAGAATTTTACAAGAAATAATTAATAATATAATCAAACATGCAAATGCAACTGAAGTTCAGCTTGAAATATATGAAGATGATGAGGAATTAATATTTTTTGTAAAAGATAATGGCGTTGGATTAATTAATAAATCTATAGAAAAAACAGGTATTGGGCTAAATAACATAAAGAAGAGAGTAGAATTTCTTCATGGAACCTATGAATTTACTAATATAGAAAATGGCACAACAATATTAATTAAAATACCAAAAAAGACAAAATAATGATTTATTAGTTACCCCTGAAAACAGTTACTTAATGTTGTTTAATTATGGTGAATTTTGCTAATATTAATTAAAAATTCAAGCTTTATGAAAGTAACTCTATTTTATTTTTATACGTTAATCCTTATTTTGGGACCAATTTTGCCTTTAAATGCTCAAAGTAATTCAGCACAAAACGTAGATGATTTATTAACAAGCACACAATGGAATTCCCTCTTTCCCAAAAGAGCTGGAACCTATGGAGCACATCCTCAAGGTTACACAACCGATTTTTATTCTTATCTAAATTTTAAACAAGCCGTCACAGAAATGAGTGACTATTTAGTTCAAATTAGAAAAAAGCCAGGTGTGTGGGGAGAATTAACAACTATTACAAAAAAGTCAACCAATCAAACCTATAACTATTCACAAGTGGATAGCTGGTGGTATACAAATTCGACACCTGAAGTTGTAATAAATGTGGATTTTGCTGATTTTGTAAATACAAATTCCGCTTATAACAACAAACGAGAATTAGCTGCTTTTTTAGCTAACATTTCAAAAGAAACAACTGGTGGATGGCAAACTCCTGTGGGTGGAAATTCGGCAGGTGATTATGCGCAATGGGGTTTATACTTTGTCCATGAAGTAGGTTTGACTTCCGCTAACTGTAATAGTAATGTTTATAGTGATTCTGGAAATTTGGATTATCCTCCAACTCCTGGGCAATGTTATTATGGTAGAGGTCCCATCCAATTATCTTGGAACTATAATTACGGTCAATTTAGTAAGTTTCTTTATAATGATAAATATATTCTATTGAATAATCCAAATTTAGTGCAGCAAGATGGCGTTTTAGCATTTAAATCTGCTATTTGGTTTTGGATGATGCCGCAATGTCCTAAACCTTCCTGCCATCAAGCCATGCAAGAATTATGGTTGCCTCAAACGGGAGAATATACCTCAACAAAAATGTATAAAAAAGGATTTGCACATACAAACAACATAATTAATGGTGGTTTAGAATGTAGAAATACTTCAACAGCAGCTTTCACACAAAAAGTAGTATTGCGATCAGAATTGTATAAATATTATTTATCTATTTTAGGATTAACACCAACTGAAATTACTTTAGAAGATTCTGGAAATTATTCTACTTTGTGTTATGAAAATAGTTCCAATACTATGCAAGACTATCTAAGTTGTTCGCAAGTTGTTTTGAATACTGAAAATTTTGATTTAAATTTATTTGAGATTTATCCAAATCCAGGAGATAATGAATTGTTTGTAAATCACAGCGACGTCATAAATTCTATAGAAATATATAATACATTAGGACAAAAAATAAAAACATTTCAACCCAATTCACTAAATGTTAAATTAAATACTGAAAATTTTCCATCAGGATTTTATTTAATACATATCAAAAGTCAAAAAAATCAGGCTGTTATAAATTGGGTAAAAAAATAATCACAAATTAAAAACATGAAACACTTTTACGTTTTAATTGTTTTATTTAATCAGGTATTATGAATCAAAAAATATTAATTGTTGATGACCATAAAGTTTTCTCCGAAAGTTTAAAAATGGTTTTAGAAAACCATGGTTTCGATGTTAAAAATATTAATAATGCAGAAATAGCCTTAAAATATTTAAAATCGGAAGCTTATGATATTGTTATCACTGATGTAGAAATGCCTGAAATAAATGGTTTTGATTTTATAAAAAAGATCAAAACCATTGAAAGTGATTTGCCAAAAATTCCTAAATATATTATTCTAACTAGTTACTCGAAAATTAAAGTTTTTAAACAATTTTACAACCTAGGAGTAAATGCTTATTTAAGTAAAAATGTATCCCAATTAGAATTATTGAATGTGATAAAAAAAGTATTGAAAAACGAAAAATACTTTGAAAAATCAATTTACGATGCATTTATTAGCGCTAATACAGAATCAAATTCTGTAGAATTTACAACACGCGAATTAGATGTACTTCAATTAATATTAGAAGAAAAAACAACTAGTGAAATTGCTGAAAAACTTAAAATCTCTCCATTTACAGTTGAAGGTCATAGGAAAAATTTAATGCAGAAAACCAATTCAAAAAATGTGGTTGGATTAATTAAATATTCTTTGCTAAATAATATATTTTAAACATGCAATCGTTTCTTTTTCCAAAAAAAATCAAAAAAATAATAATAAGTTGTTAATTATTTATTATTACAAAAATTTGAAGTAAAACAACACATAACTAAACCTACAACACACTTCAAATATAAAGAAGTCCCCGTAATTTTTTTCTCTTCATAATTAAATTATTAAACATAAGCGGGGATTTCTTTTTAAAATTAAACACACCCCTGAAAACCATTGGTTTGAATAGATTAATAATATTGAATTTTATCCCATTAAAATTTAAAAAATAAAAATCAATTAAATCATTTAATTAAAGTTAAAAATCACACCAGAAAACAAATGTTTTTTTAACTAATTGATTGAGTTGTTTTTATAAATTATTAACCTTAAAGCTAATTTATGAAAAATTATTACATCATCTTGTTCTTAAGTAGTTTCATCAACTGTTTTTCACAAGTTGGTATTGGAACTACAACTCCAAACGCTGCTCTAGACATTAATTCAAATAATCAAGGATTGCTTACACCAAGAGTAGCTTTAACGGCATCAAATATCGCATTACCTGTTATAAATCCAAATGGAGGTGTGCTGGCTATAAGCACTTTGGTTTACAATACAGCAACTTCTGGAACTTCTCCTAATAATGTTATTCCTGGATATTATTTTTGGGATGGAACAAAGTGGCTTTTACTAACAAGTCAGCCTTCAGCAATTAATCAAGACTGGACAATCTTAGGAAATTCTGGAACAAATTCATCCACTAATTTTATTGGGACTACAGACAATATTGATTTCGTATTCAAAAGAAATAATTTAATTTCTGGAAAACTAACTACTTCAAACACCTCTTTTGGAGTAGAAGCTTTGTCAAATTCAGGTACTACAGCCTTAAGAACTGTGGCAATCGGTGTAAATACGCTTAAAAATTTGACTTCAGGAAGCGATAATGTTGCTACAGGTTATGGCGCTTTAGAAGCTAACACAACTGGATTACAAAATGTTGCGGTTGGTTCATCTAGTTTATCTTTAAACACAAGTGGAAGTTACAATACAGCAATAGGATACAATGCCTTAACAAGAAATGCTTCTGGAATTTTAAATACTGCTGTTGGAAATTCTAGTTTATTCAATAATTTAGGAGGTAACAATAATGTGGGATTAGGATATTCTGCATTACAACGCAACTTTTCTGGTTCTTATAATGTTGGAGTCGGTACAAATGCTATTTATAATAATCAAACCGGAAATAATAATGTTGGAATTGGTGAATCCGCATTAGAAAGAAATACAAACGGTAGTAATAATGTTGCCATTGGAGCTTCAAGTTTATTTAATAATCAATCTTCATCTAATAACACAAGTATTGGTCATGAATCGCAATTAAATAATTTATCTGGACAAAACAATAACTCCTTGGGATATCAAACTTTATTTTCTAATAGTGCAGGAAGTAGCAACATTGCTATTGGTAATCAATCTTTATTTTTAAATAATTCTGGGTCTAGAAATATTGCAATTGGTGAAAATTCTGGAACAAATATTACTAGTGGTAATAACAATACATTTGTTGGTCATAACACAGGAACTACAATAAGCAATGGATCAAACAACACCATAATTGGTTCAAATATTAGCTTGCCCGCAGCAACTTCAAATAATATTGTTTTGGCTGATGGAGCTGGAAATAGAAGAATTAATGTTGATGCCAACGGTAATGTTGGAGTGGGCACTTCAACTCAAACTGTTAAATTGGAAGTTAATGGAGCAGCTGCAAATTCTAGTACTTTTAATGCTGGTGCATCAACAACAATTGACTTAGCAACAAGCAATTTAGCAACTACATCTGCATCTACTAACGCTATTACATTAACCAACCTAAAAGATGGCGCTGCATATACAATTATTTTTTCAAGTACAACTGCTACTGCAGGCAATGTAGTGTTTACGGCAGCAGGTTTTACTTTTGCTTATATGGGTACATTCCCTAGAGTTACAAGTAAAAGACATATTTATAGTATAATAGTTGTTGGAACAGTATGTTATGTTTCAATGTCTGTAGAAAATTAATAACTCAAACCCCATATTACATATGCTTTTTAAAAACAAAAATTTAAAAGTTTTATTTATAATTATTAATTTATTTATAGTTATAAATACTCAAGCACAATTATTTGGTGGACAAATAAGACCAAATCGAATTGTTGGATCAATAGCTGCACTAAACTGTGGTTCAGCTACAAATATTGGCACATTGGTTGGAGGACAAGTTGCTTCGGGCGTAAGTACTTCAATACCATATACAGGAGGAAATGGAGGGTATTATCTTGGTTTGAGTATAGCCTCAACAGGAGTAACAGGATTAACAGCCACACTTACAGCAGGTAACTTTGTTGCGGGTTCAGGAACATTAATATTTACCATTACAGGAACTCTATCAAGTATTACAGGAGGAACAGCTTCCTTTACTATTGTTATTGGTGGGCAAACTTGTGTTTTTACTAGAATAGTTAACCCCGCACCACCATTATGTAATGTTTCTGGCGCTAGCAGAACGCTAACAGGATTTGGAACATTTCCTTTTGGTATAGGATCGGTTACTGCAACTGCATTAAATGGAACAACGACATTTTCATTTACCCAAACTGCTTGTTCTGTTTCTGTTGCTACTGGTCCATTTTTTTCAAGTAGCAGTTCTGATGGTGATTTACGACTAACTTTTTCTAATCATTTTACCGGTAGAATAATTATTGTGGCAAATGCAATGGGTGGCGAGCAATTATGTGTGACTAATGAAACGAGTGGATTAGCTGTAACGCCAACACTAACGGCAGCTTGTAGAACATTTATTTCAGGAAGTTGCGTTCGATGTACTTGGTTAGGAGCATCTGATGCTACAGGAAATGTAGGCTCAGGTCACGGAACTATGAGCTATAACATAAATAATTCCGCATCTGTTTTGTTAGATTTTAGTGCTTTTTCTGGAGCTAGTAATAATGGTACGATTTATTCTGTACAACTTATATGTAATTGACAAAAACCAGTTGGGTAAAATATTTTGATGTAATTACACTACCATTTGAATTCAAATCTTGGACTATCGAATGAAAAAAATGGATAATAATCATAAAAAGCTATGAGTATTATCCATTTAACTAATTTAACAACACAAAATATGAAAAATAAAATTAAAGAAATACTAACTGAACTAGATTATATAGAACTTACTCTTCTGTTGGTTTTCTTTTTTTGTATAAGTACAGCTATGTTTTTATTTTATAATTTATAACTATCCTTTTAAGGAGATTACTCTTTTTTTGTGCTTTTCTTAAGAATCGAATAAATAGTAATTCCAAAACCAATTAACACCACTGTTGGCGCTAATCTGATTCTTCTGAAATTATACACTTCTTCATTGAAAACATTTGGGTTTTCGTTTGCACCACCGCTCATTAAAATGAAACCTATGGCAATCACGACTAATCCGATAATTAATATTTTATAATTCGCAGCACCGAATAAAAATTCCTGCTTGTTTGTATCTTCTTTCATAATTTTTTTACTTGACTCTTTTTACTTTTTACTTGGCTCTTTTTACTTGACTCTTCTAGTACAAATCGTCCGTTCTTAAATTTAAGAAACGTGTAGTTGCAAAATACGTACTCAACCAAGTGATAATTATTCCAACTAATAAAACGCCTAGAGCTACAATTCCAAGAGAAGTATAATCTTTTGCTATTCCTAAAGTTGGGAACATTCCATCGATATAAAACGCTAAAATAACTATACCAATAATCGCTAAAACAGCCCCAATAATTCCTAGCAAAATACTTGTTTTGATAAATGGCATTCTAATGAATGATTTGGTTGCGCCAACCATTTGCATCGTTTTAATGGTAAATCGGTGGGAGTAAATCGACAAACGAATCGAACCATTAATTAACAACATTGCAACAAAAGTTAAAACCGCACTGATAATTAAAATCCAAAAACTAATTTCAGTTACGTTTTCGTTGACTAATTCTACTAATTCTTTATCGTAAATGATATCAGAAATATTTGCGTTTCGTTTAAATTCATTTTCTATTTTGGTGATTTCTGCTTTGGTTACATAGTCACTTTTTAAATGAATATCAAACGAGTTTTGAAGTGGATTAAATCCTAAAAACTCCATAAAATCTTTACCTACTATATCTGGATTGTTTTTAGCTGCTTCGTCTTTTGTTACAAAATCATATGATTTAATGAATTTCGAATTTTTCAATTCCGTATCAAAAGCATTTAAAATAGTATCATTGGCTTCGTCTTTAAAGTACACACTCATAGGAATGTTTTCTTTAAAATCATTCGAAATTTTCTCAGAATTAATCACAAATAATCCTAAAGCGCCTAATAAAAACAGCACTAAAAAAATACTAAAAACTACCGAAAAATAAGAAGAAATTAATCTTCTGCGTTGATATTGCTCAAACGATTGTGCCATAAATTTTATAATTATGCTGTAAAAATAGTAAAGAAATTTTGTTTACACAGAATATAACAACAAAGTTTTAACTTTAGTATATAAAAATGTAAATTTGCAACCGAATTTTTGTTTCAAGTTTTATATGACTTAATCACTTTTAACCTGAAACCTGAAACCTGAAAACTAGAACATGAAATACCACCACGAAAAAATCGAAGCCAAATGGCAACAATATTGGGCAGAAAATCAAACTTTTGCTGCAAGTAACACATCTGATAAACCAAAATATTTTGTTTTAGATATGTTTCCTTATCCTTCGGGAGCAGGCTTACACGTTGGGCATCCGTTAGGGTATATTGCTTCCGATATTGTCGCTAGATATAAAAGACATCAAGGTTTTAATGTGTTACATCCACAAGGTTACGATTCATTTGGTTTACCAGCAGAACAATATGCGATTCAAACGGGTCAACATCCAGCAGATACGACTCGCATGAATATTGAAGGTGGAATCGATAAATCGGGAAATACGATTCAAGGGTACAGAAATCAATTAGATAGAATTGGTTTTTCTTTTGATTGGAGTCGTGAAGTTCGCACATCGAATCCAGATTATTACAAACATACCCAATGGATTTTCATTCAATTATACAATTCTTGGTACAATAAAAATTCAGATAAAGCAGAAGATATTTCGACATTAGTTGCGATTTTCGCCTCAGAAGGAAATGCGAATGTTAATGCGGTTTGTGATGATAATATCGCCCCATTTTCAGCAGCAGAATGGAACGCTTTTACGTCTGAAGAACAACAAAAAATCTTATTACAATATAGATTAACCTATTTAGCAGAAACCGAAGTAAACTGGTGTGCGGCTTTAGGTACAGTTTTAGCGAATGACGAAATTGTAAACGGCGTTTCAGAACGTGGTGGACATCCCGTAGTTCGTAAGAAAATGACACAATGGAGTATGCGAATTTCTGCTTACGCGGAACGTTTATTACAAGGTTTAAACGAAATCGATTGGAGTGAATCTATCAAAGAATCACAACGTAACTGGATCGGAAAATCGGTTGGAGCGATGGTTTCTTTCAACGTGAATAATCACGATGCAAAAATTGATGTCTTTACCACTCGACCTGATACGATTTTCGGAGTTACGTTTATGACATTAGCACCAGAGCATGATTTGGTCGCACAAATTACAACTCCAGAACAAAAAGCTGCGGTTGAAGCATATGTAGAAGCTACAGCAAAACGTTCAGAACGTGAAAGAATGGCCGACGTTAAAACCATTTCAGGAGTTTTCACAGGTGCTTATGCGGAACATCCGTTTACAAAAGAACCTATTCCAGTTTGGATTGGCGATTACGTATTAGCCGGTTACGGAACTGGGGCTGTTATGGCCGTTCCTTGTGGTGACGAACGTGATTATGCTTTCGCGAATTTCTTCAAAGGAACCAACGGAATGCCAGAAATTAAAAACATTTTCAACCAAGATATTTCAGAAGCCGCTTACGGAGAAAAAAGTGGTTTCGAATTAGTACATTCTGATTTCTTAAACGGATTAGACTACAAAAACGGAACGAAAAAAGCCATTGCAGCTTTAGAAGAAATTGGAGCAGGAAATGCAAAAGTAAATTACCGTTTACGTGATGCTGTTTTCTCTCGCCAAAGATATTGGGGTGAACCTTTTCCAGTATATTATGTGAACGGTTTGCCACAAATGATTGATAAAAAACACTTGCCAATCGTTTTACCAGAAGTAGAAAAATATTTACCAACCGAAGACGGCCAACCACCATTAGGTAACGCGACAGTTTGGGCTTGGGACTCTGAAAACAATGCAGTTGTTAACAATGATTTAATTGATGACACGAAAGTTTTCCCATTAGAATTGAACACGATGCCAGGTTGGGCAGGTTCTTCTTGGTATTGGATGCGTTATATGGATGCTCACAATACAGAAGATTTTGCAAACGAAGAAGCCTTAAAATACTGGGAAAGTGTAGATTTATACATTGGTGGAAGCGAACACGCCACCGGACATTTATTATATTCTCGTTTTTGGAATAAATTCTTAAAAGACAGAGGTTATGCTCCAACCGAAGAACCATTCAAGAAGTTGATTAATCAGGGAATGATTTTGGGAATGAGTGCTAATTTTTATAAAGTTGTTTTTGAATTAAAAATCGATGGAAAAATTCAAGAGAATCTTTTGAAATATGATATTACAAAAATCATTGTTCCATTAAATTTAATCAACCAAGATTCTGAAAAATTAAAAAATATTATTTCTGAGAAATATTTAAAAAATTCTCTTTTGGCTGTTGAAAAAACACTTAAAAAAGAAGGTGTTTCCTATAAAGAAATAGACTTATCGATATTTGGCTATCAACAATCAAAAGTAGATTTAGCTTGTATCAATGACGTCACCAACGAATTAAACATTGAAGCATTCAAAAATCATCCATTATATTCCGACTATTCAAATGCAGAATTCATTTTAGAAGATGGAAAATACATTGTGGGTCGTGAAGTAGAAAAAATGTCGAAATCGAAATACAATGTGGTTTCGCCTGATGATATTTGTGAAGAATATGGTGCAGATACCTTACGTTTATACGAAATGTTTTTAGGGCCTTTAGAGCAATCTAAACCATGGAATACAGCAGGAATAACAGGAGTTTCTGGTTTCTTGAAAAAATTATGGAGGTTATACTTTGACGATAATGGTTCAGTGATTGTTAATGACGAACCAACGGCAGAAATGTACAAATCTTTACATAAAACCATTAAGAAAGTAACGGAAGACATTGAGAATTTCTCATTCAACACGTCGGTTTCTCAATTTATGATTTGCGTAAACGAATTGCAACAATTAAAATGCAATCACCGTGCGATTTTAGAACCATTAGCGCTTTTAGTTTCGCCTTATGCGCCACATATTGCCGAAGAATTATGGTTAGGATTGAAAGATTTAAAAATTGAAGAATTGAAAGATTATGAAGGAATATCTAAACAACCTTTTCCAAAATTTGAAGAAAAATATTTAATCGAATCTGAAAAAGAATATCCAGTTTCGTTTAACGGAAAAATGCGTTTCACCATTAAGTTACCGTTAGATTTAACAGCTGCTCAAATTGAAGAAATCGTAATGGCCGATGAAAGAACACAAGCGCAATTACAAGGCAGAACGCCAAACAAAGTGATTATCGTTCCAGGAAAAATTATTAATTTAGTTGGTTAGCCGTTTTGTCTCACTGAGCGGAGTCGAAGTGTCTTTATAAATTAACCGCAGATTCGCAGATTATTTTCTGTAAATCTGCGGTTTTTTCATGTAACAAAATTTCGTGTTATTCTACTAATTAAAAAAATAAAGATGAAAATAGTACGACTTTTATTACTTCTATTTTGTTTGAATTTAAATGCTCAAGCGAATGATATTGCTGTTGAAAAAGACCATTTTAAATTATTTGTTGGAGCGGGTGCTTCATTTAATAACGGTTTTGAAATTAATTCTTACTTAGCTAAAAACAATATTCAAACCATAAATCCAGTTCAAATTAATGCTAATGCTGGTGTAATTTACTATTGTGATGATGCGGATGTAGACTTAGGATATGAATTATTTGCATCTGGAGATAGCAACGAAAAAACAAAAAATAGATTTATTTCGAATGGAATAAAATTGAGATCTCATTATGTTTTTCAAATTGTGAAGAATTTTGAAATTGGCACGGGTTTTAATATAAGTTATGCCAAACGCAAATTAGCCATTTACTATACTGATTATACTTTAGATTTTAATAATTTATCAACAGGAGTCAATGGAAATCAGATTTCCTTGTTTAATGAAAAAGCGTTTATTGGACCTTCATTTTGTTTAAAATTTAAAGAAGTTGGAAGAAGACACCAACAAACTAAAGTCACTTTTTCTTATGAATTTCCAATAAATAATAAACCTTGGGAAAGTAGTTTTCTGCAATTTGAGAATAAAATTTTCGAAAAAAAACAGAAATCAATTTCTAATAAATGTATCATTTGCTTTATAAGTAATTATTTTAATGTCAACTTGTCATTTTTAAAATTTGGCTCATAATTTGATGCTTATTTTGTAACTTTAAATTTTTAAAATTAAAAACTATGTTTGATTTACCTTACATGATAATAATTGGAGTAATTGCTCTATTTAGTTGGTTAGTAAGTTCGCGCTTAAAAAGTAAGTTTGAACATTATTCAAAACTTACCTTAAGAAACGGAATGTCTGGTGCTGAAATTGCAGAAAAAATGTTGGCAGATCACGGAATTAGTGATGTAAAAGTGATTTCTACTCCAGGAAGATTGACCGATCATTATAATCCTACAGATAAAACCGTAAACTTATCAGAAGCGGTTTACAACCAACGTAATGCGGCTGCGGCTGCGGTTGCAGCTCACGAAGTTGGACACGCCGTTCAACATGCACAAGCCTACGAATGGTTAACGATGCGTTCTAAAATGGTGCCTATGGTTAATGTGTCGTCAAGTATGTCGCAATGGTTAATTATGGGTGGAATTATTTTAGGTTTTGCTTCAAAATCTGGAATTGGATTTTATGTCGCTGTCGCTGGTTTGGCTTTAATGGCTGTAGCAACGGCTTTCAGTTTCATTACTTTACCAGTAGAATATGACGCAAGTAACCGTGCTTTAGCTTGGTTGAAAAATAAAAATATGTTAGGTCAAGAAGAATATGCTGGTGCAGAAGATTCCTTAAAATGGGCTGCCAGAACCTATTTAGTTGCCGCTTTAGGTGCTTTAGCTTCGTTACTATATTGGGCATATAGAATTTTAGGCTCAAGAGATTAATTTCTTAAAATAAAACAAAAAAGTCCGTCAATTCATTTTGACGGACTTTTTTATACTCGAAAATCCCAAATCCCAAATCCCAAATCCCAAATCGTAAATTATAATTGTATTTGTCTTTCTATTTGTTGCTCCAATGAAATATAAGTTTCTGTTCTAGAAACGCCATTGATGCTTTGAATTTTTTGGTTTAATAATTGCATCAAATGTTCGTTATCTCTGCAAATAATTTTGGTTAAGATACTCCAATTTCCCGTGGTATAATGCGATTCTAAAACTTCTGGAATTTTTTTCAATTCTTTCACCACATCAGGATTATTGGAAGCTTTTTCTAAATATATTCCAATAAAAGCCATCGTTTTATAACCCAAAACTTTATTGTCTACTACATATTTCGAACCAGAAATTACGCCAGCTTGTTCTAATTTTTTCAAACGTTGATGAATCGCCGCACCTGAAATTCCGAGTTTATTTGCAATTTGAAGAATCGGTTTTCTGGCATCTTCCATTAAGTTACGAAGAATTTCTTTGTCAATTCCGTCAATTTCAATTTGTAAGTGATTTATCTTCATAGCTTATAATTTTAAATAAAAAATCCGAAATAAGTTACTATTTCGGATTAAAGTTATGAAATTTATTTAAATCTATTACATAGAATAATTATATCCAAAATAAGGCACTTCGAATTCTTTAAATAAAACACCGTACGCTTCTAGTTCTTTTAAAATAGGTTCGTACACTTCTTTTGAAATTGGTAATTGTACGCCAGCCGTAGTAATTTCTCCATTTAATATTTTTAAGGCTGCGATAGCAACAGGTAAACCAACTGTTTTAGCCATTGCCGTATAGGTTTGATCGTCTCCTAAACAAACCATTGTAGAATCTATTTGTTTTTCTTCGCCATTGATTTCGTATCCAAATTTATGATACATCACAATCATGTCTTTATCATCAGATTGTAACGTCCATTTGTCAGCTAGTATTTTTTCTAACATTTGTGCTGGAGTGGCATTTTTTAAACCTGAAATTGCGGTTTTACTTAATAAATCTAGTTCTAATAATTTATCCCAAATAACATCATCTTGGTCGATTTTTAATTGATGTCTGAATTTAATTTCTACAGAATCTGTTGGATGATAAGGTAAAAATAAATTCACAAACTCTCTATTACTCATGGTTTCAGAATCGTCCACGATAAATGTATCGTCTGTCATTCCTAATTGCACAAAAACGTCCCAAGCCTTTGAAAATCCTACTCTTCTAATGGTTCCGCGATAACATGTTTTGGTATCATCCAAACCATATATTTCACGATATTTTAAAGAATCTCTATTCGCGTAAGCTTCAAATCTTCCGAAACCATCTACTTCTAAAAACTCTGTTCTTCTGAACAATTTATTATATGGAATGTATTTATATTTTCCTTCTTGTATGAATTTTGCAGCACCACCTTGTCCGGCTAAAACTACATTTCTTGGATTCCAAGTAAATTTGTAATTCCATAAATTGTTATCACTTTCTGGAGCTACTAATCCTCCACAAAACGATTCGAAAAGAATGATTTTTCCACCTTCGCTTTTGATTTCGTCCATAATTTTCATGGCACTCATGTGGTCTATCCCTGGATCTAAACCAATTTCGTTCATTAAAACGATATTGTTTTCTTTCGCCACAGCGTCTAAAGCTTGCATTTCTGCACTGATATAAGAAGCAGTAACCATATGTTTTTTAAACAAAACACAGTCTTTTGCCACTTCAATATGCATGTGAGCTGGCAACATAGAAATGACTACATCTGCTTGTTGAATTTCTTGTTTTCTTTGGTCGGCATTAAAAACATCAAAAGAAATGGCTCTTGAATTTTTATGATTTCCCGTTTTCTTTTTGGCTAAATCTTCAGACAAATCACCAATGGTAACAAATAAATTTTCTGCTTCCGACTTGTCTAATAAATACTTTATAAGTGAAGAAGCAGATCTTCCTGCTCCTATTATTAAAATCTTTCTCATTGTTTCTTTGAAATATCACACGAAGGTAATAAAATGTTGTATTTCTAAAAAATAAAACCATGAATTTATAAAAAAAGTTGTTTTGAAGTTTATTACATTTGTGCTAAATTTAAATAAATCCATGGAAAAGAAGATTTTATTAGCCGCATGTATATTAGGGTTTTTAGCCATTATTTTTGGCGCTTTTGGCGCACATGCTTTAAAGAAAGTATTAACTCCAGAACAATTAATTTCTTTTGAAACTGGTGTGAAATATCAAATGTATCACGCTTTATTCCTATTATTTATTGGAATGACACAAATAATAACTTTAAAAGAGAAAGCCGTTTTGTTTTATTTGGTTTTGGTTGGCGTTTTATTTTTTTCGGGTTCGATTTACATTTTAACAACAAGTACGATTACTGGAATTAAATCTAAAATAATTGGACCAATCACTCCAATCGGTGGTTTATTTCTAATCCTTTCTTGGGGATATTTATTTTACGCAATTTTAATGAAAAAATAACAGAAATCGTTTATTTGTCAAATTATTGTTTAATTTTGCACTTTAGATAAAAGCAACATAACTTATTTATTTTATGAATACATACGATCAATCTACGAAATCGATTTCGTTAGAAAAATATGGAATCAAAAATGTTAAAGAAATCGTTTACAATCCGTCATACGATTTATTATATGACGAAGAATTAAGCGACAAACTACAAGGCTTTGAAAAAGGACAATTAACTGAACTTGGTGCGGTTAATGTAATGACTGGTGAATTCACGGGTCGTTCTCCTAAAGATAAATACATTGTTAAAGATGCTACAACGGAAAACACAATTTGGTGGAATTCTGAAAAAGCAGTTAACGATAACAAACCTATCTCAACTGACACTTGGAATGCTTTAAAAGAAACTACTGTTTCACAATTATCTGAAAAAAGATTATTTGTGGTAGATGCTTTTTGTGGCGCAAATGAAAACACACGTTTAAAAGTGCGTTTCATTATGGAAGTGGCATGGCAAGCACATTTTGTGACTAATATGTTTATTAGACCAACTGCTGAAGAATTAATGACATTTGGTGAACCAGATTTCGTTGTAATGAATGGTTCAAAAACTTCTTTTAAAGATTTTGCCGCTCATAATTTAAATTCTGAAGTATATGTAGCTTTCAACTTAACAGAAAAAATTCAGTTAATAGGTGGAACTTGGTATGGTGGTGAAATGAAAAAAGGCTTATTTGCCTTAATGAATTACTACTTACCTTTACAAGGAATTTCTTCTATGCACTGTTCTGCAAATAAAGGAAAAGATGGCGATGTTGCTGTTTTCTTCGGATTATCAGGAACAGGAAAAACCACTTTATCTACAGATCCAAAACGTGAATTAATCGGTGACGATGAGCACGGTTGGGATAACGATGGTGTTTTCAACTTCGAAGGTGGATGTTATGCAAAAACTATCGATTTAAGCAAAGAAAACGAACCAGACATTTTTAATGCGATTCGTAAAGATGCGTTATTAGAAAATGTAACCGTAGATGCTAACGGAAAAATTGACTTCAAAGACGGTTCAGTAACACAAAACACTCGTGTTTCTTACCCAATTTACCATATTGACAATATTGTTAAACCAGTTTCTAAAGCTGGTCACGCCAATAAAGTTATCTTTTTAACAGCAGATGCTTTCGGAGTTATGCCTCCAGTATCTAAGTTAACTCCAGAACAAACTAAATATTACTTCTTATCAGGTTTTACTGCTAAATTAGCGGGAACGGAAAGAGGTGTTACACAACCAGAACCAACGTTTTCTGCTTGTTTCGGAAAAGCTTTTTTAACTTTACACCCAACAAAATACGGAGAAGAGTTAGTAAAGAAAATGGAAGAACATAAAGCAACTGCTTATATGGTAAACACAGGTTGGAACGGAACTGGAAAACGTATTTCTATTAAAGACACTCGTGCTATTATCGATGCGATTTTAGATGGTTCTATTGAAAATGCTGAAACTACAGTTGTACCAACATTCAACTTTGTAGTTCCTACATCATTAAACAATGTAGATTCAAACATATTAGATCCAAGAAACACTTATGCTGATGCTTCTGAATGGACCACTAAAGCGGAAGATTTAGCTGGAAGATTCATTAAGAACTTTGTACAATATACAGATAATGAAGAAGGTGCTGCCTTAGTAAACGCAGGTCCGAAATTATAAAAGCATAAACAACCAAAACACTACTTAAAAAACGTCTTGAACATTTCAAGGCGTTTTTTTTGTGACTACAAAAAAAACATAAATACATAAAAAAAAGCGTTCATTTCTGAACGCTTTATATATTTTAAAATAAAGTGAATTACTTTCCTTTATTAACTTCTGCTACATATTTTTCTAATGCGCCTGTCATAGATGGTGTTCCAGGTGCTGGAGCCATGATATCTACTCTTAAGCCGTGATCTAAAGCTTCTTTTTGAGTTGTAGGTCCAAATACCGCAATACGCGTATTGTTTTGCTCAAAATTCGGGAAATTCTTAAATAACGATTTAATTCCAGTTGGACTAAAGAAGGCTAGTACATCGTAATATACGTCTTTTAAATCCGTTAAATCACTCATTACTGTGCGATAGAAAATTCCTTGCTTCCAATCTACTTTTAAACCATCAAGTGTTTGTGGCACATCATGATTCAACTGATCTGTATTTGGTAATAAAAACTTTTCGTCTTTATACTTCTTAATCAGCGGAGCCAAATCAACAAAATCTTTCTGACCGACATAAATTTTACGTTTTCTGTACACCACATATTTTTGCAAATAAAATGCAACAGCTTCCGATTGACAAAAATATTTTAAATCCTCAGGAATTTTATATCTCATTTCTTCAGCTACTCTAAAAAAATGATCTACTGAGTTTTTACTAGTAAATATAATTGCAGTAAAATTATTTAAATCGATTTTCTGAACTCTAATTTCTTTTGCCGAAACGCCTTCCACATGAATAAAAGGTCTAAAATCAATTTTTACCTTAAATTTATTTTGCAGATCATAATATGGAGAATTCTCCACTTTCGGTTCTGGTTGAGAAACCAAAATCGTTTTTACTTTCAAATTTGACATATCTAACAAATTCCTAATTTTTAGTTACCCAATAATACATGAAATAATACGGTGCTATTTCAAGCGTGCAAAGATACAAAATAAAATAAAACAATTTACCAAGTATCATCTTTTGATATGTTTTTACTAAAAAATAATACGTAAAAACGTTATAAAGCAAGAAAACACCGAGTATTACATAGAAAACTTCTTTAATTGGAACCGCATTATAATACAAAACTATATTAACCGGCAACAAAATAAATCCTAAAAAAGCTCTATAATTGGTTTTTATCAAGTTAAATTGATCTACTACACTTTCAGAATCAATCGCTGTTCCTACAATTTTCTCAATTAAAAATTTCGACAAAACAAATACAAAAAGAAAGGTAACAATTTGAATATAAGTAATATAATTGCCCGTTTTAGTGTAATTAAAAAAACTTAAAAGCAGTAAAATAAAGAAGGAAAAGGAAATTAATTGAATGATAAACATAGAAATAGTAAACCAGTTCAACAAGTTATTGGTTTCTTTATATACTTTATTGTATTTATCTGAATAACCTAATTTAACAAACTCATTAAATCGAACAGAAAAGATAGATTTGTTAATCGCAATGATAGCAATGGCTAACACAAATAAAACTGTGGCCCAATCTTTGTTTACTAAAATTCGTTCGGATAATTGCATCATATTCATATCGCAAAAGTAACAAAAAAAATAACTATGAATTAATTATTATATTATTAAGACATTAAATCTAAAAAAATCTTAATTTTGCAACGAAAATAAAATCTCATGTCAGCAGGAATAGTAATTATACCTACATATAACGAAATTGAAAATATAGAACGAATTGTTCATGCCGTTTTTCAGTTACCTTCCACTTTTCACGTATTAATTGTGGATGATAATTCACCCGACGGCACTTCTCAAAAAGTAATTGAATTGCAACAACAATATGCGGGAAAATTATTTTTAGAAGTTCGTACGAAAAAATCTGGATTAGGTACTGCATATGTACATGGTTTCAAATGGGCTTTATCTCATAATTATGAATATATTTATGAAATGGATGCCGATTTTTCTCATAACCCAAACGATTTAGAGAAATTATATTTGGCGTGTCAAAACGGAGCAGATGTAGCAATTGGTTCCAGATATTCTAAAGGTGTGAATGTAGTAAACTGGCCGTTGAACAGAGTTTTAATGTCGTATTTTGCTTCTGTTTATGTGAAGTTTATTACCGGAATGCAAATTCATGATGCTACAGCAGGATTTATTTGCTACAAAAGAAATGTTTTAGAAACGATAAACATTGATAAAATCAAATTTGTGGGTTACGCCTTTCAAATTGAGATGAAATACCGTGCTTTTGTGCACAAATTTAAGATTGAAGAAGTGCCAATTATTTTTACCGACAGAACTTTAGGTGAATCTAAAATGAGTGGTGCGATTATAAGAGAAGCCGTTATTGGCGTGATTATGTTACGAATTAGAAAAATATTTAACAGACTATAAATGAGCACGTTTTTAATTAAAAATGCAAGAATTGTAAATGAAGGGAGCATCTTTGAAGGAGATGTATTAATTGAAAATGAAATAATAAGTCAAATTGCGGATAGTATTAGTCCTAAAACTTCAAACTGTGTCATTATTGATGCAGAAGGTAGTTTTTTACTTCCCGGTGTGATTGACGATCAAGTACATTTTAGAGAACCTGGATTAACGCACAAAGGCGATATTTCTTCGGAAAGTAGAGCTGCTGTAGCTGGTGGAATTACTTCATTTATTGAACAACCTAACACCGTTCCCAACGCTATTACTCAAGAATTACTTGAAGATAAATATCAAATTGCTTCAAAAACTTCTCATGCGAATTATTCGTTTATGATGGGTGGTACAAATGATAATTTAGAAGAAGTTTTAAAAACCAATCCGAAAAATGTTGCTGGAATCAAATTATTTTTAGGTTCATCAACCGGAAACATGTTGGTTGACAATCCAGAAACGTTAGAAAAGATATTTTCTTCCACAAAAATGCTAATTGCAGTTCATTGTGAAGATGAAGCAACAATTAAAGCCAATTTAGAGAAATACATTGCCGAATATGGTGATGACATTCCTGTAAACAAACATCATTTAATTCGAAGTGAAGAAGCCTGTTATTTATCGTCATCAAAAGCAATTGAATTAGCTCAGAAAACGGGCGCTCGTTTACATATTTTCCATGTTTCTACAGCCAAAGAGACAGAATTGTTTACAAATAAAATTCCGTTAGAAGACAAAAAAATTACGGCTGAAGTGTGTGTACATCATTTATGGTTTACCGATAAAGATTACGACACTAGAGGAAATTTAATCAAATGGAATCCGGCAGTAAAAACACAAACTGATCAAGATGGTTTATGGAAAGCTTTGCTTGATGACAGAATTGACGTTATTGCAACAGACCACGCGCCTCATACTTTCGAAGAAAAACAGAACAAATATACAAGCTGTCCAAGTGGCGCACCAATGGTACAACATGCTTTAGTTGTCATGATGGAAGCGTATATTAAAGGTAAAATTTCTGTAGAAAAAATTGTAGAAAAAATGTGTCACAATCCGGCTAAGATTTTCAAAATAGAAAATCGTGGTTTCATCAAAGAAGGTTATTTTGCCGATTTAGTTTTAGTGAATCCGCATATGCCTTGGAACGTGAAAAAAGAAAATATTTTATATAAATGTGGTTGGTCTCCTTTAGAAGGAATTAATTTTAAATCACGTATTTCGCATACCTTTGTTAACGGAAAATTGGTTTATGCCAATGGAAAAGTAAAAGATGTAATTGCAGGACAACGATTAACTTTTAACAGAGAATAGTTATGAAAAAAGTCATTTATTTATGTGTTGTTTTGACAATTTTCGCTTGTAGTGAGAATCCCGTTAAAAAGCCAAAAGTTTTATTAGACGAAGAAACGATGGAAAACATTTTGTTTGATGTTGCCGTTTTACAAGCAACTAAAGCTAATTCTCCAGAAGTTTTACAAACCAACAACATAGATTCAAAAGACTTTATATATAAAAAATATAAAATTGATAGTGCCACATATCATCAAAACAACAGATATTATGCAGGTGATGTGCGAAAACACAAACATATGCACAAAAGAATTTTAGCACGTTTAGAAGAGCTAACACCTAATAAGACAGCAGATTTAAATGATCTTAAATAAACAAAAAAGGCGACCAAATAGTGTCTAACTTTTTGGGGGTAGTGCAATGGTCGCCTTTTTTATTATACTAATTGTTTCGTAATTACAGTATCAATTGAATTCCACAGTTGAATTCTCATTTGTAAAGAATCGTGTGCAACTTGCTTCACATCAGCCCATTTTTTCGGACAATCTCCACATAATTCATCAATCATTTTCATGGCCATTGGTCCGTGTTCATCAGCATCTAATTCGATATGTCTTTCGAAATAATAAATAAGTTTTGATAAGTTTACGGTTGGAAAATTCACTTGGAAGTTTCTTAATATTTCGGTAAACATATTCGGAATTAAATCTTCTCTACCAAATGTAAATGCTGAAGCAATTTTATGCGGCTCCCCTTCTTCTACAATCGTAAAAGTATAATTTAAAAAAGCCTTTACTTCTTCTGGTAATTTCGAAGCTTTAATCGAAACAAATATGTTTTTTGTTTTCTCTACATTATCTAAAAAGTCGAAAATATGATTTGTAGTCGCACCACATTCGTTCATCGCATCGATATACATTTCGAAATGGCTTTGTCTTTTTCCATCGAAAGAAATATCCGTTTCTTCTGCTACTACAATTTCATTAATTAAATATCTAATTTCCGGATTTCCAATTGGTTTCCACGGAATAGATACAGAGGTTAAATGAATTTGCAATCCTTTTAACAACGACATAAAATCCCAAACGGCAAAAATATGATACTCTAAAAAAACGTGTAACTCTTCAATTGAAGTCACATTTTTATAAAGCGAATGGTTTAATAACTCTTGTTTTATATCTTCAATACTGTTTTTAACTTCTTGTGTGTTCATCTTACTTAAAATTATTTGATCTATTCTTACTTACGTAATTTTGCATTATAAAGTTTAGCAAAAATAAAAATGCTTCTCTAAAAAGAGAAGCATTTTTAATCAATTTTATCTATTTCTTAATTCAAAACTTAATATTTGTCATTCTGAACTTGCTTCAGAATCTAAATTTCGAGAAGCTGAAACAAGTTCAGCTTGACAATAGCATTGTGATATTATTTAAATGCTGGGAAACCTGTAACGTCCATTCCTGTAATTAATAAGTGAATATCGTGTGTTCCTTCATAAGTTACAACTGATTCTAAATTCATCATATGACGCATGATAGAATATTCACCTGTAATTCCCATTCCGCCTAACATTTGACGTGCATCACGCGCAATTGTTAAAGCCATATCAACGTTGTTTCTTTTCGCCATAGAAATTTGAGCAGTTGTTGCTCTTCCTTCATTTCTTAGTACACCTAATCTCCAAGTTAATAATTGTGCTTTTGTGATTTCAGTAATCATTTCAGCCAATTTCTTTTGTTGTAATTGTGTGGCACCAATTGGTTTATCGAATTGAATTCTTTCTTGAGAATATCTTAAAGCCGTATCATAACAATCCATTGCAGCACCAATAGCACCCCAAGCGATTCCGTAACGCGCTGAATCTAAACATCCAAGCGGCGCACCTAATCCAGATTTATTTGGTAATAAATTTTCTTTAGGTACTTTTACGTTATCAAAAATAAGTTCACCAGTTGCTGAAGCACGTAATGACCATTTGTTATGTGTTTCTGGAGTTGAGAAACCTTCCATTCCTCTTTCTACGATTAAACCGTGAATTCTTCCTTCTTCATTTTTTGCCCAAACTACAGCAATATCTGCGAAAGGTGCATTTGAAATCCACATTTTAGCACCATTTAAAAGATAATGATCACCCATATCTTTATAGTTAGTAATCATGCTTCCTGGATCTGAACCGTAATTTGGCTCTGTTAATCCGAAACAACCGATCATTTCACCAGTAGCTAATTTTGGTAAATATTTCATACGTTGTTCTTCGTTTCCGTATTTCCAAATTGGATACATTACCAATGAAGATTGTACAGAAGATGTTGAACGTACACCAGAATCACCTCTTTCAATTTCTTGCATGATTAATCCGTAAGAAATTTGATCTAAACCTGCACCACCATATTCTACTGGGATGTATGGTCCAAAACCACCAATTTCACCTAAACCTTTTACAATTTGCTTAGGAAATTCGGCACGTTGTGCAAAATCTTCAATAATTGGAGAAACTTCTTTTTTTACCCATGCTCTTGCAGCATCACGTACTAATTTATGCTCTTCTGATAATAAATCGTCTAACAAATAGTAGTCTGGCGATTGAAATAAATCTGGCTTCATATGTGTTTGTTTTTTAAAAAATCAATTTGAATTGCAAAAGTAATTATTTTTTAACAAATGTAAATTGATTTGTTAGATTTATTGAAGAACAAAAGTTAAAAATACAGTCAAGCATCAAATTTATTTTTATTAATACTGTATTTTTGTCGGAAATTTTATTGTAAATATTTTTTTCAAAACTTTATATACGAATTTTAATAAGTCGCCGTTATCCTATTTTCAAAAAACATTAAATGAAAAACATATTACTAGTTGATGACCATCCTTTCATTTTGGACACATACGTGACTATGCTTAAAAAAACAAATTCATTTAAGTTTGAAAATTTCTTAGAAGCCACATCAGTAGAAAAAGCCCTTTCTATAATTAATGAAGAAAAAGAAATTGACATTGCTCTTTTTGATATTAGCATGCCTAAAAACAGCATTTCGAACATTGAAGACGGTATTGATTTAGCTTTGCATTTTAAATCAAAACACCCAAATGCAAAAATAATTTTCATAACAATGCATACAGAATTTTACATTTTGTTAAAAGCTGTACATCTTGTTAATCCAGAAGTTTTTATCTCAAAAAATGACGTTGATAATTTTACTTTCACAGCTATAATAGATTCTCTAAAAAAAGACAAACTGTTTTATAGCGAAGAAATGTTAGAAGTTTATAAATGGGCAAATCAAACAAAAATAAAACTGGACCAATATGATTTTCAAATTTTATCGCTAACAAATAAGGGTGTTAAAACAAAAGAATTAATAAATAGTTTGCCTTTATCTTTAAGCGCTATTGAAAAAAGAAAATCCAACATTAAATTAACTTTAGCTGATTTTAAGGGAATTAAAATCTAAAAATCAGTTAAAAAAATTGTGGTATTACCGTAATTTTTTCTGAATTGCTTTTTGTAGTATTGCACTTACAGTGTTCAGGTCAGGACTAAGTGCACGTAGACAAGAAGATGACATTGTTTTAAGAATATAAAACCAATTATATAATTTAGAAATTAAAATTATGTAATTAGAAAGTATAAAAAAAGACAAGTTTGAACCATTTAAAAAAATGAAATTCAAAATATATTAAAAATTGTTGGTGGAAAAGTGGTTGAAACGACTAAAAACGGAGGTGCAACTTGTGATGAAGTTAATTACGGAACAAAAACAAGAGGTATTACTGACGGAGCTGGAACATCAATTGACTATAGAGAGTGGTCAAATTAATTAACAAGAGGCTTTTTTAAGCCTCTTTAATTTTTAAAATTAAGTCAAATGAGAATTAAATTTTTCTATTTATCAATATTCTTTTTCATAAAGATAATAAGTAGTGATCAGACAGTTAAAAATGAATATGATATATATTTACATAATGTAGATAAAGCTAATGCCCTTGATGAAAATGGAAATTATCCTGAGGCATTAAAATATTATAATTTAAGTATTGAATTTGCAAAAAAACATTCAGAAATAAATATTTATGGGCATCTATATATGGCTAAAGCATCAATATATTTCAAAATTAATAAATCTAAGCAAGGAATAAGAGAAGTTGAAAACGCAATTATTGCAGGGAGTGAATTAGAAGTTATTGATTATGATTATTTTTTTTCTGATTCAATTTCAAATAAAATTAATAAGGTGATTTCACCTAAATATTTTGATTTAATAAAAAAGAAATTTCAAATGATGAAAAATCCTGAAGCTTTTATTGAAGTTGAGAAACTTATTAAAATAGACCAATTTTACAGAGTTAATGAAAGCTTGTTTTTATCTACAGTTAAACAAAAAAATGATGCTTTTTGGGATTCTTTTAAAATTACAGATTCAATAATAGCGTTAGAGTGTGTAAGTTTAGTTAAAAAATTTGGTTGGAAAAACGAAATGTGGCCTATAATGTGGCATAATAGAGATACGTACAAACAAGCGAATGATTTTTGGAATTTTATGATTCCTTATATTAACAAGGAGATAGATAAAGGAAATTTGCCTCATTCTTTTTTTGCTATTTATGAAGATTATATCAGTAAAGAAAAAACAGGATTCACAATTTACGGAACATTGCCTTTTAAGGTTGATAAAAACACAGTAAATATTAAGAGAGCAGAAGTTTTTTTACCAGCATTACCAGATGATGTAATAGATAGTTTTAATAAAGGATGATAGTTAATATTCAAAGTGAAAGTGATGACAGAAGTACTGACGATGTGATTACTTGGATAAAACACTTATTTACACATATTGAGCTAAACTGTATTTTTGGAGAAATAAATGTAAATGACATAAATATAGGTCTTTCAAATAAAGGAATAACGTATAAATTAGGTAAATACGAAGTTAATGAAAAGAGTACCTTTTGGTATAGAAGAGGTATTGTTGATTTTAATAGAAATAAGATTTGTTCGGATTTAAAAATTGAAAAAAATTATAACTAAAGATTCAAATGCAAAAATATTCGTCTATGCTGGTATAGATCATATTTTGGAAACAAATCCTCCAAAAAAAAGAATGGCAGAATACTTCAAGGAACTAACCGGAATTAATCCTGTGACGCTAAACCAAATAAAAATAACTTCTGATATTCCAACCGAGTTTGAGATTTTCTCATCAACAGATTTTAATACATTTAATGGATTGGCTACAAATGTTGATTTTTATATTGTAAACAACATAAAACCTTCGCTAATAGATGTATATAAAGACGAAGAATTTGGAAAACTAAACCTAAAATTTAAAAAACTTATAATTAATAAAAAGGAAAATACATTAGTTAAAATTTACAATAAAAACGAATATAATAAACTAAAATTTAACGCTATTCCAATTTCTATTTTCATTTATGACATAGAAAACACCACTATTGAATTCCCAAAAGGAAACTATTTTATTAAATTTTCTACGTTAAAAAACGATTCGTTGTTTGAAGATTTTATAACTGTTGATTAGAATCCAAAATAGTATATAAATTCCTCAATCACATACAAGCCGATAGCAACGATTCCGGTTCAACTTGTTTAAAAGAAAATCCAATAATAAATTAACTTTATCCTATTTTAAGGAAATTAAAATCTAAAAAAATAAGTTATAAAATTGCGGTTTTCCCGTAATTTTTTCTGAATTCCTTTTTGTAGTATTGTCAGATTCATAAAACAGCAAAAAAACGACGCTTATTGTCTTTTACTTATTCTAAACAGACCTAGAAAAGTTTATCATTGTTTATGAATACTTACTATTAGTAATTTAAAAAACAATAAGATGGTTACTCTTCTGAACAAATATTTAGATAAAAATGGTTATAGTAACCAGAAAGAATCATTAGAAGATTTATTTTTATCTCATCCCAATTATCCTAGCCTATTTGCAATTAAAGATTCTCAAAATTTGCTTCTATTGAGAACATAGCCATTAAGGCTTCTAAAGAACAATTTTTGGATTTACCAGATAAATTTTTGGCCGTATATGAAAATAACATTGTGAATGTCAATAAAACCTCAACATCCATAACAATTGAAACAGATTGTAAAAAAACAAAAACAGAATTTTAGATTGCATCCCAAATTAATTAATTTTAAAAAATAAACAAAATGCTAAATCTGCTAAAAAAATGGTATACTTTATACATTGCGGTTTCATTCATAATCATCATTCAAAGTGTTGTTTTTGAATTTGTTAACATATATGGAATTAATACTTCCCTATTAACGTTCTATAACATCATTTTTTCAACTCTTTTACTGATATGTTTTTGGTTTTTTGTGAATCAAATCGTAGTAAACAAAATTAAATTTGAAAAAGAAATAAAGGAATTAAAAAAATTTAAAAGGAATTTCAATTTTTTCCAATTTCATTATAAAAGTATTGACGAATATGATGGTTTTGACGAATTAAAAGGGATAACATTTGGCAAGAAAAACAGTTCTACACAATTAACACTAATATTAAACCCAAGTTGCAATACTAGTCGTGAAACATTTGAAGAAGCCTATGAGGTTTTTCAAAACTATTCTGAAAAAATCTATTTAAATATTCTTTTTAATGTTAATCCTAGCAATACAGAAAATCCTAATAAATCAGTTGCGGAAAATTTGCTAGCTTTAAATGAACAAGATCCAGAAAAAGCGAAAGAAGCTATAATAGATTGGTATATTAACCAAACCGATTTAAAAACTTGGAGAAGAAAATGGAACATTGAAATACCACATTTACTTACCAACAAACAATTACAGAACCAATATTTTTGGTGTTTGAAAAATGAATTTAACAACACACCTATAAAAATAATTAACGAAAATTTATTTCCTGATGAATATAATATAGGTGAATTAAAATTCTTTATTACTGACTTTCAAAAAGAATTTAAATATGAAGAATCATTAAAAGCAGTATAACCAATTTAAAGAAATTGATAATTAAACAACTGAGAAAAATGAGCAGAAATCAATTAAAGGTGGAATAGCCATCGATTTTAGTCAATTTTGCTCATGCCAGTTTTACCAATTCACAATGAGTCAATCACAATGCTTAGCATTACCAAGATTTCAAAAACCGATCTGGACAGGAACTAAGTGTTCAGCTACTGGAACAGGATCATGTGACGGCGATAATACTTAATTTTCATTAACTACCTAAAAATATTTTTTAGGTAGTTTTTAACTATTTTTGAACCCAAATTAAAAGAATTGAAAAAATTTCCTAATTACAAACAAGCCGATAGCAAAGATTGTGGCCCCACCTGTTTAAAAATAGTAGGTAAACATTATGGCAAAAACATAAACATACAACAATTAAGAGATTTTAGTGAAACCACAAGAGAAGGAAGTAATTTGCTTTTTTTATCTGATGCTGCTGAAAAAATTGGTTTTCGCACCCTTGGTGTTAAATTAAACTTAGAACGCTTAAACGAAGCGCCTTTGCCTTGCATTTTGCATTGGAATAAAGAACATTACGTGGTACTTTATGACATCAAAAAAGGAAAATATTTAGTCTCAGATCCGGGTTTCGGATTAATAGAATACAATCAAACTGATTTTATAAAATTCTGGATTGGAAACAATGCAGACAATTTCACTCAAGAAGGTGTGGCTTTATTATTAGAACCAACACCCATTTTTTACGATTTAGAAAGTGTCACTACAGATAAAGATGGTAAGAAAAAGTCCTTAGGTTTTGGCTTATTATCTCGTTATGTACTAAAATATAAATCGTTTTTAATACAATTAGCTGTTAATCTTCTAGCAGGAAGTGTTTTACAATTAATTTTTCCGTTTTTAACGCAAAGTATTGTCGACGTTGGTATTCAAAACCAAGACATGAGCTTTGTGTACATGATTTTATTTGCTCAATTGTTCCTTTTTGCGGGAAGAATGGGTTTAGAATTAATTCGAGGCTGGATTATGCTTCACCTTTCTACTAGAATCAACATTTCATTAATTTCTGATTTCTTTATCAAATTAATGAATTTACCTATATCTTTTTTCGATGTTCGTATGACGGGTGATATCATGCAACGCATCAACGACCACCATCGAATTGAAAAAATATTGACTACATCGTCCTTAAACGTTATCTTTTCTGTTTTTAACATGATTGTGATGGGCGGCGTTTTAGCTTACTATAATTTAATGATCTTTTTTGTATTCTTCGCTGGAAGTATCTTGTATTTCGGATGGATTACCCTTTTTTTAAAGCGACGAGAAACATTAGATTACAAACGTTTCTCAGAAGTTTCACAAGAACAAAGCAAAGTAATTGAATTGATAAACGGAATGCAAGAAATCAAATTGCACAATGCCGAAAAACAAAAACGTTGGGGTTGGGAATATGTACAAGCGAGATTATTCCGCGTTTCTACAAAAGGTTTAATCTTAGAACAAACACAATCATCAGGTTCTCAAATCATTAATGAATTAAAAAATATTTTTATCCTTGTTTTATCTGCCAAACTGGTTATTGATGGTACAATTACCTTAGGAATGATGCTGGCCATTAGTTCTATAGTTGGAAGTTTAAATGGACCCATTTCACAACTTATTGGTTTTGTAAGAGAACTTCAAGATGCTAAAATTTCCCTAGCGCGTTTATCTGAAATTCACGAAAAAGAAGACGAAGTTCAACAAGAAGTACATCAATCCAATGATATTCCAAATAATGAAGACATTACGATTAAAGACCTATCATTTCGTTATTTAGGTTCCGATATTTCCGTGTTAGACAATTTAAACCTTACCATTCCAGCCAATAAAATCACAGCCATTGTAGGAACAAGCGGAAGTGGAAAAACCACTCTCATGAAATTACTTTTAAAGTTTTACGAACCACAAAACGGAGAAATTTCAATTGGAAATGCACAACTAAAAAACATTTCTCAAAAAGCGTGGCGAAACAATATTGGTGCCGTAATGCAAGAAGGTTTTATTTTCAATGATACAATTGCTAACAACATTGCTATTGGCGTAGATATTATCGACAAAGCGCGTTTGGTTTATGCAGCAGATGTTGCGAATATTAAAGAATATGTTTCTGGTTTACCTTTAGGATATAACACCAAAATTGGTTCTGAAGGTGTTGGAATGAGTACAGGTCAAAAACAACGTTTATTAATTGCAAGAGCGGTTTATAAAAACCCAGAAATGTTGTTTTTCGATGAAGCGACTTCTGCGCTTGACGCGAATAACGAAAAAGAAATCATGGAAAAGCTAGATATATTTTTCAAAGACAAAACCGTTGTGGTTATCGCGCACCGATTAAGCACGGTTATGAATGCTGATCAAATTGTGGTATTAGAAAAAGGAAAAATAATTGAAATAGGAAACCACGAAACCTTAGTGGCAAAAAAAGGAAACTACTTTAATTTAGTGCGAAATCAGTTGCAGTTAGGAAGTTAGAAGCGGGAAGTCTGAAGATGGAAGATGGAAGATGGAAGATGGAAGATGGAAGATGGAAGATGGAAGATGGAAGATGGAAGATAATGGAAAATAAAAATTAATATCAATGAGTTTCAAATTTGAAAAATTAATAATTTGGCAAAGAGCGATGGACTATGGCGAAGAAATTTATACTATGTCATTGCTATTTCCTAAACATGAGATATATAACCTTTCTTCTCAAATACTTAGAGCTTCTGATTCTGTTGCTTTAAATATTTCAGAAGGTTCAATCTTACAATCAAATGCAGAATTTAATCGTTTTCTTGGTTATTCTGTTCGTTCTTTAGCTGAAACTGTAACTTGTTTACATAAATCAAAAAGAAGAAACTACATTACACAAGAGATATTTGACAAACAATATAATGAAGCTTTTAACTTAATGAATATGTTAATTGCTTTTAAATCGAAAGTAAAAAATGACTGAATTTAAAACACCTAACGCTAAACTCCCAGCTTCAAACTCCCAGCTTCCAGCTCCTGACTTCGAACTACGCAGCGAAGAAGTACAAGATATTCTTACCAAAGTTCCGAATTGGATGATCCGTTGGGGCACCTTTTTAATTTTTGGAATTATTTTATTGTTGTTATTCACTTCTTGGTTTATCAGATATCCAGATGTAGTGACAAGCGAAATTATTATCACTACTAACACGCCACCAGAAAAATTAGTCGCAAAAGTACATGGGAAAATTCAGGCGATTTTAATTGAAGACAAAGCCAACGTGAAAGCCAACACACCTTTAGCGGTGATTGAAAACTCGGCAAACTATAAAGATGTTTTTTTGTTGAAATCGACTATAGAAAACATCGATTTGAATAAAAGTGAATTCCCATTTGAAAAATTTAATAATGCTCAATTGGGAGAAGTGGAAGCTAGTTTTGCTGTTTTTCAAAAACAATATATTGCAGATCATTTAAACAAAAAGTTACATCCTTTTGATGTAGAAACTAATGCGCAAGGTTATGAAAAGACACAATTAGCCGAAAGATTAGAGTTGTTAATTGCTCAAAAGTCAATTACTGAAAATGAATTACAAATTCAAAAAAATGATGTCAACCGACAAGAAACCCTATTTAAAAAAGGGGTAATTTCAGCACAAGAAATCGAAAAACAACGCTTAATTTATTTGCAAGCGGAGAAAAATTATAAAAATTTATTGAGCTCCATTTCTCAAACTAAATCTTCGATAAACGATTTAAAAAGAAACAATCAAACCACTCAAATTAACGAAAATAAAGAAAACACCAATTTAGAAACTAATGTGTTACAAGCGTTTTACCAACTAAAAAAAGCCATTAAAGATTGGGAATTAAACTATGTTTTTCGTGCTTCCGATGAAGGAATTGTTTCGTTTTTACAAATTTGGTCAGTGAATCAAAACATTACAGCAGGAGAAAATATGTTTGCCATAATTCCAACACAACAAAATGGCTTCATTGGTAAACTAAAAGCAGCCGCTTTAAACTCAGGAAAAATTAAAGAAAACCAACGTGTAAATATTCGTTTAGCCAATTATCCTGACAAAGAATTCGGAATTTTAAAAGGAAAAGTAAAACGAATATCATTAACGCCAGATAAAGATGGAAATTTATTAATGGATATCGCTTTGCCAAATGGTTTGGAAACTTTGTATAAAAAGAAAATTCAATTTCAACAAGAAATGCGCGGTTCCGCAGCTATTATTACAGAAGATTTACGTTTAATTGAAAGAATTTTTTATCAGTTTAGAAGCATGTATCAAGTGGAGTAAATGAAAATTAATTATGCCATAAATGAGATGATTATAAATCCTAAATATAGAAAACACTCCACTTAAGCTATTGCAGAAAGTGGAGTGTTTAAGAATGCTATTTCATTTACAAAATCTTTAAATAAAAGAACAAGCATAACTCCTGTTCAATCCATTAAAAACTTGAATTATTAATATAATTTTAACTTGACTCAATACATAACTATTTACAAACAATTACTTAATTCAAAGTCAAAATAATATTACTAACCTGCTCCATTACCTACTGTATTTCCTCCAGGTGGCTCAGGATAAATTGTTAGAGGTGGCATAGGTGGTATTGGTGATGCTGGTGTTGGTATTGTATATTTTATTGGTGGGTCACCAACCAAACCTCCTTTAATTGTTAAAATTTCTTCTTTACTTAATTCATTTTGAATGAATCCTGATAAATTTAATTTTCGTGTTTTCATAAAATAGTATTTTTAGGTTAATACTCAAATATAAGTTTTTTATTACATATTCTAAAGTTATTAGCCATATAATTTATTACTATTTTTTCTATCTCAAACGAATCTCACTAACGCCAGACAAAGACGGGAATTTACTTATAGATATTGCTTTGCCAAAAGGTTTGGAAACTTCGTATAAAAAGAAAATCCTATTTCAGCAAGAAATACGTAGTTCTGCAGCTATTATCACAGAAGATTTACGTTTAATTGAAAGAATTTTTTGTCAGTTTAGAAGTATGTATCAAGTGGAGTAATTTTAAAATTATATTTTCATCTATTCTTTAGAAGTTAAGAAGTCGTTAAAAAAATAGTTATTAAAATACTTATATATATTTTAGCAAAATCATAAGAAAAATCAAACAAATAAAATGAAAAAAAATTCTGTTATCCTATTTTTATTATTGAGTTTAAATCTGTTTTCACAAGACATCATGTTTTATGAAAAAGAGATTTCAAATAAAGACAATTATGAATTTTATGATTATTCTGTTTTACAAAAAAAAGACAACATAAAACTTACTGGAACGCTAATCACACCAAAAGCAAACTACGACAAAATTGTATTTATTGTTCCAGGTTCAGGTAAAGACACTAGAAATTCACATTTTATCTTAACTGAATTATTATTAAAAAATAATATCGCAGTCTTTAGATATGATGAAAGAGGTGTGGGAAAATCAGAAGGTGTTTTTAACAACAACTCCTACACGATAAATGAAATGACAGAAGATTTCCAATCTATTTTTAATGAATTAAAAACAACAGAGAAATTTATAAATAAAAAAATTGGACTTATTGGTCATAGTTATGGAGGATTAATCACAATAGGCGCTGTAGAAAAAGGGTTGAAATGTGATTTTTTAATCCAATGGGCTACTCCAGTAGAAAGAGCAACAGAATCATTAAAATATCAAATTAAAACAGGACTCAACAAACAAGAAAAAAACCTTCAATATAGTGATAATGAAACTAAATTCAAGGTCATGGATAGTATTTCAAAAATTATAGATAGAAATGCTACTTTAGATGAAATGTCTTTAAAAAAAGTGATTTATAGTACTATGAAAAAATATGGCTATAAAAAAAATGATTTTGGATGGTACATTACTTTTTCGTCTTACTTAGAATTATTAAAAAAGAATTTTATTCCTGTTTACGAAAACATTGCAATTCCAACAATTTATTTAATTGGGGACAATGACATATTTGTGGATCCAGTTGCAAACACTTCTATTCTAAAAAAAATAAATAATAAAAATATTGATATTAAAGTTTTTGAATCATTAAATCATTATTTAACAAGTTCTAAAAACCTAGAGCTTAATACATCTCTATATGAAATCGATGAAGTTGCAAAAACGTATGTATTAGATTGGATAAAATCTAAATAAAACTACATCTTCAAATAAAACTCTTTAGTCAATTCTATATATTCTGGAGTATATTGATGACGTGCGGTTTCAATGACTAATTCATCCATAATTGGCGTTTTATACAAATTACTCGACACTCCATACAACAAAGCTATTCTTATAACGTTTATAAAAAATAAACAATGCGTAATAAAATGGTTAGAAATTAAATAAAACAATAGATAACGTTAAATGATAAAAATAATTCTCTTTTTGCTTTTCTCTTTATTAACTTATTCGCAGAATAATAAAGAAACCGACTATACAAACTATCACAAAAACATAAACCGAGCAGAAATATTTTTCTTTAAAGAACAAAATATTGATAGCTCACTTTTTTATTATGAAAAGGTATTTAAAGATTATGATTTCATTTTTTTAAAAGATTTAATTGTATGCGCTCAAATTGCAAAACACAGCAACAAACCATTTATAAAATATATTGAAAAAGGATTTGAATTTGGACTCAAAATAGAACATTTAAAAAATTATCCAATTTTTGGAGATATCGCTAAGCTAGAAAAAGAAAATAAGTTAAAAGAAAAATATAATAAAACGAGAAAATTATACCTAAAAAAAATAGATTTCGATTATTTAGATTTTGTATATGATATTGCTATTAACGATCAATGCAATAAACACACAAAAGAGTATAAATCGTTTAAACAAAAAAGCATGTATTCTTTAAAAAAACGAATAATTACTAAAGGTTTTCCTGGGGAAAGATTGCTCGGGATTTTAGATTCCACTATTTTTTCGGAAGCAAAAATCAAAAATAAGGATATTAAATACCGAATAACACAACAACCTAAAGCTAAAACTTTTGACAAAGAACCAGAAGGCGGTTTGGTACAAACAATTATTTTTCCTTATTTTATGCATTTTGATTATTGTTTTTTTAAAGAATTTGATAACAAACAGTTAATTAACGAAATAAAAAAAGGAAACATACACCCGAGAGACATTGCTTTTTATAACGATGTTGCATTTACAACATTGTTTGGCGCAAATGTTTGTTCCTGTAAAGAACACGAAACAAATGGTTTCTATTTTTCTACTTTTGGGTTTGATGAGCATCTTTTTAATAGCAAAGTGGCTAATAAACTTAGAGAAAGTATGTTTATGGTGCCTTATGAAATAGATGTATTAAAATTAGAACATGAAAAAAAATATAGTTTCAAACTCTTTCATGGAAAATTTGGATTTAGGTGATAGTAGTTATACAATCAACTTCTAATGACTAAATAACTGTTAATGAGATTTTTTATTGAAAAAGATGCATATAAACAACTGAAAAAGCCTAAACTACATCTTCAAATAAAACTCTTTTGTCAGTTCTGTATATTCTGGAGTGTATTGATGACGAGCGGTTTCAATTACTAATTCACCAATAATTGGCGTTTGTTCGACACGAGTGAATGCCAATAAACTTCTTTTAATTTCAGAAGTAGGTGTGCCTTTAACTCTGGTGATTTTTAAAGGATACAATAAAGATTGTTTCGCTAAAGCGATAAAATTTTCTTCTGCGGAATAGGGAATAATAACTGATAAAATTCCATTTTCAGACAATAACAAATAAGCCGCTTCGATTAATTCATCAAAAGGAAGTGCATCTGCAAATCGAGCTAAATCGCGAGCTTCTTCTGGTGTTTTGTAATCTTCAGTAAAAAAGGGTGGATTGGAAACAATAACATCATATTGTTCTAGCATTTCAAACTCGTGTGTTTCTTCGTCAATTTCTTGTAATTCTTCCACAAATTCATCTAAACCGGCATGATAACAAAATAATCGGTCGCCCCAAGATGAATTTTCAAAATTATCTACACATTCTTCGTATGCATTTTCTTCAATTTCAATCGCATCAATTTGCTCCGCATAGCTTCTTTGAGCCAACATAAGCGAAATTAAGCCTGTTCCAGCACCAATATCAAGTATGTTGTAAGGATTATTGATTAAAGGTGTCCAAGCGCCTAATAAAACGCCATCTGTTCCCACTTTCATGGCAGATTTTTCTTGTTCAATTGAAAATTGTTTGAATTTGAACATAAAATGAATGTTGAATGTTGAATAACGAATTTTGAATGTTGAAGTTGACTACTCCAAATACAAATCCACTAAACCAATTGGTGTATCTAAAACCAATTCTTTGTCTTTTCTATTGACTTCAATAATAAAAGAATCAATCATTGGGACTAAAACTTGTTTTTGACCTTTGAAAATTTCAAAAATAGGTTGTGCCGCATTATCCAAAATAGCATGAACCGTTCCGATATCGCCTAAACGTTGATCGACAACTTTAAATCCAATAATTTCGTGAAAATAGAATTTGTTACCTTCAAGTTTCGGTAACATAGTTAGAGGTAAATACACTTCTAAATTTTTCATGTTGTCGGCTTCTAGTTCCGTATCAACATCTTCAAATTTAACTCTAAGAAATTTATCTCTATGAATGGCAGATTTTTCAATAAAAAATGGAACCAGATTTTTATTGTATTCAATAAAAACTGATTCCAAATTTTGATAAAGTTCAGGTTCGTCCGTATCTAAAAAGATAAGAACTTCTCCTTTGAAACTAAATTTTTTAGCGATTTTGCCTAAATAGAAACATTCGTCTTTACGCATAATCGCAGTATATTAAGCTTCTGTTTCTTCGTTAGTTCCTTCAGCAGCAGGCGCTTCTGTAGCTTCTTCAGCAGCAACTTCTTCAGTAGCAGTTTCTTCAACTACTTCTTCTACTTTTGCAGCTTCAGCTTGTGCAGCCATACGTTTTTCGTTAGCTACTTTTTCCGCTTTTAAAGCATTAGCTCTTGCATCAGCATCCGCTTTGCTTAAACCGTCTTTTTTAGCGTCAACTTTTCCAGCTTTTGCTTCTAACCATGTAGCTAATTTAGCATCTGCTTGTTCTTGAGTTAAAGCACCTTTTCTGATACCACCATCTAAATGGTGTTTTAATAAAGCACCTTTATAAGATAAAATTGCTTTAGCAGTGTCAGTTGGTTGTGCACCATTGTGTAACCATTGAACAGCACTATCAATATTTAAATCAATAGTTGCAGGGTTAGTGTTTGGATTGTAAGTTCCGATTTTTTCTAGGAATTTACCATCTCTTTTTGAGCGTGCATCAGCAGCTACGATCCAGAAAAAAGGTTTCCCTTTTTTACCATGTCTTTGTAATCTAATTTTTACTGGCATAATCTTGTGGATTAAATTTGAGGTACTCGACCTCGGTTAATTAAGGGTGCAAAGATAATAATAATTATCAATTTCCAATGTTCAATGTTCAATTATTTTTAAATCAGCTATTTAATGGTGCTTTTTAATTTTTTACTTGATTTTTTTCGCAACACAGATTAGAGAAATTTTAAAGATCTGAAAAATTTCGCTAATCATGCTTGTTAAATTTGATTTTAGATATTGATTTTTCCAACAAAAAATTAAAAAAATTATACTAATTTCTAAAATTTCTCCAATCTGTGTTGTTTACATTCCAATTCCCTCCTTTCCCTTCTCCCTTTTATCTTTTATCTTTTGCTTTTTCCCTTTTGCCTTTTATCTTTTCCCTTTAAAATTCATTTCGTATATTTGAACTTTATAAAAAACAACCATGGAAAATATAAAACAATACGTTCAAGAAAATAAAGAACGTTTCATTAAAGAATTAATTGAACTACTGAAAATGCCTTCTGTAAGTGCAGACAGCGCTTATGCTCAAGATGTAATTAATACGGCTGAAGCGGTAAAAACAAGCTTAGAGAAAGCAGGTTGCGATGTGGTAGAAATGTGTGAAACACCTGGTTATCCAATTGTTTACGGGCATAAAATGATTGACCCAAGTTTACCAACTGTTTTGGTGTATGGACATTATGATGTGCAACCAGCAGATCCAATTGAATTATGGGATTCACCTCCGTTTGAACCTGTAATTAAAACTACAGAAATTCATCCAGAAGGTGCTATTTTCGCTCGTGGTGCTTGTGACGACAAAGGTCAAATGTACATGCATGTAAAAGCTTTCGAATACATGATTGCGAACAACAATTTACCTTGTAACGTGAAATTCATGATTGAAGGCGAAGAAGAAGTAGGTTCAAAAAGTTTAGGTTGGTTCGTAGAACGCAATCAAGAAAAATTATCTTGTGATGTGATTTTAATTTCTGATACGGGAATGATTTCTAACACACAACCATCAATTACTACTGGTTTACGTGGTTTAAGCTATGTTGAAGTAGAAGTTACTGGTCCGAATAGAGATTTACACTCTGGATTATATGGTGGTGCTGTGGCGAATCCAATTAACGTTTTAACAAAAATGATTGCTTCATTACATGATGAAAACAATCACATTACGATTCCAGGTTTTTATGATGGTGTAGAAGAATTATCATTAGAAGAAAGAGCCGAAATGGCAAAAAGACCGTATTCTGAAGACGATTACAAAAAAGCCTTAAACATTGCAGATACTTACGGTGAAGCGGGTTATACTACAAATGAAAGAAACTCTATCCGTCCAACTTTAGATGTAAACGGAATTTGGGGTGGTTATACTGGTGAAGGCGCAAAAACAGTTATTGCAAGTAAAGCTTTTGCTAAAATTTCTATGCGTTTAGTTCCGAATCAAGAATGGGAAAATATTACAGAATTGTTTAAAAAACACTTTGAATCAATTGCGCCAAGTGCTGTAACTGTGAAAGTAACACCTCATCATGGTGGTCAAGGTTATGTAACTCCAATTGACAGCATCGGATATCAAGCGGCTTCAAAAGCGTATTCAGAGGCTTTTGGAAAAACACCTATTCCAGTTCGTTCTGGAGGAAGTATTCCAATTGTAGCGTTGTTTGAGAAAGAATTAAAAAGCAAAACAATTATGATGGGATTTGGTTTAGATAGCGATGCGATTCACTCACCAAACGAACATTATGGAATTTTTAATTATATGAAAGGAATTGAAACGATTCCGTTATTCTATAAATACTTTACAGAATTACATAAAAATCAATAAAGCATAAAAGTTGATTTGTCAATCTGAACTTGGTTCAGATTCTATAATAAAAAAAGCCTGTAATTTAGAATTACAGGCTTTTTTACTTATTCTATATATTGAAGATTACATCATAATTTTCTTTGTTACAACTTCACCATTTTCTAATTGAATTTTCACAATTAAAGCTTGTTTTGTAGCTGTGATTTGATTCGTATTAAATTGTTTGTTATGGATTCCGTTTTTAGTGAATATTACTTTTCCTAAAACATCATACACCTCAACATTTGCAATGGCATATTGATACGATTGAATTGTTAGCTCGTTATTTCTCACTAATACATTAACTGCATTTACAGAAGTTACTTCTACTTCTTTTGTTTGTTTTTTGTAGATTAATTCGAATCTGTCATTGAAAGTTCCTGCTTGAGAAATAAAGTAGTAAGAACCTTCTTTTAAGTTATGAATCGCACCAGTATAACTATCTTTAACAAACACATCTTGATTCACAAATAATCCATCTACTTGTTCAATATTAATTTCGAAATTACTTGCTTCAGTAACCTTTAACCCTAGTTTCACTACATCTTCATCAGAGAAAGGCAATCCTTTTCCTTGAATTACATATTCTTTATTGTCAATTAAATTATACAACATCGTTTTAGAGGTGTCTAGCATTTTACCATCTACTTTATTATCAATACCATCTGTTGCATTAGTTGTATAACCTAATAATATTTGATTGTAGCTTTTCGTACCATCATTTAAATTTAACCAGATTCTGTGTTTTTCTGCTTCTTGATCTTTCTCAACCGCTAGAGGTGATCTAAAAAACTGAGTAGTTGTTGTTGCGTCTTCACGCAATTCATTTTCAAAAGTTACAGTATAAGGAGTCGCAGCTAGAACAAAGAAACCTTGTCCTACATTAATTTTATCATTCGGAATTGCTCCACCAGCTGCAGCTGCTACTCCTCCAATAGTTGTATAAGAAGCGTAATTATTTTGTGGATATGATCCTGCAACAGCAGCAACAGTATGCGTCCAATAATAAAGTGTATTTACTTTTGGATTCGTAATTAATAATCGGTAAGCACTTATCGGAGATGTATACGGATTTCCTAATAAATTATAACCAGTACCAACGGCAAAAGTTAAGGTTCCGTTATTTGGTACACCTGTAAATTGGCCATTATATGCCGCTGGAGTTAACGTCCAGTTATTATTTACACGAATCATATATCCTTTAGCTGTTGCAAATGCTGTTGAACCTGGCGCTACAGAAGTGTAAGCTGTAGCTGATGTTCCTGTATTAACTGTATTATAGGTATAAAAACGATTCGCCAAAGTATTTGGTGAAAACGCTAATAAATTCTGATTAACAACAGGCGATGACCAAGCAGTATAATCGTTACGAACCATGTTTGTAGAAGTACGCTTTACAATTATATTACCTGTATTAACAGCGTGCTTCGTATATTGAACTAAAGCCGCTCCGCTATTAATAGTTAATGAACCAGTTGCATTAACAGTAACGTTTTCACCCACTCTTAAAGAATGTCCTGAATTAAACACAACGTTAGCACCAGCATTAACCGTTACCGAACAAGCATCTAAAGTTGCAGTAGAATTATAATTCCCTGCAAAAACTACTGCATCTTTTGAGGTTGGAGTTCCAGCAGGAGACCAAGCTGTACCATTCCAAGTTTTTGTAGTAGTTCCACATTGCCAGAATTGCCCTGTCCACATTCCACGTCCAAAAGTTGCTGCTAAAATTGTTCTATCTGCTGCTCTATAATCGAATGACAACACTTTGCAGTCTTTCATTCCTGTATTAGCTCTTCTCCAATTTGGATTAGCCACGTTAAAGTCAACCGTATACCAAACTCCTAATTCTGTTCCAATAATTACCTCGTTGGTAGCATTTGGATTTTGTAAGATACACTTCACTGGAATATTTGGTAAATTCCCTTCTTTATTTGACCAGTTTGCCCCACCATCTGCAGAATAATAAACGCTTGTTATACCATAATTATGCATGGTAACAAATAAATCGTTTTCAGAATTTCCATATTTAATATCAGAAATTGCACCTGCGAAAGGAGTTGCGATTTGTGTATAAGCAGTTGCTCCAGAAGCTGCATCCATTCTAATTAATCTACCATTAGATAATCCAACCATAACTCTATCGGCTGTATAAGGAGAAACTTCAAAATAAGTTGGAATAGCGTTTATTGCCGCATTAGATAAAGTTGTAGTTACTGTGGCTCCGTTAGCTGGATTTATAGCATATCTATAAATTCTATAAGTTGCCCCCGTAGTTCCATTTGCATATAAAACATTTAAATTACTATCTAAAGCACATTGATTAACAAAATCTCCATCACTTCCTCCATTATCATCAGCTATATAAGCAGTTGCCACACCCGCATAGGTTACGTATATATAAGTATTGTACACATAAGAACTCACCATATATTGTTGTTGTTTATCAATAAATTCCCAACATCCATCACCTCCATAAACTTCTATACCAGCTCCAATTCCTGCTGGATTATTTATTAATTGCGATCCATTATCTTGCAAACCACCTAGCATTTTATTATTTGCAACAGATTGATCTAACGAACCTTTATAAATTTGAGTTACATTGTAATCTTTATTTCTTTCTCCAATAGCAGTACCAGAATTGTTGCTATAATACACACCGCCATCGCAACCAAATACTACTCGAGAAGTTTGAGTTGGACAGAAAGCCATTACATGATGATCAGAATGTACTCCATCTAAAGTACCCGCTGCTGCATTTCCGGCAGCTGTAGGATTAACTGTCCAATCCGTTAATTGTGTCCACATACCTGCTGCATTTGCTGTAAAAGCTGCATTTGTTTTAAAAATTTCAATACCTCCAACATATACTTCATTATCATCTGATGGGTTTAATCCAATCATTAAATCATAAAAAGCTTGTTGTCTACAAAAATCGTTTGCAGCTGGTGGTTGAGCTCCTATACTTACTGGCAAAGCTATTGTTGTTTCAACTGCCGCAAAATTATCTGTTGATCTTTTAATAACTGGTAGGTCAGTGGCGTAATCTTCACAAAGAGCAATTGCTCTTCCGGCAGTTTGTCTAGAACATTTTAATTGCACTCTTCCGCTTACTCCAGCTAAAGTTCTCACTAAAGCCCAATCTACTCCAGTAGTACATCTATAAATTCTTCCACCACCAGCTCCGAAAGCACTTCTTTTAGTTCCCATAAAAAGATTTCCTGCAAAATCTATTGAAAAACTATTTGGCGCACAATAAGTTGCTGCTGCAGTTTGCAAAGCAACATTTGTGAATCTTGCAAAATTTACTCCATCAGTACTTTTCCATAGACCTACTGTGTTCGTTCCAACCCATTGTGTTGCTCCAACTGCTTCAGAATAAAACATGGCATCCGCACCAAAATAAACTTCGGTTAAACCAGTTGTAGGATTTCTCCAAGCAATAATGTCTTGAATATATGATAATTGATCAGCAAGTGCTGCACCAATTGAAGTTCCATAAATTAATCTCCAAGTTGTTCCACCATCGATAGATTTGTAAACACCATTTCCGTTTACAGCTCCCCAAGTATATACTTCACCCGTTCCTAAATACATAATTTGAGAATTCTGAGGATCTACTGTAAAACAGGTAACTGCCATATTACTTGGCACTCCCGAAACTTGAGTCCAAGAAGTAGCAGCGTTAGTAATATCATTATTCACCCAAAGTCCACCACTTACAGCACCAGCAAACACTCTAGTAGTACTTCCTGGAGCAAACACCAAAACTCTAGTTCTTCCACCAACATTATTTGGTCCACGTTCTACCCATTGATTGTCTAAACCATCACCAGGAACTCTACCTATTTCCAATTGTTTATCTAACGTTTTTTGTAAATCTAAAGTGACTTCAGGAGTAGGTCTTCCTAAATTTGGATCCATAGTATACAACCATTCCTGCTCATTGTAAGCATTCGGTGGTAAACCCATAGCTTTTCTCTCCATTTTCGGCAAACTCATTCGTTGTCTATAAGGATGATTTACAATTGCATTTTGATATTTCTCACGTATTTTTTCAATAGAATCGAATTCTTTTTTACTTAAAGTCGAAACATTCTCTTCAATAGATTGAATTTCATGTTTTGAAGAAACTAATTCTTTTTTTCTGAAATTTTGTTTTGAATTTGCAATAATAGGTTCTGTTGTATTTTCAACAGTTTTTAAAACTGAGCTTTCTAAAACATTTTGATTATTATTCGTTGTGCTTTTCGTAGTTTCCTTTTTTTCTAGATTAAATTGCTGTAAATATCCATTTTGATTGGCAAAATAGCAGCTAAACACAATTAATCCTGTTAAAGCACTGGTCTTAAGTAGTTTATTTTTCATTATAGTAGTAGGTTCGTTTAATTTGAGGTTACGAATATAAAAAAATATTTAACAAAAACCGACAAACAGACAATAAATTAGACGAAATGCAAAAAAGCCTCACAAATTGTGAAGCTTTTTTGATTTGTTAATTTTAAATATGATTAATAAATTATTTTCTTATCAATTGTTTGCCCATTTGCTAATTTAATTTTCACAATTAAAGCTTGATTTTTATTTAGGAAGGATGAAATAATAAGTGATTTATCATTTACATTTTCTTTGTTATAGATATTTCTTCCCAAAAGATCAAATATACTAACCGACTCCATTTTTTCTGATGAACTTATATTAAGTTTTTCATCTTTGGTAAAAATCATTAAACTTTCATTTGACTCAAAACTTTCATTTGACAAAAGTGCATTTTTATAAACCAATACAAACCTGTTATTAAACACACCCTCTGTTGTAGAGAAGTTATAAGGTGTCGCTTTAATATTATGGATGCTATTTGTTGCTTTGTCTTTTAGGAAAATATCTTGTGTAGTGAATAAACCGTCAACATTTTCTAATGAAATATTATAATTACCAGCTAGTGTAGCTTTCAATCCTAATGGTATTTCATCCGTATCAACAAATGGTAATCCTTTACCTTGAATCACAAATTCAGCATCATTAATAACATTATACAACATAGTATTAGACTTTTCTAAAACTTCACCATCAATAGCATTATCAAACCCATTAGTTGCGTCATTTGTGTAACCGACTAATATTTGATTGTATGAATTTGTTGCATCATTTAAGTTTAACCAAATTCTGTGTTTTTCAGTTTCGACAATTGTTGACACTTCGTTTGAATTTTTATAAAACTGAGTACTTACAGATGCATTTACACGCTGAGTATTAAAGAAATTTGCATTCCCAGCAGCGGTTGCATTTATAAAAAAACCTTGTCCTGTTTGAATTGTTCCGTTTGGAACTGCGCCACCAGCAGCAGCAGCTACTCCGCCTAATGTAGTAAATGAAGCATAATTATTTTGCGGATAAGTACTTCCTACAGCAGCTACTGTATGTGTCCAAAAATACAATGTCCCAATTGTAGGATTTGATGATAAAAAGGCTCTTGCATCAATTGGTGAAGCATAAGGATTTCCTATTAAATTATATCCAATTCCAATACTTTGAGGAACATTCCCATTTATTGGGTTACCTGTAAACTGACCGTTAAAAACTGTAGCAGTTACTGGCCAGTTATTTGCTGCACGAATCATATAACCTTTCCCAGCAACAAAATTGTTAGTTGCTGTTACTGCTTGGTAAGCTGTTGGAGTTGTAGATCCTGTAAATAAATATTGATAAAATCTTGTAGCTAAAGTACTTGGCGAAAATGATTGCAATTGTTGTCCAGAAACTGGTGAAGACCATGCGGTATAATCTAATCGTACCATAGCTGCAGAGTTTCTTTTTACAATAATATTACCTACATTAACAACTGCTGCATCAATTTGTCTTAATCCTGCATTATTATTTACTGTAAATGTTCCAGTTCCATTAACGGTTAGAGCACCATTTAATATAAAGGTATGGCCCGAATTTACTGTTACATTACTTCCTGCGTTTACAACTACAGAACAAGCTTCAACATTTCCAGTTGAAGTATAATTCCCAGAAAAAGTTACAGCAGTAATTTTTGTAGGAGTTCCGTTTGTCCATGCTGAACCGTTCCAAGTAGTCGTTACGCTTCCACAAGGAACAATGTTTATTGTAACTGTTCTACTTGGAACCCAACCATTACTTGCGTTTTTTACATCTATTTTAAATGTTGTTGATGTTGTAGTAACCTCTGTATTTGTGTAAGAAACAATTCCGTCATTAATGTCTTTTTGTGTAAATGTGTTTCCTACTATTAAATTAGTTCCGTTCTTTTTTAAGTTTCCTAAAGAGGGTAATTCTAATAAAGTATATGTTTGTTGTAAATCTGTTTGAGCTGTTGAAGTCGCATTTAAATCTGCAGAAGTTATTACAGAAGTTGATGTGGCAACAACATTTATTGTGTTTGAAGTTAATACTGGAACAGGTGAAATTGCAGACTTACTACAAATTTTTAAGCTAAATGCATCAATACTTCCACCATCACCATTATAAGGATCATTAACTGTTAAAGTCCAAGTTCCATTAGCTAATAAACCATCAAAAGCGCTAAGTGATTCAAAAGTTTTAATTGTTCCAGAAATTGCCGGAGATGTTACATTACAAGCTGGAGCAATACCAGCATCGTCATAAGTACAGCTAATATCAGGTTGACCGCCACATGCTTCTTGTTGTAATATCACAACTGGGCTACCGATTGAAGTTGGACCTGTTAATCTGATTGTCATGTCTTGAACGTATGTATGAGAAATATCTACACTTACAGTAACTTTACCTATTGTTAAACCACCTGTTACAGAAACTGGAACAGTAGCAACAGAGTTTGCTGTAGTATTTATAACTCCACTAGAAAAATTAGTTGCTACAAATGAAGCTGGTGTACAATCTATGATAGCTGTTTGAAAACTTCTCATAGTTTCATAAGCAGGTGTAGCACAGCTGTTTTTTGGTCTAACTCTCCAATAATAAATTGTTTGTGAAGCTAATCCCGTCAAATTAAATGAAGGTGTTGTAACATTACCTGAAAAAGCCAATACACTAAATGTAGGCGATGTTGAAACTTGAACATCCCAACCGGTTGCATTTGCATCATTTTGCCAAGATAAAGAAGTACTTGTTGTTACCCCTATTAAACCATTTGCTGGAGATGTATACGTTGGAGATGAAAAAGTTGGATGAAAAACAGTTAAAAATATTTTTCTAATTTCAGTTTCTGTTCCGTTATTTCCGATTATGTCAATTGTATAACTTCCAGCTGCAACAGCTGCTAAATTACTTATAGTAACATCAAAAGTTCCTGTCGCAGAAAAATTATTTGTACTAAAGCCTAAAGTCGCACCAGCTGGAACATTTGCTGAACTCATTACTACATTAGCTCCTCCAATTTTTGTTAAAGAAAAAGGATACACTGCATTACCAGTATTAGAACATTTTGTTTGAGTATCAGTTAATGTTTTAAAAGTAAAATTAGAAGTTACTCCAGTTACCACTAAAGCAAATTTTTGTGGCCCATCTGCTAAAACCCCTTTATGTGTTATAGTTACTGTGTAAACAGTAGCTGCAGTTGGCGTGTCAACATTAATTCTTTCTACATTATCAACAGGATTATCTCCCGCTCTTGTTGCATTAGCGGTAGCGACATTTGTTAATCTCCAAGGGAAAAAAGTAGAAGCGCCTTGTGTTATTCTTATATCTAAATCATTCGTAAGATCTGCTACAGCATCATTAACCGTTGAAGTAGTATTAACTTTAGAAATATCTGGAACATCAGTCCAACAAATAGAACCTAAAAGTGGCGTTGTTCCACCAGTGGCTACAAATTGTTTTACAATAGTTTGTCCTTGAGCCAATTCTTCTTCAGAAATCCAAGATGTTAAACCATTATTTGTAATTGATTCCGCTGAAGATCTTGCATCAACTAAACCCCAACCGTAATTTGCATCTGGTCCTGGTCTACCTCTATCTGTAGCTGTATGACAAACTAGTCCTTTTAGAGTAGAAGCTCGCATAAATTTTCCATTAACATTATTTGCATGTTGCTGAATCAATGTTAATGTTCCTGTAACGTTAGGCGCAGCCATAGACGTCCCTAACATTGTTGCATATTGTGTAGTAGAACCTCCAGTTCCTGAACCGTTACCAGCAGAATAAATACCACTACCAGTACCAGCTCCGTCTCCAGTTACATCTGGTTTAATTCTTCTATCATCTGATGGGCCTTGACTTGAAGAACTATGTACAGTTCCGCCAGCTGTTATTGCATAAGGTGACGCAACATTAAAAGTGGCGTCAATTCCATTTGCGATTGTTAAAATATTTTTTGAGTTTTTATTTCCATTTAATTTATCATAACCCGTTGTTGTTGGGGTTGCATTACCATTGTTTGATCCATCATTTCCCGCAGACATTATTGGTAAATAATTTGGAAAAGTATATGCAATTACATCCCAATTATAAGAATCATCTACATAAGACCCCATATACCAAGCTGGTAAATTAACTCCTGTAGATGGATTTGTAATTGGCACTCCATAAGAATGGTTTGATACCAACATTCCATTCATAGCTTCGGTAATAGCTTCAGATTCATCAGAATCCCAATCAAAAGATCTAGCTGTTGCTGCTGGCGCCATTCCTTTTGCATTAGCCACAACTCCAGAACCAATAATTGTACCCATAACATGAATGGCATGGAAACTATTTGCATTTCTAGTTGTTCCATCAACCATAGTAATTCTACCTGTATATTCTTGGTGGTTATGAATTGGACCTCCATCCCACATACGTGGTACCATTCCAGTTCCGGTTAAATTTAAACCTAAACTTCCGCCTGATCTTAAATGTGGAACACGTGTTGAAATTGCTGCTTCCGCATTATCAATAGAATAATAAATTGGAATTCCTTCAGGAGTAATATACATCAATTGATCAAAGTTCCCTTTTGAATTTTCTCTATAAATAGGTAAGTTGTTTTTTTTGGCAAAAGCCTCAACTTCTTTTCGTTGTAAAAACTCTCTTTGTTTTACATTTTGCAGTAACTGATTGGCCTTAGCCATATCATAATCTTTTATTATTTCTTGTACTTGTTTTTCTGTTTGAGCATAACCGTTATTGAAAACAACAGCAATTAACATAAAAAAAGTAAGCTTAATAAAAAATGAGTAGGTAATTTTCATAATAATTTATTTTGGGTTTACTAATTTATAAAAAAAACATTAACATTATCAAAAATTTAAAAATAATCGATGAAATGCATATTATAAATAAAAAAAGCCCGCAAAATTGCGGGCTTTATAAATTATCATCAATTATTAAAATTCTTAAAAAATGACTTTCTTTTCAACTATTTGTCCATTTGAAAGGACAATCTTAACAATTAAAACTTGATTTTTATTTGAAAATGATGAAATTACATGTGATTTATCATTAACATTTTCTTTTTTATAAATATTCTTTCCAAGAATATCAAAAACAGTAATTGACTGTATTTCTTCAGAAGAAATAATATTAAGTTTTTCATTTTGGGTAAAAATATTCAAATTTTCGTTAGAAACTATCGAAGTTGAAGACAATGGAATTTGTTTATTACAAATCTTTAAACTAAATGAATTAACTGAACCTCCATCTCCATTATAAGGATCATTAACTGTCAAAATCCAAGTTCCATCTGCTTGTAATCCATCCAAACCATGTAATAATTCGAATGATTTAATTAAACCTGATATTGCTGGTGATGTTGGGTTACAATTAGCTGCTGCTCCTAAATCATCATAAGTACAATCTATATCTGGCTGACCACCACAAGCTTCTTCTTGCAATTTAATTACTGGACTACCAATAGAAGCAGGACCTGTTAAAGTAATTGTCATATCTTGAACATACGTATGTGTTAGATTTATAGTTGCAGTAATTTTTCCAATTATTAAACCACCAGATACCGTAACAGGAACTGTTGCAAGTGCATTTGCAGTAGCAGCAATAGTTCCATTAGTAAAATCAGTTGCTATAAAAGGTGTATTTGAACAATCAATAATCGCAGTACTAAAACTTCTTTCAGTAGAATATGTTCCCGCTGCACAACTGTTATTTGGTTTAACTCTCCAATAGTAAGTAGTATTAGAAGCCAATCCAATTGCCGTAAACGATGGTGTTGTTACGTTTCCAGAAAAGGCAATTGTTGAGAAATTTTGCATTGTTGAAACTTGAACATCCCAATTTGTAGCATTTAAATCATTTTGCCAAGTTAATGTTTGAATAGTCGTAGCGCCAGTTTGAGCATTTGCAGGACTTAATAACGTTTGTGTAGTGAATGTTGGATGAAAAACTTTTAGATATATCTTTCTAATCTCAGTTTCTATCCCATTATTTCCAATAATATCAATTGTGTATGATCCTGCAGCAACATTAGCTAAATTACTAATGGTTACATCAAATGTACCATTTGCAGAAAATGCACTTTGACTAAAAACTAAATTAGCTCCAGCAGGAACATTTGCAGAAGTAAAATTCACATTTGCACCACCCAATTTGTTAACTGAAAAATTATAAACTGCATTACCCGTATTAGAACATTTTAATTGTGTATCTGCTAATGTTTTAAATGTAAAATTTGATGTAATACCAGTAACTATTAATGAGAATTTTTGTGGGCCATCTGCTAAAACTCCTTTATGAGTTACAGAAATTGTATAAGTAGTTCCTGCAGTGGGTGCATCAATATTAATTCTTTCAACAACATCAACATTATTATCTTCAGCTCTAGTTGCATTATCAGTTGCAACTGGTAATAATTTCCATGGATAAAATATATTAGTAGCTTGTGTTATTCTAATATCTAAATCATTAGTTAAATCAGCGACAGCATCATTTAGAATTCCATTATTAACTTTACTTTCATCTGCAACATCAGTCCAACAAATCGAACCTAATAAAGGCGTTGTACCTCCAGTTGCTACAACTTGCATTGTGTAAGTTTGTCCTTGCGTCAAAGTTTCTTCAGAAATCCATGAAGATATTCCATTTCCAGTAATTGTTTCTGCAGATTTTTTAGCATCTAAATAACCCCAACCATATTGAGCATCTGGACCTGGTCTACCTCTATCTGTAGCAGTATGACACGCTAAACCTTTAAGTGTTGCAGCTCTCATAAATTTACCATTAACATTATTCGCATGTTGTTGAACTAATGTCAATGTACCTGTTACGTTAGGTGCAGCCATAGAAGTTCCTAACATTGTTGTATATTGTGTAGTAGAACCACCAGTTCCTGAACCATTTCCTGCAGAATAAATTCCTGAACCCGTTCCAGCTCCATCTCCAGAAACATCCGGTTTAATTCTCCTATCATCAGATGGTCCTTGACTTGAAGAGCCATGAATTGCGCCTCCTGCAGTAATTGCTCCAGTTGCGTCAACAGTTGCGTCTCTAGCGTTAGCTATAGTAAGAACATTTTTTGAATTTTTATTTCCATTCAATTTATCATAACCTACAGTAGTTGGGGTTGCATTACCATTGTTACCACCATCATTTCCTGCTGACATTATTGGTAAATAATTTGGAAAAGTATAGGCAATTTCATCCCAATTATAAGAATCTTGCACGTAAGACCCCATATACCAAGCCGGTAAATTAACACCAGTAGTTTGATTGGTAATTGGTGTTCCATAAGAATGGTTTGACAACAACATCCCATTCATAGCTTCGGTAATAGCTTCAGATTCATCATTATCCCAATCAAATGATCTAGATGTTGCAGCTGGAGCCATTCCTTTAGCGGCAGCAGTAACTCCAGAACCAATAATTGTTCCCATAACATGAATAGCGTGAAAACTATTTGAATTTCTAACAGTGTTATCAACCATTGCTATTCTACCAGCATATTCTTGGTGTGCATGAATTGGTCCGCCATCCCACATACGTGGCACTAAACCTGTTCCTGTTAAATTTAGTCCTAAACTTCCACCTGATCTTAAATGTGGAACACGTGTTGATATTGCCGCTTCAGCATTATCAATAGAATAATAAATAGGAATGCCGTCAGTTATTCGCATTAATTGATCAAATCCACCATTTTTATTTTCTCTATAAATTGGCAAATTATTATTTCTCGCGAATTCTTCCACTTCTCCTTTTTCACGAAGCTCTCTTTGTTTTACATTTTGAAGCAATTGTTTTGCTTTAATCATGTCATAATCTTTTATTATCTCTTGTACTTGTTTTTCTGTTTGTGAGTACCCATTATTGAAAACAACAGGGATTAACATAAAAAAAGTAAGTTTAATAAAAAATGTGTAGGTTTTTTTCATAATTATTAAATTTGGTGGACCAAAATATTAAAAAAAATAATAATATCGATGAAAAAATACATTTAATCGATGAAATACACTATTTAACAAAAAAGCCCACAAAAGTGGGCTTTTTTAAAAACTTATAAAAAACTTATAAAATAGTTTTCTTTACTAGAATCTCTCCATTTTTTAATTGAATTTTCACAATTAAAGCCTGATTATTAGATGTTAATTGATTGGTATTGAATTCTTTACTATTTATTCCTGATTTAGTGAAAATTAGTTTTCCTAAAACATCATAAACTTCAATACTTGAAATTTCAGATTGGTATGACTTAATCGTTAAGATATCATTTTTAACTAAAACATCAACTGTATTTGTTGCTACTACTTCTTCTTTTGTTGTTGTTTTATAGACTACTTCAAACCTATCATTAAAAGTACCAACTGGAGAAGTAAAGAAGTAAGAACCTTCTTTTAAATTATGAATAGCATTTGTATACTTATCTTTAATAAATACATCATGTTTAGCAAATAATCCATCTACTTGTTCAATGTTAATTTCGAAATCTCCAGCTTCAACATCTTTCAATCCTAATTTAACAATATCTTGGTCTGTAAATGGTAATCCTTTTCCTTGAATTACATATTCTTTGTTGTCAATAAAGTTATATAGCATCGTGTTAGATGTGTCTAACATTTTACCATCTATTTTCTCATCAACATCAGGAGAAGCTCCTTGAATATAACCAATTAAGATTTGGTTAATTGGAGTTGTTTTACTGTTTAAATTTAACCAAACTCTATGTTTCTCTTCTTCAATCTTTTTGCTAGATGCATTCCCACCTTTAAAAAATTGAGTTGTAGTTATAGCATCTTCTCTCATTTCATTTGTAAATTTTGCAGTATATGCACCTACAGAATTCACGAAAAATCCTTGACCTACTTGTATTTTATTATTTGGTATGGCTCCACCAGATGCAGATGCTACACCACCTAATAATGTGTAAGACGCGTAATTATTTGTTGGATAAATTCCTCCACTAGCTGGAGCAGTATGCGTCCAAAAATATAATGTTCTTACAAAACCATTATCAACAATAAATTCATCTGAACTTATTGGCGATGCATAAGGGTTTCCTAATAGATTATATCCTAAACCGATTGGCTGAGTAATAATTCCATTATTAGGAACACCTGTAAATTGACCATTAAATACTGTAGCAGTAACAGGCCAGTTATTTGCTGATCTTATCATATATCCTTTTCCAGCTACAAAATTATTTGTTGCAGTTACGGCTTGATAAGCAGTTGGAGTTGTTGTTCCCGTGTATAAATATTGGTAGAAACGAGTGGCAACCGTACTTGGAGAAAAAGCTTGTAACTGTTGTCCTGAAACTGGAGAAGACCATGCTGTATAATCTAATCTTACCATTGAAGCAGAATTTCTTTTTACAATGATATTTCCTGTATTCACGGCATGTTTTCCGTGTTGAATTAAAGCTGCATCATTGTTAATAGTTAATGATCCTGTACCATTTACAGTAATATTATCTCCCACTCTTAAAGTATGACCAGTAGCAAATGTTACCGCAACTCCTGTGTTTACTGTCACAGAACAAGCATCTAAACTTGCTGTTGAAGTATAATTCCTTGAAAATACTACTGCGGTTTTTGAGGTTGGAACCCCAGCACTCCAAGCAGAACCATTCCATGTTGTTGATGTTGCTCCACAAAACCATAATTGACTTGAAAAAACACCTCTTCCATATGTTGCAGCATAAACAGTATATGCTGTTGGTGCTGTTGGTGAATTAGGTTGTAAATCTAAATCCGTAACTTTTACATTGCTCATTCCGTTAAAAGATTGATGCCAAGTTAACGCCTGAGTTGCAGAAGTTGCAGGATTAAATCCTATAGTATACCAAACACCAAGTTCTGTACCAATCATTAGCTCATTAGTTGCTAAAGGGTTTTGTAAAATTGATCTTACGGGTAAATCAGGTAAATTACCTTCTAAACTATACCAGTTTGTTCCTCCATTAAGTGTATACCAAATACTTGTAACTCCATAATTACTCATAGTTACAAAAATTTGACTGTCATTTGCTCCAAAAGCAATATCAGAAATTGAACCTACGAAACTTGGTCCAGTAATTTCAGACCAACCAGAAGTAGCAGGCACGGCTGAAGCTGAATTTGCAGCAGTCACAGTATTTGCATTAATTATTTTTAATAATTTTCCATTTGCAGTTCCTACATATAATGTTGTAGCTGTAACTTTTCCTGGAGAAATTGCTGTTGGGTATGATGTTAACAAAGCATTCGTTAAATCAACTCTTGTAACTGTACCTGATTTAATATTTATATATCTTCTAATATAATAAATTCTTGTTGCACTATCTGAAAAATCAGAATACACAATATCGTTTGCAGAATCTAAAGCAAAGGCTGAATAAAACAAACCTCTATCAACAGTTGCATCATTTAATGTTCTTGTTCCAGTATTATTAATTGGTCTGCACACAACATTATCGTTATATACATAATTCGTAACCATATATTCATCTGTATCTTGTGAGTATAACGGAATACCACCATCTCCACCTTGAATTTCTAAACTTCCAGTAACACCAGCCGCTGCTCCTACCGTTAAACTTGGTGTTTGAGGAAAAGAGTTACTACCGTTATCTTGAGCACCTGCAACAAAAAAGTCACCTGAATTTCCAGCAATACCACCTGGTAAAACTGCAACACCCACAAATTGAGTTACATTAAATCCAGTGTTTCTTGCAACAACATCAGTACCTGAAGCTAAAGTAGCTGCAGATAAACTTGCGCAATAATAAACTCCACCATCATTTCCAAAAATTGCTGAGTTTGGTGTTCCTGGTCTGAATGTCATAGCATGTTGATCAGAATGCACATCACTACCCCAACTTGTAATTTGAGTCCATGCCGCACCACTGTTTGTAGATCTATGAATGTTAATTCCTCCAACAAATACATTGGCATCATTAGTTGGGTCTGATTCTATAAACAAATCATAAAAAGCTTGCGCACCTGTAAATCCATAAGTAGTTAAACGAGCTTCAGTTCCTGGAGATGTACCTGGCAAAGGTAAAACTGTTGGCGCGGTATTAAATCCATCTAGCGTTCTTAGTAATTGAACTTCCTTAACAGGAGCTGCAGGATCTGCCTGATCTAATTGTGATAAAACATAAATTTTATCTGCAGTTGTATGCGACGCTTCAATTTCTACACGTGCACCACCTCCATTACCAACAATAGAATGTTTTTCAGTAAAAGTAGCTCCATTATCTGTAGATACAAATATTTTCCCTCCACCATCATTAAAAGTAGTACTGTGTGTTGAAGAAACCCAAATTTTTCCTCCAACAGCAATTTCTATATCCATTGGGCAAGTTTGATTACCACTTGCTGTTGTTGGTAAATTTAATTTTGTCCATGTTGCGCCTCCGTTGATAGATTTATACACACCATAAGCACTATGATTTAAATAAGAACCACTTCCAAAACCATCTCCGACAGCTGCGTATATTTCAGAAACACCACCATTATTTTTAATAGCAATGTCATTAATTAATTGTACATTAACTACTCCGTTTCCGTTAAACTGTCCAGGTAAAGTAGGGTTAAAAGTTCCAATTGCACCTGATAATCCAGCAACAAGTAAATCTCCGTCTTCTTTTGAAACCATAAGAGAAGGAATTGTAACACCTAAACCAGAATCTGCCATACCTAGTACGCCACCACCTGCAACATTGTTCATAATAATTACTGCAACTGCACCTGCAGCTTCCGCCTGAAGAACTTTTGATTCAAAAGTACATGTCCCTCTTCTTATTAAAGCAATTTTTCCAGCCATTGAATTTGCTGGTAATAACGAACAAGCATCATCAGTTGGTGCTGTTCCATCATTAACCAATGCAATTTGAGCAGAAATTATAGGACTGCTAGGTATTGGATCACCAAAACTTGCTAAAGAAGTAACATAATTTTTATTTGTTGCACCAATAACAGATGAAGTTACTGTTAAATTAAATAATGAATATTGTGTTGAAGTTGTTGCACCACCTCCAAAAACTTGATACCAACTTTTACCAGCATCTGTTGTTTTCCATATACCATTTCCTACAACATCACCTGTATAAGATTCTCCAGTACCAGCATACCAAGTACTTGAACTTATTGGATCAACTACAAGTGTTAAAACATTTAAATTTTCTGGCAAGGCCATTCTTGTCCAAGCAGTCGCTACCGTTATATCTGTATTTTTCCATAAACCTCCACTAACACCTCCTGCAATAACAGTCTTGTTAGTAGCATCTGTAGGATCAAAAATTAATGCTTTTGTACGACCACCAACATTATTTGGTCCTCTTTCTATCCATGGGTTATCCGCACCATCACCAGGAGTTCTATTAGTTAATGCAGCTTCTCTAATATTTTCTAATTGAACTCTAATTTCTGCTAAATTTTCCCCAGTAGGTCTTCCTAAGGTTGGATTAGCAGTTAACGCATAATCTTGCTCAAAATATTTATTAGGAGGAAGTCCTTCAGCCTTTCTTTCAGATTTAGATAATAAAAATGTTTTCTTGAAAAATTCTTTATCAAGTATTTCTTGATGTTTCTTTCTTAAAACATCAATTTCACTTAATTGGTTTGGCTTTTCTAATAATTGAGAGTGCTTTTCAGACAAAATCTGAACTTTAGAAACGACATTTTGTTTAAAATTATCTTTCTGATTATCAACAATGTAATTTTTTGTAGTTACATCTTGCTGTTTTTCTTCAACAACTAAATCATCATTAGTTTGAGGAACATCTTTTAGGGAATTGCTTTTTACTTTTTCTGAATCAGAAAAAACGCTAAAAGTAACTATAGAAACAACTATAGCGACAAAAAAAAGCAAACCAAATTTTAGTAATTTTGATTTCATATCTGGGGGATAATTAATATTATAGAGGGCTATAATAATAATTATTTTAATATAATCGATAAAATATAAAAATAATCGATAAAAAACATTAATTTTTTTTGAATAACACAATAAAAACATTAATTTTTTATAAGATATATTTTGAATTTCATTAAGATAAAAATAAAAAAACAAAATTATTTTGTAGAAGCAAACAATGTTTATATATTTGCACTCCATTACACGCGGGTGTGGTGAAATTGGTAGACACGCCAGACTTAGGATCTGGTGCCGCAAGGTGTGAAGGTTCGAGTCCTTTCACCCGCACAAAAAAGCTCAAAACATAGTTTTGAGCTTTTTTTATTTTATACTTAACATGTAATCTTCCAAGCCTTTAAGCTCTTCTTCGGTCATTGTTTTAGTTATCGCGAAATTTGCTTTCATAATTTCAAACTGAGTCGGATCAACAATTGGATCGGCTTCTCCTTGTAAGAACATGGAAATACTCGCTTTTTTTTCGGTATACATTTTAGCAATTTCTTTGATGCTTGGCCCTACAATTTTGGCATCCGGTTTGTGACAAGTAGCGCACATTCCTTTTCCTTCAAACAATTCTTTTCCTAAATCTTTAGAAGAAAGTGCTGTAGTTGTGGTTTTTGTTTCCTCAATAGGATTTCCCATTGGATCCGTTTCTTTTTTTTCGCCACAGCTAACAAAACCTAAAGTCAGTACCGCTAAACAAAGAAGTTTTCTATAGTTTTTCATTTCGAATTTATTTTGATTGTCAAATCTATAACTTTATTTCAAGAATAAAAATGACAAATATCACTTCATTATTTATTTAATAAAATCGCAGCTTCTTTGGCAAAATAAGTCGAAATTAAACTCGCACCCGCTCTTTTGATACACATTAATTGTTCCATCATAATTTTATCATGATCTAACCAACCTCTTTCTGAAGCGGCTTTAATCATAGCATATTCTCCAGAAACATGGAAAACCGTTACAGGAACATTCACGGCATTTTTCACTTCACGAACAATATCTAAATACGCAATTCCTGGTTTAACCATCACCATATCGGCACCTTCTTCCACATCCATTAAGGCTTCTTTTATCGCTTCGATACGATTGGCATAATCCATTTGATACGTTTTTTTATCTTTAGGAATTTCAACATTATCAACTGGCGCACTATCTAACGCATCTCTAAACGGACCATAAAATGCAGAAGCATATTTCGCAGAATAACTCATAATTCCAACATTATGAAAACCTGCAGCATCTAAACCTTCACGCAAACGTAAAACTCTTCCGTCCATCATGTCACTTGGTGCTACAAAATCGGCACCCGCTTGCGCATGAGAAACGGCCATTTTTACTAAAGCTGCATTGGTAGCATCATTAGCAATATCACCCTTTTCAATAATTCCATCATGACCATAAATCGAATACGGATCTAAAGCTACATCTGGCATCACAATCATTTCTGGACAAGCTGATTTTATGGCTTTAATGGCGCGTTGCATCAATCCATCAGGATTCCAAGCTTCTTTTCCTGTATTGTCTTTTAAGGATTCGTCTACTTTTACGTAAATATTTACCGCTCGAATTCCTAAAGCGAAAATTTCTTTCACTTCTTCCACTGTTAAATCAATCGAACGACGACAAATTCCAACCATAGAAGGAATTTCTACTTGTACATTTTCACCTTCTGTAATAAACATCGGAAACATAAAATCACTTGGACTTAATGTGGTTTCACGAACTAAACTTCTTATGGATTCGTTTACTCTTAAACGACGGCCTCTTTGTAATGGAAACATAATTTTTTTATTTACGATTTACGATGTGGGATTTGTGATCTTAGCACACCATCCAATCTATCGGATTTTCTAGAACTTTAATTAACTTTTCTCTATAAATGTTTAACTCCGCCGGAGTTTACTGTATCTAAATTTTTTGTTTGTTGATTTAGAATTTTACTTTACTCTTACCACTACTTTTTTTGTTTCAGCAGCAGTATTTTTCTCCCAAGAACGAGCGTATTCAAAAACTAAAGTATCAACACCAGATTCTTTTCCTTTGAATTTCCAAATTTCTTTTCCACCAACACCAACCATGCCAGATTCGGCTTTATCTTGGGTATAAGATGTACTTACTGAGTCAACCAGTTTTGAAGATTGATTTTTTACCCATTTCCAAGAATATCCTGTAGTCGGATTAGACTTTAGAATCACTTCGAATGTTTCATTTTTGTTTACTTCGTAGTCTGTTTGTATTCCTTTTTGTGAGTTACAAGAAAACAAACCAGTTGCTAAAACTATAATTATTGCTTTTTTCATAATTATTTGATTTTATATCCAATCTATTGGGTTTTCTAAAACTTGCATTAATTTTTCTCTAGAAATATGTAACTCCGCTGGAATTATATCCAATCTATCGGATTTTCTAAAACTTGTATCAATTTATCTTCTGTGCTACCTTTTTCTGGATGATGGTCGTATACCCATTGCACATGTGGTGGTAAACTCATCAAAATACTTTCTATTCTTCCGTTGGTTTTTAGTCCGAAAAGTGTGCCTTTATCATGAACCAAATTGAATTCTACATAACGACCACGGCGAATTTCTTGCCAGGTGCGTTGTTCTGAAGTGAAAGGTAAATCTTTTCTTTTTTCTACAATTGGAACATACGCTTCTAAGAAAGAATTTCCAACTTCTGTTACGAAATTGTACCAATCTTCCATTTTCATGTCATCCGTTTCCTTGCAATAATCGAAGAACAAACCTCCTAAACCACGGGCTTCGTTTCTGTGAGCGTTCCAAAAATAGGTGTCACATTGTTTTTTATATTTTGGATAAAATTCTGGATTATGCTTATCACAAGCGGTTTTACACGTTTGATGAAAATGTTTTCCGTCTTCTTCAAACAGGTAATACGGAGTTAAATCTTGTCCACCACCAAACCAACTGTTGATTACATTTCCGTTATCATCATACATTTCGAAATAGCGCCAATTCGCATGAACTGTTGGCACCATTGGGTTTTTGGGATGAATAACCAAACTCAAACCACAAGCAAAGAAATCAGCTTCACCAACGTTGAACAATTTTCGCATCGAATCTGGCAATTTACCATGAACTGCAGAAATATTTACACCACCTTTTTCAAAAACTTGACCGTTTTCAATTACGCGTGTTCTTCCGCCGCCGCCTTCTGGTCGTTCCCAAATGTCTTCACGAAATTTGGCTTTTCCTTCAACTGCTTCTAGTCCAGCAACAATTTGGTCTTGAAGGTTTTGTATGTAGGTGTAGAATTTATTTTTCATTGTTATATTCTGGATAAAATGTATTACGAATTAAACTTACTTTATCTTTTTCTCCAAAAATATAATAAGCATCTTGTCCGCCGGTACTTATAGAAACAAATTCTTCTTTACAATTTGTATCTGAAATAATAACATTTAATAGTTTTTCAAAAGATTCAATATCATACCAATCACCAAAATTTTCTGGAATCAAAACATAACATTTATTTTTATAGGAAACCAAAAATTGATAATAAGCTTCTCCGTTATCGTAATCCACTTTATATTGTAAATAAGATTTAATATCTTGAATTTTATTTTTAGAAATTTTAGCAAAATCATTTAACAGAACAGTATAATCTACTGGAAATTCTCCAACTTCTGTATCAAAATTCAAACTAATTTCAGAAATATCTAAACATGCTTCAATTGTATTTAAATTTTCAACAGAAAACTCTTTCTTTTTATAATTTTCGATTTTTTCATTTGAAATTTCTGTGCTGATGATTTCATTTTTTAAAAGAAAATCATTGATTTCATTCATAGACCACAAAGAAACAGAATACCTTTTTATTAAATATTCTTTTAAAGAATCATTACTAATATTTTCTTTAATAGTATTGATAACCATTTCCTTTTCAAGATCTTCAAAATGATTTATTAACCTGTAAAATTCAAATTCGTCTGTAAAATTAAACTTCTCAAAATTTAAAAGAATCTGTTTACATATGTTTGGATCTTTAAAAAATTGATTTTCTTCTTTGATAACATCTAAAGTATCAAAAAAATCATCTTTACTATTTAAATTCTTTACTATAAACTCTCTTTTCTTTTCACTAGAAAAAGTAAAAAATAAAAGTTTCTCCGTATTTAAAAGAACTTCGTTAAAGTATTTTGTTCCTTTTAAACTTGTTAAGAAATCATTTAGGATATTAGTAACTCTATTATCTTTCGTTTTTATTAAAACTTCCAACATTGTAAGAGTAGTAGCTCTACCTCCAACTATACTCAACTGAAGTTTGTTTTCTAAATCTGATTTCTGTATGGGTTTTTTTTGCAAATAATCATAAGCTATTTCTCTTATTTTTTGAATAGCTTCTACATCTTCTTTTTCAATATATTCTGAAAAACTACTTAAAAACCAATCCATATTTTCTACATCAAATTTTTTATCAAAATAAGATTTATGAATATAATCTAAAGCTTTTTTATTATTAAAATTAGAAGCTAGCCAATAGAAAATTCTATCATTATCTTTTGACTTTCCTGATAAAAATCTTTCTTCTAAAATTTTTTCACTACCAACAACATTATTAAAACCTAAAAACTGAATAATTCTATGTTCAAAATCAGGATTATTTAATAATTTAACAATCGAATTTAAAATGTTTTGTTCTAAGTTTAGCCCTTTTTTTCTTTCTGAATAATCAAGATCTAAATCTTTCAATATTGAAATTATTTTCTCTCCATCATTACTCTCAAGAACTTTAACTATTTCAGAAATAAGGGATTTATCTCCTTTGATATATCTTTTACCAATACTAGAATTTAAAATAATATTTGCTTTATCATCCGCTTTAGCCTTCTCAGTGTTTTTTTTAACGATATAATTACTAATTAAATTCACTTCATCACTATCAGAAATAGTGATTACTTTTTGAATTTCATTTTTAGGATTGTATTTTTTAACAATCTTCTGTATGGCAAGACTGTCCTTTTTTGTGTTTTGAGAAAATGTATTTAAACTCAAAAAAAACAAACTGAAAACTAAAATTTTATTCATTTACAACTGATTACTAAAAACTGGACACTGAAAACTGCGACTGCTTACTGACCGTATTCCTTCACCGCTTCCACAAATGCTTTGGCGTGATCTACTGGGATATTTGGTAAAATACCGTGACCTAAGTTTACGATGTAATTGTCTTTTCCGAATTCGTCAATCATTTCGTGTACCATTTTTTTGATGGTTGGAATTGGCGATAATAATCTTGATGGATCGAAATTACCTTGTAACGTGATTTTTCCACCTGATAAATAACGGGCGTTTCTTGGAGAACACGTCCAATCAACTCCTAATGCAGAAGCTTTTGTTTTTGCCATATCTCCTAAGGCAAACCAACATCCTTTTCCAAAAATAATAACTGGAGTCATTTCTGCTAAAGCTTCGGTAATTTGGTTGATATATTGAAATGAGAATTCTTGATAATCTACTGGAGAAAGCATTCCTCCCCAAGAATCGAAAATTTGAATGGCGTTACAACCTGCTTTAACTTTTTCTTTTAAATATAAGATAGTTGTATCTGTAATTTTTTGTAATAAAACGTGAGCTGCAACTGGATTCGAAAAACAAAACCCTTTAGCAGTATCAAAACTTTTAGAACCTTTTCCTTCTACGGCGTAACAGAAAATTGTCCAAGGCGAACCTGCGAAACCAATTAATGGCACCTCATCGTTCAACATTTGTTTGGTCAATTTAATCGCATCAAAAACGTAACCCAACGTTTCATTCACATCTGGAACGAAAACTTTTTCTACATCTTGCGAAGTACGGATTGGATTTGGAATAATTGGTCCTAAATTGTCTTTTAATTCTACGTGAATTCCCATCGCACGTGGTACAACCAAAATATCTGAAAACAAAATAGCCGCATCTGGTTTTACAATTCTAATTGGTTGAACTGTAATTTCTGCTGCTAATTCTGGCGTTTCACAACGAGTGAAGAAATCGTATTTGTCGCGTAACGCTCTAAATTCTGGTAAATATCTTCCGGCTTGACGCATCATCCAAACTGGTGGACGTTCTACAGATTCGTTATTTAAGGCACGTAGGAATAAATCGTTTTTAAGCCCCCTAACCCCCGAAGGGGGAACTTGAATATCGTTATTTTTCATTTTATTAATTTTTTAAAACTTTTAATTTAGTATTTTTTTTAAGCTTTCCGAATTCCCCCTTTGGGGGTTAGGGGGCTTTATAATATTCTATAACTTGTTCAATCACGTTTTCAACACTTGGTTGGTACGCCGTTTTGATGTTTTTAATTTTAGTTTCAGACAACACCGCTCTTAAAGCATCAGCAGTTGTATTTCCGATGCAAAATAATTTTTCGTTGGCAAGCGTGTTCTTTTTCAAATAACTTGTTACGGCTGATGGACTGAAAAACAGAATTCCATCTACTTTTTCTGAGATTTTATGTGGTGTTAAAGTCGTATCGTAGACCTTAATTTCATTGAAACTAATTCCGTTTTCTGTTAACATTTCTGGCAAAGTATCTCTTCGAAGATTTCCGCTAAAAAAAGTAAAACTTTCATCTGAATACACCAACGTAATAATTTCGGCTAAATCTTCCGCGTAACCTGTGTACGCTTCAACTGTAAAACCGTTTTCGTTTAGTAATTCTTTCGTTTTTAATCCCACACAAAAAACCGTTTTTTGTTTTAATTGTTCGATTGTTGGATGTTGTAAAATACTTAAAACCGCATTTTGACTCGTAAAAATCAAATTTTTGTTCAGGTTTTTAATTTCGAAAGAAGCGTTTTCTGTTTTAATGAAATCGGCTTCAATGACTTGAATAGCTTCGTCTAACAATACTTGTTTTTGAATTGTAGAAAGTGTTTTGGTTGAAAGTATTGTGGTTTTATCAGACATTATTTCTTTAGTTTTTCTTTAATTTCAGTCATTACTGCTGTTCCGCCATTGGCTAAAATTTCTTGAGCACAATGGAATCCTAGTTTTTTCCATTCGGAAACTTCTACTGTTTTTTTGACTTCTAGTTTTTGTTTTCCATCAATTGAAAATAAGACACCTGTAAAATCAATTACATCTTCTTTCTCGTTATAAGTAGCTATTGCTCCAATTGGCGCGGTACAACCACCTTCTAACGTTCTTAAAAATTGACGTTCAATATAAGTACAAATTTCTGTTTCAACATGATTTAATTGCGAAACGGCATCTAAAGAAAATAAATCTTCTGCATTACAAACTACCAACATCGCACCTTGAGCTGGCGCTGGAATCATCCAATCTAATGGAATAAAAGTGGAAGGTTTTACGTTAATGCGTTCTAAACCTGCTTCGGCAAAAATGGCGCCACTCCAAGTTTCAGAATCGGCTACTTTTTGTAAGCGTGTATTTACGTTTCCGCGAATATCTTCTACAGCATGCGTTGGGTATTTGTGTAACCAGCTTGCTTTTCTTCGTAAACTACTGCTGGCAATTATGCTATTTTCTTGCGTTAGAAAATCTAAATTTCCTTTATGCACTAAAATATCTAACGTGGAAGCTCTTTCTAAAACTGCACCTTGAATAATTCCGTTTGGCAATTGCGTAGGTACATCTTTCATGGAATGCACAGCAATGTCAATTTTGCCTTGAATCATTGCAATATCTAAAGTCTTCGTAAAAATTCCGGTGATTCCTAATTCGTATAAAGGTTTGTCTAAAACAATATCGCCTTCCGATTTTACGGCAGTAATTTCGGTTTTATACCCTAAATCGTTTAACTGTTTTTCAACTGTTTTGGCTTGCCAAAGTGCTAATTCGCTATCGCGAGTTCCTATTCTAATAATTTTTTGTTTCAAGTTTCAGGTTTCAAGTTTCAATTTAATTTTTTCTCACCATTAAGGAATTAAGATTTTTAAGTTTGTTAAAATTAAGAATTATTCTTCATCTAATTTTTTAAAAAAATCATTTACCAAAGGTATTAATTCACTTGTAATTTTTATTGTATTGAAATTAATAAGCAACCCTTGAGGCTTTTTTAATATTTTCATATAAGTTAATAGTTGTGCTTCGTGAATTGGCATTAGTCTATCAACAGATTTTAATTCAATAACTATACAATCATTTACTAATAAATCAACTTTTAAGTTAGAATCAAAAACTAAATCATCATATTCTAAATTAACTATTACTTGTTGTTTAACGTCATAACCATTTTTCTCCAACTCATATTTAAAACATTTTTCATAAATACTTTCTAAAAGTCCTGGACCAAGTGCTTTATGTACTTTAATAGCTAAACCAACAATTTTGTATGATAAATCAGTTACCTCTTTTTTTGTCATCTTAACTTCCTTAATTACTTAATGGTTAAGTTATCAATTTGAAAAACCTTGTTAATCCATTCCACACTTTCTTCCACAACGGTATTATCATCTTTTAAATGATTGGCAAAATGACTGGTTATTTTTTGAATTAATTTTGCGGTAATAATTTCAGCATATTCTTCATTAAAATCGGCGTTTTTCTTTTTCAAGTGATTGATTTCCGATTCTTTAATTGCGTTTAATTTCGCTTTTAAAGCATGAATAGTTGGTGCGTATTTTCTGCCTTTAGACCATGTTAAAAATTCAGTTAGAATTTCTGTAATGATATTTTCAGCAGCGGGAATATGTTGTTTTCTGTTTTCTAAAGTTTCATCTGTCATTTGCGACAAATGATCCATATGAATTAAAGTTACGAAAGGGTTTTGTTTTACGTTTTCGTTGACATTTTTCGGAATAGATAAATCTAAAATCAATAAAGGTTTTTTTAAATTTAAAATATCTAGATCAACGGTTGGATTTTGAGCGCCAGTTGCGACAACCACAACATCAGCTTTTTGCAATTCGATTTGTAAATCCGAATAATCTTTAACAAGAAGATTTAATTTTTTAGCTAATTTTTCTGCCTTATCTTTTGTTCTGTTGATTAATGTAATTTGATCGTGTTTCGAATGTTTGACTAGATTTTCACAGGTATTTCTTCCAATTTTTCCTGTTCCGAAAAGCAAGATGTTTTTGTTAGAAATGTCTTCTACATTCTTAAAAATATATTGAACCGCTGCGAAAGAAACAGATGTTGCTCCGCTTGAAATTTCGGTTTCGTTTTTCACTTTTTTACTCGCTTGAATTACTGAATTCACCAAACGCTCTAAATAAGCATTGGCTAAATTAAGTTTTTTACTTTCTACAAAAGCATTTTTCAATTGGGCAATAATTTCAAAATCGCCTAAAATCTGGCTATCTAAACCTGTTCCAACACGAAACATATGATTTAAAGCTTCTTTTTGTTTGTAAACGTAAGCGAATTTTTGAAATTCTTCAACAGTTCCTAAGCTGTTTTCACAAAGCAAATGAATCAATTGAAAAGGATGTTGTGCAAAACCGTAAATTTCGGTGCGGTTACACGTAGAAGTAACTAATAAGCTCTCCACACCATTCGTTTTGGCTTGTTCCAATAAATTGGCTTTTGCTTTGTCGTCTAAACTAAACTTACCTCTAATTTCGGCATCAGCTTTTTTGTAGCTCAAACCGATAGCGTAGAAAGTATTTTGTTTTGCAGGTGAATGATTGTCCATAAATTGGGTTATCTCTTAAAGATGTACAAAATTATTGTTTCCAAGTTTATAAAAACAACGCTAAAAGTACTTTTTATATCGTAAATAGTTTTTTTTGATTAAATTGTACTTTTTTTGGTATAAACTATTAACTTTGTAACAAATTCAACACCATACAAGTTGTTTGTTTAGAATAATTATAAATAAGAAAGCTGTTTTTAATTAAACAAATCATAAAAAAATAACGCTATGAGTTCATTTGAAGAAATTAAAATTGACGATGATTTCACCTTACTCCGTTTTCAAAATGACTCTGAGAACACCGAAACACTTGAAAAACAAGTAGGTAGCGGTTTAATTCAGTTTCATTTTAATGTAAAAGGAAAAGGGAAATTTATTTTCAACAACAATTCGTATACTTTAGATTTAAATGAAGAAAAAGCACTTTTATTATACAATCCACAAAAGGAATTACCTCTTCATTTAGAAGTTGCTCCGAAAAGTTGGATTATTTCTATTTTGATTTCGATTAAAAAATTTCACACTTTGTTTTCATCTGATACGGAAATGATTCCTTTTTTGAGTAAAGACAATTTAGAGAAAAAATATTATACCGAAGAAAGCATTAGTCCATCAATGGCGATAGTATTGAATCAAATATTTCATTACAACCAGAATTCGTCCATTAAAACTTTGTATTTAAAAGGTAAAAGTTACGAATTATTAAGTTTGTTTTTCAATACGAATGAAGATCCAAACGCAGAACATTGTCCGTTTTTATCTGACGAAGAAAATGTGTTAAAAATTAAAAAAGCAAAAGAAATTATCATCAAAAACATGGCTGAACCACCTGGTTTACAAGAATTAGCTGATGAAGTTGGTATTTCGATGAAAAAACTAAAGGCAGGATTTAAAGAAATTTATGGCGATACCGTTTTTAATTTTCTATTCGATTATAAAATGGAATTTGCTCGAAAACTATTAGAATCTGGCTCATACAATGTGAATGAAGTAGGTTTAAAAATTGGTTACAGCACTTCAAGTCATTTTATCGCAGCCTTTAAAAAGAAATTTGGTACTACACCAAAAAAATACTTATTGAATTTAAACGTTAATTTATAAAAGCATAAAAATATATTATGAAAGGAGTTTTATTAGTAAATCTTGGTTCGCCAGAAAGTCCAACCGCAAAAGATGTTAAGCCGTATTTAGATGAATTTTTAATGGATAAATATGTAATTGACGTTCCGTTTTTATTGCGTGCTTTATTAGTGAGAGGAATTATTTTACAAACCAGACCTAAAAAATCTGCCGAAGCGTATGCCAGAATTTGGACAAGCGAAGGTTCACCTTTAATTGTATTATCAAAAAGAATGCACGAAAAAGTAAAAGGTTTAGTTGATATTCCTGTAGCTTTATCTATGCGTTATGGAACGATGACTATTTTAAAAGGCTTACAAGAATTACACGACAAAGGTGTAACTGATGTAATGCTTTTCCCTTTATATCCGCAACACGCCATGGCTTCTACTACAACAATTTTAGTTTTAGCTGAAGAACTTCGCGCCAAGCATTTTCCAAATATGAAATTTACGAATGTTCCTGCTTTTTACAACAAACCAGGATATATTGAAGCATTGGCAAATTCCATGAAAAAACATTTGGAAGGTTTTGACTACGATCATTTATTGTTTTCGTATCACGGAATTCCGAAACGTCATATTCGTAAAACAGATATCACAAAATCACATTGTACGATTGATGGTTCATGTTGTAATACGCCATCGCCAGCACACGAATTTTGCTACCGTCATCAATGTTATGAAACTACGAAACAAGTCGTGAAATTATTAGGCATTCCAGAAGGAAAATACAGCCAAACGTTTCAATCACGTTTAGCAGGCGACAAATGGCTAACACCTTATACAGATGTTGAAATTAACAAAATGCCAGAAAAAGGAATTAAGAAATTAGCAGTTGTAACGCCAGCTTTCGTAGCAGATTGTTTAGAAACGTTAGAAGAAATTGCTATGGAAGCTAACGAACAATTTATACACCATGGTGGTGAAGAATTTTTAGCGATTCCTTGTATGAATGACGAAGACGAATGGTGTGGTGTAGTTGCCAATTGGATTGAAGAGTTTAAAGAAGAGCCAAGTAAAAAGTAAAAAGAATCAAGTAAAAAAAATCAACTTGAAATAGAAAAATGGAATATTACAATTATCTAAAATCCTTGCATTTAATCTTTGTAATCACATGGTTTGCAGGTTTATTTTACATTGTTCGCTTGTTTGTGTATCAAATTGAAGCGAACGAAATGCCTTCGCCAGAAAAAGAAATTTTACAAAAGCAGTACAAAATAATGACGTATCGTTTGTGGTATATTATTACTTGGCCAAGTGCGGTTTTAGCTACGATATTTGCACTTTCTTTATTGCATTTAAATCCTGCTTTTTTAGAAATGCCTTGGATGCAAGTGAAACTGGGTTTTGTGTTTTTATTGTTCCTATATCATTTTAAATGTCATAAAATTTATACCGAATTACAAAACAACAAAGTCAATTACACCTCAAATTTCATGCGTTTATGGAACGAAGGCGCGACAATCATTTTGTTTGCGGTTGTTTTTTTAGTAATTTTAAAAAATGCAATCAATTGGATTTATGGCGTTGTCGGAATTATTCTTTTTTCGGTCTTAATAATGCTTGGCTTTAAATTCTATAAAAGAATTAGAACTAAAAAAAGTGAATAAATTTTTCAAAATAAATACGCTATCCTTAAGACGAAGAATATTTTTGTCGATGTTGTTTTTAACGACATTTTCAACGATATTGATAACGATAGTTTCTTTAATTCACTTCCGATACGAAGCTAAAGAATACCACGAAGAACGTTTGTCTAGAAAAGAAAGTGCCATAAAAGAACATATTGAATACATTCTAAAAACGACAAGTTATCCGCTTTTAACAAAGAATGTTCGCTATATTTTTAAAGATAGAATTCACGAATTAGCTGACATTCACAGTTTAGAAATTAATTTTTTCGATTTAAACGGTAAATTACTTTTGTCTTCAAAATCGGCTTTTAAAATTGATAAAAAAATACCGAATATAGAAGCAAATATTCTCAAAGATTTAAGAAATTCTTCTGAGAAAAGAATCGTTATTACAAAATCTAAAGAAAACGATACTTATTTGAAATCATCTTTCAGTTACATTAAAGATATTAAGTTTAAAAATTTAGCGATTTTAAATATTCCTTACGAAGAAAACAGCGATTTCTATAATGAAGAAGCGCGAAATTTCTTAACCAGATATGCACAAGTATATATCATAATGTTTATTATTTCGATATTACTATCGTACTTATTATCTAGTAACATTACGAAATCAATTTCTCAAATTTCCGAAAAAATAGGAGTCACACAATTAAATGAACGCAATCAGAAATTGACACTTCAACCCGGAAATCAAGAAATTAACGGGCTAATTTTATCGTACAACAATATGGTTGATACGTTAGAAGAAAGTGCGCAAAAACTAGCTCAAAGTGAACGAGAACACGCTTGGCGCGAAATGGCAAAACAAGTCGCACACGAGATAAAAAACCCGTTAACACCTATGCGATTGACCATTCAAAGTTTCCAAAGAAAATTTGATGTGAACGATCCAAATATCAATCAAAAATTGAACGATTATTCGGAAACATTAATTCATCAAATTGATACGATGACTACTGTGGCGAGTGCTTTTTCGAACTTTGCTAATATGCCAGGGCAACAAAATGAACTGTTGAATATTGTTCAAATAAGCAAAATGGCTTTGGAAATATTTGATGAAGAGTACATTCGTTTCCAAACTACAGAAAAAGAAATTTTCACACTTTTCGACAGCGCACAATTGACTCGAATAGTTACCAATTTAGTCAAAAATGCCGTTCAAGCAATACCAGAAAATCAAGAAATAAAATCGGTAATTGTGGAGCTTTTAAAAACCGAAAATCAATTCATTTTAAAAGTTTCCGATAACGGAATTGGGATTTCAACAGAAAATGCAGCACATATTTTTGAGCCAAAATTCACTACAAAAAATTCTGGAATGGGATTAGGATTAGCCATTATTAAAAATATTATTGAAAATTATAAAGGAACCATTACTTTTGTTTCTGAAGAAGGAAAAGGAACAACATTTACAGCAACATTACCTATAAAAAACTAAAAAATGGAAAATATTTTAATTGAAAAACAAGACAGTTTAGCGATTGTTACTATCAACAGGCCTACAAAATTAAACGCTTTAAACAAAGCTACAATTGAAGAATTACACACCGCTTTTAATGATTTAAATAACGACAGTGAAACAAAAGTTATTATTTTAACTGGAAGTGGAGAGAAAGCATTTGTTGCTGGTGCAGATATTTCAGAATTTGCTCATTTTTCTGTTTCAGAAGGAGAACAATTAGCGGCAAAAGGTCAAGAATTATTATTTGATTTTGTACAGAATTTACAAACACCAGTTATTGCAGCTGTAAACGGATTTGCTTTAGGTGGTGGATTAGAATTAGCGATGAGTTGTCATTTCAGAATTGCTTCAACTAATGCGAAAATGGGCTTACCAGAAGTAACTTTAGGCGTAATTCCTGGTTATGGTGGAACACAACGTTTAGCGCAATTAATAGGAAAAGGAAGAGCGATGGAATTAATCATGACGGCTAACATGATTGATGCAGAAACAGCAAAATCGTACGGTTTAGTAAATCATGTGGTTCCTCAAGAAGAATTATTAGATTTAGCGAAATCAATTGGTACAAAAATTAGCAACAACTCGAGTGTAGCTATTGCCAAAGCAATTGAATCAATCAATGCTAACTATGAAGATGGCGTGAACGGTTTTCAAACGGAGATTAAAAACTTTGGTGCTTCTTTCGGAACAGAAGATTTTAAAGAAGGAACAACTGCCTTTTTAGAAAAAAGAAAAGCGATTTTTACTGGTAAATAACCTTTCGAAAACAAACTTATTATAACAAAAAAATCCCGAGCAATGCTCGGGATTTTTGTATAGAAGAAAATTGAATTATTTTTTCTTTTTTGCTCCTTTTTCTGCTTTTGCAGCTTCTTGAGCAGCTTTCATTGCAGCACGAGAAATTCTTACTTGACAAACAACAGTGTTGTCTGGGTGTAAAATTTTGTATTCTGGTGCACCTAATTTAGTAACATATAATTTGTTACCCATTTCTAATTCAGAAATGTTTGCTTCAATAGAATCTGGTAAGTTAGCAGGTAAAGCTCTCACTTTTAATTTACGTTGGTTTAAACGTAAAACCCCTCCTAATAAAACTCCTGGAGATGTTCCAGTAACTTTAACAGGTACTTCCATTGTAATTTCTTTTGTAGCTTCTAATTGATAGAAATCTACGTGTAAAATTTTGTCAGAAACTGGGTGAAATTGGATATCTTGTAAGATACCGTCAAATTTCTTTCCACCTTCTAATTCAATTACTACAGTGTGCGCTTCTGGAGTGTAAACTAAACCTTTAAATGCTCTTTCTTCAGCACTAAAATGTACTGGATTTTCCCCTCCGTAAATAACGCATGGTACCATTCCAGCATTACGTAAGGCTTTAGTTGCAACTTTACCTACGCTTTCTCTTTCTGATCCTTTGATCGTAATTGATTTCATTTGAAATAAATTAAAATTAATAAAAAATAAATTGGTTAGTAGTTTAAAGGAATGAACATCTTCAAACCGACTAACTTTACATTAAAAACTTTCCACTAATGGAATTGTTGTTTTGTACCATGTGCATTACTTCTGCAAATAATGGGGCACAACTTACAACTTTTATCTTTTTAGATTCTCTTCTTAAAGGAATAGAATCCGTAACAATTAACTCTTCTAATTTTGAGTTTTCAATTTTTTCATACGCTTCACCAGATAAAATAGGGTGCGTACAAATTGCTCTTACACTCAAAGCGCCTTTTTCAATCATTACATCAGCGGCTTTAGCTAATGTACCTCCAGTATCAATCATGTCATCTACTAAAATCACATGACGACCTTTAACCTCTCCAATCAATTCCATTGTATCGATTACATTGGCCATTTTTCTTTGTTTGTAGCAAATTACTACATCAGATTCTAAAAATTTAGAATACGCATAAGCTCTTTTAGAACCACCCATGTCAGGTGATGCAATAGTCAAGTTTTCTAAACCTAAACTTTTCACATAAGGTAAAAAGATAGTTGAAGCAAACAAGTGATCTACTGGTTTTTCAAAGAATCCTTGAATTTGATCTGCATGTAAATCCATGGTCATAATTCGAGTCGCTCCTGCTGTTTCTAATAATTTAGCCACCAATTTTGCACCAATCGGTACTCTTGGTTTGTCTTTTCTGTCTTGTCTTGCCCATCCAAAATAAGGGATGACCGCTGTTATGTGTCTGGCTGACGCTCTTTTTGCAGCATCAATCATTAATAACAATTCCATTAAATTATCTGCGCTTGGAAAAGTGGAACACACTAAAAACACACGAAGACCTCTGATAGATTCTTCAAATGACGGTTGAAATTCACCATCACTGTATTTAGAGAATGTTACTTTACCTAGCGGCACACCATATTTACTGGCAATTTCTTCCGCTAGATACACACTTTGCGAACAGGCAAATATTTTTGCTTCGGGCTCGTTGTATGACATTTTAATTTGTTGTTATGTAGTTAGTTAGTCCTGAGCATGCTTAATCGGGTGCAAAGGTAAAAATAAAATCGGACTCTGAAAGTAAATTTTTAAGTATTTTTATAATGAAATTAGAAACTTTACTTATATTTGCACACTCTAAAAAAGTAATGAAGTGAAAAACAATCCGTTTTAACTTTAAAAAACTTTTCAATGCCCGGATGGCGGAATTGGTAGACGCGCACGACTCAAACTCGTGTTCCTTGGAGTGTGGGTTCGATTCCCACTCCGGGTACTGAATGGGAGAACTTTGAAAAAAGTTCTCCTTTTTCTTTTTTTAAACCTTCTAAGCCCTTGTTAAATTTAGTGATAAGCAATATTGCTTCATTAAATGGAAGGGTTCGGAATTTATTTTTTGAAAAAAATAATTTGTCATTAAAGTACGAACCCAGTAGCTTAGTTTTTATTTCAATTGAAGCATTTTTGTAAAACATATCTATATTAGTAACGAAGGTCAATCCAAATGATATAAATTTATTTAAGTCGCTATTTATACTTTCATAGTTTTCTTTTTCAGTTTGTAAGTGAAAGATTTCTTGTTTCAATTTTTGTATAAAACTATCATATATTTCATCATCTATTTTTCCATTAATATATTTATCAGTTAAAGTCATCTGTTGTTTTTTAAAATCGTCAATTTTACTTTCAATTGATTTATAAGTAACCATTCTTTGATTAGTATAATTTTCATATTCATCAATTAAAATTGTTTTAAACAACTCTATAACACCTGCTGAAGGTTTTATTTCTGAAATAGTTTTATAAAAAACTGAATGCACTAATTCTGGTTTGTAAGCTTCTCCACAATTATTTGCACATCTGTAAAATAAATATTGTTTCGTTTTGTTTTTTCCATTATTACTAGCACTCCCCCTCATAGGGCTACCACAATTAGAACAATGCAAAAAAGTATTTAAAGGAAATTCGGGGTTTTTCTGACGTATTTTTTGTGTTTTATTGTTCTTACCATTTTTAACATCTTGAACTTTATTAAAAAGTTCTTCAGATATTATTGGTTCATGAAGTCCTTTAACTAAATTATATGGCGGAATGTTGTGCTTTTTTAAATCTATGTATCCTGTATAAAGTATGTTCTCTAAAGTTCTGCTAATTGAGCTTTTAGATAGGCTTAATCCTTTAAGTGTATATTTTTTAAGCAATTCATCTTGACTATAAATGCCAGTTGAATAATCCTCAAATAAGTTCTTTATTAATTCAGCTTTTCCATTTGGCTCAATTCCTTTTTTTCCGTTAGAAAGTACTGCTCGACTGTAACCACTCGGAGGAGTTTTAATATATCTTCCTGCTTTCATTGCTGTTCTTTCCCCAAGACGAGTTCGTTCTATTATGGTGTTTCGTTCAAATTCAGCAAAAGTCATTTTCACAGTCATTATCATTCTTGACTGAGCTGATCCACTATCCGCAATCCAATCATCAACATAATTAACTTCAACACCAAGATTAGTAATCTTATCATAAGTTGCTAAACCTGTATGTGTGTCTCTTGTAAACCTATCTATTTTCATAGTTAAAAACAGATCTATTTCTCCTTTGTTTTCAAGTAGAAAATTATAGGTTTTATTAAATTCTGGTCTTTCAAAATCCTTTCCAGAATATGTTTCTACAAAAGTATTCAATAGAATTATACCTTTATTTAAACAGAAGTTTCTAATACTTTCCTTTTGACTTTCAAGTGAAGTTCCTTGATTTTGTTGTCCTAAACTACTAACTCGCAAATACCCTATTGCTGTTTTAAATTTTTTCTCCTTTTCCATTATTTAATTTTTTAGAAGAGTTTACTTCTACAGAGATTTTAGCTGCTTTATAAAGCAACTCCCTAATTAATTTAACTTCTTCATCAGTAAAAGATTCTCCATTATCAAGCAGTATCTTTTTACATTCTTCAACAGGAATCATAGCTTTAAGATTTAATCATTACTGAAACTTCTTCATTTACTACTACTTCTGCTTTATAAAATCCCCAATTAGATATTACATTTGTTAAGTCAGCGTTTTCAATTAGGTTTTTTGAGTTCTCTATATATCTCACATCAAATTCATTAACAAAAATCTTGATACATTTAAACTCGCCTGTTTTTAGGTAAAAGAGTAACTTTAATTTTTCTATGTTTTCATAAGGTTCTTTAATTCCGAAATTACTTGAAAAGTTATTATTTTCAAATTCTGGTATAATAAAATCTAATAAGTCAAAACTAATATGCGTTGGTAACATCTTATTACTTATCCATTTATTATAGACTTCGTATGACAATATTTTTGTATAGCCATTCTCTAATATCAGTAAGATTTTTGGAGTTCTTAAAATAGAATCTAAAACATGAAATTTTATTAATGAAAAGTTTTTTATTGGAGAGTCGAATAATTCTTTACGTGTTTGTTTTAAGAAGTCTAGTGATATACCAAATTTTCTGGCTTCAACAACGATGTTTAACCAAATACTTTCAAGCTTGTCAAACCTCTTGACTTTACCTTTGTCATCTGGAGAAACCCCAATAACTTCTTGACTAATCCAATTATTTAAAACTCTAGCTGATATTTCATTTTTTCTTCCAGATTTTTCTTTGTGCATACTTAAATTAACACTTGCTGAATTAAGAAAATGAATAAATGTATCGGGTAGTTCTGAAAATATTTCTTCTAAAACATGTTGGTTTAACTTGTCTTGAAGTTTCTTGTTTTTTTCTATATCTATCATAAATATCTTGATTATATTTATGCAAATATAAAAATATTACATTAATGTAACAAATGAATTTTAAAAAATACGTTTAATGTAAAATTAGGTTTCAATTTCAATTTCGTTTTCTATCTTAATTGATTCGTAAATTTCTAAATTAGAATTTAATATTTCGATAGAGACAGCTAACGAATACGGAATTTCTCCGTTTGACTTGTCCCAGCCTTTATGACCTCTTACAGCGAAACTTAAATCTGAAGGTAAGTCGTGAGATTTTATAATTGTCCAATCCTTTTGAACCGTACTATTAGTTCTACTAATACCATTTACAACTCCTGCTGTGCTGCTTTTAATTTTCCAATTCCAACCAGTCATTCCATTTCTTAAATCTTTATCATAAGCTGTTGTTTCATCTTCAATTTCTTTAAGTACATAATCTTTAAAATCCGCAAAAGGCTCTCCAACTTTTGAACTTGTCCAGTCAAGCCAAGAAGATAAATAAGATTTTGTCTTCTGTCTTGTTCGTCTAACTTTTGCAGTATATGATAATGTGACTTCAATTAAAATATCATATTCTTCCGCAGGAGACCTTAAAAATTCTGGAATGTTTAATGAGTAGATATGTCCTTCTTCTGCTCTTATAGTACCTGTATTATAGAATGTCGCTCTTTGATGCGTGTTTTTTGTTACTCTTTCCAAAGAAGGTATTCCATAGCCAAAACTCTTTATACTTTTTACAGTTGGATTTTCAAAAAAAGTATTCGGTAATCTTGCACCTTGAACCACTAAAGCACGAAATAAATTCACATCTTCTTCTGGATATAGTTTTAGTAATTGAGCAACTATGTATGAAACTTTTGGTGTAGCAAATGATGTCCCTACAATATCATTCCCTATTGCTGAGCCACCATGAGTGGTTGAACGAATTAATTCGGGAGCAAGTTCTTCTTTAATAGAAACGATATTTCCAGTTTTAGAAAGTGCGAGTCCTCCACCGTATTCAACTACGTCTGGTTTAATCATTCCCCAAATACCTGTCCCTATTCTTGAGAATGCAGAAATTTCGTCTTCTAATCCTAAAGATTCAAAATTGGCATCATCAAAAGCATTGTGATTTACTGAACCAACTGTAATTGCAAAACTACTCTGAGCAGGATTAGCAATTCTACAATTTTGTTCATCTAAATAATCTGGATAATTATTTCCTCCGCTAATATATCTGCGTATAACATCTCTTGACAAATTTCCTGCTGAAATTAAAAAAAGTATTTTGTTCTGATTTATAAGTGTATCAATTGTAGCTGCCCAAGACGACATATGTTTTAATCTTGAAGGAGCATTTGAATTTATAGAGAGATTGAAAATTTTACAATCTGGATTATCTTCAACAATTTGAGTCATTAACTCGGCTGGTAATTTATGTGTAAGTTTATTGTTATTGTCTAATACTCTTAAATTTCTAACAAAACAAGGTAGTTGGTATGGGTCTTCTATATTAGATATTCCGTATGGGTATAAAATAGCACCAGCAACTCTTGTCCCATGTCCTCCATTTCCAACTTGATCAGCAGTTGAGGTATCTCCATGAATATAAGACTTAGAATTTGCTGAAATAATAGCTGGAGCTATATATTTGTGTCCTTCCATAACACCGCTATCTATTATTGCAACTTCTGGAGAATCATCATCAGGAGCAATAATTTCTATTTCAACTGTTCCAACTTCGTCTGCTTCACAATCAACACCTGTTATTTCGTCTGTTTCTGAAACCTCAAATACAAAAGGGTAATTATATACTAAATCCTTAAATCCTTTTCCTGTGATTTCAATTTCACAACAAAAACTATCATCAAGGCTAATAATTCCGCTTGTTAAATTACCATAATGACTTATAAAAGCTTCAAATTCATCTTGTCGCTCTAAAAAGCGATCATCCCTTTCTCTTAATTTTTGATTATATCTTTCTAAATATCTTTCATAATACCTACTATCAGGATTTGGTGCATTTCCTAGTGGCTTATCAAAAGCTATACCTACTTCCAATCTATATACCCTATCATCTACAATCTCTCTCCAAGTAGTTTTTAAATAATCAGAAAGAATGTATTCTGGCTTCCATTGATTTCCATCAATAATTTCCCAAAAGTCTGCAATTTTTGCTCCACCATGTTCTTCATTTAAAAACCTTCTTATTTTTTCATCAAGTGAAGTAAAAGCATCTAAAGATGCTCCAATAATATATCCCTCATCTTCCTCAGAAATCACTTCAATTCCAAATTGTTTTAAATCAAATTCATAAGTGATAATATCAGGATTTATTTTCAAGAAAATTGGGATAATATCTTTATCTAAAGGAGCTAAATCAAGTTCAGCTCTTCTATCAATTTCGCTTTGCCAGCTTGTCTTTATTTGATTTGTTTGACTTGATAGATAACCGAAATGTCCTTGTTTGTTGTTTTTATTATCTGTTGAACGAGGATTTGGATTTCCTCCACCATGTAAACGAGGTTTTCCTGTAACTTTTTGAAGAAATTTTAAATGCGGAAATCTCTCCATAAATTATTTGTTAAAAGCTAAATTTTCTTCAATTGCTTTGTCCAAATCTTCAGCAGAAATTTCATTGTGAGAATTTATAATTGATTTTTTTGCGGCATCGTTTGCAATCTTTACAACTAAAGCATAAGATAAGCCTAGCACTGCCTTTGCGTACTTTTCAAGTTTAATCTTTTTGTTTAGATTTAAAGCAGAAAATGTTACTTTAAGTAAGTCTACAATTTCAGTTTCATTAGGTTTTGGAAGCTCAATTATTTCATCAAATCTTCTAAATAATGCTTTGTCTAAACTGCCTTCTAAATTAGTTGTAGCAATTAGTATCCCTTGCCCGCTATACTCTTCTAATAAACCTAAAACAATATTTACTATTCTGTGAATTTCTCCAACATCATTTGATTTTAGGTCACGCTGTTTTCCTATAATATCGAACTCATCTAAAAGTAAAACGCATGGGTACTTTTCTAGGCTCTCAAATAATTTATTTAAGTTCGATGCTGATTCTCCAAGATATGAAGAAATTATCGTATCAAAACGTACTTTATAAAAAGGCAACCCTAAATCCCAAGCAATTCTTTCAGCAGTCATACTTTTACCACAACCAGAACTACCATAAAGAAGTATTTTTTGGCGAGGTCTTAATCCGTGATGTGCCAGTCTTTCTCTTGCAATATACTCTTTTTCAATTCGCAATATTTTTTCTTCAACCGCTGAAGCAAGAACCATATTGTGTCTTAAAAAATCACTTTCAATATGTGTTGCAAGTGGCAATTTATATCGTCTATCTGCAGGAATAGAAAAAACATCATCGCTATTTTTTGTAAGCTTTAATGTAGGCTTACTTTCTGAGTCTGGAGCTTTAGCTAGATTACCTTCTAAGATAGTGTCAAGTCTATCTGCTAATTTTGTATGCCCCTTTTTTCTTTCATCATCAATAATTGAATAAGCAATCCTTACCAAAGGCTCATTTTTATCGCCTTCGATAGATTTAAACAATCTTGTTAATAGTGTTTGGTTCATTTTTGATGAATGAAAATAATTTACCTAAAAAAGCAAAAATACAAATAAAATTAAAAAAATCATTGGTTTTGCACTCATAATTGCTTAAAAAGAAAAGCCTAATCATATTTGACTAGGCTAAATTGAATTTTGCTTAACTACAAAATATAGATACTACAGAAATCGACAATTTCTATTACTTCACAATCATAATTTATTTTGAGAAAACTAGTACTATGCACAAGGCTAGTTTTGCATAATATATTTGGAATATACCAAAATATTTGCAATCATAAATTAATGGCAATCAAACTCCTTCATTTTGTTTTCTAAAAAATCCATTAATTCAATATTTCTTGAAGCACTTTTTCCTGCTTTTTGTAATCTATCCATATTTTCAGCAGTTACATCAAACTCTTTTTGTAATCCCTGACAGTCTTTTTTTTCTATCAACTTGTAAACTCTTTGTTTTACTATTGGGTCATATAAAGTCCAAAAATCTGAATCATCTAATTCCATATCAGATTTTTTCTTAATATCGACAGTAGTACTTTTCTTTTCCTCTTTATTTAATTTATCTTCTTCTTTTTTTCTTGGATTCAATAAATTTCCAATTACACCTAAAGCAATCACTCCAGCTAGGATATAAATTATTTTTTTCATTTTATTCTTTAATTGTTTAAGATGTAAATATATGAAATTTGTAGTATTTTAAGGTTACAAAAAATAATATTTTTGCTCGGAACTTGCACGAATGCAAAGTTTATCTGAATCTGAAAGAAAAAAAATATCAATTGAAATCCCAAATCTTGTGGGAGAGCAGATTGTTATATTCAGAAAATTAAGGAACTTAACCCAAACGGAATTAGCTTCTATGGTTGGTAAGGATAGACAATATTTGTATAAAATTGAAAAGGGTAGAGTAACGCCAAATATCGCTACTCTGGCTATAATTTCTACAGCACTCGACATATCACTGTCACAATTATTTGAAAAGATTAAGTAAATTTGTTTCAAGACAAAATTATATATCGATCATATAATCTTTTTACTGTCATCTGATTAAACTCTTTACCATTTCTAGTTTTAAATCCGCTATCGTTTAGGTGTTTTGAAATGAAATAAAGGCTTTTCCCGTCTTTTCTCATTAGAACTATCATTGCGGTCGCCTTTCGATTATTATAGTTCTCTAAAGCCTTGTTTTTTCTTACTTCAACGCTTCGTTTTCTGGAATCATTGGTTAAATTTTGGGGCGAGCCAAGATTTACACCTCTTGCTTTTAGCTCTGCTAAAGCAACTTTTGTTCTGTGACTTATTCGTTCTCGCTCATCTTGTGCCAAAATTGCCATTATACCAATAGTAACTGAATTAGCTGTTGGCATATCTGCACAAACAAATTCAATTTTAGAATCTCTCAAAGTAAGTATAAAGGCTGCATTTCTTGAAAGTCTATCTAATTTCGCTATAAGCAATATTGCATTTTCTTTTTTGCAATGTTCAATTGCTCTATTCAATTCTGGTCGTTCATTATCCTTTCCACTTTCCGCCTCTTGATATTCAGCAATTAAAATATTGTTTTGATTCAAAAATTTTTCAACTGCTGTTTTTTGTGCCTCTAGTCCTAAACCAGATTGTTCTTGTTTTTTTGTAGAAACCCTGTAGTAACTAATGTATTTCATTTGTAACGTTTGTTAAAGGTTGGTTTAATAAATGTTATAAAAAATCTAATGGAGTTTGTGCTTCAATTGTACCAACTTTATTGATATGGTAAACGTTTATCCCTCTTCTAGCTAGATCCATTCCAATAAGTTTGTTTCTGTGACAATCTTTGTGATGAAGACAAGTACATAGTATAGCAATCCTGTAACCTAGTTCAATACCACATTCTAAATCAGAAAGACCCTGCTGATAAGGCAAGGTCTTTCTGGTTTTTTCGTAGTCTGGTAAATTATCTGTTTGTAAGTTCGGGTATTTTGGTAATCCTCCAAGTTCGCTTCCTTTAAACATGTAACCAATTCCAGAATCTGCTAAATGCTTTTCAAGCACATTTCTATTAAATACTGACTTGTATCTGGAAAAGGGGACAGACCTAACATCAACAACTACTTGAATTTGATTGTCTTTTAATATTTGGATAAATTCGGAAATCGATTTATTTCCATAACCAACTGTGTAAATACAAAATGTCATATATTTATTTTAAACTTTCCTATTCAAGATTGCTTCTAACTCTTCATCTGATTTGGTTTCCATTTCTTGTAAGGTAGTATTGACTCGTAACACATTCTCCTGTTCTATGTAACCTCGCTTCTTGCCTTTGGTTTTCAAATAGAAAATTGTAGCTGTAGTATTCATTTCTTGTATTTGTTTTATGAGTGAAGCCTCCGCTAAGTCTAATATGCTTTCTCCTAGAGCTTCGTAGGTTTCTTTAAACTTTTGATCTTCTTTAAGCCAATTGTAAAAAGTTTTCCTAGATATATCAACAATCTTACAAGCTGAATCTACAGACAACCCAAAACTACTGGTGAATATTTCTAATATCTTGTCCTTCTTCTGTTTTGTACTTAGTCTCATCGTCTTCTTTTTTATGTGTAACATTTTGTAACATTTTAATTTAATTCGCATTTATTTATCAAGTCGCAATCCTCGTCTTCTAAGTCACACGCCATAGTCCAATACTGAAACTTTCCTATTGTTAACCTCCTATACATTTGGTCTTGGTAAATATTTAACTCTCCAAAATTTCTAATGTGTTTTACAATAGATAAAAAAAGTTCATGATTATCAAATTCCTTTCGTAAAGTGTAAAAATGAGGTGTTTTAGGCATTGTTTTAGCAAAATGCCACACAAAAGACTCTAAAGTATTTTTTACTGTTTCTAAAGTTATATTATGATGCCCTCTTACTTTATAAACATCATACTTCCAAAAATCTTTCTGCTTCAACATCACATTCTTATCAAATTCTACATTACCAATATTATTTTCGATTAAAAAATCTGCAAAAATATATCTGTAGCAAAATTCTGAATCAATATTCTTATCGCAAATAGCAATTTTCTCAGTTCCATCCGAAGCTTCAATTATCGAACGCCAAACTCTTTCAAATCCTAATCGATTAAGGTTATTCCTATACAAAACAAAACAAGCTAAATAATCTCTAGCTCGTTCGTGATAATAGTATCTAAATGTATTCAGTCCCTTTATCCTTTTTACCTCTTCTTTTTCACTATAATTTCCATAAACTTTACCAGTTATTGAAAAAATAGTATAACCTTCTTTTAGCCTAGCTTCAATCTCATTAAAGCTAATCAGTATTATTTGTTTCATCTATTAAATATAGAGAAATTCAGTTTAAACTCAAAATAATTCACTGACTATTAGCGCTTTATGAGTAAAATATTATCACTACAGTACTACTTTATTCAATCTATTAATTTCATCTATTTGAACTGAATAAGCTTCTACTGAATTACTTTTACTTTCATACTAATCTATTATTAATTCTAATCAATCCTTGCTGCATTAAAGAATATGAAACAAATATTTCTAATTGTATTAGTTAGATGTATAATTAACAATTTAATTTACCTGTTTTCTAACTCTCATTAATAATATTGTTGATTTCTTTAGTTTAGATTATTGTTTTATCATATTTGTAAATTTCCCTTTCATTCCCATTATTACTGTTTATCTTTTTTCCTAGTGTTTGTAGACTTTACGCTTGAAAATAATTTCAGTTTTGATGAGGTCGGATTCTACACGTTTTAAATATTTCTTACCTGTTCGCAGTCTTCCTGTAATATTTTTATCTTCATATTTAAAAGTACTAATCAAATCTTTAGAAAGTTTAACTCCTTCTTTATCAGTCATAGTTATAACTTGTCGTTTTACTGTTAATAAATTTGCCTGTATTCCATTTTTTTTATAATTGTTAGCTGTACTAATACTTACACCTAAACACTTTGCCAAATATCTTATAGGCAAAGTCTTAAAGTCTTTAAGATAAAAATTACGATTCATACTGGTATCTTCCATTATAGACACCGATCGTCTTTTTTTATCTGACCATTCTTTCTTTTTTAGGTAATAAGTAAATACTACAGCACAACAAAAATTTTGAAATTTTGAAAAGTCTTCTGGCTCAAATATTGTCGCAAGTTTTCGACATAAGTTAAGTTTTTTGCATAATTGCAAATAGCTAATAATTCTTAATGATTTTTTCTTGCTATTTACTGTAATCCATTTGTTCTTAATTAACCAATTTACACTATTTCTCACTGTTCTTTCACTTACGTCCATGTCCGAAGCCCATACTTTATACAAAGAAGTATCAAAGCGAACATGTCCGCTTGAAATATGTTTAAGATAAGCAAATGTCATTAAATGAGTAGTAATTCGATTTACCAATGAATATTCACATAATTTAACAGGAATAGTAGTGTAGATAGGTTTCATTAGATTCGAGACTGTATTTGGTTATTATTGACAATAACAGGATACAATCCCGACTCTTCTAGTAATGGCTTTAACTCATATAATTTCTTAAAATCTAGGTATACTTGGTTCGTAATTAGTTGCGTGAAGGGTACAAAACAAAAAAAGCTCAGCATTTGCTGAGCTTTTTTGTTTCTATCACTTTCTAAAATAAACTTTGTTGTTTCACTGGATTTTCATGTTCTAGCAACCATTTTTTTCTCCACAAACCACCAGCATAACCCGTTAAAGAACCATCTGAACCAATAACTCGATGACAAGGGACAACAATCCAAAGTGGGTTTTTACCGTTAGCATTTGCTACAGCTCTGATCGCTTTTGGATCGCCTAATTTATTTGTTACTTCTTGATATGATGCCGTTTTTCCAAAAGGAATTTTCAATAATTCTACCCAAACTTTCTTTTGAAAATCTGTACCATTTGGATTCATTTTAAACTGAAAATCCGTTCTGTTACCTTCAAAATATTCATTTAATTGCATCACAACATCTTGAAATAAACTTGGAATACTTTCAGACAAAATTGTTTCCTCTGAAGTTACCGAAATTTTAGAAATTCCGTCTTCGTTTCCTTCAATTAACACAAATCCAAGAGGACTATTTATTACAACTTTTTCCATAAAAAAATCCCGATAAGCAAATCTTATCGGGATTAAATATATAAATAATTTTTATATTATTTTGCTGGAGTAACTGTTGCTGGTACTTCGTTTACTTTTACTGTTCCTTTAATTGTAATAATTTTTGGAGCAGAATTTTCTTCACTTGTTGTAACTGTTACCGTTTTATGGAAAGCTCCACCTGCTGCAGCATTATAAGTTGCAGTAACTGTACCTCTTTCACCTGGCTTAATAGCTGTTTTAGTATAGTTTGTTGCAGTACAGCCACAAGAAGCTTTTACATTAGTTAATGTAACATCTTTGTTTGTAGTGTTTGTAAATGTAAATTCATAAGAAACTGGTTTCCCTTGTTCAATAGTTCCAAACTCATGCGTTTCTTTTTCCCATTTTAATTGAGATGGTGTTTGAGGTGTTTGAACCGCAACTGGAGCAGCAATTGCAGCAGGAGCAGCGATTGGAGTTGCAGATGCAGCTTTAGCATTGCTCTTAGTTTGTGCAAACGATACTGATGATACGAATAATGCAAATGCAAGTAATTTTACTGTTTTCATAATTATTTATTTTTAAGTTTTTAATTTTTTGATCTAGCAAATGTATTTATTTTTTTATTTAATGCTGTTAATCAGTTATATTTATTGTGTTAATGAGTTGTTAATGCTTAATTTCGCTTCAAAATTTGTACTAATATCGTTAAAAATTTGAATGAAAAATGAAGTTGTCTAGATTTAATATTGTCATTATAATTGGCTTCCTGGCTATTGTAGGAGTAATTATTATGCAATTATTTTTAATTAATAACGCACACAAATTAGCCAAAAAAGATACGGAAGACAAAATATTTTTTGCGCTTCAAGATGTGTTGGAAAAACTATACAAAGACAATCAAACGGGTTTGTTGGTTGCGAATCAAGTTGAAAAAGTTTCTGGTAATTATTTTACTGTAAACGTAAATTATGAATTTGAAAACACGGTTTTAGAACATTATTTAATTTCGGAATTTCAGAAAAACAACTTAGATGTCGATTTTGAATATGCGGTTTACAATTGCACTTCCGATCAAATGGCGTTTAGCAATCACATTAATAGTAATGGAAAAAAAGAACCTATTAAATGTCCAAAGTGTTTTACTAAAAACCCAGAATACACCTATTATTTCGCCATCCGATTTCCAGATATCGAACAAAATTATTTTAAAAACTTAAATCAATATTGGATTTTCACTTCTGTGTTGTTTTTAGTTTTAATCATTTATGTCTATTCTGTTGTATTGATGTTAAAACAGAAAAAATACACCGAATTGCAAAAAGATTTTATCAATAATATGTCGCATGAATTTAAAACACCATTAGCTTCCATCCTTATTGCGTCGAATTATGTGAAACAACAAAATGAAATCAAACAAAATCCGAAACTCTTAAAATACAATCAAATTATTGTCAATCAGACAAATAAATTGAATGAACACATCGAAAAAATCTTGTATGTTGCCAAAACAGAAAGCAAACAAATGCTTATTGACAAAAGTTTTTTTGAATTGAAACCTGTTTTAGATTTATTAAAAGACAATATCATTTTAAAATACGACAAGAAAGTTGACATCAAAATAAACATTTCTAAACCTTTTAAAATAAAAGCCGACGAATTTCACGTGTATAACATTTTGTTCAATTTAGTTGATAACGCCGTAAAATACACAGAAAATAAACCCGAAATTGAGATTGATGTTAACGAAAATAATCAGAAACTTCAAATTCAAATTAAAGATAAAGGTTGTGGAATTCCTGCAAAAGATTTACCTTTCGTTTTCGATAAATTCTACCGTGTTTCGAGAAAAGACATTTCAAACATTGAAGGTTTTGGAATTGGTTTATCGTATGTGAAAAAGATTTGCGATTTGCACCATTGGAAAATTGCCATCGCAAATAATTCAGATAAAGGAATAACAGTTACTATTCAAATTAACCCAAAAGATTATGTCTAAAAAAAAGGTTTTATATGTTGAAGATGAAGAAACACTTGCGTTTTTAACTTCAGATAATTTAGAGCAACATTTTGATGTGGTACATTGCGTCAATGGAAAAATAGGTTTAGACATGTTTTGTAAAAACCAATTTGACATTGTAGTAACTGATATTATGATGCCAGAAATGGACGGCTTTGAATTGGCGACCGAAATCAGAAAGCGCAACCAAGAAATTCCAATTATCTTTTTATCGGCGAAAACCATGAAAGAAGACCGAATTAAAGGTTTGAAATTAGGTGCTGATGATTATTTAGTAAAACCGTATTCTATTGAAGAACTGATTTTAAAAATTGAAGTCTTCTTACACCGCAGTCAGAAAAACACGGAAAAAACCGTAAAATTATACCAATTTGCCAATTTCGTTTTCGAACCAGAAAATTATTTAATCAAAAACGAAACCACAAAAACCACACTTACCGAACGTGAAGCACAATTATTAAAACTGTTTTTAGACAACCCAAATACCGTTTTAAAACGCGAAAAAATTCTAATGGAACTTTGGGGTTCTGACGATTATTTTTTAGGAAGAAGTTTAGATGTTTTCATCTCTCGTTTGCGAAAAATCATTAAAGAAACACCAAGTTTATCTATTGAAAATATTCCTAGAGTTGGGTTTAAATGGGTGAGTGAGTAGAATTAACAAAAGAAAGAGTCTAATTATTAATTAAAAGAATGATACAATACAAATTTCACATTTATAAAAAAATAATTCTTTTTTTACTTTTTTCGGCTTCAACATATTCACAAAAAACAAAGGAAACAGATTACGCCAAATACCACGAAAACATAAATAAAGCAGAGATTTTCTTTTTTAAAGAGAAAAATATTGATAGTACTGTTTTTTATTATGAAAAAGTTTTTAATAATTATGATTTTGTTTTTTTGAAAGATTTAATTACCTGTGCACAAATTGCAAAACACAGTAATAAACCATTTGTAAAATATATTGAGAAAGGTTTTGAGTTTGGACTTAAGATTGAACATTTAAAAAACTATCCAATTTTTGGAGACATATCAAAATTAGAAAAAGAAAATAAGTTAAAAGCTAAGTTTGATAAAGGGCGAAAATTATACTTAAAAAAAATAGATTTCAATTATTTAGATTTAATATACGATATAGCGGTTGAAGATCAATGCAATAAATATTTAACTAATGAAAATGAATATATTCAAAAGAAAAAAAAGAATATGTTTAATTTAAAAAAAAGAATAAATTCAAAAGGATTTCCTGGTGAACGACTTCTTGGAATTGCAGACTCAACAATATGTGATGAAGTAAAGCTAAAAAATAAAGATTTAAAATATAGAATTATAGAATTTCCAAAAGCCAAAGCTTTTGATGAAATAAATGAAAGTTGTTTTGCGCAAATAATTATTTTTCCTTTTTTTATGCACTTTGATTATTGCTTTTTTAAGGAATTTGACAACAAACAGTTGATTAATGAAATAAAAAAAGGGAATATACATCCAAGAGATATTGCTTTTTTTAATGATAATGCATTTGCAACTTTATTTGGGGCAAATAGGTCATTTTGTAAAGAGAACAAAACTGATGGCTTCTATTTTTCTACTTTTGGTTTCGAAAAACATCTTTTCAATATTAAAGTCGCAAATAAACTAAGAGAAAATTTATTTATGGTGCCTTATGAAATTGATATTATCAAACAAGAATATGAAAAAAAATATGGCTTTAATGTTTTTTATGGATACTCAAATTATAGATAATATCTTTTGTTAGCGTGGATTTGCAATCCGTGCAAAAACTATTCCACACTCGTATAGTCTGAAACAACTTCATCCTCTGGCTTTTCTTTCGATTGCTCTTTAAATTCATCATACCATTTTTCTAAACTCGGATACATAAACTTAGAAACTTCTTGAATCGGATTATAAAAAATGGAATTATTCAACGTTTCTTCTTTCACTAACATGTGATTGATATTGATTTTCTGAAACAAACTGATCACCACACTCAACATCAAAACGGTTTTCAACAGACTAAAAACCGCACCGCCTAATTTATTCAGCCAACCTAAATAAGCGAAACTGAATATGCTTGTGAAAACCTTGGCCAACAAATAAATTCCAACAACGACTAATAAAAAAGTAATCGCGAAAGCCACAAATTCAATATATTTTGGATTGACTTTTATCAAATCTTCCAATGTCAATCTGACCAAGTGCGAAAATTTTATCGCTACAAAAATTCCAATTATTAATGAACCAAAAGAAGCAATTTCTACAAAAAGACCATTTTTCAAGCCGTTATATAAAGCGTAACCTAACAAAGCGGTGAAAACAATATCGATAAAACTCATAATTTTAATTTTCTAAAAACAAAACTACAAAATGCAATCCTCAAATACTATCTTTGCCAAAAACAAAACAGAAATGTCTAGAGATATACAATTAAAAGAACGTTGGGATAAAGTCGTGACATTTTTATCTGAGAAATTCGCCGATGGTGACGTATTGGATTTGGATGCGATTATTTATTTAATTGGCGTTCAAGAATTAGGCAAAATAAACACCGAATTTAAAAAAGACGAAAAAGTAAACCTAATGCACATTGCCATTTGCAAGCTTTTAGAACCTTACGGATATTACGAATTTGAATTTTTCGATAAAGACGGTTGGCCGCATTATAAAGTCGTGAAAGAATTACCAACATTAAAAGCAGGGGAACAATCGGTTTTAATGAAAGAAGCCATTGTGAATTATTTTTTAGAAAAAGAGATAATAAACTAGTGGTTAGTGGTCAGTTGAAACTAATTTTAAAAAAACTTCCAACTTCCAACTTCCAACTTCCAACTTTTATTTAAATTTGCAGACTATTACCCAATTACGATGATAAACAAGATTAAAGAACATATTAAAGAAGCTCAAGCTTTTACAACTGAAGACAAAACGACTTTAGAAGAATTTCGTATTAAATACTTAGGAAGTAAAGGTTTATTGAAAGATTTCTTTGCCGAATTTAAAAACGTACCTAACGAACAAAAAAAAGAATTTGGTCAAGTGGTGAACGAATTGAAAAATACGGCGGAAGAAAAAGTAAAAAGCATTCAAGAACTTTTAGAATCTAAAACAGAGTCTATTAACTTGTTTGGCGATTTGTCTCGTCCGGGAACTCCGATTAATATTGGTTCTCGTCATCCGATTTCTTTAGTGAAAAATCAAATTTTAGATGTTTTTTCTACAATTGGTTTCAATGTATCTGAAGGTCCGGAAATTGAAGACGATTGGCATAACTTTACCGCTTTAAACTTACCAGAATATCACCCAGCGCGTGACATGCAGGATACGTTTTTTATTCAAACGAATCCAGATGTTTTATTACGTACACATACTTCTTCTGTTCAAGTAAGATATATGGAAAACAACAAACCGCCTATTAGAACGATTTCTCCAGGTAGAGTTTTCCGTAACGAAGCGATTTCGTCTCGTTCACACTGTATTTTTCACCAAGTAGAAGGTTTATATATTGACAAAAATGTTTCGTTTGCCGATTTAAAACAAACATTATTATATTTCACAAAAGAAATGTTCGGAAAATCTAAAATCAGATTACGTCCGTCATATTTCCCATTTACTGAACCAAGTGCAGAAGTAGATATTTATTGGGGATTAAAAACAGAAACGGATTACCGAATTACAAAAGGAACCGGTTGGTTAGAAATTATGGGCTGCGGAATGGTGGATCCAAATGTTTTGAAAAACTGCGGAATTGATCCAAACGAATATACAGGTTACGCTTTTGGTATGGGAATTGAAAGAATTGCCATGTTATTGTACCAAATTGGCGACATTAGAATGTTTTATGAAAATGATGTACGTTTCTTAGAACAATTTAAATCTAGCTTATAAAACAATAAAATCCCGAACAATGTTCGGGATTTTTTTTTGCTTAACTTTCAACTAAGGATCTAAAATCCGTACTTATCATTAAGCTTTAAAAGTATTTAAAACGAAAAAAGTCCAACATTGCTGTTGAACTTTTTGCTCCCTCTTCCCGAGAAAATCGTTACAGGCTTTAGGCTCGAAACCATTCTATCGTTAAATAAAACTATTTTAAACGAAAAAAGTCCAACATTGCTGTTGAACTTTTTGCTCCCTCTTCCCGAGAAAATCGGGACAGGCTTTAGGCTCGAAACCATTCTATTGTTAAATAAAACTATTTAAAACGAAAAAAGTCCAACATTTCTGTTGAACTTTTTGCTCCCTCTCTTGGGCTCGAACCAAGGACCCTCTGATTAACAGTCAGATGCTCTAACCAACTGAGCTAAGAAGGAATAACCTTATAGGTTAAGTATGTTTTTCGCTAAAAGTTTTGCTCCCTCTCTTGGGCTCGAACCAAGGACCCTCTGATTAACAGTCAGATGCTCTAACCAACTGAGCTAAGAAGAAG
>NZ_JAANOQ010000006.1:198611-231872 GCF_011305415.1 Flavobacterium bernardetii
GGAAGTTGCTTGTTTCTTTTAGCGAGTGCAAATATAATTGAATTTTTATTTTAGCAAAAATATTTTGACACTTTTTTATATTAATTTATCAATTTATCTAAAATCAGTTGGTAAATGTCTTTCCCAAAGGTTAATACCATTAATGAAAGTAGGAAAATCATACCTCCAGTTTGTACATAACCTGCTGCTTTATCTGATAATTTCTTACCTGTAACCATTTCAACGATTGTAAATAACGCATGTCCACCATCTAAACCAGGAATTGGTAATAAATTCATAAAGGCTAAACCAATTGAAAACAGTGCTGTAAAATTCCAAATAAATTCCCAATCCCAAGAATCTGGTAATTGACGTGCAATACCAATAGGGCTTTTTACTTGTTTATAAGCTCCTGTAGCCGGTTTTAATATTAATTTGAACTGTTTTACATTATATACTAATAATTGATAAGATTCCTTTACAGCCGCTGAAACCGCTTCACCGAAAGAAAGCTTGTTGGTGATTAGAAAATCATTTTTATCTTGTGTAGTTGGATAAAAACCTAATTTACCTTCTTTATTTACTTTAGCGTTTAATTCTACTAATTGTTTGTTTCTTTCTACAACAACTTTAATAGAATCATTTTTTAATCCTTTTAAATCCTCAGCAAAAACATCGAAATAAGTAAATTCTTTTCCGTTTACAGATTTTATTAAATCACCTTTCTTGAAATTAGCTTTAACAGCTTCTGATTTTGGCTCTAAGGAATCAATAAGAATTGTAGCAATTCTTGGTTTTATAAAGTTTTTACCTTCACTTCCTAAAATTTCACCTTTTTGTTCGTCAGTTAAGTTTAGCTTAACTTCTTTCCCATTTCTATCAACAATAACTTCTTCGCTCAACAAAACGTCAATTATTGCCCAATTGTATTTTGGTTGTAATTTTCCGTCAATAGAAACAATTTTATCTCCGTTTTTGAAACCAACACTTTGCCCGACTTCTCCAAAAGCTAATCCATTTTTCTGAAATTTCTCCATAGAAATGTATTTTTGACCTACGGTTGAAAACATCATCGTGTAGATAAACCAAGCTAATAATATATTTACGATAATTCCACCTAACATTACAATTAAACGTTGCCAAGCTGGTTTTGAACGAAATTCCCATGGTTGAGGTTCTTGTTTCATTTGGTCTTCATCCATACTTTCGTCTATCATACCAGAAATTTTCACATAACCTCCAAATGGCAACCATCCAATTCCCCATTCAGTTTCGCCAATTTTTTTCTTGATTAAAGAAAAACCAATATCCAAAAACAAATAGAATTTTTCTACTCGCATTTTAAACATTCTAGCTGTTAAATAATGTCCGAATTCGTGAAGAATTACTAAAACTGATAATATAAAAAGTATTTGTGCAACTTGAATCATTGTATTTTGATTTGTATTTAAAAAGCAAAAGTAAGGTTTTCACCTTACTTTTTAATATTATTTTATGGTTAGCCTATTTTTTTATGAAATTTTTATGAAAGACTCCTTCTGAAGTCTCAATTTTTAAAAAGTGAACCCCACTTGATAGTTGACTAGTATTGATTGTATTCTTATAATCTGTAGCCAAAAGTTGTCCTAAATTATTAAAAACTTCAACTTTATACAAAGTAAAACTACTTGGAAATTGAATGTTTAATTCGTTCTCTGCAGGAACTGGAAATAGAGAAACTGCTTTGTCGCTATCAAAAGTTTCATTTCCTAAAGTTTCTGTATTGTCATTAGATATAATGTGTTTATTCGGATCAAAAGTTACTCCAGTTACAACAAAAGGAACGGAAACAATAAATTCTTGAGCATTTGTTGTGTTGTTAACTACAACATCATGCGTTTGTCCGCTACTTCCTAATAATCTAATTTGTAAAGGCATTTCAAAAAATGATACACTTGCATCAGATTGTGTTTGATTTACAATGATTTTAGCTTGACCTGCTCCCCAATTTTGCGCCACAATATCATATGTTGGATATCCTTGATTGTATAACCAATCATTAAAAAATTCTGTTAAACTAGCTCCGTAAGCCGTTTCTAAATGCGATTTAAAATTAGACGTAACTGCATAACCATAAGCCAAAGCTGGATCTGCAAGATATGTATTTAATGCATTAAAAAATGCAACATCTCCCATTTTCCAACGCAACATGTGTGTGATCATTGAGCCTTTATTATAAGTTAATCTACCTGAAAAGATTCTACTTGAGTTTAAAGCTTCTAAATCTGTTAAATAAGTGGCTCCAGTAGGAGAAGAAGTAATATTGTTAATTTTACTATTTTTCCAACTTACAAAACTAGCTGCATTATCAAATTCTTCCACAACTAAACCTGCCATATATTCTGTTAAACCTTCATTTAACCAAATATCTTTCCATGAACCACAAGTAATTTTATCACCAAACCATTGATGTGCCAATTCATGTGCAATTAAGCTTCTACTCCAACTATTCATAAATGAAACAGTCGTATGCTCCATTCCGCCACCTAATCCAGCGCGTGCATGACCATACTTTTCGTTTCTAAAGGGATAAGGTCCAATTTTCGTTTCAAAAAAGTTCATGATAGCAGGTGTTACTGACAAACTCGCTTGTGAACTTGCCGACTCTTCTGGATATAAATAATTTACAATAGGAAAATACGGACTAGCGACAGTTCCTAAACCAGCTTGCTGATTAAATATTTCATAATTTGTAACAGCAATTGCAATTAAATAGGCTGGAATTGGATACAAATGTTTAAAATGTGTTGTAGCACTTGCACCTGCTACAACACGACTTTGTTGTAATCCGTTTGCAACTGAATTATATTGTGAAGGAGCTGTTACATAAACGTCAATACTATTTACTTTGTCATTTAAATCTTGTTTACAAGGCCACCAACTTCTAGCTCCAAATGGTTCAGACAACGTCCATAAAACAGGAGTTCCGGCATGAGTCGATTTTGAAAATTCACCTTCTGTGTTTGGTGGTATTCCACTATAAGTAATAATTACTGTAGCGCTTGTTCCTGTTGTAACTGTTGCAGGAAAATTAATATTTAATTGATTTGGTGTTTCCGAAAAAGTTAAATTAGCACTATTCATCGTAACTGAACTTACCGTTAAAGCTGAAGCCATATCAAAAGCGATACTGTTCATATTTGATAATGCTGTAAATGTAGTTTTTACAATTCCGCTTATTGAAGAAACTGCCGGATTAATTGTAAAACGCAACTCATGATAGGTTACATCATAATTTTGAGTATTCGGATTTACCTGAACATTCATTATTGTTGAGGCAGATTTCATTTCAGACTCCACCATTCCGTTAAATTCCGAATCAGTTGATTGCGAAAAACAGAAAGAAGTCATTAAAACGAAAAAGATTTGGGTAGTTTTTTTCATTATTTTTAAATTAAAACACGAAAATAGGCAAAATATTTTAATTTTAAACAATTTTAACCTTCTTTACATTGTAATTTAACAATTGTGCATTTTCTTTTCCTAAAAATTTACAACAATTCCTTACATTTGCTTTCCAAAAACAAACAAACATGTTACAAGTACATTTTATTAGAGAAAACAAAGAAGAAGTCATTACGCGCTTAGCGAAAAAGAACTTCGAAGCTACTGCTATTGTAGAGCTTGTTGTGGAATTAGACGAAAAACGTAGAAACACACAAGTAGAATTAGACAATCTTTTAGCGGAATCTAATAAATTATCCAAAGACATTGGCGAAATGATGAAAAATGGCGAAAAAGCCAAAGCCGAAATCTTAAAGGAAAAAACAACTCAAATTAGAGAAAATTCTAAAACATTAAACGAAACTTTGAATGCGATTGCAAACCAATTGCAAGACGAATTATACAAATTACCGAATTTACCAGCTGAAATTGTGCCTTTCGGAAAAACGCCTGAAGAAAACTTAAATGTTTTTGAAGAAGGTGACATTCCTAAATTACACGAAGGTGCTTTACCTCACTGGGAATTAGCTAAAAAATATGACATCATTGATTTTGAATTAGGTGTGAAAATCGCTGGTGCAGGATTTCCAGTTTACAAAGGAAAAGGTGCCAAATTGCAACGTGCTTTGATTTCATATTTCTTAGATAAAAATACAGATGCAGGTTACAAAGAATACCAAGTGCCGCATTTAGTAAACGAAGCTTCGGCTTATGGAACAGGGCAATTGCCAGACAAAGACGGACAAATGTATCATGACGCAACGGATAATTTATATTTAATTCCAACTGCGGAAGTGCCTGTAACTAACATTTTCAGAGATGATTTAGTTTCAGAAAACGATTTACCAATTTTATGTACAGGTTACACACCATGTTTCCGTAGAGAAGCAGGTTCTTATGGTGCTCATGTTCGTGGATTGAATCGTTTACACCAATTTGATAAAGTAGAAATTGTACGTATCGAAAAACCAGAAAACTCATACGCAGCGTTAGACGGAATGGTAGAACACGTGAAAGAAATTTTACAGGAATTGAAGTTACCATACAGAGTTTTAAGGCTTTGCGGGGGTGATATGGGATTTGCTTCAGCGTTAACATATGATTTCGAAGTGTTTTCAACAGCGCAAGACCGTTGGTTAGAAATTTCTTCTGTATCTAATTTCGAAACGTTCCAAGCAAATCGATTAAAATTAAGATATAAAGATGCGAATGGTAAAAACCAATTGGCACACACGTTAAACGGAAGTTCATTAGCTTTACCTAGAGTTTTAGCGGGACTTTTAGAAAACTATCAAACACCAGAAGGAATCGTAATTCCGGAAGTATTAAGAAGATATACTGGATTTGATATTATTAACTAATTTGTCATGCTGAACTTGTTTCAGTATCTCTCATATATAGAAAAAGCAACTTTTAGGAGTTGCTTTTTTGTTTTTAAATATAACCATATGAAAAGATTCTAATTACCCACCAATTCAAAATCAATAATTTTATAAACTGGCACATTATTAATTCTCTTAATAAAGATATTCTTTTTTGATTTAGCATCTGGAATTATTAGGCAACCTGTTCCCATATAAAGACACTTCATTTTCAATTTATATTTTCTATACCTGAAACTACATTTTTCCTTTCTTAAAAGTCTTTTCTTAAAACTTGTAACGGGATGATTAGTAGTTTTAACTTTTATTAATTCTGCTAGTTTTTCTAAACATTTTCTTTCATTAAAATCAATATTATTATCTAAAAGATACTTATAAACCTCTTCATCAATACCTGCGTCAAATAAATAAGTTCCTTTCAAATAAGATTCTTCAAAATTTTCGCTATTGAAATTTCGAATAAAATAGGGTTCCATCCTATAAAAAGAATCCGTTCCTAAATTACTAAAGTTAAAGGTGTCTTTTATATAAATATCCTCCATATAAAAGTCGTCTTCAATTTCTACTAGTTTCATTTTACTTGAAGGCAAAAGCTCTGACTTACATTCTTCAAACACTCTTGCTGGCGCGCAACTAATAATAATTGTACAGAAAAAAAGGAGAAAGCCAAAATTAAGTATTAGCGTGTTATGTTTCTTTGTGGCTTTTATCATTCTGTTTCCTTCTTTAAAAACACAAGCGTAACAATCTCGTCAACAGCAATCCTTGTTTTCTTTACAAAATAATTAATATGAAGTTTATTGTTTTTAATTTCATAATAAAAATATTCATTTTCCATTTTGAATTTTCTCTTATTTATTAAATTATAATTGTATTCAGATTCATTAATTTTAACGCTGATTTTTTTATCATAAATCCGAACAAAATATTTTCTGTCTTTATTTTCACATGTCCATTCTGTAAATTTCTCTTGCATAGTAAAGAAACTTAAAGTGAACATAAATAGTAAGATAATTTTATTCATTTTAATATCATTTGAATTACTATTGACTTAAATATTTACTGATTGAAAATCCCCATTTTAAAAAAACAAGCAGTTCAATTATTTGTAGAATGACTACAGTAAGAAGTATCAAGTGTTTTTTATCGTTAGTACTTTTTGTGAAAATAGCAATCATAATAATTTGGAATATACCAAAAATAATATTTAAAGCAATTATGGCCATATCGCCACCGGAAACGCCTAAATTAGTATAAAATATATACGCAAACATGCTTATTGAAACCAATGCGTTTATTGAAATCCATTTATTTATCATGTTTCAAATATACAAAACCAACTCATAAACCCTCACAAATCTTAAATATTTACTAACCTTGCCACGAGTTGACTAATTTTTGTTAATTTAGTGGCTTATTATTCTATGACAAAAATATTTACATATCTATTTTTCTTTTGCTCGCTAATTGGTTTCGCACAAAACGAACTATTGGCGCAAAATTACTTTGACAAAGGCGAATTTGACAAAGCCACTTCGTTGTATGAAGAATTGGATAAAAAACAACCTGGAAATTTCTATTTCACACAAAAATTAGTAAGCTGTTACCAAGGTTTAAAACAATTTGACAAAGCTGAAAAGTTACTTTTAAATAAAAAAGGCAACTCCAATCAACCTACATTTTTTGTAGAATTAGGTTATAATGCCCAATTGCAAAAAGACCAAGCCAAAGCCGATTCGTATTATAAAAAAGCAATTGATGCAGTGGCAAACCAGCCGAATTACGCCTATCAAATTGGACAAGCTTTCGAACAAAAATCTTTATTACAACAAGCGTACAACACGTATGAAATTGGTCAGAAAAATAATTCTGGGATGAATTTCGATTACCAAATGGCGTTACTTCAAGGCCAAATGGGGAATTTAGATGTAATGGTGGTCAAACTTTTAGATTATTCGTATTCAAATGTTAATGCGACCTTAAACGTTCAAAATCAACTTGTACTTTTCATGCAAGATGATGGGGAAAATGTGTTTGTCAATTCCTTAAAAAAAGAACTTTTACTTCGTACTCAAAAAACACAAGACATTTATTGGAACCAATTTTTAAGTTGGTTGTATGTGAATCAGAAAGAATACAACAAAGCGTTTATTCAGGAAAAATCTATCTATAAAAGAAATCCAGAATCATTTGACGATATTATTCAATTGGCTCAAATTTGTGTCAACGAAAAGGATAACGAAACGGCGCAAGCAATTTTTCAGTTCATTTTGCAAAATACAACAGATGAATCTACGATTTTAAACGCTCAATATTTTTTATTGAAGAATGAAATCGCGAATGCAAAACCAGAAAATTATCCATTAATTCAATCGAAATTTGATACTTTATTGAGTCAATTTGGCGAGTCACCATTTTCAGTAGATTTACAAATCTTAGCCTCACATTTTAAAGCTTTTTATCAGAATGATTTCGAAAATGCAAAAGCACTTTTAGACAAATTGATGGAAATGCCATTGAATATTCGTCAAAAAGCGAAAGTCAAAATGGAACTGGCAGATGTTTTTGTGTTTAACGAAAAGTTCAATCAGGCCATTATTTATTACGCGCAAATTCAGAACGATTTACCAAACGACGAGTATTCACACGAAGCCAGCATGCGAATGGCGAAAACGAGTTTCTTTAAAAAAGATTTCGATTGGGCGAAAAAACAAGCTAAAGAATTGAAACAAGCGTCAACCCAATTAATTGCTAATGATGCTGTGGAATTGTTTTTACTAATAAGTGATAATTCGGCGGAAGATTCCTTAAAAGTCGCTTTACAAGATTTCTCAAAAGCCGATTTATTAGAATATCAAAACAAACCGAAGGAAGCTTTAGATGCCTTTTTGCAAATTTTAGTCAAACACAAAGGACAAAGCATTGAAGCAGGAACTTTGTATAAAGTAGGTAGAAATTATGAAAAATTAGGTAATTTTGCCAAAGCAATTAGCTACTATCAAACGATTTTAGACAACCATAAAGACGGGATTTATATAGATGAAGCCTTATTTTATTCAGCAGAAATTTATAATAAGCAACTCAATGATCCGGAAAAAGCCAAAAGCTTATACGAAAAAGTGGTTTTAGAACATCCAGATAGTATTTATTTTACCGAAGCTAGAAAACAATACCGCCAATTACGAGGCGACAAACAACAAGGAATATAAAAGATTAAATATATAATAGAAATGAAATTCAATACCAAAGTAATTCACGGAAATCAGCATCACGACCCAAGTACTGGAGCGGTCATGCCACCAGTATATCAAACATCTACATTTGTACAAACGAGTCCAGGTGTGCCTTTAGCAGAATACGAATACAGTAGAGCTGCCAATCCAACTCGTACCGCTTTAGAACAAGCTTTAGCCAGTATTGAAAACGGAGTTCGTGGTTTAGCTTTTGCTTCTGGTTTAGCGGCGACAGATTCAGTTATGAAACTATTAAAACCTGGCGATGAAGTGATTGCTATGGACGATTTATATGGTGGAACGTACAGAATGTTTGCTCGTATTTATCAAGAATATGGTATCAAATTCCATTTTGTGGACATGACGAATTACGAGAAATTTCAATCGTTAATTAATGAAAACACAAAATTGGTTTGGGTGGAAACGCCAACAAATCCATTAATGAAACTAGCGGATATAGCAGAAATTGCGAAAATCACTCAAAAACATAACTTACTTTTTGCAGTTGACAATACATTCGCCACTCCATATTTACAAAAACCTTTAGATTTAGGTGCAGATATCGTAATGCATTCGGCAACTAAGTATTTAGGCGGACACAGTGATGTGATTGCTGGTGCATTAATTGTAAAAGATGAAGCCTTAGGCGAAAAATTACACTTTGCACAATTTGCAACGGGTGGAACATTAGGACCAATGGATAGTTATTTGGTTTTAAGAGGAATCAAAACCTTACATTTACGTGTACAAAGACATTGTGAAAACGGTGCAAAAGTGGCGGAATATTTGGTAAATCATCCAAAAGTGGAGAAAGTTTATTATCCAGGATTAGAAAACAGCCCAAATCATGACATTGCTAAAAAACAAATGATTGGTGGATTTGGCGGAATGGTTTCTTTCACATTCAAATCGGGTGCGAAAGCGGATGCGATTAAAATGTTAGAGAAAGTAAAAGTATTCACCTTAGCAGAATCTTTAGGTGGAGTTGAATCTTTAGCGAATCATCCTGCATTAATGACACACGCTTCAATACCAGAAGAAAAACGTAAGGAAATTGGTATTACGGACGATTTAGTTCGTTTAAGTGTTGGTGTAGAAGATATTTCAGATTTACTTGCCGATTTAGAACAAGCTTTTCAATAATTATTGAATTTAGAAATATAAAAAAAGCCCAGCAAATTGCTGGGCTTTTTTTATATAAAGTTTTTAGTTTTTTTATTTTCCTGCTAAAGCATCTGTGTTGAATTTTTTAACATTAGCTACTGCATTATCATTATAAACTACAGCGCTAAGTGCTTTTGTAGTATAAAAATTCCATAAGCCAACTTTTTTACCTTGTTCAAAAGAACCTTCTGAAACTAAATTTCCTACTTCATCAAATGATTTCCATAAACCATCAGATTTTCCATCCACATAGTTTCCTTGGTGCATTACTTGACCGTTAGAATGATAATATGTTACTTTGATTGTGTTTTCTGAAATTTGTTCACCTACTGGTTGTGTTTCTTGTGCAAAACCGAAAGCTGAAAATATAAATAAACCAAAAATTAGAGCTAAATTTTTCATAGTAGATATGTTTTATAATTAATAATAATGTAAAACTACAAAATGTTTTTACAATTACCAAACAAAAACTTAACAATTTCGTAACATTGGAAAATTTAACACAAAAAAAGCGATCTAACTTAGATCGCTCTTAATGAATATATTGAAATTTATTTATTGTAATAAAGTAGTTCCGTTAACTGTAGACCAAGTTCCATTTGTTAAACTTGCTCCTGTTGATGTTGTACTAGTTGTTAATTGTCCAACTGGGAAAGTTGTAGTAAAAGATCCACTTCCTGTTCCAATTTGAGTTGTACTACTTAAAATGTTAACGTTAGTTAACTTGATTTTAGATCCATTAACTTGATCTGTATTTGTACCAGCATCTTGAATTCTTATTGCAACTGCACCAACAGCAGTGTATCCTTCGATTTTAATATTACTAAAATCACCGTTACCTTGTTTTTTAAATTGAATAGCATCATATTCAATTGAAGCGTTTTCAGTTTGTGTTCCTGCAGCTCTTTTTAAAGTTATACCTGAAACTACTGGCCAAAATGCATTATTATAACTTTTAGCTTCAATTTCCATTCCGAAATTAGCTGTTCCAGTTTGGTAAGCATACCAGTTTGAATTGTTTTGTCCTCTCCAACCATCTTGCCAGTCAAAAGAATCATCATAATTTCCGTAAGAAATAGCATTGATTAAATTTACAGTTCCACCATAAAATTCAAATCCATCATCTGCACCTTTATAAGCTACTAAGTTTTCTAAAACTGTACCTGAACCTACTGAATAAAAAGAAAAACCATTCATTTCTGAAGTTCCATCAGTAATTTTTTTACCTGCATATTCTACACGTACATATTTTAATGAACCACCATTATGTAAAGCGTTAGTTCCTCCGTATGGTGTAGCTAAACCATCTTCTGAAGTTGCAGAAGTTACACCACCTGTTCCAACAATTGGCGCATCTCCATACATAATAATACCTCCCCAAGAACCTGGTTCAGATGTTGTGTGTGTGAAAACAACTGGTTCAGCTGCTGTACCATTAACTACTAATCTTCCACCGTTTTCTACTACTAAAGCATCAGTACCATTAGAAACATCTGCAGTGATTTTTGATCCCGCTTCAATTGTTACAGTAACTCCAGATTTAATTTTTACAATTCCTCTTAAAGAATAATTACCAAAAGCATATGTTTTACTTGTAGTAATATCACCTGTAATTTCTCCACTAACTGGAACTCTTGGTGTTGCAGTTTCTTCACTTTCTTCTGAACATCCTGTAAATAATATGCTTAATACTGTTAAGCTTAAAATTAATTTTTTCATTGTCTTAGTTGTTAAATTTGTTATGGCAAATGTATTTCGGTTAGAGAAATAAAAAGTTAGCTTAGTATTATGAAATTTTTAAATGATTTTAGTATTTGTAAACTTATTGTAAACAGAAATTCCCTTTTTAAAAGGGAATTTCTTATTTATAACTAACTGTATTTATTTGTGTTAGAAAGTATAGCCGATATTTAGTGAGAATCCAACACCTCTTTTATTGTTTAACATTACAAGAGAATCTTCATTGATAGTTGTTGTACTATTCTTGCCCATTTCTCTTTCGTACTTTGGATTTAATATGTTATCCACTGAAAATTTAACATCTAAATTTTTAGATAATTTGGTATTCCAAATAAAGTCTAATTTACTAAATGGTTTTTCATAGACATGATCTAAACCTGCAGTTCCTAATGCATAAATTCTTTTTCCGTATACACCATATACTAAAGTAGCTGTGTTTTTAACTTCTTTAGAAAAATCAAATTCATATTTTAAATCTGAATTAATTAACCAATTTGAAGCTCCTTGTAATTCTCTACTACTTGAATTTTCAAGTGGATTGTTAACTAAATCAACATCTACTTTTGTTTTCATAATTGAAGTATTGAAACCCCAAGAAATGTTTTCAAATTGTTTTGAAATTCTTTCTAATTGAAATATAAATTCTAATTCTGCACCAAATAAAATAGCTCTTTTTGAATTATCAAAAGTAGTTGCATTTGAACCTCCAGTTGCAATAAGAATTCTTTCAATTGGTTTGTTAATATTTTTACCAAAAACACCCAAAGCCACCATGTCTTTTTTGTCAGTAAACAATTCGTATTTTAAATCTAAATTTAAATTTTCAGTGTCTTTTAAATCTGGATTTCCAATTACTGATGAACCATCAGGCTCAACATAAGTAATAGGCAACAATTCCATAGTTACTGGTCTAGTGATTGTTTTAGAAACCGCCAAACGCATATTAGATTGTTCGTTAATCGTGTATTTTGTATTTATCGATGGTAAAATGTCTAGTTTTTTATCAATTTGTTTATCGTAAGGAGCAGTAAAATCAGAAGCACCTAAACTTCTTGAACTCATTTTTCTATCAGAGTTTTCAAAACGAACACCTGCATTAACTTCAAGTTTTTCTCCAAAATTTAAAAACATATTAACATAACCTGCATTTACAAAATGATCAAGTTTTACTTTATAATCTGTATTAGATTCTTCTCTGAATCTTACATTACCATTAGCAACGTCTGCAGCAATAACATCGTTTATGTCATTTAAGTTTGTTGTGAAAGCAGCTTGGCTACCTAAAGGCGCACCAGAAACAAAACGATATGTAGAATACATATTATTTCTAAACGCATTATAACCCACAGATAATTTATTTGTTTTATTGTTAACTTCTTTTCCAAATTTCATATTATACTCAAACAAACCACTCATGTAATAGTTACCTTTTACATCTAAATATTGTCTGTTTAAATTATTTCCTCCATAAGAAATATTAATATCCGTTTCATTAACTCTGTTACCAATGATTGTTTTTCTATCAGGTTGACCAAAAGCTGTTTTTACATAAGAAAAACCTCCTTTTACACTATGCTTTTCATTTTTTGTTAAGTTATAATTTGCTACAACTTGATTGTTAAAATAATCTGATTGTTCAAACTGATTAAGTCTAACTAAACGATTTGGATTGTTTGTAGCGTAATTTAAAACCCCGAATTGGTCTTGAATTAAACTTTCTGTAGATCGTAAGTAAAATGAATTCAATCCGATAGAACCTCTAGAAGATTTGTATTTAATTCCAACTAAAGCAGAAGAAGCTGTTTGATATTTATATTCTGAATTTTCAACATTCGTAGTATAATTACTATCCCCTGCATCGAAAAATCTTTTTACTCCTTTTCTAATTACATATTTGTTTTCTGTATTTAAGGAAAGGATATAACTTAAATTGTTACCATCTCCCACTTTAAACTTTTCTGTATGTAATAAACTAATACTAGTGTTCATTGGGCTACCAACTTTATCAACATTCCAAGAATTTTGCTTATGAGAAGCTGTATATTCTGAAGATGTTAAATAATTTCCTGAAGGAACATTTCCAAAAACACCTGGTAAAGCACGGTCTTTCTTTAAAATCCCTAAAGTACCTTGAGTTGTATTTGCGTCTTCAGACATTAAAAAATCTTCTCCATTATTACCAGTTGTATATCCAAACCCAACATTTAATTTCGTTTGGCTTTTCATCGCTTCAGAAGTTTCAATATTAATGGTTGCTCCAGCGAAATCTCCAGAAATATTTGGATTAAACGTTTTGTAAACACCTAAAACTCCAACAATATCAGTAGGAAATAAATCTAATGGAATGATTTTTTTAAACGGACTATTAGAAGGCGCTTGTAAATCGTTAACCAATAAATTATTATATCTGTCTTCTAATCCTCTTACAAATAAACCTCTCGATTCTACTTTAGTAATTCCTGTTACTTTAGTTAGTCCTTCTTCAACATCACTAATTCCTTTTCTTGACATTTCTTGAGCACCAATACTTTGCTTCATTTCAACCGCTTTTTGTTGTTCTTTTAACAAAGCCGTTTCTTTTGTTTTGTTTGTGCTTCCAGTAATTACAATTCCTTCAATACTATTTGAATTTTCTTGTAAAGAAATGTTTAAATTTAACGTTTCATTTTCAGCAACTGTAACTTGTTTTTCTAAAGTTTTGTAGCCAATAAAAGCATATACTATTGTGTAAGTACCTGGCTTCATAGCAATTTCATAATTACCATTAATGTCAGATTCAGCATTTGCCATTAAACCTTTTAAAGATATAGAAACAAAACTTACTGGTTGTTTACTATCTTTATCAGTAATAATACCGCTAACTTTAGCCGTATTTTGTGCGAAAGAGATTATTGTAAATAATAATCCGAAAAATAGAAATTTTAATTTCATTGTGGTTGTATTTATTTTGATGCAAAAATAGGACCAAGTAAATTATGTGAATGTTACCCGCAAGTTATTAGTAGGTTCACAGATTGTTAAGTTTGTGTTAACACATTAAATAATTGTAAACACGTTTTATTTGTAGTTTTTATATATAATTTTGACACAAATTAAATTTTTTAATTACTTTTATAGTTAATATGAAAAAGAAAGATATAAAGATATTATTGGTAGACGACGAACCGGACATTCTAGAAATTGTTGGGTACAATTTAGAGCAAGCCGGATATCAGGTTTTTAAAGCTGAAAACGGTAAAGATGCCGTGAAACAAGCGCAAAAAACAAAACCACATTTAATCATTATGGATGTGATGATGCCAGAAATGGATGGTATGGAAGCTTGTGAAAAAATTAGAGAAATCCCAGAATTAAAAGACACTATTATTACTTTCTTAACGGCTAGAAGTGAAGATTATTCACAAGTTGCAGGTTTTGATGTGGGTGCCGACGATTATATTGCCAAACCAATTAAACCAAAGTTATTGGTAAGTAAAGTAAAAGGTTTATTACGCAGATTAAAAGACGAAGAATTAGAAAATTCAGAAACGTTAACGGTTGGTAATTTACAAATTAACCGTGAAGAATATAAAATAATTAAAGACGGAATTACCATCATTTTACCAAGAAAAGAGTTTGAATTACTATACTTACTAGCTTCAAAACCTGGTAAAGTGTTTACTAGAACAGAAATTTTAGATAAAGTTTGGGGTAATGAAGTAATTGTTGGTGGTAGAACAATTGATGTTCACATTAGAAAACTTCGTGAAAAAATTGATGAAGATGTTTTTAAAACGATTAAAGGTGTAGGTTACAAAATAGAATTAAATGGCGATTAATTTCAAAAAATCATACAAGTTTGCCTTTAAATCATCCTTTTATATTTCATTATTTGTAGTATTCAGTTTGTTGATTTACAATCACTTCGTACAACCTATTAACATATTCATATTACTTGTATTTCCTATTACTCTATTTGTTTTTAGTTTTTTCTTAATTCAATATAGAGTAGAAATTTTCATATACAAACGTATCAAAAAACTTTACGATGAAGTTTCTATTTTAGATGCGACTTCTTTAAAAAACAAAATTGTTACTACGGATATTTCTTCTCTAACAAACGACATTAGAAACTTCGCTAAAGAGAAAAAAATTGAAATTGAATCGTTAAATATTCGAGAAGAATATAGAAGAGAATTTTTAGGAAACATTTCTCACGAGCTAAAAACTCCTTTGTTTACCGTACAAGGTTATTTAGACACACTTATTGAAGGTGGCGCAATTAAAGACAAAACTTTACGAGTAAAATACATAGAACGCGCTTCCAAAGGAGTAGAAAGATTAATAAGTATTGTGCAAGATTTAGATATGATTTCAAAATTTGAAGTGGGCGATTTAAACTTAGAAATCACAAAATTCGATATAATCAGCGAAATTCAGAATGTATTTGATTTGCTAGAAATGAAAGCAGATGCTAAAAATATCATTTTAATGTTCGATGAAAAATACATTTCTCCCATTCATGTGTATGCCGATAAAGATAAAATTCAACAAGTTTTAACCAACTTAGTCATGAATTCTATCAAATACGGAAAAGAAAATGGTACTACAGAAATATCTGTTGAGAAAATCAATAAAAATAAAGTATTAGTCCGTATTCAAGATAATGGAGATGGAATTGAACAACAACATTTATCACGAATTTTTGAACGTTTCTTTAGAATTAGTAAAAGTGGTTCAAGAGAAGAAGGTGGTTCTGGTTTAGGATTAGCTATCGTGAAACACATTATTGAAGCCCACAACGAAAAAATATTTGTGCAAAGTACGCCTCAAAAAGGATCAGAATTTTCATTTACCTTGAAAACAAGTAAATAATTCAACCCAATTTCGGTTAAAATTATAGGTTCTAAAACCGCTATATATATCAATTTTTTGCAATTTATCTAACGTGAATTTATGCTGTGCACAACTTGGTACGCTTCCTTCTTTCTTTAGTTTTTTGGCTAAATATTCTTGTTCAAATTGTCCTGGAGTTGGAATTAAAAACGCTTTCGCACCTAAAAAAGCTAAATCCATAATAGAAGAATAACCTGAACGGCAAATGATATATTCACTTTCTTGAATCGCAATTTCCAATTCGTCCGCTTCCATATAATTATAAAACGTAAAATTGTTTTGTTTCGCCATTTTTTGTTCTTTCTCCACCAATCCTTTTACAAAAAGAATAGCGCCTTTAAATTCAGATAATTCAATACGAAGTTTTTCTTCTAACAAAGTGCGTTGCGGTTCTGGACCAGATAAAACCACAAGTAAATCGTGTTTTTTTGGTAAGTTTTTTTTCTTAAATCGGGTTAACGGACCAATGAATTTAATGTTTTTTAAATCCGAGTTTTCATGACTTAATCTTCCGCTTAAATTAATACCATCAGAAACATCTGGCACCCAACATTCTTTATGTTTTTTAATAAAATGTTGGTGAAATTTACTCGAAATCCAACTCGTATTTCCCGACAACACATTGACTTGGTGTGTAATGTAAACGGATGGGATTTTAGACGAAAAAATCCCTGGTCGATTATCTGAGATTATTCCAGAAATTTCATGTTTCTTAATAATCTTATCAAGTACTTTTTTTTCTTTTCGAATCGCAAAAAATAATTTCGGCAATTGTTTGAAAATTTTGAATCTAAAATCTTCTCCTTTTTCAGAATATTGAATATTATAATCTGGCAAGATTTCAAAAATATCGTTTGGAAATTCTTTTTTTAATAAATGTAACGAAGCACCATCACTTGCAATAATAGGGGTGAAATTGTTTTCTTTAAGCGCGTAAATAATTGGAATACAACGAGATGCGTGTCCTAATCCCCAATTCAAAGGAGCCACAAGTATTTTTTTAGAGGTATTCATAATTGAAATGTTTATTTTCGATTTGGGAAAAGAAAATAATTGAGTTTATTTTTTTACAAAGATAGATACTTTAATTTTATACTTTTGCATTATAAAATTAATTGTTGTGGGAAGTAAAAATAAATTAAAAAGATTTAACGAAAACCTAACGTTCTCTAATGTGTTTCAACCAACTAGAGAAGAAGTGGTAACGGATAGTGTAGCTTTAAAAGGGAAATGGAATACCGATTTCTTTAAAAATAATAATCCAATTGTACTAGAATTAGGTTGTGGAAAAGGAGAATATTCTGTTGGTTTAGCAGAAAGATATCCTAATAAAAACTTTATTGGAGTAGATATTAAAGGTGCTCGTTTTTGGCGTGGTGCGAAAACTGCTTTGGAAAACGGTCTGAGTAATGTTGGATTTCTTCGTACGCAAATTGAATTAATCAAACATTGTTTTGCCGAAAATGAAGTAGACGAAATTTGGATTACTTTCCCAGATCCGCAAATCAAATACAAACGTACGAAACACCGTATGACGAATTCTGAGTTTTTGCAGAATTATAAAAAAATACTAAAACCAGATGGTTTAATGCACCTAAAAACTGACAGTGAATTCATGCACGGTTACACTTTAGGACTTTTACATGGTGAAGGACACGAAGTTTTATATTCGAATCATAACGTATATAACAACGCCGGAGCACCAGAAGTAGTAACAAGTATTCAAACTTTTTACGAAAGTCAGTATTTAGAAATAAATAAATGTATAACTTACATCCAGTTTAAAATTAAATAGTGTCGGTACTTTTTGCTTTTGCTTTCGCAATTTTGTTTTCATTTTTAGGTGTTATGCCACCTGGAATTGTGAACATGACAGTGGCGAATTATAGCGTAAAAAAATCATTAAAAAGAGCCAAAAAATTTATAAACGGGGCGCTTTTAGTCGTTTTTGTTCAAAGTATTTTGGCGTTTTATTTTGCTACTTTTTTAGAAAGTCATCCACAAGTGATGAATAATTTAAAATTAGTTGGAAGCGTGGTTTTCATTTTGTTAACCATCTTTTTTTTAGGAAAAGGCATTCAAAATAGTATTAGTTCTAAAGAAGAAATCAAGAAAAGATCTACCAAAAGTAAAATGAAACCTTTTTTACATGGTGTTTTTATTTCTGGATTAAATGTGTTTCCTATTCCATATTATGCTTTTGTGAGTTTGTATTTATCGGCTTTTATTGAAGATTTCTTTACTAATTTAGTCGGTGTAGCTTTTGTTATTGGAGTCACTTTAGGAACTTTTATTGTGTTTTTATGTTATGCCTATTTGTTTAGAAAAATTAAGCATAAAGTTACCTTTTTCATTAAAAATATTAACTTTATAATTGCCATTATTACGGGATTAATTGCCGTTTTCACGATTTATAACTTGAATAAATAAATTTATAACCATTAAGAAATTAAGTTTATTAAGTCAATAGTTTGTTCGTTAATGTCTTAATAGTAAAAAATATAAATTGTATTCTTTAATTCAATCTGCGAATCTTCGGTGAATTTTATTAATAAAACTAAGCTATCAATTGAAAATAAAAGAAGACAATTTTTTTGAACGTGTATATGAAGTCGCCCGACAAATTCCTTACGGAAAAGTTACTTCTTATGGCGCTATTGCTAAAGCTTTAGGTGCAGGTCGTTCTGCAAGAATGGTTGGTTGGGCAATGAACGCTTGTCACGGCAGGGAAGATATTCCTGCACATCGTGTAGTCAATCGCTTAGGACTTTTAACAGGCAAACATCATTTTGATGGCACCAACTTAATGCAACAATTATTAGAAAGCGAAGGCATTCAAGTCATTGACAATCAAATTATAGATTTTAAAAAGCACTTTTGGGAACCAGATTTTTAAGATACTAAAATCCAATAAACAAACCTTATACAATCATTAAAACTTTTTTAATCGATAAACTACAAACTTTTAAACTTCTTACTATCTTTGCAATCTAAAATTAGTTTAAATAAGCATAGTCTTAAATTGAACTTTTTATAATTAAGTTTTATATAATACGATGAAATTAGATAGAAAAGAAATTCTTACCGCATTAGAAAGCATTTCAATTGCAGGTGAAGGAAAAAATATGGTAGAAAGTGGTGCGGTGCAAAACGTAGTAACTTTTGGCGATGAAGTAGTAGTAGATGTAGTTTTAACGACTCCAGCTTTACATATAAAAAATCGTGCGGAAGCAGATATTAAAAAGGTAATTGCCGAAAAAATAAATGCGGATGCGAAGGTTAAAGTTAACATTAAAGTAGAAACACCAACAAAAGAAGAAGCGAATACGATCAAAGGAAAACAAATTCCTGGAATTAGTAATATTATCGCCGTTTCTTCAGGAAAAGGTGGTGTGGGAAAATCTACAATCACAGCGAATTTAGCTGTTGCTTTATCTAAAATGGGTTTCAAAGTTGGAATTTTAGATGCTGATATTTACGGGCCATCAATGCCAATTATGTTCGATGTGGAATCAGCAAAACCTATTTCAGTTGAAATTGATGGAAAATCGAAAATGCAACCGGTACAAAGTTATGGTGTGGAGATTTTATCTATCGGATTTTTCACGAAACCAGACCAAGCGGTTATTTGGCGTGGACCAATGGCTTCAAAAGCGTTAAATCAAATGATTTTTGATGCGAATTGGGGAGAATTAGATTTCATGTTAATCGATTTACCTCCAGGAACTGGTGATATTCACTTATCAATTATGCAATCGTTACCAATTACTGGTGCAGTTGTAGTAAGTACGCCTCAAGCTGTAGCTTTAGCAGATGCCAAAAAAGGTGTTTCTATGTTTATGTCAGATTCTATTCAAGTTCCAGTATTGGGAATTATAGAAAACATGGCGTATTTCACACCAGAAGAACTTCCTGATAATAAATATTATATCTTTGGTAAAGAAGGTGCAAAAAATTTAGCAGAAGATTTAGAAGTTCCGTTTTTAGGTGAAGTTCCTTTAGTACAAAGCATCAGAGAAGCAGGTGATTACGGAAGACCAGCAGCGATGCAAACAGGTTCTATTTTAGAAACTATTTTTGAAGAATTAGCCAGAAGCGTTGTCGCTGAAACGGTAAAAAGAAATGAAAATTTACCAGCTACAGAAGCCATAAAAATTACAACAATGGCAGGATGTTCTGCTGTAAAAAAATAAGTCAATTAGCCAATTTTCAATGTGTCAATTGGCACATTGAAAATTGAAATATTAATAATTGGCATATTGAAAATTGTCCAATTGAAAATTGAAAAAATGACAGAAATTGAAATAAACGAAAATATCGAGAAAGCCTTAGCTGAGATTAGACCTTTCTTAAATTCAGATGGTGGCGATATTGAATTGGTTGAAGTATTGGATGGAAAACACGTAAAAGTGCGTTTGCAAGGTGCTTGTACAAGTTGCAGTTTAAGTATCAGTACCATGAAAGCTGGTGTAGAAACTACGATTAAAAAATATGTTCCTCAAATTGAAACGGTTGAAAATATAGCTTAATTTTTTAACCTGATAAATGTCATAATATAATACGTTACAAATCAATTTCTTTGTAACATAGAATTTATAAAAACTTTGCGCCTTTTAGCCTTAGTAGCAAAAACAAAAAAAATGATTGAAACAGATATATTAATAATTGGAGCAGGTCCAACTGGGCTTTTTGCTGTTTTCGAAGCAGGTTTATTACAATTAAAATGTCATATTATTGACGCACTTCCTCAACCAGGTGGGCAATTAGCAGAATTATATCCTAAAAAACCTATTTTTGATATTCCAGGTTATCCTGAAGTATTAGCAGGTGATTTAGTAACAAATTTAATGGAACAAATTAAGCAATTTCAACCCGGTTTTACATTGGCTGAAACGGCTGAAACCATTGAAAAACTTGAAGATGGTTCTTTTATTGTAACTACAAATAAAGGTACGAAACATAAAGCTAAAGCGATTGCTATTGCAGGTGGTTTAGGAACTTTCGAACCAAGAAAACCCATTTTAAAAGACATTGAATTTTATGAAAAAGAAGACAGAGGTGTCGATTATTTCGTAAAAGATCCAGAAAAATATCGCAACAAAAATATTGTAATTGCTGGTGGTGGTGATTCTGCATTAGATTGGAGTGTTTTCCTTTCAAATGTTGCTTCTTCAGTGACTTTAATTCATAGAAGAAATGAATTCCGTGGCGCTTTAGATTCTGTAGAAAAAGTACAAGAATTAAAATCAGCAGGAAAAATAAAATTAATTACGCCTGCTGAAGTCGTAGGTTTCAAAGGAACGGAAAGAATTGAATCTATAGATGTTGAAATGAACGGCGCACGCATGAATGTGCCAACTGATTATTTCATTCCACTTTTCGGACTAACTCCAAAATTAGGGGCAATTGCCAATTGGGGATTAGAAATTGAGAAAAATGCCATCAAAGTAAACAACGCTTTAGATTATCAAACCAATATAGACGGAATTTACGCTATTGGTGATGTGAATACTTATCCAGGAAAATTGAAGTTGATTTTATGTGGTTTCCACGAAGCGACTTTAATGTGTCAAAGTGTGTATAACCGAATCAATCCAGGAAAACGTTATGTGTTAAAATATACAACAGTTTCTGGCGTAGATGGTTTTGATGGAACAAGAAAAGAAGCAGAAAAAGCAGTTGTAAAATCTATAGATTAAATATAATTTTGTTTCAAGTTTCAGGTTTAAAGTTAAGCGAACCTGAAACTTGAAACTTGAAACTTGAACTAAAAATGCCACAAGACGTAACTATTTTTATTACCGACAGAAACGGTGTAAAACACGAAGTTTTAGCGCCAACCGACATGAATATGAATGTGATGGAATTAATCCGTTCGTATGAATTAGCCGAAGAAGGAACTGTTGGTGTTTGCGGCGGAATGGCGATGTGCGCTTCTTGTCAATGTTATTTACTTAACAATGTTTTAAAAACAGAAAGAAATGACGACGAAGAAGCAATGCTAACTGATGCGTATCACGTAAAGGACAATAGTCGCTTAGGTTGCCAAATTCACATTTCTGAAGATTTAGAAGGTTTGGAGCTGGAAATTGCACCAGAACAATAGAATTTTACTTTTTTGTAACTTTTTTATATTTTCCTCGTATAATTAAAGTAACAAAAAATAATAGATGCAAAATCCTACTAATTTACTAGGTTTACACGTATTACTTACCTTAAAAACAGCACACAATAGTAAACTTACTACTTGTGATTCTTTCATAAATTTTGTAAACTTACTTTTACAAGAGCATGATTTAGAATTAATAGGTCAAACTTCACATGTTTTTGAAAATAATAGCTTTACCATTGCTTTTTGTTTGAAAGAATCCCATATTTGTATTCATACTTGGCCAGAAATAAATCAATTAACTACTGATGTGTATTTGTGTAATTATTCTTGTGATAATACGCAGAAAGTTAGAACTATTTCAAATCAAATTACGAATTATTTTGAAGCAACTATTGTGAAACAAACTGAAGTAAACAGATGATAAACACCATAACTTGTAAATCTTGCAACACTTTAACTACAGTTCAATCTACAGTAGATTTTGTAAATTTTGCCTGTCCTAATTGTGGTAGTTTATATGATTTAAAATCTGCAAATCAAACCCACTTAAAAAAATACACTTACAAACCTTTAGATATTATTTTGCCTATCGGTTTAAAAGGAATAATTGACAATAAGGAGTATGAAATTATCAATGTTTTGGTTAAGTTTTTGGGCGCATTTACTTATTCAAAAGAATATACATTAGTATCAAAAGACATTCAATACATTTATTTGTCAGAATGCAACGGCCACTGGATTCAACTCAAACAAGTTGATGATATCGAATTAAAAAAATCGGGAAGTTTAAAGATAAAATATAATGATATTTACTTTGATAAGTTCGATTATTATTCACCTTCTTTAATGAGAGCGTATGGTTTTTTTGATTTTGAACTTTCAAATTTTGACAACTTTGTGGTAGAATATATCAATCCGCCTTTTATATTGTCAACCGAAAGGATTAATTCAGAAACAGTAACTTATCTTGGACAACATATTGAAAAAAAGGAAGTAAAAAAAATTTTTCAACTAGAAACCATCCCGTCTAAGTCAGGTATTGGTGTTGTGCAGCCTTTTCCATTTCATATTTTAGATACAATAAAAATTTTTCTTATTGCTGCAATTCTTATTTTAACTTGTTTTATTTTTCAAGGTTCTAAAGGAAATAAAGAAGTTTTAAACAATACAATCTCTATTAACGAATATGCTAACAAAGAATATCTTTCTCCAAGTTTTGAAGTTGCAGATATTGCTGTTCCTATTAAGATTAATTTATTTTCAGATGTATCTAATTCATGGGCTTATGCTGGTGTTTCTGTAGTGAATGAATTAACAAATGAAGAAGAATTTGCAGAACAAGATATTGAATTTTACTCCGGCTATGAAGATGGATATCATTGGACTGAAGGAAGTCGTAGTGTGAATTTCCATATTTGTGGATTAAAACCAGGAAAGTATCACTTAGTAATTTCTCCTTCAGCAGAAAACGTAGTCGCAAATACATCCGATTCTTCTTCAATTATAAACTTACCACCTGCAGTTGTTACAACTGAAAATAGTAATTACACAACTGCTGAAAAAATCGAAGATAGTATTAATAAACTTTATTCTGGAATGCATGATACAGAACAATCAATTAGCCCAGATCAAAAAACATTAACCATAATCGCTGAACTGGAAAGTCCTTCCAATTGGAATTTTGGTATTTCAATAGTCGTATTTGTAGTTTTAATTATAGTTTTGTTTGTTTATAGACGTATTTTTGAAACTAGGAGATGGAGTGATAGCAGTTATTCACCATATATAGAATAGTAATATGAAAGATTTTATTTTTAGAAATAAGTGGGCCTTATTAATGGCAACCTCAATGTTTTGTTTGTATCAATATGTAACCTATAATGGAAATAGAATTTGCGATTGCCAAACCACAGAAAAAACACAAAGCGGCTCTTCTACCTATAGAGGCGGCGGCGTAAATAGATTTTATCACAAGTAAAAATATCAATATTTAATAATAATATAAACTGAAAAATATGTTAGTAAACGGATTAATTAACTCAATAGTGTTTTCATTAGTAGGAATCGTAATTTTATTAATTGGGTATTTCATCATTGAAAAAGCAACACCAGAAAACACCTGGAAAGAAATTGTACAAAACAAAAACACCGCATTAGCCATTGTTTTTGGAGCATTAATTATAGGCATTTCTATGATCATTAGCGCCGCTATTCATGGGTAAAAAATTCTTAAAATTTGAATATTTACTTTTATTTGCCGTATTTATAATAGCTACGTGCGGACTTATTTACGAGTTAATTGCAGGAACTTTAGCCAGTTATTTACTTGGCGATTCTGTCAAACAATTTTCGTTTATTATTGGTGTGTACTTATTTTCCATGGGTGTGGGTTCGTATTTTGCGAAATTCATCAAAAAGAATCAGCTAAACACTTTTATTGAAATCGAAATAATTGTCGGATTAATCGGCGGTTTAAGCTCTGTCTTACTATTTATCCTTTTTGAAAAAGTAGATTATTTTCAAGTTGTTTTATATCTTTTGGTTTTCATAACAGGCTGTTTAGTAGGTTTAGAAATTCCGCTTTTAATGAATATTCTGAAGGAAAAAGTAGAATTCAGCGAATTAGTGTCTAATGTTTTTACGTTCGATTATATTGGCGCTTTATTAGCTTCTGTTTTGTTTCCTTTGGTGTTTATTCCTCAATTAGGTGTGATTAAAACCTCGTTGTTTTTCGGAATGATTAATATTTCAGTTGCCATATTCTTAACTTTTTTATTGCAAAAAGAAATTAAAAACAGCTTACTACTGAAGTTTAAATCCATTTTTTCATTTTTGTTTTTAGTGGTAGTTTTCTTTTTTTCTGACGAAATTTTAAGCTTTTCTGAAGAAAAATTATATGGTGAAAACATTGTTTTTACCAACACAACTCCGTATCAAAGAATCGTTTTAACGCACAATAAAAACGATTATAAACTCTATCTAAATAACAACCTTCAATTTTCATCAGCCGACGAATACAGATACCACGAAGCTTTAGTGCATCCAGCAATGGAAAACGCTACTAATATTGAAAACGTATTGGTTTTAGGCGGTGGCGATGGTTTAGCTTGTAGAGAAATTTTAAAATATCCAGCAGTTAAAACCATTACTCTTGTAGATTTAGATGAAAAAATGACGCAGATGTTTAAAGAAAACACCATTCTTAAAACGTTTAATCACAATTCGTTTCTAAATAAAAAAGTCACGATTCACAACCAAGATGCTTTTCTTTGGGCGAAAACAACTACCAAAAAGTATGATGTAATTATCATCGATTTTCCTGATCCTTCCAACTATAGTTTAGGGAAATTATATTCGCTTAATTTTTATAAAACTTTAGCTAAAGTAGCGAATCCAAATACGGTTGTTGTAATCCAAACAACTTCACCTTACTTTGCACCTAAATCATTTTGGTGCATTAATAAAACCGTTAAACAAGTGTTTTCAAATACAGATGCCTATCATGTTTATGTACCATCTTTTGGCGAATGGGGTTATACCATTGCGACATTAAATCCTGAAAATACTTTCGATAAAGTAAACAGAAAAGTAAATCAGCTTAAATTCTACAACCACAATTATAAAAGTTTAAATCAATTCCCGAAAGATATGATGGCTCATAATGTGGAAATTAACCGATTAGATAACCAAATTTTAGTACGCTATTTCGATGAAGAATGGGGAAAACTCTAGTCAATTTTCAAGGAGAAACTTTGTAAAAAGTGTGGTTTTCGCAAGCATATTGGCTCAAATTCCAGTTATGTTGCATTCTCGTAAAAACACATTAGCCGAAATTTTCTTAAAAATCACAGGAACAAATCATATTTTAGGCCACCGATTATGGCTTAAAAACTTTCCAAAACCAACTGAAATTATAGAAATTCCAATACTAATTATTGGCGCTGGAATAACGGGTTTGTCTGCAGCAAGACAATTGGTTAAAAAAAATAAAACTGATTTTTTATTGTTAGAATTAGAAAGCACTATTGGCGGAAATTCCAGTTTTGGTACCAATAAAGCCACTTCTTTTCCTCACGGCGCCCATTATTTACCATTACCGAATTTACACGATAAAGAATTACTTTCTTTTTTACACGAATCGAAAATTATCACACATTTTGAAAAGGAACTACCTATTTTCGATGAAACTCAAATGTGTTTTAAACCTCAAGAACGACTTTTTATAAAGAACAATTGGCAGGAAGAATTAATTCCGAAATACGGAAATTCTGAAATAGCCAACGAAGAAATCAATCGTTTTTTTGAAATCACATTGCAACTAAAAGAGGAAAAAGGTTTTGATGGATTGTATCATTTTGACATTCCGATAAAAAAGATTACTAAAGACAAAAAATACCGTGATTTAGATACAATAACCATGAAAGATTGGTTGTCTAACAATAAATTTACGTCAGAAGAACTTTTAGAATACGTAAATTATTGTTGTAAAGATGATTTTGGAATTGGTATAGATTTCGTTTCTGCTTGGGCAGGATTATTCTATTTTACTGCCAGAAAACATGATGCGTCAACTACTGAAAATGTATTAACTTGGCCAGAAGGTAACGGAAGATTAGCAAAACATTTAGCTAAATACGTTGAAGATAAAGTCAAAAAGAATCATTTAGTTTATGAAATAAAGCAAAACGATACATTAGTAGAAGTACTTTGTTTTGATGCGAAAAACAATAAATCTGTGATGTATAAATGCGAAAAAGTGATTTGTTGTACACCACAATATATCAATTCGTATTTGTTTAAAGACAGAAAAACTAGTGCTAAATTTCAATACGCACCTTGGTTTACGGCAACTATAAGTTTAAAAAAAGAATCCGAATTGAACAATTCAGAATTGTATTGGGATAATGTAATTTATAAGTCGAAAGGATTGGGTTATATTTATAATCAGCATCAAACCGTAAATCAAATTGTTGACAATAAGTCGATTACGTATTATTATTCTTTTTCAAATTCGAACTTAAAAGAAGCTAGAAAAGAATTCTTAAAAATGAAGGAAGAAGAAATTAAAAATATCATTATTTCCGATTTAAGCATCGCACATCACACCATAAAACAAGAAATTGAAACTATTGAAATATATAAAATGGGACACGGTATGATTAGTCCAACTCCAAATTTTATTTTTAGTGAAGAAAAAGAAATAGCAGCTAAAAATATAGAGGATAAAATATTTTTTGCTCACAGTGATTTATCAGGAATATCTGTTTTTGAAGAAGCTTTTCATCAAGGCATAGATGTTGTAAACCAAATTTTCAATGAAACAACCTTGGATTCATAAAGCCAAAACAGACGGAATTTTCATTTTAGCACCATCATTTATAGTGTTGCTTATTGTTTTTCTGTTTCATAACCAATTAATGACAATTGAAGAAAATTATTCCTTTTATGTTTGGTTGGTTTTGATTGTAGGTATTGATGTAGCGCACGTTTATGCCACTTTGTTTAAAACCTATTTTGTAAAAGAAACCTTCATTCAAAGTAAAAAACTTTTGATTTCATTGCCAATAATCTGTTTTTTAATTGGATTGATTTTGTTTTCATTTGGTGCTTTGGTTTTCTGGTCTTTTTTAGCATACGTTGCTGTATTTCATTTTATCAGACAGCAATATGGTTTCATGCGATTGTATTCGAGAAATGAAATCAAAACCAAATTTCAAGTTTTTTCAGATAATGTAATTATTTATAACGCCACCGTTTTCCCCATGTTGTTTTGGTTTTTATCGAACAATAGAAAATTCAATTGGTTTGTGGAAAATGAGTTTTTTCTGTTCGAAAACACCAACATCATACCGTATTTATTCTATTTGTATTTTGCTATAATTGGAGTTTATGTTTTTAAAACAGCTTACCTTTTTCTAACTAAAAAAGATTTTAATATTCCGAAAAACGTGCTAATTATTGGAACGTATTTGTCGTGGTATTTTGGAATCGTTTACTATAATAACGATTTAATATTTACATTGTTAAATGTTGTTTCTCACGGAATTCCTTATTTGGCTTTGATTTATTTTAAAGAAGTCAATGAACCAAAAATTGGTTTTATGAAAGGGATTTCTTCATTCAATAAGATTGCCATTTTTCTTGTCTTCTTGTTAGGAATTGCCTTTGTAGAAGAATTTTTTTGGGAGATTTTTGTTTGGCAAGAAAACTTCACTTTTAATTTTGATGTTTCCGAAAACTGGCAACTCATTTTAGTGCCATTATTAACCGTTCCGCAGTTTACACATTATTTACTAGATGGTTTTATTTGGAAAACCAAAAAATAATTATTCGTAATCACTCAATTTTTGTGGTGTTTCAATATATTCTTTTACAATTTGTAATACACCGTCATCATTAGTGTCAATGAGCCATTTGATTAGTGAAATTTTGCCGTTTTCAATTTCAATTCCGGTAATGTTTCTTGGATGAACGCAACTTCCATCGTTAAAAAAATTCAGTAAATTCTCACTTGGTTTCGGAAAATGTGGTCGATGTGTATGACCCACAATAGTTATTTTATTTCCGTTTTCCGAAATCCATCGTTTAATTCTCCTTTCGATTTTTAGCGATTCCAAATAATTTTTAGCCGGACTAGTTGGGTCTTTAATTCCCCAAACTTGAAGTGGTTTCCACAAAACTCTCACAAATAAGCGATTGAATTTCCAACCTACATAATTCATAAAATCTGCTTGATGTCCGTGCGTTAAAAACAATTCCTGACCTGTATCAGTATTTTCTAAAACGATTGCTTCATTGAAGGTTAAATTAGGCATTAAAGGCAGGTTTTTTCCAGCAGTAGTATCAAAATATTCTGAAAAGTGTTTTTTTACAATCTCTTGATTTCGATATACCATATCGTGATTTCCGTAAATCATGTGAAGTTTCTTTTTCTCGTAGAACTTTTTTAATAGCAAAAACACATTTTTATTCGCTTCAATAATATCTTTAAAAAATAAGTTTTCCCATAATTCATCGCCATCACCTAATTCGATATATTGAAAATCATTTTTATAATACTGATTTAAAGCATGCATATAAATGTTGCGATTATTAGCAAAATCATCCGCAAAACTTCCGTCTCCACGATGGCAATCACTAAACAAAATAAACTTATCCGAATCGGTAAACTTGATTCGGAATGCATTTTTATACGCTCTTGTTAATCGGGTTTGAGAAGACATTAATATAAGTTTTATAATTATTTACACTTTCAAAATTTCATCATCTGAAAGTAATTTTTGAAGGCGTAATTTCAATATAATTTGTGCTACGGCAATGACATCTTTTTCGCAATATGTGGCAATTCTGTCAATGTCTTTGTCTTTATAAAAAACTTTAGCGACTTCACTTCCATCGATGTCATCTTTTGGAGAAGGAACTCCTAGAACTTTCGTCAATAATTTTAAAGATGTGAAATGTTTATAATCGCCAAATTTCCATAATTCTAAAGTATCTAAATGCGGAACTTCCCATGGTTTTTTTCCCATTAAATTCAACTTTGCAGGAATTTTTATCCCATGAATTAGCATTCTTCTGGCTATAAAAGGAAAATCGAATTCTTTTACATTGTGTCCACACATTACATGTTGAGGGAAACTGAAATGGTTGTTGATTAAGTTCGAAAACTCAATTAGTAAGCGTTCTTCATCACCTTGAAAAGTGGTAACTCTAAATTGTCTTTCACCTTGTTTCTGTGTGAAATATCCAACAGAAATGCACACTATTTTTCCGAATTCAGCCCAAATTCCAGCTCTTTCGTAAAATTCATCTGGCGTAAATTCGTCTTTTCTTTGGTATTGTGTTTTGTGTGCGAATAATTCCTGAAAATCTTGATCTAAATCACTAAAATTTTCTAATTCTGGAACGGTTTCAATATCTAAAAACAAGATATTTTCTAATTGAATGGCGTGTAACATAAAGTTGGTTTTTAATTTTATTTCTTCTTGTTTAACATTTTGTAAGCTTCTTCTATATAAGTGTATAAATCTGTACTATGTGCGTCAGTTGCGGTTTGCAAGCCTTTTAAATGTCCTAATCGAACAATAATAATGTCGTCTTCTGGAATCACAATTACAAACTGACCTAAATGACCGCGCATGTAATATATTTTTTTTCCTTTAACCGTGTGCAACCACCAACCATAACCATATTCTGGACTATCAGTAAAACGTGGTTTTAATGATTTTGCGATAAAAGTGCTGTCTAAAATTTGTTTGCCATTCCATTTTCCATTTTGCTTGTATAATTTTCCGAAACGAGCAAAATCTCTAGCGTTACTAGCAATACAACAATAAGCTTTTTCAATTCCGGAATCAGCTTCATCTAATTGCCAAAGCGCGTCATTTTCTGCACCCATTGGTTTCCAAAAACTATCTGAAACATAATCGGATAAGTATTTTCCAGTGGCTTTTTCAATACACATCGCTAATAATTGTGTGGCACCACTTAAATATTCGAAACTTTGTCCGGGTTTGTTTTTGATATCTAAACCTAAGATTACACCTCTTAAATTATCATCAAAATACGCTCTAGTTACGATTGATAACGGACTATAGTATTTTTCGTCCCAACTTAAACCAGAAGCCATCGAAGACAAATCTCCGACTGTAACTTCTTTCGCAAATTTTCCTTTTAATTCTGGGAAGAAATCCGTTACTTTTTGATCTAAACTTTTTATTTTTCCATCCATTATAGCTTTTCCTAAAGCGGCAGAAACGACACTTTTCGCAACAGAAAAAGAATTTGATTTGGAATCTTTATCAAAACCATCAAAATAACTTTCATGCCAAATGCTATCATTTTTGATAATTAAATAAGCAATTGTTTGAAGTTTTTTATGCGTTTTATTTAGAACATCAGTTGATGGAACAGTATTGTATTCCTTAGAAATTGCCCAAGATTGTGCTACGCCTTTTTTTATGGTTCGGTTAGGAAATTCTTTGTAATCTTCTAAATATGCAGTCGTATATCCTTTTAAATATATGGTTCTTACAGCGCGAATTAAATAATCGACATCAAAAATATACATCAAAATAATGATGCTACTAAAGATGATTAAAAACCATTTGAAGAATTTTATTAGAAATTTCATGTTTTGAAGAATTTATAAGCAATGTAAGAAAAAATAATGTTTTTTAATACCACTTTTATAATAAGGTCTAAAATTAATAAATAACTCGATTATAGAAAATATTATTTATAAATAGTATTTTTGCAAAAAAATTACACTAATGAGTTTCGAAAAAGAAATTGCTAGGAGAAGAACTTTTGGAATTATCTCTCACCCAGATGCTGGAAAAACAACTTTAACAGAAAAACTGTTATTGTTTGGAGGTGCCATTAATGAAGCTGGTGCGGTAAAAAGTAATAAAATTAAAAAAGGAGCAACTTCCGATTTCATGGAAATTGAACGTCAGCGTGGAATTTCGGTTTCAACGTCGGTGTTAGCCTTCAATTATAAAGAGAAAAAAATAAACATCTTAGATACACCTGGACACAAGGATTTTGCTGAAGATACTTTCCGTACGTTAACTGCTGTAGATAGCGTTATTGTTGTGGTTGACGTAGCAAAAGGTGTGGAAGAACAAACCGAAAAATTGGTTGCTGTTTGTAGAATGCGAAACATTCCTATGATTGTTTTCATTAACAAATTAGACCGTGAAGGTAAAGATGCTTTCGACTTAATGGACGAAGTGGAACAAAAATTAGGACTTCAAGTTACGCCGTTGAGTTTCCCAATTGGTATGGGTTACGATTTTCAAGGAATTTATAATATTTGGGAAAAGAACATCAATTTATTTGAAGGTGATAGCAGAAAAAATATTGAAGAAACCATTGCTTTTTCAGACCTTCAAAACCCAGAATTAGAGAAAATAATCGGTGAAAAACCAGCAAATAAATTACGTGAAGAAATAGAATTAATTTCTGAAGTATATCCAGAATTTGATAGAGAACAATATTTATCTGGAAAATTACAACCTGTGTTTTTTGGTTCGGCTTTAAATAATTTTGGAGTTCGTGAGTTGTTAGATTGTTTTATCGAAATCGCTCCGACGCCACAACCAAAAGCTTCTGATACACGTTTAGTAGATTCTAACGAAAAGAAATTCAGTGGTTTTGTGTTTAAAATCCACGCGAATATGGACCCAAAACACCGTGACCGTTTGGCTTTCGTAAAAATTGTTTCGGGAACATTTGAAAGAAACAAACCGTATTTACATGTTCGTCAAGGGAAAAACATGAAATTCAGTAGTCCGAATGCTTTCTTCGCAGAGAAAAAAGAAATTGTAGATATTTCATATCCTGGTGATATTGTAGGTTTGCACGATACCGGAAATTTTAAAATTGGTGATACACTTACAGAAGGTGAAGCGATGAATTTTAAGGGAATTCCGAGTTTCTCTCCAGAGCATTTTAGATATATCAATAATGCCGATCCATTAAAAGCAAAACAATTAGAAAAAGGTGTCGACCAATTAATGGATGAAGGTGTAGCGCAGTTGTTTACTATTGAAATGAATGGAAGAAAAGTAATTGGAACAGTTGGCGCGCTTCAATATGAAGTAATTCAATACCGTTTAGAGCACGAATACGGTGCGAAATGTACGTACGAGAACTTTCCTGCTTACAAAGCGTGTTGGGTGCTTCCAGACGATCCAAAAAACGAAGAGTTTAAAGAATTCAAACGTGTGAAACAGAAATTTATGGCACACGACAAACATAATCAATTAGTGTTTTTAGCAGATAGTGAATTTTCAATCCAAATGACACAACAAAAATATCCGAGTGTAAAATTATTTTTCACATCTGATTATCATAAAAACGAGAACTAAAAACATAAAAAGAGCGCCAATTGGCGCTCTTTTACATTGAAACTAAATTAATTATATTCGCAATCCTAACTCTATTTTTTAATAATCAAGAACTCACTACGTCTGTTTTGAGCGTGTTCTTCTTCAGTACAGTCTGTACAAGGAACTTTTGGTTGCGTTTCTCCCATTCCGCTTCCTGTAATTCTGTTTTTAGCAATGCCTTTTGAAATGATGTATTGAACCGTAGATTTTGCTCTTCTGTCCGATAACTTCATGTTGTAACCATCTGCTCCACGATTATCTGTGTGCGATTTCGCATCGATAACCATATTTGGAAATTCGTTCATTACTTTAACCAATTTGTCTAACTCTTCTGCACCTTCTGCTGTGATGTTAGATTTGTTGTATTCAAAGTAAATAGCCTGTAAAATAACTTCTCT
>NZ_JAANOQ010000007.1:0-144448 GCF_011305415.1 Flavobacterium bernardetii
AGGCACGCAGATTGAAAGGATTAAAAGGATTGACTTTGATTATGGGATGCTTCCTTACGTCAGCATGACAAGATTGTAGAGATATGATTCTTAAGGTTTTTATGTTTATTTAAGATATAAAATTAGTAAAGAAATCGATTGCGTGAAATTATTTAAAAATAATAATGATAGTACTCGTTAAATTTTATTATTTTTGCCTTTCACTAAGTTTTAGAATTAATTTATGAGAACAATACAGTTTAGAGAAGCAATTTGTGAAGCAATGAGCGAAGAAATGCGCAGAGATGAATCTGTGTATTTAATGGGTGAAGAAGTTGCGGAATATAATGGAGCCTACAAAGCTTCAAAAGGAATGCTAGATGAATTTGGACCAAAAAGAGTAATTGATACTCCAATTGCAGAGCTTGGTTTTGCAGGTATTGCAGTAGGTTCAGCTATGAACGGTTGTCGTCCAATTGTAGAATACATGACGTTCAACTTCTCTTTAGTTGGAATTGATCAAATTATAAATAATGCGGCGAAAATGCGTCAAATGTCGGCTGGACAGTTTCCAATGCCAATGGTTTTTCGTGGACCAACAGCTTCTGCTGGACAATTAGGAGCAACTCACTCACAAGCTTTTGAAAATTGGTTTGCTAACACTCCAGGTTTAAAAGTAGTTGTTCCTAGTAATGTTTACGATGCAAAAGGTTTATTAAAAGCTGCTATTAGAGATAACGATCCAGTTATTTTTATGGAATCTGAACAAATGTATGGTGATAAAGGTGAAGTTCCAGAAGGAGATTATATTATTCCTTTAGGTGTTGCCGATGTGAAACGTGAAGGTACAGACGTAACTATTGTTTCTTTCGGAAAAATCATTAAAGAAGCTTACGCTGCAGCTGAAGAATTAGCTAAAGAAGGTATTTCTTGTGAAATTATCGATTTAAGAACGGTTCGTCCAATGGATTATGACTGCATTATTAATTCGGTTAAAAAAACGAATAGATTAGTTGTTTTAGAAGAAGCTTGGCCATTTGCCTCTGTTGCTTCAGAAATTACATATATGGTTCAAGAACGTGCTTTCGATTATTTAGATGCACCAATTCAACGTATCACAACTGCTGATACACCAGCTCCATATTCACCAACTTTATTAAAAGAATGGTTACCAAACAGTAACGATGTGGTAAAAGCTGTTAAAAAAGTAATGTATAAATAGACAAAATTAGACTGCTTAGATTATTAGATTTCTTAAAATTTAGACATTTCGACTCTGCTCAGAGACTGACAGAATTAGACTTTAATAGATTCTAAAAATCTAAAAATTCCAATTTGTCTAACAATCTAAAAAAAAGTATATTTGAATCCCGATATTTATTATCGGGATTTTTTTTTAAAATAATTATAATGAAAAACCTATTTGCCTTTATACTTTTAGTTTCAACCCTTGCTTTTTCTCAAACAAAAGTGAGCGGTGTGATTTTAGACGATGCCAAACAACCCGTATCCTACGCAACTGTAGCTTTTAAAAATTCAGCTGAAGGAGTTATTGCTGATGAAAATGGAAAATTCTATTTAGAATCTAAAAAAACCTATACTACTTTAGCGGTTTCTTTTGTTGGCTACAAAGACAAAGACATCGAACTAACTGGAGAACATAATTACGATCTAAAAATTGTTTTAGAAAATTCCAATGAAATTGCAGAGGTAAAAATTTATGGCGGAAAAACATCCAAAAAAAATAATCCTGCAATAGATATTTTACGTAAAATTTGGGAACGAAAAAAGAAAAACGGCTTGCGTCAATTTAATCACTATCAATACGATAAATATGAGAAAATTGAATTTGACCTTAACTCTATTGATAGTACATTTATGAAAGGTAAAATTTTCAAAAATGTAGAATTTATTTTTCAACACGTTGACACTTCAGCCATAACTGGTAAAAACTTCCTGCCTATTTTCATTAATGAAACTATGAGCAAAGTGTATGGTGATAATGCAAAAAACAGATCAAAAGATGTAATTCAAGCCAATAAATATTCAGGATTTGGAAATGCAAACAACGATGGTGTAAATGCCTTTTTAAAAGATCTATATGCGGATTATGATATTTATAACAATTATTTAAAATTTTTCGATAAAGATTTCGTGAGTCCATTATCTAGAACTGGAATTCAGGTTTATAATTACGTTTTAGCAGATAGTACTTTTATTGACAAAAAATGGTGCTATAATATTGTATACTATCCGAGAAGAAAAAATGAATTGACTTTTAAAGGTGATTTTTGGGTAAACGACTCTACATATGCTATAAAAAGCATCAATATGGAAGCCAGCAAAAGCGCCAACATTAACTGGGTTAGAGATATTTATATTGAGCAAGAATTTGATGTTTTAAACGATTCTGTTTTCTTATTGAAACGTGATCATATGATGACGGATTTTGCCATGACAAAAAAAGAAGGTTCCAAAGGAATGTATGGAAAACGAACCACGATGTTCAAAAACCACGAATTCAATCAGCCAAAAGATGATAAATTCTATCGAGAGGATGTAAATAATTTTGACAAAGAAGTATATACCAAAACCAATGAATATTGGGAGGAAAATCGTTTTGAAAGTTTAAATTCCAATGAAAAAGGCATTTATGAAATGCTTGACACCTTAAAAACCATCCCGAAAATTAAGCGCTTCTACAATTTAGTTTCTATTTTAGGAAGTGGCTATATTCAAGTTGGAAAATTTGACATCGGCCCAATTTTCTCAACTTTAGGATATAATGATGTAGAAGGTCAGCGAGTTCGCTTGGGCGGAAGAACGTATTTCGGAGCCAACGATCCGTGGCGTATTCAAGGTTACACCGCGTATGGTTTTAAAGACGATAAAGTCAAATACGGAATTAACGCACGCGTAATGCTGGATAAGAAAAATCGTTTTATTGTTTCGCTAGGAAACCGTCGAGATGTAGAACAAATTGGAGTAAGCTTAACCACTTCAAATGATGTTTTAGGCAGAAGTTTTGCTTCATCTTCTTTTTTCTCAAGCGGAACCAATAACAAATTAACCAACGTAAATCTTACTAATTTAGGTTTTGAAATTGAACCTGTAAAAAATTTAGTTTTCGAAAGTAGTTTCTCTTATCGAACCTTGTCTTCAGCTTCACCAGAATTTAAATTAGATTATTTTACAGATAATACTTTTACTACTACATCAAATAACATAACACAATCTGAAGTTAACTTCTTAGTAAACTATACACCAAAACGCAAAATGGTAGGTTATGGTGTGGATAGAATTGACGTTGATTTAAATTATCCTCGAATTTTCGTGAGTTATTCTCAAGGTTTAAAAGGGGTTTTTGATAGCGATTTCAACTATTCGAAACTGCAATTATATTATCGCCAACCTTTATTAATTGGTGGATTTGGACGATTATTCTCTACTTTAGAAGTTGGAAAAACTTTCGGAACTGTTCCATTATCATTGATGGGTATAATTCCAGGAAATCAATCGTATTTCATAATCGATAACACTTATAACTTATTAAATTACTACGATTTCGTAGCCGACCAATACACTTCGCTACATTTAGAGCATAATTTCAACGGAAAATTATTTTCAAGAATTCCATTATTACGCAAGTTAAATTGGAGAGAAATTATTGGCATGAAAGCTGTCTATGGTTCGGTTTCAGACCAAAATAGAGCAATCAATGCTTCTGGACAAAATTATGTTGCTCCTGTTGATGGTTATTACGAGTATTCTGCAGGAATTGGTAATATTTTTAAAGTAATGCGTGTAGATGCAGCTTGGCGCGGAAGTTATTTCGACATTCCTGAAGCACGAAAATTCACTATAAAAATAGGCTTTGGTTTTTATTTTTAACATAAAATGCTTTCTAATTTACCAGAAATATTACAAATCGAACCTAAGTTTCAAATAATTATTGACACTTATGGGCATCCTATTATCACTACTCGCCCATCTGGATTTGTAGCACTTTCGCAATTAATTTTAGAGCAACAAGTCTCAATTGCTTCGGCAAAAGCTTGTTATGATAAGATTGAAAAGTATTTAAATGGTTTCACACCAAAATTATTGTTAGATGTTTCCGATGAAGAACTAAAATCATGTGGCGTATCCCGACAAAAAATAAGTTATATCAAAAACTTAGCACTTTGTATTGAAGAAAATAAAATTGATTTAGAAAGCTTTCAATCCAAAACCGAAATAGAAGTGTATTCTGAATTAATCCAATTGAAGGGAATTGGCAAATGGACCGCTCAAGTGTATTTGATGTTTTGTTTACAAAAAAAAGATGTTTTTCCAATTGGAGATATTGCAGTACAACACACCATGCGCGAACTTTTCCAAACAGAAACTCTAGAAGAAATGGAAAATCACGCCGATAATTGGAAACCATTTCGCTCCTTAGCGACGTATTTATTATGGCATCACTATCTTAGAAAAAGAAATAGATAAAATTTTTAAAAAAACTTTTCACTTTTCACTTTTCACTTTTCACTTTTTCACTACCTTTGCACCCGAAAATAATAAGAAAATGACAGCAGATAAAATAACAACGTTTGATGTTTTGGTTGAAATTCCTAGAGGAAGCCGAAACAAATATGAGTATGATTTCGATTTAAAAAGAATGCGTTTTGATAGAATGTTATTCTCTTCAATGATGTATCCAGCAGATTACGGATTCATTCCTGAAACATTAGCTTTAGATGGCGACCCTTTAGATGTTTTAGTATTAGTAACTAAACCAACTTTCCCAGGTTGTGTAATCGAAGTAAAACCAATTGGTGTTTTCCATATGGCAGATGACAAAGGACAAGATGAAAAAATAATCTGTGTTCCTGTATCAGACCCAATTTGGAATTCTTTAAACGATTTAAGTGATGTTAACCCGCACTTAGTTAAAGAAATTGAACACTTTTTCCAAGTTTATAAAGACTTAGAAAATAAAAAAGTAGATGTTGAAGGTTGGGGAGATGTAAATGAAGCCCGTAATATCATCAAAGAATGTGTTGATCGTTTTAACGCAATTGAAAATAAACCAGAAGGATTATTTAGTATAAAATAGAAATCTTTCAATAAATTTATTAAAAAAGGCAATTATCATTAGGATAATTGCCTTTTTTGTTTATTTTTGTTAAAACGAATTAAAATTAACCATTAACTATTTACTAAATTATGAATAATTTTATGATCTATTTGCCTATTGTAATGGCAATAATTGGATTGCTTTTTATGGCAATGAAACGTGCTTGGGTTTTAAAACAAGATGCTGGAGATGGAAAAATGAAAGAAATTTCAGATTACATTTATGAAGGCGCATTAGCTTTCCTAAAAGCAGAATACCGATTATTAACCTTTTTTGTTATTGGCGCAAGTGTAGTTCTTGGAGCCATTTCTTTTTTTGTACCTACTACACATTGGCTAATTGTTGTTGCCTTTATTTTTGGAGCTTTCTTTTCTGCTTTAGCAGGAAATATGGGGATGAAAATTGCAACCAAAACAAATGTCCGCACTACGCAAGCCGCTCGTACTAGTTTACCACAAGCTCTAAAAGTTTCTTTTGGTGGTGGAACAGTAATGGGATTAGGAGTTGCTGGTTTAGCAGTATTAGGTTTAACAGGATTTTTTATTGTATTTTTTAGATATTTCATGAATGGGGTTTGGACTTCTACAGAAGACATGACCATCGTTCTAGAAACATTAGCAGGTTTCTCACTTGGTGCAGAATCTATTGCTTTATTCGCAAGAGTTGGTGGTGGAATTTACACAAAAGCTGCCGATGTTGGTGCCGATTTAGTGGGTAAAGTAGAAGCTGGAATTCCAGAAGACGATCCTCGTAACCCTGCTACTATTGCTGACAATGTGGGTGATAACGTTGGAGACGTTGCAGGAATGGGTGCCGATTTATTTGGTTCGTATGTAGCAACAGTTTTAGCTGCAATGGTTTTAGGAAACTATGTGATCAAAGATATGAACGGAAAAATTGATGATGTTTTCGGAGGAATTGGTCCAATTTTATTACCAATGGCTATCGCAGGTTTCGGAATTTTATTCTCGATCATAGGAACTATGTTAGTGAAAATTTCAAGTGATGATGCAAAAGAAGCTCAAGTACAAAAAGCATTAAATATTGGAAACTGGGTTTCTATTTTATTAACTGCTGTTTGTTGTTTCTTTCTTATAAAATATATGTTGCCAGCAGATATGAAAATGAATTTCTTTGGTGAAGGTATTAAAGATATTTCGTCTATGCGTGTGTTTTATGCTTCATTAATCGGTTTATTTGTTGGTGGAGCTATTTCTTCAGTTACAGAATATTATACAGGTTTAGGTACAAATCCAGTAATGGCCATTGTACAAAAATCGTCAACTGGTGCAGGAACAAACGTAATTGCTGGATTAGCAACTGGTATGATTTCTACTTTCCCAACGGTTTTATTATTTGCTGCAGCCATTTGGTCAACTTATGCTTTAGCAGGATTTTATGGTGTGGCTTTAGCGGCATCAGCAATGATGGCAACTACAGCAATGCAATTAGCCATTGATGCTTTCGGACCTATTTCTGACAATGCTGGTGGAATTGCTGAAATGAGTGAATTACCAAAAGAAGTTCGTACACGTACAGATATTTTAGATTCTGTTGGTAACACAACAGCTGCAACTGGTAAAGGTTTCGCTATTGCTTCTGCAGCGTTAACTTCATTAGCCTTATTCGCAGCATACGTAACATTTACTGGAATTGATGGAATTAATATTTTCAAAGCACCCGTTTTAGCGATGTTATTTGTGGGTGGAATGATTCCAGTAGTATTCTCAGCTTTAGCGATGAATTCTGTTGGAAAAGCAGCCATGGATATGGTTTACGAAGTGCGTCGTCAGTTTAAAGAAATTCCAGGAATTATGGAAGGAACTGGAAAACCAGAATACGCAAAATGTGTAGACATTTCTACAAAAGCCGCTTTACGCGAAATGATGTTACCAGGAATTATGACTATCGGTTTCCCAATCGCAATCGTATTATTAGGGAAACTAGTTTATGGAGACAACAACCAATTAATTGCTGAAATGTTAGGTGGTTATATGGCTGGAGTTACTGTTTCTGGAGTGCTTTGGGCAGTTTTCCAAAACAACGCCGGAGGTGCTTGGGATAATGCTAAAAAATCTTTTGAAGCTGGAGTTATGATTAATGGTGAAATGACTTACAAAGGTTCAGACGCTCACAAAGCTGCGGTAACCGGAGATACGGTTGGAGATCCATTTAAAGATACATCTGGACCATCAATGAACATTTTAATTAAATTAACGTGTTTAATTGGTTTAGTAATTGCTCCTATCTTAGGAAGTGGACATTCTGATAATGGAAAAGCAGCTTGTTGCTCTAAAGACAAAATGGAAATGGTTTGCAAAGAAGGTAAATGTGATTTATCGAAATGTGCTACTATGTCAAAAGAGGAATGTGCTAAAATGTGTGAAGAAAATGGTTGTACTCAAGAATGTAAAGATAACTGTATGTCACAATACGATGAAAACGGCAAATATACCGGAGATATGCATATTCATAGTCAAAATTGTAATCATGGTCACGATGCAGATTACGATAAACATCACCAAGATAATAGTGCAGTTGTAACCAAACAAGAATCTCAAAAAATTCAAATTAAAAGAGAAGAATTAAAAGGCGGAAAAACGAAAGCAACTGTAAATATTACAACTACAATTGATGGAAAAGAAAACGTTGACACTAAAGTTTTTGAAGGTACAAATGCAGAAGTTGATGCAAAAATTGCAGAACTAGATAAAAAATAACACAAAATAGTACCTACCAAAAAGCCTCAATTGAAAATTCAATTGAGGCTTTTTTTTTATTTATTTAAAACACTAAAACAATCCGTTTATTTCAGCATCTATTTTTTGAATAATAGCTCCTAAATCTTCTGGATTATTCACGTAATCTATATTGTCAACATCAATAATTACTAATTTACTTTTATCGTACGTTTGAATCCACGCTTCGTATCTTTCATTTAATCGACTCAAATATTCAATCGAAATGGTGTTTTCATAATCACGACCACGCATATGAATTTGTTTTACTAAATTCGGAATAGAACTTCGTAAATAAATCATTAAATCTGGCGGACCAACCAAATCTTCCATCAAATCAAAAAGCAATTTATAATTGGTATAATCTCTATTAGTCATTAAACCCATTGCATGCAAATTGGGTGCAAAAATAAAAGCATCTTCATATATGGTTCTATCTTGGATGGTATTTTTACCTGTCTTTCTAATTTCCAAAATTTGTCTGAAACGACTATTCAAGAAATAAATTTGCAAGTTAAAACTCCATCGTTCCATTGAATGATAAAAATCGTCTAAATACGGATTATCATCAACGTCTTCAAAATGCGCTTCCCATTTAAAATGTTTGGCCAACATTTTGGTTAATGTAGTTTTTCCAGCTCCAATATTTCCAGCAATAGCTATATGCATATTTTATTTTTTAATTTGATAGGTACTAATTTGATAGTCGGTAAAAATAGACAAAATTCCATCCTTATAGAAGAAATTTTTAATCATTTTTTCATCAATTGTAATATTCAATTCTATCTGATTTTCAACGGAATAATAATACATTTTATCGTTAAAAAGATAAAATAAATCGCTTTTGTCAGAAAAAATTACTTTTTCAAAAGGCTTTACTTTTCCAAGGCTTGCGATTTTTCCAAATTTATTAATGGAATACATTCCGTTTTCACCATCAATCCAATATAAATAATTATAATCCGAATGTGAATACTTAATCGCTTTATTTATTGGATTTGAAAGTAATTTATAATTTTTAGAATTTAAATTATACAACCCAATTTGCTGACTTAAACTATCATAAAACCACAATTCATTTTGGGAAGCTGGTTTTAAAATTTCGCTATTAATTTCAGAAAAAATGGTGGAACTAATTTCGTTAAACTGAGCATCTAACAAAACAAAAGCGTTATTTTGTTTATAAAAAACTAGTGTTTGCAACATATTAAACGTTTCCACGCCGGTTATTTTTCCAAATTTATTATTTGTATAATTTAAAGTATCTTTTTCATTAATCTTGTACAAATTATTACTTGAAGAAAAATAATTATTTCCAGAAATATCATTCCCCCAGAAAACTTCATAATTTGCAGACTTCACTCCTACTTTCTCAAAATAAATATTTTGAGCTGAAGAGCAAAAAGTGGTAAAAAGAAACAGAAGTAAGATTCTCATAAGTTCAATATTAACACAAAAATAACAAATTAGCATGTAACTATTTCAGGTTTTTGTTGTCTAAATAGATATCGAAACAAAAAAACACGTAATAATGAAAAAAATATTTTTAGCTGTATTGGGTTTATCCACTTTTATAGCAACTGCACAAAAGGATTTCCAAGGAATGGCTGTTTATGAATCTAAGACTTCTACAGCAGATTTTGCGAAAAATTTCGAAGGTAACAAAGATATTACTCCAGAAATGAAATCTCAAATTATGGAAAGAATGAAAAAAATGTTTGAAAAAACGTTTGTTCTAAATTTCGATAAATCATCATCTATTTATAAAGAAGAAGAAAAATTAGATGCTCCAGGTCAAAACGGAGGTGGAAGAATGATGGCAAGCTTAATGGGCGGAGGCGGAACTTATTACAAAAACGTAAAAGAAAAACAATACACTGTAGACAAAGAAGTTTTTGGAAAAGAGTTTTTAATTAAAGATTCTTTACCAAATTTGAAATGGGTTTTATCTGAAGAATCTAAAAAAATTGGAGACTACACTTGTTTTAAAGCAACAGCTGTGAAAGAGGCAAGTAAATCTGATTTTAGAAACTATAGAAAAAAAGACGAAAAGAAAAAAGAAGCTGTAAAAACAGAAGAAATTAAGAAAGACGAAAGCGCTCCTACTGAAAAAAAAGACGAAAAGAAAACTAACTTTTTCGACGAAATAGATTTACCTAAAGAAATTACGGTAACAGCTTGGTATTGCCCAGAAATTCCAGTAAATCAAGGTCCTGATGAATATTGGGGTTTGCCAGGATTAATTATGGAAGTTAACGATGGAAAAACAGTTATTATGTGTTCTAAATTGGTGATGAACGTGAAAGACAAAATGGAGATTAAAGCTCCAACTGGTGGCGATAAAGTAACTCAAAAAGAATTTGACGACATTATGATTAAGAAAATGAAAGAAATGAGTGAAATGAATGGCGGTCCAGGATCAAAAGGTGGAATGCAAATGAGAATGGGAAGATAATTTTCACATAAAAAAGAAAAACTAAGTCGCCTTATGGCGACTTAAATTTATATTACAATTCTAAATATCAAATGAAAAAAATAATTTTACTATTAGCCATTTTCATCTCAGGCTCAATTTCTGCACAATCTGTTAAAGTAACGGGAATCTTAAAAGACTCCGACAATTTAGTTATAGAAACAGCTAATGTTATGGCAGTAAACCAAGTTACAAAAGCCATGGACGCTTATAATATTACTAGTGAAAAAGGAGAATTCTCATTAAATTTAAAAGCCAATACCGAATACATCATTAAAGCCGGATATATTGGTTATGCCCCTTTCGAGAGAAAAATCACAACCACAAAAGAAAACATGACTTTCGATATTGTTTTAACGGGTACAAATACCATTGAAACAGTTGAAATTGTTAAAGAAATGCCTGTTCGAATTAGTGGTGATACCATTATTTATAATTCGGATTCGTTTACAAATGGAACGGAGAAAAAATTAGAAGATGTACTAAAAAAATTGCCAGGAGTTTCCGTAAATAAAGATGGTGAAATTGAGGTTGAAGGTAAAAAAGTACAAAAAGTAATGGTTGAAGGAAAAGATTTTTTTGATGGCGACACCAAAATTGCTACTAAAAATATTCCTGCAGATGCGTTAGATAAAATTCAAGTTTTAAGAAACTACAATGAAGTTTCTAACTTAAAGGGCTTAGAAAATAACGAAGACAATGTAGCCATTAATATCAAACTAAAAGAAGGTAAAAAGAATTTTTGGTTTGGTGATATGCTAGCTGGAGCTGGAGTTGGCGACACCGAAGGCAGAAGTATATTAAATCCAAAATTGTTTTATTATAGCCCAAAATACAGCGTTAATTTAATTGGTAATTTAAACAATATTGGTGAATTACCTTTAACCATGCAAGACTATTTCAAGTTTACGGGTGGTTTTAAAAATATGATGAAAAAAGGTGGTTCTAATTTCGGGGTTTCTTCTAACGATTTGGGAATTATGGGAATGAGAAACAATCGCGCTAAAAACATTGATGCCAAATTTGGCGCTGCAAACTTCTCTTACAATCCATCAAAAGCTTGGACAATTAGTGGTTTCGGAATTTATTCGTACAATAAAACCGATTTACAAACGGATAACATTTACAATCGTTCGGATAAATTACCAAACGGAACACCTATAAATGTAACAGAAAATCGTCAAGATAATTCAAAACAAAAAACCAAGTTAGGCTTGTTTAAATTAAGTTCAAGTTATGTGCCATCTGCAAAAATGCATTTAGATTACGATGCTTTGTTAAAAACGTCAGACCAATTGGAAAGTCAGAATGTAATTTCAAATTTACAAGGAAATATCTTTACAGAAAAAAGTCAAAAACCAATATCTGTAAGTCAAAACCTAAATTACTATTACACGTTAAATGACAAAAATGTATTTGCATTTGAAGTACAAAATTTATTTCAACAAGAAGATCCATTTTACAATGCTAATTTACAAACGCAACCTTTTGTTTTAGTGGGTTATACTCCTTTTCAAACAAGAAATGATGTCAATCAAAACAGATTTGTAAAAACAAATAAAACAGATGCTAAGTTTGATTATTACTATATGGTAACCCCAAAAAGTAATATTAATGTTACTATAGGAAACACTTATTCGTACCAAAATTTCAATTCTAGTATGTTCCAAATTTTAGATAACGGAACACAAAACAATTTAACAGATAGTTCTAATACTAATGATGTAGATTATGCTTTCAACGATGCTTTTGTTGGCTTACATTACAAAATGTTATTTGGGAAATTTACTTTAAATCCTGGAGTTTCGTTACACCAATTTAACACGAACGATACGCAATTGAACAGTTCAAACAAAATGAGTTTCAATAGAGTTTTACCAGATTTCTATGCGTTATGGCAAATGAAAAAATCGCAATCATTAACCTATAATTTCTCATTAACTAACAATTTTACAGATATAGTTAAACTTTCTCAAGGCTATGTGTTTTCAAACTACAACAGTTTATATAGTGGAAATCGATTCTTAGAAAACTCTGTTTCTCAAGTTCATTCGTTGCGTTTCTTTAAGTTTAGCATGTTTAATATGGAAAATATTTTTGCTAACTTAATATATACAAAACAAACGGACATTATTACTAACAAAGCTTTTATAGAGCCGTTAAATGTAAATCAGATTTCAAGTTCAGTCAATATGAATTCTAATTTTCCAAACGAATCACTTTCTGGAATGTTTAATTATGGTCGTTCGTTTGCCCGATATTTCAAAGCAAATGCAGGCGCAAGTGTTGCTTGGAGTAAAAACAACAACATTCGTGTGAATCTTGACAAGTCAGAATACATTCAAAACACAGAATCATTTACACAAAACTATGACATCGGATTTTCAACAAATTTAAAAAACCTACCTAACATTGAATTGGCTTATGATTTCACAATTAACGATTTCCAAGACCAAGTGAATTATGTAGATAATCCTTCAGTAACTTTAGAATATTTCTTTTTAGATGCCTTTTCTTTTACATCTGAATATAGTTTTTACCATAACAGGAATAAAGCTAAAACTATTGACACCGAATATGATTTCTTAACGGCATCATTATCGTATCAGAAAAAAGACAGCAAATTAGAATATAAACTAAGCGCTACAAACTTATTGAACACCACTTCATTAAACGACAATACTTTTAATGCCTTAGGTGGTTCAACTAACTTTTCAAGTTATTATGTGCAACCACGTTATGTTATTTTTAGCTTAAAATATAATTTATAAGAAATAATTAATAAAAAAAATCCCGATTTGAAATTCAAATCGGGATTTTTTTATATTTTCATTTTAGAAAACTTATCTATTTTTTGTTGAATCTCTTGATGTGATTCGTTAAAGTCATACAACAAACCAAACAATTCTACCGAAGCTAGTTTTCCAATAAAATAAGGATTTTCGTTTTGTAGCATATAATCTAAAGTTGCATCATCTAATTGTAAATGCTGTACCACATAGCCGTTTTTGAAAAATTCTTTTGTAAAACGCACCCCATTTAATCCGTCTATTGGTAAACCATTTTTCTTTTTGGCAACTAAATTTTGAGGTAAATATTTTTTAGCCACTTCACGCACAATCCATTTATCAGTAATAAAAGGATGTTTTTTATTGTGTAATTGAGTAGTCCAACGTGTTTTGTATTCTAAAGGTAAGTTTAAACCAAATTTCACTACATCTTCATGTAAAAATGGAAAACGTACTTCTATAGAAGAAATCATTCCCATTCTGTCATTTCGATACAATAAAGCTTGTAAATGTTTTTGCATCATTTCGAAAGAATCTAAATAATACTTTTGCTCATTTTTTGACACGAAAGAAAACAGTTCTGAACCTTCTTCGTACAACATTTCGCTTTTATAACCATTTGCTAAACGAACATTGAAACTATCCAAATTTGAGGATTCTGAAGGAAATAAATAATTATTTAAAGCAGGATATATTTTGTAAAATTTCTTTAAAATTTCTTGAGGTAACAATAATGCTTTTTTGTAACGAGCTGCCATCAATTTGGAATAACCTAAAAACAATTCATCAGATCCTTCACCACAAATTACGGATTTTACATCGTTTTGTCTTGCCAAATGCGCGACTCTTGAAATCGGGACACCATTCGTAAAATATACAATTGGTCCTGCATTATATTCTGTTGCAGTAACCCAATGATTTAAAAAATCTTCGGGATGAAATTCTGTTTTATGTAAAGGTAAATCTAAATGTTTTGCTAAAGCTAATGAATCTGAATATTCTGAATGTTTCCCAACAATATCAGCAGTAAACAATTGAATATTAGGCTGTGATTTTTTGGCCATTGCCGTTAAAACTGAAGAATCAATTCCACCACTCACAAATGCACCCATTGGAAAATCTGAAACTAACATTTCATCCACAGATTTTGACAACAACGCATCAAATTCTTTGACAATTTCTGATTTTGGTTTTTTAGCTAAATCTTTATGATAGTTCGCATCAACTTGATCTGATAGTTTATAATAATAGTCTTCTGAAATTTCTAAATTGGAAGCAATTTTAACAACAGTTCCTGGCTCTACGTTAACAATTTCATTAAACAAAGTATAAGAAGAACTTCCTTCTAAAGTACTATTTAAAGACAACATTGTTTTATAACTATCCGGTTTCAATTGCAAACCTTTAGCTAAAGTTCTCGATTCTGAAGCGAAGGCAAATACTTCTGAATTATTTACAAAAAACAAGGGCTTTATTCCGAAACGATCGCGAACTAAAAAAAGTTCTTTCTTTTTTACATCATAAAAAGAAAAAGCAAACATTCCTTTAATATCTCGAAGCGTTTTTTCAATTCCGAAATGAATTAAATATTGAAAAAGCACTTCAGTATCTGAAGTTGTAGTAAAATTTACAGTTGGCAAATGTTGTTTTAAGGCTAAGAAATTATAAATTTCTCCATTAAAACACAATACGAAATCATCATTAAAAAAAGGTTGATTGGAACGACTATTCCCATCAATTAAAGACAGTCTTTGGTGAAAAAAATGAGCATTAGCTACTTTATTCCACTCTCCTGAATAATCAGGACCACGGTGTATTTGTAGTTCACTCAAACCTTTTACCAAGATTTGTTTTTTATTCTCAGGGAGATTTTTATTAATAAAACCGGATATGCCGCACATTTAAACTAGGGGTTTAGAAGTACAAAAATAGTATAAAATTCATTTTATACAACATAAAATCAATATTTTACATTCCAGTACGAATCGCTTCAACAGGATCTAACTTGGAAGCCGAAATTGCGGGTAAAATTCCTGAGATTAAGCCAATTGCAATTGATAAACTTGAACCTAAAATTATATTTGAAGTACTCAAAACAAATTCAAAATCTAATGCGCTTGTTAATATCATAGCAATAATCCAAACCAATAAAATTCCAATTAATCCACCAAACATTGCTAAAATTACCGCTTCAAATAGAAACTGAAACAATATAAATTTATTTTTCGCTCCTAAAGCTTTCTGAATTCCAATTAAATTGGTTCTTTCTTTAACAGATACAAACATAATATTGGCAATTCCAAATCCACCAACTAAAAGCGAGAAAATACTAATTCCCCAACCGGCAATGTTCATTTGTCCCATAATATCATCAATAAAATCGGTAAATCCTGAAAGAATATTTACGAAAAAATTATTAATCTCACCAGCTCTTAATCCTCTGAAATTTCTCATTTTATTAGCCACTTCAGCCTTAAACTCTTCAATATCAACATCTGCTTTTGGCTTAATTAAAATCGCTGGTGTAAAAATAGCACTATTGTCTCCATATAATTTTCTAATATTATTCACTGGTAAAAAAACTGCCACATCATTGGAATCACCAAAGGTGTTTTCTCCCATTTTTTTCAACACACCAATTACGGTATAACGTTGACCATATAACCGAATTTGTTTTCCAATAGGCTCATTTCCTTTGAACAAACCTTCAGCAACTTCACTTCCAATAACTATAACAGCGGTTCCAGAATTGGATTCCGCTTCATTAAAAAGTCTTCCTTTTTCGACTTTAAAAGGTTCGATTTCGAAAAATTCATTAGTAGATGGCTTTACACGAATAGAATTCACCGTATTGTCATCATATTTTATCGTTTGATTACCTGTAAAAAAATTGAAGGATATCTTATCAATATCATCCATATTTTTCTGTAAATATTGATATTCTTCATATTTTACATGAGGAAATTGATCGCGTTTCCATTCTTCAACATCGGTTGGCCCGAAAGAATATTTAAAAACATAAATCGTATTTTTATCCATACCATCTAAACTATCTACAATATTTTTTTTCAAAGAATCAACTGCTGCTAAAACCGCAATAATAGAAAAAATACCAACCGTAACGCCTAACAAAGACAATAGCGTTCGTAATTTATTATTTCTCAAGGCATTAATCGCAAAAGCAAAACTTTCTTTTAGTAAACGAATGTATAGTATCATAAAAATCAATATTCTAAACATATGTAGCTCAAAAGCAAAAAATGTTACAATTTCTAGTGGAGTTTTTTTGTACTTTATATAGTAATTTAGAAAATGAAATTATTGCATTTTCTTATTCAAATACTTACTTTTGCACTTTAAAACAAACAACAATACAATGACTCACACAAAACAAATCAAATCGGCATTAATTTCCGTATTTGACAAAACTGGTTTAGAACCAATTATTAAAGCACTTCACCAAAATAATGTAACAATTTATTCTACTGGAGGAACGCAAGATTTCATTAAAAACTTAAATGTTCCTGTTGTAGCTGTAGAAGACATTACTTCTTTCCCTGAAATATTAGGCGGAAGAGTAAAAACATTACATCCGAAAATTTTTGGTGGAATTTTAAACCGTCAAGACAATGAAAGTGATGTGGCTCAAATGACTGAATTTGATATCCCACAAATTGATTTGGTAATTGTAGATTTATATCCATTTGAAAAAACAGTTGCTTCTGGAGCTAGTGAAGGTGATATCATTGAAAAAATTGATATTGGTGGAATTTCTTTAATTCGTGCCGCAGCAAAAAACTTTAAAGACACAACTATTGTGGCTTCTGTTGATGAATACGCTACTTTTTTAGGTTTTTATACTGAAAATAATGGCTCAATTTCAATCGAACAAAGAAAATTATTAGCCACAAAAGCGTTTCATACTTCATCAAATTACGATACAGCTATTTTTAATTACTTCAACACAGAAGATACCTATTTAAAAATTAGCGAAGAAAAAGGACAAGTTTTACGTTACGGAGAAAACCCACATCAAAAAGGGTTTTTCTTTGGTGATTTCGATAAAATGTTCACGAAATTACACGGTAAAGAATTATCATACAACAATTTGTTAGATGTAGATGCCGGAGTGAATTTAATGAATGAATTCAAAAACAACGAACCAACATTTGCCATTTTAAAACACAATAATGCTTGTGGTTTAGCAACAAGACAAACAATGAAAGAGGCCTACTTAGATGCATTGGCTGGTGATCCAACTTCTGCTTTTGGTGGTGTTTTAATTGCGAATGGAAACATTGATGTAGCAACTGCAGAAGAAATTAATAAATTATTTTGCGAAGTGGTAATCGCTCCTTCATACGATCAAGAAGCTATTGATATTTTAGAAGAAAAAAAGAACAGAATTATTTTAGTAATTAACGATGTTGATTTACCTGCTAAAAATGTTCGTACCTGTTTGAATGGAATTTTAGTTCAAGATAAAGATAACATTACAGATTCAGCAGCTATCTTAAAAACAGCAACTTTAACTGCTCCAACTGCAGAAGAAATTGAAGATTTATTATTCGCTTCTAAAATTTGTAAGCATACAAAATCTAACACTATTGTTTTTGCAAAAAACCGTCAGTTAATCTCTTCAGGAACAGGACAAACCTCTAGAGTTGACGCCTTAGACCAAGCCATTAAAAAAGCAAAAACTTTTGAATTTGATTTAACGGGTGCTGTAATGGCAAGTGATGCTTTTTTCCCTTTCCCTGATTGTGTAGAAATCGCAAATAAAGCAGGAATTACAGCAATTATTCAACCAGGTGGTTCTATAAAAGATGAATTAAGTATCAACTATTGCAACGACAACAAAGTAGCAATGGTTATGACTGGAGTTCGTCATTTCAAACACTAGAAAATTACCCACAAAACCTATATTTTAAAACGCATTAAAAATTTATTTTTTAATGCGTTTTTATTTTAAATAATTCCAAATAAATTTTATACTTTTGTTAGTTGAATATAAACATACAAAATACTAAACCCTTGATATAAATATGGGATTTTTTGACTTCATGACTGAGGACATCGCAATTGACCTTGGTACCGCGAATACACTGATAATTCACAACGATAAAGTTGTAATAGATAGCCCTTCAATTGTTGCAAGGGACCGAATAACTGGAAAAATAATTGCTGTTGGAAAAGAAGCCAACATGATGCAAGGAAAGACGCACGAAAACATTAAAACAATTCGTCCATTGAAAGATGGAGTTATTGCCGACTTTGATGCGTCTGAAAAAATGCTTCAAATGTTTATCAAAAGTATTCCAGCTTTAAAGAAAAAATTATTCACTCCTGCGCTACGTTTGGTAATTTGTATTCCTTCTGGAATTACCGAAGTGGAAATGCGTGCTGTAAAAGAATCGGCAGAACGTGTAAATGGAAAAGAAGTATACTTAATTCATGAGCCTATGGCGGCTGCAATTGGTATCGGAATTGATATTATGCAACCAAAAGGAAACATGATTGTAGATATTGGTGGTGGAACAACAGAAATTGCTGTCATTGCATTAGCTGGTATTGTTTGTGATAAATCGGTAAAAATTGCCGGTGACGTTTTCACAAATGACATCATTTACTACATGAGAACACAACACAATTTATTTGTGGGTGAAACTACTGCAGAAAAAATTAAAATTCAAATTGGTGCTGCTATCGAAGATTTAGAAAGCTCTCCAGAAGATATGTCGGTTCAAGGACGTGACTTATTAACTGGAAAACCAAAACAAGTTGATGTTTCATACAGAGAAATCGCCAAAGCATTAGACAAATCTATTCAAAGAATTGAAGATGCTATTATGGAAACTCTTTCTCAAACTCCTCCAGAATTAGCAGCAGATATATACAACACTGGTATTTATTTAGCTGGTGGTGGATCTATGTTAAGAGGATTAGACAAACGTATTTCGTTAAAAACAGATTTACCAGTTTATATCGCTGAAGACCCTTTAAGAGCTGTTGTTAGAGGAACAGGAATGGCACTTAAAAACTTAGCGAAGTATAAAAATATCTTAATTAAATAAGCACGTAATACATGCAGCAAATTATAAATTTTCTTATAAAAAACAGCTATAAATTGCTGTTTTTGCTGCTTTTGGGTGTTTCATTAACACTTACGGTAAAATCACATTCTTACCACAGAAGCCAGTATATCAATTCTTCCAACGCTGTATCTGGTTATACGTATAACCAAATCAATAGCGTAAAAGAATATTTTGGTTTACGACAAAAAAACGAAGATTTAGCTAGAGAAAATGCGCGTTTAAAAGAAATTCTTTTCAATAAAAAAGACACTGTTTTAGAAAGTAAATTTACGGTACCAGATATTTTATCAAACTATACAGTTCGACAAGCTAAAGTGATTAAGAATTCTTACAGTAAACAAGAAAATTTTTTAACTTTAGACAGAGGTGCATTTGAAGGATTAAGAACTGATATGGCTGTAATAAGCGACAGAGGTGTAGTTGGAATTATTGAAAAAACTTCGAAAAATTTTGCTACGGTTATTAGTATCTTACACACTAAAAACCCTTTAAACGGAAAAATTAAAAATTCAGAACATTTTGGATCTATTACTTGGGATGGGAAAAATGCTGGTTATGTACAATTGATTGATGTTCCAAAATTAGCTACTTTGAAAAAAGGCGATACTATTGTTACTGGAGCACAATCTGCCATATTTCCAGAAAACATTCCAATTGGAAAAATTGATAGAATCTTTGAAGAAAAAGCAACCAATAAATATGTAATCAATATTAGATTATTTAACGACATGACTTCTTTAGGCTATGTTTACATTATTGAAAACAAAAAGAAGAAAGAACAACAAGCTCTGGAAACAGAAACCGAAAAAGATCCAACTAAAAAATAATGAACAGTAATTTCATTTTAAATTTAATCCGTTTTATCGTTTTATTAACGATACAAATTGTTGTGTTGGAACAAGTCAAATTTGGCGGTTGGATAAATCCGTATTTATACATACTATTCATAATTTTATATCCAATTAACTCTAACAAATCAGGGTTCATTGCTGCAAGTTTTTGCCTCGGTTTAGTAATGGATTTATTTTGCGATAGCGGTGGAGTTCACGCAACAGCTTGTTTACTTCTTGCCTATTTCAGACCAGGTTTTTTAAAATTTGCCTTTGGTTTAAGTTACGAATACCAAACTATTAGAATTGCCGACAAATTGTCTGTTGACCGATTTACATTTATCATGTCTGCGATTTTATTTCATCATTTAGTGCTTTTTACATTAGAATTATATCGCTTCGATTTATTTTTCGAAGTCATCACGCGTACCATTTTAAGCACAATTTTCACATTCATAATTTGCATCATCAGTATTTATTTAATAAAACCTAATAAACGATGAGAAAGACCTTATTACCAACCATTATCATAGTAACTTCGATAATTTTATTGGCGCGTCTTTTTTATTTACAAATTATTGATGACACCTTAAAAATTAAATCAGAAAATAACGCTATTAAAATTAAATACGACTTCCCAGAAAGAGGTTATATTTATGATAGAAACGGAAAACTTTTAGTTGCCAATCAGCCATCGTACGATATTATGGTTGTGCCTAACGAAGTTAAAGAAATTGACACACTTGAATTTTGCAGAATTCTTCAAATTACAAAACCAGAATTTTTAGAAAAAATTGCCAAAGCAAAAGTATATAGTCCAAGATTACCTTCGCTATTTCTTCCACAATTAAATAAAATGGAATTTGCTGGTTTTCAAGAAAAAATTAGAAAATACAACGGATTTTACATTCAAAAACGTGCTTTAAGAGAATACCAAACCAAAAATGGTGCAAACGTATTTGGGTTTATCACACAAGTAAACGACAACATTATTGCTAAAAAACCCTACTATAAAAGTGGTGATTTAATTGGAATGCAAGGTGTTGAAGAAGCTTATGAAGAAATTTTACGAGGTGTAAAAGGCGTTAGATATATTTTAAAAGACAAACACAATAAAGAAATCGGTTCTTATAAAGAAGGAAAATTTGATACGATTGCCAAACAAGGTAGTGATTTAACGTTATCTATTGACGGAGAACTTCAAAAATATGGCGAAGAATTGATGATAAATAAGCGAGGAGGAATTGTTGCCATCGAACCAAGTACGGGTGAAATTTTAGCACTAGTTACTGCTCCAACTTACGATCCAGCTTTATTAGTTGGAAGACAACGTTCCAAAAATTACACCAAACTTTATAACGACTCTATTGCGAAACCATTATATGACAGAGGTTTATTAGGAGAATTTCCTCCTGGTTCTCCATTTAAAATTTTAACTGGATTAATTGGATTACAAGAAGGCGTAATTAACGAAGAAACATCATTTAGTTGCGGACCAGGTTTTTATTACGGTCGTGGTGCCTTTATGAAATGTCACTGTCCGGGCGGTCATATTAAACTAAATTTCGGAATTTATAAATCGTGTAATACTTATTTCGCAAATACTTATAAACGTACCATAGAAAAATACAAAAAACCAAAAGACGGTGTTAACGCTTGGGCAAATCATTTAAAAAGTTTTGGTCTAGGAAATTTTATGGGTTATGATTTACCCACTGGTAGAAAAGGGCATATTCCAACTTCTAAGTTTTATGAACGTTTTTATCCAAATGGTGGTTGGCGTTCTACAACTATTATTTCCAATTCAATTGGTCAAGGAGAAGTTTCTATGACACCTATTCAATTAGCAAATATGATGGCAACTATTGCTAATAGAGGCTATTATTATACACCTCACATCATCAAACAAATTAAAGGCAGAAAAATTGACGCAAAATACACCACAAAACACGTTACTACAATCGATAGAAAATATTTCGACCCAGTTGTGAATGGTTTATTTGATGTTTACAACAGAGGGACAGCTTCAGGTTTAGGAGTGGTAGGTTTAGAAATTTGTGGAAAAACTGGTACCGCGGAAAACTTCGCAAAAATTAATGGGAAACGTGTGCAATTAGAAGATCACTCTGAGTTTGTAGCTTTCGCACCAAGAATACAACCTAAAATTGCTATTGCTGTAATTGTAGAAAACGGACATTATGGAAATACTTGGGCTGGACCAATTGCAACTTTAATGATTGAAAAATATTTGAATAAAAAAATTACCCGAAAAGATTTAGAAAAACGAATGTTAGAAGGTAATTTAAACTATCAATATCGAAAATTATACCAAGCTAAAGATTCAATAAATAAACCGAAATTAACTAAAACAGACTCCGTTCGAATGAAGTTAAAATCGAAAAAAGAAATTGAGGAAGAAAAAAAGAATAAAGCAACGGGTAAGAAAAAAGATTCTGTAAAAAAATGAAAAACCAAGATATAAGTAGTTCAATCGATTGGATAACAATTTTGTTATACATTATCCTTGTTGTTTTTGGATGGATGACTATTTATTCAGTAACCGTACCACCAGATCAAGAATATACTTTTGATTTTAGCTTAAATTATGGAAGACAAATGATTTTTATGATCATTACCATACCAATTATCTTTGCTATTTTATTTGTCGATTCAAAAATATTTGAAAGGTTCTCTTTTGTTTTTTATGGTGTCGGAATAGCACTTCTTCTGGGATTATTTGTCTTTGGAGTTTCCAAAAAAGGGCAAACTAACTGGTATCAATTTGGTGGATTTGGATTTCAACCTTCCGAATTTGTTAAAACAGCTGTCGCCTTATTATTGTCGAAATATTTAAGTGATGCGCAAGTAAATTTAGCTAAGAGAAACTTCCAATATATTGCTTTTGCCATAATTGGTTTACCTGTTTTTTTAATATTAATGCAACCAGATGCTGGAAGTGCGATGATATTTTTATCGTTAATTTTTGTATTGTTTAGAGAAGGATTACCTGGCTGGTATTTATGGACTGGTGCTATTGCTATTGCTACTTTCCTTTTGGCTTTAATTATAAAACCCATATTCCTAATTTCATTTATTGGAGTTTTTATGGTAATCCATTATATTTTTAATCGATTAATTTCTCGAAATCCAATTGTTTATGGTTTGATATTTATAGCCATATCCAGTTTTGCTTTTTCGGTAAGTTATATGTACGATAAAGTTTTAGAACCACATCAAAAAGACCGAATTAACGTGCTTTTAGGAAAAGATGTGAATATGAAAAAAGAAGGTTATAATCTAAATCAATCGATGATTGCCATTGGTTCTGGAGGATTACTCGGAAAAGGTTATTTAGAAGGCACTCAAACCAAAGGTGGTTTCGTACCAGAACAACATACTGATTATATTTTTACAACCGTTGGTGAAGAATGGGGATTTGTAGGAAACCTATTAGTCATGAGTATATTTGTATGCTTATTCATTAGAATTTTATATTTAGCCGAAAGGCAAAAAACCCGATTTAGCAGGGTTTATGGCTATTGCGTTGCCACCTATTTATTTACCCACTTTTTTGTAAATATTGCGATGTTAATTCGTTTGTTCCCAACAATCGGAGTACCACTACCCTTTTTCTCTTATGGTGGTTCAAGTTTATGGGCGTTTACCATTATGCTTTTTATCTTTATTAAGATGGATGCGAATAAAGTAAATGAGTGGTAAGGATTAAAGCAATATACAATGACTATATTTAATATACTTTTAATCTTAACTTCCGCTTATATATATGTGGATTTATCTTCAAAAGTACATGATAAAATTTCCAAAAGGAAGCTTTTTGTAATAGCAATAATTTTCTTAACTATAGGAATAATTTTTGAAATATTCTTGACAAAACCTAAAAACTTCAATTACATAACACTTAGCTTTTTACCATTAATACAATTGATTTGTTTTGAATTATCTTCTAAACTATTAAAACCTTTTATTGGAAAATATCCTTATATGCCATTTAGAGAGAAAATAGGAGCAAAAGTTATGGGGAATGGATTTCCTAAAAACAGAAGAGTTAAATATTCAGATTATCTATTTATGTTCATTCAACTATTTATTCCATTAATTACAATAATCATTATTATTGCTCAAATTAATAAAATCTAAAAACTCCAACCTTTATAATCTTTACTAGCTTCTAATTTATTTTCTGAAGTATCATCTAATTTAGGGAAAAAGTCTATTCCTGTTTTCTTTTCTAATTCGTCTACTGAAACCACAAATTCATATAACGGTTTATTTGATTTTTCATGTGGGACTAAAAAAGCAATCATTCTGGTTTTGTCTTTCGTTAATAAGACCTTGTAGAAGTATTTTGGAACGGAGACATCTTCTGTGCCAATAGTCTCTAAATCGTCATTTAAAACGCCGCCAGTTACTACGTAAATTCCATCATATTTTCCTGCCCAATAACGCACTTTGTTTTCTAAACGATTCCAAACACCTGCATTAAAATCATATAATTGTGGTGAAGCATTGCTTGTGAAAAAGGTTTCATCAAACAATTCCTGAGTTTGTTTTCTATCGCCTGCCGGACACAAATGTCCTTTCGTATAACCCGATTTTTTATAGTTTCTCCAATGTGCAGATTCGGTTTCCACTATCGGATCTTGCTCAAAAAGTGGGCGTTCTAAATTAGAATATTTCCATTTTCCGTCTTCTAACAAATAGGCAACCCATTCGCTTTGTTCATGCGCTTCTACATAAGAAAAAGTATACCCTTTATGTTCATAAATGGCATTTGATGTTGAAGTTGGTAAATACGAAAATTCTGTATTTTCTGTTGGTTTTTCAGAAGTTGGTACAATTTTTGTTTCAGTGGTTTCTGCTTTACTTTCATTTTTAATTTGACAAGATGTAAAAACGGAAAGAATAAATATATTTAAAAAAAAAATTCGCATAATTAAGTTTATTATCTTTGTAAAAGTAAACAAAAAAAAGTTTTACCTAATACCTACAATTATGAAAAAAACACTAACAATCATGGCATTTGGTTTGTTTGCCATAAATGCAAACGCACAAGATATAGTTCCACCTTCTACAGCCAGATCAAATGATTCGATTCAAAAAGTTGAAATAGAAAAGTTCGAAAAAGAAAAAGCAGAAAAAGAAGCATTAAAAACGAAAGAGAAAGCAGACAAAGATACTGCTAAAGAAAAGGAAAAAGCGGAAAAAGCATTAAGAGATCAACAAAAGGAAATTGAAAAAGAAAAAAACGCTTTAACAAAAGAACTTAAAGCTTCTGAAAAAGCTAGAAAAAATGCAGAAAAAGAAAGAAAAAAACTTGAAAAAGAAAGAAAACAACTTGCAGATGCAAGAGACAATGTTGCCGATTTAAAAGAGGACATTCTTAAAAATAAAGAAAAATTAGAAGACGAAAAAGAGAAGTTTGAGAAAGACAAAAAGAAAGGAAAATTATCTCCAAATGACGAAATAAAACGTCAAGAAAAAATAGAAAAACTTCTTAAAAAAAGTACAGATTTACAAAACAAATTAGAAAAAGCTACTATTAAATTAGATAAAATAAGATAAGCTTTTTACCAATCTATAGAAACAAAAAATGCCATTCAAAACGAATGGCATTTTTTATATTTAAAACTTCAACTATTTTGAAGCTAACTTTTTCTCTTTAGTTTTCTTTGCTTTTTTAGTTTTCACTAAAGTTGTATTTACATCTTTTCCTGTTAAATCAGTCAAAACATTTAACGTTTCAGTCATATAAACGTCTTTCACTAATTCTGCATGCCATCTGTCGCGTTTTTCTTTTAGCAATTCATCTTTAGCCATTAATTCTAATTCATATGGTAAAGAAGTAAACGTTAAGTTGTTTTTAAATTTTTCAATGACTTTAAATTTCTTAGTCTGCTCTTCAATTTCAGCTAACTCTTTTTTGTAAGAAGCATAATTCAAACTAATTGTATTGTCTTCTTTTCTGTCGTTTATCCATTTTGCATTTTCCGAAATTAGTTTAAAACTCTCATTACTTGCAATTCTGTTTTTACTATTAGCAATAACATTATCAAAGCTTACATTTAAAGGAGAATAAACTGCTGGTTCAATTTTATCCCAAGGTAAAGCGCTTTTTTCATCTTTTTCACCAGTTTCCATAAAACTAAAACGGTCTGGCATTACCACATCACTTTTCACTCCTTCTAATTGTGTAGAACCACCATTAACTCTGTAGAATTTCTGAGTCGTTGTTTTCAACGCTCCTAAATCTCCGTATTGGTTTCCTCGAACAAATTCGTTTAATTCAAATACATTTTGAACGGTTCCTTTTCCGTAAGATTGCTTACTTCCAATTACAATTCCTCTTTTATAATCTTGAATGGCAGCTGCAAAAATTTCTGAAGCTGAAGCCGAATAATTATTAATCATAACTACTAACGGTCCATCCCATTGCGCATTCGGAACTGAATCTGCTAAAACTTGTGCTTTCCCATTAGCTGGTTTTACTTGAACTACAGGTCCTTTATCAATAAACAAACCTGTCATTTTCACAACTGTTTCTAAAGAACCACCACCATTGTCGCGTAAGTCCATTACAATTCCTTGAACGTTTAATTCTTTTAATCTTTCTATTTCTTGAGCTACATCTTTAAAAGCATCTCTTTGTGATTTGTTTTCAAAAGATTGGTAAAATTTTGGCAAATAAATTACACCAAATAATTTCCCCTCTTTATTAACCACAGTTGATTTTGCAAAAGTTTCTTCAGTTTCTACTTCGTCTCTAACAATTGGCACAACCTTTACAGTTCCATCCACTTTTTTAACGGTAAGTTTTACTAAAGTTCCTTTTGGTCCTTTTATTTTTTTAATAACATCATCTAAACGCATTCCTGCAATATCAATTGGCTCTTCGTTTCCTTGAGCTACTTTGATGATAACATCTCCTTGTTCTAATAATTTTCCTCTCCAAGCTGGACCGCCGCTGATTAATTCTGAAACTTCAATTCCTTCATTTTTCTTTTGTAAACGGGCTCCAATTCCTTCAAATTTTCCACTCATACTTACATCAAATTTCTCTTTATCTTCTGGAGAAAAATAATAAGTATGCGGATCATATTGCGTTACAATCGCATTAAGATAAATGGAGAACCAATCTTCACGAGTTAATTCCGCAATAAAACCAAAGTTATTATTTAAATTACTTTCCGTTGTTTTTCTAGCTTTTTCTTCTAATTCTTCGAAAGTTTTTGGTTCAGACTTAACTACTTCTTTCTTTTCAGTAGCTTCTGTAACTGTTTTGTCATCATTTTTTAAGGCATCTTGAATTTCTTCTTTATCCGTAATATCACTTAAAACAGCAAACTCTAATTGCTTTCTCCATCTCTGATTTAAATCATTTGTTGATGCCGCATAAGGTAGTTTTTCATAGTCTACACTAATCGTTTCATCGTCTTTTAAATTCAATGGCTTTGAAAGAATTGAAGTATAAATTACTTTCGATTCTTTCATTCTTTGCATTAATCTTTTGTAGGTTAAATCGAAAAAAGACAAATCTTTACTTCTAATCATATCGTCAATTGAATTCTCATATTTTTGAAATTCATTGATATCCGATTGAATGAAATATCTTTTTGTTGGATCTAACGATTCAATATAAGACGCATACGCTTTTTTAGAGAAAGTATCGTTTAATTCAATTGGCGAAAAATGCCCTTTTTCTAAAACAAAAGACAACAACTCAATTAACATTTTATCTTTATCGTCGCCAGACGTTTTTTGAGTCGGAATAAAACTCCACAATCCCGCAGATAATATTCCAACAACCAATAAAACCTTATAATTCCTTTTCATAAATTCTATTATATTTTTCATTTCTAATTTCTAAAATCGTGCCAAAAGTGTATTCGGATACTTTTTTAAAGTACGAAAACAAATTTAATATTTTTATGTACAATAAAATCATAAAATATGATAATTTAGCAAATAATTTAACACTTCAGTCCAAATGAAAAAAATTCTAATTACTAATGACGATGGCATTGCTGCTCCAGGAATAAAAGCCTTGACAGAAGTGATGCACGAATTAGGTGAAATTTTTATTATTGCTCCAGACAGCGCACAAAGCGGAATGGGACATGCCATTACCATAAATAGCACATTAGAATTGAAACATATTCCAGGTTTTTTAGGAACTGAAAACGCATATAGCTGCACTGGAACTCCCGTAGATTGCGTAAAAATGGGTATTCACGAATTAATGAAAACCAGACCAGATTTATGTGTTTCTGGTATCAATCATGGTTCGAATTCTTCTATAAATGTGATTTATTCTGGCACGATGAGTGCTGCGGTTGAAGGAGGAATTGAAGGCATTCCATCGATTGGATTTTCATTATGTGATTATAGTTGGGATGCGAATTTTGAAAACATCAAACCATTTATCAAAAAAATCGCATTAGAAGTTTTAGAAAAAGGATTACCAGAAGGCGTAATTTTAAATGTAAATTTTCCAAAAACAGATAACATAAAAGGCATTAAAATTTGTCGTCAAGCGAAAGCGGCTTGGGAAGAAGAATTTGACAAACGTACCAATCCAATGGGAAAAGAATACTATTGGCTAACTGGGAAATTTGTGAATTATGATAATGGCGAAGACACAGACGAATGGGCTTTAGCAAATGATTACATTTCGATTGTGCCTGTTCATTTTGATTTGACCGCTTATCACGCAATTCAGCAATTGAATAATTGGAATTTATAGTTTTCGAACCGAATCTCTTTTTCGTAATTCGGTTTTAATTACTGCGGTTTCAAATATTTTTTCTGATTCAGAATCCGGAATTTCTTCAATGCGCTTGATGATTAATTCCGCTGTTTTTTGTCCAATTTCTGGTGCGTGTTGACTAATTGTCGACAAACTTGGCGTCATTCGGCGCGACCATAAACCATCAGCAAAACCAATTATTGACACATCATCAGGAACGTGCAATCCATTTTTCAAACAAAATTTCATCGCAGTAACTACGGCATATTCGTCAATAGCAAAAATAGCATCTGGTTTTTTTTCTAAAATAAGTGTCCCCATTTTTTCATCAAAGCCCACATCAGAACCCATTAATAAAGAAATGTTTTTATCAAATTTGATATTATTTTTACGCAACGCTTCTTTGTAACCGTTTTCTCTTAAATCGCCAACGCTTAAATTATTGATTGTAGAAAATAAAGCGATTTTTTTACAATTGGTATCAATTAAGTATTGTGTCGCATTTACAGCAGAATCGAAATCATCTACAATAACTTTATCACATTTTAATTCTTCTGCAATTCTATCAAACAAAACAACTGGTGTTCCGTGACGCAATACATTATATATGTGTGTAAAATTATTTTCTTTCTGAGTTTCTTCAGCCAAGGCCAAAATAAAACCATCAATCGCACCATTGTCTAACATTTCAATCATTTGTTTTTCTTTTTCCAAAGATTCGTTAGAGGTACACGTAATTAAATTATATCCTTTTTCATTCGCATAGGATTCGATACCAGAAAAAACTTTCGCAAAAAACGGATTTAAAATATTGGGAAAAACCACACCAATCGTATAGGAACGCTGATTTTTTAAATTTTTAGCGATACTATTGGGTTTATAATTTTTAAGTTCAGCAAATTCTTTAATTTTAATTTTAGTTTGTTCACTAATTTCTGGGCTATTGCTTAAAGCTTTAGAAACTGTTGAAGTAGAAACACCTAATTCTTTTGCTAATTCTTTTAATGTGGCTTTTGATTTCATTTTGATACTTTAATCAAATTCAAAAATATAAAATAGCCGCTAATAATTGTATCAAAATGAATATAAATTTAGAATAGAATTCAAAGAGTTCAAAATCAATACAAAAGAAATTTAGGTTAGAGTTTGTAATTTTAATAATTAATTGTACTTTTGCACCCCTAAACCCGAAGTTCGGGAATAGGAATGGAATGTTTAATTAAAAATTAGTATTGTGAACACATTAAGCTACAAGACAATTTCGGCAAACAAGGCTACTGCAGACAAGCAGTGGATTGTTGTAGACGCTGAAGGTCATAACTTAGGTCGTTTTGCTTCTAAAGTAGCTATGCTATTAAGAGGTAAGTACAAGCCAAGTTATACGCCGCATGTTGACTGTGGAGATAACGTGATTGTTATTAACGCAGAAAAAATCAATCTTACTGGAAACAAAATGGATGAGAAAACTTACATCCGCCACACAGGTTATCCAGGAGGACAAAGAAGTCTAACTGCAAAAGTAATGAAGGAAAAAAATCCTGCATTATTAGTAGAAAAAGCAGTTAAAGGAATGTTGCCTAAAAACAAATTAGGAGCTCAATTATTCCGTAATTTAAATGTTAACGTAGGAGATGCTCATAAACATGCAGCACAAACTCCTAAAACTGTTAACCTAAACGATCTTAAGTAATGGGAGTAATTCACAAAATCGGAAGAAGAAAATGTGCAGTTGCACGTGTTTATGTTTCAGAAGGAACTGGTAACATTACAGTTAACAAAAGAGAGTTTGCTGTTTACTTTCCAACTGCTACATTGCAGTACAAAGTGAAACAAGCTTTAACATTAACTAACAACGAAAACAATTTCGACGTTAAAATTAATGTTTATGGTGGTGGAGCAACTGGTCAAGCAGAAGCTGTGAGAATGGCTATTGCAAGAGCTATGTGTGAAGTTGAAGCAGAAAACAGATTGGTTTTAAAACCAGAAGGATTACTAACAAGAGATCCAAGAATGGTAGAACGTAAAAAATTCGGTCAGAAGAAAGCACGTAAGAGATTCCAATTCTCGAAACGTTAATACTGGACTTGTTCCTGTATTATTTTTCAGATACATTTTTACAACAAAATTAGAATTTAAAAACAAGTTGTCGATATTTCTTTTTATTGAAAAAGAAATTAGTTTAGCATCTAAATTTTTAAGACTAGCGCAAGTTACTACTTAAAGATTGCTAGAACACGGAACGTAAACTATTACAAAATGGCAAACAAAATTGACGTTAAAGAGTTATTAGAGGCTGGTGTTCATTTTGGACACATGACTCGTAAGTGGGATCCAAACATGGCTCCTTACATTTATATGGAACGTAATGGTATTCATATCATTAACCTATATAAAACTGCTGCAAAAATTGAAGAAGCGAATGACGCTTTGAAAAAAATTGCTGCATCTGGTAGAAAAATACTTTTCGTAGCTACCAAAAAACAAGCAAAAGATATCGTTGCTGAAAAAGCTGCTGCTTGTAACATGCCTTACATCACTGAAAGATGGCCAGGTGGTATGTTAACAAACTTCATCACTATCAGAAAAGCTATTAAAAAAATGGCTTCTATTGACAGAATGAAAAAAGACGGTACTTTTATGACGCTTTCTAAAAAAGAACGTTTACAAGTTGATCGTTTAAGAGCAAAATTAGACAAGAACTTAGGTTCAATTGCTGACATGTCAAGAATTCCTGCTGCATTATTCGTAGTAGATATTAAAGCTGAACATATCGCGGTAAAAGAAGCAAAAAAGTTAAACATTCCAGTATTCGCAATGGTTGATACAAACTCTGACCCTCGTTTGGTTGAGTACGTTATCCCAGCTAACGACGATGCTTCTAAATCAATCGATAAAATTTTATCTTTAGTAACTGCTTCTATTACAGAAGGTTTATCTGAGAGAAAATCAGACAAAGAAGAAACTACAGATTCTACAACTGAAGCTCCAGTAGCTGAAGCTGAAGAAACTTCTTCTGAAGCATAAATAATATAAATTCCGAAAGTAAAATTCCAAATTCCAAATTAATTTAATAACTATTTGTTATAAATTATATAAAACTGGAATTTGGATTTTTACGATTGGAATTTCTTTTTTTACATTAATAATTTAAAATATAATAAAATGTCAAATATAACTGCTGCTGAAGTTAACAAATTAAGAACTACAACTGGTGCTGGTATGATGGATTGCAAAAAAGCTTTAGTTGAAGCTGAAGGTGATTTTGAATTAGCGATTGAAATTTTAAGAAAAAAAGGTCAAAAAGTTGCTGCTAACCGTTCTGATAGAGAATCTACAGAAGGTGCTGTTATTGCTGTTGTTAATGGTGATAATACTGCTGGTGTTGTTGTTTCTTTAAATTGTGAAACTGACTTCGTAGGTAAAAACGAAGGTTTCGTAAAATTAGCAAATGATTTCGCAAACTTAGCCTTAAATTTTTCTGATAAAGACGCTTTCTTAGCTGCTGACTTCGGTGGAATTACTGTTGCTGAAAAATTAATTGAGCAAACTGGTGTAATTGGAGAAAAAATTGAAATCGGTTCTTTCGAAAGATTAGAAGGTGCTTTTGTTAATTCTTACATTCACGCTGGAAATGGTATTGCTACTTTAGTAGCTTTATCTGCAAATGTTGAAGGTGGTGCTGAAGCTGCTAGAAACGTTGCAATGCAAGCTGCTGCAATGGCGCCAATCGCTTTAGACGAAGCTGGTGTTGATGCTGCAACTATCGAAAAAGAAATCGAAATCGCAAAAGATATGTTACGTACTGAAGGTAAACCAGAAGCTATGATTGAAAACATTGCGAAAGGTAAATTAGGACGTTTCTTTAAAGATAACACTTTAGTAAACCAAGATTATATTAAAGATAGTTCTATGAGCGTTGCTGCTTACATTAAATCTGTAGATTCAGGTTTAACTGTAACAGGATTCAAAAGAGCTGCTTTAGGATAATATATCTTAAAAATATCTATACCTTTAAGGCTGTCAAATTTGACAGCCTTATTTTTTTGGCCTCACCTCAACCCTATTTAAAGCACAAATTAATTGGGTTTCCTTACAAAATTTTTATTTTAAGTAAAACCGTTTCTAAAAATTCTAATTTAAAACAAATAAGCGGATAATAGTATTAAAAAATTAGCACGTTACCTCTTCAAGATAACATGCTTTTAAATTAGTAACAAAATAAAATTCTACATTAAATATTTTCTTACATTTACAACGCAACCTTTTTATAAGAAAAGCATCTAGCAAGTAAAAAACCACAAATTATGGCTAAATTTCTATTTTTTATAACCGTTTTTAATACCTTCTTTGGGTTTTCACAAACGGTGAGTACTGTTGCTGGTACAACTTCAGGTTATTTAGATGGGTCAGTTAACATAGCCCAATTTAAAGACCCTTTAGGCATTTGCACTGACAATAATGGCAATATTTTTGTTGCAGATAGGTCTAATAACAGAATTAGAAAAATTGACGCTTCGGGTACTAACATGGTTACAACGATTGCAGGTAGTGGTGTAGAGGGTTACGCAGATGGCATAGGCACTTCTGCTATTTTTGGGGCACCCACTGGAATTTGTATTGATGCTTTAGGTAATTTATATGTTACAGATTTCTGGAATTTTAAAATACGTAAAATTACTCCAACTGGCGTAGTTACCACACTGGCAGGGAGCACGCAAGGATTTGCAAATGGCAATGGCACAGCTGCACAATTTGACTACTTAGAACAAATATGTATTGATGCCTTAGGCAATTTGTATGTTGCCGATGCAGGAAATAGCAAAATAAGAAAAATTACACCTAGCGGCACGGTTACAACAGTAGCTGGCACAACATCTGGATATTTAGACGGGGTAGGTACTATAGCAAAATTTGACTATCCAAATGGTATTTGTATTGATGGAAACAATAATTTATATGTTGCAGAATATTTTAGCCACAAAATAAGAAAAATTACACCAACAGGTGTAGTAAGCACCGTAGCAGGTAGCACTTGGGGTTTTACTAACGGACAAAGTACTACCGCACAATTTAGATATCCTACAGGTATTGGTAGAGATACAAGTGGTAATTTATATGTTACAGATTCAGGTAATAATATGATAAGGAAAATAACACTTAGTGGTATGGTAAGCACCTATACGGGTAGTGAAAATAATGGCTATTTAGATGGTAGCTTAAATAATGCCTTATTTAGTAATCCATGGGCAATACATATTAAAAATAATGTAATATACGTTTCGGAAGGAGGTAGCGATAAAATCAGAAAAATTACTAGTAATTTAAGTTCTGAAAATTTTGAGTCTGACAATTTTAAACTATTTCCAAACCCAACCACTGGTGCTTTTACAATTGAAGTACCAAATACAACTATCAGTAAAGTAAGTATTTATGATGTGTTAGGCAGAATGGTTTTTACAGAAAATACTAATTCTTCTTTTTCCTACACGTTCCAAAACAAATTTTTAAACAAGGGTATGTACAAAATTGTTGTTACTACAGAAAAAGGCAGTTTTACTAAAAGTTTACTCGTAAATTAATTTTAGACATTAACAATTCAGAAACTACAATAGATATTTCAACCTACACCAATGGTTTCTATACTGTAGCTTTAGTAGTAAACGGAGAAATTTTAGATGCTAAAACCTAAATTAAAGAATAAGACAAATAATATCTATACCTTTAAGGCTGTCAAATTTGACAGCCTTATTTTTTTACAAGCTTTTTATGGGAAACAAAAATTCAAAATGGTATATCTTGCTAGTATTAGCAGTAGTTTGGGGAAGTTCATTCATACTAATGAAAAAAGGTTTAGATGGCGGAATGAATGCCTATCAACTAGGAGCGTACCGAATCATTTTTACTTCACTTTTTTTAGGTGTTTTTTTCGGAAAAGAATTTTTTAAAATTCAGAGTACAAAAATTAAATATATCTTTTTAGCTGGATTACTAGGTAATTTCTTCCCTATTTTCCTTTTCGCATTAGCACAAACAGAAATAAGTAGTTCAATTAGCTCTACCTTAAACTCGTTCACTCCATTAAACACACTAATAATTGGAAGTCTGTTTTTCGGTTTAACCTTTAGTAGAAAACAAATCTTAGGTTTATTTATCGGAATTATTGGTTGTTTAGTATTAGTTTATGCTGGCGCTTCAGGCAATCCATCCAAAAATTATTGGTTTGCACTTTTAGTAATTATAGCATCTTGGTGTTATGCTGCAAATATTAATTTGGTAAAAAAATATTTATCCGATGTTTCACCACTTTCCATTACGGTAGGAAATTTTGCATTTTTACTGATTCCAGCTGTACTAATTTTACTTTATATTGGATATGATTTTCAAACGATTCATCAAGTTTCAGATGGTTTGGATTTTACCGATAACATTCATCCTTTAATTTATGTTGCAATTTTAGGAATTGTCGGAACCGGATTAGCCAATATTTACTTTTATAGATTGATACAAATGTCGTCACCTATTTTCGCATCAAATGTGACTTATTTAATACCAATTGTTGCTACAATTTGGAGTATGATTTTTAACGAAGGCGTAACCTTATTACAAGTTTTAGGAACAGTAATAATATTATTTGGGGTTTATATAACTAACAGAAAATGAAATACTTATTTGTAATTAAAATTGTGTTATTAATTTATATATATTTGTAAACCAAATCAACTTTAACTACTAACCAATGAAAACAAAACTAACAATTGCATTTTTAGTATGTGCTAGTATATTAACATTTGCACAAACACAAAAAATTGTTTCAACCGAAAAAAACAATTTTACGATTCAAAACACCTCAGAAAAATATGTTTCATCGAAGAAAACAGTAGAAAATATTTCTTATGAAGATTTTTCAAAAACAACTAAAGTAGTAACTTTAGAAAAAAACGCGCCTGCATTGCCTTTCTATTCTGAATCTGTAGAAATTTCAAACTCAGGAAAAGTGTCGTTTGAAATATCATATGATAGTTATGAAGAATTTTCGAATATTAATATTTTACCATCTAAAGGAAGTTTAAAAAGGAATGTAAATCCAGATAACATACCCTATGTTTTTGGAAAAGAATATTCGCAAAACACTTTTTATCCTGGAAATTTAGCAGCTGTAAGCGCCCCTTTTATTTTTAGAAGTACGAGAGGAGCAACAATTTCTTTTTATCCTTATCAATACAATCCAGTTACTAAAACATTAAGAGTATATAAAAATATTTCTGCAAAAATTATTACATCAACTGAGGAAACAGGATTAAATGAATTGAAAACTAGATCAAACGAAACAAGTTCAGATTTTCAAGAAATGTACAAAAATTTATATATAAATGCTGCAGTCACTAATCCTGTCGTAGACAAAGGAGATATGTTGATTATCACACCAGCTTCATATGTTACAACTATTCAACCCTTTGTAAATTGGAAAATTGAAAAAGGAATTAAAACAACGGTAGCCACTTTAACTCAAACTGGCAATACTGCCACTACAATAAAAAGTTATATTCAAAATTTCTACACAGCTAATCCAGATTTAGCCTATGTAGTCTTAGTTGGTGATCATGAGAATTTACCAAGTTATACTTATGGATTAACAGGAGCTAATGAACAATTATGGAGCGATTCTTTTTATGGACAATTAGAAGGTACCGATTTATTTCCTGAAGTTATGGTGGGAAGATTTTCTGGCTCAACCACAAATGTGCAAACTATGGTTGCTAGAGTAATTGAGTACGAAACAAATCCATTAGCTGGAGATTGGATGACAAAAGCTATCGGTATTGCCTCTAACGAAGGTGCTGGAGCAGGTGACGAAGGCCAAGCAGATTATGTTCATTTAAGAGCTATTGCAACTAAACTAATTAACTTTGGTTATTCTACAGTTCATGAATTTTATCAAGGTTCACAAGGTGGTAATGACGCAGCTGGCGAACCTACTCCGGCGCTAATTTCAAATGCTATTAATCAAGGTACTGGTTTGTTAAACTATACTGGTCATGGAGATATTGACCTAATGGTTACAGGAAATTATACAAATGCAAATGTAAATACGCTAACAAATAATGGTAAATATCCATTTGTAATTTCGGTGGCATGTAATAATGGGACTTTTGTAAATCAGACTTCTTTATGTGAGGCTTTTACAAGATTGAACTATAATAATTCACCAGCAGGTGCGATTGCAGCTTGTGGTTCTTCCATATTAATGGCTTGGGCAGAACCTATGCAAGTACAAGATGAAATAACAGAATTAATTATTAGAAGTGACAATCAAAACATAAAAACAACTTTAGGAAGTATTTTTAATAATGGATTAGTAAGCATGCTTGAAACTTACAATTTAAATGCAAGTGCACAAGAAGTAATGCAAACTTGGATATTTTTCGGTGACCCATCTACAGAATTTAGAAGTAAAATAACTACTGATATTACTGCAACTCATCCTGCTCAAATAAATCAAAATGGAGGCGCTATTACAGTAACTTCAAATACTGAAGGAGCAACTATTTGTATTTCTCAAAATAATGAAATACTGGTAAAATCTGAAATTATTGGTGGAACTGCAAATGTTGTTATTCCAGCACTTACTTCACAAAATAATTTAAGTATTACATTAACTAAAGATAACAGAAAACCTTATAGAGGAACTATTACCGTTAACACTTTAGGTTTATCTGAATTTGAAAACTATTTTGTAATTTATCCTAATCCAGCATCAGATTTTATTACAATTGAATCTTCAAAAATAATTGACAACGCCAATATTAAACTTTTCGATTTAAACGGAAGAGTTATTATTAATAAGCAAAACATGTCGCTAGATTCTAAATTTTCTTTACCTGTTTCTGAAATAGCTAGTGGTTTATATTTGTTAGAAATAAATGATGGTGCAAATAGAAAAATTCAAAAAATTCAAATAAAATAATTTGAATATATATAAAACGAAAAAGGATTTCTTTTAAATCATCCACAAAGATTAATCACTTTATAGTTAACATTAATAAAAAATAAGCTCGATAGTATATCGGGCTCTTTTTGTTTTTAAGTTTTATTGACTTTTACTTTTGGTCTGATATTTTTGCATTTCTCATAAATTTTTCGATTAACTGATTGATTTTCAAGACTAAAAGACAATTTAATTTTTAACCAGCTTTAGATTATGTTCTAACTTTGTAATAATTAAATGAAAATGATATGTATAAAATTTACTTCACTTCAGGAAAGCCCCTCAATTACAAAAACCTACTTCAGAAAATTAACAACAGAGAAAAACAATTTAGTTTGTATTTGATATTATTTTTTCTCTTTTCAATTCAAATTTATAGCCAATCTATTGGCGATTATAGGTCGAATTCTGGCGGTCTATGGACTAACACGAACAGTTGGCAATATTACAACGGTAGTAGCTGGACAGCAGCTCCAACTTATCCTGGGCAAAACCCAACAGGAACAGGAAATGTTACAATTCAAGCAGGACACATTATCACCATTGGAAATACTGGAATAAATACTGGATTAATCGGATCAATTACCATAAGTGGAGAATTAGGTTTAACAGGAACTACTGGTGGAGGAAACAACGGAACAGACTTTGTTTTTAATACACAGTTGATAGTAGTTACTCCTCTTTTAGGTACAATTAGATTTACTGATAAAATAGATCTAATGTTACCTTCTAATGCTGTACTTTCTGTTACTTCAGACACTGCTCCAATCCCTGATTATTTTGGACTTATAGGAGATTGTAATCACAATCAAGACATTCACATAGGTTCTTCCGTTTATGCGTATTGCAACGGAGGTGGAACAACAGCTTTAACTTTCGCTGAAGTGATGGCTGGTGATGGTACTTTAAACTCCACACCAAATTCAAACACTCCAGTTTGTGAAGGCAGTCAAATTAATCTTTTAGGAAGTTATTTAGGTACGTTTGGTACTGCTGTAACATATAGCTGGACAATTGTGGCACCTGGTGGAGGAAATAGTTCATCTGCCATACAAAATCCTGTTATAGCAAATGCTGTAGTTGGAACTTACACAGCTACACTTACTTGCACAACCACATATAGTGGAAATACTTATAATAATTACGAAACAATTTCTATTGTTGTAAATCCACGTCCAGGAACAATTACAATTGGTACAATTACACAACCAACTTGCGCTTTACCAACAGGAAGTGTGCAATTAAACAACTTACCAGTAGGAACATGGACAATAAATCCTGGAGCAATTTCGGGAAGTGGAAGTAGTTATACTGTTAGTGGTTTGGTTCCTGCGAGCTATTCCTTCACGGTAACTAATAGTGGTGGTTGTATTTCTGTTGCGAGTAGTAGTGTCAATATTATTTCTTCAAATAAAGTTTGGAATGGTTCAAGCAGTTCAAATTGGTTTACACCAGCTAATTGGACACCAAATAATATACCGACTGCTACAGATTGTGCTACAATTACAAATATTGGAAATAGTCCTGTAATTTCAGGACCTGCAGTTGCATATGCATATTCAATTACAATACCTAGTGGCGGAAATCTAGAAATAACATCAACTGGAATATTGGAAGTTACCGATTTTATAAATGTAAACACAAACGGTATCTTCAATATTAGAAACAATGGAAGTTTGATTCAAATCAACAATGTAAGCAATACTGGAAACATCAATATGGAAAGAATCGCTTTTGTGGATACTACTGATTATGTGTATTGGTCAAGTCCGGTAGCAGGATTTAATTCCGCAAATATTTCACCCACATCAAACAATGCTAATCTTTACAAATGGATCCCAACTATTCCAGGAAATGGCATAGGCGAATTCGGAAGCTGGGCTAGCGCATCAGAAACTATGATATTAGGAAAAGGATATATTGAAAGAGGTCTCAACAACGCACCTACAAACTCACCTGTAAACTTCACATCGACATTTACTGGCGTTCCAAATAATGGAAATATCTCAACACCCATTTCTAGAGGTACATACAATACTGTAGGAACGTATCCTTCTCCAAATTCACCAGTAAACGCAACACAGGATGATGACAATTGGAACTTATTAGGAAACCCCTATCCATCTTCACTTTCAGCTGATGCTTTTTTAACAACAAACGCTACTAAAATTGGAGGTTATATTAATATCTGGAGACATGGAATCGCACCAAGCACAACCGCTTCAGACCCTTTTTATAACAATTATGCGTATAATTATGATGCATCAGATTATTTGACGTACAATCTTTCTGGACCTTCTTCTCCATTAGGTTTTGATGGCTACATTGGTACAGGACAAGGTTTTTTTGTACTAATGAACCCATTAAGTTCATCAACTTCAATGACAGCAACATTTAACAACTCTATGAGAAATAGTGGTTATCGTAACGATCAGTTTTACAAAACTACAAATACAAACACAAACAATCATCCTGAAGGAAGAATTTGGATAGATTTAGTATCTTCAACATCTAGTAATACAATACTTATTGCCTATAAAAATGGCGCAACTAATCAAAAAGACTTAATGTATGATGCACAAGCAGATTTAAGTGCAAGTTTCAATATTTATTCTTTATTAGAAGGTTATGACAGGAATCTTATTCAGGGAAGAAGCGTGCCGTTTGACCAAAACGATCAGGTTTCAATAGCAGTTAAATTACCAACTGCTGGTAACTATACTATTGCCATCAAAGAAATTGACGGATTATTAACTAATGAAAACATTTATTTAGAAGACAAACAATTAAATTTAATTCACGATTTAAAAACTTCTCCGTACATTTTCACAGGAGTTCAAGGTGAAATTTTAGATAGATTTGTATTACGATATACAAATCAAACATTATCTACAGATGAAAATATGTTTACCAATCAAGTAATTATTTTCACAAACAATCACATCAATGTAAAATCAATAGGTCAATTGATTAAAGAAATCATTGTTTATGATATTTTAGGAAAAACGCTTGTGTATAGAAAAAATATTAGTCAACAAGAAATCATTTTATCTGAATTAAAACCAACAACTGGCGTTTTAATAGCTAAAGTTAAACTTGAAAATGATGTAGTTATAACTAAAAAAGTTGCTTATTAATCCGCTCAAACTTTTGAAATTTCTACACAGAATAAGAAATAAGGAAAGATATAAAACAGAAAAAGGATTGCTTTCGCAATCCTTTTTCAATATCAAAATAAAAATTTATTCGAAATCTTTATCAGTCACACCTTCATTAATTTTTACATCTTGTGTAATAAATTCTAATGGCATTCCAACGTCTAAAGTAATTTTGTATGGAACTTTCACTCCTTTTACATCAACATAATCATTGAATGATGTGATCACTTTTCGTTTTTGAGCACCTTCACCTGATTCGTTTTCAGAAGCAACTCTTAATCCTGTTTTCACATCATAAAAATGTCTTGAAGTACCAGCTTGAATTACATAAGCATCCTGACCGTTAATTGTTTCAATTCCATTTAGAACAATTGTTTTATCAGATAATAAATTTAATTCGATGAAAGGGATAGCTTCTTTTTTCTCTTTTACTAATTCATCGTCTTCAATATTTTTTTTCTGACCTCTTGCAGTTTGGTAACCCATTTTGTCACCAATTACTTGTTTCATCATTGACATTCCAGACATAGAAATATCTATAGCAGACATTCCCTTACTAGAAAATTTAGAAATCATATCCAAAGATTGCCCTTGAATAGTTCCTTTTGAAGTCACTAATAATGTTTTAACCGTTTTTAAGGCTTTTTCTCCACCAATAGCATCAACGTGTTTTTTAATTACAGATTGTGCGGTTACACCTGCAGGAATTTCTTTCTTCACTACTGGTTTCTCTGTTTTGTTTCCGAATTTATCAAAATAGAAAATTGGCATTTTTTCTTTGGCACTCATAGCTTCTAAACCTGGTAATACATCGGCAGCTTTACCAACAATTACAACTCTTGTGTTATTAGCTAAGAAATATTTATTGGCTGCATTTCTAACATCTTCTGGAGTTACCGCATTGATATTTTTTACATAATTTTCGTAAAAATCTTCTGGTAAACCTAACGTTTTAATGTTTAATGCATAACGTGCAATTGTAGCAGGTTTTTCAATTTGCATTACGAAATTACCAATGTATTTTGCTTTTGCATTTCTTAAATCTTCTGCAGAAACTAAGTCTGTTCTGATTTTTTTTAATTCGTTAAAAATTTCTACAACTGCACTATCAGTAACTGTATTTCTTACAGAAGCTGTAGAAGAAAATTTAGAAATATATTTCCCAGCTCCTATATTAGAGTACGAACCGTAAGTCCAACCGTGTTTTTCTCTTAAATTTAAAAACAAACGACCTTCTCCACCACCACCAAGAATTTGGTTAGCTAAAATAGCAGCGAAATAATCTTTATCATTCATTTTTAATCTTGATAAGTTTACTAAAGCAATTTCAGATTGAACTGCGTTTGGCACATCAACAAAATTAATTTGAGAATACTGTAAATCTTTTGGGTCGTTATAAGTTAAGTTTGGCGCTGTAGCTTTTTTCCAAACATCTGCTCCAAATAATTGCTCTACTTTTTCCTTAACTTCTTTTGTTTTCACATCACCAATTACAACTAAATAAGCATTAGCTGGTACAAAATACGTGTTATAATGATTGATTACATCTTGTAAAGTCACATTTTTCAATGTTTCTTCAGAAGTAAATTCACCACTATAATGGTCTTTTCCGAAAGTTAAAACATTTTGAACACGGGCTGCAATTGCAGAAGTGCTTTTTTCGTCAGATTTTAAACCTTCAATTAATTTAGCTCTTTCCGCATCAAAATCAGCTTGAGTAAATAATGGGTTTAAAGCTCCATCTGCTAATAATTCTAAAATTCTTGCTGAATATCTAGACAAACCATTTGCAGAAGCACCTGATTCATAAAAATTAATAGTAGCTCCTAAAAAGTCAATTTCTTCATTAAATTTATCTTTTGAAATGGTTTCAGTAGCATTACCAATCATGGCGCTTACTAAATCTGTTACTCCTTTTTTGCTTCCTTCAGCGAAAGGTGAATTGTCTAAAGTTAAGTTGTATGAAACTCTTGGTAATTTATTATTTTCAACTACTAATACTTTTAAACCATTTTCTAAAACGAAAGTTACTGGTTTTTTAATATTAATACTTGGTGCTGGCCCTTGTTTAGGCATTGGTCTGTCTTGTGCTTGCATAGTTATTGTTAGTAATAAACTGGCTGCGATATATAAATACTTTTTCATCTTTATCTTAAAAATTATTTAGCTGTTTTTTCTTTTGCAGGACCATAATTCAAAATCAAACGTTGGTTTGGATTTAAATATTTTTTTGCAACTTCTTTAATATCTTCTCTTGTAATTGAACGGTAAATTTCAATTTCAGTATTTACTAAATTAATGTCACCATATAATAAATAGTATGAAGCTAAATTTTCAGCAATCCCTTCAACAGTTGAATTTGAAGTTACATAATTGTTTTCAAATTTATTTTGAAGTTTTTGAAAATCATTTTCAGAAATTAAATTGTTTTGGATGTTCACAATTTCTTCGTCAATTTCTTTTATTAAAGTTTCAGATGTAACATCACCCATTGGCAATCCAAAAATAAAATAAGTTCCATAATCTTCTTGGCTATAATTAAAGGCATTAACTTGTAAAGCTACTTTTTTCTCATCCACCATTTTTTTGTATAATTTCGAACTCTTACCTTCAGATAAGTAAGAAGAAATCATGTCTAAAACACGAGCATCTTTCGTTTTCATAGAAGGTGTTCTATAAGCAGTAACAGTCATTGGGATTTGCACATTCGGGTCTTCCCAAGTTGCATTAATTGTTGTAGTAATTGGAGCTTCCTCAAATTTTTGTCTTTTAATAGGTTCTCCTTTTGGAATTGCTCCGAAATATTTTTTAATCCACGTTTTAGCTTGAGCGTTGTCAAACTGACCTGCAACAACTAGTACGGCATTATTTGGAATATAGAATTTTTTATTAAATGCTTTAAACTCTTCTAAAGTAGCTGCATCTAAATGTTCCATTTCTCCAATAGTAGTCCATTTATATGGATGAACTTTAAACATGTTTTGTTTAACAGCTTTTAATAAATTACCGTAAGGTGAGTTGTCAATTCTTAAACGTTTTTCTTCTTTAACAACTTCGTTTTGAGTATCAACACCTTTTTGATCAATAACTGGATGCATTAATCTTTCTGATTCCATCCAAATGGCTAATTCTAAATTATTCGAAGGAAAAACTTCATAATAATACGTTCTGTCATCAGAAGTATTGGCATTATTATTACCACCATTAGAAGTAACTAATTTAAACCATTCTCCTTTACCAATATTTTTTGTCCCTTCGAACAATAAATGCTCAAAAAAGTGAGCAAAACCAGTTCGATTTGGTTGCTCGTCTTTTGCACCCACATGATACATTACTGAAGTAATAATTACTGGTGCAGAATCATCTTGATGTAAAACAACGTGTAATCCGTTATCTAAATCAAATTCTTCGAATGCTACTTTTTGTGCATTTGCCGTGCTTCCTAACATTGCCATTGTTCCTAAAGCCATTAACGTTTTTTTCATAAGTAAATTTATAATTATAAATGGTGATAATTAGTCTGCGAAAGATATAAATTGTTACATAAAAAGCGAAAAACTTCTTTATTATATTTAAATTGAAGAAAAAAGAAAAGTTATGTTGTGTGATTAATAAATAATTGTATATTTGCAAACTGAAAAAATAATAATCTAAACACATTGTTATGTACGCAATCGTAGAGATAGCAGGGCAACAGTTCAAAGTAAGCAAAGACCAAAGGTTATTTGTTCACCGTTTAGCAAGTGATGTAGACGCAAAAGTTTCTTTTGACAAAGTCTTATTAATTGATAACGGAGGAGCATTAACATTAGGCGCCCCAGCTATAGAAGGAGCTTCTGTTGAAGCCAAAGTATTAAAGCACCTTAAAGGTGACAAAGTAATCGTCTTCAAAAAGAAAAGAAGAAAAGGATACAAAAAGAAAAACGGTCACCGTCAATCTTTTACACAAATTATCATTGAAAGCATTGTTGCTTCTGGTTCTGTAAAAAAAGCTGCTGCTCCTAAGAAAGAAGCTGCTCCAAAAGCAGAAAAATTAGTTGATGCTCCTGCTGCACCAAAAGCTACTAAAGCTAAAGCTGCAAAAGGTGATGATTTAAAAATTATCGAAGGTATTGGACCTAAAGCTGCTGATGTATTAGTTGCTGCTGGAATTGACACATTTGCAAAATTAGCTGCTACTGCTGCTTCTGATGTAAATGCAATTTTAGACGGAGCTGAAGCTAAAGTACAACATTTAGATCCAACTACTTGGGCACAACAAGCTCAATTAGCTGCTGATGGTAAAATGGATGAATTAAAAAAATTACAAGATGAATTAAACGGCGGTAAAGCAGTTTAATTTTAGTATTAACTTATAAAACCAAAACGTCATGGCTCATAAAAAAGGTGTCGGTAGTTCGAAAAATGGTAGAGAATCAGAATCAAAACGTTTAGGCGTTAAGATTTATGGTGGTCAAGCTGCAATTGCAGGGAATATCATTGTTAGACAAAGAGGTTCAAAACACAACCCAGGTGAAAATGTTTACATGGGAAAAGATCATACTTTACATGCTAAAGTTGATGGAATTGTAAAATTCCAGAAAAAAGGTGAGAACAAATCTTGGGTTTCTATTCTTCCATTCGAAGCATAATCTTAAGATTACAAATACAAAACCCGTCTTGTTTTAAAACTTGACGGGTTTTTTGTGTTTACGTTTTAACACGGAGTTTCGCAAAGATTACCACAGAGAAACACAAATCATTTAAGTTTAACTAAAAGAAAACCTTTAAAATCTGCGTTGCGAAGCATCTACTAAATCCGCGTACCTAATTACGATTTAAACTTTGCTAAATAATTTTCCGATTGAATTTTCATAATCTCAGTCGCATTTTTCTTCTTCAGATTATATAATTCTTTGTCGGTTTTAATTTCCGAATACACCTCATCGTAAATTGAAGCATCTGTTTTCTTTTGCAAATCGCGTTGGTAACTATTTTGTTCGATTAATGTTTTATAACTAATTTCCGCATCTTCTAATTTAAAATCATATTCGCTTTTACTAGCTAATAATTTGGCGATAATTGGTGAGGTTTCAATAGCTAAAAACAACAACATTATAAACAAAGAAGGCAAAAACGGTAGTTTATCCAACGCATTAATTCGTGCCATTAAACCATCGAAACTATCAATAATTGGTTGAGAATCGGTGACTTTTTTATCTAGATCAGCTTGCAATGATTTGCCTTTTGTTTCTTTTTCTGCAATTAGTTTTCCATTAGAAACTTTTAAAGAATCCAATTGTTTCGAAACCAAATCGTAAGCATCACGCTTTTCCTTATAAATCGGACCTTTTCCCATTTTCTTAGTTCCTGCCGTTCCTTCTGCTTCTGTAATGTACGATTGATATAAAGTTGCTACTTCTTTTTCCTTAGCAGTTAATTGACTTTTTAAACTATCAATCGAGGCTTGGTTTTTATCCACATCGGTTTTAAAGAAATTGGCGACTTGTTTTTTATTCGCAATTACCATTTCGTTTTTCTCTTTCAATAAAACCGTATCAATTTCTTTTTTGAAGATTTTAATTTCTAAAGGTTTTGAAATTACGATTGCGATAATCATGGCCAATACAATTCGCGGAGACGCTTGAATGAATTCATCCATAAAACTATCACGTTTTTTGATGGTTGAAACAATAAATCGGTCCAAATTAAAAATCAACAAACCCCAAATTAATCCGAAGAATGTCGCCATATATACATTGTCAAAAACCGTATATAAAGCGTAAGAACAGGCCACGAAAGCCATAATAGCAGTAAAAAAAACAGTAGCGCCAATTCCGGCGTATTTATTCTGTTCTCCGTTGGAGCAAGAGGCAACAATATCTTTGTCCGCTCCTGAACAAAGGATAAAAAATGATATTAACATAACGATTCGTTTTAAAAACCATAAACTTGTTCTGACTTGTCGGAAAGAAAACACTTATGGTCAGTTGATGATTGATGATGATGATTACAAATTTGTTGCCAAAAGTGGTTTTTTGTTACAGGTTTTTAGATTTATTATTTAATTGATTCTCAGAGTTGTGCCAAATAACGCACAGTATCATTTATTTTAAACACAGATTATCACAAATTTTCACAGATTAATATCGATTATTATAGAACAAAAAAATCCCCAATCTTTCGAATGGGGATTAACAAATATTTAAACTGTTTACTTTTTCATCTAATATTTCGCAACATATAAACTTTATTTTTGCATTCGTTTATATTTACAATTGAACTTTTTCAAAGATATCATCTTCAAAACTTAAGCTCACAACTTGGTTGTTATTTATTTTAAAAGAAAGCACACTTCCGTTATTTGCAAATTGTACACGAATCGTATTTTCATCTTTAAAAGCTGTAGCAATAGTTGAAATATCACCCATTTTTACAATTAAACCATTGGAGTTTTGTTCAATTTTAATGGTTCCAGCAAACGAATTGAAAAAAGTTCCACAATACAATTTTTTCTCTAGCGAAAGTTTCCAAGGTCTTTCATTATTTTTTTTTACGTGATTCGCAAAACCAGATTGCATAGCAGGAATTTCACTAACCAATTTATCCAGCTTTTTATAATAAACTTGTTCATCAAATTGAGCGCCTTCTAAATAATAATCATAAATAAATTCTTCAATTAAAAACGCTATTCTTTCACCCAATAATGATTCGTTAGCAAATACTGCAATTCCAAGATTATTTTGACGCATCATAGCAACTTTAGAATAACTTCCAGGATACCCACCTGTATGATATTCAATCTGGTTCCCTTTGTATGTGGCACTTCTCCATCCAATTCCGTAACCCGTATCTTTAATTAATTCTCTTTCTCTATCGGTTTTTGCAGTAGCAAATAATGCATTCTCAATTATTTTTTCAGAAACTACTTGTTTACCATTAAATTTTCCTTTGTTTTGAAAAAACGACAACCAATTTCCAGCATCTTTTACAGAACTGATCATTCCACCAGCAGAATGCATCATATTGTCTGTTTTAATTATTTCTTCGACATACTTCACCGAATCATTATAAGCAAATTTATAAGGTATTGCCAATTTCCATTTAGATTTGTAAGCATCAGAAATGTAAGCACTAGTTTTATCCATTTGCAAAGGAGTAAATATTTTTTCTTTCAACAAAACTTGCCAATCCAAGCCGTATTCTGCTTTTAATAAAAGGGTAAAAATATTATAGCCCAAATTGTCATAAGAAAAAGTTTTTCCTTCTGTCCTAACGGTTGTTTTTTCTTCAAGAAGCATTGTTAATGTTTCAAGAGATTTATCTCCAGTATAGGCTTCTCTCCATGTTATGTAACCGTTTTCAATTCCACTAGTATGATTTAGTAATTCTCTAATAGTTATATTCTCAAAAATTGCATTATTTTTAAGATTTTTAAAAGGCTTGTAATTTGTTAGACTCTTATCTAAATTAATTTTTCCTTCAGACTCAAGGATTAAAGCTAATAATCCTGTAAAAGATTTAGTAGTAGAGGCAATATAAAATGAGGTATAGTCCTTTACTTTTTCTGATTTTGAAAAATTTGAATAGCCATATCCTTTAACTAGAATAGGCTTACCATCTTTTACAATTGCAACTCCTAATCCGGGAAGTGAAGAACAGGATTCCATTGTTTTTTCAATAAAACCATTTATTTTTTTAGAGTCTAATTTCTGAGCATTTGATGAGATGCTTATAAGTGCAATTGCAGCAATTGCAAAACACTTTGTAATCTTCTGTTTTTTGATTAATGTATTTTTCATAATTTAATTAATTTTAATTTAATTGTGCTTTGAAAGTAGACAATAATTATTGTCAAAACTAAAAAAAACAGTCATATAGCGCTGGCTTCGAGACCAAAATCACCACCAGTTATCCATAATTTCGAAGTAGTAAAACTTGGAAGAAGTAAACTTAGATCTGTATTTCCACTCACTCCAAATCCCAATATAGTTCCTTGAGTTAAATTTGCCATAAAGTGCAATCCGATGGGCATTGCTAAACTTTTAGTTTTCAAATAAACTAAACCAAATAAAATGGATGCAATAAATATATTAATTGAAGCAAACATTTTTACAACACCTATCATTCCTGGATTGTTAATATGAGTAAGTAAAAACAAACCCGCTATAATGATTTGTGTTGGCCATATTCCTAACCCCTCTTTAAATCGTTGAAATAGAAAACCTCTAAAAAATAATTTTTCTGCTAAGGCAACACTAAAACAAAGCGCAAGCCCTGATAGCAATGTTGATACTGAAAAAACATTTAAATCCCAGTTGATATAACCTAAAAAAGTTAATACTAATGCGGGTAAAGCCATTAACACTGAACCAATTCCAATTCCAAAAAAAAGTTCTTTAAACCAACAACTATTGATTTTCCCAACCAAATTAGCTATGGAATCTTTTCTTAATAATTGACAAATTACTGAGGCAATCAAAATAAGTATCGTTTGATGCGTCATTGTTATTTCAAAAGAAAATCGATTGGCTAAAAAAATTAGCGGAAACAAAAAGGAAGCTAAAACAAGAAAGAAAATTAACATCCACCAACCATTTCTTAATTTCTTCTCAGAATTAAAAGCAATATTTTTAAACATGATTTTTTTAGTTTATAACTTTTAAATAATATTAGTTATCAAGTTTTTTAGTCATATTATAACCTACAAAAAGCGCAGCTCCAGCCGTTGTGAAAATTGTTGCAGGGTATAAGGCGCCTTGATCTAAAGAAGTATAAGTTGAAAGCAATAATGCTACAAAAACACCCAATCCAATACCCATTAATAATAATGATAAATTTAGCAGTAGTATTTTAGAAAATGAGTTTGAACCTTTGTTGTTCCCCATAAAAATACTAGCATCTATGCCTTTTTCTATAAGAGCTAATCGCTCTCTGTTTCTTGTTGATAAATAAAGGTAAAAAATACCGAAAACTACTAAGAATAAGCTAATTGGAATTAAAATTTCTTCGTTCATGATTGATTGATTTAAAAATTGATAAATTATTTTATTTGTTCATAAGCTATGACGACAAGAGTTCCATTTTGGTTACAGAAATAATAAAAATATTTTTTTTTTAAATATTTCTGTAACCTATTTTGACTTTTAGTCGTCTTACAGTTATATGGCTAATATAGAAGATCAACATTATATAAATTTAATCCGTAACGGAAATCAAAATGCATTTACTGTATTAGTTGACCGTTATAAGAATTTGGTTTTTACATTGGCTTTAAAAATACTAAATAATAGAGAAGAAGCAGAAGAAGTAGCACAAGACACTTTCATCAAAGTATACAACTCGTTAAACAACTTTAAAGGTGATTCTAAATTCTCCACATGGATTTATAAAATAACCTACAACTCTTGTTTAGATCGTTTGAAAAAAAAGAAAAAAGAAAAAACAGTTTCTTATTTAGAAGATTTTGACGAGCATCAGGCAAAGGCTATTGAAACGATTTTAGATTCAATTGATGAAAATGAAAGAAATAAAGCCATCCAAGATTGCTTGGAAGAACTTCCTCCTGAAGATGCCTTTTTATTAACGTTGTATTATTTTGATGGGAAATCGGTTGATGAAATTTCAAAAGTTATTAATGCAAGTACAGATAATGTTAAGGTAAAATTATTTAGAGTTAGAAAAAAAGTAGGAATTATTTTTAAGAATAAATTAGAACCAGAAATATTAGATTATTATGAAAGTGGACGAAGATAAATATTTAGAAAAATTGGTTGATCATATAATGAAAGATCAAACTTTAGAGGCACCTTCTATCGATTTTACTTCAAAAGTAATGGCGCAAATGACCGCTGCTAAAACAAATGAAGTCAAAGTATATAAACCCTTAATTTCAAAACCTATTTTGATAGGTATTATTGGATTTATTATTGCTTTGATCGCCTACTGTGCTTTAAATGAACAGCCAAACACTGGTAATCAGCAGTTAACTTATATCGATTTTAGTTTGCTTTATGATAATTATTTTTTGAAATCAATACGCTTTTCAAAAATAACTATTTACAGTGTTGTAGTGGCTACTGCCATGTTTTTTATACAAATTTCATTTTTAAAAAATCATTTCAAAAAAGTCTGAGTTGCTGATAAATCCCTCTTAAAATATCGGATGTAACATCTCAATATAAAATCATAAAAAATTATCATTAAAAAAATGAAACAAAAAATAAAAAAAATAATAAAATGGGGATTCTTACTATTTATCTGTCAGTTTTTCATTAGAGCTTGCATTCCTTCAAAACAAGACACAGCTGTAATTAAACCAAGGCAATCAACCAAATATTGGAGCCTAAATACAGGTTCTAAAATTGCATATACTTTTATTGAAGGGAAAGGTAACAAAAAACCATATCCAATTATTTATTTACATGGAGGTCCAGGCGGATATATACATTCAAAAGTTATTGAAGTGCTTGGACAGCTTTCAGAAAACGGTTACGATGTTTATTTATATGACCAAATTGGCAGTGGTTTATCTGGAAGACTCGAAAATGTAAATGAGTATTCCGCAACTCGTCATCAAAAAGACCTTGAATCAATTGTGGCACTTTTAAATGCAAAAAAAGTAATTTTAGTGGGACAATCTTGGGGCGGAGCTTTAGCAACAATGTATGCTGGAGATAATCTTAACAAAGTTGACAAATTAATTCTAACTTGTCCAGGAGCAATTAAACCAATTGATGAATCAGTAGAAAAATTAAAAGCTCCAGATAGTCTAAATCTTAAAGACCCAATAGATGTTAACAGTGAAACAATTGCTTTTGCGTTAAAACCAAGATACGTCGCAATTCGCTTTTGGGCTTTCCTAGGAAAAAAAATTGGAACAGATGAAGAAGCTGATAGTTATTTAAACAAAATGGCATCGGGATTTACTAAGGGACTTGTTTATGATCCTACAAAAACATTGCCAGAAGAAGGAGGCGGAGGCGGTTATTGTAACATTAAAACGCCACCAAGCTATAGTAAACTCAAAGACCCACGACCAAAACTTAAGAACAATACTATTCCAACCTTAATAATAAAAGGACAATACGATAATGTTCCTTGGGGAAACACAAATGAATATATTGAAATTTTCAAAAATAGCCAATTAAAAATAATAGAAAAGGCAGGTCACGATGTGTATATCGAAAAGCCTAACGAATATTTAGAAGCCATGAAATTGTTTTTAAAATAAAAATGCCTCTCCAATTGGAGAGGCTTTTTGTTTTAATCTAATTTTAAATATAAAATTAGTATCTGTAATATTCTGGTTTAAATGGTCCAGCCACTTCAACTCCAATATACGCAGCTTGATCGTCACGTAATGTTTCTAACTCTACTCCTAATTTAGAAAGGTGTAAAGCAGCTACTTTTTCATCTAAATGTTTAGGCAACATATATACTTCATTTTTGTAGTTCGCACTGTTTGCCCATAACTCTAACTGCGCTAAAGTTTGGTTAGTAAACGAGTTACTCATTACAAAACTTGGGTGACCTGTAGCACAACCTAAGTTTACTAAACGTCCTTCAGCTAAAATAATAACTTCTTTTCCGTTTACAGTGTAAATATCAACTTGTGGTTTAACTTCGTTTTTAGTATGTCCGAAGTTTCCGTTTAACCAAGCCATATCTATTTCGTTATCGAAGTGACCAATGTTACAAACGATAGCTTTATCTTTCATTGCTTCAAAGTGACGACCTAAAACGATGTCTTTGTTTCCAGTTGTGGTAATGATAATATCAGCATTAGCTACAACAGAATCTAATTTTTTAACTTCGAAACCGTCCATTGCTGCCTGTAAAGCACAAATTGGATCAATTTCAGTAACTGTTACAATAGAACCAGCGCCACGGAATGAAGCTGCTGTACCTTTACCAACATCTCCGTATCCACAAACTACTACTCTTTTTCCTGCTAACATTACGTCAGTTGCTCTACGAACTGCATCTACTGCAGATTCTTTACAACCGTATTTGTTATCAAATTTAGATTTAGTAACTGAATCATTTACGTTGATAGCTGGCATATATAAAGTTCCTGCTTTCATTCTTTCGTATAAACGGTGAACTCCAGTTGTAGTTTCTTCAGATAAACCTTTAATTCCTTTTACTAATTCAGTGTATTTATCAAACACTAAGTTTGTTAAATCTCCACCATCATCTAAAATCATATTTAAAGGCGCGCGTTCTTCACCAAAGAATAACGTTTGCTCAATACACCAATCAAATTCTTCTTCATTCATACCTTTCCAAGCATAAACTGGAATTCCAGCAGCAGCAATTGCAGCAGCAGCGTGATCTTGAGTTGAGAAAATATTACAAGAAGACCAAGTAACATCCGCTCCTAAAGCTACTAATGTTTCAATTAAAACCGCAGTTTGAATTGTCATGTGTAAACATCCAGCAATACGAGCACCTTTTAAAGGTTGACTTGCACCAAACTCTTCTCTAAGCGCCATTAATCCTGGCATTTCAGCTTCTGCTAATAAAATTTCTTTTCTTCCCCATGCTGCTAAAGAAATATCTTTAACTTTGTATGGTACGTAAGGAATTGTTGTTGTACTCATTATATTTGTATATTTATTTTAATTTAAGTCCGCAAAGGTACAACATAAGTTTCAAATTCAGAAATAAATTATTGATATTTATGTTTTGTTCACATCGCTAAACAACTGACTAACAATTATATAAAATTTTTATAACTCAGAATAAATATGCCTTTTTTTAAAGAAATTAAGATTAACGAACATACAACCGCTTATTTTTGGAAAATTTCCGAAGATATCGATTGGCTTTTTGAAAATGTTCCACTTAATGAAAAGTCAAGTACTAGATTGCAAACGATGAGTTCCATCGAACATAAAAAAGGATTTTTAACGGTGAGAATGTTATTACAACATATTGGTTTTACTGATTTTGATTTGTTTTATGATGCATTCGGAAAGCCTCATTTAGAAGATAAAAGTAAAAAGGCAAAAGGCAAAAGTTTAGAATCTAATAACCAACATATTTCCATTTCACACTCTCATGAATTTTCTTGTATTTGTATTAGCAATCAATCAATTGGAATTGATTTAGAAAAACGCAAAGAAAAAACCCTAAAAATCGCACCCCGATTTATGGATATTTCGCATTTAGAAAACCTTTCAGAAGCAGATAAAATCGCAAAAGCAACTGTTGTTTGGGGCGTAAAAGAGAGTGTTTTTAAATTAAAAAACGAAAAAGGAATTAGTTTCCCAAATCATATTTCCGAATCGCGTTTTCAATTAGAAGATAAAAAGGGAAAAGCTCATATAAATTTTAATAACGCATCAGAAGATTTTCTATTTCAGTTTGATTTTGTAGACGATTATGTTTTCGTTTGTGTCATGAATGTTTAGCTATTTCACAGAGTTACGCAGAGTCAACACAGAGATTCACAAAAATTAAAAAACTTCGTGAATCTTTGCGAAATCTCTTTGCGAATCTTTGCGTTATAATTCTTACTTTCGCAAAGCAATGAAAAACATCTACCAAAATATTTTAGCTGCCAAACAAGCAAACAAAAAATTGTTGGCTATTTTGATTGATCCAGATAAGACTAAAGTCGGCGAAATTGAAAATTTATCTCAAAAAATAAATGAATCTCCAGCCACTCATATTTTTATCGGCGGTAGTATTGTGGAACAAATTTGCATCGATTCTCTAATTATCGAAATCAAAAAATATTGCCACTTACCTATTCTAATTTTTCCCGGGCATCCATCGCAAATTTCAAATGAAGCGGATGGGATTTTGTTTTTAAGTTTACTTTCAGGCAGAAATCCAGATTATTTAATTGAACTTCATATCAATTCCGTAGATATTTTAACCAATTCAACTTTAGAAATTATTTCAACCGGTTACATTTTAATCGATGGCGGAAACGAAACTGCTGTTCAACGTGTGAGTCAGACTTTACCTATCGAAAATACAAATATCGAATTAGTTTACAAAACCGCAAAAGCAGGCGAATATTTAGGTAAGAAACTCATTTATTTAGAAGCCGGAAGTGGCGCCAATCATCACGTTTCAATAGAAATGGTTTCTTTTGTTTCTAAAAATATTTCTGTTCCTTTAATAGTTGGTGGCGGAATTAGAAATCTAACAAAAATTGAAGAAATTTTTAAAGCTGGAGCAGATTTAGTAGTAATTGGAACAGCTTTTGAAAACGATTCAAACTTTTTTACTACATAACATGTTCGAAACCATCATCAATCAATACAAAAGCATTCCAAATTGGCAAATTAGCATTGAAATTATCGTTTTTATATTCGGTATTTTAAGCGTGTATTTTGCGAAAAAAGAGAATATTTTAGTCTATCCAACCGGAATTATTGCAACAATTTTTTCAATTTACATCATGTACCATGCTAAATATTTTGCAGACATGAGCATTAATATTTATTATTCTGTAATGAGTATTTACGGCTGGTATGAATGGAAAAAAGTCACAAATGGAGAAACTCTTTCCATTTCTAGAACCAACACTAAAGAAAAATGTATTGGCGTAATTTTATTTATTATTACAGCTATAGTTTGTGTTTTTATTTATCAATTTTTCGATTATAAATTACAGATTAACAATTATTTAGACATTTTCACCACCGCAATATTTTTCACAGCTATGTGGTATATGGCTCGTAAAAAAATTGAAAATTGGACTCTTTGGATTATTGGTGATGCGATTTGTGTTTATATATTTTTCGACAGACAACTTTACATAATTGCCATTCAATACATAATTTTTACTATTTTAGCCATCTCAGCTTACTTAGAATGGAAAAAATATTTAGCGAAATAGATTTAAAACAAATAGTTACACGCGGAAATTCTCTTGAAAAAATCATGCAACAATTGCATTATTTCAAAAACGGAATTCCAAATATCAACTTATATAAAATTGCATCATTAAAAGATGGAATTTTTCAATTTTCTGAATCGGAAATAGAAGAATTTTGCACTTATTTCGACAAACACAAAGACAAATATACTATAGAAAAATTTGTTCCTGCAAGTGGCGCAGCAACAAGAATGTTTAATTCTTTAAACGAATTTCTAAACGCTTTTAATCCAAAAAAAGACACGATAAATTCTTATGTTAATCTTAACAAAGACAAAGATTTATCACTTTTTATAGTCGGATTAAGAAGTTTTCCTTTTTATAAAGATTTAAAAGAAAAAACTAAAGCACTTTTTACAGAGTATCCAACATATAATTCTGATCAAAAAGTGTATGCGATTGTCAAAACATTACTAACAGAAGAAGGTTTAAATTTCGCCAATAAACCAAAAGGGATTTTACCATTCCATATTCAAATTGATAAAATTTTAACACCAATAGATGAACACGTTTTTGAAACGGATTTCTATAAGAAACCTAATGAGAAATCGAAAATACATTTCACCATTTCAAAAGAATTTGAAAACGATTTTTTGAACATTACCAATAAATATGACAACCTAGAAATTACGTTTTCTTATCAAAATGAAACTTCCGATACGATAGCCGTAAATGCCGATAACTCTCCATTTCGTACGGAAGAAAATGAGTTATTTTTTCGTCCTGGCGGACATGGCGCTTTGATTGAAAATCTTAACCAATTACAATCAGATGTAGTTTTTATTAAGAATATTGATAATGTTTCGCAAAATAATAGAGAACTTATTCTAAATTATAAAAAATTAATTGGCGGGATTTTACTTTACACAAAACGCCAAGTCGAAATCTCATTAAAAAAACTAGTAAACAACGAAATCAACGAAAACAATATTAAAGAAATTATTGCTTTTGTGGAAGAAAAAATGTCGTTTCCTTTACCGAGCGAATTTAAAATGTTTCAATTTGAATATCAAAAAGAATATTTAATTAAAATTCTAAACCGACCGATTCGTGTTTGTGGAATGGTAAGAAACGAAGGAGAACCTGGTGGCGGACCATTTTGGGTTCAAGACGAAAAAGGGCGTCATAATTTACAAATTGTGGAATCTTCTCAGGTAGATTTAACAAATGAAAACCAACGCAAAATTTTTAAAAACTCTACCCATTTTAATCCAGTTGATATCGTTTGTAGTATCAAAGATTTTGAAAACAATAAGTTTGATTTAACCAAATTTGTAGATAACAAAGCAGCTTTTATTACGGAAAAAACCAAAAATGGAAAACCTATAAAAGCCTTTGAATTACCGGGATTATGGAATGGTGCCATGGCAAAATGGACGACTATTTTTGTTGAAGTTCCAATTGAAACCTTCAATCCTGTAAAAAAAGTAAACGATTTATTGAAACCAGCACACCAACCTAGTAATTTGGACACTAATTCTACTTTATAATGAAAGTTGAAATTTTAAATTCAGAACTAAATTTTAAAGCAGTACGAAGCAGTGGCGCTGGCGGACAAAACGTAAATAAAGTTTCCTCAAAAATGGTTTTAATTTTTGATGTGGCCACTTCACAAGGTTTAGATGATGCTGAAAAACTTCTACTTCAAACCAAATTAAAAACAAAAATTTCTCAAGAAAATTTATTGATTTTAACCTGCGATGAAGACCGAAGTCAACTTAAAAACAAACGAATTATCATCAAACGATTTTTCGAAATGTTAGAAAAAGCTTTAGTAAAACCTAAAAAAAGAATAGCTACAAAATCAACAAAAGGCGCTAACGAAAGACGTATTCAAGAAAAGAAAAAAGCTGGTGAAATTAAATCTGGAAGAAAAAAATTAGATTTCTGAAACACATAGCCACATAGTTTTTTTTATTTATAGCTTCTATTTAAGAAAACATAGATTCCAACTGATAAAAAATTGATTTTTGAAATTGTTATTGATTTTTGAAATTGAATTCCTATCTTTGCCCCGTCTCAAAGGGGTGCTTGTTTTTACAGGCTGAGATTATACCCATAGAACCTGAGCAGGTAATGCTGCTAAGGAAAATAGAGAAAACAAACTTTTGTAATTCCGAACGGAGTGCGAATTCTCACCAACATTTATTAACTAATTATTTTTAACAAAGAGTAATTACCCCTTTTATTCGTATTTTTTTACGAATTATGTATTTATTTTTAAAAAGGCAAAAGGCAAAAGGCAAAAGGCAAAAGATTTATAAATTGAGTCTATTTTCTATTCTCTTTTCTCTGTGTTCTTACAGTCAAGAACAACCCAAAGATTCTGTTAAATCAATTGAAGAAGTATTAATTTCTGGCGTTAGAGCTAAAGACAAAAGCCCAATTACCTTTACGAATGTTTCCAAAGCACAAATTGCTCCGAGAAATTTAGGTCAAGACATTCCCATTTTATTAAATTATTTACCTTCTGTAGTGACCTCAACCGATGCTGGTGCTGGAGTTGGTTACACTTCTATGCGTGTTCGTGGTTCTGATGGTTCTCGAATAAACGTAACTTTAAACGGTGTGCCGTTTAATGATAGCGAAAGTCAAGGAACGTATTTTGTAAACTTACCAGATTTTGCTTCTTCTTTAGAAAGTATTCAGTTACAACGTGGCGTTGGAACCTCTACAAGTGGAGCTGGTGCATTTGGCGCGAGTTTAAATTTACAAACTAAAGCCTCTCAACCAAATGGCTATGCAGAATTAGCCAATTCAGCAGGAAGTTTCGGGACAAGAAAACACACGTTAGCTTTCGGAACAGGTTTACACAACAATTTCGAAATGAACGCTCGTGTTTCAAAAATTGATTCAGATGGTTTTATTGATAGAGCTTCTTCTAATTTATTTGGTTATTATTTCGATGCCAATTATATCACAAAATCTACTATTATTAAAGCGATTGCTTTTGGCGGAAAAGAAAAAACGTATCAATCTTGGAATGGTTTAGAAGACGAAGAAAAATTAAGAAACGACAGAACGTATAATTCGGCCGGACAATATACTGATGCAAATGGGGAAACACAATTTTACGGAAATGAAGTCGATAATTACGGTCAAAATCATTTTCAATTGCATTGGAATCAAAAATTAGCTTCAAAATGGCAATCAAATGTGGCGTTACATTACACTTCAGGAAAAGGTTATTTTGAACAGTATAAAGAAGATGAAACTTTTGCAAATTACTATTTACCAGATTTTGGAGCAGTAACTTCTACAGATTTAGTTAGAAAACGTTGGTTAGACAATGACTTTTTCGGAACTACTTTCTCTTTAAATTATAAAACTGAAAAAACGGATGTAATTATAGGTGGAGCTGCTAATAAATACCAAGGCAAGCATTTTGGAGAAGTCGTTTGGACGCAATATTACATTCCAAACACCAATAAATATTACGATAATTTCGGAAATAAAAATGATGTGAATTTCTATTCAAAAGCATCGCAACAAATTGGAAAAATTAATGTATTTGCCGATTTACAATATCGAATGGTTTTCTATCAAGCGAATAGTATCAAATTTAATGATGTTAATGACACGTTTCGTTTCTTCAATCCGAAAGCGGGAATTACTTATACTATAAATACAGCTAGTTCTATTTATGGATATTTCGGAATTGCAAACAAAGAACCGAGAAGAGATGATTATGAAGATAAAGCTAGCAAACCAAAAGCTGAAAACTTACAAGATTTCGAATTGGGTTATAAATTCAAAAACAACAAAGCAATTCTGAATATTAATGCTTTCTACATGAAATACAAAGATCAATTGGTAGCTACTGGTGCGTTAAATGATGTAGGAAGTCCAGTTTTTGAAAATAGCGGAAAAAGTTACCGTTTAGGTATAGAAATAGAATCAGCAATTAAACCTTTAAAATGGTTAACAGTTTCACCGAACATTACTTTAAGCACCAATAAAAACGAAAATTTCGAATTTAAAAGAGATGGTATTTTAACCAATTTAGGAAGCACTAATATTGCCTATTCTCCAAATTTAGTTATTGGAAATAATATCACATTTACACCAGTTAACGATTTACAAATTTCTTTCTTAACGAAGTTTGTAGGCGAACAACATATGGGAAATATTGATGCTAAAAAATCAGTTTTAGCTGATTATACCACATCAGATTTTAATATTACTTACGAATTGAAAATTAACGAAGGAATCAAATCTATTGTGTTTTCGGGAATGATAAATAATATTTTCGATAGAGCTTACGAATCCAACGGATATTTTTACACATATGATGACAACTGGAGTGGCCCAGGAATTACTACCATTGAAGGAGTTGGATATTATCCGCAAGCAGGAATCAATCTCTTATTTGGAATCAACTTGAAGTTTTAAGTATTTTTATATAGTTATGTTTTTAGAAAGGTTAGAAGAAATTCTAGCCTTTTTATTTTCCTTCAATCCAAGCCGTAATACTTCTGTCGTCTGGTTGCGTTTTTGGCGAAATGACTTTTTCTAATTCGCCATTTTCATTTAGCAAATACTTTTGAAAATTCCATTTTACAGTAGAATCTTTCACACCATTTTTCGATTTCTTAGTTAAGAATTCATAAATAGGATGTATAGAACTTCCTTTTACAGAAATTTTCTCCATCATTGGAAAAGTAACGCCATAATTGATACTACAAAATTCCTGAATATCGTTGGAATTCCCTGGTTCTTGCCACAAAAAATTATTGGCTGGAAAACCAATTATTTCAAAATTATCAGATTTATATTTGTCGTAAATTTTCTGTAATTTTTCATATTGAGGTGTTAAGCCACATTTTGAAGCTGTGTTTACAATCATCACTTTTTTTCCTTTTAAAGTGGAGAAATCAAACTCGTTGCCTTGTAAATTCTTCACTACAAATGAATGAATGGAACCTTTTGGATAGGATTTGGTGTCTTTTTTGAAAAAAGAAAAAATACGTTCCAACATTAATTATACACTTTTATAGTTGAAGCATCAATAACTTGTACACGATACGCTTTCATAGGATATTTTTTCCCTGCAGACAAACCTGTGAATAAACTATATTCAGCATCATCACAAGGGCATTTTGCATTAATCCCGTTAATGGTCATTGTAGAACAATCGGATAAAGCTTGATTTGGACACGCCGCATCATACGCTAAGTAATTTCCACTTCCACCATTAAAAACAATCAAGCCTCTAATTCCTGCACCAGCAGAATTTACATAAACCGCATTAGATGGAAATGCTAAATTAGCATATTGAGGAAAACTCATATTTAGAGTTACTTCAAACGAATAATTTGGTAAAAACGGATTACCATTATTAGAATCTTTATCTTTATCACAAGACAAACTAGCTAAAAACAAAACAACTAAGCAAAAAAATCTTTTCATTTTTTATTTTTATTTGAATTATCAAATTTAATTTATTTATATTTGACAAACTAATATAGTAAACGAAAAATAGTTAAATAATTATATCTTTGCAAAAAGGGAATCCCATAGTTGTGGGATTTTTTCTATTTTATAAATTAATGAAGTTATGAGCACAGTATCTTACTACACAGCAGAAGGATTAAAACATTTAAAAGACGAGTTAGACCAACTTAAATCTATAGAACGCCCCAAAGCATCACAAGCCATCGCAGAAGCAAGAGATAAAGGAGATTTATCTGAAAATGCTGAATACGATGCCGCTAAAGAAGCACAAGGTTTATTAGAAATGCGTATTTCTAAAATGGAAGAAGTGGTTTCTAACGCAAGAATTATAGATGAATCTACATTAGATGTATCAAAAGCATTGGTTTTATCTAATGTAAAAATCAAAAATCAAACAAACGGAATGGAACTAACTTATAAATTAGTTGCGGAAAGTGAAGCAGATTTAAAAACAGGAAAAATATCAGTAACTTCTCCAATTGGAAAAGGATTATTAGGTAAAAAAGTAGGTGAAATTGCAGAAATCAGCGTACCAAATGGTGTATTGAAATTTGAAGTTTTAGAAATTACACGCGACTAAGACAATGTTCAATTAGGCAATAATCAATATGCCAATTTGAAAACATATAAACAACAATAATTATTCATTTTTCACAAAGTATAGCATTGAAAATTGGCTAATTGTCAAATTGAAAATTAATTTTATGAGTTCTATTTTCACAAAAATAATCAACGGAGAAATTCCTTGTTATAAAATTACAGAAAACGAAGATTTTATTGCTTTTTTAGATGTGAATCCGAATGCAAAAGGCCATACTTTATGTGTGCCAAAGCAAGAGATTAATAAAATTTTCGACATGGAAGAAGATTTGTATTTAAGACTAATGGCGTTTTCAAGAAAAGTAGCCATTGCTTTAGAAAAAACGGTTCCTTGTAAGCGAATTGGCGTGGCAGTTGTTGGTTTAGAAGTACCACACACACACGTGCATTTGATTCCATTGCAAGATATGGACGATATGCGTTTCCAACGAAAAACAACTTTAACACCTGAAGAATTTTCAACACTAGCACAACAGATTGCTGAAAATTTATAAAACATACATCCACAAATTTTAAATGAGTTTGTGGATTTTTTTTATGCTGACTTATGAAAAAAATCATCTTTCTATTACTATTCACAAATCTTATCTTATCACAAGAAATTGCCTCTGAAAATTATTTTTGGGAATTTAACTATATGAATGAAAATGGAATAGAAGCTGTAATTGGAGCAAAAAATTGTTATATCAGACAAGATGCTACATCAAACAGTCAATTATTAGATTCTTTACAAATTGGTGATAAAATTAAAGTCATAAAAAACACAACAGAAAATTTAAACATTAAAGGATTGAATTTATCTTGGGTGGAAATTGAGTATTCCAAAAACAACCAAATTAAAACCGGTTTTCTTTGGAAAGGATTCATCGCTGTTGGAAATACAACTAAAGGAAACACTACGTTCTTAACCACAATAGATTCCAAATACAGTAAAAAAGTACAACGAGATGATTACGAATACGAGGGAGATTTTTATAGAATCTCTGTAAAAGCCATAAATTCAGAAAATCAAATTATAAGTGAAAAATCATTTTCAAAAGAACTTTCCGAAAGTCATTTTTTCCAAAACTCTGCTATAAGTAGTTGGGGCTTAAAAGATTTAAATTCCATTTACAGAATTTCGTTTAGCGGAGAAGCTTGTGGTATTCCAACTTTGTATTATTATTTCGGTTGGAACGAAAAAGAATTCTTAGAACTTCCTGAAAAATATGATATGGGAGACGCCGGCGTTTTTTATCATTCAGAAGAATTTATTTTCCCAAAAGAGAAAGGCGGACAAACGAACACCATTATTAAAACCATTAAAGAAGCTGAAAACACAGATGAGAATTCAAATACTTATGATTTCTTAGTTACAAAAACAACGGAATATTATTCTTGGGATGGAAAAAATTTCAAACTAATAAATACCAAAAAATTAAAACCATACATTGAAAAAGAAAATTAACTTTCTTTCTTAAAACTGATTTGCATCGTAGTACCTTTTCCAATTTCTGAATTCACGACTCTGATTCTACCTTTGTGATATTCTTGTACGATTCGTTTAGTAAGTGACAAACCTAATCCCCAACCCCGTTTTTTAGAAGTGTAACCTGGTTCAAAAACGGTTTTGAATTTATTCTTCGGAATTCCACTTCCACTATCGGTAACGGTGATATAGATAAATGAATCGCCTTCCACAATTTCTATAGAAAGCTTCCCTTTTCCTTTCATGGCATCAATCGAATTTTTTACTAAATTCTCAATCGTCCAACTGTGTAAAGTTGGATTTAATGACACATAAAGTGGTTTTGAAGGCGCTCTGAAATCGAAACTAACTTGTTTGGAAGTTCTAGCTTGTAAATATTCAAAAGAAGATTTCGTTTCTTCAACAATGTCTCTTTTTTCTAAAATAGGCTCGCTTCCAATTTTCGAAAACCTATCGGTAATGGTTTGCAAACGATTAATGTCTTTTTGAATTTCTTCAATCGTACTTTCATCAATATTTTCTAATTTCAACAATTCCAACCAACCAATTAATGAAGACAAAGGTGTTCCGATTTGATGCGCGGTTTCCTTAGCCATTCCAGCCCAAAGTTTGTTTTGAGTCGCCATTTTCGTAGCGCGGTAGAAATTATATACTACGCCACCAAATAAAAACGCCACCAACAATAAAGCGATTGGATAGTATTTTAGTTTATTTAATATGGCTGAATCTCCATAATAAAGTAATTGATATTTATCATTGGAAAGTTGAACTTTTATAGGAGCGTTTTGTTTTTTAATATCTAATAAAAATTCTTTCAGTTTTAAACTATCTTTTTCAATTGTTTCAACATTGGCACTGCTTAAAATTTTACCTTTTGAGTCGGTTAAAATTAAAGGAATCGATTTATTGTTTTGTAAAATAAAAAGAGGCAATTCTATATCCGAAAATTCATTAGCATTTGTTAAACTCTGCTGTGCTGTAGCCCATAATTCCATTTTATTACGTTCCTCTTCTTTAAACGTTTGGAAAAAGATGTAGGTATTCCATAAAATTAAGGAAGCAATTAAAAACGAGGAAATAATGATAATCCAACGTGTAAGATTTCTTTTTTCAGAAAACTGCATAAAATGTATTTTGAGTAAAAATAGTGAAATTTTAGAATTAAGAACAAAGTAAAAAGTAAAAAGATAAAAGGAAATTCGACTATATTTGTAAAAAATTAGAATTTATGTTAAGCATTGATCCAAAAGAAATTTCGCCAGTAAAATTGCAAGGGTATTTACAAAGTGCTGTAGCGCCTAGACCTATTGCTTTTGCTAGTACTTTAGACATCCACGGAAATCCGAATTTGTCGCCATTTAGTTTTTTTAATGTGTTTAGCAGCAATCCTCCGATATTGATTTTTTCGCCTGCGCGAAGAGTTCGAGATAATACGATAAAACATACTTTAATTAACGCACAAAACACAAATGAAGTTGTGATCAATATTGTAAATTATGATATTGTACAACAAATGAGTTTGTCGAGTACAGAATATCCTGATGGTGTAAATGAATTTGAAAAAGCAGGATTTACGATGCTGCCTTCGGATATTGTAAAACCGTTTAGAGTAGCTGAAAGTCCGGTGCAATTTGAGTGTAAAATTAACGACATTATTGCTTTGGGTGACCAAGGTGGTGCTGGAAATTTGATTATTTGCGAAGTCGTAAAAATTCACATTCACGAAAGTATTTTAGACGAAAACCAAATGATTGATCAACATAAAATTGATGTAGTTTCTCGCTTAGGAGGAAATTGGTACAGCCGTGCGAATGCAGGATTATTTGAAGTAGAAAAACCATTAACTACTTTAGGAATTGGTGTAGATTCGATTCCGAATTTCATTAAAGAAAGTGGTTATTTCAATGGAAATGATTTAGGAAAATTAGGTAATATAGAAGCTATTCCAAATGAAGAAGAAATTACTATATTTGTAAAAGAAAATTTTGAAGTCAAAGCTGTTTTAAGTTCAGACGATTTGGATACGAAATTCGCGAAAGCAAAAGAATATTTAGACAACAATCAAGTTTTAAACGCTTGGAAGTTATTATTAGCAGAAAAATAAATTATAGAGATTATGGAAGTTATTGGAAAAATCAAAATGATTGGCGCTACTCAAGACGTTAGTGCTTCATTCAAAAAAAGAGAATTAGTTGTTACTACTGAAGAGCAGTATCCACAACATATTATGGTTGAATTTACGCAAGCAAAAGTTGACGATTTAAATTCATACCAAGTTGGAGAACAAGTGAAAGTTTCTATCAATTTAAGAGGAAGAGAATGGGTAAACCCACAAGGTGAAACGAAATATTTCAACTCAATCCAAGGATGGAGAATTGAAAGAATGGCTGCTGCTGCACCTGCTGGAGCTCCAGAAATGCCTCCAATGCCAGCTGCTGAAGCTTTCGCTCCTGCCACTAACTTTAAAGAAGAAGAACACGACGATTTACCTTTCTAAAAGATAGTCGTTAGATATCAAAAGTCAGAAGTTAAGAGTTTACTTAATTTCTGGCTTTTTTTAATATTTCTAATTTGGAATTGATTTTTTTGAAATTAACAAGATGTATTTTTTAACACCCGAACTTTATTTTCCGCCTGCTTCTGAAACTTCACCAGAAGGCATAATTGCTGTTGGCGGCGATTTGTCTCCAGAAAGATTATTATTGGCGTACCAAAACGGAATTTTTCCTTGGTACGATAATGATGAACCGAAACTTTGGTGGTGTCCGGAAGAAAGAATGGTGTTGTTTTTCGAAAATTTACGAATTACGAAAAGCATGAGAAACGTTTTGAACAGAAACGAATTTCAAATCACTTTTAATACCGCTTTTAGAGACGTAATTTCTAATTGCCAGCAAGCACCAAGAAAAGACCAAGACGGTACTTGGATTTCCGATGAAATTATAGAAGCGTATTGCAAACTACACGAATTAGGTCATGCCAAAAGCATTGAAGTTTGGCAAAATAACGAATTAGTTGGCGGTTTATACGGAATTGATTTAGGCGATGTGTTTTGTGGAGAAAGTATGTTTTCTAAAGTGCCAAATGCGAGTAAAGTCGCTTTTATTCATTTGGCGAAACAATTAGAAATGGCGAATTACAAATTATTAGATTGCCAAGTTTACAACGATCATTTAAATAGTTTAGGTTGTATTGAAATTGATAGAGAGGAATTTTTAGCGATTTTGACGATGTAGTTGTCACACAGAGATTCGCTAAGTAACACAGAGAATCACAGAGTTTTTTATTAACTTATAAGTTTGATTATTTTCGTAAATCTTTAGCTGAAGGATCTTTTAAATACATTTTTCCATCTTTGTCAAAAGACCAAACATTAGAAATCTCTCTTAATCTACTTAGGTTAATTTCTCCCTTTTTAACTTGAATTTTTACTTTTCTTCGAAGTTTTCTATTCGCATTTTTTTTATTCTCTTTTTCAGTTTCTGAAGTAGTAATGCCTCTTTTTGGCGTGTTTCTTTTAGATCTACTCATTGTTTATTGTATTATCTTGCATCAAACTTTTTCAAGCTTCTCACATATAATTCTTCTACTTTTTTACGCGCCCATTCGGTTTTTCGTAAAAAAGTTAAACTTGATTTTATTGATGGATTTTCTTTAAAACACTTGATATTTATTAATTCGCCAAGCGCATCAAAACCATAAAAATCGACTAGTTTTTCGAGAATTGCTTTTAACGTTATGCCGTGAAGTGGATCCATTTTATTTACGATTTATGATTTGGGATTTACGATGTGTTGTAAATACTGATATTTTTTTTAACTTTTTTTTTTCTAAAACTGCGACTATTCACTTCGACTAAAACCTAACCTCTCACCCAACAATCTTCCACATGATCATTAACCATTCCGGTAGCTTGCATGTGTGCATAAACCACGGTTGAACCGACAAATTTAAAACCTCTTTTTTTCAAATCTTTACTTAAAGCATCAGAAATCTCAGTCGTTGCTGGAACATCTTTTAATGTTTTTCGATTATTATCAATTGGTTTTCCATCTACAAAAGCCCAAATGTATTTGGAAAAACTCCCAAATTCTTCTTGTACTTTTATGAAAGCTTGTGCATTAGTAACCGCTGCTTTTATCTTTAATTTATTTCTGATAATTCCAACATCTTCTGCTAAAACTTGCAATTTGGAATCAGAAAATTTGGCAACTTTTTGTACATCGAAACCTGCAAATGCTTTTCTGAAATTATCTCGTTTGACCAAAACCGTATACCAACTTAAACCTGCTTGAAACGTTTCTAAAATTAGAAATTCAAACAAAGTCGCATCATCATAAACGGGTTTTCCCCATTCGTTATCGTGATAGTCTTTATATAAATCGGTTTTTTCGCACCAAGCGCAACGTTTCTTAGTCATTTACTATTGGTTTTTCGTTGTTGTGAATGTATTTATTAATCAAAAAATGACCTAAATAGATTAATGGCGTTAAGCAAATTGCGATGATTAATTTAAAAGAATATCCAGTTAAAGAAAATTCTATATATTGTTTGGTATTCCAAATTCCGGGTAAATAAAAAGCAATTCCACCCACAATAAAAGAATCTATTAATTGAGAAAACACGGTTGAACCTGTACTTCGTAACCAAATCATTTTTTCGCCAGTTTTCTTTTTGAAATAACTAAAAATAGTTACATCTAAAAATTGTGCGACTAAAAACGCAATAATCGAACCTACAATAATTAAATTACTTTGTCCGAAAACGGCAATAAATTGTTCGTTAGAAACTGGACTTATTCCTTTCGCTTCTGGGATTTTCATCGAAAAAAACAAAACTACAAAACAATAGGCAATTAAGCCAGCTGTGATGTAACTTAATCTTTTTACACCTTGTTTTCCAAAATATTCATTTATTAAATCGGTAGTAATAAATACAATTGGCCAAGGTAAAATTCCCATACTTAACACAAAAGGACCAACTTGAATAAGTTTCCCTCCAATAAGTTCGGCAGTGATGGCGTTGGTTATAAAAATTCCCGCCAAAATAATATATACTATTTCTTTTTTGGTTCTTAGCATTTAGTCTTCGTAATATTCTGTTTCATCATAACCATTACTGTTACCATTCGAGAAACTCACGCGCAAATGATTGTCGTTTAAAGATTCGTTAATCATCGTTTTTATGATTTGATTTATTTCTTTGTCTTCGATAATTTTTACTTCATCAAATCTTCTGAATGCTTTTAAATTTAGTTTGTTATTTTCGTCGTGAACAAAAGCAATTGCCGTCAATTTTTCGGAATTTTTCCCGTAAGAATCCTCTTCAACGTCAATTTTCTTGTAGAAGAAATAAGATATTTTTTTATCTTTTACTGTGATTACTTTTTCATCCAACATTACAATTGAATCATTTTTTTCATTGAAATCCTCGTAATAATGAATGGCTGTTTTTACAATAGAATCTCTATTAAACTTGTTTAATTCATCATTTTGTTTGTTATGATACAACATTTGAAAAGCCGTATATTTGGTTTTCGGGTTTTCAATTAATTTTTGAATACTGTTTTTGTCTAATTTTTTATTTCTTGCCAATTCTCTGTTGGCAATTGCAACATTTAAATCGTCGATATTTAATTTATCAGCTTTTTGATACAACTGACTAATTTCTTTTTCGTTTTTAAACGGATATAAAATAGACAAATAGCTATTAAATGCTTCTATTGGTGCGCCATCATCATCGTTATAATCATATTCATCTTCTTCGCTTGCTTCCTCTTCAGATTTCCAACTTGCAACTCGTTTGTATTCTAATTTTGCATTAGTCAACAACATTTTTTTGTACGATTTTAGTTTTTTCGATTGCGCTTTTTGGGAATTTAATAACACTTTTACAAAATCAACAATTGGTTCATGAAACTCGTTAATGCTATAATATTCTAAAATATTTGGATATAACACTTGTGAATTTTCCAAATCTGAAGTAAATAAATTAAACAATCCAGAAATAACATAATTATCAGAAATTGGTAAATCGTATTCTAATAATTCCGCTATTTTTTTGTACGCTATTTTACTTTTTTGAAACGTTAACGCTCTTAAAATTGAAAATTGCGTTTGAGTAGAAACATCTTGTACTTTATAGGCTTGCTCTAAAAACGGAATAACTTCAGCGGATTTTAAAGAACCAATACTTTCGTATAAATCACCTTTAAATTCCATTTCTTCTTTACGGAATTCGAAGTTTTCAATTAACGCTTTTAATTTAGAAAAATCCGTTTCTTCGATTCTTAAATCGCTGTAAGATTTTATTGCCGAATATCTAATACTATCGTGTTCACTATTTAAATCTTCTTCAAAAATGCTGAATTTATTCTCAAAAAAGGTTCTAGACGTAATTTTATCTTCTACTTTAAACGTGTTAAACACCTTTTCTATAAACGGATTGTCGTTTTTATAATTCTTGTCAACTAGAGTCGTAAGGGTATAATATTCCCCTTTTTTAAGTACAATTTTATACTTTATAGCTTGCCTGCTTTTTGGTTTTGTAGCTAAAACTTCATACACATAATAATCACTCGCTTCGTCTTTAGTGAATTTCTCATTGATTAATTCTAATTTTTGATTGGTAGATAAAGCCAATGTTTTATCCCAAGTTGTCGATTTATAATCTAACGGATTAAATTTCTCTTCCTCTTTTTCTTCGTTTAAAGTGGCTACAGAAGTTAAATTTAAAGCATCAGTTGCGGCTGCATCGACTACTGTCGCCACATCTAAATCTGCATAATCATTATTTCTAGAATAATTTTTAGCTTCAAAATCTGTAGAAATATTTTTCTTAACTTTATTAAAAAGTGAATCTAAAACCGCATAACTTTCATATCTATGTGGTTGAGAATACGTGATTTCAACTGCATTTTTATTTGGAGAAAATATTTCGAACGTTTTAAATTTAACTTCAAAATGATTGGTTTTATCGGCATCATCATATCGTTTTTTTCTATCGAATTTAAAATCTAAATATTCGTTTTGTTGTTTTGGAATTTCTACAGAAAAATGCGCGGTTGAATCTTTAAACGTTTTGTATACAATTTCTTCTTTAGCAGGTGTAATTTCAAACGAATTGAAGAAAGCATCTACTTTGTTTTTAGAAGTATTTACAGTTCCTAGTAAATAATATTTATTTCCTTTTAAAACCGATTTCAAATAAATATTTTTCTCTTTTAATTTAGATTGAGAAGTAAATTCGAACTTGTTTTTATCGAAATGTGTTTGCGTAGAATCTAATTCGTGAGTAGTATAAAATTCATAATGCATTCTTTTCAATTCGTATTCCGAATCTTCCAAATTAGAAATATCCATTAACGTGCTTTCCATTAAGAAATAGTGCGCGTTTTCTTGCTCATCGAATGCGTAAATTTCCGTATCTTCTAGTTTTTTATTATCGTTTTTATTTCCCACAAACGAATAATAAGAAGGCATTTTGACTTTAAAATTTTGTTTATTTGGAACAATACTTACAAATTCTTGTTTGTACGATTTGATTTTGATGTTATTATACACCTCATCTTCATATCTTCTTACATAATCCCCTTCACCGCTCATAATTACAGCAATAATTTCCAGTGGCGTAATGTAATATCTGTATCTTTCGTTTTTACCCGTTTTGGTTTTACTTTTAATATCGTACACAAAATTATTTTTTTCTTGGTACGCTTTTTTCTCCAAAATTTCACCTGGTATGTTTTCGAAAAACAAACTGTCTAATGTTTTATGATTGAATTTTTCGTCTTTTTTACTGATGAAATCTTTTAACAACATGCGTTTTACGTTGATATATCCACCATTACCTAAATCTGGAGATTCTAAGTTTTCTTCATTTTTCAAGACCAAAGGAAATAAAGGTAAAGAAACCATTTCGTCTGAAGTTGTATTCACTTCAAAAACGGGTTTTACAAAATACTCTTCAATTTGTTTTTTAAGTTTTTTTCCTTTTTCCGTATAATCAGAAATAATTGGCGTTACCGTATATCCTTTTTTACGTAACATTTCAATCATTCCATTTTTCCCAGGTAAATGTGCGGCACCAACTGCTGCGAACAAACTTCCTGTTTTCATGATAGAATCCATGCTTTTAGTCATTACTTCATTTCTGTCAAAAAGCATCGCTTTATTGTATGATTTTGGAGAAGAAAGCATGTTTAACGTGTCAATTAAATCTAAATCTTTTTCACGATACGCATCACGTAAAACCTCAGCATAAGAACGTTTTTTTAAGATTTTTAAAAAAGCTTGTTTATTTCCGTCAATTTCACTGATATCCATTTGAGATTGGGCTCTCTCAATATTTAATGTCGTCGTTTTTACGTTTTCTAATCCTAAAGTTTTTTTACCATATTTTCTTCCTGTTCTGTAAATGAACATATCTAAATACGTTTCTTCTTGGTATTCTTGATTGGCTTGATTGGTTCGAGATAATAAGCCAATTAAATTATAATTAGAACCTCTAAAAAGAGAAGATAAATTATCTTTTTCTACAGGTGAAGTATAAAAATTAGAGTAGAAATTTCCACTAGTTTTTGTTGACCTGTAAAAACCAAATAAATCGTATAATTCGGTCCAAGTATTCGGTTCGCTTTCGTTAGCGATAAAATCTGAGGCTAATAATTTTTCGAAAAACGAATCCGATAAATGAAAAGAAACCTTGTCAGAAACGTGCATGGTTCCATACATATATGATTTTTTGGTTAATCCGTTTCCAGAAATTTCCCAAAATAAACTTTGATATTTTTTTTCTTGTGCTAAGGCAGAAATCGACAAAAATGTCAGTAAAAATAAAATCTTCTTCAAAACGAATGATTATTAAGTTAAGTTCCTTCAAATATAACAAATAGAAATAAACTTTTTAAGGATTTAACACTTGTTATGTTGAAAGTTTTTCATTTAATTGAGTTCTATGTTTTTACAGATCGAATAATCTAATTTAAAAGTGTAACATTTTAAAAATTCTTCTACTAATTTAAAAAAACTAAAAACTTAAAAAATATGAATGCTCACGAAATAGATTACCATATTTATGGTGAAGAAATGCAATATGTAGAAATTGAATTAGATCCACAAGAAGTTGTAATTGCTGAAGCTGGCGGATTTATGATGATGGAAGATGGTATTAAAATGGAAACGATTTTTGGTGATGGGAGTCAACAACAACAAGCTGGTTTTATGGGTAAATTACTTTCCGCTGGAAAACGAGTTTTAACAGGCGAAAGTTTGTTTATGACTGCTTTTCAAAACCAAGCTTCTGGAAAAAAGAAAGTTTCTTTTGCTGCTCCGTATCCAGGAAAAATTATAGCTATTGATTTAAAAGCGTATCACGGAAAATTCATTTGTCAGAAAGATGCTTTCTTATGTGCGGCGAAAGGCGTTTCAGTTGGCATTGAGTTTTCTAAAAAAATTGGAAGAGCTTTATTTGGAGGTGAAGGATTTATCATGCAAAAAATTGAAGGCGACGGAATGGCTTTCGTGCATTCTGGCGGAACATTAGCTAAAAAAGAATTAGCATCTGGTGAAATCATGCGAATTGACACCGGTTGTGTGGTTGGTTACACGCAAGATATAGATTTTGATATTGAAATGGTTGGCGGTGTAAAAAACACCATTTTTGGTGGAGAAGGAATGTTTTACGCAACACTTCGCGGACCAGGAACTGTATTTATACAATCCTTACCTTTTAGCCGATTAGCTGGAAGAATTTTAGCTAACGCGCCACAAAATGGCGGCGGAAAAGAAGAAGGAAGTGTATTAGGTGGTGTAGGAAGATTATTAAACGGAGATAATTTTTAAAATAAAAAATGCGGCCAATGGCCGCATTTTCTATATATACTCTTTGCTTATTTCTTTACTTTTTTGATTCCCATATTAAACAAAGTAAACGCTTGCATATCCACTTGCTCATTTATAATAGCATCGGTTGATTTTCCTGCGCCGTGTCCGGCATTCACATCAATTCGAATTAACATAGGTTGAGAACCTGAATATTTATCTTGTAATTCGGCAGCAAATTTAAAACTATGTGCTGGCACTACTCTATCATCATGATCACCAGTGGTTACCATTGTTGCTGGATAATTCACCCCTGATTTCACATTATGAACTGGAGAATATTTTTTAATGTATTGAAACATTTCTTCACTTTGTTCAGACGTTCCATAATCGTATGCCCAACCTGCTCCAGCTGTAAAAGTATGGTAACGCAACATATCTAAAACACCAACGGCTGGCAATGCGACTTTAAATAAATCTGGTCGTTGTAACATTGTTGCTCCAACTAACAAACCGCCATTCGAACCGCCTTTTATAGCTAAAAATTGTGATGAAGTATATTTTTGTGCTATTAAATATTCGGCTGCAGCAATAAAATCGTCAAATACATTTTGCTTTTTCAATTGAATTCCTCCATTGTGCCATTGCTTTCCATATTCGCCACCACCGCGTAAATTCGCCACTACATAAACACCACCATTTTCTAACCAAACGGCATTTGAAATACTAAAAGCCGGAGTTAAACTTACATTAAATCCACCATAACCGTATAAAATAGTTGGATTTTTTCCGTTTAATTTCAATCCTTTTTTATGTGTGATAATCATTGGAATTTTAGTTCCATCTTTTGAAGTATAGAATACTTGTTTCGATTCGTATTTCTCTGATTTGAAATCCACTTTTGGTTTTTGATATACGGCAGAATTTCCTGTTTTCACATCAAATGCATAAATAGAACTTGGAGTCGTATAATTCGTAAAAGAATAATATAACGTTTTCTCTTCTTTTTTTCCTCCAAAACCTGAAGCTGTTCCTATTCCAGGTAATTTAACTTCTGTGATTAAAGCACCATCATAATCGTATTGTTTCACTACAGAAATGGCGTCTTTCATATAATTCGCAAAAATATAATTTCCACCTGTTGAAACCGATAAAACGTTCTCCGTTTCAGGAATGACTTCTAACCAATTTGGCAATTCTGGATTATTCGCATCAATAATCATTAATTTCTTATTTGGCGCGTTGTTGTTGGTAATAACATATAACTTGCTTCCGCGATTGTCGATAATATCATAATCATAAACCATGTTATCAACTAATGTTTTAATCTCGAATTTTGGTTGGGTCAAATCTACTAAATACAATTCGTTAGAACTTGTCGCATTGGCTGCTGAAATTACCAAAAATAAATTATCTTCTGTAACACTTCCACCAACATATCTTCTTTTTATATCACCACCAAAAACCACTTTATCTTCCGATTGCGCTGTTCCTAATTTATGATAATATAATTTATGTTGATCTGTTTTGGCAGATAATTCGCTACCTGTTGGTTTGTCGTAACTAGAATAATAAAACCCTTCATTTTTGTACCAAGAAACGCCGCTGAATTTCACGTCGACTAACGTTTTACCAATTTTTTCTTTTGTAACAGCATTCAAAACAATTACTTTTCGCCAATCTGAACCTGCTTCTGAAATTTGGTAGGCCAATAAACTTCCATCTTGCGTGAAATTAATTCCAGCTAAAGATGTCGAACCATCTTTTGAAAACGTATTCGGATCTAAAAAAACTTTTTCTTTTCCAGAAGCGTCTTTTCTAAATAAAACCGATTGGTTTTGAAGTCCGTTATTCTTATAGAAATACGTGTATTTTCCTTCTACGAATGGCGCAGAAATTTTTTCGTAATTCCACAGTTTTTCCATTCTAGCTTTGATGTTTTTTCGGAATGGAATTTGGTCTAAATAGTTATAAGTAACTACATTTTGAGCTTTTACCCAACTTTCCGTTTCCGCACTTCTGTCGTCTTCTAACCAGCGATAAGGATCAATAACTTCGGTATTAAAATAAACATCTTTATGGTCTATTTTCTTTGTTTTTGGATACGTAATTTTATTTTGAGCCATAATTCCGACAGAACTAATTAAAGTTGCAAAAATGATTGATTTTTTCATTCGTGTTTGTTTTGTTGTGTTACAAATATATAGTTTCTACAAATCAAAATTTACACCTAAAACTATATTTCTTCCCATATTATATATTCCGTCTGCTTTTAAGCGAGATAAATGCGCTACATATTCTTTGTTTAATAAGTTTGTAGCCGTTAAATATAAATTGAATTTCGATTTATTCATCTGAATATCTGTTCCAATTCCTGATGAAAGCAGCAAATAATCGTTGGTTTTTGTTTCGAATTGGCTGATATTATTTTGGTTAAATGTGTAATTCGCTTGCAAGAAAATAAAACTGTTTTTTATGTTTTTCGATACATCAAAATTCGCTCTAAAATTGTTTTTCCATTGATTAGCAGGAAGTAAAGGCAAACTCGAATTATTGTTTAATTGTCCAATTACGATTTCATAACTACTGGTCATGTGTAACCAATCTATTTCGTGTAAATGCAAGTGAATTCCGGTTTCTCCACCAAATAAAACGGCATTATTTTGTAAATAATCGTACACGAAATTATCGTCAATAGTGTTTCCGTTTGGCGAAATAAAAATATAATTATTGATGTTATTGTAAAATCCGTTCGCAAAGAAATCGAAATGTTCTGCGTTATAATCGACATTTAAATCGACTTGAAAATTTTGTTCGTTTTTCAAGTTTGGATTTCCAATTTCATAACGATTGCTTCCTTCATGAACACCATTTGAAGATAATTCTGATAAATTTGGTGCTCTGAAACCGGTTGCTACATTGATTCTTGTTGTAATTTTTTCTGTAATTTCTGTTTTAAATCCGAAGGAAGCGTTGATACTTTCGAAGTTTTTATCCAATTTTTGAAAAGAACCTTCTGTACCGAATTCTCCAAATTCTTGAATAGTTACGTTTCTAAAATCGTATCGCACCCCAAATTGCAACAGGTTTTTATTGAATTTATATTGCGAAGTTCCGAAGAAACCAATATCAGCAATTTTCGCATTTGGAATCAATCTTTCTTCTCCAAAATTTCTATTTTCTTGATTCATTCCTTGAAAACCAATAATTGTTTCGAACTTCCCGAAATCTGGCAAATAATATCTTACGTTATAATTGAACGTTTTCAATTTCATAAAAAGAGCAATTTCATCAATGCTTTCTAACTCTTTTCTGTCGTTAAAAACATAACCTGCTGTAGCTTCTAATTTGGAATTTTTGAAGAATACTTTCTGATTAAAACTCAACAAATGATTTTCAATTTTCTGACTTGGAAATAAAGGAGTTCTAAATCTTGAATCTTCAATTTCTTCTTCTGGTAAACCTAAATTTAAATCGTTATAGTTGTAACGAAAATCGGCTACATAACGTGAAGTGGCAAAAGAAGTTCCGATTTTAAAATCTTTTTCAATAAAACGTGTATTGACTACCGTTTCACCATTTGGAGTTTTATAATCGGCGTGAGTGGTATAATTATTTTGAACTAAAAACTTAAATTTCTCTTCCGAAGCTTTTACCGTTACCGAACTATTTGAGCCTTGCGTATTGCTATTTACAACCTGATTTACAGCTAATTCCGTTTTATTATTAGCCGCATATTTTTCTGGATTGAAATACAAAACACCTCCCATCGCATCCGAACCATATAATAAAGAAGCGGGTCCTTTTATGATTTCTACACTTTCTTGTCCATTGGCATTTAATCCTAAACCGTGTTCTTCACCAAATTGTTGGTTTTCTAATCGGATGCCTTGTGCATATGTTAAAACTCTATTTCCACTTAAACCACGAATAACAGGTTTTCCGATAGAAACACCAGTCGAAACTACACTTACACCCGGATTTGTAGCCAAAGCATCTGATAAATTGATAGCCCCAGCATTTTGAATTTGTTTTAGATTAATGTGATCAATTTTTACCACATTTTCGTTTTGTGTTTTGTTGAAAACAGAAGAAACTAAGATTTCATCTATGTGATGTTCTTCATTTTCTAAGATAATATCTAGAATTTTTTGTTCTTGATTTCCGATAGAAACTTGTTCAGATTTAATTTCGAATTTATCTTTTTTGAAAATTAAAATCCATTTTCCAATTGGTAAATTTTTAATTTCAAATTGTCCTTTTTCGTTAGATTTTGTTTGAATGACCGCATCGGAAACCGAAATTTCAACGTTAGAAATAGTTTCGTTGTTTCTGTTTTTAATTGTTCCTGAAACGGAATTTTGAGCTAAGCCCATAGTTGTAAAGCCCATCAAGATGATGAGAAAAATATATTTTTTCATGTGTATAAGTTTAAAATAAATATAATAGTGATATTAAAAACACGGATTTCACAGATTAGCACAAATAAAACATTTGAGTAACAAGTGTAACCCTATTTTAATAAATCAAATAGAGAAATACTGAAACAAGTTCAGTACAAAAAACTTATACTACCGGTGGACCTCGATGTGAGAAATATAAAAATTCCTTTTCTTTTACGATAGATTCGTACGTATTAGAAAAATGAAATTTATGTTGTGGATTTATAAAATCAAAAGTAAAAATTTCAGTAGAAAGAAAAGCGGCGAATTGGAAATCACAGACTGGACAATCGGTTTGAGTATCCGCAGATACCTGCGTTTTAGAAGTATCTTCTTGAGTAACCGCGTCATGAAAATGATGGGCTTCATCTGTAAAAATATGTAACGACTGATAGCATATGGCAAAAAGTATTGCCAATGCCATCAGAACATTATATTTTACATAGTTTTTTTGCATTATACTAGGTTATTCGCAACTAGATACTCCGCAATTTGAACCGTATTTGTAGCCGCGCCCTTTCGTAAATTATCCGCAACAATCCACATGTTTAAGGTGTTAGGCTGACTTCCATCTCTACGGATTCTTCCCACAAAAACATCGTCTTTACCTTCTGCATAAAATGGCATTGGATAAGTAAAAGTATCAATATTATCTTGAACTGTAATTCCTGGAGTGTTATGTAAAAGTGTACGAACTTCGTTCACATCAAAATCGTTATGAAATTCTACGTTTACCGCTTCACTATGTCCACCAACAACCGGAATTCTTACTGCAGTTGCTGTAACACCAATTGTTTTGTCGTTTAATATTTTTTGTGTTTCACGAACCAATTTCATTTCTTCTTTGGTATAATCGTTTTCTTCAAACACATCACATTGTGGAATTGCATTTCTATGAATTTGGTATTTATAAGCCATTTCGCCTTTAATACCAGCATATTCGTTTTCTAATTGTTGCACACCCTTAACACCAGTTCCAGTGATAGATTGGTATGTAGAAACAATAACGCGTTTGATTTTATATTTCTTATGTAAGGGTGCTAAAGCCATCACTAATTGAATCGTAGAACAATTCGCATTTGGAATAATTTTGTCGTCTTTAGTTAAAATATCTGCATTGATTTCTGGAACCACTAATTTCTTAGTTTCATCCATTCTCCATGCTGAAGAATTATCAATTACTGTAGTTCCCGCTGCAGCAAATTTTGGTGCCCAAGCTAAAGAAGTTTCACCACCTGCAGAAAACAAAGCAATATCTGCTTTCATATCCACTGCTGTTTGTAAACTAACTACTTTATAAGTTTTTCCGTTGAATTCAATTTCTTTACCCACAGATTTTTCTGAGGCAACAGGAATTAATTCCGTAACCGGAAAATTTCTTTCTTTTAATATTTGAAGCATTACTTCTCCCACCATTCCAGTGGCTCCAACAACGGCTACTTTCATTTGTTTAGATTTTATTTTTTAGAGGTAACAAATGTATCACTTTTATATTATTTGGTATTTGCTTAAGCAATACATTTTTATTAGTGATTTCATCTTTATATGTATTATTTTTTAGCTAGGCAAAAGTATAAAACTTATTGCTAACATTTTTATCAAAAAAAGTTAATAATCATAAAAAAACTGCTCGAAAGCAGTTCCTTTATTTTTTGTGATTTATTTTACTAACGAGTCTAATAAAGTCACTAATTCTGGTGATGAAGGTCTTGGCGCATCAGCGTTTACAATTTTTCCTTCTGGACTAATTAAAATAAATCTTGGAATTCCGTTAATTTTATATCCTTGTACAAAATCAGATTTCCAATCTTTATCCGCTAATAATTGAATACCACCTAAATTTTTATCTTTTACAAATTGATTCCATTTCTCATGATTTATTTGCTCATCAACAGAAATACTTACGAATTCGATATTTTTACCATGATAAGCTTCTTCCGTTTTTTGTAAAAAAGGAATTTCTTGACGACAAGGTCCGCACCAAGTTGCCCAAACATCAATATATACATATTTCCCTTTTAAACTTTCTAATGTAGTAAAACCTCCTTTATGATTTTCGAAATTAAATGAAGGTGAAGTAGTTCCGTTTAATTTTTTCAATTCAAAAGCAGCAGATAAATATTGAACCATACCTTTCATACCGTTTTCCACATCTGCTTTATATTTAGCTACAAAACCAGCTTCTAAACCTTGAGGCATTGCCGCAAAAATACTTTCTTTGTACTTAGCAACTTCTGCATTTAAAGCTTCTAAATTTTCAGCTTTCATCATTGGTTCAAAGGCAGTTTGATCCGCTTGTTTTAAAGTTTCAGCTGCTAAAAAAGTATTTTCATTTGCACCTTTACCTTTAAATTTAATCGTATTATCAAAATCTTTATAATCTAAAGCTACTTGAATAGCAGTTGTATTTGTTAAATACAAATCAGCATATTGCTCATCAACTTCTAATTTAAACATACCATCAGTTACATTAAAAGTTGAATTGAAATTCCCTTTTTTATCAGCAACTATCATTTGGCTAAAACCTCTCGATTTTACATAAATCGTATCTGTTGGCTTGTTAGCAATTTTTGCTGAAAATTTAACTTGAGCGCTTGCTGTTAAAGAAAAAACACCCGCTACTACTGAAAATAAAAATGTTTTGTTGTGTGTCATTTTTTAAATTTTAAAAATACAAAGCGTAAATATAATAGAATTAAAAATAGAATTATCTAAAAAATTGTTAAGATTATCAGCCATTAAACTTAATAAAATTTAAAATTATTATACTTTTGCAAAAAATAAAAAACAATGTTTAGAAGTTTTACTTGTGGTGAATTAAACGCTACACATATTAATCAGGAAGTTACATTAGCAGGTTGGGTTCAAAAAACGCGTGATAAAGGTTTTATGATTTGGGTTGATTTGCGTGACCGATATGGTATTACGCAATTAATTTTAGACGAAACCAGAACGGACAAAGCTATTTTTGATAAAGCAAAATCTTTAGGTCGTGAATTCGTAGTTCAAGTAAAAGGAACGGTAATTGAGCGTGAATCTAAAAACAAAAACATACCAACTGGTGAAATTGAAATTTTAGTTTCTGAATTAACCATTCTAAACGACTCTTTGACGCCTCCATTTACTATTGAAGATGAAACGGACGGTGGTGAAGACATCAGAATGAAATATCGTTATTTAGATATTCGTAGAAATCCAGTTAAAAACAGCTTATTATTCCGTCATAAAGTGGCGCAAGAAGTAAGAAACTATTTATCTAACGAAGGTTTTTGTGAGGTGGAAACACCATATTTAATTAAATCTACTCCAGAAGGTGCTCGTGATTTCGTTGTACCAAGTAGAATGAATGAAGGACAATTTTACGCGTTACCACAATCGCCACAAACTTTTAAACAATTGTTGATGGTGGGCGGAATGGATAAATATTTCCAAATTGTGAAATGTTTCCGTGATGAAGATTTACGTGCCGACAGACAACCAGAATTTACACAAATCGACTGCGAAATGGCTTTCGTAGAACAAGAAGATATTTTAAATCAGTTTGAAGGATTAACGCGTCATTTACTGAAAGAAGTAAAAGGCATTGAAGTAGATAAATTTCCTCGTATTACCTACGATTACGCAATGAAAACGTACGGTAATGACAAACCAGACATTCGTTTCGGAATGGAATTTGGTGAGTTAAACGAAGTGACAAAACATAAAGATTTTCCTGTATTTAATGCTGCTGAATTTGTAGTTGGAATTGCCGCTCCAGGTTGTGCATCGTACACAAGAAAAGAAATTGACGCATTAATTGACTGGGTAAAACGCCCACAAATTGGTGCAACAGGAATGATTTATTGTAAATATGAATTAGACGGAAGTTTAAAATCATCTGTAGATAAATTTTTCGATCAAGAAGACTTAAAAAAATGGGCAGAAATTACAGGCGCGAAACCTGGAGATATGATCTTTGTTTTATGTGGAAATACAGATAAGACTAGAACACAACTTTCAGCCTTACGTATGGAATTAGCAACTCGTTTAGGATTGAGAAATCCGGATGTATTTGCACCACTTTGGGTTTTAGATTTCCCTTTATTAGAATGGGATGAAGAATCTGAAAGATATCATGCGATGCACCATCCATTCACTTCTCCAAAACCAGAAGACATGCATTTAATTACTACCGATCCAGGTAAAATTAGAGCCAATGCTTACGATATGGTTTTAAACGGAAATGAAATTGGTGGAGGTTCAATTCGTATTCACGATAGAGACTTACAAGCTAGAATGTTCGAATTGTTAGGTTTCTCAAAAGAAGAAGCAGAAAATCAATTTGGTTTCTTAATGAATGCTTTCCAATACGGCGCACCACCACACGGAGGTTTAGCTTTCGGATTGGACAGATTAGTTGCTATTTTAGGCGGACAAGAGACAATTAGAGATTTTATTGCCTTCCCTAAAAACAATTCTGGAAGAGATGTTATGATTGATGCACCTTCACAAATTGACGATAAACAATTAGAAGAACTAAGTATTAAGTTAAATATCACAAAATAAAATCACATTTTTCTTGCTTGTGTCAAATAAATTTATATATTTGCTCATTATTAATAATTAAATACGCATATAATGCAAACAGGAACAGTAAAATTCTTCAATGAGACTAAAGGTTTTGGTTTCATCACTAACGAAGATACAGGTAAGGACATTTTTGTTCACGCTACAGGAATCAAGGTTGAAAACTTAAACGAAGGAGACCGTGTTAGTTACGAAGAAGAAGAAGGAAGAAAAGGAATTGTAGCAACAAACGTTGTAATATTAAACGATTAATTTATTACCCTCTAAAAACGCTCCCCATAAAGGAGCGTTTTTTTTGTGCCTTATTCTTTATTTAGAATGATTATAAATGTATTCATTTTAATGAAATTACTATTCTTATTAGGGTTTAAATTTTGATAATACCACAATACAAATTATTTTTGTAGCTATTTTCAAATCAACACTAAAATGCAAAATTCTCAAATCGATTTTATACCTATTCTGATGCAAGTTGTTCTTGCTGTAGGGTTTGTTGCTTTAACTATATTTGGCTCAAGCCTTTTAGGTCCAAAAAGATCCTCTGCAAACAAAGATAAAAGTTTCGAATGCGGAATTGAATCTGTTGGAAACGCACGTATTCCTTTTTCTGTAAAATACTTTTTAGTAGCTATTTTATTCGTTCTTTTTGACGTGGAAGTAATTTTCATGTATCCTTGGGCTGTAAATTTCAAAGAAATGGGCGTGGATGGATTAATTAAAATGAGTATTTTCATGATTTTATTACTAATTGGTTTCTTCTATGTAATTAAGAAGAAAGCGTTAGTTTGGGAATAACAAATTGGAACGAATGGAAAAGAATAAAGTAAATATGGTTGACGCTCCAGAAGGGCATGTTGGTGAAGGTTTTTTCGCTACGAAATTAGACCAAGTAGTTGGTTTAGCTCGTGCCAATTCATTATGGCCATTGCCATTCGCTACTTCATGTTGTGGTATTGAATTTATGGCAACAATGGCTTCACATTACGATTTAGCTCGTTTTGGCTCTGAACGTGTGAGTTTTTCTCCTCGTCAGGCGGATATGCTATTAGTAATGGGAACCATCTCTAAAAAAATGGCGCCAATTTTACGTCAAGTTTACGAACAAATGTCAGAACCTCGTTGGGTAATTGCCGTTGGAGCTTGTGCTTCTTCAGGTGGTATTTTTGATACGTATTCTGTTTTACAAGGAATTGACAAAGTAATCCCAGTAGACGTTTATGTACCTGGTTGCCCGCCACGTCCGGAACAAATCGTAGATGGCGTAATGCAATTACAAGAACTAGTGAAAAGTGAATCTCAAAGAAGAAGACATTCTGCAGAATACAAAGAATTGTTGGCTTCCTATAACATAGAATAATAATGGCTTTAGAATCATTAGACATACAAAACAAACTGCAAGAAACTTTTGGTGAGCATGTAAAGTATTTCAGAACAGAATACGACATGTTTGTTTTAGAAGCAAATGCAGATGTAGTGTATAACGTAATCAAGTTTTTAAAAGAAGAACCTTCTTTGAACTTTAATTTTCTTACTGACCTTTGTGGTGTTCATTATCCAGATAGTGAAGAAAACGAACAATTTTGTGTCGTATATCATTTACACAATTGGTACGAAAACAAAAGAATTAGAGTGAAAACTTTTTTAAACGGAACCACTCCTGAAGTAAAATCTGTCACTTCTTTATACAATTGCGCAGATTGGATGGAAAGAGAAACTTTCGATTTCTACGGAATCATTTTCAAAGGGCATCCAAATTTAGTTCGTATTTTAAATATGGACGAAATGGTTTCTTTCCCAATGAGAAAAGAATTCCCAATGGAAGATTCAGGAAGAACAGACAAAGACGACCGTTTCTTTGGTAGAACCATTAACAATTCAACAATTTAAGATGGGAACAGTAGCATTACCAGCAGATCACAGATATTACAAATACATAGAGGAACGTCACAACGAAGATGGTAGCGAATTAGCTATCTTAAACTTAGGACCTACTCACCCTGCCACTCACGGAATTTTTCAAAACATCTTATTAATGGATGGTGAAAGAATTTTAGACGCAGAACCTACAATCGGATACATTCATAGAGCCTTTGAAAAAATTGCTGAAAACCGTCCGTTTTATCAAATTACTCCTTTAACAGACCGTATGAACTATTGCTCATCGCCAATCAATAATATGGCTTGGTGGATGACTTTAGAAAAATTATTAGACATCGAAGTTCCAAAACGTGCACAATATTTACGTGTGATTGTGATGGAATTAGCTCGTATCACGGACCATTTAATTTGTAACTCAATTTTAGGAGTGGATACTGGTGCGTATACAGGTTTCTTATATGTGTTTCAATTCCGTGAAAAAGTTTATGAAATTTACGAAGAAATTTGTGGTGCTCGTTTAACCACAAATATGGGAAGAATTGGTGGTTTCGAAAGAGACTGGTCGCCAAGAGCTTTTGAATTATTAGATACTTTCTTAAAAGATTTCCCAGTTGCCTGGAAAGAATTTGAAGATTTATTTACAAGAAATAGAATTTTTATTGATCGTACAGTTAATGTAGGTGCGATTACTGCAGAAAGCGCAATGTCATACGGATTTACTGGTCCGAATTTAAGAGCAGCAGGTGTGGATTACGATGTTCGTGTCGCACAACCTTACTCTTCTTATGAAGATTTCGAATTTAATATTCCTGTTGGAAAATCAGGTGATACGTACGACAGATTCTGTGTAAGAAATGCTGAAGTTTGGGAAAGTTTAAGCATTATCCGTCAGGCTTTAGAAAAAATGCCAGAAGGGAATGTATTCCACGCAGATGTTCCTGATTATTACCTTCCTCCAAAAGAAGACGTATACCATAATATGGAAGCTTTAATTTATCACTTTAAAATTGTAATGGGTGAAGTTCCTGTTCCAGTTGCCGAAGTATATCATCCTGTTGAAGGTGGTAACGGTGAATTAGGTTTTTATTTAATTACAGACGGAAGTAGAACTCCATATAGATTACATTTCAGAAGACCAAGTTTTATATATTATCAAGCCTACCCTGAAATGATTAAAGGTTCAATGTTGTCAGATGCCATTGTAATCTTATCAAGTTTAAATGTAATTGCTGGCGAATTAGACGCTTAATAAATTATAAATGATGAGTTTTAAAATCTTAAAATTCAAAATTTAAAATAAGACAAATGGAAATATCAAATATCAAACAAGAGATAAACATAACTGAAGCGTTAATGACTCGTATTAACGAATTAATCAGTCATTATCCTGCAGATAAAAAGAAATCGGCATTAATCCCAGTTTTGCATGAAGTACAAGATGCTCATGACAACTGGTTAAGTGTAGAATTACAACAAAAAGTGGCTGAAATATTGGAAATTCTTCCAATTGAAGTGTACGAAGTGGTAACTTTCTATACGATGTTTAACACAAAACCTGTAGCTAAATATATGTTCGAATTTTGTAGAACTTCATGTTGTGCTACTCGTGGTGTAGAAGATTTAATGGATTACGCTTGTTCAAAACTTGGCGTGAAAGAAGGAGAAATTACTTCAGACGGCTTGTTTCAAGTAGTTGGTGTAGAATGTTTAGGCGCTTGTGGATATGCTCCAATGTTGCAATTAGGCGATTTTTATCACGAAAAACTATCAAAGGAATCCTTCGATAATTTGATTGAAGATTGCAAAGCAGAAAAAATAACTTTACACGATAAATAATATCATGGGAAAGAAAATATTATTAGACAAAATAAATATTCCAGGAATTAAAACCTATGAAGTATACCGCGGAAATGGCGGTTATAAATCAGTGGAAAAAGCATTAACCATGCAACCAGACGATATTACGGAAGAAGTAAAAGCTTCAGGACTTCGTGGTCGTGGTGGTGCCGGTTTCCCAGTAGGAATGAAATGGAGTTTTATCGATAAAAAATCAGGAAAACCTCGTCACTTAGTTTGTAATGCAGACGAATCTGAACCTGGTACTTTCAAAGACCGTTTCTTAATGGAATATATTCCTCACCTTTTAATCGAAGGAATGATTACTTCAAGTTTCGCACTTGGCGCTAATCTTTCTTACATCTATATTAGAGGGGAATATATGTGGGTTTACAAAATTTTAGAAAAAGCCATCAAAGAAGCTTATGCTGCGGGTTGGTTAGGAAAAAATATTAAAGGTTCTGGTTTCGATTTAGATTTATATGTTCACGTTGGTGCGGGAGCTTATATTTGTGGAGAAGAAACAGCTTTAATTGAATCTTTAGAAGGAAAAAGAGGAAATCCTCGTATCAAACCACCGTTTCCTGCAATATCAGGATTATGGGCAAACCCAACTGTAGTAAATAATGTTGAATCAATTGCTGCTGTGCCTTGGATTGTAATGAATTCTGGTGCCGAATATGCAAAAATTGGTTTAGAACGTTCTACGGGTACTAAATTAATTTCTGCTTCTGGACATATTAAAAATCCAGGTGTATACGAAATTGAAATGGGAATTACTGTAGAAGAATTTATGAATTCTGACGAATACTGTGGCGGTATGATTGACGACAGACCTTTAAAGGCTTTGGTTCCTGGAGGTTCTTCTGTGCCAATTTTACCAGCACATTTAATATATAAAACTGCTGCTGGAACTGACAGATTAATGACTTACGAGTCTTTATCTGACGGAGGTTTCGCAACTGGTTCGATGTTAGGTTCTGGAGGTTTCATCGTATATAATGATACTACTTGTATTGTTAGAAATACTTGGAATTTTTCTCGTTTCTACCACCATGAAAGTTGTGGACAATGTACACCATGTCGTGAAGGAACAGGTTGGTTAGAAAAAATCTTGTGGAGAATTGAAAACGGTCAAGGTCGTGAAGAAGATATCGATTTATTATGGAATATTCAATCTAAAATTGAAGGAAACACGATTTGCCCATTAGGTGATGCTGCTTCTTGGCCAGTAGCTGCTGCTATTCGTCACTTCAGAGAAGAATTTGAATACCATGTAAGATTCCCAGAAAAAATTAAAGATAGAAACCATTTTGTGAACGAACCATTTGAAAAAGTACGTCACTTAATTGGAAAACAAACTGTTTAATAAAAATTCAAAAATGATTCCACTAGGAATCAAACATTTATAACATGAAAGTAACCATAGACGGACAAAGCGTTGAAGTAGAACCGGGAACAACGATCCTGCAAGCTGCGCGTATGATTGGAGGCGATTTAGTGCCACCAGCCATGTGTTATTATTCTAAATTAAAAGGAAGCGGTGGAAAATGTCGTTGCTGTTTAGTCGAAGTGGCTAAAGGTAGCGAAGCCGATCCAAGACCAATGCCAAAATTAATGGCATCTTGTGTAACAGGATGTATGGACGGTATGGAAGTGAATAGTAAAAATTCGGACAGAGTAACTGAAGCAAGAAAATCAGTAACGGAATTCTTATTAATCAACCACCCTTTAGATTGTCCCGTTTGTGACCAAGCCGGAGAATGTAATTTACAAGATTTAAGTTTCGAACACGGAAAATCAGAAACACGTTTCATTGAAGAAAAAAGAACTTTTGAACCAGAAAACATTGGCGATAAAATTCAATTACATATGAACCGTTGTATTTTATGTCAACGTTGTACAACTTTAGCTGACCAATTAACAGATAAAAGAGTTCATGGTGTTTTAAACCGTGGAGATCATGCACAAATTTCAACTTGTGTTTCTGCTGCAATTGACAATGAATTTTCTGGAAATATGATTGATGTTTGTCCTGTTGGAGCTTTAACTGATAAAACATTCCGTTTTAAAAGTAGAGTTTGGTTTAACAAACCTTTCAATGCACACAGAGAATGTACAACATGTTGTGGAAAAACTACAGTTTGGATGTTCGGAAACGAAATTCAAAGAGTTACAGGTAGAAAAGACCAATATGGTGAAGTAGAGGAATTCATTTGTAATACGTGTCGTTTCGATAAAAAAGAAGTGTCAGATTGGACAATCGAAGGTCCGAAAGTATTCAATAAAGATTCAGTTATCAACCAAAATAATTACACACGTCCTTTGGAAAAAGTAATTATCGATACAGAGAAAAACATATTATTAGGTCGTGATGAAGATCGTATAAAAATTAGTATGTCAGGTGTTCCATTAAAAAATACTCAAAAATAATGGATAGTGCATTTATCATAGAAAAAAGTGTTGTAATTGTTGCCGTTTTTGCATTAACCATGTTTATGGCGATGTATTCAACTTGGGCAGAACGTAAAGTTGCCGCATTTTTACAAGACCGTGTTGGACCAAACCGTGCAGGTTGGGGTGGATTATTACAACCACTTGCCGATGGAGCCAAATTATTTACAAAAGAAGAATTTTTCCCAAACACACCTAATAGATTTCTATTTATTTTAGGACCAGCTATCGCCATGAGTACCGCATTAATTACGAGTGCTGTAATTCCATGGGGAGATAAAATTCATGTTTTCGGAAGAGATGTAGTGCTTCAAGCAACAGATATTGATGTTTCAATTTTGTATGTTTTTGGAGTTTTATCAATCGGAGTTTACGGAATTATGATTGGTGCTTGGGCTTCTAACAACAAATATTCCTTAATGTCTGCGGTTCGTGCTTCTTCTCAAATGATTTCTTATGAAGTGGCGATGGGATTAGCAATCATTTCTATCTTAATGATGTCTGGTTCTTTATCTTTAAAAGCCATTACAGAAATGCAAACAACTGGTGGTTGGAATGTGATTTATCAACCAGTTGCTTTCCTTATTTTCTTAATTTGTTCGTTTGCAGAAACCAACAGAACGCCATTCGATTTAGCAGAATGTGAATCAGAGTTAATTGGTGGATATCATACCGAATATTCTTCAATGAAAATGGGATTCTATTTATTTGCTGAATATGCGAATATGTTTATTTCAGCAACAATCATTTCAGTTATATTCTTTGGTGGGTACCACTTCCCTTTTATGGCAGAATGTAAAGAAGCGATTGGAATGAATTTAACAGCACTAATTGGTTTCTTAGCTTTATTTGCAAAAATATGTTTCTTCATCTTTTTCTACATGTGGGTAAGATGGACGATTCCACGTTTCAGATACGATCAATTAATGCATTTAGGTTGGAAAATATTAATTCCGTTAGCTGTTATCAATATTATTGTAACGGGAATTGTAATGGTTATATTTAATTAGTAAGAAAATGTCAGTACAACAAATATCATTATCAGGAAGAAAAATTGAAGTTTCCAACAAGGAAATGACATTTTTAGAACGAATTTACGTTTGGACAATTCTGAAAGGTTTATGGACTACTTTAAAACATTTGTTTAGAAGAAAAGTGACCATAAAATACCCGGAAGAAGTACGTGAAATGAGTCCAGTAGCACGTTTACAACACATGTTAATGCGTGACGATCAAGGCAGAGAAAGATGTACCGCTTGCGGATTATGTGCTTTATCTTGTCCGGCTGAAGCCATTACAATGAAAGCTGCTGAAAGAAAACCAGAAGAAAAAAACTTATATAGAGAAGAAAAATACGCAGAGATTTATGAAATAAATATGTTGCGTTGTATTTTCTGTGGTTTATGTGAAGAAGCTTGTCCAAAAGAAGCCATTTACTTAACAACTTCTAAAAAAATTGTAAAATCGGGTTACGAAAGAGAAGATTTTATCTACGGAAAAGACAAATTGGTTATGCCTTTAGACATGGCTATTAAAAACACCCAATCTAATACAGTAAATTAATCATGTTAGAAATAGTTTTTTATATATTATCAGCCATTACATTAGGAACTGCTTTCTTAACAGTTTTTAGTAAAAACGCTATTCATAGTGCGATTTATTTAGTGATTTGCTTCTTTTCGTTAGCAGGTCATTACTTAATGTTCAACGCACAATTTTTAGCCATCGTTCATATTATTGTTTATGCTGGAGCCATTATGGTATTGTTATTATTTACCTTAATGTTAATGAATCTAGACCATGAAGATGAAACTTCAAAACCATTATTGGCAAAATTCGCAGCTGTTTTTTCTGCTGGAATTTTAGGTTTAGTTTTAATTGCTGCTTTACGTAAAGCACAACCAGAAAATATTGAATATGTTAATTCTGGAGTAGATTATCAATCAATTAAAGTTTTAGGAAAAGTGTTATTAAACGAATACCAAGTTCCTTTCGAATTTGCCTCTATCCTACTTTTAGTTTCTATGATTGGTGCCGTTTTAATTTCTAAAAAAGAAGAAAAAATATAATTATGAACATATTAGAACACGTTGGTATTGAAAACTACCTTACACTTTCAGCATTGCTATTTTGTATTGGTGCGTTTGGTCTTTTATACAGAAGAAATGCCATAATCATGTTTATGTCTATTGAAATTATGCTAAATGCCGTAAACTTACTTTTAGTTGCTTTTTCTTCTTATCATGAAGATCCATCTGGGCAAGTATTTGTATTTTTTACTATGGCTGTTGCCGCAGCTGAAGTAGCTGTTGGTTTAGCTATATTAGTTTCGGTATTTAGAAATATTGGAAATATTGACATCGATAATTTAAAAAATCTAAAAGGATAATTCTGAAATGAATACTACTATATTACTCTTATTATTTGCACCACTTGTTGGTTTTTTAACTACGCTTTTCTTAGGAAAAAAGTTAGGAAAAACCGTTTCGGGTGTGATTGGAACTTTAGCCGTTGCACTTTCATTTGTTGCAACTCTAACATTATTTTTCAGCATTAACGCTGACGGAAAAGCAATTACTTTTCATTTAGCAGATTGGTTTTCAATTGGAAATATCAAAATTAATTTTTCTTTCTTATTCGATCAATTATCTGTTTTATGGTTGTTGTTTGTAACAGGAATTGGATCTTTAATTCACATCTACTCTATCAGCTATATGCATGAAGATGAAAATATGCACAAATTTTTCTCTTATTTAAATTTGTTCGTATTCTTCATGATCACTTTAGTGGCTGGAAGTAACCTTTTAATTATGTTCATTGGTTGGGAAGGCGTTGGATTATGTTCTTACTTACTAATCGGATTTTGGTATAAAAACCAAGATTATAATGATGCGGCTAAAAAAGCCTTCATCATGAACCGTATTGGAGATTTAGGTTTCTTAATTGGAATTTTCATCTTAGGACATTTATTCGGTACTTTAGAATTCTTAGAAATAAAAGCTTTATTAGGAAAAGATGTAATCACTCCTAGCCTATTATCCATCGCAGCTTTATGTTTATTCATTGGAGCTTGTGGTAAATCGGCTCAATTACCTTTGGCGACTTGGTTACCAGACGCGATGGCTGGACCAACACCTGTTTCTGCCTTAATTCACGCAGCAACAATGGTAACAGCTGGTATCTTTATGATTACTAGAATGAATTTCTTATTCGACTTAACTCCAGATGTTCAAAATGTAATTGCTATTGTTGGTGCTATCACAGCAATTGTTGCAGCATCAATTGGTTTGGTTCAAAACGATATTAAAAAAGTATTAGCTTATTCTACAGTTTCGCAATTAGGATTAATGTTTTTAGCCTTAGGTTTAGGAGCTTATGAAGTTGCTGTATTCCACGTAATTACGCACGCTTTCTTTAAAGCTTGTTTGTTCTTAGGTTCAGGTTCTGTAATTCATGCATTACACGGAGAACAAGACATGAGAAATATGGGTGGTTTAAGAAAAGTAATGCCAATTACTTTCTGGACAATGATGATTTCAACGTTAGCAATTTCAGGAATTTTTCCTTTCTCAGGATTCTGGTCTAAAGACGAAATTTTAATGACAGCTTTCCACGGAAATATTCCATTATGGATTATCGGTTCGATTGCTTCTATTATGACAGCATTTTATATGTTCCGATTGATGTATTTAACTTTCTTCAACGACTTTAGAGGAACGGAAGAACAAAAACATCATTTACATGAAAGTCCAGCTTTAATCACTATTCCTTTAGTAATTCTAGCAACATTAGCTGCAATTGGTGGAGCTATTAGCTTACCAGGAAACAGTTGGTTAAATCATTATTTAGCTCCTTTATTCAAAAAGCATGAAGCACATCATTTAGATGGTCAAGCTTATATGTTAATGGCTATCGCTACAGTTGGAGCTTTAGTTGGAATCGGTATCGCATATTCTAAATATTTAAAGAAAAAAGAAATTCCAGTAGCAGATTCAGAAATAAAAGGTTTACACAAAGTTTTATCGAACAAATATTATTTAGATGAAATTTATATGGCAACAATTGTGAAACCTATCTATATGATTTCAAGTTTTGCTAAAAAATATGTGGAGAAATTCATTTCAAAAGCAGTTATTGGTTTAGGTGGTGCTACTTATGCATTATCTATAAAAGGAAAGAAAATTCAAAATGGTAATATTGGTGTGTATTTATTCGCATTCATATTCGGAATGGTTGGGTTTTTAGTTTATGTATTTATAATTCGAGATTTAAAATAATGGATATTAGTATCGTTTTAATTGTATTATTAGTTGGCGCTTTAGTCACCTATTTATCTGGAAACAAGTTCGCTTCTAAAATAGCTTTAGTTTCAAGTATTGCTGCTTTCGGAGCAACAGTATTGGCTTTAAATGCTTATCAAGCTGGCGAAAATTTAGATGTGAATTTACCTTGGATTTCTCAACTAAACATAAACTTCGCCTTACATGTTGATGGTTTATCTTTAGTGATGTTATTATTAACAACAGGTTTGTTACCACTAATTATCTTATCTGGATTTATCACAAAATTTGAAAATTCAAAATCAATATATGCCTTAATGTTATTCATGGGATTTGCTATGGCAGGAACCTTCTTAGCATCAGACGGATTTTTATATTATATCTTTTGGGAAATTGCTTTAATTCCGATTTATTTCATCGCCTTAAATTGGGGTAACGGAGATTTAGAAGAACGTAAAAAAGCCATTTTAAAATTCTTCATTTACACATTTGCAGGTTCATTGTTTATGCTTTTAGCATTCATTTACTTGTACACAAAAGGTGGAAGTTTTGACATCAATAAATTATATGCATTACAATTAACTCATGTTGAAAAAACATATATTTTCTTCGCGTTCTTTTTAGCGTATGCGATTAAAATCCCATTAATTCCTTTTCATACTTGGCAAGCGAATACGTATAGCAAAGCACCAGCAGTTGGTACGATGTTATTATCTGGAATTATGTTGAAAATGGGATTATACAGTGTATTAAGATGGCAATTACCATTGTCTGATAGTGCTGCTAAAGAATATATGCCAATTATTTTGGCGTTATCAATTGCTGGAATTATTTACGGTGCGATTGTAACTTTAAAACAAAAAGACATTAAGAAATTCTTAGCGTATTCTTCTTTATCACACGTTGGATTAATTGCTGCAGGTTTATATTCTTTAACTATTGAAGGATTTCAAGGTGCGGTTTTACAAATGCTTTCTCACGGTATTGTAATTGTTGGATTATTCTATGTGGTAGAATTAATTTACAGCAGATACAACACATATGAAATCAAACAAATGGGTGGCATCAGAATTCAAGATACGTATTTTGCTTCTTTATTTATGATTATCATGTTGGCTTCAGTAGCTTTACCAACAACTTTCAACTTTATTGGTGAATTCAATTTACTATATAGTTTATTCAAAGTGAACATTTGGTATGCAGTAATTGCAGGAACAACAATTATTTTAGGAGCGTTTTATATGTTAAGAATGTTTCAAAAAGTAATGTTAGGTTCTGAAACAAAAACGTTTCATAAAATATCAAAACAAGAGAGTATTGTTTTAGTAATTGTAGTAGGTTTAACTATTTTCTTCGGATTATTTCCACAACCAATTATCGATTTAATTACGCCAAGTTTACAATCAATTTTAACACAAATTAAATAATAATCATCATAAAATGACTACATTAATTGCTATAATAGGAATCGGAATATTTTGTTTATTAGCAGAAATAATGAATCTAAAAAAGATTATTATTCCTGTGTCAATTGTGTCTTTGATGGCATTATTTGGTTTAAACATTACTGGTCAATTACCTGAAATTACAGGCTACGAATCTATGATTGAGGTGAATAAATTCTCAGTTGCATTTTCAAGTTTATTTATATTATTAACGGCACTTTTAATTTTAATGAGTGCACCGAGTTACGCTAAAAGTTCAAAATTATCTGACTTCATTTCTATAAAAGTATTTATGCTTTCTGGAGCTGTGGCTATGGTAAGTTTCAGTAATATGGCGATGTTCTTTTTAGGTATCGAAGTTTTATCTATTGGATTATACGTATTAGCGGGAAGCGACAGATTAAACATTAAAAGTAACGAAGCCGGAATGAAATATTTCCTAATGGGTTCATTTGCATCAGGAATTTTATTATTCGGAATTACGATGTTATATGGTGCTACAGGAACTTTTGATGTAGGAACTTTATACGAAGCGTCTATTTCTGCAAGTACAGAATTTTGGTTTTACATTGGTGTAATTTTAATTACTATTGGAATGTTGTTTAAAGTAGCAGCAACTCCAATGCACTTTTGGGCTCCAGATGTTTACGAAGGTGCGCCAACTCAAGTAACAGCTATCATGAGTACACTTGCAAAAGTGGCAGCTATGGCTTCTTTCTTTAAATTGATTACGATTTTAAACAGTCAAATGTTATACAGTTATACACAAGTAATTGTGGTTGTTGTTATTGCAACGATGTTATTTGGTAACGTAATGGCATTGCGTCAGAAAAAAGTAAAACGTGTGATTGCGTATTCTGGTATTTCTCATACTGGGTTTATGTTAATGACTTTATTAAATATCAACTCTGCAGAAAATAATTTACTTTTTTACGCAACTTCTTATGCGATTGCAGGTTTAGCAGCGTTTTCAGTAATTTTATTCGTAGTTAAAAACGAAGACAACGACTTTATTGATAACTTCAATGGTTTAGGTAAAAAACATCCATTAATGGCTTTCGTAATGACAATTGCTTTATTGTCTATGGCGGGTATTCCAATTTTAGCAGGTTTCTTTGCTAAGTTTTTCTTATTGAATCAAATTATTTCAAGTGGATTTATTGGTTTAGCAATTGTTGCGATTATCAACTCGATGATTGCGGTATTTTACTACTTCAAAATTGTAGTGGCGATGTACACAAAAGAACCAAATTACGGCAAAGTATATGCGAACCATTCTGAATATTATATTGTTGGAATTGTAGCAACGGTTTTATTAGTACTTATTGGTATCTTCCCAGATGCGATTATGAATTTGATTTAAGACCAAAATAATTTATATAGAAAATCCCAACTTTTAGAAATTAGAAGTTGGGATTTTTATTTTAAAGATTGTGTTGATAGGCACGCCGATTTGAAGGATTTGAAAGATTTACAATTTGGGATTTACGAATTACGATTGGATTATGAGATGCTTCGACAAGCTCAGCATGACAAGATTGTGGGTAAGTTGGAGTTAATAGGCACGCAGATTAAAAGGATTTGAAGGATTAACAATTTGGGATTTACGAATTACGATTGGATTATGAATTGCTTCGGCAAGTTCAGCATGACAAGATTGTGGGTAAGTTGGAGTTAATAGGCACGCAGATTAAAAGGATTTGAAGGATTTATTTGAGTTGAATTGGTGATGTGGATTGCGTGAGACCCTTTCAGGGTGGCAAACGATGTGTGTAATATTTTTACCGCAGATTCGCTAATTAAATCAAATTTGAAATCTGCGAATTTGCGGTTTATTTTGATAATAATCTCACCGAAAACTTGTCACCTTGAAAGGGTCTAACACAAACTATATAAAACCAAAAAAATCCCAACCTGTTGCCAAGTTGGGATTTAGATTTTAAGCATATGATAACTGAAAGACTATAGAACTTCTTTCAGATTGACTTTTACAAACCTACTTTTTTATAATTTGAATAGATTGACTACCATTTGCTGTTGTTAATTTCAGAAAATAATTTCCTGAAGTTAAGTTTTGGTTTAATTCAATTGGTAAATTATGATTCCCCGAAGCCATTTCTTTGTTTGTTGCAATAGTTTGTACCAATTTACCTTGAACATTGTATAATTCTATTGTAATATTTTCAGGATTAAGTAAAGTAAACTCAAAAGTGGCTGAAGTTTCAATCGGATTTGGATAAATTGAAAGTGCATTATTAGTTGAAGAAAAATCTAAAGTACCTAAAGTAGTATTAGTTAAACGAACTAAAGTAGAAAGTTGAGAAGACCCATCAAAAGAATTACCACCTAAAATTATTTTACCATCAGGTTGAAGTAGTATTTTAGAAAAACTTGATTCTACAAAATCCCAATCTGTATCAATACCTAAACTCACTACATTTACCTCACCGTTTATTCCAAAAGTAGTATCAATACTTCCATTTACATTATAACGACTTATAGAAAATTGTTCATTTTTCTTACCAGCCTTTAAAATTTTACCATCTGGTTGAACTGCCATTGCGTAGTTTGTTGTTCCAATAACATCGTTTGAAACACCATTTGTACCATGAGATAAATTTACATTACCATTCGTTAAGAATTTTACATTTTTATAAACTCCATTTATATTTACAAAAGAATAAACTGAATTGTCGTTTAAAATAAATACATTGTTTACAACATTATCTAATGGACCAGTAGAAAATTGCATAGAATTTTTCCCACTTGTTCCATAACTTGAGTCTAAAACACCATTTAAATTAAGCCTTAGAGAAATATATTTATTATTAGAACCATTAATTAATTGAGAAAAACCGACAACAACAATTTTTCCGTCATTTTGGAAAAGTATTCTTCTAGGAAACTCCATTATATTTAAATCGCTTTCAAATCTAGTAGTATATAGTCCATTATTAGCAAAACTATTTATTAAAATTCCATTGTTTGAAATTTTTAAAATCCCATATGATATTGAAAACGGGCTGTTTATTATTAAATCAACGGCTAAAAATAAATTACCTAATTCATCAATTTTAAAATCATTTATATATTGAAGAGCATAATTAGAATTGTTAGCAACTATTAAATCATTGATAGTTATTTTACCATCACTATCAAAAGTTACATCTGGTGTTCCATTACTATTAAATTTATAAATTTCAGTGTTTGTAGAAACATATATTTTATCAGAAAAAACATTAATATATGATTCCGTTAAGATATTATCAGATGACGACATATTTACAATTCCACTAACCCCAAAAGTAACATCAATGCTTCCATCAGGTAAATATTTGATTAATCTAACTAAATTCAAATAATGTATATATATTAATTTAAGATAACTCCCATCAGATAACACTTGAAAGTCTTTAAAATAATTTTCATTGTAAAGAAAATTAGTACTACTATTTACTGTTAATCCATTATTGGATATAAATCCATCAAATATTTTAAAATTGCCATTTGAAGTAGCTGATGTAGTGGTGCCTGTAAAAATTATACCACCTGAACTGTTAAAACGAAAAGAACTTGCCGTATCAATATCATTAGTAACTACAACAACTCCATTTGTTCCATAAGTTGTATCTGACTGGCCATTTGTTTGAAGCTTCATAAATTTAACATCACTATTTGAAGTACCGTTAAGTATCATTTTACCATCAGGCAGAACTTTAATCTTTGGTATTAAATGAACTGAAGTTGGTGTTATTCCTGTTGACATTGAAAGTAAATCAGTAAATGTTTTTTTTCCAGAACTTCCAAAACTTGTATCTAAGCTTATTCCATCAGCATCTAATTTCATACAACCAAATGTACCTGCAACTTGCCCAAATATTACTATTTTACCATCTGACAATATTTCAAATGATCTTGCTCTATCTATGGAACTTGTAGCATAATCTATTGTTTTTTTTCCTGTTCCGTTAAATGTAGTATCCAAAGAACCGTTTGTATTTAATCTTACAATGGCAAAATCATAATTAGCAATAAATGATTCTCCAACTACTACAATTTTACCGTCAGTTTGCATTTTATGAGAAAAAGCTTGTTCATTACTTGTTCCTAGAGCAATAGTTTGCATACCATCACTATCAAAAGTGGTATCAAAAGACCCATCAACATTTAACCTTGCAATAGCAAAATCGTTATTTGTACCGTTAGAAACATATCCAGAAACTACTATTTTACCGTCAGCTTGTGTAGAAATACATTTAATATTCATTGGAAAAGTCCCAAAATTAATTGTTTGGTTTCCAGAAGTATTAAACGAAGTATCAAAATTATTATTTGGTAAAATTCGATATATTTTGTTTTGACCAGCAGTTACTACTTTATCGTCTGCTTGAAAACATACAGTCTGTAAAGCAACAGAACCGACTTCTTTATTCATGAAAATTCCAGAAGTATTATATCCTGCAATTATACCTTTAATAACATTATTACGTCTTACATAACCTACTCGATATAAAATGTCATTTTGAATAACTTCATCATAAATTACTTGGGAAGAATTTACAGTATTTTGATATTCTGTTGAAACACCATTATAACCAAAAGTTGTATCTAAACTTTGAGCGGTTGTAAATATTGAAAATAAAAGGAAAAGTAATGTTTTTTTCATTTGGAGGAAAAGTTAAATTCCCTACAAAGAAATAAGAAAAACCACACATTTCCAAGTGCTTATAAAATAAATACCTGTTAAGTTTACTTTAAGTGGTAAATAAGTAAAAACAGCAACTTAATTGTACTAAAAATCCCAACCTGTTGCCAAGTTGGGATTAATTATATGAGTTATAAATCATCTTACTTATTTTATACTTATTTTATACTTATTTTTTTACTAAAACTTCCGTTAGTGGTTTCTATTTTTACAATGTAAACTCCTGTACTGTTTGCGTGCATTGGAATTTGAATGTTAGTTTGATTTTCGTTTCTAACATCCCAAGTATTTACTAATTGTCCAACTACATTATATAAATACACTTGGTTAACCGTTGCGTTTCTATCTTCATTGGTAATTTGTAATACTTCATTGGTGTTTACATATTTTGCATCTATCAATCCATTATCATTCACATCAACATCAGAATTTGTTTTGATTTGATTTGAAGCTACTGATGATGTGTTTTCTTTCGTAAAAGTTAAATAAAATCTATCATTATAAACTCCAGCATTTAACTTAACACTAAAAGGTTGAGATTTAATATTATGATATAAACCCGTTTGAGTATCAAAAATGTATATTCTTCTGTTCGCATCAAAATTTTCAATTCCATCCAGTACAATTTTTACAAGACCTGTTTGATTTACTTTTACACTTAAGGAATGTCTTTTACTTTCATTAAAATAACCAACACCTTGAATAATTAAGTTGGTGTTGTGTGTTCTAAAATACATGTCATTTGGTTGATCATCTAAAAGTACGCCATCAAAACCACGATCAATATTATCAGAAGCTCTTTCGTTCATAAATCCTAATAATATTTGTCTGTGGTAATTATTTGCAGAATTAAATCCTAAACGAATTTTAGCATATTCAGCTACGCTATAAGAATCATTAGCATTTTTAATCGCATTCGGATTTGCAGCTGTTGTATGGTTTGATTTAAACATTTCAAAAGAATTAGGATCATTTTCTTTTACAAATAGTCTTTGAGTATTATTAAAATTAATATTTCCACCAGTTGCACTTCCGAAAACGAAGAAACCTTGTCCTACAGGAATGAAACGTTGCGCAATTTTAGTATTTCCTCCTAACCCATTAATTCCGGGAGGTGCAATTGGTGGTGTTCCTCCAACTTTTGTGTACGCCGCATAACCACCTTGGTAACCTTGTAAAACATGTGTATTATTTAATGGTGAATGTTCCCAGTAATAAATGGTTCCTGTTGTGCTAGAATCTCCAGCAACAGAAGAAATATTATCATCAATAAATTTATCCGCATCAATAGCTGAAGCATAAGGATTTCCACTTAAATTTAAGTTATTCGCAGAAATTGGATTGGTGATTACGCCGTTAAAAGGTTTTCCAACGAAAGTATAATTTTGTTTTGGAGTTGCTGCTCCACTTCCTTTCAACGTAAATCCTTGCGATGGACTTAAAGCTCCCGTTTGTAAAACTTGAGACCAATTGGCATAAACACCAGAAACATTTTGAAATTTATAAATCCAGTATCCAGCAAGGCTAATTGGACTTGTTGGCGCACCATTATATCCACCAATCCAGTTAATTGACGTTGGACTTGCAGGATTTGTACCATCTCTTAAAACAGTTTCAACTGTATAATTATTGTTATTTGTACTACCGTTAATTGGTCCAACTGGAGAAGACCAATAGTTGTAATTGAAAACATTTGAAGATCCTTGTTGGTCTCTTTCAATCCAACCATCACTTGTTGGTTCTAAATCACTTTGAGTAGTTTGTACCAATTGAGAACGACCTACTAAATCAATTACTCCATCTAGTAATAAATACCAATCGTTTTGTAATTTATTATCATTTATCATATTAATAGTAGCACCTGGATTTAAAATCAATCCTAAATCTGTAGAGTTGGAAGTTTCAGTAATATTATGACTTACATTTACAATTGACCAATCGTAATCCATAATATCTAATCCTCTAATTTCTTTTGTTGGACTATTTACAGCAGTTGCAAAATCTCCAGTTCTTTCCGTTAAGAATGGCATTGGCGCTTGTTGTACATTAATCACTTTATGGTTGAAAATTTTTGTTCCTACCAAGTCAATTGCTGGAGTTGATAAATCGTCGATAATGTCATCTTTATACACGTCCATTCTATAGTATCTTACTAAATTAACAAAAGGCAAAGTTCCTACATCTTTTGGTACTATTTCACCTCTAACCTGAGTTGCGTTATTTCTAACTTCTTGATACACCATTCTTTGTAATTGAGCAACGGTTAATCCGATGTTAAACACACGAACCTCATCAATTTTCCCATTAAAATAAGAATTATTTGCGATTGGATTTTTTCCTAAAGTTAGTAAAGAAACATCTGCTGCAATGTTTCCCGCTAATGCTTGAGAAGCGACTTGTAATCCGTTTAAATATAATCTTACACTTCCACCAGAATAAATGGCTGCCACATAATACCATTGATTGGTATTTAAAGCCGTATTGAATGTAACTGTAGTTCCATTTACAGTAGCTTGTAATCTTCTGATGTTAGATATTTTTAATTGGAAATTATTTTGTCCAACTATGACTCCATCTGCATTATATCCGTTTGCTAAATTTATCCACGACATTAAAGTTGCAGAAGGCAAACCACCTAATATTGCAGTACTTTGAGCGTAATCGTTTCTACCATCAAATTCTAATAATAGTTTTCTGTTTAAATCTCTTGGCGAACCGAAATATGCTGTATTGGTATCAAAAGCATCAAGAATTCCATCTTTATCAATATCTGTGTTACCATCAATAATCCCGTTGCTGTTAGCATCTAAAGAAGCATAAAGTGTATTGGCAATATCAAAACTTCCGTTGCTTGTTACATCTAAATAATTCGGAGAACCGTCACCATCAGAATCTAAAACATAATTTAAAAATGGAGCAATCAGAGTTCCTTGATCTAAATTACCATATATATTTAAACCATAATCGTATAAATCTAAAATTCCATCTCCGAAGCCTTCAACAATTCCGTCCCCATTTGTGTCTTTGCTTCTAAAATTTTCTGTGTCTGCACCATCGCCTCTTCCATCTCCTGTAATATCTCCATCACCATTTACATATCCTGGAACTGCATTTGTATTTCCAGCACCAGATTCATCTACATCAAAAAGGGTATCATTATCAGAATCTAAATCCATATAATTTGCAGCACCATCACCATCAAAATCAGGCGCAGATAAAATTCCTTCAGCGCTATCATGTAAACCATTAGCATTAGCATCCATCCAAGCTACATCCATTCTTCCTTTTGCATTGCTTAAATTCCCTAAACCTACTTCAATAATATCTTCAATTCCGTCGTTATCAGAATCTAAATCGAAAACATCCGCCACACCATCTAAGTCAAGATCGCATAAAGCTTGCGTAATTAAAATATCATCTAAAGCTAAGTCGTTTCCTAAACCACCCGTTTCGTTATTGATAAAAGTTACATTAAAAGCATCCACGTTTAAGTTTAAACTTGCTGTAAACTGAACCCAATCTCCAGCTAAATTACCTGCAGTTGTTGGCGCAATATTACCCGTGCTAATTGAAGTTAAAAGGTTGTTGTTTATATCTCTAAATTCTACTCTTACGTTTGGACGAAGTCTGGTTGCGATTCCTGGAGCATCGGTTCTGTCAATATTTAACACCCAGAAACTATAAGTGATTGGAATATTAGGTAAAGCACCTGTGATTGAAGCGGTGTAAAAAATTCCTGGAGTATAGGAAGCATTGAAAATAGCCATTCTTCCGTTTGCATCACCCGTGTGATCTCTACCCATGTGCCAATATGTTGGTGCCCAAGATGCGATTTGACAACTTGAAGCTACCGCATATTCACCATCGTTTAAATCGATAGAACTTAAAGTTGGACAAGCGGCTGTATTTGGCGCACCTATTCCGTTTTCATAGCAATAAGTAGTAATAGCGTTATAAGTTGTATTAATTGTAGTTCTTGTTCCTGCGCCAAAACTTTCATTTAAAAATTTATAGTTTACTTTAGGACCGTTGGCGTTATTACAGTTTGTTTCTTCAATTGTATCTCGAATTCCATCATTATCATCATCGATATCTACATTATCAAAAATTCCATCACCATCACTATCAAAAAAAGTTTGAATACAAACTCCTTGTAAATTATAGTTGTATGGGTTTTCATTTGAATCATTATTTACAATTGAAATTGTAGCAGTTTTTGTTCCAATTGACGGTGGTGTAAATGTTACTACAAAAGAAGTATTTCCTCCTGGAGCAACAATTGCTGAAGGAGCAGTTGTAACTGAAAAATCACCAGGATTAGCTCCTGAAAATGTTATAAGACCTAAATTTAAATTTACATTACCAGTATTAAATACAAAATAAGTTCTAGTAACTCCTATTCCGACAGAAGTAGTACCGTAATCTGTAAAATCTATGATTGATGGCGTAACATCCCCATCAACAATAGAGTTTGCATTTCCTTGAACATCCATTTCTGGGGAAGAAACTGCATTTCCTCTTATTGCATATACATAAGTAAGAACCCCGCCATTATTTGTATATCTAACAGTAATAGTTGCATTTTTAAATCCGACTGGAGCTGCAGGAGTAAAACGAATTACCAAATCAGGAGAAAAAACAGTTCCACCTCCATTTAAAGTATTTCCAGGATTTGGTCCTGACACTATTGAAAATTGTGCTGCATTGACACCAGAGATTACCACAGAAGGATTTGAAAACGTTATTCTACGAGAAGCATTAGTTCCGCCAACACCATTATTTCGTAATACGAATGTATTATCTTGGGTAGCACCAATATTTACATTTCCAAAATCAGTAAAATCTAATAAACTTGGCGTAATATCACCATTTGCAATAATAGCACCATTTCCAGATATCACTAAATTTGCATTTTGAGAAAAACTTACTGAAGTAAGTAAAAAGAAAACTATTGTAGTTAATAGAAATCTTTTAAAAGGAGTATTTTTTTTAATCATATCCGGGGAAGATTTGAGGTTAAACTAAAGTCAATGCATTTTGTATTATTTTATTGTTAATAAACAGTTGTTTTTTGTTAAAATTTATTAAAATATATCTAATTATTTTGTTAAAAGTATGAATTATATTCTAACAAAAAAAGTATTTCATATTAAATATCTAAAATTTAGATGTTTTTTTTATGTTTTTAACAATAGATGTATTTTTTGTTAAGATTTTATATAATAAAAAAATAATAGGCCGAAACTATCGATATTTTGCTTTAGAAAATCGATGTAAAACACTTAATAATTTGATAAACTTAAAAAACAAAATTATTGTAAGAAATAGATTCACAACACAGAATCATTTCAAAAACAAGAAAAAAAAAGGAAAAAAAACTACAATTCTACTAAAACACTAACCGCATTACCGCCAAAACCAACGGCATTAACAAGTATTTTTTTTAGATTTTTAGAATTTGAATTTTCGTAAAAAGGTGAGGCTACAAAATGTTGATTTTGCAACATTAAAATAGCTAATTCAAGACTTAACAAACCAGAAGTGGCAAAAGTGTGCCCAACTTTCCATTTGTTTGAAGTTAACATAGGTAAGTTATTACCAAAAATAACTTTAATGGCTTCAAATTCTGTACTATCACCTTGAATTGTTCCAGGTGCGTGCATCACAACTGCATCAATATCCTCTAAATTATTAGAACCAATAGCCATTTTCATAGATTTTTGAAAACATTTTGCATCAGATGAAATAGAAGTGCTGCTTGATAAAACTTCTGTTGCATACCCAATCCCTGTAATTTTAGCAATCGCATTATCTGGAGAAAGTGATAAAGACAAACAAGCCGCTGCTTCACCTAAAACCATAGTATTGGCATTTTTAGAAAAATCTAAACTTCTATTAGCAAAAGAATTCTCTTCATTAGAATACACTTTTAAAGCAGATAATTGGCTTAATGTAAAAGGTGTTAAAGGCGCTTCACTTGCTCCAACTAAAAACTGATTAGACATTCCTGATAGCAACCAAGCAACTCCATTCAATAAAGCATGTAAACCTGTGGAACACGTTATAGAATGTGAAATTTCTGGACCATCCGTTTGTAAATCATGTGAAACCCAACTAGAAATATTTCCTAAAGTTGTGGCTGGAGAAGTAAACGTAGAAACGGTTCCTTCATTTATAAAATCAGAATGATGTTTTTCAAATAAAGTCGTAGCACCACGAGACGAGCCAAAATTAATACCGACATTTTTATCTGAAAAATGACTGTTTTCGAAACACTTTCTAGCCACCAAAATAGCCATAACCACCGATTTATCTAAATGTTTATATTTAGAATCAGAAGTTATTATTTCTTCCAGAAGTTGACATTCTTTTTCGGAAAATTTAGACACCCAATAGTGTTTCTGATTGGCAGCCATTTTTTGAAACAAAGAATTTTCATGCAAATAATTGTTCCAAATCTCAGCAGAAGTAGTTCCTAAAGCAGAAATGGAAGCAATTGAATTAATAAAAACCGGTTGTTTTAACATGGAATCTCGTTTAATGCTTGTTCGATGGTGGCGTAAATTTGTTGCAAACTTTCTTCGGAAATAATGTAAGAAGGTAAAATATAAATGATATTTCCCACTGGGCGCAAAATTACACCTTTCTCTATGAAAAAATTATAAAATTGATTGCGTAAATTACTGTAATAGTCTTGTTTTTCGGAAACTTGAACTTCTAAAGCGAAAATGACACCTAAAACTCGAGTTGTTTTTACTTTATGATGTTGTGCAATATGTTTTTCAAATTGAAGATGCGAAGCATTTATTTTATGAATACTTTCAAATATTTCTGGTTTTTTCAATAATGAAATACTTGCCAATGCCGCTGCACAACCTGTTGGATTCGCCGTAAAAGTATGTCCGTGAAATAAGGCGTGATTGACATTATCGCTTACAAAACCATCAAAAATTTCTTGAGTAAAAGTTGTAATAGCCATTGGAATAGTTCCACCAGTTAGTGCTTTACTCAAACACATCATATCCGGTTGGTTTTTCAAATAATTACAAGCGAACATTTTACCCGTTTTTCCGAAACCTGTCATTACTTCATCTGCGATGGTAAACACATTGTTTTCTTTACAAATTGAAATCAAAACATCTAATTCCGAAGCTTCATACATAACCATTCCAGCTGCTCCTAAAACCAAAGGTTCAAAAATAAAAGCCGCGACTTCATTCTCTGAAATTGCTTTTTGTAAAGCTGCTTTTGAAATGGCTTCATTCCCTTTTGTTGGAACCGGAATTCGGATTACATTTATTAATGCATCTTGAAAAGCTTCTGTAAATAAACCAATTCCACTTACTGCCATCGCTCCGAAAGTATCGCCGTGAAAAGCATCTTCAAAAGCAATAATGGTATTTTTCACTACACCTTTATTATAATGAAATTGAAAGGAAGCTTTTATCGCCACTTCGACCGCTGTCGAACCATTATCAGAATAGAAAAACTTTCTTTGATTGGAAGGTAAAATTTCGACTAATTTCTCCGCTAATTCTACCACAACATTATGTGTAAAACCACCAAATAAAACGTGTTCTAAAGTGGTCAGTTGTTTGTAAATCGCATCAGCAATAAATGTGTTACTATGTCCGAATGGATTCACCCACCATGAGGCAATCGCATCAATATATTGTTTCCCGTTTTCATCCCATAAAAATTCATCTTTACCTTTTACTATAGCTGGAAAATGTGAATTAATTTTATGTTGTGTATAGGGATGCCAGTTGTATAAACTATCTTTTTCTGAAAGTGTCATTTTGTTAGTGACTAGAGTTTGTAATTAGTCGTGAGTGCAAAGGTAAACAAACATTTTTATTTTGGCGTTCCCTTTTAGGTCGTGAGTTCCGTTATATCTTTTTTTTTGCCTTTCTTATTCCTTAGAAAAAAAAGGATGCCACTTCACCCACTAACGCAAACCCGTATTTAAAATTTTAAACAAATTAGAATCAACTTTTTTAATTATTTATTAATTTGATTGTTCTTGGATTTTAATTTCATTTTCTTTTCATACATGACATCGAGATACCTTTCAAACTCTTTAATCATATCCCTATTATGATATAAACTTGGCAAACCAATTTTTCTTCTATTTCTATTTACTTGAGCGGAGTCTTTAATTGCATGAGGTGATCTATAAGCTGCATAAATAGAATTTGTTGTGTCACGACGAACACCAAACACACTTTCTCTGTCTACAAATTCTGCATATACAATTGGTCTTATATAACCTTTCTTAACACATTTATATAATTCTTCTTTAAAATATTCAAACCTTTTTGTACTACTACCAATGTGAAGCGTAATAATTTTTATTGGGTAATCAGATCCACCTGCGTAACCAATTTTATCAATGGTTGGAAAATTATTACTCTTTATCAATTTTAATATTAAATCTTCATTCTTTCTATCATTTAAAAGCAATAATTTTTCATCAAAATTTTTTCTGTAATATTGATCTCTTTCGAATGCAACCTTAAAAGAATCAACTAAAACTTTATCTAAACTTTTTTCCCACTTATCAAATCTCCTCACAACTTCAAGACTATCAATACCATATTTTTTTAAAATACCATAACCATAGAAATATTCTCTATTTGGAGCCTCTAAATTTATTAATTTTCTTAATGTTTTTTTGCCACCAAAATTCATTTTGAATTTATCACAAAAGTCTATATAATGTTCTAATTCTCTTTTCCCGTATTGATTTCTAGGTTCAAATTCTTTAAAAACATTTTTATATATTTTAATGGCTTTAAGTGTGTCTTTTTCATACCTAAAAACACTATCCGCTTCATTTATTTTAGAATAATATTCTATATAGTTAACTTCTTTTGATTTACAGTTTATCAATAAAAAAACAAGTAGGATTAGATAAAATATTCTTTTCATAATTATTCTATTTTCAATAGGTTTTCTCTAAACAAATCGGCGTAATATTTAATTACATTTTGGTCAAAATACGGTTCGTTGTCAATTCTTCCAATCATTGGAACATTTGTTTTTTCGAGAATAATAATTTCTGTAGCTTTATTTTCATCTCCAGAAAAAATAATTCCTGCTACATCTAAATTTCTTGATTTTAATATTTCGATAGTCATTAACGTATGATTGATACTTCCCAAATAATGACGAGAAACCACAATGACTTTATAATCAGGTTGAATTAAATCGATGACGCAATCTGAATTATTTAAAGGAACATAAATTCCACCAGCGCCTTCAACTACTAAATGATTTTTAGTTGTTGGTTCGATAATTTTCTTTAATTCTATTGTAATTCCATCAATTTCAGCAGCTAAATTCGGACTTGCAGGCGTTTGCAACGCATAAGCGTTTTTATGGAATTTAGTAGTGGAATTTGAGACATACTTCTCCACTTTATTTGTGTCGGAATTATCTAAATCGCCAGCTTGAATCGGTTTCCAATAATCCGCTTCTAAAGCTTCTACAATAATTGATGAGGCGATAGTTTTGCCTACATCAGTTCCAATTCCTGTAATAAATAGTTTCATAAGTTTTATTTAACCGCAAAGTTCGCAAAGAATTTGCAAGGTTCGCAAAGAAAGTGTCTTAATGTTTTGTGAAAATTTGGATAATAAATTTAAAATTCAAAATTACAGCTTTCGCATTTATATTTTTGCTTCGAAAATAATGGCATTGATAGGGTGAGAAGTCCATAAACAAAAGCAAAAAAAGATTTCACATCTTTAATACTAGTTACCATTGTAATGGTAGTAGAGCCACAATTCGGACAAGATAACAATTCACCTTTATCATTAACAGAATATTCCGGAATAGCATCTAAAATTTGTTTGGCTTTCATGACATCTTCAGATTTTACAAATAACTTTACGCCACCAAGAGCATTACTTAATAAAGGATCGGTGTTAATTGTGTTTTCATTTTGCAAAAAAACTTTAATTCCTTCAGATTGTAGTTTAGCTTTGTATAAATACGCTTCAGATGCATATTGATAATTGGCAATTTTTATAAATTTAGAATTTTCCATGAACAAATTTATAAAATACTTGTCAGCTTAACATAAAAAAAGCCCATCATATTGACAGGCTAATTTATTTAATCTTCTTTTAATTCGTCGATTACTTTTCTAATTTCCTTTGCGTATTTTCCATAGAAGTATTGAACCCACCATTCCAAAGCTAAGCCCATAAATAATATAAAAATTGCAACAACAACAAACAACCCTATAAAGTGCGAATTATGTAAATTACTTAACACAATTTCTCCTGATTTCGACCATTGATAATATCCCGCACCAACAATAAATAAAACCATAAAGGGAGTTAAGGCAAAACCAAACGTTTTATACAATTCCATATTCAATCGGATGTCAAAATATGTTTCATATAAACTATCTTTTGTGTTTAGCGACACGTTGTTTAATCGTTTATAAAATAAATATAATTTTACTAAATAATAAATACTTACAGCTACAAACATGCTAAACAACAAATAAAAAGGCTTTACCATTGTTGAGGGGAAATCATTCATAACTGGTAAAAAACCAATTAACACAATAGAAATTATTTGATAGAAAAATTCATTCCTTAAATTTTTTCTAATTTTATCCAATGGCGTATTTGCCGATTGAATTTTTTCTAAATTTTCAGGAAGTTTGATATTTTCATTCGTATCATTATTCCATGCATTTTGCATATCATTAAAATCCATATCCTTGATTTTTAATTAATTCTTTTAATTTTTCTTTTGCTCTATTTAATTTTACTCGTGCATTCCCTTCAGAAATACCCAAGTTCTCGCCAATTTCTTTATGTGAAAACCCTTCTAATTGATAGAAAATTATGGCTTTGTCAATTTTTTCCAATTTTTGAACAGCTTTATAGAAATGTTCAATTTGTTTTTCTTTTACTTCTGAATCGTTTTCTTCTTCACGAATATTCGTAGAAGGCAATTCATAATTGTCTACCTTACGTTTTTCTTTTTTTAAAAAAACAATAGCTGTATTAATAGCCACCCGATACATCCAGGTTGAAAATTGACTTTCACCTTTAAATGAATCGTAAGCCTTCCATAATTGGCAAACAATTTCTTGAAACAAATCTTCTTGATCATCTATATTGTCCATGTACATTTTGGAAACTTTGTAAAGTATTCCTTTATGCTTTTCAATTCGAGATAAAAATTCTTGTTCTTTAACTTTCAAAACGCTTATTTTTCTATAGGTTTTACTGTATAACCAGCTTGTTTTAATAAATTTATCACACCATTATTACCTGGTAAATGTGCTGCACCTACTGCAAAGAAAACACTATGTTGCTGCATCATTTCTGGCATTTTTTTAATCCAATTTTTATTTCTACTATCTAACATTAAATTTTGAGCTTCAGCATCCATAAATTTATCATTAGTGGTCATTTCAAGAATATTAGACAATTCTTCATTTTTATAAAAACCATACAATTGCTCAAAATAACTAGAATCATACTCGCTAAATTGATTTATAAATTCTTCATTAGTAAAGGAACCTGAAAAAGTTCTAATTTGATCTTCAACGGTTTCTAACCCGTGAATAACCGTTTTTTTCCCTTTAGTCATCTTCAAAAATTCAATTTCATACATTTTAGGTGGGCAATTTAATTGTTTAAACATTATTGTACTCATAATACCAATTAAATTAAAGTTTTCAAATTGCTTAATATCTAATGCATACTTATTTTTTAACAAATTTTCTAATTTTACATATTCTTCTTTTGACAATGCTTGAGATAAAGGAACAGAAGACACTGCTAATTTTTGCATGTTTTGCAATTCTTTAGGATCATCGAAATCTAATTCTAAAGCTAATTCTTCCGATTTATTAAATGCTATAGTTACTTTTTCTTTTAAAACATAATCGTTTTCGCAAATCATATGGACTGTACCAAACAAATAAGATGGTTTTTCTAACCCATTACCAGTAATTTCCCAAAGCAAAGAATTTTCAATTTTATTTACTTCCGATTTTTTTGTAGTTTGAGCATTTCCAAAATTTGCAATTAACAATACTACAGCTAGTAAAGCTGATTTTACTATTTTTTTCATTTTTGATTGATTTTAAATTTGATGATTGAAACTCTATATAAGTTATTGCTTACTTTTTTGTTAATGAAATTATGTTTTTAGAAAACACAATTACCGATACTATAAATAGTGGCAAAATTGAAGACCATTTTACTTCTGTTTCCAATTGCATAAAATATTTTACAACTGAATACCCAATTCCGAAAGCTGATAAAAATAACATTACATAACTAGCTCCGTTTTTTACTTTTTGTGAATTTACTGTTTTTGTTTCCATAATTTAAAAGTTTAATTTGATTACAACTCGTAAGTAAAAGAAAAACAAAAACGTTACAAAAAAAATATATTTTTTTTTAAAGAAGTGAGTAAAGACAGTTGATTACGGCTGATATTTCTTCTGTAGAATTGTAACTATGTAAACAAAAACGCAATCTTTCTTGTCCTTCTGGAACAGTTGGTGAAAGAATGGCTTTCACTTCAAAACCTTTTTCTTGTAATTGAGCAGCAATATGTTTTACTTTTTCATTACCTGGAATAATGGCCGAATGAATCGCTGATTTACTATATACAAATAAAGGTTTGATGCCTAATAATTGCTTTTGTTGATTGAAAAAATTGATATTTTCTTTTAATTTTTGAAGTTCCGTTGACTGATTCACATTTTGATACGCTACTAAAATTGTAGCAACCGAATGCGGTGAAAGTCCGGTTGTATAAATAAAACTTCTGGCGAAATTGACTAAATATTCTTTTAAACTAGCACTTCCTAAAATGGCAGCGCCGTGACAACCTAAGCCTTTACCGAAAGTCATAATTCTGGCAAAAACTTTATCTTGAAGATTTTGTGATTGCATTAAACCTTCCCCTTTTTCTCCAAAAACACCTAAAGCGTGCGCTTCATCTACCACTAAAAGCGCGTTGAATTTCTCTGAAAGTTGCACTAAAGTTTCCATGTTTGGTGCATCGCCATCCATGGAGAAAACGGATTCTGTAACAATATAAATAGTGGGAAGCTGGGAGTTGGGAGTTGGGAGTTGCCCTTCAACAAGCTCAGAGTTAGAAGTCTGAAATTTACTTAATAAAGCTTCTAAATCTTCATAATCATTATGTTGAAATTTATAAGATTTAGCATGACTCATTTGAATGCCATCGCGAATGGAAGCGTGACATAATTCGTCAAAAAGTATAATATCATTTCGTTGCGGAACAGCGCTGAAAAAACCCACATTCGCATCGTAACCTGAATTAAAAATTAAAGCAGCTTCCGATTGATGAAATTTAGCAATATAATTTTCTGTAACTGAATATAGATTATGATTTCCAGAGATTAATCGTGAACCCGTTGCACCGTTTATTTTTATGTTGTTTTCTACTAAATATTGGTGAGTCGCATCAAATACATTTTCATTTTTCGCAAAACCTAAATAATCGTTTGATGAAAAATCGATACCATTTGTGGGAATAGGCAATTTTCGTAAAGCATTAGTTTCGATACGAAGGTTTAATTTTTGCTGAAGTACGTTTGGAATTTTCATTAGGTAAAAATAAAAAAATCCCGATAAGAAAACACTTATCGGGATTGATATTTTAATAAAAAACTGAATTAGTCTGCTAAAACAATTACTTTATTGTTATTCATTTCTATAGTACCAGAGTTAATTGCTAACCAATATGTTTGCTCATTTACTTTTGTAAATTTTGCTAAATTGGCTTTATCAATATTAAAACTTGTTGCACTAATTTTAATGTTCCCTTTTTGTAAAATGGAAACAATAGCAGCGTGATTATTTAACATTTGAAACTCGCCATTGATTCCTGGAACAGATACTGATGTAACTTCTCCTGAAAATAAGGTTGCTTCTGGTGATACTATTTCTAAAATCATATTTTCTTAAGTTTGAAGATGGAAGTTTGAAGATGGAAGATGAAGGTTTAACTTCTGGCTTCTCGCTTCTGGCATCCAGCTTTTTATTATGCTTCCGCTAACATTTTTTCTCCAGCTTCAATAGCTTCTTGAATACTTCCTTTAAGGTTGAAAGCTGATTCTGGGATACGGTCTAATTCACCATCCATAATCATATTAAATCCTTTGATAGTATCTTTAATATCTACTAAAACCCCTGGAATTCCTGTAAACTGTTCTGCTACGTGGAAAGGTTGAGATAAGAAACGTTGTACTTTACGAGCACGAGATACGACTAATTTATCTTCTTCAGATAATTCTTCCATACCTAAAATCGCGATAATATCTTGTAATTGTTTGTAACGTTGTAAAATTTCTTTTACTCTTTGTGCACAATCGTAGTGCTCATCACCTAAAACATCTGGAGTTAAGATACGAGAAGTAGAATCTAATGGATCTACCGCTGGATAAATACCTAACTCAGCAATTTTACGAGACAATACTGTTGTAGCATCTAAGTGAGCAAATGTTGTTGCTGGAGCAGGGTCAGTTAAATCATCCGCAGGTACGTAAACCGCTTGTACAGATGTAATAGATCCTGTTTTTGTTGAAGTAATACGCTCTTGCATTACCCCCATCTCTGTTGCCAAAGTTGGTTGGTAACCTACTGCAGAAGGCATACGTCCTAAAAGTGCAGATACTTCAGAACCCGCTTGAGTAAAACGGAAAATGTTATCTACGAAGAAAAGCACGTCTTTTCCTTGTCCAGTTCCAGCTCCATCACGGAAATATTCCGCAATAGATAATCCTGATAATGCTACACGAGCACGAGCACCAGGAGGCTCATTCATTTGTCCGAAAACGAAAGTAGCTTTAGACTCTCTCATTCCTGGCATATCTACTTTAGATAAATCCCATCCTCCATTTTCCATAGAGTGCATGAAATCATCACCATATTTAATAATACCTGACTCTAACATCTCACGAAGTAAGTCATTTCCTTCACGTGTTCTTTCTCCTACTCCTGCGAATACTGAAAGTCCACCGTGACCTTTTGCGATATTATTAATTAATTCTTGAATCAATACTGTTTTACCAACTCCAGCACCACCGAATAAACCAATTTTACCTCCTTTTGCATAAGGCTCAATTAAGTCGATTACTTTAATACCTGTGAATAAAACTTCAGAAGAAGTAGCTAAATCTTCAAATCTTGGTGCAGCACGGTGAATAGACATTCCGTTATCTCCATCTTTAGGTAATTCCCCTAAACCATCGATAGCATCACCAATAACGTTGAATAAACGACCATAAACATCTGGTCCAATTGGCATTTTGATTGGATTTCCTGTTCCAACCACTTCAGTACCTCTTGATAAACCATCAGAAGAGTCCATTGAGATAGTACGTACTGTATTTTCCCCAATGTGAGATTGTACTTCTAATACTAACTTAGTACCGTCTTTTTTAGTAATTTCTAATGAATCATAAATTTTTGGAAGTTCACCGTTAGTAGTGTCAAACACTACATCTACAACTGGTCCAATAATTTGTGCAACTTTTCCTGTAACTTTAGACATTGCTTATGTATTTATTTAATAGCTATTTATATTTGAAAAAAACATACTTTTTTCAGAGTGCAAAGATAGTTTTTTTAGATGCAATTATGCAATATGTTTTTTAAATTTTTTTCAATAAAAAAGCGAAATAACTAATATTTAGCTTTTTTAGGTTATTCTGAGTAGTAGATTTTGAGAGAATTGGTGACTTTTAAATTTATTTACACAAAAAGAGTCTCTTCAATTAAATTAAAATTTTGTTTTTCAAATTTTACAACTGTTTTATTATTTAGTACAAAAATTTCTAAACAATTTGCATATAATATTTCCATGATATGCGACGAAATTATAATTACACTATTTTGGGCTTGTTTTTTTAAAAACTGAATTAATATAAAATTAGACTCTAAGTCTAATCCATTAAATGGTTCGTCTAAAAAATAAACTGGATAAGCTTTTTGAAAGACTGCATTTAAATATACTTTCTTTTTCATTCCTGTTGAAAACTCTCGTATTAATTTATCTTTTGGAATTTCAAACAATAAATTATTAGCATTGGTTTTATTCTTTTTAACATCTAACAATTTCCTGTAAAAATCATAAAATTCATCGGAAGTTAATTCACCATAAACCGAAGGTTCAGTAGGACACCATGCCACATTTTGCTTTTTAATGTTTTCTGAATTAAATGTACATGTTCCTGTGAATTTTTCTAAACCTAATACACATTTAAACAAAGTAGTTTTTCCTTGTCCGTTTTTACCAACTAAACCGAAAATACCAGGTTTGTCAATATTAATAGTTATGTTTTTAAGAAGTATTTCTTGAGTAAATTTCTTTTCTTTTATATTAATTGCTAACATACTTAATTGAGTTTAGGCTTGAAATTGCCTTTTTATAAAAATATGGAATTAGTAACATAGGCAAACCAAATAACGAAATTAACAAAACCACAAATATTGCAAAAACCAACTGTTGTAGCATAATGTTATTAAAATAAATATATTTCAGAAGGGTTGCAGTAATCGAAATTACAAAAACAGGAAGAAAATAAACTAACATTTCCAAATTTAAAATTAAAAAAAGAAACATTGCAGGAAACAAAACAAAAGAAGAATTAATTAAAGTGTTTTTCAGCTGAAAAAACAAATATTTTTCAGAATTAAATGGGCTTATTATTATTTCTTCTGTGTTTTCTCTTTCAAAAGTTGCAATAATCGAAACTAAAGTAAGTAACAATAACCCAAAAAATAAAACGTTCTCGTTTTTATGCAAATAATAGATATAACAAAGCGTAAAAATTATGGGATAAACAAAAAGCAATTTATGTTTTCTAAAACTAATGTGCCAAAACACATTAAAAAGATCAAAAGGATATGAAATAATTTTAAATGAAAGTTTTGGTAAATTGATTAAAATAATATTTAAAAGCAAAAAAACTACAATATACAACCACTCGAGTTTTAAAAACAATACAATTATATAAGGCAACAAATAAAATATATATTCAAAAAAAAGAATGACTTTATAATTTTTACTAAGCTTTAAAAAAGAAGAATCGACTCGGTTTGCATTAAAAGCAACAACATCGAAAAAACATAAAAATATATAATTTTTATATTCTTCAAAATAATAATAAAAAAATAAAGCCCCTAAAGAATGTAATAATAACAATAAAAAATAAGCTAAATAATCATCTTTTGAAACCCATTTTCTCAATCTGATTACTAGTAAATATTTTAATATTTGTAACACTTTTATATTTTAAATATAAAAAGCGAAATAATTAATATTTCGCTTTTTTAGGTTATTCTACGGTCACTGATTTTGCCAAATTCCTAGGCTGATCCACATTACAACCTCTTAATACTGCAATATGATAGGATAACAATTGCAATGGAATTGTAGTTAATAATGGCGTTAACGCTTCTGAAGTTTCTGGAATTTCAATTACGTGATCTGCTAAAGCTTTCACTTGCGTGTCTCCTTTAGTGACTACGGCAATAATTTTTCCGCTTCTTGATTTTATTTCTTGAATATTACTTACAACTTTGTCGTAATGTCCTTTATTTGGCGCAATAACTATAACTGGCATTTGTTCGTCAATTAAGGCAATTGGTCCGTGCTTCATTTCTGCAGCTGGATAACCTTCTGCGTGAATGTATGAAATCTCTTTTAATTTCAATGCTCCTTCTAAAGCTACTGGAAAATTAAATCCACGACCCAAATACAAAGCATTTGGCACATCTTTATAAATTTCAGCTATTTGTTTAGCAACATCATTAGTCTGTAAAGCTTCTTGTACTTTTTCAGGAATCATTTCTAATTCTAACAAATAACGTTGGTAATCAGATTGATTCATCGTTCCTTTTGCTTTTGCTAAACGTAAAGCAATAAGTGTCAGAATTGTAATTTGAGTTGTAAATGCTTTTGTTGAAGCCACACCAATTTCTGGTCCAGCATGCGTATAAGCACCTGCATCAGTTTCTCTAGAAATAGAAGAACCCACTACATTACACACTCCAAAAACAAACGCTCCGTTTTCTTTCGCTAATTTTATGGCTGCTAAAGTATCAGCTGTTTCTCCAGATTGCGAAATTGCAATTACTACATCATCTTTATTTATAATCGGATTTCTGTATCTGAATTCTGAAGCATATTCTACTTCAACAGGAATTCTTGCAAATTCTTCGATAACATATTCAGCAACTAAACCGGCATGCCAAGAAGTTCCACAAGCGATAATTAGAATTCGTTTCGCATTCGTGAATTTTTCTAAATTATCTTCTACGCCAGACATTTGAATAATGCCTTTGTTAGCCAATAATCTTCCTCTATAAGTATCTTTAATTACGTTAGGTTGTTCGTAAATTTCTTTTAACATGAAATGTTCGTAACCTCCTTTTTCGATTTGCTCTAAATTCATTTGCAATTCTTGAACGTAAGGGTCTACTAAAGAATCATCTTTAATTTTACGAACTTTCATTGGTTTATTCAAACGAATAATTGCCATTTCTTCATCTTCTAAATAAATAGCATTTGAAGTAAATTCAATAAACGGAGAGGCGTCTGAAGCAACGAAATATTCATCTTCACCAATACCAATTGCTAAAGGCGAACCTAAACGTGCACAAACTAATTCGTCTGGCTTGTTTACATCGAATACCACAATTGCATAAGCTCCAACAACTTGATTTAAGGCAACTTGAACTGCTTTTCCTAATTTTAAATTATCTGTTTTCTGAACATCTTCAATTAAGTTAATTAAAACTTCAGTATCTGTATCAGAATGAAAAACATACCCTCTTTTAATTAATTCTTTTTTTAATGGCTCATAATTTTCAATAATCCCATTATGAACAATTGCTAATTTTCCAGAATTTGAAAAATGTGGATGCGAGTTTACATCATTTGGTACACCATGAGTAGCCCAACGTGTATGTCCAAATCCAATATGTCCTTCTGTAGATATTTCTTTAGCAACTTTTTCTTCTAAATCGGAAACTTTCCCTTTAGTTTTACAAAGTTTCAAATCTTTACCATCATATAAAACAAGACCAGCACTATCGTATCCACGATATTCTAATCTTTTTAATCCTTTAATAATAATTGGATATGCTTCTCTATGACCAATATAACCTACGATTCCACACATATATATAAGAGTTTAATTTGGTTTTGTAATATGAATTGTTAGTTTTAATCTATATTTTTCAGTATCTTCAGGTGACAAACCTACAGGATGAGTTCCATATAAAACCGTTCCTTGTTGTGCTAAAACTGAAGCAAGTGGGAAAAATTTAATATCGTCATCTAAATTCGATGGAGTATTATTAATATCCAAAGGACTTTTATAATAAGCATTTCTATTTTCTGCAATATTTTCTGTTACACAAAGTCCAAGTCTTAAGTTTTTATTCAAATTTTCATTAGTACTATTAATAAGGTTATTAATATGTCTTGTAATTCTAATTTTATATTTTATTCCTTTATCATCCGTATTATCCCTTTGAATGATACCACCATGAACTATTTTGTTTCTTTTTGGACTTGAACTAGTGCTCGTGTCATAAACATAGTCAACAAGAGCTTCTTGATTTGTCGCATCAAACAAATACAACCTCTCAGGTTCTTGATATTTAGAATTTGCAGACATAGCTGACCTATCAATATAAAACTCTAAATATGCATCGTTAATTAACACTTTTTCTAATCTTAAAAGATCTAACTCATCTGGAATTTTGTTTCCTGGCTGTCCCGTATCAGGATCCGTATAAGGAAGTCCATCTTTTCCTAATACATCAGCATCCCCAAAAACATCCATATACACAACAGAACCTTTACCGCCCTTTACATATAATCTATCATTTTGTCCAAAAGTTATACTACCAAAAGTATTGGCTGGATTTGATAAACCTGTATTATAATCACCTGTATAAGCAAAATTTTGCAACGAAACAGTATTACCACTAGCGTTTGTTCCTAAGTTCATAACAAAAGCTTTAGAAGTATGCACAGCAGCTGCACCTGTAGCTCCTTCATTTATTGAACTATAATTTAAGTTTAACTTTGCCTTATTAAAATTCAGCATAGCCATTGCTCCTTCATCAATAGCGCCTATGTTTTCTTGCTCTATTTTAAAATATAAACCTTTAAAATATTCTCTGAATTTATTCGTATTAAACAAATTACTTGCAGGAGATTCTATTATTTTCTTCTTGAAAAATTCTTTATTTAACTTTAAGTAAATTCCTGGCGCCAAACGCTCTTTTACAACCCATTTAGCAGGATTAGTTTGATCTATTGCTGGTAACACATTACCATTAATATCTGTATATTCTTGAACTAGAGTTACTGGATTAAATTTAGTTTCATAAGTAACAATTTCTTCTTTGTTAAAAAAGAATTGGTCATTTTCTGCAACATCTGGACTATCATTTAATCTAGCTCCTCCCTGAATAGAGTTACCTGCACCAATAATACCTATTTTTAGATAATCAAAGTCAATAGCACCTCCATTAGAAGATCCATCACTATAATAACGTTGGCTATCCTGAAAGTCAGTATTAGCATCTAAATTATTTATAAAATATCCGTTTTCATAAACACTAAGTTTCATTTTACTTTCTTTGTTTGCCCCGTAAATTGAATCTAAAGTATATTCTTTAGAACCATCAGAATTTGTTGATTCTACATCACTAAAAAACGGAATGTATAATATTACATCTTCAACATGAACGCTTGTTCCAAATTTTGGTTGCGGATTTACTAACGCTAATTGAGTTACGAAGTTTGCTTTTGTTTCTCCAAAAAAAGGATTATTGTAAATTCCTAAAGGATTTATTGGCAAATTATTAGTTTGCACCTCATTTGTACGAACTGAATATGCTTTTAAACTTGCTTCACGCTTCTCAAAATCAAAATGTTCATCACCTACTAAGTCTGCTCCAATTGTATTAAACTCCTGATCACAAGAAATAAAAACCATTGAAAAAACTAAGAATAAAACTGCTATTTTCTTTTTCATTATAATTATTGTACTTTATTTTTAATAAACTCTAAATATGCTTCTTTGAAAATTTCTTTCGGGGTGAAAGGTAAAAAAGGTTTTTTCGAAGTTTCTATATATTTTGTTAAATCTGCTGACAAGTCGTTAGATGCAATAATAATTCCATCTGAATGGTCAATTGTTGCTTTCATTAAGTTGCTAAAAACCGGTTCTTTGTAGATTGAAATGGCATCAGCTGGTAAGTTATCGTAAGCTAATTTATTCATCATTTCTGGATCTAAAGCCCCTTCAAAGTCAGTAGCATAAACAGATGTGATAATTTTTGTGTCTTCAAAAATACCTTCGTCTTTATAGTAATGCTTCAAATAAACAGGCAATAAAGAAGCCATCCAGCCGTGAACGTGGATAATATCTGGTACCCAATTTAATTTTTTTACGGTTTCAACTACACCTTTTGCAAAGAAAATGGCTCTTTCATCGTTATCTGGATACAACACACCTTCTTCGTCAGAAAAAGTCGCTTTTCTTTTAAAATATTCGTCATTATCTATAAAATAAACCTGAATTCTCTCTTTTGGTATAGATGCCACTTTGATAATTAAAGGCATATCCATATCATTTACTACCAAATTCATCCCAGATAGTCTAATTACTTCATGTAATTGATGTCTGCGTTCATTGATATTTCCATATCTTGGCATAAAAATTCTTATCTGCCCTCCTACTTCATTTATCATTTTTGGCAGTTCATAAGAATGTAATGACACTTCATTTTCAGCTAAATAAGGCACTACTTCAGATGATACATATAATATCCTCTTGTCATTCATATAATAAATGTTATATTTTTGTTTAATATGCAAAATTATAAAAATTTATGGACTTATCTACTAAAATAGTAAGTTTGCACTTTATAATAATATTCTATGCACGTTTTTCAAACACAAAAAGAGCTTCAAATTGAACTAAATAAAGCTGAGAATCAATCTAAAAAAATTGGTTTTGTCCCTACAATGGGCGCATTACACCAAGGCCACTTGTCTTTATTAGAACAATCATTGAGTGAAAATGAGGTTACTGTTTTAAGTATTTTTGTGAATCCAACTCAGTTTAATAACGCTGATGATTTAAAAAAATACCCGCGAACTTTAGAAAAAGACGTGGAACTTGTTGAAAAACTAAATAAAAATATTCTTGTTTATGCTCCAAGTGTAACAGATATTTATGAAGGAAATACAATTTCAACTTCTTTCAATTATGATGGATTAGAAAATCAAATGGAAGGCAAACATCGACCTGGTCATTTTGATGGCGTGGGAACAATTGTGAAAAAATTATTTGAAATAGTAAAACCAACTAATGCTTATTTTGGAGAAAAAGATTTTCAACAACTTCAAATTGTAAAAAAATTAGTTACAAAATATAAAATTCCGGTTAATATTATTGGTTGCGACATTTTCAGAGAAGCCAGTGGTTTAGCGATGAGCAGTAGAAATGAAAGACTTTCTGAAAGTGCCAGAAACGAATCGAAATTAATTTTTCAAATACTTTCTCAAGCTAAAGAAAAATTTGAATCAAAATCGGCAAACGAAGTAGTTTCATTTGTGGAGAAAGAATTCAAAAAACACACTAATTTCACACTAGAATATTTTGAAATTGCAGCCGAAGACACGCTTTTAACCTGCAAAAGAAAAGTAAAAAATAAAAAATACAGGGGTTTTATAGCTGTTTTTATTGAAAATATCAGATTAATTGATAATATTTCGTTAAAATAAATAATAAAATTTATTCGAATTAATTAACTTTGCAAAATGCAAATACAAGTAGTAAAATCTAAAATACACAGAGTTTCTGTTACTGGAGCCGATTTAAATTATATTGGAAGTATTACAATTGACGAAGCTTTGCTTGAAGCGGCCAATATTGTAGAAGGCGAAAAAGTTGCCATTGTTAATGTTAATAATGGAGAACGTTTGGAAACTTATGCCATAAAAGGCCCAAGAAATACAGGTGAAATTACTTTAAATGGTCCAGCAGCCAGAAAAGTACACCGTGGTGATATTATTATCATTATCGCTTACGGAATTATCGATTTTGAAGAAGCAAAAACATTCAAACCTTGCTTGGTTTTCCCAAATGAAAAAGACAATTCTTTAACATAGTTTTGAAAGCGAATTTTAGCAAAATTGCCTCTTTATTTATTCCGTTACTTCTGGGTTTCGGACTAATTTATTATCAATACACTACATTATCAATTGAAGAGTTAAATAAAATAAAATCTTGCTTTCAAAAAGCAGATTATTTTTATATTTATCTATCCTTATTTATTGCTTTATTTGGGTATTGGGCAAGAGCGTATCGTTGGAAATATTCACTACAACATTTAGGTTATCAAACAGATTTTAAAAACGATTTAATGTCGGTTTGCGTTTCCTATTTTATGAATTTAACCATTCCGAGATCAGGAGAAATTACCCGTGCCGCCTTGTTAAAAAAATACGAAAACGTACCATTTGACAAAGGTTTCGGAACTATTGTAGCCGAAAGAATTGTTGACTTACTTATCTTTTTATTGTTTGTTGGATTGGCATTTGTATTGCAATTTGAAAAACTATATGGCTTTATCAAACAAAAAATCGCTTTCGAAAAAATTATCTTTTTCGGAATTATTGGAGCAATTTTAGGAATCCTTTTTCTTTTAATTTGGATTTATGCTGAATGGAATATCATAAAAAAACTAAAAAACAAATTATCTGGGTTAATTGAAGGCATGTCGAGCATCCTTAAAATGAAAGACAAATGGAAATACATTTTCTTTTCTTTCTTTATTTGGTTTACTTATTTACTAATGTTTTATGTTACCATTTATGCTTTACCTGAAACCTCAAATATTACTTTCGATATTGTAATAATGGGCTTCATCTTCGGAAGTTTAGCCGTTGGTTTTACTAATGGTGGACTAGGCGCATATCCACTTGCAATAGCTATGATATTTTCATTATATGGCATTTCTAACGATATCGGAACAGCATTTGGCTGGCTAGTTTGGACTTCACAAACTATTTTAACCATTTTACTTGGTTTATTATCTTACGCTTTTTTACCACTCTACAATAAAAAATAATTAGTATATTGCTACATTATTTTACTAAACCAATTTATCATGAAGATGAAATCTATCCTACTATTTTTAATGGTTTCTGTTGCTACTTTTGCACAAAAAATTGAAGAAAAAATTCAATCTAAAAAACTAAATGACGAAAGAACTTTTTCTATAATTACACCTGCTTCATACGAAAGTAATCCAACGAAAAAATACCCTGTTTTAGTTTTATTAGATGGGGAATATTTAGCAGATCCTTTCTCAGGAATTTTAAAATACGGAAACTATTGGGATGATTTACCAGAAATGATAATTGTTGCCGTAAATCAAAATTATGGCGAAACACGTTTTAACGATAGCAACTTCGGAGAAGACGGTTTACCTGCTGAATCTGGTGCGAAATTTTTCGAATTTATTGGTTTCGAATTACTACCATATGTACAACAAAAATACAGAACGTTGCCTTTCAGAATGATAGCCGGACATGATACTACAGCAGGATTTTTAAATTTCTATTTATATAAAGACGACCCCATTTTTAACGCATTTATTTCTCTTTCTCCAGAAATGGCTCCGCTAATGGTTGATAGAATTGCAGAAAGATTATCAAAAATACAACAACCTGTATTTTATTACCAAGCTACTTCAAAAGCCGATTTAGAAGAAATACAAGAAAACACCAAAAAGCTTGACGATTTTGCCAAAGAAATAAAAAACCCAAATGTGATTTATAGATACGATGTATTTCAAAATACGTCTCACTATTCTTTAGTTGCAGAAGCTATTCCAAGTGCTTTTTATTTTGTCTTTAATGGCTACCAACCAATTTCTAAATTAGAATTTAACGAAAAAATATTAAAATTAGAAAGTGGTTACGCACAATATTTAATCGACAAATATGATTATATTGAAAAGAAAATTGGTTTAAAAATTCAACCAAGATATTCAGACTTCAAAGCTATAGAAGCTGCAATTTTAAAAAACAAAGCGTATTCAGATTTAGAGATTTTAGGCGCTTATGCAGACAAACAATACCCTAAAACAATGTTAGGAACTTACCATAGAGGTTTATATTTTGAAAAGATTGGACAATTTAAAAGAGCTGCAAAAGAATATCAAAACGCGTACACAAAAGCTGAAATTGGTGATTTAACAAAAAGCTATATTTTAGACAGAGCCGAAGCCCTAAAAGGAAAAAAAGAAGAACCAAAAGCAGAAGAAGTTCCTACTGATACTCCAGTGGAACCAGTTCCTACTGAAGAACCAAAAAAAGACGAATAAATTGAGATTCTGAAATCAATTCAGAATAAATAAATCCAGCATAAATAAATGGCTAAACTAAAAACTTCTTTCTTTTGTCAAAGTTGTGGGACTAACTACGCAAAATGGTTAGGACAATGTACTTCATGCAAACAATGGAATACAATTGTAGAAGAAATTATTCAAAAAGAAGAAAAACAAGCTTGGCGAAGTCCTTCATCTGAAGCTAAAAAAGTTGCCAAACCTTTAAAAATAAATGAAATTTCGACTTCAGAAGAAGTACGAATGAACACCACGGACGGCGAATTAAATCGCGTTTTAGGTGGCGGATTAGTACCGGGTTCTTTAACGCTTTTAGGCGGTGAACCTGGAATTGGAAAAAGTACGCTATTACTTCAAATTTCATTAAAACTACCCTACAAAACCTTATATGTTTCAGGTGAAGAAAGTCAGAAACAAATAAAAATGCGTGCCGAAAGAATTACAGGTCAAACCGATAATTGTTTCATTTTAACCGAAACCAAAACACAAAATATCTTTCGTCAAATTGAAGAAATTGAACCAGAAGTGGTGATTATTGATTCGATTCAAACCTTACATACCGAATACATTGAATCTTCAGCGGGAAGCATTTCTCAAATTAGAGAATGTACTGCTGAACTGATTAAATTCGCCAAAGAAACCAATGTTCCAGTGATTTTAATCGGGCATATTACGAAAGACGGAACTATCGCTGGTCCGAAAATTCTAGAACATATGGTCGATACCGTTTTACAGTTTGAAGGCGACCGAAATCATGTCTACAGAATTCTTCGTGCCTTAAAAAACCGTTTTGGTTCTACAGCCGAATTAGGAATTTACGAAATGTTAGGCAACGGATTAAGAGAAGTTTCTAATCCGTCTGAAATACTAATTTCAAACAAAGACAATTACTTATCAGGAACTGCAATTGCTACAACTATCGAAGGCATGCGTCCGCTAATGATTGAAATTCAAGCTTTAGTTTCAACCGCCGTTTATGGCACACCTCAACGTAGTACAACGGGTTATAATCTGAAAAGATTAAACATGATTTTAGCTGTTTTAGAAAAACGTGCAGGTTTTCGATTAGGTGCGAAAGACGTATTTTTAAACATCACTGGTGGAATTAATGTGGACGATCCTGCGATTGACTTAGCCGTTGTTGCTGCCATTTTATCTTCGAACGAAGACATAACAATCGATAAAGATTTTTGTTTTGCTGGAGAAGTCGGTTTAACTGGTGAAATTCGTCCGGTTAATAAAGTCGAACAACGTATTCATGAAGCAGAAAAATTAGGATTTTCAACCATTTTCGTATCGAAACACAATAAAATAAATCCAAAAGATTTTAAAATTGATGTACGAATGGTGAGTAAAATTGAAGATTTGGTAGAACAATTGTTTGGGTAAAATTTGTATCTTTGACTATCAAATGAATGTATTATGGACTTACAATTAGAAAAAATTGAACTAATCGAATTACTTTTAAACACAAAAAAAGAAGCTGTGTTAAAAAAGTTACGTGCTATTTTAGAAAAAGACCAAGAAATAAATTTAACTACTGAAGACTACGATATTATTGATAAAAGAAGAGAATTACATTTAAAAAATGAAACTAAATCTTATTCTTGGGAAGAAGTAAAATCAAATGCTCGATTAGCTAAATAATGAAATACCATTTAATAATTAAAGAAGAAGCTAATCAGGAAATTATTGATTCTTATTTATATTACGAAAACCAATCTAAAGATTTAGGAGAAAAATTTCTAGAAAATTTAGAAACTTATTTTGATAGAATTCAAAAATATCCAAAACACTATCCCGTTAAAAGAAAACCTTACCGTGAAGTTTTTGTAAGGAATTTTCCTTTTCTAATTATTTATGAAATTATTGGAAATGACATAGTCGTTTATGCCGTTTTTCACACAAGTAGAAATCCCAACAACAAACCATAAGTTCCCTTTTGAAATCTAAATCAGAAATAGTTCAAATTCTACAATCCTATCACGAATTAGGACAAACGGAAGCTGCCGCTTTATTTCTGTTGGAAGAATTCGATATCAAACATCCCAACTTTAAAGGTATCAAGTTTAGAGAAAAAGCCGAACCTAGTTTTATCCTTTTTACAGCTGAAGGCGAAATTGGCGATCCACAAATTATCCGAATTCCAGAAAATGCTTTCGAATTTCCGTTTGAATTAATCATAAATCTTTTGGCTCACGAAATGATTCACGTGATTCAGAAATCTCCTGATTACAAAATTCAAGATCGAAACGAACGTGAATGGCAAGCCTATTGCGAAATGTGTTTCCACGAAATCTTCCCAAAAGTTCCAAACGCTTCCAAAAAACAAAGACTATTTTTCGCCAATAAAGCTTTAGAATATTATAATCGAATGGAAAAAGATGGTAAATTGCAAAAAAAATATTCGAGTCAAAAACTTGAAATTGAGCAGTTTATAAAAAATTTAGAAAAATAAATTATTTCCTTCCCAACCTTTTTATAATAATTGTAATCTATATAAATAGAACTTCTCTTTAGAGGTTTTAATTTAAAGAAACGATTATTATGATAAAACAATTTTCCCTAGAAATAGAAAATCCGTGTGATGCAAAATTCAGCGAAATGACACCAAATGCACAAGGTTCATTTTGTAGTTCATGTGCGAAAAACGTAATTGACTTAAGTCGAAAAACCAATTCTGAAGTTGCGAAAATTTTAGCCAATTCTAAAGACACTTCTATTTGTGCTCGTTTAAAAACATCGCAATTGGATCAAGTTTTTGAACATAATGCAGTTTCAAAATTAACTACTTTCAAATATGCAACTGCTATTGCTGCGACAGTTTTATTATCTTCAAATGTAGTAGCTCAAGAAAAAGAACCTGTAAAAATTGAAGTAGATTCTACCAAACCTCAACGAGTGATTATGGGTAAAATCGCTTACAGAGAACCTGTAAATAAGGTAATCTCAGTTACAATTCATGGAAAATTGTTAGATAGTAAAACCAAAAAACCAATTTCTGAAAAATTATATCCGAACTTATCCATTTACATCAATGGTGCTTCAAAAAACATAAAAATTGATGCGAAAACGGGCAAATTTGAAATTCCAGTTTTACTAAACGATGATACGAAAGAAATTAGCGTTCACATTAGTAATGATGATAAAAATTATAACAATACGTTTCAAATAGATTTGAAAGCAATTAAAAACAACAAATTGAATTTAAATATCAATATCAAACCCGAAGAAGAATTACAAAACTATATGATTATGGGCGGTTTAGGCATCAGAAATCACACATCCAAAAATAACAATTCAGAATCTTAAACGTATACTAATGAAAAAACTAATTTTATCCCTAACCTTATTGGTAACAGCAATTTCATTTGCACAAAAACCAATTTTCACTTCAGCAAAAACAAAAGCGGCAACGGTTTATTTTTCTGGAGCCGAATTATCTCAAACTACATCGGTAAACTTACCTGTAGGAACTAGCGAAATCGTAATTAAAAACGTAGCTGATTATTTAAATGAAAGCACGGTGCAAATTGGCGCACCAAATAGCTTAACGGTTTTATCCATTCAGTTTACACAAAATTATATTTCGGAATATGAAATTGATGAAAGCAATCCAGTAATTAAACGCGTTCGTGACAGTATCACTTTCGTACAAAAAGAAATTAAGAAAATACAAATCGATAAATATTCGCATCAGCAAACTATTGAAATGTTAGACCAAAACAAAGCAGTTGGTGGCGCAAATACAGGTTTAAATGTTAGCGAGTTGATGAAATTAGTAGAATATTACAAAACCAAAAGAACGGAGTTAGACAATGCCATTGTGACGTTATCAGAAAGAGAAACCAAATGGAACAAAACGCTGACGGATTTAAACAACAAATTGGTCATTAACACACAAAAAGAAGACAAATCGTCTAAAGGAAAACTGATTTTACAAGTCATGAATGAAGTAGCAGGCAATGTAAATTTAGATGTGACATATATTACGAATTCGGCTTCTTGGCAACCCTTTTACGATTTACGTGCGGAAAATATCAACTCGCCAATTAATTTAATGTACAAAGCCAAAGTCGTACAAAGCACAGGAATCGATTGGAAAAAAGTAAAACTAACCCTTTCAAGCGGTAATCCAAATCAAAATAATGCCGCCCCATTATTACAAGCTTGGTTTTTGAGATATGGTTATCCTGCGAATTATGGATATCAGAATTTTGACGCTCAATCAAATCAATTAGAAGCAGTTACAATTCAAGCCAATGGAATTAAAAGAAAAAAAGCAGAAGTATCATCTGTTTCAAATTACACAGAAATCATTGAAAATCAACTTAACGTAACTTTCGATATTGATATTCCTTACGATATATTATCAAACGGAAAAGCGCATAGTGTCGCATTGAAAGATTTAAAATTACCGGCAACCTACAAATATTACGCGGTGCCGAAAGTGGAAAAAGAAGCGTTTTTATTAGCTGAATTAAACGATTATGCAAAATATAATTTACTACCAGGTGAAGCGAATATCATTTTCGAAGGCATGTATGTTGGTAAAACACAAATTAATCCAAATCAAACACAAGACACGTTGAATTTAAGCATGGGAAGAGATAAAAAAATCTCTATTAAACGTGAAAAAGTAGTGGATAAATCGGGAACTAAATTTTTATCTTCTTATAAAGAACAAACGTTCACGTATGATATTATTGTTCGAAACAACAAAAAAGAAGAAATTAACATGTTGCTAAAAGACCAATATCCATTAAGTACGGATAAAGAAATGACGGTAGAACTTTTAGATAAAGATGGCGCAAAAGCCAATGAAGAAACTGGGGTTTTAACATGGGAAATCAAACTGAAACCTAACGAAACTAAGAAATACAGAATCAGTTATAAAATCAAATATCCGAAAGATAAAGTGATTGGAAATCTTTAGTTAAGTAGTTAAGTCAATTTTCTTCAAACCCAATAAGTTTTACTACTTGTTGGGTTTTTTATTACTTTTGAAAGAAATTCCACTCATGAACCAACCTTTTATCATTCCAACAATAAACACAAATGAAAATGGGATTTCTGTTTTTGAAGATATAGACTTTTCTGTACAACAACGTGGTGGCTTATTTATTAGTGACCAAATTGGCGCACAAAATTTCCGATTACGAAAAAGTGATGTTGGTTATGCCACCGATTTCCATTTAGCTGGTGATGCAACTTTTATTAGTATCCAAAAAGGAAGTTTAAAAATAGAAATGCAAAACGGAGATTTTAAAATTTTTAATCCTGGCGATTGCTTTATTGCCAAAGACAATTTACCCGAAAACATAGAATTTGACAGTGAAATTCACGGTCATAAGGCAAGTGTTGTTGGTAACGAATCACTACAAGCAATACATATTAAATTATAAAATATACTTATGAAATATCTATCCTATTTATTAGTTCTAATTATGATGCTTTCTTGTAAAGAAAGTGAAAACTCAATTGAAAATATATTACTGAATAAGCTAAAGCAATCTTCAGGGGAAAATGAAAGTTTGAGCAATTCACTAATTGATTACTATATAGTAAAATATTCAGAATCAGGAGAAAAAGACGAAGACTTCAATTTCATAAAAGAGTATAAAATAAAATTGGACAAATTTCTTATTGAAATAAAGTCAGAAAACAAAGAAAATCAGATTATCAAATATGACCAGTTTACAAAAGAAAGAAATTTCATCAATCTGTATATACCTTTTAAATTGGATAAATCAAATTTAGAAAACCTATCAAACGAAACTACTTATTATTTTTTAAAAGATCATTTATATAAAAACTTGTATTCCTTATTACAAAAGAAAAAAAGTAATGTAATAAATTGTGGTTATACAAGATACTCAGATGAAAAAACAAAATTAATGGACAAACTAAAAAGCATGAAAGTGCAAGAATTTAAAGATTCAATTTGTAATTCAAACTAAAAAAAGTCAATTTCTGAATGACAAACTTTCTATTAGTACATTTGGTTGTAACTCCAAACTAAAAACTGACCACTAATCACTCTTTTTAAGGTGCCGGATTCGGAATTAATTCCTGTATTTTATTGATTTCTTCTAAAACTGCATCCGTAAGCATAACATCAAAAGCATTAATATTTTCTTCTAATTGATCGATGGTTGTTGCACCAATAATAGTGGAAGAAACAAATTCTTGATGGTTGACAAATGCGATAGCCAATTCAGTAATCGTTAAACCTAAACTGTGTGCTAAATCTTGGTATAATTTAGTCGCTTTAAAGCAATTTTCATTTGTATATCGAACGAAATTTGGAAACAATTTCATTCGAGAATTTTCTGGAGTTCCGTTTAAATATTTACCAGATAAAAATCCGAAACCTAAAGGCGAATACGCTAATAAACCGACATTTTCACGCATTCCAATTTCAGACAAACCGACTTCATACAATCTGTTTAATAAAGAAAATGGATTTTGAATTGTAGCAATTCGTGGTAAATTGTGTTTCTCGCTTTCATTTAAAAACTTCATCACGCCCCATGGATTTTCGTTTGAAAGGCCAATGTGTTTTATTTTTCCTTCTTTGATTAATCCGTCAAAAATGGTTAAGACTTCAAAAATATTTTCTTGCCAATTGGTATCAATTTTTTCCAGACCTCTTTTTTGAAACATATTCATCACACGTTCTGGCCAGTGTGTTTGATACAAATCGATATAATCTGTTTGCAGGTTTTTTAAACTTAATTCAACAGCTTCCGTGATACTTTTCTTAGAGAAATCTAACGGCTGACGAATGTAACTCATTCCTCTATTTGGTCCAGCAATTTTTGTTGCTACGACTAAATCGTCTCTTTTGTGTTTGTTTTTCGCTAACCAAGTTCCGATGTAACGTTCTGTACTTCCAAAAATATGTTCGTTTCCACCAATTGGATACATTTCGGCAGTATCAATAAAATTGATGCCACGTTCTACAGCATAATCTAACTGAAAATGGGCTTCTGCTTCGGAGTTTTGATTCCCGAATGTCATGGTTCCTAAACAAGCTTTACTAACTTTTAAATTGGTATTTGGAAGGGTTGTGAATTTCATTTTGATATTCTGTTTTTTTTGAATGGCGAAGTTACGAAGATTCGTAAAAAGAAAAATTGAAGTGAGATAGATTTTATTTATTTCAAGATATCTTCAATAATTTTCAAATGGTGTTTGGTATGAATAGCTAAGAATTTTTCCGTTTGTTTGGTATTCAAATCATTAAAAAAAGGATGCTTGAAATGCGCATTTATTGGAAAAGAATTTAGTTTTAAAATGTTAGTTTTGGCCAATTCTATTTTCAATTTCAATTCATCTGCTGTTGCCACATCAACGGGCATTACAATTTTAGGCGCTCTGGCTTTTCCTCTTGGAATTTTCCCAGTTGTAAAAACTATAAACTTGGGTAAATTAAATTTAGGTTCAAAAGCAGACGGATTAGACACTTCTAATTGATCAATAATTCCGTTTATGACTAACAAACAATGATCTATTTGCCAACCAATAGAACTGCTTGAAATTTTAGAATTGGTTTTTTCCAAATTTGGAATGTGATTTTCTAATTGCAGAAGTAACTTGTGAAGTGTGTTCATTTATTTTAGATTTAAAAAAACCTAACAACTCGAAAATTGTTAGGTTTAAATTATTTTGAATTGAAAATTACATCTCGTTTAACAACTTAGACAATTCGTCTAATTTTGGTGTTAAAATAATTTCAATTCTACGATTTTTTGCTTTTCCTTCCGCAGAGTCATTGCTTAATAATGGTGCAAATTCACTTCTTCCAGCTGCCGTTAAGTTGGCTTTATTAACTTTAGGATTAGCCGTTAAAATGTTTACAATTGAAGTTGCACGTTTGGTTGATAAATCCCAATTACTTTCAATTCCACCAGATAAAGTTCCAGTAATTTTATCATTATCCGTATGCCCTTCAATTAAAACTGATAAATCTGGATTGTCACCTAAAACTTTCCCAACTAAATCAACTGCTTTTTTACCTTCAGTTCCAACAGTATAACTTCCAGATTCGAAAAGTAATTTGTTTTCCATAGAAACATAAACCTTTCCGTCTTTTTCAGTTACTGTTAATCCTTTTCCTTCAAAAGCTTTTAACGATTTAGACAAAGTTTCTTTTAATTTTTTCATAGCTGCTTCTTTGTCAGCCATAATTTTTTCTAATTCTGCTAAACGTGTAGACGATTTTAATAAATCGGCTTTCAATTTATTTAATTTGTCTTGTTCAGCAGCCATCGCTTTTTGTTTCGCTTCTAATTCCGCTAACAATTGACGGTTTTTACTAATATTTGCATCTAAAGCTTCATTACTGTCTTTTTCTAAAGCAGCATAAGACGCTTTTAAATTGTCTAAACTCTTTTTAGTTGCTGCATAATCAGCTGCTAATTTATCACGTTCTGCTTTTAGTCTTTCCGATTCAGATTTATACTTATCTAAATCCGTTTGCAAAGCAGTATTATTGGTTTTTAAACCTTCATTTTCATCGGCTAACGTATTGCGTTCTTTTTTAAGTTCGGCAAACTTATTTTCTAAATCTTGATAGATTTTTTTAGAAACACATGATGTACTCATGGTTAATACCAATACGGCTAGGGCTACTCTTCTTATCATTATATCAGTTTTGTTTTTATATTAGACGTTTTTTAATTGTATTTGGTTGTACGATTTAAATTCTCTTAGCTCTTTTTACTTTTTACTTGGCTCTTTTCACTTTTTACTTGGCTCTTTTTACTTGGCTCTTACATTACTCAATTTCCACCAAAATCGGACAATGGTCTGAATGTTTGGCTTCTGGTAAAATTAAGGCTCTTTTTATATTATCTATCAATTGTTCCGTAACTAAACAGTAATCAATTCTCCAACCTTTATTATTATTTCTGGCATTGGCTCTATAGCTCCACCATGTATAATTATGTGGTTCTTTATTTAAATGTCGGAACGTATCAACCATTCCAGTTTTCATAAATCCATCTAGCCAAGAACGTTCTTCTGGTAAAAATCCAGATGTTTTTACGTTACCTTTTGGATTATGAATATCAATTGCTTCGTGACAAATATTATAATCTCCACAAATTACTAAATGCGGGATCTCTGTTCTTAAATTCACTATATATTCTTGAATATCGTCCATGTATTTAAACTTATATCCCAATCTGTCATTATTCGTTCCAGATGGTAAATACATGCTCATTACAGACAAATTATCATAATCTACTCGTAAATTTCTACCTTCAAAATCCATAGACTCCAACCCTGTTCCGAAAACCACATTTTTAGGTTCGGTTTTACATAAAATAGCTACCCCGCTATATCCTTTTTTCTGAGCTGAAAAATAATATTGATACGGATAACCTGCAGCAGTAATATCTTCTGTAGGAATTTGATCTTCAGTAGCCTTAATTTCTTGCAAACAAATTACATCTGGATTTGCGCTTTGTAACCATTCAATAAATCCTTTAGTTATTGCGGCTCTGATACCATTTACATTGTAGGAGATAATCTTCATTTTGTTTTTTCTAATACTCAAAAATAGAAAAAGTTTTCAATAAAACGGCTTATTGAACAAGTATTTTATAAATATTTTAGCAAACCCTACTTATTTTTAAATTGTTAGCAATTGTGTGTTTTTGATGGCACAAAATTCAATAGAATTGTTATCTTTGTTACTTGCTCAAAACACAAAATAGATGGGATTAGTTACTGCAAAAGAAGTAGCCAAAGCAATAAATACGGACAAATACGGAATTTTCGGAACATTTTCTGGGTGGTTACTCATGAAAGTACTTAAAATTTCCACACTTAATAAAATCTATAATCGAAATAAGCACTTAAGCGATTTGGAGTTTTTAAATGCGATTTTAGATGAATTTCAAATAAAATTTGAAATTCCGGAAGAAGATTTGAAACGTTTACCAAAAGACGGTGCTTATATTACCATTTCCAACCATCCTTTAGGTGGAATTGATGGTATTTTATTATTGAAATTAATGCTAGAACGCGAGCCGAATTTCAAAATAATTGCTAACTTTTTATTACACAGAATTGAACCGATGAAACCGTATATTATGCCGGTTAATCCGTTTGAAGATCATAAAGATGCGAAATCTAGCGTTGTCGGAATCAAAGAAACATTACGTCATTTAAGTGACGGAAAACCATTAGGAATTTTCCCTGCTGGAGAAGTTTCAACTTATAAAGACGGAAAATTAATTGTAGACAAACCTTGGGAAGAAGGCGCTTTGAAAATTATCAAAAAAGCAAAAGTTCCTGTTGTTCCGATTTATTTTCATGCACAAAACAGCAAATTATTTTATCGTTTATCAAAACTGAATGATACGTTACGAACCGCAAAATTACCAAGCGAATTATTAACTCAAAAACACCGAGTAATTAAAGTTCGAATTGGTAAACCGATTTCTGTAAACGAGTTAAACGAACATGAAACTATCCCAGAATTTGGAGAATTTTTAAGAAAGAAAACTTACATGCTTTCTAAATCTTTTGAAGAAAAAGAAGAAGAAAACTTTAAATTAACTTTTCCGAAATTTACAAGTAGTCCAAAAGCGGCAAAACAAATTGTAAAACCTGCCAATCACGAACAAATTATTGAAGAAATCAATTTCTTAAAGGAAGGTGATTATCAATTATTACAAAGTAAAAACTACAGAGTTTTCTTAGTGACCGCTGAAAAAATTCCAAATATTTTACACGAAATTGGCCGTTTACGTGAAATTACATTTAGAGAAGTTGGCGAAGGAACTAACGAAGCGATTGACTTAGACAAATACGACCAATATTACCACCATATGTTTTTATGGGATGAAGACGCTCAAATGATTGCTGGTGCCTACAGAATGGGATTTGGTTCAAAAATATTTCCAAAATACGGTTTAGAAGGTTTCTATTTAAATGAACTTTTTAAATTCGAACCAGAATTAAACGACATGATGAGCCAATCTATTGAAATGGGTCGTGCTTTTATCATTTCGGAATACCAACAAAAACCAATGCCTTTGTTTTTACTTTGGAAAGGAATTGTACATACGACTTTACATTATCCGGAACATAATTTTTTAATTGGTGGCGTGAGTATTAGTAATCAGTTTTCAGAATTTTCTAAATCGTTAATGATTGAATTCATGAAGTCTAATTATTACGATCCGTATGTGGCGCAATATATCAAACCTAAAAAAGAATACAAGGTAAAACTAAAAGATGCTGATAAAGATTTCGTATTTAATGAAGCGGAAGCCGATTTAAATAAATTCGATAAAATTATTGATGAAATTGAACCAGGCTCGTTACGTTTACCAGTTTTAATTAAGAAATACATCAAACAAAACGCTCGAGTGGTAGCTTTTAACGTAGATCCAATGTTCAACAATGCGATTGACGGATTGATGTATATTAAAATTTCGGATATTCCTGAAAGTACAGTAAAACCAGTTATGGAAGAATTTCAAGCGGAATTAGAAAGAAAGCACAAAGGGTAAATTTTTTTTTTTTGAATGTGAGATTTGGAGATTTAGAGACAAAGCGATTTGAGCAAATTATACGATATTCACTTTTACTTTTTACTTGGCTCTTTTTACTTGGCTCTTTTTACTTGGCTCTTTCTAACTTACCTCCAAATAGATTCTTTTAAAATAGAATCCCACGAATTATTTTTTATAAAAAGTACAATTCTAATTAAATGATATACAATTAAAAGTGCGACAAAAACATACGTCCACTTTTTTTTGTTGAATGTATTTGCGAAAAACGGTTTCTTGTAATATAATTCAAAACTTAATTTGATTAAGAAGTATATTGACAAAACCAATACTACTGGTCCAAACAAGTGAAAAGTGATGCTTTTAAGCAAATCTCCTTCGTATAAATACACTAAAGATTTCGTAATTCCACAACCCGGACAAGGAAAACCGGTTAACATTTTAAACGGGCAAAATGATTGTTCGCTTTCTAAAGTTCCATTATTGGTTAGGAGTATAAAAAAAGGAATAATTAGCACGAGTAACACACTAATTATCCCTATAATTCTATATTGAATAAATTTATTAATTGTATAATTTATTTAATTCCGATTGTACAATCATGGCAGCAATCATAGGAAAGAAAAATCCTAAAATTAATAATAAAACAGAGTCGTCTTTTTGTGGCTGACCTGTTAATTGGTAAATTCTTGGTAAACCATCTCTACCAACTAACCAGTAAAAAAACAAGTTTAATCCACAACATCCTGTAATTAATGCAATTGTTGGCGACACTACTTCTTTTTCATTAGCGGCGTTAATCACTTCTGCTGCTTTCACATTCCAGTAAATCAAATACAATCCACAGGTTAAAAATCCGAAAATAAGAACCATTACTGGATCTACTTTAAAAAAAGGAAGATTTGGTTTTTGCGTATTCCATTCTTCTTGTTTGGTAACTTCATGCATAATTTTATAGTTTTAGTTATCACATAAGTAGTTAATTCACAACTTTTGTTACAGATATAAATTAATTATTTTATTTACAATAACTTGTGCTAGTTTTTCTTTGCTTTCAAATGTCCAACCTGCAATATGCGGTGTTAATAAAACATTATTGGCTTGTAATAAATAATCGAAAACTTCTGGTTTCTCGCCTTCAAATAAGGTTTCGAAAGATAATTTTTCGTATTCTAACACATCTAAACCAGCACCTAAAACTTTTCCCGATTGCAATGCAGCAACTAAATCGGCTGTAACTACACTTTTTCCTCTTGCGGTATTGATTAACCAAAACGGTTTCGCAAATTGATTGATAAATGAAGCATTTACCATTTTATCTGTTTCTGTTGTCCACGGAATATGCAAACTCAATACATCCGATTTTTGTTGTATTTCTTCTAGAGAAACTTGTTTCGCATTTTCATCACCTACATTTGGCAAAATATCGTAACATAAAACTTCCACATCAAAACCTCTCAATTTTTTAGCGAAAGATTTTCCCATATTTCCGTAACCAATAATCCCGATTGTTTTTCCATCTAATTCGGTTCCTCGATTACTTTCTCTGTTCCAATGCCCGGCTTTGACTTCTTTATCCGCGTGATTTAATTTATTAAAAAGCGACAAAATCATTCCTAAAGCGTGTTCGCCAACGGCGTTACAATTGCCTTCTGGTGCTGCAATAAGATTTATATTTTTACTTTCCGCATACTCACAATCGATACTTTCTAAACCTGCACCAACTCGAGCGATAAATTTTAAGTTTTTAGCTTTATCGATAAAAGTTTTATCAATTTTAAAACGGCTTCTGATGACAATTCCGTGGTAGTTTTCGATTTTATTTTCTACTTCTTCTTTTGTGGAAGTGAAATCAGCTTCGTTACTGAAACCAGTATTTTCTAATTGTTCCCAAAGTAAAGGATGATTAGAATCGATATGTAGAATTTTAACTTTTGACAAATCTGACATTATGTTGTGTTTTAAAATGGAAAGTTAGATTATTTCGCAGAGATTCGCAAAGATTCAGAGAAAAACGCGAAGATTTGAACACAGATTATCACAGATTTCACAAATTGAAACTATGTAAAGTTTGCGTGAGATCCTTTCAGGATGACAAACTAAGTGGTGAGTTTTAACTGAAAGAATAGTAGAGAATCTGAAACGAGTTCAGATTGACAAAAAAATCTTACTGCCCAGTTAAAGCATTATCATAATTTGCGTACACTTCTTTTATTTGATTGAAGATATCAAATAATTCGTTGTGTCCGTCTGAAGTCACTAAGCGTTGTTTGTATTGTTTGAAGTCTTGAATACCTTTGAAGTAATTGGTATAATGACGACGCATTTCTACAATTCCAACGCGTTCACCTTTCCATTCCATAGACCAGATTAAGTGGTTTTGAGCTGCTTCTACTCTATCTGCAACGGTTGGTGGCGCTAATTTTTCACCGGTTTTGAAATAGTGTTTGATTTCGTTGAAAATCCACGGATAACCAATCGCGGCACGACCAATCATCATTCCGTCTAAACCAAATTTGTTTTTATATTCTAAGGCTTTTTCTGGAGAATCGATATCGCCATTTCCGAAAATTGGCATAGTGATTCTAGGATTGTTTTTGATGCGTTCGATATGTGTCCAATCCGAATGCCCTTTATACATTTGTGCACGCGTTCTGGCGTGAACGGTTAAAGCTTGCACACCGATATCTTGTAAACGTTCGGCAACTTCATCAATATTGATAGAAGCTTCATCCCAACCCAAACGGGTTTTTACAGTAACTGGAAGACTGGTTCCTTTGATAACGGCTTTCGTTAAACGAACCATTAAATCAACGTCTTTCAAAACTCCAGCACCAGCGCCTTTACAAACGACTTTCTTTACGGGACAACCAAAATTAATATCTACCAAATCAGGTTGAACAGTGTCTACAATTTTTGCAGACATTTCCATGGCTTCTTCGTCTCCACCGAAAATTTGAATTCCGACAGGGCGTTCGTAATCGAAAATATCTAATTTCATACGGCTTTTCATGGCGTCACGAATTAAACCTTCTGATGAAATAAATTCAGAATACATCAAATCGGCTCCGTGCATTTTACACAAACGGCGAAATGGCGGATCACTTACATCTTCCATTGGAGCAAGAAGTAAGGGATAATCGGGCAAAATGATGTTTCCTATTTTTGGCATGGTGCAAAGATAATATAAAGTTGGAAGTTGGAAGTTGGAAGTTGGGATTTTTTTTTAAAACACCTAGTCACATAGATTTTTGGAAATCGCTTAGACGCTTCGCTTAAAATTAGAGCATATAGAAAACTGCCGATTGAACGAATTTTGTAAAAAAGTCTTCTGAAAATGATAGTTGTAATCTAGCCCCGATAGTAGCGGCATCTTTTTTAAAATTGTTCCTTGAGCACTTCGACTCCGCTCAGTATGACAGCTCAAGGAACAATTTTAAAAAAATATAGCGGATAGCGGGACGTTTAGTCTTTTGAAAACAAATGTGTTGCTTCTAAAAAAAATTATCTAGGTGCTATCCAACTTTTTGGATTAAGAACTGTAGTATTTTGATTGATTACAAATTTTAATATTGAATTTCCTTTCGCGTTAGTTTTAATTTTACCTAAAACTTGTTTGGCAGTTACTTTGTTTCCAACAGAAACCGAAACGCTACTTAAGTTACTATACGCTGTAAAGAAATCTCCGTGACGCACTAACACCGTATAAGTGTTTGTAGTTTGAGATACTTGCACTCCTGAAACTTCTCCAGCAAAAACTGCCATCGCAGAAGAACCTGGATCTGTTGTGATGTCGATTCCACTATTATGAATGACGATATTTTTATAATCTGGATGCGGCACATCTCCGTAACCAGTTGAAACATACCCTTTGGCTACTGGCCACGGCAATCTACCCTTATTGGCTTTAAAACTGTCTGAAGATAATTTTCCTTCTGGTGTTAGTTCAATTTTCGTAGATGAAACTGGTGTGGTTTTTACAGGAGCTGTTGTTCCTGATTTTTTCGCTGCTGCTTGTTGTTCTAATTTACGTTTTCTGTTTTCGGCAGCAATCGCATCGTTAATCATTTTTTTGATTTTCTTGTCGATACTTTTGCGTTCTTTATCCATTTTAGCAATTTCTGCTGCAATTTTTTTCTTGTCTTTTTGGATAAGTTTTGCGGTTTGTACTTTCTCTTCTTTTAATTTTTCGTGTTCCGCTTTGATTTTTGTTTTTTCAACAATCACCACTTCTTTTTCCTTTTTGTTGGTTTGCAATTCGTTAACTGCAACGCCTAATCGCGTTTGTTTGATTTTGATTTCTTCTGCTTGACGTTTTCTGTAACCCGCGTATTGCTTCATATATTGCATACGTTTATACGCTTGCAAAAAACTATTAGAAGATAATACAAACATAATTCGGCTTTGTTCTGAACGACTTTTATACGATTTCACAATCATTTTCGCATAATCTTCCTTCATGATTTTCAAATCCTTATTTAACTTATTAATTTCTAATTGCGTTAAATAAATATTGTCATCTAAAATTCGAGCTTGTTTGGCGATTGTAGAAATGATTTTTTCGGAAATTTTAATCTGCGCTTCTTGTCCAGCAATTTCCTTTAAAACTGATTTTTCTTTCTTTTTTTCGTTTTGAAGTTTGGTTTTGGCTTCAGACAATTCTCTTTGTAATTGTTCTTTTCTTTGTTCCAACTTTTCTTTCTCGTCAATTTGCGCAGAAACAGACAAGGTGAAAAACACAACGAATAGGGTTAAAAGAAATTTGTTCATGCTAGAATTTTTTTTTGCGAAATTAATCTATTTTTATTTGAGAATAACCATCTGGAATAGAATAAGGATACGATAATTCTTCATTAAACGTAATTTTTTTATATTCTACATCAATTTTTACCTGATCTTGCTGATTCGCTAAAATAGAAACGCCAATTGGCAAGAACATATTGTCTTGATTGAAAAAAGACGGATAATTTACCATCACGTTTCTGTTTTTAGAAATTTGATTGATAAATTGTTTCTTTAGTAAATAATTTGCGGTTTCAAAACTGAATAATTTTTCGATATCTGTTTTGTTTTTCGACTTCAATTGAAATAAATTATCTGCAACTTCTGCAATAAAATCTTCTTTGGTTAAATTATCAATTGGTCTTCCTAATAATAAATTTTGAACTTTTTGAAAATCTAAATCGGTTCCCAGCATTTTGGATAGAATTGAATAATCGCCATCAAAATACGAGTTGTTTATTTTTTCATAATAACTTACACGTGTTGGTGTGATAAATGCTTTTGCCATAGGAATTCCGAAAAACTTAAGGTTAATCCAAATGATTTCATCTTTTTTAATTCTGATATCGGCATTTATGGAAATCGATTGTTTTTTGTCTTGATATTCCGCTGAAGAACGTATGGAAGCCGTTTGAAAATTCAATGCATTTTCATAATGTTTTTGAATGATTTCTTTCGCTTTCGTATCTACAACTGCCTCTTGAGAAACGGTTTGTTCCGCAACTGTTTTTTTAGCTTTACATGCCATAATTGATACAGCTGTAAATAAATATATTACTAATTTTTTCATGTTATTTTTTAGATATAGCATCTAATCTTTTTTGATACGTTTGTTTCATTTTGGCGTCCGATAAACCATCGGCACAAATTATAAATTGTTTGCAAAATCCTGTTTCTAAATTTGGATCGTCAATTACATAATCGATTCCCATTTCTAAAAAGTCTTTTGCTTTTTTATAGTTTTTCAAGTTATTATTCCCTTTTCCTGCATAATAATACAAATTGGCTTTGGTTGGAAATAAGTCGATATATTCCTCTGATTTTTTAGTCATTTTTTCATATTGCTTATTAAAATCGTAAATATTCAATAGTAAATCGATGGCTTCAATGTCATTTGCATTTGATTTTTCGATATACTTTTGAGCCAATTCAAAACTATTTTTATTGTAAAAAAACTTTCCTAATTCTTTGTTGATATCCATTCCAATAGTATTGTCAAAATACGTTAATGTATTGTCGATTTCTGTTAACAATTGCGGATTTTTCGTTGAAAAAATTAAAAACTCATTTAAAACTCGGTGTTTGATTTTAAAGTCGATTTTATTGCTTTTCACAACTCTTTTATAAGATTCCGTTGCTTTTGGAATATCGTTAGCGTTGATGTGAAATTTCACTAAACTCACATGAACCATATCCGAATTTGGTATTTCCTTTTCTAGTAATAAAGCGGTTTCAAATGCTTTTTGTTCTTGATTTTCTGTGGAATACTGATAAATTAAATCGATATAATTTTGTTCCGATTTTGGATTGCTTTTTATGGCAGCTTGTAAGTCGGCAATTTTTGGTTTTTCACCATTCGACATACTTTGAATTTGCATTTGGTAGGTTTCCATGGCTTTAGTCAAGGTTCCTTTGCTTTCAATATCGTCAATTACGATTTTGGCTTTATCAAATTGCTGCGTAGTCATGTACAACGACACTAAATCTTCTTTCATATTTGCATCAAAAGTTACAAGCTTTTCAACAATTGGAATAGATTTATTGAAATTTTTAGTTTGGTAATACACATCGTATAAACCATTCCAATACCAACGTTGTTTGGGTTCTAAATCGACTGCTTTTTGAAAAGAAGCTTGCGCATCTGTATAACTTTTTAGCGCTAAATAATTCACTCCTAATTGGAAGTGAACTTCTGGATTATTCGGTTCAGTTTGTAAGCATTTCTCCAATGAAATAATGGCTTTGTCGTAATTTTCAATCGCTTTTTGTTTTAAAGCTTCATAAAAATTATTCTCAAATTCATTGCTCGCAGTTTCTACTTCTTCTGGATTGACTTGACCGAAAGAAAGTTGAAAAAGGAAAAGAAAAGCTATTATTTTTTTCATGTTTTGTTGTTACACAGAGATACACAAAGACTTACGCAAAGTACCGCAAAATTTATTATTTTATCTAAAAGATTATGAAAACCTTATGCAATTTATGATAAGCAAAAATTATTCCATTGTTGAATAGTCGCCTAAACTTACGCTGGTGAAATCGCCATTATAGTTTACATGGTTTCCAATCATCGCTTTATCTAACTTTGCATTTTTAATATGTGCGTGTGTTTGAACTAAACTATTTTTAATCGTACTATCTACAATGTGGCAACCTTTTCCTAAAGATACGTTTGGACCAACTGTTGCGTTAATCAAAACTACATCTTCACCAATGTAACATGGCGGAATGATAGTTGAATTTTCAAGTTTTACATCATAATCCACTAAATGTTCTCCATCATTATGTAAAAAACCTAGCATTCTATTATTCGTATCAACAGTTACATCTTTGTTTCCGCAATCCATCCATTCGTCTACTTTTCCAGGAACGAATTTCATTCCTTTCGCCATCATTTGCTTGATACCATCATTAATTTGGTATTCGCCACCATGAATAATATTATTATCTAAAACCGATTGCAATTCATTTTTTAAAACGGCAATATCTTTGAAATAATAAATTCCTATAACAGCTAAATCAGATACAAATTCTTTTGGTTTTTCTACTAATTCAACAATTTCATTCGCTTCATTTAGGTTAATTACACCAAACGCTTCTGGCTGATCGACTTGTTTTACCCAAATTACAGAATCTGCAGTTGCATCTAATTCGAAATCGGCACGAATTAACGTATCGGCGTAAGCAACAACTGCTGGTCCAGATAAAGAATCTTTCGCACACATGATCGCATGACCTGTTCCTAAAGCTTCATTTTGATAATAAATAGTTCCTTTTGCGCCAATTTTTGTTGCAATAGCTAATAAATCTTTTTCTACTATTGCTCCAAAACTTTCGTGAATGATAAAAGCTACTTCATCAATTGGTTGATTGATAACTTTGGCAATATCTTCTACCAAACGATGCACGATTGGTTTTCCTGCAATAGGAATTAATGGTTTTGGAATAGTTAAAGTATGAGGACGAAGACGAGATCCACGACCTGCCATAGGTACGATTATTTTCATGTTTTTTATTTCTAAATTCGTTAATCATAATTGAATATTCAACATTTTTTAATTTTGAATATTCAACTTGGAATTTTGAATGTTGAAGTTTTGAAACTCATTAAATATCAACATTCACTTCTATTTATTTTTACTTCTTGATGTTTCTATACTTTTAACAAAAATTGATATTAATTCATCATTTTCTTTTAAGATTGAAGTCATATCAAACTCTTGACCTAAATATAATTTTGCTTTAAAAATTATTTTCAAATTTGAATAAGTTTCTCGCAGTTCTTTCAGTACAATAGACATTTTATGAATAAAATCATTTCTAGATTCTGCGCTTTGTGCTTCACTGTAATTTAATGATGGAGCAGTTCCAGAACGAACAAGTTGTCCTGATAAATGGTTACCTGCTTTTGATGCTTTAACATTATCAGTAACATTAATAATCTGAACTGCAAAATCAATTAATCTTTCGTGTAAATCAAATTTTTTCATGGCTTATATATAATTATGGTTTTTATCTTTTTACAATATTTCAAAATTCGTTAATCTTAATTGAATATTCAACATTTTTTAACTTGGAATATTCAACTTGGAATGTTGAATGTTGAAGTTTTCTAACTCTCTTATTTCAAAATTCGTTAATCTTAATTGAATATTCAACATTTTTTAACTTGGAATATTCAACTTGGAATGTTGAATGTT
>NZ_JAANOQ010000007.1:144546-227217 GCF_011305415.1 Flavobacterium bernardetii
AATTCGTTAATCTTAATTGAATATTCAACATTTTTTAACTTGGAATATTCAACTTGGAATGTTGAATGTTGAAGTTTTTATTTCACTCCAGTACTACCAAATCCGCCTTCACCACGAGAAGTTTCCGTTAGTTCGATAGTTTCTTGCCATTCGGCGCGTTCGTGTTTGGCGATGATTAGTTGGGCAATTCTTTCTCCGTTTTCGATTACGAAATCTTCTTGAGATAAATTTACCAAAATTACACCGATTTCACCACGATAATCGGCATCAACCGTTCCTGGAGAATTCAAAACTGTGATTCCTTTTTTGAATGCTAAACCACTTCTTGGACGAACTTGTGCTTCAAACCCAATTGGCAATTCAATAAAAAGCCCTGTTTTTACTAACGTTCTTTCTAATGGTTTTAGTGTGATTGATTCTGTTAAATTCGCACGTAAATCCATTCCCGCTGAAGCGTTTGTTTCGTAATTAGGTAATGGATGTTGCGATTTATTGATGATTTTTATTTGCATTTTTTATTTTGTTTTACCGCAAAGTCGCAAAGATTTTTCGCAAAGTTCGCAAAGTTTTTTTTATTTATTTTATGACCGCAAAGTCTATTTTTTTTAACCGCAAAGTCGCAAAGGTTTTTCGCAAAGTTCGCAAGGTTTATTTATTTTATGACCGCAAAGTCTATTTTTTATACCACAAAGTCGCGAAGGTTTTTCGCAAGGTTCGCAAGGTTTTGTTAATTTATTTTCGTTTTATAATTCTTAAAATAACTTCTTTTTCATTTTTGTAAATATAATAACTAAACCCAATGATTGCAAGTATTCCGAAAATGAAAGTTTGTCTTAAAATATCGACATAAAAAGAAATACAAGCTAAAGCTATCGAAGCAAAAAGGTACGTTAAAATCTTTTTCATTTCGAAAGGGATTGGATATTTTTCTCTTCCTAAATAATACGATATCACCATCATACTTCCATACGCACAAATAGTTGCAATTGCCGAACCGACATAACTCATATCAAATTTTACAATTAAAATATAATTCAAACTTAATGTAATTACAGCTCCGACTGCTGAAATGTAAGCGCCAATTATCGTTTTATCAATCAATTTATACCAAACTGATAAACTGGTATAAATTCCTAAAAAGAAATTGGCAATTATAATTAATGGAACAATTGACATGGCCTCCCAATATTCTGGTTGTCTTACCAAAAAGAATTTTACAACATCTGCAAAAACGACAACAACCAATAAAATTAAAGAACCTAAAATCACAAAATATTTTGTAATTGTAGCATAAGTTTGCGGTGCATTCGCATTTCCAGCTTGACTGAAGAAAAACGGCTCGATACCTAAAGTGTAAGCTGTTCTAAATAAAACCATAAACAATCCGATTTTATAACAAGCAGAATAAGCACCAACTGCTGCTTTTGCTTTAGCAGGATCTAACCATTCTGAAAGTAAAATTTTATCTAAATGCTCATTAATTCCGAAGGCCAAACCTGCGAATAAAATAGGCCAACCATATTTAAGCATTTGTAGCCAAAGCTCCTTATCAAACAACCAATTCGGTTGAAAATAATGCGGCATAAACAATATAAACGTGAACAAACTTGCGATTAAATTCGCTAAGAAAACATAACCAATTTGATAGCCTTCAAAATAAAAAGTGCTCCAAAACCCTTGTGGATTGGCATGTGCTAATTTTGGTAAAATGGCCAATAAAAACACATTAAGCAACATGTTAATAATGACATTTGAAATTTTAAAAACGGAGTATTTAATAGGCTTTTGCTCAGCTCGAAGTTTAGAAAAAGGAATGATTACTAAAGCGTCGAAAGCTAAAATCCATATTGCATAGTTTACATATTCTTTATCAACATTTAATAATCCTGCCAGTGTTTTTTGGAATAAAAGTGTGACGCATAAAAACAAAATCGTGCTCCAAAAAATGGAAACGGTTGCCGTGCTGACTACTTCTTTTTTGTTTTCTTGTTTATGATAAAATCTGAAAAAAGCAGTTTCCATTCCGTAAGATAAAATAACATTGAAAAATATCATATAAGCTAACAGAATAGTGATTTCTCCATACGCCACTTTTGGCATTAAATCGGTGTGCAAACCCACTAATAAAAAACTGATTACACGCGGCAACACAGTAGCTATACCGTAAATTAGGGTTTGTTTTAAAAGACTTTTATTGGCGCTCAATTTTTATTTTTTTTATAGAACAAAAATAGTTAATTATTTCTTGGTTTAGCAGACGGATACATTATCATTGGTATTTCTTTTACATCATCAATAATTAAAAAGTTTTCCTTACCATCGATTTTAAAAAAAATTTTAGCTTGATTGTCTTTTAAACCAGTTTTAATTGTTGGCATATGAACGGTTTCATCCATATTATCAAATCGTCTAATTGAAGATTGATAGGACAAATCGTTTAGTTTTGTGATACTTGCTTCTCTTTCTTGAAAATGTATTTTTACCAATTCCATATTGGAAGGCAAACTTTTTAATAAAATAATATTTAAAATGGTTCCGCCACCAGCGCCTTTCACACCACCAACCCAATTTTGAAAAGTTATTTTTTCAATATATTGTTTTCCTACTTGACTTGCTTTTTCTGATGAACATGAATTCATATTGAAAAATGCTACTATAATTAATGTAAATATTTTCATAATCTAATGATTTAAAGTTTTTACAAAATGAAAACCTTTTGGTTCAAATCCGTGATTGATATAAAATTTTCCTGCTGCGAAATTGGTAGTAAACGCATCTAAAACAATCTGATTCGCGCAAACTTCTTTAGCTATTTTATGTACTTCTGCAATTAAAATATCACCAATTTTTCTACCTCTAAAAGCTTCGTGAACTACAAAACTGTCAATTTCTATGTATTTACCAGACCATAATTTAGTACCCGTCCAAACGCCAGTTAAAGCTATTGTTTGATTATTTTCTGTAACAATTATTTGTTGGTAGTTCACTTTTAACATATCGTCTAAAAGCGTGCCATATTTTTCCATCGAATAATCAGGATACAACTGTTGAATAATTTCCAACTGTTGTAACATCTCTTCTTTTTGAGTTAAGATACGTATTTCCATTACTTTTTACCTAATAAAGTTTCATTAAATAATTCTAAAATTCTTCTGTATTCATCTGTCCAAGAATACGATTTTTGAAATCCGTGTGCTTCCACTGGAAAAACAGCTAAATCCCAATCTTTTTTTCCTAATTCAATAAAACGTTGCGTCATTCTAACAATATCCTGAAATTGTACGTTATCATCTACCATTCCGTGAAGCATTAACAATTTGTCTTGTAAATTATTAGCGAAATAAATTGGCGAACTTTTTTTGTATGCTTCCACATCAGTTTCAGGAAAATTTAAAATATTTGATGTGTAACCTTGATTATAATGTGCCCAATCGGTAACCGAACGTAATGCTGCACCTGCTTTAAATTCGCCAGGTTTGGTTAACAATCCCATTAACGTAATAAATCCACCGTACGAACCACCGTAAATTCCGACTTTATTCGCATCGATGCCTATTTTTTCGACTAAATATTTTTTTCCATCTAATTGATCTTGTAAATCTAAGCCGCCCATATGACGGTAAATTCCAGTTCTGAAATCACGTCCGTAGCCATCACTTGCTCGGTAATCAATATCTAAAACTGTGTAACCTAAATCGGATAACATATTATGAAACATGTATTCTCTATGGTACGTGCTCCAATATTTATGCGCATTTTGTAAATATCCTGCGCCGTGAACAAAAATGATTGCCGCTTTATTTTTATTTTCTTTTTTCGGATTGTAAACTCGGGCATAAACATCAGTTCCGTCTGTAGCTTTAAAAGAGATAACTTCTGGTGTTTTCCAATTGTATTTTTTGAAGGCATCCGAAGTTGAAAATGTTATTTGTTTTAAAACTGGATTCGATTTATTATCAGCCACATAAATTTCCCAAGGTTTATTGATGTACGAATAGCGAATTGCCAATTTGGTTTCATCTGGTGATAATTCAATTTCAAAAGCTCCGTCATTTGTTAGAATTGGTGTTTTCTTACCTGTATTACTATCTAATTTATAGAAAGAACGATTTCCTGGATGGGTTTCGGTAGTTGTGATATAAAAGGAATTTGTCAATTTTGATAAAACCACATCTCGAACTTCCCATTTCCCTTGTGTTAGTTGGCTTTTCTTTTTTGTTCCTAAATTGATTGTATATAAATGAGAAAAACCAGTAGCTTCAGATTGAAAATAAATCGTTTTATTATCTGCTAAAAAGCCTAATGTTCCACTATTGAAATTATAACCTGGAATTCCAGGTCCGCCAATCCAAGCGTCATCGTGTTGGTAATCTAATTCTGTAATTGTGGCGGTTTCTAAATTTAATTGAAGAATCCAACGGTCTTTATTGTCTAAACTTCTGGCTTCAAAAACCGCTAAATCCCCAGTTGCATTGTAAACTGGCGCTTGCATCGTGATTGCTTTTTCAACAGATTCTAAATCCTTTAAATTTTCATATTCTTGATAATACTTTGGAAAGGTTTTGATTCCTATTAATTTAGAAAATGAGATTTGAAAAACAGTATCTTTTTCTACATTATACACATACATATTGTGTTTGCTAATGTTGTTTATCGAAACTTTTTCACGTGCAGATTTATTTTTCGTATAACCATCAGAAGTTATGAAATTTTCAACTTTAGTTTCTTTAGCTGTTGGATATTCCGATAATCTATAGGTTACAAATTTTCCACTTGGATTGATTTTTATAGCTTCTAAAGTATTTGTATTATAAAAAATCTCAGAAGGAAATTTCAATTTATTTTCTTCGGATTGTTTTTCGTTCCATTTTGATTTAGCGTTTTCTTCGTTTACAAATTGGAACAATTCCTTTTGTTGTGTAGTTAAAAAAGTGTCTTTAGTATTTTCTGAAGCTACTGTACCGCTTTTGAAATTTGTCAGTTGTAACAATTCAAAATTCAACACATTTAACTTAAAAATATTTCTATTTTGTTGAAAATAAATAATATTCGGGTTCACACTTCTTTGAATCGAATTGATAGTAGAAGTGGTTTGATAGATAACTTTATTTTCTTTTGTCTTTTTATGGTACGAAAACAAAGCGCCTTGATTGGTGTAATACACAACATCAAATTTTTCTTGCCCTTGAAATTGAATTTCGGAAAAATTGAATTCAGTTTTTGAAAGTAACTTTGGTTCGGAAAAGCCTTGTTGCCAATAATAGGTTTTATCGCCAATTTCATTTTTTGGATTCCAATCGAAATAAATGGTTTTTCCGTCTACAGACCAACGTTGATTAGACGGTTGTTGTCCAATAAACTCGTTGCCTTTCATGATTTCTTCTAATTGAAGATTTTGTGAAGATAATATTGAAGTAAAAGCGAAAAGAAAAGCTGTAAAAAAATATTTCATAGTAGTTATTGGACTGTTTCCACAAATATATAAAATAAAAAAGTCTCAATAAATTGAGACTTTTAGTATTTATAAAAAAATTAACTTTAAATAAGAACATTAGTTATTTAAGGCTTCAGCACCACCAACAATTTCTAAGATTTCTCCAGTAATTGCAGCTTGACGCGCTTTATTGTATGTTAACTTCAATTGGTTTCTTAAATCAGTTGCGTTGTCAGTTGCTTTATGCATAGCTGTCATACGCGCACCGTGTTCCGCTGCGAAAGAATCTCTTACCGCTTTGTACAATTGAGTTTTTAACGATTTTGGTATTAATTCCAATACAATTTCTTCTTTTGATGGTTCGAAAATGTAATCAGATGAAATTGCTTCAGTACCTTTAATTGGTGCTAATGGTAAAAACTGTTCGTTTACAACTATTTGAGTAGCTGCATTTACAAACTGATTGTACACTAATTCAATCTTATCATACTCACCATCTAAAAACAAATGTGTTAATGATTGTGCGATTTCAGCTGTATTATCAAAAGTTAAATCATCAAAAAGATCACTTCTGTTAGCAATTACATAGTTTGTTTTGTGTAAACCATCATTTGCTTTTTTACCAATGGCAAAAATACCAACATTATCGTGACCGTATTTTTCAGTTAAAATTTTAACTTGTTTTAATACATTTGAATTTAAAGCACCACACAAACCTCTGTTTGATGTAATAGCCACTACTAAAACTTTTTTTACTTCTCTTTGAGTCGTATAGTTAGCAGCAACATCACCTTCTAAAGAAGCGCTTAAACCTTGAATTAACTCTGTTAATTTTTGAGAATAAGGTCGCATTGCAGTAATAGCGTCTTGTGCCTTTTTTAATTTAGCAGCCGAAACCATTTTCATAGCAGAAGTGATTTGCATCGTTGACGATACAGATACAATTCTATTACGTATTTCTTTTAAGTTTGCCATTTTATTAATGTGTCAATTTGACAATTATCAATGTGCCAATTAATTGAATAATAGGCACATTGGCTAATCGAAAATTAATTAGTATTTTGCAGAAATTTCTTTTGCAGCAGCTTCTAATACATTTGTGATGTTATCATCAAATTTACCAGCTTTTAATGCATCTAAAACATCTCTATGTTTTAAAGTTAAGAATTGAATATAATCTTTTTCGAATTCTTTTACTTTATTAACAGGAACATTTCTTAATAAGTTTTTCGTTCCAGCATAAATAATTGCTACTTGGTTTTCAACAGCAAACGGATCATTTAAACCTTGTTTTAAGATTTCCACGTTACGTTTACCTTTTTCAATTACGTTTAAAGTAACAGCATCTAAGTCAGATCCAAATTTCGCGAAAGCTTCTAATTCACGGAATTGTGCTTGGTCTAATTTTAAAGTACCAGATACTTTTTTCATTGATTTAATTTGTGCGTTACCTCCAACACGAGATACAGAAATACCTACGTTAATTGCAGGACGTACTCCAGAGTTGAATAAATCTCCATCTAAGAAAATTTGTCCATCCGTAATCGAAATTACGTTAGTTGGGATATATGCAGAAACGTCACCCGCTTGTGTTTCGATAATTGGTAAAGCTGTTAATGAACCACCACCTTTTACAATTCCTTTTAAAGAATCTGGTAAGTCATTCATGTTTTTAGCGATATTATCATCGTTAATTACTTTACAAGCTCTTTCTAATAAACGAGAGTGTAAGTAGAAAACGTCTCCTGGATAAGCCTCACGACCTGGAGGTCTTCTTAATAATAAAGATACTTCACGGTAAGCAACTGCTTGCTTAGATAAATCGTCATAAATAATTAAAGCAGGACGACCTGAATCACGGAAGTACTCACCAATTGCAGCACCTGCCATAGGAGCATATACTTGCATTGGAGCTGGGTCAGAAGCATTTGCAGCAACAATAACTGTATAAGCCATTGCACCTTTTTCTTCTAATGTTTTTGCGATTGAAGCAACTGTAGACGCTTTTTGTCCAATTGCAACATATATACAGAATACTGGTTGTCCAGCATCGTAAAATTCTTTTTGATTTAAGATGGTATCTAAACAAACTGATGATTTACCAGTTTGACGGTCACCAATAACTAATTCACGTTGTCCACGTCCAACAGGAATCATCGCATCGATAGCTTTGATACCAGTTTGTAATGGTTCAGTTACAGGTTGACGGAAAATAACTCCTGGAGCTTTACGCTCTAAAGGCATTTCGTATAAGTCACCACCGATTGGTCCTTTACCATCAATTGGTTCACCAAGTGTATTTACTACACGACCAACCATTTGTTCACCAACTTTTAAAGAAGCAATTCTGTTAGTTCTTTTTACATTAGAACCTTCTTTGATTCCTGTTGATGGTCCTAATAAAACCACACCAACATTGTCTTCTTCTAAGTTCAATACGATAGCTTCTAATCCGTTGTCGAATTGTACTAACTCACCGTACTGAGCATTTGATAAACCATATACACGAGCAATACCATCACCAACTTGTAGTACAGTACCTACTTCTTCTAACGTAGCACCAGATTGAAAATCTGATAATTGTTTCTTTAATATTGCTGAAATTTCAGCTGGTTTAATTTCTGCCATTTTATATATATTTAATGGTATTTATTTAATATGTAAATTCTCTTTTTAACTGTTGTAATTTATTAGCAACAGATGCATTGTATTGTTTATCTCCGATTCTTAAAACAAAACCTCCAATAATCGAAGCATCTACTACATTCGTAATAGAAATTGTGTTTGAAGAAAATTCTTTCAACTTATTTTTAACTAGCACTTCTAATTCAGCAGTTAAAGGAACAGCTGTAGTAACAACAGCTTTTTCAACACCACTTGCAATGTCAAATAAATTATTGAATTGAGTTGCAATTGCAGACAAAATTTCAAATCTTTTATTTGCTAACAACAACTGAAACAAACCTTTAGTTTCCGTTTGCAAAGATGGGAAAATTTCGCTTAACGCATTCATTTTTACCGTACCATTAACAATTGGGTTAGATAAAAAGTCTTTTAACTCTTCACTTTCTTTGATTGCAGAAACAATAGTTTTCATATCGTTATTTACAGCAGTAGTATTATTACTTTCTGTAGCGATTTCTATAATTGCTTTTGCGTATCTAATCGCAGCTCTTGACATAACTTTAGATTAGTTTAATTTAACATCAGCTAACATTTTCTCAACTAATTTAGTTTGAGATTCTTTGTTAGATAATTCTTCTTTTAATAATTTTTCAGCGATTTCTAAAGATAATGAAGACACTTGATTTTTGATTTCAGCAACAGCATTATTTTTTTCGCTTTCGATTGTAGCTTTCGCTTGTTCAATCATTTTTGCGCCTTGATTTTGAGCTTCAGATTTAGCATCGGCGATCATTTTTTCTTTGATAGCAGTAGCTTCTTTAATCATCATATCTCTTTCAGCACGAGCTTCATCCAATAATTTTTGATTATCAGATTTTAAAGCCATCATTTCTTTCTTAGCGTTTTCAGCAGATAATAAAGCATCTTTAATACCTTCTTCACGCTCAGTAATGGTATTCATAATTGGCTTCCAAGCAAATTTAACCATTAATAGTATCAATACTACTAATATTATTAATTGCCAGAAGAATAATCCGAATGAAAAATCGTTAATTAACTTATCCATTTTATATTTGAGTTGTAATTAATTTAATTTTTTAGAATAAAACAAACCTGCAACCAACCGTTGCAGGCTTTGTTTGTTTTTAATTAAGCTTTACCTAAGATTAAAGCAGCGAATGCTAAACCTTCTAATAATGCAGCAATAATAATCATTGCAGTTTGGATCTTACCTGCAGCTTCTGGCTGACGAGCAATAGCATCCATTGCAGAACCACCGATTTTACCTAAACCTAAACCAGCACCGATTACCACTAAACCTGCACCTACTAACATTGGAATGTTCATAATATATATATTAAAATTAAACTTGTATTAAAAATCTATTAATGATGATCATCATGATCATGTTCTTGTACTGCCATACCAATAAATAATGACGATAACATTGTAAAAATAAAAGCCTGTAAAAACGCAACTAAGATTTCAATAACAGAGATAAACAATGTCAACCCAATTGAAATAGGTAAATCAGAAGCCAAATTTTTACCAACAAATATCATTGCAATTAAACTCATAATCACAACGTGACCAGCAGTAATATTTGCAAACAAACGAATTAATAAAGCGAATGGCTTAGTTAATGTCCCTAACAATTCAATAGGCATTAAAATAATTTTCATTGGAACTGGTACACCTGGCATCCAGAAAATATGTTTCCAATAATCTTTATTAGCACTAAATTGCGTAATGATAAAAGTAAACACAGCTAAACAAATTGTTACTGCAATATTTCCAGTTACGTTAATTCCTAGCGGAGTCATCCCTAATAAGTTCAAAAGCCAAATAAAGAAAAACACAGTTAACAAATAACCCATAAATTTTCTATATTTTTTCTCTCCGATATTTGGAATTGCGATTTCGTCTCTAATAAAAATAATTAGTGGCTCTAAAACTCTACCAAATCCACTTGGCATACTTCCGTTTTTCTTATATGCTCTAGCTAAACTAGTAAACATAAAGAAAACCATAAATGCCACAAATAACATTGAAACAACATTTTTTGTAATAGAAAAATCTAAAGGCATTTTATTTAAAGGATGTTGTTTGGCATCTAAATTTAACGAACCCTTAGCGTCAGAAACGTAAATCTTACCATGATGTAATTTATAAAAAGAACCATCAACATTTGCTACTTCTAATTCGTTATGAAATTTTGAAGAAGAAAACATTTTCAACTCATTATCCCATAGAATTACTGGTAATGAAAAACCATAATGTTTTCCTGTTTCTCCATCTGAGAAAAAGTTAAAATCATGTGAATCTTGCAAGTGATGTTCAATGTATGCTGAAACTGCATCTGGTGAATTCACAGGACCAACAACATGGTGACCTTCAGTTTTGTGAGCATTTTCAACAGTTTTTTTCTCAGTAGAATGAACTAAAGTATCATTCTCTACATTAGAAAAACCAAGAAAAGGCAATATTGAAATCGCTATCGCTAAAAATAAATTCAGTGGTTTGTTAGAAATCACCATTTGAGATATTGTATTTTATTGTTTAAATTTTTTTGCAAAAGTACAAATTTTATTAATATAGCAAGATTGAAATGTGATTTTTTTAATATTTTTTAGTTTCACTATTTAATTTTGGTTTTTTAACAATTTTGACACAAAAAAAACTTCTAAAACCACAAAAAACATATATAAACCGCAAATAAAAATCTTATCTTCATAATAAAATTTATAAAAACTCAATAAAATGTATTGTAAAAAAAAGTAAAAAAGAATAGTTTTTAAGGTTAAAACAAATAAAAACCAAAACCCTAAATTATCTTCTTTCGATTTAGACAAAGACTTTAAAACAAAATAACCTAATAAAGTAGATCCTAGCAAAAAAAGAAAACTGTATATGTAAAACCCCATTATTTATCTGAATTTATTTTATTAACCTGACGAATTATATTATATAAGGATAGTGCTACTCCTAGTAATGTAAAAACTAAAAACCAAATATTATTTTTATTAGGATAATTTTCATCTATATACATTCCAATTTTAGCAAATAAGAATATTATTATACCCATTTGCGCAGGAATACTTATCAATTGAATCCACTTATTTAAAGGTTTGTTTGCCATAATTTTATTGTTTACAAAAAGCAATAATATCTTGAATCACTTTTTTATCTACTTCACCTTTAACAGTATATTCTTCTGGACTTGGCGTGCCTTCACCAGCAATAAACAAATGGTTTAATTTTGGATAACTGATAAATTGAGCTTTTGTTTTCGCTAAAGTCCTTTTCCATAAATTAAACTCTTTCATAGTTACTTGATAATCGCGTTCTCCATTTAGAATTAATAATGGAATAGCAACTTTCTTAACTTCTACAAGAGGCTTATAATTTAATAAAGATTGCCAATATTTTGAAGATAAACCTAGAGGCAATTCATCAGATGAAAGTGTTGTGTTAAATTTATTTGAAGTTAAAAAGCTCACTTCTTTTTTAATAGTAGCAATTTCGTTTTCTCCTTCTTTTGTTGGATTCAAACTATTTAAATACACATATTGATCAATAATCACATCTTGCAAACCTCTTGCATTTCCAGCCATCATTACTGCTTTATCTAAAGAGACAGAATTAGCAATTTTTGGCATCATAAAAGCTCCTAAACTATGACCTAAAACAATTATTTTATAGTTTTTAAACTTTTCAGAACTTCTAAAATGATTTACAATCGCAACAGCGTCAACAACAACTTCATCTTCAACTGTACTTTCATCAGAAAAAGTTTCAGGGTTAGATTTTGTTCTTTTATCAAAACGATACGAAGCAATTCCTTCTTTTTGAAAAGCTTCTGCCATATCTTTAAAAGGTTTATTCGGACCAATAGTTTCATCTCTGTCATTTGAGCCAGAACCATGAATAAAAACAACTAAAATAGAAGATTTTTCAGCTTCTAATAAAGTTCCTTTTAAATCAATTGTTCCACTTTTAATTTTATAATCGTTTGCATTAACCTCTTGATGTTGTTTTAAAAAGAAACCTACAATTTTATCTTCTTTAAAACTTATATCAAAATCTAAAGCCATGTTTTTAAATTGTGTGAAATACGACAAAATAGCTCCTTTATTTGCGACAGAAATTATGTTTTGATAAGCTCCCAATTGCGCATCTAATTGTGTTGAAGTTTTAGATAATAAATCGATTGTAATTTGATTCTTTATTGAAGGATCCAAAAAAGTTAAGGCTTTTTCAAAGTTCTTTTCTTTTAATAAAATTTCCACAAAATTTTGACCAATTTCTTGGTTTTGAGAAAAAGAAAGTAAAGATAATAATAGTAATAAAACAGATAAAGTTTTCTTCATTTTTACTTGGCTCTTATTTAGATTTCATTTAATTGAAGATTAATATTGTCTTTTTAGGATTCGCTGGTTGAAATCTATTTAGATTTCATTTCACAACTTGCTTCAAAAATAGCACCTGGTTCGATCGCTAATTTCCCTACAGTAACTTCTCCAGAAATTTTAGCTGTTTTTTTGATTCCAAGTAATTCTTCCACCACTAATTTGCCGTTAAATTTTCCTTCAATATCTATGTTTTTACAAGTAATATTTCCTTCCACTTTGCTTTTTGGACCTAATACAATTTTTCCTTTACAAGTAATATCACCAATTAATTCGCCATCTAAGCGCAAATCGGCAGCACAAACTATATTTCCTGTAATTGTAGTTTGTTCTACAATTCGGTTTGTTTTTCCTAGTAAATCGTAATCGGATTTTTGTTTTTTATCTAGCATGTTTTATTTGATTTTTGCTAAATATTCTTCTAAATTTTTCTTTACTTGAACCACTTTATAATCTTCGTTTGAGATAATAATTGGCGCATCTTTTAACTTAAAATCTTTATGTTCTTTCAGATAATTAGCCACTGATTCAGCTGTCATTTTATTTATAATTCCATGTAAAACGATCATGTTTTTTTCTACACTATAAATATCATTTGACACTTTTATTTTAACATCACCAGATTCTTTAGCATATTTATTTAATTTTTCAATTAAATTTTTATGCGAAGTTTCGTTAGGATAATTGGTTACAAAAACCAAATTAAATGTTTTAGGAGTTGCTCCAAATTCCAACGCTTCTAAAGCTGGAATATCAGAAGTTAATATCGACTCAATTTTTTTAGTTTCTTCCCCTTTAGGATAGTTTTTTACTATTTTTTGTAAAGCTGTTTTATATGCTGAAAGCCCTAATAATCTTGCAGAAATTTTTGCTTTTAACACATCAAATTTCGCATTTAACTCGTCGCCATCATATTTTTTTACCAAGGCATCAACTTCCAAATTTGCTTCTCTAAACAAGCCTTTTTCAATTTTTGTATAAAGTACATTAAATTCAGAATCTGCAGTAATGTCAGCGTTTATTGCCGTATTATTAAATGCGGAAGCATATCTACTTTCTGGATATTCCGAAAGAATTTTTTGTTTATACGTTGCTGCTTGTCCACCATTTTCTGAACCATATAATTGGTACAGATTATAATACGTTGGCAAAACTAATTTACTTTCTGGTTTGTTTTCTAAAACATCTTCAAAAGAAGTAATCGCTAATTTATTTTCTTTAAGTTTTTCTTTAAAAATAGAACCTAATTGAAAACGTGCATGATTCGCCTCAATATTTAAACTATCTAAAACTTTTTCGTCCTTTGGTAATTGGTCAATATAAAATGTGGTTGTGTATTTTGGTTCTAAACCAATTTCTTCATTTTTATCCGGATTTTCTTCTTCTACAACCTCATCTGGATTATTTGGATCTATTTGATTTTGATTCGATGCTGAAACTATTTTCCAATTGTCACTTAGTTTTCTATCACCCCATTTTTTCTTGAAATTAATTTTCCCTTGTGCAACTGTTGCTGGATTATAAAAATAAAAACTGTTTTGTAATCCGCCTGTATTTATAGGAAAATCAGCACTTGGTTTTTTTTCAAAAGCAGGTTCAATCATCGCAGATTTCCCATCTATCGGAGATAATCCACCAGCACCAGGAGGCAATAACATATTTTCGTCAGATTTTCCTATTGGCATCATTTCCGCTTTCGGATTTTGATTTGAACCACTAGCACTTTCTGCTAATTTTTTTGCCGCAATTGAATCTGAAATTTTTAATTTATCAATATACTCTTGATAATATTTAATTTTATTTGATGGAGACATTTTTGAAACCACTATAACACTATCAGCCTGAGTAATAATATCTTGATATTTGACCACATCGATTAAGATTTCTAACTTCTTTTTTAATGGTTTAAATTCGCTGTTTTTTTCAGATAAATGAATTAAAGTAGAATCTAAATATTTTTTTGAAGAACGAAAATCTTTCTCTCTGTAATAGACATTCGAAATGTTTCTGTAGTTTGAAGCTGCTAAATATCTATCTGTAGACATGTTTTTTAGCGATTTATTATAATTGGAAATGGCTAATTTATCATTACCTTTTTTATCGTAATAAACGGCTCTTTGATGATGAATTACATCTCTGAAACTTTTATTTTCAATGTTTTCCAACAATTTATCTAATTTTTTATGAAAAGCTACAGAATCGCCAGTTTCAAAATCAAATTGTGTGGATTGTTTCAAATGAGAGTAAATGGTATAACTACGAGGCGATTTACGTTTCATATCAATTACTTCCTGATACGCCACAAAAGCGCTGTCTTTGTAATTTAATTTCTCGTATAATTGTCCTAAAATAAAAGTATAACGTGCCTTTTCTTCTTTTAGTTTCGTTTCTTTTTTAGAAATTTTAACCGCGGCAATCGCACTATCTAACTTATTTGTTGTAACATAAGCTTGTGCTAAAACTGCATTTATATCGGCTAAATCTTGACTCTTTATTTTTGTCTGACCTTTTAAAGTTCTGTTTAAGTTTTTAATCGCTAATTGCTCGTTCTCTAATTTTAAGTTTACTTTTTCTCTCCAAACTTGTGCTTGATACACATTATTACTAGTTGGATATTTATACAAAATATAGTTAAAAGCTTCCATTGCTGGTAAATACCTGTGTTCGTAATATCTTGATTTCCCCAACATTAAATACGATTCGTCAATTTGATTGTTTTTTTCATAACCACCAATATTCATGGAATGTTTCTGAATCGCTTTAGTTGCTTTGGTTTCGGCGCGTTCAAAATTTGCGTTTTTAGTATCGCCTGGTTTTTGTTCTTCTTCCGTAATTTGCATTCTTTCTAACGGAAGCACTTCCCAAAAATTATCAGAATAAGTCGCTTTTACATCGGCAATTCCTTTTTGCAAAGCCAAATCTCCGTTATACAAAACATTATATTCCGTATTTACAGAATGCCATTTTCTGTTTACGAAATTGTCTTTTTTAGTAGAACATGCCAAAAGAATGGCAATAATACCAAAGGAAAGTATATATTTTAATTGTATCTTTTTCAATGTCATAATTTTTATAAATAACTATAAATTTGGTTATTTAGTATGCTAACGTGTAAAAATAAGTTTTTTTTTTGAAAGATGGCCACAACTTTTTTAAGATTATATCATTTCAATTAATTCCAAAGCTTTGTTGATGCTTTTTACGTTTTCGAAAGTAATTAAAAGTCGTAATCCATTTTTAGTTTCTTTTTCTTTCACTTTACATAAATTTCCGTTTTGTTGTGCGAATTTCATCACATGCATAAATCGGTTACTTTGGTAAAAATTAGATTGCTGATCGCCAATAAAATATCCTACCATTTTGTTTTGTTTCAGAATCAATCTTTCTAAACCAATTTGTTTCGCTTTCCATTTGATTCGAACGCTATTTAATAGAGAAACTGCTTCTTTTGGCAAAGGTCCAAATCGGTCAATTAATCGTTTTTCGTACGCTTCTAATTCTAGAATATTTTTTACAGCACCTAATTCGCTATACAAACTCAATCGTTCCGAAATATTATTGATATATTCATCTGGAAACAACAATTCGAAATCGGTGTCAATTTGAAACTCTTTTACAAATTCTTTGGTTTCGATATCGTTTTCTTCTTTATATAAATCGGCGAACTCATTTTCTTTTAATTCGTCAATAGCTTCATTCATGATTTTCTGATACGTATCGAAACCAATTTCGTTGATAAAACCACTTTGTTCCCCACCTAATAAATCTCCAGCACCACGAATTTCTAAATCTTTCATCGCAATGTTAAAACCACTTCCCAAATCTGAAAATTGCACTAAAGCATTGATTCGTTTTCTCGCATCATCTGTCATTACAGAATCTGGCGGCGTGATGTAATAACAAAAAGCTTTTTTATTGCTTCGACCTACTCTTCCACGCATTTGATGTAAATCTGAAAGTCCGAAATTATTCGCATTATTGATAAAAATCGTATTGGCATTAGGCACATCTAAACCACTTTCGATGATGGTTGTAGCCACCAAAACATCAAAATCGCCTTCAATGAAAGTTAACATTAATTCTTCCAGTTTTTTTCCATCCATTTGTCCGTGACCAATACCGACTTTCGCATTCGGCACCAATCGCTGAATCATTCCGGCAACTTCTTTAATATTTTCGATACGATTATTGATGAAAAATACTTGTCCGCCACGCTCAATTTCATACGAAATCGCATCACGAATAACTTCTTCGCTAAAGCGAATTACGTTGGTTTCAATTGGATATCTGTTTGGTGGTGGAGTTGTAATTACTGATAAATCTCTCGCTGCCATTAATGAAAACTGTAACGTTCTTGGAATAGGTGTTGCAGTTAAAGTAAGTGTATCAATATTTGCGGCAATCGTTTTTAATTTGTCTTTTACGTTGACACCAAATTTTTGTTCTTCATCTACAATTAGCAAACCTAAATCGCGGAATTTTACGTTTTTGTTTACCAATTGATGCGTTCCAATTACTATGTCGACTTTCCCTTCTTCTAAACCTTTTAACGTATCTGCTTTTTGTTTTGCTGATCGGAAACGGTTCAAATAACTTACCGTAACTGGCATGTCTTTTAACCTTTCGGTAAATGTTCTATAATGTTGATAGGCTAAGATGGTTGTTGGCACTAAAATCGCAACTTGTTTACCGTTATCAACAGCTTTAAAAGCCGCACGAATCGCGACTTCCGTTTTTCCAAAACCTACATCACCACAAACCAAACGATCCATTGGGCGGTCGTTTTCCATGTCCATTTTCACATCATGTGTAGCGGTAATTTGATCTGGTGTATCTTCATAAATAAAAGAACTTTCCAATTCTTTTTGCATGTACGAATCTGGTCCGAAAGCATAACCTTTGTCTAATCGACGTTTCGCATACAATTGAATTAAATTGAACGCTATATGTTTAACGCGAGCTTTTGTTTTTTGCTTTAAGGCTTTCCAAACGCCGCTTCCTAATTTGTAAATTTTTGGTGGTGCGCCATCTTTACCGGTGTATTTTGAAATTTTATGAAGCGAATGAATGCTTACATAAACAATATCATTATCAGCATACACCAACTTAATGGCTTCTTGTGTTTTGCCTTCGACTTGAATTTTTTGCAAACCTCCGAATTTCCCAATCCCGTGATCGATGTGTGTGACATAATCGCCAATTGACAACGCTGTTAATTCTTTTAGAGTCACCGTTTGCTTTTTGGAAGCATTATTTTTGATAGAAAATTTATGGTAACGTTCAAAAATTTGATGATCGGTATAACAGGCGATTTGCAATTCTTCGTCAATGAAACCAGAAAATAATGGAAAAACAATTGTATCGTATTTGTCTTTTACATTTTTAGCGGCGTCTTCATCGATATCTTTAAAAATTTCTTTGAATCTTTTGGCTTGACTTTCGTTCGAAGAAAACAGGAAATTCTTAATTCCGTTATGGTAATTATCGTTCAAATTATTCATCAACAAATCGAATTGTTTGTTGAATGAAGGTTGCGGTTGTGTATGAAATTGAACCACTTTTTCCGATTTAAAAACCGGACTTTTATCTAATTCGATAACCGAAAAATCTAAGGCTCTTTTTAAAAACGTTTCTTGATTGACGAATAATTCTTCTGGTTTTGAATGATTAATCGTTAGCGTTAATTTCGAATACGCTTCTTTTGCTTTTTCGTATAATCGATCTAATTTACTCCCTAAAGAATCTGTGTTTTGAAGAACAATGACTGTTTTTTCTGAAATATAATCTAAGAAATTTTCACGTTTTTCTTGTAAAACTTTATTTTCAACGTTGGGAATAATGGCGATTTTAGACACTTTTTCTTTCGACAATTGTGTTTCAATATCGAAGGTTCTAATACTGTCGACTTCATCACCAAAAAACTCAATTCTGTACGGAATATCATTTGAAAAAGAGAACACATCAATAATTCCACCTCGAACCGAAAACTCTCCCGGTTCTGATACGAAATCGACACGTTTAAAATTGTATTCGAACAACGTTTCATTAATGAAATCGATAGATAATTTATCGTTTACACTAACTTTTAAAGTATTTTTATCTAATTCTTTACGAGTCACTACTTTTTCGAAAATCGCATCCGTATAAGAAACAATTATGGCTGGTTTTTTTCGAGAATTGATTCGATTTAAAACTTCGGCACGCAATAAAACATTTGCGTTATCAGTTTCTTCAATTTGATACGGTCGACGGAAAGAACCTGGATAAAACAACACATCTTGGTCGTTTATCAGTGCTTCTAAATCGTTTAAATAATAGGCCGCTTCTTCCTTATCATTGAACAATAATAAAAAAGGTAAATCCGATTTTTTAAATAAGGCATCAACAACAAATGATAGCGAAGAACCCACCAATCCAGTGGCATTTATTTTTTTACGTGACGCAAAAAATTCAGCAATTTGTCCAATTTTTGGATTTTGCTGATATTTTTGAATGATTTCTGATTTACTCAAAGTGTTTTATTTTGTAAACCGGAATTAAAAAATTAATTATAAGACTTTTTTAAATCGGGTTTCTTATTTTTATCTAATATTTCTTGTTGCTCTAAATCGTCGAAATTTATCGCTTTCGCATTTCGAGTAGTATCGCTTACACTGATAATTCTTGGCTCGCCAATTTCAGTTGGTATTCTACTTTTTACAATAATTTCTTCACATTGCATATAAAAAGCAATCATTTCTTTATTGATAGCTTTAATCAAATCTTCCACTTTTTCATGAGGTACAACATCTAAAGAAAAATAGGTGTCTAACGCTAAAATTTTGGTTTGTAACGCTACAATTCTGCTTCGTACTTGAGGCTGATTAAATCTTGCTGGCACACTTAAATGTAAACTATCCGATTTGGAAACCAAATTTAGAACCTTCTGTTTGAAAGCGCTAATAGACGATTTTGGTTTTTGTTTGATTTCTTGTTCAAAACTTTGAAATTCTTTCCATTGGTTTAAAACCGAACTCACTTCAGGACTCGCATTTGGAATGTTTAACAACCAAGCTTTGTTAATTTGCTCAAAAGATTCTCTGTTTTTTTTCTCCATTTTTACAATTAGTAAAGCTTGTTTATCTTCATCTTTACAAGAAAAAAACAAAAGACTGCTAAAAACAGAAAGTATAAGTATTTTAAAAAAATTCATTCGTTTTGGAATTATGAATTGCAAATTTACAAATGTTTATAGTATTATTTAGAAAATTGCGTTAAATGTTTGTTATATCACAATTCGGAAAAAACAGACAAATAAATAAGTTAATATTAAGGTCAATATTTTATATTTGTGCAACAAAACTACTAACTATGCAAACCAAAATATTAATCATTGGCGCTTGTGGACAAATTGGCACCGAGCTTACCGCAAAATTACGTGAAACCTATGGCGTTGAAAACGTAGTCGCTTCTGATATTAGAAAATTAGAAAATGACGTTGTAAATAATGGGATTTTCGAAGTCGTAAACGCTTTAGATTACAATCAGATTGAGCAATTAATTGAAAAATATCACATTACAGATGTGTATTTAATGGCCGCTTTATTATCTGCAACTGCCGAAAAAAATCCAGCATTTGCTTGGGATTTGAACATGAATTCTTTATTTCATGTATTAAATTTAGCCAAAGCAGGAAAAATTAAAAAAATATTTTGGCCTTCAAGTATTGCGGTTTTTGGACCAACAACTCCAAGAGAAAACACTCCGCAATATACCGTAATGGAACCAAGTACTGTGTACGGAATTTCAAAACAAACTGGTGAAAGATGGGCAGAATATTACAACAAACAATATGGTGTAGACATTAGAAGTATCAGATATCCAGGTTTAATTAGTTGGAGTACAGAAGCTGGTGGTGGAACTACAGATTACGCCGTTGATATTTATCACAAAGCAATTACTGATGGAAAATTTACAAGTTTTTTATCTGAAAATTCTGCTTTACCGATGATGTATATGGACGATGCTATAAAAGCTACGATTAGTATCATGCAAGCGGATGCTGATGACATCAAAATTCGTTCTTCGTACAATTTATCTGGAATGAGTTTTACTCCGAAACAATTGGCTGAAGAAATTACGAAGCATTATCCAAATTTCTCGATAAATTACGAACCAGATTTCCGTCAGAAAATTGCCGACAGTTGGCCAGCTAGTATTGATGATAGTGCTGCAAGAGCAGATTGGGGTTGGAAAAACGATTTCGATATGGATAACATGACCGTTGACATGTTTAAGAATTTAAAAGAAACGATTTATAAATAGAACAAAAAAAAGCAACTTTTTAGAAGTTGCTTTTTTTATTTATGATGTAAAAATTTATTCGCCTTTTTTTAGTTTTTCAATTTCCTTATCTTCAATCAAAGATTTTATTTTCACGACTTCATCCGTATTATCATTTGGAATAGTCATTGATAACACATAATGTTTTATTTTCCAATTTCCCTTTTCATCTGCAACCAAAACACCGCTTCCGCGACAAATTTTCATTTGTGTGTTTAGTAATTCATCAAACCAAGCCATTTTTAAATCTGAAGTGAAATAAATATTTCTTTCTAAAGCGGTGAAATTCCATGCTCTACCTCTATCAAAATAAGGTTTGGCAAATTTTATAAATTCTTGTTTGTTCCAGTTTTCTGTTGGGTCTGTTCCGATGTAAATGGCATCTTCTGACATCGCACCAAAATAAGCCTCGAAATTTGCTTCAGCTGCCGCTTTATGCCAATCGTTTAAAATTAAATTAAGTTCCATTTCTTGATTCAATCTATAAGTTGGTTGTGAAGATTTACATCCGAATAAAACCAATCCAATTACTACAATTACAATTTTTCTCATTCTAATAATTTTTTAGATACGGTGCTACTTGCAATTTTAGAAGCTATAAAACCTAAAATTACGATGGTGAGCAGTACTATTAAAATATTCTTTATATCGAAAACAACTGGATAAGCTAATGAAGGTGTTATCATTACTAATTCAAATTGTTGCTGAACTAAAACAACAATGATACCTAAAATCAAACCAAATATACCACCAAATATGGAAATGATATTTCCTTGAAATAAGAAAATGTTTTTTAAGTATTTAATTTCAGTCCCTAAATTATATAACGTTTTCAAATTGTTTTTTTTCTCAATAATCATCATAATGATTGCTCCAATTAAATTGAACAGCGCAATTATGATTACTAAAGTAAAAATAAGATAAACTACAATATTTTCGGTATTTAGCATTTTATACAAAGCGTCATTTAATTGCGCTCTATTTTTCACTTTAACCTGATTTGGAAATATTTTATTTAGCGTATCAACAGCATCCGATTCTGATGTATTAGGCGCCATTTTAAAATCGATATAGGTTAACTGATTAGGTTTATAATTTAATAAACCTTGTGCTAATGGAATAGAAGAAAAAATATATTTTTGATCAATCTCTTCGCTAACCTGAAAAATTCCGGAAGTCAGTAATGGTGATTTATTAAATGCGTCGTCAGGATTTTCTATTAATCCCGAGCCTGGTTTTGGCACATACACTTCTAATACATTATTAAAATCGAAAAGTCCTAAAGCTAATTTTCTTGAAACACCAGAACCTACAACTACCTGATTGGTATTGGGTTCTAACCAATCTCCAGCGTATAAAAATTTATCTAATCCGTTTACTGAATTAAAATTAGTATCAACTCCTTTTAAATAGCCCACATGTTCTTTATTATTATAGTAGAACAAGGCACGTTCTTCCACAATTTTAGTATACTTGGTAAATTCTTTAGCTGATTTTAGCTGATTTTCTTGAGCTTCTGAAATGAAGAATGATTTTCCTATTAAGGTTTCAATACGTAAATCGGGATCTGTTTCATTTGTAAAGCTTAAGCTGAAATCACGTAACCCACTAAAAACAGAAAGCACTACAAAAAGTGCCATAGCACCGACTATAATCCCAAAAGAAGCAATAAATGTAATGACGTTTATAGCGGTAGTTTTAGACAAACTAAAAGCATATCTTTTGGCTATGTAAAACGGAAAATTCAATTTATGATCTTTTTCTTTTTTCTAATAATTCTGGGTTTTCAATTGGATTTTCTTTTCCTGAAAGTGCATTGTCAATTTTTTCAATATAATCCAAACTATCATCAATGAAGAAAATTAAATTTGGTACTCTTCTTAATTGCAATTTAACACGTTGCGATAAATCGTGCTTAATTAAAGGTGCATTACTTTTAATAGCTGCCAATAATTCTGGTCCTTTTTCTGAAGGAAAAACACTTAAATAAACCTTCGCTATTGATAAATCTGACGTCACATTCACTTTTGAAACGGATATAATTAGGTTAGAAATAGAGTTTTTTCTAATCTCACCTTGTAAAATATCAACTAAGTCTGTTTGCAATAATGCGCCAATTTTTTTTTGTCTATTTGTTTCCATGCTGCAAAAATACAATTTTTACAAACAAAATAAGCAGAAATACGTTTTTGAATGATTATTTTTGCATATTAATACATAAACAAATGAGAAAAATAGAACATATTGGTATTGCAGTTCATGATTTAGAAAATTCTAACGAATTATTTTCAAAACTTTTTGGTCAACCTGCTTATAAAACAGAAGAAGTGGAAAGCGAAGGTGTAAAAACATCTTTTTTTATGTGTGGCCCAAATAAAATTGAATTACTAGAAGCTACGAATGAAAATAGTCCAATCGCTAAATTTTTAGAGAAAAAAGGGGAAGGCATTCACCATATAGCTTTTGATGTTGAAAATATCTATACTGAAATAGAACGCCTTAAAAATGAAGGGTTTACAGTTTTAAATGAAATCCCAAAAAAGGGAGCCGACAACAAATTAGTTGCCTTTTTACATCCTAAAAGCACGAACGGTGTTTTAATAGAATTATGTCAAGAAAACACATGTTTATAACAAATTAACGTTAACTTTTGAAATAGTTTTAAAATAAATTTGCACCTAATATAAATAAGCCCTAATATTGCACTCTCAAAACTGGTCCTATAGCTCAGTTGGTTAGAGCACCTGACTCATAATCAGGTGGTCCCTGGTTCGAGCCCAGGTGGGACCACTTTTTTTTAAAAAAAAGTAAAAAATAATTGCATTTAACATTTTATTTTATATTTTCGTAAAATCAAATGTTAAAAAAAACAAAAAATGATATGAAAAATAATTTTGCCCAAATCTTTTTTCTTATAGTTTCGGCTTTAAGTTCTGTGCAAGTTTTCTCTGCTAATGAACCGCCTCCGCCGCCAACATTACCACCACCGCCTGGTTTTCCAATCGATAGTGGAGTTGTGGTGCTGTTTTTTATTGCGCTAATAACAGGATACTTTATTACACAAAAAATATACAATAAGAAAACTCCTAATTAGGAGTTTTTTTTGCTTGAAACACAAATTATTATGAAAAAACTGGCTTTACTATTTCTATTAATTTCAAATTCAATATCATCACAAACTTGGCAACCGATAACTTCTATACCAAGTAATTCTTCTGCAAGTGGTCAACGTTTTGATGATGTTTTTTTCTTAAATGAAAATTTAGGTTGGGCGGCTAATGGTTATTATTCCGCAGTTTATAAAACTATTGACGGAGGCGTAAACTGGACTCTACAAACTACCGGAGCTATGCTGGGAAGTTCACACTATTTTAGAAATATAGAATTTTTAGATGAAAATATTGGTTTTTTAGGCACCATAAATCAGAAAGTTTACAAAACTACTGATGGTGGCACAACTTGGACACTAATTACAAACATTACACCGAATCCCCTAGCTATTTGTGGTTTAGACTGTGTTGGAACTTCAACAATTTATGGATGTGGCGCTTATTTTTCTCCTGCATATATCATTAAATCAACAGATAGCGGAAACACTTGGCAATACATTAATATGTCTGCCTACGCAAATACCTTAGTAGAAATTAATTTTATAGATGAAAATATTGGTTTTGCATCTGGAAATAATGCAACTGGTGGTATTATTTTAAAAACCACTGATGGTGGAATTACTTGGACACAATTACTAAATACAGGTACAAATGGCGATTACGTTTGGAAATTACAATTCTTAAATTCTAATAATAATATTCTTTTTGGCTCAATAGAAGCAGCATCTCCAAACCCTGGAAGATTAGCAAAAAGCATTGATGGGGGTTTAACCTGGACGCTTACAAATGCTCCAGAAACCGAAGTACAAGCCGTTGGTTTTTTAGATGAAAATCATGGATGGATGGGTGGCCATAACACCGGATTCTACGAAACTTTAAATGGTGGTGTTACTTGGACAAATACTGGCGTTGGAAGTAATTTAAATAGGATATTTTTTGTTGGAAACACAGCTTACGCTAGTGGCACAACCATATACAAAATGAGCAGTATTTTATCAAATTCTGATTTTGTGGAACACAATAGAATTAATTTAAACGTTAAAGTTTCACCAAATCCTGTAAGTGACAAATTGAATATCGAAATAGATTTCTTAGCAGAAGATCACATATTAATTGACTTGTACGACAACAATGGGAAAATAGTAAAAAACCTTATAAAAGACGATATTAATTCTGCTGGAATAAAAAAATATACTTTTGATTTCCCTTATCCATCAGGAACTTATTTTATTGATTTTCACAACAATACAGGAAGACAATCTTCAAAAATTATAAAAAAATAATTATACATATTATGTAATCAATATAGTCCAATAAAAATTGTACTATTTACATACTAAACGGCATAAAATTAAAAAATTGGAGAAAATTTATAGTTTCAAATTTTATTTCTGAAGTTCGTACATTCTAGCAATATACTTACCCACTACATCAAATTCTAAATTAACTTTTGTGCCAATTTCAAAAGTATGAAAAATCGTATTTTCGTAAGTATAAGGAATAATCGCTACGCTAAAACTGTCTTTTTTAGAATTTACAACTGTTAAACTTGTTCCGTTTATAGTAATTGAACCTTTTTCAATCGTAATGTTATTTAAAGCGGTATCGTATTCAAAAGTAAATTCCCAACTCCCTTCTTTATCTTCAATATTAGTACAAATTGCCGTCTGATCCACATGACCTTGTACAATATGTCCGTCCAATCTGTCGCCTAATTTCATGGCCCTTTCGATATTGACTTTATCACCAATTCTCCATGCTCCTAAAGTAGTTTTATCGATAGTTTCTTTTATAGCAGTTACAACGTGTTTATCGTCAAATAAATTCACAACTGTCAAACACACACCATTATGTGCCACACTTTGGTCAATTTTCAATTCATTTGTGATATTTGTTTGAATTGTTAAGTGTATATTTTCCTGATCTTTTTTAATATCTGAAATTATTCCAAGAGTTTCTACGATACCTGTAAACATATGACGGTTTATTTTTATAAATTTGCATCAAAATTAAGAAATAAAAATGGTAAAACATTCCGAAAATATAATTGTTGGTGTTTCTATTGGAGACATGAACGGCATTGGACCAGAAGTAATATTAAAAACGTTTGAAGATACTCGAATGTTAGAAATATGTACGCCTGTTATTTTTGCCAATGCTAAAATTGTTTCGTTTTTAAAAAAATCGTACAATTTAAACGCATTCATTCAAGGAATTGACAAATTAGACCAAATCGTATTAGGAAAAATAAACGTACTAAATGTATGGCGTGAAGGCGTTAATTTAGAAAACGGGAAATTGGATGAAGAAATTGGAAAATACGCTATAAAATCTTTTCAAGCAGCAACAACTGCTTTGAAAAACAATCAAATTGATGTTTTAGTAACAGCGCCAATCAACAAATATAACATTCAAGCAGAAGATTATAAATTTGCTGGTCATACCGATTATTTAAATGAACAATTAGAAGGTGATGCTTTGATGTTTATGATTCACGAAGACATTAAAGTGGGTTTAATCACTGATCATGTGCCAATTGCAGAATTATCAAAGCATATCAATTCGAAATTAATTGAGAAAAAAATCACAACAATAAATCGTAGTTTAGTTGCTGATTTCAAAATTAATAAACCAAAAATTGCTGTTTTAGGATTGAATCCTCATAGTGGTGATAATGGTGTCATTGGAAAAGAAGATGATGAAATTGTAAAACCAAGTTTAGAGAAAATTTTCAAAAGTGGTATTCAAGTTTTTGGTCCGTTTTCGGCAGATAGTTTTTTTGGTTCGAACCAATATAAAAATTACGATGCGGTTGTCGCGATGTATCACGATCAAGGATTGATTCCTTTTAAAACCCTTTCATTTGGTGAAGGAGTGAATTTTACAGCAGGATTAAATAAGGTAAGAACATCACCAGATCATGGAACTGGTTTTGATATTGCTGGAAAAAACATAGCGAATGAAGGTTCGTTCAGAGAAGCTGTTTATAGTGCGATTGATATCTATAAAAACAGAATCGAATATAATGAGCTAACCAACAATCCATTGAAAAAAGCATCTGGAAAAGTTTAATTTAAAAAAAAGCAAAGAAAATTATTGTAATTCCAATATTTTTGTATCTTTGCACACCCTTATAAAAAGGGGAAAACTGATAGTATGGAAAAATTAAAAGAATTTTTAATCCCATTTTCAGGATTAAAACTGGGTAAACACCAGTTTGAGTTTCAAGTAAACAATACGTTCTTTACTCATTTTGGATATGATGAATTTAACAGTTCTGACATCAAAATGAAAGTTATATTAGAGAAAAAAAGCAATATGCTTGAGTTGAATTTTTCGCATAATGGAACAGTAAATGTACCATGTGATTTAACCAATGAAGATTTTGATTTACCTATAAAAGGGAAAATGAAGCTGATAGTTAGATTTGGAGAAGAGTTTAATGATGAGAATGATGAATTTATCATCTTACCTCATGATGAATTTCAAGTAAATGTTGCCCAGTATATTTATGAAATGATTGTGTTGTCTGTTCCAACAAAAAGAATTCATACCGGCATAAAAGACGGAACATTACAAACAGAAGCATTACAAAATTTGGAAAAATTTTCTCCTACTGAAACCAAAACAAAAGAGATTAAAGAAATAGACCCAAGATGGGACGGTTTAAAGAAACTATTAACGGATAAAAAATAGAGTAAAATGGCACATCCTAAACGTAGACAGTCATCGACTAGAAGAGACAAAAGAAGAACACACTACAAAGCATCTGCACAACAAATTGCAACTTGCGTAGTAACTGGTGAAGCTCACTTATACCACAGAGCTTACTGGCATGAAGGTAAAATGTATTATAGAGGTCAAGTTGTTATCGACAAGACTGAAGCAATGATATAATTACATTAAAATAAATGAGAAACTCTCACTCACGTGAGAGTTTTTTTATTTTAATGAAAATTATATAATACTATTTTAAGAAAATTCCGAAATAATTCGTAATTTTCGCCTCTTTACGCACATAAATTTGCAAAGAAAATTATTTATTTATGAAATCGCAACAGACACTGTTTTTCGAAAGAAAATTCAAATCAAAATGCGATACATATGTTACCAAAAAAAATAACATTAAAACATATGAATAAAATTACTGCCGCAATTACTGCAATTGGCTCGTATGTACCAGAATACGTATTATCAAATCAAGTTTTAGAAACTTTAGTTGATACTAATGACGAATGGATAACATCTAGAACCGGAATAAAAGAGAGAAGGCTTTTAAAAGAAGAAGAAGGCGAAGGAACATCTTTCCTAGCCATAAAAGCTGCTCAAAATCTCTTAGAAAAAGCAAAACTAGACCCGAAAGAAATAGACTTGGTAATCATGGCGACTACTACTCCAGATATGCCTGTGGCAGCAACTGGTGTATATGTAGCTACACAAATTGGCGCAACGAATGCTTTTGCATACGACTTGCAAGCTGCTTGTTCCAGTTTTCTTTTCGGAATGTCAACCGCTGCTGCTTTTATTCAGTCTGGAAAATATAAAAAAGTTTTATTAATTGGAGCGGATAAAATGTCTTCAATTATTGATTATACCGATAGAGCAACTTGTATTATCTTTGGAGATGGTGCTGGTTGTGCTTTGTTCGAACCTAATTACGAAGGCTTAGGATTACAAGATGAAATTCTTAAATCTGACGGAATTGGTAGAGAGTTTTTAAAAATTGACGCAGGTGGTTCTATTTTACCTCCATCTGAAGAAACAGTTAAAAACAAACAACATTTTGTATTCCAAGATGGAAAAACGGTTTTCAAACATGCCGTATCTGGAATGGCCGATGTGAGCGAAAAAATTATGGAACGCAATAACTTGTCTCATGACGATGTAAATTGGTTAATCGCTCATCAAGCAAACAAAAGAATTATTGACGCAACTGCAAACAGAATGAATTTGGACGAATCTAAAGTATTAGTAAATATTCACAGATACGGAAACACAACTTCAGCAACTTTACCGTTACTTTTAGCAGATTTCGAAGATAAATTTAAAAAAGGAGATAATTTAATTTTTGCTGCATTTGGTGGTGGATTCACATGGGGATCTATCTATTTAAAATGGGCATATTAATAATAACAAACTATAACTAAAACAACTTAATTATGGATTTAAAAGAAATTCAAAACCTAATCAAATTTGTATCTAATTCTGGAGTAGCAGAAGTAAAATTAGAAACTGGTGATGTAAAAATTACAATTAGAACTACTTTAGAAGGTAATTCTCCTGATATCACTTACGTTCAACAAGCTCCAATGCAACAAGCTATTCAGCAAGCTGCACCAGTTGCACCAGTTGCTGCTGCGCCAGTTGCTGCAACACCTGCAGACACAACAGCAGAAGACAACTCTAAATATATCACTATTAAGTCACCAATGATTGGTACTTTATACAGAAAACCATCTCCAGACAAACCAATGTTTGTAGAAGTAGGAACAACAATCAACAAAGGTGATGTAGTTTGTGTAGTAGAAGCTATGAAATTATTCAACGAAATTGAATCTGAAATTTCAGGTAAAATTGTAAAAGTTTTAGTTGACGATTCTTCTCCAGTTGAATTTGACCAACCATTATTTTTAGTTGACCCATCATAATAAGTTAGAAGTTAGAAGTTAGAAGTTAGAAGTTTTCTTCCTTCATTAATTGTCTAATTGACACATTGTCTAATTATCTAATTATAAAAATATGTTTAAAAAAATATTAATTGCCAATAGAGGTGAAATCGCTCTACGTGTTATTCGTACATGTAAAGAAATGGGAATTAAAACAGTTGCTGTTTATTCTACTGCTGACGCCGAAAGTTTACACGTAAAATTTGCTGATGAAGCTGTTTGTATTGGACCACCACCAAGTAATTTATCTTACTTGAAAATGTCTAATATTATTGCAGCAGCAGAAATTACTAATGCAGATGCCATACACCCAGGTTATGGTTTCTTATCTGAAAATGCAAAATTTTCTAAAATTTGTCAAGAGCATAACATCAAATTTATTGGTGCTTCTCCAGAAATGATTGACAGAATGGGAGATAAAGCTTCTGCTAAATCTACCATGATTGAAGCTGGAGTGCCTTGTGTACCAGGTTCTGTTGGGATTTTAGAATCATACGAACAAGCGGAACAATTAGCTGCTGAATTCGGATACCCAGTAATGCTAAAAGCAACTGCTGGTGGTGGTGGAAAAGGAATGCGTGCAGTTTGGAAACAAGAAGATTTATTAAAAGCTTGGGAAAGTGCTCGTCAAGAGTCGGCTGCCGCTTTTGGTAATGATGGTATGTATCTAGAAAAACTTATTGAAGAACCAAGACATATTGAAATTCAAATTGTTGGAGATTCATTTGGTAAAGCCTGTCACCTTTCTGAAAGAGATTGTTCAGTTCAAAGACGTCACCAAAAATTAACAGAAGAAACACCTTCTCCATTCATGACAGATGAATTAAGAGAAAAAATGGGTCTTGCTGCAGTAAAAGCTGCCGAATACATTAAGTATGAAGGTGCTGGAACTGTTGAGTTTTTAGTGGACAAACATAGAAACTTCTACTTCATGGAAATGAATACTCGTATCCAAGTAGAACACCCAATTACGGAACAAGTAATTGATTACGATTTAATTCGTGAGCAAATTATGGTAGCAGCAGGAATTCCAATTTCTGGAAAAAACTATTTACCTCAATTACACGCAATAGAATGTCGTATTAATGCTGAAGATCCTTATAACGACTTCAGACCTTCACCAGGAAAAATTACAGTTTTACATTCGCCTGGCGGACACGGTGTACGTTTAGACACACACGTTTACGCTGGTTATACAATTCCACCTAATTATGACTCAATGATTGCAAAGTTGATTACAACCGCGCAAACAAGACAAGAGGCTATCAATAAAATGAAGCGCGCTTTAGATGAGTTTCATATTGAAGGAATCAAAACTACCATTCCATTCCACAGACAATTAATGGATCATCCTGATTATGTTGCTGGAAATTACACAACTGCCTTTATGGACACTTGGGTAATGGATGCTAAAAAAGAAGAATAATTTTTATAAAAAAAAAGGCTGATAAAATTTATCAGCCTTTTTTTTTATAAGTTTTTTTATTTTTTTAAGTCTTTTATCACACTAAAAGCAATATCAATTTGATTTTCATTTACAATAATAGTAAATTCATTACTAGTTGAAATAACTTCATCAATTGTAATTCCTTCCCAAGCTAACGATTGAAAAATATAATAATACACTCCAGGAACCGAAACGTTTTCATGAGGTAACTTTACCGTAATAGAAGACAAATTCTCATTCTTACTTAATAGTTTTTCAGATTTTAAACATTCTTCAACGATTGAATTTACTTCAGAACTAACTACGATATTAGTTTCGTTTACACCACGAGAAGAAGTGTAGAATAAATTTTTATTTGTTTTAATTTCAAACATTAATTTAGATTGATTTTCTAATAATGTGTCAGAGATTTCATAAGTGTAATCTGTCAACGAAGAACGGACCGTAATTTCTCCCAGATTTTGCAAAACCTTAGCAACTCTATGACTAATTTTAAAATCTAATTCTTCTGATATTCTTTTTAAAGCCATTACCACAGCACCTTGCTTGATATCTTTACCTAAATGCATTTCAATTTCAGGCATGATAATTCTTGCTAATGATGTTAAATTTATTATCCCTTCAGATAAAGAACTCAATAAAAAAGGCTTTGTTTTTAAATATTTTTCAACTACGGATGCAACTGTTTTCATATTTGTTTGTGTGTTTTGTGTATGTGTTTAGTTTACAAATATATAAAACAAAATGTTATAATTGTAACTTAATTGTCGAAATAATAGAAAGCCTCTTCCAGATGTTCAATTTTAACATTTCCTTCACCAACATGAATGGCAATAATATCAAATCGAACTTCAACATCTAAATCATTTGCTATAACATACTCATTTATAGCTTTTACCAATAATTTTATCTTTTTGGGTTTTACAAAATCTTGAGGCAAACCAAAATCAACACTACTTCTTGTTTTAACTTCAACAACAGTTAAAATATTTTCTTTTTGAGCAATAATGTCAACTTCTGCTTTTTGAAAAAACCAATTCGTTTCTAAAATTTCATAACCTTTTTCTGTTAGAAAATCTACAGCTAATTCTTCTCCTAATTTTCCTAATTCGTTATGATCTGCCATTGTCTATTCAAAAGTTATTTTGATTTCAGTTTCATTTACTTCAAAAACAACTTGACTTCCAAGCACTAAAGTTCTATTATCTTTTTGATGACCGGCACAAAATTCAAAAGCTATAGGAATATTCAAATCTTTAGCAATCTCAGAGATAAGTTGCACTTCATTTTGTCCAAAAGGAATTTCGTTATCATGCATATCACGCATACTTCCCACAATAATTCCTTTCACATTTTTGAAATAATCATTGCGTTTCATGTTGTACAACATTCTGTCAATATGATATAAATATTCATCTAAATCTTCAATAAACAGAATTTTATCTTTCGTATCAATAGATGATTTCGAACCTAATAAACTATAAATAATAGATAAATTTCCTCCAACTAATTCTCCTTTAGCCACACCTTTTTTATCATACGGTTTTGAAGGAATAGTGTACGAATTTTTAATTCCGAAAAGTGCGTTTTTAAATGTTTCCTTAACTTCTTCCGGAGCTTTAGGAACTGTAAACGGCATAATGGAATGCAAAGTCGCCACATTTAAAGTATTAATATGACTATGTAAAACGGTAACATCGCTAAAACCCATCACCCATTTTGGATGTTTTTTAAACTTCGAAAAATCAATCATATCAATAATTCGAACCGTTCCATATCCACCACGAGCACACCAAATCGCTTTGATATTATCGTTATCTAATTGTTCCTGAAAATCGGCAGCGCGTTCCGTATCTGTACCTCCAAGTTGACAACTATCTAATCCAATTGTTTTACCTAATTTCACTTTCAATCCCCAAGATTCCAGCAAATCAATCGCCGGTTTGGCTTCTTCAGGAAAAAATTTACGAGCAGTACAAACAATAGCAACGGTGTCGCCTTTTTTTAAATAAGGTGGAATTTTCATTTTGTTTTGTGAATATGAAATTAAAGAAAGAAAAAATATTATGAAATATCTATTCATGAAATGTTTTAAATGTTGATTTCAAATTTAAACAAATTCAAAATAAATTCGCCTATTAGTGCGTAAAAACTTATTTTTGCAGTAGATAAAAACTTTGCGCGTTTGCGTTAAAACAAAAAATATGTTACAAAATCCAAAAAGATATACCATTACAGCGGCATTGCCTTATACAAACGGACCAATTCATATTGGTCATTTAGCAGGTGTTTACGTTCCTTCAGATATTTATGCTAGATATTTACGCCTTCAAGGAAAAGATGTCGCCTTTATTTGTGGAAGTGACGAACATGGTGTTGCGATTTCAATGAAAGCCAAAAAAGAAGGAATTACACCACAAGAAGTGATTGATAAATATGACGGAATTATTAGAAAATCGTTTATAGATTTCGGAATTTCGTTTGATAATTATTCTAGAACTTCTTCTGAAATTCATCATAAAACCGCTTCAGAATTTTTTAGAAAATTATATGAAAAAGGTGATTTTATAGAAGAAGTTACAGAACAATTATACGATGCCAAAGCCGATCAGTTTTTAGCAGACCGATTTGTGACAGGAACTTGTCCAAAGTGCGACAATCCTGAAGCATATGGCGACCAATGTGAAAAATGTGGTTCAACATTAAACGCAACAGATTTAATCAATCCGAAAAGTACAATAACGGGAGAAACGCCAATTTTAAAAGCAACAAAACACTGGTTTTTACCTTTAAACAGATACGAATCTTTCTTGAGAGAATGGATTTTAGAAGGTCATAAAAACGACTGGAAACCAAATGTGTACGGACAAGTAAAATCATGGGTTGATGGTGGTTTAGAACCAAGAGCCGTAACTCGTGATTTAGATTGGGGAATTGATGTGCCAGTTGAAGGTGCCGAAGGAAAAAAATTATACGTTTGGTTTGATGCGCCAATTGGTTACATTTCATCAACAAAAGAATGGGCTGCCAAACAAGGAAAAGACTGGGAACCCTATTGGAAAGATGCTGATACGAAATTGGTTCACTTTATTGGAAAAGACAATATTGTATTCCATTGTATCATTTTCCCAGCGATGTTAAAAGCAGAAGGAAGCTATATTTTACCAGATAATGTACCAGCCAACGAATTCTTAAATTTAGAAGGAAATAAATTATCAACTTCTAAAAATTGGGCAGTTTGGTTACACGAATATTTACAAGATTTCCCAGAAAAACAAGATTCGTTGCGTTATGCTTTAACGGCAAATGCACCGGAAACAAAAGATAATGATTTCACTTGGAAAGATTTTCAAGCAAGAAACAATAATGAATTAGCAGCTATTTTCGGTAATTTCATAAACAGAGTTGTGGTTTTAACGAATAAATATTACGACGGAATTGTTCCAACGCCAAATGAATATTCAGAAGTTGATTTACAAACATTAGCGGAATTAAAAGCGTATCCAGCAGTTATTTCAAGTTCAATTGAAAGATATCGATTCAGAGAAGCCTTAGGCGAATTAATGAACGTAGCACGTTTAGGTAATAAATATTTAGCGGATGAAGAACCATGGAAAATGGTGAAAGAAAATCCGGAACGTGTCAAAACGCAAATGTATGTCGCGCTGCAAATCGCAACAGCATTACAAATTTTATGCGAGCCGTTTTTACCCTTCACTTCTGAAAAATTAGGTAAGATTTTACAAAGTAACGTTTCATCATGGAATGACGTTGCAACAAAATCTGATTTATTAGAAGCCAATCATAAAATCGGTCAAGCTGAAATCTTATTCGCACAGATTGAAGATGCAGAAATTCAAAAACAAATAGACAAATTGGAAGCTACAAAAACCGCCAATCAAATAGAAAACGCAACGGTAACACCACAAAAAGAAACAACCTCTTTTGAAGATTTCGCGAAAATTGATTTACGAATCGGAACGATTATCGAAGCAGAAAAAATGCCAAAAGCCAACAAATTATTGGTTTTAAAAGTCGATACTGGAATCGATGTAAGAACAATCGTTTCTGGAATTGCAGAACATTTCACACCGGAAGAAGTCATTGGAAAAAAAGTAACGGTTTTAGTAAACTTAGCACCAAGAGCTTTACGTGGTGTAGAAAGTGAAGGCATGCTTTTACTAACGAATACACCAGAAGGAAAATTAGTTTTCGTAAATCCAGATACAGATGGTGTTGGTAATGGTGCAGTAATTGGATAAAAACAAAATCATGACAAAAAAAACAATCGCATTTGATGCTGACGATACGCTTTGGCACAACGAACCTTATTTCGATGAGGCGCAGGCAAAATTTTGCGAATTGTTTCAAGATTTTGCATCTAAACAAGAAATTTTACAGTTGATTTTAAATCACCAAGTAAAGAATTTACCTTTATATGGCTTTGGAATTAAAGCGTTTACATTATCCATGATTGAAGCGGCTTTGGAATTAACCAACCATCAAATCAATGGAACTGCAATTGAGAAAATAGTAAACATTGGTAAAGATTTATTACAAAAACCAGTCGAATTATTACCAAACGTTACCGAAGTTTTAGAACAATTAAAAGGCAAATATAAATTGGTTGTGGCAACAAAAGGCGACTTAAAAGACCAACATAGAAAATTACACGATTCGGGTTTAGGAACTTATTTTCACCATATTGAAGTAATGAGCGATAAAACAGATTTGGATTATACCAAAATGCTAAATCGTTTAGAATGTGAGCCAAAAGATTTTATTATGATTGGAAATTCGTTAAAATCTGACGTATTGCCTGTTTTAAATATTGGCGGAATTGGGATCCATATTCCGTATCACACGACTTGGGAATACGAAAAAATTGATTTTGAAATTCAACACGAAAATTTTAAAGCCATTACTAATTTAACTGAACTTTTTGAGATTTTATAATTAAAAAATGAAGCAAGAACTCGACCTATCAACTTGGAATAGAAAAGAACACTTTGAGTTTTTCTGTAAATTTGAAGAGCCTTTTTTTGGCACAACCATTCAATTTGATTGTACAAGAGCATACGCAAAATCAAAAGAATTAGGCGTAAGTTTTTTTACCTATTATTTACACAAAACGTTAGTTGCAGTTAATAAAACAGAAAATTTCAGATATAGAATTCAAGATGAAAAAGTATTTATATATGATAAAATAAACATTTCATCAACGATTTTACGCGACGATAAAACATTTGGCTTTTCAGAAATTGAATACAATGAAAATCTAAATGCTTTTATTGAAAACTACAACACGGAAGCTACTCGAGTTAAAAATACTTCCGGACTTTTCACAAGAGAATACAACGAAAACATCGTGCATTTTTCAGCCTTACCTTGGATTAATTTTACTTCTATTTCTCATTCTAGAAGTTTTACTTTTCCAGATAGTTGTCCGAAATTTTCTTTTGGAAAAATGACCACTGACAACGATAAAAAATTCATGTCAATGTCGGTTCATGTGCATCACGGTTTAGTTGATGGTTACCATTTAGGCTTATTTTTTGAAGAATTTGGACGTTTAATGAATGAATGAAAATAATAAAGAGCAACTAGTTTAGTTGCTCTTCTCATTTAAACACGATTTACACCGCATTCAAAATTGCTAAAATATCATCTCCGAATTTATTTGCTTTTTGTGGTCCGAAACCTTTAATTTGTTGTAATTCGTCCAGGTTACTTGGCTTATACATGGCTAAATCAATTAATTCTGAATTGTGACAAATCAAATAATTTTTTTGCTGCAATTTTTCTGCTTTATTCGTTCTCCATTCTTTCAAATACATGTAAACTTGTTGGTCTTTTGCATTTAAATCTTCAAATGATTTACGTACCAAACTCGCTGGTTTTGTTATCTCATTTTCATCATAATGTACAAGCACCGACCAATAATTTTCTGTTTCTACATATTGCGTACTGGATTTCTTAAAAGTGACTGTTGCTAAAAATTCATTCAACACATTTTGGTCTTTTTCCAACTTTTCAGCGTCTAATCCGATAGAAAATACTTTAACTTGCATACCAAAATTATTTACTTAACAATAAGATTTCATTTATTACAACTTCAGTGATATACCGTTTATTGCCTTCTTTATCGTCGTAACTTCTGTGCGTTAATTTTCCTTCTACGGCAACTTCTTTTCCTTTTGTAACGTATTTTTCAATAATCTCAGCTGTTTTTCCCCAAGCAGTAACTCGGTGCCACTCCGTTTTTTCCACTTTGTCACCGTTTTCTTTGTAATACACATCGTTTGTTGCAATGGTAATATTCGCTAATTTTCTTCCTGTTTCTAAAGTTTTAATTTCTGGTTCCTGACCAACGTGTCCTATTAATTGTACTGAATTTTTCATAATGGCGTGTAAATTTAATTTTGGCTTATATAGTTTTCTATGACATTTCTTGTTTATTTCCTCCTAATAAAAGAATTTCATTAGCAACAATTTCCGTTACATAACGTTTAATTCCGTCTTTGTCTTCGTAACTTCTATGTGACAACTTTCCTTCAATGGCAATTTCTTTTCCTTTTGAAACATATTTTTCAATGATTTCGGCAGTTTTCCCCCAAGCGGTGATTCTATGCCATTCGGTTTGTTCTACTCTTTCTCCTTTCGCATTCGTAAAATTTTCATTCGTTGCGATAGAAAAATTGGCTAATTTTCTGTTTTCTAAATTCTTGATTTCTGGCTCCTGCCCTACGTGTCCGATTAATTGTACTCTGTTTTTCATAATGGCGTGTAAAATTTAAATGTTTATATTAATTAAAAATGATTCTTTTTTAAAACACAGATTTAAGAAATTAAAGAAATCCCAAAAATCTTATATTTATTTTATATCGAATTGTATCTTGATATTCTTATTGAACTTGTAATTGAACTCGTTGTTTCATTTCGACAGTGCAAAGATGTGGTGGGTTCAAAAGGTTATTCGGTAATTATTCATTTACTATCGGTTGTAAATGTTTGTTGTCGTTTGTAATTGGAAAAGAAATTGTATATTTACTTGAAATTAAACGCACTACTATGAAAACTACTACTTTAAAAAAAATCATTTTACTTTTTGTGTTTTTTGTAACTTCCATTGGGTTTTCTCAAAACACCTTACAATACAATGACGAAAAAGGTTCGCCAAACGCGACATTAGAAGATGTAAAATGGCTGGCTGGAAACTGGAAAGGCACTTCTCCATTTGGAGTTTGTCAAGAAAATTGGGACGAACCAAGCGGAAAAACCATGATGTTCTGTTTTAAATTATTGAATGATAATAAGGTTTCTTTTTACGAATTCGGTCAGATAATTGAAAAAGACAAAACCATTTTAATGCAAATTAGACATTTTAGTGGCGACTTAAAACCATGGGAAGAAAGCACACCTGAAACATTTAAATTTATAAAAATTGAAAACAACCGATTTTATTTTGACGGATTAACCTATGAGAAAATTGGAGACAACCTAATGAATGTTTATGTCTATTTAGAAGAAAGTAAAGAAGAAATTAAATTTAGTTTTACGAAGTAAAAAAAGAAAAATTATACGCCATGAAAAACTGCTTAGAATGCCACGAAAAAATTGTAGGTCGAGAAGACAAAAAGTTTTGCAGCGACGGTTGCAGAAATGCCTACAACAATAAAATGAATAAAGACCATACCAATTTAATGCGCAACATTAACAACAAATTGCGTAAAAACTATAGAGTTTTATCCGAATTAAACCCAGAAGGCAAAACCAAAACCACTAAAAATAAATTAATTAGCAAAGGTTTCGATTTCGATTTAATTACTTCCGTGTATACCACAAAAACTGGAAATGTTTATTATTTCGTATACGATCAAGGTTATATGGCAGTGGAAAATGAAGGTTATGTATTGGTTAAAAAAGAAATGTAAATGAAAATAAGTATATTAGGTTGTGGTTGGTTAGGATTTCCTTTGGCCCAAAAATTAATTGAAACAGGTTACGAAGTTAAAGGCTCTACAACTTCAGAAAGTAAATTAGACGTTTTACAATCTCATAAAATTGAACCGTTTTTAGTTACACTTTCTGAAGATGAAATTACGGGAACTATTTCCGAATTTTTAAACGATTCTGAAATTCTGATTATTGATATTCCGCCAGGATTGAGAAAAATTACAGAAGCAACTACTGAAAAAATATTTGTAAATAAAATTAAAATCCTACTTCCATTTATTGAAAGTTCAACTATTGAAAAAGTAATTTTTATTAGTTCGACTTCTGTTTATAGTGAATCTGATTTGATTCCGACCGTTACAGAAGAAAGCGTTATATATCCCGATACAGAAAGTGGTAAACAATTAGTGGAAGCCGAAAATTTATTGCGAAATACTTCTAATTTTCAAACCACAATAATCCGTTTTGGAGGTTTAATCGGCGAAGACCGAAATGCTGTAAAAATGCTAACTGGAAAAACCAATGCTGCCAATCCAGAAGCACCGATAAACTTAATACATCAAGAAGATTGTATTGGAATTTTATGTGAGATACTGAAACAAGTTCAGCATGACAAAATATGGAATGAAACTTTCAACGCAGTCGCACCCAATCATCCGACAAGGAAAAACTATTATACCGAAAAAGCTAAGCAGTTACATTTGATTGCTCCTTTATTTAATGAAAACGAAACTAATATTGGAAAAATAGTTTCTAGTGAAAAATTGGAGAAGGTTTTGGGGTATAAGTTTAAGAATCTATTATTAGATTAATATCATTTCCTCATACGTCAAAATAGTATCATAACCTTTCGAAGTAAAATAGTGTGTTGGATTTTCTTTGGAAAGCACCATTACGAAATCGCCGCCCCAAGCACCTAAACTTTTTATCGTGCCTTTGAAATCTGGAAACAAACGTTCTTTTACGGTTTCCAATTCTAAAATATCGCTTAAAATAATTTCGTGATGGTCTAACAAACCAGTTGTAATTTCGAAATTTGGAGAAAGCACCATTCGGTTTGTAATTTCAGAAATTGTAGCCGTTTTTTTAGTTAAAAATTGTTGCTTATTCATGTAATTCTTAATCGCATGTCGACTATTTTGCTTCTTATTTAAATAAACAAAAAAAATATTACCCGTGTAATTTGGAGTGAAATCAACGACCTCAACAATAGGTTTTTCTTCGGCATTCAACTGATATGTAATAGCCGAATTGTGTTGCGCGCAAGCAATATCATACCCACTTCCACCAAAACTTTTTCGAAGCAATTCAAACGCATCAATTTGCAACCATTGCGCAATATTATTGATTAAGGTGGAAGACGTTCCTAAACCCCAATTTCTTGGAAATGTTAATTCCGTTTCAATTTTATAACCCGTTTCCGAAGTTAAAAAATTTGGATTTTGAAGATTCGCTTGATGTAAAATTTCGACTAAAGTGTGTTTTATAGCATGTTCTTCTTCGAAGTCTTTTCGTAAAACAATGTCTTCAAACGAAAGTTCGGTTTCAAACCAAATACTTTTATCTGTGTCAAAACTCGTCCAAAATATTTTTTTTTCTACCAATGAAGAAACAGTTAACGATTGCCCAAATTTAGTCGGTAACGCTAAAGCTTTAGCGCCATTTAAAACCAAATATTCTCCTGTGATTAGGAGTTTTCCGTTAGAGTAGAATTTATTTGTCATAATATTTAACCGCAAAGCTCACAAGGTTTTACGCAAGGCTCACAAAGGTGTTTTTTTATTTGTGTTAATTGGCACGCTGATTTAACAGATGCTTCGCAACGCTGATTTTTGTTTTTTTTCTTTGTTTAACCGCAAAGCTCGCAAGGTTTTACGCAAGGCTCGCAAAGGTATTTTAATGGATTCTTTTTACTTTTTACTTTTTACTTGGCTCTTAAACTCTCTAAAAAATCCACCACTAAATTATGCGAAGCGGTTTGGTTTTCAAAATGTGCAACAACTACTTGTTTTTCTTCTTTTGTGGCTTGGTGTTGGTTTAAAATATTGTTCAAGTGCATTTTCATGTGTCCTTGTTGAATTCCAGATGTGGTTAACGAGCGTAAAGCTGCGAAATTCTGAGCCAATCCGGCAACGGCTACAATTTCCATTAATTCTGTTGCGGAAGGATGTCCTAACATTTCCAAAGAAAACTTTACTAATGGATGTAAATTCGTTAATCCGCCAACGGTTCCTAAAGCTAAAGGAACATCTAACCAAAAAGTAAAAATTCCGTTTTCTATTTTTGCGTGAGACAAACTGGTATATTTTCCATCTTTACTTGCATAAGCATGAATTCCAGCTTCCACAGCTCGGAAATCGTTACCTGTTGCTAAAACCACTGCATCGATTCCGTTCATGATGCCTTTGTTGTGCGTTACAGCTCTGTAAGGTTCTACTTCTGCGATTTTTACAGCGGTTAAAAACTTTTCTGCAAATTCACTTGATGTGATGGTTGCATCTTCATTCAGTTCCGAAACTGGACAAGAAACCTCAGCACGAACTACGCAATTCGGCACAAAATTGCTCAAAATACTCATCACAATTTGAATGGTATCGATACCAAATTCTTCTGATTTATTTTTGAACGTTTTCGCAAATTGTTCTAAACACGAGTTGATAAAATTCGCACCCATGCTGTCTTTCGTTTGAAAAGTCGCATGCAATTGGTAATAATTTTCTAAAGCTTCAGTTTTATCGACTAATTGAATATCGGAAATTCCGCCACCACGCTTTTGCATGTTTTTGGTAATGCCTTCCGTTTCAGAAAGTAAAAAAGGTTTTACGAAATTGAAATACTCTGTTAGTTTTTGTTTGTCGCCTTCATAGGTAAAATGAACTTGACCAATTTTTTCTGTTCCTAAAATAGTTGTTTTGAATCCGCCACGAGCGCCCCAAAATTTGGCAGCTTTACTTGCAGCAGCCACAACCGAACTTTCTTCAATTGCGAATGGAATCGTAAAATTCTTTCCGTTGATGGTGAAATTTGGTGCTACACCTAATGGCAAATAAAAATTCGTTAGCGTATTTTCTATAAATTCATCGTGCAGTTTTTGAAGTGCTTCATCGGAATTTCTATATTGATGCAAAACGGCTATCGCTTCATTAGGATTAGCAAAATGATTCGTAGCAATCCAGTTTATTTTTTCTTCTTTACTTAGTTTTGAAAAACCTATTTTATTTTGAGTCATTAGTATCGTATTGAATTGCAAAGGTAATAAAAGTTGCTTTTAAAGTGTTTTAATCCATTTTAAAAGTTTATTGTCGAAAAGTTCTTTATCTAATGGTTTTACCACAAAATCTACCATTCCTATTTCTAAGCATTTTTCTCTTTCGCCAGTAAATATTCCTGCAGTTAATGCAATAATAATGGCTTTCGGATTAATTTGTAAAATTTCCTCTGCAGATTCATATCCGTTTTTAACAGGCATTTGAATATCCATTAATGTAATATGTGGTTTATGTTTTTTAAATTTCTCAATAGCTTCTTCACCGTTTTCAGCTTCAATAATTATTGCGTTTTTAAATTGTTTTAAAATTAAAGTTTTAGATAAAAGCATATTTACTTTATTATCTTCCACAATTAAAATTTTAATTTTTTTAGAATTTCCTAATTCAATATTATTTTCTGGTTTAATAATTTCAAGAGATAACGTGTTTTTTTTATGGTTTAATTCTTTTTGTAAAGCATCAATTTTAAATGGTTTCAGTAAGATTTTAACTTTCTCATTTAATAAATTTTCTACATTACTAGAAATTATGGGTTGCATGATATACAGATAAAAATTAGCTGCTTTTTGTGCCAGTAAAATTTGTTGCCATTGGGTTTCCGACAAGGAATGATAATCTACAAATAGTGCATCGTTTTCGTTTAAATTTATTTCTTTAAATTTATTATGCCACACACTATTAACACCATAATTTTTTAATAATTCATTTAAAACATTTCCTGCTCTTTCGTTTTTATCGATCACTAAAGCGTTTTCTATAATTATGTTTTCAACTTTTTTATGAGATTTACAAAATTTTGCATCAATAGTCAATTCGAAATTAAAATTACTTCCTTTATTAATTTCACTTTCAATTATTAATTTAGAATCCATTAAATTTAATAATCTATTAGTAATGGAAAGCCCTAAACCAGTCCCTCCATAATTTCTGGTTGTGGAGGAATCTTCTTGTGAAAAAGCATCTAAAATTTTAAATTTATTTTCACTTTTAATACCAATTCCGGTATCAATAACTTCAAATTTTAATTTTGTTTTATTGTTTTCTGAGCCCTGATTTGAAATTATTAATTCTATTTGACCGTCATGTGTAAACTTAACGGCATTGCTTAATAAATTAATTAAAATTTGTTTTATTCTAATATCATCTACAACCACGTCACAAGGCACATCGTTTTTAATATCTACAATTATTTCTAAATTTTTCACATTAGCATTAAACTTTATTAAGTCTATTGCTTGATAAACTATTGGATATAATTTTGTTTTCTTTAAATCTAAAACTAGTTTACCTGCTTCAATTTTTGAAATATCTAAAATATCGTTTACAATTTCTAAAAGTGATTCTGCAGATTGATTTACCGTTAATAAATATTCTTTTTGTAGTAAATCGATATCTGTATTTAGCAACAACTGACTGAATCCGATAATTCCGTTTAAAGGTGTTCGGATTTCATGACTCATATTTGCCAAAAACTCCGATTTTGATTTATTTGAAGATTCGGCTAATTCTTTTTCAATAACGGCTTTTTCCGCTTGTTTTCTTTCGGTAATATCAATCAATACACCTTCTAAATATTCTACTTTTCCGTCTTTTACAATTCCTTCCCCATACTCTTCCACCCAAACAATTCCGCCATCTTTTCTAATAATCCTACAGGTCACTTTATATGATTTTTGCTCTTTTAGCGCATTTTGAATAATTTTTACCGCATTTTTTTTATCTTCAGGATGATACAGATTATAAATATGAAAATCGGTATTTATGATTTCTTGTTTTTTATAGCCTGTTAACACTTCAATTTCATCATTGATAAAAATGATGTTTCTTTTTTCGTCTTCTTTAATTAAATATACAGTTGCAGGAATATTGTTAGCTAAAAGTTTGAATTTTTCTTCACTTTCTTTAATAATATTTTCACTTTGAATACGATCAATAGTAACCGAAATATTATTGGTTAATGTTTGTAAAATATTTATTTCATCAGAATTCCAGATACGTTCGGTGGTACAATCATCAAAACCTAAAAAGCCATAAAACACTTTCTTGATAAAGATTGGTAAAATTAAAATGGATAAAATAGATTGTTCTTCCAAAATAGTTTTAAAATCACCATCAGGAATTTCTTTAACAATTGACAAGAAGGGTTTGTTTTTAATAATTACTCCCATAAATTCTGGAAAAGCATCATGTGGAATATTTTGTAATTCTGGATTATCTATTTCTTTAAAACTTTCAACACTTACCCATTCATACATTTTATTTAGAAGATTAGTGTCCAAATCATTTTTATAGTAATAAACCCTATTAACTTTTGTGGTTTCTCCAACATATTTTAAAGAATCTTCAAAAACCTTGTCTTCATTTGTAGTTTGTAGCAGTATTTCAGTTGTTTTTGTTATTGATGTTAAAAGATCACTTTTATAAATAATTAGCTCTTCGGCATTTTGTCTTTTAATAGTTTCAAGCGCTAATGTTATGATATCTGAAACTGTTCTCGCGAAATTAATTTCTTCTTCAGACCAGTTTTTTATTTCTTTTACGGCTTCAAAACAAGTAATAGCGACTAATTCTCCAGAAAGATATAAAGGAAAATCTAATAACGATTTAATATCATATAATTTAAAATAATGTTCTCTAAACTCTATAGTTTGCGCATCATCTTGTGTGTCTGTTGAGACTAAAATTGGCTGATTTTGAATAATATCAAAATAAACAGGAAAGTCTTTTTTATAAATAGTTAAATCACAATAATGCTTATCTTCATGTTGCACATAAATATTACATAAATCAATATGATCTTCGTAATTATACCAAAGACTCACACGGTCAATTTGTAAACCAATTGCAGCTTCTTTTGTAATGTGTTCAATTAATTCGTTAGTGGTTCCAAATTTCAAGAAATTTAAAGTAGCCAATTTGTTAGAAACAGAATTTAATCGATTAATTCTATCGTGTCTTATAGCTTCACGTATTTCAATTTTCTTAGAAAGTGAAACATCTCTTGCAATGGCTGAATATCCAATTATTTTTCCATTAAAATCTCTTTTAATTGTTGCGTTTTGAGATATCCATAATTGTTCTCCATTTTTTTTATGAATGGGGAATTCTATAACATCAAAATTATTTTTATCAATTGGAATTTTTGAATAGTGATTTATTACTTTTTCTAAATACTCTTCCACAATTATTAAACTAAAGTTTCTTCCAATAACATCTTCGGAAGTGTAACCTAATAATGTTTTGGTATATTCATTAATAAAAATATAATTTCCGTATTGATCTAATTCGTAAATTATATCGGAAGCTGATTGAACTAGATTTTGATATTGTTTTTCTACTTCTATTTTTTCGGTAATATCGTAACCCGAAGCAATAAAAAGACTATCTCCATACTTGGTATCGCTCCATTGAATATATTTTATATCGCCTGATTTCGTTTTTACTTTCCTAACAAAAACGGAATTCGGTTTAAAAATATCATTATAATCAACTTCTTTAAAATCTTCATCAGCCGTTAATCTCCAAAATTGTTTTCCCAGCACTTCTTGTGGTGAATATCCTAAAATTTTTGTGATAGAATCGCTACAGAATTTTACATTCCCTAAATTATCACAAGCTAAGGTTATACTGTTAGATTGATTGATAATATTATTGGTAAAAATTAATTTATCATTTGCATTTAACGAATAGGAACGTCGTGAAAAATTGATAATTAAAATGATAACATTCGCAATAATTAAAATTAAATATATTTCTCTATTCCCTTTTATATTTAAAAAGAAAATAAATAAAGCAATTAAGATTAAACCTGAGAAGATCATATACGATTTAAACTTATCAAATACATTGTAGGCAAAAAACAATATTAATAAGAACTCAATTGTTATAAATAATGGAATGGTATTTAAGGATAAACTTTGGAGGCAAATAGCGACCAATAAACCAAAATAAGAAATGAAAATATATTTTAAATTTTTTAGAACAATATTATAATTAGATAAAAAATAGAGCACCAAACAAGAGGAACCAAAAACAATTCGGGTTATAAGTTGGGGTTCGCTAATAATTTTTAAGAAAACATAAAATATACCTGTTAAAATTACAATCACGCCAAAGTATAGCAAATAATTTTTTTTGTATTCTATAAAGTTGCTGTCTGAAAGTGATTTTACATATTCTTTATTAAACTTTAATGATTTTTGAAATGAAAAATTTAAAATTCCTCCAAACACAATGGCTATTATTGAAAAAAACCACCAAGTTCCATAAAAAGGCTCTTTTATAGAAAAAGAATACGTTGTTACAACACCAGAATGATTTGAAAAAACATCAATTTCACTAATTTTTAAAATATAATAACCTGAAGATAAATTGCTAAATGCTATTTCATTGTTTGATTGCGGTTCACTCCATTCTTTATTATAGTTTTCTAGCTTATAGGAATAGTGAATTTTTTTGTTGATTTCACTTGTAGAATGACCCAATTTAAAAGTTAAGAAATTTTGATTCTTTTCAAACTTATGATTTTGTTTGGGAACATTAAACCAAGAATTATTTAAGACATATTCATCATTGAAAACAGATAATGATGTAATTTTTAATTTATTTTTTTGACTATTTTTAGGATATTCATACGTTATGTATTTATACAATCCTTTTACAGTTCCAAAATATACATTTCCAAATTTATCTACGTGACCCGAATTAAAATTAGTTTCTAAACCATCAAATCCATTAAAAATATTTAAGGTTTCAATTCTATTAATTCCGCCTTTACTAGTAACCTCTATTTTGTCAATACCTTTATTTGTTCCAACATAAAGGTATTGTTTATGCGTATTTAAGGTATAAATTAAAGTGGAAGACAACCCATTAGAAGTTGTGAATTTTTTAACTTCTAAATTTTTATTTATTGAGTTAATTGAATTTTCTGAACTATACCAAAATGTCCCATATTGATCTTTACATTTTAAAAAGGCAAACTTGCTAGTAATTGTTTTCTTAAAATTAAGTTTTCTGTTTTTGTATTCAAATAAAATAATTCCAGCATTGGTTGAAATTAAATATAAATTTTGTTTAAACTGCTGAATCGAATTGACATAAGTAATTTGAAAATTTTTATTTACATATTGATCTATTACTTTAAAATTTTCATCTAATACATATACTCCATTTTCTGGTGTTCCCACAAAATATTTTTCACTTAAAGTATCTTGAAAAACACTTGTTGTAGGGGTTTTAAATTTTGTGTTTAATTTTACGCCATCATATTCTAATAATCCATTTGTGGAAGCAACTAGAAGTTTATTATTTAAATTTTTATATAATTCATGAACTCTTCCTGAAAAAGGGATGGTTTTGATGAATTTTAAATTATTGAAGTCGGTATTATCAAATTCTAAAATTCCTTTTTTAGAAACCACAGTATATAGTTTTTCCTTTACATCTAAAATGTTAAAAATATAAGGCGACCCAAGTTCGGGAGTAACGTTATATTTTATAAAACTTTGTTTTCCGAACTGAAAAAAACCAAGATAATCGGTTCCAATATTTATAATTCCATTGTCTGATAAAATGGATAAATACTCTGAAACGGGTACTCCGTTTTTAGCATCTAAAATGGTATATTTTTTTTTATTATATAGGATACCAATTCCAGTTTCTTTTGTTCCTGTAAACCAGATATTGCCATTGGAATTTTGTAAAATATTTGTAATCTTAAAAACCCCACCACTTTTAGACTTTATGGTTACAAGTAATTTACTTGTGTCTAGTTTTGTATTTTTAAAAGTTGCTTCAAATATATTACCTCGAATATCTGCAACTAAAACAGTGACATTTTTTCCTTTAGAAACAGTGACTTCTTCACTAAAATTACTTATTCTCTCGAAGCTATTATTTTTGACATTATAAGCAAGTAATCCTTTATCAGTTCCTAAAAGAATTAGTGTATCATTAATAGTTTCTACAGAAGTTATTTTTGAAATAGAAAAATTATTAAGATCCTTTATGTTTGTTACTTCATTTTTATTATTTATAAAATAAACATTTAAAGTACTAAAACCATAAATTCCTTTTTGTGTTTTTGCAAACTTAGAAACGTGGGTTTGTGGTGAATTTTTTTTTTCTATTAATTTTGTGAGTTTAATAAACTTATTGCCTTCAAAAAAAAGAATTCCTAGATATTTTGAAGATATAACTAATTGTTTGTTTTTATTTTCAATAATATCCGTAACAAATAAATTTTCATACTGATTTACTTTATTATAATTTTTAAACTCATAACCATTATAACTAAACAAACCGGCTCCATCACCACCAATCCATAACAAACCTCTACTGTCTTTATAAAGTTTATTAATGGTTGAAGAACACAAACCTTTTTCATGATTTATCACATCAAATTTAAATTGTTGCGCAACAGTACATTGTGCAATCAAAATAAAAATAATATAAGAGATATGTTTAAAAAATGAGGGCATTCAGAGCAGTTAAAGTTCAACTGTTAAATATATAAAAAAAATGTTAAATTTCAAAATGTCACTATTTTTTATGGCTATGTCGTAAATTTTCACTAAAATTGGGGGTTTTTTACAAATCAATCATATGAAAAAATCTATACAATTATTATTGTTTTTATTAACAACTTCAGTATCAGTTGTTGGGCAACAAAAACTAACTTTAGAGGAAATTTGGGGTGGCGCTTTCAGAACAAAAGGCATGGACGAATTGAACGCCATGAAGAATACCAATCAATATACGGTACTAAATTTCGACAGAAATACGAAGACTACACAAATTGATTTATTTGATTATGCAACGCTAAATAAAGTTTCGACATTAATCGATACAAAAAACCACAAAGAATTAGAATCTATAGATAGTTACACGTTCGATAAAGCGGAAAAAAAGATTTTAATCGCAACCAATTCGAATCAAATTTTTAGACATTCGTTTACCGCTACTTATTTTGTGTACGATATCGCTTCTAAAAAATTATCAAAATTTACTGAAAAAGCCATTCAAGAACCAACTTTTTCACCAGATGGAAACAAAGTAGCTTATGCTTTTGATAATAATTTATATGTTTTTGATTTCGTATCCAATAAAGAAACTCAAATTACTACTGACGGAAAGAAAAATGCCATAATTAATGGTATTACAGACTGGGTTTACGAAGAAGAATTTGCTTTTGTTCGTGCTTTCGATTGGAATGCCAACAGTACAAAAATAGGCTTCATTCGTTTTGATGAAACCAACGTTCCAGAATTTTCAATGGATTTATACAATCCAGGTTTATATCCTACACAATCGGTTTTCAAATATCCAAAAGCTGGTGAAAAAAATGCAGACGTTTCCTTACATATTTACGATGTAAACGCTTCAAAAACTCAAAAAATTGATCTAAGTAATTATAACGATTTTTACATTGCCCGATTAAAATGGACAAATGACGCTAACGTTTTAAGCGCACAAGTTTTAAACCGCCACCAAGACAATTTAGATTTGTTATTTGTAGATGGAAATTCAGGAGCGAAAAAAGTAGTTTTAAACGAAAAAGACAAAGCATATATTGATGTTACAGACAACTTAACGTTCTTAAAAGACAACAGTTTTATTTGGACATCAGAGAAAGACGGTTTCAATCATATTTATCACTACGATAAATCTGGAAAGTTGAAAAACCAAGTTACGAAAGGAAAATGGGAAGTAACTTCATATTATGGTTTCGACGAAAAAAACAAAACGATTTATTACCAATCAGTAGAAAACGGTTCAATTAACAGAGATATTTATTCTATTTCAATTGACGGAAAATCTAAAAAAAGATTATCATTAAAAACAGGAACGAACAACGCTACTTTTAGCCCAAACTTCCAATATTTTATCAATACACATTCTAGCGCTACTTCAGCACCCTATTATTCTTTAAACGATTCTAAAACTTCAAAAGAATTAAAGAAAATTCAATCTAACGAAGCTGTTGAAGAAAAACTAGCCAAATACAATGTTGCTCCAAAAGAATTCTCAACAATCACTACAGAAAAAGGTCACGTTTTAAATACTTGGATGATTAAACCAAAAGATTTTGACGCGACAAAAAAATACCCAGTATTTATGTTCCAATATTCTGGTCCAGGTTCACAACAAGTAGATAACGCTTGGAACGCAACTGACGATTATTGGTTTATGATGTTAGCACAAAAAGGCTACATTGTAGCTTGTGTGGACGGAAGAGGAACTGGTTTTAAAGGTGCCGAATTTAAAAAATGTACGCAAAAAGAATTAGGAAAATACGAAGTCGAAGATCAAATTGATGCGGCTAAAGTTTTTGGAAAATACACTTATGTTGACAAATCAAGAATTGGAATTTTCGGATGGTCATTTGGAGGTTTTATGGCTTCAAACTGTATTTTTCAAGGAGCTGATACTTTCAAAACAGCTATTGCAGTTGCACCCGTAACTTCTTGGAGATATTATGACAGTGTTTACACAGAAAGATACATGCAAACCCCACAAGAAAACGCAAGCGGTTACGATAACAATTCGCCAATTACACACGTAAATAAATTAAAAGGAAACTTTTTATTAATTCACGGAACGGCTGATGATAATGTGCACGTACAAAATACTATGAAAATGGTAGAAGCTTTAGTACAAGCCAACAAACAATTTGATTGGGCCATTTACCCTGACAAAAATCACGGAATTTACGGTGGAAAAACCCGTTTACAATTGTACACAAAAATGACTAATTTTATTTTAGAAAAACTATAAATCATAAACTAACTTAATACAAATAAATTACTATACTATGAAAGAAACAACAAATCAAGGACATCCAAAAGGGCTTTGGGTATTATTTGGAACTGAAATGTGGGAACGTTTCAATTTCTACGGAATGAGAGCCATCTTAACCTTATTTATGGTAAATTCATTAATGATGAAAGAAGCTGATGCCTCTTTAGTTTACGGTGGATTTTTAGGTTTATGTTATTTAACACCTATGTTAGGTGGATTTGTAGCAGATAGATTCTTAGGAAATAGAAATTGCATCATGCTTGGAGGTTTGATGATGGCTGCTGGACAATTTTTATTGTTTATTAGTGCAACTGTTTTTACTTCTAATTTAGATTTAGCAAAAATTTTACTTTGGGTTGCTTTAGGGATTATCATTTTTGGTAATGGTTTCTTTAAACCAAATATTTCTTCTATGGTAGGAAGTTTATATCCTAAACAAGAAAAAAACAAATTAGACACCGCATTTACTATTTTCTATATGGGAATTAACTTAGGTGCATTCTTAGGTCAGTTAATTTGTCCAATTGTTGGAGATGTTAAAGATGCTGGAGGAATTAGAGATATTTATGCTTTCAAATGGGGATTCTTAGCCGCAGCAATTGCTATGGTTATTGGAACAATGGTTTTCTTTTATTTAAAAAATAAATATGTAGTTACTCCTGAAGGAAGACCAATTGGAGGTTTACCATCTAAAAATGACGCTTCAGACTTTGAAGAAGGAGAATCTCAAAAAGCAGTGTTCTCTAAAAATGCCTTAATTGGTGCTGTTGTTGCTTTTGTAGGTTTAGGATTCTTATTCCATTATGCATTCGGTCAGAATATTATTTATGCCGTAATTTATGCAAGTGGATTATCTTTAGCAGGATTAATTATCTCAGATACTTCATTAACTAAAATAGAAAGAGATAGAATTTTAGTAATTTATATTGTTGCCTTTTTCGTTATCTTTTTCTGGGCAGCTTTTGAACAAGCAGGTTCTTCTTTAACTTTTATCGCAGATAATCAAACAGATAGAAATTTCTTTGGTTGGAACATGCCACCATCTATGGTACAAATCTTCAATGGATTATTCGTTGTAATGTTTGCAGTACCATTCAGTATGTTATGGGATAAATTAAGAGCCAATAACAGAGAACCAATTTCTCCTTTCAAACAAGCTATCGGTTTACTTTTAATTGCAGTTTCTTATTTTATTATCGCTCACAACGTAAAAGATCTTGGAAATAATGGTTTATTAGCTATTAAATGGTTAATCTTACTGTACTTAATCCAAACTTGTGCCGAATTATGTTTATCACCAATTGGTTTATCATTAGTTGGTAAATTATCACCAAAACGTTTTTCTTCTTTATTGTACGGAGTTTTCTTCTTATCGAATGCAGCTGGATATGCGTTAGCAGGAACTTTAGGTTCTATTATGCCTGCAACTGGAGACAAATTCAATAAAGCAAAAGAATTAGGTATCGATTTACAAGCTGTTTTAGATAAAAAAATTGTACCAACTGCAGATCAATTAGCGCTTTTAGATACCAATCAAATTAGTCCAACTAATCCAGTTTTTGCTGGTTTTGAAATTCATAATTTATTTGAATTCTTCATGGTATTCGTAGTTTTATGTGGAATTGCAGCTGCAATCTTATTCGCATTAACACCAAAATTGAAAAAAATGATGCACGGAATTAACTAATTCTATTTCAAAATATTTTTTATATCTTTCAAGCCCCGATTACGTCGGGGCTTTTTTTAATTTTAAAACACACCTATTATGTGGAAATCGCATCCTAAAGCATTGCCTTACTTGTTTTTATCTGAAATGTGGGAACGTTTCGGTTATTACTTAATGATTGGAATTTTTACCTTATATCTTAAAGATGTTGAAGCTGGATTCGCTATGACGGAAAAAGAAGCGTCCGATTTATACGGAACTTTCATTGCTTTAGTATTTCTTACGCCTTTTATCGGTGGTTTAGTAGCTGATAGATATTTAGGCTATAAAAAATCTATTGTACTTGGAGGAATCATGATGGGAGTCGGATATTTTATGATGGGAATTCATAGTTTACCTATGCTGTATGTTGCTATGACATTAGTAATTGTAGGTAACGGATTCTTTAAACCAAACATCTCAACTTTATTAGGTAACTTCTATAACGAAGAAAAATATTTAGCTAAGAAAGATGAAGGGTACAACATTTTCTATATGGGAATTAACGTTGGTGCTTTCATTTGTAACTTCTTCGGAGCAGCACTACAAATTTTATTAGGCTGGCAATATGCTTTTATGGCAGCTGGTTTAGGAATGTTCATTGGTGTTATTGTCTTTTTATTAGGTACGAAACATTACGGAAACAAAACAGAGAAAAAAGGAATTCAAGAAGGTGATATGCCATTTTCTAAAATTGTAATGTACATTTTAGTACCATCAGTAATATTTGGAGTTATTGGATGGTTAATTAAAGGTGTGGCTTCTGACATTAATACAGATTGCGCTATTTTCGGTTCAGACAGTACGGATGCGTTTATTTTTGCTTGTATTCCTGTAGTCTATTTTTACGGAAGTTTATATTTCAAGGCTAAAGCCGAAGAAAAAAGACCTATCGGTGCTTTATTATCAATTTTTGCAGTAGTAATTTTATTTTGGGCTGTTTTTAAACTGAACGGTTCGGCATTAACCACTTGGGCTGATAGATATACAGATAGAGAAATCAGCGGAACTACAAAAGCCGTTTTCAATAGTTTGAAATTATCCAAAGAAGTAGAATACAAAAAAGATTCAACAGAATTATACGATTCAAGTTTCCGACTTCAAAAAGAAAACGGTGAAGTTAAAAAAGTAGTGGATTATCCAGTTTATTTCAGAAATTCATCTAAAGAAACAATACCACAAGAAGGAAGTAAAGTTAGTATTTGGGCAACCAATTTAAGTCAATCTATCAATCCTGGTTGGGTAATTATTTTGACGCCATTAATTGTAGCCTTTTTCACTTTCTTAAGAAGTAGAAAAAAAGAACCTTCTACTCCAACTAAAATTGCTTTTGGTTTATTAATCTCAGCATTATCTGTTTTGGTTATGGTAGCTGCTGTTCATATTGGAAATAACGGAACAGAAAAAGTATCGGTTTGGTGGTTAGTCGCCAATTACGGAATTATCACAATTGGAGAACTATTCCTGAGTCCGATGGGATTATCCATTGTATCCAAATTATCTCCAAAAAACATTACAGCTTTAATGATGGGTGGTTGGTTTTTATCGACCTCTATCGGAAATAAATTATCAGGTGTTTTAGCAAGTATGTGGGACACTTATGATGATAAAGCGAATTTCTTTTGGGTAAACTTCGGATTATTGATGTTTGCAACGGTACTAATGTTTGCTCTAGTAAAAAACTTAAACAAAGTAATGAAAGATCATGGAATCAACTAGTATGTATACGATAGAAGAAATACAAAACTTTAAAGGCAAATACCCAAAACAATTGTGGTATTTGTTTACAGTAGAAATGTGGGAACGTTTTTGCTTTTATGGAATGCGCGGTGTACTTACGTTTTTTATGGTAGATCAATTACTCCTAAAAGATGATGCTGCGAACTTACAATACGGTGCTATTCAAGCATTTGTTTATGCTTTTACATTTATCGGTGGTATTTTTGCGGATAAAGTTTTAGGCTTTAAAAAGTCCTTATTTTTTGGTGGAATTGTTATGATTCTAGGGAATTTATTAATTGCCTTTTCTCCTCAAGATATGTTTTACTATGGTATTGCTTTTTCAATTATTGGGACTGGTTTTTTTAAACCAAATATTTCATCAATGGTTGGTGAATTATACGATGAAAAAGATCCACGACGTGATGCAGGATTCGGAATGTTTTATGCCGGAATAAATATTGGTGGCTTTTTAGGTGGTATATTATGTATTTATTTAGGGAAATTCTATTCTTGGCAATTGTGCTTTCTTGCCGCAGCAATTGTTATGATTTTTGGTTTATTAACCTTCTTATTTACTAAAAAACATTTAGGTCCGATTGGAGATTCTCCTTTGTTAGAAATGCCAGAATCTAAAAGAAGAGTTAGAGAAATTGCCGTTTATGTTGGTTCTTTAATTAGTATTCCATTCATTTACACCATGGTGATTAATACTGATTATACTGATTATTTCATGTATACTATTGGAATAATTGCACTTCTATATTTCATTTATGAATTAGTTAAACTTGGAAATGTTAGCTTACAGAAAAAATTAATTGCAGCATTTGCATTCATTTTTTTCTATTTATTGTTTAACGCGATATATGAACAAAGCGGCGGATCCTTATCATTATTTGCGAAAGACAATTTAACTAACAATTTATTAGGCTTTACAATTGATCCAAATGCTGTTAACAATAGCTCTAACACATTGTTTGTAATTATTTTAAGCCCACTAATAGGATTATTATGGTTATGGCTTGCCAAAATGAAATTAGAACCAAATACATTAATTAAATTTGGAATTGGATTTTTATTTCTTTCTGCATCTTTCTATATTTTTTACTACACCAAGTTTTTCGCAAACGCTGAAGGAATAACTTCATTAAATGTCTTTACGTTTGCTTACTTTATAACAACAATTGGAGAATTATGTTTAGGACCAATTGGAATGTCTATTATCACAAAACTTTCTCCAAAAAGATTATTTGGAATGATGATGGGATTATGGTTTTTAGCAAGTGCTTTTGGGCAATTAGCGGCAGGGAAATTAGGAGCTGCTATTTCTCAATCCAATGAAGGAACAACTTTGGTAACAAAATTACAATCCTATACTGATGGCTATTATCAATTGGCAATTTATGCTTTAGTTGCAGGAATCGTTTTAATTGTTATTTCGCCATTAGTTAAAAAATTAATGCAAGATGTTAAGTAACTTGTGTTTAAACATACAATTTGTATATATTTGTAAAATAAATTTAAGATAATATCAAATGAAAAAAATAATCTTAGTATTCGCGTTTTTAATTAGCGGATTTATAGCTCAAGCTCAAGAATTAAATTGGTATACTGATATGTCAAAAGCAACGGAAGCTTCCTTAAAAGAAAATAAACCTTTGCTATTGTTTTTCACAGGTTCTGACTGGTGTGGTTGGTGTACAAAATTACAAAAAGATGTTTTAAAAACTACTGAATTTGCAAATTGGGCAATGCAAAATGTAATTTTAGTAGAATTAGATTTCCCAAGAAGAACACCACAAGATCAAAATTTAAAAATGCAAAACCAACAATTAGCTCAAACTTTTGGCATTCAAGGTTATCCTACTGTTTGGTTTGTTAATCCAATAAAAGGGGAAGATAACCAAGTGAATTTAACTGGTTTAGGTTCATTAGGATATGATAAATCAGCAACAACTTGGATTGCAAATGCTAATACATTTTTACCAAAAAAATAAAGATTAATTCAATCTATAAAATCCCTTTTCGGCTGTGGCATGAAAAGGGATTTTTTCTTGCTCACAAGTTACCTTCCAGAGTTTTACATAACTTTTATAATTGGAACCATCTGCAATAATTTCCTTGGGTCTTATAGTCGCAATTAATCGCTTTAAATTAATTTTTGGAGATTGCGTCAACACCACAACTTCTGGTTTTTGCATCGAATTATAAACACCCAAACTGTCAATACAAAGTATCTTTTTCTTGAAAGCAAATACATTTTTTACAGGTTCAACACGATAGTTTTTTACGAATTTACCTCGTGTGTACGATTCAATAGTTTGTTTAGAATTGATTATATCATCGGTATAAAAAACAGCAGAATTATTTTTAGTTTCCACGAAAAGATTGTGTTTCATCACATTAAAAACCACAAATTCATCATTACCTTTTTCATTAGAATTCAAAAAGAAATAACCCATTTGAAATAGTAAAACAGCAACTAAAATTGGACTCAAATTCTTAACTTTCGGATGGTAAACAAAATAAATTAAACAGCCGATTATTACATATAAAAGTACGACTAACACTTCGTGAAAAGCGATATTCTTAATTATAAAAGTTTCGAATTGAACAATCCAAGCTGTAAAATTATTCATCCAATCAATTAACATATTTACGAAAAGACTCAAATAAACAGCAACTTTAGGAAGTAAAAAATTGAACGGAATTAAAACCAATCCTACAACTAAAATTATACTTGACAGCGGAATCGCAATTAAATTCGCCACCAAAAACAACAACGGAAATTGTCCGAAATAATACAAGGTCAAGGGCAACACGCCAATTTGCGCCACTAATGAAATCAATAATAACGACTTGGTTTCTCGTACAATATAATATTTCGAATAACTGTATTTTCGAACAAAAGGTTGAAAAACAACAATGCTTAAAACGGCTGCGAAACTCAATTGAAATCCAACATCAAACAGATAATTTGGATTATATAACAATAAAAACATCGCGGATAACGCTAATGAATTGTAAATATTAGATTGTCGGTTTAAGATTTTTGCAAAAGCAATAATGGAAAACAACACCGCTGCACGAACTATTGAAGCAGAAAATCCAGCTAAAACAGCGTAAAACCACAACACCGATAATGAAATTAAAAAGATGTACACTTTTCCTTTTTTCAAGCGTTGTAAAGGTTTGGTTAACCAAAGTACAATTCCGTAAATTAACGCAATATGTAAACCAGAAATAGCCAAAATATGTATAATTCCGGCTTGTGTATAACTGTTACTCAATTCTTTTGATAACTCCGTTTTTTCACCAAAAAGCAACGCCATTAATAAATTATAATTGTCTGATTTGAAACTATCAATTGGATAACTTTTTAATAATTTCGACTTAATTACATTGATATAATGATAAAAATTAGCATTCGCAGAAACTTCCAACTTATCCGTTTCTTTTAGTTTTACTTCATGAAAAACATTCTGATTTTGTAAATATTTAGAATAATCAAATTGATGTGGATTAAATGAATTTTGAAGTAATTTCGGAGTTTCAAAAAACTTGATTTTATTTCCAACCTCAACAACTTTCTTAGCCTTTTTCGGAACATAAAAAATGAATTTTCCACTACAATTTTGCTCATTTATAGAAGTGGTTTTCAGTATAAATTTATCGTAATAAACCGTTGATTTTAATTTTTCTGAAACAATTCCCTGAACAATATTTTTCTCTGAAAGGAAATTTAAAAAATGAGTTGACGAATTAATTTCTCGATGTAAATACGTTGAAAACATCCCGAAAGTAAGACTTAAAATCAGAACGAAACTCTCAAAAAAATGACTTTGAAATTTCTTTTTAGCGTTCAAAAAGTAAGAAATTCCAAAACCAATCGCACTAAAAATTATTCCAATAAGAATAGAATTAATAGTTAAATTAAAGAAATTCTGCGTTAAAACTCCAATAACAAAACCAGAAAGTACTGGAACAATTGGAAACTTAATAAAATTCATATGATTTTATTCAAGAATCCTGTTTACACCTACAAAAGTTCTTGCATAATAATTTTCTGCTGTTGAAGAATAAATTACACCGCTACTTGTAGATGAATGTATGAATTTTATAATTCCATCTGAGTTTTCAGTAACAATTCCAACATGACTCACTCCGCCTCCACTCGTATTAAAGAAAATTAAATCGCCGGCTTTGGCTTCACTTTTCAAAATGCGTTTTCCACTTCTTGCCATTTCATGTGAACTCCTTGGTAACTCAATATCAAACTGACTCAAGGTATAATTTACGAATCCAGAACAATCAAAACCAGCTGGACTAGAACCTCCACCACGGTATGGCGAGCCTAAATTTTCCGCGGCTACATTTAAAATTTGGTGTTTTATATAATCCGAAACTTCGAATGTTGGGGTAAAATCTTGTGGTGTTTCTTCTTCAACAACCACTTTGATTTTCGATTTTTCTACACTATCATTAAAAGCAATTTTTTTAGCTTTCTCAAGTGCTCTTAATTCTTTTTTGTTGGGTTTTACAGGTTTATCTAAACCTTTTTTTTCTGTGTAACTATAAGCACCAATTTTTACTGCATCATTTTTTGAAGTAATAATAGTTGGCCTTTGTGTTGATTTACAACTATATAAAAAAATAGTTAGTAAGAATATATAAATAGAATTTTTCAAGTTTTCAATGTTTTAATGGCTGCGAATTTACAAATTTATTTTATAGTTTTTAAAAACTTAGGTAAGTCTTCATGACTATGTGATACTTTTCCATTGATAACAATTATTGGAAACGTAATGCTTTTAGGTAGACTTTTATCTTCTTTAATTAAATTCCAAATTTTAGCTCTATCATCAGCACTATCATATTTTAATTCATTAAAAACAATCTTATTCTTTTTAAAATAGGAAATCGATTCTTCGCATCTTGGACAAGCCTTTTTTGTCATTATAAAAACACCTTTATTAAGATTTGCTACAGGAATTTTAAGTGTAGGTGAAGCATTTTCTTTCTTTTTGACTGTTGGATTTTGCTGCGAAAAAGAAGCAATATAAAACAGAAGAATAATTAAAAATACAATATTTTTCATTTAGTTCTTTTTAATGGTATTAATTATCAAATTGGCCGTTTTTGAACTGGCTCCTTTTCCGCCTAATTTTTGTTCTAAAATAGTATATTGAGATAAAATTTCTTCTCTTTGATTTCCAGAAATAATCTTATTCAATTCCACTTCTAAGTTTTTCGTATTGAGTTCTTTTTGAATTAATTCTTTCACGACTTCTTTGTCCATAATCAAATTCACCAAAGAAATAAATTTCAAAGTAATAATACGTTTGGCTATTTCATACGAAATTCGATTGGCTTTATAACATACTATTTGTGGCACTTTGAACAAAGCGGTTTCTAAAGTCGCCGTTCCTGAAGTGACTAAAGCCGCATGAGAAACACTTAATAAATCGTAGGTTTTATTACTTACGAAATTTACGTTTTCCGTAGTTAAAAATTGCTTATAAAACTCATAATCCTGACTTGGAGCACCAGCAATTACGAATTGATATTCTGAAAATTTATCAACAACAGAAAGCATAATCGAAAGCATTTTTTCAATTTCTTGTTTTCTACTTCCTGGCAATAAAGCGATGATTGGTTTTTGCGACAACTTATTTTCAGCTGTGAATTTTTCAAACGTAGTTTTTTCTCTGTTAGAAATCGCATCAATTAAAGGATGACCCACAAATTCAACTGGAAAATTATGCTTTTTCTCATAAAAATCTTTTTCGAAAGGCAAAATCACATACATTTTATCTACATCACGCTTGATTTCTTTAATACGATTTTCCTTCCAAGCCCAAATTTGTGGTGAAATATAATATTGATTTTGAATGCCTAATTTCTTAGCCCATTTCGCAATTCGCATATTAAATCCGGGATAATCTATGTAAATTAAAGTATCTGGTTGAAACTGAAGAATGTCTTTTTTACAAACAGAAATATTACCTAAAATGGTTCGCAAATTCATAATCACTTCGGCAAAACCCATAAAAGCTAAATCGCGATAATGTTTCACTAAAGTTCCGCCTACATTTTGCATTAAATCACCACCCCAAAAACGAATTTCGGCAGTTGGATCTTTCACTAAAATAGCTTTCATTAAGTTGGAACCGTGTAAATCGCCAGAAGCTTCACCAGCTATTATGTAATATTTCATAGATACTTTTTAGTCAACTCTGTCAAAATTCAAAACTTTGAAAGAGTTTTTAAATAATTATTCGGCTAAGATAAAGATTTCTATTCTTTAGTGAAATTAAATTTTTTCTGACCTTGTTTTAAAACAAAACCCTCTTTTGAGAAATCCATTTCAATACCACCAGCTTGAAAATAAAAAAGATCTTCACTTGCGTAAGTCAGTGGGAATTCTGGTTGCCCAGTTGCTTGTGCGTATAACTCGCCATTCTTTTCAAAAATTTTAACTTTTAAAGTAATATCTGTAGAAGCATAAGTACCAACATAATCTTTAATTTTCTCCGGATTTAAAGTTTCAAAAACTGGAAAACGATAAGGTGATTTGTAGTAAATACTCAAAATACCAAGCATAATATCATTTTGACTATAATTTACGCCGTTTGAAATGAATGAAATCGTCATGTCATCTTGCTGATAATAACCCATTGTAGCTTCAAAACCTTCAATTCTTCCATTATGACCGAAGAATTTTCTTTCCCCAAAAGGAAAACGAATTAAAGCCATTCCGTAGGTTTCTTTCAATGTTTTCATCAATTCAAATGAAGCTGGACTCACTAAATTTCCTTTAAATAAGGCACGAATAAATTGAGTTAAATCTTCTGGTGTAGAAATAATTCCACCAGATGAAAAGTCTAAGTCATTATTTCTTTCATCAATTTGATCCCAATATTCACCATTAAAAGTGTACGAATAACTTTCTCTTTTCGTAACATCCTTTTTTTCGCTAGTATAATACGTATTCTTTAAACCTAACTTGTCGGTGATTCTGATTTTTAAATTTTCAGCATACGATTTTTTAGTTGCTTTTTCAATAATTAACCCTAAAACATAATAATTAGAATTACTGTTTTCATGCTTAGAATTTGGTTCGAACGTAGAAGGATAATTTTCAATTTTCTTAAAAATTAACTCTTTCATATTTGGTTTACCCAAAACATCCGTTAACGTCGCATCAGCTGTGGTATAATCTCTAATTCCAGTTCGTTGGTACAATAATTGTTCGATAGTAATTTTATCGGCGTTTTCAATTTTTGGAAAAAATTTACTTAATTTAGTGGTTAACAAAATCTTTTTTTCGTCTACTAATTGCATAATCATTGCCGCCGTAAACGTTTTGGTGATAGAACCTATTTTATATTTTGTCCCACCATTGGCTCTAATACCTTTTGTAGCTTCAGAATAACCATAAGCTTGTTTAAAAACTACTTCATCGCCTTGCATAATACAAAGCGAACCCATAAACTTATCATGTTCATTCAAATGATTTAAAAGACTATCAATACGCGCTAAACTCGCAGTTGCTTCTTGAGCAAAAGTAACTACTGAAAGAAATAAAAATAAAATGGTAAGTTGTTTTTTCATCGTTATTCTGTTTTAATAATTTGTGTGTTTTTTGTGCAAAATGTTACGAGTTGGTTTTGAAACATTTATATCTATAACGAAATTTACGAAATAGAATTGCATACAAAAACCAAAATTTTCTCGTTTATACAAATATCAGTACTTTTACCGTATGTTTAAACAGCTATTTCTTTTTTTATTTTTATGTGGTTTTTCTGTTGGCTTTGGTCAAGAGAAAAACAACGCTTACAAAACTAAAAAACTAGCGTATACAAATCAAGAAATTCAAATTGATACTTTAGCGTTAAATCCGAATTCATTTAAAATATTCAACTTTGATAATCAAGAAATTGACACTTCTTTTTATTCCTTCAATTATCAAACCAAAAAACTAATTTTTAAAAAAGAATTTCAAGATTCTGTAAAAATAGCCTATTATCAATTACCAAATTTCCTAACCAAAACCTACACCATTTACGACGAGAAAAAAATTGTTCCCAATGAAAATGGGCGATTATTGACTTTCTCAGAAAACAATAAAAAACCGATTTCTGCTTTTGATGGCTTACAAACTAACGGAAGTATTTCTCGTGGAATTACCGTTGGAAACAATCAAAATACGGTTTTAAATTCGAATTTAGATTTACAAATTTCTGGAAAAATATCCGATAATGTTACTTTAAAAGCCTCCATTCAAGACAGTAATATTCCTTTGCAAGAAGGCGGTTATTCTCAAAAATTGGATGAATTTGACCAAATATTTATTGAACTTTCTTCTAAAAACTGGAACGTTCGTGCGGGCGATTTATTTTTAGAAAACAGAAAAACCTCTTTTTTAAACTTTAATAAAAAAGTCCAAGGATTATCAACGCATATTAATTGGGGAAACACAACTAAAAACGATTTATTTTTTGCAGCTTCCTTGGTTCGAGGACAATATGCTAAAAGTAATTTTACTGGTCAAGAAGGCAATCAAGGTCCATATAAATTACGCGGAAATAGTGGTGAATTATATGTATTAATTATTTCTGGTTCGGAACGTGTTTATGTGAATGGAATTTTGAAAGAACGTGGCGAAAACAAAGACTATATTATCGATTATAATGCAGGTGAAATTATTTTCAATGCGACTTTTCCCATTACTTCCGAAATGCGAATTGTAATGGAATATCAATATTCGGATAGAAATTTTACACGTTTTTTAAGTTATGGTGGTTTCAATCACGAAGGTGAAAAATTTAGCATTGGTGCTTATGTATATTCGGAAAATGATGTGAAAAATCAGCCTTTACAACAAACTTTGTCGGAAGAACAAGTGCAGATTTTACAAAATGCTGGTGATGATACAACCTTAATGACCGCGCCTTCTGCTTATGAAGATTCGTATTCGGAAAATAAAATTTTGTACAAAAAAACACTTATTGGTCCGACCGAAATATTTGAATTTTCAACAGACCAAACTCAAACTCTTTATCAAGTTAAGTTTTCTTTCTTAGGAAATAATTTAGGAAATTACGTTTTGGCGAGCAACAACACGATTGGTAGAATTTACGAATATGTAGCACCAATTGCGGGAATTCCGCAAGGAAATTATGAACCCATTGTGAAATTAATTGCGCCAACAAAAATTCAAATTGCTACGATTGTTAGTAAATATGCTCCATCCGAAAAAACAGAAATTGATACGGAAATTGCCATTTCAAACAACGATCAAAATTTATTTTCTGATTTAGACGATGCTAATAATCAAGGAATTGCATCTAAATTAAATATCAAACAACAGTTGTTTTCTAAAGGAATTAATGTACAGTCTTTTGCGAATATCAATTACATTCAAGAAAATTTCAAACCTATTGAGCGTTTATATAATATTGAATTTAACCGTGATTGGAACATTACTAATCCGCTAGGAAATCAGGTTTTAATTATTGGTGGATTTCAATTTAATTCGGTTCAAAAAGATTCTGTAAAATGGCAAACTTTCGGGAAATATCAATTTGAAAAGTTAGATTATTCTATCAATTTTTCTGGAAATAAACATGTTTTTCAAGCTGTTGCGAAGAACAAATCGGTAGTTTTTCAAACCCAAACTAGTTTGATGAATAGTCAAAGTGATATTAGCAAATCCGACTTTTTCAGAACTCACAATGTAGCAAAATATCATTTTAAGAAAAACTATATTGGTGGAAGTTTTAGAAGTGAAAACAGTAAAGAATTGTTAACTCAAACACAAACGTTAAGTAATTTTAGTCAGCGCTTTACCGAATTCGGAAATTTCATTGGTCGTGGTGATTCTACAGCAGTTTTTACCGAAATTGGTTATTTAGCCCGACAAAATGATAGTTTGCAAAACAATATTTTAAAACGAGTAAATGCGTCATTTTCTACTTATTTGAAATCGCAATTGATTAAGAATGACAGGAGAAATTTAGGGATTTTTATCAATTATAGAACGTTGAAATTTGCTGATGGTCATGCTACAGAACCTTCTATAAATTCGAGATTAAGTTATTCAGATTCGTTTTTTAATCAGTTGGTTCAAACCACCACTTTTTACGAAAATAATTCGGGAAGTATTGCGCAACAAGAGTTTACTTATTTAGAAGTAGATCCAGGACGAGGCGTTTATATGTGGAACGATTATAACAACAATAGCGTTCAGGAATTGCAGGAATTTGAAATTGCAACGTTTCCCGATTTAGCCAAATATGTGAAAGTATTTTTACCGAATCAGACCTTTATTCGAACCTATCAGAATAAATTGAGTCAAACCCTGACATTTAACGGAAATGCCTGGCAAAACGAAAGTGGATTTAAGAAAGTTTTATCGAATTTTTACAATCAAACTTCTTTAATTATTGATAAAAAAGTGGCTCGTAATTCTAATTCTTTCGAATGGAATCCGTTTTCTAAAAGTGAAGAAGATTTAATTGGTTTGAACAATAATTTTAGAAACAGTTTATACTTCCATAAAGGAAAACAGAAAAATTCGGTGACATATACGTACAATTCTAGTTCGTTGAAAAACCTGTTGAATTTCGGTAGTCAGGAAAATTACATCAAAAGTCATCAAGTGCAATATGCTCATTTGCTGAAAAAGTTTTGGTTGTTTCAACTACAAACCATTACTTCCAATTCCGAAAGTATTTCTGATAGTTATGCGAGTCGAAATTTCAATATTGATGGTTTAGAAATTGCACCAAAAGTGTCTTATATTTTCTCAAAAAATGCGAGTTGGGATATTTTTTACGAAAACAGTACGAAAGAAAATACGCTGGGTAATTTAGAAAGTCTGAAACAAAATCAGTTTGGAACGTCTTTCAATTGGAATACTGAAAAAGGATTTTCAATGAATGGAATTTTCACTTACATCAATAATGATTTTACTGGAAGTGCTTCTTCACCAGTTGGTTTTCAATTATTGGAAGGTTTACAAAACGGAAAAAACACGACTTGGCAATTTTTATTTCAGAAAAACATCACGCAATTTTTAGATGTTTCAATAAATTATAACGGACGAAAATCGGAAACTAGTAAAACCATTCATACCGGAACGGTTCAATTAAGAGCCTTTTTCTAAAATAAAAAATCCCGATTAGAAAACTAATCAGGATTTAAAATAGTGTATTTATTTTTTTAAAAAGATGTTGAAATTTGAATTCCTAAACCAGTACTAGGCGGAACAAATCGGCAAACTCCACCTGCACAAACTAAACCACCACGTTGGCGACCATAATTTAAAGCGATACGAGTACTTCCTTTTTTATATGCTGTTCCGAAGTTGTAGAAATGAATATCAAATAAATCATTTTCACTTATTGGATGTGTTTTTTCATCAAACCCATAATTAAACATATCCATTGCAAAAACAGACCAGTTTTCATTGTGGTTGTATTCAATGTTTCCACCAGCCCAGTTATTTCTATCATTATCAGCCCACATGTGTTCTAAACCAAAAGTAATTGATTTTGAACCTGATATTTGGTACGTTGATTCTGAAAAAACAGTATGAGAATTTACTACATACTCTTTGAAAATACCTTGAATTTGTTTGTTATTAAAGTATTGATTGATGTATGTGAAAGACGTTTTAAAAGTACTAGATACCTTTTTAGTAATTTCAATATTATAATCAGAAAAATATTTATCGGTAGCTTGAAATAACTCCGTTTGATAATTTGGAATAGCTTCTCCAGCATTATTTATATATCTGTATTTTGCTTTCAAATTGAACCAAGAAGATACATTTAAATTTATTTTTGTACCATATTTTCCTCCAAGTGCCGTACCTTTTTTGATGTCGTAGAAAATATCAAATTGTCCGCCAATTTCACCAAATTTATTCACATTTGTAGATTCGTCCATTACAACTTGATATTGCGCTTGGTACACATAAATGTTGGCTAAATTGGAATGATGTTGTTTGGTTAAACTTGGTACGAAGTTTAATATTTTATCATTATAATTCACACTTGTACTTGAAAGTGTTGGATATGTATCTGGACTTCTTTCTGCTAATAATTGCATGTTTTCAACGCGTCTTAAATTCGCATCAAACCCAAATCCTTTTTTAGAATATCCAAAGTTTACTAACAAAGCACTACCTTCTTTAGCAAAATTAGTATCAAGTGCATTTTGTTTGATAATAGCATCACGTGTTTTAAAAACGTATTCTGTATTTAAGTAATAATTTTTTAATCCGAATTCAAATCGGTTAGAAAATAAACTAGTAGTTGATTCAAAGTTGTTAATCTCTTCAGGTAAACTTTCGTGTCTTGCCACAGCACTAAAACCATATTTAAAATCAAAAGCTTTAAGCTGAATTAGATTCCCTATGTTAATGTCTGTATTAAAACCATAAACATCACCTTTGGCTACGCGAAAACCAGTTCTAGCTCTACCATACAAAGCTGTTAAAGTAATATCATCAATTGGAGTATAAACAATTTTACCACCTCTTAAAGCATTGTTAATACCTAAAGCTCTGTCTTCCCAAGTTCTTAATGCCATTCCGCTTCCGAACTGCACATAATAATGACCTAAAGTAACGTCTAATTTTTTGCTTTTATAATTGGCGTAAAATGTACCTACATTTGAATGGTAAAACTCCTTAGCCGCATCAGAAAGTGACATTTTTGAGTTGTAATTCTTTAAATCTGTTCCTACAAATCTAGGATTAAAATTTAGTAAAGCTTCGTTAAAATAAGCCTCTATTTGTGTTCCAAAGGTAAGTTTTCCGTAATTAAAATTAAGGTTTAAGTAATTATTTGAACGCAATGGCACTGAATCGTGTTGAATACCTCTGTTTTTATCATTGGTATACCATTGTCCGTTTCCTTCATAACTTCCAGAAACTTTAAATTTTGTTTTGGTAGAATCTGCTTCTTGGGAAAATGCAAATATAGATGAGAATAAAAATGCGTAGGTTAATATTTTATTCATTATTTCAATGCTTTTAATTGTTCTAATAATTGACTTTCACTACCTGGAGTATGTCCGTTTTGAGCAAAAACAATTTCACCATTTTTTACTACTGCAGTATATGGTGGATTAGAAATACCTAAACTTCTTTTAAAATCTTGATTGATATCTAAAAGAACTGAATAATCCCAACCTTTACCATTTACTAATGGTTTTACCCTTTTATTAGTTCTGGCATCGTCAATTGAAACAGCAATGACTTCTACATTCACTTGCGATTTCCAATCTTCATATACTTCACTAATAGCATCCAACTCTTGAATACATGGTGCACACCAAGTTGCCCAGAAACAAAATACATAAATTTTGTCTTTTTCGTTATAATCTTGAGTGGTAGAAACAGTAGTTCCTTCTAAATTTTTAAGCGATAAACTTGGTAGTTTTTTTTGCGAAAATCCTAATGCTGAAACAGATAGCATTACAGTTAAAATAAATTTTTTCATGGTTAGTTTGTGTTATTTGAAGCAAATAAAAGATATTTCTATCATTATAAAAAATTTTTTTTTATGTTTGTAACATAATTTTTACCCCAAACTACTGAAAAACACAACCATATGAAAAAAGCACTACTAATCACCGCATCACTATTAGGTTTATTAAACCTATCCTGTATCTCAGATGACTGGGAAGATAAATCTGAAAATTCAACAATTGTGGAACAACCTATTGTTGGTAAATTTTTAAAAAATGTTTTAATTGAAGACTACACAGGAACTTGGTGTCAATATTGTCCAAGAGTTCTGCATGGACTTAATCAAGTTGAAGAGGAACATTTAGATGCTTTTCCAGTTTCAATTCACAGAACTTCTGGATCTTCAGTTGATCCTTATAATTTTCCAGCTGCACCTTTAGAACTAACTATTGGTTTATCTGGTTATCCAACAGCAATGTTAAACAGAAAAACACTTTGGGATAATGAAATTTCAACTACAGAAATTAAAAACCAAATAAAACTAAACTCAGATTTAGGTATTGCTTTAAATTCTACTGTTGCTGGAGGAAATATAAACCTTGATGTAAATATAAAGTTTGCAGCAGATTTATCAAATTTAAAACTAGTTGTTTATATTTTAGAAAATGGATTAGTTTACGATCAAGTTAATGCAACTGGTTATTTTGGGGCACAAAACCCAATTCCTTCTTTTACACATAATCATGTTTTAAGAACTTCTTTAACAGATTTAGTGAATGGTGAAGCTTTAACAGGAACAAATAATGGAGCTATAATAACAAAGAATTTTTCAATTCCTGTTCCTTCAAATGTATCTAATGCTAATAATATAAGTTTTGTAGCTTTTGTAATTGATGCTACAGGAAAAGCAATAAATGTTAGAGGTGCAGATTCAAATACTACACAAACTTTTCAGGAAAATCTATAACATCCTTAAAAATATGTTAAAAAAAGGTGCCTTTTGGTGCCTTTTTGTTTGAATTTAATTTGAATTAAATATAAATAGAATAAATTTGTTGAAAATAAACCCAATAATGAAAAACTACCTACTATTTCTATCATTTTTTACTTTTTTCATAAGTCAAGCCCAATTAAGCAGCAAACACTGGTTACCACCATTGCATTCAAGAGATGAAACTGCCATTCAAGATCATTATATCTATATCTCAACAGCAGAGATTACCCCATTTCAAGTAACAGTAACTACTGGTGACGGAACTCCAATTACGGGTTCCCCTTTCACTCTATCTCAAGCTACTCCTGTAGTGATAACTGTTGGAAATGGACAACCTTCTAGTATGTTTTTAGACATTAGTGATGTAAATATTGTTAATAGCGACAAAGGATTAATTTTAGAAGGTCCAAAAGATTTTTATGTGAGTTTTAGAATGAGACACCAAAATCATGCTGAAACTTTAATTTCTAAAGGCCGACCTGGAATTGGTACGGATTTCAGATTAGGGAGTACACCACAAGGCGGAGAAGTTTCTATTAGAAATTTTGTCTCAAGTGTTATGGCTACTGAAAACAATACAACTATTACTTTATCAGATTATGATACGAATGTAGAATTTGTTTCTGGAGCTGGCTTCATTACAGATGACACCCAAACATTTGTTTTAAATGCAGGTCAATCAATTGTATTTAGTGGTTATGCAGATAATTTCAACAACTGGACTGGTTTTATTGGTGCTTCTTTAACAGCTACAAAAGACGTTGCAGTTAGTACTGGAAATGCTACAGGTGGAGTTACAGATAATGGTTCAGACTTTACATTAGACCAAATTGTTTCTTCTGGTCAAATTGGAACAGAATATATATTTATTGAAGGAAATGGATTACCAGAAATGGAATCACCACTAATAATTGCCAACGAACCTAATACACAAATTTTTGTAAATGGTAATCCAGTAGCTGCAGCCACATTAAATGCAGGTGATTATTATTTAGTTCCTAATTCAGAATATCAAGGAGCAACAAATAGAAATATCTTTGTAAAATCTTCAAAACCAGTTTTTGCGTATCAGTTAATTGGTGGATCATCTTCTAGTCCAACATCTGGATTGAACTTTATCCCACCGCTAAGTTGTTTTTTCCAAGAATCAGTTTATTTACCTGCAATTGATCAAATTGGAGGAAGTACATACACGGCTGATTTAATGATATTAACCTATTCTAATGCAACTATTACTATCAATGGAACCCCAATTAGTACTACACAAGCACAAACCGTATTAGGAAATACAGATTGGGTAACGTATAGAATTTCTGGATATTCTGGTAACGTAAATGTGGTTTCAACAGGACCATTAGCCGTAGGAGTATTTGGATCTAGTGGAGCAGCTGGTTATGCTGGTTATTATTCAGGATTTGGAAGTGCACCACAAGATACACCGGTAACAGTTTGTTCCTCAATTACAACTAACATATTTGATGCCATTATAGGAAATCCTGGTCCTGGCGGAACATGGACAGTTCCTGTTGTCGGAGCGCCTCCAATAGTAGGAGATCTTTTTGATCCTGCAGTTAATATTCCTGGAGAATACACTTATTCGTTTACAAAAACATGTAATACTGCTTTAACAAGTATTAGTGTAAAAGTTGATGTTACAATTCAACAAGCTAACAACGTTGGTACAAGTACTACAAAAAACACATGTAAAAATGCAGCTTCATTTGATCTGTTTCCTTTATTAGGAACTGGTGTTACTACAGGTGGAGTTTGGTCGCCAACATTAGCTAGTGGAACTGGCATGTTTAATCCTGCTGTTGATGTAAGTGGCTTATATACTTATACTATTCCAGCTAGTGGTGTTTGCCCAGCTTTATCAGCAACAGTTGATGTAACTAATTATGACATTCCAACTTTAGTACCAATTACTGATTTAAAAGTATGTGATGATGCAATTGACGGAAATGATACTAACGGACAAACCACATTTAATTTAGCTACTAAAACAATAGAAGTTTTAGACAATCAAACGAATGTAACTGTAACTTATTATTTATTTCAAAGCGATGCAATTACAGGATTAAATCCAATTACTTCTTACACTGGACCAGATAGAATAATTTATGTGAGATTGTTCAATACCCTTACAAACTGTTTCAATACTACTAGTTTTAATGCGGTTGTAACACCATTACCAATTATAAACAATCCAGTTACTTTAAAACAATGTGATGATAACACTGATTTAATTTCTGACTTTAATTTAACACAAGCGGATATTTTATTGTCAAGTCAAAGTAATTTAACTTTTAAGTATTATTTGACACAAATCGATGCTCAAGGTGACTTAAATCGAATTACAAATGAAACAATATATACTTCTCCAAATAATGGTGTAGTTTGGGTTCGTATCGAAAACTTAAACGGATGTATTAGAACCGCACAAGTTAACTTAGTGGTTTCTGCTACTCAAATTCCTGCAACTTTTCAAAAAATTGTATTGGAAGAATGTGACGATTATATTAGTCAAACCGATCCTGATAATGATGGAATTGACTACTTTGACTTAAATTTAGCAACGAATGATCCTGTGAATGGAATCTTAGCTCAATTTTCAAGTAGCGCAAATTTAATTGTTACGTATTATGAATCTCAGGCTGATGCTTTGGCGGAAAATAGTCCAATTGACACAACTAACCCAAATGGATACAGAAATATCGTCCCAAATCTTCAACAAATTTGGGTTAGAATTGATAGTAATATAAATAATGATTGTGTTGGTTTAGGGCAATACGTAGACTTAAAAGTAAATCCTTTACCCGATTTTAATATTCCAGCATTAGAAGTATTATGCGTACAACCTGGAACTGGAGCTGGAAGTTATTCAATTGACGCCACTCCAACTACTGCAGGAAACTATACGTATACTTGGACACCTACAAATCCAAACACAACAGCTGGACAAGAAAATGCGACTTTTATTGCTTCTACAAGTGGAATTTATAAAGTTGTAGTTACAAACACAGTAACAACTTGTTCTAGAGAAGATGAAACAGAAATTTTAATTTCATCTGCTCCACAAGCAGTCGAAGCACAATTGTTATCCGAAGTTTTCGCTAGTGGTTTATCAACTATTCAAGCGGTAGTTATTGGTGGATTTGGTACTTACGAATACAGTTTAGACCAAGTTAATTGGCAAACTAGTCCTGTATTTACCAATTTAGAAAATGATATTTATACTATTTATGTTAGAGATATTAATGGATGTGGTGATGCGAATTCTAAAGCAATTACAACTATTTCGTATCCAAATTATTTCACACCAAATGGCGATTCGTACCACGATACTTGGGGTATAAAAGGATTAACTCCCGAATTTGAAGCGAGAATTTACATTTTTGACCGTTACGGAAAATTACTAAAACAAATTGATGCTTATGGTGAAGGCTGGGATGGAAAAATTAATGGCGAAATGGTTCCTTCAACTGATTATTGGTTCAGAATTGAATATAAAGAAGACGGTGTTCAAAAAGAATTTAAATCGCACTTTAGTTTAAAAAGATAATCTAATTCACAAAATAAAAACAACCGCAGCTTCACAGATAATTAATTAAAGTCTGAGAAGCTGCGGTAAAATTTTAAAAACATGACAGCTTTCGTAAAACAAGAAGTAAAAAATAATATTGGTTATATCACCTTTTTTCATCCTGCTGGAAATTCGTTCCCGAGTACGCAATTACAGCAATTAGTGGAAACCATTCAGGATTTAGATAAGAATGAAAACGCTACGATTATTGTTTTACAAAGCGAAGGAAATACCTTTTGTGCTGGCGCTTCCTTTGACGAATTATTACAAATTGACAACTTAACAGATGGAAAACAATTTTTCTCTGGTTTTGCCAATGTGATTAATGCGATGCGAAACTGTTCTAAATTAATTGTGGGGAAAGTTCAAGGAAAAGCCGTTGGTGGTGGCGTTGGAATTGTGGCTGGTTGCGATTATGCTTTAGCGACAACAAAAGCTGATGTGAAACTATCGGAATTAACCATCGGAATTGGACCTTTTGTAATTGAACCAGCCGTTAGCCGAAAAATTGGACAAACTGCTATGAGCGAATTAACTTTAGCCGGAAACGAATGGAAACCGGCAACTTGGGCATTTGAAAAAGGTTTATTTGCCAAATTACTACAACCAGAAGAATTAGATGCTGAATTAGAAAAATTTGCTACACAATTAGCGAGTTACAACCCAGAAGCTTTATCAGAAATGAAACAAGTATTGTGGCAAAACACAGCACATTGGAGCACTTTATTATACGAACGCGCTGAAATTTCAGGAAAATTAGTTTTGAGTGATTTTACGAAGAAGGCTTTGGAAGGGTTTAAGAAGTAATGAAAAATAGAACAGAAATAATTAAATGGATTGCAAGAATTTTAATCACCCATAATTTTATTTTTGCAATAATAGTAAGAACCAACATAAGTGAATATTATATTGAAGGATTTCCTTTAATTCTATTAGCAATTTGGTTGACATGGTACAATAAATACTTTTTATCAATTTTATTAATGTTAATATGTTTCATAACATTTTACATCCATTGGTAAAACTCCAACAATTTCTTATACAAATTGGATTTTGTATACTAGCCTCGATAGTAGCGGCATCCTTTTTAAAATTGTTGCCTGAGGCTCTCGAAGGTAATAGTTTTAAAAAGATATAGCGGATAGCGGGACAAAAAGTGAACTGAAATACTAGATGTTTGCTTCAAATAAAAAAGATGCTGAAACAAGTTCAGTATGACAAATCAAGTATAAAAAAACCCACGCTGCGCAAAGTCTCCCGACTTTGAGCAATTTTTAAAAAATGATATTATTTGTAACTCAAAGTCAGGGAACTTTGCGTTGCATCTAAAATAAAACCCTAACTCGTTTTCAACCAACCGGTAATACTAAATCTTTTTCTTTGTACAGGTTTGACTTCATGTTCTAAAATCTGACTTTCAAAAATGACAACTCTGCCTTTTAACGGGTAAATTTTAATTTCTTCTTCGGGTTTGTAAATGACTAATTCGCCACCAAATTCGGGTTGCCAGTTTTCATCGTTTAAATAACACACAATAGATAATTTTCTTCTCGTATCGTTTTTAAAAACATCTAAATGACGTTTGTAAAAAGTGCCTTCAGGATAAATCGCATAATGGAATTCTTTGTTGGAAATTCCTAAATAACATGTCGCATTAATGTAAGCCACAAAATCATTTATTTGATTGAAAAACGTTTCCGAAGCTTCGTTTTTATCTTCTTCATTCAACCAAAAAATATAATCACCACGAATTTCATCCTTAATAATTTCATCCGAATTTTGACCAATTGCCGATTTTTTAAACTCGGACGTTTCGAATTTATGTTCTAATTCGGCACGCATAATTTGCACGGCTTCTTCTGAAAAAAAAGCATCACAAACCGCGTATTGGTTTTCTAATAAATCGGTAATTATGGTTTCGTAAAGCGGATTCAATTCCATCGGTTGCACATTTAAAGCAAAGATAAAGTAAATATTTCAAGATGAAATTATTTTTAAATTGGTATCGCCACGAATTATCGAATATTTAATGTTTATGATTTGATTTAATTCGAATTATCATCGAAGATGAAACAAATTTTACAATGTTGGCATTTTTAAATTCGTCAATTCGTGGCAAAAATGAAAATTTTAGATAAAAAACAATAGTAAGATTTTTATATTGGACTCATGTTATTTTCGTAATTTTGCATTTCAATTATCACACCATGAGTAAAATTAGAATTACCAAGCAATTTAATTTCGAAACTGGTCATGCCCTTTATGGTTATGATGGCAAATGCAAAAACGTACACGGACATAGTTATAAACTTTCTGTAACTGTTATTGGTGAGCCGATTACGGATTCGAATAATGTAAAATTCGGAATGGTAATTGATTTTTCTGATTTGAAAAAAATCGTAAAAGAAGATATTGTGGATGTGTTTGATCACGCAACAGTTTTCAACCAAAATACACCGCATGTGGAATTAGCTAAAGAACTTCAAAATCGTGGACATCATGTGATTTTAGTCGATTATCAGCCCACAAGCGAAAATATGGTAGTTGATTTTGCAAATAAAATTATGGCGCGTTTGCCAAAAGACATTCAATTGCATTCGTTACGATTACAAGAAACGGAATCGTCTTTTGCAGAATGGTTTGCTTCGGATAACTTGTAGTTTTTGCCACGAAGATGCTAAGGCACGAAGATTTTTTTAAAAGTTTTTAATTTATCGAAAAGACGTAGAGTTGCTAAGATAAAATCCTTTTAATCCTTTCAATCTGCGTGAAAAAATTAAAATTAAAACTCACGCAAAGACGCAAAGTCGCAAAGTAAAATCCTTTCAATCTGCGTAAAAAAATTAAAGCAAGAACTTGCAGAGTTGATTTGCTTAAATTCCTGTTTTGTTTCACGCAATAACGCGGAGTCGCAAAGTAAAATCATTTTAATCCTTTCAATCTGCGTGAAAAAATTAAAATTAAAACTCACACAAAGACGCAAAGTCGCAAAGTAAAATCCTTTCAATCTGCGTGAAATTATATTTAAAAAACAAAACCTTACCTTTGTGTTTTCAAAACTATTATGAGCGTTACATTATTATCTTCGCCTTTACAAGGTTTTACCGATTTCCGTTTTCGAAATGCGTTTCATAAACATTTTGGTGGGATTGATACTTTCTATTCGCCATACATTAGACTGAACGGAAAATTAGAAATTAAAGCTTCTTACGAACGCGATATTCTTCCAGAAAATAATTCCACTTTAGAAGTCATTCCACAAATTATTACAAATGATGCTGATGAATTTTTGTTCGTAGCGAAATATGTTCAATCATTAGGTTATAAAGAATTGAACTGGAATTTAGGTTGTCCGTATCCGATGGTAGCCAAATGCGGTATGGGTTCGGGATTAATTAGCAATACTGAAAAAATCAACACTATTTTAGACCGAGCGCACAGCGAAACCGATATTATTGTTTCGATGAAAATGCGAATGGGTTATGAAAATGCTGCTGAAATTTTAGACGTTTTTCCTATTTTAGAAAAATACCCGATAAAGAATATTGCCATTCATGCGAGAATTGGAAAACAATTATACAAAGGACCAGTAGATTTAGATTCGTTTCAACGTTGTTTGGATGTTTCGAAACATAAATTGTATTATAATGGTGATATCACTTCGGTAGAAAAATTTAGAGAAATGCAAGAACGTTTTCCAAGTATTGATCATTTTATGATAGGAAGAGGTTTAATTGCCGATCCATTTTTACCAAGCATGATAAAAAACAATACTACAGAATATCCTGAAGATAGATTCAAATTTTTCAATGCTTTTCATGACGAAATTTATCAGGCTTACGATGCTTTTTTACAAGGCCCGACTCCAATACGAATGAAAATGTTAGGCTTTTGGGAATACTTTTCACAAGTCTTTCCAGATACACAGAAAACCTTTAAGAAAATTAAAAAAGCGCAAAACAGTAGAGTTTATGAACAAGCTGTGAAAGAGATATTTGCTTCTGTTTAAAACTACATTTTAATTTTTCCTGAAAGAATTCTTAAAGTTAATCATATAAAAAAAACCTCTCACTCTAATTAAAGAGGAGAGGTTTTTAATTTTATTTAACCTTATTAGTTTTTGTAAATTTTCAAATCAGTGAATCCATCAACTGATTGTAATCTTACGATGTACATTGCGCTTGATAAATTTGTCATATTCAATTGTACTTCTAATGTATTTGGTTTTATACTAATAACATTTCTACCAGTTAAATCATAAACTTCAATTGAAACAATTTCTTTATTGTATTTCACATTAAAGATATCTTTCACTGGATTTGGATAGTAATTTAATTGAGATAAATCGAAACTTGTATTTCCTAACACAACTGTTACTGTTACAGCTAATGTTGTACTTCTACAAATACCAATATTTGTTACTCCATAGTAAATGTTACCACTAACTAATTGCGTTCCTGCTGGCAATGGATTAATATTTGCTGTAGCATCTGCAGATGAAGCAAACCAAGTTACCGTTCCGTTTGATGTAACTACAATATCTTCAATTGTAGCATCAGCAGCAACTCCTCCATTAATTACTTGAGTTGTTACTCCAGAAATTGTAGCTGCAGTAATTGTTACTGTGAAAGAATTCTCATCCGTACAATTTGGAGTAGTTCCTGTTTGTGCATAAACATAAATCGTTTGTGTAGAAGTAATACTATTTCCTGCACTTAAGGCTGTTCCTGTACCACCTGCTCCTGAGAAGTAGTTACCTACTGTTAAAGCTGGAAGTGTATAGCTATCACAAGCCGTTACATTTGCTGGTGCATCTGCAATTGGTGAAGTATTAATAGTTACTGAGAAAGAATTCTCATCCGTACAGTTTGGTGTTGTTCCTGTTTGTGCATACACATAAATCGTTTGTGAAGAAGAAATAGTGTTTCCTGCACTCAAGGCTGTTCCTGTACCACCTGCTCCTGTGAAGTAGTTACCTACTGTTAAAGCTGGAAGTGTATAGCTATCACAAGCTGTTACGTTTGCTGGAGCATCTGCAACAGGTGTAGTATTGATAGTTACTGTGAAAGAGTTTTCATCTGTACAGTTTGGAGTAGTTCCAGTTTGTGCATACACATAAATAGTTTGTGTAGAAGTAATATTATTTCCTGCACTCAAAGCTGTTCCTGTTCCACCAGTTCCTGTGAAGTAGTTTCCTACTGTTAAAGCTGGAAGTGTATAGCTATCACAAGCTGTTACGTTTGCTGGAGCATCTGCATTTGGACTAACATTTATTGTTAATGTTACAACATTTGAAAAACTAGCTTGACCGTTTTCAACACAAGTAACTGCTAATCTATAGTATGTTGTTGTAGTAATTGTTGGAGTTACTAAATCTGCATAAACAGTTAAAGCAGCACCTTCATTTATTGGTGTTGTAAATGCTAAATCTACAGAAGATTGCCATTGATATGTAGTTGAGAATCCTGTTGAATATCCAGTAGAAGAAACAGTAGTACTTCCTGAATCACAGAATGTACTAACTAACGCACTTGCAGTTCCTCCAATAGCTGATGTACAAGCCGTTGAAGTAAATTCATCTGCTCCCATATCAGGAGTTGTTGCACTTCTTACGTTACCATCGATATCTAAAGTTACTGCTGCAATAGCTGTACCTTTATTATCAATTGCAGTATTTGTAGTTGTTACTAAATGTAAATCTGTTGCAGAAACAAATACTGGTAATAAACTTAAAGAAGCAGTATTTTGACCAAAACCAGCTTGAATTGCAGCTAAATTTGTTCTTGCTGATCCAATAAATCCTAAATTAGTTCCTGTAGTATAATAATCATTATAATCTATTGCAGAAAAAATAGTATTTGGTGAACTACAATATATTACATATCTCTCTCCAGTTTGAGTTTGAGTGTTAACAAAAATATTGTTTCTTAAATTAATTGCACCAGCAGCACTGACACCAGCTGTAACATTAAAAGCAGCAGGTAAACCAGAAACGGTTTGGTTTGAATTTAAAACTACAGTGTTATTATAAATAGAATAACCCGCACCTGCAGTACAAATAATACCATATCCATTATCTGAAACAGCAGTACCTAAAGCATATCCGTTACCAGCAACATTAAAAATAAAATTATTATATACTAGCATATTTGCAGTAGTATTTGATGAGTTTAACTGTATACCATTTGCACCATACCCACCAGTATTAGTGTTTTTAATATCCGAAATAGTATTATTAAAAACTGAACCGTTAAATGCATTTGCACCAACTAAAATTCCTGAAGCTGTAGATGTTGAAGCTGTTGTAACACCTGTAATCTGGTTTCCAGAAACGATAAAGTTTTGAGCATTTTGAACAGCAATACCTCTAAAACCTAATTTTGAAGCAACTACTGCTGAACCAAAAATATTATTTGTAATATTCCAACCTGTATCTGGAGTTGTTGCATTTCCGATAGCAAAAACACCATTTTGCATCTTCGTAAAATTATTGTTATTAATGGTAATATTATTATTTGGTGATTCAGCAGCTGCGCCTAAAGCAATCCCGCTTAAAAGAACCCCACCAACAGTAGTTGTTGAACTTCCACCAATAAAATTACTATTTTTAACAACATTATTTAATGACCCATTTGAAATACTCGCAGAAGCAATCCAAACTACAGTACCAGATGCATTTGTATTTTCTATTATTAAATCTCTTGAATTAGAACCATTATTAGAACCATCAATTGTTACATAATCAGCACCATTTAATTTAACAATTGCAGAAGCATTACTTCCAGTAATAGAAGTTGTTACTCCAGTTGCTGGTTTAATTGTTAATGTATTTGTTGCGTTTGTATCAACATTTTGCTGAATTGTAATTGGGAATGTTTCAGAAGGATACGTTGTATCTAATAAATCAAAAACAACCGGACCAGACAAACATCTAATATTAAAATCGTTTACAGCTGCAGTTAAAGTTGTATAATTACCTGCTGCTCCTACTGTATAAGTACCACTTAAAGCAGACAATAATGTTGTACTAAAAGGTGTAGTTGGAGCAGTAGAAACTGCTGGAGGATTTGTTGAAAATCCAGCTGCACCCGCTAAAGGTAATGCTGCAACATTTGGTGCTGCTGCATTATCTTGAGCTACAAAATAATATGTTATTATATCACCATAAACTGAGCCTGAACCAATTGTGAAATTATAAACTCCAGCACCCATATCAACACCTGTTGTTGCTATATATGCTCCTGCATTTATTCTCCAGTATGCTACAGGCAAACCAATTCCTGCTGAAACACCACTTGCATCAGTTATAGTTGCAGAAACAACTCTATCTCCTTGTATACAAGAAGCTGTAGGGGCTGTATGAGAAATTGTTGGCGCAGTAAAATCGGCTAAAACTCCAGTAAATTCATCAGCACCTACGTCTGGCGTAGTAACATTTCTTATATTCCCATCAAAATCATCAGTAATTCCTGAAACTGTTGCACCACCACTTTCAATCTGCGTTGCTACAGCTGTATCAATATGTAAAAAATTTATATTAGAACCAGTAGTAGAAACAAATGTTGGATTTTCAGTTATTGAAGCTGTATCTCTTGGTGTTACCCTTGCTTTGAAAGCTACTAATGTAGCATCTGTATTTGTTCCATCAGTAAATATTGTACTTCCATAAAATAAATTATTATTTGATGCGGCAGCGTAAGATGTCAAAGTTGTTGATGAACGTCTGTAAGCAGCTGCTAAACCAGTAGAATTTGCAGTCGAAGTATTATTAAAAATATTATTTCTTAAATCTAAGTTTGTTGTAGAAGAAACATTTAAAGCACTGGTTCCAAAAACAGCTCCCGAACTTGTAGCATTTAAATTAATTGTGTTATAATAAACATTTGCATTTGTTGAAGCAATGTCAATACCTCTAATCGCATTTGCAACATTTGCCGCTGTAGCACGTAAATCGCCAATAATATTATTATATATTGTATTTGTAGTACCTCCAGAAGCATTAATACCATAAATAATGGCACCTGTACTAGTTGAAGATAAATTATAAATTTTATTATTATAAATTGAATTTGTAGTACCTGCACTTTGTCTAATTCCAGTAATAGCACCGACAGTTCCACCAGTTGTACCTGTACTATTTAAATCATAAATTTGATTTCCAAAAATAGTAGCATTTCCAACACTAAATACAATACCAGTAAAAGTTGCTCCTCCAGCTCCACCACTAGTTGTAGTGAAATTATAAACTTGGTTATTAGAACAAGTATGTGTTCCTGAAACAGTATTGATATTAATACCATTAATTGTACCTGTAGTTGGAGTTGATAAATTTCTAACAATATTATTAGAAATATTCATTAATGTTGCAGATGATAAATCATAAATACCATCAATACCTCCTGTTGAAGCTACTGTCGAATAGCTTATGTTTTCAACTAAATTTCCAATACTAGTCCATAAACCCACTGGAGTTGCTGCTTTAACACATCTCATTGATCCTGAAGCACCAGTTCTTACAATATTAGAAACTATATTATTGTTTGTATTAAGAATTCCTCCTGGAGATCCTCCTTCTATCATTACCCAAGTTCCCGTTCCTGCTAAAGCAAAACCAGCAGCTTGAGTTACAGTGTTGTTATTGATATTAACAGTTGCAGCAGACGAACCATTTAAAATTCCGTTAATTGTTGCGGAAGTTTGAGTAGGATAACCCAAAGCAACAATATTATTGTTAATATTAATTGTATTAGAAGCAGCTGTTGAACCAGACGCATTATTAATACCTTCCAATAAACTTGTTGTTGCACCCGAAATAACTGTTATGTTATTATTTGTTATATTAGCAGAAGCTGATACTGCAGTATTAATATAAATACCTCTTAATGTTGTTAGATGATTTACACCAGTACCATTATTGTTATTTACAATATTATAATTAACATTTAATCCATATTGAGCTAACGTTCTTATACCTGCAGAAGGATTTGTAGCTGCGCCACCTCCAAAATTTAAGATTGAGTTACCAAAACCTAAAGCACCAATTTCATTGTTTGTATCTGCTAAAGTAAATGGAGTTACAGCAGCAAAACCAATTAAAACAATACCATAATTTCCACTATTTATAGTGTTATTATAAAATTTATTATTTGAATTTGATCCAGAAGCCGCCGTTACAGTCAACACAGTTGTTGAAGCTAAGGCAGTAGAATTCATCATTGCTACACCAACAGAACCCTCAACCATAGGAGCGGTTGAATTAGCATTATTAACACGTTGCATGTTAAATATACAATTTTGAATAGTGTTGTTTTGACAACCATCTGTAGCAGATAACTTAAACATACCTAAACCAACTTCCATAGTAGCAGGATTTGTAGTATTCCCATCTGTAAAGGTTATTCCGTTAATAGTGACATAATCGACACCAACTAATTTTAATATACCGTCCGGAACAGCACTTGCTGGGGTTGCGGTACCTACACCTGCATTCAGTATTGTAGCGCTTCCTGCCCCAATTAGTGTAACAGTGTTTGTGGCATTTAGTACAGCATTAAGTGATGCACTACCTAACTGCAATCCAGTTGAAGGAGTTGTTTCATTTCCAGCTGCTAAGACTAAAGTTACTGGCCCAGTCATTGTAGTTACTGCATTCAAATCAGTTAATGCTGTAGCTAACGAAGTATAACTTGCAGCTAAATTTGGAGTAGTGTTTGTGTTATTTGTAACTGTAACAGCAATTTGTGCGTTAACATTACTTACAAATAAACAAAACATAATCATTAAAAACATTAATACCTTATTGGTACTTAACATTTTTTCAAAAAAAAAGTAATTTTTTTTCATCGATTTAAGGTTGTTTGTTAAAAAAATTTAAATAGTCTACTAAAATAGTAATTATTTTAACAAAACGCGATTTAATATCGATAAAAATAATCAATATCCGACAAAATACATAAAAAACAAAAAACCTTTCGTTTGAAAGGCTTTTTTATAGAGAATAAATTTATTAAAACAACAAAGAGGAGTTAAAACATTTTATTAACTCCTCTTCTTGTTTTATCTATTACTTTTTAATAATCAAGAACTCACTACGTCTGTTTTGAGCGTGTTCTTCTTCAGTACAGTCTGTACAAGGAACTTTTGG
>NZ_JAANOQ010000008.1 GCF_011305415.1 Flavobacterium bernardetii
GTTCCGTCATTTGCTGGTAAGCTGTCTGATAAGGGTCCGAAGTTATCCGTTCCTACTGAACAGTCATCACATCCGTCTCCATCTGAGTCACCACAAATATCTGGGTTCGTATCGTTAGGGTCTGTAGCATCTAAGATTCCGTCGTTATCATCGTCTGTATCTCCAGTATCACATATTCCATCTCCATCTGTATCCGTTCCGTCATTTGCTGGTAAGCTGTCTGATAAGGGTCCGAAGTTATCCGTTCCTACTGAACAGTCATCACATCCGTCTCCATCTGAGTCACCACAAATATCTGGATTCGTATCGTTAGGGTCTGTCGTATCTAAGATTCCGTCGTTATCATCGTCTGTATCACAAGTTCCTACTAAACCATCTCCATCAAAATCTAAATCAACTGTTGTTACACTTAAATTTGTCCCAGTATAACCACCATCTCCAGTAATTTGACCTGAGCCATTTACTGTATCAGGTGTTGCTCCTAATGTACCGTTATTATCTGAATCCAAAAATCCAGCCTCATTAACATCGTTACAACCGTCATTATCAGAATCTAAATCAAAAGAATTCTGTACCCCATCTCCATCAAAATCACAATGGTTAACATTTATGACAATATTATCAACATATTGATCAACTGAAACACTTAAAGAAGCATTATTTAACCACGGATAATTACTTGCTGGACCAAAATTTATTGCATTAGCGATAATAGGTGCACTAGTAGGAATACCTGTTGGGCCATATTGATAACCCTCATTATTAGCATATAAATGTAAAACTCCTGATCCATTATCTGCAACATAATACGTTGACTTTTGTCTAAACCATCCGGTAACTCTTGGTGGAGCAGTAAATGCTGGTCCTGAACTATTTGGCTCACGTATTAAAGATACACCATGTCCATATAAAAAGACCCCATCAGGAACTCCCGGTACATCATTTCCCCAAATTGGATCTTGTCCTCCAGCTCCTAAAGCTATACCATATTCATTACTAGTCCCACCTGTAGTCATATCCAATGAAAAATCAGCACTAACTGTAAAAACATTTCCAGCTACAAGATCAATATTCTTTTTTACTACAAACGAAGACATTTGCAAATTATCAGTAATTCCACCACCATTTGCATTAATAACCTTAGTAAGATTTCCATCAAAACCAATAACACTTGAATATTCACCAACATTAACTGTTGAAGAATTTCCAGGATTACTATTATATGCTTCTAATAAACCAACTATACCAGGAACTCCCACTAAATTTCCTTTAGGTACTGGGAAACCAATTGTTCCTGTTTCAAAAACTTCATTTAAAATATTTTCAACCACAAAAGGACCTGATGCACAATTAGTATCTTCAACAGTATCTAAAATACCATCATTATCGTCATCTAAATCTGTTAAATCAGGAACTCCATCACCATCATTATCAGGAGCTGGATTAACAATTAAATCTACTGCGTTTGATTGTACATTGGCACAAACAAAATTAGATTCTGTTATTATAACTCTATAATCATAACCATTATTAGCACCAGTAACAGCGGTTAATGTTAATGTATTTGTTGTAGCGCCACTATAAATACCAGCATTTACTATATTATTCCATGTTGTACCTCCATCTGTACTTTCTTGCCATTGGTACGTTGTTACACCTGAACCACCAGAATTTGCTACAGTAAATGTTGCGTTGTTTCCAGAAATTACTGATTGGTTTGAAGGTTGTGTTGTAATTGCACTTGCAGAACCTGCAGTTGTTACATTGGCGTTTGTCCCAGTATAACCACCATCTCCAGTAATTTGACCTGAGCCATTTACTGTATCAGGTGTTACTCCTAATGTACCGTTATTATCTGAATCCAAAAATCCAGCCTCATTAACATCGTTACAGCCATCATTATCAGAATCTATTTCAAAGCTATTTGGAATCGTATCTCCATCAGTATCTCCAACTTCAACAGTATCTAAAATTCCATCATTATCATCATCTAAATCAGTTGAGTCATCAATCCCATCTCCATCATTATCTGCTAAAATTGCAACCGTAAACGTTTCTATATCATTAGGACAGGGAGCGGTACCAGTCACTAAATATTGAAAAGTGTAAGAACCAATACCTGCTAGAGCGGGATCAAAAGTTCCTGCACCTGCATTAAAGGAACCAGGACCAGGACTTCCAGCGGTTATTGTCCATACACCACCTGCGTCCTCACCTGTTAATTGATTTGCTAATGTAATTATTGGATCAATTAACGATGCAGTTAAATTAGTTCCTAAACCAGCATTAGATCTTGGATTTGCTTGAATAAACAAAATATCTTCTCTATTACAAGATGATATACTATTATCTAAAGTAAGTTTAACCCATGTGTTTTGATTAACTACTAAATTTGGTGTTAAAGTTGTGTTATTAAATTCCGCATATGGACCAGCAATACCGTCTACACTATAAGACCATTGCCATCCTCCTGACGAACCATTGACACCAACACTAGGATTAATTGTTAATGTCTGACTTACAGTAACTAACGGACTTGAAGGCACCACATAAATAGAAGCTGTAGCTTGAGTACATGAGTTGTCATTAATTGGCACATTAATTGAGCCACTTGTATATGTGACTATATTACCAAAACCATCATCAAAAATAATTGTTGCTCCGGTTAAATTCCCTATGTCAGCGCCAACACAATCATAAATTTGTACAGCCCATCCCCCTTGATTAGCATCTATACCATAAAGAGGCGCCCAATTAATTAATTTATTAGTATTATTAGGCAAATCTGTTGGGTTTGTACCAGTATAATATCCGTTCCAAGTTCCTGTTAGTGGTGCTACAACTGGTGAACAATAATTGAAATAAGCAGGTGCACCTTGATTACTAAATGTTAAATTACTAACATTATCTCCAGAATTACAAGTATTTGCCTGATTTACAGCTAAAGGAATTGTAATTGTACTTGAAGGATCAACAAAATAAAAGCCTAAATCAGAAACGTAGGTATGTGTAGCATTAAATCGTACTGAAATTCGAGTAGTTGGGCCAATAATAAAGGGTCTTCTTACTGGGTCATAGTGCGTAAAAGTTTGAACTAAACCTCCAATACTTCCGTTTAAAGAATGAGTATCACCCTTACAAACAATCGCATCAACACCAGCATTAGGGTTGCTTGATGCAACATTCCATATCCAAGCTCTACCTTCTGTAATAGTTCCTGCATCATTTCTTACAACCAAATAACCCCCATCAGGAAGGTTACTTTGAATTCTTGTACTACCTAATGCATAATTTGCATAAGAATTTGTAGCTGGGTTAAATTTATACCAATTATAAGTTGTTGCGACATCTACACCTGCTGGGCACTCTAAGTTACCATCGTTACCACCAGAATTAAATATATATATGGGATCATTTGAATTAGCGGAATATAATGGATTTGAATAGTTTGTTTCTAACACACCGCAAGAGCTAGAAGAAGTCAAAGGCAATTCATTAGCATCCATTTTTATAACTAAGACCGATGTAGATGCGGTACCACAAGGAAGTGGTGCATTAACATCATATCTAAAAGTTGAACCTCCTAATGGTAAAGAAGCAATTGTCACAATACTTCCGGCTAGTGACCCAGTACCATCAACATCAACCCAAGTACCACCTAAATCTTGCGAACCATCTAAACCAGTGAATAAATCCACAGTAAATCCTGTAGTAAAAACAATTAGCGGACCTGGTGTATTTCCGGAGTTTGCAGCTTTTGTGACATTGAAAAAAGCTATTGGTGCATTTGAAATTTGACCAATCGCATCAGTAACTTGAACACTAACTTGACGTTGTACAACAGTATTTGGATTTGTTGCTAAATCTTTATAAATTAAATCATCTAAAACATTTCTCATTGTATTAGTTGAAGCTGAACCATCATTTGTAATTGTCAAAACTTGTGATCCATTACCAGCTACTAAAACACCTGCATATGAACCTCCAATTGACAACTGCTCATTTACTCCGTCTTGTGGATTTAGTAACGTCACCGTCATAGACATAACTACTCCATCTGGAGAATTAAAATTAGAAGTCGCTCCTGTATTTGAGTTGTCTAATATTTCCCAACCACTAGAACAAGCAGTTGTATTAATATTTACACCACCCGCTCCAGTAATATTTGTTACATCTAAACTAATTATTGGAGCAGCAACAAGTTTTTTGTAAGTAGTATTGTTCTTGCTTTTTGCTGAAAAAGACTCTTTGTTTTTTATAGAACTCGACTTTTTGCTTTTGGTGTTTTTCCCATTTTCAGCATACATTGAAGTAACTAAAAAGAAAGTTAGCAAAGACAAAAGACCAAATTTAAATTTTGAGTATTTTGTTATCATAATTAATAAAATTAAATTTTAAAAAAGTTTATAGTTGATTGATTAAAAAAATTATTCTGAAACTAATTTTTTTAATACTTTACTGTTTTTTTCTAACTTAGAAACTTCATTTGGATAAATCAAAAGTTTTAATTCTTGTTCAAACTCTAATGCAATTTCCTTTTTCCTTTCAACTGTTAACGAATAAATGGAATACTGCTTATACTTCTTATAAAAAAAATCTAAAATAGGTTGTTCTTGTTCAACACCTACTGAAACAACTGTTTTTAAAATTTCTAAATCTTTCTTTGCAAAAAGTTTAAAATCTTTAGTTAAGTCTTGAGACATTGACATTTGAGTAAAGCTTAAGAAAAACAAAAGTGCAATGATTTTTTTCATGTGTATGGATTTATTAGGATTAAATAATGTTGACTCTAAACAATATGAACAACTTTACAAAAGTATTAACTTTTTTTTAAGATATTTGTAACGGCCCACTACATTGTTTGTAGAATTAAAACTACAAATGTTTTTGGTCGATGTTTTAAAACATTTTGTCGATGAAGTTAACAGAAAATACTACTTTTAAAGTTTTATTAACCATTTTTTTACTTATTTCTAATACTATTTATTCACAAAACAGTTATTTTGAGGAGTGGTATTCTGCAGATAAGGAACATTTACCACAAAATTCTGTTAAAAGTATTACTCCAGATAAATATGGTTTTGTTTGGATGACAACTGAAAATGGATTGGCGCGATTTGATGGGCAAAACTTCAAAAACTTTAACAATACTACAATGGAATTGCAATCCAATCGGTTTTTGTATTTGTTTGGTAATATTAAAAAAGATGCCTTATATGCCTTTACAGATGAACGAGCCGACTTCGTTTCTATTACAAAAAGAAAAGTTAATAAAATCAAAAAAAACAATTTTAACAAAAACGTTTTAGATTATTTAGATAAGCGATTTTACCTCAATCATCAGCTCCATACAAAAATCCATTTTTTAGGATGTAGAATTGAAGATACTAACGAAAACTATTATCTTATTGGAGCAAAAAACATCTCGTTTTACTCTTCAAAACATAAATTAATAAAGAAAGTTGCACACAATTACCTACCTACAAATGACTATTTTTTAATCCATAACGAATTAGTTTGCTTGAGCAACTCCAAAATTTATAGCTTTTTTAATTCAAATTTTCAAACTCAAAACACACTAAATTTACCTTCAAATTCAAAAACTATTTACAATCATTTAACCCAACAATATTTTCTGTGTTCTGCTAATCAAATTGCAATGATTAGTAAATCGAAGAATAAATTATTTTTAACAACCTTAGTGAAATTAAAAAATGATCATAATTTAATTAGTTGTGTGTATTATGATACAAAAAACAAAAAGTTATTTTTGGGTACACAAAACAAAGGATTAGCTATCCTTACCTTAAATAAATTTACTGTTTTAACAAATCCTACTAGTACAAATAATAATTATTATGCGATAACAGCCTTAACAAAAACGGAATTTATTACGGCTAAAGGAGAAATTTATAACAAAGACGGACTGGTTAAAGATTTAAAATTAAACCAAAACGGAAATACATATGCTATAACTTTAGATCAACAAAAAAATATTTGGATACAAAACGACAATATTTTAATACGCTTTCACAAAGCTACAAACTATACCACTTCCAATACTTACGATTTTAAAACAGAAATTAAAACTATTTTTTGTGATTCTAAAAACAAAATATGGGTCGGATTTAGATCCACAAAACAAACAAAATGTGGAGTGGCTACTATAGATGCTAACAAAAAGAAAGCAACACCCGAATGGAAGTTTTTTATTAAAGATGCTGTTAGTTTTTTTGCAGAAACGAAAGAACAAACGATTTTAATGATTGGAAAAAAAAGAATCTTATTTTATAAACCCAATAGCAAAAATGTACAAACTGTTTCACTCGGTAAAAATGAAGCGCGAAGTATTTTTATCTGTAAAGACAATAAAATATGGATTTGTACTTACAATAATGGATTTAGTTTACTAAAAGATAAGCAATTAATTAAACTCCCTTTTGATACGAATCAATTTTTAAACTCTGCACATTGCATCAATGAAGACAAAAAGGGGCATTTTTGGATCAGTACAAATAGAGGGTTAATTGAAGTTGCAAAATCAAGTTTACTTCAATATATTGTAGCAAAAAAACCTGTTTATTACCATCATTATGATACGGAGGATGGATTTCTTACTAATGAATTTAACGGGGGTTGTCAACCAAGTACCTGTCAATTAGAAAATGGGTATATTATATTTCCAAGTTTAAATGGTTTGGTGGTTTTTCATCCAGAAAAAGTAAATAAAATTATTCCAATTCGTGATTTTTTTATCCATGAAGGAGAAACAGAAAACGAAACTATTTATTTTAACGATACGGTATATTTATCTAGAAAAAATACTAGAGTAAAATTAAAAATCGACTTTCCATATTATGGTAATGGAAATAATATTCATTTCGAATCCAAATTGATGCTAGGTGAAAACAGTAAGTGGATTTCAACAAGTGGAGAAAAAAAAACAATTAGTTTTACCAATTTACCTCCCGGTGATCACATCCTATTTATCAGAAAAATTGGTGGTTTTTCTTCTAATTACCAAACTAAAAAAATAGTACTTTCTGTTCCGTATAAGTATTATGAAAAAACTTGGTTTAAATTTATAATTATACTATTCATAATTGGTTGTATTTTAATTATATCGAGATTAAGATATAAATATATACAAAGGAAAAACGAAGAATTAGAACAAATTATTGACGAAAGAACTAATGCACTAATTAAAACGGTTGAAGCTTTAAAAATCACAAAAAACAATTTATCGCAAGAAATTTTACAGCAAAAAAAATTAATTGGTACTATAAGTCATGATATTAAAAGTCCCTTAAGATTTCTTGCAATTACCGCCAAACATTTAGATGAAAAAGTATCAAAAACCGAAAACGAAACTTTAAAAGATAATGCTAAAATTATGCATGAATCAGCCAATCAATTGTTTCGATTTGTAGAAAACTTGGTAGATTATTCTAAAATATTTATGGAACATCATAACATAAACCAGCTTCAAAAAGAGCCAATTGAAGTGGTAATTTATGAAAAAATGGACTTGTTTGAAAATATCGCAGTAGCAAATGGCATTCAAATTCTATATAAAAATGAAACGGCACATCCTCTTTTAATAGACAAAAAAGTCATAGGAATCATTATCCATAACTTATTAGATAATGCTATCAAAAACACCAAAAATGGTGAAATACATATAAGTGTAAAACTAGAAGGTAAAAAATTATATGTTGGAGTAACAGATACGGGAAATGGTATTTCGGAAGAAATTAAAAACTATTATTTAAACTTGTTAAAAAACAACGAAACAGATAAACTAAGCATTCAAAACTATGGCATTGGTTTACACATGGTTCTCGAATTAGTGAAACTTTTAAATGGTGATTTAAAAATAAATACTAAAAAAAATGAAGGCACTACAATGGAAATTATTTTAGATTATATTTAGGAAAGATACAACTGATACACCTCTATTAATTCTACTAAATTATTAATCTTTAGCTTTTCAAATATTCGGTTTTTATAGGTACTTACAGTAGACATTTGTATGTTTAAACTATTCGATATTTCTAAATTACCATTTCCTTTAATTAATAATTTAGTGATTTCTAATTCTCTATTCGATAATTTATCAAAGGGATTAATAGGTTCATTATTTAATTTTTTAGCTTGTAATAATGATCGGATATCATCCGGAATGTATTCTCCATGATTCATAATTGAATTTACAGCAGCAACAATTTTGTCTTCTCCGCTTAATTTATTTAAATATCCGTTGGCGCCAGCCTGAATATATCGTAAAGCATGAGATTCTTCTTCGTAAGCTGAAAACATTAAAACCTTAACTTCTGGCATCATAGCTTTTATCTCAGTAATCATTTCTGTATTTTTTCCCCCAGGAATATTGATATCTAAAATAATTAAATCATAATTTTCCTTAGATAAGATCTGTAATAAATCACAAAAATCTGCTCCAAAAGATATAGAAAGTCCTTCTATTTCGCTTTGCAAAATAATTTTCACACCTGTTTTAACTACCAAGTGATCGTCTACAATAAGTATTTTATAAGCCATTCTATATATTTTATAGGTATAATTAAATCTGCTTCAATTCGTTGGTAAAATACGAAACAAACCTTTGTATTTCTTATTCAGATGCTAAAATAACAATTCGAAGATTAGAATGTTAGTAATAAATAGTATTTTTGCAAAAAAAAGCACACAGATGAGTTTCGAAAAAGAAATTGCCTTGCAATAATCAAAATCCTGTTAAAGCTGTATTTAAAATTTAATTTTAGGTACAGCTTTTCTTTATTTATATATTCTACAAATATTGTTTTGATGAAATTTAATTCTTTTAGTTTTTTGTATGTTAAAATCACAATTTTAGTTTGTTACTAAAATTGGTTTTCCGTTAAAAGTTTCTATTGGTTTATTTCCTAGTAATCGTTGTTGTGGTCTAATGGTGTTGTAAGTTATTATACAAGAAATTGTTTTACAAGTTCTTTTTTATCTTTTCCTATTCTACTTACAGCTTGTTCAATTTTATCTAAAATTAAATCCTCTACAACCTTTCCATTTGGCTTCAGATAATTTACAACCTCATTTATTCCTTACTTTTTGAGATTTAAGGAATAAAACTGAACTCTCGGAATACCCTTTGTATAAGTATGAAATTCCGAAAGTTCTTCATTAGTGATATTAGGAAAGTTCTTTTTTATAAACAGTCCTGTTATCAATCAATGTGATTGTTCTTTCATCACGATTTTCAGTTATCATTTTATCCCAAATCATTTTAAATAATGAATTGAATTTGTTCCACAATCTTCAAAATCTAATAACCTTATAAAATCAGTGAAGTCTTTCAAATTTAACCTCGATGCCTTTCTCAATTTTAAAAAAGGTACTTTTAATATTTCAGAAAATCATTTAAAACAGCATTAAAACTCAAAGCTCTTTTATTTCTGATTAAAAAATTCTGAATTTGAGTAATTTGATTTAAATATAAAGCATTAACACTTCTATTACTAACTAATTTAATTTTTGATATCACTTCATCTCTCCCAAATTCATCTAAAAAGGTTTTAAAAATAGTAGCTAACCTATGAATGATTAACCCATCATAAGAGCTCGATTTTTTACCCTCATACAATTTTGAAAAAGTAAAATTTTCATTTGATCTTCTTGTGCTGTATTTTAACAAAGAAATTACAATTGATTCTGAACTTTTAAAATCATTCCCTCCAAAATATTCCGTCAAATCAATTCCTAAAAAATTTTCCCCAGAAAAATCAATTTTTCTTGACAAATTCTTTTCAAATCCTTCAATTGTAATAGCCTTTATACCTGCTTTCTCAAAGTTTAGTAATTCGAGAGATTTCTTAATAGACCACAATATGTGAAAGTCGTCTCCAGCACTAGATAAATCCGCATCTGTAATAGATTTTTTAAATTTCATGTTCTAAATCTATTTTTATTATAATATTACATACTTTACTATAACAAGCATACTTAATACATTATAAAAATAATTAATAATCTTAATTGATTAAATCACTATAATCCTCAGGTAATTCTGCATCAATATCGGGTAAACACTTTTCTAAAGCCATCATAGTATTATGAACAGTAATTAACATTAATCTACTCTTTGTTTCAAATGGAGTTAAAGTCTTTCTCATTTCACGATAAATCTTTGTAATAAAAGCATGTCTGAATGAATAGATTCCATATTCACTACCTAAAGCAAAATAATCTTTAGCTCATCTTTAGCTTTTTTAGTGAACAAATCTTTTACTTCCTTAAATTTCTTCGTAAAGTAATCTCTTTTGTTATCATCTGTAGCTTCACAATCAGAAGGTTCTCCTTTTGGAGTAAAAATAAAATCGGATGGATTGTATTTACACAAAAAAGATAATTCTTCCATTAAGATATTTGGAATGATTTTCTCTTTTACTAACTTATTTTTAGCCTTAACACTTAAAGTTTGTTCTTTGAAGTTTATATCTTCAACTTTTAAACGACAAACTTCAATAGGACGCAAGAAATTATATGATACAAATTTGACAAATAACAATAAATTTGGATCATTCTTTTTAAGATACTCATAAATGAATTCTAACTTATTTTCAGAATAACTTTTATTTCTTTTTGGAGGAGCTTTTAAGTGTTTCAATTTAGAAACAAAATTTGAAGGAATAATATCTTCATCTTCAAAAAGCTGAAACATTGTTCGAATATCTGTTCTAGTATTATTTCTATTCCTTGGACTTGATGTATTTAAAAATTGATTTAAATAATCCATCACTACACGCTTATCAACTGAAGTTATAAATCGATGAGTAAAACCATTATCTAAATAAACTTCAAAACGCTTAATTCTAGATTTAAATCGAATAAACGAATTCTCATTCATCACATTCTTTTTTAAATTCAATCCAAAAGAAAATGCGCCTTTTACAGACATGATTTCAGTTATAACTTCTTATGAGTCGTATGGGTCATAACCGTCCTTTAAAATCCTTGACAAGTCGTTTACTGCTGCCAATATATGAAGAATTTTAGACATAAAAAAAAAGGCTTTGAAAGTATTCAAAACCTTTTGTTTTCTAGCTCTACAAGCTTTTCTAATTTAGTAGCGGGAACAGGACTCGAACCTGTGACCTTCGGGTTATGAGCCCGACGAGCTGCCTACTGCTCTATCCCGCGATATATGTTTAAATCAATTTGTCAATTCTAAGAACTAATAAGAAAATCTCTTCCTTAATTCGAGTGCAAATATACAACCATTTTTGGTTCTGGCAAGTAAAACTTAAAAAAATATTAAATTATTTTGTTGTGACTAAAAAACAAGTACATTTGTATTGTTAAAAAAAACACATCAGTGCTTAAAAAAATATTCCATAAACTATTGTTTATCACTCCGCTATTAGGATTGATACTATCTTATGCAACAGGAATAACAACTACTTCAATTGAACTAAACAAAGAAACAAGTTATGTTCAATCTGAAAAAAATACCTTAAAAGCACTTTCTTTCTATCACGAAATTGAAGAAACCAACGATTTTTCCGATTTCTTTTATGAAGAATCTGAATTAGAAGATGACTTTGAATTTGATTGGCTTACTCCCATATCTAATTCGGAAACTTTCATTTCTTCTGTTACCGAAGACCAAAAACTTTATAACAAAACCTCTTTTTGTCTCCTACAAAAAAGTACACCTCTGTACGATTTATTTTGTAATTGGAAACACCATCTAAGTTAAAACAATAGTTACAACCATTTGCTAACTAAGCAAATTTACATTGTTATTAACTTAATTTAGAATATAATGAATTCAACTTCATTGCGATTTGTCGAAGAAGCAACTCTTCACAAACTTTCGCATTTTCTACCTGCACAAAATCCGTTAAAAGACTTTGTGCATCATAACACATTACATGCTTTTCAGGATAAAGACTTCTTTACTGCCTTACAAGAATCATCTGGAATATTTGGTTATAAAACGTTTTTACCGCTTTCTGATTTCAGAAACAAGCTAAAAAACAACCAAATAAACTCAGAAATTCTAGATAAAATTATTTATCAGAAAAAAGGAGAAGACAACTTTTCATCTTGGAAAGAAAATATTTTACATAAAAATTACGACGAAGCCATTCATCCTAAGATTGGAAAACTTAGAAGTCTTTGGAAAGAAAAATATGCCATAAACTTAGATAAATCTACACATGGTATTCTTTTCAGAATCTTATGCAGTTATTTAGATCAAGGTATTTCTGTTTGGACATTTCCTGTTCATCAAGACGGGTTTTTAGCTTCTATAAAAGAATTAGATAAAAATGGTGTTTTTAGTATTTTTTCAACGGCAAGAGCTAAGAAATTACTAGAAGAAGACACTTCCATTTATAAATTACTTCAAATTTTAGTGGGAGAAGGTTTGTATTTTGAAAATTATCTCTTTGATCAACAATTTTCTCATCCTGGATGGAGCGGTATGATTGCAACTTTGGAAAGCAATCCCACTTCTCTATTAGATGAAAGAAAAATAACTTTAAAAGAACTTATTACTTTCGAGTTACTTTTAGAAATTGACGCATTAGATAAAAAATTTGGTGAAAACTGGGAACCACTTATTTCTAAAATCACTTTTGACGCCGAAAATTTATTTTCTCAATCTGCCTATTCTGAATATTTTGAAGTGCTTTCTATTTGGCAAGAAGCTTTTGAATGGACCTTTTACAACCAAGCCTTAACAGGTTTACAACATAAAACAAGTGTAAAAACGTCAAAAGAAACTACAAAATTTCAAGCTTTCTTTTGTATGGATGACAGAGAATGTTCATTACGTAGACATGTTGAAGCTTTAGAGCCTAATGCAAAAACGTTTGGAACTGCTGCGTTTTTTAATTTCGAATTTTTCTATCAACCTATAAATGGAAAATTCTTTACCAAATTATGTCCAGCACCTGTTACTCCAAAATTTTTAATTAAAGAATTACCGAGAAAAAAGAAAAGCGCTAAAGATTATCATTACCATAAGAAATCGCATTCTTTAGTATTTGGTTGGCTTATTTCTCAAACTTTAGGATATACCTCAGCGTTTAAATTGTTTTTAAATATTTTTAAACCGAGCATGTCACCAGCCACTTCTTCTTCATTTAAACATTTGAATAAGAAATCGCAATTAGTTATTGAAAACACCAATCCAAAGGAAACTATTAAAGGTTTACAAGTTGGTTTTTCAGTGGAAGAAATGGCAAACCGCGTGGAAGGGATTTTAAAAAGTATTGGTTTAGTGGAAAACTTCGCACCTCTTGTGTACGTGGTTGGACACGGCGCAACTAGCGTAAACAACACCCATTTTGCCGGTTACGATTGCGGTGCGTGCAGCGGAAGACCAAGTAGTGTGAATGCGAAAGTATTAAGCTTCGCAGCCAATCATGTAAAAGTTCGTGAAATTTTGGCTGAAAGAGGCATTGTTATTCCAGCTGAAACTCAGTTTCTACCGGCTTTACATGATACAACTAGAGATGAAATTGTTTTTTACGATGAAGCATTACTTTCTGTAGTAAACACTTTTTCACACAAAGAAAACAGCAAAACATTCACAAATGCCTTAGCCAATAATGCCAAAGAACGCTCTAGACGATTTGATACAATTGATTCTAACCTTAGCATTTCAAAAGTACATGAGAAAATAAAAAATCGTTCGGTTTCACTATTTGAACCTCGACCTGAATTAAATCACGCAACAAATGCCATGTGTATTGTTGGTAGAAGAAGCGTTTCAGACCATGTGTTTTTAGACAGACGTTCGTTTATGAATTCTTTTGATTATGAAGTAGATCCAAAAGGCGATTATTTAGCTGGAATTTTAAATGCCGTAGCTCCTGTTGGTGGTGGAATTAATTTAGAATATTATTTTTCTAGAGTCGACAATCATAAACTCGGCGCTGGTTCCAAATTACCTCATAATGTAATGGGATTAATTGGAGTAGCCAATGGAATTGATGGTGATTTACGACCAGGTTTACCTAGTCAAATGATTGAAGTTCACGATCCATTACGCTTATTAATTGTAGTAGAACATTTTCCTGAAATTGTAAAATATGCCATAACAAAATCTCCTGCAACTTACGAATGGTTCATCAATAATTGGGTGAATTTAGTTGCCTTAGATCCAGAAACTAAAGAACTATATCGTTTTGTGAAGGGTGAATTTGAAATTTACAAACCTGTTTCTTATAACATACAAACTATCGATAATTCTTTGGAATATGCGATTACGAGTTCGGAAAATTTAAACATAACGCTAATAAAATAAGAGGATGACAAATGAATTTTTATTAGTATTTATCATTATTCCTATTGTAGGATTTTTGATTAGTTTTTTTATTCCTGAAAAGAAAGAGTCTTGGCTATCTTGGACGGCATTTACAACCGTTTTTGTTCAGTTTTTAGTGCTATGCGTTTTTATTTCCTATTGGATAATTAACGGCAGCAAAGATTTAAATTTATTCGAAATATCATTAGTCAAAACAAATGACTACGACTTCTTTATAGATTTTTATTTCGACAAAGTAACTGCGGTATATTTATTCATCGGTGCTTTATTAACCTCAATGATAACTACATATAGTCGCTATTATTTACATCGAGAAAAAGGATACAAACGCTTTTTTATAACGGTTTTATTCTTCTTTTTTGGATATAATTTAGCCATTTTATCAGGAAATTTTGAAACCTTATTTATCGGTTGGGAAATTATCGGAATTTCATCATTCTTACTAATTGGTTTTTACCGAGAACGTTATTTACCTGTAAAAAATGCTTTCCGAGTATTTTCAATTTATAGAATTGGTGATGTGGGAATTATTTTAGCGATGTGGGCAAGTCATCATTTGTTCCATGAAAACATCACTTTTATCCGACTACATAATTACGAATTGGTCAACGAACATTTGCAAAATCACACCTTAATTGGTTCGTTTATTGCCTTATGTTTGGCGTGTGCAGCAGCAGTAAAATCTGCTCAAGTACCTTTTTCTTCTTGGTTACCAAGAGCTATGGAAGGTCCTACACCATCAAGTGCTATTTTTTATGGTTCCCTTTCGGTGCATTTAGGTGCATTTTTAATGTTACGAACCCTACCTTTTTGGGAACACCAAACGTCTATGCGAATTGCCATTGGCGTAATGGGTTTCACCACAAGTATCATTACCACATTAATTGCTAGAGTACAATCCTCCGTAAAAAGTCAAATTGCTTATAGTTCGATTTCTCAAATTGGATTGATATTTATTGAAATTGCATTAGGATTCGAAACATTAGCTTTATTTCATATCGCTGGAAATGCGTTTTTAAGAACCTATCAATTATTGGTTTCACCATCTGTGGTAAGTTATTTAATCCGAGAACAATTTTACAATTTCGTACCTAAACAAGTAAGCAAAAGTATCCTTCCTAAAAAATTAGAAAATGCTTTATATGTTTTAAGTATCAACGAATTTTATTTGGAAAAAATAATTAGAATTTTCCTTTGGAATCCATTAAACACAATTGGTAACAAATTAAATTTCTTAAACTTAAGAAAACTATTCTTCTTGTTTTTAAGCACGTATTTAATTGGAAGCATCACTTTGTATTACAAAAATTCCATTCCAAGTTATGTGACTAATTATTTGCCTGAAATTTTTGCTGCGATTGGATTAGTATTCGTATTCAAAGCCTTTTCAGAAAGAAAAAGTCCGTTTGTAGCTTGGTTGCTAATTGTTTTTAATCATTTCTGGATTGTGTTAGCCATTTTGTTTAACGAAAAAGTAAGTTATTACGAAATATCCCTTTATATCACAGGAATTGTAATTGCGGGAACAATTGGTTACATCGCTTTATTGAAATTAAAAACAATGGAAAAAAGAATTTTATTAAGTCAACATTCTGGACACGTTTATGAACATCCAAAATTTGCTTTCTTTTTCTTATTAGCAGCACTTGGCGTTACAGGTTTTCCAATTACTTCCACTTTTATTGGCGAAGATTTATTGTTTAGCCATATTGAAAGTCACCAAGTAGTTTTAGCTTTTTTAGTGGCAAGTAGTTTTGTGGTTTCTGGAATAGCTGGCGTTAGAATTTACACCAGACTTTTCTTAGGTACACACATTAAAACCTATCACGAATTACCTTATAAATCATCATAAATAGAAACAAGATTATAGACGAAAGATAATAGACTTTTCGCAAATATTTAAATTATCAATATAAACACATTCATTTATATGAACTCAAAAATAAAAAAAATCCTCCCAGCAGACGGAATTGCGGGATTAAAAGAAAATTTCTCATCAGATGCCATATCTGGTTTTATCGTATTTTTATTAGCGCTTCCTTTAAGTTTAGGAATTGCCAAAGCATCAGAATTTCCACCAATTATGGGATTAATTACTGCCATTATTGGTGGTTTATTAGTCAGTTTAATTTCTGGTTCACGATTAACTATAAAAGGTCCAGCTGCTGGATTAATTGTAATTGTAGCTAGCGCAGTTGCCGAATTTGGACAAGGCGATCCAATTTTAGGTTGGAAATTAGCCTTAGGCGCCATGGTAATTGCGGGTTTTGTTCAAATTTTATTTGGTGTTTTAAAACTTGGAAAACTTGCCGATTTCTTTCCGCTTTCGGCCATTCATGGCATGTTAGCCGCCATTGGAATTATTATTATTGCGAAACAAATTCCAGTATTATTAAATGACAATCCAGCTTTGGCAAAAGGGAAAGGTCCGTTAGAATTATTAGCTAACATTCCGAATTTCATTATGAATTTAGACTATAAAGCGACTATTATTGGTGTGGTGAGTTTAGCCATTATGTTGGGTTGGCCATACATCAAAAACAAGTATATCAAAATGTTTCCAGCGCCGCTTGTAGTTTTATTATTCGCTATTCCAGCTGAGTTATATATGGATTTCGCTCATACAGAACCGGCTTATTCTTTAGTAAAAATTGGAAATTTAGTAGATAACATTAATTTCAACGCTAGTTTTGAAGGAATTTCACAAACAGGAACATTTATTAAATTCGTGATTATGTTTGCTTTGGTTGGAACTTTAGAAAGTTTATTAACTGTAAAAGCTATTGACTTAACGGATCCTTTCAAAAGAAAATCGAACGCTAATAAAGATTTAATTGCTGTTGGAATTGGAAATGTTTTCGCTGCTTTTTTAGGTGGTTTACCAATGATTGCTGAAGTAGCACGTAGTTCTTCAAATGTGAACAATGGTGGAAAAACACGTTGGGCGAATTTCTTTCATGGTTTTTTCATTTTAGCTTTTTTATTAGTCGCTTCACCCTTATTAGAAATGATTCCGAATGCCGCATTAGCAGCCATGTTAGTTACGGTTGGAATAAAATTAGCACATCCGAAAGAATTCATTCATACCTTTGAAATTGGAAAAGAACAATTAGCCATATTTTTAGTGACTATTTTCTTTACTTTATTTGAAGATTTATTAGTCGGTATCGCTGCTGGTATGATTTTAAACATGATTATTCACTTATTACACGGAACTCCAATTTCATCATTCTTTAAAGCACCTACAGAAGTCGCTTTCGAAGGAAATGAGTATTTAGTTACGATTAGCAAAGCTGCGATTTTCACCAATTTCTTAGGAATTAAAAGAAAATTAGAAGAAATTCCATACGGATTTAACGTTACAATCGATTTAAAAAAGACGAAAATTGTAGACAATTCTGTTATGGAAAACTTAGAACATTTCGTTCATGATTATGAATCTAACGGAGGAAAAGTTACCATTAAAGGATTAGAAAATCATACCGCTTTTTCAGCACATCCAAAATCGTCAAGGAAAAATTTAAATTTTGTTCATTAACAAATGAAAAGATATATTCATTTCTTAGTAGCTCTAGTTGGGCTACTAGGAATTCTGTTGCCAAATAGTTCTAGCGCACAGACCAAAACAAGCAACAACGATGTTTGGTTTCATTATGTTGGAAAAAATATGTTAACCAAAAAGTTATCGTTTACATTAGAAGCTACCATGCGATATGCAAATGGAGTTTCTGAAAAACAACAATATTTTGTGAGACCATCCTTTGATTATCAGTTTACTAAAAAATTTAATGGTAGCATTGGTTATTCGCATTACAACACGTATGTATATGGAAGTCCGGCTTTAAATAAAAAAGATATTCCTGAAGATCATGTTTGGATTCAAGGAACATTTGTTCACACGAAAGGAAAATTTAAATTCACGCATCGTTTAAGAGATGAAAATAGATTTGTTGGAATCGCAGTTAAAAACGGAACCGATTATTCAATTGATCGTTATGAGTATAGAAACAGATTGCGATATATGTTTTTGATGAATTATACTTTAACGAAAAAAGAAGATAAAGTAAAATTATTTGGAATTGTAGGAAATGAAGCTTTTTTTAATTTGGGTTCAAACGCCGGAAAAACCTTTTTTAATCAGAATAGAATTATTGGAGGTATAGGTTATAATATTGATAAAAACCAACAAATTCAACTAAGTTATATCCATCAAAACATTTGGAATTACTCCAATACTTTACAAGAAAGTAATCCAACTATTAGAATATCGTATATAACGAATTTAGATTTCAGCAAAAAAGAATAAATAGAGTTTAGTTATAATGCGAAAAATCCGTCTTGATTTATTTCTTGACGGATTTTTTATGCTCATATATTTAATTATAAATCTTACTTTTATAGGATAAAATTTAAAAATGAATTTGAAACACAAAATAGTAGTTGTCTTGTTCTTTATGTTTTCAGTAACATTTGCACAAAAAACAATTCAAGGTCAAGCCATTTGGGTCGCCTATACAGGACAATATAAACTTACCAACAAGTTTGGTGCACATTTAGAAGTTCAATGGCGTGGCGATGCTAATTTTGAGCAAAACAGACAAAATTTATTCCGAATTGGCGGCATGTATTACTTAAACAATCAAATTACGATAAGTGCGGGTTACGGATTGATAAAAACATTCAAACCTTCTTTAACCGATTTTTTTACAGAAAACCGAGCTTGGGAACAAATACAATACAATCATAATTGGTCTGAAAATAAAAACGTAATGTCTCATCGTTTTCGTTTAGAACAGCGTTTTGTAGACAATATTGTTTTAAATAGTGACGATGAAGTGGTAGTTGAAGCAACGAATTATCAAAACCGATTGAGGTATTTAAACCGAAATTTGTTTCATTTATTTAAATTTAATGATGACAGAAATAAAGCGTACGCCATTTTACAAGACGAATTCTTTTTTAATTTAGGAGACAATAAAGTGAATGCAAATTTCTTTGATCAAAACAGATTTTTACTTGGCTTCGGAATTAATTACGAAAATACAATCCGACTTGAAGTTGGTTATTTAAATCATTTGGTAACTCCAAGTACTGGAAACAACACAATGAATCATAATGTTTCTATGAGCATTACACATAATTTAGATTATACGAATTCGAAGAAGTAATAAAGTTTCTAAAAAACAAAAAACCGTCCCGATTTTATCAGGACGGTTTTTTTATACTTCGTAAATCTAAAATCGTAAATCTAAAATTAGACTACATCATTCCTGGCATTCCTCCGCCCATTGGACTTGGACCCGCATCTTCTTTAATTTCGATTAAAGCACATTCTGTAGTTAAAATCATTCCAGCTACTGAAGCTGCATTTTCTAAAGCTACACGCGTTACTTTTTTCGGATCGATAATTCCAGCAGCTAACATTTGAACATATTCTCCTGTTTTAGCATTGAATCCGAAATCACCTGAACCATCAATCACTTTTGCAATAACTACAGAACCTTCTCCGCCAGCATTTTCAACAATTGTACGTAATGGAGATTCGATTGCTTTGTTTATAATTTGAATTCCTGTTGCTTCGTCAGCATTTTCTGCTTTTAAATTTTCTAAAGCATTTTTAGCTCTCACTAAAGCCACTCCACCACCAGCAACAATTCCTTCTTCCACAGCAGCACGAGTTGCATGTAACGCATCGTCTACTCTGTCTTTTTTCTCTTTCATTTCTACTTCAGAAGCCGCACCAACATACAATACCGCTACTCCACCAGCTAATTTAGCCAAACGTTCTTGTAACTTTTCTTTATCGTAATCAGAAGTTGATGTTTCCATTTGTGCTTTAATTTGGTTGACACGACCTTTAATTAAGTCGGCTTCACCAGCACCATTTACGATAGTAGTATTATCTTTATCGATAGAAATAGTTTCGGCAGTACCTAACATTTCTAAAGTTGTGTTTTCTAATGAATACCCGCTTTCTTCTGCTATTACAGTTCCACCAGTTAAAATAGCGATGTCTTCTAACATAGCTTTTCTTCTGTCTCCAAATCCTGGAGCTTTCACAGCAGCAATTTTTAATCCACCACGTAATTTATTAACTACTAAAGTTGCTAACGCTTGTCCGTCAACATCTTCTGCAATAATTAACAACGGACGACTAGATTGTGCAACTGGCTCTAAAATTGGCAATAACTCTTGTAAGTTAGAGATTTTTTTATCGTATAATAACACATAAGGATTACTTAATTCCGCTACCATTTTATCAGCATCAGTCACAAAATATGGAGATAAATATCCTCTGTCAAATTGCATTCCTTCTACAACATCTACGTAAGTATCTGTTCCTTTTGCTTCTTCCACAGTGATAACACCTTCTTTTCCAACTTTCGTGAACGCTTTAGCGATTAAGTCACCAATCGTTTCGTCGTTGTTAGCAGAAATAGACGCTACTTGTTTAATTTTTTCAGAAGAATCACCAACTGATTGAGTTTGTTTTGCTAAATCGGCAACAATTGCTTCGACAGCTTTATCGATTCCACGTTTTAAATCCATTGGATTTGCTCCAGCAGCTACGTTTTTCAAACCTTCTTTTACGATAGCTTGAGCTAAAACCGTTGCAGTTGTAGTTCCGTCGCCAGCTAAATCATTTGTTTTAGAAGCTACTTCTTTTACCATTTGCGCACCCATATTTTCTAATGGATCTGCTAATTCAATTTCTTTTGCTACAGAAACTCCGTCTTTAGTCACTGTTGGTCCACCAAATGATTTTGAAATAATTACATTTCTACCTTTTGGTCCTAAGGTTACTTTTACTGCGTTTGCTAATGCATCAACACCACGTTTTAATCCGTCACGTGCTTCTATATCGAATTTTATATCTTTTGCCATTGTAATTTTTGTTTAAAGTTTAAGGTTATATTTGTTTAACGTTGAACAACCCATAAATCAATTTTAATAAATAATATTTTCAGAAATTAAAGCTTATTAACTTGAAACTTTAAACCTGAAACTAAGAGTTTTATAATATTGCGTAAATTTCGTCTTCTCGCATAATTAGGTAATCTTTACCTTCGTATTTTAATTCTGTTCCTGCATATTTACCATATAAAACAGTATCTCCAACTTTCACAGTCATAGTGTAATCAGTTTTACCAGTTCCAACGGCAACAACAGTTCCTTTTTGAGGTTTTTCTTTAGCTGTATCTGGAATAATAATCCCTGATGCAGTAGTTGTTTCTGCAGCAGAAGGTTCAATTACTACTCTGTCTGCAATAGGTTTAATATTTAATGACATAATTATATGAATTATTAGTTTATTTTTCGCTTTTGATGTTGTCAGAAATTGTGCCAAACGCAATTTTTGACAAATTTACTTAAATGAAAATGCCAGCACTGACAGGCTGGCATTTTATAATATGAATGGCAAAATATTATTTTGCAGAATCTACTGGTTTTGCAGCAGGAGTTGTAGCTGGTGCTGGAGTCGCTGACTTCTCAGTTGCAGGAGCAACATTTTCGTCAACTAATTTAGAACCACCTGTACTTCCGTTGAAACTTAAAGTTGATAATAAGATTAATAAAATTAATGTACCTCCTAAAACCCAAGTTGTTTTTTCCAAAAAGTCGGTAGTTTTTTGAACACCTCCCATTTGACCACCACCACCAAAAGATGAAGACAAACCTCCACTCTTAGGATTCTGAACCATAATAGTTAAGATTAATAAGAAACATACGATGATGATTAATGCTAAAAAAATTGTAAATGACATAACTTCTGTATTAATTATTTTGTTGTAAAATTTTTATATTTTTTATTCGGTCTGCAAAGAAACTACTTTTTTCTGGATATTTCAAAATTAAAATATCATAAGCTTGTATGGCTTTGGTATATTTTTTTTGTTCGAGATAAATTTGAGCCAAAGTTTCCGTCATAATTGACGAAGGCATTTCATTGCTTTTGGCCACATTTACTGGCACTGACGTGCTATCTTTTGCTTGAGGAATTTTCGGATTTAGTTCAATAAATTTTTCAATTAAGTCGAATTTTTTTTCTAATTCTGAAGACACTTCAAGTTGTTTTTCTTCTTGTTCACGAACAATTGGTGAAATTTTAGACAATTGTAACCATTCTGAAAAGGAATGTGTTTCATTTTTTTCGAAATGCAATGGTTTTCCTATTTGCAATTCGGCTTCTACAATTTCGTTTTGTGTTTTTGGTTCTGCACTTGCAACAAATTCTGTTCGAATAGTTGTATTAACTTTAGAAATCGCATTCAAATCAACAGTTAAACCTTCCTCCACTTGAACCAATTCAAAGTCAGCTACAATTATATTCTGAATTTCAGCTTGGTATTTATCGTATACTTCTTGTTGAAAAATTTTAAAATCGTCGGAAGTAACAAAATCGAACAACACACTTCTATCTGTTGTATGAGCTGCTGTTTTCTTTAATTCGTAATTATATCTGAAACTTTCCTGATTATACAATCCCTTTAAATACAAAGCACGAGCACTTTGATAAAAAGGAAATTCTTGCACAATAGTTTCTAGTATTAACGTTTGTTTGTCGTTAATAGCCTTAGAATTATTGAGTAAGTTGATGTAATCGTTTGTGTTCATTTTTATAAAAGAGCCAAGTAAAAAGTAAAAAGGTTAAAGTGTGAAATTTTGAAATTAAATTACCATTTCGCTAAAGATTCATTAAAGATATCTTGAGTGATACGTCCGTAAATACCTTCTAAAGCTTCATTTAATACTTCTGAAGGTAATTTATCTGCGGGATAATCATGATAAAACGAAAAACGTTTTTCAAAATTATCTTCTTCTGTGTTTTTACTTGAATATCTGACATTAATAGTAATTGTCATTCTGTTTTGAGAGGATTCTTGTGCCGCATTGGCCGACATAGGCGTGATACGATATTCTACAATTTCACCTTCATATAACAAATCGCCACCAGAAGTTACTAAGTCTAAATTGGTTTGATTTAAAATAGTGTTTTGCAATTTTTGTGTAAAAGTTCTTTCGATTCCAACTTCCACAATTTCAGCATTATTTGTAAAATAATTTACTTGAAATGTTTTGGCATTTATTTTTCCTGTTCCTGTAAAATTATATTTCACATTACAACCAACAAGTGTAAACAAGGTTAAAATTGCAATTATTTTTATCTTTAATTTCATATGCGGATATTATTGTTTTTTTAGGACATATGGTATAGCTTTTATATCTGTGTTTGCAAGCAAACGCTTTGTTTATGGCTATTTCATTATTTTACAAATCAAATTGTTTAATTTTTCTGTATAAAGTACGTTCAGAAATACCTAATTCGTCAGCCGCAGCTTTTCTTTTTCCTTTATTTTTTTCTAACGATTTTTTAATTAATTCTATTTCTTTGGCTTCTAAACTTAACGTTTCCGTTTCGTCTATCGTTTCTGCATACAAGTAATTGTTATTGAAATCGTCATCGTCGTCCTCAAATTCTTCTTGTTCTATTTCCTCTTCTTCAGGCAAAACCTTGATCTTCGATTCTTGTTCAAAAATAGTATTTTTTTCTTCAGAATTGCCATAAATTTTCTGAATCAACGATTTATTATTTTCCTGAACTTTTGCTGTTCCATTTTGCATCAATTCTAATGTCAGCTTTTTCAAATCGGTTAAATCGCTTTTCATATCGAATAAAACTTTATATAAAATTTCGCGTTCGTTACTGAAATCTGAAGTGCTTTTTTTCTCGCCAACTACTTGTAATGAATTACTTTCTGCACTTGGTAAATACGATTTTAAAGCTGCTAAAGAAATATCTCTATTCGCTTCCAAAACCGAAATTTGTTCTGCCGAATTTCTCAATTGACGGATATTTCCGCTCCAGCGATAATGCATTAAATAATTCACCGCATCATCTGATAATTTAATCGGAGGCATTTTATATTTGTGCGCGAAATCAGCTGCAAACTTGCGAAACAACAAATGAATATCTTCTTTTCTTTCGCGTAAAGCAGGCAAATTAATTTCAACAGTGCTTAAACGGTAATATAAATCTTCACGAAATTTCCCTTTTTCAATCGCATCTAACATGTTCACGTTAGTAGCAGCTACAATTCGAACATTTGTTTTTTGTACTTGCGAAGAACCTACTTTAATAAATTCACCATTTTCTAAAACACGTAATAAACGTACTTGAGTTGTTAACGGCAATTCCCCTACTTCATCTAAGAAAATAGTTCCGCCATCGGCCACTTCAAAATACCCTTCACGAGTTCCTGTAGCGCCAGTAAATGAACCTTTTTCATGTCCGAAAAGTTCCGAATCAATCGTACCTTCTGGAATAGCACCACAGTTTACCGCAATGTATTTTCCGTGTTTTCTGTGTGATAAAGAATGAATGATTTTAGGAATACTTTCTTTTCCCACACCACTTTCACCTGTGACCAATACAGAAATATCTGTAGGCGCAACCTGAATGGCTTTTTCTACGGCGCGATTGAGTTTTGGATCGTTTCCAATAATCTCAAAGCGTTGTTTTATGTTTTGAACTGATTCCATATATGTTACGAAGCAATTTCGTTTATTTATTAGCCGCGAATTTTCGAATTTATCGAATTATTTTGTACTTACTAATCGTTTTCTTTCTAATGAAGCTTTATTGAAATTTACAATTAATCCAACATCTGCATCTGCTAACTTTATATAATTCAATGTTTGAGCAATATGTTCTTTAGATATTTCAGTTACAGATTTTATTTCAAGAATAATATCTTCAAAAACTATAAAATCTGCATAAAATTTATGTGGAAGAACTATTCCTTTATATTCAATTTTGAACTCTTTTTCGCGTTCAAAAGGAATTCCTCTTTCTTTAAATTCGATTTCTAAAGCATCTTTATAAACAATTTCCAGCAATCCTGGTCCCAAACTATTATGAACTTCAATACAAGCACCTATTACTTTAAAGGTGTCTTGATTTCTATAATCTTCTAAACTCATTATTTCGTTATCAATATATTCGAAAAATTCGAAAATTCGTGGCGTATATTTTTTATTTTCTAATTCATTATCTCAGAATATCCAACTGCTTCCCCAATTAAGGTTCCACTTGTACAATCAGATATTTTTACTAGTACAAAATCTCCTGGTTTATAATTTTCTTTTGGAAAAACAACAACTGTACTTTGTGAATTTCTTCCACTCCATTGTTTGTCGGAACGTTTAGAATCTTTTTCCACTAAGACTTCAACAGTTTGTCCTACAAAACGTTGTGTGCGTTCTAAAGCAATACGTTGTTGTACTTCGATAATTTCTTGTAAACGACGTTTTTTTACTTCTTCAGGAATATCATCTTCCATTTTTCTGGCTGCTAAAGTTCCTGGTCGTTCCGAATACGAGAACATGAATCCGAAATCGTATCGAACATATTCTAATAAACTTAAGGTATCTTGATGATCTTCTTCAGTTTCTGTAGGGAAACCTGCAATAATATCTTGCGATAAAGTAATATCTGGAATGATTCTGTAAATATTATCCACCAACGTAATATATTCTTCACGAGTATGTTGGCGATTCATTTCTTTCAAAATTCTGGTACTTCCACTTTGAACGGGTAAGTGAATGTAATTACAGATGTTATGATGTTTTGCCATCACTTCAATCACTTCAAGATGCATGTCTTGTGGATTTGAAGTTGAAAATCTAAAACGCATTTTTGGAAATTGCGTCGCACATCTGTCTAACAACTGAGCAAAATCTACCGAAGTTGCTTTTTGCATATCACTTGCTTTTTCGAAATCTTTTTTCAATCCGCCACCATACCAAAGGTAACTATCCACATTCTGACCTAATAAAGTAACTTCTTTAAAACCTTTACTCCATAAATCGGCAATTTCTTCAATAATACTTTCTGGTTCACGACTACGTTCACGACCACGAGTGAAAGGCACTACGCAAAACGTACACATATTATCGCAACCACGAGTTATCGATACAAATGCTGTAATTCCGTTGCTACTTAAACGTACTGGTGAAATATCTGCATAAGTTTCTTCACGAGAAAGAATTACGTTTATCGCATCACGACCATCTTCTACTTCTCTTAATAAATTTGGAATATCTTTGTAAGCATCTGGTCCTACAACCATATCAACAATTTTTTCTTCGTCTAAAAATTTTTCTTTTAAACGTTCTGCCATACAACCTAAAACCCCAACTTTCATTTTTGGATTGATGTCACGTTTTACAGCATTATACATTTGTAATCGCTTACGAACGGTTACTTCTGCTTTATCTCTAATGGAACAAGTATTTACTAAAACCAAATCGGCTTCTTCTAAAACTTGGGTAGTATTATATCCTTCATTAGCTAAAATAGAAGCTACAACTTCACTATCAGCAAAGTTCATTTGACAACCATAACTTTCTATAAATAACTTTTTTTGGTTTTCTTTTTTTGTTTCCAAAACCATCGAAGTTCCTTGTTTGCTTTCTTCTATAACCTTTTCTTCCATAACCAGTATTATAATTTTATTTTCGAAAACTATTCTTTCGAAAATTCAGTCAGCAAAGATAGTACTAAATTTTACTATCTGCCAAATTGTCAGCATCAGTTTAACAAAATATTTTAAAATTTCTTCGCGTATACAAAAAACTAAAAAAATCAAAAAAACTACACCTATATATATTAATCAAAAAAAAAATATACTTTTGCCAAATCAAATAAATGAAAATGGCGAAGAATTTAGTTATCGTGGAGTCACCTGCAAAGGCAAAAACCATAGAAAAATTTTTAGGAACAGATTTCCAAGTGGAATCGAGTTACGGACATATTGCAGATTTACCTTCAAAGGAAATTGGTGTAGATGTGAACGATAACTTCAAACCTAAATATGAGGTTTCTCCGGATAAAAAAGCACTAGTAAAAAAATTAAAAGACTTATCAAAGAAAGCCGACATGGTTTGGTTAGCTTCCGATGAGGACCGAGAGGGAGAAGCAATTTCTTGGCATTTAGCTGAAGAATTAAAATTAGATCCAGCCAAAACAAAGCGTATTGTTTTTCACGAAATTACAAAAACTGCCATTTTAAAAGCGATTGAAAATCCGAGAGATATTAATTACAACTTAGTAAACGCACAACAAGCTCGTAGAGTTTTAGACCGTTTAGTAGGTTACGAATTATCACCAGTTCTTTGGAAAAAAGTAAAAGGTGGACTATCTGCTGGTCGTGTACAATCGGTTTCAGTGCGATTAATTGTGGAACGTGAAAGAGAAATTCAGAATTTTAAAGCGGTTGCGAGTTATTCCATCAGTGCTGAATTTACAAACGAAGCTGGAAAAACGGTTAAAGCAAAACTGAGCAAAAATTTCAATACGAAAGAAGAAGCGAAAGCCTTTTTAGAAAAAAACATAAAAGCCGATTTTAAAGTTGCCGATTTAGAAACGAAACCAACTAAAAAATCACCAACAGCACCCTTTACGACTTCTACTTTACAACAAGAAGCCGCTCGTAAATTGTATTTACCTGTTGGAATTACGATGCAAATTGCACAACGTTTATACGAAGCCGGTTTAATTACGTATATGAGAACCGACAGTGTAAACCTTTCTCAAGATGCAATGGCAGCTGCAGAAGCAGAAATCACATCATACTACGGAAAAGAATACAGTAAACCAAGAAATTACAATACCAAATCGAAAGGTGCGCAAGAAGCTCACGAGGCTATTCGTCCTACAGACATGAGTCGCCATACAGTTGATATCGATAGAGATCAAGCACGTTTATACGATTTAATTTGGAAACGTACTTTAGCTTCGCAAATGAGTGATGCAGAATTAGAACGTACCAATGTTAAAATTGCTGCAAATACACATAATGAATATTTTTCTGCAACGGGTGAAGTTATCAAGTTTGACGGTTTCTTAAAAGTATACTTAGAAGGTAATGACGACGATGAAGAAGAACAAGAAGGCATGTTACCTGCTTTAAAAGTAAACGAAAAATTAAATAATAAATTTATTGCTGCAACGGAACGTTTTACCAGACCAGCAAGTAGATATACTGAAGCTTCTCTAGTAAAAAAATTAGAAGAATTAGGAATTGGTCGTCCTTCAACGTACGCGCCAACTATTTCTACTATTATCAATAGAAACTATGTTGAAAAAGGTAGTTTTGAAGGAGCAGAAAGAAAATACGAACAATTGACTTTAATTGCTAACGAAATCAAATCGCAAACTTTAAAAGAAAATTCTGGTTCGGATAAAGGAAAATTAGTTCCAACAGATATTGGAGGAATTGTGACCGATTTCTTAGTCAAAAACTTCGAAACGATTTTAGATTATAATTTCACAGCAAAAGTGGAACAAGATTTCGATGAAATTGCTGCTGGAAATGAAGATTGGCATAAAATGATGAGTACGTTTTATAACCACTTTCACCCAATTGTAACAAAAGTAGAAACGACTGCAGAACGTGAATCTGGTGAACGTATTTTAGGAACCGACCCAAAATCTGGAAAACCAGTTTCAGTACGTTTAGGAAAATATGGTGCAATGGCTCAAATTGGTGCTATTGACGATGAAGTAAAACAATTTGCAAGTTTAAGAGCGGAACAAAATTTAAGTACTATTACTTTAGAAGAAGTTTTAAATTTATTTTTATTACCAAAATCTTTAGGGAATTACGAAGGAGAAGAAATTGAAGTGAATAACGGACGTTTTGGACCTTATGTGAAGTTTGGTACTCAATTTATTTCTTTAGCGAAAGGTGAAGAACCACTAGACGTTACTATGGAAAGAGCTATTGAGTTAATCGATGAAAAAACGAAAGCAGATGCTCCAATTGCCACATATGACAATTTACCAGTTCAAAAAGGAGTGGGTCGTTTTGGACCTTTCTTAAAATGGAATGGCATTTTCATCAATGTAAATAAAAAATACAATTTCGATAATTTATCTCAAGCAGATATTAACGAATTAATTGAAGACAAGCAACAAAAAGATATCGACAAAGTACTTCATAATTGGACGGATGAAGGCATCAAAGTTGAAAAAGCACGTTGGGGAAGATCTGTAATTACAAAAGGTAAAATTAAAATTGAATTAAGTAAAGATATTGATGCTACCAAATTAACTTTGGAAGAAGTTAAAGAAATGATCGAAAAGAAAGCTCCAGCTAAAAAAACAGCAGCAAAAAAAGCTCCAGCAAAGAAAACTGTAGCTAAAAAGAAATAACATTTTAAAAGCAAGAAAAAATTATGATATTCGAATATTTACAACCTGTATCGGAAGAAATTCAGAAATTTACAGAAAGTTTATCTAATCAAACATTAGGTAAAAAGGTTGTGATGCATACTGAAACCGATTATCCAAATTTAGAAAATATATCTATTGCAATTATTTGCGTTAATGAAAATAGAGGTGCTGATTTATATAATGAAGATTATAATTTCGACAACTTTAGAAAAACCCTATACAGCTTATTTCCAGGAAACTGGAGTAAAGGAATTGCGGATTTAGGAGATGCATTAGTTGGAAATGAAACAAGTGACACCTATTTTGTGTTAAAAATCATTTGCGCAGAATTAATTAAACAAAAAATTATACCTTTGGTGATTGGTGGGTCACAAGATTTAACTTATGCGATGTATCGTTCATTTGATAATTTAGATCAAATGGTTAATTTAGTTGCCATCGATAATAAGTTCGATTTTGCAAAAGAAGAAAAACTGCAATCTGATTCCTATTTATCAAGAATTATAGTCGAAGAACCAAATAATCTATATAATTTTAGCAGTGTTGGTTATCAAACCTATTACACTTCTCAAGAAGAGATAGATTTAATTGAAAAACTATATTTTGACACATACAGATTAGGCGAAATAATTAAAAGTCCAGCTATTGTTGAACCCATTTTTAGAGATGCTGATATTATCAGTTTAGATCTAAAATCAGTAAAATCATCAGACTCTGGAAATACAACTGAATTTTATCCAAACGGATTTGACGGAAGAGAAATTTGCGCATTAGCAAGATACGCTGGAATTAGCGATAAAGTAAGCGCATTTGGTGTTTTTAATCAGTTTTTTGCAAAAAATGAAAACGAGCTAATTGCTCAAATTGTTTGGTATTTCATTGAAGGATACCACTTAAGAAGTTACGAATACCCATTTGAAGAAAAAACAAACTATAACAGATATATTGTTTTAGCAGAGGACGAAGAGTTGATTTTTTACAAAAGCAACCGATCAGAAAGATGGTGGATGGAAATAAATTATAATACTATATACAATAAAAGTGTTAAAAAAACGTTATTACCTTGCACAAACGACGATTATATAGCAGCATGCAATGCGGAAATTCCAGAAAGATGGTGGAAAGCGCATAAAAAAAGTTATTAAAACATCGTTAAAAGTGCAATAATAATCGATAAAAAGCATTTTTTTTAGTTTTTTTTAAGATAGCTATTGTATATGTCAAAATAAATAGATAGGTTTGAACCCTAAAATAAAATAAAATTTTATAACCCAATTAATATGAAAAAGTTTTTAGTATTATCGGCAGCATTAGCTTTATTTACAAGCTGTGGAAAAGGCGATAAAGGTGAACTGGTAGGAGTTAAAGGCAAGAAGTGGTTTTCTGAAAAGCCATTTGGTATGTCACTTATACCTGGAGGTGCATTTATAATGGGTAAGTCAGATGATGACGTTGCCAATATTCAAGACGCTCCAACTAAGACTGTTACTGTTCGTTCATTTTATATGGATGAAACTGAAATTACTAATAGTGAATACCGTCAATTCGTAGAATGGGTGAAAGATTCTACTATCAGAACAAGACTTGCTATCCAAGCTGAAGAATCTGGTGCAAAACCAGCTGAAGGTGGTAAAGGCGGTAAAAACGCTGGAAGTATTGGTGATTTTGCTTTCGCAGACACTGATCCAGAAAAAATGACGGCATATGATAAATATATGTACGAAAACTATTATAGTGTTGGAACTGATGCAGATCCTTACGCTAATAGAAAAACAAACAAAAAAGTAAAATTAATTACAGAAACTGCAAAATATCCAGATGCGGATTATGTTGAAGTAATGGATTCTATGTATTTACCTGAATCAGAATCGTTTAATGGGTTAAAAACGATTGATGTAAGTAAATTAAAATTCAAATACAATCAAGTAGATTTAAATAAAGCTGTAAAGAAAAAAGGTCGTAAAAACTTCTATGAAGATGCACCACCTTTAGAAATTTATCCTGATACAACTGCTTGGATTAAAGATTTCGCATATTCTTACAACGAACCAATGCACAATGATTATTTTTGGCACCAAGCATATGGAGAATATCCAGTAGTTGGAGTTTCTTGGAAACAAGCTAAAGCATTTTGTGCTTGGAGAACAATGTACAAAAACTCTCATGTTAAAAAACAAAAAGGTAGAGATCAAGTAAACTCTTTCCGTTTACCAACTGAAGCAGAATGGGAATATGCTGCAAGAGGTGGAATTGAATCAGGAACTTACCCTTGGGGAGGTCCTTACGCTAAAAACGACAGAGGATGTTTCTTAGCTAACTTCAAACCAAACAGAGGAGATTATGCAGCAGACGGTGCTTTATACACAGTTGAAGCTAAATCTTACGAGCCAAATGATTTCAATTTATACAACATGGCTGGTAACGTTTCTGAGTGGACAGAAACTGCTTATGACGCTGGAGCTTATGAATTCGTTTCAAGTATGAATCCAAACGTTGCAGATCCAAAAAACCAAAGAAAAGTTGTTCGTGGTGGATCTTGGAAAGATGTTGCATTCTTCCTACAAGTTTCAACTCGTGATTTCGAATATGCAGATTCTGCAAGAAGTTATATCGGTTTCAGAACTGTACAAGATTACATGGGAACTGATGCAACAGGAAATAAACCAAAATAATATTAAACAAGAATTAACTTAACTAATTAATTATACTTAACTAACTAAAATTTAAATTATGGCACTTTTAAGCAAAAAAGCAATGAATTTCCTTTACGGAATGGGAGCAGCAGTAGTAATCGTTGGAGCATTATTCAAAATTCAACACTGGCCTGGAGCAGGACCTATGTTAATTGTTGGATTATTAACTGAAGCAATAATTTTTGCATTATCAGCATTTGAAACTCCTGAAAAAGACTTAGATTGGTCATTAGTTTATCCAGAATTAGCAGGAGAAGATGCTAAACCAAAATCATTGAAAAAAGAAAATCCAGCTGAAGCTCAAGGATTATTATCTCAAAAATTAGACAACTTATTAAAAGACGCTAAAATTGATGGTGAATTAATGGCAAGCTTAGGAAATAGCATTAAAAACTTCGAAGGTGCTGCTAAAGGTATCGCTCCTACAGTTGATGCAATGGCTTCACAAAAGAAATATGCAGAAGAAATGGTTAAAGCATCTAGTTCATTAGAAGCATTAAACAATTTATATACTGCACAAGTTGACGCTGCTCAGAAAAATGCTGATGCAAACTCTCAAATTGCTGAAAATGCAGAAAAATTAAAACAACAAATGCAATCAATGACTTCTAACATATCTTCATTAAATGCTGTTTATGGTGGAATGTTATCTGCAATGCAAAACAAAGGATAATTAGTTTTATCAAATAAATTACAATTTAATTAACTAAACTAATTATTACACAAAATGGCAGGAGGAAAATTAACCCCTAGACAGAAGATGGTAAACCTAATGTACTTGGTTTTCATCGCAATGTTGGCATTAAACATGTCAAAAGAAGTATTATCAGCATTCGGAAACTTTAACGATAAATTTTCAGAATCTAATAAATTGACAGATGAAGCAAATGGAAATTTATTATCAGCATTAAATACCAAAGCTAGTGATGAGCCAGCTAAATATGCAGAATCAGCAAAAAAAGCTGCGGAAGTAGCTAAAATTTCTAAACAATTTGTAACATTTATTGAAAGTGTTAAAGGTGAAGTTACTGCAGGTTATGAAGTTGATGAAAATGGTAAATTACCATTTGAAGCAATGGATAAATCAAGTATTGATGAAAAATGGTTTTTAGGAGATGGGTATAGCCCAAGAGGAAAAGAAATTGTTTCAAGTATTGATAAATACGTTGCTGATATTAAAAAGGTATTAGGATCTGATGTAAAATACATTCCTTTTATCAAAGAAATTGAAAAGAAATTTTCAACGGCTGATATTAAAAACAGAGAAGGTGTAAGTGTAAAATTCTTAGATTATAAAACTAAAGGTTTTCCAGATGTATCTACTTTAACATTTTTAACAGCTTTACAAAATGATGCTAAAAATACTGAAGCTGGAGCTTACAATTTATTCTTAGGAAATGCATTAAAAACTGCAGCTTCTATGAAAAACTTCCAAGCGATTGTTGTTTTAGATAAAAATGCATATTTCCAAGGTGAGCAAGTAACTGGTAAAGTGGTTTTAGGTCGTTATGACGCAAACACTCAACCAACTTCTTTCAAAGGTCCTGGAAAAATCCAAAACGGACAAGCTGTTATATCTATGACTGCTGGTGGTATTGGAGAACAAACAATCTCTGGACAATTTGGTTTCTTAGAAGATGGAAAAGAAATTCCATTAAAATTCGAAGGTACTTACGTTGTTGTTCCTCGTCCAAACTCTGCAACTATTTCTGCAGACAAAATGAACGTGGTTTACAGAGGTGTAAACAACCCAATGACAATATCTTTTGCAGGAGTTTCTAACGATAAAGTAAGAGCAAATGCAGCTGGAATGACTGGAACAAACGGTAAATACGTTTTAAGACCAGGAGCTGGAAGTACAGTAATGATTAATGTAAGTGCAACATTACCTGATGGTAAAGTGGTTTCTGACAAAAAAGAATTCCGTATTAAAGGTTTACCTGCTCCAACTGGAAAAGTTAGAGGAATGGTTGCTGCAAGTGGACCAGCTTCAAACTTAGAAGTTGTTTCAATTTCAGCTGAAATGGAAGATTTTGATTTCCCTGTAACAGCAAACGTAACTCAGTTTAACGTTAAAGTTCCTGGACAACCAACAATTGTAGTTCAAGGAAACAGAATGGACGGAAGAGCTAAAGCTGCAATTAAAAAAGCAGGAAGAGGTGATGTTGTAATCATTTCTGAAATTAAAGCTACTTTCGTTGGAATTGACCAAAGACCAAAATCTATTTCGCCTTGTACTTACGAAATAAAATAATTTAAATAAAAATAAAAAAATGAATTGGAGAAATTTTTTATTAGTAGCAGTATTTAGTGTAAGCACGTTTTCGTTCGCTCAATCTAACTTACTAAACGCAAAAACACCTGCTGAAATCGGTAAAAAAACGGAAGCAGAATTAAATGCAGATAATGACAAACCATTACCTTACGGTTACGTAGGTGATAGAGATATCCTAATGGGTAAAACAGTTTGGGAAATTATTGATGTAAATCAAAGAGTTAATTTTCCTATGTATTATCCAATTGAAGGAGATTTAGGTCCAGATAGAAAACCTTTATATGATGTATTGACTCAAGCAATGAGAGACAAAAAAATCACTGAAGTATACGATTCTGGATACTTTACAGCTAAAAAAACTTTAGATGATATTGAAAAATCATTAGTATTTACAGATACTACTGACCAAGGTATTGAAGAATTAAATGCTGGTGCAACAAAAGTTTCAGAAGAATACATTGTAAAAACTGAAATCAAAGCTATTGATGTTCAGGGATACAAAATCAAAGGGTTTTGGTATTTTGACAAACGTCAAGGTGAATTAAAATACAGATTAATGGGAATTTGTCCATTAGTTCCAGATGTTTACACAATGAACTCTGAAGCTGGTAAAAACGAACCACCAATTGAATTATTCTGGGTTTATTTCCCAGCAGCTAGAGAAGTTTTACATGGAGCAAATGCTTTCAATGAAAAAAACTCAGCGATGCCATTCTCTTTTGACCATATTTTAAATGCTCGTCGTTTTGGGGCAGTAATTTACTTAGAGGAAAATGTATACGGAGACAGATTAATTAAAGATTACATGAAGGAAAATTCTCAAATGCAATTATTAGAATCTGAAAGAGTAAAAGAAAAAATACGTAATTTCGAATTAGATATGTGGAATTACTAATTAAAATATTTCTCCAATCATAATACAAAAACTCTTACTTCGGTAAGAGTTTTTTTTTGTTTAATTACTTTGTCATTGCAAGCACGAAGCAATTTCATAATAGCAAATGAAACCAAAAAATTTATGTAAATTTGCATTTCTATCATACAAAATAATGGAAGTCGATTATCTTATTATTGGTTCTGGTTTAGCCGGAATTTCTTTTGCAGAAACCTGTTTATTGAACCATAAAACAATTATGGTAATCAATGACAACTCACAAAACTCCACAACCATTGCTGGTGGATTATACAATCCTGTAGTTTTAAAAAGATTTACAAAAATTTGGGAAGCGGAAGCACAACTTGAAATCTCTATTCCTTTTTATAAAAATTTAGAAGAAAAATTAAACGAAAAATTTCTATTTGAAATTCCACTTTTAAGAAAACTGAATTCAATAGAAGAACAAAACAATTGGTTTACAGCTTCAGACAAACCTACCCTATCTAATTACCTAAACATCAATTTAGAAACTTTAGAAAATGAATTTGTATCAAATAACTACAAATTCGGAAAAGTAAATCATACTGGCTTTTTAGATACCAAAAAATTGAAAGAAACATATACTACATTTTTAATTTCGGAAAAAAGTTATTTACAAGAAACATTTGATTATTCTAAATTAGTTGCTGAAGAAAATCACATTCATTATAAAAACATCAAAGCCAAACAAATTGTTTTTGCAGAAGGTTTCGGTATACATAGCAATCCCTATTTCAATAATTTGCCATTAGATGGAACAAAGGGGGAACTTTTTATTATCAAAGCGGAGAACTTAGATTTAAACGAAATCATTAATTCAAGCATTTGGATTTTACCTATCGGAAATGATTTGTATAAAGTTGGTGCGACTTATAATTGGGAAGACAAAACCACAACTAAAACCGAAGCAGGTAAAAAAGAATTACTTTCCAATTTAAAAGAATTAATTTCTTGCGAATTTGAAATTATTGAACATTTAGCAGGAATCAGACCAACTGTAAAAGATAGACGACCACTTTTAGGTAGACACTTTGCAGAAAAAAACATCTATATTTTAAATGGAATGGGAACAAGAGGCGTACTTTTCGCACCTTATTTATCAGATAAATTATATCAGTATATAGAAAACAATATGGAATTAGACAACGAAATTTCAATCAATAGAATTTATAAAAAGTTATTTAGATAATTTTGATTTCCAATTCTTATCAAAATCAATAAAAATATTAATCCAAATATTTCTAGATACACGCATCATAATTGGCATCATAACCAATAAAGTAATGACAATTGCAATAAAAGAAGTCTTTAATGACGATTCAAAAAACAAATAAGAAACTACAAAAGCGGCAACTGAAAAAGCAACTCCTAAACCATAACTAACATACATTGCACCATAAAAAAAAGAAGGTTCAATACTATAAACTAATCCACATTGCGTGCATTTTTCGTGCATAGCATAAACTTTGTTTAAATTAAATGGATTTCCATCAAAATACATACTTTCCTCGTGACATTTTGGACAACAACCAGTTATCATCGCATAAATTTTAGAACCTTTACCAAACATTTCAATAATTTTAATGCAAAGGTAAGATAAGAGTAGTACTTTTGCAGACTATTAGAAAAAAAACATGCTGAATATACATAATCTTTCTGTTTCCTTTGGTGGAACGTATTTATTTGAAGAAGTAACCTTTAGAATGGGCGCTGGCGACAGAGTCGGTTTAGTTGGAAAAAATGGTGCGGGAAAATCGACCATGCTTAAAATTTTGGCTGGCGATTTCAAACCTGATTCTGGGCAAATTGCAACTGAAAAAGAAGTTCGTATTGGGTTTTTACGCCAAGATATTGATTTTGAAGCTGGGAGAACGGTTTTAGAAGAAGCCTACCAAGCGTTCAAGGAAATCAAACTTTACGAAGCGAAGATTGAAGAAATCAATCATCAATTGGTGACTAGAACGGATTATGAAAGTGAAGCGTATTCAGAATTAATTCAGCAATTAAGTGATTACCAGCACCAATATGAAATTCATGGTGGTTATAATTATGTCGGTGATACTGAAAAAATATTATTAGGTTTAGGTTTTAAACGTGAAGTTTTTAACGATCAAACAGAAACGTTTTCTGGTGGATGGCGTATGCGTATTGAATTAGCAAAACTGTTACTTCAAGCGAATGACATCTTACTTTTAGATGAGCCAACCAATCACTTGGATATTGAAAGTATCATTTGGTTAGAAAGTTTTTTACGAAATTATCCTGGTGTTGTGGTTATAGTATCGCACGATAAAATGTTTTTAGATAATGTAACGAATCGTACGATTGAAATTTCCTTAGGAAAAGCCTATGATTTCAACAAACCGTATTCTCAATATTTAGAATTACGTCATGAAATTCGTGAAAAACAATTGGCGACTCAGAAAAACCAAGCTAAGAAAATTGAAGAAACAGAAAAATTAATTGAGAAATTCCGTGCCAAAGCTTCTAAAGCATCGATGGCGCAATCTTTAATTAAAAAATTAGATAAAGTAGAACGAATTGAAGTTGATGAAGACGATAATTCGGTGATGAATATTTCGTTCCCCGTTTCAAAAGTTCCGGGAAGAGTGGTGATTGAAGCCGAACATGTAACAAAAGCATACGGCGACAAAACCATTTTAAAAGACATTTCTCTTTTAGTGGAACGTGGTAGTAAAATTGCGTTTGTAGGTCAAAATGGTCAAGGAAAATCGACTTTTATTAAAGCGATTGTGAACGAATTTGAATATGAAGGTGAAATAAAATTAGGTCATAATGTCCAAGTCGGATATTTTGCCCAAAATCAGGCGGAATACTTAGATGGTGAAATTACTTTGCTTCAAACTATGGAAGAAGCGGCAACGGATACCAATCGTGCGAAAGTTCGAGATATGTTAGGTTCGTTTTTGTTCCGTGGTGATGATGTAGAGAAAAAAGTAAAAGTACTTTCTGGAGGTGAGCGTAATCGTTTGGCTTTATGCAAGTTATTGTTGCAACCTATCAACGTTTTGGTGATGGATGAGCCAACGAATCACTTAGATATTAAATCGAAAAATGTATTAAAAGCCGCTCTTCAAAAATATGAAGGCACACTCCTACTCGTTTCTCACGATAGAGATTTTTTACAAGATATGTCGAATTTAGTATACGAATTCAAAGACCAAAAAATCAAAGAATATTTAGGTGATATCAATTATTTCTTAGAACAACGCAACTTGGAAAACATGCGTGAAGTAGAGAAAAAAGATATTGAGAAAAAAGAAGTTTCGGCTTCCAACAACTCTAAAGCTTCTTATGAAGATCAGAAGAAAAATAAATCTTTATTAAATAGATTATCTAAAATTGAAAGTCAAATTAAGCAATTAGAAATCGACATTCAAAATGACGATAAAGAATTAGCATCTAATTACGATAAACATGTGGAAAACGCTTCGTTTTTCACCGCTTACAACAAGAAAAAAGCAGAATTAGACAAGTTATTATCGGATTGGGAAATTGTTCAGGAAGAAATAGATAATTTGTAGAGAGAATAGATTTACGATTTTGAATTTACGAATTACGTTCTTTCTATAAAAACACATTAAAACTCCTAACTTGTTATCAGGTTGGGAGTTTTTTGTTTGAACTATGTTTGTTTCGATTAAGCCAAAGGTTACTTCGATTGAGCCAAGGCTTACTTCGATTGCGCCAAAGGTTATTTCGATTGAGCCAAAGCTTACTTCGATTGAACCAAAGCTTACTTCGATTGCGCCAAAGGTTATTTCGATTTGGGATTTACGAATTGTGATTTGGGATTATGAAAATCCTCCTTAGATCGGAATGACAAAGTTTGTAGGGATTGGATGGAGATTAAGGCTTGTGTGAGATGCTTTCAGCATGAAAAGATTGTGGTAAAGCATTATGGATGTAGATTATGAGATTCCTCCTTAGATTGGAATGACAAAGTTTGTAGGGATTGGATGGAGATTAAGGCTTGTGTGAGATGCTTTCAGCATGAAAAGATTGTGGTTAAGTTTAGATTTGTTTTGAAAACTGGATTTGCGTTAGTGATGGGAACGGCATCCTTTTTGTTTTTTGCTTTAATAAAAAAAGCAATAAAATAAAAAGATATAGTGGACAGCACGACCTGAAAGGGAACGCCCAACCCTTCGACAAGCTCAGGATGACAATTAAAACTATAGAAAACAAAAAAAGTCCCGATTGCTCGAGACTCTTTTACTATTTATAAAACATTATGAATTACTTCACTAAAGTCATTTCATCAACAATGTGTTTTGCACCAGAGAAATTTTCAATAACCCAAAGTACATAACGGATATCTACGTTAATTGTTCTTTGTAAGTTTCTATCGAAAATAACATCACCAGCCATGGCTTCAATGTTTCCATCAAAAGCTAAACCGATTAATTCTCCTTTTCCGTTTAATACTGGAGAACCAGAATTCCCACCTGTAATGTCATTATCTGTTAAGAAATTTACGTGTAAAGAACCGTCTTTATCTGCATAACGACCAAATTCTTTTTTAGCGTTCATATCTAAAAGACGCGTTGGTAAATCAAATTCTAAATCCCCTTTTTTGTATTTTTTTACTTGTCCTGCTAAAGTTGTGTAGTTGTTAATTGATGCATCATTTCTTTTATCAGCTGGTAAAGAACGAACTTTTCCGTAAGTTAAACGTAATGTTGAATTCGCATCTGGATATAAAGTAGTACCAATTTTAGATTCTCTTAAACCTTCTACCAATAAACGGAAAGAAGCTCCGAAATCGTTTTGAGCTTTCATTAACTCATCACTTCTTTTACCAATATGAGCTGTTAAATCATTTGATAAAACATATAAAGGATCATTTGTTAACATCGCTTCACTTGGTAAATCTAAGAACGCTTTAATTCTGTCTACAGAAGTAAAAATACTTAAATCGAAAGCTGCGTTTACATATTTTGTAAAATCGCCATTGTTTTCTTTAGCTAATTTTTCAACCATTGGTGCTAAAGTATAACCCGCTTTTTTAGAATACAATCCTAATTGAGCTGCTAAGATATCTTTTTCAGCAGGGATATGTAATTCTTTGAACATATCAGTGGCAGTTTCTAAAATACCTGGAGCCAATTCTGCACGTTTTGCAGCATCAGCTTTTGCATAGAAATCTAATTGTTTTCCTAAAGTTCTGCTTACAGTTCCGAAAGCAGACGTTCTGAATAATTGTTGTAAATAGTTATCATGACGAGATTTTTCATTCGTCATTCCATAAAATTTATTAATTGTAGCTACAACATTTCCATATTTTGCTTTGTTAGCTGGTTGGTTCGCCCATTTGTTAAATTTAGCTTCTTGAGCAGCTTTAGATTTAGCTGTACCAAATTTTGTTAACGCATCAATCATACCTTGACGGTTTTTCCAGTAGTTAGCAACTCCTGCAAATTTTGAAGCATAAATTAAGTTTAAAGCATCAGATTGAACCATGTATTTTTTCATGTTGTCCATTCCTGTTTTAGAACCTTCAACCCAAGCTGGATAAGCAAATTTTACGTTTTGCTCAATTCCACCTGCTGGCATCCAACGGTTTGTACGACCTGGATAACCTAAAATCATAGCGAAATCATTTTCTTTTACTCCACCTAAATTAACTGGTAAGTGGTGTTTTGGTTTTAAAGGAACATTGTTCGCTGAATAGTCTGCTGGATTACCATTCGCATCTGCATAAATTCTGAACATAGAGAAATCTGCAGTATGACGTGGCCATTCCCAGTTGTCTGTATCTCCACCAAATTTTCCTAAACTTTCTGGAGGAGTTCCAACTAAACGTACATCTTTATAATCTTGGTAAACGAAATAGTAATATTCATTCCCTTGGAAAAATGGACGAACAGAAACGGTATATTTTCCACCTTCGTTATTTTCTTTTTCGATTTTTGCAATTTCTTGATTGATTGCTTTTTCTCTGTCTGCTTCACTCATACTTGGGTTCACAACAGATAAAATTCTTTTTGAACAATCGTCCATACGAACGAAGAAACGTACAAATAAACTAGAAGGTTTTAATTCTTCTTTTTTATTTGCTGCCCAGTAACCATCTTTTAAATAGTTTTTTTCAGCAGAAGATAATTCAGCAATAGCATCATAACCACAGTGGTGATTTGTTAATACTAATCCGTCTTTAGAAATTAATTCGGCAGTACAACCTCCGTTAAATTGCACGATAGCATCTTTTAAACTGTGATTGTTAATACTGTAAATTTCTTGTGGTGTTAATTGTAACCCCATTTTTTGCATATCGCGGTGGTTTAGTCTTTCAATAAACATTAAAAACCACATTCCTTCGTCAGCCTTTACACTAAATGGGATTAGCATAAATGCAGCCACTAAGGATACAATAAATTTTTTCATAATTAGTTAAGTTTAAATTTTGAAACCTGCATTTACAGATTTCGTAAAATAGTTTGTTATTTGCGATGCGAATATACTTTATTTTTAAAAAAAAATCTAAATTTTCAGTAATCAATAAAAAGCGTTAAGAAAATTTTAACTTTTAAACATAAAAAAAAGCGCTCTGAAAATTAGGGCGCTTTTTAAATATAAAAAATAGTTTGTTAAAAGTTATATATTTAACATTTTCCACAATTTGTCTTTCAATTCCGTTAAACCTTGTTGTGCCACAGACGAAATAAACATATAATCAAGACCTTTAAGTTCTTTATCTAATTGTTGCTTCATTTCTTGCTGCAATTCTTCATCTAACATATCGCATTTAGAAATTACTAACAACCTGTCTTTATCTAACATTTCAGGATTGTAACGTCTTAATTCGTCTAAAAGAATTTCGTATTCCTTTTTAATATCATCTGCATCTGCAGGAACTAAAAATAATAAGGTAGAGTTTCTTTCAATGTGACGTAAGAAATAATGCCCTAAACCTTTACCTTCAGCTGCGCCTTCAATAATTCCAGGAATATCAGCAATTACAAATGATTGAAAATCACGGTAAGCAACAATTCCTAAATTCGGTTTTAAAGTGGTAAAAGCATAATCAGCAATCTTTGGTTTTGCTGATGTTAATACTGATAATAAAGTCGATTTTCCAGCATTTGGAAATCCAACTAAACCAACATCTGCTAGTACTTTTAATTCTAAAATTACATCTACTTCTTCACCAGGAATTCCAGGTTGTGCATATCGAGGCGTTTGGTTGGTAGAACTTCTGAAATTCCAGTTTCCTAAACCACCTTTTCCACCACGTGCTAAAATTTTAGTTTCTCCATCATCTGTAATTTCGAATAAAATTTCACCCGTTTCTTTATCTTTTACCACAGTTCCTAATGGAACTTCAATAAATTTATCTTCACCATCATGACCTGTACTTCTACTGCTTCCTCCATCACCACCGTGACCCGATTTCACATGGCGCAAAAATTTTAAATGGAATAAAGTCCACAAATTTTTACTTCCTCTAATAACTACATGACCACCACGTCCACCGTCTCCACCATCTGGACCACCTTTTTCAATAAATTTTTCTCTGTGTAAGTGAGAAGATCCCTTCCCGCCTTTACCAGATGCAACATATATTTTTACGTAGTCTACGAAATTTCCTTCTGTCATTTTATTTTGTTTTCAGTTTAAATTTTTCAGTTTTCATCTTTTATATGAAACTGGCATTCAAACTATTTTTATTCTTTAATTATATTTATTTGGCAAAGATACGTTTTTTACCTTATTTATTTAAATAGAAAAAACAGCTCAGAATGTTATCCATTTCAAGCTGTTTCATTTATGTTTTAAAAAAGTTATTCTGTAATTGCTTTTATTAGAATTTTATCAATTTTAACACCATCCATATCCATTACTTCAAACTCTAATTTATTCCATATTAATTTTTCACCTTGTTTTGGAATACTTCCTAATTCAGTAATCATTAAGCCGCTCACAGTGGTTACTTCATAATCGTTTAGCATATCATCTAAATCGAAATACGTCATAAAATCATGTAAAGAATAATGTCCATCTACTAACCAACTGCCATCTTCTCTGACTACTAATTGAAATTCTTCATCGTAAAAATCGGCAGCATCGCCCACTAACGCTTCTAAAATATCATTTAAAGTAATAATTCCTTGAAAAATACCATATTCATCAGTAACTAAAGCATAATGCACTTTTGATTTTTTGAAATTCTCTAAAGCTTTATATGCCGAAGTATGTTCAATAAAATATACTGGATCAATCATGATTTTTTGCAAATCGAAATCGCCTTTTTCAATATTCGCAAATAAATCTTTCAATAAAACTACACCAATAACTTCATCTAAATTTTCGCTACAAACTGGATATACAGAGTGTAATTCGTTTAATATTTTTGTTTTTAATTCTTCATAACTTTCGTCTAAAGCCAAATACACAATGCTTTTTCTGTGTGTCATTAAAGAATTAACTTTTCGGTCACCAATATGAAAAACACGTTCCACAATGTCTTGTTCAATTTCTTGAACTTCACCTACTTCGGTACCTTCTTTAATAATCGCTTTAATTTCTTCTTCGGTAACTTTTCCGTCAGCTGTTGGTTTTATTTTAAATACTTTAAGAATAAAATCTGTTGAAGTGGTTAACAACCAAATAAAAGGTGCTGTCGCAATGGACATCACTTTCATTGGAACGGCTACTGATTTTGCAATAGCTTCTGGATAATTTAAACCGATTCTTTTTGGTAATAATTCTCCAAAAACAAGAGAAAAGAAAGTTAAAATAACTACCACCACACCTACTGCTAAAGAATGTGCATATGGAAAAGTTAAGGTATATGATGCGAAAAATGTTTCCACATCAGTTGTAATTTTTGCTCCAGAATAAATACCGGTTAAAATACCAATTAAGGTAATACCAATTTGCACCGTCGACAAAAATTTGTTAGGTGAATTAGCTAAATCTAAAGCTGTTTTTGCACTCGTGTTGCCTTTTTTGGCAGCGGTTTCTAACCTGTTTTTTCTTGCTGATATGAGTGCGATCTCTGACATGGAGAAAATTCCATTGAGTAGTATCAACAAGAATATTATGACTATTTCCAATTTTTATGTAGTTGAATTTAAATGCAATATAATTAAAATTTATCGATTATTGTACTTAATCGTTCTGTAATTTCTTCAATTGTACCAATTCCATTCACAGCATAAAACTTACCTTGAGACCTATAATAGTCCATTAAAGGTGCAGTTTTTTCGTTATATTCTTGGTATCTATTTCTTATTTTTTCTTCATCTTGATCGTCTGGTCTTCCAGAAGTTTTCCCTCTTTCTAACAAACGTTTTACTAAAATTTCATCATCTGCTTCTAAAGCAACAGTAGCTGTAATTTTATCATTTTTAGATTCTAAAAACACATCTAAAGCTTCCGCTTGTGCAATAGTTCTTGGAAATCCATCAAATAAAAACCCTTTAGATTCTGGATTTTTTTCCACTTCACTTTGTAACATTTGAATCGTTACAGAATCTGGAACCAAATCCCCTTTATCCATGAAGGTTTTTGCTAAAAGACCTAATTCTGTTTCATTTTTGATGTTAAATCTAAAAATATCACCAGTTGACAAATGTGTCAAAGTGTATTTCTCTTTTAAAAATTCCGCCTGTGTTCCTTTACCAGCACCCGGCTTACCGAATAAAACGATATTAATCATTGTGTTGTTGTAGTTAAAATAAACGGCAAATTTACAAACTATTGAACATATAAAAATATAAATAGTGCTTTTTTTAAAAAATGATTATTTTTACTGAATGAATTTAGCTTTTTATAAACTTGTAGAAGAAAGTACGGCACATCGATTAAATCGAGAATTTATTCGCGATTATGTAATTCAAAATCCAGAAAAACTTAAATTTTTAATGGAAATTGCGCTGAACGAAAACGACAAAATTCATGTTAAAGCTTGTTGGAGTTTAGAATTAATTTTCGAACTAAAACTAGAACTTATTTTGCCATTTTTAGATGATTTTATTGCAAAAATTCCCGTTTACAAAAACGATTCTGCAATTCGCCCGGTTTCTAAAATATGTCTGTTTTTATCTAAATCGAAAACCATAAAACTATCAGAAAACCAAGAAACAAAAATCATTGAAACCTGTTTAGATTGGTTAATTCAAGATGAAAAAGTAGCTTCAAAAGCCTATTCCATGAGAGCTTTGCACAATTTTGGTAAAAAACATTCGTGGATAAATGAAGAATTAAAAATGATACTTTCGCAAGATTACCCCAATCATTCCGCAGCCTACAAAGAAGCAGCAAAAGATATTTTAAAGAAACTAAAATAAATGCCAATTGCGAAACAAATTCAAATTAGTATCTTTGCGCAAACACAACAATAACAACTAATGAATTATTTTTCTTCAGATTTTAAATTAGGAATTTTAGGAGGCGGCCAATTAGGTAAAATGCTACTTACCGAAACTCGTAAATTCGACATCACCACTCTTGTTTTAGACCCAAGTAACGAAGCACCAGCACAATTCGGCGCGAATAAGTTTTTTACTGGAAGTTTAATGGATTATGAAACGGTTTATCAATTTGGTAAAATGTGTCATGCCATAACGATTGAAATTGAAAATGTAAATTTAGAGGCTTTAGATACATTAGAAGAAGAAGGTCATATTGTTTTTCCTTCACCAAAAACGTTGCGATTAATTCAAAACAAAGGAAAACAAAAAGATTTTTATGTGGATAATAACATTCCAACATCAAAACACCAAAGATTTGTAGATTTAAATGATTTGAAAAAATCTTTAGAGAATGACGAATTAGAATTTCCTTTTGTTTGGAAATGCGCCCAATTTGGTTACGATGGTAATGGTGTGAAAATTTGTCGTTCTACTATGGATTTAATGCATTTACCAGAAGTCGAATGTATTGCGGAAGAAATGGTTCCGTTTAAAAACGAATTAGCTGTGATTGTTGCCAGAAATGCAAATGGTGATGTAAAAACCTACCCAGTTGTGGAAATGGAATTTCATCCAGAAGCGAATCAAGTGGAATATGTAATTTGCCCAGCTAGAATCGATGAAAAAGTAGCACAATTAGCTATTGAAACGGCTTTACAAGTTTCACAAGCTTTCAATCATGTTGGATTATTGGCTGTAGAAATGTTTCAAACAGAATCAGACGATATTTTAGTAAACGAAGTCGCACCAAGACCACATAATTCAGGACATCACACCATTGAAGCGAGTTATACTTCGCAATTTGAAAACCATTTGCGTTCGGTTTTAAACTTACCTTTAGGAAATACCGATAGTAAAGTCGCTGGAATTATGGTAAATTTGGTTGGGGAAGAAGGTTTTTCTGGTCCAGTTATTTATGAAAATATTGAAAAAATAATGGCCATTGATGGTGTAACACCTCATATTTACGGTAAAAAAGAAACGCGACCATTCAGAAAAATGGGACACGTGACTATCGTAAATGAAGACATGACAGAAGCCAGAAAAATTGCCGAAGAAGTGAAGAATAGTATTAGAGTTATCAGTGTTCAGTAATTAGTATTCAGTCGCAGTTTTCAGTCGCAGGTTTCAGTCGCAGTTAACAGTTTACTATGATGAAAAATATTTTAAAAATAACATTACAAGCTTTTGTTTTATTTTGTGTGATTTCTTTTTTATCATTATCATATTCGATGATTAATTCAAGACTTAATAGTATATCTCCAAATTTAACAATTGGTTTTCCATTTGAAATGTATTATCAATTTGAAGTTAAAGGCGAATGTGATGAAAGAACTTTATTACATGGTGCACATTTCATAAACATAATTTACAATTTTATAATCTGTTTTATTATAATAGCTTTTATAAACTATAAACAACAAACTAAAAATAACAATCAATGAGTAAAGTAGCCATCATAATGGGAAGCATTTCGGATATGCCTGTCATGCAAGAAGCCATAGACATTTTAAAAGGATTTGATATTGAAATTGAAGTCGATATTGTTTCAGCACACAGAACGCCAGAAAAATTATTCGATTTTAGTAAAAACGCACATACTCGTGGTATTTCAGTCATTATTGCTGGAGCTGGTGGCGCGGCACATTTACCTGGAATGGTCGCTTCTATGAGTCCACTTCCAGTAATTGGAGTGCCTGTAAAATCAAGTAATTCTATTGATGGTTGGGATTCTGTTTTATCCATTTTACAAATGCCAGGTGGTGTTCCAGTAGCAACAGTTGCTTTAAATGGCGCGAAAAACGCTGGAATTTTAGCGGCACAAATTATCGGAAGTTCAGATAAATGTGTGTTGGATAAAATTATTTTTTACAAAGAAGGCTTACGCGATACGGTTTTAAAAGCTTCAGAAAACTTGAAGAAATAAAAAACTCCGACTTATTACTAAGTCGGAGCCAAAAATCTATTCACAATTAAGTGACAACTATAAAAAAAATTCTCTTTTGGGGAAAAAAGGGCGATATATCGCTTTATTTCTTTTACAAAGATATACGCTTTGTCGGTAAAAACAAGCATTTCATCGGTTATTTTTGTTAAAATATTGAATTATTTTCAAAACCCCAATAAAATAAGGGCTTCCGAAATCATAAAAAAATCAAAGAAATTACTTAAAACATATACATATGTCAGTTTTAACTCAAAAATTCAACACAAAATACAATACCGCTCCCTTTTCAATACTAAAAACGGAAGACTACCTGCCCGCTTTCCTTGAAAACATCGAAAAGGCGCGTTTAGAAATTGACAATATCATCCATTCAACTGAAAATCCAACGTTTGAAAACACGATTGAAGCCTTAGATTTTTCAGGAGAAACATTAGACCGACTATCAAGTATTTTTTTTAATTTGAATTCGGCAGAAACTTCAGATGAAATGCAAAAAATCGCACAAGAAGTGACGCCGTTAATTACGGAATTCGGAAACGATATTGCTTTAAATGAAGAATTGTTTAAAAGAGTGAAATCAGTTTATGAGAACAGAGCGAATTTAGATCTGACAACTGAACAAGCTACTCTATTAGATAAAAAATATAAAGGTTTTGCCCGAAACGGAGCTTTACTTTCGGAAGATAAAAAATTACGTTTACGTGAAATTGATACCGAATTAGCTAAATTACAATTGACTTTTGGTGAAAACACGTTAGCAGAAACCAATAATTTTCAATTGCACATTACCAATGAAGCCGATTTAAAAGGTTTACCTGATGGCGCAAAAGAAGCTGCAGCCGATTTAGCCAAATTGAAAAATGAAACAGGTTGGATGTTTACTTTAGATTTTCCAAGTTATATTCCGTTTGTCACTTATATTGAAAATAGAGAGTTACGTAAAAACATGGCGATTTCTTACGGTAAAAAAGCTTTTCAAAATAACGAATACAATAACGAAGAAATTACTAAGAAAATTGTTTCACTTCGTCATGAACGTGCTAATTTATTGGGTTATGAAACGCATGCCCATTTTGTTTTAGAAGAACGAATGGCTCAAAATCCTACTAAAGTATTATCGTTTTTGAATGATATTTTAGAAAAAGCCAAACCAGCTGCTAAAAAAGAATTTGAACAATTAGCAACTTTCGCGAAGGAATTAGACGGAATTGAACACTTAGAAAAATGGGATTCAGCTTATTATTCAGAAAAATTGAAACAAAAATTATTCAATTTGGATGACGAAGTGTTGAAACCGTATTTCAAATTAGAAAACGTTTTAAATGGTGCGTTTACAATAGCAGAAAAACTTTTTGGAATCACCTTTAACGAAGTTTTCGATATTGACAAATACCATCCAGATGTTCAAACTTTTGAAGTTTTAGATGAGAATAAAAACTTAGTGGCAATTTTTTACACCGATTTCTTTCCAAGAAAAGGAAAACGAAATGGCGCTTGGATGACATCTTTCAAACCACAATATATAAAAGAAGGAACAAACGAAAGACCACATGTTTCCAATGTGTGCAATTTCACTCCGCCAACAGCAACGAAACCATCATTATTAACGTTTAATGAAGTAACGACATTGTTTCACGAATTCGGTCACGGATTACACGGCATGTTTGCGAACACCACCTACCCTAGCCTTTCTGGAACATCTGTTTTTTGGGATTTTGTGGAATTACCATCACAAGTTATGGAAAACTGGTGTTACGAACCAGAAGCATTGGCATTGTTTGCGAAACACTATGAAACGGGTGAAATAATTCCACAAGAATATGTCGAAAAAATCAAAGAATCAGCGAGTTTCTTAGAAGGAATGGCAACGTTACGTCAATTGAGTTTTGGTTTATTAGATATGGAATACCATGGAAAAAATCAAGTTATTGAAAATGTAAAAACGTTTGAAAAACAAGCCATGGGCGACACGTCATTATTTCCAGATGTTGCTGAAAATTGTATGAGTGTTTCGTTTTCACATATTTTTCAAGGCGGCTATTCTTCAGGATACTACAGTTATAAATGGGCAGAAGTTTTAGATGCCGATGCGTTCGCCTATTTCCAAGAAAATGGGATTTTCAATAAAGATGTCGCAACTAAATTTAAAGATAATGTTTTGTCAAAAGGCGGAACAGATCATCCAATGACGTTATACAAAAATTTCCGAGGACAAGAACCTAAACCAGATGCTTTGTTGAAAAGAGCTGGGTTGATTTAGATTACTAAATTTTAGATATTTAGAAGCCGAAGAAAATCACTTCGGTTTCTTTTTAAAACAAACTTTCATTTTTTTTTGAAAGTTTAAAAACTTTTATATATCTTTGTACTATCAAATTAGATAAACCATAAAATGACAATGAGCATTTTTTCAATGCGATTTGCATTTGACCATTAAAAAACAATAAAAGCAATAAATGAAATTCAAAGAAGCTAAAAATAAATTCGTACAAACTTGGGGAGCGTTAGGTTCTCAATGGGGAATTAACAAAACGATGGCGCAAATTCATGCTTTGTTGATGGTTTCTAGCGAAGCGATTTCTATGGAAGAGATTATGGAAGAATTACAAATTTCTCGTGGCAACGCCAGCATGAATATTCGTGCTTTGATGGATTGGGGAATTGTGTATAAAGAATACAAAGCAGGCGAAAGAAGAGAATTTTTCACCGCCGAAAAAGATTTGGACGAATTAGCCGTAAAAATCTCCAAAGAAAGAAGTAAAAGAGAAATTAAACCCGCATTAAAAGTTTTAAAAGAAGTTTCTTCAATTTCTGCCAATGCCACTTCTGAAGAAAAACATTTCGTTGATCAAACTAAAAAATTATATGATTTCGTACTAAAAGCGGATAACGTTTTAGATAAAATCACAGAATACAAAGACAATTGGTTGGCGCAGATTTTAGTCAAGTTTATGAAATAAAAAAATTTAATTAAAACTTTCATTTTTTTCTGAAAGTTTAAAAATAAAAAGAATTATGAAAAAGTTTAGTTTCACCGTGAATATAATTTTAACTAGTATAGCTTTAGTCTTCACCGCTTTTAAATTTATATTTAATTATATTGATAATGCAGATATCTCTTTTCTTTTATTTCTTGGAATATATCAAGTATTCATATCAATATTAGTGACAATTTACGCTGTAATATACAACAAGATAGTAGCAGCATTTTACTTAGTATATTGGTTTCTTGTAATTTTATTCTTCAAATTTATTTTTCGAGATTTTTTTTACTTCTGCATTCTAATTGCGTTATATAATTTATATGTTCATTATTGTAGTTTTTCAGATTCAAAATATAATACCACTAATTATGATTCTACCATTTAAAGTTATAAAAGTAATTAATATGATCGCCTTATTATTTCTGCTATTAGGTGGATATGGATTAGCTGTTACTGGTTTTTTACAAGTAATTGCAGCACTATTCTTTTTAGTTACTTTTCCGAAAAACAAATTGATTTATATTTATTTCGCAATCGTAATATCTTTCTTTATTATTTGGGACAGACATACAATGAACTGGTTATTTATCATTCCAATTTTGTTAATCTTTTTCTTAACCTATATTATTTACAACCAAAAAGAAACAAAATGAATAATTTAAAAACATACAACCCTTTATTACTATTGTTAAGTGTTTTACTTTGGCTTACATTTTGGTTAGGCCCAATTTTTATGATTACTTTAGGTGTTTATAATATTTATTCTTCAATAAAAATTTACAGCAAACTCAAAACACAAGTAATTGTATACTGGATTCTAGTGGCTATAAATTTAGTATTAATGTTTCTGACATTTAAATTTGAAATTATTGAACTATTATCTTTTGAGTTTTTTTCAGTAGTAATAGTTGCACCCTATCTCTTATCAATTTATCTAATTTACCTAATTAATAAAATTTAATCATGAGCTTTTTAACCGCAAAATGGACCAACTTAGCTTTAATCAATTATAAAATTGACGCTAAAATTTTAGAAAAATATGTACCAAACGGAACCGAATTAGATTTTTGGGACAACAAATGTTATATCAGTTTAGTCGGATTTATGTTTGAAGATGTGAAACTTCTAGGTTTAAAAATTCCTTTACATACTAATTTCGAAGAAGTCAATTTACGATTTTATGTGAAACGTTTTGAAGAAGGGAAATGGAAACGAGGCGTTGTTTTTATAAAAGAAATTGTTCCTAAACTAGCATTAAAAATTGTGGCCAATACTGTTTTTAAAGAAAACTACGAAACTTTACCAATGAAACATAAAATGATAGAAAACGAAAACACTTTTAATTTCACTTATGAATGGAAGAAAGAACAAAAATGGCATTCAATTGCTCTAGAAACAGAAAAAAAATTAATAAAAATTGAAGAAAATTCTGAAGCGCAATTTATTACTGAACATTATTTCGGTTATACAAAAGTAAACCACACAAAAACGTTTGAGTATGAAGTGAAACATCCAATTTGGAAACAATATAACGTATTGAACTCTAAAATTGATGTAGATTTTAAAGCCACATATGGAGATGAATTTGCATTTATGAAAGACTTAATTCCAACTTCAATAATTTTAGCAAAAGGTTCAAAAGTAAGTGTAGAAAATAAAATAAAAATCAAATGAACCTCAACATCATAGGATATTTAATTTATCTAAGTCTCACCAGCGTAATTATCATCAAAGTTGGAAAATTATGCTACGATAACGGAAATATTTTTGTGTCGCAATTGATTCCGAATCATGAAGAATTGTGTCTTCAAATAAACAAAACGCTTCTAATTGGTTATTATTTATTGAATTTGGGTTATTGTGCGATGACAATCATTTCATGGGAAAAAATTCAAACTAGAAATCAACTTATTGAAATCATTGCGACCAAATCAGCAATCATCATTCTTACCATCGGATTTATGCATTATATCAACATAATATTATTAACTAAATACATTAAAAAATTAATTTAAACATTCAACATTATGGAAACTACAAAAATCTTAGTCGGATATGCCATTTACTTACCAATTGCTTTATTTTTAACTTATTACGTAAGCAAAACATTATTCAAAAACAGTAAAATATTCATGTTAGATATTTTTAAAGGCCGAGAAGAAATTGCAACGGCGACCAATAAATTATTTGAAACCGGTTTTTATTTACTTAATTTGGGTTTTGCTTTGATGATTTTAGAAATGACAATTTACAAAGACGATTATCAAAGTTTAATTGAAGCCTTAAGTTATAAAATTGGCGGATTTGCCATCTATTTAGGAATTATGTTGTTCTTAAACTTATATTTCTTTTTTAGAGGAAAACGCAAAGCCAGTCAAACACAAGTAGAACAAAGAATTGTAATTAACGGGTAAATTAAATCCTAGCTCCGACAGCGTTTAAAACCCTGTCGGAATTGAAACTATAAAAAATGAAAACGCTAAAAAACCAAACCTTACTTTACGACGAAGAATGTCCACTTTGCCGAGTGTATACTAAAGGGTTTATCACAACTGGAATGTTAGACGAAAACGGTAAAAAACCCTATTGTCAATTAACGGAAGAAGAACAAAATTTTATTGATGTACAACGCGCTTCTAATGAAATTGCTTTGGTTGATAATGAAAATAAAACCGTTCTTTATGGCATTGACAGTTTGTTAAAAGTGATTGGTTTTTCATTTCCTTGGATGGAAAAAGTCGGAAATTGGAAACCGATAAATTTTCTACTTAAAAAGCTCTATTCTTTTATTTCTTACAATAGAAAAGTGATAATGCCAAGTAAGAAAAAAACTGAAATAAAATTAGAATGTGTTCCCGATTTTAATATCAAATACAGACTAATTTATATCATTTTCGCCACTATAATTACGATTTTCACTTTATACAAATGTGCTCAAATTATAACTATACTTCCAAACGCATCCATTTATAGAGAAGTTATTTTAGCGATTGGACAAATTGGTTTTCAACTTTTATTTCTAACTAAAACAGATAAAAAAACAAACCTTAATTATATTGGAAATTTAATTACGATATCTTTATTAGGTGCTATTATTTTAGTTCCAATAATTCTACTTTCATCAATTATTGAATTACCTCATCTTTTTATCTTAACTTGGTTTGGACTGACGGTTTGTATTATGATTGCGGAACATTATAGAAGAATCAATATTCTTGAATTACCAAAATATCTAACCTTAACTTGGGTTTTATATCGAATTATTGCACTAGGAATTATCTTAAACACATAAAATGAAAAAACTTATCATAGCAGCTGGAACCGGATTTTTAGGCCAGGTTTTAGTCGACCATTTCAAAGATTCTTTCGATGAAATTGTCATTCTCACGAGAGGAAAATCTGAGAATAAGAACAACATCAAATATGTAAACTGGAATGCCAAAACATTTTCTGGTTGGGAAAAGGAATTAGAAAACACAGATGTTTTAATCAATTTAGCAGGGAAATCTGTGGATTGCAGATACAACGAAAAAAACAAACAAGCGATTTTTAACTCTAGAATTGAGAGTACCAAAATTTTAAATGAAGCCGTTTTACAATGTGAAAATCCACCGAAACATTGGTTAAATTCTTCGACTTCTACTATTTATTGTTTTTCATTAGACAAACAAATGGATGAAACTACTGGAGAAATTGGTAACGACTTCTCTATGAACATCGCTAAAAGTTGGGAAAAAGCGTTCTTCGAAACTAAAACTCCGAAAACTTTAAAAACAGCGTTACGAACTTCTATAGTTTTAGGAAAAAATGGCGGTGCATTTATTCCATTAAAAACTTTAGCAAAACTAGGAATGGGCGGAAAACAAGGAAATGGTAAGCAATTTATCAGTTGGATTCACGAAAAAGATTTTGCCAGAGCCGTTGCTTTTGTTATCGAAAACAAATTGGAAAACGAGATCAATATAGTGTCTCCAAATCCGATTAGAAACGTAGACTTTATGTCGAAATTACGAAAAACGGTTGGTATGCCGTTTGGATTTTCTCAACCGAAATGGCTATTAGAATTGGGTTCAAAAATAATTAATACCGAAACCGAATTGGTTTTGAAAAGTCGAAACGTAATTCCAAAACGCTTACAAGAAAACGGATTTATTTTTAAGTACGATTCAGTAGATAAAACATTTGAAAATTTATTACAAAAAAATTAGACACAGATTTCACAGATTAACACAAACCAATCTGTGAAATTTGAGTAAATCTGTGTTACCAATACTTTTAATTAAAATGACAACCATAAAAATCACCACAAACTATTTCGCAACCATTGAAACCGTTTTCGATACCAATCGAAATATCGATATTCATCAGCAATCGGCAAGTAAAACTAAGGAAGTTGCTATTGCTGGAATTACATCTGGATTAATAAATAAAAACGAAACCGTGACTTGGAAAGGCAAACATTTTGGCGTGTATTTAACACATCAAAGTCTTATTTCTGAAATGGATTTCCCCACTTATTTTGTAGATGAACAACTAAAAGGACAATTTAAAAGTTTCAAACATCAGCATCTTTTCAAACAAAAAGAAAACTATGTAGAAGTGACAGATGTTTTAGAATACGAAACGCCTTTTGGCATTTTCGGCCAACTTTTCGATAAATTACTATTGAAAAAACATTTGACGAATTTCATCATACATAGAAATGCGGTTTTGAAAAATTTAGCAGAGAAATAAACCTACAAGTTTAATCGTAAACAAAAACTAACATCAACCACCAAAAAACAGGAATCGCTTCCACCCAGAAACTAGTATAATATCTCGATCGATTTTCATTGGCAAAATATAAAAACAAAGCAATAGAACCTGAAACTATAATTTTAAAAAGTAGTGGTGTATAATCATGATTCGCTTCGTATAAAAATTCTAAAAGAAGCAAAACAATCAAAAGTCCGTAGCCTAATAATTTGGTCTTTTCTACCCCTATTTGTTGCGGAACGGTTTGTAAATGTGGATCATCGGTATTAATATCTATGATTTCGAAAATCAAAACCAATACAAAAATCAGTATAAATCTTTGAATACTCAGTAATAAAACGTCAGATGTAAATCCAACTTTTGCGTTAATTAATGGAAGAATTACGGTAACGCCAACCCAGCACAAACTCACAATGTAAATCTTTATGCCTTTCCAATTTCTAGCATTTCGTTTATTTGGAAAAAACGGCAAAGTATAAAGCAACAACAATACAAAAACAAAAACTCCTACAGATTGGGTGATAAATTGCAATTTTAGAAAATAATAAAAACTAGCTAACCCACTAAAAATACTAAGGAGAATAATCAACCTCAATTCTTTCTTAATCGTTATTTTGTTTAACCTTGCCAACGCATCGTATTTTACAAAATTATAACCTACAATAGTTCCGAAAAAAGCAAAGGCTTTCACCTCAAAATTTTCTGATATGTTGAAGAAGTACATTGTCATGGAAACCAATGCAAAAGCCGATAAAGCCACGTGCAAACTGCTTTTAATATAAAAATCAAATATTTTCTTCCATATCACCATTCAACAAAAATAATCAAAGTGTTAATAACAAGCCTTATTAGTTGATAAAAATCACAAAATTTCAGTTTAAAAGCGATTATTTTTAACAGATTAATAATTACTTTTGTATCCAAATTTAAACACAACTTATTTTTATATATAATGAGAACAGATGCTTTTGCTTTAAGACACATTGGAACTGGTGAAAACGACCTAAACCATATGTTACAAACTATTGGAGTTGATTCACTAGATCAATTAATTTTTGAAACTATTCCAGACGATATTCGCCTTAAAAACGAATTAAATTTAGACGAACCAATGACAGAATATGAATACTTAAATCATATTCAAGAATTAGGTAAAAAGAATAAAGTTTTCAAATCATATATTGGTTTAGGATACAACCCAGCAATTGTTCCTGCAGTTATTCAAAGAAATATTTTTGAAAACCCAGGTTGGTATACTGCATATACGCCTTATCAAGCAGAAATTGCTCAAGGTCGTTTAGAAGCGATTTTGAATTTCCAAACAACAGTTATCGAATTAACAGGAATGGAAATTGCAAATGCTTCTTTATTAGACGAATCTACTGCTGCTGCAGAAGCAATGGCATTATTATTCGATGTACGTTCTCGTGATCAAAAGAAAAACAACGTAACGAAATTTTTCGTTTCAGAAGAAATATTACCACAAACACTTTCTGTTTTACAAACACGTTCTACACCACTTAAAATTGAATTAGTAGTTGGAAATCATGAAACTTTCGATTTCTCTAAAGAATTTTTCGGAGCCATCTTACAATATCCAGGAAAATATGGTCAAGCAAACGACTATACTTCATTTATAGCAAAAGCAGCTGAAAACGAAATTAAAGTAGCTGTTGCCGCTGACATTTTATCTTTAGCTAAATTAAAATCTCCAGGTGAAATGGGCGCTGCTGTTGTAGTTGGTACGACGCAACGTTTTGGTATTCCAATGGGTTACGGTGGACCTCACGCCGCTTTCTTCGCCACAAAAGACGAATACAAACGTTCAATGCCAGGAAGAATTATTGGTGTTTCAATTGATGTAAACGGAAACCGTGCCTTACGTATGGCATTAGGAACTCGTGAACAACACATTAAACGTGAAAAAGCAACTTCTAACATTTGTACTGCTCAGGTTTTATTAGCGGTTATGGCTGGAATGTATGCGGTTTATCACGGACCAAAAGGATTAAAATATATTGCAAATAAAGTACACGCTTCTGCACACACAACTGCTGAAGAATTAAATAAATTAGGGGTTTACCAAACGAATACTTCTTTTTTCGATACGATTTTAGTAAAAGCAGATGCTGCTAAAGTAAAAGCGATTGCAGAAAGAAATGAAGTAAACTTCTTTTATGTTGATGCAGAAACGATTTCGATTTCATTCAACGAAACGACTTCGATTAACGACATCAACCAAATTATCGGAATTTTCGCAGAAGCAACTGGAAAAGAATTTACACCTGTAAAAATCCTTTTACCTTCTGGAAGAATTACTGAAAACTTAGAAAGAACGTCAACTTTCTTACAACATGATGTTTTCAACAATCATCATTCGGAAAGTCAATTGATGCGTTATATCAAAAAATTAGAACGTAAAGATTTATCGTTAAATCATTCTATGATTTCTTTAGGATCTTGTACGATGAAATTAAATGCTGCTGCCGAAATGTTGCCTTTATCTATGGCAAATTGGAACAACATGCACCCTTTTGCTCCTATCGAACAAGCGGAAGGTTATTTAACTATGCTTAAAAAATTAGAACAACAGTTAAATGTCGTTACTGGTTTTACAGGTACAACTTTACAACCTAACTCTGGTGCTCAAGGTGAATATGCTGGTTTAATGGCTATTCGTGCGTATCATTTATCTCGTGGAGATGATCACAGAACGGTTTGTTTAATTCCTTCTTCTGCACACGGAACTAATCCGGCTTCTGCAGCAATGGCTGGAATGGACATTATCGTTACAAAAACAACTCCAGAAGGAAATATTGATGTAGAAGATTTAAGAGCTAGAGCTATTGAATTTAAAGATAGATTATCATGTTTAATGGTAACTTACCCTTCAACTCACGGTGTTTTTGAAAGTTCAATTATCGAAATTACAGACATTATTCACGAAAATGGTGGATTAGTATATATGGATGGTGCGAATATGAATGCACAAGTTGGATTAACCAATCCTGCTACAATTGGTGCTGACGTTTGTCACTTAAACTTACACAAAACCTTCGCAATTCCTCACGGTGGTGGTGGACCAGGTGTTGGACCAATTTGTGTGAACGATAAATTAGTTCCTTTCTTACCAACAAATCCTGTAATTAAAGTAGGTGGTGATCAAGCGATTACAGCTATTTCTGCTGCTCCTTATGGTTCGGCTTTAGTTTGCTTAATTTCTTACGGATACATTTGTATGTTAGGTGCGGAAGGCTTAACAAAATCTACGAAACACGCTATTTTAAATGCGAATTATATGAAAGCGCGTTTAGAAGCACATTATCCAGTTTTATATTCTGGAGAAATGGGAAGAGCGGCTCACGAAATGATTTTAGATTGTCGTGCTTTTGAAGACAACGGAATCAAAGTAACGGATATCGCAAAACGTTTAATGGATTATGGTTTCCACGCGCCAACGGTTTCTTTCCCAGTTGCTGGAACTTTAATGATTGAACCAACTGAATCAGAAGATTTAGCAGAATTAGATCGTTTTTGTGATGCGATGATTTCAATTCGTAAAGAAATTGCAGCTTCAACAAAAGACGATGCTCAAAATATCTTGAAAAACGCTCCGCATACTTTAGCTATGGTTACTGCAAACGAATGGGTTTATCCATATTCTCGTGAAAACGCAGCTTATCCATTAGAGTACATTGCTGAAAATAAATTCTGGCCAACTGTTCGTCGTGTTGATGAAGCGTATGGAGATAGAAATTTAGTTTGTAGCTGTGCACCAATTGAAGCGTACATGTAATATTAAAGTACGATTTTAGATTTACGATTTTCGTAGTCTAAAAACAAACAACTTTAAAATCCCAAATTCCAATTCGGTTTTTGGGATTTTTTTTTGAAATATGATAAATATCAATTTCTTCAAGAAGGAATGTTGTAAATTTGAAGTGCAAAAAATTGAACAAAATGAAAGACATAGAAACCCGTGAAGATATCATCCTAATCATAAGAAATTTTTACGATAGATTATTAAAAGACCAATCTATCAATTTCTTTTTTACTAAAGCAACTCACGTAGATCAACATTTAGAAGAACATTTTGAAACTTTAGCAACCTTTTGGGAACAAGGTTTATTTTTAAAAGGCGGTTATACTAACAACATGTTTCAAATTCATAAAGACATTCACGATAAACATCCTTTCACTCACGAACATTTCGAAATTTGGTTAGATCATTTTTATACTTCCATTACAGAAAGTTTCGAAGGTAATAAAGCCGACCAAATGAAAACTATGGCACTGAACATGGCAACTGTAATGAAAATAAAGTTTGCATAAATTCTGAAATCAATAAAAAAAAGGAATTATTTTAACAATTTCGTAATAATTAATTAATTTACGAATTGTTAAGCCTTTTATGACTCTCAATTTAGTAATTTAGACTAAAATTTGCCGAAATGAATATTAAAATTACTGGCTCAGGAAGCTACATACCTACAGAAAAAGTTACGAATTTAGATTTCGCAAAGCATTCTTTTTTAAATGAGGATGGTTCTGATTTTCCGTATTCAAATGAAATGGTTGCAGAAAAATTTTTAGAAATTACTGGAATTCAAGAACGCAGATATGTTAGCGATGATTTAGTGACTTCAGATATTGCCTTAATTGCCGCTCAACGTGCTATTGAAGATGCAAAAATTGATCCTGAAACTTTAGATTATATTATTTTCGCACATAATTTCGGAAACGTAAAACACGCTGCAATTCAAGCAGATGCGGTGCCAACTTTAGCATCTCGTGTCAAACAAAAATTACGTATAAAAAACCCATATTGTGTGGCTTATGATATGCTTTTCGGTTGTCCTGGCTGGATTGAAGGAGTTATTCAAGCGCAAGCTTATATCAAAGCTGGAATGGCGAAAAAATGTTTAGTCATTGGTGCCGAAACCTTATCAAGAGTCGTTGACATTCACGATAGAGATTCTATGATTTATTCGGACGGAGCTGGCGCTACAGTTATTGAAGCTACCGAGGAAGAAGGCGGTATAATTAGCCATGCTTCTGCAACTTACGCGACAGACGAAGCGGATTATTTATATTTCGGAAATTCATTTAATAAAGAGTTAGATGCAGATGTGAGATACATCAAAATGCACGGTCGAAAAATTTACGAATTCGCACTAAACAATGTTCCAAATGCGATGAAATTATGCTTAGAGAAAAGTGGCTACGAAATCACAGATATCAAAAAAGTATTGATTCATCAGGCCAATGAAAAAATGGACGAAGCTATTATTCATCGTTTTTTCAAATTATATAACCAATCTCCTCCAGAAGGTGTGATGCCAATGAGTATTCACAAATTAGGAAATTCAAGTGTGGCGACAGTTCCAACTTTATATGATTTAATCGTAAATGGAAAAATTGAAAATCAAGAATTAAAAAAAGGCGATGTGATTATTTTTGCTTCAGTTGGAGCAGGAATGAATATTAATGCGATTGTTTATAAAGTTTAATTTTTTTTTGTTTAAAGTTTCAGGTTTAAAGTTTCAGGTTTATTTACTATTTTTACACTCTTGTTTTAAACTTGAAACATTAAACTTGAAACAGTATTAAAATGTACGAAAAAACATATCCTAGCAAGCGCTTCAATATTACTTTAGATTTTTTAAAAAAACATATATCCACTTCTGAAACCATTTTCGATTTAGGTGTTCCTAATCCGTTTTCGAAAATTATGTTAGAAAATGACTATAAAGTTATCAATACAAAAGGGGAAGATTTAGATGCGAATCAGAACGCTTTACGCGAAGAAAATTACGATGTTTTTACAGGTTTTGAAATTTTCGAACATTTATTAAATCCGTATACTGTTTTAGAAAACGTAAAATGTGATAAAGTTTTAATTTCTATTCCTTTACGTTTATGGTTTTCATCGGCATACAGAAGTAAAACCGACAAATGGGACAGACATTACCACGAATTTGAAGATTGGCAATTGGATTGGTTGTTAGAAAAAACTGGCTTTAAAATTATCGATAGTGTGAAATTCACGCATCCTGTGAAAAAAATTGGTTTCCGTCCGTTATTGAGATGGTTTACACCAAGATATTATTTGGTTTACGCTGAAAGAAGCACCCTAACCCCTAAAGGGGGAATATAAAACGCAAAATAAGTTTTATAATGAACAAAATAAAATCAACACAAAATACTTCCAACTCCCCCTTCGGGGGCTGGAGGGCTTACTACATTATCATTCCTGCTTATAACGAAGAAGCTTTTATGGCTTTGACCTTACAATCTTTAGTAGAACAAACGGTTTTGCCATCTAAAATTGTTGTGGTGAATGATAGTTCTACGGATAGTACGGCAGAAATTGTGACTTCTTATTCAGAAAAATTTCCGTTTATTACTTTAGTCAATAAAAAATCGGATGCGATTCATCTTCCAGGAAGTAAGGTAATTCAAGCTTTTCATGAAGGTGAAAAACATATTGATGACAATTACGATATTATCGTAAAAGTGGATGCCGATTTAATTTTTCCAAACCATTATTTCGAAACAATTATCAAACATTTCCAATCTGATTCAAAAATTGGAATGGCAGGTGGATTTTGTTATATAGAAAAAAATGGCGATTGGGTTTTAGAAAACCTAACCGACAAAGACCATATTCGTGGTGCTTTAAAAGCTTACAGAAAAGAAACATACAAGCAAATTGGTGGCTTAAAACCAGCAATGGGTTGGGATACTGTAGACGAATTACTTTGTAAATTCTATAATTGGAAAGTCATTACTGATGAAAGTTTACACGTAAAACACTTAAAACCAACAGGTGCCAGTTATAACAAAGCGGCGCGTTACAAACAAGGTGAAGCTTTTTATAGTTTAGGTTACGGAATTTTCATTACAGCAATAGCTTCTTTAAAATTAGCGAGTAGAAAAGGAAAACCATTATTGTTCATCGATTACATAATGGGATTTTGGAAAGCCAAATCTTCAGGAAAACAATTATTTGTTAATTCCGAACAAGCCAAATGGATACGAAACTACCGTTGGAAAAAAATGAAAGCGAAGTTATTCAATTAGCCAATTAAAAATTAGCCAATTCATCAATTAAAAATATTATGTAATTTTCAAATTGGCACATCGGTAATTGACACATTAATTTACTATTTTAGCAGATATTTTTAAACTATGATGTTGATTAGATATTTATCTCAAATTGGTCGCTATTTCATTATGCTGAAAGACGTTTTCAATCGTCCTGTAAAATGGAGCGTGATGAAACAACTTATCTTAAAGGAAATTGATGATTTAATTATTGATTCACTTGGAATTGTGTGTTTCATTTCATTTTTCGTGGGTGGAGTTGTAGCCATTCAAACGGCTTTGAATTTAACTAATCCGTTAATTCCAAAATATTTAATAGGTTTTGCTACGCGTCAATCTATAGTTTTAGAATTCGCACCGACATTTATTTCTATCATTATGGCAGGAAAAATGGGTTCATTTATTACGTCAAGTATTGGTTCTATGCGTGTTACCGAGCAAATTGAAGCGTTAGAAGTTATGGGTGTAAATGCCTTAAATTACTTGGTTTTCCCAAAAATGATAGCCGCTACGCTTTATCCGTTTGTGATTGGAATCGCCATGTTTTTAGGAATATTCGGTGGTTATTTAGCTGGTGTTTATGGTGGTTTTACTACAAGTCAAGAATTTATTACAGGTTTACAAAACGAATTTATCCCTTTTCATATCGCATATGCTTTTATTAAAACGTTAGTATTTGCATTTATTTTAGCTACAATCCCTTCTTTTCATGGCTTTTACATGAAAGGTGGTGCTTTAGAAGTAGGTAAAGCTAGTACAGTTGCTTTCGTTTGGACATCAGTTGTAATTATTTTAATGAATTATATTTTAACCCAATTACTTTTAAGCTAATGATTGAAGTACACGACATTAAAAAAAGCTTTGGAGACCAAATGGTTTTAAAAGGTATTTCTACAAGTTTTGAAGCTGGAAAAACCAGTTTAGTAATTGGACAAAGTGGATCTGGGAAAACGGTTTTTTTAAAATCATTATTAGGCGTTCATCAAGTGGATAGCGGTCATATTTCATTTGACGGCAGAATTTATGAAGACATGAACAAAGATGAAAAACGTGATATTCGTACCGAAATCGGAATGGTTTTTCAAGGAAGCGCTTTGTTTGATAGTATGACTGTGGAAGAAAACATCGGTTTTCCATTAAAAATGTTTACTAATAAAACAGCAGCAGAAGTTAAAGAACGTGTCAATTTTGTAATTGATAGAGTAAATTTAATCAATGCCAATCATAAAAAACCCTCTGAAATTTCTGGTGGAATGCAAAAACGTGTGGCGATTGCAAGAGCAATTGTTAACAACCCGAAATATTTATTTTGCGATGAACCGAATTCTGGATTAGACCCGAAAACGGCCATTGTTATTGATAATTTAATTCAAGAAATCACTAAAGAATACAATATCACAACAGTGATTAATACCCACGATATGAACTCGGTAATGGAAATTGGCGAGAAAATCGTTTTCTTAAAAAACGGTTTATTAGAATGGGAAGGCACCAATAAAGAAATTTTCAAAACAGATAATGCAGCCGTTACAGACTTTGTGTATTCAAGTGAATTATTCAAACGTGTACGAAAAATGTATTTAGAAGATGACATATAAAAAAAAGGTTGACTCATTGTCAACCCTTTTTTTTCAACCTAATTAAACCAACTTAATTTTTAATAATTTTCTTTGTAGCAATATTATTGTTTACATCTTGAATTCTTACTAAATAAATCCCAGCAGGTAATTCAGAAACATTGATTTTATTTTCTTTTGAAGACATCACTTTCTGACCTTGTAAAGTAAATACTTCTACTAATAAAATCTCCTCTTTCGTATCAATATTTAAAATATCATTTACAGGATTTGGATACAAACCAACTTCTAAATTGTTTGCATTGAAGTTTTCAGAAGCAAGCATATTACTTGTATACAAATTTGAAATTTCTGTAGTATTCAATACATAGTTGTAAATTTTTAAATCATCAATAGCTCCGTTAAAATAATTTACAGCTCCAGTTTCGGCTGTACCAAGCTTAAATATATCAGAATTATTTACCGTATTAAAGGTTTTAGCTCCTGAACTAAATAAAACCCCATTCTTGAAAACTTTTGCAGTAGTACCGTCGTAAGTACATACATAATGCACCCAAGTATTGTTTGCATTTGTGTTTGAAAGTTCAAGATTTGCACCTCCATTTTCAAAATAAAGAATTGATGTGGGTCTAAACGCTAATCCATTTCCATTTGCAGTGTTTCCATAGTGAAATACATAATTAATAACACTATTTAAAACATTAGTTTTTGCCCAAACAGAAATTGTTCTAGCACCAGCACCATATGATAACCCAGCAATAGTAGCATTAGATCCCGAATTATTAATATTAATAGCTCCATTAGAATTTCCATGTCTGTCCGTTACAAATGAAGTTCCTGCATTTGAAGAAAATGCTGCATTCCCATTAATATTAGTGTACGTATTATTAAAAGTATATTCTGCAATAGTTTGAGGAATATTTTCAAACACTTTTGTATTATCAACATTAAAAGTAAAATTCCCACTAGTACAATACAGATAAAATTTAAAAGCTACATTGGCTCCAGTTGGAATTGTTCCTGCTGGAATTGTTGCAGAAAGTGTTTGACAAGTACTTGAAAAAGAAGTTGTTGTTGTTATTGTCGTCCAACTACTAGTTGTGAAATTATAATATTGAAGATAAAAAATACCTCCACCAGAGCCAGAACTTTTTTTATAATCTGCCGAAACAGTAATGGAAGCTCCAGTAGCTGTATATGTGGGAGTAGAAATTTCTGCACCTGATCCAAGTCCAGAAGTGGTGAATGAAGCAGAATAAACACCTGAACAAGAAGTCGTATTGGTAAAAGAAAAATTATTATTTGCCCAACCAGATGGAATTGTTCCTGATTCAAATCCTTGTGACACATTAATTTGTGCATTGGCAAATGAAAATGCCATTAAAAATAATAGTAATCTTGTTTTCATAATTTTTAGATTTTAAAGTTCGAGACAAAACTAACAAGTGAACCATATTAAATTGATGACAAGTTTACCAAACAAGGTTTTCCGTTTACGAAACTATAAAACAAGAGAAAACACAAGTAGGAATAACAAACTATATATCGCGAAAAGCAATAACTCTAATTTATATTTCTTCATAATTATATCTAGAAGTCTCATGTTTTACTCATTTATAAGCTAAAAATATTAAAAATAAAACGCCCTTATTTAACGAGTTTACAAAAGGTGCTTTTCCGTTTACCAAATTGGCTTACGTAAATTAAAAAGGTAGTTTCATTAACTGGCCACATTAATTAATTTAGTATTTATTACATTTGTTTAAAATCAAAATCCTTGCGAATACTTTTACTTTCTTTGTTTTTACTTATTACGAATTTAGGCGTTAGTCAAAATCCGTATAGTATAACTATTGATAAAGCTTCAGGACTTCCATCAAATAGTATTTACGATATTTTTCAAGACAGTAAAGGATTTATGTGGTTTGCTACTGGTAAAGGTTTATGTCGATATGATGGAAATAAAACAAAAGTTTTTACCGCAGATTTTCAAACTTCAAAATCGGGTTCTTGCATTGCTGAAGATGCTTTTGGAAGAATTTGGTATTGCAATTTTGACGGCTATTTATATTATGTAGAAAAAGAAAGTATTAAAGCTTTAAAACAACCCACTTCACTAGGATATTTTAAATTTGGAATCATCAAAAACGAATTATTTCTAATTCAACTGAATGCTGTTTTAGTGTACGATTTAAAAACATTACAACTTAAACACAAACATTCTATTCTTGATACACAAATCCGATTTTGTTTTGCAACGAAAGAAAAATTCTATGTTTTAGGCAATTTATTATACGAACTTGGTGCTAAAAACACAATCAAAAAACACCCTTTACCTAATAGGTTTTTTGAAGAAATAATTACGCCGATTATAAACACTTGGAACGGCAAATTAATTATTAATTCCAAATCAAATAGCACGTATTATAGTTTTGAAAACGAAAAATTTTCAAAACATAAATTGAATAATGCTCCTGATTTTATTCAGAATACGGCTATAACAGATAACTCCATTTGGATTTGTACACCCAACGGCGTTTATAAAAATGATTTGAATACAACCAAAAGCAAAACCTATTTTACAGATCAAAACATTTCTTTTGTTTATAAAGACAAGCAACAAAATTATTGGGTTTCTACATTAAATAAAGGCGTTTTGTTTATTGAGGATTTTACTAACAATTATATCGATTTACAGCCCAGACCACAATCTTTAGCTTTAGGAAAAAACGAAATTTTCATCGGTGCAGAAAAGGATTTAGTATACAAACTCAACTGTAAAACGTTACAAACTGAGAAAATATTTGAAACAGAAAGCAATCATTCCATTAGCCAGATTTATGCTGATACTGTAAATGATAATGTTTTTTTCAATTCTATAAAATTCAATATTTTAGATAAGAATAATCAGATTAAAAGCGAGTTTTCAATTGCTATAAAAGACGTTAAAAAAGTGGATGATAAATACTTTTCATTTGCAGCAAGCGGATTAGTTGGTATTTTTTATATCGACAAAAATTTAAAAAGCAATTGGGATTTTATCTATGAAAAAAACAAAAACATAAATTTCTCAGGATTTAATCAAGTGGCATTATTGATTAACACAAACGGAAAATCTACAGAATACAATGCTATAAACAACACTATTTATTACGCCACAAATAATGGATTAATTGCAGTAACTAATGACGGAAAAAGCAAAGAAATAAAACATAATAACGAAACACTTTTTCTAATAAAAATTCAAAAATATAAAGATAAAATCATCGGGCTTTCAACGGCTGAAAAATTATATTGCTTAGATTCGAAAAACAAAGTTACCGTTTTCAAACTGCCTTATTTTATTGCTAAAGAAAAATTTAATCGCTTTTTTATCAGAAATCAGTATTGCTATTTATTTTCGGAAAATAGTGTCTATGAATATGATTTGGAAAGCAAAAAAGCACAGAAAGTGATGTCGATAAGTAATGACATGGAAGCGACAGATGTGATTTTAAAAAACAACCAACTATTATTCGCCACATCAAAAGGAATTGTAATAAAAAACCGGAATGAAATTGGTAATTATCCGAAACCTAAACTAATTTTAAATGAAATTCAGATCAATGGAAAAAGACGTGAAATTGAGGAAATAAATCAATTAAATCCGGAAGAAAACGACATCACAATTAATTATTCCGTTTTATCATTTATTCCAAATGAAAATTATCGTGTTTCCTATACCATTAATAATTCAGGTTGGAAAACATTGGATGAAAACGATAAGAATTTAAAACTATCTTCTTTATCATCAGGAAATTATACTATTCAATTAGCCATTATTTATAATAATGAAAAAACAGAATTACAAACCATTCAATTCGAAATTAAAAAACCATTTTGGCTAAACACCTTCTTTTTGATTGGAATGGGAATATTGTTTTTAGTCTTAATTTATAGTTTCTACAAATGGCAAATTCTTAAATTAAAACGCAAAAACGAATTACAACTAGAGAAAGTAAACCTGGAAAAAAACTTGAATCAGTCGAAATTAAAAGCTATAAAATCGCAAATGAATCCGCATTTCTTTTACAATGCGTTGAATACTATTCAGTCTTTTATTCTTTCTAACGATAAAAAACAAGCTGTTAATTATTTGTCGAAATTCTCCACATTAACACGTACGATTTTAGAAATGACCGAAAAAGATTTGGTTTCAATCACAGAAGAAATCAAAACGTTGAGTTTGTATTTAGATATAGAAAAAGTTAGATTTAATGATGATTTCAATTACGAAATATTTGCAGATTCGAATGTTGATGCTGACAATATAAAAATTCCATCTATGTTTTTACAACCTTTTGTAGAAAATGCGGTAAAGCACGGATTACTTCATCAAACAGAAGAAAAAAAGTTGAAAATTCATTTTGAAAAAGTGGCGGATCAAATTAAAATCAGCATTGACGATAACGGAATTGGTCGTAAAAAAAGCCATGAATTGAATCAAATAAAAAACAACAAACATCAATCTTTCGCCACAAATGCGATGCAAAATAGAGTGAACTTACTGAATCAATTTACTCAGAAGAACATTTCAATTGAATACATTGACAAGCAAAATCAAAATAATCAATCGTTAGGAACTACCGTTGTATTTGTAATTCCTATAATTTATTAAATCCTTTATGAAAGCTATAATTATTGACGACGAAAAACGAGCACGAGTTTCATTAGCTTTACTTTTACAAGAGTATTGTCCGCAAATTAGCGTGGTTGCAGAATGCGAAAACTTGCCAGAAGGTGTAAAAGCAATAAGAAAATTTCAACCCGATTTGGTTTTGTTAGACATTGAAATGCCAGGCCATAGCGGTTTAGAATTATTAGATTTTTTTGATGAAAATGATGTGAATTTTTCTATTATTTTTACTACAGCATATAACGAATATGCCTTACAAGCTTTTAAATTTTCAGCTGTCGATTATTTATTAAAACCTATTAATCCTGAACAATTAACCGAAGCTATTACACGTTTAGAAAAGCAAAAACAAAAAGTAGAAAATTACAAACTTTTAAAAGAAACGATCAATCAAGACAGTTTAACAAAAATAGCTGTGCCTTCTGGCAATACTTTAATTTTTATTGATACAACAAAGATTTCTCACATTAAAGGTGAAGGTGCTTATTCAGAAGTTTTTTGCAACAATGCAACTAAACATTTAGTTAGTCGAAATCTGAAAAATTTTGAAGACATTTTGTGTTTAGATTCAAGATTTATGCGCGTTCACAAATCATACATTGTAAATTTTGAAAAGGTTGTCGCTTATAACAAATCGGATGGCGGAAGTTTAGAATTGGAAAATGGAATTCACATACCTGTTTCGCAGGATAAAGCACAAATTATTTTAGATCGAATTCAAATCATTAAAAGATAATTCTGTTTTTATAATTTATCTTGTCACATAAACCCAGCCCGTTTTTGATTGCCCTGAATTCAATTTTAAAACATAAAAATAAGTAGCATCTGGCAAAATAGCACCATTATTTGCTTGACCATACCATTCTTTTTTATAACCATTTTCTTTAGAATATATTTCTAAGCCATATCTGTTGTATATTTTAATTGCATTTACATCAAAACCTGATAAATCAAAATAATCATTCAAACCATCATCGTTTGGAGAAATACCTTTTGGGATTTGGCAGGCTGTGCTTAAAACGCTAATTCCTTTTAAAACTTGACAAGTATTTTTTTCAATTGTAAGAGAATAATCGCCAATATTTCCAGACTGAGTTTGAATTGGGTTTAACGAACTAGTAAAACCATTTGGACCTGTCCAATTAAAATTTATAGCAGCATCAAATGTTCCATTTAAAGGAATTGCTGTTAAAGTTTTTATATTATTTTCACAGGTTTCATTAATATAAAATTCAGGTAAACTAGTAACTTCAATCACAAAATTAAAAGGATCAGAATTACAACCATTATTGCTCACAATTAAAGTATATTGACCAATTGAAACACTTTGAATAGCATTAAATTGCAGCATTGTATTGGTTGAGGAAAAGTTATTTGGTCCTGTCCATTGGTAAGAATAATTGGAATTATTCATATTTGGATTAATTTGCAAATCTTCACCTTTACAAACTGAATATAGTGTTGACATAGAAGTTATTACTGGCTTTTCAATGATATTTATCGTAATAATGGCCTCATCTGAACTAGCGCAAAAACCATTCACCACATATTTAAATTTATAGACACCATAATTCACGGATGTAGCATCCCAAATTCCATTAATTGGTAAACTATTAGAAGTTGTAATTTCTTCCCAATTTCCGTTGGAATCAAACGTTCCTGATAAATAAGAAGTCAAATTGATTGAATTTTGTAATCCACATAAATTGATAGTACTATCTAAACCAGCCAATGGTGTAGCTTGTGTTAAAATAGTATACGTCTTAACAGTATTTAAACATGATGTTGGATTTCCATTATGAATAATTCTTACATAATAAATACCACTATTTGCTGACGATAAAAATGGATTGAAAGTCAAAACATTTGTTGTACTTAAAATATTTGAGGGATTACCATCTTTCCACCATTCATATTGCAAGAAAGCGTGAGTATCAACTGTTAAATTAGACAATTGGTTTTCACATAAATTGGATGTAATTTGAATTGGAAAACCCGTATTAATTTGAATTTGATGATTTAAAACATTACCACAACTGTCTTCAATTTGAAAGTTATAAATGGCTGGTTCTAAATTTGAAAAAACATTATTAGTCCCATTATTAACAAAAAATGGTTGGTTATTTTTCGATGTAATTCTGTAAATTAATTGTCCAATACCAACAGCATTTAACTGAATCGCAGAAAAACCATTTCCACAGTTTATAACATTATGATTTAAAACTTTTGGCTGTCCTAATACTTCAAATTCTTTGATTGTACGAATACAAGTTACAAAATTAAAATTTCTGTAAGCTTTTATTATTCTGAACTTCCCTAAAAAACTTAAATTTATGTTCCATTGGTTATGGCTTAAAGCATAAAAATTACTAGGATTAATTAAATTGTTAATGATTTGCATTCCCGTTATTGGATGTTCCCAATTGCCTGTTACAGCATTAAATTTTTGAAGTCCGTAAGCAGCTTGATTACCATTTCCTTGATGAGTAAATTTCAAATTAAAAGAGCTACAAAACTGTTGAATTTCAATTGTCGTACCGCTGTCAACATAACCCAAAACATTAATAATATCAGTTTGAACATTTCCACAAGACGATGTCATTTGAACCGTATAACTTCCTTGTGGTACATTAGTCAATGAAAAAGCATTATTGGTAGCAGGTGAAATAATATGAGGTAAAGAAAAAGGATAATTATTGGGTGCAGAAAGAATCTGTAAACTTGTAATAGTAGCTGAACCATAAAGTCCATAAACCGAACCAAAACCTAATTCACATTCGGGATAATTATTAACACTTAAACTTGCAGATTGCCCTGAACCAACTGTAATGTTTTTTATATGCAAAACACCACAAGAATCAACAATATGAAATACATAATTGCCAGCTGGAAAACCAGTATGTGTCCAATTATAACCTGAAGTACTAATAAACGCTGATAAATTTTCAGGCAAACTTCCAGTGTATGTAGCTGGTGCGGAAACTAAAGTTACACTTTGAATGGTAACATCGTAAACTTGATTAATTGAAAAAGAAATTTCACCACAACCATTACTTGATGCAGTACCTAAAACTGGTGTTTCAAAATCTAAGACTTGAAAATTGACTGTGAGTGTTTTTCCACAAGCATCTGTTAGTTTAACCGAATAATTACCTAACACCACATTTAATTCTGTTTCTTGAGTAAAATATGGACCAGGGAAACCAGGATTTAATGTAGATGGATTATAACCTGCAGGCGAAATTAGAAATTCTATCGTATAAGGATATACTGCATTTGTTGTAGAAATATTAATTTTTGGAGAACAACCGTTTAAAGTAAATACTACAAAACTGAAATTATTATTAATTAAATTATTATTACTTACTGTAGCGTTTCCGCAAGCATCTATAATTTTAACATCGTAAAAATAATTCCCATCAAATCTTGGTGTAATTTGTTCAATTCCTTGATTACTAAAAGAGGTCAAAGTTTGCGTGTAAATTAATGGCGGAGCACTATTTGGCGGATAAACTTTAAATTCAACATTTAAGGGATAGGCAATATTTCCGTTAGAGTAATTTGTATTGGCTTTTAACTTAACGGTACTACAAGTTAATTCATTTTCAATTAAGGAAAAAATTGATAAGGGTGTGTAATTTTGAATAAGGGTAAAACTATTAACAACAGCATTTCCACAAATATCAAATACTCTTATTGAATAATTTCCAACTGGTAAGTTGGAAAAAACATTTGAGACTTGAGCTGGCATTGTGACAGGCCCCGTTAACAATTCGTAACTAACAGCATTTCCAGTAATAACATTTGCAGTTAAAACTCCATCATTACCGCATTTTACTTTTTGATGAGAAATGGTAAAAGTCAAATTTTCAATATCATTTGAAATTGTTGCATTTTGTTGTTGTGAGTTCGTATTGGCTCCTAAAGATTGATTAGCAATAACTTGATAATTCCCAGCACTTAAACCTGTTAAAGAAGAATTGGTTGTTGTAGCTATTGGAGTTGTAGTGTTTGGCAATAAAAAAACAGTATATACAATTGTAGCTCCAGCAGTTGTGTTACTTACCGAAAAATTTAACGTTCCATTACCAGAACAAAATTCATCCGTTGCAGTAATTTGCAAATTAAAATTTGATAGTTGTGAAAAACCAAATTGGAAAAACCCTAATAATAAAGTTAAGTAAAAGCTCTTCATTGAAAATAATTTCTTACAAGATACAGAATAACAGAAAAGGTTGCGTTATAGTTTAACTTTTTTAACAAAAAAATAGGTTTAAAAAAATTTTAAAACAAAAATCCAATTTTTTTCAAATCATCCCAAAAAGTTGGATACGATTTTGAAACTACTTCAGCATTTTCAATAATAATTGGCACTTTTAATGCTAAAGGAGCAAATGCCATAGCCATTCGATGATCTTGATAAGTTGCAATGCTTACGTTTTCATTAATTCCTTTTGAAGAAAGTATCGTTAAGGAATCATTTGTGATAGAAACTTCTGCACCAAGTTTAGTTAATTCGTTTTTTAAAGCTTCTAACCTATCCGTTTCTTTGATTTTTAAAGTATGTAACCCTGTAAAATGACATTCAAAACCTAATCCAAAACAAGTTACTGCAATAGTTTGCGCAATGTCAGGCGAGTTTTGTAAATTCAGCTGGAAGTTGGAAGCTGGAAGTTGGAAGTTTTCAATCTTTCTTAGTAAGATTGAATTTTCTTTAAAAATTGTTTCCACTCCAAAGTTTTTATAAATTTCAACCAAAATGGCGTCGCCTTGTAAGCTGTTTTCTTTATAACTTGATAATGTAATTTCTGTTCCAATTTCTGATAGAGCTACAATTGAATACCAATAAGAAGCGGAAGACCAATCACTTTCAATGGTTAAAGGTATTGGGTTTTGGGTATTTGGTTTTGGATTTACTTTAATAATATTTTTTTCAAAACTAGTTTCAACACCAATTTCGTTTAGTAAAGCTAATGTCATTTTGATGTATGGAACAGAAGTAATTTCACCTTCTAAGGTTAATTCTAAACCATTTTCTAATTTTGGCGCGATTAACAACAAAGCTGAAATATACTGACTGCTTACATTTGCTGGTAACGAAACTTTATTTTTAGTTATCTTTTTTCCTTTAATTTTAATAGGTGGAAAACCTTCATTTTCAACATACGAAATTTCTGCACCTAATTGATTTAATGCATTTACTAAAATTTGAATTGGGCGTTCTTTCATACGAGAAGAACCCGTTAAAACTACTTCATTTCCTTCTTGTATTGCAAAGTAGGCTGTTAAAAACCGCATTGCTGTTCCAGCATGATGAATATCGAAAAGCTTGGAGTTGGAAGATGGAAGATGGAAGTCTTTCAATACTTTCAACATCACTTCTGAATCATCTGAATTAGAAGTATTTTCTAAAGTTAAATTTGGATATAAGGCTTGTAACAACAACAATCTATTGGTTTCTGATTTAGAACCTGTTATTGATATTTCAGATTTCAGATTTGAGATTTCAGATCTTTTTAGGTGTAAATCCATTAGTGAGAAACAAATTTTAATCCAACAATTGAAGCAATTAAAGTGAACATAAAAAATATTCTCCAAAAAGTGGCTGGTTCATTAAATATCAAAATTCCAATAATTGCGCTTCCGATAGCGCCAATTCCTGTCCAAACCGCGTAAGCCGTTCCGATAGGTAATTCTTTGGTGGCTTTCACTAATAAAACCATACTTATGGTTAAGCAAATTAAAAATCCGCCATACCATAGTAAAGAAGTATTCCCTGAAGTTTCTTTAGCTTTCCCTAAACAAGTAGCGAAACCCACTTCAAACAAACCTGCAATTATTAGTAAAATCCAATTCATGTTATTTTAATTTTTCATTATTTTGATGACGATCGTGATCGCGATTGGTTTTTAAATCGAGTTTTTTATCAAATGCTTCTTGCAAATTGATTCCAGTTTGATTCGCCAAACATAAAACCACAAAAACCACATCTGCTAGTTCTTCACCAAGGTCTTTATTTTTATCTGATTCTTTTTCAGATTGTTCGCCATAACGACGCGCTATAATTCGGGCTACTTCACCAACTTCTTCAGTCAGTTGTGCCATATTGGTTAATTCGTTAAAGTAACGAACCCCGTGATTTTTTATCCAATTATCAACTTCTAGTTGTGCATTTTGTATGTCCATTTTATTTCTTTTTTTTGAATTTCGGTAAGATAAAACTATAAAAAATTGACATTACTAATCCGAATACTAATCCAAATTTTAACGATTTTATCCAATCATTATATTGTAAAAAATTAACTAATACGGTACAAATTGTAGCGTTAAGTAAAAACTCTTGAAATAGTTTTTTAAAATTAAACTCATTCATAAACTATTGCTTTTTAAGTACAATCTTCTCATTCATTTTCAAATACACTTGATTGTAAAAAACTTTCAAAGTATCATAATAATCAGATGGAACCATAGCTGAATTAATATAAAAATTTGAAACAATTTGTATTTTATTCCCAGTTTGACCAATTAAAAAAGAAAAAGAACTTAAATTATCTTCTGTAGCAATATTCATTTTCTCTGGCATTGATTCAACAACATAACCTTGTGGCAAATTATAAGTTAAAGTATAGCTATCATGTGTTGGATATTTAAAATCTATTGGATAATCTCTTTTATCTTGTTTAAATGGATTTTCGTCAATTGCAAAAAACAATAGTGGTTTAAAAAACAGTTTATCATTAATTACTTCAATTTCATTAGTTGAAGTGAAATTATAATCTTCCTTTAAGGATTCTTTTTCGTCTTTTTTGTTTTCAATTTTGTATTCTGAAATTTCAAAACCAGACATATTTTTTTCAATATTTTCTAAATAACTTTCTTCAGAAATAGCATTATTTTTTTCTCTGAAATTATAAGCTCTATTTTCCGTTAAAGTTTCTTTAATATTCCCTTTAATAGACTGATTGTCGACTGAAGCGAAAATCATAACTGATTTTTTAGAATGTACTTTTGGTGATAAATCAACTTCCGTTGAAGTCCCATTTTCTCTAACCAATCTTCCAATATAATTTAATGCTCTAGTTGGAAGCACATCTGGTTTTAATAATTTATCTGTTGCATCCAAAAAGACTATTTTATCACCAATTTCTACACCACAAATTACATAATTAAATGCATCAGAAGAAGGGTATAAATTTATAGCTCGGCTTCTTGTTGTAAGTAAAACAGGATTAGCTTTTATACCAGAATTTCTTAACATCTTTGTTAAAATTAAATTTATATCTGCTACATTTCCAACTCCTTCTAAGTAAGCTTTTTTTACACCAACATCTGTATAAATACCAGATAAATTATTCCATTTAACTTTATTTTTTACAAAATCGAAAATTTTAATAATTTTTTCATTCTCAGATAATATTTGACCTTTTATTAATTTATTTAAATCCTCTTCAAAATAAGACTCTTTATTTAATTCTAAACCAAAATCTGAGTTTTTATATATTTTTTCCACAACATCTTCCCATGATTGTGAAAACATTTTAGTTGCTTGATTCTTAAATTGAGTAGAGGCTAATTCATGTTGTACTCCAGATAAATAATTTACAATATTATTAGAATAACTTTCTTCAACTAACGCAGGAAGATTTTTTAGAGTAAACTTATTTGTTGTTTCAGAATACTCCATATTCTGAGTTGAATAATTAGTGGAACTAGCTCCAGAAACACCTGGAATGGTTCTAAACTTATCTTTCAATTCAATATTTATTGCTTTTACATCTGTTTTAAAAACTGGTTGAATAAACCCGCGTGTATAATATTTGAAAGTCCAATATTCTGGGATCTTTGTAACAAATTCAGAATAATCTACAGGTATAACTTGTTGAAATTGCCAATCTGGAATATTAGATAAATAAACACTTTTAATAGTGTATTTATATTCAATAATTGAACCTTCTTTTACGTTTGGAAGCGTGATTTTTTTAAATTTCCAATATTTATTATATTTTTCATCAAACTCACCATCACTATTTAGTTTTGTTTTTTCTATTTTTCCATTCACTAAATTATAAGTTGCAGCTTTTGAAAAAATTAAAGACTCATCTTCCTGCGAACCAACATAATAAGAAACTTGTTTATTTGCCCAATCAAAACCTGACTTCTTGTAAATTTTTATTTTTGCTACAACTTCAGTTATTAATACAAATCCATCGCTTTGAGTATACTCTATGCATGACTTTCCTTTATTAAATAAAATGGCAGCAACAGCGGAAGTATCCGTTGGATGTTGTTTTTGGTTTAATTCTGCGATTGTTACTTTTCCAAGATCATAATCTTGTGCTAAAACTAAAACTGGAAACAGTAAAGTTAAAATTAATTTTTTCATAAGTTGTGTAGTTATTATTTTGTGTCTATTATTATTTTTATGTTGTCTGATTTACTAATTTGTTCTATAAATTTTCTGTACGTTTCGTAATCTTCTTTGGCATAAACACCATCAAAAATTGTTAACTTTCTTTTGTAAATTAATTTATTATTTTCAAATATCACACTTGCGTTATACTCGCCAAACTTTTCTTTTAAATTAAGTTTTTCAGGTAGTTGAGTTATCGAATAATTTTCTGGTAAAGCAATTTCTATTTCATCAGCATCTATAAAACCATACTCAATTTCAAATGAAAATTTTTTATTTCTATACTTTAAAGGAATTCTAGAATACCTATTTAATACATTTAATGGAAGTATAATTGTGTTTAAACTTTTTTCAAAATAATTTTCTGCTTTAAAACTAAATGCTTCAGAGAACGAAAATTCTTCTTCATTATTCTTGAATTTTAAATTTGAAACTTGCAAATTATTTAAATGACCAAAGTGATCTTTATAATACTCAATTTGATCTTTTGAATTCTCATTTTCTAAGTGAGATACATTTTTGTATTGTATGTTTTTTGATATAATTTCTGCATTTCCAGAAATGGTTCCGTCTTCTAAAATTAAAACTTTTGATTTAGTTTCTTGCGTATTTTTTTCCGTTTTATATTCTGATGTTTTTACAATTTCAGATCCAATTGGCTTAATTATTAAAGCATTTCTATTCGAAGTAAAATCACTTAAATAGGAAAATGGATTGGTTTGACTCGTACATTCTAAAAAGATATAATCATCATCATTAGGTACTGATAAAATAGCGTGATTACCTTGCATCGAAACAATTTCTTCATCAAGTTTTCTTTTGTCACCACCATAAAGAACAGTATAATACGATTCAATATCATACGCTTTCAATAGAGAACGTGTAAAATTACTTAACGCTTTACAATCGCCATAACCATATTTTTCTACATCAGAAACATCCATTGGTTTCCATCCGCCAACTCCAACTTGAATACTTACATATCTAGTATTATCTTGAACGTATTTGTAAATTTTTTTGATTTTATCGAGTTTAGAATCGTTAACTGAAATAATATTATCTAATTTCAATTTGGTCTTTTCAGAAATAGTACTGTTCTCTTTAATGAAATAATCATAATACATTTTACCAAATTCACTCCAAGAACTCATATTTAACTCATAACCTTCCAAAGAAGCTTTGTTTAAATACATTTTAACCATTGGTAACTCTTTATAATAATCGGAATTAACTTCAGGTTTAATTGCCATTATGTTTTTAGCTGAAAAAATAGTTTTTTTTGCTGAATCCAATTTTTCAACATTAAACTCTTCAAGTTTTTGAAGTTTTAGATTTACTTCAAATTCTGGGTTTTTAATAATTTCTAAAGTAGCATTTAAAACGGTTTCGTTTAAATTTGCAATCGGCAACCAAGCTTTTAAAAATGCCGTGTTTACAGATTCTGTTTCACATTCATATTCCAAAACAAAAGGATAAATAATTGGAGTGTAATCCAAATATAATAATCTGCTATCTGAAAATATGGTGGAATCATCTAATAAACTTCTATCTTTAAAATCATCTTTGAAAAATTGTTTCATTTTTCCTCCGGAAGCATTGTAAATAGTAACATTCAGTTTCTTAATTCTATTTGATTTATTATAATTTTCAGATAAATCTAAATTATTAAAACCAATTTCATTTAAAACCAACACAACATATTTACTCGAACTATTTACTCTATTATAGCTTTTATATTCTATAGTTTGAAAATCAGAAATCTTAACTGTATTTGCATTTTCTTTTTGCTCTGGTGTGATCTCAGGGATTTTTATATTTTGGCCAAAAGCAATATTAATTCCTAAAAAAACAATTAAAAAAACAATTCTCATATTACTCTTTATTTTTACTATCTATAATTATGGTTACTGGTCCGTCGTTTACTAATGTAACTTTCATATCAGCACCAAATTGTCCGGTTTGTATTTTCTTACCTAATTCGGTTTCTAATTGTTGTACGAATTTCTCATACATAGGAATAGCAATATCTGGTTTTGCCGCCTTTATATAACTTGGTTTGTTGCCTTTTTTGGTTAATGCATGAAGTGTAAATTGACTTACAGCAATAATTTCACCAGCAATATCTTTTACAGAAAGATTCATTACCTCATTTTCATCAGCAAAAATGCGAAGATTTACAATTTTTGAAACCAACCAATTACTATCTTCCGAAGTATCTTCTTCTTCAATTCCTACTAAAACTAATAAACCTTGATTTATTTGTGCGACAATTTTTTGTTCAATTTCAACTGAAGCTTCAGAAACTCTTTGTATGACTATTCTCATTTTAACATATCTTATTAAACGTAATGAATGCTGAATTTATTTGCTGCGAAGTATAAAAAAAACATTAAATAGAATAAAATTTAAAAAACTAAAGCAGTAAATATAAGGTAAAAATAAGAAATATACTATTAATAATCATTAAGTAAAATTTAATAATTAATTAATTTGTGTGGCACGATAAATATTGTCTCTACGATTTTCGGGTTTCATCGCTGGCAATTCGGTCTTCTCCGTAAATATCATTACGGAAATTTTCTTCGTCGCCTTCTAATATTTTTAAATAACTTTGGTATCTGCTCCAAGCAATTTTATCTTCGTCCAATGCTTTTTTTACCGCACAATGAGGTTCTTCTTTATGCAAACAATTGTTGAATTTACAATCTTCTTTCAGAGCAAAAAATTCAGGAAAATAATCAGAAACTTCTGGTTTTTCCATATCTACCATTCCAAAACCTCTAATTCCAGGTGTGTCAATAATTCGAATATCGTTAGCCAAATCGAACATTTCCGCGAAAGTGGTAGTATGTTGCCCTTGCGAGTGCGTATTAGAAATTTCTTTGGTTTTTAGATTCAATGTTGGTTCAATTGCGTTTACTAATGTCGATTTTCCAACACCTGAATGTCCAGAAAACATTGAAACTTTTCCTTTCATTAAATCCATCAATTCCGCAACACCTTTATTGTCAGTAGCTGAAACGCGCAAACATTTATAACCGATATGTTCATACGTATGTTGCAAATACAATTGCTCATCTAAAGTCGCATCGTCAAAAGTATCAATTTTATTAAAAATTAGAATTGCTTCAATTCCGTATGCTTTTGCAGTTACCAAAAATCTGTCGATAAAACTGGTTGTGGTAGTTGGATTATTAATAGTTACAATTAAGAAACCAATATCAATATTTGAAGCAATAATATGTGTTTGTTTCGATAAATTTACCGATTTACGAACGATATAATTTTTACGATCGTGAATATTGGTAATGATTCCGTTTACTTCATCAACTGTTTCATCCAAATCAAAATCCACCACATCACCTACCGCAATTGGATTGGTACTTTTAATACCTTTCATTCGGAATTTACCTTTGATACGACAATTGTAAAATTTATTTTCGGTAGATTTTACGTAATACCAACTTCCGGTTGATTTATAAACGGTTCCTGTCATTCTAAGTTAGAAGTTAGAAGCTAGCAGCTAGAAGTTTGATTCTAATTAATAACTCCATTTGTTAATTGAAACAAAGATAGTATTTCTTCTTTTATTTGTTAATTATTTTTTCTTGATGTGCGATACTTTCTTGGTGAATGGCTTTGTAAATTCTTAAAACGAAATCTTCATTTAAACCTTTGTCTTCTCCATCTAAAATCATTCGACCTAAAATTTCATTCCAACGTTTATTTTGCAAAATGGCCACGTTTTTCTCTTTTTTAAGTTGTCCGATTTTTTCGGCTAACTTCATACGTTTACCTAAAATCTCAATTAGTTTTGTATCTAATTCATCAATATAAGCACGTTGCATCGCCATGGCTTTGTTCCATTCCGCGTTTTCATCCGTTTCTTTTCTCATTTTCAAATCGATGAAAATTTGTTTCAAAGTGGCTGGTGTTACTTGCTGAGCCGCATCACTCCAAGCATTATCTGGATCAGTATGTGTTTCAATAATTAATCCATCGTAATTTAAATCTAACGCTTGTTGCGAAACTTCCTGAATCATATCACGTTTTCCTGTAATGTGCGAAGGATCACAAATTAGCGGTAAATTAGGGAATTTGTTTTGCAAGTCAATCGCAATTTGCCATTCTGGATTGTTTCTGAATTTTGTTTTTTCGTACGTTGAAAATCCTCTATGAATGACACCTAACTTTTTAATTCCAGCGTTATATAAACGTTCTACACCACCAATCCATAAAGATAAATCAGGGTTTACAGGATTTTTTATCAAAACAATTTTATCCGTATTTTGTAAAGCATCAGCAATTTCCTGAACGGCGAATGGGTTTACAGTCGTTCTTGCTCCAATCCACAACACATCAATATCATGTTCTAAAGCCAACTTCACATGTTGTGCATTAGCGACTTCCGTAGCCATTAACAATCCCGTTTCGGCTTTCGCTTTTTGCAACCATTTTAGTCCGATTTCACCAACACCTTCAAAACCACCTGGACGCGTTCTTGGTTTCCAAATTCCTGCACGGAAAATAGACACATCTGAATTTTTCAATTCGTGTGCAATTTTCAATACTTGTTCTTCCGTTTCTGCGCTGCATGGTCCAGCTATAACTAGTGGATGATTTAAATTAAAATCGACCAACCATTGTTTATGTTCTTTTGTAATTTCCATAATATAATTGTTTTGCAAAGGTAACTCCTTTTATATTTTATTTAATATTTCTTTAATTTTTTCTTCTGAAACGCAAAGCGAAAAACGAATATAGTTTTCACCATTTGAACCAAATATTGTTCCGGGCACCACAAATAAATCTTTCTCTCTCAATAACGTATTGACAAAATTTTCTGCAGATTTTTCTCCCTTTGGAATCTTCGCCCAAACAAACAATCCTACACTATTTACATCATAAGTACAATTCAATTTATCTGCTAATTGAAAAACCAATTCTCGTCTTTTGCCATACATTTCATTCAACTCATTAAACCATTCTTTTCCAGATTTTAAAGCTTCGATGGCTCCTTTTTGAATGGCATAAAACATACCGCTATCCATATTGCTTTTCACTTTTAAAATTGCCGAAAGTAATGTCGCATTTCCGCTCACCATTCCGACACGCCAGCCCGCCATGTTAAATGTTTTACTCAACGAATTCAATTCCAAAACCACATCTTTTGCTTCTTTAATTTGCAATAAAGAAATCGGATTATCGTTTAAAACGAAACTATACGGATTGTCGTTAACCAATAAAATTTGATATTTTTTAGCAAATCGTACTAATCTTTCAAATAAATCAGAACTTCCTTTTGCACCCGTTGGCATGTGTGGATAACTTACCCACATTAATTTCACTTTAGATAAATCTTGTTTTTCTAAAGCTTCGAAATCGGGTTCCCATTTATTGTCTTCTTTCAAATCATAAAAAACTGACTTTGCTCCTACCAAATTCGTAACCGATTCATAAGTCGGATAGCCTGGATTTGGAATTAACACTTCGTCACCCACATTTAAAAAAGCCATAGAAATGTGCATAATTCCTTCTTTCGAACCCATTAGTGGTAAGATTTCCGAATCTGGATTTAGCATCACATCAAATTGCGTTTTATAGAAATTAGCCATCTCATTTCGCAGTTCAGGCAAACCTTGATAACTTTGATATTCGTGTGCTTTCACGTCAAATAATGCTTTTTGAATTGCCAACATTACCCTATCTGAAGGTGCGCAATCTGGACTACCAATTCCCATATTAAGAATCGGTTTACCCTCACTTACTAGCTGAGTCACTTCTTTTAATTTTCTTGAAAAATAGTATTCCTGAACACTATGTAATCGATTTGCTGTTGGTATCATTGTTCTCCTTTCCTATATTCGCCTAACACTTTGAAATGCGTGGTCATTAGTTCTAAAATTTCTTTTGCTTTTTCGTAATATTCATATTTTTCAAAAATCACATCTACAAAAAACGAATATTGAAAAGGGGTTTCTATAATGGGTAACGATTGAATTTTAGTGAGATTAAGTTGGCAAGTATTCATTATATTCAAAACAGCTGCTAAAGCTCCGGGAAAATCTTCTAATTCAAATTTGATTGAAGCTTTATTGATTTTTTCTTTAGGAAACTCTTTATTTTCATTCTTCAAAATCACAAATCGGGTTTTATTACTTTTTATGGTATGAATTCCGGCTGCAATAATTTCTAATCCGTACATTTCTGCTGCAATTGGCGCGGCAACTGCTCCAATTCCTTTCAATTGTTGTTCTTGAATTCGTTGAGCAGTTTCGGCGGTATCTACACTTTCAACTAACTTTATATGTGGATATTGACTAAAGAAAACAGCACATTGTAAAAGTGCAATTGGATGTGAATGTACTTCCGTAATATCTTCAATTTTTTGACCTTTTAACACCATTAAGTTCATATGAATATCCAAATAACATTCCCCAATAATGTGTAAATTATTTTGGTCAATTAGTGCATAATTTGGAATAATGGAACCTGCAATAGAATTTTCTAAAGCCATGATTCCTTTATGTACTTGATTCTTTTTCAAACTTTTAACCAAATCAGGAAACGACAAACATTCCTCCAACTCAATATTAGATTGAAAATAGTTTAGTGCGACTTGATGGTGAAACGAGCCTTTGATTCCTTGAATTGCAATTTTTGTTTCCATATGGGCAAAAAAAAATCCCGATTTACATCGGGATTGTTTATATATAGTTAATTATCTTTTTAATTTATCATCAAATAACACCATAACAATCCCTGTCCTCGTTCCAGAAGAAATAAAAAGAATTGTTATAAAATGTAGAATTTGTGTTCATTATTTTGTTATCTAAAAAGCAAATGTAGAAAAAAAATTGATATAACCTAAAAAAAAATTAATAACTTAAACTAACTAAGCCGTTATCTTGTACAATTATTTGTCCGGTTATTCCGTTTGAATCTTCTGAAAGTAAGAAACATGCCGTTTTTGAAACATCAATTGGATTTAAAATTCGTTTTAAGGGATGTTTTGCAATCATGTTTTCTTTAATTTGTTCTGAACGTAAAATTCCAGCTGCTAAAGGTGTATCAATTAAAGAGGGCGCGATGGCATTCACTCTAATTTTTGGTGCAAATTCTGCCGCTAAACTTTTCACTAAACCTTCTACTGCTCCTTTCGCTGCAGCAATACTAGCATGATATGGCATTCCTGATTGCACCGCAACTGTACTAAACATTACAACGCTTGCCTTTTCCGATTTTTTTAAGGTTGGTAAATAATGTTGAAACGCTTTTAAGGCTCCGAAAAAATTTACGTTTAAATCGGCATTAAAATCTTCTAAACTCAAGCGATTGAAAGGTTTCAAGTTGATACTTCCCAAACAATACACCAAACCATCAATAGCTTCTATGGTTGGTAATTCATCTGTTAGCGCATCTAATTGATACCAATTTCCATTAAATGTATAGGTTGGTTCAGAACGAGAAATAACGTGACAAAAGTTCCCTTTTTCAGATAATTCTTTTACGATTTGTTCCCCAACACCTTTGCTTCCGCCAATTATTAAGTAGTTTTTCATTTTTTTACCTTTAATAGTTTTATTTTTTTCACCATTAAGAAATTAAGTTAATTAAGAACAATCAAAAGATGTATTAGAATCAATTCATAAAACCAACATAACTTAATATTCTTAATTTCTTAATGGCGTGTATGTAACATTAACTTAAATATTTCTCAAAATCGTTAATTTTAACTTTTGCTTTGATATCGAACATCAAACTATATAGACCAAAAAACGTGCGGTTTACATATATAAAATGTTTGGAACCTCTGTTTCCATTCATTTTTCTTAATGTTTTATCGCTTGCGAATTTTTCACTTAATGTTGCAATATCATTCTGAAATTTCAAATCCGCAAAATCAAACTCAACTTCATTTATGGGTCTGGTAAATACAGATAATAATTCGTGAAACAAATCTGTAAAAAATTTTAATTCTTTTGGTTTATCCGTAGTTTTTAAAATTTCTAATTCGTACAATTTTTTTGAAAAATAGTCCATATCTTTTAATGATTCTGGTGTAGAAACTTCAAAATATGGCACGTAGAAATCATTTGGAATTTCTTTCATACAACCAAAATCGATGGCAATTAAATTGTCGTTTTTATCCACTAAAAAGTTTCCTGGATGCGGATCGGCGTGAAATTTTTTCAATTGGTGAATTTGATACATGTAAAAATTCCATAACGTTTGTCCTACTTTATCACGTTGTTCTTGAGAAGCATCGCTCGAACAAAATTCAGATAAATGAATCCCATTCATCCAATCCATTGTGATAATTTTATCTGAAGAAAACTCAGGATAATAATGTGGAAATAACAAGTTTTCTATTTTCTCACAATCTTCAATGACTTTCATCGACTGCGAAATTTCCAATTTATAATCGGTTTCTTCTGTTAATTTCTCTTCTACTTCTTGAAAATACTCATCAGAAGTTCCCTGTAAATTGAACATTCTAATGGCAATTGGTTTTACTAAAGCTATGTCTGAACTAATACTTTCACGAATACCAGGATATTGAATTTTTACGGCTAATTCTTTTCCGTCTTTCTTTGCCTTATGTACTTGACCAATACTTGCAGCGTTTATAGAATCTGGGGAAAAACTATCAAATAATTCTTCTGGATATTGTTTGAAATACGTTTTGAATGTTTTTCGAACTAAAGGCGCTGATAATGGCGGAACAGAAAATTGCGACAACGAAAACTTATCTACATAAGATTGAGGCAACAAGTTTTTTTCCATGCTTAGCATTTGTGCTACTTTTAACGCACTTCCTTTTAATTCTTTTAATCCATCATAAATATCAGAAGCATTACTTTCATGTAATTTGTCTTTTGTTAAAGACGGATTGACAACTTTTTCGCCGTAATATTTTAGGTAATTTCCTCCAACTTTCACACCAGTGGTAACCAATTTAGTTACACGCTCCATTTTTCCTGTTGGAATACTGTCTATTTTTTTCATTGTTTTTTTTTGAATTTATGATTTAGAAAACATGCCATTCATTTGTTCTTTCCATAAAAATTTCCCGAAATCAATTACACTTTGAGTTGGAATGTTATAGGCTAAATCGAAACTTGCTTTTACTGATTTTTCTATGAAAACATCTGTTTTTTCAAAATTTGATGATTCGTCGTTCATCCAGAAATTGAAAATCGAAAGAAATTGTAACCAAGAAGCTTCTTGTAAAACTTTGTCTTGAATTTTCACGACCGTTTCTTGATCAATTTTAATAGGTTTTTCTAAAATAGTTAAGGCAAAATCCAAATATACTTCACGAAGTTTTGATAACTTCCCTAGATTTTTCATAGGATTTTTGTCTTGTTTCAGTAAATAAATCACAAAACTTCTGTTTGCCGTTGCCATTTCGAAAAAAGTAAAATAAAATGCTGATAACTTGTCCGCGCTTTCATACGATTGATAGGCTTCGTTTTTTTCTAATAATTCTAAAGTATAAGCAAACATGGAAACAAAATATTGCTTTTCTAAAAAATCAAAAGAAGCAAAAAATTGATAAAAATCGCTTTCTTCCATAGTGTTTTGCTTGGCAAATTCATAAACCGAATTTGGTTTTTTACCATGCGTTAAACAATAATCTGTATATGCAGAAACAATTACATCCTCAGTAATTGCTTTCTTTTTTTTTGGTGCAGCCATAATATTATTTTTTTGTTTAACAAAAGTACGAAAAATGTAAACAACAAAAACAACATTAACTTAAATTTATCTATAATAGTATTGCATTTATTTATTATTTTTGTTGAAAACAAGAATATGTCAATAGAAGTAAAAAACATAACCAAAACATACGGATCACAAAAAGCGTTAGATAACGTAAGTTTTTCTGTAAACAAAGGCGAAATTGTAGGTTTCTTAGGTCCGAATGGAGCTGGAAAATCGACTTTAATGAAAATATTGACAACTTATTTAACCGCAGATGAAGGCGAAGCGACCGTAAATGGTTTTGATGTCACGACTGCTCAAAAAAGCGTACAACAATCTGTTGGCTATTTACCAGAACACAATCCGTTGTATTTAGATTTATATGTTCGTGAGTATTTAGAATTTAGCGCTGATGTACATAAAACGGACAAATCTCGAATTCAGGAAGTGATTGAATTGACAGGTTTGACTCCTGAATGTCATAAAAAAATTGGTGAACTTTCTAAAGGATTTCGTCAGCGTGTTGGTTTAGCTACGGCTTTACTTCACAATCCGGATGTGTTAATTTTAGATGAACCGACTACAGGTTTAGATCCAAATCAGTTGGTGGAAATTAGAGAATTAATTAAGAATATTGGTAAAGACAAAACCGTATTTTTATCTACACATATTATGCAAGAAGTGGAAGCTATTTGCGATAGAATTATTATTATTCACAAAGGAAAAATTGTGGAAGACGCTCAACTTGCGGATTTAGGCACTAATTTAGAAAAAGTTTTTAGAGAGAAGACGAAGTAATGGTCGATTTGACAATTAGTCAATGTGCCAATACATATATTCCAATTCAAAATCAATTATTTCAATAGTTTGCAAAAAAAAAATCTCTTCATAAAACTAAATTTACGAAGAGATTTTAAAACAATCAACGCATTAATTGTTTAATGTCTTTCTTGATAAGTAACGTATCTATTTCTTAATCTGGTAAAGTCATTATATAATTCGACAATTGTGATATCAGATAATTTAGCATCTAACACTTGACTGTAAATCAAATCTTCTTCTGTTAATCCATATTTCTTAATTGAAGTCTTTAAGGTTTTAACTGCCATTTTGGTATCGTTACTTTTAAAATAGCAATTTGCCAATTCAAAATACACTTCTTTTAAATTGTCATTTTTAGCTATATTAACATAAGCTTTGTACGATTTAATAGCTGCATCATAATCTTTATCTAAAGCGAATTGCCTTGCTTCTTTCAAAAGTAAATCTTTGTCTTTTGCAAAAGTTATTTGACCTACAAATAACATAACGAATAGGAAGATAATTTTTTTCATAATACACAGGGATTTGGATTACATATTCCTAAAGTTAAAAATATATTTTTAATCTACCAAAAGTGAAACCCTCCTAAAGCCCCGTATTTAAGCTTTACAAAATTGTTTTTTGAATCTTACACTAACTATTCAGCAATATTGTTTCATTTCATTTTCTGATTCTGCATAAAAGATAGCATAACAAGTAAAAATGCAACAATATGATAAAAATTCGTTTTCTATTAAAAAAATAAAAAACCTCAATAAATTCTTACGAATCTAAAGAGGTTTTTATACTTAACTATTCTTAATTTAACTAAACTTATTTTGTTTTTAACTCGACAGTATTGTTTTCAACATAAATGTCTACGTTATTTAATCTTTTTATGAATTGTTTTCTCAAAGTAGTATACTCTGGAAAAATATCAGCCCAAGCTACTTCAAACAATTTTTTATCTAAAATAGTACTGGTTTCTAAATCTTCTTTAGTGGCACCATATCTTGAAATGGTTTCTTTAACCACTTTAAATGCCATAAAATTATTTTTATTTAGAAAATAACAGTTGGCTATTTCATAATAAATATCTTTTAAATTTACTGCTTCGTTTTTAAACAACTTTACATACGAAACATATTCTTTTATAGCTTGGTTATAATTTTTACTTTCTTTTAATTCTCTAGCGCGATTTAAAACTTCATCTCTATCGTTTGAAAATCCAAATTGAAACGATAAACTTAACAATAAGATTAGTATTACTTTTGCCATGATCTTGGGTTTTAAATTAATTGTCACGAAAATAACAAAATCAAGAAATCAATAATAACTTTATCGTTATAAAGCTTAAAAATTCGCTAAAAAACAAAATACAACTAATTAAAAACCAATGTGTTAAAACAAAACCTGTTTAGTATTAAAATATTTTACTTGCAATTGCTTTAATGTTTTCCGCTTTACCCATAGAATAATAATGCAATACTGGAATTCCAGCAGCAACTAATTCAGTACTTTGTTGAATGCACCATTCGACACCAATTTCTTTAACCGCTTCGTTATCTTTTGCTTTTACAACCTCCATAATTAAATCGTCTGGTAATTCTATACTGAATCGGTGTGGAATTAAATTCAATTGTTTTTTAGTTGCGATAGGTTTCAATCCTGGAATAATTGGAACGGTAATCCCAGCTGCTCTGCATTTTGCTACAAAGTCGAAAAATTTCTGATTATCGAAAAACATTTGTGTAATGATGTAATCCGCTCCGTTTTTAATTTTTTGCTTTAAGAAATGGATGTCGCTATCTAAACTTGGTGCTTCCATATGCTTTTCTGGATAACCCGCTACTCCAATACAAAAATCAGTTTTGGAAGAATTTTGTAGATCGGCATCTAAATAAATTCCTTTATTTAAATCATTAATTTGCGAAACCAATTCTGAAGCAAAAGCGTGACCTTCTTTTTCAGGTTTGAAGTAAATTTCACTTTTAACCGCATCACCACGTAGCGCTACCACATTATTAATTCCTAAGAAATCTAAATCGATTAATAGATTTTCAGTATCTTCTTTTGTAAAACCACCACATAAAATATGCGGAATTGCATCTACAGCATATTTATTTTGAATTGCTGCGCAAATTCCAACCGTTCCAGGACGTTTCTTTACTACTTTTTTTTGCAATAACCCGTTTTCTAATTCTTTAAATTCATACTCTTCACGATGATAGGTAACATCTATAAAAGGTGGTTTGAATTCCATTAAAGGACTAATACTATCAAAAATAGATTGAATATTTTGTCCTTTTAACGGCGGTAATATTTCGAAAGAAAAAAGTGATCTTCCTAAAGCGTTTTCTATATGTTGTGTTACTTTCATTTGTGTGTCTTAAAGTTTGAAAGTCGAAAGTCGAAAGTCATAAGAATATTTCTTTAAGACTTTATGACATTTGACTTTATGACTATTTTAATCTGCAATATTTGGGTTAAGCCATTTCATGGCTTTTTCAGTACTTATGCTTCTTCTTTTGGCGTAATTAATTACTTGATCTTCTTTTATTTTTCCTAGTCCGAAATATTTACTTTCAGGATTTCCGAAATAATAACCTGAAACCGATGAAGCTGGCCACATTGCCATACTTTCTGTTAAGGTGACACCAATTTCTTGTTCTACATTTAATAATTTCCAAATGGTAGGCTTCTCTAAATGGTCTGGACAAGCAGGATAACCTGGAGCAGGACGAATTCCTTTATATTCTTCTTTGATTAAATCTTGATTTGAAAGATTTTCATCAGAAGCATAACCCCAAATTTCTTTACGTATTCTTTCGTGTAAATATTCGGCAAAAGCTTCAGCAAAACGATCTCCTAACGCTTTAACTAAAATCGAATTATAATCGTCTAAATCATCTTCAAATTCTTTTGCTTTCTCATCAACTCCAAAGCCAGTAGTGACACAAAAAGCGCCCATATAATCTTGTTTCCCGTTATTTTTAGGACTAATAAAATCAGCTAAAGCGATATTTGGTGCTCCTTTTGTTTTTTGAGATTGTTGTCTTAAAGTCAAGAAAGTTTCTAGAACTTTTCCATCATTTCCATACAATTCAATATCATCATCATTAACCTGATTTGCTGGAAAAATTCCGTAAATACCTTTGGCTTCCAACCATTTTTCGGACATTAATTGTGCTAACATTTTTTGAGCATCGGCAAACAAATCCGTAGCTTGTGTTCCTACTATATTATCTGTTAAAATTGCTGGATATTTTCCGTACAATTCCCAAGAACCAAAAAACGGAGTCCAATCTATATAAGGAACTAAATCTTCTAAGGCTACTTCAATTGTTTTTACTCCAATAAAATTAGGTTTTATAACATTATAACTTTCCCAATCCAATTGTAATTTATTGGCTCTAGCTTGCTCAATTGTTAAGAAATTTTTATCTCGTGAACGATTTAAAAAAGTTTCTCTAAATGCATCATATTCTGCACGAATTTCGCTTGCATATATTTTTTTATTACTATCTAAAAGGTTTCCTGCTACGGTAACCGCTCTAGAAGCATCGTTTACGTGAATTACCGTTTGACTATATTGTGGTGCGATTTTCACTGCCGTATGAGCACGTGAAGTTGTTGCTCCACCAATCATAACAGGAATTTTTAGTCCTTGTCTGTCTAATTCTTTGGCTAAATACACCATTTCGTCTAATGAAGGCGTAATTAAACCGCTTAAACCAATAATATCAACTTCATGTTCAATGGCAGCTGAGATGATTTTCTCTGGAGAAACCATCACTCCTAAATCGACAATTTCGTAATTATTACAAGCCAATACTACAGCAACAATATTTTTACCAATATCGTGTACATCACCTTTTACGGTAGCCATTAATATTTTTCCGTTTCCTCGTTTATCACCAGCTTCTTTGCTTGCTTCAATGAATGGCAATAAATACGCAACAGCTCTTTTCATTACTCGGGCTGATTTTACTACTTGAGGCAAAAACATTTTTCCACTTCCAAATAAATCTCCAACCACATTCATACCTGCCATCAAATTTATTTCGATAACTTCAATAGGTTTGGTTGCTGCTATACGAGCTTCTTCAACATCTTCTTCTATAAATTGATCAATTCCTTTTACTAAAGCATGTGTAATTCGGTCTTGAACCGAACCCGAACGCCATTCTTGAATTGCTTTTTCACCGCTTTTAACATCGCCTCGCACATTTTCTGCAAAATCCAATAATCTTTCCGTAGCATCATCTCTTCTGTTTAGAATTACATCTTCAACATGTTCTAGTAAATCTTTAGGGATATCATCATAAATAGATAACATTTCCGGATTTACAATTCCCATCGTCATTCCATTCTGAATCGCATGATATAAAAAAACCGAGTGCATCGCTTCACGAACAGTGTCATTTCCTCTAAACGAAAACGAAACGTTACTCACACCACCACTAATGTGTGCATGTGGTAAATTTTCTCGAACCCATTTCGTACCTCTGAAAAAATCTAAAGCGTTTAAGCGATGTTCTTCCATTCCAGTCGCCACAGGAAATATATTTAAATCGAAAATAATATCTTGAGGTGGAAAATTTACTTTGTTGACCAAAATATCATACGAACGTTGACAAATTTCAATACGACGTTCGTAATTATCGGCTTGACCAACCTCATCAAAAGCCATAATAATAGCTGCGGCACCATATCGTTTAATCAATTTGGCGTGATGAATGAAAGCTTCTTCTCCTTCTTTCAAAGAAATGGAGTTTACAACACTTTTTCCTTGTACAACTTTTAGTCCAGCTTCAATAATTTCCCATTTCGAGCTATCAATCATGATTGGTACTCTTGAGATATCTGGTTCTGAAGCAATTAAATTCAGGAATTTTGTCATAGCATAAACGCCATCTAACATTCCTTCATCCATATTTATATCGATGATTTGCGCACCACCTTCTACTTGCTCTCTAGCGATAGAAAGTGCTTCATCGTATTTTTCTTCTTTTATTAAACGTAAAAATTTTCTTGAACCAGTAACATTGGTACGCTCACCTATGTTAACAAAAACGCTTTCGGGCGTAATTATCAATGGTTCTAGTCCTGAAAGTTGTAAATTTATTCTTTTGTTTTTCGACATCTTCTTTTTTATAATCCTATGCGTTTTTACTTTAAAGTAACTGGCTGTTTATTCTTTTATAGTTTCTAGCAACATCTTTCCAAAAGATTTTACTTTTACTGAAATATAGATTTATTCTGTTCTCTTTTGACTGTATAAAATTTTCTATTTTTATTATTTTTATGATATTTTTCATTTCCTATTTACAAGTTATTCTTGCTTTCTTAAACCCGTTTAGGGTTTAAAAACACTAAATAGGTTGGTTTTGTTCTAATTTTCTTGGTTTATATTCTTTTGCTATTTCAGCAATTAATTTGATATGTTCTGGTGTTGTTCCGCAGCAACCTCCAATAATATTTACAAGGCTCTCATCCAAATATTCTTTAATAAGCGCTTGTGTTTGCTCTGGTGTTTCATCATATTCTCCAAAAGCATTAGGCAAACCTGCATTGGGATGAGCAGAAATATTGAATGAGGTGTTATGCGACAATGTTTTTAAATAGGGTTTTAATAAATCGGCACCTAAAGCACAATTAAACCCTACACTTAATAACGGAATATGAGAAACTGAAATTAAAAATGCTTCAACTGTTTGTCCAGATAATGTTCTTCCAGAAGCATCTGTAATTGTTCCTGAAACCATGACTGGAATGTCTAAATTCCTTTCTTCTTTCACTTCTTCAATAGCGAATAATGCGGCTTTAGCATTTAATGTATCGAAAATAGTTTCTACTAAAAGCACATCAGAACCACCATTAATTAAAGCTTCAACTTGTTGTTTATAGGCAATCCGTAAATCGTCAAAAGTTACGGCGCGATATCCTGGATCATTCACATCTGGTGACATTGATGCCGTTCTGTTTGTTGGTCCGATTGAACCTGCAACAAAACGAGGTTTCTCAGGGTTTTTGGCTGTAAATTCATCGGCAACTTCACGGGCAATTTTAGCGGATTGATAGTTAAGTTCGTAAACAAAATCTTCTAAATGATAGTCGGCCATTCCGATTGTCGTTCCTGAAAAGGTATTCGTTTCTACGATATCAGCACCTGCTTGAAAATATTTACGGTGTACTTCTTTAACAGCTTCTGGCTGTGTGATTGACAACAAATCGTTATTCCCTTTTAAGGAATGTGGAAAATCTTTGAAACGTTCGCCACGAAAATCCTCTTCTGAAAAATTGTAGCGTTGCAACATGGTTCCCATAGCACCATCAAGAACCAAAATTCTTTCTTTAATGGCTTCCAGGATGTTACTTTTAGATGTTAAAGTTGATGTGTTCGTATTTGACATTTTCAATGATATTATGTTTTATTTTAATTCTTCGTGCACTTGCTTTTACCCTCGTTACAATAGAACGTGAGTAAACTTAAAATTGATATCAGCGAAAAGTGGTGAAAATTTTCTGGTTATCTGTTTCCGATAAAAAAATCGGAATAGAATGTAGCACCTTCTACAAGAGTAGGGTTGCTAAGGTTTCGCTGGGTCTAATCCCTCCACCTTTCGTGATAACAATCATTATGTTTATGAACGAGACAAAGGTAATAAAAAAATGTAAAAAAGAAATATTTTCTAATTTTTAATTAAAAAAAGAGAATAAATAGTTTTTTATTCATTTAAAACAATAAAATCAAGAACAAAAAACTATAAAAATTTCTTTAAAGCTATATTTTATCGATAATTCTTAATATATCACCAAAAACGCCTCGAGCTGTTACAGACGCTCCTGCTCCTGCTCCTTGAATTACGATAGGTCTTTCTCCATACGATTCGGTATAAATTTCGAAAATGGAATCAGAACCTTTTAATTGCCCTAAAGCGGAACTTTCTGGGACAGAAACCAATTTCACCTCTAAATTTCCTTTATCTTGTTGTAAATCGCCAGACAATTCTCCGATATAACGCAAGACATTTCCTTTCTCTTGATTTTCTTTAATTGTTTTATAATGCGAATCCAAAAGATTTAAATTCTCTAAGAAATTGTTCGTAGTTAATGACCTCAACTCTACTGGAATTAAATTCTGAATATCTATTTCATTAAATTCATTTTGTAAATCTAATTCGCGAGCTAAAATCAGTAATTTTCTAGCTACGTCGTTTCCACATAAATCTTCACGCGGATCAGGTTCCGTGAAACCTAAAGCGATTGCTTCTTTCAATACTTCACTAAACGGTTTATCTTCCACAGAAAAATGATTAAAAATATAACTCAACGTTCCTGAAAACACGCCTTTAATTTTGGTGATATTTTCTCCTGAAAGATGTAACAACTTAATCGTATCAATTAAAGGCAAACCTGCACCAACATTCGTTTCGTATAAATAATTTTTTTGGTTATCTTGTAACACCTGACGAATTTCTTTGTAGAAACCATAACTTAACGTATTGGCAATTTTATTAGAAGAAACCACATCGAAACCACTTTCAATTAGTGTGACATAATTTTCTACGAAACTGCTACTTGCGGTATTATCCACTGCGATTAAATTTTCTAAATGATTTTCTTTCGCATATTTAATAATATCCTGAACATCATAAGCTTCTCCGTTAGTTGCGATTTCAGATTTCCAATTTTCATTGATTCCTTTTTCATTTATTACCAATTTTGTAGAATTCGCAATCGCAAAAATATTCAGTTTGATTCCTTTTTTAATTTCAATGTTTTTTGCTGAAGACAAAACCTGATCAATCAAAGTGGAGCCGACTAAACCATGACCAAAAATGGCAATATTTATTTTTTTTGTTAATCCGAAAATCTCCACATTAATTACGTTTAATGCGCGTTTTAAATCGGTTTTCTTCACTACTAAACTCACACTATTTCCAGTAATGATGTTGTTAAATAAAATGGGTGTGATTTTATTTCGAATTAAAGACGAGTACAACTTGTGAAACGTACTTAAATCTTGACCTGTAATAGAAATAGCTGCAATATTATTATCAACAGAAACTTTACTTACATCGCCAAAAATCAAATCATTTGCGAATTCTTTTTCCAAACCTTGCAAGGCTTCTGTGGCTCTTTCCGTGCTTACTACAATTCCGATTCCTCTTTCTGACGAACCTTGAGAAATGATGCTTACACTGATTTTATGATTTGCCATTACGCTAAAAATTCGCGCATCGATACCTGGTTTACCTAATAAACCTTTTCCTTCTAAATTGACTAAAGATACATTATCCAAAACGGATAATTCTTTAATTCCTTTGTACTTAAATCCTTTTTCTTCTGATTTTAAAATTGACATAATTAAATTGTGTGTTTAGAGTTAAATATTGTTTTTAAAATGTTGTTTAAACTTTCATATTCTATTAGGAAAGCATCGTGTCCGTGAATAGAATTTATTTCATGATAAGTTAAGTTTTTTGAAATATTGCTTAATAAATTATGCGTTTTGATATTCTCATTTGGTGCGAAAAAATAATCGCTATTAATTGCTATTTGATGAATTTTTGTCGGACTATTTTTTGCAAAATCTTGTAAATCGTTTTCCGTACTACTTTCTCCAATGGTTTTTAACAGATGATTCATTAATTTGTAGGCACTTAATTCAAATCGACTTGTTAATTTTTCACCGTGATGCAACAACCAGGATTCGACTTTATAACTATTTTGATTGTCATTTCTTTCCGAATTGAATTTCGCTGTTAGTGATTCTGGTGTTCTATACAATAACATGGCGTGCAATCTTGCATCATGAATTGGGTTTCTAGAATTATTCAGAATCGCATCTTGTACTAAAACATTTCCGATTAACCAATCGTTAGCTTTCCAATTTGTGGCGATTGGAACTAAATTCTGAATGGCATTTGGTTTTATAAAAGCCATTTCCCAAGCAATGGCACCGCCTAAACTTCCGCCTATAACCGCAAAAAGTTGATTTACTTTTAAATATTCTAAACCTTTCCAAAAAAGCGAAGCGATATCTTTTGTTGTGAAACTTTTATAATTTTCAATTAAATTTTCCGCATCATTATCGTACCCATTTCCTGGAATATTGAATGCGATTATCGTGTATTTTTTAGTGTCAATTACTTTGTTTTCTCCTACAACATCATTCCACCAACCATTTTCACCAGCTACATTTGAATTTCCGGTTAAGGCATGATTTACCAACACTATTGGTGCCATTCCAATCGGCAACCCAAAAGTTTGAAAGGATAAGTTGATTTTACAAACCTCACCCGATTGAAGTAAAAAGTTTGCTATTTTTATATTTTGTATTCTTTTCATTTTTTTTTTAACCTGCTATTATTTTTTTTGAACTAATACTCTTTTCATTGTGATTCTGAAACTAGTTCAGAATAAAAAACCCTTTTGGAACATTTACCAAAAGGGCTTATAGTTGAACTATAACAAAGAGTATCTCTTCCGCTTTTGGCAATATTTAATTGGTACACACATGCGCATCATCATTCGGCTAGTCATCATAAAACTGTTTGTTGTATTCATATTTTTTATTTCAATTGTATTTATAAAAAAGCCTCTGCGTTTTGGCAGAGGCTAAAGTTGCATTATTCTTAGTAGGTTAAGTTAAAATTATGCAATATCATCCTCTGTGGAAAATTTCCACATCATCATTCGAATAGTAAACATTGTATACTTCATTCTGATCTTATTGTTTTTTGATGGGGCAAATCTAGAATAATTTTCTGTTTAAAAAAATTATATAGATAAATTATCTAAATTTTATTATTTATTGAGCTGTAAATAGATTTTAAATCTAAAAATATCTTTTAATCGCCAAAATAATTCTACTAAAAAGAAAAAATCTAAGTTATGCTATTTTTAGTAACATCCTTATACTAAATACGATAACTAAAAACGCTACTAACAACAAAGCTGTTTTTTGTGGTAATTTTCCAGCTAGTCTTGCTCCTAAAGGCGCAGCTAAACCTCCTCCAATAATTAATCCCACAACGATATACCAATGACTCACACCAATAGAAGCAAAAAATGTAATGGATGCAGCCATCGTTACAAAAAATTCTGCTAAACTCACGGTTCCAATTACATATTTAGATTTTTTTCCTCTTGATAATAGCGTTGAAGTTACAATTGGCCCCCAACCTCCGCCTCCGAAAGCATCTAAAAAACCTCCAGCAAAACCTAAAAACCCGGTATTTTTACTTTTTCTATTTGGGATTTGTTTTCGAATGGCGATTCTTAACAAACTGAAACCCATAATCATGGTGTACGTTGCTAAAACTCCGTACGTAATTTTTTCATATTTACTACCAAAATACACCAAAAGCAAAGCTCCAGAAACAGCTCCGATTACACCAGGAATGACCAGCCACCAAAGTAATTTCTTGTTTACATTTCCGAATTTATAATGAGAAAATCCGCTAATTCCGCTTGAAAACATTTCCGCGGTGTGAATACTTCCACTTATGGCTGGCAATTTTATTCCTAACAGCATCATACTGGTAGAACACGTAATTCCATAACCCAAACCCACTGCACCATCTACCAATTGTGCAAAAAAACCAACCAATAACATTCCGTAAAAAGCATTTGGAATTTGGTTGGAATATTCTTTTACTTGGTCAATAGAAACAATTCCTGAAAACCCGTAACCTAAGAAAATAGCAAAAAACAAAAGTGTCAATTGAAACGTTAAGTTTTTATACTTCTTTTTTTCTGACTTTTTCTTCTCAAATACAGAAGTAACTTCATTCAAATCGGCTAGTTTTTGACTAAAATCTCCTTTATGTTGGTTTCTAAATTCATTTAATTGCGTGATGTTTTCTTCAATTTCATCTGGAATAACTTCTGTAAAATATTCACGTAATCTCTTGGCTAAAACTGGAGATTTTCCATTGGTTGAAATTGCAATTTTTAAGTTTCCTTTGTTTACAATCGAACCCAAATAAAAATCACATAAATCAGGTTGATCTGCTGCATTGACTTTAATTCCTTTTGCTTTTGCTAATTCCCTAACGTTTCGATTTACTTCTGGACTATCCGTTGTTATGATTACAAAATCTTTGTTTTCTAAATCCGTTTCTTCAAAAGCTCGTTCATAAAAAGAAATGTTTTCATTTTGATGAATAATCTCTTTTAACTTCGGATGAAAATAAGTGGCTACCAAGATGATAGTAATCTTAGGATTTTGTTTCAATAAGGTTTCTGTTTTTTCTAAGCCTACATTACCACCGCCCACAATTAAAAATTGAGCCGTTTCTGTTTTTAGAAAAACTGGAAATAGTGTGTTTGTCATTATTTATCTTTTTTAAAATCAATGTTATGAAAAATGGACAATCTTAAAATATCTCTGTTATAAAAATCAACTCCTGATTTTTGTTGTTGAAACCAATTCATATAACCCAATTCAAAAGCATAAGAATTATTTAGTTTATAATTGAAAGCTGCATAAATTCGGTTTTTATCGAAAGTATTTTTCACAATCTTATTACCCACATTAAACATGATTTCATCTTTAATTTTTAGAAGTAATTTTTCATTTCCTTCTTTTTTCCATATAGGAAAATCCAAACCCAATTGATAGCGCAATCGGAAATTTGAAAAGCGATAACCACCAACTAATCTGTCATTTTCAACATCGTGAAAAAATCTTGCTTCAGCTTTATAACGATGATTGATAGTTAAAAACCCTAATTTTTGTTTATTACTAAAACCAATATCTGGACGCAATTCGGGAACTGTTAAATTACTTTCAGAATTGGGAGTATTCGGATTTTGTAAAAACAATGTCATTCCGACAGAAGCCTTCCAATCTCCGAATACTTTTCTTTCTAAATTCGATCTAAAAACCAATTGATGTTGAGCCGTTGGATTATAAAACTGTCGTTCTTGAATTTCACTGTTTAAATTCCAATTCTCGTTAAACTTTAAATTATTATAATATCCATACCATATAAGCTGTTGATTTTCGACCTTTTTTTGCGCTAATAAAAATTCTGGAAGCAATAAAATAATTACTAAAATTATCTTCTTCATTAGTTTAAAATGGTTCTAAAAGTAAAATCTCCGAAAGTTTCATTTTCTAACTTCTCTTTTACATATTTTCCTAGTAAAACATCCACTTCCGCTAAAATTTGCGATTCGGTTTGTTTTTCTTTATAAATGGTATTCAAACGCGTTCCTAAACGATCGCCGCCTAACATGAAATTATATTGTTCCGGACCTGTTCCAACAAAACCAAGTTCTGATACATACGGACGACCACAACCATTTGGACAACCTGTCATTCTAATGGAAATTTCATCATTTGACAATTCGTATTTTGCTAAAATTGGTTCGATTTTAGTTACTAATTCTGGCAAGTAACGTTGTGCTTCTGCTAAGGCTAACGGACAAGTTGGTAAAGCCACACACGCCATAGAATTTTTTCGTAAAGCACTTACTTGTTTTTCAATATTGTGTTGCAATAACAAAGCTTCCACTCTTGATTTATAGCTTTCTTCAATCTCACCTAAAATCAGATTTTGATTTCCTGAAAAGATGAAATTATTAACATCCAACTGCGCCAATTCGTACAAAAATTGTTTCTGTTCCGGTTTTACCACTCCATGTTCAATAAACAACGTATAAAACCATTTTCCTTGGTGATTTTGTTCCCAGCCAAAACGGTCGCTTCTCTCTGTGAATGTGTATTTTCTTTCTGGTTCGAATTTGAATCCGATGCGATTTTCCAATTCTTTTTTGAAACCTTCCACGGTTAATTTATCGACTGTATATTTCAATCGAGATAATTTTCTGTCGACACGGTTTCCGAAATCACGTTGCACGGTTAAAATTTCGTACACGGCTTTTAGCGTTTTTTCTTCCGTATCTGTAAAACCAATAATACTTCCCAAACGAGAATACGTATTTGGATTTCCGTGAGTTGTAGCCAAACCACCACCAATTGCGATATTGAATCCTTTCAATACATCGTTTTCGATGATGGCGATTAATCCGATATCGTTGGTAAACACATCCACATCATTACTTGGTGGAATGGCGATGGCGATTTTGAATTTTCTTGGCAAATAGCGGTCTTCGTAAAGTGGATCCGCTTCCGAGGAACGTTCGTAAATTTTTTCACCATCGATAAAAACTTCGTAATACGATTGCGTTTTAGGCAAAAGCAAGGTTGAGATTTTATCCGCATATTCATAAATTTGTTGATGAATCGCTGAAATTTGCGGATGTGAACTCACAATTACATTTCTATTTACGTCGCCACACGCGGCAATTGAATCTAATTTTGCGGTGTTAAAAGCTTGAATTGTTGGTCGTAATTGGTGTTTTAACAAACCGTGTAATTGCACCGTTTGCCTTGTCGTAATTTTTAAAGTTCCTGTTCCGAATTGTTCCGAAATTTCGTGTGTCGCAATCCACTGATTGGCATTTATTACTCCGCCAGGAATTCTCAAACGAATCATAAAAGAATATAATTTGTCTAATTTTTTGGCGGCTCTTTCTGCTCTTCTGTCGCGGTCGTCTTGCACGTACATACCGTGAAATTTCACTAAAGTTTCGTCGTCTGGACGTACATTTCCGGTATGATTATCTAAATCGATACTTTCTTTTAATGTCCCTCTAAGACCGTCACTTTTGGTCTTTATATGTTCTACTGCTGATAATTTTTCGCTCATCTTTTTTTGTTTTTTTGAGGCATTAGCAAAAAGGCAGAAGGCAAAAGTTTCAATTTTCATTAACTTATCCCTTTTTACTTTTGCCTAATCACTTAATATACGTCTTTTTGATATTTTCCTTGATTTTCTAATTCCTCCAAAATTTGTTTGGCTTGTTCTTCCGAGATATTTCTTTCTTTTGAAATAACGGCAACAATGGCATTTTCTACATCTTGACTCATTGGATTTTTTTGTCCGCAGATGTAAATACTGGCTCCGTTTTCTAACCAAGCATTAAATTCATTTGCTTTTTCTCGAATTCTGTCTTGCACATAAATTTTTCGTTCTTGATCTCTTGAAAATGCTGTGTCTAATTTGGTCAGTACACCTGTAGTTAGCCATTCTTGGATTTCGGTTTGATAATAAAAATCTAAGACGAAATGTTGTTCCCCAAAAAACAACCAGTTTTTACCTTCGGCTCCCGTAACATCTCTTTCTGCTAAGAAACTTCTGAAAGGCGCAATTCCTGTTCCTGGACCAATCATTATAATATCTGTTTCTTCTTTTGGTAATCGGAAATTTTGATTTTTATGAATGTAAAATTCCAGTTGTTCATCGAGAGGAAAATCGGCTAAAAATTCTGAAGCTAAACCAGACTTCATCTTATCATTCACTTTAAACTTATTCAGACTTACGGTTAGATGTACTTGTCCGTCATGCGCTTCCGAAGACGAAGAAATCGAATACAATCGAGGAGATATTGGCAAAAGCAAAGCAATTACTTCTTCTAATTTTACCTTTTTAGGATTGTATTTTTGGATGATATCTAACAGATTTGCTTTCTCTTCGATAATTTCAATTTCAAACAACTTTGAAAAAGCTTCTAGTGATTTTTTTGACAAACCTCGAATATTTTTATCGGCAAGTATTGAATAATTTTCTTCACCGAAATACGTGGCAATGGCTTGAATTTCTGCTTCTTTATTTTTCGGAAAAACACCTAAAGCATCGCCAGGCTCGTAACTAATTTCCTCATCCGATTCAATTTCGATATGATACGTTTCTTTATTCGAACCTACATCATTCAGTACCACTTTATGACTAATTTTTCCTAAGTAATTTTTCTTAGCTGAAGAAACTGTTGCACTTGTTGGTTTGACTTCATTTGTTGCATTTGAACCTAAATTTTGAAAGGCTTTTTGTAAATCAGCTTCCCAAATTGAAACTGTTTCAGCAAAATCTACATCTGCTTTCACTAAAGGTAATAAGCGTTTCGCACCTTTTTCTGCTAAAACTTCATCTAATAAAATTCCTGCATTAGAAAACAACGGATAGGATGAATCTCCAAGTCCTAAAACAGCAAAAGAAACTTTATTTAAATTCGCATTTGATGCTTTTAATTTTTCGTAAAACGGAATGGCATTTTGAGGAAATTCGCCTTCACCTTGTGTGCTCATGACAAACAAAACCAAACTTTCTTTTTCCAATTTTGCCACATCATATTGAAACACATCAATCGCTTTAGCTTGAATTTTATTCTTTTTGAAAGTCGCCAATAAATTAGAAGCTACTTTTTTAGAATTTCCCGTTTCCGTTCCATAAATGATTAGAGGTTTTACTGCTACTGGAGCAAGAGTATTGCCTTCAGTAGTTCCTCCTAACAATTCCACTCGATCTAAAAAACCAGTTAAATAGCCTTTTGTCCAGATAATTTCTTCTTTTGAAGCATTTTGTGCTAATTGTTGTAATAATGATAGTTTTGTTTCAGACAGCATTTTTGTAACTATTTTTATGATTATCGAAATAAGATTCAACTATATTTTTTTCTGTGAACCATGCATATTGTTCGTGTAAATTCACCACTTTTCCTATAATTAATAAGGTCGGTACAAATTCAAATTCGGGTAACGATTTAGATTGAATAGCCTCAAAAGAAAACACATTTGTTTTTTGATTGGGTGTTGTTGCTTGTTGTACGACAGCTAAGCCTTTTTCTAAACTAATTTCTTGTTTTAGCAGTTGTTTTGTTAAGAAATCTAACCGTTGTCCGCTCATGTAAAACACTAATGTATCTTCCGTTGTGGCCCAATCTTGCCATTGATGACTTCCCACTTTATCCAAATCGTAAAGCGTTAAAAATCGGACACCTCTTGAAAAACCTCTTGCGGTTAGTGGAATTCCAGTATAAGCTGCGGCGCCAAAAGCAGCGGAAATTCCAGGAATAATTTCATAAGGAATTTCATGTTTTTTAACCGCTTGCAATTCATCTAACACATTTGAAAATAATGTCGCATCGCCACCTTTTAATCGCAGTACCAATTTTCCTTGCAAAGCGAACTCGACAATAAGTTCATTGATATCGCTTTGTGGTGTCCAAATGCCTTTTGAACATTGTTTTCCCACGTAAATGACTTCTGCCTCTTTGCGAGCATATTGTTCAATTAATATTGGCGACACCAATCTGTCAGTTAAAATCACATCGGCAGTTTGCAAATATTTTAAGGCTTTCAGACTTATTAAATCGGGATCTCCAGGGCCGGCTCCTGCCAAAATCACTTTCCCTTTTTTGTTAATTTGTATCATAATTATTTTAAAATTAGGCGTAGAAAGGGCTGTTCCGAGTCGAATCGAAATACAATTTCTACGATAAATTATTGATTTTTAGAACAAACCTTCTATAGAAAGATAGCGTTCGCCAGTATCATAATTAAAGGTTAGAACTACAGCATCATCTGGTAATGACGCTACTTTTTTGGCTACGGCTGCTAATGAAGCACCCGTTGAAATTCCGACTAAAATTCCTTCTAGTTTGGCAACATTTCTAGTGTATTCGAACGCTTCCTCTTTTGACACTTGAATGACCTCATCAATTAAATCGCTGTGGTAATTTTCTGGAACAAATCCGGCGCCAATTCCTTGTAGTGGATGTGGAGCTGGAGTTCCACCACTTAAAACTGGGGATAATTCTGGTTCCACAGCAATGATTTTTACATTTGGAAACTTTGCTTTTACCACTTTAGCCACTCCTGAAATATGTCCGCCCGTTCCTACTCCAGTAATTATATAATCTAATCCGTTTGGAAAATCGTTTAAAATTTCTTGCGCTGTGGTTCTTTGATGAACAACTACATTTGCTGGATTTTTAAACTGTGATGGCGACCAAGAATTTGGTGTTTCAGCAACTAATTCGGCAGCTCTTTCTATGGCGCCTTTCATTCCTTTTTCACGTGGTGTTAAATCGAATTCTGCTCCGTAAATTTCCATTAATTTTCTACGTTCAACACTCATCGATTCTGGCATTACTAGAATCACTTTATAACCTTTAACAGCTGCAACTAATGCTAATCCAATTCCAGTATTTCCTGAAGTAGGTTCGATAATTACGCTATTTGGATTTAATAAATTTTTAGCTTCTGCATCTTCAATCATCGCTAAAGCAATTCTGTCTTTTATGCTATTGCCTGGATTGGTTCTTTCTAATTTAATCCATACATTTTTATTCGCACCATAAAGTTTATTGATTTTTACTACTGGTGTATTTCCTATGGTTTCTAATATATTATTTGTCTTCATTTTGTTTTATTTTTATTGTGTTATTTACTTGTTTTATTTTTGTTAAATCACATAATTTAAGGCTTCTGGAAACTCGCTTTTCTTTTTAATTTCGATTTCACTTTTATGATATACCAAAGAATTTTCAGGAACAGAATGTGTTAACCAAACATTTCCTCCAATTACTGAACTTACTCCGATTGTTGTATTTCCTCCTAAAATTGTAGCATTTGCATAAATTGTTACATTGTTTTCAATGGTTGGATGTCTTTTTGCTGAAGCATTATCTTTTGAAACGGACAAAGCTCCGAGTGTTACTCCTTGATAAATTTTAACATTATTTCCAATTTTGGTGGTTTCTCCGATTACGATTCCTGTTCCGTGATCGATGAAAAAATTCTCTCCAATTTCGGCTCCTGGATGAATATCGATTCCAGTTCTGCTATGCACATATTCCGTAATAATTCTCGGAATAATGGGAATATCTAGTTTCCAAAAAATATTCGCAATTCTGTAAGCCGTAATGGCAAAAAAACCTGGATAAGCGATTAAAACTTCTTCTTTAGATTTTGCGGCTGGATCAAAATTTATGATGGTTTCTAGATCGTTAATCAGAACAAAATGAATTTGCTCTAGACTATCGAAAAAATAATTTGAATTCACTAAAACTTGATTCGTATCATCCGTAACTTTTGCTAAAATGTCTTGCAACTTTAATTGAATCAACTTTTCTTTATTCTGAAAAAATCGGTAATTAGAATATTCTTGACTGATATCGAATAGCCAATTAATCAACTCATCCACCCATTTTTCGACTTGTCTTTTATTGATTGGGCTTTTCGCTCTTTCCTGATTTCTGATGTAAATGGAATATGACATATTATAAAAACATTAAGGCGCCAACCGTGTTATTACTAGTTTCATCAATTAGAATCGCATTTCCTGATTTCGGATTTTTATCAAACGCATCATAAAACAAAGGCTGATTTGTACGCAACCTAATTTGAGCGATATCATTTAATTTTATTTCCGTTTCGTTGGTAAATTCCCAATCGTTGATGTTCCATTTTTGGTTGACTTCTTGAATTTTCACGCGAACATTTTTAAATCGGTGTTGCAACAAATACGTTTTTCCTACTTGCAATGGTGTGTTGTCTAACCAAGAAATCCAAGAATTAATTTGAGTGGATTCTGTTGGTAATTCATGGTATAAAACGACAGAATCACCACGGCTAATATCAATATTATTTTCAAAATGCAACACAATATTATCGCCTGCTTTCGCTACTTGAATGCTTTCCAAATTCTTCTCAATTTTTACAATTTTAGTTGCCATATTCGCTGGCAAAATAATTACTGTATCGCCCACTTTATAATTTCCACTTAAAACCAAACCAGCATAGCCGCGATAATCGTGATTGGCTTCATCCTTTGGACGAATTACCCATTGCACTTGAAATCGAGAGGCTAAATCTTCTGTCGTTTCTGTTTCAATAGATTCTAAAGTTTCTAACAAAGCTTTTCCTTCGTACCAATCTGTGTTTTCAGATTTCGTTACAATATTATCGCCAACCAAAGCACTTACTGGTATGTAATGAATTTCATTGAAATTTAATTCGGACTTAATACTCTCGAAATCAACTTTAATTTGATTGAAAGTTGCTTCAGAATAATTTAGTAAATCGATTTTATTAATGGCGATAATTGCTTTTTTAATTCCCATTAGCGAACCAATACTCGCATGACGTTTTGTTTGTTCTGTAATTCCTTTTCGAGCATCGACTAAAATGATAATCAAATCGGAATTTGAAGCGCCAGTTATCATATTTCTAGTATATTGTTCATGACCTGGTGCGTCGGCGATGATGAATTTTCTTTTCTTAGTGGAAAAATATTTATAGGCTACATCAATTGTAATTCCTTGTTCGCGTTCTGCTCGAAGTCCATCTGTAATTAGAGATAAATCGATATCTACACCTTCTTGTTTCGTTTGTTTCTTCAAAACGCCCAATTGATCGGTGTGAATACTATCGGAATCATATAAAAGTCGACCTATTAAAGTGCTTTTACCGTCATCTACATTTCCTGCTGTTATAAATCGTAATGTGTTCATTTTCTTTTGTTTTTTATTAATTGTGACAACTCACGAGTTGTCATTACTAGAAATATCCTTGTTTTTTTCTGTCTTCCATGGCTGCTTCAGATAATTGATCGTCTAATCGAGTTTGTCCTCTTTCGCTGACTCTAGTTTGAATGATATCGTCAATTATATCTTGAATTGTTGCCGCTTCGGAAGGAACTGCTGCTGTACATGTCATGTCGCCAACTGTTCTGTATCTTACTTTTTCCACCACAACCGTATCATTTTCTAAAGGTTGGATGAATTTTGAAGTCGCCACCAATTTATCTTGGTGGACAATACATTCTCTTTCGTGAGCAAAATATAAACTTGGTAACTCGATGTTGTATTTTTGAATGTAGTTCCACACGTCTAATTCTGTCCAATTGCTGATTGGGAATACGCGAACATTATGACCTTTTTTCACTTTTCCGTTTAAAATATCCCATAATTCTGGACGTTGTAATTTTGGATCCCATTGTCCGAAATCATCTCTAACTGAAAAAATACGTTCTTTTGCTCTGGCTTTTTCTTCATCGCGTCGAGCGCCACCAATGCAGGCATCAAATTCATTTTCTTCGATGGCATCTAAAAGCGCGTAAGTTTGTAACGCATTTCTTGATGGGAAACGACCGGCAGTTTCTTTCAAATTGTATTTTTTGATGCTGTCTTCTACTGAAGCTACGATCAGTTTTTCACCAATTTGATTCGCCAAATAATCTCTGAATTCGATGGCTTCTGGAAAATTATGACCGGTATCAATATGAACTAATGGAAAAGGAAATTTCCCAGGACGAAAAGCTTTTAGTGCAAGATGTACTAACACAATTGAATCTTTTCCGCCAGAAAAAAGCAAAGCAGGTTTTTCAAATTGTGCGGCTGTTTCACGAAGAATATAAATCGCTTCGTTTTCTAATTGTTCTAGATAATTATGTTTTTGACTCATTTGTTTTTTGTTTCAAGTTTCAAGTTATTTTTGTTTCAGATTGTTTGAACCTGATTTTATTTATGTAATCCACATTCTTTTTTGGATTGATCTTCCCACCACCAGCGGCCGGCTCTGAAATCGTCGCCACGTTGTATGGCTCTTGTACAAGGTGCGCAGCCAATACTAACAAATCCTTCATTGTGTAAAAGATTATAGGGAACTGCGTTTTGTTTTAAATATTCGATTACTTCATCGGTTGTCCAGTTTAATAAAGGATTGAATTTGTAAAGTTGTTTTTCTTCGTCCCATTCTATTTCTCTTACGGAATTTCTATTGTTGGATTGTTCTGCTCGTAAACCTGTAATCCAAATTGAAGCTCCAACTAAAGCTCGTTTTAAAGGTTCAACTTTTCGAAGGGAACAGCATTCTTTTCTTAACTCTACTGAATTATAAAAAGCGTTAATTCCGTTTTCGTTGATATATTTTTCAATGGATTCTGAATTCGGATAGTAAGCCTTAATTTTTGTATTGTATTGCAATTGCGTTTTATCCCAAACGGAATAGGTTTCTGGAAAAAGTCGGCCTGTATCTAATGTAAACACTTCGATATTTTTAATGTTTTGTGAATAAATAGCGTGAGAAATGACTTGATCTTCGATTCCGAAACTCGTTGAAAAAACTATTTTTCCTTGAATTAAATTGGATATTTGTTTTAGTTTTTCTTCCAACGTTTTACTTTCTGCTACTATTTTTAATAAATTTTCTTGCATTTTGATTTTAGTTTAAATAAAAAAAGCTCCTTCAAATTGAAGGAGCTCATACTAGTGTTTTGATATATACAAATACAGTGTTACGGCTCCTTTTTAAGAAAGCACGCACAACAAGCTGAAGTTGAAACTGTATTTTGTATTGAAGTTGAAATCATTTTATTTTTGTATTTATTTAAGTATTGGATATAAAAAAAGCCTCTGCGAAACAGAGGCTTTTAGCTATTTTAAAAATTTAAAATTAGGCAATAGGCAGCTCTGTGGAAATTTTCCCCATACAACAACACATATTGCAAACTGTAAATATCATTTTCTTATTATTTATGGTGCAAAGATAGATTAATTTTCTTTAAAACCAATTTTTATAGATTAATTTTCTATATTTTGTTATTAATTATTCTTTTTAATGAAAATATAATTTATTAATATACTTTTAATAGATTATTTTTCTTTTTTAAGATTCGATTCTAATTTTTTAACTTATTCCAACACCAATTGGAAAGCTTTGATAATATTTTCAATAGGTTCTGTACCAACAGAAATTCGCAATAAATTCGGATTTATTCCTAATTTCTTCAACACATGCAAACCCATTTCCGACTTTAAATACTCATAATGCGCTAGATATACGTATGGCATTGCTAGCGTAAATTCTGTTCCTAAACTAGGACCTTTTGCCACTTGTAATTTGTCGTAATAAAAGGCTAAATCTTTATCAAAAACCACTGACAATAATCCTGGAACATTATTTCCGATTTGGATTTTAGAAAAATTCTCGGAACTAGCTTCATGAAAAACACTTTTAATTTCAAGCACTTTTGGTTGTTTTTTTAGAAAATTATATAGTAAAGTCGTGTTTTCAGAAATTTTACGAACTCGATTTTCATACGCTAAAATTTCAAAACCTAACCTTTTGATTTCACCTTCGAAAGGCGGAATTACATTTTTTTTAAGTAGCGGAATTAAACTTTCATCTTTTACTATAATTGCTCCGAAAAGCAAATCGGCATTACCGCAAGCGAACTTGGTTAAACTTTCCACAGCCAAATCACAATACGGCAAAACATCCACACAAAAAGGCGTTGCTAATGTGTTATCTACAATTAATTTAATTGAAAAACGCGAACAAATTTCATACAATCTTGGCAAATCTACACATTGCAAAAGCGGATTACTCACTACTTCAGTAATAAGAACAGCTACATTTTCATGATTTTTTTCAAGCCAATTTTCTAGTTGAACTAAATCGAAAATATTAATTTGAACGTGAGAATATTCATTTCTTTCGATAATTTCCATCGTATCGACATACAACCAACCTAATTGTACAATTTTAGTTTTTCCGAATTCTTTTTGGATAGAAACCAATGTTTCAGTTGCCGCAAATAAAGCATTCATTCCGCAATTGGACAAAATAATTTTCTCTGATGAAGTTCCGTAAGCTTTACTCAATGTGTTTTTAATATTGAAAATCGCTTGTTCTTCGGAAACATTTTCTTCTTCAAATATGGAATCAATTAAATTAAATTCATATAAAGTTGCTTCAGCTTTTCTGGAACTAATAATTAATCCAGTATTCCGGATAAAATCGGTATATTTTTGGGCGTTTTTATCATTGGAATCTATAATTAAAAATACATTTTTACTCTTGTCTTCTATACAATTTAAAGCAACATTAAAAACGCTTTCAAGTATATTTTTAGCATGAATAGAAACAATTGGAATTAGTTTTTCTTCATCCGAAATACGATATTTTTCTCTTATAAATTGCGTCAATTGTTTCACAAACTGATTTTGAAAAAAACGCGGATAGCCCGATTTCATCTTATCAATCACTTCCGATTTACCTTCTTCATAATCAATCACATCTTGAATTTTTGGTAAACTCACTGAAACGGAATGTGGATTATACAAAGGAATATTTTCTCCGCAAGGAATTTCACAGAAATAGTCACTAATTACTTCATTACTCATAACTAAACACATTTACTCGTTTCTACTTTAAAGGCTTGTTGAATATCTGCAATTAAATCGTCAATGTTTTCCAATCCAACTGAAATTCTGACTGTTGCATGCGTCAATCCGATTTTTTTCAAATCTTCTTCTGAATACGTGGCATGACTCATTTTTGAAGGGATTTCTAAACGAGAATCAGATGTTCCGAAAGACACTTTTTCTCCGAATAACTTCGTGTTTTGAATTAATTGTTCTGCTTTTTCTACCGATTTTAAAGTGATGGTTAAAACCGAAGGAATAATTTTCATTTGACTTTTCGCCAATTCATATTGAGGATGCGATGGTAATCCAGGAAATTTCACATCAATAACATCAGAAAGTGTATTTAAAAATTCTGAAAGTTGAATCGCGCTTTGTTCTTGTGTTTTCATTCTGTACACTAATGTTGGCAAACCTAAAGACACTAAAAAAACATCAAAAGGACTTTGTGCTCTTCCGTGTGCATTGGAGAAATAGTTCAATCGTTCCGACCAATGTTCTGTTTTAGCCACAATCGCTCCAGCCACAACACTTCCATGACCAGAAATAAATTTTGTTGCAGAAAACAAAGAAAAATCCGCACCTAAATCTAAAGGTTTTTGCGAGGCAAATGTGGCCATGCTATTATCTACTGCAAATAAAGTATTGTGTTTTTTACTTAAATCAGCTACCGATTTCAAATCCACAATTTTCAAACTTGGATTCGTTGGTGATTCGCATAAAATTAATTTAACTTCGTTTTGTTGCAAAGCAATTTCCACTTCAGATAAATCCGTAAAATCTGCATAACAGGTTTTTACCTCATATTTCTCTAATAAAATATTTAACAATCTGTAGGTTCCGCCGTAGCAATCTCTTTCTACCAAAATGGTGTCACCCGATTTTAAAACCGTATCGAACAATAAAGCTAAAGCCGAAACACCCGTATTCGTACAAACGCAACCTGCGCCGTTTTCTGCCAAAGCGAAAATATCTTCTAAAGCGTTTCGGGTTGGATTATCTGTTCTAGAATAATCGTAGTTTTTATTATTTGGAAATTGTCTTTTTTGATCAAAAGTTGCTGTGTTGTAAATTGGCAAATGAGTCGCACCGTAAGCGTCGACTAAATTGGAATGTTGTGCTATATTAGCTAATAATGTTTCAAGTTGCATGTTATATGTGTTTTATGTTTAGACAAAAAAAAACCTCTACAAAAGCAGAGGTCTATTTATATTATTAATTTAGATTTAACAAATAGAATACCCTGCGGAAATTTTCCACATCATCATATGTTTCATCATTTTATTATTCCCTAATTGCATGTTGTTGTTTTTTAACGAGGCAAAAATAGAATAATTTTCTAATAAAATAAATATTTTAGTTAAATTATCTAAATTTTACTATTTTGTAATTGTTATTTAGATTTTTTATCTACAAAACTTAAAATTTAGCATTAAAAACTTTATTTACATACAAAAAATTCGGAATAACAAATTGAACATCAATTCATTATTCCGAATTTTAAAATTTATAAATTATTTGTATTCTTAGTTTTTTACAAATTTAGAAGTTCCAACACCATCTAAAGTATTGATTTTTAAGAAATAAATCCCAGCAGTTAAATCTCCTACAGAAACACTCGTTACATTGGAATTAATTTCTTTAACAACTCTTCCATTTATATCAATAATTGAAACTTTAGTTATTTCAGAATTATTTGAACTTGATATGTTAATCACATCATTTACTGGATTTGGATATACTGAAAAATTATTTTTAAAGAAACTATCAGTACTTAAAGGCCTATCAACTGAAAAAGTATCTATACCAATAATATCAGAATTAGCTCCAGAAGGACCACCATTAGTTACAAAATATCTAAACGCAAATTTAACAGGAGTTGCAGAAACCAATCCAGAAACAGTATATGAATATTGAGTCCAAGTTTTTGGATAAACAAATCCAGCTACTAAAGTTGGATTAATAGTCAAACACACTGTAGTAAACGAACCAAGTCCAGCAGAACCGCCAGAAGGTAAAACAGTTGCTGTTGAACTCATTCTTAATTCTAATCTATCTGGAAAATCACCTGCCCCATCTGTTCCTTTGCGAGAATAAAACGTAACAATATCACCATTTTGAACCGTAATGTCTGGAGTAATCAACCAATTGCTAATTGTTCCCGCACCGGTAGTACTGTTAAAATTGACCAAAGCGAAAGAGTTATTACCTCCAGCTTGTCCCATAGGAAGGGTAGTTGTGTTTCCACTTCCAAATATCGCACTCGCTAATGGCAAAGTAAAGGACGAATTCGACCATGTTGAAGCTCCAGCAGGAGAACTTTGGTTTGTTTGTTGCCATCCAGCAGATAGCATAGCAGCAGTTGTTCCATCAAAACCGAAAGCAAATTGATTTTGAGATATTCCCAAAAATGGCAACAAAAGTAAAAGTAAAGTTTTTTTCATAAATAGTTTGATTTTAATTAAGTACTAAATTTATTGAATCAAAATAACAAAACGGTATTATATCGACATAAGACATATAATAATCGATAAAATACATTATTTAGTAAAAAAAACTAAAACAACTATTTGGATTTCAAATACATTTCATACATTTGCACCAGAATTAAAAGAGGAAAAATTTGAACTGATTGCAACCTCGTTAAAAAAATGCTAAAGCAGAAACCCTCCTTTAGTATTTACCTGCAATTTTTTCGTTTATTATTTATATAATTTATTTTTATAATTATGGCATATTTATTTACGTCGGAATCTGTTAGTGAAGGACATCCAGACAAAATTGCAGATCAAATTAGTGATGCATTAATTGACAACTTTTTAGCATTTGACCCAGCGTCAAAAGTAGCTTGTGAAACTTTAGTAACAACTGGACAAGTAATTTTAGCTGGTGAAGTAAAGTCTTCTACTTATTTAGATGTTCAAACTATTGCACGTGATGTAATCAGAAAAATTGGTTACACAAAAAGCGAATATATGTTTGAAGCAAACTCTTGTGGAGTTTTATCTGCAATTCATGATCAATCTGATGATATTAACAGAGGTGTTGACAGAGCTGCTGCAACTGATTTCGAATCAAAAGCAAATGCACAAGGAGCAGGTGACCAAGGAATTATGTTTGGTTATGCTACGAATGAAACGGTTGATTTAATGCCATTAGCTTTAGACTTAGCTCATAAATTATTACAAGAATTAGCAGAATTAAGAAGAGAAAATTCAGCTATTACTTATTTACGTCCTGATGCAAAATCTCAAGTAACATTAGAATATAACGACGATAACATTCCTGTTAGAATTGACTCAATTGTAGTTTCAACTCAGCATGATGATTTTGACGAAGAAACTTCTATGTTAGCAAAAATTAAGAAAGATATTATTGACATCTTAATTCCTAGAATTTTAGCGAAATATCCTCAATACGCTCATTTATTTAATGACAAAATTGAATACCACATTAACCCAACTGGAAAATTCGTAATTGGTGGACCACACGGAGATACTGGATTAACAGGTAGAAAAATTATTGTGGATACTTATGGTGGAAAAGGCGCTCACGGTGGTGGTGCTTTTTCTGGAAAAGACCCAAGTAAAGTAGATAGAAGTGCCGCTTATGCTGCACGTCATATTGCTAAAAACCTAGTAGCTGCTGGTATAGCTAGTGAAGTTTTAGTTCAAGTTTCTTATGCTATTGGTGTTGCAAAACCTTGTAACATTTATGTAAACACTTACGGAACAGCTAAAAATGGTTTATTGGATTCTCAAATTTCTGATAAAGTAGCGCAATTGTTTGACTTAAGACCTTACGCAATTGAGCAAAACTTAAAATTAAGAACTCCAATTTATAGTGAAACTGCAGCTTACGGACACATGGGACGTAAAAATGAAGTAGTGACTAAAACGTTTAAATCTCCAAATGGTGATATTAAAACGATTGAGGTAGAATTATTCACTTGGGAAAAATTAGACAGAGTTGCAGATATTAAAACTGCTTTTGGAATATAAAGCCTCACCCCAACCCTCTCCAAAGGAGAGGGAGCAAGAAAAGCTAAATATATTACATAAAAAAATCCCGATTTTCAATTGAAAATCGGGATTTTTTATTTTAAATTAGCATGCTCACAAAAACAAGATCCGACTTTACGTAATTTTAATAAAACACAATCAATACAATAATTAAAAGTGATTTTTAATATTTTTTTAAAATTAAAATCTGCTTAATCTACTTACATTTAATAATCATTATGGAATTAATAGCGCTTCTTTTTAACTTAATATTTTCCTTAGTTAAATTGGCAATTCTTACTAGCGTACATGCAACCATTTCCTTGTTTTTGTTTAATTTATTAAATATTTTTTATCCAAAAAACCAGTTTTCTAAAATCGCAGAAAACAAGACTCTGTATTGGTTTAAAAGTAGTCTTGTAATTTCTATATTTATTTTTATATTTTCGTTTACTTATTGGGGAGATAACGGTGTTTTTAACACTTACAGAATCCCATTAGGTTACGAAAGAGAGATTTTAGAATCTAATGACGGCTTAGGACATGAACTAATTGGATGTCCAGAATCTTTAGGGGATTTTACTATAACGGAAAATAATGTCTGTGGTTACAAAGCAACTTATGTAGGGGATAGTTTTAAAACTAAAAGCGACGTATTCCTTGTTTGGAATTTAGAAACCAACAAAGTCAAAGTTTTTAAAACTCAACAAGAATATACTGATTATGCAAAAAACCATCATTTACCAACAGAAGAGAATTTTAAAACTTTCGATGAGAACTATTCGAACTATTGGGATAATTTAACTTACTACTTCATAATTTAAAAAGCAACCTATTTATGAATATCATAAAAAAAGAATATATCGGAATTTTGTTAGGTGCATTGTATACCATATTATTTCGGTATCTAGATGGATTTCATTTTGAAAGTGTTTTAATTACCATTGATTTTAGTGTCAACTCCTTTACCTTTTTTTTATTGGTGCCGATGGTAGTTGGGATTCTACCAATTCTGATTGCGCAAAATGAGATTGACAATTCGAGATGGAAACATTTTCTTTACCCAATAATCAGTAATTTATTTTTCATTGTTTATGCACTCCTTTTTAAACTAGAAGATTTAGGATGCGGCATAATAATCTTGCCTCCTTTACTACTTGTTTCTGGTATTATTGGTTTGTTAGTTGGCTTGCTTCTTAAGAGAAAAAACAATAATAAATTATATTCCGTTTTATTCCTGCCTTTTTTATTTGTTCCAATAGAAAATTTAATTACAAATCAAGATATTAGTCATGATGTTGAATCAAATATTATCATAAACAACAACAGTACTTATATTTGGAATAATATTATTGAAGTGCCAGAAATTAAAAAACATGAATACCAACGCGGCTTTTTTAGTTATATCGGTATTCCCTATCCAATAAAATCGAAAATCGAAATTATCGGTAATGAAAAATTCAGAATGGGCTATTTTTCTGACGGATTAATATTGGCAGAATCTATCGAAGAAATGGAGCCGAATAAAATGATTCGTTTCAAAATCCATATTGATAAATCGAAATTGAGAAACACTCCAATGGACCAACATGTATTAAAAAATGATTACTTTCAATTTAGTTCTATTTCTTATCATTTAAAACAAGTAGGAAATGGACAAACAAAATTAACTCTCAAATGCAAATACAAAATTAATTCGATGATGAATGCTTATGCTAATTTTTGGGCTTACCATATTATCAAAGACTTTGAAGTAAGACTTTTAAACGCATTACAAGTAAAATTTGATCGTAAAGTATTAAAAACTGTTCATTCTTAAAAATTGAAATTCCTGCAACCAATAGTTCTCCTCCTTTTATAATAGTTTCAAGTGTTTGTGCTTGAATGAAGTTGGAGAAGAGTAGTAATAATATTATCTTTTTCAATTATTCTTATTTTTTAGAAAAATTCATTGAATCTCAAATATGAATAAAATAAAATATTTAACTTTATTATTAGTATTAAAGATGTTAATATCAAAAACTATTATTTGAAATTAAATTTTTAAAAATAACACTTAAAGATTTTAAAACTATATAATAACAATCTAAACCAATGAATTATATAACAAAAAAGACAATATTATCATTAAAATCAATATCACTATATCAAGTGAAATATTTTTCTTTTTTATATATTCATCATTTTTAAACGACCGATAAATCTGGTTTGCTTTTAAAAATAATGTTGTTAGAATTAAAGAAATAATACTATATTTATATATCATACTTTCTGAATTAGATTATTAATTTTGATATGCTTCGTTCATACACAAACCAAAAGATATTACAGCAATACCAACTCCTATTGGTCCTAGAAATCTTTTTGCAACACCAGTAAAAGCAGTAGTCATTGCGCCTATCGACCAGCTAGAAGCGCCTGAGAAAGCTAAAGAATTTAGAGCATCTGCCCCAATTGCACCTAAAGCACAATTAATGAACTCGTTTCTGCTTATTTTTGATGTTTCGCTAGATTGAATTATTGCTAATTCTCCTTTTTCTATAGGTAAATTAGGAGAAAAGCTACTATAAAAAATCAAATCAACATCTTCAATTGAAGTTAAAAAAATATTTTTTAACATTTAAAATGCATTATAACTGTTTAATTAGAATAAAATAGACATAATAGGACGTGATAACAAACCCTAAAAACATTATTAAATCTAAAAAAGTATCACTTACTTTTTTAGATTGTTTTTCTTTTACTTTATTATAAATGTTATTTATCCAATTTATAAATAACAAGCCAAAAAAGAGTTTAAAAAAAATTTCCTTTTACTATATTTTAATCATTATTTTCTCCATATAAACAATAAACTTTAAGCATAAAAAATCCCGACTTTCAATTGAAAATCGGGATTTTTATATTTTATCTAATTTCTTGATTTAAGATTAAATCAACATACATGTTAATTTTGTCTTTTAATTCTTTTCTGTGCGAAATGAAATCTAAGAAACCGTGGTCTAATAAGAACTCAGAAGTTTGAAAACCTTCAGGTAAATCTTTTCCAGTTGTATCTCTTACCACACGTGGTCCAGCAAAAGCTACTAAAGCTCCAGGTTCTGCGATATTGATATCTCCTAACATGGCATAAGAAGCCGTAGTTCCACCAGTTGTTGGATCTGTACATAATGAAATGTATGGTAATTGTGCCTCTGCTAATTGTGCTAATTTTGCTGAAGTTTTTGCTAATTGCATTAATGATTGTGCTGCTTCCATCATACGAGCACCACCCGATTTTGAAATCATTACAAATGGTAATTTATGTTTCATAGAATAATTGATTCCACGAGCAATTTTTTCACCTACAACTGCACCCATTGAACCACCAATAAAAGCAAAATCCATACAACAAATAACGATGTCGTTACCTTTTGATTTTCCAACTGCAGTTCTCACCGCGTCTTTTAGTTTTGTTTTTTCAGAAACTTCTTTTAAACGGTCGCTATATTTTTTAGTATCTACGAAATTTAATGAATCTACAGAAGTTAAATTCGCATCTAATTCTTCAAATACGTTATCGTCGAATAAAATTTGAAAATATTCAGCACTACCAATTCTTACATGATAATCATCTTCTGGACTCACCCATAAGTTTCTTTCTAATTCATCAGAATCAACAATTTTTCCTGTTGGAGATTTATACCACAATCCTTTTGGAACATCTTTTTTATCTTCAGTTGCGGTGGTAATTCCTTTTTCTTTTCTTTTAAACCAAGCCATAATATTAAGTTAGAAGTCGGAAATTAGAAGTTAGAAGTTGCCTTCGTTGCTACTAATTTCATACTATTTTTAATTTATTTTAATTTTTGATTTGAAGTTTGGAGATGGAAAAAGCTTCCTGCTTCAAACTTCAAACTTCCTGCTTATAATGTATTCACGTTATTTAAATCGGCGAAAGCCTGTTCTAATCTTTTGTTAAAAGTTAATTCCCCTTCACGAATCCATTTTCTTGGATCGTAATATTTTTTATTTGGAAGTTCGCTTCCTTCTGGATTTCCAATTTGAGTTTTTAAATATTCGATGTTATTTGTGATATAATCTCTAGCACCTTCAGTGAAAGCAAATTGTAAATCAGTATCAATATTCATCTTAATTACCCCGTAAGAAATAGCTTCTCTAATTTCTTCTAAAGTTGAACCAGAACCACCGTGGAAAACAAAATCTACTGGATTTGGACCTGTATTGAATTTATTTTGAACGAATTCTTGAGAATTTTTTAAGATTTTCGGAGTTAATTTCACATTTCCTGGCTTGTAAACACCGTGAACATTTCCGAAAGAAGCTGCGATGGTGAAACGTGGACTAATTTTCATTAATTCTTCGTATGCATAAGAAACTTCTTCTGGTTGTGTGTATAATTTAGAGCTATCTACATCTGTATTATCTACACCATCTTCTTCTCCACCAGTAATACCTAATTCGATTTCTAAAGTCATACCCATTTTACTCATACGAGCTAGATATTGTTTACAAAGTTCGATATTTTCTTCAATTGGCTCTTCTGATAAGTCAATCATATGAGAAGAATATAATGGTTTTCCTGTAGCTGCGAAATGTTTTTCAGACGCATCTAACAAACCATCAATCCAAGGTAATATTTTTTTAGCACAATGGTCAGTATGTAAAATTACAGTTGCACCATAAGCTTCTGCCAAAGTGTGAACATGAATTGCACCTGCAATTGAACCTAAAATAGCTGATTTTTCATCAACATTAGAAAGTCCTTTTCCTGCGTTAAATTGTCCACCACCATTAGAAAACTGAATAATCACTGGAGCATTTAATTTTGCTGCTGTTTCTAAAACACCATTTACAGTGCTATTTCCTGTTACATTAACTGCAGGTAAAGCGAAGCCTTTTTCTTTTGCATATCTAAAAATTTCTTGAACTTGATCTCCTGTAGCTACTCCTGGTTTAATAGTATGACTCATAGTGCGTTTTTTTATTTAATAATTTAAGTGTTGTTGTTTAGATTTACAAAAGTAATAATTTTATTAATTTTAAAAAGGATAATTGATACCTATATTAAAAACTGTTTTAGACAAGCTCATATCTTTTAGCCATCTTTCTGAATATTCTTTTGCTGGATTGTAGGCTTTGAATCCGAAATCACCACGAACAACAAAGAAACCAAAATCATAACGAAGTCCAAAACCAGTACCTAAAGCAAATTCTTGAATGGATTTAGTTCCTTTAAATTTTAGTTTTTCATCTTCTACGTTATCAAAAACATTCCAAATATTACCTGCATCTGTAAATAATGCTCCGTTTAAGCTATTAAAAATATTAAATCTGTATTCTAAATTTAAAGAGAATTTTAAATTGGCTTCGTTGAAATCATTCACACTTTTACTAGCTCCTGGACCTAATGAATAAGCTTGCCAACCACGATTGTCATTACTTCCTCCAGCAAAATAACTTCGTGAAAACGGTACTGAATTAGAATTCCCGTATGGAACCGCAATTCCTCCAAAGAACCTAAAAGCTAAAGAACTCTTTTTATACAAATGCAAATGTTTAATGTATTCGAATTCCGTTTTTACATATTGTGCATACTCTACACCAAATAAAGTTCTTTTGTTATTATCACTGAAAGCCTCATTTTTCTGTTTGGCAATTATATTTAAAATATTACCTGAACTTTCAACTTTTGCTTTAATATTATAAAACTCTATATCATTAAAATCTTTTTTCGTACTTAAATTATACGAGAAACTTGATGATAAAATTAAGTTATTTTCAATTAGTCTTTTTCTTCTTTCTCCAATAGTATTGATGGTTTTAAAGTCATCTTCATTACTAATTGGAATTCCTCCATAAGAAACTTGATTTAAAAATTCTGCAGCTCCAGGAAGTGTTAAGTTTCCATTTTCATCTACAAACTCTACGTTTGTATTATAGATTTGAGCCAAATTATTCAAAGTCTCGTATGAATAATTATACACATTGAAATAATTATCAATATTTAAATTTCTCACAAATTGCAAATTAAACAAATCGAACCTATATTTTTTAGTTTCGTCTTTGTTCAGCCCCCAATCGTAATAAAAACTTCCGTTATAATTTTCTTTATCTAAACCAATATTTGTTTGTTTCGAAAGTCCTAAAGTAATGGCTGTACTAGGTAAAGATTCTTTTTTAATAAATTTTCTGGTATTAAGTGGAAAGAAAATTCTAGGGAAAGTTAATTTTACATTTCCACCATATTCTAAAATATTAAAAAAGGCATTTGTACTATTTTTTATACTTGGATCGGTTGAAGTTCCTATATTTCCTCGAATAGAAAAATCTAAAATTTCGGCGCCTTTAAATAAATTTCTAAAAGTAATTCCTGTAAATCCGGAAATACCAAATTGTTGAATATTGGAGTGCGTTAAATCACCTTTAATATTAAATTGGTATTTTTTCAATGGTGTTAAAACGATATTTGCAATCAATCCGTTACCACTAGCGTCTTCTACATATTGAATTCTTGGAAACGAAAACACCCTTAAATTAGACAATGCTCTTGTGGTTAAAGTTTTATCTTTATCACTAAACAATTGGCCTTCTTCAATAAAAATCGCATTTGTTAATGCTTTTGGTTTGTATTTTAATTTTCCAGAACTGTAGAAATTAAATTTTCTGTAAGAAACACTATCAATACCAACGGCTTTTTCTTTAACTTGTTTATCAGTAAAAATATTGACTTTACTAATTTTATACAATTTAAAAGGTTCTGTATAACTAGAATCCCCCTTTTTTACAAGTCTGTTTCCAATATTAATAGCAATATTTAATGTGTTTTTAGGCTTGTCAATTGTATCTGCATCTGGAATTTTTATGTGATTTTCTTGAAAATGAAACAATCCACGATTTCTAAATTCAGTTGCAATTCGCTTTTTCTCATTAATAATATTTTCTAAATTAAAAGCTTCACCACTTTTAATCAATGTACTATTTGAAATTTGATAGTATAACGAATCTACAACAGTAGATTCGATATTTCTAAAAATACTATCAATTATATATGGTTTACCTGAAACAATATCATAAGAAATTTTTACTTTCTGATTTTTTAAAGAATCGATTTTTGAAGTTATTTTTGCATCAAAAAATCCTCTGTTTTTATAATACTTAAACAATCTTTTTTCCGATTTTCTTACACTTGAAGTATCTAAAACAGAAGGTGCTTCCCCAATTTCTTTAAAAAAATTACTATATCCAGAAACAAAAAAAGATTTTCCCAAACGATTTACTTGCTTTTTTGAATACAGCTTTGTCATTCTTTTAATTCGGTTTGGTTTTTTTAACAACCAAGCATTGTAGGAAGAGTCCGCATTTTTTTTACTTAAATTATAAATCTGTAAACGCGGTTTAAAACCCAATAATTTACTATTTGGTTTTTGATATAATTGAATGTGCAGACCTTCTGAGTTTGAAGATTTGCCATTTACAATAATTTCGTTGTCATGAATAAGCAATTGTTTCTTTTGAATCTTTCTTACTTCAGAACATGAGTAAAAAAATATTCCTAAAAGAAAAAATAGTACTATTTTTGATGTGAGTTTTCTCAAACTTATAATTTTATTCAAAAATACAATTTTTTATGGTTAGCAAAAACCAAATCAAACTAATTAATAGTTTACAGCAAAAAAAGTACCGTAAGTTACATAATCTTTTTATAGCAGAAGGAAAAAAAGTAATTCAGGAACTTATTGATGCTGATTTTAGGTTGGAACATTTATTTGTTACCAAAGAAAACTTGTTTGATTCTAGACATAATTCCGAATTAATTTCCGATGGAGAACTTAAAAAAATAACAGCATTAACAACTGCAAATGATTGTTTGGCGGTTTTTAAAATTAAAGAAGTAAACTCAAAATCAAGCACCGGTTTAGAATTGGCTTTGGATAATATTAAAGACCCTGGAAATATGGGTACGATAATCCGATTATGCGATTGGTTTGGTATTTCTAAAATTGTTTGTACAGAAGAAACGGTTGATATTTACAATCCGAAAGTAGTGCAAGCTACGATGGGAAGTTTGGCTCGAGTAGAAGTTTTATATACGAATTTGACTGATTATTTAAAAACTGCAGATGTAGCCATTTTCGGCACTTTTATGGAAGGAAAAAACATTTATAAAACAGAATTACCTTCTCAAGGAATTATTGTAATGGGAAATGAAGCCAACGGTATTTCTGCAGAAATAGAAAGTTTGGTGACACAAAAAATCAGCATTCCTCGTTTTGGAAATTTACAACAAACGGAAAGTTTAAATGTCGCGACTGCAACTGCTGTGATTTTATCTGAGTTTAAAAGAAGTATTTAAGCTTCTCAGTTGCTAAGTAACTTCGAACTTAAAAATAATTAATGGAACGTGAAGTTCACAAAAACAGCTCTGGTTTTCATAGATTCTATGTTTCCAGTCCAAGGAGAATTTGGATCGTTATCACGAATTAATTCGTCATTCATACCGAAAACACCACGTATAGATGGTGAAAATTTGAAGTAATCTAAATACAAATCGATTCCGAAACCAATTTCATAGTTTTGTGTCCATGTTTTTACTCTAAATCTGTCAGAATAATTATCATCCGGCGCTTTTGCGTTACTTCCTAAGTTTAATGTAGCAGAAACACCACCTAATAAAAAAGGCCTTGCATTTCCTGTTCTTAAGGCAGAATATTTCAACAATAAAGGGAAATGTAGATTTGCTGCTTTTACTTCTCTTAACCTGTCTACACTATCTTCAATATCTGGATATATTAAATTTCTTTGTGTCGCATAAAAACCTGGTTCAAAACGCAAATCGAAATATTCAGTTAATCTTAAATTACCAACTAAACCTACGTTGAAACCTGTTGAAGGCTTTAATTCTATGTCTTTCCCAACAGTTAAGTAATCAAATTTATAATTATAACTGCTAAATCCCAAAAAATACCCCCAATGCACTTTTTGCTTGTCGTGGTTTTCGTGGTTAATGATTGGATTTTTTCCAAAAATTCCGCCTTGACCAAACGAGTTTAGTGAAAATAATAATATAAAAAAGATATATTTAAATTGCATGTTTTACTTTTTTGATGCTTTATAAATTGTAGCCACACCCATTGTTTGAGGGAAGTCCTTAACATCTATAAACCCAATTTTTCGCAAAATATTGTTCAAAGCTTCTCCAAAAGGGAAATTTTGTGCAGAATTTGACAAATATTTGTAGGCATCTTTGTCTTTCGAGAACAATTTACCAATAGTTGGCATGATGAAATTAGTATAAATAAAATAGCCTTGTTTAAATGGAAATTTTGTTGGCACAGAAGTTTCTAATATAATAAAAAGGCCATTTGGCTTCAAAACACGTAGTATTTCAGAAAGTCCTTTTTCTAGATTTTCGAAATTACGAACACCGTAAGCAACAGTTATTACATCAAAATAATTATCCGAGTAAGGAATTTTTTCACCGTCACCTAAAACCATTTGAATTTTTGATTCAAATTTTTTGGCTTCAATTTTTTTCTTCCCAATATCTAACATGCCTTGAGAAATATCTAAACCGATAATTTCTGTTGCTGATGTATCTGCAAACAATATAGCTAAATCACCTGTTCCTGTTGCAACATCTAAAATAGTTGTTGGATTTTGAAGTTTTACCATTTGTAAAATCTTCTTTTTCCAATTTGCATCAGTACCTAATGAAATGATTTTATTTAATCCATCGTAATTTCCCGAAATAGTATCAAACATTTGAGCAACTTGCTCTTTCTTACTTTGTTCAGAATCTTGGTATGGTTTTATGGTTTCAGACATGATTGTTTATTTGTGATACAAAAGTAATTCAAAATTACGATTTAAGAATTACGATTTGCTTTAATAAAAGTTAAAAAAGTAAAATCGAAAGCATGTTTTTCATCTTTTTGATGATGTTCTTCAAAAACAACTTCCCATTTTTCAGAATCAATTTTCGGAAAAAAAGTATCTGCTTCCACTGTAGTATGCACTCGCGTTAATTCTACTTTATCAGCGATATCAATAGATTGCTTATATATTTCACCTCCACCGATAATAAAAACCTCATCATTTTTTGGACAAATTTCAATCGCTTTTTCTAAACTTGGTACTACAATGCAACCTTCTGGCGCTTCATATTTTTTTTGACGCGTGATGATAACGTGTGTTCTGTTAGGTAAGGGTTTTGGAAAACTTTCAAAGGTTTTTCTTCCCATAATGATATAATGCCCTGAAGTTAAGGTTTTAAATCGTTTAAAATCATCAGGTAAATGCCAAACCAATTGGTTGTCTTTACCTAAAGCATTATTTGTGGATGTTGCGGCGATTAGTGTTAGCATGATTATTACTCAATATAGAATTTGAACATAAATGGATATCTAATTTTTAGTATTATTTTTTTACCTCTGCTTACAGAAGGATTCCAATCTTGACAATTAACAATTGCTTTCAAGAAAGAAGTATCAAATTCCGAATTAATCCCTTTAATAATACTTGGGCTTTTTATTTTTCCGTTTTCATCAATAAAAAATTCGATTTCTATTTTACCTTCTGTTATATCAGTTTTATTATATTTTATTTTCGAATTTATTTCATTAGCAAAATCAAACATTTTTTTCTTTGGACTTGCCATCACATCTAATTCTTTATAAACAATGCTGTCTTTGTCAGAAACATACCTTGTTCCAGAAATAAAAACACCATTAGAATATTCTTCAATTAGATAAGGAAATTTTGACGTATTGCTTTTCCAAACACCTTCTTGTTTACCTTCTTTAATATTTCCGGTTATAATAATTTCTGGGTCAACAATAATTTCATAAACACCGTTGCCTTCAACAACCTTTTGCAGACCTTTATTATCCCAATAACTTTTTAAAATTAAAATATTTTGCTTGTCTTTATTGCGTTCATATGAAAAAATACTTTTGTTTTTCCCGTTTTCATAAAAAGTTGTAGTTTCCTTATTAAATATATCAAAATCTTTATAATTTTCTATTTTTGAAACTTTACCATTTTTATAATACTCAATATCTTTTAAAATATTTTTCCACTTTAATGAATCAGAATAAATACTAGCATTCGAAAGTATACCTTTTTCATAAGTTGAAACTTTGAAGTTCTTTCCGATTTTTTCAAATGTCACTTTCTTATAATTGACATCTTTTTTGACTTTCGTATTTAAAGAATCAAAATACTCAACTTTATATACCTGTCCAAAAGAAATCAAACTAAAAAATATAATCGCAACTAAAATAATTTTTTTCATAAAATATTCTGATTCTCTTTAATTTATATAATTGATTCTACTAAATTATTCTTGTGGATTCAAATTATTTTCCTTGAGAATTTCATAGAATTTCTTCTCGTTTTTATTTTTCTTAAACTCCACTAATAAAAGACTTATAATATTTTCAGCATCAGTTCTGTATGGAGATTTTTGCTCAACATATAAATTATAGGCTTTACACATGTTTTGCAAACTTTTTTCATATTCTTTTGTATATTGATAGCAAACTTGTCCTATTCCATAAAACACTTCTGGATTTCCAGAATCAATTAAAGCCATTCTTTCATAATTAGAAATTGCTTTGTTGTAGTCTTTTTTATAAGAATAAACCACAGCTAAATTTTGCAAAGGCATTAAACTTTGAGGATTTATTTCAAGAGATTTTTCATACGCTTTTATCGCTTCATCATAATTTTCTAAATATCTATGACAAAGACCAATATTATCCCAAGCAAATGCAAAGTCTTCATCAATAGCAACTGCTTTTTTGAAATGAGTTAATGCATTTTTATAATTTTTATTTTCAAAGCTTTTTAGTCCCGTATTGTATTCTTGAATAGCTACTTTATTTTCAGAAATAGAATTTTCGTCTTTTCTGTTATCAGCAGCCACTTTAGTTTTCATGGATTTACAGTTTTCCATCAAGTCTCTTTCTAACTCAAAAAAATATTTTTTATATTCATTTGAACTTTCATCAGATGCAATCTCAATAGTTACCTTTTTTTTTCTAAAGGATTATCACTTAATGAATTGATAATTTTAGAACTCATTTGATAAGTCGTAACTTGTTTGTCATTAAAATAACTTATATCATCAGTGATGTCTTCTTTTGATTTGTATGTAACGCTAATAGAATCAATACATTTACAAGCGTTATCTGAAAATTCTTTTAGAAAATTCTCTTTACTCAACTTCGATTTATCTTTATCTTGTGAAAACGACTTTGATAATGGTAAAAAAACCAAACAAATAATAAATAAATATTTTTTCATAAATGAATTTTAAACAGAAACGGCTCCTTTAATATGTTCGTGTGGTTCGTAGCCTTCCAAAGTGAAATCGTCAAAAGTGAAATCGAAAATGTTTGTTACACTTGGATTCAATTTCATTATTGGTAATTTTCTTGGTTCACGACTCAATTGTAAATTTACCTGTTCAATATGATTGTTGTAAATGTGTGCGTCACCAAAAGTGTGTATGAATTCACCTGCTTCAAAACCACAAACTTGAGCCACCATCATGGTAAACAAAGCATAAGAAGCAATATTAAACGGCACTCCTAAGAAAATATCGGCGCTACGTTGGTACAATTGGCAAGATAATTTTCCGTCAGAAACATAAAACTGAAAAAACGCGTGACATGGTGGCAAAGCTGCTTTTCCGTTCGCAACATTTTCTGAAAACGAAACCGAAGTATCTGGTAAAACCGAAGGATTCCAAGCCGAAATTAACATTCTACGGCTATTTGGATTGGTTTTAAGTGTTTCAATTAATTCTGTAATTTGATCAATTTCTTCACTGTTCCAGTTTCTCCATTGATGTCCGTAAACGGGTCCTAAATTTCCATTTTCATCTGCCCAAGCATCCCAAATTTTTACACCATTTTCTTGTAAATAAGCAATATTTGTTTCGCCTTTTAAAAACCACAATAATTCGTGAATAATCGATTTTAAATGTAGTTTTTTGGTTGTTACCATTGGAAAACCTACACTTAAATCAAAACGCATTTGGTAACCAAAAACACTAATGGTTCCAGTTCCTGTACGGTCTCCTTTTTGAGTTCCGTTTTCTAATACGTGCTTTACTAAATCGTGGTATTGTTTCATATTAAAGTTAGAAGTTAGAAGTTAGAAGTTAGAAGTGTAAAAACATTTCAAATCCTTTAACCCATTTTAATGATTGAACGCTTCTACGTCTTTTGGATTGTGTTTGTGTTTAAATAAAATAGCGAAAGCAACCGCAATAACTAAAGCATAAATAGCGAAAGTTAGCCAAATGTTATGCCAATCTTTTATTTCAACAGTGTTTGAAAAGACACCATTAACTGGCGCATTATATTCAATTAGTTTTTTATAAGCTTTGTTTGAAACATCTGTATTCAAAAACTTTAAAAGACTACTTTCCGTATCGAATTTAAACGTAAAAAAACTACTTATTAAAAAACCACTTCCTAAACTTCCTAAAATAGCTCCAAAACCATTGGTCATCATCATAAATAAACCTTGAGCAGAAGAACGAATTTTAGAATCGGTTGTCGTTTCAACGAATAATGAACCTGAAATATTAAAGAAATCGAACGCCAATCCGTACACGATATTCGACATAATAATCATCCATAAACTTCCAATTGGATCACCATAAGCGAAGAATCCAAAACGGAAAACCCAAGCAATTAAACTGAAAAGCATTACTTTTTTAATTCCATATCGTCGTAAGAAAAACGGAATAGCTAAAATGAATATGGTTTCAGAAATTTGTGAAATAGATAAAATTATATTTGCCGATGTTACAGCATAAGTATCAACAAAGGCAGGAACTTTTCCAAAATCGTGAATGTAGGTTTCGCCATACATATTGGTTAATTGTAAAGCTGCTCCTAAAAACATACTAAACACAAAAAACATCGCCATTTTAGATTCTTTGAACAATTTAAAAGCATCTAAACCAAAAATTTGTGAGAAGGTTTTATTTGTTCTTTCGTCTTTAGTTGGTTCAATTTTTGGTAACGTGAAAGAAAATATCCCTAATACAAATGCAAAAAATGAAGCAATGTAAAACTGATTACACTCTATTGGCATTCCTGTTAAATTAGAGAAAAACTCTCCAACTGCTAAAAAACGAGTGTTTAATCCTAATTCAAAAATATCTGGTGGATTAACGCTACTAAATAAGTTCGTACACCACATCGCTACAATGAAACCAATAGTTCCCCAAACTCGAATTGGCGGATAATCTTTAACCACATTAAAGTTAAATTTTTTCAAAACTGCATATGAAAGAGAATTTGACAACGAAAGGGTTGGCATGTAAAACATCATTCCGATAAGTAACACCCAAAAGAAAGTAGAAGGACTATCAATTGCTGGTAAGAAAAGTAAAATTACACCATATAAAATATGGTGAATTCCATATAATTTTTCAAGGTTTAAATATTTATCTGCGATGATTCCAGAAATAGGTGGCATAATGATTGAACCTATTCCTAAAGTTGAAAATACAATTCCAAATTCGGCGCCAGACCATTGTTTAAATCCGAATCCATAACTCGCAAGAGTTGTTAGCCACGCACCCCAAACAAATAATTGTAAAAAACTTACAATTGTTAATTTTAGTTTAATGTTCATAATTTGATTAGCTTTTAATTAGTCAAGTTTTAGTTGTTGGTTGCGTGTTTGACTTATTGTAGTTAACTTTCTTTTTTATCTATTTCTTCTTTTATAATGGCTGCTTTTTCGTAGTCTTCGTTTTGAATGGCTTCGTCTAGCAAAGTATGTAATTCTTCTAACGTATTTTTGGAATAAGTTCCTTGTGAATCATCATTATCGTCACCAAAAGTTTCTGGTTCTGTTAGAATATTATCATTATTCATATCATCTGGATTACCTTCTTGCGTATTCAAATTTAAAAACACACCGGCTTTATCTAAGATGTTTTTGTAGGTAAAAATTGGCGCGTTAAATCGTAACGCTAAAGCAATAGCATCTGAAGTTCGGGCATCAATTATTTCTTCAACACCTTCTCTTTCGCAAATGATGCTAGAATAAAAAACACCATCTACCAATTTATGAATAATCACTTGTTTGATTACAATATCATACTTATCCGCGAAGGTTTTAAACAAATCATGCGTTAAAGGACGCGGTGGTTTTATTTCTTTTTCTAGGGCAATAGCAATTGACTGCGCTTCAAATGCACCGATTACAATTGGTAATTTTCTATCTCCATCCACTTCATTCAAAATCAGAGCATAGGCCCCATTTTGAGTTTGACTATAAGATATCCCTTTAATGGTTAATTTTACTAAACTCATTTTGTACTAAAACTTTATTCAAATGTACTATAAAAATATTTTCTATAAAATAAAAGGCTATCTAAATTAGATATTTCTATCGTATTTAGATAGCCTTTTTTAGGAGGCACAATATATAAAAAATTATGCGTTTGCTGCTTTAAAAGCTTTTAATTTTTCAATCAATTTAGGAACTACATCAAAAGCATCACCAACCACACCATAATCTGCTACTTTAAAGAAAGGCGCTTCAGCATCTGTATTGATAACTACTTTAACTTTAGACGAGTTGATCCCTGCAATATGTTGAATCGCTCCAGAAATACCAACTGCAATATATAAATTGGCAGCTACTGGTTTTCCTGTTTGACCTACGTGTTCTCCGTGTGGTCTCCATCCGATATCTGAAACAGGCTTAGAACAAGCTGTTGCTGCACCAAGTACAGAAGCTAATTCTTCAATCATTCCCCAATTTTCAGGACCTTTTAATCCACGACCAGCAGAAACAACAACTTCAGCATCTGCGATTGTTACTTTTCCTGTAGTTTTTTCTGAATTGGTTACTTTTACACCAAAATCTGCATCAGATAATGAAGGTAAGAAGTCTTCTTCTGTTAATGAAGTAGCGTTTTCTACTAAACCAAATGAGTTTTTAGAAATTCCTAAAACTTTTACGTCTGTAGCAATTTCTGATATGTTGAATGCTTTGTTTGAGAATGCATTTCTTTTTACTTGAAATGGAGCCACACTTATTGGCGCTTCAATAACGTTAGAAGCAAATCCAGCATTTAAGTTAACTGCTACCAATGGTGCAATGTGTAAACTATCTGTAGTTGAAGCTACGATTACCACTTTAGCACCTTCTTTTTCAGCCGCTTGCTTAATTACATCTGCGTAAGCTTTTGCACTAAACGCAGTTAATTTATCATTATTTACTTTTAATACTTTACTTACTCCGTAAGCAGATAAAGCTTCATTTTCTGTAGCGTTAATTGAAACAGCTGTTACTGTTGTTCCTAACATATCGGCTACTTTTTTTGCGTATGAGGCAATTTCAAAAGCTACTTTTTTGAATTTACCGTCGTTTGATTCTGTATATATTAAAACTGACATATCTTTTTAATTATGATTTACGATTTGTGATTTACGAATTAGATAACTTTCGCTTCGTTATGTAATAAACTAATTAATTCGTCTAAATTATCAGGACTAATTAATTTTACCGCTGATTTCGCAGCTGGTTTTTCAAATTTCACAGTTGAAGTTGCGTTAGCATCTCCAGAAGGTTCTACAATATTTAAAGCTTTAGTTCTAGCTGTCATAATTCCTCTCATGTTCGGAATTCTTAAGTCTTTCTCTTCTACTAAACCTTTTTTACCAGCGATAATTAATGGCAAACTTGTTGTTGCTGTTTCTTTACCACCATCAATCTCTCTAATTGTAGTAGCTTCAGTACCTGAAACTTCTAAACCAATACAAGAATTCACAAAGTTAAAACCTAATAATCCGGCTAACATTCCAGGAACCATTCCTCCATTATAATCAATAGATTCAGTACCTGCAATAATTAAGTCGTAACCACCTTGTTTTACCACATTTTCTAATTGTTTGGCTACAAATAAACCATCCGTTGGGTTTGTGTTAACACGAATTGCTTCATCAGCACCAATTGCTAGTGCTTTTCTTAACGTTGCTTCGGCATCTGTACCACCAACATTTACAACTGTTACATGAGCACCATTTTGCTCTTTCAATACAATTGCTTTGGTTAAACCAAATTCATCATTCGGATTAATAACGTATTGAACACCATTTGTATCGAATTCTGTATCGTTATTAACAAAATTAATTTTTGAAGTAGTATCAGGAACGTGACTGATGCAAACTAATATTTTCATTTTTAAAGATTTTATATTGATGGCACGAAAATACAAAAAATGTTTTTAAAAAATACTATGCATGCATATTAAATATTTAATTTTTATTTAAAAATACTGTTTTTTATGAATTGTTTGTTTTTTCAATGATAAAATAAGAATTTGTTAATTAGTGCTAGGATTTGGGATTAGAAGGTTGGTTACAATTGCTTGTGGTTTTTAACACCTTGTCCTACGGGAATCCCATCTATAAGAGAGAAATGATACTAAAAACTTATTTTATATATTTTTCCACCTCAACAAGTTTTAGTCCCATGTATATGGAAAACTCTTCAACAGTTACTGATTGATGTTTTTCTTTATTCAGTTTTGTTTTAATTGCGTTGATAATGTTTCTGCATTGTCTTTCGCTTTTTCCTGTAATAATTTGGATGTCTTTTGGGTAAATACATACTCTGCTCATACTTTACTTCTTTTACTGTGCTTATATAATTTCTTTTATTTTACCTATGCCTCGCCTTTAAGTCGCCTTTAAGTCGGCTTTAAGTCGGCTTAGTATCGGTTTACAAATTTATTAAACGATATGATTATTCCTACAAAATTTTATCTTTTTTTTTAATTTTAACAATAATTATTGAAAAAAAGGAAAAAACCACCCAAAACGGAAAAAAGTATTTTAAACGGCAATGGCCTTACACTTTGGCAGCATAATTGAATTTGTTGCTGTATTAATCATTTAAAAAAATATTTATTATGGCAAAAGTTAATGGAATCATTAAAATTGAAGGTACTGTAGAAGATTTGACATTCTACAAAAAAGACGGGAAAAATTTCGTTAGAAAAAAAGGGGGTATTTCAAAAGAACGTATTATGAATGATCCAAATTTTGTTCGAACTAGAGAAAATGGTTCTGAGTTTGGGCATTGTGGAAGTTCTGGAAAAGTCTTAAAATTAGCGGTAGGTACGATGGTTTTTAAAGCTAAAGACAGTAAGCTTTCGAGTAGACTCTTACAAGTAATGTCGAGGATTAAGAATTTTGACACCGTTTCAGCCCGAGGGAAGCGCAATGTTGCCGCAGGCTTTACTACACCCGAAGGCAAATTGCAATTGAAAGGTTTTGATTTTAACCCAAAAGCTCCATTTAAAGGGGTATTGTTTGCTCCTTATACTTTAGACACAGGTACTGGAGAAGTTTTGATTCCGAATTTTATTCCGATTGAGCAGGTTCAATATCCGCAAGGTGCTACTCATATGAGTTTTCAGAGTGCGGCGGTGCTTGTAGATTTTGAAACTGGATTGTCTGCATCTGTTTATAGTCCGATTGAGAATATTCCTATCTCGTTAACTAACACGAGTGTTACCCTTACTCCTACTTCTGTGCCAACTGGAACTGGTGTGCAGTTGTTTTTGATTCTAATTTCATTTTATCAGGAGGTTAATGGTGCGCAATATTCGTTGAAAAATGAGGAGTTTAACGTATTGCATGTTTTAGAGGTGGTTTAGTTGGGGTTTTGGGGTTTGGGAGAATGGGAGATGGGGAGAATGGGAGATGGGGAGATTGGAGAAAGGGAGATTGGAAGATGGGAAGATGGGAAGATGGGTGATTTGGTGACTTTTGATTGAGAAAATCGGTATTGGTTTTAGGGCTGTCTGAAAAGGCAGCTTTTTTTGTGGAGTTGGGATTTGGGATAGGCACGCAGATTTAATGGATTTGATGGATTGACTTTGATTGTGAGATGCTTCCTTAGGTCAGCATGACAAACTTTGTGGTGATTGGGTTGTGGGGTTTGGGTTTAGATTGTGGGATAGGCACGCAGATCTAAAGGATTGGCTTTGATTATGAGATGCTTCCTTGGGTCAGCATGACAAACTTTGTGGTGATTGGGTTGTGGGGTTTGGGTTTAGATTGTGGGATAGGCACGCAGATTTAAAGGATCTAAAGGATTGGCTTTGATTGTGTCATTCTTCTCTTGCGTGAGAATGACAAACTTTATGGTGATTGGGTTTGTGGGGTTTGGGTTTAGATTGTGGGATAGGCACGCAGATTTAAAGGATCTAAAGGATTGGCTTTGATTGTGTGATTCTTCTCTTGCGTGAGAATGACAAACTTTATGGTGATT
>NZ_JAANOQ010000009.1 GCF_011305415.1 Flavobacterium bernardetii
GTTGATAGGCTATAGATGTAAAGGCAGTAATGTCATAGTCGAGTAGTACTAATAACCCGTAAGCTTATTGTAATGTTCCCCCGAGTAATCGGGGGAGCGAAATTCTTTCCCCTTAGAGATACCTCAGGGACCAGGAAAGAATCGTTTTTATACTTTTATTATTTTTATCTCAGTATGTTAAGATATTTGTCTAGTTATTTATAACAAGACTGTTATGATCGACAATACATATTAAATTGTCGAATGTAACAAACCATTAAGGTGGTTATTGCGTTGGGGCTCACCTCTTACCTTTCCGAACAGAGAAGTTAAGCCCAACTGCGCAGATGGTACTGCAGTTATGTGGGAGAGTATGTCGCCGCCTTCTTTTATTAAGAGGCTATCTTTTCAGATAGCCTCTTTTTTTTGTTATTGGTACGGCGTGTTCACTCGTTTTAGAACGAGTTCGGTTCGCCGCCTTCTTTTATTAAAGCCTCAATCTTTTAGATTGAGGCTTTTTTTTACCTAAATCTAGTCCCGATGGGACTTTTTTTGTTTAATCTGAACTTGTTTCAGATTCTTTTTGTTTATAGTAGTTTCATCTTATGAAATTCTATGCGTTAGTGGGTGGATTGGCATCCTTTTTTTTACTTATATCTAGTCCCGATGGGACTTTTTTTTGTTTATAGCAGTTAATATCTTCTGAAAACCTATGCGTTAGTGGGTGGAGTGGCATCCTTTTTTTTTGTTGCTTACCGAATTTAATTGACTTATTACCAAAAGTCTGCAACAAAATAAAAGATATAGCGGAACACACGACCTCGTTGTAAGACTAAACGTGTGGTAAAAGGAATACTTCTGCAACGAGGGAACGCCCAAGAAATCAAGAGAATCTCTTAATTAACTGTTTTGTTTTTCAATCATTATATAGTAACTATAATGTGTAAACAAGGCAGAATTAGTGTTTCATTTTCTTTTTTTATACAGTTATAGGATATTTTGGATACTCCTAAACTTAATTGTATTTTTGAATAATATTAATATATTAGATGAAAATTAAAGTAATTATTGTTGATGATGAAATGCATGCGCGAAGTTTTCTTAGGAAATTTTGTGAACGTTATCATTCTGATACTATTGATGTTTTGGAGGAATGTAGTTCAGTTGAATCTGCTGTAAGAGCAATAAAAAGATATCAACCAGATTTAATATTTTTAGATATTCAAATGCCAGATGAAAATGGTTTTGAACTTTTAAAGTATTTTGATAAAATTAATTTTGAAATTATATTTACCACAGCTTATAAAGAATATGCTATTCAAGCTATTAAAAAAAGTGCCTTAGATTATTTAGTTAAACCATTTGGCACAGAGGATTTTAATATTGCTATTTCACGTTATATTTCAAAAAAGAATATAAAAATCGATTTTGATAGGTTTAAATTGTTAACTGAAAACATTAATAATCAGTTTGTAGATAAACAGAGAGTTGTTTTTCCAACTAAATCTGGTTTTGAAGTAATTCAAGCTAATTCTATAGTTTATTGTAAGTCTGATGGTTCTTATTCGAACATTGTTACCATAGATAAAGAATATTTTACTTCTAAATCTTTAAAAGAAATAAGTGAAGTTTTAATGGATACCAATTTTATTAGAATCCATAAAAGTTATTTGGTTAATAAAAATTACATTAAGAGTTTTAAATCTGACGAGTATAAGTTAGATTTAATTATTGGGGAATCCATTCCTGTTTCTGATACTTTATTCACTAAAAAGAAATTAATTGATGCGATTTCTTCTTAGTCTTTTTTTATTAGTTTTTACGGCCGCTTTTGCTCAACAATATCCATCAAAAAATTATACTACTTCTGAAGGTTTGCCAAATAATGCAGTCAGATCTTTGTTTGTTGATAAAGATCATGTACTTTGGGTGGGTACAGAAAATGGCGTTTCTCGTTTTATTAATGGTCAGTTTTATAATTTAAGTGAAGAAGATGGTTTAGGTCATAATAGCTGCTGGGATATTTCTCAAGATGCTGATGGGAATATGTGGTTTGCTAGTTATGGTGGTGGAGTGAGTAAATTTGATGGAAAGAAATTTACAATTCTTACTACTAAAAATGGATTACCAGCAGATAAAGTCAGAAAAGTATTTTCGAATAAAAACCATATTTACGTTGGTACAGAACAAGGAGTTTCTATTATTAATATCAAAACAAATAAAATAACTACTCCAAAAGTTCCTAAAACAAAGGAAGATTTCATTTGTATAGATTTTTTTGTATATCAAAATGAAGTGTATTTTATTAGTGTTTTTGATGGTGTTTTTAAAATTGTTGAAAGCAAAAATTCCACTAATATTGAACCTGTATATTTAGGGATTAACTTTTATAGTGCTTTTTTAGATCATCAAGATTTATACTTAAGTAAAGAAGGTTTCGTAGAAAAATTAAATATTGAGCAGTTATTTTCTAAAAATACTCAACCCGTTCAATTTGGAAATTCAATTATTAATCAATACGCTAAAGTTCAAAATTCTTTACTTTTTGCGGCTGCAGATGGAGTGTACACTCCGGATGGTGGTTTGTATAAAATTGAAAAAGATAAAATGATTAATTTTTCCAATGCATTTGGTGTAGATTCAAAAAAGATTTTAAATGTTGTATATGATAAATTAAGAAATGTACTTTATGTAGGTTCAAATGATAAAGGGATTTATGAAATACGTTTGGATGCCACGATTCAATATGAAAATTTTAAAAATTTATCTATTGTTGATTTCGAAATTCTTGATCAATCAAAATTTGTATTACATAATCAGGGTATTTCAGTATTAAATTCTTCGGATAAAATAACTGCTGCAATATCTTTAAATGATTTTAAAAATTTTCAATCTAAATATATCAAGATTCACAAAACAAAATGCAATACTAATTATAGAGAATCACGTGATTTTGAATTAAATTTTAATATAAAAGCAAACGAAATTGTTTTTTATGAGTTAGTAAAGAACAAAAATTCTGTTTGGGTTGGAAGTAATTTAGGGATTTTTGAAATGAATTCAAAAGCTCAAATTATAAATTATATTCCGAAACATAGTTTAAAAATTGGTTTCACTTCAGATCATAAATTTATAGAAACCATTACCTACGCAGGTGCTTATGTTTATGATGATGTATACAAATTAGAAGGAAAACATTATTCGAAATTTAAGACTAACACGCCTCAATTCATTGTCAAAATCCTAAACAATAAAGATAAAACGTATCTAATTTCTGTTTTTAATGGCTTGTTTGTTCATCATAAAGGAAAGTTTAAATCGTATTTGTTTGAAAATATTTGGAAAGAGAAAAAATTCAAACATATTGCCCTTACGAATAATGGATATTTGGTTTTGGCTGCCGAATTTGGAACCGTTTTTATTGTGGATGATAATCAAAAATTTAAAATCCTTAAAACTATTCCCAAAAAAGAAATTATAGGAAATAGTATCAATTTTTTAGAATGTTATAAAGAGTATATTTTAATCGGTACAGAAAAAGGGTTGAATGTTTACCACAATGGTAAAATTCGATTAATAGATTCAGAACAAGGTCTAAAAGATTGTGTTTTTAAAACTTCACAAATTTTTGGTGATGATTTATGGTTAGGAACACAAAAGGGATTTTATAAACTTAATTTAAATAAGCTTTTAGCTAAACAAAAAACAGTTGAAAAAATTATAATCCAATCTATATTAATAAATAATCAGCTGCTTAGTAGTAAAAACAATCGTTGGTTTTCGTATCATTCTAATGAATTAATATCAGATTATAAGCATAATTCTTTTTCTATCGATTTTATTCCAATTGGACATCCTTTTCCTCATAAGTTAAAATTTAGATACCGATTAAATAGCAAAAACAATTGGAGTCCCTATTCTGAAAAACCATCCGTATTTTTATCTTATTTGCCTCATGGAAATTATAATTTAGAAATTCAAGTTTTAGATTTAAATTCAGGAGAAACGAAACAGTTTAAAATTTTGAAATTAAGAATCACACCTCCTTTTTGGGTGACTTGGTGGTTTATGCTTTTAGTTGTTTCAGTTATAGCAACGAGTTTGTATTTTATAATAAAAAGAAATAAAAAAAACGCGGAAGAAAAAGCACTCATTCAACAACGTATAGCAGAAACAAAATTAGAAGCACTTAAAAGTCAAATGAATCCTCATTTTACGTTTAATGCAATGAATACCATACAAGATTTTATAATTAGTAATGACATAGATAATTCGCTAAATTTTGTTAGTGAATTGGCTAAGTTGATGCGATTGACACTGGATAATTCTACAAAGAAAACCATTACGTTACAAGAAGAAATTACTTTTTTACAGCATTATATTTATATTGAAAACACACGCTTTGGAAATAAAATTCAAGTTAATCTTAAAGTAGAACCTAATATAAATACACAAGAGATTCAAGTTCCAACGATGTTGCTTCAGCCTTTTATTGAAAATGTATTTGTGCATGCTTTTAATGCCGAATATCCAAATCCGAAATTAGATATTTCTTTCCAGCTCAATGAAACTCATGTATTGGAATGTCGTATAAAAGATAACGGAAAAGGGATAGCTTCTTTTAATAAAGTCAAATTGCATACCTCTAAAGCACTACAATTAGCAGCCGAAAGACTTCGTTTGATTCAACCACATATTTCAAATCCAATAACAACAAATTTCACAGAATCTGATGGAACTTTTGTTGTGATTTTACTACAAGTTTAAAATTATAAACATCTTCATAAGTTAAAAAGTAGGTTTTGTATTCGTTTTCACCTGCTTTAACAAGTTGTTCTAAAGCATTATTTTTTGATTATTATTTTAGCGGTTTAAACTAAAAAACTAAAATTATGTCAAATTTTTATTGTGAAAATTGTGGTTCTAAAAGCTCCAGTATTTCCAGTTTAACGGCTTCATCATGCAGTCGTAATCCATTAGGAAGTAATAAAGGAAAACACAAACTTTACGAAGGTAGCGAAAAATCAAAATACTCGTGTAAGTTTTGTGGATCTTCATCATCAACAATTTCATCATTAACCGCAAGTTCATGTTCTAGACATCCATTAGGAAGTAATAAGGGAAAACATGCGCCGGCTTTGTAAAAAAATGATTTAATTATAAAATTTTAAAAACTAAATAGTAAAATGAGCGTTATAGAAATGATTTATATAGTAATTGCTATTGTTATGACATCTTTAATATGGTTAATATATTTAACTAACCTTAGAAGTAAGCATAGTAACTTACACAAAAATATTGATAATGAAGTTTTTGTTAAATCCGATGAAAGATTCAGTATTTTAAAAGAAGAAATTAGTAATCTGAAAAGTAATATCTTAATTGAGAAGAATAAAAGTTTTCAAGAAGGATTTGATAAAGCTAGAAGTGAATTTTCTTTAGAGGTTTATCCTTATAAAGAAGAATTTTTTGATGGAGATGATGGTCTTTTTTTTAATGATATTTATCATGAAGTTAGTATTGGATATAAATATCAACTTTTTATTAATGGAATTCCTGTGTTGAAACCATCTATAATAATAGATAATGTTTTAATTGAAAGAAAAAAAGAAGTGGATTATCAAAAAGTGAAAACTGCTTTAGACATTGTTGAAAATAGTATTGTTAATATTGCAAAGAATACAAATGGAATTTTAAAAATTGGAAGCACAATTAATGAAAAAGTAAATTCAAAAAAATAAACTTATGGCAACATATAAATGCAACCGATGTGGTATTACCCGAAACGATTTTCAAAAAAATATTTTAGCATTAACACCAGAAAAATGTAAACAACCATTTTCTACAGCAACACATTCAAGTCACGCTTGGAAAAAAATATCTGATAAAAATGAATATTAGATTTTATTGAAAAATAGAAATATTACCAAAAAGAAGAATATTATAAATGAAATTTCAATTCGAATTCCCAAGTGTAACTTCTATTATTAGAGTAACAATTCTTACTGTTTCAGTTTTACTATTAATTAAAATTCTTTATTATATTTTTTTCTAAATGCTTTTCAAAAACAAAAATGCACCAATCATAACTCTAATACTGGTCGTGATTGGTGTGCTTTTAATGAATATTATTTACTTACTTATAAGTTAAACCATTCTAAAATTAGTTTTAAGATTTTTAAATTACAAAATTCACCCTCAAAAATCTTCGTATATTTGGACTATGAAAATTTTAATCATTAGTTCAGTTTGGGTAGAACCCAATTCTTCGGCAGCGGGTAGCAGAATGTTGCAATTAATTCGGTTTTTTCAATCGGAAAAATATGATGTGGAATATGCTTCAATTGCTTCTGAAAGCGAATTCTCTTTCGATTTATCAAGTTTAGGAATCACGCAACATTCCGTTCAAATTAATGATTCAGGTTTTGATGAATTATTACTTCAGATAAATCCAGATATCGTTTTGTTTGACCGATTTATGGTGGAAGAACAATTTGGTTGGCGCGTTTCAAATGTATTGCCAAACGCGATTAAAATCTTAGATACAGAAGATTTACATTGCTTACGTCAAGCCAGACAGGAAGCAGTTAAGAAAAATAGCGAGAGTTTAAATTTTAATTCGGATGTCGCTAAAAGAGAAATTGCGGCTATTTTTAGATGTGATTTATCGCTTATGGTTTCAGATCATGAGATGAATTTATTGCAAACGTTTTTCCAAGTTCCAAAATCTATTTTATTTTATTTGCCAATTTGGGTTGATGCTTTAACTCCAGAAAAACCAGATTTTCAATCAAAAATTGATTTTGTCTTTATAGGAAACTTTTATCATGAACCCAACTGGGATTCGGTTTTAGTCTTAAAAAATGAAATTTGGCCAAAATTAAAAGACTTACTTCCAAATGCCAAACTAAATATTTACGGAGCCTATCCAACTCAGAAAGTACATCAATTACATAATCCGAAAGAGCGATTTTTTATTCACGGCAGAGCAGAAAGTGCAGAAGAAGTCATTCGTTCGGCGAGAATTTTATTAGCACCCATTCGTTTTGGAGCTGGGATTAAAGGAAAATTGTTGGAAGGTATGGAATACGGAACGCCATCAGTAACTACATCAATTGGAGCAGAAGCTATGCACGATAATTTGCCTTGGAATGGATTTATTACTATCGATTATTCTGATTTTATAACTAAAGCAGTTGAATTGTATTCGAATCAAGAAGTTTTGGAACAAGCAGTGGAGAATGGACACAAAATCATAGAGCACAAGTTTTTGTTTTCAATTTATAAGTCTAAATTTTTAGATATTTTAAATCATCTTCAAACTAATTTAGAAACGCATAGAAATGCTAATTTCATTGGGCAAATGTTGCAATTTCATACCATGCGAAGTACAGAATTTATGAGTCGTTGGATTGAAGAAAAAAATAAATAATGAAAGAAAACCCATTAACTTCTGAACTTCTTCAAGTTAAAGAATTGGTTTATGATAATTGCAATTTCGAATTCTCTAATCTTGTTATTGATTCTGAAAGTGCCGAATATCAAGCATGTTCTTTTCAATTAAATTCGATTGAAATCATTCACCGATTTTCAAAAATTACGCCAACTAAAATCGGTCAGTTTGTAACCATTTGGAAAAGAAATAACAAAGGAATAACTGCACCATTCGATGTTTCAGACAATTTCGACTTCATCGTTATCACTTCAAAAAGCGAAAAAAATTTGGGTCAATTTGTGTTTCCGAAAGCTGTTCTTTTAGAAAAAGGAATTATTAGCAATAACAATATTTCCGGAAAGAGAGGCATTAGAGTCTATCCGCCTTGGGATATTCCAACAAGTACACAAGCAGAAAAAACGCAACTTTGGCAAACAAAATATTTCTATTCCATAAACAAAGATGCTTTTGATATTGAATTGGTGAAGAAATTATTTACAAAAACAAACCTTTAAAAAAACTTTGCGACTTAGTGTCTTCGTGGCAAATTCTACATAAAACTCGCCAACAAAATCCCTAAAGCAATCACCACTAATTTAGCTAAATTGAATTTATGGCCTTCACTACTTTCAAAAATAATAGTAGAAGAAATATGAAATAAAATTCCAATTACAATTCCAGATAATTGCGAATAATAATTCGTAATAAAACTCAAATTATCAGCTAGGAAAGTTCCAATTGGTGTCATAAACGCAAACGCAATCATAAAAAATAAAATAGCTTTTGAATTCAATTGGGCGTTTTTGAAAAATGTAGTCAAAATAATAGCAATTGGAAAGTGATGAATCGCAATTCCATAAGCTAAAGATGGGTTTTTACTAATTGGTAAACCTTCTAAAAGCGCGTGTAAACACAAACTGAAAAATAACAACCATGGAATATGAGAAATCTTATTATGTCCGTGAACGTGTCCATGTTCTGCTCCTTTTGAAAAATATTCTAAAATGATTTGAAACAAAATTCCAATCATAATGAATATTCCAATTTTAGAATGAAAATGCCCTTCGTGTCCAGGTTCAGTAATAATTTCTTCACTATGATAAACTTCTGGAAGCAAATGCATTACGGTTAATGATAATAAAAACGCACCACTAAACGCAAGTAGTAATTTTAAGTTCTTCTTGCTTTTTGGTGAAAAAAATATGGCGAAAATGTATCCTAAAATGACAGATAATAAAGGGAAAATATAAATACTGTAGTTCATTATTTAAATAACAAAATTAAACGTTCTGATTGTGTTTTGTAGAATTTTCTCAACTTGTAATCGCCGAAAATCTCTAATAAATAAATACCTGCTTCTTCCATCATAGCTTCAAAATCGGCTAAGGTGAAAGCGGAAACCTTTTCGGTAAAGAAAAAAGATTCGCCTTTGTCTTCAAAACGAATTTCTTTGATTATTTTTTTGTTTTCAACTGAACGTTTGATATGAAACGTAATGCCATCAATTTCTTTAGTTTCTTCAGCTACTAAATTTTCAATAATAAAATCGGCATTGAAAAAATCAATCACACCAAAACCGTATTCGTTGATACTTTCTTTAATCGCTTTTAAAGTTTTAATATTGTCTTCGTGTGTGTCGAAATAACCAAAACTCGTAAACAAATTAAAAACGGCATCATAAGTTTCGTTCATCGGCTCACGCATATCGTGCGTTTTGAACTGTAAAGTTTCATTTGAAGAATCCTTAGCAATCGCAATACTGTTTTCAGATAAATCAACACCAGTTACGTTGTAGCCTAATTTATTTAAGTAGATGGAATGTCTTCCTTTTCCGCAAGCTAAATCTAAAATAGTTCCGTTTTCAGGCATATTTAGATAATGCGTAATGTTATCCATAAAAGCTTGGGCTTCTTCATCATTTCTGTTTTTATACAAAATGTGATAATAAGGTGTATCGAACCAAGTACTGAACCAATTTTCTGAATTTTTTGCTGTAGAATCTGACATTTATCTGTTTGGAAATTATGAATCAACAAATTTAATGTATTTTTGCAAACAAATAGCAAATATTATAAACACAGATTACACAAATTCACACAAAAAAATTCGTGAAATCGGCGTTTAATTTCTGTCTATTAAAAATATAATTAATAATTAAATTCTCTCTGAGGGAAAGAGGTCTATGGAAAATTTTAAAATGGTTGCCAAAACTTTTTTTGGTTTTGAAGAAATTCTGGAAAAAGAATTGTTCCAATTAGGAGCACAAAATGTGGTAAAAGGAACTAGAAGTGTTAGTTTTCAAGGTGATAAAGGTTTTATGTACAAAGCAAACTTGGCTTTACGTACGGCTTTAAAAATTCTAAAACCCATTCATACGTTTAAAGCTTATAACGAGCAAACGTTATATGATGGGATTCAAAAAATTGATTGGTCGGATTATTTAAAAGTGCAACAATCGTTTGTTGTGGAAACGACTTTGTATTCAGAGCAGTTTACGCACAGTCAGTTTGTGGCGCAAAAAGTAAAAGATGCGATTGTAGATCAGTTTAAAACCAATACTGGTGAACGTCCAAGTATTGATAAAGATTTTCCAGATTTACGTATTCACATTCATATTGATAGAGATTTTTGTACGCTTTCGTTAGATACTTCAGGTGTTTCTTTACACCAACGTGGTTATAAAACGGCAACAAATATCGCTCCAATTAATGAAGTTTTAGCTGCCGGAATGTTGATTTTATCTGGTTGGGATGGAAATGCACATTTCTTAGATCCAATGTGTGGAAGTGGAACAATTGTGGCGGAAGCGGCAATGATTGCATGTAATATTCCCGCGAATATCAACAGAAAAGAATTTGCTTTCGAAAGATGGCCAAATTGGGATTCAGAATTATTTGATAAGGTTTTAGAATCGTTATTAAAGAAAACTAGAGAATTTCATTATACGATTATTGGTTGCGATAAAGCGCCAAGTGCGGTTGAAAAAGCAAAAGACAATATCAAAAATGCCAATTTAGATGATTATGTAACGATAAAACAAGCTGATTTCTTCCAATCGGAGAAAGAAGTAGAAGGTCCGTTACATATTTGTTTTAATCCACCATATGGAGAACGTTTGAATATTGAGATGGAACGTTTTTACAGAGAAATTGGTGATACGATGAAGCAGAATTATCCAGGAACAAACGCTTGGTTTATAACTGCGAATTTGGAAGCTTTGAAATTTGTAGGTTTACGTCCAAGTCGAAAAATAAAATTATTTAATGGAAAGTTAGAAGCACGTTTGGTGAAATACGAAATGTATGCCGGAAGTAAGCGAACTAAATTTCAGAACAGAGAAGAAGAGTAACAAGAGCCAGGTAACAAGAGCCAAGTAAAAAGTAAAAAGTAAAAAGTAAAAAGTAAAAAGTAAAAAGTAAAAAGTAAAAAGTAAAAAGTAAAAAGATTCAAGTAAAAAGATTCAAGTAAAAAATAGATTATGTCAAAACAAACAAAAGCATTAGTTTTTAATATGTTAGGATTTTTAATCCTTTTCATTGCATTACGCTTTATCGTAGCAACTTACACAGGTTTTACAGGTTGGCAAATTCCGTTAGCGGCGTTTGTAGTTGCCACCATTTTAGCACCAAAATTTCAAGTGGTAAAAACAGCTGAAGGTGAAAAGTTATTTATGAAATGGCTTTTTATCAAAGGTGTGAAAGAGATTAAATAGTCAAATTCCAAAAAATAAAAAATCCCAAATTCCAATTATTACAATTGAAATTTGGGATTTCTGTTTTAAGTCAAAAAGCACTTATTGTTTAACTTCTTTTGTTTCTTTTGCTTTAGGTTTGCTTTTATATAAGGGTATAAAATAACTTACAGTGTAATTAAATCCTGCACCAAATTTACTGTTTTCATAGGTTTTGTTGAAGCCTGGAATGTATAAATTAGCAAAACCTTCTGGTTCTTTATTGGATACTAAATAGTTCAATCGTATAGAAAATCCAACATATAAATTACTGAAAACTTCCGCTTTTAAACCACTTATTACTTCTATCCAACTTGCAGAAAGGCCATTAAATTCTTGACCAGGAACAATAGTATTTGTTCCATAAAAATTTCCCGGTTCATAAATATTGTACGAATTCAATTTCTGACTGAAACTACCAACACCAGCTCGCATTCCAACGTAAATCATGTTTTCCATATCTAGCCAATTTTCATAGGCATTATAATCAAAACCAACTTTAAAATACGTTCCTTTTGTAGTATAATTGATGTTGTCGTCAAGCGTTGTTTTTTCTTCGTTTCCTAATTCTCCAGCGATATAAAATTTCTTCGTAATTCGGTAATCACCAACTAATTCTAAACCTTTATAGTTTTTATCGTATAACGATTTTGTTAAGCGATGTAAATCGACACCTAGTCGTAATCCAAATCGTTGCGGTATTTTAACAGTATCTTTTACTTTGTTTTGTGCGTTACTTTCAATTGAAAAACACAATAGAAAAACGAGACTAAAAATATATTTTAACATGTGTTTCATTTTCGTTTTCAATATTAGGTTGTGATACAGTTATGTTTTGAATCCAATTATTTCCATCTGCAGTTACAGAAACAGGATTTGTAGCATCTAAAGTATAAATTGTTTTAAAGCCACAAGCACGAGAAATATATGCTGTTTTTCTCGTGTAATTAAAGATAACTTCATCTTGATTGTCATCTGTAGTTGGATCAACACTTCCGTTTAAAGTAAAATTCAGAGCAGCAACATCTGCAAAAGTTTTCAAAGGAACTTTAATTTTACTTACTGCATTATATTTTAATTCAGAAGTAAATCCAGTAGCTGTTATTTTTAAATTTGTTATGTTTTTTGGCGTTGTTGTTGCAACAGCATCATAAAATTCAATTACAACTTTTGGAGTAGTTGGAGTTGTTTCGTCGCAAATATCATCTTTTTCGCAACCCGAAAAGAAAAAACTAATTAGCAATAAGAAGAATAATTTTTTCATACTTATCTTTTTTCTAAAAGTACCACATTTTCTACGTGATGCGTTTGTGGAAACATATCCACTGGACGAACACGAGTCACTTTGTACATTTCATCTAATAAAGCTAAATCACGCGCTTGAGTAGCCGAGTTACAACTTACATAAACAATTTTTTCTGCTCCAATTTTCAATAATTGTGCGACAACATCTTTGTGCATTCCATCACGAGGAGGATCAGTAATAACCACATCTGGATGTCCGTGCGTGTTAATGAAATCGTCATTGAAAACGTTTTTCATATCACCTACAAAAAACTCACAATTGGTAATGTTATTACGAGTAGCGTTTTCTTTGGCATCAGCAATTGCTTCTGGAACGGCTTCTACACCAATTACTTTTTTCGCTTTTTTAGAAACGAATTGGGCAATGGTTCCTGTTCCAGTATATAAATCGTATACCAATTCTTCTCCAGTTAATCCAGCGAAATCTCTTGTAATAGCATATAATTGGTACGCTTGTTCCGAATTGGTTTGGTAAAACGATTTCGCATTAATGCTAAAATGTAAACCTTCCATTTCTTCTAAAATATAATTTCTTCCTTTGAAAGTAATAATATCTTGATCGTAAATCGTATCGTTAAGTTTTCGATTGATCACATATTGTAGCGAAGTAACATTAGGGAAACGTTCTGCTAAAAAGTTCATGATCAATTCAATTTCTTTTTTATTGTTGTCGTAAAACTGAATTAAAATCATCAATTCACCTGTTGAAGCGGTACGAATCATTAACGTTCTTAATAAACCAGTAACTTCTCTTGGATTGAAAAAAGAAAGGTTGTTTTCGTTTGCAAATCGACGAATTTCGTTTCTAATATCGTTAGAAGGATCTTCTTGTAAATGACATTTAGAAATATCTAAAATCTTATCCCACATTCTAGGAATATGAAATCCAACGGCATTTTTGTTGTCTAGTTCTGCACCTGATTGCACTTCTTCTGGCGTCATCCATCTTGTAGAGGAGAAACCAAATTCCATTTTATTTCTGTAGAAAAATTGCTTTTCCGAACCTAAAATCGGTTCAAATTCTGGCATTTCAATTTTTCCAATACGTTTTAAATTGTTGTAAACCTCGTTATGTTTGTAATGCAATTGTTGGCTATATTTCATGTTTTGCCATTTACAACCACCACAAACACCAAAATGTTCACAAACCGGTTCTGTTCTGTGTTCCGAAAACTCATGAATTTTGATAGCTTTACCTTCGTAAAATGCTTTTCTTTTTTTCATGGTTTGAATGTCGGCCACATCACCTGGTACGACATTCGGAATAAAAATTACTTTACCATCTGGGGCTTTTGCCACCGATACACCTTTTGCACCTGCATCAAGGATTTGTACGTTTTCGAATACGATTCTTTCTGTTCTCTTTTTTCCCATGGTGCAAAAGTAAGGATTTTTACCAAAATAACGTCGCGATGCGACATTGTAATGCTTGATTTTTGTATTTTTAGCAATTATATATTCCGTAATTCAAATTTTTTATACGCACAATGGCAAACACATATACGCAAATTCACATACAATTCGTTTTTGTAGTAAAATACAGAAAAGGACTAATTCTAGCTTCTTTTAAAGAAGAATTATATCAATATATTTCTGGGATTATTAAAGCTCATAATCATAAATTATTAGCAATAAACGGAATGCCAGACCATATTCATGTTTTTATTGGAATGAGGCCAACTCAATCTATTTCCGATTTAATGCAAGATATAAAAGGAAGTTCATCAAAATGGATTAATGAAAAGAAATTTCTACCTATTAAATTCGAATGGCAATCAGGTTATGGTGCTTTTTCCTATTCAAAATCTCATGTTGATAGAGTAATTAAATATGTTCAAAATCAAGAAACACATCATCAAAGGCAAACTTTTATAAAAGAATACATTCAGTTTTTAAATGCTTTTGAAATTGATTATGATGAAAATTATATTTTTAAAGAGCCAATATGAAATTATCTCTAATAGAATTTGTATAACTTTGTAAAAACATTAATAATTACAATCCCGTCAGGGATTATATATCGATAACATGACAAAACACTTAGCACTTTTACGTGGCATAAACGTATCAGGACACAATATGATTAAAATGGATGCATTGAAGAAAATGCTGGAAAATATGGGCTTTCAAAATGTAGAAACGTACATACAAACCGGTAATGTTTTTGTGGATTCGGAAGAAGAAAATGCCGCAAGTGTTGGTTTTAAAATCAAACAAGAAATTTCAAAAGTTTTTGGTTATGATGTACCTGCTGTTATGGTTTCTAAAAAAGATTTAGAATTGTGCTTAAAAAACAATCCGTATTTAAAAGAAAAAGAGTGTGAAACGAAGAAATTATACGTCGCTTTTATTTCTAAAGAATTATCTCCATTAGCTTTAAACGATTTAAAAATTAGTAATTTCAAACCCGATGAAGCGGCCATTGATAGTAGCAGAATTTATATCAAATATGCAGTTGGTGCTGGAAAAACTAAATTGGATCAAAAGTATATTGAGAAAAAAATAAATGTAACGGCAACCATAAGAAATTGGAATACCGTTACAACTTTATTATCTATGTTTGAAAACAAGCTTTAATAGCCAGAATTATTTAACGTTTTAATGAAATCGTTTAAGTTTTTAATTTCACTTTTTGTTAAATTTAATTTATTCGTTGGTAAGGTTTGATTTTCAATAGCAATTCCAACACCATGTCCGCCACCACGATTATAGAAATCGATAACATCTTCTAGTTTTTGATACACACCATTATGCATATATGGAAACGTTATGCTACTGTTTCTGATAGTTGGTGTTTTAAAAGCGTGTTTTTTTAAAGGCGCTTTTGTGATTAAAAATTCGCCTAAATCACTATCTATAGTTGCGTTTTGTGTTGCATTTTGCGAAGGAACTCCTAAGACTTCACTTTCTGTTTCATTATATAATGGAGGTACACTTCCGTTAAATAAGGGAAAGAAGTGACAGGTAGCGCATTTGGCTTTACCCATGTATAAATTGAATCCGTTTTTTTCACTTGCTGTCAACTTCGTTTTTCCACGTAAATAAGTATCAAATTTTGAATTTAGTTTCGATAGAGAACGCACATAACTTGCCAATGATTTTAATAGATTTTGTTCTGTGATTTCTTTTTCTTTGGTAAAAACAGTTTTGAATTTTTTTTGATAAGTCGGATTGTTTTTAATTTTATTTAAAGCATTTGCGAAACTTCCATGCATTTCATCTTTGTTGTTGATTACGCTTTTCGCTTGGTCTTCTAAATAAGTTACTCGACCATCTAAAAATTGAACGTTTTGAAATGCAGAATTTAATAAAGTAGGCGTGTTTCTAGATTTTATTCCCTCTACTGCTTTGGTTTTATGATCAGCGTAAGCTTGAGTAGGAATGTGGCAAGTTGCACAAGAAACTTTATTGTTACCACTTAATATTGGGTCGAAGAATAATTTTTCTCCTAATGCGATTTGTGCTGAATTTGGTTTTTGATTGTAATTTGGTGCGAAATAATCCTGATTGAATGCGCCTTCTTCAAAAATGTTTTGCTTATCAAGATTAATTGCATTCGTATAAGGATTCGTTTTGATTTTTAATTTTTGTTGGATTTTATGAATAGTGTTAGAAATCGGAATACAATAATTTACAATAAAATCAGCTCTATCAAAAGTATTGAAATTTTGATTTTTATCAAGATATGTTTTAGTTTTAGAAATAAGTTCAACAAATTTTTCATCATCCGTAAAAGTTAAGATTACATCTGAAATACTTTCAATTGTAGCTTTAGCTTCCGGGATGGAATGAAGTGTAATTGGTGAATCAAATCCAGAAATTCCTAAACTCATCATTCGAACCATTTGCAATTTTTGTGCTTCAAAAATATTACTATCGGAAAGTTGAATGTTTTCAATATTGGTTTTAAGTGTTTGAGTAAAACCATTAAAAATACCAACATGTTTTTTTAAATTCTCTATATCAATTTCTTTAGCAAATAATAGTTCTTCAACTTTTTGAAAACCTGTAGCTTCAACTTTTTTTCTACTTGTTTCATGTATGTCGTTTTTATCAATAGCTGCTCCATTCAAACTTTTAGAAGTTTCAGGATAATATAAAGAGATAAAACTTTCGGTTTTTTTATAATGTAAACGAGCTGTTTTAAATTCGTTTTGTGCTTTTGTTATGTTGGATGTTTTTTGAATTAAACTATCCAATTTTTTGCAACTTACAGCAAATAAAGCATAGTTTTTAATTAAGTTTTGTTTGGTTTTTTCAATTGGAGTTAGGTTTTCATAATTGGAGTTTTTACATGAAACTATAAGTAATCCAATGCATAAAAAAGCTATTATTTTTCTCATTAGGTATAAATTAAAAATTAGGAATGCAATACATCACATTCCTAATTAATTGTATTTTAAAAAGTTGATTTTTTATCTTGCTAAACCTTTTATTAATATAACTTGACTTCCTTGGTTTTCGTTTGGACGAATTGTTCCGCCGTCTACACCTTTAAAAGCATCTGTTCTCCAAGAATGAGGTTGAATTGAAAGCATAAATGTGTCTGGAATTCCAATAGTTTCTGAAACATCAATTAAAGCGCCATATTCCCATGAACCAAAATTTGAACCCGCACTTAAGTATTTATTTGTAGGATCATTACGTTTGTGATCTAATTCAAAAACTACTTTTAATTCTTTTGTAGCAATATTGTATTGATAAATGTAAGCATCATGAGTTTCGTCTCCATAACCATTTGAATCTTCTTGTACATATACATAGTTATTAGTTACGCAAATATTATCAACATTTTGAAACTGTTTTGCTTTTCCTGATCTGTCGTCACCATCTAAAACCAATGTAAGTTGCCCGCTTAATGGATTGTTTGCATCTAAAACTAGTTTGTAAACACGTCCATATTTAGATCTTGAATTATCAGCATTTGAACCTGTGTTATCCTGACCTGTAACATTAAAATACAGTTCACGTTCTTTACCAGCGCCTTTTCTGTAATCAATATCTTCTACACGTCCAAAAGCAATAGCTTGAGCTGCCTGAGCTGCTTGGTTGTTTTGAAGTCCAGTATTAGTTTTTGCATCTGTAATTTCTACAAACTGAACAGGATAAGTGTTGTTCTCAGTCATAGTTCTTTCATTTGTAATATTGTCTGTTCTTTTAATTACATAAACTTTTCCATTGTTTAAATCTCCAACAGTACTTTTGTACATAACTAATTGTCCACCATAAGTTCCAGAATCATCATCACCTAATAAAACAACTGTTTGGTTAGCGTAAGCTTCTTTTGCTAAAGGAACGGCATTTTCTGCACACCATCTTCCAAATCCAGAAATCGGTCTTGGTGTACTGTTGTTTGCTTTAGTATCGTATGGAGTTAAACCTATAATTTGAGATTCATTATTACTTTCTCCAGCTGTTAAAAATAATGGGCCAAATCCATGAATTTCTGGTGTTACTAAAGTAGCTGAACATAAACGGTTACCAGCTCCATTTGAATTCAAAACGTATTCACCGCCAACAGGTTTGAAATTTTTGTTAAACTTAATTTTAGAAACAGCAAAATTGTCTTCGTTATTTACTAAGAAAGTGAAAGAGCCATCATTGTTTTTGAATAATCCTGATCCATCTGCAGAGCCACCAAAAACAAATCCTGGAGTTTCTGTAAATGTATCTTCACTTGAAAATAAAGCAAAAGTGTTTAATGTTGAAAACCCTGGCATTGTTTTCATTAGTACAGGAGTGATTGAATGGTTTTTTAGTTCGATTGGATTCGTGTTTTCAGCGACACTACTTTCTTCAGAATTGCAAGACAATACTGTTGAAATCAAGGTTAAACCTAAAATACTAGTTGTAAGTTTCATGTTTTTTAATTTATTATTAGATGTGGCAAACTTAGTAGCTTTGTGTTGCTTTAAACTTGTTTTAATATTTTATAAAAGTTATTAAAGTTATGAAAAATCGTACAAAAGTTACATTATTGTTATGTTAATGTATATTGTGTTTTTGGTACCGATTTAATGAAGAATTAAACTTAGTTAAGTTAATATTTTATCATTAAATATAGAATTATTACCTTGCGCTATGTTATGGATGATTTCTCTCCACAAGTAGGAATTGCGATTTGACAATCAATAAAAAATAAATTATGTCAGTTTTAGAAAAAATCAGCCCAGCAGCAATCATTGCTTTAGAAGACAAACACGGTGCACACAATTATCATCCATTACCAGTAGTCTTGAATAGAGGTGAAGGTGTTTATGTTTGGGATGTTGAAGGAAAAAAATATTACGATTTTTTATCCGCATATTCAGCAGTAAACCAAGGGCATTGTCATCCGAAAATTGTGGGTGCAATGATAGAACAAGCACAAACTTTAACATTAACTTCTCGTGCTTTTTATAATGATAAGTTAGGTGTTTACGAAAAATACATTACCAATTATTTTGGTTTCGATAAAGTATTGCCAATGAATACAGGTGCTGAAGCAGTAGAAACAGCTTTAAAAATCTGTAGAAAATGGGCGTATGAGAAAAAAGGAATTAGTGAAAATGCAGCACAAATTATTGTGTGTGAAAATAACTTCCACGGAAGAACAACTACAATTATTTCGTTTTCTAATGACGAAAATGCACGTAAAAACTTCGGACCTTTTACTGACGGATTTATAAAAATTGCTTACGATGATGTGGAAGCTTTAGAGAAAGCGATTACTTCATCACCAAATATCGCAGGATTTTTAGTGGAGCCAATTCAAGGTGAAGCTGGAGTTTATGTGCCATCTGAAGGTTATTTAACAGCAGCAAAAGAATTATGTGAAAAACATAATGTATTGTTTATTGCAGACGAAGTTCAAACAGGTATTGCGAGAACAGGTAAATTGTTAGCGGTTCATCACGAAAACATTCAACCAGATATTTTAATTTTAGGTAAAGCTATTTCTGGTGGAGTTTATCCAGTTTCTGCTGTTTTAGCTAATGATGAAATTATGAATGTGATTAAGCCAGGTCAACACGGTTCTACTTTTGGTGGAAATCCAGTTGCGGCTGTAGTTGCTATTGCTGCTTTAGAAGTGGTTACTGATGAAAAATTAGCAGAAAATGCTGAAAGATTAGGTAAAATTTTCCGTTCGGAGTTAGATAAATACATTCAAACTTCTAATATTGCGACTTTAGTTCGTGGAAAAGGATTGTTAAACGCTATTGTGATTAATGATACAGAAGAAAGCGATACAGCTTGGAATATCTGTATGAAATTAGCTGAAAACGGATTATTAGCGAAACCAACTCATGGTAACATCATACGTTTTGCACCACCTTTAGTAATGACGGAAGAGCAATTATTAGATTGTGTTAGTATTATTATAAATACCTTAAAAGAATTTGAAAAGTAAAATTCTTTTGTAACTATATTTTAAACAAAAACCCGTTTCAAAATATTGGAACGGGTTTTTGTTTATATGTAAATCTTAAAATTAATAGCTGTAAAAAACAGAAATTCCAATATTGCTATTTTGTATCTCAGATCTTGAGTCTGCTTTGTCTATGTCAGATAAACCTAAAGAATACCTAAAGCCAGCTCCGAAATTTTTAGTTAAGTTTATACCAAGACCAAAATTTACTGCAAAATCTGTAGAATTTAAATCGTCTTTATTGTCTACAGTTTGTGATTGGTTGAAAGGTTGTCCAAAATAAGAACCTGTTGCTTTGGCTTTTTGTTCCGCATTAAGTAAAAAACCAACTTGCGGACCTACTTCGATATAGAATTTTTCTACAACATATAGTTTTGCCATTACAGGAATGTTTAAATAGCTCAAATTTTGAGTTAAATCAAGTTTGAAGCCTCCAGAAATATCAGAGTAATTTTGTTCAGATTTTGTACCTTGAGTAGAATACAGAATTTCAGGTTGTAATGAAAACATGTCGCTTACTTTAATTTCAGCAAATCCTCCGATATGGAACCCTATTTTACTATTTGCATCCTCAATATCTCCAGTAAGATTTGAGATGTTTAAACCCACTTTTGTTCCAAATTTTACATCTTGTGCTTGCGTTAAGCCAAATGTTAGTGCTGTAAATGCAGTTAGTAATCCTTTTTTCATATCTACTTTTTTTTTTATGATTCAAAGATATAATGAATTTTATTATTACGAAAATAAACACAAAAATAATAGATGAATTTTCTGGAAGTTTATTCTGGTTTTGTATTAAAAAGCAAAAGCCCCGTTCTGAAAATCAGAACGGGGCTTTTTATATAAAAATCTTAGATTAGAATTTTAAAGCAAGACCTGCCATAACTTTAATTCCACCAATATTTGTTTTTCCAGTATGTTCAGTACCGTCTTCAGTTTGTTTAGATTTTAAGCTGTTTCCTTCGTAACCTAAGTTAACAATAACACCAACTACATCAGTAAAGTAGTAGTTACCACCAGCATTAACACCATAGTTTAATCCAGAAAATTTAGTTTTTTCAGCTGTTCCATAATCAAAACCATAAGCTGTTTTGTCTTTACCAGATGTAAAACCAACAGATGGACCTGCATAAACGTTGAAATTATCTTTGTTTACGAAGTAATATCTTCCAGATAAATTTACTTTGAAAGTAGATAATGTGAAATCTTTTGTGTAACCATAGTCTTCAAAGTTATAGTCTTTTGGAGTTAAAATTGAAGTACCAACTTCTAAACCAATACCAGCAGAAAAACTTTCAGCTAAACCATATTGGAAATTTGCACCGAATTGAGCACCTGTAGCTGAGAACTTAGTTTCTGTTGAACCTGCTTCGTCATCTTGTTGAGTACCTGAACCAGATAAAAATCCACCAATTACGTTTACGTGCATTGTACCTTTTTGGTTTGATTGTGCGTTACCAAAAGTAAACGCTAATACTGCAACTGCAGATAATAATACTTTTTTCATTTTGTTAGTTTTAAATTATTTTGGTCAAAATTATAATTAATTTTTTATTAAAAAAATATTTATTAAAAAAAAAGCACTTTTACACTGTAAAAGTGCTTTAATTTCTTTTAATCTTTATGATTAGAATTGGAAACCAATTCTAACTCCACCAACTACGTTAGTAGAAAGACCACCTGATTTTCCTCCAGGGATATTTTCGTTTTCAGATCCAGTTTCTGAAATTACGATGTCTTTTTGTGAACTAGCTAAAAAGTTTAATCCAGCTTCAACACCTAAAAATACTTTTTTAGTAATGTAGTAATCTGCTCCAGTAAATAATCTGAAACCAAATTGAGTACTAGCATTTCCAACAGGATCTCCAGTAGCTGGGTCAATTTGAGCACCATCAATTTCGTAAGAATATCCGTTTTCAGTATATTCACCTGAAGCACCATTGAATCCGATTAATAAATCAGCACCTGCATAAGTAGATAATCTATCTGAACCAGCAAAATGCTTCTCAATACCTAAATTAACTAAGTTATTAGAGTTTTTGTTAATTAAAGTTCCAGGATTAGTTGGGTCTGGATTAATAACTGTTTCTTCTTTGTTTGAGTTAATTCCTAAACCTAATCTTAAAGCCATATCGTCTTTAAAGAAGTATCTGAATTTAACAACTCCTGTGTTTAAGTCAAAATCAGTGTTGTTTAAACCACCTGTTAAACCTACCTCAGTAGCAATTGTTCCTTTTACTGGCTTGTATGCTGAAGTAGTAGTTACTTCTTGAGCATTCATCAAACCAAATGTCATTACTGCCGCAACAGTAAATAATACTTTTTTCATTTTGTTTTTTTTAAAGTTATGGGTCAAATATAAAATGTTTTTTTTAAATATGCATGCGTTTTTTTGAGGTTATTAACATTCTTTTTAATATTTACACGAACAAGTACTGAAGGTCAATGTGTTGTAAAAGTGTTGTAAATAGGGGTTTTTTGTGAAATACATATTTTTTAGTCTTGTAGTTATTAACATTTTCGGGAAAACCCATTTTTGATTCCGCTGTTTTTTGTTAACAATTATAGGGATTTTTGTGATTATTATCGGTAAAAGTTATTGGTTTTACTCGTTTCGTGGCTGTAAAATGAAGTAGTTTTTTGTTGACTTTTGAGATTTTAATTTCTTTGAGGGAATTTAAAGGAGAATATTATTTTTGTAGATAAAAAAACTACTTAATCTTCAAATTAGCTTTTTTTTGTTTTTTTTTAATATTGTCTGTTTTGTTAAATTGGACACAATAAATCTTAAAATTAGATATAAAAAAAAACACCCCAAAAGGAGTGTTTTTAAAATCTGTGGGCAATGAGGGGTTCGAACCCCCGACCCCCTCGGTGTAAACGAGGTGCTCTGAACCAGCTGAGCTAATTGCCCCAATAAAATGCGTTACTTCCGTATTGCGAGTGCAAATATAAGGCAGTTTTTCGTAATTGCAAATAAAATCGTAAAAAAATTAAATTATTTCTGCAACAACAAACGTGCTTCCGCCTATATAAATAAGGTCTTTGACGTCAGAATTGGCCAGCGCTTTTTTATAAGCAATTGAAATAGAGTTGTATATATTTCCTTTTAAATTATATGTTGCTGCTTTTTCTTGTAAAATTTTTGCAGATAAACCACGCTCAATTTTTGGTTTACAAAAGTAATAAATCGCATTTTTCGGGAATAATGGCAAAATAGAATCTAAATCTTTGTCATTTACCACACCCAAGACAATATGTAATTGGTTGTTTTTTTCCTTTTTTAATTGATTCATTACAATTTCAAGTCCATGTGCGTTGTGTGCCGTATCACAAATTACCTTCGGATTTTCTTGTAAAACTTGCCATCTTCCTTGTAAATTTGTGTTTTGGACTACATTTAAAATTCCGTTTTTGATGTTTTCTTCGGAAATAATAAAGTCAGATTTCAAGTTTCTAAACGTTTCAATTACGGTTTTTTTATTCTTCAATTGGTAATCGCCTAAAAGTCCGCAAGGATAATCTGGGTGCTTTTTATCTTGAGCGAAATGAATTTCAGAATGGTTTTGTTTAGCTATTTCCAAAAACACAGGTTTTGTTTCCAAAGTATATTCTCCAATTACAACAGGAATGTTTGGTTTGATAATACCAGCTTTCTCAAAAGCAATTTTTTCTAAGGTGTTACCCAAAAACTGCGTATGATCTTTTCCGATATTCGTAATCACAGAAAGTAAAGGTGTAATTATATTGGTAGAGTCTAATCTGCCGCCCATCCCAACTTCAATAATAGCAATGTCAACTTTCTTATCAGAAAAATATTCAAACGCCAATCCAACTGTCATTTCAAAAAAACTTAATTCGGTATTTTCAAAAAACGATTTATGATTGGTTACGAATTCATGAACATAATTTTTAGAAATCATCTTTCCGTTAATCGTAATTCGTTCACGGAAATCCTTTAAATGTGGTGAAGTATACAAACCAACTTTATAACCTGCTTCCATAAACACAGAAGCAATCATACTACTTGTAGAGCCTTTTCCGTTAGTTCCAGCAACATGAATGGTTTTGAAATTTCTTTCCGGATGATTTAAATGCTCTACTAATAATAAAGTATTTGTCAAGTCTTTTTTATAGGCAGAAGCGCCAATGTTTTGGAACACGGGTAACTGGTTAAAAAGCCAATTTATAGTTTCTTTATAGGTCATTTTGTACTTATTTTAAAGAATTTCGACTTCCAACAAAATAAAAACAGTTTTTTTTAGTTTTATACTTTATAGAAAAATGTATCTTTAGTGCAAATTTCAAAAAATTAATTAAGAATAGTATTACTTATGATCGGATTTTTTTTACAAACTACTGTTGTAGATACAGTAGCACAAGCTGTGACTAATGCAAATGGCGCAAATACTCCACCTCCTGTTGAAGGAATATCAGTTTTAGAATTTATTTTAAAAGGTGGTTTTTTTCTTATTCCTATTATTATATTATTGTTTTATACCATTTATTTAATTGTAGAACGTTACTTATATATTAGTAAAACTACCAAAAATGACGACTTTCTTCTAAAAGAAGTTCGCACTCATTTAAATGGTGGAAATATGAATTTGGCAATCGGTGCTGCTGAAAGAGTAAATAATGCTACAGCAAGAGTAGTAAAAGAAGGGATTTTAACTATCGGAAGACCTATTTCTGAAATTGAATCGAACATGGAACGTATGGCTCAAATTGAATTGGGTGAAATGGAACGTAAAATGGGACAATTAGGTTTAATTGCTGGTATGGCGCCAACTTTAGGATTTGTTGGTACAATTGGTGGTGTAATTAAAATTTTCTATAGTATTTCTATCACAGAAAATATTAGTATTGGAAATATTTCTGGAGGTTTATATGAAAAAATGATTTCTTCTGGAGCTGGACTAATCGTAGGTTTAATTGCTTATGCCGGTTACCATTTATTGAATGGAAGAATTGATCATTTCATGTTAAATGTTCAAAAACAAGTGTTAGAATTTGTAAACATAATTCAGCGACCAAATGGCAATTAAAAGAAACAGACGATTTCATGCAGAAGTACATGCGTCCTCAATGAGTGACATCATGTTCTTTTTGCTGTTGTTTTTTCTAATCATTTCTACATTGGCGAATCCGAATGTAATAAAGTTAAATTTGCCAAAATCGAAAACGAATGAAAAAACAAATAAACAATTAATTACAATTTCCGTCACTGGCGAAGTTGATTCTAAAACTTTTTTTATTGACAAGCAACAAGTTAGTTATGAAAATTTAGAAAAGGATTTATTGATAAAAGTAGGTGATAATAAAGAAGCTACAGTAGTTATTAGAATGCCTTACAATTTTCAAGTTCAAGATTTAGTTGATGTTATGCAAATTGGAGTTAAAAACAATATAAAATTTGTTTTAGCAACAAATGCTAAAAATTAATGAAAGAGTGAGAAATCACTCTTTTTTTTGTTTTACCCAATCTTCACAGAAGTCATACTCAACGAACCAGCCAGAAGTTTATCATTAAAAAGCTGAATATTTTCCGATTCATTTTTCAAACCTAAGGTATATAATAAAGGTAAATAATGATCTGGAGTTGGAATAGCTAAATCAAAGGCTTTTCCTTGTTTTTGATAATTGATTAAATTCGCAAAATCGCCATCAATAATATTTTTATTGATTTTTTCTCTGGCTTCAATCGCCCAATCAAAACCATAATTGTCTTTATCGAAATTCGCCCAATCTACCATTCGTAAATTGTGCACAATATTTCCACTTCCAATAATTAAAATTCCTTTGTTTCTTAACGATTGTAATTTTTGAGCCATATCAAAATGTGCTTGACCAGTTAAACTATAATCAATACTCATTTGAATCACTGGAATGTTTGCTTCAGGATACAAATGTTTAATTACACTCCAGCCACCGTGGTCCAATCCCCAATCGTGATTCAATTCCACTTCAGTTGGAAGAATTAATTCTTTGGTCAGTTGTGCTAATTCAGGAGAACCTTTTGCAGGATATTGCACATCAAACAATTCTTTCGGAAAACCACCAAAATCGTGAATTGTTTGCGGCATTTTCATCTCAGTCACTTTTGTGCCTTTGGTAAACCAATGTGCCGAAATACATAGAATCGCAGTTGGAGTAGGAATCGTTTTGGCAATATTTCTAAAACCAGTAACAAACTCATTTTCTTCAATTGCGTTCATCGGACTGCCGTGTCCTAAAAATAAAACTGGCATTTTTACAGTATTGGGCAAAATGTCTTTATAGTTAAATAATTCGTTTACTGTTCTCATCGCATATAATATTGGTGTCAAACTTAAAAGTCCTAAAAATTGTTTTCGATTCATGACTTAATTAATATTTGTATATACAAATGTATGAAAATAAATTCATTGGAAAGTTAAAATTTATATAAAGTCTAATTTGGATAGCAGTACTATTTTAATTTCTGAAAATTTGTGTAATCTGTCTTTAAAAATTACTTTTGCATAACAACTCAACATATATTATGTATAAATTACTTTTACGTCCAATTCTTTTCTGTTTCGATCCAGAAAAAGTGCATTATTTCACCTTTTCATTGGTGAAATTTATTTCTAAGATACCATTCGTTACTTCAATTATCAATGCTATTTATGTAGTAGAAGACAAACGTTTAGAAAGAGAAGTTTTCGGATTAAAATTTAAAAACCCAGTTGGATTAGCAGCAGGATTTGATAAAGACGCGAAATTGTTCAATGAATTATCTGATTTCGGATTCGGATTTATTGAAATCGGAACGCTAACTCCAAAACCACAAGACGGAAATCCTAAGAAAAGATTGTTTCGTTTAAAATCAGATTCGGCAATTATTAACCGAATGGGATTTAATAACGGCGGAGTAGAAGCTGCAATTGTAAGATTAAAAGAAAATAAAGGTGTTTTAATTGGTGGAAATATTGGAAAAAATAAAGTCACGCCAAATGAAAACGCTACAGATGATTATGTGATTTGTTTCAATGCATTATATGATTATGTAGATTATTTTGTGGTAAATGTAAGTTCTCCAAACACGCCAAATTTACGTGAACTTCAAGAAAAAGAACCTTTGACAAAATTATTGCAAACGTTACAAGATTTGAATAACATAAAAGTTAAAGCGAAACCAATTCTTTTAAAAATCGCTCCCGATTTAACAAACGAACAATTATTAGATATTATTGATATTGTAAACGAAACTAAAATTGCAGGTGTAATCGCAACCAACACAACCATTTCTCGTGATGGATTAACGTCTGAAAATAAAGTTGAGGTTGGAGGTTTATCTGGAAAACCATTAACAAAACGTTCTACAGAAGTTATCAGATTCTTATCAGAAAAAAGCAATAAATCCTTTCCAATTATCGGAGTAGGTGGTATTCATACTGCTGATGATGCTATCGAAAAATTAAACGCTGGTGCGAGTTTAGTGCAATTATATACGGGATTTATTTATGAAGGTCCGCAATTGATTAAAGATATTAATAAAAAAATACTGAAAGCACATTAATATTAAGCAACACAGATTGGAGAAATTGGAGAAATTGATTTAAATTGTGTTGCTTTGTTAGACTATTAAAAATGTAATACTTTATAAAAAAATGTTGAAGAATAAAAGTTTAAAGTTTTTAATTTCGTTAAAATTATTTCTGTACTTATTTTTTATAGGAACATTGGTTTTTATTTCTGTGAAAATGAAAACTGATTATGAAAATTTAGAAAATGTAAATGAGTTGTTAGAAGAAAAGATAAGTTATTACCAAGCGTTTGTTGTTAATAACGATACAGGTTCTTTTTATGATCAATTATCGAAAAGTATTAAACATAAAGATTTAGAAATAAAAGCATTAAAACAAAACAATACTTTTTCATTGTCTTCTTGGTTTTGTGTAATTCTAATGTTTTGTTCAATCTATTTTTATATAGCTTCTGAATTAGAAAGTAAAATTAAAAAATTAAAAAGTGAGGAAAGCGATTTTGAAGAACAACAAATGTTATAAAGATTTCTAAAATTAATATAATTTCTCCAATCTGTGTTTCAATAAATAAACATTCCAATAAATAAATCAGTTTAATCGATCCAAATCCGCGTCATCCGCGTCCCTATAAACATGAAATTAGTCTTCGCATCCAACAATAAAAATAAAATCGCTGAAATTCAGCAGCAAGTCGGTTCGCAATTTCAAATTGTCTCATTAGAAGACATTGGTTGCTTTGTGGATATTCCGGAAACGGCTGAAACTATTGAAGGGAATGCGATTTTGAAAGCCAATTATGTTACGGAGAATTACGGTTTACCTTGTTTCGCTGATGATACAGGTTTAGAAATAGAAGCTTTGAATAACGAACCAGGCGTATATTCGGCGCGTTATGCAGGTGAACAGAAAAACGCCGAAGACAATATGAATTTGGTTTTAGAGAAATTAGCTTCTCAAACCAATAGAAAAGCGCAGTTTAAAACCATTATAGCTTTAAATGTTAATAACGAACAACATTTGTTTGAAGGCATTGTAAAAGGCGAAATCACTACAGAAAAGTCAGGAAATATGGGCTTTGGCTACGATCCTATTTTTCAGCCAGAAGGATTTTCAACTACTTTTGCAGAAATGACTATGGAACAAAAAGCAGTGATTAGTCATAGAGGAATTGCGGTACAAAAATTGATAAAATTTCTTTCTAATTTATCTGAGTAACTGTAAATTCATTGTTAAAAAGCTATTACTTTATCGTAACTTTCTGAAAATCAATTACAAACAAATTAGTTTAATCCAAAATTAAATCCTACCTTTGCACCCAATTTAAAAATATATAATGAATAAATTTGAGCAATTAGGGTTAAACGAGTCGTTGTTAAAAGCAATAAGTGATTTAGGATTCGAAACCCCGTCGGAAGTACAGGAGAAGGCTATACCACTATTATTGGAAGATGACACAGATATCGTCGCTCTTGCCCAAACAGGAACAGGAAAAACCGCAGCTTTTGGTTTTCCGCTAATCCAAAAAATTGACCCATTCAACAAGCAAACACAGGTTTTAATACTTTCTCCTACAAGAGAATTGTGTTTGCAAATTACAAACGAGATTAAATTATACTCAAAATACATCGACGGTTTATATACTGTTGCAGTATACGGTGGAGCGAGTATTCATGATCAAGCGCGTGATATTAAGCGAGGAGCACAAGTAATTGTGGCTACACCGGGTAGAATGCAAGATATGATTAACAGAGGCATGGTGAATATTAAAAACATCAGCATCTGTGTTCTTGATGAGGCAGACGAAATGTTAAACATGGGTTTCTATGAAGATATTACAAGTATCTTATCAGACACGCCAAAAGACAAAAACACATGGTTATTCTCGGCTACAATGCCGCAAGAAGTAGCTAGAATCGCTAAAGAATTTATGAGAAACCCGCAAGAAATTACGGTTGGACATAAAAACTCTAGTTCAGCAAACATCTCTCACGAATATTATTTAGTTAATGCACGTGATAGATACGAAGGATTAAAAAGATTAGCTGATGCGAATCCAGATATCTTTTCGGTAATTTTTTGTAGAACAAAAAGAGATACACAAGCGGTTGCAGAAAAATTAATTGAAGATGGTTATAATGCTGCTGCATTACACGGAGATTTATCGCAAGCACAACGTGATGGCGTAATGAAATCGTTCCGTGGAAGACAAATCCAAATGCTTGTTGCGACTGATGTTGCAGCTCGTGGAATTGACGTAGACAACATTACTCACGTAATCAATTATCAATTACCAGACGAAATTGAAACGTATACGCACCGTTCAGGTCGTACAGGTCGTGCCGGAAAATCAGGTACTTCGTTTGTAATTATTACAAAAAGTGAAATCAGAAAAATTCACTCAATCGAGAGAATTATCAAAACTAAATTCGAAGAAAAACCAATTCCTTCTGGAATGGAAATTTGCGAAATTCAGTTATTACACTTAGCTAACAAAATTAAAGATACAGAAACAGATCACGCTATCGATAATTATTTGCCTTCAATTATGGAATTGTTACAAGACATTCCTAAAGAAGAATTAATTAAGAAAGTAATCTCTGTAGAGTTTAATCGTTTCTTAAACTATTACAAGAAAACTAAAGATTTAGCGTCTCAAGACAGTGGTTCATCAAGTAGAGAATCGGCTCCATCTGATGGAACTGTAAGATACTTTATCAATATTGGTACAAGAGATGATTACGATTGGATGTCTTTAAAAGATTATTTACGTGATACTTTACAAGTAGGTCAAGATGACGTATTTAAAGTAGACTGTAAAGAAGGTTTCTCTTTCTTTAATACCGATGCTGGTTTATCAGAAAAAGTAATGGAAGTTTTAAATGCCGCAGATATGAACGGTAGAAAAATTAACGTTGAAATTTCTAAAAATGATGGTGGTGGACGTAGAGACCATAACGGAAGAAGTGGTGGAAGATCTGGCGGAAGCGGATTCTCAGGAAGACGTGAAGGCGGAAGCTCAGGTGGATACAAAGGAAATTCTGGCGGTGGATACAGAGGAAACTCAGGTGGCGGAAACCGTGAAGGTGGTGGTTACAGAGGAAATTCTGGTGGTGGAAATCGCGAAGGTGGTTTCAACCGTGAAGGTGGAAACAGAGAAGGCGGAAACCGTGAAGGTGGAAGTGGTTTCAGACCAAGAACATCATCAACTGGTGGAAGTGATAGAAGATCATCTGATTCTCGCGATAGCGGAAGAAGAGGTGAAGGTCGTTCATCATCTGAAGGTCGTTCAACAGAAAGAAGAAGTTCTGGATTTGAAGGAGCAAAAAGATCACCAAGAAGATCAAATGACTAATTTATTAGTTTAAATATATCAATCCCGATTCGTTTATTCGTTTCGGGATTTTTTTATTTTAACTGCTGAGTATTTTGAAATCGTCAGTTCGAGTGTTTTTTGAGTATCTCATTTTTAGAATGAGATACTCAAAAAAAAGTATCGAGAACCCTTTTGCTGAAATAATATTATCAAACCAATTAAGCTTACATGTTTAAAAAGTCTTATAATCTTATGTTAACAATATTCAACATTGAAAATTAAATCTTATTTTTGTTGAAATATATTTTCACAATGAAAAAAATAATCTACATATTTTTGCTTTTCATTTCTATTTTTGGGTTTTCTCAAACAGATTCATTACAATTAAAAGTTAAAGGAAAGATTTCGGATATTAAAACAAATGCTTCAATTGCACAAGTTACGATTGTAAATAAGAATAATTCTTCTGTAGTTTTAGCTTCTGAAAATGGAGAGTTTGAAATTACAGCAAACATGAATGATAAATTATTATTTTCTCATTTAGGGTATAATTATGCTGAGGTGGAAATTAATCAAAAATGGTTTTCTGGAAACAAAACGATTTTGTTAAGTGAAAAAGTAAACGAAATTGAAACCGTTGTGGTAACAAGTTATAATTTAACGGGTTATTTAGAAATTGATACGAAGTTAATTCCAGTTAATGAAAATTACCGATACAACATTGCAGGTTTAAACTTAGGGTACGAACCAGGAATGAAAGCTAAAAATGCAACTGAAAATTTAATGAAAGCCTTATCCAATCCGGTAGATTTAGTGTATTCTTTATTTAATTCGAAAGAAAAAGATTTGAAGAAGCTAATGGATTTGAAAAACGATGCCAATTTCGCAGCCATTTTAAGTAAAAAAACTGACAGAGAATCGTTAGTGATGTTATTACAATTAGACAAAAATGAAATTGATAAGATTTTAGAAAAATGTAACTACTCAAGAAGTTTTATCAACACAGCAAGCGACTTACAAGTATTAGATGCTTTGGCTACTTCATATAACGATTATAAAGTTTTGAAGAGAAAATAATCTGTAGTTTTTTTGAAATACTAAATTGGTTCTAATTACATTAGTTTTTAATTAAAATCAACTATAATATTTCCATTTCGCAGATGAAATATCCTAATTTGCATAATACTTTTTTTACTAATGAAACAAACCAAGACTTTTGAAATAATTAAAAAATTAATCTATTTATTATGAAAAAGTCAATTGTTTATTTGATTCACACAGCTTTCTGGCTAGCTTATTTTTTATTACTATTGGTTATTATTGCTGCCGCAACTCAAGGGTTTTCTTCAGGACCAAATTTTGAGAATATTCTTAAAGTAGGTATTCCATTTGTGGTAATTCCATCTTTTAGTGCATTTTATCTGTTCTATTTTTATCTTTTTCCTAAGTATGTCAAAACAAGAAAAATTGGGCTTTCCTTTGTTTATGGCATTTTGTTTTCTATTGGTTCCGCTTTTGTTGGAGGTTTTTTTTTGACCTTAATATTTGGGAAAATTTTTATGTTTGAAGGAGGTTGGAGCTCTTTTTTTGCTGAAATTATAACCATGTCACTTATTGGATTATTTGCAGGTACTATGAGTGTAATTATTAAAGGATTTATTACTTGGTATGATGAAATACAATTAAAAGAAACGCTTAATCTTAAAAACCATCAAATTGAATTGGCTTTAGTGAAATCACAATTAGATCCTCACTTTTTATTCAATACCATTAATAATATCGACATCTTACTACTTAAAGATGCGCAACTGGCTTCAGAATACCTGAATAAATTATCAGACATCTTAAGGTTTATGTTGTTTGAAACTAAAACAGAAAAAATCGCTTTAACTAAGGAAATTGAATATATTGAAAAATATATCGCTTTGCAGAAAATTAGAACTTCTAATGATAATTTTGTAAATTTCATTGTAAAAGGAGAAGCTGCAAATCATTCTGTTTCACCAATGCTTTTTATTCCGTTTATAGAAAACGCTTTCAAGCATGTAAGTAATAAAAAAACGGAAAATGCCATAACGGTTTCTTTAGTTATTGAGAAAGAAAAAATAGTATTTGAATGCGAAAACAAGTATAACGAAAACAAAACATTTCAATCAGAATTTAATGGTTTAGGAAACGAATTGATTAAAAAGAGAATTGAACTTATGTACCCAAAAAAACATAATTTAGCCATTATAAAAGAAAACGACACTTATAAAGTAAATTTAACCTTAGCGAATGATTAAATATTCTTGTATCATCATTGAAGACGAACCTTTAGCTTTAGAAAAAACTAAGGGTTTTGTAGAGAAAACACCTTTTTTAAATTTGCTAGCCACATTTGATGATGCGTTGGAAGGATTAGCGTTTTTAAAATCTAATAAAGTAGATTTACTTTTTTTAGACATCAATTTAGATGAGTTGTCAGGTATTGAATTGCTGGAAAATTCCAAATTAAATTGTCAGGTAATCATCACAACCGCTTATTCAGAATATGCTTTAAAAGGGTATGAACTTAACGTTACAGATTATTTATTAAAACCTTTTACATTTGAAAGATTTTTGCAGGCTGTGGATAAAATTCAAGATAATAATTTGGTTAATCACAAGGAATTAAATTCTAAATTTATTTTTATTAAAACCGAGAGTCGATTAGAAAAAGTCAATATTGATGAAATTCTATTCATTGAAGGAATGCGAGATTATAGAAGAATTCATACCATAAATAAAAGAATAATGACACTTCAAAATTTTTCTGAATTAGAACAGCTTCTTCCTGCAAATTTAATTTGTCGTGTACACAAATCGTATATGGTTGCCATCAGTAAAATTGATGAAATCGAACGAAGCAGAATAAAAATTTCAAAAGAAATTATCCCCATTTCAGAAACGTACCGCGATCATTTTTTCTCGCAAATTAAAAGCTAAAACTATAAATCTATACTATTTTAAAATTTGTCTTTTTGCAAAATTTCTTATTTTGCAGACATAAAAAAGGAGTTTGCATAATTAAGTTTTCTACTACTTTGTAAATCTTCACATTTGTTTCATTATTAACTTAATGATCTAAAAAAATGAAACAAATAATTTTTTTGTACTTCACAGTATTTACCACATTTTCAGTAACAAGTCAAAATATAACAAACGACATTGATGGTTTGTTTTCAATGCGGGAAAATTTAAACGGTCCAGGTGGTGTTGTTCTGGTAACTCAAAACAATAAAACGGTTTTTGAAAAAGCCTATGGTTTAGAAAATATTTCATATAAAATTCCAAATACTTCAGAAAGTGTTTTTAATATTGGTTCCATGTCAAAGCAATTTACCGCAATGGGAATTGTTTTATTACAAATGGAAGGTAAGTTATCTATTGATGACGATATTAAAAAATATTTACCGGAACTAAATAATTTTGGAAAACCAATAACTATTAGGCATTTATTACATCATACGAGTGGGTTTAGAAGTTCTCCGGAATTGTTTGGACTTGCTGGATGGCGAGATGGTGATGCAATCTCAAATGAAGATTTTTATCGTTATTTAACAAAACAAACGGCATTGAATTTTGAACCGGGTTCAGAATATATGTATACTAATTCAGGTTATATTTTACTTGCGAAAATTATTGAAAACGTTTCAAAACAGAATTTTAAAAGTTGGATGAAGGAAAAAATCTTTCAGCCGCTTCAAATGAATGCTACTTTTATAGAAGAAAACAGTTCTAATGTAGTTTCAAAAGTAGCAACTTCTTACTCAGAAATCGAACCTTCAGTTTTTAATTATGTTGAGAACAACGATTTAACATATGGAGCTTCAAATGTATATTCTACAAGTAAAGATGTTTTAAAATGGATGAAAAATTTTAATGAAGCTTCGATGAATTGGAAAAGTGCTTTCGAAATGCTTAAAACTGTAGATGTTTTAAATTCGGGTCAAAAAAACAATTATGGTTTTGGAGTTTTTGTGGACGATTTTTTCGGAAATCATAGAATTCAACATACTGGTGCTATTGCAGGTTTTCGATCCGTAATGTATAGTTATCCTGATGATAATTTAGAAATTATAATACTATCCAATTTTGCATCCAATCAATTATCAAAAACAGCTGATCAAATTAGCCAACTTTTTTTGCAAAGCAAATTACTTTCTGAAACCTATCCGGAAGAAATTAAGCCCATTACCCTAAATAATGAAGTTTTAAAAAAATATGAAGGAATGTATTGGAGTGATAAGAATAACTATTCTCGAAAAATTTATGTAGAAAATAATACCTTATGGTATTTGCGTAGTAACAATAAAAAATCACCATTAATTCCTATTACATCAACTGAATTTCAAATGGGAGGTATTAATGAAAAGTTGCTTGTAAAATTTGATATCAAAACGAATACAATGAAATTGATTTCCGCAGACAATTCAATAGATGTTTTTGAAAAATACGTGGATAAACCACTTTTAGTAGAAGACTTAAAAGAATATACAGGAACGTTTTATAGCTCTGAGTTAGAAACTTATTATACTATTAGTTTAAAAGATGATAAACTAATTGGATATCATAGTCGTTTTGGCGAATTTGACATTCAAATTTTAAAACAAGATGTTTTGAGTTGGTCAGGAATGGCTGTTTCAAAATATAAAAGAAACAAAAAAGGAAGTATTACGGGTTTAACTATTACGATGAGTAGAATTCGGGATTTGTGGTTTGAAAAAAAACAGTAATAAAATGTAATTATTATAGAAACTTTATTATATCAGCAAGTGACTTACTAGTATTAGATGCTTTGGCGACTTCGTACAATGATTATAAAGTTTTGAAGAGGAATTAAGAAACCCAATCACAACCTTTTTCTATAATTACCCAATTGTTTTCTTTTTTTTCTAAAAAATAATGAAGACCTTCTCCGCATAATTCTCCACAATGTATAGAAATTTCTATGTATGCGAATCGAAGATTTTTTGAAAATAATGGTTTTGACATAGTTGCAAAACCATTTTTTCCAAATACCTTTTCGTATTTCTGCCAGTATTCCTCAGGATTTACTTTGTACTTTTTCTCAAATCTATCTATGTATATTTGCTTATATGAGAATAGATGAGGTATTTTTTCATCTTTTTTAATATTCTCTATTTGATGCATGGTAGTTTCATAATCATTTAAAACAAAATAATTAGAATATTTCATGTGACCAGGAATGTCTTTTTTGTTTTCTTTATAATTAAAATATTCACTTTTGTAATAAATATATTTTACATGTTTAAGTGCGTCAGTTTTGTTCTTTAAGAAAAAGTCTAAAACCTCAGTAGTTTCTTTATTTGTCTTTTTATCAAAGTTTGTGAAACTCTTTGTTTTTAAAGTATCTTTTTTGATCTCTGAATTTTGTAAAGATTTGTCTTGTTTAAATGAAACAAAAAATAAAAGCAAAACCAATAGTGATAGTTTCTTCATAACTTAGAATTTACTTGGCTCTTCTTCCACAAACTGCTTCTCAATATAATCAATATCTTTAATCGTTTTTCTGGTCCAATCTAAACGTTTTTCTAATACTTCATCTTCGGTTAATTGCCAAGCAATATCTGTATGACGCATTCTATTCGTTATGTCTTGAATCACTAAAGCTGCCGATACAGAAATGTTTAAACTTTCGGTAAAACCAACCATTGGAATTTTTATAAAACCATCTGCTTCTTTCATTACTTCTTCAGAAAGCCCATCAATCTCAGTTCCGAAAAATATCGCTGATTTTTTAGTCACATCAAATTCATCTAACATGCAAGATTCGTTATGTGGTGTAGTAGCAATAATTTGATAACCTTGTGCTCTTAAACTCGCAATACAGCTTTTCATGTCGTGATGCTGATTGATATCTACCCATTTTTCGGCACCCATGGCAATTTGCTTGTCAATGGCTTTTCCGTAACGTTGCTCTACAATATGTAAATTCTGAATTCCAAAAACCTCGCAACTACGCATCACTGCACTGGTATTGTGCAATTGAAACACATCTTCCATAGCAATCGTAAAATGATTAGTTCTGTTTTTTAGCACATCTATAAATCTGTTTTTTCTGTTTTCAGACATGAAGTTCTCTAAATATTCTAATAAAGCGAGTTTGTTTTTTGGCATTTTCTTAAATTTACTGCAAATATAAAAAATTAGCCCCGATAGTAGCGGCATCCTTTTTATTTTGTTAGTTGCGATTTTACTCTGAGTTTTTTGAAGTGCTTTCTAAGGGAATAAAATAAAAAGATATAGCGAATAGCGGGAAATAGCTTCAAATAAAGAATATGAAAAAAATAGTAGTTTTAACAGGAGCAGGAATGAGTGCCGAAAGCGGAATTTCTACCTTCAGAGATTCAAACGGACTTTGGGAAAATCACGATATTATGGAAGTTGCTTCGCCAATTGGTTGGAAGAATAATCCAGCTTTGGTTTTGGATTTTTATAATAAACGTCGTGCGCAGTTGAAAGAAGTTCAACCGAATAAAGGTCATGAAATTTTAGCCGAGTTAGAAGAAAATTTCAACATTCAAATTATTACTCAAAACGTAGATAATTTACACGAACGTGCTGGAAGTAAAAACATTTTGCATTTGCATGGCGAATTGGTAAAAGTACGTGGTGAGTTTTCAGAAAATGAAAGTATTTATTGGGAAACCGATATTCATTTGGGAGATGTAAACGAAAATGCAGAACAATTACGACCAGATATTGTATGGTTTGGCGAGCAAGTCCCTGCAATAGATTTAGCGATTCCACACATGCAAACAGCTGATGTTGTCATTATCATCGGAACGTCGTTACAAGTATATCCAGCTGCAGGTTTAATGCATTATGCGAAATCTCACGTTCCAGTTTATTATATCGATCCGAATCCAGCAACCATTTACGATTTAGCTAATCCATTAGAAGTTTTACCCATGAGTGCGAGTGAAGGCATGGAGATTTTGAAAGAGAAATTATAAGGCAAAATTACGAAATCCTGCAAGGTCTTTTTTGGACCTTGTAGGTTTTATATAGTAAAGAAAAATACCTACAAGGTTTTGGAAACCTTGCAGGAAATCAAAAAAAATCCTTGGCGACTTTGCGACTTTGTGGCAAAAAAAAAGTACTTTTGCGCCTTAAATAACAACACAACATCATGCAACTAACTGAATTAAATGCCGTATCGCCAATTGATGGTCGTTACAGAGGTAAAACCAAATCATTATCCGCTTATTTTTCTGAAGAAGCTTTAATTAAATATAGAGTTTTAGTTGAGGTAGAATATTTTATCGCTATGTGCGAATATAATGTGCCACAATTACAAGGTGTAGATAAGAACCTTTTCGGAAAATTGAGAGGTATTTATGAAAATTTTTCAACTGAAGATGCACTTTGGATTAAAGAAACAGAAAAAACAACCAACCACGATGTAAAAGCGGTTGAATATTTTATCAAAAAGAAATTTGACGAATTCGGATTAGAAGCCTTTAAAGAATTCATCCACTTCGGATTAACGTCTCAAGATATCAATAATACTGCGATTCCACTTTCTGCAAAAGAAGCTTTTGAAAATGTATATTTACCAAGCTTAATTGCAATTGTACAAAAATTAAAAGAATTGGCTACAGAATGGAAAGACATTCCATTATTAGCTCGTACGCACGGACAACCCGCTTCACCAACGCGTTTAGGAAAAGAAATTTTAGTTTTCGTAGAACGAATTGAAGAGCAAATGCGTTTGTTATTCAATGTGCCTTTTGCCGCTAAATTTGGTGGGGCAACTGGAAATTATAACGCACACAAAGTAGCGTATCCAAATCACGATTGGAAAGCTTTCGGATCTCAATTTGTTGAAGAAACTTTAGGATTACGTCACTCGTTTCCTACGACTCAAATTGAACATTACGATCATTTTGCAGCCTATTTCGATGCTTTAAAACGTATTAATACGATAGTAATCGATTTAGATAGAGATATTTGGACGTACGTTTCCATGGACTATTTCAAACAGAAAATCAAAGCTGGTGAAATCGGTTCTTCAGCAATGCCACATAAAGTCAACCCAATTGATTTCGAAAATTCGGAAGGAAATTTAGGAATTGCGAATGCGATTTTCGAACATTTATCTGCGAAATTACCTTTATCAAGATTACAACGTGATTTAACAGATAGTACGGTTTTACGTAATATCGGTGTGCCAATCGGACATACACTTATTGCATTTGAAGCGACTTTGAAAGGTTTAAATAAATTGTTGTTAAACGAACCAAAATTCGCTGAAGATTTAGAGAAAAACTGGGCAGTTGTAGCAGAAGCGATTCAAACAATCTTGCGTAGAGAAGGCTATCCAAATCCATACGAAGCGTTAAAAGATTTGACTAGAACAAATACGGTTATCAATAAAGATTCAATTCATGCGTTTATTGAAACGTTAAATGTTTCTGACGATATTAAAACAGAATTAAAAGCGATTACGCCAAGTAATTATTTGGGTATATAATTTTGTCATTCTGAACTTGTTTCAGAATCTAATAAACAGAAATCCTGCTAATTCATTTTGGCGGGATTTTTTTTTGTTATACCTGTGATTGCAATTTTACTAAAATAGTATTCGTAATATTTAAAATTGTAATGTATATTTGTACTAATAATTAAATTTATGGAAAATAATCTTTATTTAAAAGAAGTTAAACTCTCGGGGTACAAATCTATTATTGATGTTGATGTTGAGTTTCAAAATGGACTTAATGTTATTATTGGTAAAAATGCAGCTGGTAAAACTAATTTTTTGAAATTTCTCACTAAAATATTGTCATTTAAGTATGAGAGTTTAAATAACTTTTATGCGGAATTTCTTTTTAAAAATGAAAAAAAAAATGTTTTCAAGTCTCAACGAAATATTGAAATAGATGAATTGTTTAATTCGAATAATTTATCAAACAAAGTGGATTATGAATTAATCGTTGATGGTAAAATTATAAAAGACAAGAAAGGAAATGACGAAACTATTATTTTTGATAAATTTGAAAAAAATAAAATAGTTTTTGATACTACTTTTATTTGTCACGGTATTTTTAAAGATTATTTAATTGTTGATAAACCATATTCTTTTAGAATTGATAATTCTAAATTTAGATGGTCAAATGATTTACAAAGCATTTTTGGAAATCCATCTAATCCCTATTTTATTAAATGTTTGACATTAGATTTTATTTTAGGAATTATGAATTTAAAAGAAGAATTTGATTTAGATAATTTTAAGGAGCTTTTTAAAAATATTTTTAATAAAACTGAAAAAATCAAATCAACTTTAAAAAAATATTCACCTATTGAAGATATTAAATTTAGTGATAATTTTAATATTTTTATAAGTGATGATAAAGAGACTATTTCTGTTAATAATATTTTTATTGAGTTTAAGATTGATGGTAATTGGTTGCCGTTTTCAAGTTTGTCAGATGGTACAAAACGTCTGTTTTATATTATTTCAGAAGTGTTTGAAAATGACGAAAACACACATGTAAGACCAACAAATATTGGTAAGTATGAAGGTCAAAATCAAATAAGTAGAATTATTTTGATTGAGGAACCTGAATTAGGCATTCATCCGCATCAATTTCATAAATTGATGGAGTTTTTGAAATTAGAAGCTCAAAATAAGCAAATAATTATCACAACTCATTCTCCTCAAGCTTTAGATGCTATAAATTCAAATGAGTTAAGTAGAATTGTCATAGCGTATTCTACAAGTTCAAAAGAAGGTACTAAACTTCGTCATTTAAATGAAAATGAAATTGTAAAAGCTAATGAATATATAAAAGAAGATTTTTTAAGTGATTATTGGCTTTATTCGGATTTAGAAAAATAATTTTATGAAGATAGGGTTGGTTGGAGAAGCTCCGAATGATACTGAGTCAATAAAGAATCTTTTGAGAAAAAAATATGAAGATTTTGAATTTGTTTCAATGTTGAATATAATTAATGGATCTAGTTTAGATAGTCAAAAGACTAAGAGGTTTTTAAGAATTGAGTATCAACTTCAAAAACCAGACATTGTTGTTTTTATTCGTGATTTAGATTCAACTTGGCCAAATAGAACTAAATTATATGAAAGAAAGGATTATTTTACGAGTTCTAATAGTGTAGTTGATAAAAAAGGAATTCCTTTATTGCATATTTATGAAATTGAAGCGCTTTTGTTGACAGATGTTGAAACATTCAATAGGATTTATGGTGCTGAATTGGAAGAGGTTGAAAATGTGATGTTAATAGAGGAACCTAAAGAGTATTTGAAATTTGCATCAAAAAAATATAACGAATCACATAATGCGGACTTATTCAAATTAATTGATTTTGAGAAAACTTTGAATTGTTTATATTTCAATGAATTTATTAAAAAATTAAATAAATTTATAGAGAGAATTAATGCTTAAATAAAGTGAAAAAAAATCCATTTCGTAAGAAATGGATTTTTTTTATTTCAATTAAATAAATTTTAACTAAAATAAAACTCAATATTTAACGTTTTAATAAAAAGTGAAAAATGAAAAGTTTTGGAGTTTTAGTACTGTTGTTTTTAGGTTTTCAACAAAATATTGATCTTGATAAAATAGATGCGAAATTGTTTGATAAAATTAATGTTGTTCGTGTTGAGAATAAATGTTCAAAGTTAAAACGTGATGAAAATTTAGATAAGGCCGCAACAAATCAAGCTAAATATATTGCGAGTAAAGATATTTTAGAACATGATCAGAATGAAAATCCCAAGACAAAAAAAAATTTAGATAGAGTGAAATTTTTTAGTAAAGATAAATATGTTATGGTAGCTGAAAATTTACTTTTTACTACCATTCCAAAAGAAACTATTGATTCTGAAGTTTTAGCTGAAAAGATGAAATCACTTTGGGTGAAATCGCCTAATCATTTTAAGAATATTAAAAATAGCGAGTACAATTACACAGGTTTTGGATTCGCGTTTAATGAGTCTAAAACTAAAATTTACGCAGTTCAGGTTTTTGGGGAAAAATAAAAAATCCATTCCAATAAGTTGGAATGGATTTTTTATTATCTGCAAACTGAGACTCAGACTGTAAGCTGAATACTAAAATTTATCTCGAGTAATTTGGAGCTTCTTTAGTGATTGTAACATTATGTGGATGACTTTCGCTAATTCCACTTGATGTTAAACGTACAAATCGGCTAGTGGCTTGTAAAGTTTCAATATTTTTAGCACCACAATAACCCATTCCGGCACGAAGTCCACCAATGAATTGTTGCATACTTTCGTTTAATTCTCCTTTATATGGTACGCGACCTACAATTCCTTCTGGAACTAATTTTTTCACATCATCTTCAACATCTTGGAAGTAACGATCTTTAGAACCTTCTTTCATGGCTTCCACAGAACCCATTCCTCTATATGATTTGAATTTTCTTCCTTCAAAAATAATAGTTTCACCTGGAGATTCTTTCGTTCCTGCTAACATTGAACCTAACATTACACAAGATGCTCCAGCCGCTAACGCTTTTGGGATATCTCCTGTATAACGAACGCCACCGTCAGCAATTACTGGGATTCCAGTTCCTTCTAAAGCGGCTGCAACTTCTAATACAGCTGAAAATTGAGGGAAACCAACACCAGCTACAACACGTGTCGTACAAATTGAACCAGGTCCAATTCCTACTTTTACTGCATCAGCACCATTTTCAGCTAAATATAAAGCTGCTTCTGGAGTCGCGATGTTTCCAACTACTACATCAATTTCTGGGAATTTATTTTTTACTTGTTTCAATACATCAACAACACCTTTTGTATGTCCGTGAGCGGTGTCAATAATTACGGCGTCAACTCCAGCGTTTACTAAAGCTTCGCAACGTTCTAAAACGTCACCTGTTACACCTAAAGCAGCAGCCACACGTAAACGTCCAAATTTATCTTTGTTAGCGTTTGGTTTTTGAGTTAATTTCGTAATATCTCTAAAAGTGATTAAACCAATTAATTTAAAATCGGCATCAACCACTGGTAATTTTTCAATTTTACTTTCTTGTAGTATTTCTTCTGCAGCAGCTAAAGTAGTTCCTTTTCCTGCAGTTACTAGATTTTCAGAAGTCATTACTTGAGTAATTGCACGGCTGTTTTCTTTTTCAAAACGCAAATCTCTGTTGGTAACAATTCCTTTTAAAATACCATTTGCATCTACAACTGGAATTCCTCCAATACCAAATTCTCTCATGGCATTTTTAGCATCACCAACATTAGCAGTTAATGGTAGAGTAACTGGATCGATAATCATACCGCTTTCTGCACGTTTCACTTTTCTAACTTCTGCAGCTTGTTGTGCAATAGTCATATTTTTATGTAAAACACCAATTCCTCCTTCTTGAGCCATAGCAATTGCCATAGCACTTTCTGTAACCGTGTCCATTGCTGCGGAAACAATAGGCGTGTTTAAGGTAATGTTTTTACTAAATTTTGATTGAATAGAAACTTCTCTTGGAAGTATTTCAGAATAATTTGGAATTAAAAGAACGTCATCATAGGTTAGTCCTTCTCCAATAATTTTAGAAGTGTGTGCTTTCATGCTGCAATTGTAGTTAAATTGCGTGCAAATTTAGTGAAATATTAGGAATAATCAATTGTTTTTATGCTAAATAATTGTTAAGTGAGATAAATAATTATATTTGTGAAATGGATACATTTATATATTTGCTTTTAGAAACTTTAATCGTCGGCTTGATGATTTTAGGATTGCATGCTTCCAAAAAGTATTTTGGGATTGGATTACTGTATATTTTCTTAGGAACGATGCAGTTTTTTCAAACGATACTTTCAGGAAATGTGTATAATTTATACTTCGATGTGTTCTTGTTTTCGCCTGGTTCTACCTTAATTTTTATTTCTACTTTATTTGCTGTTTTATTAATCTTTAGAAATGAAAGTATAATTAAGGTACGAAGTGTGATTTATGGAATCATTTTGAGTAATATTATACTAGTTTTCCTGTCTTATATTTCGTTAGAGCAAATTTTGAGCGATAATTTCTCTAGAAATACCACTTTTTTAGCGGAGATTTTTAATTTCGATATTGTTTTATTTTTTACAGGAATTATTTTACTGTATTTAGATATGATTCTAATTATATTTTTATTCAGATATTTAGAATCGAAATTTCCTAAATATTATTTTTTACAGTTTTTAGGAGCAAGTGTAATTACAGCAGTTTTGGATTCTTTTCTGTTTTATACCATAAATTTTTATTCGGAATTGAATTATTCAGAAATGATGATAGGGAATATTGCAGGAAAAGTATTAGTATGTTTGATTTTATCAGCGTTATTTGCGTTCCATTTTGTTATTAATCCAGAAAAGGATAACAAAAGAAAACCACTTACTGTTAAAGATATTATTATGATTATTAACTTTACAACTAGTGGTAAGCGTTAAATATTTTTAAAGCTTCGTTATATGCGCTTTCAAAACTAATTGGATGACAATTGGTGTTGGCTTTTTCTGCTGTGAAATAAGATAATAATTTTTCAGTTGGCATATTTCCTGTTAAATCGTCTTTTGCCATCGGGCAACCGCCATAACCTTTTATAGCACCATCAAATCGGACACATCCAGCTTTGTAAGCGGCGTCCACTTTTTCAAACCAAGTGTCTGGAGTAGTATGTAAATGCGCACCAAATTCGATATTTGGATATTTCGGAATTAAATTACTGAATAAATAATCAATCGTTTCTGGAACAGATGAGCCAATTGTATCTGAAAGTGATAGTATTTTCACACCCATATTAGCTAATTTTTCAGTCCATTCTCCAACAATTTCTACATTATATGGATCGCCATACGGATTTCCAAATCCCATAGAAATATAGGTAACTACTTCTTTGTTAGATTTGACTGCAATTTCTAAAATTTCTTGTAAGCTAATTAATGCTTCCGCAATGGTTTTGTGTGTGTTTCGCATCTGAAAATTTTCAGAAATAGAAAAAGGAAAACCTAGATATTGAATTTCTTTGTGTTTTGAAGCAATTTCGGCACCTTGAGTATTAGCAATTATTGCTAGTAATTTACTTGTAGTTTGCGACAAATCTAATTGTGCTAAAACTTCTGCAGTATCTTGCATTTGTGGAATGGCTTTTGGCGATACAAAACTTCCGAAATCAATAGTGTCAAATCCAACACGTAATAACGATTGGATATATTGTACTTTCTTTTCGGTTGGAATAAAAGTTTTGATGCCTTGCATAGCATCGCGTGGACATTCTATTATTTTAATTGCTTTCATATATGCAATAATTGTTTTTTAGAGGTCATATATGGTATCGCTTTTTATATATCGGAATTTTTTTTGCAAAAAAAAAAGTTTTAATTGCGATTTCATAAGAATGTCAAAGATAAGTAAAACTTTATTTTCTGCAAATATGTTTTTTCAATTGTGTTGAGCATAAGTTAGGTAATGAAAAAAAATTATTAAAAACGTTTTTTTATTTATACTTTTGCACCACAAATTAATATAGTATCATGGTTAAAGATTTATTTGAAAGAATACAACAAAATAAAGGACCATTAGGTAAATGGGCTTCACAAGCAGAAGGATATTTCGTATTCCCTAAATTGGAAGGAGAATTAGGTCCAAGAATGCAATTTCAAGGTAAAAATATATTAAACTGGAGTTTAAATGACTATTTAGGTTTAGCCAATCATCCAGAAGTTCGTAAAGCTGATACAGAAGCAGCAGCTCAATATGGTGCTGCATATCCAATGGGTGCTCGTATGATGAGTGGTCATACTGATGCTCACGAACAATTAGAAAGAGAATTAGCGGCTTTCGTTATGAAAGAATCTGCTTATTTATTAAATTTTGGTTACCAAGGAATGGTGTCTATTATTGATGCTTTGGTAACTAAAAACGACATTATCGTTTATGACGTGGATTCTCACGCTTGTATTATTGATGGTGTTCGTTTACATATGGGAAAACGTTTTACTTACAAGCATAACGATTTAGAAAGTATGGAAAAAAACCTGCAACGTGCTACTAAAATGGCTACTGAAACAGGTGGAGGAATTTTATTCATTACCGAAGGAGTTTTCGGAATGAGAGGGCAACAAGGGAAATTAAAAGAAGTTGTTGCTTTAAAAGAAAAATACAATTTCCGTTTATTAGTAGATGACGCACACGGTTTCGGAACTTTAGGTAAAACTGGAGCTGGAGCAGGTGAGGAGCAAGGTTGTCAAGATGGAATTGATGTGTATTTCTCAACTTTTGCAAAATCGATGGCAAATATTGGTGCTTTCGTTGCTGCTGATAAAGATATTATCGATTATTTAAAATATAATTTACGTTCTCAAATGTTCGCAAAAGCGTTACCTATGATTCAAACTATTGGTTCGTTAAAACGTTTAGAGTTGTTGCGTAATTCTTCTGAAATTAAAGATAAACTTTGGGTAAACGTTAATGCGTTACAAAACGGTTTAAAAGAAAAAGGTTTCAATATTGGAGATACAAATACGTGTATTACACCAGTTTATTTAGAAGGAAGTATTCCGGAAGCAATGATAATGGTGAATGATTTAAGAGAAAACTACGGTATTTTCTTATCTATTGTGGTGTATCCAGTTATTCCAAAAGGAATAATTTTATTAAGAATGATTCCTACTACAACACATACAATTGCGGATATTGACGAAACTTTAACAGCATTTGACGCTATTCGTGAGAAATTAGAAAACGGAACATATAAGAAAATTGCAGATTCTACAATTATTGATAATTAATAATTGTTTGATATAAACTTTAAAAAGCGCTGAACTATTTCAGCGCTTTTTTTATGTTATTTTTTGTCAGTTTTAGAATTTTGGTAAAAGTGAAATTTAAAAGTTTCGAGAGAAATAAAAAAAAACCTAAAAAAAGCATCTAAAGTGTTTTTTTTATAACATTTATCATGTGAAAAAACACTCAATTTGAGGTTGTGGGAAATAATTGATTAATTAATTTTAATGTCTTACCTTTGTGTTAAGCCTTAATAATTAAATAATTAACAAAAATGTTGATTGAATAATTATAAAAAATGAATTTTAGACAAAAATAAAATTGTTTTATCCTTTATGAAATGATATATTTGTCCGTTTTTAAAGAAAATAACTAAAATTAACTATAATGCAAAACAAAGGACTAATTAAATTCTTCGCAATCATTTTTACGATTGCTTGTATCTACCAACTTTCATTTACGTTTGTTGCTAACGGAATTGTAAAAGATGCGAAAGAGTTTGCGAAAGGAGATTCTCAAAAGGAACTAAACTATTTAAAATCATTAAAGAAAAAAGAAGTTTTAAACTTAGGTTTTGCTAGCTTTACTTATGAGGAAATAGAAAAACAACAAATCAACAAAGGGTTAGATTTAGAAGGTGGTATTAACGTAACTGTAGAAGTTTCTGTTAAAGACGTTTTAAAAACGTTATCTAACAATTCTAAAGATCCTATTTTTAATAGAGCTTTAACTAGAGCTACTGAAGAAAGAGAAGGAAATCAAGATTATTTAGACGCCTTTTTTGAAGCTTTCAATAAAGAATCAAAAGGAATTTTAAAATTAGCTTCGCCTGAAGTATTTTATAATAGAAATTTATCTGATGAGATTCAGTCAAATATGTCTGATGATCAGGTAAAAGTAATCTTAAAAAGAAAAGTTGCTGAATCTATTGAAAGTGCTTATAAAGTACTAACAAAACGTATCGATAAATTCGGAGTAGCGCAACCAAACATTCAAAAAATTGGTGAAACGGGAAGAATTTTAGTAGAATTACCTGGTGCAAAAGATTTAGATAGAATTGAAAAATTAATATCTGGTACTGCACAATTAGAATTTTGGGAAACTTTAAGACCTGAAGAATTAGGTAATTTCTTTACTGCTGCAAACGAAGCTTTAAGAGTAACGGAGAAAAAAGCAGTTACTAAAAAAGTTGCTACAGTTGATACTACAAAAGCTGTTGATTCAAAATCAAAAGTTAACGATTTATTAGCAGACAAAAAAGATCCTGCAAAAAAAGATGCTAAAGATTTAGGGCCATTATTCGAAAAAGCTATTGCAGGCCCTTCTGGATTATACGCTTATAATGTAAAAGATACAGCGAAAATTAACTCTTATTTAAAAAGATCTGAAATTAAAGCGTTATTACCAGCAACTGCATCATATGCAAAATTTGCTTGGGGAAAAACAAATGAAAAATTAGGTGATATTGTTGAATTATACATCTTAAAAGGTACTTCTGATGGTATTGCTCCATTATTAGGTGGTGCAGTTACAGATGCTAGTGCTGATTTTGACCAATTTGGTAAACCAGCAGTAAGTATGCAAATGAATCCAGTTGGTTCTAGAAAATGGGAACAATTAACTGGAGATATCGCTAAAAAAGGAAACCAAGTTTGTATCGTTTTAGATAACATCGTATATTCTGCAGCAACTGCTAAAGCAGCAATTTCTGGAGGACAAACTCAAATTTCTGGAAGTTTTACTTTAGAAGAAACTGCCGATTTAGAAAACGTATTAAGAGCAGGAAAATTACCAGCTAAAGCAGAAATTGTACAAAAAGCAGTTGTTGGACCATCTTTAGGTCAAGAAGCAATTGACAACGGTATTTTATCTTCATTAATTGGTTTATTATTAGTTTCTTTCTGGATGGTTTTCTATTACGGAAGAGCTGGATGGTATGCAAACGTTGCTTTATTATTAAACTTAGTGTTATTGTTTGGTGCAATGGCTAACTTTGGTTTTGTATTAACATTACCTGGTATTGCTGGTATCGTATTAACAATGGGTACTGCAGTAGATGCGAACATTATTATCTATGAAAGAGCAAAAGAAGAATTAAGAGCTGGTTTATCATTAGAAGAGTCGGTAAAAAATGCTTTCGGTTGGAAAGGAGCTATGCGTTCTATTATTGATGCTAACGTTACTCACGTTTTAACAGGAGCTATTTTATATATTTTTGGTGAAGGAATGATTAGAGGTTTTGCTATCACTTTATTAATTGGTATTTTAACTTCATTATTTACTTCGATCTTTATCGCTCGTTTCTTTATCGATGCAGATATTGCTAAAGGTAGAAGTTTACAATTCTCTACAAATATTACTAAAAACTGGTTTACTGGTTTCAACTTCGATTTCTTAAGAATCAAGAAGTTTACTTATATCTTCTCTTTAACAGTTTGTGTTATTAGTTTCGTTTCATTCTATGTAAATGGATTTGATCAAGGAATTGATTTCGTAGGAGGAAGAACATTCCAAGTTCAGTTTGACCAAAAAGTTTCTTCTGAAGAAGTTTCAAATGCACTTTCAACTGCTGAGTATTTCGAAAAAGCTGAAGCTAAAACGTTTGGTAACGACAAACAATTGAAAATCACAACTAAATACATGATTGATAAGCAGGGTGTTGAGGTTGATAAAGCTGTAAATGTTAAATTGTACAATGGATTAAAAAAATTCTTCGCTAAAGAAATTACTTACAAACAGTTTACAAATACGGAAGAAGGTAAAAAAATTGGAGTATTACAAGCTATGAAAGTAGGTCCATCTATTGCAGATGATATCAAAACAAATGCTTATTGGGCAGTATTAGGAGCTATGTTATTAGTGTGTTTATACTTAGTAATTTCATTTAGAAAATACCAATATTCATTAGGAGCAATTGCTGCTGTTGCGCATGACGTTATTTTCGTATTAGGAATTTACTCTTTATTATACAAATACATGCCATTCCACATGGAAATTGATCAGCACTTTATTGCCGCAATTCTTACTGTAATTGGATATTCTATGAACGATACGGTAATTGTATTTGATAGAGTTCGTGAATTCTTAGGAATTAGATCTCACCATGGTAACTTTAATCAAATCGTAAATGATTCGATTAATACTACATTATCACGTACTTTAAATACTTCATTAACGATGATTTTAGTATTGTCTATTATGTTTGTTTTCGGTGGAGATTCAATCCGTGGATTCATCTTCGCGATGTTAATTGGTATTATTGTTGGAACTTATTCATCATTATTTATTGCTACACCAGTATTAGTAGATACGATGACTAAATACGATAAAACAATAGTTGAACAAGAGCATAACTCATAAGTTATAACTTAAGAATATAAAAAATGCCCCGATACATATCGGGGCATTTTTGTTTTTAATCTGAACTTGTTTCAGATTCTTTTCTATTAGTCAAATTATAAACTCTGCTGTTTTAAATAATCAACCGCATATCTTCCTTCATTAAATAATAAGTCCAAGATGGACAAGTTATTTATGAAACCATGTTTGTCATCAAAAACTTGCGTGTAAGGTTCAATTTGTGTGGTGTCTTTTTTGCCATTCACCAAATAACGAAAATCGGTTTTGTCTGAAACTTCATGGAAGTATTCTGTAGTTTTTTCAAAAGGAATAGAAATGCCTAAAGATTCATTTACCAAATCAAATATCTCAAAGTTCAAGTCTAACATAAACTCATGTTTCTTTTCGAATAATGGTCGCAAATCATCTACAAAATATTCGTAAAAAGGAGAGTTTTTATAAGCGGCTTCTAACGATTTAAAATGGTTCTTTTGCCAATTATGTTGATTGTCTATTTTGATGTCTTTAAAGTTAGTGTTTGCACTGTTATGCTTCACTGATATGTTTAATAGTTGAATTCCGTTTGGACTATAAATGTACATTCGGTTTCTATTCGTTTGTTTTTGAAACGTATCTTCCACTTCAAACGTAACCGTTTTCGCATCAATCATAGCAATATAATGACTGATAGATGGAAAATAAGTTGGGTAAATTAAAATGTCATTCTGGTTCATAATTCTATCGTAATGAAAAAAGAGTTGTAAACTAAATTACAACTCTTAAATTATTTAAAGTAAATCTGCTTCTTTTTTCTTTTTCTTACCTCTATACCAATCCCAAGCGAAATATCCAGCTAAAAGAATTAGGAAATATTTAAAGTATGATTCTGGTTGACCTTCGCCACTTACCGTTGTAAAGAAACGTTCGGTTCTAAATTTATTGAATAAACCTTTTGCATTCCAATCTAAACTCATCCAAATAAAAATTGGTTTACCTACAATATGATCAGCAGGAGTATAACCGAAATAACGTGCGTCTAAAGAACAATGTCTGTTATCTCCCATCATCCAAAAATAATCTTGTTTGAATGTGTAAGAGTTTGCTATTTTTCCGTTTATTTTAATCTCATTACCTTTTACTTCTAAAGTATTGCCTTCATATTCAGTAATGATGATTTTATATAATGGTAAGGTTTCTTTGTTTAGAGTAACAGTTTTACCAGCTTCAGGAATATAAATTGGGCCAAAATTATCACCATTCCAGTCATTAGTTACTGAAGGATTTCCGTCTTCGAAATCTGGAAACACTCCATCTTTTGGACCTTTTTCTATCACTCGATTAACGGTTTTAATGCCAGAAACTGTTTTTAATTTTTCTGCACCTTCAAAAGTTAATGCACGTATGTATAAAGTGTCTCTTGCGTCATTTTTAAAACCTGCGCCATCAGTTGAATTAAGTTCTTTTAAAATTCCTTCAAAGTCAATAGGAGTATTTGCGTCATAAGTAACTTCGTATGAATATTGAGGTTTTGCTCTTTCTGGTAAAATTAATTCTTTACCATTAACAAAAACAATTCCGTCTTTAATTTGTAAACTATCACCAGGAATTCCAACACATCTTTTTACATAATTTGTTTTTTTATCACGAGGTTTGTCAATTCTTTCTGTGGCACGTATATACATGTTTGAAAGTGTATCTCTTGGCCAGTTGAAAACAACAATGTCATTATTTTTTATTTTTTCTAAAGCTGGAAATCTGAAATATGGAAGTTGTGGTTTACTTAAGTAAGATAGTTTTTTAATTACAGGAATAGAATCATGAACCATTGGCGCAGCAATAGGTGTCATTGGTGTTCTCGCTCCGTAATGAAACTTACTTACAAATAAGAAATCTCCAATTAATAAAGATTTTTCTAAAGATGAAGATGGAATTACGAATGGTTGAATAAAATACGTGTGAACGAAAGTAGCGACTATCAAAGCAAATGTTAATGAACCTAAAGTGTCTAATGCTTTAGTTGCAGGTTTTGTTTCACGTTTTGCTTCGTAAGAAACGTCTTGTGTGTAATTTACATATCCAATATATAATCCTAAAGTAACAACACCTAACCACATATCTGCAGTAGTTTTTTTACCGAAAGTACGTAAGGTTTCAATCCAAATTACAGGTAAAATCAACAAGTTAATTACAGGTAAAAACACTAAAAACATCCACCATTTTGGTCGGTTTATAATTTGCATTAAAACAATTCCATTATACACAGGAACAAATGCTTCCCAAGCTTTTCTACCAGCTTTTACATATAATTTCCAAGAGCAAATGCCGTGTAATGTGCTAATTACTAATAATGTGATAATCCAAGTTGATATGTCCATACTTATTTATTGTTGTGAGGAACGAATTAATCTTCAAATCCTCTTATTTTTTATACTTGTTTCTTTTTACTTTTTACTTGGCTCTTTATATCCCTAAAACATCTTTCATAGTGAAAAAGCCTTTTTTTCCAAGTAACCATTCGGCAGCAATTACAGAACCTAAAGCAAAACCTTCTCTGCTGTGAGCCGTATGTTTGATTTCAATTTGGTCCACTTTACTGTCGTAAAAAACAGAATGTGTTCCAGGAATGTTTTCTATTCTTTTCGCATCAATATAAATTTCATTTGTTGATGCGTTATCTAAAGTCCAATCGGTGTAATCTGTATTTTCTATAATTCCTTTAGCTAAACTAATGGCTGTTCCGCTTGGCGCATCTAATTTTTGTAAGTGATGAATTTCTTCCATTGAGACATTATAGTCTTTAAGGTTTTTCATCATTTTTGCCAAGTAATTATTCAGTTCGAAAAAAATATTTACCCCTAAACTAAAATTGGAACCATAAATAAAACTTCCGTTTTTTTCTTGGCATAAATTCACCATTTCATCGTAATTTTCTAACCAACCTGTTGTTCCTGAGATTACAGGAATATTGTGGTTTAAACATTCTGAAATATGACCTACCGCACTATTTGGAACACTAAAATCAATAGCGACATCAGCATCTAATAATCCATCAAAACTATCTGAGCTTCCTTTTTTCAAAACAATTTGATGTCCACGTTCTAAAGCAATGTTTTCAATTACTTTTCCCATTTTTCCGTAACCTAAAAGTGCTATCTTCATTTTGTATTAGTATTGTTTTAAAGAAATTGTTACTTAAAGCAATGTTAAAATTGATACGTTAACGTAAATCCAACATCTTGTTTGTAAGTATAAGGGTTGGTTTGTAAGTCTGGTTTTAAAGATAAATCGTCATTTACGTTAAATTGTAGTAAATGAGCATCAACATTAGCATCAACAATATTTAAAATGTATAAAGCACCTGTAATAAGTACCGATAAATCTCTGTTTTTTTGATAGAATTTTTGACCACGAATAACGCTTTCGTCAGATAATTTACCAAAAGTTGGATCAGATGTGTCTGCTCCACCATTTATCAAACGTTTTTTGTATTCGTTTCTATATTGATTGTGCTTTTTGTTGCTATCTACAATAAAATATACTCCAGCGCCAATGGCTCCATATACAATAGGGATTTTCCAATACCGTTTGTTATAGGCTTGTCCTAATCCTGGTAAAATTGCAGAATAAAAAGCAGCTTTTGCTGGCGATAACGGATTAATGTCACCTTTTACAGTTTGTTTTGTTTCTATTTTCAATTCTTTATTTTGAGCAACTGATAATGGAGCACCCAAAAATAAAAAAACAAATATGTATAGAAGTTGCTTCACTAGTTGTTGATTAATTTCATAATTCTATTAAAGTCTTCTTCCGAATGAAAAGGAATTGAAATTTTTCCTTTACCATTAGCGGCAACATTTACATCTACTTTAGCACCAAAGAAATCAGCGAACGTTTTCTTTTGTTCTGTAGGAATTTCAAAAGATTTTGTTGAAGCTGGTTTGCCTGTTTTTGGTTTTAAACCTTCTTGGTATTTCTTCACTAAAGCTTCCGTATCTCTAACAGATAAATTCTGAGTAACAACAGTATGATAAATATCGCTTTGAGCGTCTTGATCTTCAATGTTAATTAATGCTCTACCATGTCCCATCGAAATAAAACCATCTCTCATTCCAGTTTGAATGATTGGATCTAATTTTAATAAACGTAAGTAGTTCGTAATAGTAGAACGTTTTTTACCCACACGTTCACTCATTTCTTCCTGAGTTAAATTTACTTCTTCAATTAATCTTTGATAAGAAATAGCAACTTCAATCGGATCTAAATCGTGACGTTGTATATTTTCTACTAATGCCATGATTAACGATTCGTTATCGTTCGCTAATCTGATGTATGCGGGAATTGTAGAAAGACCTAATAATTTTGAAGCACGTAATCTTCGTTCTCCAGAAATTAATTGGTATTTATTAAATTCTAATTTTCTAACAGTAATTGGTTGAATTACACCAACTTCTTTGATGGATTTGGCTAATTCTTGTAAAGTTTCTTCATTGAAATTAGTTCTTGGTTGAAACGGATTGATTTCAATAAAATTAATATCAAGTTCAATGATGCTGCCTACAACTTTATCTGCACCTTTATCCTCAACCGACTTAATATCGTTTGAAGGATCACTTAAAAGTGCCGATAATCCTCTTCCTAATACAGGTTTTTTTACTGCTTTTGTCATTATATAGTACTGTTTTTCTTGATAATTTCTTCTGCTAAATTTAAGTAATTGGTTGCACCTTTGCTAGTGGCATCATAATTAATGATACTTTCCCCAAAACTCGGAGCTTCACTTAATTTAATATTTCTTTGAATTATAGTTGAGAACACCATGTTGTTAAAATGCTTCTGAACTTCTTCCACTACTTGGTTTGATAAACGTAAACGAGAATCGTACATAGTTAAAAGTAAGCCTTCAATATCTAAAGCTGGATTGTGAATTTTTTGTACGCTTTTTATTGTATTCAATAATTTCCCTAAACCTTCCAAGGCAAAATATTCACACTGAATTGGAATCACAACACTATCGGCAGCAGTTAAAGCATTTAAAGTTAACAAACCTAAAGATGGTGCGCAATCAATAATAATATAATCGTATTCTTCTTTTATGTCGTTTAATGCTTGTTTCAGCATGTATTCTCTATTTTCTTTGTCAACCAATTCAATTTCAATGGCAACTAAGTCAATATGCGCTGGAATTATCCAAACATTTGGAGCAGTAGTAGCAATTACACCATCTTCAGCTTTGTTACTATGTTCTAATATTTGATAGGTTCCAATTTCTACGGTTTCCACATCAATTCCTAATCCAGAACTAGCGTTAGCTTGCGGATCTGCATCTATTAATAAAACTTTTTTCTCTAAAACACCTAAAGCAGCGGCAAGATTTATTGAAGTTGTTGTTTTTCCTACACCACCCTTTTGATTGGCAATTGCAATGATTTTACCCATTTTTTCTTTTAAAATTTTCGAAGCGTAAAAATACAATTATTTATGGTATAACCAACCCAATTTTATTAACATTGCGTTAAACTCTTTATTTCAGTGTATCTTTGCTATTAAAATTATTTTTTTTGTAAATTTGACATCTAAAATTTTCCAGAGTGGTAGAAGAAAAAGTTATTTTAGTGGACACAAATGATAATCCAATTGGGTTAATGAATAAGCTAGAAGCACATGAGAAAGCGTTGTTGCATAGAGCTTTTTCTGTTTTTATTTTGAATGATAAAAATGAGCTGATGTTACAACAACGCGCGCATCATAAATACCATTCACCTTTATTGTGGACGAACACGTGTTGTAGTCACCAACGTGAAAATGAGAACAATATTCAAGCAGGAACAAGACGTCTTCGCGAAGAAATGGGTTTTGAAACGGAATTAAAAGAAATGTTTCATTTTATTTACAAAGCACCTTTTGATAACGGATTAACAGAACACGAATTAGATCATGTAATGATAGGTTATTATAACGATTTTCCTTTTATTAATGAAGATGAAGTGGAAAGTTGGAAATGGATGAAAATTGAAGACATTAAAAACGATATGATTGAAAATCCAGACATTTATACTGTTTGGTTTAAAATAATTTTTGAAGAATTTTATCATCATTTTGATGAAAATTTAACAGCCAAAAAAAATATAAATTGAGAGCAAAAATAAGTAGAAAAGCACATTTTAACGCTGCGCATAGATTATATCGTAAAGACTGGTCTATGGAAAAGAACGATGCGGTATTTGGAAAATGTAACAATCCAAATTTTCACGGCCATAACTACGAATTAATTGTCAGTGTTACTGGTGAAATTAGCCCAGAAACGGGCTATATTATGGATGTGAAAATTTTATCGGATTTAATTAAACTACATATTGAAGATGCTTTTGATCACAAAAATCTTAATTTAGATGTACCTGAATTTGAAAATTTAAATCCAACTGCCGAAAATATTTCAGTAGTTATTTGGCAAAAATTGAGAAATCAAATCGAAATTAAATACGATTTAGAGGTGGTTTTATATGAAACACCAAGAAATTTTGTAACCTATAGTGGAAATTAAATGAAGTTATATCCACTAACATTTGAACCCATTTATAAAGAGAGAATTTGGGGCGGAACGAAGTTGAAAGATTTTTTAAATAAATCTTTTGAGGCTAATTTTATTGGCGAAAGTTGGGAGTTGTCAACTGTAACTAATGATGTTAGTGTGGTTTCTAATGGAGAATTTACTGGACTAAATTTAAATGAATTAATTAAAAAATATCCAACAGAAATATTAGGTAAAAATTGTATTGAAAAATACGGATTTGTTTTTCCATTGCTTTTCAAGTTTTTAGATGCTAAAGAGGATTTATCTATTCAAGTACATCCAAATGACGAATTGGCTAAAAAGAGGCATAATTCTTTTGGTAAAACAGAAATGTGGTATGTAATGCAAGCTGATGAAAATGCAAGATTGGTTATTGGTTTCAAAGAATCAACAAATAAAAAAGATTATTTAAAACATTTAGAAGATAAAACTTTAGTTACTATTCTGAATGAAACCTCTGTTAAAAAAGGAGATACGTTTTTCTTGGGAACTGGTACAGTTCATGCCATTGGTGCTGGAGTTTTAATTGCTGAAATTCAACAAACGAGTGATATTACTTATAGGTTATATGATTGGGATAGACTTGATGCAAACGGAAATAGTAGAGAATTACATACAGATTTAGCCGTTGAAGCAATCAATTATGATAAAACCAAAACCAAAGTACAATATAAAAACCAACCAAACGAAAGTGTTAATCTAGTTCAATGTCCGTTTTTTACAACTAATATTTTAGAAGTTTCAGGAAATTATAATTGGAATAAGAAAAAGGAATCCTTTACTGTTTTTATGTGTACTGAAGGTAGTTTTGTGTTAGTTACACCAGATTCAAAATCAAAATTTAAAAAAGGTAATACGGTTTTAATTCCAGCTGCATTAGAAGAATTTCAAATTATTGGAGAAACTTCACTGTTGGAAATTACAATTTAATTAGCAGCGTATCAATATATTGTTTACTTTTGCACCATAATTTTTAAAAATAACAAAATGGCAAGCGTTAAAAACTTGAAAAAAGAAATAAACTACGTTTTAGGAGATATCTTAAACATAGTATACATTTGGGAAATGACTTCTGGCGGAAAACCAACTGAATCTTCAGAGGCTTTAGTAGGAGATATTTACGATGCATTTGATGCATTGATGGTAAAAGTTAACCAAAAAGATGTTGAAAATAAAAAAGCACATTACAAATTAGTTAAGGAAGAATTCGAAGTTGCTGCAAATCAATTTGTTGCAAAAGTGAACGAATTAAACTAAAAAAAAAGGCAAAAAAAACAATTATTTTTTTTGCAAATTAAAAATTCAAGGCTATATTTGCACTGCAATATGAGTCGCCGGTGTAGCTCAGCTGGCTAGAGCAGCTGATTTGTAATCAGCAGGTCGTGGGTTCGAGTCCCTCCACTGGCTCAGAAAAAGGTAATCTTAGGGTTACCTTTTTTCCTTTTTTTAAGGAAATTCATATTGTAGATAAGGCATTTTGCCGGTGTAGCTCAGCTGGCTAGAGCAGCTGATTTGTAATCAGCAGGTCGTGGGTTCGAGTCCCTCCACTGGCTCAAAAAAAGGTAATCGAAAGATTGCCTTTTTTTATTTTATACCATTTCTAAAATTCTACCTACTTTCCTTCATTTTATAATTTAACGTTTTATTGTTTTTTAAATAATTTTCGTTTTCTTTTTTTTCGTAATTTTACTAAACAGATTTTTTTTCAGAATAAATGAAAAATTTTATATAAATACTATGCATGCATAGTATTTTTTTCTATATTTGAAAAAAAATACTTTATGCAAGACAAAACAATTGATTACGTTTTAAGGTATACTTGGCAAACTGTTGCCAAAATGTATAACGAAGAAGCGGCTAAATATGGTGCGACAATGGCTACAGGATTTGCTTTGTTAAGTATTGATAAAGATAAAGGTATTCCATCAACAGCTTTAGGACCAAGAATGGGAATGGAAGCGACAAGTTTAACAAGAACTTTAAAGTCGATGGAAGAACGAGGATTAATCGTTCGTAAAAAAAATCCTGCAGACGGAAGAGGCGTTTTAATCTTTCTTACAGAAGAAGGAAAACTAAAACGTGAATTGTCTAAAAAAACAGTACTTCAATTCAATGAAGTGATCAAAACTAAAATTACGGAAGCCCAACTTCAAAACTTTATGGAAGTGGCCGAAATTATAAATGAACAAATTCTAGAGAAAGAAATTTTTGATAAAAATATCTTATCAAACAAGTAAACACAATATATATAATACATAAAACGTATGAAACGTAATATTAAAAAAGTTGCTGTTATTGGTTCAGGAATTATGGGAAGCGGAATTGCTTGTCATTTTGCAAACATCGGAGTAGAAGTTCTTCTATTAGATATTGCGCCAAGAGAATTAACAGAAGCAGAAACAAAAAAAGGATTAACTTTAGAAAGTAAAGTAGTTCGAAACAGATTGGTAAACGACCATTTAGCTAATGCGTTAAAATCAAAACCATCTCCAATTTATCATCAAAGTTTTGCTAGTAGAATTTCTACTGGAAATACAACAGATGATATGGCGAAAATCGCTTCTTGCGATTGGATTATTGAAGTGGTTGTAGAACGTTTAGATATCAAACAAAGCGTTTTCGAACAAATTGAAAAATTCCGTAAACCAGGAACTTTAATCACATCAAACACATCTGGAATTCCAATTCACTTTATGAGTGAAGGTAGAAGTGAAGACTTTCAAAAACATTTCTGTGGAACGCATTTCTTCAATCCAGCACGTTATTTAAAATTATTCGAAATTATTCCAGGACCACAAACTTCATCTGAAGTTTTAGATTTCTTAAACGGTTATGGAGAAAAATTCTTAGGAAAAACTTCAGTAGTTGCTAAAGACACTCCTGCTTTTATCGGAAACAGAATCGGAATCTTCGGAATCATGAGCTTGTTTCACCAAGTAAAAGAAATGGGTTTAACCATCGAAGAAGTGGATAAATTAACCGGACCAGTTATTGGTCGTCCAAAATCGGCAACTTTCCGAACTGTGGATGTAGTTGGTTTAGATACTTTAGTTCACGTAGCTAATGGAATTTACGATAATTGTAAAACAGACGAAGTTTTAGACTTATTCAAATTACCAGAATTCATCAATAAAATGATGGAAAATAAATGGTTGGGAAGCAAAACCAATCAAGGATTCTATAAAAAAGAAGGGAAAGAAATTTTGTCTTTAGATTTAGACACTCTAGAATATCGTGCGGCTAAAAAAGCTTCATTCGCAACACTAGAATTAACAAAAACTATCGATAAACCAATTGATAGATTCAAAGTGTTAATCACAGGAAAAGATAAAGCGGGAGAATTTTACCGTAAAAACTTCGCTTCAATGTTTACCTATTGTTCGAACAGAATTCCAGAAATCACAGATGCCTTTTACAAAATTGACGATGCGATGAAAGCTGGTTTCGGTTGGGAAAATGGTCCATTCGAAATTTGGGATGCTATCGGAGTTCAAAAAGGAATTGAATTAATGCAAGCAGAAGGGTATCAACCAGCAAGTTGGGTAACTGATATGCTAGCTTCAGGAAATACGTCTTTCTATTCTATAAAAGAAGGTGCGACCTATTTCTACAATATAGATACAAAACAAACAGCAAAAATTCCAGGACAAGATGCTTTTATTATTCTAGACAACATTCGCGAAAGCAAAAAAGTGTGGAATAACAGCGAAAGTATTATTACCGATTTAGGTGACGGAATTATCAATTTAGAATTTACGTCTAAAATGAATTCTATTGGTGCTGGCGTTTTACAAGGTATCAACAAAGCTATCGATATGGCTGAAAAAGGGTACGAAGGTTTAGTTATCGGAAATCAAGGAACAAATTTTTCTGTTGGTGCGAATTTAGCGATGATCTTCATGTTAGCCGTTGAGCAAGAATATGACGAATTAAACATGGCTATCAAAATGTTCCAAGACACGATGATGCGTTGTCGTTATTCTTCTATTCCAGTAATTGCTGCTCCTCACGGAATGACACTTGGTGGTGGTTGCGAATTAACGATGCACGCTGATAGAGCAGTTGCTGCCGCGGAAACTTATATCGGATTAGTAGAATTTGGTGTTGGTGTAATTCCTGGCGGTGGTGGTTCTAAAGAAATGGCGCTTCGTGCATCAGATTTATTTAGAAAAAATGATGTGGAACTAAATGTTTTACAAGAATATTTCTTAACTGTTGGTATGGCGAAAGTCGCTACTTCTGCTTATGAAGGTTTCGATATCGGTGTGCTTCAAAAAGGAAGAGATATTGTTGTGGTTAATAAAGACAGACAAATTGCTACAGCAAAACAAGTCGCTCTTCAAATGGCAAATCAAGGTTATACACAACCTGTAAGAAGAACGGATGTTAAAGTATTAGGGAAACAAGCATTAGGAATGTTCTTAGTAGGAACAGACCAAATGGTAGCTGGACAATATATTTCAGAACATGATCAAAAAATTGCCAACAAACTAGCTTACGTTATGGCGGGTGGTGATTTATCTGAACCAACTTTAGTTTCTGAACAATATTTATTGGATTTAGAACGTGAAGCTTTCTTGTCATTATGTACAGAAAGAAAAACATTAGAACGTGTTCAGTTTATGTTAACTAAAGGGAAGCCTTTGAGAAATTAATTTCGAAACACAGATTAAAGAAATCTGAGAGATTTTAATAATTTTTTAGATTTCTCGAATTTCTCCAATCTGTGTTCCATAAAAAAATAAATAATATGAAAACAGCATATATAGTATCCGCTTACCGAACTGCAGTAGGAAAAGCACCAAAAGGTTTATTTCGTTTTAAAAGACCTGACGAATTAGCCGCAGAAACTATCGAACACATGATGGCGCAATTGCCAAATTTCGATAAAACACGTATTGATGACGTAATGGTTGGTAACGCCATGCCAGAAGCAGAACAAGGTTTAAATGTTGGTCGTTTAATTTCTTTAATGGGATTAAAGGTAAACGATGTACCTGGTGTAACTGTGAATAGATATTGTGCTTCAGGTTTAGAAACTATCGGAATGGCAACTGCAAAAATCCAATCAGGAATGGCACATTGTATCATTGCGGGTGGAGCGGAAAGTATGAGTTATATTCCAATGGGTGGTTACAAACCAACTCCAGATTATAAAGTCGCAGCTGCTGGTAATGAAGATTACTATTGGGGAATGGGTTTAACAGCTGAAGCCGTTGCGAAACAATTCAACATTTCAAGAGAAGATCAAGATAAATTTGCATTCGAATCACATATGAAAGCCTTAAAAGCGCAAGCAGATGGAAAATTCGATAGCCAAATTGTACCAATTAATATAGAGCAAACGTTTGTAAACGAAAACGGTAAAAAAGAAACAAAATCGTATGTTGTTTCAAAAGATGAAGGTCCAAGATTTGGAACTACAGTAGAAGCTTTAGCGAATTTAAAACCAGTATTTGCTGCGGATGGATCTGTTACGGCAGGAAATTCTTCTCAAATGAGTGATGGTGCTGCTTTCGTTTTAGTGATGAGTGAAGAAATGGTGAAAGAATTAAACTTAGAACCTATTGCACGTTTAGTCAACTTTGCTTCTGCAGGTGTTGAACCAAGAATTATGGGAATCGGACCAGTAAAAGCTATTCCAAAAGCTTTATCTCAAGCAGGATTAACTTTAAAAGATATCGATTTAATTGAATTGAATGAAGCCTTCGCTTCTCAAGCTTTAGCAGTAACTCGCGAATTAGGTTTAAATCCAGATATCATCAATGTAAATGGTGGTGCGATTGCTTTAGGTCATCCACTTGGTTGTACAGGTGCAAAATTATCAGTACAATTATTCGAAGAAATGAAATTAAGAAAATCAAAATACGGTATTGTTTCTATGTGTGTCGGAACTGGACAAGGAACTGCCGGAATTTATGAATTAATGTAAAAATAAATAGTGGGACACAGATTTAAGAATCAGTGAAATTTTTAATACTCTGTTCCAAAATAAAAACTTTAAAATATTTTAAAAATGGAAGACATAACAAGAGGTGGTCAGTTTTTAGTAAAAGAAACAAAATGTGAAAACGTTTTCACACCAGAAGATTTTAACGAAGAGCAAATTATGATGCGTGATTCTGTAAAAGAATTCGTAGATAAAGAACTTTGGGCACATAAAGATAAATTTGAGAAAAAAGATTACGCGTACACCGAACAATGTATGAGAAATGCTGGAGCATTAGGATTCTTAGGAGTTGCTGTTCCAGAAGCGTATGGCGGATTAGGAATGGGATTTGTAAACACAGCTTTAGTTTGTGATTATATTTCCGGTGCAACAGGTTCTTTTTCAACGGCTTTCGGTGCGCATACAGGAATTGGAACAATGCCAATTACATTGTACGGAACAGAAGAACAAAAACAAAAATATGTACCAAAATTAGCTTCAGGTGAATGGTTTGGTTCATACTGTTTAACAGAACCAGGCGCAGGTTCTGATGCAAATTCTGGAAAAACGAAAGCGGTTTTATCTGCTGATGGAAAACATTATTTAATTTCAGGACAAAAAATGTGGATTTCAAACGCAGGTTTTTGTAATGTAATGATTGTTTTTGCTCGTATCGAAGATGATAAAAACATCACAGGTTTTATTGTGGAATACGATAGAGAAAATTTAAACGGAATCACTTTAGGTGAAGAAGAACATAAATTAGGAATTAGAGCAAGTTCAACTCGACAAGTTTTTTATAATGAAACTAAAGTTCCAGTTGAAAATATGCTAGCAGGAAGAGGTGAAGGTTTCAAAATTGCCATGAATGCTTTAAATGTTGGACGTATTAAATTAGCAGCTGCATGTTTAGAAGCACAAAGAAGAACAATTTCTGGAGCTGTAAAATATGCAAACGAAAGAATGCAGTTTAATGTGCCAATTTCTAGTTTCGGTGCGATTCAAGCAAAAATTGCTGAAATGGCAGCGAATTGTTATGTAGATGAAAGTGCGACTTATAGAGCTGCTGGAGATATTCAAAACAGAATTGAAGCGCGTGAAGCAGAAGGAAATACGCACCAAGATGCAGAATTAAAAGGAGTGGAAGAATATGCAATTGAATGTTCTATCTTAAAAGTGGCGGTTTCAGAAGATGTACAACATTGTACAGATGAAGGAATTCAAATTTTTGGAGGAATGGGATTCTCTGAAGATACACCAATGGAATCAGCTTGGAGAGATGCTCGTATTGCTCGTATTTACGAAGGTACAAACGAAATCAATCGTATGCTTTCTGTAGGAATGTTGGTTAAAAAAGCGATGAAAGGTCATGTTGATTTATTAGGTCCAGCTATGGCTGTTGCCGAAGAATTAATGGGAATTCCATCTTTTGATATACCAGATTACACAGAATTATTAGCAGAAGAAAAAGAAATGGTTGGTAAACTGAAAAAAGCATTTTTAATGGTGGCTGGAGCAGCAGTTCAAAAATTTGGAGCTGAATTAGAAGCACACCAACAATTATTAATGGCTGCTTCAGATATGTTAATTGAAATTTACATGGCAGAAAGTGCTTTGTTAAGAACAGAAAAAATGGCTAAAAAATTAGGTGCTGATAAAGTAGCTGATCAAATAGCAATGACACAATTATATTTATACAACGCTGTAGATGTTGTAACTCAAAAAGGAAAAGAAGGAATTGTTTCTTTTGCTGAAGGCGACGAACAACGTATGATGTTAATGGGATTACGCCGTTATACAAAATATGTAAATATGCCAAACGTAGTGAAATTACGTGAGCAAATTGCCGCTAAAGTAATCGCAGAAAACAATTACTGTTTTTAATTATTAGTTTGTTTGTATAAAAAAGTCCTGAGAAATCAGGACTTTTTTTATTTCTGTATTTGCCTTCCAACTTCCATCTTCCATCTTCCATCTTCCAGCTTCCAGCTTCCAACTATGTATTCACCTCTAAATCTTTAATGTAATCTTCATTCTCATAAAAGAAACGTTCAAAAGCTTCCATCTTATCATAAAAAAAATTAAAAATCGTTTCCCAATCGGTTTTTCGGTTCAAACTCACATCTGAAAGTTCCACCCAAACCCGACTGATAATTTTCCCGCTTTCTAAATAATGGTCTCGATCGAACATCACATCTGGCAAAAATTCTTCTCTCAAAATATCTTTTAAGGATTCCACTTTTTCGAAATAAATTTTTCGTTTGTTTTCATCTTTTGGTTCAATATCCAGCATAACGTATGCTTTTTTATTGTCGACATTAAACTTAAACGTCACATCTTTAATTTTGGTATTATACAATAACCATTTTCTTGGATACTCGTTTCCGAAAGTGGACCAAAATTCTTTTTTTATTAATTGCGCGTCGTCTTTACTATACATTTTTGTGAATATTTTTTGTAACTTTATAAATTAGAAAACTAAAAATGGATTTCAGTCACTTTATAAATAATATTGCAAATTTAAAGAAAGAAAAGTTGTTAGCCACAGATGCGCACATAAAAATGGCACCTTTGGAAAGAATAACTTATCTTAAGGATAAATCGTACACAGAAAAGAAACCCAGAAATGCTGCGGTTTTAATGTTGGTGTATCCAAAAAATGATATCGCACATTTGGCTTTGATTGTCCGAAATACCTATCCCGGCGTTCATTCTTCGCAAATTGGTTTTCCTGGTGGAAAGGAAGAATTGGAAGATGGAACTCTTGAAATTACAGCACTTAGAGAAACAGAAGAAGAAGTAGGTGTAGCTATGCATAAAGTTGAGGTAATCCGACAATGTAGCGAAATATATATTCCACCAAGTAATTTTTTGGTCACGCCTTATTTAGGTTTTTCAACTGAAAATTTAGAGTTCACTCCTAATCCAGATGAGGTGAAACGCGTTTTGGAATTACCTATTCATCAATTACTTAATGATGAAATTATTGTGCAAACGAAAATGACAACTTCTTATGCTACAAATATTGATGTTCCTGCTTTTCAAGTAGAGAAATATGTGGTTTGGGGCGCTACTGCTATGATGCTCAGTGAATTAAAAGAGTTGTTTAAAAACGCAGTGAAGTAATAGAAAATTGCTAAATTTGCAACCCTTTTATAAACGTTAAACTTATGGGATTATTTAAAAGAAATCCATTCGGACATATATTATTTATCAAAAAATGGCTGATTCGTATTTTTGGTGCGATTACCCATTCTAGATACAGAAGTTTCAATAATTTACAAATTGATGGTTCTGAAATTATTAGAAGTTTACCAGATACGAATGTACTTTTTATTTCAAATCACCAAACGTATTTTGCAGATGTAACCGCTATGTTTCATGTATTCAATGCAGCATTAAAAGGTAGAGAAGACAATATTAAAAATGTTTTTTACTTATGGGAACCGAAGCTAAACATCTATTATGTGGCAGCTAAAGAAACCATGACAGAAGGTTTGTTACCAAGAATTTTGTCTTACATTGGAGCAATTACTGTAGAAAGAACTTGGCGTGCAGAAGGTAAAGATGTACAAAGAGAAGTCAATCCAAACGATACAGAAAATATTAAAATCGCTTTAGAAGATGGTTGGGTAATTACGTTTCCGCAAGGCACAACTCGTTCCTTCAAACCGGTTCGTAAAGGAACGGCACATATTATCAAACAGCATAAGCCTATAGTTGTTCCAATTGTAATTGATGGATTCAGAAGATCGTTTGATAGAAAAGGATTATTCGTAAAGAAAAAAGGAATTTTGCAATCCATGGAAATTAAACCTCCGTTAGAAATAGATTACGAAAACGATTCGATTGAAAAAATTGTAGAGCAAATAGAATACGCCATCGAACAACACGCTTCGTTTTTAAAAGTAATTCCACAAGAAATTCTAGAAGAAGAAGTAAAACTAGACAAAGAACGTCAATGGAAATATTAGAATTTATCTTCTTGTCAATCTGAACTAGTTTCAGATTCTAAAAAAAAATGTTTGAGATTCTGAAACTAGTTCAGAATGACAAACATTTTTTTTAATACTCTATTTTCTGTAATTCGTTGTAATTGCGTTTTAGTCTACGTAATAAGAAACCATATAGCACTTTATAAAATAAATAGAATATTAATATTAGAAATAAGACTAATAAGATACAACAAACAATAAAGACACTTTCATACTTTTCTAAAAGAACATTTAAGTTGTTGTCATATTTACTTTGAAAGTATATAACAATCATTCCAGTTATTCCAGCAATGACTAAATTATACCAAACATAATATTTTACAATTCTTCTAGTTTTAATAATGTCTTTCATTAAATTACTTACAGATGAAGTTGCGCTTATATTTTTTAAATTCTTATAGAAATAAAATATAAATCCTAACAAAACAACCATATTTATTATTGTAGCTGTTTTTTCGATATCATAAATATGAATTTGCTTCAGTTTGTTCTTTAAATTTTCATCGAAAAATAAAGATAAATCCATTAGTCGTAAAATTAAAAATTCAACAATACTAATGATAAATATCCATTTCACAATAGAAGACGAACTTTTGTGCAACATGCCGTAAATTTCATTTTCAGAAACTTGTTTAAATTGCCCATCGTTTTTCTTCCAGTCTTTTTTTAATAATTCTAATTCATCCATAGGTTACGGATTTAATATTTTTTTAAGTTTCCCTTTAATCCTGTTCATTTTCACTCGCGCATTCACTTCACTAATTCCCAGTGTTTCGGAAATTTCAGTGTAATCTTTATCTTCTAAATATAAAAAAATCAAAGCTTTGTCAATATCATTCAACTCGGCAATGGCTTTATACATTAATTTTAGTTGTTCTTCTTCTTCGAAATTATATTCGTCCGTTTTTATTCTGTGAAATTCTGTGTCAAAAGGTGTCGTTTCAATGCTCCTTTTTTTCTTTCGATATAAAGTAATAGCGGTATTCAACCCAACACGATACGCCCAAGTTGTAAATTTAGATTCGCCTCTAAATTTCGGGAAAGCCTTCCATAACTGAATGGTGATTTCCTGAAATAAATCATTGTGCGAGTCTTGGTCAGAAGTATATAGCCTACAAATTTTGTGGACAATATTCTGATTTGCTTTTAATTGTTTAACGAAACTTTCTTCCGATTCAGATTTCATAACTAATAAGTAGCTGTGTAGTAGTTTTTGTTACAAAGATCATAAACAAATTTCAATATCAATTTCTAAAATCAATTTCAATTTTCAAAACTTATAGGAACTATTCAAGCGAAGCGCCTTTTTTTTATGATAAACTAAATAAACTAAGTGGTTCAAAAAAAACTTATATGACTTATATGTTTTAAATAATATAATGATATTGATTTTTATGAACATAAAGATTTCTTAAATTTCTCTAATCTGTGTTCCGAAACATCCATTTTCTTAACTATGTTATCTTTATTTAGCAAAGCGCCTAATTATATTAAAAATTCTATTGTGCCTATGTGTTTCAAAAAAATCTAATTGCATCTTCGAAATCTGTATAATCTGTGTGCCTATTTCTAAAATATAGTTTAAATTTGTAAATAAACACTTTTACAATTTATTTTATAAAAAATGTAAATATAACTAAATCAATACTTTAATATTTATTTCGTCTAATTTTATTTGTGAGTAAATTAAATATTTTATGAGTGAAATTTATTTTTGTTAGTAAAATTTTGAGTAATTTTTGTATATTTGATTTTGTAAAAATCTTGCAAAATGAATATAAATATTATCCATACTAAAGATAAAAACTCAGAAAATGGGTTTGTCTATGTAAATTATTCTTTACCAAACCACCCACCTAAAAGGGTTTCGACTAAAATTAAAATGTTGTCAGGAGACTTTAAGAAGTATTACGATAATACTTTTAAAAATTTTAAACCAAATAAGCAAATAGATTTTACAGAAATTCGTTTAAAAATTGAACAAATGAAAACTCAAAATCCATTTGAAAAACCAATTACAACTAATGATGATGATTTTATTAAGTTCTTTGAAGAACAAATTCCACATGATCTATTAGTAAGCGAAGGATCTCAAATTAGTTATACACATATTTTAAACAAGTTAAAAAAACATTATCCAATTCTATTATTTAAGAATATTGATAATAATATGAGGGATGAATATTTTTTAAAATTAAAAACCGAAAAAACGAAAAATGAAAAACTACTATCAAACCAAACTATAAAAAATCATTTTGTTGTTATAAAGAAATACATAGGTTTAGCAAATAGAAAGAAACAGGCTAATATTATTTTTGATTTTGTCGATTTGAAGTTTGGGAAAAAGAAAAAGAAACCATATTTATTAAGTGATAATGATATGAATAAATTATTAAAATACCCTTCTAATGAAAGATATTATTACGATGTCACTTTTGGACTTTTGCAATACTTTGGCAATGGATTACGATTTAGTGATTTGCTTTTTTTAAAAGTTGATAGTTTTAAAGACGAATATGTAGCACTCCAAAGCCCAAAGACAAATGACTATATTAACGTACCATATTCAGCAATGTTTGTAAGGACTCTTTACAAATATCTGTTTAGAGACAATAACCGACTTATGAAAATTGTAGATTTCGATTTAATAGTTGATGTGGCAAGGGATAATGATAATGTTACGTTAATGAAAAATGAAATAATTATCGAGTTAAAAAGATTATCTGTTATAAATAAGCATCCTTATGTTTTTCAGGTATCGAAAGAATTACAAGGTTATGACTTTCAAACTTCCTTTACAAAAGAGCAATTTATATCATTAAATCGTGAACGGACAAAGCTAAGTAATCATTTACAATTTATTGCAAAAAGTTTAGAATTGGATTGTGAAAGATTATCAACACATGCCTTCAGATATAAGTTTGTAGATACTTGTTTGAAAAATAATGTAGATATTTATAAAATTAGCAAGGCGTTAAATCATAAGAGTATAGCAATAACGGAATTGTACATAAAAAGAAATTTTAATTTGCAAGATAATACTGAAATATCAAATATTTTTGACTCAATACACTTACGTTAATATTTAATTACCGGTATATTTAAAAACATATTAAAACATATAAATATGCTAATTCAACCTTATGACCTATTGGTTAAAAATTTACCTTACAAAAAAATGCCAGGATATTTGAAATCAATAAAAATAAATCCTGATGCGATTGCTATATCTATTACTGATGATGGGAAAAAATATGTTCCAATAGACTGGAAAAATTATTTACCTCATGGTCATAAAGTGGTTAAGATTATCCTGTGTAAAAAGTATAATCTTTTTCTTCTCGTTGGTTATTCAAAAGATGGCGAATCGATAATCTATAATGATGGCTTCTCTAAACATTTGTTACATGGAGAATCAAATATTGTTGGTAAAACTAATATTTGTAATGATCATAGCTCCAATCATAAATACAAATTTCAACGTTTAGATATATTGTTGGACAAAATTGGACATTCAGATTCTGGTATATCTTCTTTGTCAAATTTGACAAATGAAGAAAAAAAAGAACTGATAGAATTATCAAAAAAATAATCTCATAAAGACTATGAAATTTCATTTAATAATTTTATTCACAATACTATCTTTTCAATATTCCATTTCGCAAGTACACGAAGAGCTTGGAGTTAAATTCACATTAAAAGACAGTGAAGTTATTGTCGAAAACATTGATAAGAAATTCAAAGAATTTAAGATAATTGAAATAGACACGACCAGTTTTACAATAATTGAGTTATCTATCAATTACCAAATTGAAGGGAGTTTTGTCAAAAGTCATATACTGTATACAAAAAATGGTAATGTTGTAATTGAAATCATTTCTGATAAATTAAAAAAGAAAATTATTTTTAAAAGAAAATAATGTGTACTGCTATTCGATTTCAAAGCTATTTTGGCATTTAAAAAGGATGTTTTTACAACACTTTCATTTAAAAAAACTCAAAAGTGAGTAACAATAGAATGATGCATTTATATAATTCAAAAAAATATTTATTATTATTTTAAAATATTATTTATTACTATATTTCTTTTAAACGGGTAGTAGTGGTCTTTATATTCTTCAATGTATTTATTTTTAGCTTTTTTAGACCAAAAGCGGGGAGTTTTGTTTAAATCGGCAATTAAATTAGACAAGTGATAGACCAAATAATTCATTTCTCTATTTGATACATTATTTAAGTCTTTATGTCCAATTTTAAAAAGATCTAAATTGCAATCGTTTTTCAGACAAACTTTATCTATATTTAGACGTCCAATTTCATCGTAACTAATAAAGTCAAAAGGAATTTTCTTATCAACAAAGAAATTTATTAAGTCATCCAACTCTTTTTGATATTGCTTTTTAACTTTGTTATTTTTTCCGAAAGTCAAATATAGCAATTGTACTTTTTCTCTCAAAAAATAATAATCTTTTATCATTATCATTATCTTTTCAAGATCCAAAGTTACATGACATGCCCTTACAGCCAATTCAACTCTTTTTTCAAAAGTCAGTTTCATTCCTTCGGGCAAGTTGTCATAGAATTCATCTCCGCAAGATAATTTACCAACCTGTTTTTTTACGATTTGAGACGTTGATTTTGTATTGTAATCGTAAAGTTTAACCCTTATTACAGAAGATTTTTCTAATAAATCATTTAATTTTATTTCATTATGCAAGTATTTGAGGATTGATAATTTATTGATAATGAAGGATATCTTCCCACTTCCATCATCTAACAAGACCTCCGCTGTTATTTTGTTATTTTTAAAATGAATAACAAAAATATCGCCCTCGCAATTTATCAGTGTATATGTGTTTGTCATAGTTATGATTTTTTATAGTATATATTAAAAATATTTCTTTCTGAATATTTTTTTCCTAAAATAAAAAGCTTTTAACTATCAACAGTAAAAGAGACTGATTTATAAAAAAACCAAGAGTGGATTATTCTAAATTAAATATATCTTTGAAATCGTTTTCATTTTCTAATTTTGATAATTGTTGTTGATAATATGATTTCAATCGTTTATTATTTTCATTTTCTATTATTGTACAAAATGTATTATCGATTATTTTGTTTGATTTGCTTATTATTGGTTTAATAATTGCATTCTGTGATTTTCTTCTAAATATTCTTGCATCATCACTATTTTTTAAAAGAATTTTATCAATATCGATTAAACAATTAGTATCTGCAATCTTAAAATAATTGAATAATGAATATAGATAGACTTCATCAGTTAGTCTACTCAAATCTATAATTATAGAGTTATCTATATTTTGTTTGGTATATTCCTTTTTGGAATATTCTGGGAGCCTGTTATATTTATTGTCAGTTAAAATATCCGAATCATTATTTTTACTAATCCACTTTGAGGTAGTTTTTTTTAGTGAATTTTCAAATGTTAATCCAAGCTCAATTCTATATATTGGTTTGTTAATATTTAATACACTTAAGCTTTTGTAATATTCCAAAATATACGGTTTATTTATTTCTTTTAAAACATTACTCTTATTTTCAATTCGCATAAATCGTTTACGTGGTTGTTTACTATCAATGTCTTTGTTACACAAATTTTTAAAACTATCTTTTTTTGAATGTAAATATATTGTTGTAATATCAATGACATTTTTTATTAAATCACTAGATTTTTTTTTGTTTAATTTACAATTCATAATGTTAACAAAACCTTTATTGATGTTAACATATTCTCTCTTGTATGAATCAATTATATAATCTTTTATAATTGATGACTCAATGCTTTCAATATTCTTAGTAAACGAAATCAAAAGATTTTTATTAGTATTTATACAGATATCAATTTTCCGAACTTTCGCATTTTTTTTTAAATTATAAGAGTGGAGAAAATCGTTTAAAATATTTTGAAAATCATTTCTGTAAAATATTTTGTTGTCAAAATGTACATATGAATAATTTGTATATTGTAGTAGGCCAATATTAATAAAACCTATAAAGAATTTTGAATTATTATCGTAGCGATTAATTGTATAAGTTTTATTATAACCTTTCGAAGGTTTTATTTGTTCAATAATAAAATTTGAGATATTGTTCTCATCAAACGAGTTAGTGTCGAAGGATAATTGTAGTAGATCAAGATGAATAATTGTAGTCATAAATGTATATATAATTTTTTTGTTTTATTAGGATTAACAGTATTTAACAAGGTTAAAGTACGTGCCTATTGAAGTCCTAATTATTATTATTATATATAATTTAGCAACTATTATGTTTTAATTTTTTTGAAATATTTTTTTATATATTGTGGTATGAAATTGTATGGTGCGTCATGAAAATATTAGCTGTAAAATTTCATTTATAAGAAATTTTACAGCTAACAAAAAATCAACCATTCGGAATGATTGCAATCTAGTAGCAGAAATCATAATACGAACAATTTATTCAAAACAAAACTGTAACACATTAACTACAAAATTATTATCTTCAGAAATATGGTAATCTTTTACGGTCTAGAATGATACAGACGTTTAATATTATTGCTTTTGATATTAATTCTTTAGATAAAAGATGGAATTTTAATACTTTATTAAAAGCATAGGTAATATGAGCCTTTTTATTTTAGTAATCTTTATTAAAATATCTTACCCGTCTTTTTTTTTTTGTAAAAACACTTTTTTATATTATAATATTTTTTTTATTTCGATAATGTTCATTACATTTGAATGTTCATTGTCAATGAACACTTAAATAAAATGAACACAATGTATAAAGATAATGATTTTGTTTACGAAGCTTTTTCTAATTTACAAGAATTGGTAAAGATGGAAATAACAGTAGACAGTACTAGACAACCTTATGATGCTGTTATACAAATAAGTAATCATACGTTTTATTGTATAGCTAAGAAAAATGCAAGAAAATCAAGCTTAGGAATTGTTATAAACCAAATTAATGAGTTTAAAAATTCTATTAAACAAGATAGAAGAATACTATTTGTTGGCGAATATATAGCTAAAGATGTAGCAGATTCATTAATTCAAAACAACATAAATTATTTAGATGTATCTGGAAATTGTTTTATTAATGCTGATGATTTGAAAATAATTATTGAAGGTAGGAAACAGATAAAACAGAAAAATGTAAATCAAGCGAGAGCATTTCAAGAAGCAGGGTTAAAACTCATATTATTGCTGTTGACTGATAAGGAAGCTTTAGAATATTCATATAGAATGCTTGCTGATAAGGCAAATATTGCATTAGGTTCAGTAAGTCAAATAATGAAAGAATTAGAGGAAAGCAACTATATTTTAAAAACAAATGAAAAAAGGATTCTTAAAAATATAGACGATTTAATAGAAAGATGGGTTGTTTCTTACAACGATATTTTGAAGCCTAGATTATTGAGGAAAACATATAAAGCAATTAATCTTGATTATTTACGAAAAATAGTAAGTGATAACAATACTAAATTTTTGCTTTTTGGAGGCGAACCTGCTGCAGAGAAAATGACAAATTATCTTAAGCCTTTAGAGTATATTATTTACTCAAATGATGACTTAAGTATTATAGGTAAAGAACTAATGTTAGTTCCAGACAATAATGGAAATATTAAAATATACAATACTTGTTGGACAGAAAGTTTAAACAATGAATATCTAAATATTGCACCGGCGTTAGTAGTTTATGCAGATTTAATTGGAAGTGGAAACAGCAGAAATATTGAAACAGCAAAAATGATATTAGAAAATGAGTTATAAAATAAGTAGCGATAAAATAGAACACCCATTATTGAAGCCATTATTAGAAGAATTGATTCCTTTTTTTGAGCAACAAGAAGTTAAATTTTTTGTGATAGGTGCAACCGCAAGAGATATTATTTTAGAAATAAATGGAGAACAACCTGGTAGAAGAACCCAAGATATTGATATTGCCATTACAATTGATAAATGGGAACAGTTTGAAAAAATTTCAGAAGAACTTACAAAACTTGAAAATTTCTCTAAGGATAAAGAACAAAAACAACGCTTTTTATATTTTAATAAATTTCAATTAGACATGGTTCCGTATGGTGGAATTATGGAAGAAAATGATAAGATTTATTGGCCTCCAGACCAGAACTTTGCAATGAATGTTTTGGGTTTTAAAGAAGTACAAAAAGAAACAGTTTCCATAACATTAGATGAAAAAATTGAATTTGAAGTTGTAGACCTAATTGGTATTTTTCTTTTAAAGATTGTTGCATGGAAAGATAGAAATTACAAAGGAAATAAAGATGCTGATGATATGGCATTTATACTTCAAAATTACTTGAATATAAACGAAGAAAGAGCTGTAAATAAATATTATGACATAGTTTATAGTATTGAAGATTTCACTGTTTTAAAAGCCAGTGCTGCTTTAATTGGAATTGATTTATATGAACTTATAAAGGAAAATATAAAAGTTGTTGAATATGTAATTGATATTTTAGAAGAAGAAATTTCAAAAACAGAGAGAAGCATTTTAATAAACCAAATGATTGAAACACACAATATTTTAAAATTTGATGATATATTTCAATCTATTCAAATAATTATAAATACACTAAAAAAATAACCAAAAATATATGTCAGTTGAAGAAATAATTTTAGAAGATAATCAATTAGTCTGTGTACTAACCAACAAACATAAAAAAGCCACTTCACAAGAAAAAAACATGCAATCTATTATTAGAATGTTAAATGAAGAATATGGTTTCGATTTAAATAATATTGATAGAGACGTTAATATTACATTTACTGATCCGGATACTGGAAAAGTAAAAAAACAGAAAATAGAGATTGTCATTTATGAAGAGAATTCTAAACATAATCAAGAAGATATTATAAGGATAGGGATTGTTCAAGATGAAAAGATAAAAGATAATGACAAGAAAAAAGGAGTTACAATTACTTTAGAAAATGCTTTAGCTGCTCTTGATAATTGTGAGTTTGGTTTATGGACAAATGGTAATGATTTAAAATATCTTCAAAAAGAAGATGATGCTTTAGGATTTGATTTTGATTTTTCTGATTTAGCAGATATCCCAGGCTATGGTGAAACTATTGAAGATATAGACCGTGCAGACCGTTCACATAGTCGTAAACCGGCAAATGATTCATTAATTAAAGTATTTAAGCGTTCTCACGATTATATTTATGGAAATGAAGGAAGAAAGAAAGATGCTTTTTGGCAACTTTTATATCTTATTTTTTGTAAGTTGTATGATGAAAAAAGAAGATTTATTTGTATTGAAAATGGCGAATCGTACCGAAGAAAATTTTGGGTAGGTATTAAAGAAAAAAACACAGATGAAGGTAGAAAAAATGTTGCGAAAAGAATTAAAGATATTTTTGAAGAATTAAAACAAGAAGGTACTTTTTCAGATGTTTTTGACGGTAATGAGGCTATAGATTTAACAGATAAAGGAATTGCCTTTATTGCAAGCGAATTAGCAAAATACTCATTCTTAGATGCTACTGTTGACGTTAAAGGTTTAGCTTATGAAACTATTGTAAGTAATACTTTAAAACAAGAAGCAGGTCAGTTTTTCACACCAAGAAATATTGTAAAGGCTATGGTTGAAATGCTTAATCCAAATGAAAAAACCAGAGTTTTGGACCCAGCATGCGGTTCTGGAGGTTTTTTGGTTTTAGTATTGGATCATGTTAGAAAACAAATAGCAAAAGAGTTATATCCTGATTTAGAAGAGGTGTTACTAGTTGAAAAATTTAATACTTATGAAGTAAATGAAAAAGTGCGTCAATATGCTGAGACAAATATTTTTGGATTTGATTTTGATCCTGATTTAAAAAAGGCAGCACGTATGAATATGGTAATGGCAGGTGATGGTCATGCTAATATTTTTCACGTAAACTCTTTAGCTTATCCTAAATGGGAACATCCAACTGAAATTGTAAAAATAAATTCAGCTATTAATAAAAGTTTAGCTAGAATGAAAGATATTGATAATAATTATACTAACGATGCTCGTGGTAAATTTGATATGATTTTTACAAATCCACCATTTGGAGCAAAAGTAAAAGTAGAAAAAGAAATTGCTGAAAAATATTTTCTATCAAAGTATTCTGATGCACCAGAAATTCTATTCATTGAAGCTTGTTACGATTTTTTAAAACCCGGTGGTAAAATGGCTATAGTTTTACCTGATGGAATTTTAGGTAATCCTAATACACTTCGTGTTAGAGAATGGATTTTAGAAAATTTCAAAATATTAGCATCTATAGATTTGGCAGTAGAAGCCTTTCTTCCACAAGTAGGAGTTCAAGCTTCGTTATTGTTTTTAGAGAAAAAAACAGATTTAGATAAGAGTATAGCACGTGAAAGTGACGAAGATTATGACGTTTTTATGGCGATTGCAGAAAAATTGGGTAAAGACCGGAGAGGTAATCCTGTATATGAGCGTGATGAAGATGGTGCCGAAATGTTGTTTAATGTAGAAAATAAATATATTGTTTATGATAAAAATGGTTTAGCAGATGTTAGAACTCGTATTGAAAAACAGAGAGCATTAGATGATGATTTACCAAAAATTGTTATAGCCTTTAATAAATTTATAAATCATATTTAATAATTATGAAAATATTAAATATTAAAAAATCTAGTTTTGAGAATTCTGGTTATCGATTAGACGCAAAACCTTATTTGAGCTCTGGCAATATTGTTTTAGATAAGTTGAAACATTGTAAGTATGAATTAACAAATGTTTTTGCCTACTCTGATGATATTTTTTATGGAGGTCGTGATAAAAGATACTACGTAAGTAATCATGAAAATGGAATACCTTTCATGGGAAGCTCAGATATGTTAAAAAATGATTTATTTGATTTAAAATTAATTTCAAAAAAACTTACCAAAAACTTAGATAATTATTTATTAGATACTGGTTGGATACTAATTTCAAGATCAGGAACTATAGGAAATACAACTTTTACAAATGAATTATTTAAAGGTAAAGCTGCAAGTGAACATATAATAAGAGTAAAACCAAAAAACAATGTGTTTTCAGGTTATTTGTATGCTTATTTATCTTCTAAATTTGGTTATAATTTATTAACTCAAGGTTCTTTCGGTGCTGTTATTCAGCATATTGAGCCTGATTTTGTTGGAAATATACCAGTTCCACTTTTACCTGATGATAAACAAGAGAAAATCCATAAATTGATTTTAGAAGGAGCAGAATTACGAGTTGAAGCTAATAAATATTTAAAAGAAGCAATCGATTACTTTAATAATAAATACGCTGTTAATGGTATAACTAAAATTTTTAATAAAAAGGTAAGTAAATTAAATTTTAGTTGGGCAGCATATAATAATAATATTGAATGTGATAAAATGTATTTAGAAAACAACGAAGATGAGTTTGTTGTTTTAAGTTCAATGGTAAAGGATTGTTTTTCTCCACCAATGTTTAAACATATTTATTTAGATAAAGATAATGGTCATCCATTTTTAACAGGTGCAGAATTAACAAAATTTAATAAAAAATTTTACAGATGGCTTTCTAAAAGAGGAGTTAAGGATATTAATGATTATAAAGTCAAGAAAGGTACACTTTTACTATACAAATCAGGTAATACAGATGGAGGAATTCTTGGTAATGTTTTTATAACTGATGATATTTTAGAAGGAGCGTGTTTATCAGATCATGTTATTAGAATTTTTACAGATGATTTAAGTATTTCATATTGGTTATATGCATTTTTTAAAAGTGAATCAGGTATAAGATTGTTACAAAAAACAGCTACAGGTTCTATGATCCCTTTTATAACAACAGATAGGTTGATGAATTTATTAGTACCTAAACCTAATGAAAATTTTGAAAATATTTCAAAACTTATTGGTAAATATTTAGAACTTAATGTACAGAGCCAATTAAAAGAAAACCAAGCAATTGATTTAATCGAAAAAGAAATTGACGCATGGCAATAATCATAAAACCAACCTATTTTGAGTCTGTTGTTAATGCAGGGGAGCAAAAGTTAATGAATTTTTTAGAGGTTAATCTTCCAGATGATTTCTACTTAATTCCAAATATCGAATTGGTTTCTACAAACACCAAAAATAACCTTACACAATATTGGGAATACGACCTTATTGTAGTGGCTCCTCATGCAATCTTTAATATAGAAAATAAAGATTGGAAGGGGCGAATAGAAGGTGATGATAATACTTGGTATTTAAATGACCAACCTCGTAGAAATCCATTGCGAACCAATAGGCAAAAGACAGCCATACTTGCTTCTAAATTAAAAGAACATAATCCTTCTTGGGGCAGAGCTTGGATTCAAAATATGTTGACATTATCTTATGATAATTACAGCCAACCAATTATTTCACCTGATGATAAAAAGCTAACATTTCAGCTTAAAAAAGAATTAATAAATTATATAACCGATGCCTCTGAACTTAATAAAAGTGAAGAAGCAATTGTAGATATTCAAAAACAAATCGTAGATTATTTATCCGGACAACAAACAAGAAAAAGAGTAGAAGATAAAAAGCAAATCTATGAATACGAAATTGTCAAAATTTTGCATCAAGAAAACAATTTTGTTGAATATTTAGTAAAACCTTTTGGGGCAACTTCTTCATATCGCCGTATAAAAGAATATGCTCTTCAAGTAGTTGGTCTTTCTCCAGAAGAGCTTCGCAAAAGAGAAGAAAAAATAAAAAACCAATATAAAGCTTTAAATAAAATTAAGGCAAAACCATTTATTCTAAACGTTGATTTTAGAATAGATGTTGAAAACCATTTGTTTTATGAAATATCAGATTTCTTAGAAGAAAACTCCTTACGCTCAGAATCACGCATCAAGACTTTCACTTTTAAAGAGAAATTAGAAATTATTAAAAACATCATGGTAGCTTTAAAAGAAGCTCATAAGGAAAATATTTTCCATCGTGATATTAATCCTGATAATATTTATTTAAGTAGTGGTTATGCTTATTTAGGAAATTTTGGTAAATCGTATTTTATTGACCATAGCGAAGAAGGATATACGGTAATGCCTACTATAAATCAAAGTAATGCTACCGCTTATCATCCACTTGAATTAACTGTGGGTGATGCTTCAGTTGTTTCTGATATTTATTCATTGGGTGTTTTGATATATTGGCTATTCACCGAAAAAGAACCTTTTTCTTCTCCATTCGAATTGAATAATTTGGGAGGAAAATTACCGGAAAATATATTGCCATCAAAGCTAAATTCAAATTTACCAAAATGGATTGATGAAGTTTGTTCTAAAACTATACTCATAGATGAGTTTCAAAGAATTGAGAGTATTGAAGAGATACAAGATTTAATTGATAATGCAATATCTATAAGTACTAATACAAACAATGTAACTTTAGAAAGTAATTTACCGAGTAAAGTTGTTTCTTTTGAGGAGTTAAAAGAAGGAGATACTATTGGTGATTATGCAATACATCAGGTTTTGGGTAAAGGTGGTTATTCTAAAGTATTTAAAGTTAAACATCGATTACAAGATAAATTTTACACTTTAAAATTATTTAATGAAAGTGTAAATATAAGTTCTGTTAAAGATGAATATGCAGCTTTAATTGAGTTGCATCATAATAATATTGTAAAGTTCAGTTGGAATGGAGAAACACCCAATGGACAGTTTTATACTTTAATGGAGTATTTGGAAGGTGAAAATTTACGCTTATACACCTCTACAGATGTCAATCTACCTATTCATCAAATTTATAGAGTTGGAATTGATATACTTTCTGCATTAGAAGAAATGCAAAACAAAGAAAAACCAATTATTCATCGAGATATCAAACCTCAAAATATAATTTGGGATAAAGGAGATCGATTCGTTTTAATTGATTTTAATGTTGCGTCTACTATTAATGAAAATAAAGATTTTGTTGGAACAAATCCATATTTAGCTCCAGACCTAATTGAATCGAACTATAAAGTAAATTGGGATTTATCTGCCGATTTATTTGCATTAGGAGTAACACTTTATGAGTTGGTTTGTAAACAATATCCTTGGCATCCAAACAAAATAGCAATTGTTGGAAGGCAGCCTAATAATCCTAAAAATGTTGAAAAGAGAATATCAAATGAGTTTGCAGAATTTCTTTTAAAAGCAATTGCAACGAATAAAAATGAGAGATTCAAGAGTGCTAATGATATGATTGCTGCACTTCAGAAACTTGAGTTCAATCTTTTAGAGGAAGAAAATGATTCAATTGAAGATATCAGTTCAAGAAATAAACTATATCAAACACAAATATCAATAATACAGTCTCCAAGCTTTAATGTAAAGCTATACGACAAAATGAATTCTTATGTTGATTTACATGAATCGATTGATAATGTTTTATCTCGTTTCAAAAGTAATATTGAAAAATATAAGTCTTCAATTGATTTAGGTGAAAAAATTAAACTTGTTTTAAAAGTTGATGGCGAATCAATTATTAATGAAACTTTTTGGAATGGTGGTGCAAGAAATTTTAATCCAGGTAATATTGAAAGAGTTTATCAGGCTTTAAAAGAACTATTTGATACAAATAGAGATAAAATAAAAGCTCATAAAATTTCTGTCGAAGGAATTAATATGGTTGATTACTTAAATTCATTGTATAGCCAGTCAAAATATGGTAATTACGGTACTCGTGTAAATTTTAATACAAACAAATTAGACGAAGATACTTATACACCTACAAAGTTAGACAAAACATTAATGCCTGCTATCGTTGATGGTAAGTATAAAATGATAATAATTACAGGAAACGCAGGCGATGGTAAAACAGCATTTGTTAAAAAAATAGAGCAAAATCCATTAGTTAGAAATATTGAACATTTTGCTCATAAAAACGGCGCTCGTTTTATGATTAATGGGTTAAATTATGAAAGTAATTATGATGGTTCTCAAGATGAAAACGATAATGAAAATAATGATGTTTTAGAAAAATTCTTTGAACCATTTGAAAATTTAACTAATTATAGTAAAGCTAGTGAAGGAAGAATTATAGCTATAAATGAAGGAAGATTAGTTGAGTTTCTAACAACTTCTGATAAGCATAATCAATTAGCAAAAAATATTGAAGATTATTTTTATAAAGAAGGTAATGTTGAATTGCCTGAGGGTATCCTTGTGATTAACCTTAATCTTAGATCTGTTGTTTCAGATTCTAGTGGAGAAGGAAGTTTATTTAAAAAACAAATTAAAGCATTAACAAGAAAGGAATTGTGGAATAATTGTCAAAGTTGTGATTTGGCAAGTAAATGTTTTATTAATTACAATGTAAAAACTTTTAGTGATGAAGCTTCAGGAGAAGCTGTAATCAATCGTTTAGAGTGGCTATTAAGGACAGTAAGTTTAAAAAGAGAGCTACACATAACAATGCGTGATGTTCGTTCATTTGTAGCGTTTTTACTTACAAGAGATTTTGCTTGTGAAGATATTAGGAAGATTAGTAATGAAACAACTACACCTGAGCAATATTGGCAATATTATTATTTTAATATTTCAAATCCTAAAATCAATGATTCAGGTAATAATGATAGGTTAATTAAACTAATCAGGGAAACAGATATAGGTGAAGTTGCAATCCCAAAATTAGATAGAGAATTGTTTTTCAACAGACATCATCAAAAAGACTATTTAGAATTTTTAGAAAGAGAAGGAACACTATTAGAAATATTCAATGAATATAAATATTTGTTGCCTGCTCATGAGCAAACTCCTGAAAATATTGAACAATCTAGAGACAGACAAAAAGTTTTTGTGAGACATCAATATTTTGAAGGTAAGTTGTTTATGATTGAAAATTCAAATAATTCTCAAAATAGTTCACAAGATGATAAATCTAAAATTAATAAGCCATCTTATTTATTGAGGATTCCATATAAATCTGTATTTGAATTCGTAAATATTCTAAAAAGTGAAAACATAACTGAAAAAATAAAGAATTCAATATCAAGGGCAGTATCATTAAATGAAGGTTGTAATAATTATTCACTTGATGAGAAAAATTTGATTCTTGCATCAACAGAAATTAAAGATCCTTTTGGTAAATCATTTAAATTATTTCCATTAGATGAGTTTGAATTGTTTGTAAATAAAGCAGATCATCTCACTAGATATATTGAATATGAAGCAGATAGTTTAATTTTTAGACATAAGTCGCATAAACACATAAATCTTACTATTTCACTAGATTTATTCGAAATGCTTTACTTTATTCAAAAAGGATTTAGTCCATCTTTAAATGATTTAAAAGGAAGATTCGTAGAGTTAATTGTTTTTAAAAATCTACTTGAGAACTTAAAGTACGATGAAATAGTGGTTACATCGGACAATAAAACATTTTATTCAATAAAGAAAAATAGTTATAACAAAATAGCTATTAACAAATTAGCAATATAAGTATGGCTATTAATTTAAATAGAGAAGAGGGGATTTTTCGTAATGAATTAATATTTACTTCAGATGCGAAAGTAATAAACATTGATAGTACTTTAGTTAATTTATTTATGTTATTAAAACATAATGGAGTAAGACCTAAACAAAGAACACGTAGGGGTGAAAATGTTTTTATAGAGTTGTCCAAGCTCAAAAGTATTTTTCAAAAAATTGAAGAAGAAGGGAATCTATCAGGCTTCAATGAAAATCCAGAAGCAGTCGAACTTTGGCTAAGGACAAATCTAACAAATCTTGTTAATAGAGGGAATTCCGAAAAAGAAAAAGTTTCTTCACTAAGACCTATTCACTTAGAAAGTTATAGAGTTAGAAATGCTCCTAATACAAGAGATTATTTTAGCGCAGATCAAGTCTATTTAATGTTAAGTCAAAAACCTTCAGTAAAAAATGAACTAAAAAATTTTTTGATGGAGGGATGGGATTCTACAACAAACCAACTACTCAATGGTAATCATCTTGATGTTGATAGTCTTGGAATATTGCATTTAATAAAGAATGTTAATCCGGGTTTTTTAGAAAGCAATTCTGATTTAAATAGAATAAAGCCACTTCTTGAAAAACAAGCTGAATTATTTTGTGATGATGTGCACAAATTGTTGGTATATAAAAACGAAATACCAAGAAATGTTTTAATTGACTATTTAAAAACAATTACATCCTTTCATTTGTCATTATATATTCATAAAGCCGTTTATCTTTTACCAAAAATGATAGATGAAAGTAAAATTGAAGTAACAGATGATTGGAATATTGTAGTTGATGTAACGGATAATTTTGAAAGTAAGATTTCTAATTTAGCAATTAATGATGCAGAAAAAAATTTTAATTCACTTTATAATTATATAAAATCAACTTTTCAAATTAATGCAGTTATAGCTAGATACAAATTGGATAAAGCAGATTCAGATACATTAATTGAAGTTTTAAGAATTTTGAATGATAGAAATGAATCTTTTGATTTAAAGTTTGAAACACATTGGGATTACATCTATGGTAATTTTGACAAAGAAGATAAGGATTTGATTAATGAAATGGTAAAATATGAAACAACTTACTTTGATAGATATGTTGAGTTATTAATGAAAATTAAAGGTCCATATCAATTGAAATACTATCCACAGTTTATGGATAGTATTTCTCAAAAAAATAACGATAGAGGTTTTTTAGCACAAGGACGTAGCAAAAAACATCCAAGAAGATATGTCCTTGGGACAAGGTTGCTTGAAACACTTGTACAAATTCAAGTTTTACATTTAGACAATGAAAAATTTATTACTAAAAGTCTTTCTATTGAAGATTTAATGAAAAACCTAAAAGAAAGATATGGTCTAATAATTAACGGTTTAAATGAAGAAAGGTTTGAAAATGCAGATGTTAATACAATATTAGCATTCAAAGAAAACGTTGAAGCTTTCAAATTAAAATTGAGACAAATTGGTTTTTACAATGACTTGAGTGATGCGTATATTTTGCAAAAAGTTAGACCTAGATACGAACTTCTTTAATGATTTATTTATGTTAGATAATTATAAAACAATATATTACAGTAAAATAGTTGAATTGATTTCTAAAATTCATCACGAAGAATTTAGTAATGCTAAGCCAGGTCATTGTATGAAAATAACAGGATTAGGAGAAGAGCAATTACTAGTTTTGTGGGAAAATTTGAAATTATCTTTTTCTAATATTGATTCATACATTATAAATGACGTTGAACAAAAAGAGTGTAATATTTCAGCTACCAAATTGATTGAACTAAGAAATAGTCAATCCAAACCATTACTAATTTTGATTCCTGCTAACAATCGTACAGCAGCGGAAGATTCGTATGGTAATGCAACTTTTAAAGAAATTTCATTATACAATATAGAAAATGAATTAACTAAAGTCTTACTTAATTCTGTTCCAACTGAATTTAAAACAGTTATTAAAGCTATTGAAGATATTCTTAAAGTTTCCAAAACAAATAACTTTAAATTTATTAGCTATTTAATTGGTTTAGAAAAAAATAATTATGCTAAAAAATCATTTGGCGAATTATTATTCTTTTTAGATATTTTACCTGATGTAAATTTACTAGACGATATGAATCTAATACGTTCTAGATTAACATTAAATCATAAAAGTTGTCAGTTACTATCATCATTTAATAAAACAATTTACGAAAGAGTTGAAAACTTAGAAATCGAAAAAGATTCAATTCAAAAAGATTTAGTAGAATTGTTTAAAAAAGAATCGAAGGTTAATACATTAAATGAATTAGTGTATGTAATTACTAATGATTATAAAAATCTATGGTTTGATAAATGGAAAATTCCAAATTTGAACTTTAATGAAGTTAAATTAAAGGTTTTAGAAATTAGATCTACTGATTTCATTGAAGAAGAAGGCCGTAAAGTGTTAAAAGCAAACAGTAATAATTCATCCAATGTAATAATTCGATTTACAACAACTCCTCCTCCAAACCAAGTAAATGAATTAAAATATTTTAGAGTTATTTTAATGTCTGTAGATGGATTTTCAGGTCAGGAAATGACAACAGTTAGAAAATTACCAAATTCTAACGCAAGACAAGAATATAGAGAGGCAAAAATTGAATTAAATTCCAACAATATGGAAGAAGGTTCTTACTTCTTCAAAATAATTGCAGAAGATGAAAATGGAAATATTTTAAATACTAATGATGACTTTTACAGTGATAAAGTTCAAGAAAATTGGGAAAAAAATAATAAGAGTATTGAATTTAAAGCAAGTTTAAATTATAAACTTGAATCAGATACAGAAGATTTTGAATTTGTTGTTGAAGAAAATACGGAAAAAGAAGATAATCAAAGAAAAGATAAGCTTTTCAACGTTTTGCAAGCATATTTTAAATTTAATATAGATTTACTTAAAGATGGTGAGGAAGAAGATTTTCCAATTCCAAGTGATAAGTCAAACATTTGGACGAATGATGATAAGCCAAAACATAATTCAATTTTTCATATTAATTATAATCAAAAACATAACTACCAGGTTATTGTTTCATCAAAGTTAAGATTAATTCAAAATGAGCTTCTAAAAAACGGTAATAAATTAGGTTATGTAAAAGCAACATTAAATAACAATCAAACTGCTTTAGGTCTTGAGAATCTTGAATTTATTAATAGTAATTTAACGGATATTGCTCCTAAGAAATTAATTGACGCAAGAAGTAATTTGTTTAATAAAATAATTAATTCCAATACTACTGAAAATGGAATTTTTGAAACAACAAATTTAGCTGAACTTAAAGAGGAAATTAAATCTTATATAGATAAATTTAATAGTTGGATTGTTGACTTAAATAAGAAAATAGTCAAAACAAATATTGAGGATTCCGAAAAAGAAAGTCTAAAATTATTATTTTCTGAAATTCAATTTTTAGATTTAGTTAAAATTAAAGCTAAGTTACCTAATAATGAAACGGTTAGTGCAGTTATGTTGTCTCCATTGCATCCGTTACGATTAGCGTGGTTTTACAGTTTAATAGATACTTTTCAAATATGGCATGAAAGAAGTATTAAATATAAAGATCACGTTAAAGATTGGTCGAAATTACAAGATGTTTTCTTAGGGAAAATTCAGCCTTCTAATAATCCTTTTGTTTTTGTTGATCCATCAAATTTTGACAACTATGAGTATACAGGAGAAATTAATTTTGGTTGGGGTATTTATTTTAATTCAGAATACAACAAGAATAAGAATTCTTTAGTTCCAGTAGCTCATCAACTTAAGCAATATTTTAAGTCCTTATTAAACATAACTAAGGAAACGAATATTGAAAACGAAGTAAGTAAATCTTTAGTCGTTAAACATTTAAAGAATTTTTTAATTCAACATCCTTACACTGATAAATTAGTTATAAATTTATTTAATGTTGGTGATGCAGAAAAGTTTGCTGAAGCATTCGTTGAGTTAAGTAAAAATAAGGAACATGTTGATACAAAATTTGAAGTTAGAATTTTTGTTGGAAATACATCTTTTATTGAGCCAGGAAATGCTTTAAGAGAATTGATTAATCCTGATACAAATATTACAGAAGAAGCTGAATTATTTTCACAGGCATCAGTAAATAGATTGTTTCCTAAACTTAGGTTTTCAATCAACAGTATTGAAGATTTTCTGATTAATCCAATTAGTTATAATTCTCATTTAAGTTTCTTAGTTAATCCATTTACTCCTAAAATAACATTAACAAAACCTACTGTAGATTTTAAATCAGATTTCCTTAATGGACTTTTTGTTTATAATACCACAGAAACGTCAATCGATGAAAGTATTGATTTAATAAAATGGATTAACTATGTTGATGTAGGAAAATCAAAAGGTTCAATAGTAACATCACTATTTAATAATTTTCAAAAAAATATAGCATGTGCTCTTGCTTCAAGTGATACAGATTCTCTTCCAGCAATTCAGTTAGAATTGACAGATAGAGATAAAGTATTAATTTCACATCTACATGAATATTCTGATTGGGTCATAACTTTTGATAAAAATTTAGGACCACAAATTTTCGACCAACCATCAACTAATGGACAGATACCATTTTTGTTGGATTACATTCCAAGTGATGAAATAAGTGGTATTTCTTCATATTTAACAACAAAACCAAATAGTGAAATTATAGGGTTGCTAAGTCCTCATTTTGAAGGGTTTGGTCTTGATGTTACAAATCCAAAAGATATAGATTGTATTAATACAATTTTAGAGGATTTAAGAGCAATAAGTAGTTCTCTAGTGTTACAGATTAATTCAACAAAAAATAGAGCTTTTGAAGTCATTGGAACAGCTTTTTCAAAAAGAGTACTTGAAAAGAAAGGTTTATTAGAGAATGCTTTCATAGTTCCTATTGATTTACATCAAGAATTATTTGAAAACTTATCTTCAAATTCTAAAAGTAGAGCAGATAATTTATTTATTACTATTAATAATGGTACGAGAGAAATAAATATTTCTGTATTGGAAATTAAATGTAGATCGTATTTAGGAGTTAATGAACGTGAAGAGTTAAAAGTGAAGATGGTTGAACAAATCGATAATACAATTTTAGCACTTAAAACGCATTTTGATCCAAATATATTTAAGTCGGAAGATAGATTAGATAGAGAAATTAAAAACATTGAATTTAAAAAAATGCTTCAGTTTTATATTGAAAGAGCATATAGATATAAGTATTTATCAGAAGTTGGATATAACACTTATATAAATTTTGTTCAAACGTTAAATGAAGGGTTTAATCTTAAATTTAATAAGGTTGGATTTATTTTTGATTTTTCATTTGAACAAAAGCACTTAAAACAAATCTTTGATGATTCAACAACAATTTTCACTTTTGGACATAAATTAATTACTGAAATTTTAGATGCTGATTCTGATTTAAACACTCAAAGATTAGAAAATCAGGATTTAATAAAAGAATTAGGATCAGTTTTAAATTCAAATGATAAGTTAAAACCTTTCATACAAAAATATAAACCAAAACTTAAAGTATTAAATGATGAACCTGTTATAAGCCCATATGAAGAAAATGAAGAAAGTATAGAGGATTCAACTTTTAAAGATGTTCTTATTGTTGAAAATGAAAGCAAATATGATAATAATACTTCAATATCTGAAAATGAAATATTAAATAATCAGGACATTGATAATGAGATTCCATCTGTTAAACTTGATAAGGGTGATGATAAAATTAATTCAGAATTAGATAATAATACTCCACCGGAATACGATATCCTTATTGGAAAGAATAGTGAATCTAATCAATATGGAATTTTAGGAACTTCAATACATAATAAAAAAATTGCAATTGATTTATCTGAAACCAATACAATTAGTTTATTTGGAGTCCAAGGTGGAGGAAAGAGTTATACTATTGGAACCGTTTCTGAAATGGTACTTAAAGAAGTAAATAATGTAAATTTATTGAAATCTCCTTTAGCGGGTGTAATTTTTCATTATAGTGAGAGCATGGATTATGAACCAGAGTTCACATCGATGATTTATGAAAATAATGAAGAAAGAGAATTGAATATGCTTAAAGAAAAGTATGGAGCTAATCCTGATTCAATTAAAGATGTAATATTGTTAACTCCTTCTGATAAAGTAGAAGAAAGAAAAAGTCAATTTCCATCAATTGAAGTCAAACCAATAGCATTTAATTCAAAAGAGTTAAATGTACAAGATTGGTTGTTCCTTTTAGAGGCAGTAGGTAATGATTCAGCTTATATAAAACAGTTGAAATTCATAATGAAGGAACAACGAAAAAATATTACATTAGAAGGATTAAGAGAGAGTGTTGAAAATTCCGAATTATTATCAAACAGTCAAAAATCATTAGCTAGACAGAAGTTGAGTTTTGCTCAAGAATATATTGATGATAATTATTATTTAAAAGATATAATTAAGCCAGGTAGGTTAATTATAGTTGACTTACGTGATGAATTTATTATTAAAGATCAAGCGCTAGGTTTATTTGTTATAATGCTTAATGTTTTCTCTGGTGTAAAATATTACAATGAAAAGGCTTTTAATAAGTTTATTGTTTTTGATGAAGCACACAAATACATGGATAATAAAGATTTAACTAATAATATAGTTACGGCTATAAGAGAAATGAGACATAAGGGAGTTAGTATAATGATTGCTAGTCAAGACCCTCCAAGTTTACCAAACGAAATAATTGAGCTAAGTTCAATTGTTTTAGTACACAAATTTAATTCACCTCAATGGTTAAAGCATATACAAAAATCAATAAATCAATTGAGTAGTCTTTCTGCAAATGACATGAGTTTATTAAAACCAGGAGAAGGTTTTTTATGGGCATCAAAAGCAACAGAACAATCTATTACCAACAAACCAGTTAAGATTATTACAAGACCCCGTTTTACAAAACATGGTGGAGCAACTTTGAAAGCAGATAGAGATTAATGAAAATTTTATCACATACAGGCATAGGTCAAAGAGAGGCTAATCAAGATGTAATTCTAATTTCAGAATTACAAAATGATATGTCATTATATTTAGTGGTTGATGGTATGGGCGGCTATGAAAATGGCTATGATGCAGCAAAAATTATTATTGAGAATATTGATTCTTATCTTAAAACTTGTAAAGAAATAACATCAATAGAAATAGATGTTGCACTTAAAAAAGCAAATTTAGCAATTAAACAGTTTAACGAAATAGAGTCAAGTAAGTCTGGCGCAACATTAGGAGCTATTATTAGGAGCAGCGATAAGTCATTAATTTTTTGGTTAGGTGATGTTACAATTTGTCTTTTTGATGGTGATAATATTACTTTTAAATCAAAATCTCATACTCTTGTAAATTCACTTGTTGAATCAGGTAAAGTTATCTCTACTGATAGCATAAACAAATACAAGCATATAGTGACAAAATCTATATCAGGTAAAAGAGAAATTATAGAAAAAGGTTTTTTTGAAATTTCAAATAATGATTACAATAAGTTTGTAATTTGCTCAGACGGAGTAACAGAAACAATTTCATTATTAGATTTTGTAAAAGTAGAAATAATTGAACTAAATAAATCGTTAGAAAACAGTTCAAAAGATAATTACAGCTATATTTTTGGATTTAATAAAAATTTATAAAGGCATTTTTTTTTATGGAACAATTGAACTTATTTGGCGACGAAGAAAAAAAGAAATCAATAGGAACCACTTCTGTTGGTTATACTTCTGCAAGCTCAATCCTTACTAAAGCTTCTGGTTTTATGGAAGATTATGATTTTACTCTAAATCCATATTCTGGATGTTCTTTTGGTTGCACATATTGTTATGCAGCTTTCTTTTCGAGAGATAAAGACAAAATGGATAATTGGGGCAAATGGATATCTGTTAAAGAAAACGCACTTTCACTGTTAATGAAACAACGTAAGAAACCGCTTCAAGACAAAACAATTTATTTGAGTAGTGTTACTGATCCTTATCAACCGATTGAAAAAGAACTTGAATTAACAAGAAATATACTTAAAGAACTTATTGATTATCATAATGTTAGGTTAGTTGTTCAAACCCGTAGCCCATTAGTAACTAGAGATATCGATTTATTTAAAAAATTCAAAGTAATACAGGTAAATATGACTATTACTACTGATAGTGAAAAAGTTAGAAAAGTATTTGAGCCTTATTGTACTGGTAATAAACAAAGATTGAATGCAATTAAGGAAGTTAGTATTGCGGGCGTACAATCTTGTATAACAATGACGCCTCTTTTACCTGTTGATGATGCATATTCATTTGCTGAAACGCTTCTTGAAACGGGAATTAAAAAATTTATTATTCAACCATTCCATAAGGATAAAGGAAAATTTGTAGCAGGTACTAGGGCTGAGGCAATGAAAATATTAAGCGAATATAATTGGGATGATAATGAATATCAAAGAGTCTTAAAAGTAATGCAACAACTAATTCCTAATTTAGGAATAGGTAAAACCGGATTTGCACCAATATAATATGACAAAAGAGCTTCTAACACAATGGGTATTCAATCAAAAAGAGACAATAGATGAATGTATTCAACAGGCTTCTTATGATTATTGGTTGGCCAATAAAGAAGAGGATAATATTGTATTTGATATTAATGAATGTAGTAATGAATGCTATGCTTTATCTCAAAATAAGGATTTATGTTATGATAGACCGTCAATTGGTTTTACTTATTCTTTATGGTACCACGGCAGAAGAGTTAATACATTTTTAAAGTATTTCATAGAAATTATTTACGAAGCAAGAAATGAAGAGGAAATTACCATTTATGATTTAGGAGCAGGCACTGGGGCAATTCAATGGGCTTGTGGCTTGGTATATGTTGGAATGAAAGCGATAAATTGTAAATGTCCAAAATTGATAATTATAAATATTGATACCAGTCCATTTATGATGGATTACAACAGGTCATTTCTATGGCCAAATTTCATTAAAAATTATCCTGAAGCAATAAATATTGAAATTGAATATACATTAAATTCATGGAACAATACCCAAATTAATAGAGCTTCTAATAATTGGATAACTGCAAGTTATTTGTTTGATCATTCCGAAAATGTAGATAATCTTAAACAAGATTTTTTAAAGCTTTTAGAAAGTTTCCAGCCACAAAAAATCCTTCTTCTGTCTTCTTATAACAAAAGGCATTTTACAACACAATTATCGCAGACTTTAAAAGAAAATAATTATGCACTTAAAGAAATAGAAAGTGATTTACTTTTTTCTGGAACAATGACAGCATCACTTGTAGCAAGAAATTGGTTCAGGCAAAATCAATCTATTGAGTTTTTAGGAACACCAACTTGGAATGATAATGCTTTGTTTGGAGCTGTACTTTCTAGTACGGCACCATTATTCAATCTTTTCGGTCGTGAAGAAGCTACCAAAATTGATTTATACAATCCACCAATAAAAGTAAGGAGAGAGATTATATTGAATCCACAGCAAGAAAGTGCATCAGTACCAGATGGAAGACCTACAATAATTACTGGTCCAGCTGGTTGTGGTAAAAGTGTTGTTTTAACGGAACGCATAGCAAAAGTGGTTGATATTCATGTTAAAACCAATCAATTAGACAAATTAAGTGTATTAGTTACAACTTTTAATAAGCAACTATCATACTATTTACAAAATTGGATTATTGAATTGTTAGATGCAAAAAAAATTAAGCATACCAAACACGATGAATATGGAATTCAAATAGAAGGCTCTAATTTTGTCAATATAATGATTTACCATTTTGATGTTTTACCAACTAGGTTATGGAAAATTTATTCATTAGTTGATTATCCATTTCACGATGATACGTTGCAATTTGACAATTACCATAGAATGATTGTGCGCTCTGCAATTGAAGAAATAAAATTAGAAGATAAAATTACAAATAATGAATTTGATAATATATTAAATCAAGACTATATTTTAGACGAATATCATAGAATTATTTATGGTTTAGATTATTCTTCTGAAGAGGTATATCTCAATTCTCCGCGTAAAGGAAGGCCGAGATTGCCTTATGATGGACCTAGTAGGAAATTATTATTTAAAACGATAATTCGATATTTAGAAAAACTAGAAACTTCTAAACATTCATCAATTTTTACCAGAAGACATAAATTTCTAAAAAAATTAAAGACAGAGAGTTTTAATAATCTTTTTGAATATATTTTTGTGGATGAATTTCAAGATTGTACTCAATCAGATTATACAATTTTCTATAGATTAATTAAAAACCCCAATAACCTTATTCTAGCTGGAGATTACGCTCAAGCTGTTCATATCGGTAAAGTATCAGATATTCCAAGAGATACTGACGAAACGACTGAAAGAATGAGAAACAGAAATTATTTGAGGCTAGATGGCTCATACCGATTACCATACAGAATTAGTGAAGCTATTAAAAGAATATCCGAAAACATCAAAATTAATGGTCAAGAAGATACTGATGTAATTACTCCATACAAAGGTGCTCCTCCTGGCGCTAGACCAATTTTAGTTTTTGCTGATAATGATGTTGAAATGTCAAATAAAATAATCAATATTGCTAATTCATTTAAGAGTTTTGATATTATTGATCTAGAAAGCAATCCAAAAAGGAAAATCACAATCCTTGAAAAAGATTATAATCTAACTAATTCAATCAATAGAATTAATATTGATATAGCTGAAACGGATACTATTTTAAGATTAAAAGGGATGGAAAAAACTTGCGTGTTATGGTCAACTAAAATAAAAATTGATGATGAAGATGAAATTAGTAATTTCATTTATACAATACTTACAAGAACATCTGGATTATTAATTATTGCATTATACAGCGAAATGGAGACCAAATATATTGATATAATAAATCAATTAAGAAAAGACAGGATTTTGATTTGGGATAATCAAACTAAAGATTTTATAAATAATAATTATTTGAAATTAAATTAGTTTTAGTAATTATCTCATACAACAGCATAAAAATTGCTTATTGCCTGGGCCATTTGTATAAGTATGAAGGTATTCCTAACATCAATTATTAGTTTGTTTCATTTCGCTAATTTCATTTTTTTAGTAACGTATTGTATCTTGTAATAGTAATTTTTAAAAGTTATTTTATGGAAACTATTGGAGTAACAAGAAAGGAGTTTTATGATATAATCTGGTCAATATCACTTTCTAAATTGACAGAGCAGTATGCACTTTCAAATGAAGGTATCAAAAAACTCTGCAAACAATTTGAAATACCAATGCCGGATAATGGATATTGGATGAAACTAAAATTCAATAAAGCGGTTAAAAAACCAAACTTCAATTCCAACTTTAGTGGAGAAGATAAAATTACTTTAACGAAAAGGGAAGAAGGAAATCTAGTGAACGTAGACCAAACGCCACAAACTATACGAACAAAGGAAATACTAAGTGATCCCAAAGCACCTTTGCTAGTTCCAGATAAATTAACCAAACCAGACATTCTTATAAAAAATACTAAAAGCGAACGTGAAAACAGAAAAAAGAAAGATTTTTATCGAAACGACAAAATAGATACAGTTTCAATATATGTGGAAGAAAATAATTATTGCAGAGCGCTTCGCATTATGGATAGTTTCATCAAACTACTTAGATTTAGGAAACATTCCTTTAGTCGAGATATTAATAATAGAGGGCCACTGATTGATGTGGATAGTGTATTATTTCATTTTAGTATTAGGGAGAAAACCAAAAGAGTTCCATCAGAAAAAATATATGAATCTTCTACCTATATCCCAACAGGTGTATTGATTTTGAAAATCGGAGAAAGTTATAAAAGTATGGAATGATCAGATGGTTATATGAGATTAGAACAGCAATTAGCTAAAATAGTAGCCAAAATTGAACTAGAAGCAATAAAAGAATTAGAATGGAGAGAAAGATGTAGATTAAGCGTAATAAAAAGAGAAGAAGAGCGAAAAACAAGAGAGGAATTTGAAGCACGTAAAGAAAAAGAATTTGCCAAAACCAAAAAACTTTTTTCAGATTCAGAAAAATTCAACAAGGCAATTATTTATAGAAACTACATAAATGTTACAGAACAAAAAGCAATAGCTGAAAATAATTTAACTGATGAGTTGAAAAGTTGGATAAAATGGGCAAAGGATAAAGCAAATTGGATTGATCCCTTTATAAATAAAACTGATGAATTGTTAACGGAGAAAGATAAAGAAGAACTTTTTTCTATATATTCTATACGATAAAGAGGTGGTTTATTTAATTGATTGTTATATGTTTATATCCATTCAAAAAAAGAATTAAATAAAATAAATTAAGTGGTAACCAATAAACTCAAAATAAATATTTTAGGAGAAGCCTGGATTCTAAAGCAATTAGTATTTTCGAATGAGCTTTTACATGCTTTTAAGGAAGTCGCTGCAAGAATGAAACAGCCTTTGACTGAAGTTTTAATAGATCCTTTCTTTTATCATTATCTCAAAAACAAAACCATTCAATCTATTGATGATTTACAAGGAAACTCAATAGAGGGGCTTATTAATTCACACAAAAATCAAATAGAAATTTGGTATAAAAATAAAAAGGTTAAAAAATTAAAAATCAATGATTTAAACGAAGAATTACTTTTGTTCCCGTTGTACAACACAACAATAAAAAAGACAAATCTTAATTTAGAAAAAGGTATTTATATTGAGCAAAAAGAAATCGGTTTAATTGGTAGTTTTGAAATCAACACTGACAACTTTAATATTGATAATTTAGAATTTCATTTACTCCAAGCAAACGAACAAACTATTTTGGAAAAGTTGGTTTATAAGAATCAAGTTTTAGCTTGTAAGAAGAAAGATTCTTTAATTACATTTCAAAATTGTTTTAAAATAAATTGTCCAACTTAATAAAAAGGATAATTTAATCTGTTGATAATTTTAAGTTAAAAGCTAATAACATTAAAATGGTATAGTAATCATAATATATTTTTCTAAAATAATTAATAGTCGTATATTCGCTATAACAATTTTAAATGAATGTTAATAACAATTGAAAATCCACCTTCAAAGTGGATTTTCGAGTTTTATGTAAATAGTTGTTTTGTGAGTAAATCTTATGAGTAAATTAAAAAAATCAATATAAATTATTGATAATCAATTGATTGTAAAAATACATTTTAAATAAACACTTCAAAAATGAACATACCGGATTCTGATTTAAAAAGAATTGTAATTATAGGTGGCGGTTTTGCTGGAATATCTTTAGCGAAGAAATTAAGAAACAAAAACTATCAGGTGGTAATGATGGACAAACATAATTATCACACGTTTCAACCTTTATTATATCAAGTAGCAACTGGCGGTTTAGAGCCAGATTCTATTGCCTACCCAATTCGTAAAGTGATTAAAGAATATAAGGATTTTTATTTTCGCTTGGGCGATGTAAAAGAAATTGACGCACCAAATAATAGAATCATTGCTGATATTGGCGAATTACATTACGATTATTTAGTGGTGGCAACAGGAACAAAAACAAACTATTTTGGCAATAAAGAAATTGAACGAAATAGTATGTCGATGAAAACCATTCCGCAATCGCTAAATATTAGAAGTTTAATTTTAGAAAGTTTTGAAGCCGCCCTTTTAACTGATGATGAAGCCGAACGTGAAAGCTTAATGAATTTCGTTTTAGTAGGTGGTGGACCAACAGGTGTTGAGCTTGCTGGTGCTTTGGCAGAAATGAAAAAAGCTGTTTTACCAAAAGATTATCCCGATTTAGATATCAATAGAATGCAAATTCATTTGGTACAAAGTGGCGATAGAATTTTGGATACAATGACGGTGAAATCATCCATTGCAGCTGAAAAATTCTTGAAAAAATTAGGCGTAAATGTGCATAAAGATGTACGCGTTACAGGTTACGATAGCGTTGTGGTTTCAACTAATACCGATTTAGAATTTCATTCTTCCACCGTAATTTGGACCGCTGGAGTAGCTGGAAAACTAATAAGTGGATTAAACAAAGATGCTATTTTTGAAAGAATCGATAGAATTAAAGTCGACTCACATAATAAAGTAAAAGGGTACGAAAATATTTTTGCTATTGGCGATATATGTCTCATGGAAACAGCCAAATATCCAAAAGGTCATCCACAAATGGCTCAACCTGCGATGCAACAAGGTAGTTTATTAGCAGAAAATTTAATTAATTTGCAAAATAATAAACCATTAAAAGCGTTTGAATACAACGACAAAGGTTCGATGGCAACTATCGGAAGAAATAAGGCTGTTGTAGATTTACCAAATTTTCATTTCAGTGGCGTATTTGCTTGGTTTGTTTGGATGTTTGTACATTTGATTTCCTTAATTGGATTCAAAAACAAAGCGGTGGTTTTCTTAAATTGGGTGTATAATTATATTCGTTTCGACAGAGAAGCCCGTTTAATTATCCGACCTTACAAGAAAAAAATGCAACAATCATTTACAACGGATGAATTATAATTAGCCAATTATTCAATAAGTCAATGTGCCAGTTTAAAAAAAAACTATAAAAAGTAAAATAAAAACTTAGTGTCTTAGTGCCTTCGCGGCATAAAAAAATATAAATATGATTACAGAACAACAATTTCAAAACGAATTAGATTTAATCATTTCCAATGCCATCAGAGAAGATGTTGGTGATGGAGATCACAGTTCATTAGCTTGTATTCCAGCATCAGCGCAAGGAAGTGCCAAACTTTTAGTCAAAGATAGCGGAATCATTGCTGGAGTTGAATTCGCTAAAATGGTTTTCAATTATGTAGATTCGAACATGAAAGTCGAAACTTTTATTCAAGATGGAACGGAAGTCAAATATGGAGATGTGGTTTTTCATGTACATGGAAGTTCGCAATCCATATTAAAAGCAGAACGTTTGGTGTTAAACAGTATGCAACGTATGAGTGCCATCGCAACAAAAACCAAAAGTTACGTCAAATTAATTGAAGGAACTGGTACGAAAATCTTAGATACTCGTAAAACAACTCCAAATTTCAGAGCTTGTGAAAAATGGGCGGTTAAAATTGGAGGAGGAGAAAATCACCGATTTGCCTTGTACGATATGATTATGCTAAAAGACAATCACAACGATTTTGCTGGCGGAATTACAGCTTCCATTGCTAAAACCAAACAGTATTTAAAAGATAATAACAAAGATTTAAAAATTATTGTTGAAGCCAGAAACATTGCTGAAGTAGAAGAGATTTTAGCAGCAGGTGGCGTTTACCGAATTTTGTTAGATAACTTCGATTTTGAAACGACTAAAAAAGCGGTTCAAATTATCGGTGATCAATGTTTAACTGAATCTTCAGGAAATATCAACGAGAAAACAATTAGAGAATATGCTTTATGTGGAGTTGATTTTATTTCATCCGGCGCTTTAACGCATTCGGTTTATAATATGGATTTAAGTTTAAAAGCAATATAAGATTACATTTAAACAATACAGATTTAAAAAATTCACATAATTTTTAATCGGTATTCAAAAAAAAGTTTGAATCTGAGCTTCAAAATCTATGTTTAACTATTTTGAGCAAAGCGACTTAATCTAATATAGAAACTATGTGACTATATGTTTTAAGAAATTAATAAAATCAGTGTCAATCTGCGTTGCGAAGCATCTGTAAAATCCGCGTACCAATCTATGAAATTCAATAAAGAAACAATAAAAAACTTACCTGTAATTAAGCAATTAATTGCCTTGCTACACGGGGTTAAATTTCCGAGTTTGCAACACAGTTCATTGTACGATATTATTAAATTATATCTTTCCGGAATTATTTCTGGAGATGTTACACATCGTGCTAGTGCTATCGCTTTTAGTTTTTTTATGGCTTTGTTTCCATTTGCGTTATTTCTACTGAATTTAATTCCATTCATTCCTTTAGATAATTTTCAAAATGATTTTCTAATTTTCGTTTCGCAAAGCGTACCACCAAATACGTATGATGCCATCGAATCCATTCTAAAAGATATTTTAAATAATAGTTATAACGGATTACTTTCTTCTGGATTTTTATTGTCTATTTTTTTAATGTCGAACGGAATCAATGCCTTGCTTGACGGATTTGAAATGTCAAAAAACATTAGTAAAAAAAGAGGTTATATTCATCAATATGCTGTTGCCATTGCTTTATCGTTAATTATTGCATTTTTGTTATTACTAACCGTAGCAACTTTAATTTTTGTTGCAGTTGTGATTCATAAAATAGAAACACAAAGTGGTTACGTGTCTAAAGTACCACTAATTGAAACATCAAGATATTTGTTCGTGTTTTTAATGATATTATTCATAACATCAACACTTTACAAATTCGGGACTAAAGAAAGTAAACACATCTCGTTTATTAGTTATGGCTCTATTACTACAACTATTTTATTTGTGTTAACTTCTTATGTGTTTGGCGTTTATGTAGAAAAATTCGCCAGATATAATGAATTGTATGGTTCAATTGGCACGCTTCTTGTTATGATGTTTTATGTATGGCTAAACTGTATTTTGGTTTTGTTAGGATTTGAATTAAATGCATTCATTTTTCAATTAAAATCTGCAACAAAAGAAAAAACCAGTTAAAAAATAGATTTCTGACATCTGAAATTCAAATAAATTTGTAGGAAGAAACAAAAAAGTTTAACTTAGCGATACCTAAACAAATAATTTACTATTATGAAAAAACAAATTCTTACCTTATTTATTGCTTTCACAGCAATTTTCGCTTCAGCTCAAAAAACGGTTGGCGATGTAAAAGTCGATGCTAAATTGGCTGTCGAAGGACAAAACTTAACATTGAATGGAGCAGGAGTTCGTGAAAAAATGTTCATGGATATGTATGTAGGTTCATTATATGTAACTAAAAAATCTACTGACGGGAATGCAGTTTCTGCAGCTAATGAAGCCATGGCAATTAAATTGAATATTGTTTCAGGATTAATCACTTCTGAAAAAATGACTACTGCAATAACTGAAGGTTTTGAAAATTCTACAGGAAAGAAAACAGCGCCTTTAAAAGCAAAAATTGATAAGTTTAAAGGTTTCTTTAAAGAAAAAATAAACAAAAAAGATATTTTTATTATCGTGTATGTACCTGGTGAAGGAGTTTCAGTTTACAAAAACGGAACGAATAAAGGAACTATAGATGGATTAGATTTCAAAAAAGCATTATTCGGAATCTGGTTAGGTAACAAGCCTGCTGATGACGATTTAAAAGCTGGAATGTTAGGAAAATAAAACCTAATTTGAATAAATAGAAAATCCCAATGAAAATTGGGATTTTTTTATGCGTTGTAATTTCTATTTACCCATGATATACTCTTGAAAAAACAATTTTCCCATCTTTAATATCTAATACTTCCGCCACTAGCATATCTTCTTCATTCTCAACTTGACGAATATATTCCATAAAAACTCTATCACTATTCGCAGTTAACGAAGTTACTTTATAATGTAAAGTTGGTAATCTTTCAAAAGCATCTTGCCACCAAACACGTAATTCGTTTTTTCCTTTTATCAAACCATTGGTTTCTGGCTTTCTAATTTTTAGTTTTGGACTAAAATGTTCGGCATAATCATCGTATAAACTTAATAGTTGTTCCAAATTATGAACATTAAAAGCCTCGAACCATTTAAAAGCGATGGATTGATTTTGTTGTGCTATCATTTTTATTGTTTTTTTAATGGGGCAATTTACGTTTAAATCAAATAAGAAAGCCAAGCATTGCCTGGCTTTTTATTAACATATTCTAACTCATTCTTTTGTTTAGTTTGTGATAAAAGCATCAAAGTAAAATTGCCCAGTCCAGCAATTCGCTCCTGATTGCTCAGCAAATCTCTCCACTCTTGCTATATTAATAGTTACAGATGATTGTGATTTATTAGCGTAATTCAAAACAAAAACATCGGGATGTCCACTATTGTTGTTAGCGCTAAAAATAAATCCATTTGGATTGAAGGGTAATTGCGGACTAAAATCATAACGAACCTGTAATCTTTCTGCCAAAACTTCCGCTCTTGCAAGTTGATTACCACTCACTAACTGAGAAGCACTTTTTTGTTGTCTTGCAAGAACTTCCCAGCTTACTGTAGTTGGTACTCCTTTAATAGTAGTACTAAAACTTCCCGTTGTACCAACACTTACATCATTACAAATTGGAATTATCATTCCTTGTACGGAAGCCATAATCGGAATGTCTGAAATACTACTATTTGTAATTGATTGCCATGAAGCATTTCCACTTACGTCTGATGTAAGTACTTTACCAGTAGCTTGATTTCCATCTACAATTCGCATTGCCGCTGGAGCTGCTGTTGCTATCGTAATATTGTCAATATATGCAGCATCTGTTCCTGAACTTGAAGAGGAATCTTTACTATATTCCCAACGTAATGTTCTTGATCCAGCAGCTAAAATATAAGATTGTTGCGTCCATCCAATGGCACCAGACCACTGGTTTTGTTGCACACCATCAATATAAAATCGTAAATAATCATATCCAACTTCGCTACTTACATTGTAATAAAAACTCAAAGTGGCTCCACTTGCAGGAATTACAATAGTGTGCGACATTTGTGTAGTTTGACTATCTGCGATTGTACCCGATTTTGCTGCATAAGTTCCAGCGAATTTTTCAGTTGTTTGTGTTGCCCAATTCGCACTTCCGCCAGTTGTTAATGGAGTAATAGTATTAGTTTCAAAATTTTGATTCAATAATGAACCTGGAGCTCCAATGTTCTCAATATGAAATTTTGTAGTTGGAGTAGTTGTTCCTACACCTACGTTAGCCGTATTATTATTGTAAATGTCATTTCCAACTTTTGTCCAATGACTTGTACCACCAGTAAAAGGTGTCCATTTGGTTCCATCCCAATAATAAAATCCTGCTCCGGTTGTCGTATTTGTGTTGTAAACCAATAAACTTATTGCTGGTGCAGTTATTGGAGAAGCAGCATTTAAGTTTGGAATGGAAACTCTAGGAATTAATAAACCTTTATCGGTTGCATTGATGTCAAGCATAGAGCTGGCATCTGGAGTTGTTGTGTTTATACCTACTTGTGCTTGTATAAATAAAGGGAATAGAAGTAAGGTAAATACTATTTTTTTCATGATTTTGTAGTTAATTTAGCCACGAAAATCTGATATAAATTAGAAGTGTAAAAAAAACAGGGAAATAAGTAATCTTTTTAGGGAGGAATGGTTTTATTCTTGCAATTTATGAAATACCAATTCTTTAAATGTTTTTGAAATTGGGATTTTAAACTCATTTATTAAAATTAAACTAGTTGAAAATTCTTTTACTTTTTGACAATTAATGATAAAACCTTTATGGGTTTTAATAAAATAATTTGGCATTAGATTTTCAAAATCTGTAATTGTAGAACGATAACGATATGTTGCATCTTCGCAATTTAAAATCAAGTAGTTTTTATCACTTTCAATAAAAAGGATAGAATCGAAATTTATCTTCGTGTATATTTCATTGTGTTTTACAATGATAAACTTTTCTTTTGAAGTCTGATTTTTTGCAAAATTTAAAATCGCAATTTCTATAGAAGTAAATAAATCATGTTTTTGAAAGGGTTTTACTAAATAACCTAAGGGTTTTGTTTGCAAAGCATTTTTTATGGTTTCCGTATCCGAATAAGCCGTTAAGTATAAATGTGGAATATTGAAGTTTTCCGAAATGTAATTGCCTAACCAAATCCCGTTTTTTTCTCCTTTTATATTAATGTCTAAAATGGCAAAATCTACATTTTTTGTATTTAGAATTTCAATTGCATTATTAGTGTTCATTACTCCGCTTACAACTTCGTAACCAATTTCGGTTAAATAATTACATATGGTTTTCTGCGTGATGTATTCGTCTTCTACAACTAAAATTTTTAAAGGATTTTGTGTCATTTTGGTTCTTTAAATTGAATGTTTATTTTAGTTCCATGTTTGCTTGTAATTTCTATTTCACCATCAATTTGTTGGCAAAGCCCTTGAATCAAATCAAATCCAACACTTTTAGTATTTTCAAAACTAGTAAAATTTTCGGGCAAACCGTTTCCATTATCTTCAATGATTAATTCGTAGGAATCATTAATTTGTTTTTTTATTGAAATAGATATAATTCCTTCCGTTTTGTTTTTAAAGGCATGTTTGTAACAATTTGTAATAATTTCATTGATGATTAAACTCAACGGAATCGCAGTGTCAATATTAAATTGAATATTTTCTATTTCTTGGTTTATGGTAATGTTTTTATTTCCGGTAAAGTTAGTTTGTCTGATGTAAGTGATGAGTTCGTTACTATAGGTCTGAAAATCAACCATATTAAAGTTTTTATTTTGATACATAGTTTTGTGAAGTAATGCGATCGTCTGAATTCTATCTTGACCATCAACCAAAACTTGTTTGGCTTTTTCATCGGAAATACTATTGTTTTGTAAGCTTAATATTCCTGAAATGATTTGCAAATTGTTTTTAACGCGATGGTGAATTTCTTTTAATAGCAATTCTTTTTCATGTAATGAAACTTTAATTTCTTCATTCTTTTTAGAAATCGAAGTGTTCATTTTTTCAATTTCAAGTCGCTTTCTTCTGTTGTTTTGAAAAGCAAAAAAGCTAGTGGTTAGTAAAGCAATTAATCCAATGATGATTATGTTAAGATTTGTTTTTTCTTTTTCTTCAATGATTTGATTCTTCGTAGCTACTTCTTTTTCCTTGTTTTCAATGAAGTAATTTAGTTCGGTACTTTTCAAAAGGTTTAAATTTTGAACAGAAAGTAATGAATCTTTCAAATACTCAATTTTAGCTATGTATTTCAAAGAAGTTTTGAATTCTTCTTTTTTCTCGTAATAACTCGACTGTAATTCTAATAATTGGATTTTTAGTTTCACTTCATTAAGGCAACAAATTTGCTCTAAAGTTTCAATAATACTTTTGGTTTTGCTCAGTTTATTCGTTTTTAAATATGCTTCACCAAGCATTAAATAGCTTTGTATATATATAGGTGTGTTTTTGCTTTCAATTTTTGGCAAGATATCTTCAGTTATAACCGAAATTGTTTTGTCATATTCATTTCTATCCAAATATAAATTGGCAATATTACTTTGCGTACTCAACAAAACACTTTTATATGCAAATGGATTTGTTGTTATTAAACTTTTTGTTGCCGTTTTAATTGATTTGTTATAATAAGACAAAGCGTTATTGTAGTCTTTTTTTAAGTGATAATAATAGCCTAAATCATTATAAGCAGAAGGAATAATCAAAGAATCTCTTTTCGGATTTTTATACAATAAAGTAATTTCACTTTTTAATTGCGAAATGGCTTTGTCATACTGTTCTAATTGTAAATACAATCTACTTTGTATGTTGTAACTCCACAAAGGATAATCAACGCCGTTAGAAATTAACGTATTTATCTTTTTATTGATATCGAAAACTTTAGAATATAAGTTAAGTTTTAAGTAGCATTCTTGTAAAGCTACATAAATATCCATAGTTTCTCTTTTCGATAAATTATAGTTTTTCTTGTTAAGAAGTTCGTTAAATTTAGAAATCGCTTCTAAATTCTGATTCTGTATTTGATTTATTAAACCTAAAGCAAATAGAAATTGCTTCTTAACAGAATATTCATTTGGGTTTTGTTTTAATAAAGAAGTAAACTCCGATTGAAAAAAGTAAATATCTTCTGCTTTTTCTTCGTTGCTCAAACTCCTAAAAAAGGAAACCTTATCACTGTTTTTTTTAGCTTTAAAAGCTTTCTGAATGTTTTCGTTAGAAAAACCTTTTAAAGCAAGAATTAAAAATAATAGTGATAAGGTTATCTTATTCATTATCTAAAATATGAAAAATCGTGATTGTTCTCCAATTTCAATAAAGTCTCATAAATCAATTTAATCACATTTTCCACATCTTCTCTGTGAACCATTTCTACAGTTGTATGCATATAACGTAAAGGCAAAGAAATTAAAGCACTTGGTACACCGCCATTACTATAAGCAAAAGCATCTGTGTCAGTTCCTGTAACTCTTGAACAAGCACTTCTTTGAAATGGAATGTTTTTAGCTTCAGCAGTATCAGTAATTAAATCTCTTAATTTATTTTGTACAGCTGGTGCATAAGCAATAACCGGACCTTTCCCCATTTTTAAATCACCCTGAATTTTTTTATCAATCATCGGAGTAGTTGTGTCGTGAGTTACATCTGTAACAATTGCAATATTTGGTTTAATGCTTTGCGTAATCATTTCTGCACCACGTAAACCAATTTCTTCTTGAACTGCATTTACAACATATAAACCAAAAGGTAATGTTTTTTTGTTTTCTTTTAAAAGACGAGCAACTTCTGCAATCATAAAACCGCCCATTCTGTTGTCAATGGCACGACAAACAAATTTGTTTCCGTTTAAAATTTCAAATCCATCAGGGTACGTAATTACGCAACCTACATGAACACCTAAATCTTCCACTTCTTGTTTCGTACTACAACCACAATCAATAAAAATGTTTTCTATTTTTGCAGTTTCTTCTTTTCCTGCAATTCTTGTATGAATGGCTGGCCAACCAAAAACTCCACGAACAATTCCTTTTTTAGTATGAATGTTGACACGCTTTGATGGTGCAATTTGATGATCACTTCCTCCATTTCTAATTACATATATTAAACCGTCATCAGTAATATAATTTACATACCACGAAATTTCATCACTATGCCCTTCAATGACTACTTTGAAAGGTGCGTCAGGATTAATAACACCAACAGCAGTTCCATAATTATCTGTAATAAATGTATCAACATAAGGTTTCAAATATTCCATCCATAATTTCTGACCTTCACTTTCATATCCTGTAGGTGATGCATTATTTAAATATGTTTCCAAAAATGCAATCGAACTATCTTTTAATATACTTTTCATTTATTTGATTTTTTTTTTGCTAAAATAAAAAAATGGCATTGAACTTGCTAATTAAATTTATAATTTTACACTTTAATATATATAGGTATGCAACGCATTTTTTTAATTATTGTTTTTTTATTCAGCTTCTCCTTTGTTTTCGCACAAGAAGATGAAGGCTCAGGTGTGTCTGATACCATTGTGTATATTCAAGATACAGATACAATCCGCGAAATAATCATTGAAGAAGTTTCTATTACAGATGAAAACAGAGTCAAATTAACAAAAGAAGAACGCGAACAAATTAAGTTGTTAGAACGTAGAGTTCGTGTCGTGTATCCTTATGCAAAACTAACTGCCGAAAAATTAACTCAAATTAATGCCACTATGGCGAAGTTGAAAACTCAAAAAGAAAAGAAAAAATATTTTAAACTAGTTGAAAAGTATTTAAATGAAGAATTTGAGCCTAAACTTAAAAAGCTATCCCGTAAACAAGGTCAAATTTTAGTGAAGTTAATTTATAGACAAACTGGAAAAACCACATTTGATCTAATTAAAGATTATAAAAGCGGTTGGAAAGCCTTCTGGTCAAACAATACGGCAAGATTATTCAACATCGATTTAAAGAAAACCTACGATCCTATGGAGGTTCCAGAGGATTTTTATATAGAAACCTATCTGCAACGCTGCTTTGATGAAGGTAAACTTGTAAGGCAAGAAGCCAAAAAGCCAATTTCAGAAAGTGAGCTGACCCTGAATTGGGCAATTAAAAACAAAGAAAAGCTAAAAGCTGGGAATTAATCCTTCTCTTATATATATAGGTATAGTTTTTTAGAAGCTATTTCCTGCTCTCCGCTATATCTTTTACAATTACACCCGACAAGTTTTTGATGCTTGTCGGGTGTAATTGTAAAAGGATGCCGCTCCTATCAGGGCTAGAATTCAGTTTTCATAAGAAATTCTAGCAAAACATTCTCTTTTTGATGGTTTATGAAGCTTTGATTTGGGAAAAACACATCCAAAAACGACCTATTTCACAAGAAAATCCTATTTTTTATATCTAATCAAGAAGATGAAATAGTGTTGCAAGTCCAGTAAAATCGCTAAAATCTAATATTAGTTTAAAATGGTTTAAATAACTTTCGTTTGTAACTTACTGCAAGCCAAATGATAACAAAATACTTTGTAAATATGTTAAGATAATGTTAGGAAATACAAAATTAAGTGCTAGTTTTGCACCCGCAATAAGAGAGAAGTTCTTTATATAATGACAGACAGATTGGAGATTATTTTTTGAAAAAAAAGTAAAAAAAGATTTGGAATTTAAAATATAAAGATGTTATCTTTGCACCCCGCAAGAGAGGGAGTTCTTACAAATAATGA